>NZ_CP040863.1:0-2607636 GCF_010587025.1 Rodentibacter caecimuris | reverse complement strand
AGAAACCGCATAAACACGTTCTTTTAACATATTATACGCAAAACTTGGTTTTGCATTTTCTAACCAATCTAAGTAACTAACCAGATAGGAATATCCCAACTCTTGCCAGTTTGCATAGTTTGCAGCCGTAAACGCTGCTACGTTACGCGAAATAGCACGTAACTCTTCCGCTTCAATGTAACCAGCAACATAGCTATGACGAGCTACCCAGATAGTGCGAACCAAATCAAAACCAGAAACGTTGATTTTTTCAGCGTCCATATCTTTATTGTCAAAGCCCAGTTCAACAATAGATTGAATTAAATCCTCAGCATTCGAATAAGCCATTAATGACATTTCCGCTCCCTCCATTGCACCATCCCATAGAGCTGCAATCTGTTCCCTTGCCTCTTCCGAACTGTTAATATCCCAAGAATTCGAAAGTGAAGATTTTACCGTTGATTCTGCTTCGTTATAAATCCCATAGAAATCGTTCAGAGCGAAAGAATCACCATATTGCACGCTCAGTTCACGGCGATGAAGCGGATTATTTTTTAATTCCGCTAAAGACTCTTTGTCATCATGTAAAATCAATGAACTTTCATAAAAACCATCAATTAAAAATGCATATTTTTCTTCGTCATTTTGTAATGGAGCTTTGGGTTCCGGTAGGATCAATAAACCAAAAAACGGTTCACCTACACTCTGATTAGCGGACTGAAAAACCACCCAGCCCGTAAACATTTTTACTAAACCATAGATCACCAAAACACTACTTAAGATCCATAAAATCCATTTATTTTCAATGGAAGAAAAATAGTTTAAAAACTCGTTAATAATTAAACCTCCACCAATCACAACGGAAACTAATCCCTTTAGTAGTGAAGCTGTCCCTTTTTTTAAATCCTGAAATTTTAATTTTTTAGCGATACTCATAATTTCCTCATTTAATTGATAGTAAACAAAAAACCTCAAAAATTATACGAAACAAAATAAAGTATTTCTAGTGTGATTGAAGTATTTATAAAAAATAATAATGACCTATCCTTAATCACCCTCCAAATCGTTTTTTTAGACTACGCATAGCAGAATCTACAACCTCTTCATGTTTATCATTCGCTAATTTTTCTAAAATATGCTTAGGACATTTTGCATTAATTGCTACCCTCATACGTACGGTATAATCTTTATCATTTGATAGTAATTCAAAGGTTTCAAGTAAAATTCGGCGTTTTTTAGCCACCATACATCGAACATCAGAATCTTTACTATATGCTAATTTTGCTAATACCGCAGGAGAAACTAAATATTGAACAACGATATATTCCAAATCAGGGTATTTTTCAATAACATCCAGCCAAATCTGCTCATCTTCAACTTCAACTCTTGGGAAATAAGGAGAACCCATTTCTTCATCCAAAACCATCTTAAACTCTTCCGCTGTTTCTATTATTATTCTCATCAATGTTTTCCTTTTTGTTTACAAAATTATTAATATTAAGATTAGTAATTACACTCTTTCATCAATTTAACTCTAAATCCTTACTAGTCGTATAAATTAATTCTTAGGCAAAATTTATATAAAAAATAGCCTCACGATTCCCAAGAAAAAGTAGATAAAATGAAAATAAAAAGACTACTACCTAAGGGAAAACTTAGTGTAAAAAGCGCTAGTGCATAACCAATATAATATTCTCCAGTAAATAATGGTTCTCCACTTAAACGAGCATGCTCAATAGCATGGTATAGTAAAAATATAATGACTGCCCCAAAATAAAGGAAAATAAGAGAATATCTTTTTTCGCTTAGAGATCGCCATATCTGTTATGTTCCTCTAATTCATCCGCCATTGCCGCTAAAATTTCGCGTGTTAAGTACGCTAAAGAGCGATAAAAAGGTAAAGTAGCATAGGTTTCTATTTGCGTTAGAAATTTCGCAGCACAAGGCAATAAGAAGGCTTCAAATAGGGTTCGTTGTGCAGAAACGGAATCAACGTTATCCTCCAACCAAGAAGCAGTCAGCAAAAGTAATGCAAAATGATCCGCACGTTCCACTTCCGGCATACCACGTTCATTACGAAAAGCCATAAAATCCGCCACATCAATATCATAAGAGGAAATGGCTGTGGCAACTTTACCTTCCGTACCAAGCAATTTTTGATACTCTTCATTTAACAATGTGAGGTCAATTTTTAACTGGAGATTATCTAACGCCGTTTGACTTTCTTTATCCGCATCTAGTGCCCATACTTGATCTAAGCCTTTTTGTTGCAACCAATCAAAAACACCGGCAAGCACCGAGTCTGTTGGGGCGCGATAAAATAAATTACCGAATAAACGACTAATTAAAGAAAAATTATTAAGTGGCTTTTCTGTACTCATACTGCTTTTCCATTTAAAAGTGCGGTCAATTTTTCCCGTGTTTTTTGCTCAACGATATCCAACATTGCGTGACGTGCCCCATCATCAATTAAATGAAGATCACCAAATAACTCATAGGTTACATTTTCAATACCGCAATAATTAAACAAACCGTTCACGAGACAATGATCAAGGGATTTATCAATGCCAAATTCTTTATACTTATCCACATTGCTGCCAAGTGTGATGAATTGCTGCATTTGTTTCCCTTTAAGTAAGCCAACGGATTCGCCATTTTCTGTTTTATAAGCAAACCCATGACTTAACACCCGATCCAAATACCCTTTCAAAATCGCCGGAAAACCCATCCACCAAAGGGGATAAACGAGCGTAAGTAAATCGGCTTGCCAAATAAGATCATGTTCATATTTAACTTCTTCGGGAATAACACCATTATTCACCCCTTGTAATTCTTCAAAAGAAATGATCGGATTAAAATCTAGGGTATAGAGATCACGGAATTGGGTTTCCACCCCAAGACTTTGGCTGGTTTTCACCACACAATCTGCCACAGCACGCCCAAAACTGCCTTTAGAATTAGGATGAGCAAAAATAATGAGATGATTCATTCTGTTACTTTTTCGACAATCAGCGTAATACCTTCTACACGCACAACCTTCACAAGATCATTCACCACAAGATGCTCGCCTTGAATACGCCAAGTGGTATCACCAAACGCACCACGTCCAATACCATTTACAGCGATTTCCTGCACCGTACCTTGTTTACCCAACATGGAATGATCACGCTGGTTTAAAGAGCTTTTAGCCTGATCTTGACGATCTTTATTATGCTGGTATTTCCACCAAGCGACAGATAAAATACAAGCTAAAACCCCATAAAAAATCGCTAGTCCGACTAATGAAAAAGTGGGAAAAAGAAACTGTACAACTGCCGTCACCAAAGCGGCTAATCCCCACCAAAGTAAAAATACACCGGGAATGACAACTTCAGCGATCAACAATACAAAACCTAAAACCACCCAATGCCATAATGTCCATGTGGTCAACCATTCTGCCATATTGTCTCCTTTGATAGAAAAAGTGCGGTCAATTTCAACCGCACTTTGAAAAATTAGCGGTATTATGTAACAGCTGCGTAAACTTAATTTTTGGTTTATTTGTAGGGACACACTGAGTGTGTCCGTTATCAAATCCAATTATTTCAGTATATTATAAGCGAACACACGCAGTGCGTAGGTTTTGTGCCTTTGCCACGTAATACCGAAAACTAAACACACTTAGGCTTTTTTATCACCTTTTAATAATTCTGCAATACCTGCCACAGAACCAATTAAATTGCCTGCCTCCAATGGCATTAATACTACCTTGCTATTTTGCGAGCCACCAATTTCTTTTAATGCTTCCGTGTATTTTTGCGCAATGAAGTAATTGATCGCTTTAGTATCACCACTTGCGATAGCTTCGGATACCATTTGTGTCGCTTTTGCTTCGGCTTCTGCTGCACGCTCACGGGCTTCCGCTTGTAAGAAAGCCTCTTGACGTTCCCCTTCTGCTTTTAAAATACGCGCTTGTTTTTCCCCTTCCGCCCGTAAAATTTCTGCTTGTCGAATCCCCTCGGCTTCCAACACTTCCGCCCGTTTGTTACGTTCCGCTTTCATTTGGGCATTCATAGAATCAATCAATTCACGTGGCGGACGAACATCACGAATTTCAATACGGGTGACTTTAATCCCCCATGGATTTGTGGCTTCATCTACAATCGCGAGCAAACGGCTATTAATGGAATCACGCTGCGATAACATTTCGTCCAATTCCATAGAACCGAGAACCGTACGGATATTTGTCATGGTTAAATTAATAATCGCCTGTTCAAGATGATTTACCTCATAAGCTGCGCTACGTGCATCAATCACTTGAACAAAACATACCGCATCAATGGCAACATTAGCGTTATCTTTAGAAATAACCTCTTGTGATGGAATATCTAATACTTGTTCCATCATATTAATTTTGCGACCGACACGATCCACAAAAGGCACAACGATATTTAAACCGGGCATTAATGTTCGCGTGTAGCGCCCAAAACGTTCAATCGTCCAGTTATATCCCTGTGGAACAGTTTTAATAGTTGAAAATAAAATAACAATAATGAGTACAAGAAACACTAATGTTGCTAGGGTTAATCCATCCATTCTGACGTCCTCTATTCGGTTTTAAACGAAAAAAGTCTATCAAATTAGACCACACTTTGTATAGCGAAATATAAGGAATATGGCAGTTTTGTTTTTTATCGGCAATACAGGTAAAAAACAAAAAGCGGGCTTTCGCCCGCTTTAACATCAGTGAGTTATGCGTTGTTTTTTCGTTCTTCTTCCATACATACCGCAGCGGTAAATAACACGTCGGTTGATGAATTCAGCGCGGTTTCAGTTGAATCTTGCAAAATACCGATCACAAAACCGACACCAATCATTTGCGCCGCCACATCGTCAGAAATACCAAATAAGCTACAAGCTAACGGGATCAGTAATAATGAACCGCCGGCAACCCCTGAAGCGCCGCAAGCGCAAAGTGCAGCAACCACACTTAATACTACGGCGCTGATAAAGGATACTTCTATACCAAGCGTATATACAGCCGCTAAAGTTAATACCGTAATGGTAATCGCTGCCCCCGCCATATTAATGTTTGCACCAAGCGGAATCGCGACGGAATAGGTTTCTTCATCAAGATTTAAACGTTTTGCCAAATTGATATTCACCGGAATATTTGCCGCTGAGCTACGGGTGAAAAATGCGGTTACACCACTTTCACGCACACAAGTCCAAACTAATGGATACGGATTTTGGCGAGTTTTCCAATAAACTAAAATAGGATTAAGCACAAATGCAGTAAAGAGCATGACACCAATTAAGACGGCTAATAAATGGAAATAACCACTTAAGGCCTTTAAGCCTTTATCAGATAAGGTTTCCGCCACTAAACCAAATACCCCCAGAGGTGCAAATGAAATAATGACGTGGACGATTTTAGAGATACCTTCTGCAAAATCCGCTACCACTTGTTTTGTTACCTCAGAGGCATAACGAAGTGCTAACCCCAAACCGATAGACCAAGCCAATACACCAATAAAGTTTGCTTTAAAGATCGCATTGAGTGGATTATCCACGACATTAAGCACTAAAGTTAATAATACTTGGGAGACCGATTGTGGCGCAGAAGTAACATCTTCTTTCACTGATAATGCCACTTCCGAAGGAAAAAGCATACTGGCAATCACTGCGGCGAATGCAGCTAAGAAAGTGCCTAAAAGGTAAAGCACAATAATTTCTTTCATATTGCTTTTCGAACCGACTTTTTTATTGGCTAACGCCGCCATAACAAGGAAGAAAATTAAAATCGGTGCGACCGCACGTAGTGCTTTAACAAAAATCTGTCCCAATATTCCAACACTTGCTGCCAGTTCAAATCCTAATGTTTGTTCAATACTTGGGTTCACTAGTGCAACAAGGATTCCGAGTACAAGACCAACTGCAATTCGCTTTACCAAATTGCCTTGAAAAAGAAAATAAAATAAACGTGATACATTCATAATAAAGCTTAAATAAAATTAAGGTTAAACTTCAGATCATTACTGATCCCCATAGGCTGGCTAAAGATAACTTAAATTTCTTCTAAAAGAAATGTTTTCTTACTCTTTTATGACACTTTAACCGTTTTCAAATATTCACTATATTTTTTCTAACATTTTGCTTTATAGAAAATTTTTCCATTCCCATATTGACAGACTGTATGTAATAACAGTATATTAATAACTGTATAAATAACCACTCAATTCAAAGGAAACAAGATGATGAACCGCACAGATATGATTGCTCAAAATGATATGGCATTTTCTTATCATCCTATGCCGTTTTTTAATGATGTTGGGGAAAGATTCACATTTAGTAAAAAGCTTGATTTGAACCTCTACTGTATCAAGCGCCCTCAGCAAACCTGCTTTATTCGTGTAACGAATCCGAACATGTTGGCTTGGGGAATTGAACAGGGTGATATGTTAATCGTCGAAAAAAATGAACAACTTTGTAGCGGCGATCTTGTTGTATTAAAAAGCGGAAGCGAATTTCATATATATGAGTTCATCACCTATGACGATGAGTTTGTCTTTATGGCACTAGACTCAAAAATGCAGAATATAAAAACAAAAAACTGGGCAAACTTACCCCTTGTCGGAACCGTAACCAATACCATTCATCAAATTCAATCAAAGCGCAATACGTTAAAATTTGCAGCTTAATCAGAAACAAAAAAGTGCGGTTAAAATTGACCGCACTTTAATTAAACTCCGGTATTATGTAGCAGTTGCACAAACTTGGATTTTATCTCATAGCTAGGGCGGCATACCGGTGTCCATAAAAAATCAAATAATTTCAAAAATTTGTATGGTGAACGCCAGCGTGGCGTCCCTGCATTTTCTTTAAATTGCGCATTTGCTACATGATGCCGTTAAACGCCAATGGTTAATCATAAAGATCTTCACCATCTTTACGTGTTCTTAATAATTGTAAAATCCAAACATATTGTTCAGGACTCGGCGTAACAAAGGATTCAATCTCTTTATTCATTGCTCGGGCTGATTGCAATTCTTCGCTAAGGTTCATTGCCGGGTGAATTTCCATTTCATACTTACCGCTTTCCGAGTTATAACGAGGGAACATTGGGATTACCACAGCCTTTGCGAGTTTAGCCATTTTATTTAGGCCCGGTAAAGTTGCCTTATAAGTACCAAAAAAATCTACAAAGACGCTTTGCTCTGCACCAAAATCTTCATCCGGCAAGTAATATCCCATTTCTCCTTTGCGAATATCATTCAAAAAAGCCTTAATACCATTTTGACGGGCATGCATTTTTCCCCCAAAACGCTGGCGGGTTATTGTCCAAAGCCAGTCAACTAAAGGATTACGATGCGGGTTATACATAGAAGTCATTGGCATTCCATGAGTATGTAAAATAATGCCGGAAGCATCAATCGCCCAGCCGTGCGGTACCATTAAAATAATGTTATAGCCCTCTGCTTTGGCTTTTTGGATATGCTCAATACCAATAAATTTACTACGTTGTTGTAGATGTTTTTTAGAACGTAGTGCAATCTCTCCAATACCAAACATCACCTGCGCAACGACTGCAAACATTTTATCAATCACTTGTTCACGCTGTTGTTCTGTCCAATCAGGGAAACAATAGCTCAAGTTAATTTGAGCCCGTTTTCGCTGCTTTCTTGCTTTATATCCAATCCATACACCTAATTTTGCCGCAAATTTATCACGCAAACGAAACGGTATAAATGCCAATAAAAGTAAAAAGAAAATACCGAGCCAAATGCCCCAGTATTTCGGTTTTAAATATGACCACGAAAAGTGAGGCTCATAGCCCACACGCGCAGTTAAACGTAAATTTTGTTGAGAATCTGTCATAATCACTAAAAAAACAATGGCGGAATTGACCGCACTTTAAGAACTAAACCATCCTTGATCGTATGCCATTTTTGCTGTCATTAATAACGACATCATCACTACCATAGGGCGAATAAGCATTTTTCCTTTTGTCATAACCATTCTCGCCCCGACATTTGCACCCAAAATACTCCCAACCATCATTACAATACCTATAGTCCATGAAATTTGCCCGCCAACGAAAAATAACATAAAAGACGCAAGGTTTGAGGTAAAGTTCATCACTTTCGCATGTGCTGTCGCTTTCGCAATATTGAAACCCAATAACATCACACAAGCCAAGCTCATTATAGAGCCGGTTCCCGGCCCGAAAAAACCATCATAAAAGCCTAAAAACGGGCCAATCAACACACCAAAAACAAGATAAGTGAAACGTTGTTTACGATCTCCATCACCCAATTTAGGCGTAAAGAGAAAATACAGTCCAATCGCTAAAATTAAGAATGGCAAAATTTTCTTAAACACAGCCGCATCAAGCCATTGAATTAAGATTGTGCCTAAGGCCGAACCGAGAAAAACACAAACTAAAATAAACCAAAATTCCCGTAAATTGACCGCTCTTTTACGTAAAAAATAGAGACTGGCAGAAAATGCGCCTCCCATTGCCTGCAATTTATTTGTCCCCAGTGCAACCGCAGGCGGAATCCCCGTCATTAGCAAAGCAGGAATAGTAATCAAGCCGCCCCCGCCGGCAATCGCATCAATAAATGCCGCCACAAATGCCACTATAAATAAAATTGCTAGAATGTTTGTGCCCAATTCCACTTTGTCTTCCCCATATTAAATTCCGTTTTATTCTAACCATTCACTTCGATTCGGTGAATTCAACACTTGTTGGCACAGGAAAGGCTCAGGAGGAATCACTTTCAGTTTGCTTGCTCCCGTATTCGGTTTTACCGGTTCAAACCAAGAATACAGTTCATCACCACAACCGTCTCCTGCCGGAACGGGAGATTGATTTTCACAATATGCCGCATCAGCCGGACATTTTAAACGAACATGAAAGTGTGAGTCATGCCCAAACCAAGGGCGAATTTTGTGTAACCAGCCACGATCATTGCTTGCCGTTTGACATAACTTTAGTTTAATTGCTGGATTCACGAAAATACGGGTCACGCTATGATCCTGAGCGGCAAGTTTAATCAGTGTAGCATGATTGTTATGCCATATACGCTCATCGACACGCTGTGCTTTTCTATCAACCACTAACAAGCCTTTTCCATCTGAATTTAATGCATCTACATCCGACATATCACCCATGCGTAACCAAATATCCGCATCCAATCCCATCTGATGACTTGCATGTCCGGTCAAGAAACGTCCTCCTCCCGGCATCGCAATATCACCAACAAGCATTGTCGGTAATCCCGCAGCTTTCACTCTTTCGCCCAAACGCTTAAGGTAGTGAATCATCTCCGGATGTCCATAATAGCGGTTGCGATTCATACGGATCACTTGATAACCGTCACCTTTTGCCGGTAAAGCTTTGGCTCCGATAATACAACCGTTGGAATAGCTTCCGATTGGCTGCGCGTTTCCGCTCTCACTTGGGATCGGACGCTTAATTTTTTGCCAATCTTGAGGGGAAGCCTGAACTGATAGAGAAAAAAGTGCGGTCAAAACAACCGCTGTTTTTAATATTATTTTATTCATTTTTTAGCTTTTGATTTGTGTAGGAACAAACAAGGAAATGTTTATCGACACTGCGCTTTAAAACGCAATAAATGATCCAATAATACGATCGCAACCATGGCTTCCGCAATCGGCACAGCACGAATCCCCACACAGGGATCATGACGACCTTTGGTTATCACTTCCACTGCTTCACCGGCAAGATTCACAGAACGCCCCGGAATAGTAATACTTGAGGTAGGCTTTAGAGCAATTGTTGCAATAATCGGCTGACCGGAACTAATACCGCCTAAAATTCCACCTGCATGATTACTTTCAAAACCCGTTGGTGTCATTTCGTCTCGATGTTGGCTACCGCGCTGTTCCACCACTGCAAAACCATCACCAATTTCAACCCCTTTTACAGCATTAATGCTCATTAAGGCATGAGCAAGATCCGCATCAAGGCGATCAAACACCGGTTCGCCTAGTCCTAACGGTACATTTTCAGCAATCACGGTGAGCTTCGCCCCAATGGAATCCCCTTCTTTTTTGAGTTCTCGGATCAATTCATCAAATTTTTCAACCGCACTTTCATCGGGGCAAAAAAAAGGATTACTCTCCACTTTTTCCCAATCAATCTTCCCCACTGTTTGCTGAGCAATTTTTACATCGCCGATTTGACTTAAAAAACCGCGTACTTCAACGCCGAATTGTTCCCGTAAATATTTTTTCGCAATCGCCCCGGCTGCAACCCTCATAGCCGTTTCACGTGCGGAAGAACGTCCACCGCCACGATAATCACGAATGCCGTATTTTTGTTGGTAGGTAAAATCCGCATGTCCGGGACGGAAGCGATCTTTAATTTCACCATAATCTTGAGAACGTTGATCGCCATTTTTGATAATCATGCCGATACTCGTTCCCGTAGTTTTTCCCTCAAATACACCGGATAAAATTTGAATTTCATCCGCTTCACGACGAGGGGTGGTATAACGTGAAGTACCCGGTTTACGGCGGTCTAAATCCGGCTGAATATCCGCTTCGGACAATGCCATATTGGGCGGGACACCGTCCACAATACAACCAAGTGCAATACCATGTGATTCACCAAAGGTTGTCACACGGAAAAGTTGTCCTATTGTATTACCTGCCATATTTTACCTCTCATTTTTCTACGACTTTTTCTTAGATAATGTTGTTGTATTGACATCGACGAAAGGAATTTCTTCACCCGTATCATTATTTTTAATAAAGACATCAAGTTGATTGAACGCAATATCAATATTATTTTCAGCAAAGAGTTCATTAATACGGCGATTTAATGCATCTACTGTATTGGTTCGTTCAGAAAGCTGGCCGACATAAACACGTAACTCGTGATCGAGTGTACTCGCACCAAAAGACAAGAATAGTGCTCGCGGCTCAGGATCTTTTAAAACTGCCGATTGTTCGTTTGCTGCCTGAAGGAGTAATTTTTGCACTAATTCTAAATTCGAACCGTAAGCCACGCCGACAGTCACAACCAAACGGGTCATCGTACTGGAAAGCGCCCAGTTAATCACTTGACCGGTTACAAAAGATTTATTCGGGACAATCACTTCTTTGCGATCAAAATCAATCAAGGTAATCGCACGAATACGAATTTTCGCTACCGTGCCGCTTACCCCATTAATCGTTACAGTATCGCCCACACGGATCGGACGCTCAAAGAGCAAGATAATCCCGGAAACAAAGTTAGCAAAAATTTCTTGCATACCGAAACCAAGCCCTACTGAAAGTGCGGCAAATAACCATTGTAATTTTGACCACGACATTCCCAATGTGGCAAACGCCCACGCTCCGCCTACCGCTACAATCACATAGGTTAATAAAGTTGTGATGGTATAAGGTGTGCCTTGCGATAATTTCAAACGTGAGAAAAGCAAAACTTCCAAAATACCCGAAATATTTCTTACAAGCACATAGGTAATACCTACAATAATAAGGGCAACAAGCAGATTAAATAATGAGATACTTTCAGTAACATTTACCCCATTCACTGAAGAAATTTGTTGCCATAATGTAATATCACGCAAGTAACTTGCTACCGTCACAAGATCCGACCAGATGAAATAGAAAACCGCAAATAATGCCGACCAAATAAATAAATCTGCAAAGCGTAGCAATTGACTTCTTACTTCATTTAGCGCTAAACCTTCTTCTTGGTCTGTGAGCACAACTACATCATCCGAAGGTACACCATCATTAAATTCTTCCAATTTTTGGCGACGTTTTTCCATCAGACGGCGATGTGCCAAGTGACGCGATGACACGGTAATACCACGATAAATGACATTGCGTAAAATAAACCAAATACACCAAACAATATAAGAATTGATAATATGTTGAATTAAATTCAGTGCGGTATAGTAATACCCGAGTACAATCAACAGAATCAAGCCAATAGGAACCAACTGTAATAAGATCTGAATGGTTTTTACAATCACATTATTACGTTCCGCTTGATTTTCTTCATAAGCGCGAAGGGCTCGATTAAAGCGAGGAGCAATAATCACTGTACAGAAAATCAAAGAGGCAATCGTATTAAGCTCGCCCAATACATCATTGGCTAACCCATTATCCATGACATTACTGAATACTGATGTATTCAATAATAGAACAACGGCAACAATAATGCGTTTTACCACACCTCGGAATTTCTCGGCATCTTCTTGTGCAAATCCAAAATGGCGTACGAAAATTCCGTTTGGACGATAAATCGCAAACCATACATTAAAGAACCACCAGTATCCTGCCATACGGAATGACCAATCCCAAAATTCCTGCGGATTACGGAAAAAGAAAAAGCCGATCATTTGACAAATTGCGAGAAACCAAAGTGTACCGGATAAATTAAGCAGTCCGGTTAAAACCAGCGCTATCGGTGTATGCCATTGGCTATCAGCACGCAGAGTATTAATTTCACCGTTAATCACTGCCAAACGTTGTTTAATAGCGGGTTTGAATTTAAAAATCGCACCGCCAATCACAATAAGAAAAAATACATAAGTCAGCAATGAAGGTAAATTATCATAATTTGTAGGAAAACCGAGACGGTTCACCATGCCGTCCAATTGCTCCTCTAATAACATTGGCAACGCTTTCAGCCAACCCAAATTAATCGGGTTATTACTTTTTACCCAGAAACTTTGTTGATCAAGTTTGGACTGAATTTGATCACTGATTTGTGTAATTTGTTGTTGTGTTAATTCTAAAGAAATCGCCAAATTGAGTTGATTATTTAATGACTTAATCAAATCCGAACCCATTTTTCGGCGTTCGGTAAGCAAAGTGGTTAATTGTGTTTTTTCCGCATTGGTAAAAGTTTGATCTTCATTAAATTCCACTTTTTGAATATAGGCATCAAGATCATAGAGCTCATTACGGCGTTGTGTAATATCAAAAATTTGTACCCGTAAATCAGCAATTTGTTTTGATAAGCCTTGAATATTTAGATTCGTAGGCAGCTTTTGTTTTTGCTGCTGAATAATGCGGGAAAGCACAAGGGTTCCCTGCAATGCACTGATCTGTTCATCAATCGTACGTTGAGTTTGTGTTAAGTTATCCAATACATTACGCATTTTAAGCTCGTCTTGCGTTAATGTATTTGTTTTTTCCGTTTGTTCTAACAAAAACTTGCTGAGTTGTGCATTGCGCTCCAATTCTTTTTGAATGTAATTATTTTTAACCGCACTTTGTTGCTGTTGTTGTACTTGTTCAACTTTATCTTGGCTTTTCGCTAAATTTTTCTGATTAATCGCTTCTTGAATTGCCGAAATCTGCTGTTGTTGAACCTGCTGTTTCACACTTAATAAGTCATATCGGCTTTTATAAAGTAAAGAAAGCTGATCGCTATTTTTCAGCAAAGTTTGGCTATAAATATTTTTGAGTTCAATTAGTTGCAACTCCAGCTGATATTGCTGTTGTAACGTTGTACTGATCGAGTGTTCGGAAAGTTGTTGGTTTAAGGTTTGCGTGCGTCTTAAATTATTTGTTAGTGTAGTCTGCGCACGTTCCGAAACCCCGCTTTGCCCCGCCATTAAAGTATTGGCGACACTTAATGCCGTCTGATTCTCTTGTTGCTGATTATTCAGTTTTTCCAGCTCGTCTTGTAAATCCTCCAAAGACGCCGAGGCGTAGTCATCTACTTTGGCTTGCTCTAAATTTTTTTTAAGGTTTTGTAATTCCGTATTATTTTTTTGAATTTCCGCATCTGAACGACTCAGCGTACTATCTAAATCATCATTATTTTTTTGTTGATTTCGAATTTGTTGTAACAAATCCAAGGAAGTCTGCAACTCACTAATCCGTGTTTTTTTCGTTTCGGCATCATCTATCTTTTGTGCGGCAGACAAATCCGCTTTTAGGCTTTGTTCTGTCGGGAGTAATTTTTCCTGCTCTGCAATAGCCGATTGTGCAAAGGCAAAGCTCACGATAAAACTCACTGAAAGTGCGGTTAAAAAACGAGGTAGTTTCATATTTTTCCTATCTATTCTGTTTTTGATGCCAGCCATTGTGCCAGCACTTTACGTGAAATCTTAATTGCCCCCTGCTCTAAATCCTTTGGAAGAGGATAATATGCAACGGGGTGCTTAAAACGTGCTAAATGCGTTTGTAAAAAAATACACAGCATTTCGACCGCACTTTCAGTGAAGTGTTCATAAAATTCAAGAATTGCAACAGGTCTCGCACCAAATTCGCTATCCGACTTCGGTAACACAAAAACTTGTTTGACTAATCCTGAACCTAAAATCACTTTTTCAATTTCTTCCGGCTGAATATTTTCGCCGCCGGAAATAAACATATTATCTAAACGTCCAACAATCACTAACTCATTATTTTGCCAAACGCCTTTATCTTTGGTTTGTAGCCAACCCTGTTCATTCACAAGCGGGATAATCTCACCATTTTTCCAATAGCCCATAGCAAGACCTGCACCTTTTAGCCAGATTTCGCTATTCACAAGCTGAAATTCCCGTCCTAACAGCGGTTGCCCCACGCCCATAAAACCATCTGACCGTTTGGCAAAAATAGTCGATGCCATTTCCGTCATACCATAACCACTATAGGAGGAAATACCATATCGCCGGATAGCCTGGGTTAATTCCACCGGAATATGAGCCCCTCCTAATAAAATATGCGTCGTTTTAAAGCTTGCTTGAGGATGCTGCTTAAGATAATCAAGCAAACGTTGCAGCTGCGTTGGTACTAATGATACATGGGTTGTCCGTAGCACTGATTCATAAAAATCGCATTGCGGAAAATGTAGTTCGGCGCCGCAAAACAACCAGCGCCACACGATGCCTTGACCTGAAACATGATACAGCGGCAAGGATAATAACCAAGATTGCGAGGAATCAAAGTGCATTAATTGACACACCCCACGGGCATTATCCAAATGGGCTTGCACGTGATGCACCACGGCTTTAGGCAAACCGCTTGAGCCGGAAGTGAGGGTCATGGTCGCCGGACGAAAAAAATCCGCCTGAGGAATCCCTGCAGATAAATCGCCACCAGAAATAGCCAATAAATCTTTATCGCACAAGCATAAATCAATAGCGTATTCAGCACATAGTTCAGTGATTTTTTCTTGTGGAAATGCCGGATTTATCCCAAGAATTTTTGCCCCTAATTGCATGGTCGCAAGGTAAAGAAAAAGGACCGCCTCGGAGTTTTTACCACAAAAAGCGACCGCACTTTCCGATGTAATACCACGTGTTTGTAAAAAAGCGGCAGTTTCATTGATTTTTTGCTCAATTTCTTCCCAAGTAAAAACATCACCTTGCGATGAACGCAAGGCGATCTTTTCACGGTATTGAGGATCATTGGCAAAAATTTGCCAAGGAAATAATTTAGTTGCTGACAAAATAGGTACGTACTTCGTTAATAAGATCTTCCGGCAAATCCATTGATTGCATTGCGCCTTCCAGCATCAACATTTTTCTGCCACTGTTTGTATTTGTTATCACCCAATACGGCGTATCCGGAATTTGTTTTGGCTTGGTATGATTACCCGCCATCAATAATGTTGCCTCATCACGCGCAAAATAAACACGGGTACGCCCTTGTAGAGGCTCCGTCGCCTGGGCAAAACTTTCCGGATTGGTGCGGTAAAGCACCCGTAAAATTGCTAAAAAACGCACAACGGCTTTATTTTCTTCCTGAAATTCGGTGGAACTTAATAAAGCGCGAACCTTATCCGTTATTTGATTAATCGCCGTCTCCGATTGTTTTTTCACGGTTTTCGGTGCGCTAGATTCACCTTTTTTTAGTACAGCTTCAGATTGAGTTTGAGGAGCCTGCACCGACATTGCTTTTGTTAAAACATTATCGGATTTAACCGCACTTTCATTAATCGTATTATCAAAAGAAACAAAATCCAGTGTGTTACTTGAGTTAATCGGTAAATTGAGCAAACGGCGAAGAATATCGGAAGCACTTTCACCAATTGATTGAGTTTGTCTTGCAATGTATTGATATAATTCTTCATCTACTTCAATTATCTTCATTTTTATCTCTCCGTTTGCTAAAATCTTCGCTTATTATAACGATTTTTCAATTAATTCTCACGCAAAAATATGCCTCATTCTCAATTATTAAACTTTCAATTTCATCAGGCAAAACAAGTCACTAAGCAACCAACCTTAGTTTTTATTCATGGTTTGTTCGGTGATATGAATAATCTTGGCGTTATCGCCCGTGCATTCAGTGATGATTACGATATTCTACGTATTGATTTACGCAATCACGGACAAAGTTTTCATGCCGAATCAATGAATTATACGCTTATGGCGGAAGATCTCTTTACGCTCTTCCAACATCTTAACTTAAAAAAAGTTATTTTGATTGGCCACTCCATGGGTGGAAAAACGGCGATGAAATTGACCGCACTTCACCCTGAAATTGTCGAAAAATTGATTGTCATTGATATCGCGCCGCTCCCTTACGGTAAACAAGGGCACCAAGATGTTTTTCAAGGTTTGTTTGCGGTGAAACAGACTAAACCGGAAACACGCCAACAAGCGAAACAAATTTTAGAACGAGAGATCAATGAACCGAGTGTGGTGCAATTTATGTTGAAATCCTTTGAGCCAAGCTCGCCTGAATTTTTCCGTTTTAATTTGACCGCACTTTTCAATAATTATAGCCATTTAATGGATTGGCAAAATGTTAATGTAACAACGCCGAGTTTATTTATTAAAGGCGGAGATTCTTCTTATATTAAAGCGGAAAATGCAGAATATATTTTACAGCAATTTCCTAATGCGGTCTCATTCACCATAAACGGCTGCGGACATTGGGTTCATGCAGAGAAACCCGACTTTGTTGTTCGTGCCATTAATAGGTTTCTAAATAAGAATTAATTGGTTTAAATGAGAATTAGTTTATGATATAGTTCGCACAAATTGTAGGGGTTTATCCCCTATATTTTGTGTTTTTTAAAATTTTAAAAAAGGAAAGAAAGATGGCAGTAGTGGGTCTATTTTATGGTAGCGATACAGGTAATACAGAAAATGTCGCAAAAATGATTCAAAAACAGCTAGGTAATGATTTAGTCGATATTCGTGACATTGCAAAAACCTCAAAAGAAGATATTGAAGCCTATGATTTCTTACTTTTCGGGATTCCGACTTGGTACTATGGCGAATCTCAAGCAGATTGGGATGATTTTTTCCCAACCTTAGAAGAAATTGATTTCACAGATAAATTAGTGGCGATTTTCGGTTGTGGCGACCAAGAGGACTATGCGGATTATTTCTGTGATGCTATTGGTACGATTCGTGATATTGTGGAACCGCGTGGTGCTATTATAGTCGGTAACTGGTCAACGGAAGGTTACACGTTTGAAGCGTCAAAAGCCCTTCTTGAGGAAGGCACATTTATCGGTTTGTGTATTGACGAAGATCGTCAACCTGAACTCACTGCCGAACGCGTGGAAAAATGGTGTAAACAAATTTATGAAGAAATGTGTTTAGCGGAACTCGCCTAACATCATACATAAAAGGGGAACTTTATGTCAGAAGAGAACATCAAATTACTCAAAAAAGCGGGGTTAAAAATAACCGAACCACGTTTAACTATTTTAGCCTTAATGCAAAATCACAAAAATGAACATTTTTCTGCAGAAGATGTGTATAAAATTTTGTTAGAACAAGGTAGTGATATTGGTCTTGCTACGGTTTATCGTGTGCTTAACCAATTTGATGAAGCGCATATTTTAATTCGTCATAATTTTGAAGGAAATAAATCGGTTTTTGAACTTGCGCCAACAGAACATCACGATCATATTATTTGTGAAGATTGCGGCAAAGTATTTGAATTCTCCGATAACCTGATCGAGCAACGCCAAAAAGAAATTAGCGAACAATATGGCATTAAATTAAAAGCCCATAGTTTGTATCTTTATGGAAAATGCAGCGATATTGAAACATGCGAAGAAATTAAGAAAGACGAAAAATAATTCTCAAAAAAATACCCGCTTAAATATTAAGTGGGTATTTTTGTAGTGAGGTTTTATTTTTACTCAACTTCTACTTTTCGCCATAGATGCTTGCTGTAAATCGCACCAATAGAATTTTTTTGAACTCCCATTACCGACGGGGAAATATAAACAGCCGTTGTATATTGAAACAGAGGCAATACTAAATTTTCCTGTTGGATGATTTCACTTAATTTTAAATAAATTTCCGACCGCTCTTTTTCCGATGTGCTTTTTAGTGCCTGTTCAAAAAGCTGATCATATCCTGCATTGGTATAACCACTCTTGTTGTCCGGGCTTTTTGAGTAAAACAATCCCAAAAATGCCATAGGATGATTAAAATCGCCACACCATCCGGAACGAATTAATTGAAAATCACCTTTATTCCGTTTTTCCTGCAATTGCTGCCAACTCATCGGCTCGTCTTCTACACGCAATAAATCCGACTCCGATAATTGTCTCGCTAAGCGATTTGCAATATTTTGATGTAATAAAGTATCGTCATGGGTTAATCGTAAAATCAACGGTTTCTTTTCCGTAATATGACTTTGTACCAACAACTGCTCCGCCAGCACTGGCTCCCAACGAGAATCCTGTCCTTGTAACATCGCTTTTGGTAAAAAATAAGAACTTGGAATAGAATCCGGCATTTCGTTATTTATAATCGCAGACACAGAAATAAGAGAAGCGATGGCTTTCCGCACCAAAGGATTAGCCAACTTAGGATCCCGTAAATTAAATTCGTAAAAATAGCCGCATAATTGGGGAAAATATTGTATGTTTCCTGTTTTCTTTGGCGGAGACCAGATAATATCTAACTCATCAAGCGGTTTGCTATTATAAGGCACATAATCCACCTGTTTGAATGATGTCCTATCCTTTTGCCAATAATACGGATTTTTCACCAAATGAACCCCTTTTTCATCGCGCAGTGAAAGCGTATATGCCCCGTTTGATACGAATAAATCCAAATCACGATATTGCGGCAATAACGCAATGTGTGCCAACATCTCAGGTAAATAAGGGGTAGGTTTATCCAATGTGATTACTAAAGTGCGGTCGTTTTCAGCCGAGATTCCCAAATTTGTTAACGGCTGTTTTTTTTCCAGAACCGGTTTCGCCCCTTTCAAATTTAAATACTGTAAATAAAATTTAAACGGACTTTCGGATTGAGAGAGTGCTTGCCAAGACAGAACAAAATCTTGTGCAGTTAAAGGCATACCATTTGACCATTTCAGCCCCTCACGCAGAATAAACGTCCAATTTTGATTATCTTGGGTTTGCCAACTTTCTGCCGCCGCCGGAACAATATTCCCTTGCGCATCATAAGCCGTGAGTCCTTCAAACAGATCCCGAATAAGCGAAAGCTGTTCTTCCTCTTTCACTTGCCAAGGATCTAAAACCGCATCGAATTTTATGCCACGAATCAGTTTTTCACGATTGTGTTGAACCGTCGGTTTTTCTATTGAAATAGTAGATTCAGACTGAGATTGAGATAGCGTTGGATTATTCAGATTCTCGTTATCACAACCGCTTAGCGTAAAAATAACGGAAAAAATAACCGCACTTTTCAGACTTGCAGAGAAAAAATTATTCATTTCCTATCTCTTCTCTTGGTATGGAATCAACTTCTGATTCTTCCTCAGTTTTAATCCAAAATAAGAAAAACCAATACTTCACAATAATTAATGCGGCGATAATACTTCTGCCCACCACACTAGGAGTAAAATAAAATCCGATTAATAACATTGAGCTGGCAAACGCCAAAATAACTATTTTTGTTTTTTTGCTCATTGCTCGGCGTTCATTAAAAGACTTCAAATGTTTTTGATAGATAGACGTGCCAAGAAACCAGGTTTCTAAACGCGTTGAGCCTTTCGCAAAGAAAAACAACGTCAGTAAAAGAAATGGTGTGGTTGGCAAAAGCGGAAGAAAAATACCAACAACACCAAGAGCAAGAGAAATAAAACCCAACAGAATATAAATGTACTTCATAGTATTCCTAAATAATTTAAATGCGAACCATTATTACTGATTTTTTAGATTTTTCAACCTTGATATTATAGAATTCACCGTCATATACAGAACAGTTTAACAAAGGAAATATCTATGACAAATCCATTACTCAATATCCAAGGGCTACCGCCTTTTTCACAAATCAAACCGGAACACATTCAACCTGCTGTAGAAAAACTCATTCAAGATTGCCGTGACACAATAGAACAGGTCTTAAATCAACCGCACTTTACTTGGGAAAATTTTATTTTACCTTTAACGGAAGTGAGCGATCGTCTAGGTCGGGCTTGGTCGCCGGTTTCCCATTTAAATTCGGTAAAAAACAGTCCAGACTTACGCACTGCCTATCAGGCTTGCCTACCTCTACTTTCTGAATATAGTACTTGGGTCGGTCAGCACAAAGGACTTTATAATGCGTATTTAGCACTCAAAAATAGCCCTGAATTTGCCACTTACTCCATAGCTCAAAAAAAGGCGATTGAAAATTCCTTACGGGATTTTGATCTTTCCGGTATTGCTTTATCGGAAGAAAAACAAAAACGTTATGGTGAAATTTCAGCAAGATTATCCGAACTCAGTTCTCAATTCAGTAATAATGTGCTTGATGCAACAATGGGCTGGGAAAAGGTGATTGAAGATGAAACAGCACTTAAAGGACTGCCTGAATCCGCATTGCAAGCGGCAAAACAATCCGCTCAAAGTAAAGGATTACAAGGCTATCGCTTTACTCTTGAAATTCCAAGCTATTTGCCGATCATGACCTACTGTGAAAATCAAGCGATACGCGAAGAAATGTACCGTGCTTACGCAACCCGTGCCTCAGAGCAAGGTCCGAATGCCGGTAAATGGGATAACAGTAAAATCATGGAAGAAATTCTCACCTTGCGTGTAGAATTGGCGAAATTACTCGGTTTTAATACTTACACCGAACTTTCCCTTGCGACTAAAATGGCGGAAAATCCACAACAAGTGCTGGATTTCTTAGATAATTTGGCGAAACGCGCCAAACCACAGGGTGAAAAAGAATTGGCTGAACTCCAAGCCTACTGCGAAAAAGAATTTGGTGTAACAAAACTTGAACCTTGGGATATTACTTTCTACAGCGAAAAACAAAAACAACATCTATACGCGATCAACGACGAAGAACTTCGCCCTTATTTCCCTGAAGATCGCGTGATCTCCGGCTTATTTGAACTGATTAAACGCATTTTCAATATCCGTGCAGTAGAACGTTTTGGAGTAGATACTTGGCACAAAGATGTACGTTTCTTTGATCTGATTGATGAAAATGATCAACTACGCGGCAGTTTTTATCTCGATCTTTATGCCCGTGAAAACAAACGCGGCGGAGCTTGGATGGATGATTGCATGGGTAGAAAACGTAAATCTGACGGTTCCGTTCAAACATCGGTGGCATATTTAACTTGTAACTTTAATGCGCCTATTGGTGATAAACCCGCATTATTTACCCATGATGAAGTCACCACGCTTTTCCACGAATTCGGACACGGCATTCACCATATGCTCACACAAATTGACGTATCTGATGTGGCAGGCATTAACGGTGTACCTTGGGATGCAGTGGAATTACCAAGCCAATTTATGGAAAACTGGTGCTGGGAAGAAGAGGCGCTGGCATTTATTTCCGGCCACTACGAAACGGGCGAACCTTTGCCAAAAGAAAAATTAGTACAACTATTGAAAGCAAAAAACTTCCAAGCGGCGATGTTCGTGTTACGCCAACTTGAATTCGGCATTTTCGATTTCCGTTTACATCACACATTTGATCCGGAAAAAATGAATCAAATTCTTGATACGCTCAAAGCCGTAAAATCGCAAGTTGCGGTAATTCAAGGAGTGGACTGGGCAAGAACACCGCATAGTTTCAGCCATATCTTCGCGGGAGGATATGCAGCAGGTTATTACAGTTACTTATGGGCGGAAGTACTCTCTGCCGATGCCTTCTCACGCTTTGAAGAGGAAGGGATTTTCAACCCAATTACCGGAAAATCCTTCCTTGATGAAATCTTAACCCGTGGCGGTTCAGAAGAGCCTATGGAACTTTTCAAACGCTTCCGAGGCCGCGAACCACAGCTAGACGCACTGTTAAGACATAAAGGTATCGCAAATTAACCATAATCAAAAGCCCTGAATATTCAGGGCTTTTTTATAGATAAAGTGCGGTCATTTTTTAAAGAGATTTTTCTGCTGTATTCTGTACCACTTCGTATGATTAACCTCAACGAATTTCCCTATCCATACATAAATTATTCCATTTATACAGAAGATTATATGTACTTATAATCTTAATAAACATAGGGAAATGTTTTCTTGTTTTCTTTCTAATTAACACTGCCTCTAAAAAATATTTTTCTGTTTTAATTGATTTATCAAGATTAATAAATACTAGTTCATATTCTTTAGAATTAATCATGCTACATAGCTGAGAAAAATCAATAAACTTTCTAGTTGTAAAAAGATATTTATTAAGAAAATAAATATTATGAAACATTTCTATTTCATAATGGTATTCTATATCAGGCTCATTATGACTAAAAACAATACAAGATTTATCTGTTTTCAAATGTTTTCCGGATCGATTATCCGAATGCGTATTGAGCACCACAAACCCATCTTCAAATTCAAAATAAACTTTATTGTCTATCACCTGAATACTTGTGCACACACAATCATGTAACGAAATAATATTTGGAACTGTTTCCTGTTCAATATGTATAAAATTTATTTTATCACTCATCAATATAATCCTTCTAACAATGCTGTAAAACTTTCACAAACAAACTCTAATTCCTCACCCTCACAATACGGAATTTCATGATCAAAATAATAAATTTTACCCGTAGGAGATAAAACGAGCTGATCACCATTTGGGGTTTCGGCAATGGCAAGCCCATAATCCCCCATATTTATTAATAAGTAACCACTATAATGAGATTTTAGTGCAAAAAAATATTGCACCACGACATTCTCATTAAATACTGATTTAGAAGGATCGCCTCCGTTATAACGCATTAAGAAATCAATATAATCTTGTGGTAAAGAAAATCCAATCTCAGCCTCAAGTGCCACAATATCATCTTGCGTAATCACATAATCCGTTTCGTAAGTCTTAATTAAAGCACGTTTATCCCGCTTATCCAAACGAAGACTGTTTTTCTGCATGTCTTCTAAATCTTCAGGGCTTAACCAACCCTAACTTTTTAAATATTAAACTCATATCAGTGACTCCAACAACATAGTAAAACTTTCCGCAATGCATTCCGGTTCATCTTCTATATCATAGAGAAATTCCCCCTCATCATCACAGAATATTTCAACGTCAAAAAATAGAATTTCCCCTTTTGGCGAAAGAACTAATAAATCTCCGGCAAGCGTTTGAGCAATCGGTAAACCGTAACCATAATTTGGCACATTGTTAAAAATCTCGCTTAATCGAAGCTCCAGATTATCAGTAACTAAGTTATAAAAATAGTCAATTTCAATCTTGTCATTAAATACGCAAGCAACCGGCGATTCACCGTTATAACACAGTAAAAAATCACGATAATCTTGGGGTAATGAAAAACCGATTTGTTGTTCTAACGCACTTATATCGCCCACTGTCACCTTGTAAGGATTATTATAATGCGCCTTATCGTTCTTAGATTTATCTTGTATTAAAGGCGTATTTTTTATTTTATAATTCCTCCAACCAAAATAGAACGAGACGATACCCAATAAAAGGGAAATAACCAAAACCGCCTCTCCTCCAGCTAAATTATAAATTACGGTGATCGGTCGCCATAGAACAATCTCTTTTTGTTTCGCCTCCGCCTGAAGGATTTGATAATAGCTAACACCACCTATTGCCCAACAACATACCGCCCAGAAAAATCCGATGAGCAAAGGTAATATTTTTGATGTCGATAATTTGTCGATATACATATAACGTTGAACAAATTGCGGATTATGTACAGGATGTTTCATCGGTAAACCTCCTGCACGGAAAGCGGAAGTTTCACTTTATCGAGGGATAATTTTTCTGTCGGTTTTTGTAATAAAAAAACACGATGTTTTTGCTTATCAACAAAAGCAGCCTGTGCTTTACCATTATGTGAAAAGTGCGGCTGAAATTCTACAAAAATTTTGCCTTTAAATTTTTCATCGTTCAACAAGGTTTTAATATCAAATGCCTGTCCAACCTCGGCTATCGGATTAGGGTAATAATTAATACTAATGGCATATCGATTATCATCTAGAACTTCCTCAATTTTCACCCAAAACCTATCTCGCACTGTGCCACCCTTTTGGACTTTTACAAAATATTTTGTACCAAGTTCCGGTGTGGCATCATAATTATCCCATAGGCTAGTGAGAATATACCAATCTATTTTCCCGCCTTTTTGCACTTTGTGATAGACCGCATATCCCATCCCCCCTACCACTAAAATTACCATCGCAAGCCAAACTTTTGCACCGTTCGTAAAACGCCAAGTGCGGTCAAATTTATCGGTGTTTTGGCGTTCCCGTTTGAAAAAACTTTCCATTTCTGGCGTCCAATCAACCGTGGCAATGGGTTCATTATCCTTTTCACGAGCAAATACGCCGGCAAGTTTTGGTGAAGTTCGATCAATAAAACCACGGTATTCCTCATAAGAATAAAGGCTCAGTACCATGGTTTCGGTTTGGGTTGATAGCGGACAACATAAATGATTGACCCGAACTTCACGCACTAATTTAAAATCATGAAAGTGTGATTCATAAGCCGAAAAAATCATATTGAATATCCACAAAAGATCGCACGATATTGCTACCGTGCGATTTTTCTTTTTACTATTGGTGTATTCGATTAACCATTGTAACGTTTGAAAATTAACGTTGCATTCGTACCGCCAAAACCAAAGCTGTTTGACATCACCGTTTGCAAACCGGCATTTTCTTTGGTTTCTGTCACGATATTGCAACCTTCCGCCGCTTCATCTAAGGTTTCAATATTAATGCTTGGCGCAATAAAATCATTATCCAGCATTAATAAGGTGTAAATGGCTTCATGCACACCTGCCGCCCCTAAAGAGTGACCGGTCATAGATTTAGTGGATGAAATTGCCGGCACATTGGCACCAAACACACTTTTGATTGCGCCCAATTCTTTCGCATCACCAACCGGAGTGGAAGTGCCGTGAACATTAATATAATCAATTGGGGTATCCACCGTTGCCATCGCTTGTTTCATACAACGTTCCGCCCCTTCACCACTTGGTGCGACCATATCATAGCCATCTGATGTTGCACCATAACCCACGATTTCCGCATAAATTTTTGCTCCGCGAGCAAGGGCATGTTCTAACTCTTCCACAACTACAACCGCACCACCACCGGCAATCACGAAACCGTCACGATTGGCATCGTAAGCACGGGACGCTTTTTCCGGCGTCTCATTGTATTTAGTGGAAACCGCTCCCATTGCGTCAAATTCGGTCGCACATTCCCAAGATAACTCTTCCGCTCCGCCTGCAAACACCACATCTTGTTTCCCTAATTGGATCAATTCTAATGCGTGACCGATACAATGTGCCGAAGTCGCACAAGCGGAACTAATAGAATAGCTGACGCCACGGATTTTATAAGGGGTCGCCAAACAAGCAGAAACGCTGGAAGCCATGGTTTTTGTTACGGCATAAGGGCCGATTGCCTTCACACCACGCGGGCCACGCGCCGCATCACAGGCTATCAATTGATTATGCGCCGATCCTGTACCTGCCCCGATAACTAAACCGGTACGATCATTCGATACCTGATCTTCCGTTAATCCCGCGTCTTCAATCGCTTCACGCATAGAAAGATAAGCATAAGCCGCTGCATCACCCATAAAACGATACACTTTACGATCAATATGCTCACTTGGATCCAATTTAATCGTACCCGCAACCTGACTACGCATTTTCATCTCAACAAATTCAGGCACAATCTCAATGCCTGATTTTCCTGCTTTTAGTGAGGCAAGCACTTCTTCTTTATTGTTACCGATACTGGAAATAATACCAAAGCCTGTAATTACAGCTCTTTTCATTGCTTCTTCCTTTTTGTTTTATATGTCAAAATAACGGCTCAAAACTACTACGAAATAAAAATATTTCAAGCAATAATTCATTTGTTCGACCAGTTAGAGACTGTGAAACCCATACCGCCCGACAAATTTCAATAAGCCGGAAAATTCCGTTATTATAAGTCAATTCAATAATGCAAGAAAGGAATAAAAATGCTCGCCGTTCAGTATGCAGACATTCATTTTAATGAACAACATACCCCCGTCTCCAATCAATTTGATGATGTTTATTTTTCCAATCACGATGGATTGGCAGAAACGGATTATGTATTTTTACAGGGCAATCAATTATGGGAACGTTGGCAAGATCATCAACATACTCACTTCACCATTGCAGAAACCGGTTTTGGTACAGGATTAAATTTTTTTGCTACCATCCGATTATTTCGAGAATTTCGCAAAAAATATGTCAATGCGCCTCTCAAACGCCTCTATTTTATTTCTTTTGAAAAATATCCGCTAAAACCGACCGCACTTCAGCAAGCCCATACGGCATATCCGCAATTTGCCGAATTAAGCCAGCATTTACAATGCTACTGGCGCTCACCGATTAAAGGCTGTCAACGCATTAATTTTGATGAAACCACCCTGGATTTATGGTTTGGCGATGTAACAGAAAATTTACCGCAACTTGGCGATTATATGAATGATCGCATTGATGCTTGGTTTTTAGACGGATTCGCACCAAGCAAAAATCCGGATATGTGGAACGAAGACTTATATAGCCAAATGTATCGGTTCACCAAAGCGAGCGGCACTTTTGCCACCTTCACCGCAGCAAGTGCGGTCAGAAAAGGATTAGCATCGGCAGGTTTTGCAGTCCAAAAACGTAAAGGTTTTGGCAAAAAACGGGAGTGCTTAAACGGGCAAAAAACACAAGCAAAACCGACCTCACTTTCAGCGCCTTGGTATTTACCCCAACCTGCCAGCATGAAAAAACAAGACATTGCAATTGTCGGAGGGGGCATTGCCTCGCTCTGTACCGCCATTTCATTACTTCAACGCGGTGCCGACATCACCCTTTATTGTGAAGATGAACAACCGGCACTCAATGCTTCCGGCAATAAACAAGGGGCGTTTTATCCTCAACTGAGCGATGATAATCCTCTCACTGTCCGTTTTTATCTTCATGCCTTCTCCTACGGCAAACAATTACTGGATTGGGCGATAAAACAAGGTATAGAATTTGAATATGAATTTTGTGGCGTAGCATTATGTGCCTATAACGAAAAAAGTGCGGTCAAATTGGAAAAAATTTCCCAATTAGGCTTACCTAATGAAATAGTTGAAATGCTCAATACAGAGGCATTAAGCGAAAAAGTCGGCTTGCCCCTTTCTTGTGGCGGTGGGTTTATCCCTCAAGGTGCTTGGCTTGCTCCTCGCCAATTTGTGCAAAATACCTTTTCACGACTTGAAAAATGTGGCGTAAAAATCAAAACCTCACAAAAAATTACCGCACTTGCCCAAACCCAAGCCGGTTGGCAAGTGCATAATTCCCAAAATGACATCACAGAGCACGAAGTTGTGATACTCGCCAACGGCTATAAAATCACGGATTTTGTTCAAACGGAAAAACTTCCTCTTTACCCGATTCGAGGACAAGTGAGTCAAATTCCCACTTCCGAAAACTTACTGAAACTTAAGTCCGTACTTTGTTACGATGGCTATCTCACACCGGCAGATCACGCCAAAACCAGCCATTGCCTTGGTGCAAGTCATATACGGGATAATACGGATCGTCGCTTTAGCGAACAAGAACAACGGGAAAACCAACAAAAACTACAACAAAATATTGCTCAACGTTGGACGCAAGATGTGGATACATCGGGCAATTTGGCACGCATGTGCATTCGTTGCTCCGTACGTGATCTCGCCCCAATGGTGGGAAATATCCCTAATTTCACCCGACAACGGGAAGATTATCACAATCTCTTTAATCTCCGCCGCCGTAAGCAAGCGATTCCAAGTGCGGTCAATTTTCCCAACCTTTTTCTGGTTGCCGCATTAGGATCACGCGGATTAACCTCCGCCCCTTTATTAGGCGAAACTTTAGCCTCATTAATTTATGGCGAACCTTTGCCTTTAGGGGAAGAAATTATACAAAACCTATCCGCCAACCGCTCTTGGGTAAGAAAATGGTTAAAGGGCTCGGAGGTGAAATAATGCTTTTCTTAAAAAGCCTATCTTCATTTGGAAAATAGGCTTTCTTTAAAGGAAATAGAGACGAAAAATTATTTATAACTTAATTCATTCCAACGCAACTCATTTTTTAATTGAAAAAGTTCTGTATTTTCATTGATATGAATAAACTCAATATCAAAATATTCTGCAAACATACGTAACATATCGGCATCCACATCTAAGCTAAATGCACTATGATGCGCACCGCCGGCTAAAATCCAAGCTTGAGTCCCAACCTCAAAATTAGGCTTAAGCTGCCAAAAAGCATGTCCAACCGGCAAATTAGGCATATCTTGCGGTTTTTCTACCACATCCAAATCAGCAACAACCATACGGAATCGATTTCCCATATCAACAATGGCTGCGTTCACCGCACGACCGGTTTTTGCAGTAAAAATCAAACGGGTTGGATCTTCTTTGCCACCAATACCAAGCGGTTTTATCTCTAACAGAGGTTTATCATCAGTAATGGATGGGCAAACTTCCAACATATGCGCCCCCAGCACCACTTCATTATTTTCGGCTAAATGATAGGTATAATCTTCCATAAAGGAACTGCCTTTTGGCAATCCATACCCCATTACTTTTATTGCCCGAACCAACGCAGCAGTTTTCCAGTCTCCTTCAGCACCAAATCCATAACCTTGTTGCATTAAACGCTGTACCGGTAATCCCGGCAATTGTTTCATATTATGTAGATTTTCAAACGTATCCGTAAAGGCTTTAAAACCACCGTTATCTAAGAAACGTTTTAGCCCCAATTCAATTTTCGCCGTATCAAAAAGTGCGGTACGTTTTTCACCATTTTTTTGTAATTTAGCACTGATTCGGTATTCTTTTTCGTATTCTTTAACCAATACCTCTGCATCTTCATCAGTGACTGTATGAATACTTTCAACCAATTGATAGACACCATAACCGTTAACGCTATAGCCAAATTTGATCTGGGCTTCAACTTTATCTCCTTCGGTTACTGCAACTTGCCGCATATTATCGCCAAAACGTGCGATGCGTAAATTTTTTTGATCATAAATTGCGGCTAAAACACGTTGCCAACGATTCATTTTTTCTAACACAGTGGCATTTTTCCAATGTCCCACAACAATGGTTCTGGCTTTACGTAAACGGGATAGCAAGAAACCAAATTCACGATCACCATGTGCGGTTTGGTGAAGATTCATATAATCCATATCAATCTCGTTCCAAGGAATAAATTGATTAAATTGGGTATGAAATTGTAATAATGGCTTACTTAACTGAGTTAAACCCGCAATCCACATTTTTGCCGGTGAGAATGTATGCATCCACGCAATAATTCCGACGCAATTATCTTGGTTATTCGCGGCTTGGCAAATTGATAGAATTTCTTCCGGTGAAGTAGCCAATTCTTTTAGCTTAATTTTGATAAATGGATTTTGTTGATTCAAATACTCTGTGATTTGCCCGGCGTTTTGTTTTACTTGTTGCAACGCTTCATCTCCGTATAAATGTTGGCTTCCTACAACAAACCAAACTTCCAGATTTTTAATAAATTCCATCATCATCTCCTATGATATCGTTAAAATTTTTGTATTAATGGCTTCTTGAACAATAGAAAGCCCCTGAGAATAGCGTTTAATAAATGCGTTATAACCTAGAACCATCTCACTATCCGGATAAACAATCTCTTTATTACAACTACTAAAAATATCTTCATCTAAATAGGTTTCGAGAGATTTATGCTTATATGAAAGATAATTGGCTAATAATGCAATTCCCCATGCGCCCCCTTCAGTCGCTGATTCAGTTACAGCAATAGGTACATTGAGTGCAGAGGCCAAAATTTTTTGTGCGATACCTTTTGTTTTGAAAATGCCGCCATGGGCTAAGATTTGCTGGATTTTGACTTGTTCCCGTTGCAGTAAAATATCCATACCAAGCTTCATTGCTCCAAAGGCAGTATAAAGATGAACTCGAATAAAATTGGCTAAATTAAAATTTGCCTTCATCGGATGTAAGAACATAGGGCAGCCTTCATTTAAGCCTACACCATGCTCCCCTGAATAGAAGCCATAAGCAAGCAAATTGCCACAATCATTCTCACCTTCTAACGCCTTTATAAATAAGGTTTCATAAAGTTTGCTTTGACTGACATTTACACCAAATGTAGCCAGACATTCACCGAATAAACTCACCCAAGCATTAATATCCGATGTACAATTGTTGGCATGCGCCATTGCGACTAATTTACCGCTCGGCGTAGTCACCATATCTAATTGTTCATACACTCTAGATAGCTCTTTTTCCAATACAATCATGGCAAAAGCAGAAGTTCCGGCTGAAATATTTCCGCTTTTTTCTTGGATACTGTTAGTTGCCACCATACCGGTTCCAGCATCCCCTTCCGGCGGACAAAGCGGGATACCGGCTTGTAATCCACCACTTGGATCAATCAATTTAGCACCGGATTCTGTCAACACGCCAGCGTATTCTCCGGCTCTGGCTACTTTGGGTAAAATATGACGAATCGTCCAGGGATAATCTAATTCACTGATAAGCCGATCAAATTGATCTAACATTTTTTGATTAAAATCAAGTAGTTGAATATCAATAGGAAACATCCCTGAAGCCTCACCGATTCCCAATACTTTTTCATCAGTTAATTTCCAATGAATATAACCTGCCAACGTTGTTAAAAAATCAATATTCGGTACATGCTCTTCTTTATTTAAAACGGCTTGATATAAATGAGAAATACTCCAACGTTGCGGAATGTTATATTGAAAAAGTGCGGTCAATTTTTCAGAAGATTTTGATGTGATATTATTACGCCAGGTGCGGAAAAAAGTCAGCTGATTACCCTCTTTATCGAATGGCATATAACCATGCATCATGCCACTAATACCAATTGCTTTCGCCTGCCTAATAACGACATTGTATTGTTTTTTGACGGATTCGGAGAGCGAGGCGTAAGCACCTTGTAAACCCTGCCAAATTTCTTCTTGAGGATAAGTCCAAATACCATCAATAAGATGATTTTCCCATTCAAACTCGCCTTTGGCTAAAATATTTCCTTTGCTATCAATTAAAACCGATTTAATTCTTGTTGAACCAAATTCAATACCAATAGAAATATTGCCCTCTTCAATTATTTGTTTAATCTTTTGCATTGCCACCACCTTTATTCCTTAAACGGATTAACAGTAGATTAGCGATTTTTTTTATCAATCGTTAGACAATGATAGGCTAGAAATATGGACAAAAAAGTTGCATAAGAAAATATGCGAACCAGATCAAATTTTATCTTGAATCCCGAAAACGAGAGGGACTTAAACCGGTGTAACGTTTAAAAATTCGTGAAAAATAAAGTTGGTCGTCATAACCTAATTGGCGGGCAATATGATAAATAGGTTCGCCGGAAGCATGTAATAAATGTTTTGCTTTAATCATTCTTTGCTCTTCCCTCCATTTTATGATACTTGTGCCAATTTGCTGGGCAAATAAGTGTGTAAGTCGAGAAGTGGACATACAAGCCTGCTTGGCTATTTCATTAACCGTATAGTTTTTATCAATATTATCGGAAATAAAATGGCAAGTTTCGAGTATTCGGGGATCAAGCATTCTTTGTTTATTTGCCGGGTCAAATCGAAAACAACGAATTAATAACTGTTCCAATAAACACATTGAAACGGCTTCCGAAAGCGGATCATCAGAATTATATTCCTTTTCAATCTGTAAAAACAAAGAGAGAATTTCTTGATAGCTTTGATCATCAGGAATCGTCAGTCTTCCTACATTATTAACCTCATCAGTCCATTTAACCCAATCCAGCCAAAATGCTCTCGGGCGAAAATAAATCCATTGATGGTGCCAACTTGGCGAATTATTGGCTCGATAGTAATAATGAACAGCATTTGGCGGAAATAAAAGCAAGTCACTGACTTGGCAATTAAATGCTTCTTTCCCTTGAAATACCCGCCCCTCTCCTTTTGTTGTAAGATTAATGATATATCCTCTCATTCCATGGGGACGGTTAATCGTAAAATCCAATTCACTATTTTCTTCAATTGGCGTACAACCGGCAACTAAATATGCATTAAAGTTATAGCCGGGTAATAACGGATTCTGTTGAACATTATTTTTGTTTATTATTTTCATATTATCTCTCAAATTACACATACAACTTAAGGTTGTGTTCCAACAAAAACAAATTGGCTTACAAGCATAGATATAAAATACCGATGAATACAAAACAAAATGCGGAGACTAAAATATCCGCATTATTATCCATTCACATTTTTACTTTATTAGTTTCTGTTTATATCTATCAAATATGACGGCAATTAATAGAATTAAACCTCTTACAACATATTGAGAAAACGGTGAGATATTTAATAAATTCATCGCATTTTCAATAGTACCTAAAATTAATACTCCAGCTATGATAAATGAAATTTTAGCGACACCACCATTCAAAGATACGCCGCCAAGTACGCAAGCTGAAATTGCCACCAATTCAAAACCAATGGATGTCATAGGTTGTCCGCTTGTCATTCTAGCAGCAAGAATAACGCCGGCGAGCGCAGAAATTGCTCCGGATACGACAAAAATAATTAATTTCGTGCGATCAACATTAATCCCGGCTAATCGTGCTGCTTCCTCATTGCCGCCAATTGCTAAAGTATTACGTCCGTAGGTAGTTTTACTTAATAAAAAACCAAAGATAGCAATACAAATAATGGTAAATAGAATTGGTAAAGGAATACCAAGTAAATTTTGATAACCCAGCTCGAAAAATTCTTCTTTTGTAATACCCACTGCTTTACCATCAGAAATAATATAGCCGAAACCACGTGCAATTTGCATACTTGCCAATGTGGTAATTAAGGAATTGATTTTTAATTTTGCTATAACAAAACCATTTATCAAACCGATTAAAGCACCTAATGATACGCCTGATAACACACCTAACGTTACACTTTGAGTAAGGTTAATCACTGTTGCAGTGACAACGCCGGCACAAGCAATCACAGAAGCGACAGATAAATCAATTTCACCGGCAGCAAGACAAAATAACATACCGCAAGCAACCATACCGCTCATTGAAATGGCTAGCCCTAGGCCTTTCATATTAATAACCGTTGCAAAATTAGGAATAAATAAACAAGCAGAAATAAAAATAACAGCAAAAATTAACAACATACCATAAGCATTCCAAATTTTATTAAATCTGCTCATATTGTGAGTTTGAGAAGTTACTGAAGTCATAAAAATTCTCCTTATATTACTTAGCTACGGTTTCAAAGATATCGGTTTCCACCATAGCAAGTTTCAAAACACGCTCTTCCGTTGCCTCTTCACGTTCTACAACACCTGTAATTTGTCGATTTCTCATGACCATAATGCGATCGGATAAACCGATAACCTCAGGTAAATCGCTTGAAATCACAATGATTGCAATCTTTTCATCAGCTAGTTTAAAAATCAGATCATAGATTTCGGATTTTGCCCCTACATCAATACCGCGTGTCGGCTCATCCAATAGAAGCACTTTAATATCCTCGGATAACCATCGTCCTAAAATCACTTTTTGTTGGTTTCCACCGGATAAATTCATAATAAGTTGCTCAATAGACGGTGTTTTCACATTCATTTGTTGGCATTGTTTCTCTGCATTTTGTTTTTCCCAAAACTCATTAATAATAAATTTAAAGAAATTATGGGATCGTCTTGCGCTTAAATTTATGTTTTCCGCTACGCTCGCCAAAGGAATTATTCCTTCTTTTTTACGATCCTCTGGACATAACACTATGCCTTGTTCAATAGCATCTTTGGGGCAAGTTATCTTGATACTTTTTCCGTCTAACTCAATATTTCCTTGAATCATTGGATCCGCACCAAAAATAAGCTTAAATAACTCCGAACGACCGGCGCCAACCAACCCAAATAACCCGAGAATCTCTCCCGCTTTCACTTCAAGATTAAAACTTCCCGGCAACTTTTTGCTTGAAAGTGCGGTCAGTTTTAACCGTGTTTTCCCTACTTCTCTTGAACGATAATGATAAATATCGCCTAAATTACGCCCAACCATACTACGCACTAAGATGTCATTATTAATCTTTGACAGATCCGAAAATGTTTCAATAAACCGACCGTCTTTCAATATGGTAATTTCATCACTAATACGAAAGATTTCTTCCATTCGATGAGAAACATACAGAATAACCTTTCCTTCCGCTTTCAGTTCTTCAATCACTGCAAACAACTTTTCAATTTCAGGTGCAGACAAACTACTGGTCGGTTCATCAAACGCAATAATTTTCGCTCCACGGCTCAATGCTTTTGCAATTTCAATCATTTGCCATTGACCAATGGAAAGTTCTCTTAAAGGAGTATTTGGTGAAATATTTAAGGCTAGTTTATCTAAGTATTTTTTCGTACGGATTATTAATTCTTTCTGATTAACCAATCCAAAAGAATGAGGGAATTGACCCAAACAAAGATTTTCTGCAACCGTCATGTCCGGTACGATATTTAATTCTTGATAAATAATAGCAACTCCGGCAAGTAAGGCATCTTTTGTTGTGCGAAATGTAAGAGAGCGTCCCCCAATATGCATTTTTCCTTCCGTCGGCAAATAGTTACCACTTAAAATTTTCAGTAAGGTAGATTTACCGGCACCATTTTCCCCCATAAGGGCATGTACTTTCCCCTCATAGCATTTAAATGACACATTTTGTAATGCTTTAACACCAGGAAAAGATTTGCTAATTTGGTCAAATTCTAAATAAGGAATTTGCATAAATATTTCCTCCTTACCGATATTTTAATGACATTCAACTAAAGCCCTTTTTTCTCCAACTCTAGTTTAAAGTTATCTCGCGTCAGTAATACGGGATCACCAATCGGCGTATATTTTGGTGGCTCAATTCCCTCTTTAACCCATTTATAAAGCATTTCCGTACTACGATAGCCATGCACATCGGGGCTTGGCAGTAATGAGCCGACAAAACCGGTCATTTTAGGCTTTGAAAGCTCACTTACTGCATCCGTACCATTGATACCGATACCGACAACATTTTCAGGTTTAAAGCCCTGCCCTTCCGTAGCCCTAATTCCCCCTAACACGGTATTATCGTTCATCCCGACGATTAACCAATTTTTCACTTCGGGGTGCTGCACTAACATGGCATTAGCGGCATCTAACGCTCCCGGAATATCATTACTTTTCGTGGGCGATTTATAGATTTGTTTTTCAGGGAAGCCTGCTTTGATTAAGGCAGAAATAGATCCGTCCGTACGGCGACGGGCAGTATCCAGTTCGTCTGCTGTGATAGCTAATACCGCGGTTTCATTGACATTCCAACTGCGTTTTTGCATTTCTTTATACAATTCTAAACCTTGACGTTCACCAATTTCTGTTGCAGCCATCATGATAATCGGCACATTATTCATAGGTTCCCCCGCTGCATTTAAAAATTGATCATCGACTGTAATTACTTTCAGATCATAAGAACGAGCCTTTGCCATAATAGCTGGCCCTAATTTAGGATCAGGTGTACAAATAACAAAACCTTTTGCACCGTTTGCTGCTAAATTATCTATAGCATTCAATGTTTTTTCACCGTCAGGAATCGCCATTTTTATAATCTGAACGTCCCCTAGATCTTTGGCGGCTTTATCCGCAAATACCCATTCTGTTTGGAACCAGGGTTCTTCCGGCTGTTTCACCAAAAAACCTAATTTTATAGTCTCTGTCGCTTGAATAGAGATAGAGGTAAAGCCTGTCGTAGCCAATACTGAAGCAGCTATTAATGATTTTAAAAAATTTCGTTTGTTCATTGCGAGATCCTCAATATAAATATACCAATAAATAAATATTACCTCTTAGGAACAGCTTACTTAACACGCTTACCGTTCAGTAACAGCATAATACTGTATTTATTAATCATTAAAATGAGATCTGGATCACAGTATGAATTTATTGCAAAATAATCCATATATTCAGCAAATCCATCCTGACAAATAGAAAAATTCGGTTATAAATACCGCATTTTTCCTAAGTAACGAGATTGTCTTTCAAATCGGGAAAAGTGACAAAACCAAAAATACAGCAAACTTAATGCAACAAAAACATACTGACATAGCATTCGGTTTAATATCACGGCTTATTATTCAGAAAGAAAAATTGAAGTAAAAAAATGACGCACTATAAAAATAGTACGTCATTGTTGTCATGCTAAGTTCTGCAATGTAATACAACAGAGTTAAAAAATCTTACTCAAGCAGAAACTTGATTAAATTTACCACAAATTCCAACCGCACTTTATTATCCGAAAGATCCTTCATAAACTTAAATTTCGACGGCCCGTCAAAACGATAGACAATCGGTTCTTTTTGAATAAGCTGAATAAATTTTTCCGGTGCGACTTGTGTTGTCGGTGAAAATTCAATAAAGCCCCCTTGTGTGCCGGCATCAATGCGAAGTATTTTTAGAGGCTCAATCAATAAACGTAATTCGGCAATTTGAAGTAAGTTTTTCGTTGCTTCCGGTAACAAACCAAAACGGTCGATCAATTCGACTCTTAATTCATCTAATTCTTGTCTTGTCTCGGCGGCGGCAATACGTTTATAGAAGGATAAACGCATATTCACATCGCCTAAATATTCATCCGGTAACAAAGCCGCGACTCTCAGTTCGATTTCAGCCTGTTGTTGGGTTAATTCTTCCAAAGACGGCTCACGTCCTTCTTTTAAAGCTTTCACCGCCGCATCCAACAATTCCATATAAAGGGAAAAACCGATGGTTTCAATTTGTCCGCTTTGTTCATTCCCCAACAATTCCCCTGCGCCACGAATTTCTAAATCATGGGTGGCAAGAATAAATCCCGCGCCAAGATTATCTAAACTTTCCAAAGCTTCAAGACGGCGTTGAGCATCTTTTGTCATCATTTTCGGGGGAGGGGTAAGTAAGTAGGCATAGGCTTGATGATGAGAACGCCCTACCCGACCACGTAATTGATGTAATTGTGCCAGACCAAAATGATCCGCCCGTTCAATGATAATCGTATTTGCCGTTGGAACATCAATGCCCGTTTCAATGATGGTTGAGCAAACCAATACATTATAGCGTTGATGATAAAAATCGCTCATCACCCGTTCTAGTTCACGCTCCCGCATTTGTCCATGTCCCACAATCACCCGAGCTTCCGGCACAAGTGCGGTCAATTTTTCTGCCGTATTTTCAATACTCGCCACATCATTGTGTAAATAATATACCTGTCCGCCACGCAGAATTTCACGCAAAATGGCTTCGCGTACCACTAAGTCATCCTTTTGACGAACAAAGGTTTTAATACTCAAGCGGCGAGCTGGCGGCGTGGAAATAATAGAGAGATCACGAATACCGTTCATTGCCATATTAAGGGTGCGTGGAATCGGGGTTGCCGTCAGGGTGAGAATATCGATATTGGCACGTAGTTGTTTAATTTTTTCTTTTTGCCCCACACCAAAACGATGTTCTTCATCAATAATCAGCAAACCGAGATCATGAAATTTCACATCCGATTGAATCAGTTTATGGGTGCCGATCAAAATATCCACTTTACCTTCTGCCAGATTTTGCAGAATTTGTTTTTGTTCTCTCGCCGTTTTAAAACGAGATAGCACTTCCACGTTTACCGGCAAATTGGCAAAACGATCTTTAAAGTTTTCATAATGTTGTTGGGCAAGCAATGTCGTAGGCACTAAAACGCCGACTTGTTTATGATTCATTACCGCCAAAAATGCCGCACGCATTGCCACTTCGGTTTTACCAAAGCCTACATCGCCACAGACTAAACGATCCATCGCTTTGGGCTGACACATATCTGAAATAACGGCATTGATCGCCATTTCTTGATCATGGGTTTCTTCAAAAGGGAAAGTTGCTGCAAACTGTTGAAATTCTTCGCGATCATATTTAAAGGCAAAGCCTTTTGTCGCCTCACGTTGTGCATAAACATCCAGCAGATCCGCCGCCACATCACGAATTTTTTCTGCGGCTTTTTGGCGTGATTTTGCCCAAGCCTCGTTACCCAGTTTATGTAATGGCGCACTTTCATCGGAACCGCCTACATAGCGACTAATCAAATGCAACGAGGTGACCGGCACATAAAGCTTAGATTCATTGGCATAATTCAGGAGCAAATATTCCGCTTTAATTCCCCCGGCATCAAGTGTTACCAAACCGCCATAACGCCCCACACCATGATCCAAATGTACCACCGGTTGCCCGATTTTAAGTTCAGCCAAATTACGCACAAGCGTATCCGGATTAATGGTTTTACGCTTATCACGTCGGCGCTGTTGAACTCTTTCGCCCAGTAAATTCGCTTCACCAATAATGGCTAACGGCAGGGATTGCTCAATAATAAAACCTTGCTCAAAGGAGCTGACCAATAAACTAAATTTTTCTTGCTCAGTCTGTGTGAGGGATTGAATTTGTTTAGGTTTAATTTTTAACGCTTGAAGTAAATCAAGCAGAGTTTCCCTACGTCCTTCCGTTTCGACCGAAAACAATAGGTTTCCATTAAAATGTTCAATAAATTGACGAAGTTGCCCGAGGGGTTCTTTTTGTTGTGATTGAATAGTGATCTCAGGCAATGAGGCTACCGGTAAGTTTTTCTGACGCACTGACGCGCGCACTTTTTCGTTTTTAAGTGTAATACGCGGATAGGCTTTCAGTTGTCTATTCACTTCATCAATATTTAGCCATAAACGTTCCGGCGGTAATAACGGGCGCATTGGATCGACTTTGCGTTGCTCATAGCGCTGTTTCGCATCTTGATAAAAACGCACGCCTTGTGCTTGGTTGCCTTCCATATCCACAAATAAGGCTTGTTCCGGCAAATAATCAAATAAGGTTGCCATTTCTGCAAAAAATAACGGTTGCCAATATTCAATACCGGAAATCAAGGTTCCCTTGCTAATTTGTTGATAAATGTGTTCCGGATCGCGCCGAATTTCCCCAAAAGTTTCTCGAAATTGAGCGCGAAAAAATTCAATACCTTTGTCATCAGTAGGAAATTCGTGTGCAGGCAGAAGATTAATAGATTGAATTTCATCTAGCGTGCGTTGCGTATCCACATCAAAAGTGCGGATAGAATCAATTTCATCATCAAAAAAATCTAATCGAAAAGGCACCGCACTTCCCATCGGAAAAAGATCAAGCAATGCCCCCCGCACAGCATATTCCCCATGCTCCAGCACTTGCTCTACGGCACGATAACCGGCAGATTCCAGTTGTAAACGCATTTTATCAATAACAATGCGATCACCTTTTTTAATCAATAAAACATTATGTTGTAAATACTGCGGCGGGCAAAGGCGCTGCATTAAGGTCGCAATCGGCAACAAAAAAATGCCTTTTTTTGCATTTTGGAGATGAAAAAGCGCGCTTAGACGGGAAGAAATAATATCTTGATGAGGCGAAAAAGTATCATAAGGTAGCGTTTCCCAATCAGGAAATAGTTTCACTTCTTGCTCGCTTAATTCCGATAAAATACCGGATAAACGAACCGCACTTCTGGTATCTGGAGTCACTACGACAGTTAAATGTTGGTGTTGTTCGGCAATCTCGCTAATCGCAAGGGCATCAGCGCCTTGCAAGACATTACCTAAAATTTTGTGATCATTTGGACCGGAGGGGATATCGAGTTGAAAAAAAGCGGTTTTCATAAATAATGCGCCAATCTCTTATAAAAATTGACGCATAGTTTACTGAATTAAAAATGGGGATTCAAGCTGAAGTCTGTATAAAAAAACAGGTTATTTTTTGAAAAGTGAATCTTCTTTACATAAATTTCCGTTTTCGTCTTCGCGCATTTTGGGTACACCACAGCAGCTCGGGGAATCAAGATCGTAAGTTTTAAGAAAATGATCATATTTTTCCAACGCCCGTTTAAACCAGCCTTTTGGTTTCTCTTTTTTTTCTGTTGTCATAAAAGTTCCTCTAAGTATTGTTTAATTTCTAAACGAAAGCATTCTACGCTTTTTTTCTTGTCAAAGGGTAATTGTTTTTTCGTTAAATAGCTTGAAAGTTGTGGAAAATTGCGTTTATTTTGCGCCCTTAACAAACGTTGAATCGCGGGCATTGAGGAAAATAAAGAGCGGTTGAAATAGGCAAAATTTTTTAAGCTTTGCCAATCTTCCTCATTAAGTATCCAATCAATTTTTCCGCGCATTATTTTTTTAGCCAAAGGATGAATAAATAATGCCACGTTACGTTGAAATTGTTGCCGTGCAATTTTCGTCAAAGCCCTTCCCTTTTCCGACATACCCTTCAAAGCAATAGCTGAATAACAACCGCTACTGGCTTCTTGATGCTCCCCTAAATGAACCAAAACAAAACCGCACTTTTGCCAGAAATGTGCTAATTCTTCCGTATAACCGAAACTGACGGAAAGAAAATCAGCCTCGGCATTATCCATTGAGCTAATCAGCCTTTGCCCGATCCCTTTTTGTTGCCAATGAGGTTGTACGGCAATGCGAGAAATTCGTAAAGACTTCAACCGACAGGCTTCGGGAAAATTGCCGTGAAAACACAAAGATTGTGGTACAAGGTTTCCTTTGGGGCGGCGTGTTCCTTGTCGGATTTGTGCAATCAGATTTTCATCCTCCATTCCGCCTTCTTCCAACGCCCAAATAGCACCAATAAGCTGTCGTTGATCATTCGCCAAATAAAAATGCTGCCTTTCACCATCAAATAAACGACGTAAATCAATAGGCGAAGTCCGATAATGCGCCAGTATCATCAAGCCATAAAAAGGTTCAGGCGACTGAATTAACTGAGATTGTGTTATTTTATGAATCTGAATCTCACTCAGTGCGTTATAGGCAATTTGCTCAAATTTATCTTCGGCATTCAGCAATAACAAATCTTCAATAAACGATTCAAGAACATCATTTTTTTGCCAACGCAAAGGATGATAGAGTTCCACTTGTTGAAAAGTGCGGTGGATTTTTTGTTTGAATTTTAATTCAAAGCCACGTCCGGTTCCCTCATAACTATGAATGGTTGTACTAAAAACAATGTGGCGAAAATATTGGGAAAACTGTTGTAGCAAAGACAACGGAATCATCGCCGCCTCATCAACCAAAAGCCAAGCATTTTCGGCAAATGCCGCATCTTGTCGTAATCGTTGGCTTAATTCATCCGGTGCAATAAATTCAACGGTTCTTTTTGCAAAATCATATAATGAATTGACCGCACTTTTGTTAGGCGCGGTGAGATAAATCGGGGTATCAATGTGATTAACAAGCAGCCCTAATAATGCTGATTTTCCCCGTCCGCGTTTTGCCGTGAGAAAATACAGATCACATTGTCGTTGCAAGATTTGCTCAAGGATCTGTTGCTGTTCAGCTGTAGCTGATTTGCCCTTTTCTTCACAATGAAAAACGGACGAAAAACCAACCGCACTTGCTTTTCTCAAAATAGGAAAATGGTAGCGTTTCACACATTGTTTGAAATGATGAATAAAATTTGCTGTGCTGATGGCAGAAGTACCGCTATTCCAACGAAGACTATCAAAATCAGGGTGTTTTTCTAAATTTTCCCAGTCCGAAACCAGCAAACATAAGGTTCCTCCCATTTTTAGCGTACCGGCAACAATCGCAAGGGCTTCTAAATGAATGCCATTTCGTGCATCAAATAAAATATGTTCAAATTCTTGCCCCAGTAAATTTGCCACTTTAGAAAAGGGAATTCCCTGTTCTCCAACAATTAAAACTTGTGGAGGGCAAGACTCGGGTAACACATCAGAAATAAGTACTTGGCATTGGCGGTTTAGCATAAGCAATCCTTATCATTATTTCGGAGCATTTTAACGAAATTTTAATATCGACAAAACATGATAAATTTTGACCGCACTTTCCTGTCAAAAGCACTCCATTATTCGCTGTCTATTTTGCCACCATTCGTTTGATTCATGGTCAAGTGGCGACATCTTGGGCAAAAGCAGTGAAATGTGAAGCTATTTTTGCGATCAGTGATGAAGTGGCAAATGATGAACTTCGCAAAGAATTGTTACTTCAAATTGCACCGCCTCATTTAAAAGCCTATGTTATTTCTGTGGATAAAGCGATTAAGGTGTATAACAATCCTAAATATGCCAACCGTCATATTTTAATGCTCGTAACAAAACCGGAAGATGCACTGCGTTTAATTGAAGGCGGGTTGCGGATTGATACCATCAATGTAGGCGGAATGACACATAAAGAAGGCAATAAACAACTTTCTGATGCAGTCACCGTCAATCCATCTAATGTGGAAGCATTCAAAAAATTACTCGATATGGGGGTAAAACTCTCACTTCAAAAAGTGGCAGCCAATAAACCAATCGAGCTTACCCGTGAAAAATTAGATTCAATTAAATTTTAGGAGAGCCTTTTATGTCAACAATGGAACTCATTTTAGTCGTACTGGTTGCAGCAATCTGCGGCATGGGGAGTGTGTTAGATGAACGTCAAACCCACCGTCCACTTTTTGCTTGTACCATGATAGGTCTTGTCTTAGGCGATCTTGAAACCGGTATCATTCTTGGCGGTACCTTAGAAATGATCGCATTAGGCTGGATGAACGTAGGGGCGGCAATGGCTCCGGATGCGGCACTGGCAAGTGTTATTTCTGCAATCTTGGTTATTAAAGGTGGACAATCGGTTGGTACCGCCATTGCCATTGCCGTACCGGTTGCTGCGGCAGGCCAAGTATTAACGATCTTTGTTCGTACTTTAACGATTTTCTTACAACACAAAGCCGATAAATTTGCGGAACAAGCGAATTTCCGAGGGATTGAACTCTGTCATTTTGCCGGTCTTTCTTTACAAGCCTTACGTGTTGCGGTTCCCGCATTAGCCGTCGCTTTAGTGGCAGGCACGGATAGCGTAACCAGTGCATTAGATGCAATTCCTGAAGTGATTACCCGTGGGTTACAAATTGCTGGTGGCTTCATTGTAGTTGTGGGCTATGCGATGGTTATCAATATGATGCGTGCAGGTGCATTAATGCCATTCTTCTTCCTTGGCTTCGTGATCGCCTCATTCACCAACTATAACTTAGTGGGTTTAGGTATTTTAGGCACTTGCTTGGCAATGCTGTATATCCAATTAAATCCTCGCTTTAACCAAGCCGCAATGCCGGTAGCGACAAAAAGAAAATTAGCCGATAACGAATTAGAAGGTCTATAAGGAGCGTATTATGTCAGATCAAAAAGTGACACTTACTAAAGGTGATATTTTAAAAACCTACTTCCGTTCAACGTTCCTTTTAGGTTCATTTAATTTTGAACGTATGCAATCAATGGGATTTTGTGTTTCTATGATCCCAACCATCAAGCATCTATATAGTAAAAAAGAAGATCAAGCCGCGGCATTAAAACGCCATCTTGAATTCTTCAACACCCAACCTTGGGTGGGTTCCACCATTATGGGCGTTACCGCTGCGATGGAACAGGAACGGGCAAACGGTGCAAAAGATGTGAATGATGCGGCAATCAGCGGGGTTAAAGTGGGCTTAATGGGGCCGCTTGCCGGTGTGGGCGACCCAATTTTCTGGGGAACATTACGCCCTGTTTTAGCCGCACTGGGCGCCGGTATTGCTTTAACCGGTAGTCCTTTAGGTCCATTATTATTCTTTATTTTAATTAACATCATTCGTCTATTAACCCGTTGGTATGGTTTCAAATACGGGTATGAAAAAGGAACGGAAATTGTTTCCGATATGGGCGGTGGCCGTTTACAAAAAATTACACAAGGTGCCTCTATTCTCGGTCTCTTTGTTATGGGTTCCCTTGTATCCAAATGGACGACGATTAATGTGCCATTAGAACTTACCCGCTATAACAATCAGTTAGGTGAAGAAGTGGTTGTTACCCTTCAAGGCGTATTAAATGATCTTCTTCCCGGTGTACTTGCATTATTACTTACCTTCTTATGTATGTATTTATTACGTAAAAAAGTGAATGCGATGATTATTATCTTTGCCCTATTCGGGGTTGGGATTTTAGGTTACTGGGCGGGTATTCTTGCTTAGAATACTTGAAATATTTCACCATAAGGGCGTATGATAACGCCCTTATTTCTTAGGGTAAACATGATGAAACTCAAAGAATTAATACAAGCGCCGCCCAGTGAAACTTATATCAAAAACAGTTCCCAGTTGGTTTCCGGTCTATTTATTATCGGCGGATTACTTTATTATCCGACAAACGGTTATGGTACGCTCATCTCCTTAGCGCTGGCATTCATCGTGTTATTCGGGCAAAAAATGTTGCTTACTCAAGCAAATAAAGATTTCAGCGATATGTATCAAGCGAAACAATTTTTTGAACAAACGCAAAATGCCGATTATTTACACTTTATTATGGCGCGTTCCGAACAAATGCTAAAAGATAATAAAGTGCTGTCTGATAAGGCAAAACGTGAAATTCACCTGTTGCGAAAATACTCGGAAGATAAACTGAATAATAAAAACTCCTAAAAAAACGACCGCACTTTCGCTTTAAAGTGCGGTCTTTTCGTTATCCAACAGAATTCAAATAATCTTCCAATTCTTCGACATTAACTTGCCAGTAACTATTCAGTTCACGAAGCCAATTTTCAATATTATCGTTCCAGCCCTCTTCCTGATTACATTGCATTTTTTCCGCAAGTTGCTGTAATCTGCTTAATCCGACAGAACCTGCTGCTCCTTTAATTTTATGCGCCACATCCGCAACACTTTGATCGGCGGTGTGATCCGACAAATAAACCTTAAAGGCTTCATTAAGTTCTTGAAGATATGCCGGCATCATTTGTTTAAACAAGACTAAATTCCGTTCGGTTTGCGTTTTACCTAACAGTTCTATCAGTTCCAGGTTTAAAGACTGATAGGATGACTGTTTTTCTACGGCTTTAGAATCGATACTTTTTATATTTCCTTCACCAAAAAAATGATAAAAACAACGTTTTAACTCATCTAGGGCGAGAGGTTTACGCAGAACCGAATCCATTCCCTTACTTTGGTACTCCTCTTCACTTTGCATCACATTTGCCGTGAAGGCAACAAGAGGTGGGAGAAAATCATAAATGCCGTCTTCGTATTTTTTACGTAGATAAGCGGCTATATCAAAACCCGACATATCCGGTAATTTAATATCAAGCAATATAATATCGTAAGTATTGCGTTCAAAAAGCTTAATCGCGTCTTTTCCATTCATCGCAACATCAACACTATGTCCCAGTTTTTCCAATACACTTTTTGCGACAAGAACATTTAATTCAATATCTTCAACTAATAAAACCGATAAATTCAACGGTTGAATAGGTTCACAATGATTAATTGGATGAGCTTCTTTAGCATAGATAGTCAGATCAAAGGTTGAACCCTGACCAAGCCGGCTTTCGACTTGAATATCGCCTTTCATTAATAAGGCGAGATTTTTTGATATTGCAAGCCCTATTCCACTACCGGAAGATCGATTTGTATTTTCTTTCACACGATAATACATTTTGAAAATGTTATCCTGCTCACATTGGGCGATCCCTATGCCGGTATCAGAAACACTAAAACGATAAATATCTTTTTCTAAAGACTGAATAGTGAGTTTAATTGTGCCTTTTTCAGTAAACTTCACTGCATTAGCAATCAAATTTAAAAGAATTTGACTCAAACGTGCTCTGTCCAAATAAAGCAAATCCGGTAAATGAGGTTCAACGTCTAAAATAAATTTAAGATTTTTAGGTTCGACCATTAAAATGGCAAAATTTTGAATATCATTCAATAATTCATTCAAATTAATCGGTTCAAGGTTCAATTTTAGACGTTTTGTATCAAACTTATCTAAATCAATAATATCGCTAAAAATATGTCCTAAATTGACCGCACTTAAGTTAATTGTTTTTAAATAATTACGCTGCTGCTCTGAAAGCTGATCATCCAATAAGATATGGCTCAACCCAATAATACCATTAAGCGGTGTTCGCAATTCATGACTAATAGTCGCAAGTAAGCTACTTTTTTCTCGATTATTTTTTTCTAATTTATCTAAGGCAATAGAAAGTTTCTTTTCAGCGATAATTCTTTCCGATACTTCATTTCGTAAACGTAATACCGTTTTAGACAGATCCAATCTTGAGCGTTCTAATTGTTCAACCAGTAAAGTCAAAAAATAAATAACGAAAGGCGCAGTGAGAAGCCCGAAGATAATTGAACGGACAAGCACCATCCAATCAATTTGATTAGTAATAAATAGACTAAGTAAAATCTGTGCACTCAACGCTAAGACGGCGAGAATGAATAATCCAAGTAGGGAAAACCGAACACGTCCGAGTTTTATAACCCAATCGACATATCGTTGCGCAAAATATTTAAAGTTTTTCATTATTGATTCAATGTGGGAAAAGATACTGGCAAAGTATTTTAGCACTGAAAGGAAAATTGTATATCTATTAGTTGGTATGAGCGGGATAGCAATAGTGGGAATCATCATCCCACTATATTTTTTAAATAAAAAACGCTGAACCGGTCAGCGTTTTTTCAAAATTATAATGCTTCAATCGCTCGGTATTGAGTCTGCAATTTCTCAAGTCCCGCTTGATACTCTGCCATTTTTTCACGCTCTTTGTTGATTACCGCTTCCGGTGCTTTGGCAACAAAGGCTTCGTTACTGAGTTTACCCTCAATGCGTTTAACCTCATTGGTGAGCTTGTCGATCTCTTTGGTTAAACGGGCAAGCTCTGCCTCTTTGTTGATAAAGCCCGCCATTGGCACAAGCACTTCCATATTGCCGACCAATTTGGCAACGGAAAGCGGCGCTTCCGAACCAGCCGGAATTGCTTGTACGCGCTCCAGCTTCGCCATTGCTTTTAGCAAGCGGTCGTTTTCCGCCAAAATTTGGCAATCGCTTTCTTGGGTATTGCGAATGAGCAATTCTAACGGTTTACTTGGCGCAATATTGCTTTCCGCGCGGATATTCCGTACCGCGACAATCACCTCTTTCAACCAGCCGATTTGCGCAAGTGCGGTCGGATTTTCAAGGGCTTCGTCATATTGCGGGAACGGTTGCAACATAATAGTGTCGCCTTCCACGCCGGCAAAGCCTTTCACTTTCTGCCAAATTTCTTCGGTGATAAACGGAATAATCGGATGAGCCAAACGCAACAATTTTTCCAATACATTGATTAACGTGTCGCACGCCCCACGCTTTTCTGCCACCGAACCTTGCGCAAATACCGGTTTGGTCAGCTCCAAATACCAGTCGCAGAATTGATTCCAAGTAAATTCATACAGGGCATTGGCTGCCATATCGAAACGGTATTGGCTAAGTGCCTCACGGAAGGTTTTCACCGTGTTATTAAATTCCGCCTGAATCCAACGATCCGCCAATCTGAAGGTTTTCTCGCCCTCGCCCAATTCGAGCGCATTCATATTCATCAGCACATAGCGGCTGGCGTTCCACAATTTGTTGCAGAAATTGCGGTAGCCCTCAAGGCGTTTCATATCCCAGTTGATGTCCCGACCGTTGCTCGCTAACGCAGCCAAGGTAAAGCGTAACGCGTCCGTGCCGTGCGGAGCAATTCCCTCTGGGAACTGCTTAGTGGTGGACTTAGCAATTTTTTCCGCCAGTTGCGGCTGCATCATATTACCGGTGCGTTTTTCCAATAACGCCTCAAGGCTGATACCGTCAATCATATCAATCGGGTCAAGCACGTTCCCCTTAGACTTCGACATTTTCTGCCCTTGTTCATCACGGATTAACCCCGTTACATAGACGGTTTTGAACGGCACTTGCGGTTTGCCGTTTTCGTCCTTGATGAAGTGCATCGTGAACATAATCATTCGGGCAACCCAGAAGAAAATGATGTCAAAGCCGGTGATTAACACATCGGTCGGGTGGAACATTTTCAGCTCTTTGGTTTGTTCCGGCCAGCCGAGCGTGGAGAACGTCCATAGCCCCGATGAGAACCACGTGTCCAGTACGTCTTCATCTTGGGTTAAAGGTAAATCCGCCGGCAGATTATGTTTTTGGCGGGCTTCTTCTTCACTACGGGCAACGTAGATATTACCCGCTTCGTCATACCACGCCGGAATACGATGCCCCCACCATAACTGGCGAGAAATACACCAATCTTGAATATCCCGCATCCACGAGAAGTAGAGATTTTCGTACTGCTTCGGCACAAATTGGATTTCGCCGTCTTCCACCGCTTTAGTCGCCACTTCCGCAAGCGGTTTGACGCTCACATACCATTGATCCGTTAAATACGGCTCAATGACTACGCCGGAGCGGTCGCCGTAAGGGCGTTTTAACTCGTGCGGTTCGATTTTTTCTAAATAACCTTCCGCTTCTAAATCAGCAACAATTCTTTTACGTGCCTCAAAGCGATCCAAACCACGATAACGCTCAGGAGCGTTGTCGTTTAAGGTGGCATCGGGGTTCATTAAATTGATGATTTCAATATCGTGGCGCTTGCCCACTTCGTAGTCGTTGAAATCGTGCGCCGGCGTGATTTTCACACAGCCCGTCCCAAATTCAGGGTCTGGGTAAGGGTCAGCCACCACCGGAATGATACGGTCGGTCATCGGGACGTGTACCATTTTACCGATCACATCTTTGTAACGCTCATCATCAGGGTGAACCGCCAAACAGCCGTCCGCTAAAATCGTTTCAGGACGGGTGGTCGCAATGTGCATATAACCGCCGCCAAAGGTTTCGGATTTATCCACAAACGGATAGCGAACGTGATACATAAAGCCTTTTTCATCACGGTTTTCCACTTCCAAATCGGAAATCGCGGTACGCAGTTTCGGATCCCAGTTTACCAAGCGTTTGCCACGGTAAATCAGCCCCTCTTCGTGCAAGCGAACAAAGACCTCTTTTACCGCATTGGATAAACCTTCGTCCATTGTAAAGCGTTCACGATCCCAGTCGATAGAGTTACCTAAACGACGCATTTGCTGGCTGATTGTTCCGCCTGAATAGGCTTTCCAATCCCAGATTTTGTCGATAAACGCCTCACGCCCGTAATCGTGGCGGGTTTTGCCCTCTTCGGCAGCAATTTTACGCTCCACCACCATTTGCGTGGCGATACCTGCGTGGTCAGTACCCGACTGCCACAGGGTATTATGCCCTTCCATACGGTTAAAACGGATCAAAGTATCCATTAAGGTTTGCTGGAAAGCGTGCCCCATATGCAAGCTCCCCGTTACATTCGGCGGCGGAATCGCAATACAGTAACTCGGCACATTCGGATTTTCATTCGGTTTAAAATAACCTTGTTCTTCCCAGTGTTTATACAGGGCTTGTTCTACCGCAGATGCCTCAAAGCGATCTGCCATTTGGAAGTTTTTTGTCATTTTTTCTCTCGTTATGTACTTTAATTTATTTCATCGTTCGGGATGTTATCCCAAAAATCACTATCTAGTTTTTTAATACTGAATTCTTTCTCTATTTGTACACCTAATTCGTATTCATAAATATATTTAGCTAATAAATTCCCATCGATTAAAACTATCCTAGCTTTGGAGAAGTTTTTTGCAAAGTTTTCAGCATCTTGAGAAAATTTTGCTGTTGTTATGAAAACACCTTTAGTGGCATTTCCTTCTAATCCCAGTAATGCACCAGTGAAACCTTGAATTTCAGGGCGACCAATACTTTTATCTTTCTGATAACGCTTTGCCTGCACATAAATTTGTTCAAAGCCTAAGATATCGCCTTTAATTCTTGCATCAATGCCGCCATCTCGACTAACTTGAGTGACCTGTCCGTCACCATAGCCCATTTTTTGTAATAATTGTGTTACTAAGTTTTCAAATGCTTTTGGTGATTTACTCAAAATAGTATCCAAAATATCATTATAAACTTGTGCTCTGATTTCCTTATAAGAGCTTTCTAATAATGATAATGGTGTTTCTTCTGTTTCTATTGTAGTTAATATCTCTATTCTTTTAGCTGTTTTTTGTTTATTTCGATGATAATTAATATTAATAAATCTTGCTAATTCATCATTAGAGCAATTTAAGTATTCTTTTCCTAAATCAGTAATAATATATTTTCTTAATTTTTCCTTTTTTATAAAGGAAATCAAACCTGATTTTTCTAAATCGTTTAATTTCCACATTACTGTATTTTCAAAGATTTTTGCATTACTGACCTCATAACGTTTATTAAGAAAATCTTCATCTAACTGAAATATAGAAGCTAATTTAGAAATAATTTCTGGTATAGATATATAATTTTCAGTGTTCAGTAAATTTAGGATTGGGCTCAATAGCTCTTTTGATTTGTGGTAACTCATACTATTTCCTTAAAATTACTTTGCCATATTTAATGGCAACCTAAGAGCCATCAGGGTAATGTTCAACAATATTGCAATTGCAGCTTAGACACTAAAAAGTGAATGCTTCACGCTGCTTTTTTTATCTTGTTCATAACCACAAATCAGCTCAAACAAAGTGGATATATATTGCTCGTTTTTATGGTAATCATCAAAACACTGATAAAGCCGTCTCGGACTCAATTACATTTGTTCCTTAAAGTGCGGTTAAATTTCAGGAAGTTTTGATTACTGATTCAAACGAATCTCGTCTTTCACTCGCTCAATTTCTAAAAATAAACGGCGTTCTTCTTGGCGACAGAAACTGTTATTACCTAATTTTTCCGCTTCAGGGGTACAACGTACTTGCTTGTATTGAGATTCTAGCACTTTAAGCATTGCTTTTTGTTCGTTCAGATAGCGACTTTGCGCAGTACTTTTCGCCTTTTTTACCGGCTTGGTGATCACTTGAGTTGCCACCGACACGTTGTCTTTTTCTACAACCTGTGCAGGTTCTGTTTCTTTGATTTCAACTTTAATGTTATCCGTTTTATCGTTTGTTTGAGCTTGAGCTTGAGCTTGAGCTTGAGCTTGAGCTTGAGCTTGAGCTTGAGCTTGAGCTTGAGCTTCAAGTTTAGTTTCTACCGAAACCGTTGCAGCTACCGATTCGTCTTTTTTCACCTCCGATTCCGCCTTATCATTCATTGCTTTGGGTGTAGGAGCTGGAAGTGCGGTTGATTTTTCAGTTGTTTTTGTTTCTTGGTTATCGCATGCGGTTAGCGTTAAAATACTTGCTCCGACAAAAAGAGATAAAACAAATTTAGTTGATAATCTCATATAAACTCCGTTAGGTTATTCGAAAAGTGTTACGCATTTTCAGTGGAAAGCTGCCAACCTTGCATACGTAGTTGTTTATAACGTTCCCGTGCTTGGGCTTTTGACATTTCCTCCACCGGAACAAAATCAATTAATTGAGTAAAACTATGACTAAACTCCGGCACATCATGCTGCAAATTAATGAGTAAATCACGTCGTTGTGCATTGCGTTTTCCGCGCCATGAAATCTCAATAGGTGTGGGATATTGAGTCGCTTCACCCGATAAGTTATGCGGCACAAATTCATTGGGATCCCGCTGCCAAAGCGCTTCGTCAATATCAAGTGCTTGTTGTTCCGTTTCACAAGCGATCAAAATCCGTTTTCCTAAACGCCAAGCAGAAGCGGCAAGATCGCAGGCGAGTTGTTCTACACTTTTCTTACTTTCTGCATTTAAAATATAAAATTGTGCATTTTTCGCCATTTTTGTCTCAATTTTGCCAAGTTTAAAACTGCAAGATTTTACTAAAAAATGATGAAAAAATAAATCCTTCAAGAAAAGATTATTGTCCTACCATGATGTTTAAATTAATGTTCTTTCCGCTTTATACGGAATTGAATTTTTAGACCATTTTCGTCTGTCTGAACAAAACAAGTTCAGAAAATTTCTGTAACGATAAATTCAATGGGATAAAAGATAAAAGAACGCAGGGCGTGTTTTCCTTTTTCCTACTTTGCGTTGTATAAATTATAGAAAAAGCAGGTCATTCATTGAGCAAAATCCGATACTGAAAAAAATAAAAGAAAGTCACTCATCATCTGTGAAACCCTATATGAAAAAACACGCTCAAAACACACCGCACTTTTATGATCTACATCACAAAACTGATTTTTAGCATTTCCGTCTCGTTCCATTCATAACTCCTAGGTGTTAGAATCAACCCGTTTTTATTTTCAATCTATATTCTATAAGGAGTATCACAATGGCATTTCGTATTGAAAAAGACACTATGGGCGAAGTTCAGGTTCCTGCCGATAAATATTGGGCGGCGCAAACCGAACGTTCACGCAATAACTTTAAAATCGGGCCTGAAGCCTCAATGCCAACTGAAATTATTGAAGCCTTTGGTTATTTGAAAAAAGCGGCAGCCTTCGCAAACCATGATTTAGGTGTATTACCTGCTGAAAAACGTGATTTAATCGCTCAAGCCTGCGATGAAATTCTTGCCAAGAAATTAGATGATCAATTTCCACTCGTTATTTGGCAGACCGGTTCCGGTACGCAATCCAATATGAACGTCAATGAAGTCGTAGCAAATCGTGCGCACGTTTTACATGGCGGTAAATTAGGGGAAAAATCGATTATTCACCCAAATGATGACGTAAATAAATCACAATCTTCAAATGATACTTTCCCAACAGCTATGCATATTGCGGCATACAAAAAAGTAGTGGAACACACTATTCCTTGCGTAGAACGTTTACAAAAAACCTTCGCTGCCAAATCCGAAGCATTCAAAGATGTAGTGAAAATTGGTCGTACTCATTTAATGGATGCGACACCATTAACGTTAGGTCAAGAATTCTCTGCCTACGCTGCACAATTAGATTTTGGTTTACGCGCATTAAAAAACACCCTTCCTCATCTAAGCCAATTAGCTCTCGGTGGTACGGCAGTCGGTACAGGATTAAACACGCCGAAAGGCTATGATGTGAAAGTGGCGGATTACATTGCTAAATTCACCGGACTTCCATTTGTTACCGCTGATAATAAATTTGAAGCATTAGCGGCGCACGATGCCATCGTAGAAACCCACGGCGCATTACGCCAGCTCGCGATGAGTTTATTTAAAATTGCTAACGACATTCGTTTGTTAGCCTCCGGCCCTCGTTCCGGTATCGGTGAGATTTTAATTCCTGAAAATGAACCGGGTTCTTCCATTATGCCGGGCAAAGTAAACCCAACCCAGTGTGAAGCGATGACCATGGTTTGTGCACAAGTATTTGGTAACGACACCGCCATTGCTTTTGTAGGTTCACAAGGCCATTTCCAATTAAATGTGTTTAATCCGGTGATGATCGCCAACTTCTTGCAATCCGCACAATTATTAGGCGATGCTTGTGTTTCTTTCGATGAACACTGTGCTGTGGGTATTGAACCAAATTATCCGCGAATCAAACAACAACTTGAAAATTCATTAATGTTAGTCACCGCACTGAATACCCATATCGGTTATGAAAATGCGGCGAAAATTGCCAAAACCGCACATAAAAACGGTACAACCCTACGTGAAGAAGCGATTAATCTCGGTTTGGTTTCAGCCGAAGATTTCGACAAATGGGTACGCCCGGAAGATATGGTGGGCAGCTTAAAATAAACTTCCCCATAAAATGGCGGTCAAAGGCGGGTGATTCACTCGCCTTTTATTTGTGGTTTTTTAGGCGTTTTTGCTATAATCCGTGCGTTATCGAACCGTAAAAGAACAATATGAAAATTAAATATTTTTTCGTGGCAATTTTAGCCTTTTTTTCAACCGCTCTTTCCGCCCATTGGCAGTTGGTGGGCAATGCCGAATATACTTGGGGGCCTTTCCATGTGTATAGTGTCGGGCTTTTTTCTGAAACCGGTTCATACCAAGAAAATCAATCCCCACTAATGTTTTCCATCAAATATGAAAAGCCGATTGAAGGCAAAAACTTCGCTATCACCTTAATAAAAGAAATGGAAGCTCAGCAATTCGATACGGATGACACCACTGCTTGGCTAAAAAAAATGCAGGAAATTTTTCCTGATTTTTCACCAAATGACATTTTAAATTTCGTGGCACTAGAAAATAAAGGTTATTTTATCGCTAACGATACTGTGTTGGATCATGAGTTTGATCGTAAATTTACCCGAGCTTTTATCAATATTTGGCTTTCACCGAAAAGTAGTTTCTTAAAATTACAACCACAATTATTAGGCAAAGAAAAGCGCGGTCAAAATAAACAAGAATTTCAATATAAACCGGATAGCGAGCCTTTTGACGAAGAAAATTCTATGCCGGAATTACCGCCTAATTATGATCCTCAACATAATTTGAATGGATAAATAAACGGCGAGTAATTACTCGCCGTTTATTTTTGCCAAGTCATTTTCTCCAAATAGAGAATCATCTGTAGCGCAATATCCACACCGCTGGTTTTCTCGATCATCTCCAAGCCGGGGCTTGCATTCACTTCCAGCACCAATAAACCGGATTTTGAGCGAATAAAATCCACACCTGAAACCGCCAATCCTAATGCTTTGGTTGCCTTGATTGCAATTTGTTTTTCTTGTTCGCTCAGTGTGATTTTTTGCGCACTTCCGCCTCGGTGGATATTTGCTCGAAATTCACCGTCTTGCCCAAAGCGTTGCATACTCGCAACAACCTTATCGCCGATAACAAAACAGCGAATATCTGCGCCATCGGCTTCCTCAATAAAATCTTGCAATAATACCGGAACACTCACTTGTTTTAAGGTTTCTAAAATACTGACCGCACTTTGTGCATTTTCCATCAACATAACACCAATGCCCTGAGAGCCGTTTAAGGTTTTCAGGATCAAAGGAGAAACCATTTTTTGAACGGAGGCTTTCGCCTCCACTTCAGTACCGGATAATTGACTATTCGGCACGGCAATGTTCTGCTCTCGCAGTATTTGCAAACTTTGCCATTTATCACGTGCCGTTAAAAACGCCTTTTCTGTGTTTAAACAATAAATCCCTTTTGCCTGAAAATGCCTCAACACGGCACAGCCCATTTTTGTACTTGCCGTACCAAAACGTGGTATCACCGCATCATAATCAGGTAAAAGGTAGGTATTGCCTTCCTTTGGCTGATAATAAATATCAAAGTGCGGTGAATTTTCCGTGAGTTTTAGAATACAACGATTCGGATCCAAAATATCCATTTCGTGTCCGCATTGTATTGCGGCTTCTTTCAGACGCTGACTACTGTATAAACGGGGTTCACGGCAAAGCATTAAAAATTTCATCAGAGATTCCAAACAAAAAAATGACGATACATTATACCAATCATAAAAATCCTGAAAATCTATTTATGGCAAATTAAAAAAAGAGTAGAATCACGAAAACTTTAACATTAACAAAGGGAAGAATTTATGTTTGTTGTTATTTTTGGTCGTCCGGGTTGTCCTTACTGTGTCCGTGCAAAAAATCTTGCGGAAAAATTAAAAGGCGAAGTCGCCGACTTCGATTACCGTTATGTTGATATTCATGCGGAAGGGATCACAAAAGAAGACTTATCCAAATCAGTCGGTAAACCAGTTGAAACCGTGCCACAAATCTTTATTGATGAAAAACCGATTGGTGGCTGTACCGATTTTGAAGCATTAATGAAAGAACAATTTGGTGTAGTAGCTTAAAATACAACACTAACCTGGTTGTTGTAAAAGTTCGGTTAATTTTCAAGGTATTTAAAACCAAAGAATTTATCTTTACTAAAAAAATTTGACTTCACCTAATTTAGAGGCTAAGTTCTGTACTCGTCAGAGCTTAGCCTTTTTATTTTTACTTGTAGGAATCATCAACATCATCATTGCTTCCCTCAATTCAAAAACTCGTTAGCATTAGATATATTCTCAATTCTAATCCATATCAAACCGGAAACCATTTAAATTATTTTATATTTTTGTAAATATATTGTTATTCAATGCGTATAAGGATTATACTTGCTATACAGTTGAAGAAAATTTTTCCTCAACTCAACCCTAACTCAACTCTGTGAGGTGAAACTATGCAACACAAAAAAGTAGCAACAGCGAATGGTCAAGCAATCACACTAAATCAAGATTGCACCCTCAATGTCCCAAACAATCCTATTATTCCATTTATTGAAGGCGATGGTATCGGTGTAGATGTCACACCTGCGATGCGTTTGGTCATTGATGCCGCAGTATCGAAAGCCTATGGTACGGAACGTAAAATTGATTGGTTAGAAATTTATGCCGGCGAAAAAGCCAATCAAGTTTACGGTGAAAATACTTGGTTGCCAGCAGAAACATTAAACGCGATTAAACAATATCATATTGCGATCAAAGGTCCATTGATGACCCCTGTGGGGGGCGGCATTCGTTCATTGAATGTCACAATGCGACAAGAATTGGATTTGTATAACTGTTTACGTCCAGTTCGTTATTATGATGGCACACCAAGCCCAGTGAAACATCCTGAATTTATTGATATGGTCATTTTCCGTGAAAATTCGGAAGATATTTATGCCGGAGTGGAATGGCAAGCCGGCTCAATAGAAGCGGATAAAGTCATTGCATTTTTACGTAATGAAATGGGCGTAAAAAAAATTCGTTTCACTGAACAGTGCGGTATTGGCATTAAACCGGTATCAAAAAAAGGTACACAGCGTTTGGTACGTTCCGCATTGCAATATGTTATTGATAATGATCGTCGCTCACTCACTTTAGTGCATAAAGGCAATATTATGAAATTTACCGAGGGGGCATTTAAGGAATGGGGTTATCAAGTCGCACAAGAATTTGGTGCTGAAATGATTGATAACGGTCCTTGGCACAAATTGAAAAACCCAAAAACTGGACGGGAAATTATCATAAAAGACTGTATTGCTGATGCATTTTTACAGGAAGTGCTGTTACACCCTAAAGATTATGATGTGATCGCAACTTTGAATCTGAACGGTGACTATATCTCCGATGCTCTGGCTGCTCAAGTTGGCGGTATAGGTATTTCACCTGGTGCAAATATTGGGGTGGAGACAGCTATTTTTGAAGCAACTCACGGCACCGCACCTAAAATTGCAGGACAAAATAAAGCGAATCCGAGTTCAATTATTTTGAGCGGTGAAATGATGTTACGTCATTTAGGATGGACGGAAGCAGCAAATTTAGTCGTAAAAGCAGTAGCGAAAACTATTTCCAATAAAACCGTAACCTTAGATTTGGCCGAAACGCTGGAGAATGCTAAATTGCGTTCTACCATGGAATTCGCACAAGACATTGTGAGTAATATGTAAGTAATTTACTTTTTATAGCTGTATTCTTTTTCCATGATAAATTTACTGAATCTTTACTCACGACCTTCTATTATTTTTCATTCAGACGGAGATCGCATATGTCGTTTTTAACTGAATACCAAACCCATGTTGACCAACGGGCTGCTCAAGGTGTCGTCCCTCTTCCACTCAATGCCCAACAAACCGCAGAATTAGTCGAGCTACTAAAAAACCCACCGCCAGAGAATCAGAATCTATTAGTTGAATTATTTGAAAGCCGCATTCCCACAGGCGTTGATGAAGCTGCCTATGTGAAAGCGGCTTTTTTAGCCGATTTAATTAAGGGGAACACACAATCACCCTTGATTTCACCACAAAAAGCAGTGCAATTATTAGGCACAATGCAGGGCGGTTATAATATCGAACCACTAATTGATACGCTAGAAATTGACAAACTCGCACCATTAGCGGTGAAAGCTTTATCTCATACCTTATTAATGTTTGATAACTTTTATGATGTCGCTCAAAAAGCCAAACAAGGTAATACTTATGCCCTGCAGATTCTACAATCTTGGGCTGATGCCGAATGGTTTTTATCTCGCCCTCAGTTAGCTGAAAAATTAACCTATACCGTATTTAAAGTCTCTGGTGAAACCAATACGGACGATCTGTCACCAGCACAAGACGCCTGGTCACGTCCTGATATCCCCTTACATGCATTGGCAATGTTAAAAAATTCAAGAGAAGGGATCAAACCTGATGAGGCGGGTGCTATTGGACCAATGAGACAAATTGAATCATTAAAACAAAAAGGTTTTCCATTAGTTTATGTAGGCGATGTAGTAGGAACGGGATCTTCCCGAAAATCTGCCACTAATTCAGTGCTATGGTTAATGGGCGAAGATATGCCCTATATTCCAAATAAACGCACGGGGGGAATTGTGCTTGGTGGCAAAATTGCACCGATTTTCTTTAATACAATGGAAGATGCCGGAGCACTACCAATTGAGCTTGATGTAAGCCAGCTTAATATGGGGGATGTGATCGATATTTACCCTTATGCAGGTAAAGTATGCAAACACAATACAGACGAAGTTCTGTCAACCTTTAAACTTAAAACAGATGTATTACTTGATGAAGTGAGAGCGGGTGGGCGCATTCCATTGATCATCGGGCGAGGCTTAACTCACAAAGCACGAGTAGAGCTCAGTCTACCTGAAAGCGATGTTTTTGCCAAACCGCAAGTTTCTAATAAAAATAATAAGGGCTTTACACTTGCTCAAAAAATCGTAGGGAGAGCCTGCGGAGTAACGGGTATTCGAGCTGGACAGTATTGCGAACCGAGAATGACCAGTGTCGGCTCGCAAGATACTACAGGTCCAATGACTCGTGATGAATTAAAAGATTTGGCCTGCTTGGGTTTCTCTGCTGATTTAGTCATGCAATCATTTTGTCATACAGCAGCCTACCCAAAACCAGTAGATGTGATAACTCACCATTCCTTACCAGATTTCATTATGAATCGAGGTGGCATTTCATTACGTCCTGGCGATGGCGTAATCCATTCTTGGTTAAACCGTATGCTATTGCCAGATACCATAGGTACCGGAGGAGATTCTCATACCCGTTTCCCAATTGGAATTTCCTTTCCAGCCGGTTCCGGATTAGTGGCATTTGCCGCAGCGACAGGCGTTATGCCATTGGATATGCCTGAATCTGTCTTAATTCGCTTTACCGGAGAAATGCAACCCGGTATTACACTACGAGATTTAGTCCACTCCATTCCTTACTATGCTATTCAACAAGGGCTACTCACCGTGGAAAAAGCGGGAAAGAAAAATATTTTCTCAGGAAAAATCCTTGAAATTGAGGGGTTGGAACATCTAAAAGTAGAACAAGCTTTTGAAATTTCCGATGCCTCTGCCGAACGCTCAGCGGCAGCTTGTAGTATTAAGCTCAATAAAGAACCTATCATTGAATACCTCAATTCTAATATTGTGCTACTGAAATGGATGATCGCCGAAGGTTATGGCGATAAAACTACGCTTGAACGCCGAATTAAAGCAATGCAAGATTGGCTCGCCAATCCGCAACTATTAGAAGTGGATAAAGATGCAGAGTATGCAGCCGTCATTGAAATAAATCTCAACGACATAAAAGAACCTATTGTATGTGCCCCAAATGATCCCGATGATGCTCGCCTATTATCTGAGGTACAAGGTGATAAAGTTGATGAAGTCTTTATTGGCTCGTGTATGACAAATATCGGTCATTTCCGTGCTGCCGGCAAATTACTCAATCAACACCAAGGAATGATCCCAACCCGTCTATGGATTGTACCACCAACTAAAATGGATGCACACTTATTAAGTGATGAAGGCTATTTTAGTATTTACGGCAAGAGCGGTGCACGTATTGAAGTACCGGGTTGTTCACTTTGTATGGGCAATCAAGCACGAGTGGCAGATGGTGCAACCGTAGTTTCCACGTCCACTCGTAACTTCCCAAACCGAATGGGTAAAGGAGCATTCGTTTATCTCGCCTCAGCGGAGCTTTCCGCTGTCTGTGCCTTACTGGGTCGCATTCCAACACCAGAAGAATATTTGCAATATGTACAAAGTCTTGACGCAGATAAAGACGATACCTATCGCTATATGAATTTCGATCAAATCGACTACTATTCTAACAAAGTTAACAGTTTAATTTTCCAAAAAGCCGTATAACACAAACCATATAAATAAGGAGACTTAATATGCCAAACTTACATCCAACTTTAACCGCAGAACTTCATTTAAGTGATGGTCGAAAAATTGCCTTACCAGTTTACCACGGCACTTTAGGCTATGATGCTATCGGCGTAGAAGCGCTGCAAAAACAAGGTTTATTTACCTACGATCAGGGGTTAACCTCCACTGCACTTTGTGAATCCAGCATTACTTACATTGACGGCGATCAAGGTATTTTATTACACCGAGGCTATTCAATAGATGAATTAGCCTTCAATAAAACTTATCTTCATACCGCATATTTATTGTTAGAAGGCGAAATGCCTACAGAAGAACAACTCACAGAGTTCAAAAAAGAAATTTGCTCACATTATATGGTAAACGATCAATTTACCCGCCTATTTCAAGGTTTCCGTCGAGATTCCCATCCAATGGCAGTCATGTGTGCAGCAAGTAGTGCGTTAGCAGCATTCTACAATAATGATTTCCAAACAGAAAAAAACATTGATCGTACAGCGATTCGTTTATTGGCAAAAATGCCTACCTTAGCAGCAATGTGTTATAAATATAGCATTGGCCGCCCATTTATGTACCCACAGTATCACCTCTCCTATGCAGGTAACTTCTTATATATGATGTTCGCCACACCGTGTGAACCTTATATCGTTAATCCAGTATTAGAACGAGCAATGGATAGAATTTTTACTCTACACGCTGATCACGAACAAAATGCTTCTACCTCATCAGTGCGTAGTGTCGCATCATCAGGCTCAAATCCATTTGCTTGTATCGCGGCAGGAATTGCCTCTTTATGGGGACCATCCCATGGTGGTGCCAACGAGGCGTGCGTAAGAATGTTAGAAGAAATCGGCACGGTAGATCGTATTCCAGAATTTATCGCTAGGGCAAAAGATAAAAAGGATCCGTTCCGCTTAATGGGTTTCGGACATCGTGTGTACAAAAACTACGACCCTCGTGCCAAAGTTATGCGTGAAACCTGCCACGAGGTGTTACAGGAGCTTGGCATCACCACCCCATTATTAGAAGTCGCTATGGAACTTGAGCACATTGCCCTAAGCGATCCCTATTTTATTGAACGAAAACTCTATCCGAATGTGGATTTCTATTCCGGTATTATTTTAAAAGCCATTGGCATTCCAGTGTCAATGTTCACTGTCATCTTCGCGCTAGGTAGAACAGTCGGCTGGATTGCCAACTGGAAAGAAATGAACGAAGAGAACCTAAAAATTGTCCGCCCAAGACAAATTTATACCGGTCATCAAGAGCGTCATTTAAAATAAGCAAGAAGTCTTTACTTCCTTAAAGTGCGGTTAAAATCAACCGCACTTTTTCATTTTACCCCTCGTTAGCGTGGTAAAAATTGCATTTCCCAATCCCATTCCGTTTCACTTAAGCGATATTTTTCTTTCAAACTTGGGCCGCAGGAATTAGAGCCAATGCCACTCATTTTATAATCCACACATAATATTGTACTGCCGCTTTCTTCCAATTCATCGTTATGCTTTTTCGCCTCCAATTCTTCTTGTGTATAAGGTGAAAGATTAAAGCTAAATGCTTTATCACAATAAATTGAAAATCCCTCTCGATCGTTCTTAATCGTAAACCTCTGACAACCAAAATGGCTTCCATTTTCTTGCGGTTTTAAATAGAGCACATGGTTGGATTTTGGTGTCGTTTTATACAAGTTAAACTGTGTTGCTTGATGTTTATCAAGGTAACTTTCCGTTTCGCCATAGCCGATATATTCAGCTTGTTGAAAACCGTCTTTTAAGAAAAAGCGAACGCCAAAACGCGGTAAAAACGGTAAGTGCGGTTGTTTTTTAGCATGAATTTTAATTGATAAATTGCCCTGCGTATCAATTCGATAAATTACATCAAGGGTTAAAATACGCTCGCGTGAAACTGCATTAATGCCGGATTTGACTCGAATTTCCAGCGCACTTTCTTGTTCAACAATAACAAAATCATAAGCACGAGTCACAGCCTGCTCATAACCTGCTGCCAACCAATGGGTTTTAATCAGGCTGTCATTATCCAATGGCGCCCTCCAAATATTAAAATCCAAAGGCGCATTAAGCCAAGCGCTTCCCTCACAGAAAATTTGTGTGATAATCCCTCTGTGTTTATCCAATTCATAACAAATTTTTCCGACAGAAATCAACACATGATGGGGCGTTTCATTAAGAGAAATAGTCTGCGTCGCTTTCTTTATCTGATGAACAGGCAACCTGCTTTGGGAAGAAAAACAAAGTTGATCGAAACCTAAACAATGATTTTTTGCCACCAAGCCACGATCAATTTTTTGGTAATAGGTGAGAGTGATATGCCAGAGTTCATTATCGGTTTCAGGCAAATCAAGCGGCAAAAGTGCGGTTGCTTTCGGGGTAATTTTTATTCCATCAAAATAGCCTTCACTGATGACACGCAAATTTTCGGTAATTTGATAATGAATGGCGATCACTTCTTCCGTATCGGTGAAATCCATATAATTTTTTAACCGCACATTGCCTTCATCTAAAAAGGCCCGAATCGGACGCTGTACATTTTTTAGCTCCAACAAATTGCTCTGAATTTGCCGATCAGCCGTGACTAAACCGTCAGCACAAAAATTACCATCATTCGGTACATCAGCAAAATCCCCGCCATATCCCATCCGCTCGGAATGAGGCAAATAAGGCGAATGATTACACCATTCCCAAACAAAACCGCCCGCCGCCCCTCGATGACATTCCATCGCTTGAAAATAATCTTCCGCATCACCGCAAGAATTTCCCATGGCGTGCAAATATTCACAGAATAAATAGGGTTTCCTATTATGGGGATCCGCAAAATAAGCATCCAGTTCCTCTGTAGCGGTGTACATTTCGCTATGAAAATCAAGATTCGTTAAATCGTTTTGATGATCGGAATGTTGGAAAACGGCATTTTCATAATGCACTAATCGATTTGGATCACGGCGTTTCACCCAAGCCGCTGCTTGCTCAAAATTCTCTCCATAGCCGCTTTCATTGCCAAGCGACCATACCAGCACGGAACAGCGGTTTTTATCACGTTCGACATTGGCATAAGTGCGGTCTAAAATTGCCGCATTAAATTCAGGGCTACGCGCCATATAACAATAATTGTCGATAATTTGTTGGCGAATGGCTTGATGATCAATTTCTGTTTTCACACCAAGCAAAATACTGGTTTCAGGCGATTTCACATACACCGCATTGGTGCCGTGAGATTCAATATCGCTTTCGGCAATCAGATAAAAACCATACTCATCACAAAGTTCGGTGAACCAAGGGGCATTAGGATAATGTGCGGTGCGAATTGCGTTGAAATTATGTTCTTTCATCAAGCGTAAATCTTGTAAAGCTTGCTCGTGATTAATGACATAACCGGTTTTGGGATCGCTGTCGTGGCGGTTTACGCCTTTAAATTTGATGGCTTCACCATTAAATAGCATCACACCATCTTTTACTTCAATTTTACGCAAACCAATTTTTTGACAAATCACCTCCGAACCATAGCGAAATAGCAGTGTATAAAGTTGTGGGTTTTCCGCATTCCATAAGGTGATTTCATTCAACGTGAAATGGAAGCCGCTTTCCGTTACCGCAGAAAGCAAAATTTCACCTTGCGGATCGTTCAGTTGCCATGCAATTTCACGAAGATGCGCCGGTTTCCCCCTTTCCATAAAAGAAACCTCCACAGAAATGACCGCACTTTTTAGATCATCCGCAAGTTCGGTGCGAATAAAAAAATCCTGTAAGTAATGATTTTCCCGTTCAAGCAAATATACATCACGAAAAATGCCTGACATTCGGAATTTATCCTGATCTTCCAAATAGCTGCCGTCACACCATTTTAATACTACAACATGAAGATGATTTTCACCGTTTTTTAGAAAATCACTCACATCAAATTCACTAGTGCAATGGCTAATTTGACTATAGCCCACAAATTGATGATTCACATACACAAATAAACAGCTGTCCACGCCCTCAAAATTGAGCAAATAACGTTTATTTTGTTTAGGCGAATGCGTAAAAGTGCGGTGATAAAGCCCGCAGGGATTTTCAATCGGCACATAAGGCGGATCAAAAGGAAAAGGGTAATTCACGTTGGTATAGTGATGATGATCATAACCGTGATTCTGCCAATTGGCGGGAACCGGAATTTTTTCTGAAAAGGAGAAATGAAGAAAATCTTTCGGTAAATCTACATAGCGATCAAAATAGGCAAAATCCCACTCGCCATTAAGTAAAGTGAAAAAAGCAGAAAATTCTCGCTGATTTTTGACCGCACTTTCCACAGAATCAAAAGGAATAAAATAAGCATGATGCGGCGTGGTGTTAATGTGAAGAATTTGAGGATCTTGGAAATAATTCGGTAATGGCATAGCAACTCCGAAAGAGGAAAGATTGCCTTACTATAACTGAATTTTATCTTTCATTCAGAAAGGATATCGGATTTTGTGAGGGGGATCACAATATCCAATGATCCTTTATAACATTAGTTAATATACCGTTAGATTCTCAGGGTAGCTTTGCTATGACGGCATAGCCCTCCGATAGCCCTTCAATTTCATAAGAAGAACCGGAAGTGATAAAGGCAGACTCTCCCTTTTTAAGAGAAAGTGCGGTGGTTTCCGAGCGTAAATTGAGTTGCCCTTTCATCACCATTAAAATTCCTGCACTCTGAATTTTTAAGCGATGAGTTTCACCACATTCATATTGTATATTTTGTAAGGCGAAATCTTTTGCCGGCGTGGAATAAGTAAATACGCGCATATCATGAGGGGCCGCAGAAATAATTTGCGGTTCTATTTCTCGGCAATCCACTACTTTCAATAGTTCCGGAATATCTACATATTTTGGCGTTAATCCGCCACGAATGACATTATCGGAACATGCCATCAATTCAATATTTTGTCCGCGTAAATAAGCGTGTGGAATACCTGCTTCTTGGTAAATCCCCTCACCTTTTTTGAGGTGAACAATGTTGAAAAGATAAAAACAGACTAAACCCGCATCGAGTTTTTCCAGTGAAATCTCCATCGCTTCCATAGAATAAAGCAGCCAATAATCGGGATTATTTAGCCTGAGTTCATTCTGAGCATAAGCCTCACGATTTTGTTCAACAATAGGGGCAAGCCATTGATATAGTTGGGATTGATCCGCTTGCATGACATCCGCATAAAATGAATGCAGATCTTGATTACCTAATTTTTCTGCAAGAGGGGCAAGAGAAGGACGTTCATTAAGTGAAGAGAGAATTTTTTCTTTTGCCTTAAATCCATGTAGCAGCCAGAAATCAGACAATGCAATCATCATTTCAGGTTTATGATTATTATCTTTATAAGTTCGTTTCGAATCTTTTAAATCAATACCTTTCGCATTTTCCTTTGCGAAACCGATTTCCGCCTGTTGTTTTGTTGGGTGCAACTGGATAGAAAGCGGCTTTGCCACATCAAGGATCTTCAATAGGTAGGGTAATTCTTCACCAAAAATTTCTCGACTTTTCTCACCAAGTGCGGGCGGATTTTGCTGTAAAAATTCAGTCAGCGGTAAATGTTTGCCCTCAACTTCAATTATGGAAGGGGCAGAAATATGTGCACCAAGCCACCATTCGGCATAATGTTGATTTTCTTCCACCGAAAGATTTAATAATTGTGGAATGTAATGCTGTCCGCCCCAAATATAATGTTGTAAAACACCAGTTAATTTATAAATCACTTTTCACCTCTAAACAAAAAATCCGCACAACGGCGGACTTTTTTATTCTATATAAAGTTATTTTTTAAGGCTTAACACTACGGACTCGCCGGCAATAACCTCGCCTGCTTTTTTCTCAATACTTGAGATCTCATCCATATTGGAAATCACAACCGGTGTCAATACAGATTTAGCTTTTGCTTCCAGTAATTCAAGATCGAACTCAATTACTGTATCACCACGTTTTACTGTTTGCCCTTCTTGCGCAACACGGGTAAAACCTTCACCTTTTAACTCAACGGTATCAATACCAAAGTGAACAAATAATTCAACTCCTTCTTTTGATTCCATTGAAAAGGCGTGGTTGGTTTCAAAAATCTTACCAATAACACCATCAACCGGTGCGACAATTTTATTGCCTGTCGGACGAATAGCAATGCCATCACCAACAATTTTTTCAGAAAACACAACATCCGGTACATCTTCGATATTGACAATTTCACCGGAAAGCGGTGCATAAATCTCAACTTCGACTGATTTGTTCTCTTTGGAACCGAATAGCTTGTCAAATAAACCCATTTTCATCTCCTATCCATTAAATATGGTTGATATTCTAGCTTAAAACACTGATTTTGTATCTAACTCAGTGCTTTTTCTGACAAAAATTCTTCAATTAATTGCTCAATTTCCGAAGCGGTTGGTTTCTCTAATGCTTTACTTGCAAGCTCTTTTACCTCTTGGAAATTCACACTACGAATGAGTTTTTTAATACGAGGTACCGAAATTGCACTCATACTAAATTCATCTAATCCCATACCTAACAAGAGCAAGGTTGCACGCTCATCACCGGCTAACTCACCACACATCCCCGTCCATTTACCTTCTGCGTGAGACGCATCAATAACTTGTTTAATTAAGCCAAGTACGGACGGTTGCATTGGATTATAAAGATGAGAAATCAATTCATTGCCGCGATCAACGGCTAAGGTATATTGCGTTAAGTCATTAGTCCCGATACTAAAGAAATCCACTTCTTTCGCCAAGAATTTCGCATTTACCGCAGCAGACGGCGTTTCCACCATTACACCGATTTGAATATTTTCATCAAAGGCTTTAGCTTCTGCACGTAGCTCCACTTTCAGAGTTTCAATCACAGATTTTAATTCACGAATTTCTTCTACCGAAATAATCATCGGGAACATCACCGCTAATTTGCCAAATGCAGAGGCACGCAACACCGCACGTAACTGAGCATGGAGAATTTCACGGCGATCCAGTGCAATACGAATTGCCCGCCATCCTAAGAACGGGTTCATTTCTTTTGGAAGATCTAGATACGGTAAATCTTTGTCACCACCGATATCCATAGTACGAAGCACAACCAAACGTCCGTCCATAGCTTCTACGACTTCTTTATAAGCAATAAATTGCTCTTCTTCCGTTGGAAGTTGATCGCGATCCATAAAGAGGAACTCTGTACGGTATAAACCTACCCCCTCGGCTCCGTTACGGTTTGCACCGTCACAATCGCGAATAGTACCAATATTTGCCACTACTTCAACTTTATGCCCGTCTAATGTCACGGCAGGAAGATCTTTTAATTTTGCTAATTCGGCTTTTTCTTCTGCTAATTTTGCTTCTAAAGATTTTAATTCGTTGATTTGGGCTTCGGTTGGATTAATATAGACTTTGTTATTTACGGCATCAAGAATCAGGAAATCACCGGTATTCACTTTTTCAGTCACATTGTTGGTTCCAACAATAGCCGGTAATTCCAAAGAGCGGGCCATAATAGAAGTATGTGAAGTACGGCCTCCAATATCTGTAATGAATCCCAATACTTTCTCAAGATTCAATTGCGCCGTTTCAGAAGGGGTGAGATCATAGGCAACCAAAATAGATTCTTCGTTTATATCGCCTAGATCAACAATATGCATACCTAAAATGTTTTTGATTAAACGGTTACCAATATCACGGATATCACCGGCACGTTCTTTCAAATACTCATCATCAATTTCTGATAACATCGCCACTTGCTGATCAATAATTTTACTCGCAGCGACACCGGCATTAACTTTATGTGAACGTAGATAGTCGATAATTTCTTCTTCTAATTCTTCATCTTCCAAAATCATTAAATGCCCTTCGAAAATCGCCGCTTTCTCTTCTCCCAACGAAGCAAAAGCACGATCTTTGATGGAATTTAATTGTTCAACTGCGGCATTACGCCCTTCGTAAAAACGTGCAATTTCCGTTTCAATTTGATCATCAGAAATCGACTTTGTATCAAGGACAATTTTTTCTTCTTTAAGAACTAACGCCTTACCAAAAACAATACCGGGGGATGCTGGAATACCTGAAATCATGTTCACCTTCCAAGATTAATAGGATTAAATAAAACAATAGCCATAAAACACGTGCTTACAGGAGTAAATCAAAACGGATTTTATGGCTATCTTATACTCAATAGTTACTCTAAAGTAGGGATTAATGCGACTAAATGTTCAACGGCTTGTTGTTCATCTTCACCTTCCGCGGATATGGTCATAACCGTTCCTTGTGTTAAACCTAAAGTTTGTAATTTAAACAAACTTTTGGCACTCGCACTTTTCCCTGCGGATGTCACAGTAATGTCTGAAGCAAAACCTTTTGCTTCTTTTACGAATTGCGCAGCAGGACGAGTGTGCAAACCGTTAGGTGCTGTGATTTCTACATCTTTTGAGAACATAATGTTACCTCTACTAATAAATAGTTTAATTATAAAACTGTCAGATCCAAAACCTGCCATAGTATCCTTGTTAAAAACAAAATAATCAAGGAAAAAGGCAAAAAAACTTAAGTGAGATCAACATTCTAATCCGATTAACCAAATTTTACTCTAAGTTCCGGCTAACTTGTTGAAAAATGCCGTTGTGACTTTGTTTCGGATAAACTTGCAATAAGTTTGTGATAGTTTTCATAACGAATCTGAGAAATTTTCCCAGTCTCTACCGCTTCACGTAAAGCACAGCCCGGATCATTCAAATGTTTACAATCACGGAATTTACAAGTACCTAAGATATATTGGAATTCTCGGTATCCTTTGGTGATTTGATCAGCGTCTAAGTGCCATAATCCAAATTCGCGGATCCCCGGCGAATCAATGAGATTTCCGCCTTGAGGTAAATGATAAAGACGTGAGGAAGTTGTCGTATGTTGCCCCAGCCCCGAATTTTCACTCACCTCGCCTACTTGTGCATTGACGTTGGGGAAAATAGCATTGATCAAGCTGGATTTGCCGACACCGGACTGCCCGACAAAAATAGATGTGCCACTGCTCAAAAGTGCGGTTAGTTTTTCCATATTTTTTCCGTTTGAGGCAGAAATAATCAAGGTTTGATAGCCGATGTCACGATAAATTTGCAGTTGTTGTTCAATATTTTTTTCCTCTTCATCCGTTAGAAGATCGCCTTTATTGACGACAATAACCGGCTCAATACCTGAAATTTCACATACCACAAGATAACGATCAACAATATTAAGAGAAAAAACCGGCAACACTGCGGAAACAATAATAATACAATCAATATTCGCGGCAATAGGTTTCAATCCATCATAATAATCAGGGCGTAAAATTTCATTTACACGCGGATGAATAGCTTCAATCACCCCACTCACACCTTGTAACTGTTCGTTTCCTTCCCGCCAAATGACTCTATCGCCCACCACTAAACTTGACAGAGTACGGCGTAAATTACAGCGGTAAATCTCCCCTTGTGCATTTTCTACATCGGCGTGCATAGAATAACGCGTCACCACCAAGCCGTCTTGTGATACCCCCAGCATTTCATCTTGCCATTCAATTTCTCTTTTCTTGTGGCGATGAAGCGTTCGGGCATTGTTAAATTCAATTCGGCGGAACTGATTTTGAGTGAGTTTACGTTTAGCCATAAAAGTGCGGTCGTTTTTTACGACGATTTTGATAAAATGGAAAAAATTTTTACATAGGATACCTTATATTATGCAATTAGATAAACAAAATCTGATCTGGATTGATTTAGAAATGACCGGATTGGAACCCGATAAAGAACGCATTATTGAAATCGCAACTATCGTCACCGACAAAGATCTCAACATTCTTGCGGAAGGCCCTGTCCTTGCCATTCATCAAAGCGATGATTTATTAGGAAAAATGTCCGAATGGTGTGTGAAAACGCATACCGCAAACGGCTTAGTGGAACGGGTAAAAGCCAGTAAACTCACCGAACGGGCGGCAGAATTACAAACCTTGGATTTCTTGAAGCGTTGGGTACCCAAAGGTGCCTCGCCCATTTGTGGCAATAGTGTTGCACAAGATAAACGCTTTCTTTACCGATATATGCCGGATCTGGCCGATTATTTCCACTATCGTCATTTGGATGTCAGCACATTAAAAGAACTTGCCGCCCGCTGGAAACCTGAAATTTTAGAAGGTTTCAAAAAGGCGAATACGCATTTAGCCTTAGATGATATCCGTGAATCCATTAAAGAACTCGCCTATTATCGCGATCATTTCATTAAATTGGATTGACGAAAACTTAGTCAGCTAAGTCATTTTGAAAAATTTGCTCTTGCAAGAGAGAAAAATATTCGTATAATGCGCCCCATTCACTGATGTGAACTGCGGGAATAGCTCAGTTGGTAGAGCACGACCTTGCCAAGGTCGGGGTCGCGAGTTCGAGCCTCGTTTCCCGCTCCAATTTTGTACTCTCTGCGGGAATAGCTCAGTTGGTAGAGCACAACCTTGCCAAGGTTGGGGTCGCGAGTTCGAGCCTCGTTTCCCGCTCCAAATTCTTAATCCACTGCTGAAAAGCGGTGGATTTTTATTCCTAGTCAATGGAACGTTTTCCATAAAACAACCTCTAATACGGATAAAATCCCCTTAGCGAAAAAAACAAAAGTGCGGTAGAATTCCCACCAGTTTTGACTTTAACAATCATAATCAAGATGAATGAATTAACTCAATACATTCCTGATGAATCCACTATGTTACGTTTTGGCAAAAAATTAGCCGAAACTATTTTGAAATGCCACACCGAGCGTGCCGTTATTTTATATTTCAACGGTGATTTAGGTGCGGGAAAAACCACACTAACACGAGGCATGGTACAAGGTTTAGGGTTCCAAGGTAATGTAAAAAGCCCGACTTATACCCTAGTGGAAGAATACAACATTACCGGAAAAATGATTTACCATTTTGATTTATATCGCCTTGCCGATCCGGAGGAATTAGAATTTATGGGGATTCGTGATTACTTTGCCAAAGATTCTATTTGCCTTATCGAGTGGGCTGAAAAAGGTGAAGGAATCCTTCCACCGGCTGATTTGTTTGTTAATATTGATTACTATGATGATGCTCGAAACGTTACATTAATCGCACAAAATGCTCTAGGCGAGCAAATTATTCAACAACTATAATCTTTTTATCAATTCACGATGAACACAAAATTTTCATTTTTTTTAGGGATAATATTCTCTCTTTTTGCCTCTACGGCTTTTGCAGCACAGTGGACAATAGCCATTGATCCCGGTCATGGCGGTAAAGACCCCGGCGCAATCGGGCGTAATCTTGGTATTTATGAAAAAAATGTGACCCTTTCCATCGCACGCGAACTGAAGGCCTTATTGGATAAAGATCCGAATTTCCGTGCTGTCTTAACCCGTAACGGCGATTATTACATCTCCGTGCCTGAACGCTCGGAAATAGCCCGCAAATTCAAAGCAAATTATCTGGTTTCTATCCACGCGGATTCCTCGCTTAACCCCAACCAGCGCGGCGCATCAGTATGGGTGCTGTCAAACCGTCGGGCAAATGATGAAATGGGGCAATGGTTGGAAGACGATGAAAAACGCTCCGAATTATTGGGTGGGGCCGGAAAAGTTCTCTCTCATAACAACGATAAATATTTAGATCAAACCGTACTCGATCTCCAGTTTGGACACAGCCAACGCACCGGTTATGAAATCGGCAGACATATTTTACGCCGCTTTTCAAAAATCACGACCTTAAGCCGTAGCACACCACAGCATGCAAGCCTTGGTGTATTACGTTCACCGGATATTCCTTCGGTATTGGTGGAAACCGGTTTTCTATCGAATGCCGAGGAAGAACAAAAACTCAATTCTCCGACTTATCGCCGCCGCATCGCCTATATGATTTATGAGGGATTAGTCGCCTATCGTAACGGCAATTTAAAATCACTTGTCGCCTTTGAAAATGATGATAAAGAAAACAGCGGCAAAACTAACCGCACTTTATTGACGAAAGACAGTTTAATTCGCCACAAAGTGAAAAATGGTGAGAGTCTTGGCAGTCTAGCCAATAAATATGATGTGAAAATCGCCGATATAGTGGCACTCAATAATTTAAAACGAAAAGCTTTATGGGTGGGCGAAACCATTAAAATTCCGGATAACGGAAAACACAAAAAACCGGAAGAAACCGATTCTGTCGATAAAAAAACAAACGACAAAAACACAGAAAAAACCGACCGCACTTCGGAAGTAAAAGACAGCGGTATTCGCCATAAAGTGAAAAACGGTGAAAGTATCGGCAGTCTTGCCAATAAATACGATGTAAAAGTAACGGATATTATTCAGCTTAACAAATTGAAACGTAAAGAATTATGGATTGGCGAAACAATAAAAATCCCGAATAACGGTAAAAATCAAAAAATTGTTGAAGCCCAAAAAGCCGAAAAAACGACAATAAAACCTGCGGATAAAAAAGACAGCCCCAAAACAGATACAGACGAAAAGAAAAAAAGTAAAACTGATGGAAAAAAAGCGGATATTCCGCTCTATCATACCATCAAAAAAGATCAGACAATTTATGCGGTCTCACGGGAATATAACATTCCGGTGAAGCAAATTTTGAAACTGAATCCAACATTAAAAAATGGTAAAGTGATTACCGGTCAAAAAATTAAACTGAGAGAAAAATAATGGCGATTAAAATTCTTTCCCCACAACTTGCCAATCAAATTGCCGCAGGAGAAGTCGTGGAGCGCCCTGCTTCTGTGGTGAAAGAATTGATTGAAAACAGCTTAGATGCCGGCGCAAATAAAATTCAAGTCGATATTGAAAACGGTGGTGCAACACTGATCCGCATTCGTGACAATGGCTGTGGCATTGCAAAAGAGGAATTAAGCCTTGCCCTTGCGCGCCATGCCACCAGTAAAATTGCTGATTTAGAAGATCTTGAGTCTATTTTAAGTTTAGGTTTTCGTGGTGAAGCATTGGCAAGTATCAGTTCAGTTTCCCGTTTAACCCTCACTTCACGCACCGCAGAACAAACCGAAGCATGGCAGGTTTATGCGCAAGGGCGTGATATGGAAACCACTGTCAAACCAGCCTCACATCCTGTTGGTACAACAGTGGAAGTGGCGAATCTGTTTTTTAATACTCCGGCACGCCGTAAATTCTTACGCACCGACAAAACCGAATTTGCCCATATTGATGAAGTCATTCGCCGCATTGCACTGGCTAAATTTAATATTGCCTTTACCCTCACCCATAACGGCAAAATTATTCGTCAATATCGCCCTGCTACCGATCTTACCCAACAACTCAAACGGGTTTCGGCAATTTGTGGAGAAGGATTTGTCAAAAATGCCCTGCGTATTGATTGGAAATACGATGATTTACATCTTTCCGGTTGGATTGCTACCCCGGATTTCAGCCGTTCACAAAATGATCTGAATTATTGCTATATCAACGGACGCATGGTGCGTGACAAAGTCATTACCCATGCAATTCGCCAAGCCTATGCAGAATATTTACCCCACGAAAGCCACCCTGCCTTTGTGCTATTTATTGATCTCAATCCTCACGAGGTGGATGTGAACGTCCACCCGACAAAACATGAAGTACGTTTTCATCAACAACGGCTCATTCATGATTTTATTTATGAAGGGATAAATCATGCATTGAACAATCAACCATCACTTCAAGCAACACTACCTCAACAAAGTGCGGATAAACATTTACGAGAAAATGACATAAAAGAACCCGCTCCGACTTATGGGACATCTTGGGCAAATAAACCCAATCGGGCGTCAGCCGGACAAAATATGTTTACCCAGAATGTTTCTGCGGAAAAACCTATGCAAAATCCACCGCACTTTTCGCGAGACAATAGAACATCTCATCAGGGCTCTCCTGATTATCGGGAAAACTATCGTTCAGAAAAACCAAGTAAAACCGAGCAAAGATTGTATGGAGAATTGCTAGGCTCAACCAAAGACAATGACAATCTTGTTCAGCCCAAAACGTCAGAACAAGTGGTGGAAAAAAACGAAAATCCAACACATCTGCGGGCATTATCACTGATTGAAAACCGCGCACTTTTATTACAGCAAAACCAACATCACTTTTTGCTTTCGTTGGAAAAATTGCAACAATTACAATGGAAATTAGCTTTACAGCAGCCACAAATTGAGCTGCAACCTTTGTTGATCCCCATCGTATTTCATTTAACGGAAAAGCAATTTAGCCAATGGGAAAAAGTGGCGGAAAATTTTGCCCAAGCGGGTTTTGAGTTTATCGAGAATAAACCCCAACGGCGTTTAACGTTAAACAAAGTTCCCCGCTTTTTACGCACACAAAATTTACAAAAATGTGTGATGACAATTTTAAATCACTCGGAAAATTCAGCGCCTTTTTCAACCGCACTTTGCTCACAATTAGAAAGCAAAACCGTGACCGTATTTGCCGATGCGGTGAATTTATTAAGCGACATAGAACGCTTGCTCAATAACACCAATCGGGCTGAATTTGACCAATTACTCAAACCCATTCATTGGCAACCTTTATTAGACGAGCTATAAATGAAACCGACTGCAATTTTTTTAATGGGCCCAACGGCGTCCGGTAAAACCGATTTAGCTATTCAATTACGCCAACATTTGCCGGTGGAAATTATTAGTGTCGATTCTGCCTTAATCTACAAAGGAATGGATATCGGCACGGCAAAACCCTCTAAAGAAGAACTTGCTTTAGCTCCCCATCGACTCATCGACATTTTAGATCCCGCTGAAAGCTATTCAGCCATGAACTTTCGCGATGATGCTTTACGCGAAATGGCGGACATTAGCGCACAAGGAAAAATCCCGCTTTTAGTCGGAGGAACAATGCTTTATTACAAAGCCTTGCTCGAAGGGCTTTCCCCTTTGCCTTCCGCAGATGATACCATTCGGGCTGAAATTGAACGGAAAGCGGCACAACAAGGTTGGGTGGCATTACACCATGAGCTCGCTCAAATTGACCCTATCTCGGCACAACGTATTAATCCGAATGATTCACAACGGATTAATCGTGCATTAGAAGTATTTTATATTACCGGTCAATCCTTAACCAACCTCACCGCACAAAAGGGCGAAGCATTGCCTTATCATATTCTACAATTTGCTATCGCACCGGAAGATCGCCATATTTTGCATACCCGCATTGAACAGCGTTTCCATAAAATGATTGATTTAGGTTTTCAAGAGGAAGTGGAAAAACTCTATGCACGTGGCGATCTGAGCGTGAATTTGCCGTCTATCCGTTGCGTGGGCTACCGCCAAATGTGGGAATATTTGCAAGGCGATTACGATCACAAAGAAATGATCTTCCGAGGCATTTGTGCCACACGCCAACTGGCTAAACGTCAGATTACTTGGTTACGAGGCTGGAAAACGCCGATTCAATGGCTAGATAGCTTACAGCCCACACAGGCGAAAGAGAAAGTTTTACAGCTTGTCGATCAGAATATAAAAAGTTAACAACATGACCGCACTTTTATCCCTTAGCAAACAAAAACTCACCGCACTTGGCATAATCTTATGCCAATCTTTTCCTGAAATTGATGCCAATGGCGTTACTCAAACGATTCAACAACACCAAGAAGATAAAAACCACCCTATCGGAAGATTAGGCTATGCCGTTGCGATGTCCGACTTTGTTGAAAAAGTCTTACAAAAACAACCGCACTTACTGGCACAATGGTGGGAAACCAGCCCTACATTTTCCGACTGTGAGCAATATCAAGAACGCTTAAATAGCGAATTATCAGCAATTTCCGATGAGGCTGAATTTTATAAAACTCTACGGTTTTTTCGTAATACAGAAATGGCGAAATTAAGTTTTTGTCAAAGTCTCAATTTGGCAACTGTAGAAGAAATTTTTATCCGTCTCTCAGAACTGGCAGAAAGTCTTATCATTGGCGCACGTGATTGGCTTTATCGTCAGGCTTGTGCCGAAATGGGAACACCGGTGGACGAACAAGGTAACCCACAACCGCTTTATATTCTTGGTATGGGTAAACTGGGCGGATTTGAACTGAATTTTTCTTCCGATATTGATTTAATTTTTACTTATCCGTCTCAGGGAGAAACCCGTATTGAGGGAAGCAATGCAAGAAAATCAGTAGATAATGCAAAATTTTTTACCCGCCTCGGACAACGTTTAATCAGTGCATTGGATGATTTTACCGCTGATGGATTTGTTTACCGCACGGATATGCGTCTGCGCCCCTTTGGTGAAAGCGGTGCGCTGGCATTAAGTTTTGCCGCGATGGAGCAATATTATCAGGATCAGGGACGGGATTGGGAACGCTATGCGATGATTAAAGGGCGTATTCTCGGCGAAAAATCGGATGACCCGAATAGCCTGTATTTACAAAAAATGCTGCGTCCCTTTGTTTATCGCCGTTATATTGATTTCAGCGTCATTCAGTCACTGCGTGAAATGAAAGGAAAAATTGAACGGGAAGTACGCCGCCGCGGGTTAAAAGATAATATCAAACTCGGTGCCGGCGGTATTCGCGAAGTGGAATTTATCGCACAGGTCTTCCAACTGATTCGTGGTGGAAGGGAAATTGCTTTACAGCAACATAGCTTGCTTAAGATCTTACCTGAAATAACAAAACTTGGTCTTATTAGTCAAACACAACATCACGCTTTACATGAAAGCTATCTTTTTTTGCGAAGAGTAGAAAATATTTTACAAGCAATTAATGATCAACAAACCCAAACCCTACCGACTAATGAAATCGATCAACAACGTTTAATCACAGCCTGTCGAAACTTTACAAGTTTCAACGAGCAAAATATTGCGATTCAGCGCACCTATCCAATGGAAAACTGGCAAGATTTCTACTGCACTTTACAGCAAATGCAAGAAAAAGTGCGGTCGGTTTTCGATCATCTTATTGGTGAGGAAAACGATGAAAATAACGATAAAGAAAATCAATGGCAGGATTTTCTTGAAGCGGACTTTGATGAAATCACACAAATGTTGGAAGAAAGTAGCATTCAATCCGATTACATTAGTGAAATTTTAGATAAACTAGGACAATTTAAAGAAAGCCTAAAGCGACGTATTATTGGAAACCGTGGACAGGATGTACTGGCACAATTAATGCCCAAGATATTTTCTCTCATTTTTAAACAAGAAAGTGACCGCACTTTACTATCTCGGATGCTGCACATTATTGAGAAAATTTCCAGTCGAACGACTTATTTAGAATTACTTCTCGAGAATCCGCAAGCTTTGCAGCAAGTGGTAAATCTTTGTGCAAAATCTCAGTTAATTGCCGACCAATTAGCGCGCCACCCAATTTTGTTAGATGAACTACTTAACACTGAAAGTTTACGTAACCCAATACCTTTCACACAATATCCTAATGAACTTCAACAATATTTGCTCCGACTTCCGGAAGAGGATGAGGAACAATTTATTGATGCACTGCGTCAATTTAAACAGGCTATATTATTACGTGTGGCAGCGGCTGATATTTTGGGCGTGTTACCTGTAATGAAAGTCAGCGATCACCTTACTTATCTAGCAGAAGCAATCATCGCCTCCGTAATCAACTTAGCTTGGAAACAGGTTTCAACCCGCTTTGGTGTGCCTCAACATTTGCAAGATGGTGAAAAAGGGTTTTTAGTTATTGGTTATGGCAAACTTGGAGGGATTGAACTAGGTTATAAATCCGATCTCGATCTTGTTTTTCTTTATAAAGCTGTTGAAAGCCAAACCATAGGCGGAAAAAAAATTATTGATAGCAATCAGTTTTACTTACGCTTAGCGCAAAAAATTGTGAGTATTTTTAGTCTTAATACCAGTGCCGGAGTATTGTATGACGTCGATATGCGCTTACGCCCATCCGGAGATGCCGGTTTACTGGGCTGTTCTTTAGAAGCCTTTGAAAATTATCAATTAAATGAAGCTTGGACTTGGGAAAAGCAAGCCTTAGTCAGAAGTCGGGCGGTATTTGGTGATGAACCGTTACGCCAAAAATTTGAGCAAATTAGACAAAAAGTTCTCGCTACACCAAGAGATGTAATCCAACTCAAAATGGATATTCAAGAAATGCGAGAAAAAATGTATCAAACCCTTTCTAAACCTAAAGAAGGTGAATTTAATATAAAAACGGATCGTGGTGGGATTACCGATATTGAGTTTATTGCACAATATTTAATGCTGGCTCATGCACCCCAAAACCCACGTCTAACAAAATGGTCGGATAATGTGAGAATTTTTGACGATATGGCAAGTGTTCAAGTGATTTCCGTCTCTGATTGTGAAAAATTAAAGCAATGCTATGTAGATTTACGTAATAAAATCCATCATCTTAATTTAATCGGACAACCACCGATTGTGTCAGATTCGGAGTTTTGTAAGGAAAGGGAATTTATACAAAGCTTCTGGCAAAACTTATTTGGGTGACATCTTAAGCAAAATTATATTCCAGAAAAATATCTAATTATTGAACATATCTTTTATTAATAAAAGATGAGTAGGAGAGTTGCATAAAAACAGTAAAAATAATCTTCTATCTCGAATCCGTACGTTTTACGTATGGATTTTTTTGTTAATTTTAACGTTATTTGTGAAAATGAAAATTTAATATTTTTCTTCAATATCTTGAATACGATAAAACGCAACCCCCCCTGAACCTCTCGATTCAGGGGATGATATAATTAAAACCCGGCAGTGCCCTACTCTCACATGGGGATACCCCACACTACCATCGGCATTACAGCATTTCACTTCTGAGTTCGGGATGGATTCAGGTGGAACCACTGCACTCTCGCCGCCGGGATAATTCTTCGATAACTTCTTCTCTTCAAGTTTTATCTTGTTCTATCTTTTTATCTCGTTCTATCTTTTTATCTCGTTCTATCTTTTTATCTCGTTTTATCTCTTTTATCTTTTTCATCTGTTCTATCGGATACAAGCTGATGACTGATGACTGTATACTTTAATTCGTTGTATTTCACATTAACCGCCCAAAAACACTTGAGCGTTGTATAGTTAAGCCCCTCGGGCAATTAGTATGGGTTAGCTCAATGTATCACTACACTTACACACCCCACCTATCTACGTCGTCGTCTCCAACAACCCTTACAGACTCTAAGTCTGGGAGAACTCATCTTGAGGCAAGTTTCGTGCTTAGATGCTTTCAGCACTTATCTCTTCCGCACTTAGCTACTCGGCAATGCGTCTGGCGACACAACCGAAACACCAGTGGTGCGTCCACTCCGGTCCTCTCGTACTAGGAGCAGCCCCCCTCAATTCTCCTACGCCCACGGCAGATAGGGACCGAACTGTCTCACGACGTTCTAAACCCAGCTCGCGTACCACTTTAAATGGCGAACAGCCATACCCTTGGGACCTACTTCAGCCCCAGGATGTGATGAGCCGACATCGAGGTGCCAAACACCGCCGTCGATATGAACTCTTGGGCGGTATCAGCCTGTTATCCCCGGAGTACCTTTTATCCGTTGAGCGATGGCCCTTCCATTCAGAACCACCGGATCACTATGACCTACTTTCGTACCTGCTCGACTTGTCCGTCTCGCAGTTAAGCTTGCTTATACCATTGCACTAACCTGACGATGTCCGACCGTCATTAGCAAACCTTCGTGCTCCTCCGTTACTCTTTGGGAGGAGACCGCCCCAGTCAAACTACCCACCAGACACTGTCCGAGACCGCGTTCCGCAATCTTCGTTAGAACACCAAACGTTAAAGGGTGGTATTTCAAGGACGCCTCCACAATCACTGGCGTGACCGCTTCAAAGGCTCCCACCTATCCTACACATCAAAATTCAATGTTCAGTGTCAAGCTATAGTAAAGGTTCACGGGGTCTTTCCGTCTAGCCGCGGGTACACCGCATCTTCACGGCGATTTCAATTTCACTGAGTCTCGGGTGGAGACAGCCTGGCCATCATTATGCCATTCGTGCAGGTCGGAACTTACCCGACAAGGAATTTCGCTACCTTAGGACCGTTATAGTTACGGCCGCCGTTTACTGGGGCTTCGATCAGGAGCTTCTCTTTCGATTACACCATCAATTAACCTTCCAGCACCGGGCAGGCATCACACCCTATACGTCCACTTTCGTGTTTGCAGAGTGCTGTGTTTTTAATAAACAGTTGCAGCCAGCTGGTATCTTCGACCGGTTCACCCTTCACCCGCTAGGGGCTACAAGCTACGCCGGCGCACCTTCTCCCGAAGTTACGGTGCTATTTTGCCTAGTTCCTTCACCCGAGTTCTCTCAAGCGCCTGAGTATTCTCTACCTGACCACCTGTGTCGGTTTTCAGTACGGTTTAATAAAGCCTGAAGCTTAGTGGCTTTTCCTGGAAGTGTGGTATCAGTTACTTCAGCCCCTTGAGGCCTCGTCATCATTTCTCGGTGTTAATAAGCGCCCGGATTTGCCTAAGCACCCCACCTACCAACTTAAACGTGCATATCCAACAGCACGCTAACCTAACCTGCTCCGTCCCCACATCGCAGCTTTACCAAGTACGGGAATATTAACCCGTTTCCCATCGACTACGCTTTTCAGCCTCGCCTTAGGGGCCGACTCACCCTGCCCCGATTAACGTTGGACAGGAAACCTTGGTCTTCCGGCGAACGGGTTTTTCACCCGTTTTATCGTTACTTATGTCAGCATTCGCACTTGTGATACGTCCAGCATACCTCCCGATACACCTTCATCCGCTTACACAACGCTCCCCTACCCAACAGGATTAATCCTGATGCCGCAGCTTCGGTGCTATGTTTGAGCCCCGTTACATCTTCCGCGCAGGCCGACTCGACTAGTGAGCTATTACGCTTTCTTTAAATGGTGGCTGCTTCTAAGCCAACATCCTAGCTGTCTAAGCCTTCCCACTTCGTTTCCCACTTAACATACACTTTGGGACCTTAGCTGGCGGTCTGGGTTGTTTCCCTCTCCACGACGGACGTTAGCACCCGCCGTGTGTCTCCTGAGTATCACTCTTCGGTATTCGCAGTTTGCATCGGGTTGGTAAGCCGGGATGGCCCCCTAGCCGAAACAGTGCTCTACCCCCGAAGGTGTCCGCTCAAGGCTCTACCTAAATAGATTTCGGGGAGAACCAGCTATCTCCCGGTTTGATTGGCCTTTCACCCCCAGCCACAAGTCATCCGCTAATTTTTCAACATTAGTCGGTTCGGTCCTCCAGTTAGTGTTACCCAACCTTCAACCTGCCCATGGCTAGATCACCGGGTTTCGGGTCTATACCTTGCAACTAATCGCCCAGTTAAGACTCGGTTTCCCTTCGGCTTCCCTATTCGGTTAACCTTGCTACAAAATATAAGTCGCTGACCCATTATACAAAAGGTACGCAGTCACCCTTTCAGGCTCCCACTGCTTGTACGTACAAGGTTTCAGGTTCTATTTCACTCCCCTCGCCGGGGTTCTTTTCGCCTTTCCTTCACAGTACTGGTTCACTATCGGTCAATCAGGAGTATTTAGCCTTGGAGGATGGTCCCCCCCTCTTCAGACAGGATATCACGTGTCCCGCCCTACTTATCGTAAGCTTAGTACCATCAACGTGTTTTAAGATACGGGACTATCACCCCCTACGGTTGAGCTTCCCAACTCATTCTCCTAACACGCTCACTATCACTTACCGGCTCTTCCGCCTTCGCTCGCCGCTACTCACGGAATCTCGGTTGATTTCTTTTCCTCGGGGTACTTAGATGTTTCAGTTCTCCCGGTTTGCTTTTCATTACTATGAATTCATAATGAAATGATGGATTCTTCATCCATCGGGTTTCCCCATTCGGATATCTTGGATTAAACGCTTCTTATCAACTCATCCAAGCTTTTCGCAGATTAGCACGTCCTTCATCGCCTCTGATTGCCAAGGCATCCACCTTGTACGCTTAGTCACTTAACTATACAACCTCAAATGTTTTCAGCCTGCCTACTCAGTCAGGCCTACATCTTGAAGCGAATCTTTAATTCAACTAAACACTTGACTGCCTTTCTCCAGTCAAGATTTTTCTACTCAGACTTCCTCTATTCCTTTTGGAACTTAAAAGTCTCTTCAGTTTTCAGCTTGTTTCCAATTTTTTAAAGAACAGAAGATAATTCGTTAAAGTTATCTTTCATTGGCGTCCCCACGGGGATTCGAACCCCGGTTACCGCCGTGAAAGGGCGATGTCCTAGGCCTCTAGACGATGGGGACAACAATAAAAGATACCCTTTTAATTATCTTTACGCAGACTATTTGAGTCAATTAGATGTTGCTCTTAAGTCACGGACTCTTCACTACGTTGTTTACAACATATCAGCCAATCTGTGTGGACACTTACTATAGCTCGTTCGGTAAGGAGGTGATCCAACCGCAGGTTCCCCTACGGTTACCTTGTTACGACTTCACCCCAGTCATGAATCATACCGTGGTAAACGCCCCCCTTACGGTTAAGCTATCTACTTCTGGTACAACCCACTCCCATGGTGTGACGGGCGGTGTGTACAAGGCCCGGGAACGTATTCACCGCGACATTCTGATTCGCGATTACTAGCGATTCCGACTTCATGGAGTCGAGTTGCAGACTCCAATCCGGACTTAGACGTACTTTGTGAGATTCGCTCCACATCGCTGCTTCGCTTCCCTCTGTATACGCCATTGTAGCACGTGTGTAGCCCTACTCGTAAGGGCCATGATGACTTGACGTCATCCCCACCTTCCTCCGGTTTATCACCGGCAGTCTCCTTTGAGTTCCCGACCGTATCGCTGGCAACAAAGGATAAGGGTTGCGCTCGTTGCGGGACTTAACCCAACATTTCACAACACGAGCTGACGACAGCCATGCAGCACCTGTCTCAAAGCTCCCTAAGGCACTCCCGTATCTCTACAGGATTCTCTGGATGTCAAGAGTAGGTAAGGTTCTTCGCGTTGCATCGAATTAAACCACATGCTCCACCGCTTGTGCGGGCCCCCGTCAATTCATTTGAGTTTTAACCTTGCGGCCGTACTCCCCAGGCGGTCGATTTATCACGTTAGCTACGGGCGCCAGAGTTAAACCCCAACCCCCAAATCGACAGCGTTTACAGCGTGGACTACCAGGGTATCTAATCCTGTTTGCTCCCCACGCTTTCGCACATGAGCGTCAGTACATTCCCAAGGGGCTGCCTTCGCCTTCGGTATTCCTCCACATCTCTACGCATTTCACCGCTACACGTGGAATTCTACCCCTCCCTAAAGTACTCTAGATTCCCAGTCTGAAATGCAATTCCCAGGTTAAGCCCGGGGCTTTCACACCTCACTTAAAAATCCGCCTGCGTGCCCTTTACGCCCAGTTATTCCGATTAACGCTCGCACCCTCCGTATTACCGCGGCTGCTGGCACGGAGTTAGCCGGTGCTTCTTCTGTGACTAACGTCAATCAGCTTGGCTATTAACCAAACTGCCTTCCTCATCACCGAAAGAACTTTACAACCCGAAGGCCTTCTTCATTCACGCGGCATGGCTGCGTCAGGGTTCCCCCCATTGCGCAATATTCCCCACTGCTGCCTCCCGTAGGAGTCCGGGCCGTGTCTCAGTCCCGGTGTGGCTGGTCATCCTCTCAGACCAGCTAGAGATCGACGGCTTGGTGAGCCATTACCCCACCAACTACCTAATCCCACTTGGGCTCATCTTATGGCAAGAGCAAACGCCCCCTTTAGTCCAAAGACTTTACGCGGTATTAGCTGCAGTTTCCCGCAGTTATCCCCCTCCATAAGCCAGATTCCCAAGCATTACTCACCCGTCCGCCACTCGTCAGCAAAGAAAGCAAGCTTCCTTCCTGCTACCGTTCGACTTGCATGTGTTAAGCCTGCCGCCAGCGTTCAATCTGAGCCATGATCAAACTCTTCAATTCAAAGTTCAATCGCTCAATAAACTGCTTAGCTATTAATATACACTACTATAAAAAGTAATAATGAATTTCTAGTTTAAGCACCTATTAAGACTTCAAAATTAAAAATATTTTAACAAGTCTATTAACAAGTGCCCACACAGATTGTCTGATTCGTTGTTAAAGAGCAAAAATGGTCGGCGAGATAGGATTTGAACCTACGACCCACTGGTCCCAAACCAGTTGCGCTACCAAGCTGCGCTACTCGCCGATAAAATCTTATAAAAAGATGGGGTGGCTAATGGGATTCGAACCCACGACAACTGGAATCACAATCCAGGGCTCTACCAACTGAGCTATAGCCACCATTGAAGATTGCATTGACTCTGGCGCGCTCGACAAGATTCGAACTTGCGACCTTTGGCTCCGGAGGCCAACGCTCTATCCAACTGAGCTACGAACGCGTTGCTGCGTCGTTGCGGGGCGTATATTAATGATTTCAGAATACCTTGTCTAGCACTTTTTTGTAATTTTTTTTTGAAAGATAATTTTTTGTGCAATTTGCATAGATTTTATAAATTTTCTGTTTATATTTTAGTTTTAAATAAACGAAAAAGAATAAATTTATCCTTTATTTCTTCTCGCTCTACGCTTTGTTCTTCTTATCCAGCGGGTTATTTTCCATGCTTTTGTAATCGAATAAGCATAAAGAAAAAATAAAATAATAAAGCCAATAAACATTATCCATTCATTTACGTAATACACTTCTCCTAAAATTCCAATTGCAGCACAAACCGCAGCAAAAAATGTAATCAACAAAAATGCCTGACGGGAATTCAAACCTGCTCGTACCATCAGATGATGAACATGTAATCGGTCGGGACGAAAAGGGCTTTTCCCTTTGCGTAAACGGCGATAGATGATGGATACCATATCAATGAGTGGAATCGCAATAATCCAAAGTGCGGTCACCGGATTCATCGGATGACCTTTACCTTGCGTACTTAGAAGCAAAATCCAAATAATCGTAAAGCCAATTAATGTACTCCCCGCATCCCCCATAAACACCTTATATTTTGTCCCCAACGGAATCCCTAGGTTTAACATGAGGTAAGGTAGCATTGCAGCAATTAAAGCAAAACTCCAATGCGCCATATCCATTTGCCCATCACGAAACATTAAAATACCAATTGCGGCAAAAGAGACACAGGACAAACCACCAAGCAAACCATCAATACCGTCAATCATATTAAAAGCATTAATAATTGCAATGGTTGCAAACACAGTAATAACCAACCCGATAGAGCCAAGCGTTAATTGGAAAGGTCCTAAAATTTGTCCAAAATGATCAAGATAGACATTCCCTAAATCAATCATCAAAATAGCCAATAAAGATTGAATTCCTGCCCGTAGAAATGGGCTAATATCAAAGCGATCGTCTAAAATACCAATCGCAAGCAATACAAAAATACTAAATAAGTACAAATAAGGAAGACGAAGTTGATCCCACTCCATTAAGTAATAACAGAGGTTTCCCATAAAAAGAGATACACCGCCAATTAATGGAATTGCGCCTTGGTGACGTTTGCGGTAATTCGGTTTATCGACCAAACCGATTTTATTCGCAATAGGGCGCATTACCATTAAGGTCAGAAATGCGCCAAGAAAAGTAACAATAAGACTTAACATAGATTGACCTTTATAATTTTTGTAAAGGATAACATAAGGAAAATTTAGCAAGAAAGATATTTTTAACAATGCCTGTATTTTTCAGTACAATAGCAGCACTTTTTTATACTCAAGGAAAAACAATGACAAATTCAACCGCACTTTTTTCTCGTGCACAACAAATTATTCCCGGTGGCGTCAATTCTCCTGTACGTGCCTTTAAAGGAGTAGGAGGAACACCAATATTTATTCAGAAAGCACAAGGTGCTTATATTTATGATACGGATAATAAACCATATATTGATTATGTTGGCTCTTGGGGGCCTATGATTCTGGGGCATAACCATCCCACTATTTTAAATGCCGTATTGAAAGCGGCTGAAAACGGATTGAGTTTCGGTGCGCCAACTCCTTCCGAAATTGATCTTGCCGAACTGGTTTGCCAACTAATGCCCTCTATTGAAATGGTCAGAATGGTGAGTTCAGGCACTGAAGCCACGATGACCGCCATTCGCCTTGCCCGCGGCTACACCGGACGTGATAAAATTTTAAAATTTGAAGGTTGTTACCACGGTCATTCCGACTCACTTTTAGTCAAAGCCGGTTCCGGTGCATTAACACTGGGACAACCAAGTTCTCCCGGGGTTCCGGAAGATTTTGCTAAACATACGCTCACGGCGGAATACAACAATTTAGATTCTGTAAAGCAATTATTTGAACAATTTCCTGATAGCATTGCTTGCGTCATTATCGAACCCGTTGCAGGCAATATGAATTGTATTCCGCCAAAAGCCGGTTTCTTGCAAGGATTACGTGAACTTTGCGACAACTATGGCGCACTTTTCATTATTGATGAAGTCATGACCGGTTTTCGCGTAGCGCTTGCCGGTGCTCAATCTTACTACGGCGTAACACCGGATCTGACCACACTAGGCAAAGTCATTGGCGGAGGTATGCCGGTGGGTGCCGTAGGTGGCAAAAAAGCAGTAATGGAATACCTCGCACCAACCGGTCCGGTTTACCAAGCCGGTACGCTTTCCGGCAATCCTATTGCTATGGCGGCAGGCTTAGCTTGTTTAAATGAATTAAAAAAAGCAGGAAATGAACAAAAGCTCACCGAGAAAACCGAAAAACTTTGTGTCGGTTTAAAAGCTTTGGCAGAAAAGTATAATGTGCCGTTCGTAGTAAATTATGTAGGCGGTATGTTCGGTATTTTCTTTACTGATCAAAAAGAAGTAACCTCTTATGCTGAAGTCATGAAATGTGATACGGAAAAATTCAAAATTTTCTTCCATAAGATGCTGGATTTAGGTGTATATCTTGCCCCTTCGGCATTTGAAGCCGGCTTTATGTCTTTAGCACATACTGATGAAGATATTGCCAAAACATTGGAAGCTGCCGATATTGCCTTCCGCTCCCTCGCTTAATTCATAAAAAAGTGCGGTTAAAATTGACCGCACTTTTTCCTTAGATTCTCCGCTCAATTACTTCACGTAAATGCGTTCTTTCCTCTAAAGTTAAGGCTTTATTCATACGATTTCTCAAAATAAAGAAATCCTCCACTTTTTCACCTACGGTCGTAATTTTTGCATTAAATAAAGTTAAATGAAGAGCATTAAATATTTGACTGATTTCCGCCAATAAGCCCGGTTTATCTAACGCAACCAGTTCCATTTCGGTATGTTCCGTTTTACTTTCGTGTAAAAAACGCACTTCTGTTCTAACCGTAAAATGCTGTAATTGGCGATTCGGAAAAATTCTAGATTGTTGATACTTATCACTATGTAATACTTGAATCAACGCATTTTCTAATTCCCGACGACGATCAAATTTTACTAACTCCCCATTAAGCTCCGTAATAATAAAGCTATCAAACACATAACCATCTTGTGCGGTGATAATTTGCGCATCGTGAATACTGAATTTTTTCACCCCAATTGTACTGACGACTTTATTGAATAACTGTGCTTGATCTCGGCAATAAATGAAAACCTCCGTTCCCCCAAAAGAAAAGCGATTCGTTACCTTAACCAATAACTCACCGGAAAAATCTACCAATAATGCGGAATGCCCGGCGATTTGTTTTGCGCTATTGCGTAGAAAATATTCATCAGGGCAACGTGCCCACAATTGATGAATTTTTTCTTCCGACATAGTTGGAAAATCAGCTTGCAAAATAGCCATAGCTAAACGGCGATTCTCTTCCAATTTTTCCGAGTAATCCAATAACGCTACCATGCCTTGGCTAAATTGTTGTTTAGTCGAATCATACAAAGAAGAAAAAAGTGAGCGTTTCCAGCTATTCCAGAGTGAACCATTGGTTGCACAAATATCCGCCACCGTGAGACAAGTTAAGTAATCAAGTCTAACCTGATTTTGTACCGTTTCGGCAAAATTCATCACCACTTCGGGATCATAAATATCACGCCGCTGAGCGGTAATCGACATCAATAAATGTGCTTCCACCAACCAACTTAATGTATTGATTTCCCGTCGGTCAAATCCATGCAATCGAGCAAATTCAGCTACATCCGCCGCACCTAATACTGCATGATCCCCGCCCCGCCCTTTGGCGATATCATGAAATAAGGCGGCAACATACAATAAAGTGCGGTCAGAAAGTCGGCTAACTATTTGATAACAAATCGGATGTTCCGATTCGGTTTCTTTATGGGAAAAACTTTCCAGCTTTAACATAACCCGCAAAGTATGTTCATCCACGGTATAAATATGAAATAAATCAAATTGCATTAACCCTTCAATTGCCTGCCATTGCGGAAGATAAGCGGTGATCACGCCGTACTGATGCATTGGAATGAAAGCACGGGAAATGGCATTTTTCTGATTAAACAAACGCAAAAACTTTTCGCGTGCAGCGGGAATCTCACACAATTTGTTCGGCAATTGTTCAAGTGCAAGTTGTAATTTTCGTAGAGTTTCAGAATGAATCGTTGCCTGTTCAAATTGGGTTAAATAAAAAAACAGATCGAGAATACGCTCAGGCTGATGAAAAAATAAATCCGGTTTACGCAAACACAAGCGTTCATTTATCAAGTCAAAATCATCATCCAATTGATGAATAAAAACATCATAAAGCGGAGATAAAAAATGCTCACGATAATGTTGAATTAATATATTACTAATCAGCGAAATGCGGTGTAACGCTTGAAAAAACCGTTTCATCATTTTTTCTACACCTTGATTCCCCTCGCCCTGAAAACCAAGTAATTCACTGACTTTAATTTGTCGATCAAACAACAAACGGTTGTCATAGCGTTTTAAAATCAAATGCAAGGCAAAGCGCACTTTAAAAAGAAAAGCCTGACTTTCTTGTAACTGTAGGTATTCTTGCGGATAAATAAAACCGCTTTGTAAAATCGCCTCCAGAGTTAGCGCCCCTGTATGGCGCAGTGCCACCCAATATAGTAAATGCAGATCCCGTAAACCTCCGGGACTATATTTAATATCGGGTTCAAGATTATAAGCAGTGTTATGATAACGTTGATAACGCTCGCTCTGCTCCTGCACTTTCGCATTAAAAAAGGCTTCTTTTGCCCAAAACTCATCACGTTTTACCAGTTCACAAAGCGCTTCAAAGTGCGGTAAATTTCCAACAAGAAATCTTGCTTCAAGCAAATTTGTCGCAATCGTAATATCCTGTTTACCGTCACTGTCACACTGCGCCAGTGTGCGCACACTATGCCCGACTTCAAAACCGCAATCCCATAAAAACTGAACAAATTTTGCGATCTTTTCTTTTTCATTAGGATTGAGTTCCCGTTCCGTCAAGATTAAAAAATCCAAATCGGAAAGCGGAAAAGTTTCTTGCCGACCATAACCGCCCACAGCAATAAGCGAGAGCTGCGGTTGTCCGCTCAACCCCATTTCATCCCATAACTTTCGCAATAAGGCATCATAAAAATCACAGCGATTTTTAATCAGTTCAAAAATGGAGTACTGAGAAAAATGTTCTCGTTCAAATTCTTTGAGATTTTCTCGTTGAATTTTGACCGCACTTGGAGTGAAAAGCGAATGGGGTTCAAAAGGAAAAAGTGTCATTATTTTAGTTGCCTTGCTATCTTTGGCTTGCACTATAAAAATAAAGCCCACAACAGTAGGCTTTATCATCAAATTAAATATTCACCATAATGCGTTGGATTCGCCCTTCCGCAATTTCTTCATCACGAATGGTCATTACTTCACAGCCGTTTTCCGTTACCACAATCTGGTGTTCATACTGTGCCGAGTGACTTCGATCTTTGGTTTTAACCGTCCAACCGTCTGCCATTACCCGCACTTCCTTCTTACCGGCGTTAATCATCGGCTCAATAGTAAATACCATACCCGGTTTTAAAATCACGCCGCCATCATCAGCATAATAGTGTAACACTTGCGGCTCACAATGAAACTCCGTGCCAATCCCATGACCGCAATATTCACGCACTACGCTAAAACCTTGACTTTCCGTATATTTTTGTACCGATTTGCCAATTTCATTTAAACGAATACCCGGTTTAACCGTACGTAATCCCACATAGAGCGCTTCTTGTGCTGCCTCCACCAGTTTTTTACTGCGTATATTGGTTTCACCGCCAACAATATACATTTTGGAGTTATCGCCAAAATAACCGTCTTTAATCACTGTGACATCAATGTTTACAATATCGCCGTTTTTCAAAATCTTATCCGAACTGGGAATACCATGGCAAACCACCTCATTAATAGAAATACAGGTCGCTTTTGGAAAGCCATGATAATTTAAGCAGGCAGGAATGACTTTTTGTTCGTTTACCATATATTCGTGACAAATGCGATCTAATTCTCCTGTTGTCACGCCGGCTTTCACATAAGGTTCAATCATCACCAATACGTCAGAAGCCAATTTGCAAGCTTCACGCAGTTTTATCACTTCTTTTTCGGTTCTTAATGGAATAGTCATTTTATTCCCTCACTTAATACAACGGGGTGCGGATTATAGCACGATTTCCGTGAAAAATCTTGAATGCATTAGTCGGTTATTGGATAATAGCCCAATTCAAATTTAGGAAAGTGGGAAATATTATGACAGATAATATTGCTGTGCCGCTAACATTTACCGATGCGGCAGCGAATAAAGTAAAAAGTTTAATTAGCGAGGAAGAAAATAGTGCCCTCAAACTTCGTGTGTACATCACCGGCGGTGGTTGCAGCGGTTTCCAATATGGTTTTACCTTTGATGAAAAAGTAAACGAGGGGGACTTAACCATTGAAAAATCCGGTGTTCAGCTTGTGATTGATCCAATGAGTTTACAATACTTAATCGGTGGTACGGTGGATTATATCGAAGGATTGGAAGGCTCCCGTTTCGTCGTAGATAATCCGAACGCCACCAGCACTTGCGGCTGTGGCTCGTCTTTTAGCATTTAACATGGATTTTCAATTTACCTCTCACCAAGGCAATATTTCAGCGAAATGCTCAATGGAACATATAGCTCTTGCAAACTGGTTTAATACTGAAGTGCGGTCAAATCCAACAGCGATTTTGACCGCACTTTCTACTGCACGGCAATTAACCGAAAACCAAGAAAAACGCTTAATCGGTGCGGAATACTCACTCTTTCTCAATGCTGACGAAGTAATGGTGCGTGCCAATAATCTTGTTATAGAATCCGAGACAATATTAGAAGATAATTTCCATTATTATGATGAAGAAAGTATCGCTTTTTGCGGTACACAAGATTTTATTCATTTTCTTGAAGCCTATATTGATTTTATCAAATAACCCGCTATGACCACAGAAAATCACGAACAAGAAGAAAATCAACAGACGAATCCAAGAAAACGTCGCGCTTTTAAGATGTTTCTACTCAAAGCCGGTTTCACAGCAACCGTCCTTGCAATATTTTATGGCGGCTATTTGGATTGGCAAATTCGTTCAAAAATGGATGGGCAAATTTGGCATTTACCGGCCGAAGTATATAGCCGTATTGAACGTGTCAAAATCGCCGATAATCTTGCGTTTGATGAAGTCGTTCGAATTTTGCTTGATAACGAATACCGTCAAACAACGATGGTTGCAGCACCCGGCGATTTTAAATTAGAAGATGACACTATCGTGGTTCTACGCCGTGCTTTCCCTTTCCCTGACAAACCTGAACCGCAACGGGTATTACGCCTGCGTTTTAGCGACAATAAATTAAGCCGAATTGAAGATCTTGTCGCAGTACAAGCTATTGATGAATTTCGCCTTGCTCCTAAACTTATCGCGATGTTGGAATCAGACAACGAAGATCGTCTTGCGATTCCCCTACAAAATTACCCGCGTTTATTGATTGACGCGCTAATTTTAACTGAGGATCGCCGTTTTTACGAACATAGCGGGATCAATCCTATTGGGATCATACGCGCATTAATTGCCAATGTTCGTGCCGGACAAACCGTACAAGGCGGCAGCACATTAACCCAACAATTAGTCAAAAACCTTTTTTTATCAAGCGAACGTACTATTACACGCAAAGCCAATGAAGCGTTAATGTCCCTCATTTTAGACTGGCGTTATAACAAAAACCGTATCCTTGAAACCTACCTCAATGAAATTTACCTCGGGCAAAATGGTGATACTCAAATCCATGGTTTTGAACTTGCCAGTCAATTTTATTTCGGGCGTTCCATTCGTGAAATTAGCCTTGATCAAATTGCCTTATTAGTGGGCATGGTAAAAGGCCCTTCCCTATATAATCCTTGGCGTAACCCGCAAAATGCCCTTGAACGCCGTAATGTAGTACTAAAGTTAATGCTGGATCATCAAATGATCGGTGGCGAGCTTTATGAATTACTCAGTAAACGCCCGCTCGGCGTGCAAGCCAAAGGACAAATTTCACGTAAATATCCGGCATTTATTCAAACCTTACAAAGTGATTTACGCCGCCAACTTGGCGATCTCAAAATATCCGGTTTACTCGGTGCACGCATTTTCACCACAATGGATTTAAAACAACAAGAACAATCGGAAAATGCCGTGGTAAATACGGTTTCTAAATTGCAAGTACAAACGAAAAATCCTCATTTAGAAGGGGCGATGATTGTGGCTGATTATCACACCGGCGAAATTCGTTCGGTCGTAGGCGGATTACAAACACAGTATGCCGGTTTCAACCGTGCATTAATGGCAAAACGCCAAATTGGCTCACTGGTAAAACCGTCCATTTATTTGGCCGCACTTTCCAACCCCGAACAATTCCGTTTGAACACGCCGATTAATAACCAACCGATCACAATTAATATAAAAGGGAGCCCGCCTTGGCAACCGCGTAACTATGATCGTAAATATAGCGGTTCGGTAATGCTGATGGATGCGCTCGCCCGTTCGTTAAATATCCCAACGGTGAATATTGGTATGAAAGTGGGTTTGAAAAATGTTATCGACACACAAAAAGCGATGGGCTGGGATAATGTAGAAATCCCTAAAGTGCCTGCGATGTTGCTTGGCGCTTATACGATTTCACCTTATGACGTAACAAAACTTTATCAGACTATTGCAAACCAAGGCGGTAGGATTGAATTAACCACGATAGACAGTATCACCGATCGTCAAGGCAATCTGATTTATCAGCATGATAAAAGCGCTAAGCAAGTGGTGCCACAAGAGGCGGCATTCCAAACTTTATTCGCTATGCAAAAGACTGTCGAACGCGGCACGGCACGCAGCCTACAAAATGATTATGCCGGACTTCAACTTGCCGGTAAAACCGGAACGACAAATGATGCGCGAGATACTTGGTTTGTTGGAATTGACGGGCGAAATGTCAGCACCATCTGGCTGGGACGCGATGATAACGGAGAAACTAAACTCACCGGAGCCTCCGGCGCATTACAAATTTATAAAGACTATCTCAACCGTGTTTATATTGAAAAATTAAAACTGCAAAAGCCCGCCGCAATAAAATGGGTTGGCATTAGCCAATATGGCAGTTGGGATTGCGGCAGCAGCCGAATTATTCCTGTCTGGGCGAATAAAGGACAAAGTTTTTGCTCGTCTTCAGCGACAGATTCTCTTTCCCCAACTAATCAATCAACCCCTAGTGGTAGCTTATGGGAGGTGTTAGATAACATCCCCATTGAAGAAGCAAAACCCGAATAGTAAAAGTGCGGTTAATTTCGACCGCACTTTTTATTTTTTCCGGCATTATGTGGCAAATGCACAATTTAAGGAACGCCACGCCGGCGTTCGCCGTACAATTTTTTGAAATCATTTGATTTTTACGGATGCCAGCGTGGCGTCCCTACCAATGAGATAAAATCTAAGTTTATGCAGCTGCTACGTAATACCGATTTTTTCACGGTACGATGTGACAAAAACAACTATTTCAATATACTGTAGATACAAAAAGCCCTCAAAAATTGAGGGCTAAATTGTTTTTTATCGTAATAAAAATTAGCGACGTAAACCTAAACGTGCGATGGTGCTTTGATATAAAGCAAGATCCGTACGTTTTAAGTAGTCTAAAAGTTTACGACGACGAGAAACCATACGTAATAAACCACGACGACCATGGTGGTCTTTTTTATGCTCTGCAAAGTGAGCTTGTAAGTGGTTGATTTGTGCAGTTAATAATGCGATTTGAACTTCGGAAGAACCGGTATCTTTCGCATCGCGACCAAATTCAGCAACGATTGCCGCTTTTTTTTCAGTACTTAGAGACATTTTTTACTCCTAAAAGGTAGTGTTGTTGATACATCATTCGCCGATCTCTAACCCAGCGATGACAAGGAATTGGCATTCTATCTATTGTGTATGGTAAAAGCAAGTAATACCTACCATATCCCCCATCACGCTCTTTATTTAATCTTATTTCGTACTAAAATACCAAAAAACACCGAAATAGGACTAATAATGCTAACACAATTCGATAAACTTTCTGATCTTTCAGCAAAACTATCCTCTCTCTATGCAAATTGGGCGAAACAGCGAGGCATCACCTTAAACGAACTCCATTTTCTCTACCATATTGGACGCAATGGGACATCTTCCCCAACAGCCATTGGGGAACGTTGGAGTTTACCAAAACAAACCGTTACATCAATCTGTAAACAACTTGATAGCAAAGGCTATCTTCAATTTATCACCGATGAAAAAGATAAACGCAGCAAACAAATTGGATTGACCGAACAAGGCAAAATGTTTATTGAGCCAATCATCTCATAGATTACTCAAATTGAATGGCAAACCGAACAGCAATATTCTCCCGAAAAATTGACCGCACTTTTAACAGAGGTTGAGCAGTTACTCAATATTTTTTCACACCAACTTAACCAAAAACGAGGAGATGACAATGAATATTCTAATTAGAAAAGCTCAACGGCAAGATTGCAACAAAATGTGGCGTTTAATGAAAGAACTCGCCATTTTTGAACACTATATTGATAGCTTTGCAATTACACCTGAAATTGTAGAAGAATGTGGTTTTAATAAAAATCCGCCGGATTTTTATTGTCTCGTTGCCGCTGATAAGGAAAATATTGTTGGCATTGCCGTTTATTATTTTCTGCCTTATACCGCTCAAAACCGCCCTGCTATTTATCTCAAAGAACTCTATATTGACGAACATTACCGTGGACAACAAATCGGTGAAAAATTAATGCAAGCCCTAAAAGTAGAAGCTCAAAATCACGGTTGCCTGCAAATAAAATGGACGGTTGCTCCTTGGAATGAAGCCGGAAAGCATTTTTACGAGAAGTTAGGAGCACAACAAAATAACGAATGGTTAAATTACGAATGGAAAATCAATTAAATATTAGGAAACTCACCTTAAACGATCTTGAATCGCTCCAAACGCTAGGCAAACAAACTTTTTTTGAGACTTTCGTCGGCACTTGTAGCGATGAAGATATGCAACATTATTTAGAAAATAGCTTTAATCTCACCCAACTTGAGAGCGAATTAAAAAATGAAGAAATGCATTTTTATGTCGCAGAGCAACAAGGAGAAATGCTCGGCTATCTCAAAGTCAATTTCGGCGCAGCGCAAACGGAATTACAAGATCCAAGTGCGGTAGAAATTCAGCGTATTTATGTATTAAATCAATATCACGGCAAAGGCGTGGGGCAAGTCTTGTATCGCAAAGCCTTAAAACTTGCCGAGCAACATCAGGCGGATTATATCTGGCTTGGCGTATGGGAGCATAATTACAAAGCACAAAATTTCTATCGAAAAAACGGCTTCGTCAAATTTGATAAGCATACTTTTATGATGGGAACCGATCCGCAAACAGATATTATGATGAAAAAAACATTAAAGTAAAAAGGTTGGAATTTTCCAACCTTTCCTCTATTAATCTTTTAGCAATTTAATTTTCTCAATCACATTTGTGGTGGAACAACCGTTTTCAAAATTTAGCACTTTCACCTCCCCGCCATTTGCCCAAACTTCTTGGCTACCGGCAATCTCTTCCGGTTTATAATCACCGCCTTTCACTAATAAATCCGGTAATACATCACCAATCAAGCGTTGCGGCGTATCTTCCGTAAAAGGAACAAGCCAATCTACCGACGATAATCCTGCCAATACAGCCATACGGGTATCAAGATTGTTGATAGGGCGACTTTCGCCTTTTAATCGTTTTACAGATTCATCACTGTTTACCGCAACGATTAAACGATCCCCCAATTTACGGGCATTTTCAAGATAAGACACGTGTCCCGGGTGCAAAATATCAAAACAGCCATTTGTCATCACAATTTTTTCACCACGGGCTTTCGCTTGTGCGACAACCTCTTTGAGCTGTGTTTCAGTCATGATACCGAAACCGCTTTCCGGACGGGCGTGAATCGCATTTTCAAGTTCCACATTAGACACTGTTGAAGTACCCAATTTACCTACTACAATACCCGCGGCGACATTCGCCAAATAACAGGCTTCTTCAAAAGAACGGGCATCTGCCAGAGCTGTCGCCAACACACTAATTACCGTATCGCCTGCGCCAGTTACATCAAAGACTTCTTTCGCCACCGTTGGCAAATGATAAGGCTCTTGATTTGGACGAAGTAAGGTCATCCCTTTTTCGGAACGGGTGATCAAAAGTGCGGTCAATTCGATGTCTGAAATCAATTTCAAGCCTTTTTCAATGATTTCTTCTTCCGTATTGCACTTGCCCACTACGGCTTCAAATTCCGTCATATTTGGTGTGAGTAAGGTCGCCCCACGGTAACGCTCAAAATCCGTGCCTTTCGGATCAATTAACACTGGCACATTAGCTTTACGTGCAATCCGAATCATTTTTTGCACTTCTTTTAACGTACCTTTGCCATAATCGGAAAGCACTAAAGCACCGTAATTTTTGACCGCACTTTCCAGTTTAGCAAGTAAATCCTGACAATCTACATTATTAAAATCTTCTTCAAAATCAAGGCGTAAAAGCTGCTGATGACGGGATAAAATACGCAATTTGGTAATCGTCGGATGGCTGCTTAATGCCACAAAATTACAATCAATATGTTGATCGTTCAGCAAATCAGATAACGCCGCGCTGGTCTCATCCTGCCCAATTAATCCCATCAACTGAACCGGTACATTCAGTGAAGCGATATTCATCGCGACATTCGCCGCCCCACCGGCACGTTCCTCATTTTCTTGCACACGTACCACCGGCACCGGTGCCTCCGGTGAAATTCGGTTGGTTGCGCCAAACCAATAACGATCAAGCATTACATCGCCTAATACAAGGACTTTTGCCTGTTTAAATTCTGCTAAATACTGAGCCATGCTATTCTCTCTTGTAAAAAATTGGCGTGATTTTACCACAAGTCATTTTTGCGTTAAACTACCGCGCAATTTCACGGAGAATGATAATGAAAAATAACAAACTCCCTACATTTCAACGTGCTTTTCTTGCGCCTAAATATTGGGGATTCTGGTTTGGCGTTGCCCTTTGGCGTGCAATTTTACTCCTACCCTACCCGATTTTACGCCACATTGGTAACGGCTTGGGGTGGCTTTTTTCCCACTTAAAAATCGGCAAACGCCGTGTCGCGATTACACGCCGCAATCTTGAGCTTTGCTTTCCCGATATGCCGGAAAATGAACGGGAAATCCTATTACAAGAAAATTTGCGTGCCGTCGGCATGGCAATTATTGAAACCGGTATGGCATGGTTTTGGTCTGATGCGCGCATAAAGAAGTGGTCGAAAATTGAGGGGCTACATCATCTAAAAGATCATCAACAGGACGGCATTATTTTTGTGGGGGTACATTTTCTCACCTTAGAGCTCGGTGCCCGTATTGTGGGGTTACATCACCCCGGATTAGGGGTATATCGCCCGAATGACAACCCGCTTTTGGACTGGTTACAAACACAAGGACGCTTGCGTTCTAACAAGGATATGTTGGATCGTAAAGATCTTCGCGGCATGATTAAAGCGTTACGCCATGGGGAAACCATTTGGTATGCGCCAGATCACGATTATGGCCGAAAAAATGCCGTATTTGTGCCGTTTTTTGCCGTACCCGACGCTTGTACCACCACCGGCAGCTACTATTTATTAAAATCCTCTCCGAAAAGCAAAATCATCCCCTTTGCGCCACTTCGCAATCGAGACGGTTCCGGCTATACGGTAAGCATTTCGCCACCGGTAGATTTCACGGATTTAGAGGAGGAAACGAGCATTAGCACACGAATGAACCGCCTGGTAGAAAAAGAAATTCTGAAAGGCATAGAGCAATATATGTGGCTACATCGTCGTTTTAAAACACGCCCGAATGAAAGTGATCCAAGTTTATATAACTAAAAAGTGCGGTCGAAAATAACCGCACTTTTTGATACACTCTCTCGCAATTTTTCTATATCTAATGAATAACCTAAAAATGACAACTCAGTATTCAGCTCAAGAAATTACGGTTTTAAAAGATCTCGAACCGGTGCAAATTCGCCCTGGTATGTACACCGACACCACCCGTCCAAACCACCTCGCACAAGAGGTCATTGATAATAGCGTGGACGAAGCCCTTGCCGGTTTTGCAACAAAAATTGAAGTGATTTTACACGCCGATCAATCTCTCGAAGTTATTGATAACGGTCGGGGAATGCCGGTGGATATTCATCCCACAGAAGGCGTTTCCGGTGTAGAGGTGATCTTAACCAAACTCCATGCGGGCGGTAAATTTTCCAGTAAGAACTATGAATTTGCCGGTGGCTTACACGGTGTGGGGATTTCTGTGGTGAACGCCCTTTCCGAACGGGTTGATATTCAAGTAAAACGCAATGGCGAAGTGTATAAAATCGCCTTTGAAAACGGCGTAAAAGTGGAAGAACTTGAGGTGATCGGCACTTGCGGCAGACGCACTACCGGAACTACCGTTCATTTCAAACCCAATCCGAAATATTTCGACAGTGCAAAATTTTCCGTCAGCCGCCTGCGCCATTTATTGCGTGCCAAGGCGGTTCTCTGCTCCGGACTTGAAATCAAATTTATTGATAACGTCAATAATACTCAAGATGTGTGGTTGTATGAAGACGGCTTATCCGACTATCTCATTGAAGCCGTTAATGGTGAAGAAACCTTGCCTGAAAAACCCTTTGTCGGTGAATTTAAAGGTACAAACGAAGCCGTAAGCTGGGCATTATTGTGGCTACCACAAGGAGGGGAACTCATTGGCGAAAGCTATGTAAATTTAATTCCCACCATTCAAGGCGGTACACATGTCAATGGTTTGCGTCAAGGCTTACTGGATGCGATACGGGAATTTTGCGAATTCCGCAATTTACTCCCTCGCAGCGTAAAACTCACCGCCGATGATATTTGGGATCGCTGTGCTTATATCCTTTCGCTAAAAATGCAAGATGCCCAATTTGCCGGTCAAACTAAAGAGCGCCTGTCATCACGCCAAAGTGCGGTCTTTGTCAGCGGTGTGTTAAAAGATTCCTTTAGCCTATGGCTAAACCAAAATGTACAAGATGCGGAAAAACTTGCTGAAATGGCGATCAGCTCTGCTCAACGCCGTTTGCGTGCCGCCAAAAAAGTGGTACGGAAAAAACTCGTTAGCGGTCCGGCATTACCGGGTAAATTAGCGGATTGCGGCTCTCAAGATCTGGAAAAAACCGAGCTTTTTTTAGTAGAAGGCGATTCTGCGGGCGGTTCGGCAAAGCAAGCCCGAGATCGTGAATATCAGGCAATTTTGCCGTTGCGGGGAAAAATTTTAAATACGTGGGAAGTTTCACCGGAACAGGTGCTCGGCTCCACTGAAATTCACGACATTGCCGTTGCCTTAGGAATCGATCCGGATAGTGATGATCTATCCCAATTACGCTACGGCAAAGTCTGTATCCTCGCCGATGCGGACTCAGACGGTTTACACATTGCCACCCTGCTCTGCGCGTTGTTCTTACGTCATTTCCCAAAATTAGTGCAAAACGGACATGTTTATGTGGCAATGCCGCCACTTTACCGCATTGATTTAAATAAAGAAGTATTCTATGCCTTGGATGAAAGCGAAAAAGAGGCAATTTTAGATCGCCTAAAAAACAAAAAAGGTAAGCCAAACGTGCAACGTTTTAAAGGGTTAGGCGAAATGAATCCTTCTCAATTACGGGAAACCACCATGGATCCGAATACCCGTCGTTTGGTGCAATTAACCTATCATTTCGATGAAGAACAAGGGGCGGAAACCCTAGAATTAATGGATATGCTTTTAGCGAAAAAACGTTCCGAAGATCGAAAAAATTGGCTACAAACCAAAGGCGATCAAGTGGATTTAGCGGTGTAATTGACAACAAAGCAGGTAAAAAAATGAATGAACAACGCCGTGATTTCCTTAAAAACAGTACATTAAGTATCGCTACGCTCACACTGGGTGCCGGCTTAATACAAATGCCGCCTGCGCAAGCAACAGAAGACAACAATTCCCCAATATCGCCGGAACAACCCCTACCGGAAATAGAGGCGGAAATCACTTTGGCACCGGAAGTACCCAAACCGATCGAGCGTAATTATCCGGCAAAAGTGGTAATAAAACTGACCGCACTTGAAAAAATTATGGAATTAATGGACGGCGTCCAATATAAATTTTGGACGTTTAATGGCAATGTGCCGGCGCCGTTTATTCGGGTACGGGAAGGGGATATAGTGGAAGTACAGCTTTCCAATTCTGCCAGTTCAATGATGTCGCATAGTATTGATTTTCATGCGGCAGCCGTACCCATAGGGGGCGCTATCGCCAGTGAAACCGCACCAACCAGAACCGGTACGTTTCAATTTAAAGCATTGCGTTCGGGCATTTATTTATACCATTGCGGTAGTCAGCCGGTTGCTGTTCATCTTGCTAAGGGAATGTACGGCTTAATTTTAGTTGAACCGAAGGAAGGCTTACCAGAAGTCGATCGTGAATTCTATATTATGCAAAGTGAATTTTATACGAAAGGACGATTTGGTGAGTCCGGTCTGCAACCCTTTAGCATGAGTAAAGCCATTGATGAACGCCCCGATTATGTGCTGTTCAATGGAAAAGTCGGCGCAATGATGGAAGAAAATGCACTCAAAGCCAAAACCGGTGAAAAAATTCGTTTATTTATCGGCAATGCCGGCCCTAATTTGATTTCATCATTCCATTTAATCGGTGCGGTGTTTGATAACGTATATGTGGAAGGTGGTACATTAATCAACCACAATGTTCAAACCACACTCATTCCATCGGGCGGTGCGACCATTGTTGAAACCCAAATTGATGTGCCCGGCACTTATGTCTTTATGGATCATTCTATGTTTCGTGCTGCTAACAAAGGAACAATGGGGCAAATTATCGTGACGGGAGAAAAAAATCCGTCAATTTATTCCGGTAAATTAAAAGATGAACCAATTAGAAATGATCCTAATCCCCAAAAACCACAACCCGTTCCTTATGAAATCGATAGCCACAAAGGGATGACACAGCACTACCACGCAGATATGGAAAGTGGCGCGACCAAGAAATAATAGAAAAGAATCAATAAAGTGCGGTCAAATTTTTAATAATTTTTTTGGGGATAGCATTTAACCCCGATTAATCACGAAGAAGAATTTTATAAACCGAAAAAAATTATATGAACACAAATATCAACTACGAAGGCATCGAACAAATGCCGCTCCGCACTTTTACCGAAAGTGCCTATCTTAATTATTCCATGTACGTCATTATGGATCGTGCGTTACCTTTTATCGGTGACGGATTAAAACCCGTTCAACGCCGTATTGTCTATGCGATGTCGGAGCTTGGCTTGAATGCCACCGCAAAATACAAAAAGTCCGCCCGTACTGTGGGTGATGTATTGGGTAAATTCCATCCGCACGGCGATTCCGCTTGCTATGAAGCGATGGTATTGATGGCCCAGCCCTTTTCTTATCGTTATCCGTTGGTGGACGGTCAAGGTAACTGGGGCGCGCCTGATGATCCTAAATCTTTTGCGGCAATGCGTTATACAGAATCACGCCTTTCCAAAATTTCTGAAATTTTACTTTCCGAACTCGGCCAAGGCACAGTAGATTATCAACCGAACTTTGACGGTACATTAGAAGAACCGCAATATTTGCCTGCACGTTTACCGCATATCTTGCTTAACGGCACAACAGGGATTGCGGTGGGAATGGCAACGGATATTCCACCTCATAATATTAATGAAATTGCCGATGCTGCCGTTTTATTACTTGATAATCCTAAAGCCAATCTTGATGATCTATTAGACATTGTACAAGGACCTGATTTTCCAACGGAAGCGGAAATTATTTCGCCAAAAACGGAAATTCGTAAAATTTACGAACAAGGCCGCGGCTCGATCAAAATGCGCGCGACATGGAAAAAAGAAGACGGAGAAATCATTATTTCTGCCCTGCCACATCAGGCTTCTCCCTCTAAAATCATTGCGCAAATTGCCGATCAAATGACGGCAAAAAAATTGCCGATGGTGGAAGATATTCGTGATGAAGCCGATCACGAAAACCCGATTCGTATTGTCATCGTGCCCCGTTCCAATCGAGTGGATACCGACGCCCTCATGGCACATTTATTCGCCACCACCGATCTTGAAAAAAGCTATCGGGTGAATATGAATATGATTGGGCTTGATCATAAACCGGCAGTAAAAGGGTTATTGCAAATTCTCAATGAGTGGCTGCATTTCCGCCGTACTACCGTCACACGCCGTTTACAATATCGCTTGGATAAAGTGCTTTCCCGTCTGCATATTTTAGAAGGCTTAATGATCGCATTTTTGAACATCGATGAAGTCATTGAAATTATTCGTCACGAAGACGAACCGAAAGCAGAACTTATGGCGCGTTTCAATTTAAGCGATGAACAAGCCGATGCGATTTTAAACTTACGCTTGCGTCACTTAGCAAAATTAGAGGAACACCAACTCCGTGCCGAACAAAATGAGTTGGAAAAAGAGCGGTCAAATTTAGAAACGATTTTAGGATCGGAACGTCGCCTAAATACGCTCATCAAAAAAGAAATCCAAGAAGATGCTAAAAAATACGCCAGTCCGCGGATGTCGCAATTAGTCGAGCGCGAAGAAGCAAAAGCCATTTCAGAAAGCGAGATGACACCGGCAGAACCGGTTACCGTCATTTTATCGAAAATGGGCTGGGTACGCTGTGCGAAAGGGCACGATATTGATCCGAAAGCATTAAGTTATAAAGCCGGTGATCAGTATCGCGCGCATACTTATGGTAAAAGCAATCAAGCTGCCGTATTTATTGACAGCACCGGACGCAGCTATGCCGTTGATCCGCTTACCCTGCCTTCAGCCCGTTCACAGGGCGAACCTCTCACTGGTAGATTAACCCTGCCTGTCGGTGCCACTATTGAGCATGTCATCATGGAACCGGAACAGCAGGAATTATTAATGTCATCTGATGCGGGCTATGGCTTCATTTGTAAATTTGAAGATCTAATTGCACGTAACAAAGCAGGAAAAGCCTTGATTTCTTTACCGGAAAATGCCAAAGTGTTGGCGCCAAAAATTCTGTCGGATTCAAGCGCACTTCTCGTTGCCTTGACTTCAGCCGGCAGAATGTTAATTTTCCCGGTACAAGATTTACCGGTATTATCAAAAGGTAAAGGCAATAAAATCGTGAGTATTTCCGCGACGCATGCAAAAGATCGTAGCGAATTATTAGTGAAATTATTGCTCATTTCAGATCAAGCCGCTCTTGAGTTCCACTCCGGCAAAAGAAAAATCACATTAAAGCCGGAGGAACTGCAAAAATTCCGAGCGGAACGCGGCAGAAAAGGATCACCACTACCCCGTGGCTTACATAGTAATGTGGATATTGTGGTCGTCGAACCTGCACATAATTAAATTATTCGAAACCAGTTACAGGAGGATATTTCGTGAATATTGTATTTGATACTTATCAAACACTTGCACTCGCCAGCCTTGTTTTATTATTAGGCTATTTTTTAGTAAAACGCATTAGCGTACTTAAAAACTTTAACATTCCCGAACCGGTTGTCGGCGGTTTTATTATCGCTATCGCACTGTCAATTTGGTACCAAGTGGATGGTACTTCATTTACCTTTGAAAAAAGTTTACAAACTACAATGATGTTAGTTTTTTTCTCATCAATCGGTTTAAGTGCGAACTTTGCCCGTTTAATTAAGGGCGGTAAACCACTCATTATTTTCCTATTTATTGCAGCGGCATTAATTTTCTTCCAAAACGTGATCGGCATTGTCGGTGCTCAAATTTTAGGGATTGATCCCGCCTATGGTTTATTAGCCGGATCCGTCACTTTAACCGGTGGTCATGGTACCGGTGTGGCTTGGGCTGAAACCTTCATCAAAAAATTTAACTTACCGGCGGCGACAGAAATCGCAATGGCCTGTGCAACATTCGGCTTAGTTTTTGGGGGAATTATTGGCGGCCCGGTGGCACGTTTCTTATTAAATCGTCAAAAACAAGGGGAAAACCCGGAAAATGATGAAGTTGATGATGTACAGGAAGCCTTTGAGCATCCAACCTACCAACGTAAAGTCAATGCACGTTCCATCATTGAAACCATTGCAATGATGTCTTTCTGTTTGTTAATCGGTCAATATCTAGATAGCATAACAAAAGGCACGGCATTACAATTGCCAACTTTCGTTTGGTGTTTGTTTACTGGCGTTATTATTCGTAATGTATTGGCACATATTTTCAAATTCCGTGTGGCAGATTCCGCTATTGATGTCTTAGGTAGCGTAGGTTTATCCATTTTCTTAGCCATTGCCTTGATGTCATTAAAACTTTGGGAATTAGCCGGTCTTGCCACGGATGTATTAGTTATCCTAGCAATTCAAGTTGCTTTCATGGCATTCTTCGCTATTTATGTCACATATCGTGCAATGGGTAAAGATTATGATGCGATTGTACTCAGCGCGGGGCACTGTGGTTTTGGTTTAGGTGCAACACCTACTGCGGTTGCAAATATGCAAGCAATCACCAGCCGTTTCGGTGCGTCTCATAAAGCCTTTTTAATCGTACCAATGGTGGGGGCATTCTTTATTGATTTAATCAACGCCTCACTATTAAAAGTTTTCTTAGTTGTGGTGACCTATCTACACGCATAAGATACAAAAAGAGCGGTAAAATTGACCGCTCTTTTTTATTTTAAACCTGATACTTTGTTTTATCCCCAATATCAAAATGCAGTGGCATTCGGCATTTTTGTATCGCGAGAAGTAACATCAGCATGCCAACAATAATCGACAAAATTCGAGTTATTATTCCGCCTTCAAATACCCAAGCAAACCATAGTATTGCTACAAAAATAGGCTGTAAATTTAATAACGGCACACGGAAACAAAAATATTCTTTAAAACAAAGCCCACCTAGTGTGACTAATGCACCGCCTAATGCCAGTTCGTGCCAACCTAAAATATAGCAAACTAAGCCTAACCAAGTAGCAAATTGAAAAGTTAAACGAAAATGCTTGAGATAAATATGTAAAGACGAAGCACAGCAAATCGCAGCAATTAAAACGGTGATTTCTGCCAAACTTGGCAACCAAGTCAGTAGCAAAATACTAAACGCGGCGATAATAAACCCTAGTCGATAAATAATCACGGTGATTTTATCCCAAATATCCATAGGGGATTGAATATGCGGATCAGCCATTTTTTTCTCCTTTCTAATCAAGTAATAAAACGAAAGTGCGGTCAGAAAAAATTTCATTTTCTAACCGCACTTTAATCAAAAAATTATTTTAATTTATCTAAAATCTTTTGGTGAATGCCGCCAAAACTTCCATTTGACATGACTAAAATATGATCCGTAGGTTGTGCTTCTGCAACGATCATATCAACTAACTTATCAAGATTTGCCGTCCAATATGCAGGTTGTACGCACTGTGCGGCAATTTCAGCCACTTCCCAAGGAATATTATCCGGCTGTAACATAAAGACGACATCCGCTCTGCCTAATGCCGGTGCAATTTCATCTTTATGCACGCCCATTTTCATGGTATTCGAACGAGGTTCCAATACGGCAAGAATCCGAACGCCTCCCCCGACTTTGTCACGTAAAGCGGTCAATGTTGCAAGAATGGCTTCCGGATGGTGGGCGAAATCATCATAAACCGTAACCCCATTAACTTCGCCTTTTACTTCCAAACGGCGTTTTGCATTAACAAAAGAGCCTAAGGCCTCACAAGCTTTTTCTACAGGAACACCTATATGATAGGCTGCGGCAATTGCCATTAATGCATTATGCATATTATGTACACCGACCACATTCCATTTCACTTCAGCCACTTTTTCACCATCATGGAATACCGCAAAATGGGAGGCATCCGTTGTAATACGTTCTGCGAACCATTCTTTATCTTCCCCGATAAATTGTTGTTCAGACCAACAACCCATGGCTAACGTCTCTTTTACGCTTTGTTCATTGACAAAAGAAAGGATACGCCCGCTTGCCGGAATAGTACGAATCATATGATGGAACTGGCGTTGAATCGCTTTTAGATCATCAAAAATATCCGCATGATCAAAACTGATGTTATTAATAATTAAGGTTTTAGGGTTGTAATGAACAAACTTAGAACGCTTATCAAAAAACGCCGTATCATATTCATCAGCTTCAATAACGAAGAAATTGCTTTCCCCTAAACGGGCGGAAGTACCAAAATTACCGGCAATTCCACCAATTAAAAAGCCGGGTTTCAAATCATTTTGTTCCAAGATCCATGTCAGCATACCGGTTGTGGTGGTTTTTCCATGCGTACCGGAAACCGCTAAAACCCAACGATTTCTCAATAAATTATCATGCAACCATTGCGGGCCGGAAGTGTAAGGCAAGCTATTTTCCAACACATACTCCACGCAAGGATTACCGCGTTTTAGTGCATTTCCAATAATCACTATATCCGGTGCCGGTTGGAGTTGGTCAACGTCATAATTCGGAATAATGTCAATATTTTGCTCTTGTAAAAAGGTGCTCATCGGTGGATAAACATTTGTATCCGAACCGGTAACTTTATACCCCATTTGCTTGGCGATCATTGCCACACCACCCATAAATGTGCCGCAAATGCCTAAGATATGAATATGCTTCATTGTGCTCTCTTTTGTATTAAAAAACAGAAAGTATGATAGATCAACTCAAAGAATGAGTAAACAAGGGCTTATTCTATTAAGCCCTTTGAATAAATAAGAAAAGAAATCAAGCAATTCGTTCAAATCCGGCTTTTAAATCGGCGATAAGTTCATCAACATTCTCAAAACCGATATGTACACGAATTAATGATCCGGTTAGTTTTCGTTTAATATTTGGACGAATTCTGGCAATTTCCTCCGGTTGATTACACAAAATTAACGATTCAAACCCGCCCCATGAATAGGCCATCGTAAACAGTTTGAAATGATCGATAAATGTTGAGACTTGTGTATCGGTTAGACGTTGGTTTAATTCAAAAGAAAACAATCCGCTTGCACCGCTAAAATCACGTTGGAAAAACTCATGTCCGGGACAACTTGGTAACGCAGGATGATACACCGCCTTCACTTGCGGTTGCTCACTCAACCATTTTGCCACTTTAACACTGCTTTTATGATGTTGTGCTAAACGCACCGCTAAGGTACGAATGCCCCGAGACGTAGTATAAGCCGAATCCGCATCCGCCATCTGTCCCATCAAATAGGAATGTTCACGCAATTGATCCCAAGTGCGGTCATTTGCGACCGCAGTGCCAATCATCACATCCGAGTGTCCCACCAAATATTTCGTCCCCGCTTGAATAGAAATATCAATCCCATGCTCTAATGCTTTAAATAACACGCCTGCTGCCCAAGTATTATCAATCATTATCACCATTTCAGGATTTATCGCACGGGCAGCTTTTACGATAGTAGGAATATCCGGTACTTCCATCGTAATAGAACTCGGTGATTCTAAAAAAAGAACTTTAGTATTCGGTTGAATTAATTGAGCAATACCCTCACCGATTAAAGGATCATAATAAGTCGTATCAACCTGCATTTTTTTCAAAACAACATTGCAGAAATCTTGTGTCGGTTCATAAGCCGCACCACTCATCAAAATATGATCACCGCTTTTCACAAAAGACAAAATCGCATTCGTCACTGCAGCTGCACCGCAAGGATAAAGATAACAACCGGCTCCGCCCTCTATTTCACACATTAGATCTTGTAAGGCAAAGTGAGTTAAGGTGCCGCGACGCCCATAAAATAATTCACCTTTATAGCGATTTTTCGTGCAGTGTTTTTTATCCGCTATCGTTTCAAAAACCAAAGATGACGCACGTTGAATAACGGGGTTTACCGCTCCCTGAGAGAATCGTTTATTGCGCCCGCCATGGACAAATGTTGTAGATAATGAATCATTTTTTGACATAGATTTCACCTTTACTTAGACAATACGAACAATGTGATGGAAAAACCGCTGTAAAAGTGCGGTCAAATTTTATAGAATACCGACTACATTTTTCTATCAGAAAATTTTTATTCACTCTAATATAGGAATTATGACTATGGTATTAGTAACTCGTCAAGCACCGGATTTTACTTCATCCGCCGTTTTAGGCAACGGTGAAATCGTTGATAACTTTAATTTTAAAAAACATATCGAAGGCAAAGCTGCCGTTATTTTTTTCTACCCGTTAGACTTCACTTTCGTGTGCCCGTCTGAATTAATTGCATTCGATCACCGTTATGAAGAATTTAAAAAACGTGGTGTTGAAGTCGTTGGCGTATCAATTGACTCTCAATTTACCCACAATGCGTGGCGTAACACCCCGACTGAAAATGGCGGTATCGGGCCGGTTCAATATGCATTGGCTGCTGACGTTAAACATGAAATAGCTCAAGCATACGGCATTGAACATCCTACCGAAGGTGTGGCATTGCGTGCTTCGTTCTTAATTGATAAAAACGGCGTAGTCCGCCACCAAATTGTCAATGATCTTCCGTTAGGTCGTAATATTGATGAAATGTTACGTATGGTTGATGCGCTACAATTCCACGAAGAGCACGGTGATGTTTGTCCTGCGCAATGGGAAAAAGGTAAAGAAGGAATGAAAGACAACCCTGAAGGTGTTGCTAAATATTTAAAACAAAATGCCGACAAATTATAATCTTTACTAAACCTTTATAATAAAGCCACATGATGTGGCTTTTTTTATATTTAGAGATCCTTTAGAATAGCGCTATCTGTAACCAAAGTGCGGTTAATTTTCTATGAAATTTAATATTCCTATTTTCCTTACAATTTTTCGTGTCATTTTGATCCCTTTCTTTGTGATCACGTTTTATTTGCCTATTGAATCAGCCCCATTTGTTACCACCCTTATTTTCTTCATAGCCGGAGTAACGGATTGGCTTGATGGCTATCTTGCACGTAAATGGAAACAAACCACCCGCTTTGGGGCATTTTTAGACCCCGTGGCGGATAAAGTCATGGTCGTTGCCGCACTAGTCCTCATTGTGGAAAGCCAACATACATTTTGGATCACAATTCCTGCAATTATTATGATTTCCCGCGAAATTATTATTTCTGCATTACGTGAATGGATGGCAGAATTAGGCGAGCGCAATAAAGTGGCCGTTTCTTGGTTAGGCAAAGTCAAAACCACCTCTCAAATGCTTGCACTAGGCGGTTTATTATGGCGCTACAATATTTATATGGAGATTTTGGCAATCATCTTACTTTATGTAGCGGTTATTCTAACGGTTTGGTCAATGATTCAATATTTAAGTGCAGCAAAAGAAAATGTATTGGATGAATTAGGAGATAAATGACTTTCTGTCAATGATCATTCAAAAATAACCCTGTCAGACGCAGGAGGGTCATAGAAAATTGATCCGCTGCGTCGTTTGATAAACGCCTTGTTATTTAAACAGGGGATAATCTTGTATGCTTTGTATGGAAACAATTTAAAAAATCCGCTACCTTTACCATAAAGACGCTCTCTCAGCGACAAATCGCTAAACAACTTCGCCTCAAGTCGTTGTACTGTCAAAAAATATCTCAACACAATTTCGGCTGTCCGCTTGCCATTTGCCCTCACTATCTCGGCTGGTAAAATCCGTTTGCTTCGCCCGTATATCCCCTTCTCTCGCCGTAATGCGGATATCCTTAGCATTCACACTATTACCTAAACTGAATTCACTCATTGCGTCCGTGTTCTCCCGTTTATGCGAGAAACCCGAACCGCTTTCCACCCGAATTAAGGCACCACCAGCCGCTACGTCCGTGTAAGCCGTATATCCCTTCGCCGCCAAACCTAACGCCTGTGCCGCTTTTACTCTATCGGAAGCGTCCTTATTTTTGACCGCACTTTCCACTGTCTGATGATAATCGCCTCTGCTCAAGTATCTACTTCCCAACGTTTCGCGTTGATTTTGCCGCATCAAACGTTAAGCCGCCTGCTTCACTGTTTGTGATAAGTTTATATTGATAAAAAGTAGAGCTCGTAAACCAACAGCTCACACACTAAAATTCATGGAATAGCGCGCGTAAAACAATGCTTCACACACGCTACGCTTGCTAATAATCCTTATAACGGAGATATATTATTATAAAATACATAAGAGATATGAAAATTAAAAAAATAAACTCCCTAATAGTCATATCTTTAAAAAAAGAAAAAAAAATCAACATGATAAAAACAAATACCATTATTAATGTTATAAAAAATATTTGCAGATAAAAACATTACAAACATAAATATAACCCCAAAAACAGCAGAAAAAAGAAGAATGTAAATAATCTTTTTCATTATTTACCTCTTTCTTGCTTTGAGTTGTAACTTTGAAAAGCTCTATTACCAAACTCTCCGGACATTGAGCCCAAAACGTTAGGAACAATATTTTTCTTATAGCCATAAACATAAGGAATCTTATCATTCAAAGGCTGAGGATTATATTTAGACCATGTTAAATCAGGATATTTTTTACTTAATGGAACCTCTATTACTTTCCCCATTCCATAACCAATCCCTGCACCAACACCACTACCGATAGCACCTTGAACCATTGATTGATCTGTAACATAACTATTAAATGCCCCAGATGCCGCATTACCTCCAACCGTAGTAATAAATCCTCGCCCTTTAAGTGCATATGCTGTCACTACATCAATAGCCAATGTTCTTGAATCAACTTCACCATTAGCGAGCAACTGACCTCCAACACTTCCTACTCCGGCAATTCCTAAAGTAAATTTAGTTGAATTTGACATAACATTATTTATAGCTTGAGCACCTTTTAAAACACCTAAACCTCCATAAACTATAGACACGGCTTCCAATCCCTCTTTTGTTGATTGTGCCACACGACCATCAAAAGAATTATTTATTATATTAGGGTGGGTAATGTATTTATATTTCAAATCAGAATAGCGCTCTTCATTCTCTGATTTATCCACGCCCAACCAAGACCAACGACTCGGTAAATCAGAACGATATTTATCATCTAACGCATAAGCATAGCCATAACCTTTTATGTAATTTCCCGAAACTATCTCTTTTACACTTCGCTTAATTTCATCCGGTGTTTCCCGATTACGTAAACTTTCTGATACATAACGTTTAATGGAGCTACCTAATCTACTCCATTCATCATCCGTCATCTCTTCAGGGTGATTTCGCACTTTATCCGCAAGATAATCACTGGTGTGGTCATCTTGTTCATAAGAAATAAACTCCATTATCTCTTTTTGTGAAGCGTTGCCTTCTTTTATTTTCTTCTCAAGAACATCTCGTCTATCTTGTGAAAGTGTACTCAAGAAATTATGCTCCACCGCCCGTTTCGCCGTCTCTGCTCCTGCCGTAGCAGTGAGGAATGAACCGCCCTGTTGTTTCGTTGAGCCATTGACTTTCGCGGTGAGAGCACCCGCTAATCCCCCCGCCAGTTGGCTTAAGGTGCTGATGTTTTCCTTCTCACTTGCCGTCAGTTCCTTCGGCGATTTTTCGTAAAGCTTTTGAGCAATAATCTCTGCCGTCACTTCACCCGTTACCCCCTCAACCGCTCCCGTCAGCGGGTCTTTGCCTGTGACTTGGAACTCTATCGCCGAAAGTAAGGCGTGGGCTATCAGGTTGGTTGCCTTATCTTTTGCTGTATCGCCCTTCGTCATTTCGTGGATTTGTTGGTTGAGATAAGGCGAGGCAAGTGCCACTATCGTGCCATTAGTGTCGTTTTGTGCGGCGGCTTGAAGCGCTGCCGTCACCGCCCGAATTGCCATTCCATTCGGGCTGCCTATGCCGTAAGTGCGGTCGATATTCTCTTGGATTTGGTTGATTCGCGCATCATAACCTGCAAGGATTTGTTTCCCCTCATCGGTATGACGTTTATCACCCAATTTCTCTGCTGCCTGAAATTTCTCAAGCTCAAGCCGGTTTATTTTCTCCCGTTCATTATAGGTGGCGAGACTGATAGCATTATTGGAAATTTCCCCTATCACTTGCGCCATTTCTTGCCGTTCCTGAATCTTGCTCAAGTCTTGTTGATTGACTTGCTGATTCGCCTGCTTCGTATCTCTCGAAAGTGCGGTCAGATTTTCCGGTGTTTTGGTGTCAATCTGGATGTTTTCGCTGATGGCCGATTTCGTCAGGCTTCGTTCACTTTCATGGCTGTTGCCCAAAAGACTCAACGCACTACTTATCGCTTGCATTGGGTTTATTCCGCCACTGCCCGCACTGATACCCACACTTTCCGTTTTAATTTCACTTCTGTTTTCTAGGTCTGTATGACCGAGTGAACCTGTCTTAAAGCGGTTTTTCTCTTGGGCTGCCTCACTTTCAATGATGGCTCCGTTGAGTTGGGTATGCTTGTGGATGACAGCGTTCATTCCCTCTTCACCCACTTGAATGCCCGTTTGTTCTTTCACTTGGCGGTAATCCACCTTTGCGTTGTTATACGCCGCATTCACCGACGCCCCTCCGCCCGAACCATAGGCTATCGAACCGCTCGCTCCCACACTCACTTGTTTCGATTCATATTTTTCCGTATCTTGACGGCTGGTGAGATTGAGGTTTTGAAGGTCTGCTTCCCAACGTTTCGCGTTAACATTGGCAGCGTCAAGGCTTAAGCCCCCTTCTTCACTATTCGTGATAAGTTTATCCGCTTGAAGACGGCTGTTTTGCCAACGCTCGCTATCCGAGTTCGATTTGCCTTTCGACGCCTTCACCGTCCCTTCCAATCCAAAGCCGTAGCTGTTGCCGTTCATCCCCACAAAGACACCGACACTGCCGCCCACCGATTGGTTGTTCGTGCGTTGGTGCACTTCATCTTTTACGCCTTTAACATCTATCCCTTGTTTGCCTGACAGTGCCATCTCTTTGGCATTCGCATTCACCCCTTCAAAGGTCAGTTTTTCATCTCGTGCCTTCACATTTAATGTGCCTGTGCTCAACGTCGATTTTTGATGGCTTATGCTTTGGCTTTCACTGCTTTGCGTTTGTTTTTGGTTGCCATAGCTGACACTGATTTTCACACTCGGATTAGATGTCGTGCCTGTGCCTTGCATTTCCCCTGACCGTAACGCTTCCAAGGTTTCCGCCACTTTACCCACGTTTTGTGCCGCCATCGCCACTTCTTCCGCCGCCTTCATTCCATAAAGTGCTTTCAGCTTCGGATTGGCTGCCTGCTCACTGCGTTTTACACTCTGATAAGCCGCTTGTGCCATATCCGTCACCAGTGTGCTGACCGCAAGCGTTAAACCCGATTGTTGATACTCATGCCGTTCATTTGTGTTGATGATGTCTTTCCCCGCTTCCACCTTCACTCCTGCACCTTCTATATCAATGCGATTCGTACGTGGCGTGATAAGGTCTGTTCCCATCACGTTAGCCTGTTTGCCCGCTTGGATTTGAATATTCCCTTTCATTGAGCCCAAGGTGCTGCTGGCATCCGATTGCGTCCAACCTTCACTTTCTAAATGATGTTTTTCCGATTTAGAACCAAAGGTGATACCTCCACCACCGGTGAACACGCCCGAGGTTTTCTTGGTTTCTTTGTGAATGTTGCGGAAATGATTCGTATCTGCCGCTATATCCACATTTCCGCCGGCTTGGATAAGCAAGTCATTTTCCGCTATCGCTTGTAACCCTTTACCTTTCACCTCATGACCTGCCGCAAGGACTATCTCCTTGCCGCTCACTTGACTGCCGCGTTGTGTCTCCGATTGTTGTTTGTCAAAGCTCGTTTTGGTGACTTTTGCCAAACTGCCACTTTTCGATATCAATTGGGCTTTTCACTACCTGACGAGAAACTTTATTTCTATAATCCCCATTCGGTAGTTTTTCATAATTTGCAAAGACTTTCTGCATTGTCTCCGAACGTAAATAAGAGCGATTATAAAGCCCGTCAACCGCATTCCCCGTTGAGAGATAGCGCCCGGTTTCAGCATCAATTTGTGGGATAAGCGGTTAAAATGCGGTTCCACACCGACTCGATGATTTGGCGTTTCAAAACGATTTAAATCCTTTTTCAACACCGTCACCGTCTGCCCGCTACTATCTTTAAATTGATAGGCAGGATAACCGTCAATATCTTTCACTTGTTTTGCCCCTTTCGGTAAGGCTTGCCAGCAATCATTATGCACCCACACACCGTCAGTATCTTCACCTGCACCTTTAATGAAGTAAGTGTGATCCGTTTCGACCATTAAGTTATACGCACTCAGTTTTTCACGTTTGATGCTCACCCCTTTTACGGTTTGCCATTGATTATTTTCCGATAACAGTTTGTAACCGGCTTTGAGGTTTTGTGCATCTACCCATTGCGTATTTTGAATACTATCGTTTTACACATATGCTCCTACATTTTTTCATAATATCGCCCAAATAGATTACAAAATTACGCTTTGATCTTTTTGCAATTTATATTCGTATACTCTTCGAAACACTTTCGTGCATCATTTAAACTCATTTGATTAGCTCCTCCAAAAAAATCAGGAGCCTCAAATTGAACTGGATCATCTTCCCATCCACAAATACTACAAACTTCATATTCTCTTTCTGTTGATAACGAATAATTCATACAACAAGGGCAGAGATATTCCTCTTTTTTATCACTTTTTCTTCTCCTAAGAATTTATTCCAGTATCAGATTTAAAAATTGTTTTAATAGAAAAAATTTCATCTATCATCAATAACATTAAATTCATAAAATAAATTTTCAAAATCATTTAGATTATAACCTGTCCTAGTCTCACAATCCTCTATATCTAAAATATTGGAAATTTCTCCAAGTGCACTAGTAATTAACTGAACTTCTTTCTGGGACAAAACAATAAAAACATTATCCTGTTTTTTCTCTATTAATTTCATTTAATATCCTATTTTAATTTTTCATCAAAATATTTACGACCATCTTTTGGTTGAAATGCAGTTCCACCATCCTTTGCTTTAGGGTTTCGAATAACAACTTTACCTGTTTTCTCATGCCAGTACGCACTTCTACCATTTGACAATCTTTTAAATGAAGTATAGTTATTTACTACATCTTCAATATGCTTTTCAAATTGCTCTCTAGTGGTAATATTTACATTTTTAAACTCTCCTTGTTTAATTACATGTTTAGAAAATGCGTGACCATCAGATATTTCTTTTCCTACTAAACTGGATTTTAACTTGGAATATAAAGTTGCATTTTCTGCACCACTAGATACATTTAAATTAACAGTTTGATTTTCATAACCTTTCGTTTTTCCAACAATAGGCAACTTAGAATTAGAGTTTGCCCATTTTGGCACATGTTTCATTACGTCATCAACTTGCTCTTGATAGCCGTAAACAGGGAAACTGTAATTTCTTGCTGCGTCCCAATTACCATTAACGATAAGCCTGAGTCAATAACACCCACCTGTTTCTCATTCTTGCGCTTTATGACTTTGTCAACACTTGCTAAACAGTAAGTGTTTCATAACGCCTATACACACATATATAATCGTTAAAAGATAAGCATATAGGATAGTCAACCCTAACTAAATTTTCATCAACAATATAACTTTCATCAAAATTAGAAATAACATCTGTACCAATCTCATATATTTCTTCATTCCAATAATCAGAAATCTCACCGTCAATGACCACATAAATACTTATGCAATTTTTATTTACTTTTATATAAACTGCTCTAACCTCTTTTGTTATTTTTCCTATTAAAGCATTCTGGATAATAATCCTTAATCTTATAATCTCATCATTCATTTAATACTATCCTTTGGTTTAGCTGGAACTATATGATATCCATTTTTACTATAATGAATAATTCCCATTGTTGTTGGAGTTCTATCTCCAGTGATAGGATCAATATAAATTCCTATACTTTTATTAAAGTCCACTCGCTCCTTAGAGCCAGGAAGTCCAACATCAATTTTACCAACCTGTTGTCCAGTTCCAGTATAACCTTTTAGGGAATCTAAACTCACAGTGATAATACTTCTGTGTTGTCCATTAGCAAGAGAAACCTTATATTCATTTGTATGCTCTAAATGCTTATTCTGTTTAGATACTTCAATTTGCAAATTATTTAAAGTAGCTCTTGTTGTCTCATACCCTTTCGTTTTTCCAACAATAGGCAACTTAGAATTAGCATTTGCCCAATTAGGTAATATCCCTGTCTTTGCAACGCCTTTTTTCACTAACGCCGCTGATTTCTGCAACAACTTCGCCCCGGCAGCACCGACAACCAGTCGGCTAACCGGGGTTGAACCAAAGTTACCCAAAATATAGCCTTGCATTTCGCCAGCTAATGCCGGGTCATGTTTCACCGCATATTCATATTGTTGGTTCCATTCATCCATTGAAACATAAACTTGCCACCACTGGACACATTATTGTTGCAGCAATATTTTTGTAGTTAGTTATTCGTTCTTTTTTATATACCAGAGATAATAAAGAGTTAAGAAAAATGCACCAATAGCATTACCTATAAATATTCCAACAGGAATCTCCTCAAATAACTTTCCATTAAAGAATACAAATATAAATAAATCTAATGTAAATGATAGAATTACAATGGTAAGACTTAATGAAACAAAAAAAATTATAAAAACATATACAAATTTGTATAAACTATTTTTCATTATTACCGTCCTTAGATATGTTTTGATCTATCTTTTGTTTTAAGTACCAAGATGTTGAATTATCAATAAAATTCCCCATAACACTAGGAATAATGCTCGGTTTATAACTTTCAGAAATCTCATAAGGTAAATGTCCTTTCTTCTCCAAATAGTTAATTTTCCAAGCCGGGTTCAATTTATGATTTAAAGGCGTTTCAATTGTTTTACCAACCGCTCCTCCTACAGTAGTTGTGATAAATGACATTGCAGCTTCTTTCCAAGGCTCTTTTCCTGTCCTCAACGCATCTCCGGCTTCTACTGCCGAATTGGTCGCAGCGGTTGATAAGATACCCATATTTCGAGTTACGATCCCTGTTACTCCTGAAATTGCGACTTTCGTTTTATCTACCTTGGCAATATCTCCTTTATGTTCAATTAATTGACCAATTAATTCCGAACCGCTACCAAAACCGCCGGCAATAACCATACTTTCTGTTGTTACAAGAGGACTGATAATTGCTGCTGCCGTAATCACTGAACCTTTTAGCTGGGCATTTGCGTTATTTAATTGGAGTTTATCGATTTTTTCTTTACATTGGGTGTCACAATTTTCATCATTTCTCGCAAGCACATAAGATAAATGTGAAGCTCCAACCATCCCCATTGCATTATGCTCCACCGCATTTTCCGCAATGGTTATCCCTGTGCTAATTGTTGCCAGATTCTCCGCGCTATTGCCGGTTGCCGTTAAACCACTCGCTACCCCCGCCGCCACTTTGCTTAAGGTTAAGATATTCTGCTTCTCTTCCTCTGTGAGTTCCTTTGGCGATTTGCCATATATCCCATTTGAAAATATCTCTGCGCTCGCTTCACCTACACCCGCTGCAATCGCCCCTGTTGCCGCTTTGCCTCCCGCAAGCTCCGCTTCAATCGCTCCCCACAGGATATGCGCCGGAATATTCAGTCCGGGCATGGTTTCGGTGGCTTTTTTGATTTGTTCGTTGATATAAGGTGAAGCCGCACCTGTGGCGATAGCTTCGGTAGATTTTCCGGCTAAAGCAAGGCTAATCGCATTAGTTAGCGCCTCGACCTTGCGTTTATGCTCGCCGCCGGTCTGCCATTTTTTTGCTTCCTCTTGTTTGTTTTTTGCCGTTTGACTATCACCTTGTTGTGCCGCGTCTGCCGCTTCTTGTTCTAGTCGTTGGGCTTGTTGTTCGCTATACCGGCTTGTCGCCTCGGCAATATTGCCTATAGCTTGGCTGAGTTCTTGCTGCTCTTTCAACACCTTTTGAATGTCTTTCGGGGCACTGACTTGACGGTTGGCGTCTGTGAGGTCGGTATTAATGCCCAGTTCTGCTGCGGTCGTCTCCCTTGGGGCGCTATCTTTGTTTAAGGTGATACGCCCTTCCGTTAAGGTCGCCTTGGTAATACTTCTGTCTTGCTCGCTGTCATACATCGGAACCGTCGGCGAAAGATGATTGCTTTGTGATGTGCCGGTCAGTTTGGCAAACTCCGACTGTTTTTGGGCTTGTGCGTTGGTTGTCGGTGCATTGCCCACCGCCTTGGTTAAATTCGCACTGCCGCTAATGCCGCCGCTTATCGCGCGGCTTTGACTTTCATTTTGAATATCTTCAAAAGTCAGCTTATTGGTCTTCAATTCGCTGTTTTTTGGGTTGGTTGAGGCAATCGCTGCGCCTTTCAGATGAACATTATCGGCATTAATATGATAACCGCCCTCCTCGGCAAATAAGCCTGATTGTTCCATCACTTGGTTGCTGTTCGCCTTGCCGCTTGAGGCATTCGCATAACCGCTTGCGCCCCACGCCGTGCCTATGCCGCCCTGTACCCGTAAGCCGCCGCCCGAGCTGCTGCTTTTTGAGAGATGTTCATCTTGGCGGCTTTCTATCCGGAGATTACCCTTGATGTCTGCATCAATCCGGTTCGCTTTTGCTACCGCACCGGATAAGGTGGTGTCTCCGCCGCTTGTCAGGCTTAACTGGGCTGTATCAAGATGGCTGTTATGTTGGGTAATATGACGCTCTTCTTGCTTACCTTGCGTGAATCCCGCTTGAGCGTAAATATATACCCCCGTCTGTGCACCAACCGCAAAACCCACACCCGATTCAAACCCTGCACTTTGTTGTTTACCTTTAAATTTCTCAGCACTTTGTCCCGATTCCAATATCAGGTCTTTATAAGCATTCAATTGAATACGGCTGTCCGCTTGGCGTTTGCCCTCGCTGTCTCGGCTAGTAAAATCCGTTTGCTTCGCCCGTATATCCCCTTCTGTCGCCGTAATGCGGATATCCTTAGCATTCACACTATTACCTAAACTGAATTCACGCATTGAGTCCATGTAAGCCGTATAGCCTTTCTCCGCTAAACCTAACGCTTGTGCCGCTTTCACTCTATCGGATGCATCTTTATTTTTGACCGCACTTTCCACTGTCTGATGATAATCGCCTCCGCTCAAGTATCTACTTCCCAACGTTTCGCGTTGATGTTTGCCGCATCAAGTGTTAAGCCGCCTGCTTCACTGTTTCTGATAAGTCTATCCTATGGGCATATTTAATGAGTGTAAGATTTAGTTAATTCAATACTTAACCTACGGGACATAGTATGTATGAAATATCATCTCATATACGAAAATATCAATATGTGTGTGAATGATAAATCATCCACACACGTTATACTTGCTATTCTTCAATTTCTCTATTATTCAGAACTAAATCTAAATCATAAAGAAAATCTTGTTTTTCTTCTTCCAAACCAGAAATCAACTCATCAAGGTTATAATTTAATAAAATATCCTGTACTTCATTAAAGACTATCTGATAGCTTAAATATGCCTTGCTCCATTAGTTATAATGAAAATAACATTTAGCATTAATCTTTCTATTGGTAAATCAAAATGATCTTCAAAACTATCTAAAGCCCCCCCATTCATTAAATTCTTTATGCCAATTTTTTATTTTTCCATCTTCAAATTTTCTTTGACACCAAATATAAGCATCATCAAAAAACCATTGCTTTAATGTTTTATAATCGACCTGTTTTTTCATTATTTTTCTCCACTGGATTTGACTTGTTTTTCATTGTTATCAAAAACATTAACTTCTAGGATTCCAATAATGATCTTCATTATATTTCTATTAGTTTTTATTAGAATTAACCTTCCTAAACACAAAAAAATGAATTGGTAAAACAATGAAATAAAATTTAAGAGACATCATCATCGCCTTATCTAGAAGTAATCTATAGTGTAGATCATCACTTCCTAAGCTTATCTCAAACGCGATGAGAGACAAGAAAAAAATTAATGTAATGATCAAAAAATATTTGAATAGAACTAGTATAATTTTCATTATTTATCCTTATTTTTCTGATTTTTTATGTTTTCTTCATAAGTTTTTTAAGCTCATCTCCAACTATACTACCACCTACAACATTCCAAAATATCTTAGAAGTGCCCTTCATAGATATATATTCAGATGACCAACCTACTCCATTACCAGCCATAGAACCAATAATCTCTTTTTTACTTGTACATCTGTAGCCTCCGGTTTATTCACCTCATATACAAAATCAAACGCCGCACTATTTAATGCCTGTGCACCCGGTTTTAATTTAGATAAAAGCGGTACTTTCATTACATCCTAGTTTTTTCCTTGCACTTACTAGGTATCATTAAATAACCCCAAAAGACTGTTACTGTAAAGATAAATAACGAAGGTTTAAATGATTCTTTAAAAACTATCAGGTAAGGAACCATAGTATTATGAACTAATAAATATACAAACCAAATAAAAAAATAAAAACCTTCTCATTTACCACCTTTCCTTTTTGAAACAAGGAATATAATAGGAAGAATAATTATATGAAACTTCAAACTTATTAAAATAGACTCCTCAATAAGTCTTAAATAATTAACAACTCTTACCCCCTCATCAATTTCAACATAATAAATAGCAAAAAAATAAAGCAAGGAGAAGATAATAATATTAAGAATAATCCCAAAAATAAATTTCATTATTCTTCCTCCTTGTTTATATGTTGGTATATACCTTTTGCTTTATCACTAACAACGGCTCCACCTACTGCATTTAAGAATACTTTCGGAAGAGGATGTAAATTCAAATATCGACTTGATACAGTTTCAGATGCGACCCCATATCCGCTACCAACTAGAGAACCTATTGTTTCAGTCTTAATCTGTTTCTCCGTAGCTCCCGGCTTATTAACCTCATATACAAAATCAAACGCCACACTATTTAATGCCTGTGCACCCGGTTTTAATTTAGATAAAAGCGGTACTTTCATTACATCCTTAGTGGCATCATAGACAGCACCTTGAAGCTCACCCTCTTTTTTATATTGCCCATCATAAGCCTTATAAGAGATTTCTCCTGCTTTATAGCCACCCGTCACTAACATTTCTGCCGTAACCGGATTTTTAGCTGAAAATGCAGCAATATCTTTTGCATATTTCGTAGCAGTAGGAAGTGCTCTAGTCACACCAACTATCCCCATACCACCCGCTGTGGTTAATACTCCTGTTACAAAAGATTCCGCTTGCTTTCCTTCATAGCTATTCCAAAATCTAATATCGTTACCTATATATTTTGTTAATGCCGAATCATCCCTTTTAATCATGTTTGAAAAATCCCAACTATATAAATCCTCAATTGGTACACCCCATGAATGAGCAATTTTACTTAATTCCACATGAAGGTATGTTTTTTGGGATTCTGTTAGTCTACTTGGATCTTTCTGATTCAAATCAATTAAGAAATTGATATAGGAATCTTTGGTTAATAATTCACCCGATCTATTTTTCTCTTTTGGTTTTAATTCCCCATTTTTATTGAATTTTTCTGAAAGATTAAATAACTCTTCATCTTCATCTCTTGCCAAAAGATTATTCTCCACAGCCCGCTTAGCCGTCACAGCCCCCTCCAAGCTCGTTGCCGTACTGTTGCCCGATATTCCCCCGACAACTGCTCCGGCTAGTTGAGAAGCCGTTTTTAATAGATTCCGTTCGGACGTAGTCAGTTGTTCCGCCGGTTTGTTAAATACTTTTTCAGACAACACCATTGCCACGCCTTCACCTGCGACACCCGCCAATGCGCCTGCCGCAGGATCTAAGCCCGCTGCATAAAACTCCGTAGCAGAAAGTACCGCATGTGAAAACAGATTCGCCGCTTTATTATCTTGTGTTAAGTCGTGGATTTTCGCATTCAGCTCAGGAGAAACTCCCGCAACCGCTGTTTGTGCCGCCGTCTTACCCGATAAAATGGCACCCACCACAGCAACTGCCGCATCCACTTTGCGACGACTTGAACCACCGTCTTGCCAGCGTTGGTTTTCCGCTTTCGCTTCATCATACGCCGCTATCTTAGCCTCAAGACTGGCGGTGTCATTGCGTTTAATTGCCGTCTCTAATTCCTCTGCTGCCTTATCTTCCGCCTCCTTCGCCGCTTTTGCCCGATTATCGCTAAAAGCGGTGGCTGCCGCTATCATATGCCCCACATTTTGGCTTATGATTTGCTGCTCTTTCAACACCTTTTGAATGTCTTTCGGGGCACTGACTTGACGGTTGGCTGCTGTGAGGTCGGTATTGATGCCCAGTTCGGCTGCCGTGCTTTCTCTTGGGGCGCTATCTTTGTTTAAGGTGATATGCCCTTCCGTTAACGTCGCTTTGGTAATACTGCTGTCTTGCTCGCTGTCATACATCGGAACCGTCGGCGAAAGATGATTGCTTTGTGATGTGCCGGTCAGTTTGGCAAACTCCGACTGTTGTTTGGCTTGTGCACCGGTTATCGGGGCATTGCCCACAATGTTGGTTAAATTCGCACTGCCGCTAATGCCGCCGCTTATCGCGCGGCTTTGACTTTCATTTTGAATATCTTCAAAAGTCAGCTTATTGGTCTTCAATTCGCTGTTTTTTGGGTTGGTTGAGGCAATCGCTGCGCCTTTCAGATGAACATTATCGGCGTTAATATGATAACCGCCCTCCTCGGCAAATAATCCCGATTGTTCAATCACTTGTTTACCCTGTGCCTTGCCGCTTGACGCATTCGCATAACCGCTTGCACCCCACGCCGTGCCTATGCCGCCCTGTACCCGTACGCCGCCGCCCGAGCTGCTGCTTTTTGACAGATGTTCATCTTGGCGGCTTTCTATCCGGAGATTACCCTTGATGTCTGCATCAATCCGGTTCGCTTTTGCTACCGCACCGGATAAGGTGGTGTCTCCGCCGCTTGTCAGGCTTAACTGGGCTGTATCAAGATGGCTGTTATGTTGGGTAATATGACGCTCTTCTTGCTTACCTTGCGTGAATCCCGCTTGAGCGTAAATATATACCCCCGTCTGTGCACCAACCGCAAAACCCACACCCGATTCAAACCCTGCACTTTGTTGTTTACCTTTAAATTTCTCAGCACTTTGTCCCGATTCCAATATCAGGTCTTTATAAGCATTCAATTGAATACGGCTGTCCGCTTGGCGTTTGCCCTCGCTGTCTCGGCTAGTAAAATCCGTTTGCTTCGCCCGTATATCCCCTTCTCTCGCCGTAATGCGGATATCCTTAGCATTGACGCTGTTACCTAAACTGAATTCACTCATTGCGTCCGTCGTCTCCCGTTTATGTGAGAAACCCGAACCGCTTTCCACCCGAATTAATGCACCACCAGCCGCTACGTCCGTGTAAGCCGTATATCCCTTCGCCGCCAAACCTAACGCCTGTGCCGCTTTTACTCTATCGGAAGCGTCCTTATTTTTGACCGCACTTTCCACTGTTTGAATCAAATCTATCAACGGTGAACTAACCCGCGCAAACTGACCGATTTTTAAATCGCTCTGATGACTGTCCGACTGCTGGCGGTTCAGTGCCGTGTCAAAGGTGATATTGGCAGCTTGAAGGTTGAGCTGTTGTTTCGACAGTAATTGCCCCGCCGTTTGATGATAATCGCCCCCGGCATTGATATTAAGATTCTTATTTAGGCTCGCTATCATTGCCCCTTGATGACTCACCGAATCAGCGTTTTGGCTATTGAGTTTACGGTTATAACCCGCAAAACGCTCCGTCTCCGATATCACCGCCTCGCCGATACCTTGGAAACGGTTAGCTTCGCTTTGTCCAAGACGGGATTGGGCGGTGGTTAAATGAATGTCTTTCCCCGCCGTAAGAGTGCTGTCTCCCTCACTCACAAATTGTGTGCCGGCTAAACGAATATCGCCTTGTTGTGCCGTTACACTACCGTTTCCGCCAAAGGAAAGCGTACTCGACTGTTCTTGATAACGTTCCCCTTCGCCTAAACCTTCTCCGCTATAAGAGGTCGTCATGGATGTTGCCGATTTCGATAAATCCAGTCCAACACCCCAATTTCGCTTACGGCTGGCTTGGCTTTCCTGATTGACCGCCACATTTAAGTCAATGTTCTCTTTTGCCCATAACGCCCCGTCTCCTTTTGCCGATAACAAGGCGCCCTGTGTGGTAATGTTGCCTGCTCCAGCCGTAATCGTTAAGTTGCCGCCTGCACTCAATTCACTCACCACCGCTTGTTGGCTTGCTTGATGACTGTTAGATTTTTCCTGTTGGTGTTTTATATAAGGACTAAACGGGCTAGTTAATTGGTGCCCGGTTTTACCTATCGCTTCTGCTGTCGTGAGGATTTTGCCGACAATTCCACCAGCCGAGCCCTGTCCCGCCTGCTCGCCATAATTGGCTTTCGCCACTTTAACCGGATTATACACAACGCTCACGCCTATACCGCTTGTCTTACGTGACGATTGATGTTGGCTGTATAAGCGGTTATACGCAGCCTCTAACGCTACATTACCGCCTTGCACTAAAATATCTTTTCCGGCATCCGCCAATACGCCTTCGCCTTTTAAGGTCTGTTTGGCATACAGTTCGATATTGCCCGATTGCGAAACTAACGCAGTGCTATTTACCGTCGAGCTATCATATTGTCCTTGACGATTTTCTTTGCTGCGTTGATAGCCCAATGCCGCCACACCGCCAGAGAAACTCGCACCAAAGCCGGATTTTTTACGTTTCTCCCACTGGGTCGCAGAATGGCTGTTCTCCGACACGCCTAATGTCAAATTATTTTCCGCCGATAACACCATATCCGATTGAGCTTGCAACATTGCCCCTTGGGCGAGTATATCTTGACCGGCTACTAATGTGATGCTTTCGCCTTTAAGTTCACTGCCTTGTTGCTGTTCGCCTTTTGCCGCCGCAAAACTGGTTTTGCTGGATTTTGAAATGCCCGAACCGCTCTTTATATGATGATATTCCTCAAGCTCATAGGCTTTTGCCACACTGTCTAACACTAAGTCATTCTGCGCCAATGCCGTCAGCCTTTGCGCCGCTTCAAGCAGGGCTCCTTGCGAATAAATATTTTTTGCTGCTAAGCGGACATTACCGCCCCCTTTAATCCGGCTGATTTCTACATCGTCTTTGCGTTCGTTACGATAATGGTCGCCTCCACCCATCTTTTCATCAAAACCGACTGAAAGTGCGGTCAGATTGAGGTCGGTTTTGGCACTTACTTGTGTCTCGCCTTTACCCTCATTGATTACCGCCGCTCCTAACAGGTTAATTCGATTGGCACTCACGGCAAGCGTGCCGTTTTCGCCTTTAACGTGTAACAACGCTTGACGGTCAAGATTGGTTTGACTGCGTCGATAGCCGTCAAGATTGACTTCGGTGGTTTTGCTCGTGCTTTGATGCGCTAAATCACCTTTTACGTTTAATAATAACGCGTCATCAGCTTCAAACACACCGCCGATATTTTTCATATCGCCCGACACTTGTGCTGCAACCGTACTACCCGAGACTTCGCCGCTATTATGAACCGATTGACTGTCTAACATCACTAACTGCCGTCCGGCAATTGTGCCTTGATTGACCAATTCTTGGGTTTTGACTTGAACATTATGAGCGGAGAATAAGGTGCCGTTGCCGGCTACATCCCATTTTTTGACGACGGCATACACTTTCGGCACCACTACCTCCGTCTGACTGCCGTCATCCAGTGTGATCCGCTCTTTTTCCAGCCACACAATATCGGTGGTTAATGCCGCCACTTGGGCGGCGGATAATTTCACGCCCGGTGTAAGATGAAACGATTTCGCAAAGGTAATACCAGCATCCATTAAACCTTTATATTGGCTTTCAAAATCTTGATAGCCGCCTAAATATTGTCTGCCTGTCAGTAAGTTGATTTGCTCTCGAACCAAACGTTGCTCATAGTAACCGTCGCCTAAGCGTTTATGGACATTTTCGTGGTCGTGACGCAGCGCTTTATACATATAATCCGAACTCAGCCATTTTTTATATTGGGCAAAATCCGGGTCGGTTTCGATAAGAACGTGGCTGTTCGCATTCGGGTTTATACGGTATAAGCTTTGTGTCGGCAGGCGGGTGTCAACCGGAATACTACGAACTTCAATCCCTTTATCCTTATCAATAGTAGGAATCCGTTCCACTGCTAATTCAGTGACCGACAGTTTGGTGTGGTTCGTGTTATTGTCAAAGTTGACCTTATTTTGATCACGATCAACATTGGTCAATGACGAGACATTCAGTTTACCAATATCCGTACTATTGACCCCATTTTGCACCTTAGCAATCTCATTACGGGATTTACCGCTTTGATAGTGTTGATAAGCCGCCGGTTGTGTGTTTTCAAGCTGAACAAAAATGCCCATATCTTTGTGTTGTTCATCAACCCGTTTCAATGCACCGCCTTGAGTATGTTTGCGCTGATGATAACGACGAAAACCGCCGCGCCATCTGGTATAAGTGTAATCTCGCCATCCTTCTTCAATATTGCGTGTAATGGCGTCTTCATCATCTAAATTTTTTAAAGTACCGCTGCCCGCATTGCGAATATCCCGTCCGCTAATGACCCAGCTTTTATCGTTGAGAAAACGGTCGCTTTGGTAGGTAATATTTTCTCCGGCTAAAATCTGCGCCGGTAATGAGGCGGTAGTAATGTTTTCTTCCACACGTTCACGATTGACAAAAAGCTCCCAAAAACGGTAAAACTCTTCGCCCAATAACGGACTGTTGTGTTTATCTATCGCATCGCTGAGTGCTTTTAAATTATCGCCGTATTTCGCCGTCCAACTAATTAACGGCAATAGGGTTTCATAATCCGCTTTATCTTGCACAGCTTTGTTATAAGCGGTTAACTCTCGTTTATATTTGTTTTTTGCCTGTCTATATGCGAAGAAACCTGGATAATTCTCTCTTTTCGGCTCAACCGGTTTTGCAGGCACAATCGGCGCATAATCCATTTGGGCATCTTGCTGCTCGTCTAACGCATTGATTTCTTCTTCGCTTAAATTCGACGGCGTCAATCTACTCACGCCCTCTTGTTTCTGACGACTTATCGCTTCCGCCATTGCCGGCGTAATTGTCGGCATCTCTTCCGCCGGTGCAGTTAAATTAAAATATTGCCAAATCGGATTATCCTTGCCGTAAACGCTTTCCGGCATAATCCGACATTCGCCCTTGTCGCAATCCGCCGTATTCGGTATAGCAAGCAGTTGATCTTTCGTTAATTGGCTACTGTCGGTAATGACCTGTAAACGGCTTGGATCGTAGCTTCGCACATATTTCCACGCCCGGCTGTAGTTAACGCGTCTTAAACCTTTGGTATCAATATAAGGCAATTTACCGTTATTGTAAGGTGTGCTGCCTGTTGCTAAATAATCCGGCAAAATATAGGATTTGGATACCGAAACATTTGAGGTTTCTTGAATAGCGGATTGATAATGGATATTCGTGTTAGCCACATCTTTAATATTTAATCCAATCCCTTTTCCTGCCTCAATAATGCTACTGAAGTTTTTCAAACTCAAGGCTTGACCGACGGCATAGTTATTCTCGTCTAAGCGATTACCAAAGAAGATACCGCCCTCACTATAAATGAGCGCGCCGCTTTTTCTGTTAGCATCATAATTTTCGGTTAAGTTGGTAATATGTTGCGCCCCTATATCTAATTGCTTCCTCGCCGCAATCGTTGCTGCATAAACCTTACCGTCGTTACCCCGTTGATCTTTGTTTAATACGCTATCGGCTTGTAACGCAACATAATCACCGTAAATCCGCCCTGTGCCGACATTGTCGATTTGTTTGGCTCGAATCAGCGTGGTGGCATTTTCCGTTTCGTTAAAGCTATTAATCAAGCCCTCGTTATGTAACATTGAAGCAGAAACCACTTGGGTTTGTCCCGCACTGATTCTTCCGCTTTGATGATTGGTTATTTTACCCGCTTGAAGTTGAAGACGATCATTCGCCGATAAACGGTGCTGATTTACCAACTGCCTGGCAGTCGTTAATTTCAAGCTGTGATAGGCATTAATATCTCGTTTGGTATGTACATCCGATTGAACATTAATATCAATATGTCCGGCTTCAATATGTCCGTCTTCGCTAAAAGCACGAGCGGTTAAATTCAATTTATTATTTGCCTGTAAAATGCCTTGCGTATTATTGACATCCAAACTATTCGGCGAGCCGTTAATATGCAAATCGCCCCAGCTCAATATTTCGCCTTGATGATTGTTTAATTGCGAATCAAGACGAAAATCCGCCCGGCTTAGGCTATAAATGCCGCCCTCTTGGTTATTGAGCTGACGACTGTTTACCGTCAACTCTCGGGCAATAATCCCCTGTGTCGGATTATCTTGTTTCGCTTTCGTGGCTTGATTGTCGATATTAGATACATTGAAGCGCAAATGTTGATGAGAAATGACCGCCGAACCCAATGCACCGACACGAGAGTTGTTCAAATCGGTTGCCGTAATATCCGCATCGCCCGTTGCCTGAATAAATCCGGCTCGGTTATCAATAGCTCCGGCGGATAATGCAAGCAAACCGCCACTAAGCAATTTGCCGTTACGGTTATCAAATGCCTCTCCTCGTGTGTTAAGTTGAATCTCACCTTGCTCCGTCGTGACTCGACCTTGAGTATTATTCACACCAAGTGCGGTCAAATTGAGAGAGTTTTTTGTATTGATCGTACCATTAAGGTTTTGTAATGCTTGCGTAATCTTAAGCGTTGCAGCCCCTTGTGTCGCCGCAATCGTGCCGTCTTGGTTATCAAGACGGTCGGCAAGTAGCGTAACGGCACGACTCGCTTTTATATCGCCTTGCCGATTATCAACACCTTGCGTCGTTGTTAAATGAAGCTGATCAGCAACCAAAATTTGTCCTTTACGATTGATCATTTCCATCGCATTCAGCCGACTATCGCCGCTACTTAGCCGACCTTGACTATTATCAATGATTGTTGCCGCTTGAATTTGCTGGGTGGCTTTAGCGGTTACTATGCCTTCTCGATTATCCAACCCACGAACATTCAGACTCTGATTTTCACCTGCCGCAATGTATCCCAAGTGGTTATCTAATTGTTCAGTCCGAACGGACAAATTACCCAAGCTAATGATGCCGAGCGGTGTACCGGATGCCGGACGGGTTTGACGATTATCAAGATTGCCTTGTAGAGTTAGATGAATCGCCCCTTGGCTTTGAACCAATCCTTTCGTATTAATAAAGTCTTGAGCGGAAACAGTGGTATTACCCCCTACACTGATTTTTCCCTGTACGTTACGAATTCCGCCACGGTGCATTTTCATCATCAAATCTCCGCGACTGACGATTTGCCCTTGTTGGTTATCCATATCAGCAGCAGTTACATTGATTAGCCTGTTAGCCACTACATCGCTTTGTCCGTTATTGATAAACGAACCGCCTATCGTTAAATCAACCTCACCGCCCTCAATTAAACTGTTCTCTTGGCTGATTAAATCCTTTGCGGTCGATACTGTCAGAGCGTTATCAGCTTTGATTACGCCTTCGCTTTGAGTTAGCGAAGCGGCTTGAATGGTTGCCTGTTGTGCACGAATGATGCCTTGATGATTGGTCAGATTACCGCTGTTCAGCGTTAACGCCGTACCGCTTGATACGATGCCTTTATCATTATCGAGCTGACTTCCAGCAGTTTCAATATTGAGCTGTCCGTCTGCTTGAATATTCCCCTGTGCATTAGATAATGCGGCACTGTTAAGGATTAAATCACCATGTGTGAATAATTTGCCTGCTTGGTTGTTGAATGAATGATTGTGTGTTTCAATGCGGACACTTTGCTCACCTTGAATTCTACCTTGTCGGTTATCTAATTGACCGGTATAAAGAGAAAGGGTTTGATTGGCAAATAATAATCCCGACGAAGAAAGAAATTGCCCCTGATGAGTATCGACCTCCAGTTTTCCGGCAGCAATTAATTTACCTTTTGTATTATCCACCCGTTGCGTATCAATAAAGAAATGTCCTTGTGTTGAAAATGTTCCGCCCGAATTATTAATGGATTGAGCAGACAGTCGAAAATCCTCAGTACCGGTTTGCACCCAAACGCCATTGGTATTACTAAGTGCGGTCTGTTTTGTCCGAATTTTATTTGCCGTCAAATGACTATTCGACGTAGAAAGCGTTGTCGGTGTATCTAAAACAAGATTTTGTTGTGCCGTCAACCACGCTTCATTTGCCTGAATATCGCCCTGCCGTGCTTGAACGTGAATGTCATAGGCTTGATTGCGGCTGTGGTCTAAATTGACTTCTGTGGCATTAATATTTAATTGCCCAGACGCGAAGTGCTTACCTTGTAAGGTCGCATTACCGCTAGCTTGAATTTGAATAGTTTTACCTTGTGCCGATGAAGTTTCAAGGCTTCGGGTTTCATTCTCTTCCTGCGTGTGGGTTTGCATACCGGCGGCAATCAGGGCGGATTGCGCCGTATTTACCGTCGCCGCCTCATAGCGAATTGTCCCTTTCGCTACCGTTTCGCCTTGTTGCCGAATGGCGTGTTTTGCCTGTTTTTGTACGTTTCCGCTACGTGCGATAACTGTGCCGTCCTGTTTAATGTCGGCGCTGCTTGCAAGGCGAATATCATGTTGGCGGTTTTCAATCTTGCCTGTGTTTTCAATACCGTTTGTGCTGAGCTGAACGTCTTTATTCGCATTTAACGTACCGCTATTTATAATTCGACCTTGGCTATCAATCTTGAGCGTTTCGGCATTCGCACCGATATGCCCTGCATTGTGTACACCAACACCTTGTTCAGTACCAATTAAATGGATCTTTCCTGCATACATTCCCCCTAACTGCCCCACATCAATAGCAACTTGCGGCTTAGCTTCTTGAGCTGTCGCTTGGGTTGTATGAGTAATTTGCAAATCTTCAGGTTTAGCCGTACGCTTCACCGTATTTTTACCGGTGACAACCTTCATTTCTTTTTTCGACCAAACGCCCGCATTGATTTGGGTTTCTCGGGCAATAATCTCCGTATAATCTACACGACTGTTATCTAAGCCTTTACCGGATACACTGACTTTGCCTTTTTCCACAACAAAGTTTTCAAGATTACCATGTTGAATTTGAGGTTTACCTGTCGTGAACGTAGTACGATCTGAATTAATAACCCCACAGCCTTCACAATGAATACCTGACGGATTCGCAATAATTACATCAGCTTTTTTACCTGCTACTTCAACATAACCTTTAAGCACAGAGGGATCGGATGAATTCACTTCATTTAAAATGACTTTCGCCTCGCCTCGGGCAAGATAAGGATTACCTTGTACCCACCCGCCCTGTTGCGTTTGTACATTGGTTCGGCTGTTGTTTAATATTGCCCCTTTGGTATCCACATCAAACTTACTGTATTTATTGTGGGATAACCCTTGCTCATTTGGAGTCTGAATATTGACCTGCGGCAAACCGTTTGCCGTTTGTAGTACGATGGGTTGCTGGGTTTTAGGGGCTGATTTGTCTGCTTGGATAATTAAATTAGCAGATACCGTGCTGGAAAATGAAACAAATCCCAGCGCACAAAAAAGACTAAAAGTCAGTGGTTGAATCTTGGCAAATAATTGAGGGAGACGAGATGAAGCCCGCTCCGTTGATTTTCCTTCTGTTTTTGCTAATTCCGATGTAACAACCAAACATTGTAACGTTTTACTGAAAATGACACGGAAACAATTTTTATTCATTTTAACTATCCTTTAATTTTTAATAATACGTTTAATTAGAAGCTATAACCCACATTAAAACCGGCTACGGTATTTGATGTTTTAAAACCGGTTGGCTTACTTATTGGTTTTCCGACAAAAACATCATAATAAAAACCTCGCCATCCCCCTTTCAGCCCAATCGCACTGCCAATAAGATGATGACCTAATTGAGATTGGGTTGACCATCCCATAACTCGTCCTCCGTCAAAAGCAAAATAAAGTTGTTGCCCTTTACCATTCACATTCCAAGCAAATTCATTACGCCATAACCAACCTCGTTCACCGGCAAGCGTAAGTTCACCATCAAAACCTCTGACAGTATAACGCCCGCCAATACTAAAACGATCTTGGGCAATTAAAGGGGGTTTATTCCATTGTGCACTCCAAGCGGTTTGATATTGCCAGGATTGTTTACCCAACATAAACGGTTGAGTAAAATTAATGGAGGCAAAAATAATTTCCGGGCGAGAAGTTCCTTCTCCCCAAAGTTCTTCCGGCGCTGATAATGCCCCTCTTGCACCAGTTCCCCGTTTATAGCTAGCGGATAATTCAAGAACAGCATCACCCATATATTCTTTATGAGAAAGTCCGGCCTCCCAGCCCGCCATACGACGTTTTTGTACCTGAATCTCCGAACCATCCACATAGTTACTGGACTGACGAGACCAAAAACTACCAAAAGCGGATGTTTTACGTTTACTATCTCGATAAACTAAATAAGATAGCGTCGCCTTTGTGGTATTGCTTTTTCCCGAATAGAGATAGTTATTATCGAAAGCACCAAAAACTTCTTGACGATAACGGTTATAGGTTTGTGATGCCGATAATGTCCAATAACCGAAAGGGATAGAATAATAAAAGGTTAAATTTTTACTGGCACGGTTACCTTTTTCATCATTGTGAGTCTTTAAACTATGTGTAAAAGAAGTATAAAAAAGGTCATTAGCAGAAAACATATTATCAAGAGATAATGTTCCACTTGCTTGATATTGCCCCGTTGATTTCGAACCAGAATCATCCAAGCTTAAATTCACTCGGAAAGGCAAGGCTTGTTGATAACTAATTTTAATGTCACTCACACCGATATCGCTCTTACTTGGTAATAACTCAATGTTCGCTTCTACTGTTGGCACCCGTTTAAGATTTTCAAGCGACTGTTCCATATCTCTTACACTCAAAAGATCACCTTTTGAAAAGGTGAATCCTGTTAAAGCATGTAAACGGCTAAAACGTGGAACATTGCCACTGTCCTCAACGATGGTATTCCCTACTTTACCGGGAATAATCGTTAACACTAAAGAACCACTGTTCAGATCTTGCTCTTGCGTTACAACACGTGTGGTAACGTATCCTTTTTCAATAATTCGATTTTGAATTTGTTTCATCAAAATACCTATTCCCTCTCCGCCAAAACAATGCGGGAGGGTAAGTTTTAAATCGTTGTAAGCTTGATTTAGTGCCCATTGGAATTGGCTTTCAGAAGAGGAGTGTTTAGCTGAATAATCAACCAACGTGATATGATGAATCAGGTAACAAGGCGTTTCTTTATCAGATAAGGTCAATCCTTTGTAATTTGTCGTCTCTAAACGAACATCAGCCTGAGATTGCAAGATTTTCTCTTGTGCTTGCTGATTTTGTTGTTGACGTTGCTGCTGAAGTGCATCCATTTGGTTTAAACGGGAGAAATTTTCCGGTTTATTAGCAAAAGCAAATAGTGGTACGATCGAAAATAATGTAACGGTATAGAGTTTATTAAATACTGTTTTCATACTTTAAACTAAGTGATTGAATTTATGCGTTTGATTATAAAACATACTATAATCTTTGTTAATATTTATACAAAGCAAATTAAACTCGTATAGTAATATTTTCATTTCCCTTAGCTTCTTTTGATGTACTGTATAAAAAATATTTAAGCCTTTTGACTTTTTCAGATAAGACCTTTCTCTTGGGAAAAGCTACCTTTATTACATCACTGGGGAAAAATATGATATTCAAAGAGAGGGGATATGAGTAATTTTTAGCTCACAAAATTAACGCAAAGATCGTGATGAATTAGAGGCAGGAAAAAGGAATCCCTTTGGAACAGGCTAAAGTATTACGTAAACTAGAGCCTGCTTTAATGCTATGTCCTAAAGGTAATTCTTTCATAAGGAACTGTTAATGATAAGTGTAAAGCACAGCAATACTGACCTATTCATACTTTTAGCTTTAGCATATAGCTAAATCCACAACAGAAAATATAGGGTTTTATTATTGAATTGAACTTGTAAATAAAGACTTGGTGGGTCGTGAAGGATTCGAACCTTCGACCAACGGATTAAAAGTCCGCTGCTCTACCGACTGAGCTAACGACCCAAGAGTAGGATTTTAAAGGAGTTTTTAATAAAACTAAGGTTTTATTAAATGGTGCCCGAAGCCAGACTTGAACTGGCACGCCTCGAAAGGCGAGGGATTTTAAATCCCTTGTGTCTACCGATTCCACCACTCGGGCAAACTAACTTACAGCGTATTATGGAGGCGTGTCCCGGAGTCGAACCGAGCTACATGGATTTGCAATCCAGTGCATAACCGCTTTGCTAACACGCCAGTAATTGGAGCGGGAAACGAGGCTCGAACTCGCGACCCCGACCTTGGCAAGGTCGTGCTCTACCAACTGAGCTATTCCCGCATTCGCTGTTAGTGGTGCGCATTTTACGGAAATTTTAAACGCTGTCAATCACAGATCTTAAAAAAAATCTTAACCGTCTAAAAAAACTGCATATCGTTTAAATTATTAACAACAAATGATGAAAAAATGAAATTTATTGCAATCACTCAATTTCTCCTTTGTATCACTTATGGCTTTATGCCAAAATGTTTTCGTTCTTTTTTAATAAAAAGTACGGTCGCTTTTTTAAATTATTTTCGAGGATATTATGACAACACAACAATACACTATTGATACCCTACTCGCCCAAGCCGGCAATCGTAGCGACGAACGTACCGGTGCGGTTTCTACCCCAATTTTCCTTTCTACTGCATACGGACACCATGGCATTGGTGAAAGCACCGGGTTTGATTATACACGGACAAAAAACCCGACTCGTACCGTATTAGAAGAGACTATCGCTCAATTAGAAAACGGAGAGCGGGGCTTTGCATTTTCATCCGGTATGGCGGCAATCCAAGTATTAATGACTCTTTTTACTGCACCGGACGAGTGGATTGTTTCCAGTGATGTCTATGGCGGAACTTATCGCCTTTTAGATTTTGCTTACAAAAAGAATAATAGTGTCAAACCGGTTTACGTTAATACCGCCTCTGCTGCAGATATTGAAGCCGCCATTACGCCCAATACCAAAGCAATTTTTATTGAGACACCGTCTAACCCATTAATGGAAGAATGCGATGTAGCGGAAATCGCAAAACTTGCTAAAAAACATCAATTAATGTTAATCGTCGATAATACGTTCTTAACTCCCGTGCTTTCCCGCCCATTAGATTTAGGGGCGGATATTGTTATTCATAGCGGTACGAAGTACATTGCAGGTCATAATGATGTCCTTGTCGGTTTAATCGTGGCGAAAGGTCAAGAGCTTTGTGAGCGTATCGCTTACATTCAAAATGGCGCCGGTGCAGTACTTTCGCCTTTTGATTCGTGGTTAACAATTCGTGGAATGAAAACCCTCTCTCTACGCATGAAACGCCATCAAGAAAATGCTCAGGCGATCGCTGAATTTTTAAAATCCCAACCGCAGATTGAATCGGTTCTTTATCCGAACAAAGGGGGAATGCTTTCTTTTCGTTTGAAAAATGAAAACTGGATCAACACGTTCTTAAAATCTATCAAGCTCATCACTTTTGCGGAAAGTCTTGGCGGAACAGAAAGTTTTATTACTTATCCGGCAACCCAAACCCACATGGATATTCCGGAAACAGAACGTATCGCTCGCGGTATCACCAATACTTTATTGCGTTTTTCAGTAGGTATTGAAAATGTGGAAGATATCAAAGCAGATTTACTTCAGGCCTTTTCTCAGTTGAAATAATCCTTGGAGGCAAGATGAAAATCGCCGTTTACAGTACAAAGAATTATGACCGTAAATACTTTGAATTAATTAATGCAAAATATGGTTTTAATCTTGAATTTTTCGACTTCATGTTAAATGAAAACACAGCCCGTCTAGCGGAACATTGCGAAGTAGTTTGTATTTTTGTCAATGATGACGGAAGTCGAAAAGTACTGGAAAAATTAACCGCACTTGGCGTAAAAGTCATTGCGCTGCGTTGTGCCGGTTTCAATAATGTGGATTTAAAAGCGGCACAGGATCTTGGCCTTCAAGTGGTTCGTGTGCCGGCTTATTCTCCCGAAGCCGTGGCTGAACATACCGTCGGCCTCATGATGACACTTAATCGCCGGATTCATCGTGCTTATCAACGTACCCGTGAAGCCAATTTTTCTTTAGAAGGGCTTATCGGATTTAATATGCACGGACGAACTGTGGGAATCATCGGCACAGGTAAAATCGGGATTGCCGTTATGCGAATCTTAAAAGGTTTTGGTATGCATATTCTGGCTTATGATCCTTTTAAAAACCCCGTAGCTGAGGAACTCAGTGCAAAATATGTAGAACTTGACGAGCTTTATGAAAAATCTCACGTCATCACGCTACACTGCCCCGCTACACCGGAAAATTACCATTTACTCAATCGTAACGCTTTTGCAAAGATGAAGGATGGGGTCATGATCATAAATACAAGCCGTGGCACCCTCATTGATACATTGGCTGCAATTGATGCGCTAAAGCAATGCAAAATTGGAGCATTAGGAATGGATGTATATGAAAATGAACGCGATCTATTTTTTGAGGATAAATCTAATGAAGTCATTCAAGATGATGTCTTCCGACGCCTTTCTTCTTGCCATAATGTACTCCTTACCGGTCATCAAGCTTTCCTAACGGAAGAAGCATTAACCAGTATTGCGGACGTCACACTGGACAATGTATATAAACTAAAATCAGGCAAACCTTGTAAAAACTTGGTTTACCCCTCTTAGCTTTTAGTAATTAAATTAATAAGTGTATTTTTAAACAACTCGTGCTATTCTGACCGCACTTGTAATTTCACAAAATGCCCTTACATAAGGGCATTATTCACAGACAAAGGAAATAAAAATGAGCCAAGTACTACACACAACAGATGCAACATTTGAAGCGGATGTATTACGTTCTGATGTTCCGGTATTAGTTGACTTTTGGGCGCCATGGTGTGGCCCTTGCAAAATGATCGCACCGGTATTAGACGAACTTGCACCGGAATTTGCAGGCAAAGTAAAAATCGTAAAAATCAATGTTGATGAAAACCAACTGGTTGCCGGTCAATTCGGTGTACGCAGTATCCCGACTTTACTTTTAATGAAAAACGGTGAGGTCGTTGCAACACAAGTAGGCGCACTACCAAAAGGTCAGTTAGCTAACTTTATCAATCAACATATTTAATCATCTCTAAATCCTCTTATTAAACTTAAATAAGAGGATTTTTTATATTCCTCTCTCATTACACATTTTTTCTGTGATATTACTCACAAATATCAAAAGCTTTTGTTTACATTTTGTTTAAATGGATTTACTTTCAAAAAATAATCTTGTAACACAATAGAAACAAAGGGTTATCAAATGTCTATTTCACTTTCTAAAACTTATTCTCCCAAACGCCGAAGCATTACTGAAAACTATCGTCTTGATGAAAAAATAGCAGTAGATCAACTAATGGCAACGCTTGATTTTACCGAAGAACAAGAAAAACGTATTACAGATCACGCAACCAAACTCATCAATAAACTACGTCACATTAAACAGAAACAGTATGGCGCAGATGCCTTAATGGAAGAGTTTTCTTTAAGTTCTGAAGAAGGTGTGGCATTGATGTGTTTGGCGGAAGCCTTATTGCGTATTCCCGATGACAAAACCCGTGATGATCTCATCTACGAAAAATTGCAAGACGGCAATTGGCAATCCCATCTGGGCAACTCAAAATCTTTTTTCATTAATGCCGCCAGTTATGGTTTGATGTTCGGTAGAAAAATCAGTGAAAATCTCACAGAGACTCAAGTCACCGATAATTTAAAAAATATCTTTTCCCGTTTCGCCGCGCCTGTCATGCGTCAGGTCATGGTGAAATCCATGCAGATTATAGGGAAGCAATTTGTCGCAGGCGTAAATATACATGAAGCGCTAAAACACACTCAACCCCGCTACAAAAAAGGATTTACTTTCTCATTCGATATGTTGGGTGAAGCCGCAATGACTGCGAGCGATGCGGATCGTTACTTCAATGATTATTTACATGCCATTGAAGAAGTCGGTAAAAATGCCGTTGATCGAAATATTTACAACGGTAATAGTATCTCTGTAAAACTTTCCGCCATTCATCCGAAATATAATCGTGCAAAATATGATCGCACAATGAATGAGCTTTATCCTCGTATAAAACAACTCTTCTTACTGGCACAAAAATACAACATTAGTGTAAATATTGATGCTGAAGAAGCCAATCGCCTCGAACTCTCTCTTGATTTGATCGAAAAATTACTTGATGAACCGGAACTCAAAGATTACAAGGGAATTGGTTTTGTTGTACAAAGCTACTCTAAACGCTGTCCTTATGTTTTAGATTATTTGATTAATCTTGCCCGTGAAAAACAACACTATTTGATGATCCGCCTAGTAAAAGGTGCTTACTGGGATAGTGAAATCAAATGGGCGCAAACCGATGGTTTAGACGATTTCCCGCTTTTCACCCGTAAAAATCATACCGATATTGCCTATGTTGCTTGCGCCAAAAAATTGTTGGAAGCACAGGATGTTATCTACCCACAATTTGCGACCCACAATATTCTAACCATGTGTACTATCTATGAACTCGGACAAGGAAAAAAATTTGAGTTTCAATGCTTGTACGGTATGGGGGAAAACCTTTACGACAATATCGTGGGTAATGAAAACTTCAGCCAACAAGTTCGTGTTTATACTCCGGTAGGGACTCATGAAACCTTACTTGCTTACCTCGTTCGCCGTTTGCTTGAAAATGGTGCAAATTCTTCCTTTGTTCATCAATTAGTGGACGAGAGTATTCCGGTTTCTCAGTTAGTTACTCCGCCGTGGAAACTGTATAGTAAATCCAATGGCAAACCCAATAAACTGGTACGTAAACCCCTTGAATTATTTCACGATCGTCTTAATTCCGCCGGCTTTGATTTAACCAACGAGCTGGTATTGGAAAAACTTGAGCAAGCCTTGAATAACGCTCAAATTGAAAATGCGGAATCCCTTACCCTACTGGCAGCTCCAAGCCAACAATCCATACAGTATGTGAAAAATCCTGCAAAACTAACAGAAACTATCGGTGAAATACGTTTCTTAGAAATCGATCAAGCGCAAGCGGTATTTTCAGCCGCTACCAACCAAAACTGGAATGCAAAAAGTGCGGTCGAAAAAGCCAATATTTTACGCAAAGCGGCTGATCACTATGAAGAGAATCACGGTTTATTGATGAAATTAGCAATGATTGAAGCCGGCAAAACGTTACCGAATGCTATTGCAGAACTTCGTGAGGCAGTTGATTTTCTCCGCTATTATGCAAATCAACTTGAAAGTCTGTCGGCTATCAATAAACTGGGTGAAGCCCGTGGCAACGTACTTTGTATTTCTCCTTGGAATTTCCCACTGGCAATCTTTACCGGTCAAATTGCTGCGTCCCTCGCTGCCGGTAATGCGGTGATAGCCAAACCTGCGGAACAAACCTCACTCATTGCTTATGTAGCGGTAAAATTGCTTCACCAAGCCGGTATTCCAAGAGAAGCCTTACAATTAGTATTAGGGGACGGAGAACTCGGGGCGGCACTTGTCCAACAACCGTTTGACGGCGTCGTATTCACTGGCTCAACCGAAGTAGCAAAACTGATCGAAAAACGTTTAGCTGTGGCAGACAATGATCCTATTTTGATTGCGGAAACAGGCGGACAAAACGTACTGGTAGTCGATAGCTCCGCCTTACCGGAACAAGTGGTCGCAGATGTATTAAGCTCCGCTTTTGATTCAGCAGGTCAACGCTGCTCCGCCCTTCGTATTCTATTACTGCAAGAAGAAATCGCCGATCAGTACTACCGAATGATTAGCGAAGCAATGAAAGAGTTAAGCCTCGGTGATCCGTGTTTACTTGAAACCGATATTGGCCCGGTTATTGACGAAGAAGCAAAACAAAACTTGCTCAACCATCAAGCCAATATGCGTAAAGTGGCGGTTGCTTATACTGAACTAGCTGTACCGGAAGACGGGCATTTTATCGCTCCGTCCGTTTATCTGTTGGATAATCTCGATCAGCTACAAAGAGAAGTGTTCGGCCCTATCCTGCATATTATTCGCTATCGCAAGGAAGAGCTCATCAACGTACTCGACAAAGTCAATGAAAAAGGTTATGCCTTAACCGGAGGTTGCCACAGTCGGATCCGTAAACAAATGAGCTTAGTGGAAAAACACCTCAATTGCGGTAATTTCTATATCAACCGAAATATCGTTGGTGCGGTCGTGGGAGTACAACCGTTCGGAGGACATGGTTTATCCGGTACGGGGCCTAAAGCAGGCGGAGAATTTTATCTCCAACGCTTAACCCGTACACCAAATTATTACAGCCAATTTGGTGATGAAAACAGCCTCCCGCAATCTAAACCGGTATTGGAAAGTATTACTGGTGAACATAATAGCCTTGCCTATTTACCTTGTGAAGTCGCAATCCTTAACGGCGATTTATCAGCTTCTCAGTCGGCAGCAGAAAAACTATTATCGGCAGGTTTTACTGTTTTGGTTGAACCTAGCCACCCGCTTGCCCAAAATCGCCAAGCGGGGATTCGGGTCGATACCAAACTCGGACACTGTCAAAAAGGCGTGTATTTGACCGCACTTGATACACAACGTCGCCTGTGGTTAGCGGAAAACAGTAAAGCGATCTTTAAATGCTTCGACTGGTGTACAACACAAGATTTATTACCTTTATATGATGAATTCTCTCGTAGCTATAACACAACGGCTGCCGGAGGAAACACATCATTAATGGCGGCAGAAGAACATTGATTTAAAAAGTCTATAAAAAATGACGATCTTTGTTTTCTTTTTATGATTAACAAGCGAAAATATCGCCCTTTGTAAAATAGAGTTTATTCAGCCACAGTGTAGCTCATTATTTAAATGGCTGAATAGTGCTCTACAAAGGCAGTACCTTAATAACAGGAGTAAAGCTATGCAGATTTACATCACATTTGGCTTGTATTTATTGGTAATTTTAGGCATTGGTTTGTATGCCTACCGTTCAACTCAGAACTTTGACGATTATATTCTCGGCGGACGAAAAATGGGCAGCTTTGTAACAGCAATGTCTGCCGGTGCTTCCGATATGTCAGGTTGGCTCTTAATGGGCTTACCAGGTGCAATTTATCTCTCCGGCTTATCCGAAGCATGGATTGCTGTCGGGCTGACAGTCGGTGCTTTTCTGAACTATAAAATTGTCGCCGGACGTTTACGTATTTTCACTGAAAAGTATAACAACGCTCTCACTTTACCTGAATTCTTCGCCCAACGATTCCCGCGTCAGAAAAAAGCGTTAAAAATTATTTCTTCCTCCATTATTTTATTCTTCTTCACTATTTACTGTGCTTCCGGTGTAGTCGCAGGGGCAAAATTGTTCCAAAGTTTACTTGGATTGGATTATTATACCGCGCTTTGGTTGGGGGCAATTGCCACTATCGCTTATACCTTTATCGGCGGTTATTTGGCTGTCTCTTGGAGTGATACTATTCAAGCCTCTTTAATGATTTTTGCGCTCATTCTTGCACCGGTAATGGCATTCGTGAATATCGGATGGGAAGAAATCAACGCAGCGTTAGCCGCTAAGTCCGCCGCAACCAATATTCCATATAGTAACTGGTTACATAATGTATCGGGAATCGGCGTCATTTCTGCTCTTGCTTGGGGGTTAGGCTATTTCGGACAACCGCATATCTTGGCTCGCTTTATGGCGGCAGATTCGGTGTCAGCACTTAATAAAGCGCGAACAATCGGTATTGTGTGGATGTTCCTCTGTCTAGGGGGAGCCGTATCGGTAGGTTACTTTGGTTTGGCTTATTTCACTCACCAAAATATTCCGCTCGAAAACGCAGAATCTATTTTTATTGAACTTTCAAAAGTGATGTTTAATCCGTGGATTGTCGGCATTGTTTTATCAGCAATTTTAGCCGCGGTCATGAGTACGCTATCCGCTCAATTATTAATGTGTTCGGCTGCGATTACTGAAGATTTCTATAAAGGTTTCTTCCGTAAAAGTGCCTCAAGCCAAGAATTAGTATGGGTTGGTCGCATAATGGTATTGGCTATTTCCGTTGTTGCCATTGTTATCGCCCAAGATCCGAACTCTAAAGTGATGGGCTTGGTATCTTATGCTTGGGCAGGTTTCGGTGCGGCATTCGGGCCTGTAGTCATTCTCTCACTCTTTAACCGTAATATTAGTTCTAAAGCGGCATTATGGGGGATGTTATCAGGTGCTGTAACCGTAGTCGGTTGGAGTCCATTAATGAAATTCTTAGGCTGGGACGATTTATCTCAACTTTATGAAATTATCCCCGGCTTCTTAGTTTGTTCATTTATTACACTCACCTCCTCTGTGTTTTCCCCTGTGCACCCTCTTGTTGCCGAACAGTTTGACGAGGCATTAGCGGAGTTTGAATCAAAAAATAATTAAAATCAAAAAGTGCGGTTAAAATTAACCGCACTTTTATCCTTTCTACTCTATCGTTCAAGTATTTTTCGATTTTCTTCTGTTTCGGGTTCAAGATCGAGTTTTGCCATAAGTAATCGATCACCGTCTTCTTCAGGATTACCGGTAACGAGTAATTTATCACCATAGAAAATAGAATTGGCACCAGCCATAAAACACATAGCCTGCATTTCTTCCGTCATTCCTTGGCGTCCTGCCGATAAGCGAACATAACTTTTTGGCATCGTAATTCGTGCAACGGCAATAGTACGAACAAATTCCGTCCAGTCTAAATCTTCTGCATCAACCAAAGGGGTTCCCTCCACTTTAACTAACTGATTAATGGGAACCGATTCAGGTTGAGGATCTAAATTCGCAAGACTGGCAATTAAACCGGAACGCTCTTTACGGGTCTCATTCATTCCCACGATACCGCCACAACATACTTTTAAACCTGCTTTACGAACTTTACCTAAGGTACTTAAGCGGTCATCAAAACGGCGTGTGCCGATAACCTCATGATAATGTTCCGGTGCGGTATCAAGATTATGGTTATAATAATCCAATCCCGCCTCTTTCAATTCTTCAGCCATTCCGTCTTGTAATAATCCAAACGTACCACAAGTTTCCAAGCCAAGCTCTTTCACAGCCTTAATAATTTGCGTTACTTTTCCCATATCTTTGGGCTTTGGACCACGCCATGCCGCCCCCATACAAAATCGCCCCGCACCGCGAGACTTGGCAATTTTGGCTTTAGCAATAATTTCGTCCACATCCAATAATTGCTGATTTTGCACACCGGTTTGATAACGTGCCGATTGCGGGCAATAACTGCAATCTTCCGGACAACCGCCGGTTTTAATTGACATTAATGTTGAAAGTTGAATTGCCTGCGGATTGAAATATTCGCGATGTACTTGTGCAGCTCGATAAATCAACTCCAAAAAAGGCGTTTCATACAACGCTTCTACTTTACAAACAGACCAATACTCCACTGAGGGATGAGGAGTTATTTCGGTTAATTGAACAGATTGTACGGTTGTCATACTTTTTTCCTATAAATTTTGTCCTTGATGAATATGAATAATACGATCAATATGCCCTTCTAATTCCTTAGGCTGATGGGTAACAAGCAGTAAGGTTAGCATTTTTTCATCACATAACTGGTCGAGCAACTTTAACATTTCCATACGTAATTGCGGATCAAGTGCGGAGAAAGGTTCATCCAATAATAAAATGGGTTTATCACGTAACAGACAACGTGCCAATGCAACACGTTGTTTTTGTCCACCGGAAAGTGCGGTCGATTTTCTCATTAAAAAATCCTGTAAATTGACCGCACTTGCGACTTGTTCAATTCGCATTTCCTCTTCCTTTGAAAGGGACAAATTCGGTTTTAAGCCTAATGCGATATTTTCCGCCACGCTCAAATGGGTGAACAAATTATTTTCTTGAAATAACATGGAAACCGGGCGTTCATAAGGGGCGCTTCTCGTATGATTTTCACCGTTAAGCCAAATTTCCCCCGCATTGGCATAATCAAAACCGGCGATCAGATTTAATAAAGTGCTTTTTCCCGCACCACTCTCACCGATAATCGCTACTTTTTCTTGCTCACCAATCTGTAAATCAAACATCATCGGCATGGATTGATAATTAAATTTCACTTGTTTTAATTTAATCATGGTTTTCCCTATTGTGTTCAATAAACATAAATAATCCAAGACATAAGCTAAGCAAAATCAATGCCGTAATCGCCGCTTCTTGACTCCGATATTGTCCGATTTGTTGATAAAGCAAGTGCGGTAAAGAAGTAAAATCCGGACTACCAAATAAGGCAATTGCCGTAAAATCCCCTAAAGAGAGTGTTGTCGCCAAAGCAAAGGTATATTTTAGCGGTGTTTTTAATAAGGGATATTCAATTAATTTGAAGCGTTGCCACCCTTTAAGGTTTAGCGATAAACACAATTTTTCGTAATACTGCGTAGCTTGCATCATCGGTGTACTTAAAATTCGAATGACAAAAGGCATTGCGGCTAACGCATTACACAGCACGACAATTAAAAATAAATGAACATTGCTAAAATCCATTTCCTGTAAAATTAAAAATAATCCTACCGAGAGAATTAACGTTGGTACGGCTAAAATCATCATACCACCGGTTTGAATGAGGGTTGCAAACACAGGAAAATGAAGCCATTGTAGCTGGCGGGAAAGCAGAAGTAATAAAAAAGAAAACACTATCGCTAATACACCTGAAGCGGGTGCCATTGAAAGGGAATAGATTAACGCTTTCCATAATTGGGGATCTTGCCAAAAACTAAACCATTCCGGTGCCCTCACCCCTTCCACCACAATACTCAGCAATGGTATGAAAAGAAATAAACATACGCTAAACAAAATAAAAACATTAAAAATTTTGACCGCACTTGATGGCGGCATCAACCAAATATAGCATTGGGAAAGGTTGGTTTCCGGCGGTTTAGCAAAAATTTGGGATACTCCAAATAATACAAAGCAAAAAACAAATTGAATCAAGGCAAATAAAGCCGCTTTAGGAAAATCAAATTCAAAAAAGATCGCTTGGTAAATAGCAACCTCCAAAGTGCTATTTTGTGGCCCGCCACCAAGAGAAAGCACGATGGTGAAACTGGTAAAACACAGCATAAAAATGAGAACAAAAGTCGGTAAAAGCTGGTTTTTAAGGTAAGGCATTTCAATTAAACGAAAAAATTGCCAACCTTGAATATTTAATTGTGCGGCTAACTGATGTTGTTCTGAGGGAATAGCTTGCAAGGCTTGTTGCGTTACCCTCGCAGCAAGGGGAATATTAAAAAAGAGGTGGGCAATTAATATACCGTTCAACCCATAAATTGTCGGTTTCCAATTAATCCCTAACCACTGCATTAGCCGACTTAACCAACCCTCTGTGCCATAAATTTCGAGTAAGCCAAAGATCGCCAAAAGCGCCGGCAACACAAAAGTAAGGGAAAGTAAACGCTGGATAAGACGTTTTCCCGGGAAAGGCTGATAAAAAAACACACGTCCAAATAATGCCCCGAGCAGCACAGCAAGCAATGCTGACAAAAAGGCTTGCCCGAAGCTAAAAAAGATAACTTGATGTAAATAGTCATCCTGCTTGAAAGCCTCCCAAGAATAATTTCCACCGACGGAAAATACTGCAGAAAGCGATGTGCTATAAAGCAAAACAATGAAAAAAATAACCGCACTTCCGCCAATATAATGACGAGGACGGAAATGCGGATAAGAAAACAACGATATCATTAGAAACTATTTAGAAAGTGCTTTTTGCCACTGATTAATCCAAGTTTTTAATTGTTCTCCCGTGACTTTTGACGTATCCAGTACCGGCGTATTTTGAGTATGTTTTTTTAGCGCATCAATATGACTTTCGATAGGACTATCAATGACCGGTAACATCACATTATTTTTCGCAATATCGGCTTGTGCTTCCGGTGAAATCAAATAATCAAGAAAGTGATCCGCGCAAGCATTATTACGGTTCGCCACTTTAGCAACGACTTCCACTTGTAATACGCCGCCTTCACTAAATTCCGTAGCCATATAATTATCTTTTTGCTCAGAAAGAATATGGTAAATTGGCGAGGTGTTTGTGCTTAACACGAGATCCCCCTCCCCCTTTAAGAATGCACCGTAGGCTTCTGTCCAACCTTTTGTAATCGTTACAGTGTGTTCTGACAAGGTTTTCCAGACATTTTGTGCTTCCGACTGCGGATAAAGGGCATTTACCCAAAGTAATAAACCGCGTCCGATACTACTGGTTCGCGGATCTTGATATAGCACTTTTAGATCTTTACGCGCAATCAATTCTTTCAAACTTGTTGGTGGGTTAGTTAATTTATTTTTATCGTAAATAAAAGCATATTTTGCAAAATCAAAAGGCAAAAATGTGTGATCATCCCATTTTAGCGGTAATGCCAATTTACCAAGATCCACTTGGTTAGGCTCAAACATTGCTAATTTTTTGGCTTCATCAATTTGATGATTATCTAAACCTAATACCACATCCGCTTTAATTTTTTTTCCTTCTAAGCGTACACGATTAAACAAAGTACCATTATTATCAAAGGCAACATAATTTAACTGACACTGTGGAAATTGTTTTTCAAAGCCGCTTTTGACTTTCGGCCCGGCACTCCAATCGGCACTAAAAGAATCGTAAGTATAAACAGTGAGTGGTTGTGCAGCAGTTTGAGCAAATGCAGAAGCAGCAAAAAGTGCGGTTGAAATGAGGATTATTTTCTTCATTGTACTGTCCTTATAAAAATAGAAATGAAGAAACAGCCTAATGAAAAGAGTTAGTTTCCTACGCCAGCATTATCTGTTTCAGGTTCACGGGTATCTCTCAGCCAAACAATGTTAGCACCCCGACTAAGGGTTAAAAGTCTATATAAACTTTTTAAAATATACAAGCACCTTGAAACAAAACTGTTAGTTTGATCACAAAATTTAGACAAAATAAAACCCGCAATAAACGGGTTTTAAGGATGGAAGATTATGCTTCTTGGTGCTTTGCTGCAACTTCGCTTAATAACGTTTGCAACTCACCTGCTTGATACATTTCCAGAATAATATCACAGCCACCAATTAATTCACCCTCTACCCATAATTGTGGGAAAGTTGGCCAATTAGCATAAGCAGGTAACTCAGCACGAATATCCGGATGCTGAAGAATATCCACATAACCAAAAGGTACTTTGCAGTTCATTAATGCCTCTGCCGCACGAGCAGAAAAACCACAAGAAGGCAATTTTGGTGAGCCTTTCATATAAATTAAAATCGGGTTTTCGCTGATTTGTTTTTTGATTTTGTCTAACGTTTCCATAATGTTCCCCGTAAAAAATAGAGGCACGTATTCTAACATAAGTTAGAGGTATCACAAATTAGAACTTGAGTAATTATGTCAGGTTTACCAACTTCCGCCGGCACCGCCGCCACCGAATCCTCCACCGCCAAAACCGCCTCCCGATGAACCGCCACCACCGAATCCGCCGCCAAATCCCCCACCAAAACCAGAGCCTCCGCGACGGCGGGATAATGTTGATTGACGCACAATTCGATTCAATTGATCACGCTGATTCGGGCTGATATAAATTTCATCTTTATGATATTGATATTCGCCAAACACAACAAAGGCAATAAACACCAGCACCATAATGAAAGGAATATATTTATCAAACTCACTATCTTCCATTTGATAAGCACCGTATTCCCCTTGGCTTGCAGCGATTATGTCATTTAATCCGTCATTAATACCCTGTGCATACTGCCCTTGTTTAAATTGCGGTAAAATTGCATTGCGGATAACCTGTGATAAAAAAGCGTCCGGTAATACCCCTTCTAAACCTTGCCCTGTCGCAATAAATACTTTGCGATCATTTTTTGCAATTAACATTAAAACGCCGTTATTTAGCTGCTTACGCCCTATTCCCCACTTATCACCTAAGGCAAAAGTATAATCCGCAATTTCATATTCACCGGTAGTCGGTACAAGCACAACGGCAATTTGCGAGCTGGTTGCCTCTCCATAAGAGACCAGTTTGTTTTCTAGAAGTTGCCGTTGCTGTGAGGAAAGCGTATTGGTGTAATCATTCACATAATGGAAAGGATTTGGCGTAGGCGGAAACTGTGCGGCAGAGACAAAAGCGCCCCAAAAAACGAAGATAAAAACAACCGCACTTTTCATGATTTGCAAAAGTTTAGTCATGAATAATCACCTCATTTGGCAACTCATTTCTGTCATCAACTTGAATAGGAAAATGCGTTTTTAAGGTATCGGTAATATGTTCAATCGCCTCAACGATACCTTGTGTGTAGGCTTTTTCCTTAAATCGTGCAATCATTAAATCACATTGTTTTTGCCAATAAGCATCATCGACAAATTGATGAATTCCTTTATCACCAATAATGGCACAAAGATGATTTTTGTATCCAACATAAATTAATACTGCATTTTTTGCTGCCGTTTGATGCATATCAAGCTCACCAAAAATTTGTAATGCTCGCTCAATCGCCGATAATCCTTTTTCGGTTTTTGGTAATTTACGTTCAATATAAACCCGTAATTCTGCCGAACTTTGACTTTCAAGGCGAGCAATTGCCGCCTCAATTTGTTTTTTATCAACAGGGATTCTTGAAAGGAATTTCATCCGCTATGTCCTAGTTAAAATTTACTGTTGGCGCATTTTCAGCACCGGCTGAGGATTTAAAGTAAGGTTTTTCTTTAAAACCCAAAATCAACGCAGCAAATTTTGTTGGAAATTGACGCACTTTTTGGTTATACAATCGAGCTGCATCATTAAACTTATTACGGGCAACATTAATACGATTTTCTGTTCCTTCAAGTTGTGCTTGTAAATTCATAAAGCCTTCATGCGCCTTTAATTGCGGATATTGTTCAACAGTAACAAGTAATCGGGATAATGCGGATCCCACTTGATTTTGTTCCTGCTGGAATTGAGCAAGTTGTTCTTCCGTCATATTTGCAGGATCAATTTTAGTTTGTGTCGCTTTTGCTCTTGCTTCAATCACATTCGTTAAGGTTTGCTGTTCAAAATTTGCTTGCCCTTTCACTGTATTTACTAAATTTGGGATGAGATCTGCACGGCGTTGATAAGAAGACTCTACGTTTGCCCACACAGAATCAATTTCTTCTTCCGCTTTAACTAAACCGTTATAACTAGACATTAAAGTAAATCCTGCCACGATAACAACAAGGATAATAACAAGCCATTTTTTCATGATAATGTTCCTATTAATAAAATTAACAAAATTCTTCTTACTAAAAGAAAAGACCTAAACCGAAGTTTAGGCCTTTTTCTATTTAATCCATCAACGGATAACTAAATGAAATTATTTAGTACCGTTAACTGCGATTTCAACGCGACGGTCTGGCGCTAAGCAAGCGATAAGCGCTTTACGACCTTTAACCGCGTCACAAGTTGCACCGGTAACAGGATTTGCTTCACCATAACCAGTAGCAGTGATGTCTTGTGCTGCAACACCTTTAGCAACTAAGTAGTTAGCTACAGAATCTGCACGACGTTGTGATAATTTTAAGTTTGCTGCATCTTTACCGATACGGTCTGTGTAACCAGCAACGGCTACTTTAGCGCTATTTACTTGTGCGATTTCACCATAGATACCGTCTAAAGTTGCTTGTGCTTGTGGTTTTAAGTTTGCTTTACCGAAAGCGAAAGTAACATCAGAATTTAAGTTGAAAGTTTTGCTTACAACTTCAGGCGCAACAACCGGAGCACCTTGACCGAAACGGTAAGATAAACCAGCAGTTACAGAACCGATCCACGGAGTATAGTCTGCATCTTCTGCAATTTTGTTATCTTTACCAACAGAAGTTAACCATTGGTATTCAACACGCAATGCTAACTCTGGTAATGAAGGTAATGCATACTCAACACCTGCTGCAAATACCGGAGACACTTTTAAGCTGTGAGCACGAGTACCCCAAACGCTACCTTCCTCTGCAACACCCTTAGCATTTTTATAGTCTGAACGAACTAATGCCGCACCAGCACGACCATAAAGGTCTAAGCCTTCTAACACTTCATAGCTTCCTTTTAAGCTTAAGTGTGCACCGTGGTTAGTGTGTTTTGAAACAACTTTTTCGCCTTTAGAGAATTTAGCACGACCAAAATCATCGTAACCTAATTCTACCGCTAAACCTAAGTTGTCACGGTTTAAAACTTGGTAACCACCGAAAACACCGTAAGTTACAGAGTTACGGTTAACACCGAAACCATTTTCGTGACCAACATATTTTGAGTCGACTCGTTTTAAACCATCATGGAAAGATGCCCAACCTGCTTTAGCACCAACATAGAAAGTATTTTCTTGTGGAGCTGCCTGAGCTACTGAAGTTGCTGCTAAACCAGCTACTACTAATGCGATTGCAGTTTTTTTCATTTTGATGTCCTCTATTTAGTCATCGATTGATAAAAATAAGAAAAGTTTCCTCGTCTATCGTGAACTTTATAAAATAAGTAACACTCTAAACATTTGCTTAACTAGGGTTTTGAATTTGCCCTATATCTATCCTTTTGACAAATTCAATTCCTTTGTATCGCCAAAGGAACGTTCAAAAGTAAGATTATTATCCTATAAAAAACTCAAAGATCAAACTTTTTTTGTCATTTTTGTTTATTTATTAAACAATCAATGCAATAAATGAATTCTTGTTCAGTAATAATCTAGTCTATTTTCCCTTGCTTTTCCCCTTTTTATACTAGGTTCCTGCTGTAAAAATCGACATTCTTTTTTACATCATATATCATCGCTCTATTCTTTTTTCCTATTTTACGAATGATACTATGCTACCTCGTCTTTCCAACACACCACAACTTGATAAAAGCGTTCAACATTACCTTGTAGAGCTAAAAAAACAACATTTTGAGGGGGATATTGCGACAGGTTATGCCGATAGACTAAGCCTCGCTACGGATAACAGTGTCTATCAGTATCTGCCGCAAGCTATATTGTTCCCAAAAACAGTGTCGGATGTCGTACGTATCACAAAATTGGCGAATCTACCCGACTTTCAATCGCTCACTTTTACCCCCCGAGGCGGTGGAACAGGCACCAACGGGCAAGCACTCAATCACAATATTATTGTAGATATGTCCCGTTACATGACCGCTATTTTGGAGCTGAATGTCGAAGAACGTTGGGTACAGGTACAAGCAGGTGTAGTAAAAGATCAACTTAATCAATTTTTAAAACCGTACGGCTTATTTTTTGCTCCCGAACTTTCCACCAGCAACCGTGCGACCTTGGGCGGAATGATTAATACCGACGCTTCCGGACAAGGTTCACTGCAATACGGAAAAACATCCACTCACGTACTAGCACTACGTAGCGTCTTAATAAATGGAGAAATTCTTGATACAAGTGCGGTCAAATCCCAGGCAGTTTTCGATCATATTGACACTCTTGGTTTAAATGAAACGGCCAAAACACTTCACCAAACTATCGCACAACGTTGTAAAGAAAAACGCAATAGTATTGTAAAGGATTTACCACAACTTAATCGTTTTTTGACCGGTTATGATTTAAAAAATGTCTTTAGCGACGATGAAACCGAATTTAATCTCACCCGCTTGCTTACCGGTTCCGAAGGCTCTCTTGCCTTTATTTGCGAAGCAAAACTTAATTTATTACCGATTCCACAATATCGTATCCTTATTAATATAAAGTATAGTTCTTTCGATGCTGCGTTACGCAATGCGCCTTTTATGGTGAAAGCGAATGCCCTTTCTGTCGAAACGGTGGATTCCAACGTACTGAATCTTGCCAAACAAGACATTATTTGGCACTCGGTAAGCGAACTTTTAACGGAAGAAGAAAATAACCCGATTCTTGGCTTAAATATCGTGGAATACGCCGGTAATAATAAAGAAAAAATTCATCGCCAAGTGACCGCACTTTGCCAAGCATTAGATGAAAAAATAGCCGAGCAAAAAGATCATATTATCGGCTATCAAGTCTGTACCGACTTACCGTCCATTGAACGTATTTATGCAATGCGTAAAAAAGCGGTAGGTTTGCTTGGCAATGCTAAAGGCAGTGCAAAACCGATTCCTTTTGTGGAAGATACCTGTGTCCCCCCGGAACATCTTGCCGATTACATCACGGAATTTCGAGCCCTATTAGACAGTCATAACCTACAATATGGTATGTTCGGTCATGTGGATGCGGGTGTATTACACGTTCGCCCAGCATTAGATTTATGCGATAAAGCACAAGTCAAACTTTTCAAAGGAATTTCTGATGAAGTGGCAGAACTCACCGTTAAATACGGCGGTTTATTGTGGGGTGAACACGGCAAAGGCGTACGTTCACATTATGGTGAAAAATTCTTCACGCCGGAACTCTGGAATGAACTCCGCTATATAAAATCCCTCTTTGATCCCCATAATCGCCTAAACCCCGGTAAAATCTGCACGCCTTTAGGTTCTGAAGATGAACTTTATGCCATTTTATCCCCTATGCGCGCCGACTATGATCGTCAAATCCCGATTCAAATACGGGATGAATTTAAAGGGGCAATGAACTGCAACGGCAATGGGTTATGCTTTAATTTTGATGAACACAGCATCATGTGTCCTTCCATGAAAGTGAGCAAAAATCGTGTTTTTTCCCCAAAAGGCCGTGCCGCTATGGTACGCGAATGGCTCCGCTTACTCGCCAATGAAAATATCACACCGGATAAGTTAGATTTCAAAAAAACCGAAACAAAACTGACCGCACTTGTAGCCCGTCTGCGCCATAGCATACAAAAATGGCGGGGAGATTATGATTTTTCCCACGAAGTAAAAGCGGCGATGGATACCTGTCTCGCCTGTAAAGCCTGTGCCAGCCAATGTCCGATAAAAATTGACGTACCAAGTTTTCGTGCAAAATTTTTCCATTTTTACCACAGTCGCTATTTACGCCCCGTAAAAGATCATCTTGTAGCAAATTTAGAATTTGCCGCGCCTTATATGGCAAAACAGACTAAATTCTTCAATTATTTTACAAAATTAAAGACAACCCAACGATTAGCGGAGAAAGTTATCGGCATGACGGATTTGCCGCTACTTTCTACACCGAATTTACAACAACAGCTCGTAGAAATTGGCTATCATGGCAAATCGCTAGAAGAATTAGAGTGTTTAAGCACAATAGAAAAAGAAAAAATGTTATTCATTGTGCAAGATCCTTACACCTCTTATTACGATGCCAAAGTCGTGCGGGATTTTGTGGCTCTCACACAAAAGTTAGACTTTAAACCGATCGTTCTGCCCTTCAAACCAAACGGCAAAGCACTACATGTAAAAGGCTTCTTAAGCCGTTTTACCAAAACTGCCAAAAATCAGGCAGAATTGCTTAACCGTGTAGCCAAATTGGGGGTACCACTGGTGGGGGTCGATCCGGCTATTGTGCTTTCCTACCGTGATGAATATAAAGAAGCATTACAGGAAAAACGTGGTGATTTTCATGTGCTTACTGCTCACGAATGGTTAAAAATACAACTTCATTCTGCCAATTTAAATTCCCGATTGGAAAATACACCGATTTCTAACCGCACTTTCCACTGGCATTTCTTTCCCCATTGTACGGAAGCCACATTTATGCCGAACAGCCCAAAAGAATGGCAACAAATTTTTGAAAAATTCGGGCAACCATTAACGGTAGAAAAAGTGGGCTGCTGCGGTATGGCAGGCGTGTTCGGACATGAGGTGCAAAACCAAACCATGAGCCGTGAAATTTACGATATTTCATGGGGCAAAAAACTCCACGGAAAAGATCCGCACTTTTGCTTAGCAACCGGTTACTCCTGCCGCAGCCAGGTAAAACGCTATGAAAATGTTACCTTAAAACATCCGATACAAGCATTGTTGGAAGTATTAAGCGGGCAAAAATAGTTTCAATTTCTTATCCCTCTTTATGACAAGAGGGATTTTACATTAAGGACAATAAATGATCTGGAAAAAACCATTTACGCTTTCACAACTCAACGAAATGGGTAAAAACTGTGCCGTTGAACATCTTGGGATTGAAATTTCTGCTTTTGGTGAGAATTGGCTTGAGGCGACAATGCCGGTGGATCACCGCACAACACAGCCTTTTGGTCTATTACATGGGGGGATTTCTGTTGCTCTGGCGGAAACTGTCGGCTCGCTTGCCGGATTGCTTTGTGTCGAGGAAGGTAAAGCCGCTGTGGGACTGGATATTAGCTCAAATCACCTTCGTCCGGTACGCCAAGGAAAAGTGACAGCAAAGGCTACGCCTATCAATTTAAGTAAAAATATCCATGTTTGGCAAATTGACATCCGCAACGATCAGGATAAACTTTGCCACGTTTCACGATTAACCCTTTCTATTATAGATTTATGACAAAAACAAAAAAAATCGGTGTTATTTTAGCTAATCTAGGAACACCGGCCCAACCCACTCCTTCGGCAATCTCCCGTTATTTATGGGAATTTTTAAGCGATCCGCGCGTGGTCGATTTACCCTCTTGGAAATGGTTACCTTTACTTAAAACCGTAATTCTTCCTTTACGTTCCAAACGCATTGCTAAAAATTATCAAGCGATTTGGACAGAACAGGGGTCACCGTTGCTGGCTATTACAAAACAACAGCAAAAAGCCTTACAAGCCTATTTTGATGCCCAAGATATGGATATACAGGTAGAAATTGCTATGACATACGGCAATCCTTCTATGCAAAGTGCGGTTGATAAATTACTTGAAAATCAGCTGGAAAAAATTATTGTGTTGCCGCTTTATCCACAGTATTCCAGTACCACAACCGGCGCACTATTTGATGCTTTCGCGAGAGCATTAAAGAACACGCGAAATATTGTTCCTTTTGAATTTATTCACTCTTATCATTTAGATGAAAACTACATCAATGCGTTAGTTGAATCCATTAAAGTGCGGTTAAAACCTGACGAGTTTTTATTATTTTCGTATCACGGTATTCCGCTACGTTACGAAAATATGGGCGATTACTATCGACAACATTGTAAGGAAACAACCATTGCCGTGGCGGATAAACTCGGTTTAACGGAAAATCAATGGAATATGAGCTTTCAATCTCACTTTGGACGTGAAGAATGGTTACAGCCCTACACCGATAAATTCTTGGAATCCGCCAGTATGCAAGGCATTCAAAAAGTTGCGGTCGTCTGCCCTAATTTTTCTGCGGACTGCTTAGAAACCATTGAAGAAATTGATGAAGAAAATCGTGCAAACTTTCTCAATCACGGCGGGCAATCTTATCAATATATTCCGTCTCTCAATGCCGAACCGGCACATATTGCAATGATGGGGAATTTGATTTTACAACGAATCTAACGAAAAGCGTGGAATGAATACCACGCTTTTTTTAATCCACTTCGACAAAGATTGGGCTTTCCGCTTCTCTTGATTTCAATACGCCCACTTCATAAACTTCAATACCGGCGTGTTGTGCAATCGCCAATATTTCTTTTTCACTTTCCGGTTTCACTGCAACTAACAACCCACCGGAAGTTTGCGGATCACATAATACGGCTTTTTGGTAATCCGTTAATCTAGCTATTTTATGCCCATAACTGTCATAATTACGTGTCGTACCACCCGGTACACAACCTTCCGAGATATATTCCGATACGCCCTCAAGAGTAGGAATTTTATCGAAAAACAGCTCGGCATTTAGGTTTGAGCCCTCACAAATTTCAAGTAGATGTCCGAGTAAACCAAACCCCGTTACATCCGTCATTGCAGTTACACCGTCCACTTCGGAAAATTGGCTACCGATAATATTCATTTGGCACATCGCGGCAGTTGCCAAGCCTTGATGTTCGGATTTTAACTTGCCTTTTTTCTCCGCCGTAGTCAGTACCCCAATCCCCAAAGGTTTAGTTAAATACAGTTTACAGCCGGCTTGAGCCGAAGCATTTCGTTTCACTTTTTCAGTACTAATCACGCCGGTTACCGCCAAACCAAAAATAGGTTCCGACGCATCAATAGAATGGCCGCCGGCAAGAGAGATACCGGCTTGATGACAGGCAAATCGCCCCCCCTCCACAATTTTTTGCGCAACTTCTGCCGGTAGCTTATTTATTGGGAAACCTAAAATCGCAATCGCCATAATTGGCTTACCGCCCATAGCAAAAATATCACTAATGGCATTGGTTGCCGCAATACGACCAAAATCAAAGGCATCATCCACAATAGGCATAAAGAAATCTGTGGTACTGATAATCGCAGTACCATTTCCCAAATCATACACCGCCGCATCATCTGCCGTATCATTGCCGACCAATAAATGCGGATCGACAAAATGTTCAAGTTGCGTTTGTAAAATTGTCCCTAACACCTTAGGCGAAATTTTACAGCCTCAACCGGCACCGTGACTGTATTGTGTTAAACGAATTTCGTCCACTATAGCCTTTCCTCATAATAAATTGATGGCAAATTATACCTTTTTTCACACAAAAGTGCGGTCAAAAAATCAAATGTTTTTGCTATACTTTCGCAATACATTATTCAATCTGACTTTTAATGAAACATAAACGCCCCACCTTACAAGATATTGCGACTCACCTTGGTATCACCAAAATGACGGTAAGCCGTTATCTGCGTAATCCCGATTCTGTCGCACAAGAAACCCAAACCCGAATTGCGGCGGCGATTGAGCAGTTTGGTTATATTCCCAACCGAGCCCCGGAAATTCTCTCAAATGCCAAGAGTAAAGCCATTGGCGTACTGCTTCCTTCACTAACCAACCATGTTTTTGCCGATGTACTAAAAGGGATTGAGCTCGTCCTCGACCAAGCCGGTTACCAAACTATGCTGGCACATTACGGTTATAGTGTTAAAAAGGAAGAAGAACGCATTGAAAGTTTGCTTTCGTATAATGTGGACGGGCTGATTTTGTCGGAAAATTACCATTCTTTGCGAACCCTCAAAATGATTGAAGTAGCAAATATTCCGGTGATTGAAATTATGGACAGCACACAGCCCGGTATTCAGCAAGTGATTGGATTTGATAATGTTGCTGCGGCACAAGCCATGGTGGAAACCATGATTAAACGCGGGCATAACCATGTCGTCTATTTCACCGCCCGAATGGATAAACGTACCCAGCTAAAAATGCAGGGCTATGAACAAGCGATGAAAAAATATGGGCTTGAACCCTATAGTTTAATCACCGAAGAACCTTCGTCTTTCACCCTAGGCGGAAAACAGCTTCGCCAAATTCTCGAAAAACGCCCTGAAACCAATGGTATCTTTTGTACAAATGACGATTTAGCCATTGGCGCATTATTTGAATGCCAACGCTTAGGTATTAATATTCCTACGCAAATTGCCATTGCCGGATTTCACGGACATGATGTGGGCTTTTCCGTTAGCCCCCAACTGGCAACAGTTATCACACCGCGTTTGGAAATTGGTAAAACGGCAGCCCAAGAACTCTTAGCCCGATTGAATAATGAACCTCTCACCGAAAAAATGATCGATCTTGGATTTCATATTCATCTTGGCGAGAGTATGTAAAAGTGCGGTCAATTTTAACCGCACTTTCATCGTCAAAATAACGGTTTCAGTGCGTCAATACAACGTTGTACGACTTCCTCAAAGCTACCGTCAATATCAATATGAATCACATCCGGCTCATCTTCTCCCGGAACTTCAAGGGTATCGAATTGGCTTTTTAACATCTCCGTTTTCATATAATGCCCTTTGCGTTGCTTCATACGCTCAAGCACTAAATCAAATGATCCTTCCAGAAATAAAAATTTGACTCCCTCGTTACCTTCACGAATCAAATCCCGATACGTTTTCTTCAATGCCGAACAAACAATAATACCAATCTCACTTTTGTGTTCAAGGCTGAATGCGGCATCGCGAATGCGCTCAAGCCAAGGGGCACGATCATGATCATCGAGCGGCTGCCCGTTCCCCATTTTAATAATATTCGCACGCGGATGAAGATCATCACCATCAATCAATTTAATCCCTAAACGGTGGGCAATTTCTGTTCCAACGGAAGTTTTACCGGTACTTGAAACGCCCATAAGGATGAAACTTTTTCCTTTACTCATAACATACCTCACAAATATTTTTCTTAATCATATAAGAATTTTGATGAATTGTTACTCGTAACATTTTATTTTGTGACAAACATCACAGAAATTCTATATTTTCATTTTTATTTACAGACAATTATCACAATTTCTTTGAAGTCGATCACATTTCTGAAAAAAGTACCTTTACCAAACTGTGATAAGTAGATATGTTACCAGTAACATATCTATGTGTAAAAGGAGAAAATATGAAAATTAAAACTTTATCCTGTGTAGTTAAAAGTGCAGAAAATGTAGAAATTATTGAACAAAATGTGCAATACGATGATAACGATCAACATCAAACACTTATCCAGATCGCTCGAGGAGGAATATGCGGCTCTGATTTACATTATTATCAACACGGAAAAGTTGGAAATTTTGCAGTAAAACACCCCATGATTTTAGGACATGAGGTGATTGGTAGAATCGTAAAAACAAACGACTCAAATTTACACATAAATCAAAAAGTAGCAATAAATCCAAGTAAACCATGCCACAGTTGTAAATATTGTTTATCGGGAGAAATTAATCAATGTGAAACCATGCGTTTCTTCGGGAGCGCTATGTATAACCCTCACGTAGATGGCGGATTTACACAATATAAAATTGTTGATAACTCTCAATGTATTACTTATCCGGAGGATGTTGATGATGAAACTATGGTTTTTGCAGAACCTCTTGCTGTAGCTATTCATGCCGCCAAACAAGGAGGAGATCTTAAAGGAAAACGTGTATTTATTTCCGGTGTGGGTCCAATCGGTTGCTTAGTTGTCGCTTCAGTAAAGGCATTAGGTGCACAAGAAATCATTTGTACAGATATTAGTCAGCGTTGCTTAAATTTAGCCTTAGAAATGGGGGCAACGAAAGTACTTCATGCTAATGATGATTTTTCAGAATATGCGCAACACAAAGGTGAATTTGATGTGTCTTTTGAAGCCTCAGGTCATCCTTCTTCAATTGAGCGTTGTTTAGAAGTGACTAAAGCAAAAGGCACAATTGTACAAATTGGTATGGGGGGCAACATCCCTAACTTTCCATTAATGACATTGATTGCTAAGGAAATTAATTGGAAAGGTTCATTCCGTTTTATTGAAGAATTTAATACGGCAGTCAATTGGCTGGCAACCGGTAAAGTTAATCCATTACCGCTACTTTCCGCTAAATTTTCATTTAAGCATTTCGAAGATGCACTAAAAACGGCAGGAAACAAAAATGACATTTCAAAAGTACAAATAATATTCTCGTAGAGGAAAAATCATTATGGAAAACTTCTTTTCAGTAAAAAATAAAAATATTTTAATTACGGGATCCACTCGAGGCATTGGATATTTACTAGCAAAGGGGCTCGCCGGACAAGGTGCCAAAATTATCATTCACGGTACAAAACAAGAAAACGTTGAAAAAATAGCCAAAGAATTCAATGACAACGGGTTTATTGCTTATCCCGTTTCTTTTGATGTGACAAATACTGCCGCAGTTCATACAGCCATTGACTATATTGAACAAAATATCGGCCCAATAGATGTATTAATTAATAATGCAGGTATTCAGCGTCGCTATCCGTTTTGTGAATTTCCTGAACAAGACTTTGACGATATTATTCAAGTCAATCAAAAAGCTGTTTTTATTATTTCACAAGCCGTCGCTCGATATATGGTACAGCGTGAAAAAGGAAAAATTATTAATATAGGTTCAATGCAAAGTGAATTAGGACGGGACACCATTACACCATACGCAGCCTCAAAAGGTGCGGTAAAAATGCTGACAAGAGGAATGTGTGTTGAGCTTGCTCGTTATAATATTCAAGTGAATGCTATCGCTCCGGGATATTTTCAAACAGAATTGACAAAACCGTTGGTAGAAAATAAAGAATTCACAGAATGGTTATGTAAAAGAACACCGGCTGCACGTTGGGGAGAGCCGGAAGAATTAATTGGGGCCGCTATATTTCTTTCGTCAAAAGCATCTGATTTTGTTAATGGGCATTTGCTATTTGTTGATGGCGGAATGCTTGCAGCTGTTTAGGTTATTACATCAAATAAGGTAAATAAATTATGCTAATTTTCATCCTTGTCGCCTCAATAGCAGTTTTATTGCTATTAATTATTAAATTTAATGTCCATGCATTCGTTGCCTTAACAATTGTTAGTTTACTTACCGCAATCGCAACAGGCATTCCCGTAGATAAAATATTGCCAACTCTTCTCACCGGTTTTGGAAATACCCTTGCTTCAGTGGCGCTATTAGTCGGGCTTGGAGCAATGATCGGACGACTACTTGAAATAACTGGTGGCGCAAAAGTATTAGCCGATACACTCATCAATAAATTTGGAGAAAAAAGAGCGCCTTTTGCTTTAGGTATAGCTTCTCTCTTATTTGGTTTCCCGATCTTCTTTGATGCCGGTTTAGTTGTGATGCTTCCTATAATATTTAGTGTTGCAAAACAATTTGGCGGTTCTCTATTTAAATATGCTTTTCCTGCTGCCGGTGCCTTTGCTGTCACTCATGCTTTCCTTCCCCCACATCCCGGCCCGGTCGCCTCCGGTGAACTGCTCGGCGCAAACATCGGTTTACTAACAATCATTGCAGTAGTTGTTGCTATTCCTACATGGTACTTTGCCGCTTATCTATATGGCACATATTTAGGTAAAAAATTTCATCTAGATCTACCAAAATCATTTTTAAATGTCACACCAATAAATGAAACGGCTTTAACCCCTCCGAGTTTTAAAAAAGTACTTTTCATTCTATTACTCCCATTATGCTTAATCATGTTAGATACCGTCTTATATACGCTTACCGTAGCAAAAATGGTTGATGGTTCTTCATTATTAGTACAAAGTTTACGCTTATTAGGAAAAACCCCAATCGCATTATTAATTACATTACTTGTCTCAATCGCTTTACTCAAAGAACAACGAAGTTACGAACAAATTGAAAAAATCTGTGATAATGCACTTGGACCGATTTGTGCAATCATTTTAGTCACCGGAGCCGGTGGGATGTTCGGTGGTGTTTTACGAGCCAGTGGTATCGGCGATCAATTAGCCTCTATGTTATCTGATACAGGAATGCCTATTATTGTTGCGGCATTTGTCATATCAACAGCATTACGTGTAGCACAGGGCTCCGCTACCGTTGCCATCACAACAACATCTGCTTTAATTGCCCCAACTGTCTCAGCAACAACGGGACTCAGCCAATTTGATCTTTGTTTCATTGTTATTTCAATTGCCTCCGGAGCGACAGTCTTAGCACATGTAAATGACAGCGGATTTTGGTTGGTTAGCCGCTTTTTAGAAATTGATACGAAGACCATGTTTAAAACTTGGACGGTTCAAGAAACGTTAATTGGCTTGGTTGGCTTCATTATCTCACTAATCGGCAGTATCATTCTCTAGCCCAAAAGCACAGTCAATTTTCAAAACATTTCTAAAATTGACCGCACTTTGCTAAAATCAGCCATTATTTTTTCCGAACAAGGATGAACAATGGCTGATTTTCCTTTTGTTATTGAGATTAACGAACAAAATCTCACTGAAATTCTTCAACAGTCGCTTGAAAAACCGCTTGTAGTGAACTTTTATGCACCGAGCCATAAAGAATCGGCAGATTTTTTAGCATTATTGGAACAGTTGGTGGAGCAATATCAAGGACAATTTATACTCGGTAAAGTAAATTGTGAGGTAGAACAGCTGATCGCCGCACAATTCCGTATTCAAGCCTTACCCACCACTTATTTGTTCAAAGAAGCACAAGCCTTGGATGCCTTTCCCGGTGCGTTGGATCAAGCATCACTGTTACAACGCTTAAGTGTTATTTTACCAAAAGAAGAAGAGATTAAATTTCACCAAGCCTTGGATTTCTTGCAAGTTGAAAATTATGATGCCGCATTGCCGCTATTAAAAGAGGCTTGGGAACTTTCCGATAAGAAAAACAGTGATATTGCTCTACTCTATGCGGAAACCTACATTGCAATGAAAAAAACCGAACCGGCGCAAGAAATCTTAAACCAAATTCCATTGCAAGATCGTGACAGCCGCTGGCAAGGCTTACAAGCACAGATTGAATTACTGATTCAAGCCGCCGATACACCGGAAATTCAGCAATTAACATCAGATTATGCCCAAAACCCGACAACGGAAATTGCTATTAAACTTGCCATACAACTTCATCAGGCAAACCGCAATGAAGAAGCACTTTCTCTCCTCTTTGATATATTAAAGAAAGAATTAGATGCACAAAATGGCGAAGTAAAACAGCAATTTCTCTCTATTTTGAGTGCAATGGGCAATGCCGATCCATTAACGAACAAGTTTCGGCGCTTGCTTTATTCCCTACTCTACTAAAAAAGAAACGGATAATCCGTTGGGCAAATTGAATTAATTTATCTATCAACTCATAAAAATTAGGGATACTTTATGTCAAAGATTAAACATGCAAAACTTTTAATTTTAGGTTCCGGCCCTGCCGGCTACACGGCGGCAATTTATGCCGCACGGGCAAATTTAAAGCCGGTACTCGTAACAGGTTTACAACAAGGCGGGCAGCTCACAACAACTGATGAAATTGAAAACTGGCCGGGTGATTTTGAAATGACGACCGGCTCAGGCTTAATGCAACGTATGTTACAACACGCAGAAAAATTTGATACGGAAATTGTCTTTGATCACATTAATCGTGTGGATTTATCTTCTCGCCCGTTCAAACTTTATGGTGATGTACAACAATTCACTTGCGATGCCTTAATTATTGCAACCGGCGCATCCGCACGCTATTTGGGATTGCCTTCGGAAGAAAATTATAAAGGTCGTGGTGTCTCTGCCTGTGCAACCTGTGACGGTTTCTTTTACCGTAACAAACCCGTTGCAGTCATTGGGGGCGGCAATACCGCGGTGGAAGAAGCACTTTATTTAGCCAATATTTCAAGCTGTGTTCATTTAATCCACCGTCGTGATAGTTTCCGCGCAGAAAAAATCCTCATCGACCGTCTCTACAAAAAAGTGGAGGAAGGAAAAATCGTGCTTCACACTGACCGCACTTTAGACGAAGTATTAGGTGATAATATGGGGGTGACAGGTTTACGCCTGCAAAATACCAAAACCGGCGAGAAAGAAGAATTGAACCTTGACGGCTTATTTGTGGCAATCGGTCATTCACCAAATACCGAGATTTTCCAAGGACAGCTCGAACTCAATAACGGCTACATCGTAGTAAAATCCGGTCTCGAAGGCAACGCGACCGCCACTTCCGTGGAAGGGGTCTTTGCGGCAGGTGATGTCATGGATCACAATTATCGTCAAGCCATTACTTCTGCCGGTACAGGCTGTATGGCTGCACTGGATGCCGAACGCTATCTGGATGCACAGAAATAAATTGCAGAATGTGTAAGGTAAAACTTAACACATCCCGTTACTCATCATTGTGCGTGAATTTTCCAAATTCACGCCCATCCATTCTATCCGAATTAGGATGAACGAGAACCTATGGACAAACTTCGTCAAAAATACCTGCAAAAATGGCTACATGCGCAACAGCAACCAATAAAAAAATTAATGCGCGCCAATATTGCCCTTGCCACATTCTCTTCCATCATTTTGGTGATACAGACTTATCTCCTTGCAACCTTGCTTGATAAACTAATCATGCAGAATACATCGAGTGATGAACTCATTCCTTATTTTATCGGCTTAATTTTCAGTTTTGCCTTACGCGCCTTAATTTTGTGGGGGCGCGAAAAAATCGGTTTTGAAGCCGGCCGCCAATTACGCAATCATATTCGCCGGCAAATTCTGGATAAAATTCACCTTGTCGGGCCGGCGACAATCAATCAAAAACCGGCCGGAAGCTGGGCAAGTATTATGTTGGAACAGGTAGAAAATTTACATAATTTTTATGCCCGTTTCCTACCGCAACAAAGCCTTTCCGTGATTGTCCCGATAGTGATTTTGATTGCGGTCTTTCCGCTAAATTGGGCGGCAGCATTAATCCTAATGGTTACCGCGCCTTTAATACCGCTCTTTATGATTCTTGTAGGCATTGCTGCGGCAGACAGTAGCCAGAAAAATATGGAGACACTCGCCCGTTTAAGTGCACAATTTTTGGATCGCTTACGCGGACTTGAAACTTTACGGCTTTTTAACCGCTCTTCCGAACAAATCCAACACATAGAAAAAACAACGGAGCATTTCCGTGAAACCACAATGGACGTGCTAAAACTCGCCTTTTTATCCTCTGCCGTTTTGGAATTTTTTACCTCTATTTCTATTGCGTTAATGGCAGTCTATTTTGGTTTCAGTTATTTAGGGCAAGTCGAATTTGGTACTTATAGCACACCGCTTACCCTTTTTATCGGTTTCTTTTGTTTAATTCTCGCCCCGGAATTTTATCAACCGCTACGCGATCTCGGCACTTATTATCATGATCGTGCCGCCGGTATCGGGGCGGCGGATGCCATTGTCGATTTTTTAGAAACCGATTACCTCACCACTCAACAAAATAAGCGTACGATTACCTTTGAAAGTGCGGTTGAAATTCGGGCAGAAAATTTAATCGTGCTTTCCTCCCAAGGAGTGCCGCTCACCCAACCGCTTAGTTTTCATATTCCGAGCAATCACAATGTGGCGTTAGTCGGGCAAAGCGGAGCCGGAAAAACCTCTCTAATGAATGCTATTTTAGGTTTTTTGCCTTATCAAGGTTCATTGAAAATCAACGGGCAAGAACTGCGTGAAAGCGATCTCGCAAACTGGCGCAAACATATCGCTTGGGTAGGGCAAAATCCCTTGTTATTGCAAGGCACAATCAAAGAAAATCTGCTGCTTGGCGATATTCAGGCAAGTGATGAAGAAATTGATCGGGCCTTATCTCTCGCACAGGCTAAAGAGTTTACCGATAAACTTGGCTTAGACCACGAGATAAAAGACGGCGGTTTGGGCGTTTCGGTAGGACAGGCGCAACGCCTTGCCATTGCTCGCGCACTTTTAAGAAAAGGGAAATTGATCTTACTTGATGAACCGACAGCAAGCCTCGATGCCCAATCTGAAAATTTAGTGCTACAAACTTTAAGTGAAATAAGCTGTTATCAAACCACGTTGATGATTACCCATCGTATTGAAGAATTAAAACAATGCGATCAGATTTTAGTGATGCAACAAGGTGCAATTGTTCAGAAAGGTGATTTTTCACAACTCAGAAATAACGGTTTTTTTGCCGAATTACTCGCTCAACGACAACAGGATATTCAATAATGCGAGCATTACTGCCTTTTATACGTTTATTTAAGTTTGCCAAATTACCATTAATTTTAGGGTTGCTGTTAATGATTAGCGGATTGGCTTCCAGTATGGGATTGCTTACCCTATCGGGATGGTTCTTGGCAGCCACCGCTATTGCCGGACTTGGTACACTGTTTAACTTTTTTTACCCTTCTGCCAGCGTGCGAGGGTTAGCGATTGGGCGTACGGTCGCACGTTATTTTGAAAAAATCGTTACCCACGATGCTACTTTTCGTATTTTAGCGAAACTGCGCGTCCAAGTATTTGAGCGAATTATTCCCTTAAGCCCAGCCGTGCTCAATCGCTATCGTAACAGTGATTTGTTAAATCGCTTGGTTTCTGATGTTGATACTCTCGATAGTCTTTATTTACGTTTACTTGCCCCTTTTTTCACGTCAATCTTCGTCACGATTGCTATGACAATTGGGTTAAGCTTCATTAATATGCCGCTTTCATTGGGTTTAGGGGCATTTTTATTGTGCTTATTAGTGTTGATTCCGATCATTTTCTATCGTTTAGGAAAACAGTTTGGCGAACCTTTAATCCGTACACGAGCCAATTACCGCACACAATTTTTGGAATTTATTCAGGCACAAGCCGAACTTTTATTATTTAATGCGGAAAAACAAGTCAAAGAAAAAATGGCGGCAACCGAGAGAAATTGGCAAGCGGAGCAAGCAAAAGAAGCAAAATTAAGCGGATTTTCCACCGCACTTGTCCTCTTCCTAAATGGTTTGCTCATTTGTGCCATGTTGTGGTTTAGCAGCCAAGCGGATTTTGGTACAGACGAATATCGTGCCGCCTTTATTGCCCTTTTCACCTTTGCGGCGTTAGCTGCTTTTGAAATTATTATGCCATTGGGTACGGCATTTTTGCATATCGGTCAAGTCATTGCCGCGGCAGAACGGGTGACCGATATTATTGAACAACAACCCTTAGTTGAGTTTCAGGGCAACGCCGAATTTAAACCGCAAGAGCGGTTAATTTCTGCGAAGAATTTGAGTTTTACCTATCCTGAAAGAGAAAATCTTGCACTGGATAACCTCACGCTTGATTTGGAACAAGGGCAAAAAATTGCGATTCTTGGTAAAACGGGTAGCGGTAAATCAACATTATTGCAATTATTGGTACGTAACTATGATGCCGATCAGGGGGAACTTTTACTCGCCGGTAAAGCGGTTTCACTCTATTCCGAACAAACGTTGCGCGAACAATTTTGCTTTTTAACTCAGCGGGTACACGTGTTTAGCGATAGCCTACGTCAAAATTTACAGTTTGCCGCCCACCAAAAAATCGCCGAAGAGAGAATGATCGAGGTACTCAATCAAGTGGGATTGGGCAAATTATTAGAGCAAGCACAAGGATTAAATATATGGCTTGGTGACGGCGGCCGCCCTCTCTCCGGCGGCGAGCAGCGTCGTCTGGGAATTGCACGCATATTATTAAATAATGCACCGATTTTATTATTAGATGAACCCACAGAGGGGCTTGATCGTGATACAGAACGCCAAATTTTACGTTTAATTTTACAACATGCGGAAAACAAAACCCTGATCATGGTGACCCACCGTTTAACCGCAATTGAACAATTCGACACAATTTGTGTAATAGATGAAGGGAAACTTATTGAAAAAGGCAATTACGACAGTCTAATCAAAAAAGAAAACGGATTTTTTAAACGATTATTGGAACGGATATAAGAAAAAGAAGAAGTTGGGCGGAAACCTTCCCAGCTTCTTCTCGGCACACAGAAATTCCGACTTTGGCTGCTTTCTTCCGAACCTGACCGGGTAAACCGGACACCGTTGCGAGAGACCGAGAAGGTTTCCATTGATATCGCAATGCGATTGCGCGCTATTATGCAAGAATTAAATGGCCATTGCAAAGATTAATTGCACACAATGGTGAATTTGACGAGAATTTAAACCGCACTTTTCAGGAATTGGCAAAATGAACTATTTACAATATTACCCCGTTGATGTGGTAAATGGCGAAGGCACACGCTGTACACTCTTTGTGAGTGGCTGTACTCATGGTTGCAAGGGCTGCTACAACCAAAAAAGCTGGTCGTTCAGTGCCGGCGTAGTATTTGACGAAGCCATGGCACAACAAATTATCAATGATTTAAAAGATACCCGTATTAAACGCCAAGGTTTAACACTGTCCGGTGGCGACCCATTACATCCTCGCAACATAGAAACGCTCTTGCCTTTCGTACAACGGGTAAAACGTGAATGCCCCGACAAAGACATTTGGGTATGGACAGGTTACAAATTAGACGAATTGGACGAAAATCAGCGTGCCATGCTACCCTATGTTGATGTCCTCATTGATGGAAAATTTGAACAAGAAAAAGCAGATCCTAGCCTACTCTGGCGGGGATCGGCGAATCAGATTATTTATCGCTTTAAGGATTTATAATTTCACCTCAAAAGGAAGCCATTTTTTCATCAATTGTAATACTTCTTCTGTGAAATAATGATAGACTTCAGCTTTCAATTCCGGTGAATACCGTGAATATTGATAACGATAAGCTATACTAAAGTTAATCGCTCTAATTCTTTCTAAATTTACAAACATTCTTTTTGTTTCTTCATTGACATTTTTAATGTCATTTTGGCGTTGTTCATAAAGTTTTATTAAATATTTATCAAGTTCAAATAGATGAACAAGTTTTGATATATCGTTTTTTGTTGTGGTGAGACTATTTGGTCTTAAACGATAGTGATAAAATACACGCCCTACCTCAATCACTGTAACATCTGAGAGAGAAAGAATTTCTGCAATAAACAGCAAATCTTCCCCAATATTTAAGGCTTCATTAAGCCAAAGATTATTTTGGCGCAAAAAGTTTGTTCTAAAAAAACCAAAACAGCAACTTGGAAGCCAATCCCATTTGAGCATATCATTCAAATGTTGATAACTACTCATAACCTCATATTGATTTGATTTTATTCGAGAGGACTCAAACCTGCGTGAACAAGGTCCTCTTGAATCGCATTCATAACTATTTTCTGTTGTGCCTTTTAGCACATCAGCTTGATGTCTGTCAGCAATCTCAACCATGCTGCCTAAATTAGTTTCAACAATCCAATCATCGGGATCGACAAAATAGACATAACGTCCTTTCGCTTGCCTTAACCCAGCATTACGGGCAGAAGCAACCCCTTGATTATGTTGATTGATGAGGGTAATGAAGGGATAACGAGAGAAATACTGCTCGGCAACGGCTAAGCTACCATCCGTTGAACCATCATTGACAATGATGATTTCTTTACTCACGGACTGTGAAACAAGACTATCCAAACACTGAGCAAGATATTTTTCGACATTGTAAACAGGAACAACAAAACTTAGACTAATCTCACTGACTGACTGACTGACTGACTGACTGACTGACTGACTGACTGACTGACTGACTGACTGACTGACTGACTGACTGACTGACTGACTGACTGACTGACTGACTGACTGACTGACTGACTGACTGACTGACTGACTGACTGACTGACTGACTGACTGACTGACTGACTGACTGACTGACTGACTGACTGACTGACTGACTGACTGACTGACTGACTGACTGACTGACTGACTGACTGACAAAATGATATTTCTCCATAGTGTACACTGCAATGAAACTATTTTATTACATATAATACATTTTCCTATGTCGATTTTAACCAATGGTTTATATAGAACTCAATATCATCATCACTATAACCAAGTAATTTCCCGATTTTTCTTTCTAAATCAGGATCAAACTTATCGTAACTTTTCAACAAAACCGAGCTTAATTCCTCTGCTTTTTTTATATGTTCCGGTCGATATATTAAGTAATAGGAAAAATCACCCAGTGAGGTTTTTAAATTAATTGTTTTTAGCTGAAATGTCTTATCCTCTAAATAAGGGAAAAAATGCTCAGGTACTTCACTATCCGTGTAAAACAATGCAATCTCTTTTTGATGATTGAGCATTAATTCTAATTCTCTCCCTTCATGCGGTCCTAAAACGCCCATCTTATTATCTCCCAAATAATTTATTACTATTACACCAAATAGCCTCTTTTATTTGAGCGGATTCCTCATTCCTTAGCTCACATAAGGAATGAAATACCTGAATAATCCGCTCTGGGCGATTTGGCTGTCCCTGAAAACCAAACACCGGCATATCGGGAGAATCCGTTTCCAACACCAAGGCATCCAAAGGCAATTTTGCAATGGCTTGGCGGGTTTTATTCGCCCGTTGATAAGTAATGGTGCCACCGACACCGATTTTATAACCAAGATCCACAAACCGTTTGGCTTGATCATAACTACCTGCAAAACCATGTATCACGCCATATTTAGGCAATGAAATACGTTTTAAAAAAGTAAACACTTGATCATGAGATTTTCGACTATGAATATTTACGGGTAAGTCAAATTGTTTCGCTAAATAAAGCTGACTTTCAAAAAAATGACATTGTTTTTGCCAAAGTTTGTCCGTCAATAAATCGGGAATCGCTCGTTCTAAACCAATTTCCGCCAGCGCCGTACCATTTTTATCACGCTGCCCTAACGCTTGTTCCAACACGGATAAATCCTTTTCCGAATGTTCTTTAATATAAAGCGGGTGCAAACCTAGCCCGTAATATAAACTTTCCGGATAAAGTGCGGTCATTTTTTGAATTGTTTTGAAATCCCGTTCAAGCACTGCAACAATCAGAATTTTCTCTACATCGGCTTGCTTAGCATTTTCCACTAGTTGTGAAAGGGAGTCACCGGTAAACCGCTGTAAATAATCAAGGTGGGTATGAGTATCGAAAAAAGGCATAATATTTAATTTAGTCAAACCTTATTATTCTATTCTTGATCTTCCTGCTCAATCAACTGCCAATCAATTTCATCGCTGATATATCCTTCTTCATGTAACCCATTTATGAAACGGGAATGACAATAATCACTATCCAATTCTGATAATGCCCAATTAGGTTCTCCTGCACGAGGGTTCCCCTCATCTAATAAAGAAATAAATTGCTCAGTAACCGTTTGTGTATAGAGTTGCAAATACCTTCCTAACTCTTCAGGAGAAAGGTATTGTTTTACCTTTTTATGTAATGCCATAAATTCATCGCTTTCCTCCGCATATTCTTGGGTATAGTAAATATGCTTGCTCACCTCACGATTAATTTTTTCCAATTCTCTTAAAACAGCAAATCGAGCAAATTGAGGGAGATTTTCTTTAATCTCACTGATTGCCCAAGAAAACGGTTTTTTTGAACCTGCTTTTCTCATTTTATTTATCAAAGCAAGTAGATTATTTCGTTCTTGTTCCGTGAGAGAATGAATTGTATTAAGGTAATATTCTCTTTGATAATCCTCATACTCTGCTTCAACAATTTTAATCAGTTCTTCCATTAATATTGTCCCCATTGGTTATTTTAAGTAAAAAACCTGAGACAATGCTCAGGTTTCCTTCATTATTCTACAGTAACAGAATTAATCACCACATCGTCTTTCGGCACGTCTTGGTGGAAGCCTTTATTACCGGTTTTCACGCCCTTAATTTTATCCACAACGTCCATACCTTCAACCACTTCACCGAACACGGCGTAGCCCCATTCTTGTACCACAGTTTTGCCAAACATTTCTTTAGAACGATGATCTAAAAAAGTGTTATCCGCCACATTAATAAAAAATTGTGCCGTTGCCGAATGCGGATCAGAGGTACGCGCCATCGCAATAGTGCCGCGTTTATTGCTTAATCCGTTTGCCGCTTCATTTTGAATTGGGGCATTTGTATTTTTCTCTTTCATTCCGCTTTCCATACCGCCACCTTGAATCATAAATCCATCAATTACGCGGTGGAAAATTGTGTTATTATAAAAACCCTCTTTACAGTAATTTAAGAAATTTTCTGCCGTAACAGGGGCTTTATCAAAATCTAATTTAATTTTAATATCGCCAAAGTTTGTGTGTAACGTAACCATTTTGTTTTCCTTATGAAAAATTGAGGGCTACATTATTCCACAATCAAGCTAAAAGTGCTATAAAGTGCGGTCAGTTTTTACCATATTCTACGAGCTTAACCATGCTAAAAATCTTCAATACCCTAACCCGAGAAAAAGAAATTTTTAAACCTATTCACAAAAATAACGTGGGTATGTATGTGTGCGGTGTCACAGTTTATGACCTATGCCATATCGGTCACGGACGAACTTTTGTTTCCTTTGATGTGATCGCCCGTTATTTACGTTATTTAGGCTACAATTTAACCTATGTACGCAATATTACCGATGTAGATGACAAAATCATTAAACGAGCACTAGAAAACCAAGAAACCTGCGAACAATTAGTTGATCGCATGGTTACTGAGATGTACAAGGATTTCAATACATTGAATATTTTACATCCGGATTTTGAACCGCGCGCCACCCATCATATTCCTGAAATTATTGAAATCGTTGAAAAATTAATTCAGCGAGGACACGCCTATGTCGCACAAAACGGGGATGTCATGTTTGATGTAGAAAGTTTCAAAGAATACGGTCAATTATCCCGTCAAGATTTAGAGCAATTACAAGCCGGCGCACGGGTTGATGTATCTGACGTGAAGAAAAATCCGATGGATTTCGTGCTATGGAAAATGTCAAAAGAGAATGAACCGAGTTGGGCTTCACCTTGGGGAGCCGGTCGACCTGGCTGGCATATTGAATGCTCAGCGATGAACAGTAAACAACTCGGCAATCATTTTGATATCCACGGCGGCGGTTCCGATTTAATGTTTCCCCACCATGAAAACGAAATTGCCCAATCCTGCTGTGCTCACGACGGAGAATATGTCAATTACTGGATTCACTCCGGCATGATTATGGTAGATAAGGAAAAAATGTCGAAATCTCTCGGCAATTTCTTCACTATTCGTGATGTACTGAGTCATTATGATGCTGAAAGCGTACGTTATTTTCTGTTATCCGCCCACTATCGTAGCCAACTAAATTATAGTGAAGAAAATTTAAATCTTGCCCATAGTGCCCTAGAGCGGTTATATACTGCATTGCGGGGAACAGATCAAAGTGCGGCTGCTTTTGGCGGAGAAAATTTTGTGGCAGCGTTCCGTGATGCGATGGATGATGATTTCAGCACGCCTAATGCAATTTCCGTTTTATTTGAAATGGCAAGAGAAATCAATAAATTAAAATCAGAAAATCAAGCGTTGGCGGACGGTTTGGCTGCCCGCTTACGTGAATTGGCAAATATTCTCGGATTACTTGAACAAGATCCCGAACAATTCTTACAGGCGGGTTCCAATAATGAAGAAATCGCTAAGATAGAAAATTTGATCAAGCAACGTAATGATGCCAGAGCAGCCAAGAATTGGTCTGCTGCCGATTCGGCCCGCAATGAACTCAATGCAATGGGTATTATTTTGGAAGACGGGCCAAACGGTACAATTTGGCGTAAACAATAATATTAAAAAACTACGGCATTATGTAGCAAATGTACAATTTAAAGAAAATTTAGAGATGCCACGCTGGCGTCCGCATACAACCTTTTAAAATCATTGAATTTTTTCGGACGCCGGCATGGTGTCCCTAGCGATGAGATAAAATCTAAGTTTGTGCAACTGCTACATAATACCGAAAAACTAAAAAAGTGCGGTCAAAATTGACGCACTTTTATCTACCTACTTTAGGTAATCATTCAATATATTTAAATAATTTTTATGATCAAAGTCACAATTTTTCAACATTTTACTTTATTTATCCAATAACTTATTTACAATTCATCACCAATTAACCTAACAATCTTAAAGAACCCCTAGTTATATAAGGAATCCTATGGCTCTTTTTTTTAGTATCTTTCCAATTGTTTTACTGATTTATCTAATGGTAAAACGTAATGCACTTCCTTCTTATGTTGCTCTTCCTTGGATTGCCGTGGTGGTGCTGATTATTCAGCTTATTTATTTTGGTACCGATATTTCAACAGTCAGTGCCAATATCGCTTCTGCCATTATTGCGGTGCAAACGCCTATTACGGTTATTTTCGGAGCGATTTTATTTAATCGTTTTTCGGAAGCGTCCGGCGTAACCGATACCTTGCGTAAATGGTTAGGTGAAATCAACCCCAATCCGGTCGCACAAATAATGATTATCGGCTGGGCCTTTGCTTTTATGATTGAAGGCGCTAGTGGTTTTGGTACACCTGCAGCAATTGCCGCTCCTATTCTTGTCGGCTTAGGCTTTAACCCAATAAAAGTTGCCGTTTTAGCCTTAATTATGAACTCAGTTCCCGTTTCTTTTGGGGCGGTAGGTACACCAACTTGGTTCGGATTTGGCCCATTAAATTTAGCAGAGAGTCAAATACTTGAAATAGGTTCAATAACAGCAACCATTCATGCTTTTGCTGCATTAGTCATTCCACTCATTGCGTTGCGTTTTATCGTGTCCGGAAAAGAAATCCGCCAAAATATCGTATTTATTTATATTAGTATTTTTGCGTGCGTTATCCCTTATTTCTTCCTTGCACAGATAAATTATGAATTCCCGTCTTTAGTCGGCGGTGCAATCGGTATGTTTATTTCCGTATTTGTAGCGAATAAAGGTATTGGCTTAGCGAAAGTAGAAAATACATTAGATAATACGGGAGTCAATGGCAAAGAAGTAGCTAAAGCATTATTACCAACAGGCTTACTGATTTTGTTTTTAATCGTAACCCGTATTCAACAACTACCATTCAAAGCCATGATGAACGATGCAACAACTTGGTTTGCAGTACAGCTTGGTTCTCTCGGACAATTTGAAATCAGTAAAGGTTTAATTTTCAGCTTAAAAGAAATTTTCGGCACTAATGTAAATGCCAGCTACAAATTACTTTATGTTCCGGCTTTAATTCCATTTATTATTACCGTTCTAATTTGCGTACCGTTGTTTACAATGAACGCTCAAAAAACCAAATCGATTTTTATCGGTAGTTTGAAACAATCCAGAAACCCATTTTATGCACTTGTCGGCGCATTAATCATGGTAAACTTAATGCTTGTTGGCGGTGATGCTTCAATGGTTAAAATTATTGGTAAAAGCTTTGCTCAAGCAACCGGAGAATATTGGACAATCTTCGCTTCTTACTTAGGAGCGGTAGGCGCGTTCTTCTCAGGTTCTAATACCGTCTCAAATCTCACTTTCGGTAGTGTACAATTATCGACAGCAGAAATTACCGGGTTATCAGCAAGCCTCATTCTAGCACTACAATCTGTTGGGGGAGCGATGGGCAACATGGTTTGTATTAATAACATCGTTGCGGTAAACTCTGTTTTAAATATTCAAAACCAAGAAGGTGCAATTATTAAGAAAACTGTCATACCAATGTTTGTGTATGGTGTTATTGCAGCAGTAGTGGCATTAACTATTATTCCAATGTTTTTCAATGTTTAATATAGAGAAATAACACTACAAATTTATATTTTACTAAACCTAAAAGGAAGTATTTATACTTCCTTTTGTACTATAACAGTAGTATAAATACGATTTTTTCTTATTCTTAATTTTAATAGGCATATCAAATGAATGTAAATTTTTATGTGACCTGCATTGCAGATGTCGTGAAAGCCGGTGTTGCAAAAAACACCGTTCTCTTGCTCGAAAAGTTGGGGTGCAATGTCATTTTCCTAGAAAAACAAGGTTGTTGTGGGCAACCTGCGATAAATAGCGGTTATACGAAACAAGCCTTAGCCGGAATGAAAAATTTAGTTGAAACCTTTGAAGTAAACGATCATCCTATCGTCGCTCCGGCCGGTTCATGCGTTTCTGCAATTAAATATTATCCAGAATATTTTAATCGATTTGGTGAAACCGAATGGGCAAAACGAGCAGAAAATATATCAAAACGCTTTTATGATCTTACCGATTTTATCGTCAATGTTCTCGGAAAAACCGATATTGGAGCCACATTAACAGGCAAAGCTGTTTATCATCCTTCTTGTAGTTTAAGCCGTAAACTCGGTATCATCGATGAGCCTCTCGCTTTGCTTCGCAACGTAAAAGGTTTAGAACTTCTTCCAATTCACAATCAACAAACCTGTTGCGGTTTTGGCGGAACATTTTCAGTTAAAATGGCAGAAATTTCCGGAGAAATGGTTACAGAGAAAGTAAAAAATATTACCGAGGTTGAACCGGATTATTTAATTGGTGCAGATGTAAGCTGTTTAATTAATATTGGCGGGCGTTTACAACGTGAAGGCAAAAAAGTAAAAGTTATGCATATTGCAGAAGTTCTAATGCAACAAGGAGAAGTTTAATATGTCCCATTTACAAACCAACAACCTTCCTTTTAAAGAACGTGTCGAACAGCAAATTCACAATGAAATCATGCGTAAAGCGGTAATCAAGGCTCAAGAAACCATTGGTGCAAACCGCCAAAAAATGGTTGATGAATTAGGGCATTGGGAAGAATGGCGTGATCTTTCTAAACAATTCCGTAATCATGTTTTAGCTAATTTAGATGCCTACTTATATCAATTAAGTGAAAAAGTCACCCAAAACGGGGGACACGTTTTTTTTGCCGAAACGGCTGAAGAAGCAAGCGATTATATCCGTAAAGTTGCCCTAGAGAAAAAAGCTAAAACTATTGTTAAATCAAAATCAATGGTAACGGAAGAGATCGGTTTAAATTCAGTTTTGGAAACCGAAGGAATAAAAGTCGTTGAAACGGATCTAGGTGAATATTTACTCCAAATTGTTGGCGATAAGCCCTCTCATATTGTTGTACCGGCCATCCATAAAGATCGTCATCGTATTCGAAAAGAATTACACGAAGTATTGGGCTATGAAGGTACTGAGCAACCGGAAGAAATGAATGCGTTTATCCGTAAAGTTTTACGAAAAGATTTCTTAAAGGCGGATATTGGAATTTCGGGCTGTAACTTTGCCGTACCTGAAACAGGTTCGGTTTGTTTAGTAACAAATGAAGGCAACTTACGGTTAGCCACAACTGTTCCGAAAACACATATCGCTGTAATGGGGATGGAACGTATCGCACCAACCTTTAAAGAAGTCGATGTACTAATTACAATGCTTTGTCGCAGTGCTGTAGGCGCAAAATTAACCGCCTACAATACTTGGCTTACAGGCCCACGTCTAGAAAATGAAGCTGACGGCCCGGAGGATTTCCATTTAGTAATTGTTGATAATGGACGTTCAGCGATTTTAGAAAGTGAATTCAAGGAAGTTCTACGTTGTATTCGCTGTGGCGCATGTCTAAACACCTGCCCTGCTTATCGCCAAATCGGCGGACACGGCTATGGTTCCATCTATCCAGGGCCAATCGGTGCTGTCATATCTCCTCTTCTAGGCGGTTACAAAGAATTTAAGGAATTACCTTATGCTTGTTCACTTTGTAACGCATGTAACAGTGTTTGCCCTGTTAAGATTACACTTGCCCAACTCATTCTTAAACATCGTGAAAAAATGGTAGAACAAGGCATTACACCAAAAATCGAACAACTGGAAATTAAGGGCTTCACATTTGCCAATTCCCACCCTACTCTTTGGAATATGGGAGTTAAAGTCGGGGCAAAAGCGATAAGTAAATTTATCAAAAATGGAAAACCTGCAATTAAAATGGGGGCATTAGGTGAATGGACAAAAGCCCGTGATTTACCGAGCAGTGATGGCGAAAGCTTCCGTGAATGGTTTACGAAACGGAAATAATTCAGATAAAGGAATTAATAACAATGAATTTAGAAAACAGAGAAAATTTCTTAAATAAACTTGCAAATAAAATGGGTAGAGCACGCCAATTAGTGCCAACGCCCATGGAAGAGCCATTAAATAACTATCCTTTGACTCGCTTAACACATTTATCTCAAAGCGAACTTTGTGATGAATTTATAAATTTCGCGAAAATTCTATTAGTAGATATTGTTGAAACGAAAGAAGAGAATGTCACAAAAGCGATTATAGATGTCTGCGAAAAATATGGTGGCGGTAGCATCGTACTTAACCATGATTCCCGCCTTGAAGAGCTTGGTATTATTGATGCGGTAAAAAATACATTCGACAATTACGTGTGGGATTACGATAATGGTGACGAAAACATCATAAAATCAGCCAAAGCGAATATTGGCATCGTACACGGTGAATATGGGCTTGCGGAATCAGGAGGCGTTGTTTTATTTTCCGCTAAGGAAAATGGTCGCTCAACAAGTTTATTACCTGAAAAATCAATTGTTGTCATTCGTAAAAGTGCGGTACTTCCGCGTGTTGCTCAATTAGCTCAAATTCTTCATGAAAAAGCCCTCGTTGGAGAACATATGCCATCCTGCATTAATATTATTTCCGGCCCAAGTGCTACCGCAGATATTGAGCTAATTAAAGTTGTCGGTGTCCACGGCCCCGTTTCTCAAATTTATGTTCTCATTGACGATTTGAACTAACCCTTCTAAACCAATAAAACCAGCTTAATAGCTGGTTTTATATTTATCAGTATAGACTTCCCCTCACGTTGTCACAGCTTAAACCGACCTAGAAATATAGTCTTTCAGATCATACGTATAGAATTATTCAATATTCTTATAAGCAAAGAAAGTTGTTCCCCATTTTCCCTAAAGTAACCGCACTTTTGGTGAATACCTTATTTTTTGCTATACTCATGCATTCATCATAATTGAATAAAAAAGGAATAACCTATGGAACAAATGCCTGCTTGCCCAAAATGCCAGAGTGAATATGTCTATCACGATTCGGTAAACTTCGTTTGTCCGGACTGTGCTTATGAATGGAACGGCACTGAGCCGGTTGAGTCAGATGACGATCAACTTATTGTGAAAGACAGTAATGGCAACCTACTTGCAGATGGGGATGATGTACTTTTAATTAAGGATCTAAAATTGAAAGGTTCATCTGAAGTCTTAAAAAAAGGCACAAAATTTAAAAATATTCGTTTAGCCAAGGGCGATCATAATGTTGATTGTGGCAAAATCATGTTGAAATCTGAATTTTTAAAAAAAGCATAGTGACAAAAGTGCGGTCAAAAAACAATAATTTTTATGACCGCACTTTTTTTAGTCTTTTATTTTATCCCGCTAAATCAACCACGTCTTTGACTAAACGCCCCATTGAATCCCAGTTTTTTGACCGGAGCTGTTGTTTCACCACAAACCACTACATTAGGAATTTGTGAACTTAAGTTATCCGTACCGGCAGAAAACATAATGAACCCTGAATATCATTTGGAAAGCTATTTAGGCTCAGATAAGTGGCTGAATTTAATCTATCGCCAGCATAACTTTGCCATATTTCACCAAATGACTTACCATTCCGTTCAATCATATATTTACCGATAAATGTAATATTGTTCACTATTAAATTAACAATAATATTGCTACTTCATTAAGATAACCAATTCATTGGAACAATGACGATATCAGGAAAAAATACCATTAATAGCATAATAATTGCGTATATTAGTAAGAATGGAGAAATACCTTTAGATAACTTTCCAATGCCTAATTTAGATATTCCGGAACCAACATATAATACCGTTCCAACCGGTGGAGTGATTAGTCCAATAGATAAATTAATTACCATCATGATGCCGAAATAAGCAATATCAATATTATATGCTCTTAATAGAGGTAATAATACCGGTACAAAGATTAATACAGCCGGAATTAAATCCATAACACATCCTACTAATAATAAAAATAGCATAATAATTAGCATGAGAATTGTTGGACTATCAGTTAATCCTTTAATTGTTTGAACTAATTCGGTTGGAATTTGAGCAACTGTTATTGCAAAAGCTGAGATCATTGCCGCCGCTGCAACAAACATTACCATTGAGGTTGTTTTAATTGTTCCGATAAAAACTTCTCTTAATTTAGCTAATGTTAATTCTTTATAAGCTGCACTAACTAATCCGGCATAAATGGCTGCCACAACTCCCGCTTCCGTTGGTGTAAAAATTCCTCCTCTTAAGCCAACAATAATGATTACAGGTAGGAGTAACGGCCAGAATGCTTTTTTGAATGCACTCCATCTTTCTTTTCCACTTTGTTTTCTCTCTAAACTTGAATCATTATTCCGATAAAGCATTTTCCAGACAAACCATAATCCTATAACCATTAACAAGCCGGGAACTGTTCCTCCCATAAATAGTTTAGTTATAGAAGCACCTGCAGTAATGCCATAAATAATCATAGGAATACTAGGAGGGATAACGACAGAGATAATACCTGCTGCACAAATAAGTCCGGTGGAACGAGCTGCATCATATTTTTTTGATACCATCATTGGAATAAGTATTGCACCCAATGCAGCAGTATCTGCAACGGCAGATCCGGATAATCCAGCAAAGATTAATCCCGAAATGATTGCAACATAACCTAATCCACCTTTAATATGCCCTACCATACTTGTGGCGAAGTTAATAATTCTCTCTGATATTCCACCGTGTTTCATAATTTCCCCTGTAAGCATAAAAAATGGAATAGCCATTAGAGGAAAGTTATTAGTTCCCATTACAAAATTTTCTGTAATTAATTGAGTGTCAAACATATCAAGATGATATAGCATAATGCTTGCACTTAATAACATTGATAAAGCAACGGGAACGCCAAGGAATAATAAGAAAAATAAACTACCTAAAAATAATAGTAACATTTTAATCTCCTATTTATCCAAAGAATTTTTATTATCTTTGATTACACTAAATATGATAATAAAGAAATATGAGACTGATGAGATAACCGCTGCAAGATATAAAAAAGATGAAGATATTCCTGTTGCAGGCATTTTTTGTGTATATGTTAAAGCCATTAATTGCAATGCGCCAAAAGCAATGAATATCATTGAAACCAAAACACATAAATTAGAAATAAGTGATACTATTTTTTTATATTTTTCAGGTAAGGATGAAATAACAATATCAACTGTCAAATGAGCTTTATCTTTAGCAACTAAAATTATTCCTAAGAAAATCATATATACAAAGCAAATCCTAGAAAACTCCTCCGAAAAAGCAATACCGGAATCAAAAAAGTACCTTAATAATGAATTGAAAAAGACAAGTGAAATCATAATAATTAAGGCTAACATAGAAATATATTCTAATATTTTATCCAAATACTTTACTATTTTCATAAGATTATTTCCTTATTCCCCCACTTTAATAGAATTAAAGTGGAGGCTATACTCATATTTTATTATTTAGCATCATTAATTTTCTGTACAATCTCTTTAGCCCAATCATACTTCTTATAAAAATCATCATATAAAGATTTTGAAGCACTTATCATGTCAGTCTTGAATGATTCATTAGGAACAATAATTTCATTTCCATGCTTAGCAAGATAGTCTTTAACTTCAGACTCTTTCTCTATTGCTAATTCCCATTCTTTCTCTTGGTATAATTTAGCTGCTTTTTGGAAAATAGCTTGATCTTCTTTAGGAATTTTATTCCATGTTTTTAAACTAATTTGTAATAAACCGGGAGAGAAAATATGATTAGTCTGAATAATATATTTTTGCACTTCGTATAAACCGGAATCTTTAATTAGCATATAAGGGTTTTCTTGACCATCAATAACTTTTTGTTCTAATGCGGTAAACACCTCGCTAAGTGGCATACTTTGCGAGTTAATACTCATTGCTTTTGCCCAATCAACAAATAATGAGTTTAATGGAACTCTTAAACGCAACCCCTTGAAGTCATCAAATTTTTCTAATTTTTTATTTGATGAAATAACACGAAATCCATTCATACCATAAGCAAGTAATTTAATACCATATGTTTCCATTTTTTGACCAATTTCATTGGCAACGGGAGACTCCAACACTTTTTTCGCTTCTTGATTGTCTTTAAAGAGATAAGGCCACTCCCATACACCAAAAATAGGATCAACATTTTGTAATAATAAACCTGTAATACCGGCTTCAATAGTGCCGTTACGTAAACCATTTAAAATTTGATCTTCCCCACCTAATTGGTTATTAGGATAAATTCTAATTTCGTAGCGATGATCCGTTTCATTTTCAACTGTTTTCTTAAAATATTCTTGTAATGCTATATGAGACGGATGCATATCAGAATTATAATGGCCTAACTTAATAATTGTTTTTGCAAAAACACTGCCACTAAATAGTATGCTAGAAACAAGTAATAATTTACTCAATGTATTTTTTCTCATGATTTTATCCTCATTATTGATTATTCATCTGGAAAACAGCATTAATTTTTAAATAATTCTCTGGGTTATTTGATAATTCAGAAATAAAATTAGGGATTTCCTCAAAATTTATGCTTTTGGTAATAATATTAGATGCATCAATTTTATGTGTAGAAAGCATGTTTAATGCTTCTTCAAATTCACCTTTACTTGTTCTAGAACCATAGATATTTAGTTCTTTGAATGTTATTAAATTAGTTGGTAACGGTGTTTCTGCCTTTGGCCATCCAGTTAGCGCAATACGTCCTGCAAAAGATGCATAATGCAGCGTGTTTTTTATTGAACTGTTTGCGCCTGAAGCTTCCATTACGACTTCAGCCATACGGCTATTTGTGATTTCTTTGATTCTGTTAATATCATCTTCTTTTTGAGGATTGATGATATGTTCTATTCCTAAAGATTGGGCATACTCAAGTCGTTTATCCAAAATATCGACTAAAATAGGGACTGCGCCGTATTGAATAGCGACTAATGCAGCCATTAATCCGATAGCGCCCGCACCGATAATAATAATGTGTTCGTTCTCTTTTAAATTTGCTCTATGCAAAGCATGTAAAGCAATCGTTAAAGGCTCTGCCAGAGGTAGTTGGTTGATTGGTAAATTATCGGGTACTTTCGTTATAAGATGAGCAGGATGCCTAATGACCTCTTGCATCCCCCCATCAATATGTACACCAATAACCTTTAAGGATTCACAACAATTTGTTCTACCAATTGAGCAAGGATAGCACTTACCACAGTACACATAGGGATCTACTATAACTCGATCGCCAACTTTTACATTTTCAGGCATACCAATTCCACTTTCTATAATTCTGCCTACAATCTCATGACCTAGTATTCTTGGATAGGTTACTAATGGATTTGTACCTCTATATGCCCCAATATCCGACCCACAGATTCCCATTGATTCAACTTGGATAAGTACGTCATTGTTGCCTTTTTGAGGGTACACCACTTCTTTTACCGATACCTTATTAGGCTCTTCCAAGCATATAGCTCTAATTAACTTTGTCATATTCAAACTCCCCGTGTTTTCTTAATGGAATAAAATTACTTGCTGTAATTAACTATGATATGATTATGAGACATTAAAAATCATTTTGGAATACCAAAATATTATTTTTGTGACCAAAATCACAAAATTTAAAAATTGGAGTACCAATTTTGGAGAAAATATGGAAAATATCACTAATAGAACATATACCCGAATTGGGGAATATCTTAAACGAGACATATCTCAAGGCATTTATGCTGTTGGAGATAAGCTACCGACTGAACGAGAAATTTCTGAAAAATTTGGAGTCAGTCGAACGATTGTTCGTGAAGCAATGGTCATGCTGGAAGTTGAAAAATTAGTAGAAGTTAAGAAGGGTTCAGGGGTTTACGTTGTTAGGATACCCACAGCTCATTCCGATATAGAAAATACTAGTTTGCCTGATGTTGGCCCTTTTGAATTATTACAAGCTCGCCAGTTATTAGAAAGTAGTATTGCCGAATTTGCGGCAGTGCAAGCAACAAAGAAAGATATTTTAAATTTAAAGCAAATTTTACATCGAGAAAAAGAATTACTCGCTCTAAATCAAGATGACTACAGCGCAGACAAAGATTTCCATATTGCATTAGCAGAGATCACGCAAAATGATGTACTGGTAAAATTACAAGAACAGTTATGGCAATATCGTTTTAACAGTGCAATGTGGGCTCAGTTACATAGTAGAATTTTACAAAAAGATTATCACCATTTATGGATAGAAGATCATCACACAATTTTACTGGCAATTCAGAAGAAAAACGCGAATGCAGCCAGAAAAGCAATGTGGCAGCACTTAGAAAATGTAAAAGTGAAATTGTTTGAGTTATCTGATGTAGAAGATCCACATTTTGACGGATACCTATTCAATACAAATCCGGTTGTTGTAGGTATCTAACGACTTACAATAACATAGGAGTTTAAAAATGGAACAAACATGGCGTTGGTATGGCCCCAAAGATCCGGTTTCTTTATCCGATATTCGTCAGTCCGGGGCGACCGGTATTGTGACCGCTCTTCACCATATTCCCAACGGAGAGGTGTGGTGTATTGAAGAAATTGAAAAGCGGAAAGCCGAAGTGGAAAATGCCGGCCTCACGTGGTCTGTCGTGGAGAGTGTGCCGGTTCATGAAGAAATTAAAACACAAACCGGCAATTATCAAAAATGGATTGATAACTACAAACAAACGCTGCGCAACTTGGCACAATGCGGTATTGACACCGTTTGCTACAATTTTATGCCCGTTTTAGACTGGACCCGCACCGATTTAGCCTATGAATTGCCCGACGGTTCTAAAGCATTGCGTTTTGATCATATCGCTTTTGCCGCCTTTGAACTTCATATTTTAAAACGCCCGGGCGCAGAACAAATTTATAATCAAGAAGAACAAGCGGCTGCGAAACGCTATTATGACAAGATGTCTGCACAAGATATCGAGCAATTAACACGTAATATTATCGCCGGCTTACCGGGTGCGGAAGAAGGCTATACACTTGATGAATTTCAAGCTCAATTAGATCGTTATAACGCGATTTCACCGGAAAAGTTCCGTACCCATTTGGCTTATTTCTTAAATGAAATTGTGCCGGTTGCACAAGAAGTCGGCATTAAAATGGCCATTCATCCTGACGATCCGCCACGCCCGATTTTAGGGTTACCACGTATTGTCTCGACCATTGAAGATATGCAGTGGTTTGTGGAAACCCAACCGTTACCGGCAAACGGGTTTACCATGTGTACCGGCTCTTATGGCGTGCGATCTGACAATGATTTAGTAAAAATGACCGAGCAATTTGCCGATAGAATTTACTTCGCCCATTTACGTTCAACCCAACGTGAAGACAATCCTTTTAGTTTCCATGAAGCGGCGCACTTAGAAGGCGATGTGGATATGTTTAATGTGGTAAAAGCATTACTCACTGAAGAATATCGCCGCTTAAATCATGGTGAAACCCGTTTAATTCCAATGCGCCCAGATCACGGCCATCAGATGTTGGATGATTTACATAAAAAAACCAACCCGGGGTATTCCGCCATTGGACGATTAAAAGGTTTAGCCGAATTTCGCGGGTTAGAAATGGCGTTAAAGAAAGTGTATTTTAGTCAATAACTAACTCATCAAAGGGAGATGGTTTTTCCATTTCCCTTATTAATATCTGCTATGCTAAAAATGCCGAACAATTTTTTAGACAGCTGTTAGAAAAATGAACAGACTAAAGGCTTCACTATCGCCGAAATTACGCAACGAATTTTTGTTTTTGATATTGAGCAACATTCTGATACACCATCCAAAAACAGTTAAACTAACTCCGCCAAAGAGGCAGGATTACACGAAAACAAATCAGCTTGAAGTACATTGATAACGAAAATAAGCGGTATCTCTACCGCTATTTTATCTCTATGCTAAAGACTTTAGCGCCATCATCCCATCTATTGAGCCTTTGTCCACTAATGACTTGTCTCTAAATAATTTAATGAAACTGCTCAATAATATCGATTTTTATGACCGCACTTTTCCTGTAGCCTCTCATTTTATCTCGTGAAATCAACTACTTCTTTGACTAAACGCCCTATCTCATCCCAGTTTTGTGAACGAATTAATTGTTTCTCCACAAACCAAGAACCACCACAAGCCACCACATTAGGAATAGCAAGATAATCTTTAATATTATGCAACCCGATACCGCCGGTCGGCATAATTTGTAATTGCCCATAAGGCCCAAGTAAGGCTTTGATCATTTTAATGCCGCCCGACGCTTCTGCCGGAAAAAATTTCACTGCAGAAATTCCCAATTCTAGCGCCGCCTCAATTGACATCGGATTATTCACCCCCGGTGTAATCGGGAAATCGAGGTCTTGACATAATGTCACAATTTTCGGGTTAAAACCCGGTGTAACAACAAAATCCGCCCCACTATTTTTGGCTAAAACCACTTGCTCCGCCGTTAAAACCGTTCCTGCCGCAATCAAGAAATCCGGACGTGCCGAACGCAACAGATGAATCGCCTCCGCCGCAGCCTCCGAACGAAATGTAATTTCCGCCACCGGTAAACCATTTTTAGCCAAGCTATCTGCTAACGGTAAAATATCTTCCGCATTGTCTAATGCAATCACCGGAACAACTTTAAACCGACGGAGTTTTTCGATGATTTGATTGGTTGTATATGACATAGTTTTTCCCTATTTAAAATAATGTTTAGCATTGTTAAAGCAGATATTTTCAATCATTTTGCTTAACAGAGGCATATCATTTGGCGCTTCACCGTTCTCGACCCATTTCCCAACCATTTCACATAGAATACGTCGGAAATACTCGTGACGGGTATAAGATAAGAAACTCCGAGAGTCAGTTAGCATACCGACAAATTGGCTTAATAAACCTAATTGTGAGAGTTGCTGTAACTGACGTTCCATCCCATCTTTTTGATCATTGAACCACCACCCCGAACCAAATTGGATTTTGCCTGCAATTCCGCCGGTTTGAAAATTACCAATCATGCTGGCAATCATTTCGTTATCACGCGGATTTAAGCAATATAAAATAGTTTTAGGCAGTTGATTTTGGCGATCCATTGCATCCAATAAATGGGAAAGCGACTCTGCATAAGTGCGGTCACCAATAGAATCAAACCCGCTATCTGCACCAAGTAAAGCAAACATTCTGCTGTTATTGTTACGGATTGCGCCGATATGCATTTGCATTACCCACTGACGTTTACAATATTCAGCGGCCAACCACACTAAAACAGCGGTACTAAACTGGGCAATTTCATCTTCCAAGAGCGGTTGATTTTGCAAGCGTTTTTGAAGAATAGCATTAAGGACGGATTCATCAGGAATAGGGGCAAAGCGTACAATTTCCATACCGTGATCCGCCGATTTACAGCCATGAACATCAAAATATTCAAGACGTTTTAACAATGCTTTTTGTAAATCTGCAAAGGTATGAATTTCCACATCCGCAACTTCGCTTAATTGAGCGATATAGTCGTTAAATTGTGGTAATTCAATTTTGAATACTTTATCCGGTCGCCAACTTGGTACCATATCAATATCAAAACTTTCATCGTTTTTAACTGCTTGATGATATTGCAAAGAATCAATCGGATCGTCTGTCGTACCCACCAAGGTCACATTCATTTGCTGCATGATACCACGTGCGGAAAATTCCGGTTGCTGTAACATTTCATTACATTGATACCAAATTTTATCTGCATTTTGCGAATTGAATAAGGTATTAGTAATGCCAAAAGGACGGCGTAATTCTAAATGCGTCCAATGGTAAATTGGGTTACCAATGCAAAGCGGAACGGTTTTTGCCCAAGCCAAATATTTTTGGTAATTATCTGCTTTTCCTGTAATCAATTCTTCAGGAACACCGGCGGTGCGCAATGCACGCCATTTATAATGATCCCCTTCTAACCAAATTTCAGCTAAGTCTTTAAATTGGCGATTCTCAGCGACCTCTTTTGGGTTTAGATGACAGTGATAATCAAAAATAGGCTGATGTTTGGCATAGTCATGATAGAGCGTTTTTGCCGTATTCGTTGAAAGCAAAAAATCTTCGTCCATAAATTGTTTCATTTGATTCCCCTATACACCGCTATAAGCCGAGAACCCACCGTCAACAGGGACTACAACACCATTCACAAAGCTGGAATAATTATCATCAATTAAGAATAATAAGGCGCCGAGCAATTCTTCCGGTTCGCCAAAACGTTCCATTGGGGTATTAGTCAAAATTTTGTTTGCACGTGCAGTGGGGTTTCCTTCCGCATCAAATAATAAGCCTCGATTTTGATTGCTGATCAAAAAACCCGGTGCGATAGCATTACAGCGAATACCCACTTTTGAAAAATATACCGCAAGCCATTGGGTGAAATTACTAATTGCCGCTTTGGCGCCTGAATATGCAGGGATTTTTGTAAGCGGTGTAAAGGCATTCATACTGGAAATATTGATAATATTTGCGCCTTTTTTACCAAGCATATCTTTGGCAAAAACTTGAGTTGGCAATAAGGTTCCCAAATAATTGAGATTAAAGACAAACTCAATACCGGATTTATCTAAATCAAAGAAAGTTTTAGTGCTTTCATTTAAATCAAACTGATGAAATTCATTATCTGTTGTCGCTTTTGGATTATTGCCCCCCGCACCGTTAATTAAAATGTCACAAGTACCGAAATCAGCCGCAATTTGCTCTCGTACTTCTTTAATACTTTCAAGCTCCAATACATTTGTTTTATAGGCTTTGGCATTACCTCCCCTTTGGTTAATTTCTTGTGCGACTTTGTCAGCAGCTTCAAAATTAATATCAAGTAGGGCAATACTTGCTTTAGTATGAGCCAGTTGCTTTGCTAGAAAGGCACACAATATGCCTCCGGCACCGGTGATGACAATCACTTTATTTTCCAGATGATGGTTAGCTGCAATATTCATATTAATACTCCGTTAATTAAATTCAGATAGAAGATGGGATGTGGCGTGCTTGTCTATAATCGCGCCTTTGTGTTGAATCACGATACCGGCAACACGATTGCCTTGATAGCAACAAATATTGAGCGGTTTATCGCGTAAGTAACCGTTTAAAAATCCGGCGTTGAAGGAATCTCCCGCCGATGTTGTATCAACAACATTCTGTATCGGTTCAGGTATAACCTGCCCATATTGGTGTGATTGAGAATCTGAAAAACAAGCACCATTTTGACCGCACTTTACAATCACTGTTGGTATGCCTATTCGATGTAATCGTGTTCGCGTGGCTTGCTCGTTTTCATCTCCCCATAATAATTGTTCATCATCAAAGGTGACTAATGCCAAGCGAACATGAGGTAATAGCTGTAAATAACAATCTTGAGCCTCTTTCAATGAATCCCATAATTTAGGGCGAAAATTGCTATCAAATGCAATTTCTACACCTAATTTAGTTAATGATATTAACTGTTCAATTAAAAAAGAGCGGTCATTTTTAGATAAGATTGCAAGTGAAATACCGCTTAAATAAATAATATCCACTTGTTGAAGTCCGGTTAAAACCAAATGAAAATCAGGATGCCGTACCATATAGTGCGCGGCGGATTGGTTACGCCAATAAAGAAAGGTACGCTCGCCTTGCTCATCAAGTTGGATAAGATATAGACCCGGTTGATGGGTTTCATCTTTTAATACCCAATCCGTGTGAATGAGGTCTGCTTGCCAATGAGTACGCATTTGTGAACTTAAATTATCCGTACCTAATGCAGAAACATAATGAACCTGAATATCATTTGGAGAACTAATTCGACTCAGATAAGTAGCCGAATTTAATGTATCGCCACCATAACTTTGCCACATTTCGCCAAATGGCTTACCATTCAGTTCAATCATACATTCGCCGATAAATGCAATTTTTTTCATATTTATCCCAAAACGAAAGGATGCGATAGGACACATCCTTTATCTTCATTATTTGTTGATTAAGCTATCAATACGTTCTACATAATCTTTAAGTAAAGGATTTGCTTTGGCAGTGTCGTGCATACTCTTCGTTGCATCAATAAATGGTTGTTTATCTACTTTTACAAATTCCACACCCAATTTATCTTTCGCTTCTTGAGTTGTTTCAGCAATCATTTTTTGCCATAAGTCTTTGTGATACATCATGGAATCATCCGCCGCTTTTTTGAGTGCCTTTTGCTGTTCCGGCGTTAATTTATCCCAAGACTTTTGACCAATAACAAGAACATCCGGAATCATGGTATGTTCATCTTCACTAAAGAATTTTGCCACTTCACCATGACGGGCTAATGTTAAAGCGGTTTGATTATTCTCAGCCCCATCTACCACTTTTTGTTGCAAAGCGGTATAGAGTTCACCATAGGCTAAAGGCGTTGGTGAAGCGCCCATCAATTTCATCATTTCAACTGCGGTCGGGCTCGGTTGAACACGAACTTTCATCCCCTTAAGATCGGCAGGAGATTTGATGGGCTTATCCGCATAAAAACTGCGAGCACCACCATCATAATAGGTTAAACCAATAAATCCTTTGCCTTTTGATGAATCAAGAATTTTTTGTCCGACTTCAGGATCAAGGAGAGCTCGATAGTAGTGATCTACATTATGGAAAAGATAGGGAATGTTATAGGCACCGTAAGAGCCTTCAAAAGCTTCCAATTCACTCGCATTCGATTTTGCCATATCAAGCGAACCGGATTGTAATAGCTCCATTGATTCACGCTGTGTTCCAAGCTGACTATTCGGATAAATACGGACGACGACCTCACCATTAGTCAATTTCTTTACCTCATCCGCCATATATTGCATTGAGATATGTACAGGATGAGTTTTGTCATTGTTATGGCTTAATTTCAATACTGTTTTTGCTGAGGCTGAAAACGACATTCCGGCAGACAGTGCCAAAACTAACGCATAAGAAAGAATATTTTTTTTGATTCGCATAATGCTTCTCCCATAGTAGATAAATTGAAGAGCACCCGCTAACAACTCGGATGTTGAAAAGATGATAGACCAAAAAAAATAAAGTGGTCAATCCAATTATTTTAAATTGGTGATCCAGATCACAAATTTAAATAAAAAAACTTTTCAGAAAAACGGTTTTAACCCATAATTGGTCCACCAATTTAAAATTAACGACAGAAGGAGTCATTGATGAGTAAGTTTATTTCCATCATAAATTGGGTTTTATCAACACTTTGCGTTGTATTAAGTTCATTCCTTGTGTGTTGTGTAGTTTGGCAGGTTCTATCTCGCTATCTATTAAACGCACCAAGTACCTATACAGACGAAATCGCACGATTTCTCTTTATTTGGGTAGGTTTAATGGGTGCCGCTTATGCGCTTGGTCAGAAAAAACATTTAGCCATTGATTTACTGATGAGTAAATTTGAACACTCTCCGATTCATCAACATCGCTTACAACTTATCATTAATTTAATCAGTGCAACTTTTGCCTCAGTAATTATGTGCTACGGCGGATTTAACCTAGTGATGGAGACAGTAAATAATGGACAAATTTCGCCTGTACTAGGTATTCAAATGGGGCTGGTTTATCTCGCAATTCCTTTAAGCGGCAGCTTTATGTTGATTTATCTTTTAAGAGATATTGTCGATAACATTCATACTATGAATGGAAAATCGCGACTTGCTTCAGCTCATCAAGGAGAATAAAAATGGAATGGTCTAATATTATCGTACTCTGTTCAAGTTTCTTTGTGCTACTCTTCATTGGCGTACCTATTTCATTTTCAATTGGGATCTCATCACTTCTCACAATCATGCTTTCAATCCCATTTGATGCCGCCATTGCGGTAATTTCACAAAAAATGGCTTCAGGATTGGATAGCTTCTCATTACTTGCCATTCCCTTCTTTATTTTAGCCGGTAACATTATGAACCGTGGCGGTATCGCCATGCGCTTGATTGAATTTGCTAAAGTTATTGGCGGGCGTTTGCCGGGTTCTTTAGCGCATGTCAACGTGTTAGCGAATATGATGTTCGGTTCTATTTCCGGTTCCGCAGTTGCCTCCGGTGCAGCAATGGGCGGAATTATGTCTCCGTTACAAAAGAAAGAAGGTTATGATCCTACCTTTTCCGCTGCGGTCAATATTGCCTCTTGTCCTACCGGATTACTTATCCCACCAAGCAATACGTTTATCGTTTATTCCTTAATTTCAGGCGGTACATCAATTGGCGCATTATTCCTTGCAGGTTATATTCCGGGAATTTTAATGGGCTTATCCATTATGCTGATTGTTGCTGTTATTGCAAAAAGAAGAAAATATCCTGTTTCCCCAAAGCCAACTCGTTCCGAAGCAGTAAAGAAAACGCTTGATGCCTTACCAAGTCTTGGCTTAATCATCGTAATTATGGGTGGTATTATCGGCGGTATTTTTACTGCAACCGAAGCTTCTGCTTTTGCCGTGGTCTATACCTTAATTCTTGCGGTAGTGTTCTATCGTGAAGTCACTATTAAAGAATTACCAAAAATTATTTTAGATTCGGTTGTCACCACTGCAATTGTATTACTCTTGATTGGTACATCAATGGGGATGTCTTGGGCAATGGCGAACGCAGATATTCCTTACACCATTAGCGATGCCTTATTAAATATCTCCGATAACCCAATTATCATTCTGTTAATCATCAATATTATTCTTTTGATTGTGGGTGTATTTATGGATATGACGCCAGCACTACTTATCTTTACACCAATTTTTTTACCCATTGTGACTGAATTAGGCATGGATCCGGTTCATTTTGGTATCTTGATGGCATTCAATCTTTCCATTGGTATTTGTACACCACCGGTTGGTAGTGCTTTATTTATCGGATGTTCTGTCGGTGGTGTGAAAATTAATCAAGTCATTAAACCATTACTTCCATTCTATATTGCTTTAATTTTTACACTCTTGTTGGTCACTTACGTTCCATCATTGAGTTTAGCATTACCAAAAATGTTATTAGGTTATTAATTCATAGATGAGGAAAATAAGATGAAAGCGGTTAAAAATTGGCAGTTTGTGGAAAATCATCATCATCGGATTGATATTGCCTGCGATCATGGTTATCAGATGCATATTTTTGTATTAGAAAATGATCTGCTACGTGTTGCATTCACTAAAAATAATACTTTTACGGTACCTCACACTTGGGCAATTACCCCTAATCAAGCCGATGTTGCTTGGCAAGGCAGAGACAAGTGGTCATTAGATGGTTTTTCTTGCCCTGATTATGAGATTAAGCAAATAGAAAAAACACTCGAAATTTCAACCGCACTTTTAAAAGTAACGGTGCACTACCCTCTTTATTTGGAATGGCAATATAAACAAGATGGGGAATGGAAACCACTATTTAGCGATAGAAAAACCGGCGCTTATTTAATGGGGATTTCAAATACTGAAGTTTCTCATTATTTACAACGCGATATGCGAGAGCATTATTATGGACTTGGTGAAAAAACCGGTAATTTAAATCGTCATGGCCGTCGCTTTGAAATGCGTAATATTGATGCAATGGGCTATAACGCAGAATATACGGATCCGCTTTATAAACATCTTCCATTCTATATCACGCATACACAGGAAGCCAGTTATGGCCTGTATTACGATAACCTTGCACCTTGCTGGTTTATCTTAGGCAGTGAAATTGACAATTACCACACTTACTATCGTCACTATAAAGCTGAAGATGGAGATCTAGATTACTACGTCATTCTTGGCCCCAAAGTACTTGATGTGACTAAAAAATATTGCAAGCTGACAGGCGGTACTATCTTTGGCCCGAAATGGAGCTTAGGCTACAGTGGTTCAACGATGCACTATACCGATGCACCGAATGCACAAGAGCAACTCAAAAAGTTTGTGGATTTATGTGATGATCATGATATTCCTTGCGACTCATTCCAGCTATCTTCTGGCTACACATCCATTAATGGAAAACGTTATGTTTTCAACTGGAATTATGACAAAGTTCCAACCCCAAAAGAAATGACAAAACATTTCCATGATGCGGGTATGAAATTAGCAGCCAATATTAAACCTTGTTTACTACAAGATCATCCGCGTTATCAAGAAGTCGAAAAACTTGGCTTATTCATTAAAGATTCTGAATCAGATACCCCTGAAAGATCGATGTTTTGGGATGACGAAGGATCTCATCTCGATTTTACAAATATGGATACCGTAAATTGGTGGAAAGCGAATGTAAAGCAACAATTATTGGATTACGGCATTAATTCTACGTGGAATGACAATAATGAATTTGAAGTGTGGGATAACTACGCTAAGTGTCATTATTTTGGTACAGGTATGCCAATAAAATTGTTACGCCCGTTACAACCACTCTTGATGATGAAATCATCTTACGAAGCTCAATTAGAACATGCGCCAAATAAACGCCCTTATTTAATATCCCGTTCCGGCTCACCGGGGATGAACCGTTATGTTCAAACATGGTCAGGTGATAACCGCACAAATTGGAATACGCTGCGTTATAACATAAAAATGGGACTGGGAATGAGTCTTTCCGGTCTTTATAACATAGGACATGACGTGGGCGGTTTCTCCGGTAATAAGCCGGATCCTGAATTATTTGTTCGTTGGGTTCAAAATGGTGTAATGCATCCAAGATTTACGATTCACTCTTGGAATGATGATAAAACGGTGAATGAACCATGGATGTATCCTGAAATGACAAATATCATTCGTGATGCTATCCAATTACGTTATTCTTTAATGCCTTATTTGTACAATGCGTTGTGGAAAGCACATCATGATTATGAACCAATGTTACGTCCAACATTTCTTGACCATGAGCATGATATAAATACCTTTGAAGAAAATGATGATTATCTGTTTGGTGAAGATTTATTAGTTGCGTCTGTCGTTGAACCGAATCAAAGAAAACGCGATGTTTATCTTCCACAAAATTTTACCGGCTGGTATGACTTTTACACATACAAATGGTTTAATGGCGGCGAAAAGATCACAGTTGATGCGCCATTAGAAAAAATCCCATTATTTTTAAGAGCGGGAAGTATTATTCCAATGGCAAGAAAAGGGCACAAAAATACATTATCCGATGATCATCGAGAATTATTAATTATGCCTTTTATTAATCAAGGAGAGAGAAATATCACCCTTTTTGATGATGATGGTGAAAGTTTCGATTATTTACAAGGTAAATTCTTGAAACTGGATATTCATCTAAAATGTACTAGCCAAACAATAGAACTCACTGTAGAGAAATGCGGCGATTATTTACCACAATATCATGAGATTAATTTTCGTCTTCCTGAAAAAGAAAATCGAAAACTCATCATTAATGGTAAGGTAATCAATCCAAACTACAAATTGAGTTTATTAAATTAATATTAGGAAAAAATTATGAACATCAATGACTTACGCTCCTATAAAAAAATAGGCAATGAACTGAAAGAACAGCTAAATAATCACCAGTATCAAATCGGCGATAAATTACCTGCCGAACGTGATTTAGCCGATTATTTTGATGTAAGCCGTACAGTTATTCGAGAAGCCATCATTATGCTTGAGTTAGAGAACCTTGTTGAAGTTCGTAAAGGTTCCGGTGTCTATGTGATTGCCTTGCCACAACGAACAGCAAGCAATGATGACTTTTTAGATAAGGTTGATGTCGGGCCTTTTGAACTTTTACAAGCCCGCCAGTTATTAGAAAGTAGTATTGCCGAATTTGCCGCATTACAAGTGACACGAGCCGATATTACTAAACTAAAAGATATTCTAGCGAGAGAACGAAGCACCCTTGAAAAGGGGGATGAAGATTATGTCGCAGACGAAGATTTTCATCGCACCATCGCAGAAATTACGCAAAATGAAGTCATCTTACAAATGCAAAAAGCATTATGGGACCTTCGTACCAATAGCCAAATGTGGAAAGGACTTCATCTTCACATTCCAAATCAAAGCTATCGTCATCTTTGGTTGCAAGATCACGAAAATATTATTACCGCTTTGCAGAGAAAAGATCCTGCAATGGCAAAAAAAGCAATGTGGCAACATTTAGAAAACGTTAAACAAAAACTTTTTGAGTTATCGGATGTCGATGACCCGAATTTTGACGGTTATTTATTTAATATGAGTCCGATTGTTGTCGATCGTTAAAAATATAAGAGGAGTTTAAAAATGGAACAAACATGGCGTTGGTATGGCCCCAAAGATCCGGTTTCTTTATCCGATATTCGTCAGGCCGGGGCGACCGGTATTGTGACCGCTCTTCACCATATTCCCAACGGAGAGGTGTGGTGTATTGAAGAAATTGAAAAGCGGAAAGCCGAAGTGGAAAATGCCGGCCTCACGTGGTCTGTCGTGGAGAGTGTGCCGGTTCATGAAGAAATTAAAACACAAACCGTCAATTATCAAAAATGGATTGATAACTACAAACAAACGCTGCGCAACTTGGCACAATGCGGTATTGACACCGTTTGCTACAATTTTATGCCCGTTTTAGACTGGACACGCACCGATTTAGCCTATGAATTGCCAGACGGTTCTAAAGCATTACGTTTTGATCATATTGCTTTCGCCGCATTTGAACTTCATATTTTAAAACGCCCGGGCGCAGAACAAATTTATAATCAAGAAGAACAAGCGGCTGCGAAACGCTATTATGACAAGATGTCTGCGCAAGATATCGAGCAATTAACACGTAATATTATCGCCGGCTTACCGGGTGCGGAAGAAGGCTATACGCTTGATGAATTTCAAGCTCAATTAGATCGTTATAACGCGATTTCACCTGAAACGTTCCGCACCCATTTGGCTTATTTCTTAAATGAAATTATGCCGGTTTCACAAGAGGTCGGCATTAAAATGGCCATTCATCCTGACGATCCGCCACGCCCGATTTTAGGGTTACCGCGTATTGTCTCGACCATTGAAGATATGCAGTGGTTTGTGGAAACCCAACCGTTACCGGCAAACGGGTTTACCATGTGTACCGGCTCTTATGGCGTGCGATCTGACAATGATTTAGTAAAAATGACCGAGCAATTTGCCGATAGAATTTACTTCGCCCATTTACGTTCAACCCAACGTGAAGACAATCCTTTTAGTTTCCATGAAGCGGCGCACTTAGAAGGCGATGTGGATATGTTTAATGTGGTAAAAGCATTACTCACTGAAGAATATCGCCGCTTAAATCATGGTGAAACCCGTTTAATCCCAATGCGTCCGGATCACGGCCATCAGATGTTAGATGATTTACATAAAAAAACCAACCCGGGGTATTCCGCCATTGGACGATTAAAAGGTTTAGCCGAATTTCGTGGGTTAGAAATGGCGTTAAAGAAAGTGTATTTTAATAAATAGCACTTTTCTATTAAGGAATAACCAATGAAAAGCGTTGATCATTCTAACATTATTACCTTTCACTTTTTTCAAAAAGACATAATAAAAGATAACTATGCTTCTAATGTTTGAACAATTCTAATTTATGGGTCTAAATAAAAAGGAAATCAGCACTTCAATCAAGTGCTGATTTATCTAGTGAGATGAAAAAATACACTGGCGAAATGCTTCTCTTGATTGTGACATTTATTGCTGCATCAGGTTGGTTCTTTTCTAAATATTCTTTAGAAGATATGCCAACAATGGGATTTATTGGTTTAAGATTTAGCTTAGCGGCTCTCATCTTTCTTCCTTTTTCCTTTCACGCAATAAAATCTCTTGGAAGATCACAACAATTAAAAGCGAGTTCTGTTGGACTTGCTTATATCGTCACGATGATTTTATGGATTAGTGGATTAATTTATAGCGAAGACTTAGGTGAAAGTGCATTTATTTATAGCTTGTCAATGCTTATAGCACCGCTAACCTCTTGGCTTTTATTTAAACATCAGCCTAAAATAACATTTTGGTTTGCTTTACCTATAGCTACATTAGGATTATATTTCTTATCAATTAAACAAGGATTTATACATTTCTCCCTGAGCAATATCTTGTTTTTATTTAGTTCGATAAGTGCGGCACTTTATTTTGTATTAAATAATCAATATGCGAAAGAAGTTGATTCGCTGCCTCTCACAACAATACAACTAGGTATTGTAGGCATATCTGCCAGTATTTATTCTTTATTATTTGAACAATGGCTTCCCCCTCCAACTGAAACATGGTTTTGGTTCTTAGCTAGCGTTCTAGTCGCTACAAATATTCGCGTACTATTACAAACAGTTGCTCAAAGAAGATGTCATGTCAATACTGCTGCAATTATTATGTTATTAGAACCAGTATGGACATTGATATTAGGTTGGCTAGTATTAAAAGAAAATATTTTCCCCACAAAAATAATCGGATGTTTATTAATTTTTTCTGCGATATTTATTTACAGATTTAATGCTAAAAAAGAGCGGTCATAAAAACACTGATTTTTACGACCGCTCTTTTTGTTAGATATTGGCAGGTTTTACAATCTCACTTGGATAGCAACCTAAAATTTTTAAGTAATTACTATGTTTTTTCAACTCTTCCAAAGCTTCTTGAGTATCCGGATGATGAATATTCGCTTCAATTTCCAAATAAAACATTTCTTCCCAAGGTTTACCGTAAATAGGGCGAGACTCAAGCTTCGTCATATTAATTTGATATTTTTTAAATATCAAAAGTGTATCAGCCAAAGAACCGGCTTGTTGTGGTGTGGTCATCAACAATAAAGTTTTAGTGTGAATTTGCGGGGAAACTTTATGCGCCTCTCTTGATACTACAATAAAACGGGTAATGTTGTTTTCTTGATTCGCAACATTCGTTTTTAATACGCTTAAGCCATATAGTTTTCCACCATCTTCATTACCTAATGCAGCAATATTTGGCTTATTCAAACTTGATACCAACTGCATAGCATGTGAACTGCTTTCACAATATTCAATATGAACTCGATCTAAGCTATGAATAAATTGGCTGCATTGCTGAATCACTTGCGGATGGCTATATAAAGTATCAATTTGGCTCAAATTCGTCGTCTCACTAACTAAAACACAGTGTTTAATCGGGTAAGCAAGCTCGCCAACGAGGAAGAAATCCGTATGTTGAAGCAAATCATATACCTCATTGATAGCTCCTGAGGTCGTATTTTCTAAGGGAAGAATACCAACATCCGCTTCGCCATTTTTCACTTTTTCAAATACTTGCTCAAAGGATTGGCAACCGAGTTCGATAAACTGCTTTTGATAACGTGCAGCATAATTACGTGCGGCTAAATTAGAATAAGATCCCCGTTTCCCCAAAAAAGCGATATGCAAATTTTGGCTACGTTGCTCATTCAATCTATTTTGTAAATAGACTTGCTGAGTTAATACGGAATCCTCAATAATCTTTTGGAAAATTGAGGTGATATATTGTGGTTCAAGCTGATAATTTCCATTCTCTGCAAATTGTATAAGCTCTTGTAAAAGCTGTTGCTCCCGTTCCTCATCACGCAAAGCTTTTTGGCTTATTTCCTTACTTCTTGCCACATCAAAAGCCAAACGATGACGTTCGGAAAGCAACTTCAAAAGATTTCGATCTATTTGTGTAATTTGCTGTCTTATTTCAGACAATTCTAAAGCCATAATTATCCCTATTTAAAAATCACTGCGTCTTTTGGATCATATTTTGATGCATCAAGTGGAATTTTTTGTGAATTTTTCCAAATATATTTAGCGAGCACTTCAGCATCAATAAACCCCGTATTTAAGAAAGTAGGATTTTTAGTAACAACAGGATAACCATCGCCGCCTGCTGCATTATAACTAGGTAAAGAAACCCGATAAATTTTCGATAAATCCAGTGATTTACCTTGAATTTTCACGTTTTCCACTTTTTGAGCAGCTTTATTTACCACCATAGAAATACCGGAATATTGTGCATAAGCGCCGGAATCAACCTCTTTTAATGCAACTACATTTAAATAATCAAGTAATTCCTTACCAGTTAAATCCACATAACTTACAATATTACCAAACGGATGCACTTTTAAAATATCACGATAAGTGACTTTACCAGCTTGGATAGAATCTCGGATACCGCCTGAATTCATAATGCCAATATCTGCACCAGCACGTTCTCTCTGTGCTTCTGCAATTAAATGACCAAGGTTAGTTTGTTTAAAACGAATAACATTACGATCCCCTTCTAATTTGCCTTTTAACTCCCCAAGCTCGCGTCCTAGTAATTCATCCCCTTTATTTTGATAGCTTTTTAACAATTTTTCTATTTCAGGATCTTGAGGAATGACTTCACCATAATTAATGTATTCGATTTTGCCATCTTCTTTTGTTACTTTCTTCTTCAAATTCACCGGAATTAATTCATAATTGGCAAGTTTTAATTCACCATTTTTAAACTCAAAATCCGCACGTCCGACATATTTACCCCATTCATAAGCTTGCATAATCCAAGTACCGTTTTGATAATCCGGTTTGCAAGATTGTGTTGGTTTATAATCCTTAATCCATACGCCTTTTTCATCCACACAAACAGGATCGTGGCTATGTCCGCCAACTATCATATCAAATGCACCTTTATCTAAATTACGTGCAAGCGATACATCACCCGGTGCATTCGATCCGTGTTGTGCATCGTAATAATAGCCCATGTGGGTGAGTGCAATTTTTACATCTGGTTTTTCATTTTCAGTCAGTGTTTTTAAGGTTTCTTTTGCCGTTTCTGTCGGATCTTTAAAGATAACATTGCCGGTATATTCAGGATTACCGAGTTTTGCCGTATCTTCTGTGGTTAAACCAACAACGGCAACTTTTAATCCCAGTTTGTCTAAAACGATATAAGGTTTAACAAGCGGTTGATTCGTTTTCTTGTTGAACACATTTGCAGATAAGAAAGGGAAAGTTGCCCAAGATTCTTGCATTGCAAGCATTTGCAATGGATTGTCAAACTCGTGATTGCCCAATACCGTTGCTTCATAGCCCATTGCATTCATTGCTTGGATATCCGGTTCGGCATTTTGCATATCCGATTCAGGCACACCGGTATTAAAATCACCCGCATTTAATAAAATAACCGAACCACCTTTTTTCTCTACCTCAGCTTTCACTCGATTAATAATTGTTTTTTGTGCAGGAAAACCATATTCGCCTTTATTATTCGGCCAAAAATGCCCATGGGTATCATTAGTGTGAAGAAGTGTGAAGTGGTAGGTTTTATCCTGCTCGTATGCCATTACAGCAGACGTTGCAAGAGCTAAAGGCAAAACTGTGAATAACTTTTTCATGAAAACTCATCCTAAATTAACCGCTCTTTCTAGAGCGAATAAAATAAAAAAGCTATACTTCTTTTAGGGAAATATAGCTTTTTAACCAACAATAATTAAATCAGCACTTGGGCTGGTGTAACATACCCGTGTGGCGCCTGTTCCTTATCTTCAAAGGTAACAAATTCCCACGCTTCCTGATTTGCAATAACCGCCCGAAGCAACTTGTTATTTAGACCATGACCCGATTTATAGGCTTTGAAATCGCCGATAATGTTGTAACCCACCATATAAAGATCCCCAATGGCATCCAACATTTTATGACGAACCAACTCATCTTTAAAACGCAATCCTTCTTCATTCAAAATACGGTAATCATCCAATACAATCGCATTGTCTAAACTACCGCCAAGCGCTAGACCTTGGGATTGAAGATATTCTATATCTTTCATAAAACCAAAGGTTCTTGCGCGACTGATCTGGTGAACAAATGCTTGGGCTGAAAAATCCATCACATAGTTACGCACATTTTTACCAATGGCAGGATGTTCAAAATCAATAGTGAAATCTAAACGGAAACCATTGTAAGGAGTAAACTCCGCCCATTTATCTCCATCTTCTACCCGCACTTTTTGTTTGATACGAATAAATTTCTTCGCTGCGTTTTGCTCTTCAATACCGGCATCTAACAACAAGTAAATAAACGGACTTGAACTACCATCCATAATCGGAATTTCAGGTGCATCTACTTCAATAATAATATTATCAATACCGAGACCCGCTAATGCCGCGTTTAAATGTTCAACAGTTGAAACACGAACGCCTTGTTCATTGACAAGTGCGGTACAAAGCATCGTATCTCTCACAGAATCCGCATTCGCCGGGAATGTTACCGGCGGATTTAAATCGGTACGACAGTAAATCACACCGGTATTTGGCATTGCCGGACGTAATGTTAAGGTCACCTTTTTGCCGCTATGCAAACCGATACCGGTTACTTTAACACTTTGTTTTAATGTTCTTTGTTTAATCATCATTCTCTTTACCTTATTGTTTCACAACAAGATTTTATTTATTACTTATCGTTTTGATCTATTGCGTTTGGATCAAATTTTTTAAAAGAAGACAAACGTTCAGTGATTGGTCTTTCCAAGCCACTACGATAATCTGCCGGCTGTGGGTTTCTCTCCAGAGAACGTATCGGCTCAGGCTGTCTAAATGTTGTAATAGGTTGTTGCTCCTGCGTTCTTAACGGAATCGAGTGTGAATTCCCCTCTACCGGTTGGTGAAGCGGTGATAACGATTGAGCCGTTTTTTGTACCTGAATGGTCTCATTTGGCGTAATTTCACCTAAACCTGTTGCAACGATAGTGACGCGGATTTCATCACTCATTTCCGGTATTAAGGTTGTCCCTACAACAATTGTTGCATCTTCCGAAGCAAAACTATGAATAGTATCACCTACTACATTAAACTCATCAAATGCAATATCAAAACCGCCAGTGATATTAATCAAAATCCCCTTAGCATTGGTTAAATCAACTTTTTCCAATAAATCATTGCGTACAGCAATTCTTGCCGCTTCCTCTGCACGACCTTCACCTGGTGCACCATGAGCGGAACCAAAGCCAATCATCGCCTGTCCCATCTCTGACATGACCGTTCTCACATCGGCAAAGTCAACATTAATCATGCCCGGTGAAGTAATCATATCAGAAATACCCATCACAGAGTTACGCAGTACATCATTCGCAGCAGCAAATGCATCAATCAACGTTGCATTTTTAGGGAGAACTTTTTGAATTTGCTGATTAGGAATAATGATCATTGAGTCAACATATTGAGCAAGATCCTTAATCCCTAATTCGGCGAATTGCATACGCTTTTTACCTTCAAAAGCGAATGGTTTGGTGACAACCGCAACAGTTAAAATACCCAATTCTTTTGCTACTTTAGCAACAATAGGTGCAGCACCGGTACCGGTACCACCGCCCATACCGGCGGCAATAAAGACCATATCGGCACCTTCAAGCATTTTACGGATTTCTTCTTGATCATCTTCCGCAGCTTTACGCCCCACATTAGGATTTGCCCCAGCGCCAAGACCTTTCGTTGTCGCACCGCCAATTTGCACAGTTTGCTGAACTTGACTTTTCCGTAATGCTTGTGCATCGGTATTCACTGCATAGAAAATAATTTTTCCATGCTCTTCGCTATCAAGAGTATTTTCGCCAAGAAAAGTACCGCCAATGTCTTGTTTAATCATATTGGCAACCATATGGTTTACGGCATTACCGCCGCCGCCGCCAACACCGACAACCTTAATCAGTGCGCCTGATTGTTCTTCAAAATCACCATAATCTGGGTATAACATTTGCGTTCTCCGTTCTGCTAATACTCTGCTAGCATTCTAATAAAGTTAAACTGTTTGGTATTGTAGATGAAAATTCAAAATAATCAAAATTCTGACCGCACTTTATTTGCGATTTTTTTAATGCCTGACCAAATTGTGCCGAAAATATTCCCTTCCGAATCGTCATCGCCACCGATAAGATCATCACTATTGCTGTGACTATACTGTAACAACCCTATTACTGTTGAATATTGCGGACGGTTTACATAATCAGTTAAACCGGTAATATTTAACGGACTACCGATTCGCACTTGGCAACCAAATACATCCATCGCACACTCTTTTAAATCTTTAATTTGGGCACCACCACCGGTAATGACAACCCCGGCAATCAATTCAAATTTAATATGGTTGCTTTCTAAATCCGCTTTTAGCTTATCTAATTCGTCCTTCACAACACCAAGAAGTTCCGTATAACGTGCTGAAGTGATTAAAGATAAATCACTTGTGGTTAAAGAGCGGGGGGCTCGACCGCCGATACTGGCAACCTCAATCTTTTTATCGCCATGTAACCGTGCCGGATATACCGCACTTGCATAGTTCACCTTAACCCGTTCTGCTTCTGCACGCGAAATAGTACAAGCATGGGCAATATCATTAGTCACTATATTACCGGCGTAGGGAATAACTTTACTAAAACGTAAAGCGCCATTCGTGAAAACCATCACATTCATTGTACCCGCACCGAAATCAATCAAACAAACGCCAAGGTCCTTTTCATCTTCAGTTAAAACCGAATGGGTTGCAGCAAAACCTGAGAATACAACTTTATCCACTTGTAATCCGCAGCGCTCCACGGCTTTTTTTAAATTATTTTGCCAATCTTGATGACAAGCGATTAAGTGTACGTGCGCATTCAAACGAACGCCTTGTAAACCAAGGGGGTTTTTAATATTTAATTGACGATCCACCGCATATTCTTGTGGGATGACGTGTAATAAAGAAACACCTTCCGGCAATTTAATTGTGCTTGCATTATGCAAGGCAGAATCGATTTCATCTTGCGTCACTTCACTCTCACCAATCGGAACAAATCCATTTTCATTTAAACTTTGAATATGTTCTCCGGTAATTGCCAAAGTTACACTCATAATCTGGCAATCCGCCATTGACTCGGCAGATTCAATAGCACGTTGAATAGAACTCACAACCGCATCTAAATCAGTAATACTTCCGCTATCAATTCCCTTTGAAGGACAGCTACCAACTCCCAATACGTTCACTACGCCATCAGGTAATACTTCACCAACGACAGCAACGACTTTTGATGTACCGACTTCAAGTCCAACAATTGCCTTTGTTTCAACCACTTTTGCCATAATTTATTACACCCACTAAATCTTATTTATCTGTCATTCCGACTGCTGCACCCGATGTATATCGTAAATCGACATAATCAATTCGCTTGCCTTCTTCAACTTCAATTTGTGGATAAATTGTCACAAAACGTTCGAGTTTTGATTTCCATTCTCCACGCCCTAATTTCAGTACTATATCATTATCAAGTGTAACTTGCCACGCACCACGCGCATCAATAGTGACACCTTTTACGTTTAAATTTTTCGCCTTAAAATCGGCATAAATCTGATTCCATACCTCAAGCACTTTTGGGCTCTGATAATCCGGGCCACCTAAATAAGGCAACACTTTATTTTTTAAACGCTCCAGCGGCAATTGGAAGACGGTTCCCTCTTTTGTGACAAACTCTGTCTTATTCCAAATCGCGACCGGAATATATTCCGTCAGCCAAATACTTAAACGATTTGGCCAAACTTTACGAACAACCGCACCTTTTATCCAAGGTAAGGTTTCAATCTGTTCTTGAATAACCTTAACATCTTGTCCCCAAAAGCCTTTTAATGTCCCCATTTTAAGCAAAACATCCTGAATATCCGCATAATCGGTAAATTCTGTTTTACCGACGAGCGCATAAGCACTAATTGGTTTAGAATCAAGACTCTCCAACCAATTTTGCCAATTTGAATAAACAAAATACCCAAATCCGATACATAATATGGCGATCAAGAGACGAAGTTGTAAAAAATATTTGAACCTTGGTTCACCATATCGGGTATTTGGTGTGCTTTTACGTTTCAGCACATTCATTGCGCGCTCAACTCCAGAATATTCACGACAAGTTGCTCAAAAGAAATGCCCGCTGTTGCAGCCGATTTTGGGAATAAACTATGACTGGTCATTCCCGGATTAGTATTAACCTCCACCAAACGGAAATCGCCCTTCGCATCACATATCACATCAATACGACTCCAACCACGGCAGCCTACAACATCATAAGCCTGCTTGACTAGTATTGCCAATGCTTGTTCACGTTCTGCGGTTAATCCTGCCGGACAAAAATATTTCGTGTTATCGGAAATATATTTTGCCTCATAATCATAAAATTCACCTTCCGGTACGATACGAACTGCGGGTAATACCCGACCGTCTAACACCGGCACCGTTAATTCATCACCGGCAAGCCATTCTTCAATCAAAATTGTGTTATCAAATTTAAGTGCAAATTCAACCGCACTTTTTAAGTTTTCTACGCTTTTAACCTTTGTTAAACCTACGCTAGAACCTTCTAAAGAAGGTTTAACCATTAATGGTAATCCCAATCTTTCCACAACTGCTTGCGGATCTAATTGAGCTAAATTATCACGTGTAACTACTTCCATCTCGGCAACAGGTAAACCAAAGGCTTTCCACAGCATTTTGGTACGCATCTTATCCATCGTCAAAGCGGATGCCATTACGCCACAGCCGGTATAAGGTAAACCGATTTGCTCTAATAAGCCTTGCATAGTTCCGTCTTCACCGCCACGACCATGTAAAATATTAAATACCCGATCAAAACCGTCTTTTTTAAGATTTACAACATCATATTCTTTCGGATCTATGGGATGGACGTTATAACCTTGACTGACAAGGGCGTCCAAAACCGCTTTACCGGAATTTAAAGAAACTTCACGTTCAGCGGATGTACCGCCTAGTAACACGGCAATTTTTTCTTGTCTTAAATTCATTTTATATCCTATTCATTATGATTGATTTTCATATTTTTGTAGGCTTAGACTTTTGTATCCTACACTAATTTTTCCAAGAATCTGCCAAACCACGAGAAATTTTACTCACGCTACCGGCCCCTTGCGCTAAAATTAAATCACCGTCTTGAATAATTTGATCAAGCACTTCGCCTAATTGCATTGTATCCGATACCAAAATAGGATCTACTTTACCCAAATTACGGATTGAACGGCAAAGTGCTTTGCTGTCCGCCCCTACAATTGGCGTTTCACCGGCAGCATAAACATCCAGCATAACAAGCGCATCTACTTGTGAAAGCACTTGAACAAAATCATCAAATAAATCACGGGTACGTGAATAACGATGCGGTTGGAAAATCATCACAATACGCTTATTTCCCCAACCTTCGCGTGCCGCTTTAATCGTTACCCCAACTTCGGTTGGATGATGTCCATAATCATCCACTAAACGTACTTTTCCATTTGGACGAATAAATTCACCAAGCTGATCAAAACGACGCCCTGCACCTTGGAAATCCGCAAGCGCCGCTAAGATCGCTTCATTATTAATTCCTTCTTCTTTAGCAACCGCCAACGCCGCAGTGGCATTTAGCGCATTATGTTTACCCGGTACATTTAGCAGCACATTAAGACACTCCCCGTTTGGACAAACCACTCTGTAATGCCCCTGAAAACCGATTTGCTCGTAGTCTTCAATACGATAATCCGCCTGTTCACTAAAACCGTAAGTAATAACCTGACGTCCCACTTTCGGAGCCAGCTCCATTAAAACAGGGTCGTCCGCACACATCATTGCTAAGCCGTAGAAAGGGAGATTGTGAAGAAATTTCACATAAGTGGCTTTCATTTTCTCAAAATCGCCTTCATAAGTATCCATATGATCCGGTTCAATATTCGTTACCACAGAAACCATCGGCTGTAAATGTAAGAAAGAAGCATCGCTTTCATCCGCTTCCGCGATTAAATAACGGCTCACACCAAGGTGAGCATTTTTTCCGGCAGATTTTACTAATCCGCCATTCACAAAGGTAGGATCTAATTTTGCTTGTGTATAAATCATCGACAGCATTGCCGTTGTAGTGGTTTTACCGTGCGTTCCCGCCACAGCAATACCATGACGAAAACGCATAATTTCCGCTAACATTTGCGCACGTTGGATCACCGGAATACGATTTTGTTTTGCGGCAACCAACTCTGGATTATCTTCGTGAATCGCACTTGATACAACAACAACACTCGCACCATCAATATTTTCAGCTTTATGACCAATAAAAACGTTTGCCCCAGCCTGTGCAAGACGTTGGGTAACCGCACCGTCTGCGATATCCGAACCTGAAATCCGATAGCCTTCATTCAGAAGAATTTCAGCAATCCCACTCATACCGGCACCACCGATACCAATAAAATGAATTTGCTGAACCCGGCGCATTTCAGGGATAATTTTTCTAATTTCTTCGTGAGAATGTTTCATCTTATTTCCTTCTCTCTTTCGGAAAATATTTGACCGATAAAAAAGTGCGGTCAAAATCCCAAAGATTTTTATATTATTATTTTGCGTTCTCAATAATTACATTAGCGACATGCTGAGCCGCCAATGGTGCAGACATAGATTTTGCTTTTATCGCCATCTGTAAAAGTTCATCACGCGTAAAATTCTGCAAATAATTAACCAAAATATCCGGCGTTAGATCACTTTGTTCTACAATTTTGGCCGCCCCAACATCGGCTAAATATTTTGCATTAAGATATTGTTGTCGATCTTTATGTTGGAACGGAACAAAAATTGCCGGCGTACCGACAGCGGCAAGTTCGCATACCGTCAATGCCCCGGAACGACAAATCACCACATCCGCCCACGCATAGGCTTCTGCCATATCATCAATAAATTCTGTAATTTTGATTTTCGAGGCGTTTTCGCCATAAAGTGCGGCTACATCTTCAACTGCGCCTTTTCCTACTTGATGACGAACCTCTAATCTATCCACAAGTTGTGAGACAACTTTTGGCAGCGTTTGATTCAACACGCGAGCCCCTTGGCTCCCGCCAACCACAAGTACGCGTAACTTTTCACCATGATGGGAAAAACGTTCCTTCGGTGACGGCATTTGGAATAAACGTTGGCGTACAGGGTTCCCGACAACTTCCGCATTCGGGAACGCATTTGGAAAGGCTTGTAATACACGGGTTGCAATTTTTGCCAACCATTTATTGGTTAATCCGGCAACGGCATTTTGCTCGTGCAGAATAATCGGTACACCACACAATTTTGCCGCTACACCACCGGGCCCGGAAACATAGCCTCCCATCCCTAATACGGCATTTGGCTTTTCTTCTTGGATAATTTTTTTCGCTTGAAATATTGCACGTAAAATAGCAAAAGGCGCACTTAATAAGGCTTTAATGCCTTTTCCCCGCAAACCGGAAATTTGAATAAAACGAATCGGAATACCATGTTCCGGTACTAGTTTGGCCTCCATACGATCTTTTGTACCAAGCCAGCAAATTTCCCATCCTTGTTGCTGTAAGGTTTGAGCAACCGCGATAGCCGGAAAAACATGACCGCCCGTTCCTCCCGCCATGACTAATAATTTTTTGGATTTATTCATTTTTATTCCTAATCATCACGCAAACGCGCTTGCCCGCCCCGCTGTAAACGGTTTTCATGGTCAATACGCAATAAAATACCAATCGTTGCCGACATAATAATAATACTTGAACCGCCGTAGCTCACTAACGGGAAAGTTAGACCTTTTGTTGGCAGCATACCCAGCGCCATCCCTAAATTCACAAAGCCTTGAAAGAAAATCCAAAAGCTGATACCGAAAGCAAAAAAGCCACGGAAACGTTGTTCTAATTGGAGTGATTCACGCCCAATTTTTAATGCGCGGAAGACCAACAATCCTAACAAAATAACGACCACAAAAATACCGATAAATCCGAATTCTTCACCAATAATCGCCATAATGAAATCGGTATGTGCTTCCGGTAAATAATCTAATTTTTGAATAGAATTACCTAAACCTTCCCCTGTTATTTCACCCCGTCCAAATGCCATCAGTGAATTAGTCAGCTGGAATCCCGTACCATAAGGATCTTTAAACGGTTCTAGGAAACCGGTAAAACGTTTTAAACGATAAGAGGCGGAAAGCACTAGCCAGACAAACAATAATATGCCGGTTACGACTAAACCGACAAATTGCCAGAAGTTCGCCCCGACAATAAAAAGCATTCCAAAGGTAATAACAAATAATACGACCGTACTCCCCAAATCCGGCTGAGCCAATAAAAATCCGCCCATTATTCCCATAACAATGAAGGGTTTAAAAGCACTCAATTTATTTGACCGCACTTCATCATAACGGCGGGTAAAATAGCTTGCTAAGAAACAGGCAAGCGCCAATTTAGCAAATTCTGCCGGTTGAAAATTAAGTACACCAAGAGAAATCCAACGTTTTGCACCATTGACGGAAGAACCGATAACAAGTACAGCAAATAGTAATACAATGGCTAAGAAAAAATTTTTAACATGCCATTTTTCCCATTGTTGGGTCGAAATTTGCATGCTGAAATAACAGGTTAAAAGCGAGAGAAACACATAAAATGCATCACGTTTGGCAAAATAAAATGCATCATTAAATAATCTTGAGCTATACGGAATAGAGGCTGACGTTACCGCAATCAAACCTATAAGCAATAAAATCACAAAAAGCCAAAACAACGCCCGATCATATAATAATCCCTGTGGCGTAATTCTAGTCCAACTATCAAGGTTCTGTTTAATTTTTTGAATAAATTCCATTGCTCTATTAATTAATTTAATTGTGCTAAACGAGTAAATTCTTCACCACGCTTTTCAAAAGAAGCGAATTGATCAAGACTTGCGCAAGCCGGTGATAATAGAACCATATCGCCTACTTGCAATGTCGGTCGCAAGAACTCAATCGCTTGCGCCATCGTTTCAAATAAATAGCTTTGCGGAGAAAGTTTTGCCAGTTCCGCCCCGTCACGCCCAAAACAATAACAAATAATATGAGGTTGATTAATCAGCTCGGCTAATTCGGAAAAATCAGCGCCTTTTCCATCACCACCTAATAATAAGTGTAATTTACCTTCGACAAATAAACCTGTCAGTGCGGCCACGGTACTTCCCACATTGGTTGCCTTAGAATCATTAATCCAACGCACACCATTTGCCTGATAGGCTAATTGAAAACGGTGATCCAGTCCTCTAAATTGTCGAAGTGCGGTACGAACTGCCTCTAAATTTACCCCAACGGCTTGCGCTAATGCCGCTGCTGCAAGGGCATTCATATAATTATGACGACCAACCAGCATAATTTCATCACAAGGTAAAATCACCTCATCTTTCACCATTAAACACGGTTTGCCATTCTCGGTTTTAATATCATAATCCGCATCATGTTCGGCAAAAGAAACAACCTTTTTCCCTTGATTGTTACCCCCACCTAAAGTCAATTTGTCTTCGTTATTCACCACTGCGCTTTCAGCCTGATGATAAATACGCAACTTAGCCTGACGATAATCCTCTAAATCCACATAACGATCCATATGATCTTCCGTCACATTCAAAACAGTCGCTGCGGTAGCTTTTAAACTGTATGTTGTTTCCAATTGAAAACTGGATAATTCCAATACGTAAAGATCATAATCCTGATTCAGTAAAGAAAGTGCCGGAATACCAATATTCCCCCCCATTCCTACTTTCAGCCCCGCTGCTTTCGCCATCTCGTAAACTAGCGTAGTCACCGTACTTTTTCCATTTGAACCCGTTATCGCCACAATAGGTTTTGTGGCTGCGCGACAAAATAATTCAATATCGCCCACCACTTCGACACCTAATGAAAGTGCGGTCTGAATTTCCGGCGTTTTTACCGCAAGCCCCGGACTGATGACGATCATATCGCTTTCATTCAACCAGTGTTGATTTAAGCTTCCGGTATGAAGCGGAATATTTTTAGGAAGTTTATCCGCACCGACGGGGTTTTCTCGCGTATCAATTACACGGATATTTGCCTGTTGAGCGTTAAGATAATCAACACAGGACAAACCTGTTTTACCCAATCCAATAATAGTAACGGTTTTATTTTGGTAACTGTTCATTTTTTACTTCTTACTATTTCATTCTGTTTTTTATATCGGCTTTCATTTGATGAGAAATCGACTTTCTTATTGGATAAAATTACGCTCAAATTTAACCGCTCTTTTTAATAACATTTAACTAAACTTGTTTTTCGGGATCTTCCCCTTCAACCAAACAAAGAAAATGAATGCGCTCTTTCAAAAAGAAAGAGCGAATCGGTTATCTCAATTTAAGCGTGACTAATCCCATCAACACTAACATTAACGAAATAATCCAAAACCGAATAATCACTCTCGGCTCCGGCCAGCCTTTTAATTCAAAATGATGATGAATCGGTGCCATCCTGAAAATTCGTTGTTTACGTAATTTGTAAGACCCAACCTGTAAAATGACTGAAAGTGCCTCGACGACAAACACACCTCCCATAATCACAAGTAAGAATTCTTGTCTGACTAAAATGGCAACTACGCCCAATGCACCGCCTAATGCAAGTGAACCGACATCGCCCATAAATACTTGTGCAGGATAAGTATTGAACCATAGGAAACCCAATCCGGCGCCTACAATCGCCGTACAAAATACGACCACTTCAGAACTGTGTTTGATATAAGGAATATGTAAATATTCAGCAAAATTAACGTTACCCGTGGCCCATGCAATCAAGGCAAAAGCACCGGCAACCAATGCGGTAGGCATAATAGCGAGTCCGTCTAATCCATCGGTTAAATTAACCGCATTACCTGTTCCCACTATCACAAAATAAGACAACACAATATAAAATAAGCCTAACTGCGGCATAATATCTTTGAAAAACGGCACCACTAATCGGGTTGCATCCGTATCATGTCCCAACCAATACAGCCAAATAATCGCTGCCAGTGCAACAACGGACATCCAGAAATATTTCCAACGTGCAATTAAACCGTCTGTGTTTTTACGTGTGATCTTGCGGTAATCATCAATAAAACCGATTGCACCGTAACCAAATAGCACAAATAAACAAATCCAGATATAAGGATTGGCTAAATTTGCCCATAACACTGTACTAATGCCAATTGCAAAAAGAATCATCACACCGCCCATGGTTGGCGTGCCTTTTTTCGCAAAATGGCTTTCCGGTCCGTCATTACGCACTTCTTGACCAAATTTCAATATTTGCAAACGTTTAATCACTTTTGGACCAATCCAAAGGGAAATAAAAAGTGCGGTCAATAACGCAAGAATTGCACGCACAGTAATATATGAAATTGCATTAAATGCGGTTTCATAACGAACAAGGAATTCAGCAAGCCAAACTAACATTTAATTTTATCCTTTAATGAATAAATCACATCTTCCATTTTCATTGAGCGAGAACCTTTGCCAAGCACAACGATATGTCGATTTTGTTTTAATTGTTTCTCAATAAGATCAACTAAAAAATCCACCATTTCCGCTTTATCGGTAAAATGTTTGCCTAAAACAGCCTCAGAAATGACCGCACTTTCACAACCAAAAGAGCAAATTAAATCAAGCTGAGCCGTTTTTGCATATTGCCCTACTTGACGATGAATTTCGAGGGAATTTTCCCCTAACTCTTTCATGTCCCCCACGCATAAAATGCGAAAGGCTTTATAGGATTTCAAAACATCAATTGCCGCACAAAGGGAATCTTGATTGGCATTGTAGGTATCATCTAATAATAATAAATTCTCATTAACCCGAATCGGGAATAAACGCCCTTTCACTTGAGAGCGCTGCTCTAACCCGTTTTTAACATCCGGTAACGTAGCCCCGATATTCATTGAAAGTGCGGCTGCCGCCAACGCATTCTTGACATTATGTTCGCCTAAATACGGAAGATGGATTTCAATTTCACCTTTTGGAGAAACTAATGTAAAAATTGAACCTTGCTCATTATGTTGAATATTTTTAGCAAAATAATCTTTGCCATTGAAATATTGAATGGGATGATCACCGATTTCTTTTTGCCAAAGTTCAAGATAATTATGTTCACCATTAATAATTGCAACACCATTTGCCGTTAAACCACGATAAATCTCGCCCTTAGCTTGTGCCACACCCTTTAAAGATCCAAACCCCTCTAAATGTGCTGCGGCAACATTATTGACTAACGCCACATCCGGTTGGGCAAGAGCTGTCGTGTAATCAATTTCACCTTGATGATTTGCTCCCAGCTCAATCACAGCAAAACGATGTTTTTCTTCCAAACGTAATAATGTGAGCGGAACACCAATGTCATTATTGAAATTCCCTTGGGTAAAAAGTACGGCATCCGGATTTCCTGCCGTTTGTTGCAAAATACTTGCCGTCATTTCTTTTACTGTGGTTTTTCCGGAAGAGCCCGTCATCGCCACAACTTTAGGGTTAATTTTTTCTCTCAACCATTTGGCTAATCGACCTAAAGCTAACCGTGTATTTTCCACGACAAGTTGCGGGATAGAAATATGAGGATCGGCTTGTTGAACAACTAAAGCAACCGCCCCTTGTTCGATTGCTTGATGAAGATATTGATGAGCATCAAATGTTTCCCCTTTTAGCGCAAAAAACAAATGATTAGGAATAGGATGACGTGTATCCGTATTGATGTTTTCAATGATAACCTGCTCACTCCCTATTAATTTTCCATTGAGAATTTGAGCAAGTTGCTGTGTCGTTAAATTAATCATGAATTAATTAGATAAATTTATTGGGTTAAATAAAACTCAGCCGTTTCTTGATCGGAAAAATGCAAGATTTCATTCCCTACAATTTGATAATCCTCGTGGCCTTTTCCCGCAATCAAAATGAGGTCATTTTTCTGCGCCCCTTGAATAGCGAATTCAATTGCTTGTGCACGATCAGAAATTAACCCGACGTTATCCATGTTACTAAAACCGGAAACAATATCCGCTTCAATTTGATCAGGCTCTTCGGTACGCGGATTATCTGTGGTTACAATCACCATATCAGCAAATTGCTCGGCAACTTTTGCCATTAACGGACGTTTACCTCTATCACGATCGCCGCCACAGCCAAAAATGCACCATAGTTTACCATTGCAATGTTCACGAGTGGCAACAAGTGCTTTTTCCAAAGCGTCCGGCGTATGGGCATAATCGACAATAACTGCCGGTTTTTCCTCAACTTTGATCATTTCCATTCTGCCGCGAACACCTTGTAACGTTGAAACGCTATTGATTAAACTCTCCAATGGGTAGCCCAATGCAAGCAATGTCGCCATGGCTAATAGTAAATTACTCACATTAAATGCACCAATTAACGGGCTGTTTAGAGTGCCATTTCCCCAACTGGATGTAAAATCAATAATCGTCCCCTCGTGAGTAAAACGGGCTGAGACGGCTTTTAGCCATTGTTTGGAATTTGGTTGGAAATTTGCTTCACAACTGACCGCAATGCCATTTGGTAATGATTTTAGCCATTCCGCACCTACCGGATCATCTGCATTTAGAATTTGCAAATCGGGAGATAAGTCAAAGAAAAAACGTTTTTTCGCTTGTGTGTAATCTTCCATCGTGCCGTGATAGTCTAAATGATCACGGCTTAAATTTGTAAAAATTGCAACGTTAAAATCTAACGCCTCTACCCGATGTTGAACTAAACCGTGAGAAGAAACCTCAATCGCTACAAAATCCGCACTGGCATTAATAAAAGAAGCAAGTGAAGATTGAATTTCGATCGGTGAACCCGTAGTATTTTTTGCTTCAACAACCTGTCCTAATAAGCCGTTTCCAATCGTCCCCATTACAGCCGACTTATGCCCTAAGTGCCTAACCCACTGCGCTAATAGTTGAGAGACGGTTGTTTTCCCATTTGTGCCGGTAACACCGACAAGGGTGAGTTTTTTAGACGGCGAATCATAAAATTTATCTGCAATCTCGGATAAATTTGACGACAAATTATAGTAATAAATCACTGGTTTTTGCTGCTGATATACTACGCTTAAATGCATATCGACCGAGCCGGTTTCAGCGACAATCGCACTTGCACCGGCTAAAATCGCCTGTTCAATAAAACAGGTTGCATCAACTTGATGTCCTTTTATTGCAACAAACAGATCACCGGTTTTCACTTTTCTACTATCTAAAACCAGTTCATTAATTTCAATATCTTGGGGAAGTGAAGGCAAATTAAAAAGTGCGGTTAGTTTTTTCATTGTTTTTCCTTAATTTGCCTGTTTCACATTATCTTGTTCTGTTTTACGTGAAGTAAGACGAACCGTGCGTTTTGCCGTTTTATCTAATGGTTCGGCATCAGGTGCAATACCATTGGTACGCAAAGCATATCCCATAATGCTGGAGAACACAGGCGCAGATACTGCACCACCGTAATATTGACCGGCTTTCGGATCATTAATCAAAATAATAAGTGCATAACGCGGATCACTAATTGGCGCAATCCCAGCCGTAAATGCCACATATTTATTCACATAGCGTCCATTTTCAATTTTACGCGCAGTACCAGTTTTCACTCCGACCCGATAGCCTTCGACCATCGCACGCTTATTTTTAATCGCTACTTTTTCTAACATATTCACAATTTCTTTTGTGGTTTTCTCAGAAAAAACACGTTGACCAATCACAGGAGGATCAACCTTTGTGATAGAAAGCGGACGATAAATACCGAAACTTCCTAAAGTCGCATAAGCACGCGCCATTTGTAGCGGTGTTGCGGTGATACCATAGCCATAAGCTACCGTTGCCCGATCAATATCCGCCCAACGTTTACGATTTGCATTTAACACACCGGCTTGTTCGCCAACTAAGCCTAAATCGGTAGCTTTACCTAGCCCCGCTGCCTGATAGGTATCCATTAATGCACTTGGCGGCATACGTAATGCAAGACGACTGACCCCTCGGTTACTCGAATTAATCAGAATTTCATCTAAAGTTTGTTGAGAACGAGGTGCGACATCCACAATTTCTTTCCCACTCACGGTAAAAGAGCCTGTATTGATCACTTCATTACGTTGTGCCGCACCACGCTGAAGTGCGGTCAAAACAACAAAAGGTTTTACCGTTGAACCGGGTTCGAAAACATCGGTAATCGCACGGTTTCGCATAAGCTCCGCTTTCACACCGACACGATTATTCGGGTTATAAGAAGGCGCATTAGCCATTGCAAGCACCTCACCGGTACGCACATCAACAAGTACTGCAGTGCCTGATTCCGCCTTGTTTTCCGTTACCGCTTTTTTGATTTCACGATATACCATCGATTGTAATTTTTCATCAATGCTGAGTGTCACATCTTGTGCATCGTATTTTTTCTGGTCGGCAATATGTTCAACTACGTTTCCTCGTTTATCTTTTCGTACTAAACGGGAACCGTCTTTCCCCACCAGCATTGTATTAAAACTTTTCTCAATCCCTTCAATACCATTACCATCAATATCGGTATAACCGATTAAATGTGCGGTTTCTTCTACTCGCGGATAGAAACGACGCGGCTCGCTTTCTAGGCTGATTCCTTTAATTTTCAGTTCTTTGACATATTGTGCTTTTCCTGCTTCAACCTGGCGTGCTAAATATAAAAAACCTGATTTTGGATTTTTCTCAATTTTTTTGACAAGTTCGTTATAGCTCAAACCTAAGACATCCGCGAGAGCTTTGATTCTCTCTTTGTCATCAAGCGAACCTTCTTTAAGAATACGTTTAGGTTCTGCGATTACCGCACTCATTGGCACACTTACAGATAATAACTGACCATTACGATCTAAAATTGAACCGCGAACCGAAAGAATTTCATCTTTACGTAAAGAACGTTTATCCGCTTCACCGGAAAGAATATCCGAATTGATCGCTTGAACATAGGCAGCCCGAGCAACTAAAGCGCCTAATCCGAAGAAAATAAGCCCTGTGGCAATTAAATAACGCCAGCGTATAAAGCATCTTTCAAACACCATTTTAGGCTTATTGGGTTTAATCGCCGTTGTTGTAGACACGGCGAGTTTTCTAATTGTTTTCTTAGATTTATTTGATTTTTTTGATGAATTAAATCTAACCATTTACTCAACCCTGACTTACTTTTTATTCCAAAATAACCACTTCTTGGTCGCTATCTATTCTTTTCATTTTTAACGTACCAATCGCAATAAATTCCACTCTTGTGCTATCGCCCTCAGTCGCTTCTTGCAACTGCAAATTGCGATATTCATCTTGCAATGCTTGATGTTGCAAAACCAACTGACCATTTTCAGAGATTAGCCCGCGCGTTTGGTGCGTTAACCAAATTGTTGCCATAGCAGAAATCAAAATTAATAACAATAATAATGAAACCAATTTATTTGCTGAAAATAAATCTTCTACCAAAAGATTCTGCAAAGGATAACGTTCATTATTCTCTAACATTTTTTACCCTAACCGATTTTTTCCGCAATGCGTAATATTGCGCTTCTTGAACGTGGATTTGCCTGAATTTCTGCTTCCGACGGCTGAACTGCTTTGCCAATAGCTTTTAATTTTTGGTGACGTTGAATTTGATCTTCACGTAATGGCAACCCTTTTGGAATCGGCTCTCCTTTACTTTGTTTTTTGATAAAGTGTTTAACCATTCTATCTTCTAAAGAATGGAAACTAATGATCGACAAACGCCCTCCAGTTGCTAACATCTCTAATGCCGAATGTAATACACTTTCCAATTCATCCAGTTCAGAATTAATGAAAATTCGAATTGCTTGAAAACTACGGGTTGCCGGATGTTTGTTCTTATCCTTAAAAGGCACTGTCTGGGAAATGAGTTCAGCCAGTTGGAGTGTTCGTGATAAACCTTTTTCGCCATTTTTGACCGCACTTTTGTTGTATTCAACAATGGCTGTCGCAATACGTTTTGCAAACCGTTCTTCACCGAAGGTTTTCAATACCCAAGTTAAATCCTCTACAGAAACCTGTTTTAACCATTCTGCCGCAGATAAACCTTGTTTTGTATTCATACGCATGTCGAGCGGGCCGTCTTTCATAAAACTAAAACCGCGTTCCGCCTCATCCAACTGCGGAGATGACACGCCGAGATCAAGCAAAATACCATCAATCTTGCCAACCAAATCTAATTTTTCACAAATTTCAGGGATTTGGGAAAAGCTATTATGTTCAATTTGAAAACGTTGGTCTTGAATTTTTTTCGCTTCCGCGATGGCATAAGGATCTCGGTCAATACCAATCAAACGACCGTTTTGAGAGAGTTTGGAAAGAATTAAACGAGAATGACCTCCCCGTCCAAAAGTGCCATCAATATAAATTCCATTTTCTTTCAATGCCAAGCCGTCCACAGCTTCATGGAGTAAAACCGTAATATGTTCAGTCGAAGAAAAGGAATTTTGCATATTCGTAAGCGTTAATAAAATAAGTTTGAAAAAAGATAATGCGGTGCAAGCACCGCTTATCTTGCTAGTGCTGCTGTTCTTTTCTAAGTTTATTAGAATGACAGCATATTTAAATTCGTATCCGTTGCAAATTCGGCAGTTCCTGCCACAGCAATATCTTCATCAATTTGTGCGATCCACTCCGTATCACTCCAAATTTCAAATTTGTTTAATTGCCCTACCAACATTAAACCTTTTTCTAATTTTGCATGTTGACGTAATGGCCCGCTCAGTAAAATACGCCCCTGAGCATCCATTTCACATTCGGTAGCATAACCAAGCATTACTCGCTGTAAACGGCGTTGGTTAGGATCAAAATTAGATAATGAAAGTAGTTTCTGCTCAATTTTTTCCCATTCATCTAAGGGATAAAGCAATAGGCAAGGCTGACGAATATCTACCGTACAAACCATTTGCCCTTGATTTTTTTCAATAATTTCTGCGCGATAGCGAGTCGGGATCGCAATTCTTCCCTTTGAATCTAAATTTACCGCTACAGCACCACGAAACATTGATTCTGATCCTTTAAGATTAAAATTCTGGTAAAAATCACCACAAAAAACCACTTTTCACCACTTAACTGCCAAGTCTATCGGTTATAAAGCAAACTTGCAAGCGATTCCAATATATAAATGCGATAAATTTCAGATAAAAAAACCGCTCAAGCATTCACTTGAACGGTTTGATTTTATAACGCGTTGAAAATTATACGTTTGTCGTATTTACATAGGCTTCTTCATCACGATCACCTAATGGTTTTAATAGGACGAAGAATAAAACAATACATAAAATTGTTGTTGCAAAGCCTAAGTATACCGATAATTGATAATCTAAGCTGAAACCGATTTTATTGTAATACAAGTAAGTAGAACATACGGTAGTAATAAACCAAGCAGGGATAGAAGCAACCCAGTGGAATTTATGATATCGATATAAATACGCTGCGGCAGTCCATAACATCACCATTGCCGTCATTTGGTTTGCCCAAGTGAAGTAACGCCATAAGATACTAAAATCGATCGTTGAAACATAATACCCTAATACAAACAATGGAATCGCAATCACTAAACGTTTGGAAAGAGAACGTTGATCAATATTGAAGATTTCCGCTAATTGCAAACGTGCGGCACGGAATGCCGTATCACCTGATGTAATCGGAAGCACTACAACACCTAGCACGGCAAAAATACCACCAATGAATCCTAAGAAGTGTAATGAACTGTCATACACCACTTTAGACGGAGAACCGGCCGAAATTGCATCTTGCAATGCTTGTGGATTTTCATAGAACGCAAGCCCTACCATACACCATACTAATGCAATAATTCCTTCGGTAATCATTGCACCATAGAAAATGAAACGACCTTCACTCTCATTTTCTGCACAACGTGCCATTAGTGGCGTTTGTGTCGCATGAAAACCTGACAATGCTCCACAAGAAATAGTTAAGAATAACAATGGCCAAATTGGAACATCACCTTTTACTTGGAAGTTTTGTGTGAATTTCTCCCATGTTAATCCTTGTCCATCTGCATTCACGGTGCGAAAAAATTCAATTGGATCTACCACACTGAAGTGCGCCGACACCAAACCATATACCATTCCCACAGACATAAAGAGCAATAAGGCCCCAAAGAGCGGATAAATTCGACCAATAATTTTATCGATAGGTAATAAAGTAGCAAGAATATAATAAGCGAAAATAATCACTGTCCATAGTGCAACAATGGTGGCTTTATCCATGCCCCATACTTTAAGACCACCGGCTTCCACCACCTGATGAACCGCTTCGGCATCACCCAATTGCAATGCACCTTGAGAAGCGCCAAAGATATCCATGGTAATCGTACCCATTAACTGTGCAGGGCTGGCAACAAATACCACACCAACCAATAATAACAACACTAATGCGAGAAGATTGATAAATACTTTTACAGGACGGCCTAAAAACTTACCCGCCAAATAAGGCATTGTCGCACCACCATGACGAATACTTAACATACCGCAAAAATAGTCATGTACCGCCCCAGCAAAAATACATCCGATAACAATCCAAAGCATGGCAACCGGCCCGTATAGCGCCCCGAGAATAGGTCCAAAAATTGGCCCGGTACCCGCAATATTTAATAATTGAATCAACCAAATTTTGGTTTTAGACATTGGCATATAATCCACACCATCATTGATTTGATAAGCGGGAGTTTGACGTTTAGGATTAATGACAAAAATTTTTTCAATAATTTTTCCGTAAATAAAATAGCCAAGAATCAAAATGGCTATACAGAAGAAAAACCACAACATAAAAGCACCTCAAAAATAATCACTATGTTACTGAAATCATGCTCTAAATAAGCGCATCGTATTTTATGATAAATTTAAATAAACAAAAAATTTAATTTACAAAAACCTCATAATTTTGTGATGAATATCACATTTAACATTCAAATTTTAAACACAGTAAAAAAATACGGTGTAATTCATCAATAAGCACCATAGAGTATCTTGTTACTTTATCTGACGTTTCATTTTATATTCCCCATACCTGGTCATATTTCAGTTATAAGGTTAGCAACAAGACTATTCTATTATTGCACAAGCAATAGCTTATCCTGTTTGGTAATTTTACCGTTCACTGATAGACTACAGAGTGACTTGTTGTTTTATTAATTCAGCAATCTAACTGACAAAGTACGAAATCAAAATCTACCGTTTAAGTTAATAAGGAATAGAAATGGCTCTTATCCGCTGTCTGGAATGTCGCCAAAAAATCAGCGAACACGCTACAAACTGCCCACACTGTGGCTTTTCTTTCAAACAAGATCTCATCATCTATAAACAAAAGTTGGAAGAAAGACGCTTGAAAAATGCGGAAATTAACCGAAAAAGCACAAAATTGCACTTAGTTTGGTTTTGCATCTTTGCCTTGTTTATTATCATTGCAAGTCTCATTAGCCAATCATAAAAAATGGGTTGCAACGCAACCCACTTATTCTCTTAAAATATTGACCGCACTTTACGCTTTTTTCATATCTAAACGCTCAAAAGCAAGTACTTTATTTTCTAACTTACGTAATAATAGCGTTGCAATCCCTGTAATAACTAAATAGATACCGCCGGCAATGCCATAAATTGTCAACGCGTCATATTCGGTACCGTAAAGTTGGCGGGCATAACCCATAATATCCATAATCGTAATCGTTGATGCCAATGCCGTTCCTTTAAATACCAAAATAATTTCATTACTATAAGACGGCAACGCCCGTTTTAATGCGTAAGGAATCAAAATTTTTAATGTTTGTAAGCGGCTTAAACCCAGTGCGGCACAACCTTCCCACTGTCCTTTTGGAATCGCTTTCACCGCACCATAAAATAATTGGGTTGAATAGGCCGCACTGTTTAATGCCAATGCCAATGCCGCACAGAACCATGCATTTGATAAAAGATGCCAAAGCGGGCTATTCACAATCCATTCAAATTGACCGGGGCCGGCATAAATTAAGAAAAACTGCACAAGTAGCGGTGTACCGGTAAATAAAACAAGGTAAAAATTGACCGCTCTTTTTACCCAGCTATTTCCCATAGCAAGCAACACTGTCAGAATTAAGGCTAATAAAAAAGCAACCAACAACGAAACTAAGGTCAATAATAGGCTCGTCGGAATCCCCTGTGCGATCACGGATAAATATTCTTGGAACATTATTTCACCTCTCTTTCAAAACGCGTAAAACGGAGTTCTAAACGGCGAATACCGACTTGACTGATTAATGTTATAGCAAGATAAATTAATGCCGCAATGCCATACCAAGTGAACGGTTGATGTGTGTTGGTATTAATTAATTGCGCTTGGCGCATTAAATCATCTCCGCCAATAAGTGAAATTAATGCCGTATCTTTTAACAACACTAACCACTGATTACTCAACCCCGGCAAAGCGTGACGCCAAATTTGCGGCACAACAATGTGTATAAACGTATAACCTTTACTTAATCCCAACGCCGCGCCTGATTCCCATTGTCCTTTTGGGATAGCTTGAATTGCGCCGCGTAAGGTTTGCGATGCATAAGCCGCAAAAATAAGTGATAAGGCAAAAACACCACATCCGAATGTACTGAATTCAATGTATTCGCCGGTCAGTATTTCTACAAGCTCTGTTGAACCAAAATACACCAGCAAAACAACCAGAATTTCCGGTAATCCCCGTAGCAATGCCACAAAAATAGCCATAGGTTTACCAACAAAGCGATTTGCTTCCAATAAAGCAAATATCACGCTAAACAGCAAACCGATAACTAAGGAGCATACAGCAAGCCCTAATGTCATTAGGGCTGCCGTAAACATTAAAGAAAGAAAATCAGCAAACATAAATTATTTAATCATCCATTTATCATAGATCTTTTGGTATTCACCATTTGCTCTGATTGTCGCCAAACCTTTATTTAAATTTTCGGCTAATTCTTTGTTTGACTTATTCATTGCAATACCTAAACCGTTACCAAAGTATTTTTTATTCGTCACTTTTTCAGCAACGAATTGAATTTCAGGTTCTTTTCCGATCATATCCGCAAGTACAGCGGTATCACCGAAAATAATGTCAATACGACCATTTTTTAAGTCTAAAATAGCGTCTTGTAAACTCGTATAAGCTTTTGGTGAATATTGCTTCGTTTCAGTGACAGTATATTGTTGGAAAGTTGTGCCATTTTGCACACCAATGTTTTTAGCCGTTTCCAGAGTTGCTTTACCTTTCAATGCGACATAGCTTGCCGTGCTATCATAATAGGCCTCTGAAAATAACACCTGTTTTGAGCGCGCTTCGGTGATATCCATGGCGGAAATTGCAGCATCAAAACGTTTTGCCTTTAAATTTGGAATTAATGCATCAAAAGATTCACCTTTAAACTTGCAGGTTGCTTGAATTTCTTTACAAATAGCATTCGCTACATCCACATCAAAACCAATGATCTCCCCTTTTTCATTGGTAAACTCAAACGGGGGATAACTCGGCTCCATCGCAAAAGTAATTTCTTGTGCATTTACTATTGCTGCCGAACCTAATAATACTGCGCTTAAAAGTAATTTTTTCATAATGTCTCCTTATTGTTTTAGTGAGAAAGATATTGTCTAAATTGCTCGGTTTTCGGATGTTCAAAACAATCAGCCGATCCCATTTCTACAATTTTTCCTTGCTCCATATACACAACTTTTGTTGCGACTTTTTGCGCCACATTAACTTCATGGGTCACAATCACTTGAGTAATGCCCGTTTCCTGCAATTCCTTAATAATATCCACTACTTGTGCGGTAATTTCCGGATCTAAGGCTGCTGTCGGTTCGTCAAATAGCAACACTTGCGGTTTCATCATTAACGCCCGTGCAATTGCCACCCGCTGTTGTTGCCCGCCCGATAAATGTAGAGGAAAACGATCAACATATTCTTCCAAACGTAAACGTTTTAGTAACTCCATTGCTTCTGTTTTTGCCGTTGATTCATCTATGCCTAACACTTTCATTGGCGCTTCAATTAAATTTTCAAGCACTGTCAAATGCGGCCAAAGATTATACTGTTGAAAAACCATTCCCACATCTTGGCGTAACTGGCGAATCGCATTCGGATTGGCCGTTGCCTTTGATAAATCAAATTTATTATTGGCAATACTTAATTGACCGGTTGTTGGCACTTCCAATAAATTTAATGTGCGGATTAATGTACTTTTTCCCGCTCCGCTTGGACCCAGTAACACGACCGTATCCCCTTCTTCCGCTTCCAAATTAATATCAAATAATGCTTGGGAAGCACCATAGAAAAAATTTAAATTTTTAACACGAATAGCCATTTCAATTCTCTTTACTTTATAGAATGCACAAATATTACGTTTTTATGCATATTTATGCAAGCATTTAGAATAAAAAATCCCAAAAATAATTTGGGATTTTAAAAATAGTTATGAAAACAACCGCACTTTAAGTGTTTTTTGCCATCTCAAACTCAATGAGCATCATCAAAATATGGATGACTTTAATGTGAATTTCTTGAATACGATCTGCATAACGGAAATGTGGCACTCGAATTTCCACATCGGCAAGCCCAGCCATTTTTCCACCGTCTTTACCTGTCATCGCAATCACTTTCATCCCTTTGGCTTTTGCTGCCTCAATGGCATTCAATACATTTTTAGAATTACCGGATGTGGATAAACCAAATAATACATCGCCTTTTTGCCCCACCGCCTCTACATAGCGTGAAAACACATAATCATAACCAAAATCGTTACTTACACAACTTAAATGACTCACATCCGAAATTGCAATTGCAGGATAGCCGGGGCGATTTTCACGATAACGCCCCGTGAGTTCTTCCGCAAAATGCATTGCATCACAATGAGAGCCGCCATTGCCACAAGAAAGAACCTTCCCCCCCTGTTTGAAACTATCTGAAATTAATAATGCCGCTTGCTGAATTAATTTAATGTTATTTTCATCAGAGATAAATTTATTTAATACATCTTGTGCTTCCACAAGCTCTGATTTGATTTGATCCAAATACATTTTTGCTCCTTTTAGGAAATGAGAAATTTTCGCAACATTGTATAGTAGATAATGCCTTTTATCTAGACTGAAATACAAATTCAACATTTTTGGCTCATCAAGCATTATTTTTTCGAACAGGATCGCAGAGTGTACTCAAAACACTTTGAAAAACTACCGCACTTTTTTAATCTTCAGCCAGTTTTGAACTATAAAAAGAAACCTGATGAGCAACTTACTTCGCGCTATTTTTATATTATTTGTTAGCATAAAATCTTATGCCGATATTGATATAATGCTTCTGAAAAACTATGACAACCAAAATATTGAAGGCTGGGTCATGTCTGAAAAACTTGATGGCGTACGTGGCTATTGGGATGGAACACAACTTTTGACACGTCAAGGACAAAGACTGTTTCCACCGGCTTACTTCATAAAAGATTTTCCTCCTTTTGCTATTGACGGCGAATTGTTTAGTGAACGCAATCAGTTTGAAGAAATATCCTCCATAACTAAATCCTTCAAAAGTGAGCGTTGGAAAAAACTCAAGCTGTATGTATTTGATGTGCCGGATGCCGAAGGAAATTTATTTGAACGGCTTAATCTGTTAAAAACCTACCTTTCAACTCATCCAACTTCCTATATTCAAATCATTGAACAAATTCCCGTTCGAGACAAAAACCATTTGTACGAATTTCTAAAAGAAGTCGAAAGCCAACGAGGAGAGGGCGTGGTTGTAAGAAATCCTAATTCCCTCTACGAAAGGAAACGTAGTACGCAAATACTCAAATTAAAAACCGCTCATGATGAAGAATGTACGGTAATCGCTCACCACAAAGGTAAGGGACAGTTTGAAAATGTGATGGGCTCATTAACCTGTAAAAATCATCGGGGAGAATTTAAGATCGGTTCCGGATTTAATCTTAATGAACGTGAAAATCCACCACCAATAGGATCTTTCATCACCTATAAATATCGGGGATTAACAAACTCCGGTAAACCTAAATTTGCTACTTACTGGAGAGTAAGGGAAGCGCGTGAAATAAAATAAAGGCCGGAATAAAATCCAGCCTATTGAGTTATCCTTGATAGCGCACCACACCTAATTCATCTTCTTTTCGTGTTCGGTTCATCACTTCTTGTGGTGATTGTGCAATACGCAATCCCATTTCCTCTTCAGTACGAACCACTTCGCCACGCAAAGAATTGGTATAGACATCAGTGATTTTCACATCTACAAATTTCCCTATCATGTCAGGCGAGCCTTGGAAATTCACAATGCGGTTTGTTTCCGTTCTACCGGTGAGTTCCATAATGTCTTTTTTCGACGGCCCCTCAACCAATACTCGCTGTTCTGTTCCTAACATACGACGACTAAATTGTGCCGCCTGCTGATTAATCCGTTCTTGCAATACATATAAGCGTTGTTTTTTCTCGTCTTCCGTTACATCATCCGGCATATCCGCGGCCAGAGTTCCCGGACGGGCAGAATAGACAAAACTAAAACTCATATCAAAATTGACCTGTGCAATCAGATTCATGGTTTGCTCAAAATCTTCTGCGGTTTCCCCGGGGAAACCCACAATAAAGTCAGAACTAATTTGAATATCAGGTCGGACTGCACGCAACTTACGAATAATGGATTTATATTCTAATGCGGTATGACTACGTTTCATCATGGTAAGAACGCGATCAGAACCGGATTGAACAGGTAGATGTAAGAAACTCACAAGTTCCGGTGTATCACGATACACATCAATAATATCATCAGTGAATTCAATCGGATGGCTTGTAGTAAAACGTAAACGGTCGATTCCATCAATGGAAGCGACTAAACGAAGTAACTCGGCAAAACTACAAATGTCTCCATCATGGGTCGGGCCACGATAGGCATTAACGTTTTGACCAAGTAAGTTTACTTCACGTACACCTTGTTCGGCTAACTGAGCAATTTCAAATAATACATCATCTACCGGACGGCTAACCTCTTCTCCTCTCGTATAAGGTACGACGCAGAAAGTACAGTATTTATTACAGCCTTCCATAATAGAAACAAATGCGGTAGGCCCTTCCGCACGCGGTTCAGGTAAACGGTCAAATTTTTCAATCTCAGGGAAACTAACATCTACTACCGAACTTTTGCCGCCACGGATTTGGTTAATCATCTCCGGCAAACGATGTAAGGTTTGCGGGCCAAAAATAATATCTACATAAGGCGCACGATGGCGAATATGCTCACCTTCCTGTGAGGCGACACAACCACCCACACCAATCACTAAATTTGGTTTCGTTTTCTTTAATTCTTTCCAACGCCCTAATTGATGAAATACTTTTTCTTGTGCTTTTTCACGAATGGAGCAGGTATTTAGTAGCAACACGTCCGCTTCTTCAGGAATATCTGTCAATTCAAGTCCATGGGTGCTCAACAATAAATCCGCCATTTTTGATGAGTCATACTCATTCATTTGGCAGCCCCAAGTTTTAATATGTAATTTTTGCGTCATCTTTCTATTTCTATAATCATTAGTCAATCCAAAAAAACGGTTGGCTATTGTACAAATTTGTCCTCATTCTTACCAGCCCAAATTTATTTTTACTAGTTTGGAAATAAAAAGTGCGGTCGATATTGACCGCACTTTTTATCTTTTATTCAAGTTTATAAAAATATGTTCCTACCACAATGACGACTATTATATCTGTAACAAGCGCATTGAGAAACGGGTAGATCAAACAACCTAAACCGCCGACTCCAAAGTCCAAAGCCATGACAACCAGCTACTCCTAATGCACCAAAAAAGTATAATAACGGTATATAAATTAAAACGCCAATCAACACAGATACAAATGAAGATATAAATATTCTCATTTTATTTAATACCCTTCTTCCTGCATATTCGGTAGGAACATTGTCTGTTGGATTCGTTTCACTTGCGTAGTAATAGAACCATCAGGATATAACGCAATTTCTCGCCATCCAGGTTGTATCTTGTCTAAGGCAAAATACTGACTATCCGCTTTAAATTGAATGCAAGTTGAAGGTGTTGCCATCACTTGATAATCTTGCCACCGACTATCCACTTGTTGATGAATATGCCCATATAAAATCGCCTTCACATTTTTAAACGGTGCAAGCACATCAAATAAATCATGGGAGTTACGTAAATTATGCTGATCAAGCCAAGCAGAATTTGTCGGTACTAAATGATGGTGGAATACGATTAAAGTATAACGTTCGGGATATTGTTCCAATGTTGCTTTTAATAACCCTAGTTGATGCTGACTCAATTCACCATGAGGCACACCGTAAACTTGGCTGTCCAACAATAAAACCTGCCAATGCTCTCCCAATAAAATATGTTTTGCCTTTTCCATTGGCGGCTGATTTAAATTTTCTACCATTTTAGGTTGAAAATCATGATTTCCGGGAATCCAAAAGACCGGTAATCCGAAAGGTTTTACCATTTTAACAAAACGCTGATACCCCTCATCACTGCTATCTTGCACTAAATCACCGGTAGCCAATATGACATCAAACTCAGTATTGTCTTGTTGAATTTCTTTCAAAACCTGTGCAAAGCTAGCCTGTGTATTCACACCCAATAATTCATTTTTTTCATCTTTAAATAAGTGTGGATCGGTAATTTGTAATAATTTTACAATCGACTTTTCAGTCCGATAAACAAACGTATTTCTCATAGATGACTCCTAACGTCATTGCCAACGTTGTTGCAACTGAGCATAATTTAATTGAAGCCATTGCAAGCCCATCACTGCAATGCAATTATCTATTTTCCCTTCGCACATCCACTGATACGCTTGTTCGCGTTTCACAACATGTACTCGAATATCTTCATTTTCGCAAGCTAAGCCATGAATTCCTTTTGCTTTCGAACTATCCACTTCTCCCGCGAATAGATGAATTCTTTCCACTACACCACCGGGACTATCCCACACACTTAAACAATGAGTTAAGTTTTTCACCGTTACGCCGGCTTCTTCTTCACTCTCCCGTAACGCAACCTCTTCCGGTAATTCTCCTTCTTCCACCATACCGGCAATTAATTCCAGTAACCAAGGAGAGGAATTCGGTTCGGGATAATAAGCGGCTCCAATACGAACCTGCTCCACCAACACTACGGCATCTTCTTTCGGATCATAGGCAATCACTGCCGAAGCCGCACCTTTGATAAGTAACTCCCGTGTGACAATATTGCTTTCACCACCGGCAAAAAGTTTATGTTTAAATTGAATTTTTTTGAGCGTGAAGAATCCGTTATATATCACTTCCTCATTAAGTATTTTAATATCACGCTGTTCAAATTGTTGAATCTCAGACATTTTTTTCTCCAAATACTGCGGCAAAAATCATACGCTTAAAAAACTATAAAACAAATAGAAGGTTTATACTTTTTGTTGAAACTTTGACATGGCTCACAAAAAATAAAATGCCATGATCGTTTCTTCACCAATCATGGCATTTTTCTCAAATTAATAATACTAATGCTATCCAGACCAAGGCTTCTGATTCCCGTGATACTCAATATTTACTTCACATAATTTTTTAATCAACGCTTCCCTCACTCCAGGCTGAGCCAATAAAGACGCTAATTCCTCATCACCTTGTATCTTTATCATTTTCTCTAAATCAGCACTGTAGTTCACTGTATATTTTGCAGATCCTACTCCAACTTTACCCAACTCTTGTAATTTTTTATAAACGTGTCGGTCATTGTATATACCCGAATACCAACTTCGTGAAAGTTCTATCGCTAAAGTTCGGGGAAATGCATAAGTATTCGTATCAATATGACACTCTTGGTTACTAAAATTAAAAACTAGAGGGTATGTTTTGTCAGCATAAATAATATTTAGCTTAACAGGTTTATTAAGCTTCCAATAACCAAGTGATTCCCAGTCATCTGAACAAATAAATTGCCCATTTAAAGAATAAAGATCCCTTAATGAATATGCAAAATCAGCCCCTCTATCTAATACTTTAACAAGTTCTTCAACATGATTTGGTTTATACCAATTATCATCATCTAAATAACAAATAATATCTTCTTCAACCAAAAATGAGGCTATAGCATTAACACCACTGTTCACCATACCATTTTTTCCTGTGTTCATAGGAAGATAAGTAATAACAAGATCTTGATAAGGCTCAACAAGTCCTTTTGCTTTGTCCGAAAATTGCTCACCATCAACAAAAATATAATGACGACACGGATAAGTCTGCGCTTTTACACTTTCAATCGCACGAACCAATTCATCACGCCCAATGGTAGAAGTAACAACCGCTACTGTCTTGTTTGTTTGTTTGTTTGTTTGTTTGTTTGTTTGTTTGTTTGTTTGTTTGTTTGTTTGTTTGTTTGTTTGTTTGTTTGTTTGTTTGTTTGTTTGTTTGTTTGTTTGTTTGTTTGTTTGTTTGTTTGTTTGTTTGTTTGTTTGTTTGTTTGTTTGTTTGTTTGTTTGTTTGTTTGTTTGTTTGTTTGTTTGTTTGTTTGTTTGTTTGTTTGTTTGTTTGTTTGTTTGTTTGTTTGTCACGATGTTATATCCTCCATCGCATAAATAAATATTTTTTAATCAAAACTGTTGAATCAAATTCAAAATCCGCTTATCCGACACTTGATACTTCGTGCCCAACTGCTGGGCAAATAAGCTCACACGCAATTCTTCGATCATATATCGAATTTCCGCAACCTCGTCAGGAATCGGCTTGGATTTTAGCAGTTTAACCAATAATTGTTGATAGGTTTGTTGTACTTGTTCTACACGCAGCATTGCCGCACGATCACGATTTACATCTTGGGCTAGTTTATCGATTCGTTTATCAATAGCCTGTAAATAACGTAATAAATCCGGCAAACGATGATAACCACTTTTTTGTACAAAACCTTGATACACCAAACCGCTCAACTGAGATTTAATATCCGAGAGTGCAAATGCCATAGTAAAATCCATTTTACCTTTTAAACGTTGGTTTAAGGTGTGAGTAAATGTCAGAATTTCTTCAACTTTTTGTGCAATCTCTACCGTAATGTCGTTCAAGTTTTCACGTATAAAATCACGCAGTTTTTCAAAACTTTCCTCATTCCAAACCAAACCGCCAAAATCTGCAATAAGTTTATCCACCGCACAAGCGATACAGTCATCAATTAAATCCAATACCTGCCCAAACGGGGTGAAATAAAGACCAAGTTTGGATTTATTGGGTAATTTTTCGTGTAAATATTTAATCGGTGAAGGCACATTGAGTAACAGTAAGCGGCGTAATCCTTGCTGCATTGCTACTTTTTGTTCAAATTCCGTTTCAAAAAGTTTAATACCGACAGATTCTTTTTCATCTACAATCGCCGGAAAGGCTTTCACACTAAAACCGTGCTTTTTCTGTTCATAAAACTGTGGTAATTCGGCAAAGTTCCAAATATGTACCCCACTCTGCTCAATCGCATCATCCGCTACGGCAGAAATACTTTCTTGCACACGCTCTTTTAACTCAAATTTGAGTGCATCTAAATCCATGGATTCGGCAATTTTCTTTCCTTTTTCATCCACAACACGGAAAGTCATTTTTAAATGGCTTGGAATTTGCGCCCAATTCCAATATTCCTCCGCCACTGTTACCCCAGTCATACGACGCAATTCATAGATGAGCGTATCCAATAGCGGTTTTTCTAAGGGAATAGCACGTTCTAAAAAAGCGCGAGCATAATTGGGTGCCGGAACAAAATTACGTCGGTATGATTTCGGCAAAGATTTAATCAATGCAATCACCAGTTCCTCGCGCAATCCCGGAATTTGCCAGTCAAAACCGCCCATTTCTACTTGATTAAGCAATGGTAACGGAATATGCACCGTTACACCGTCCGCTTCAGTTCCCGGTTCAAATTGATAGGTGAGTTTGAGCTTAAGATTACCTTGATGCCAAAAATTGGGAAAATCCAGTTTACTCACTTTCTCCGCCCCCTCATTAATGAGGAAAGCACGTTCAAAATTAAGTAATTCCGAATCCTGTTTTGAAGCTTTTTTCCACCAAGTATCAAAATATTTCTGCGATACTACCTCTGTACCAATACGTTGATCGTAAAATTCAAATAAGGTACGCTCATCTACTAAAATATCTCGACGACGACTTTTGTGTTCCAACTCTTCGACTTCACGAATCAAACACTGATTTTGTTTGAAAAAATTGTGTTTTGTGTGCCAATTTCCTTCAACCAAAGCAGATTGAATAAAAATCTCTCGGCTCACAATAGGATCGATCGAGCCATAATTTACCGGTCTTGCCACAACAATCGGCACACCGTATAAACTCACCTTTTCATCAGCGATTACCGCGCCGCGTGACTTCGACCATCGTGGCTCGGCATAAGATTTTTTGACTAAATGATCGGCGAGCGGCTCAATCCATTCGGATTCAATTTCCGCCACCATACGCCCCCAAAGTTTCGAGGTTTCCACTAATTCTGCTGTCATCACCCATTTTGGCTGTTTTTTGAAAAGTACAGAATTGGGGAAAATTGAAAAATGGGTATTACGCGCCCCTAGATATTGTTGTTTTTCCATATCTTTCAGCCCGATATGAGACAATAAACCGCTTAAAAGTGCGGTATGAATTTGCTGATATTCTGCTTTTTCTGAATTAATCGGCAACCCCATCTCACGCACCGCAAGACGAATTTGATGATAAATATCCTGCCATTCTCGGATACGCAAGTAATTTAAGAAATCTTTTTGACACTGGCGGCGAAATTGATTTTTGGTCAATGCTTTTTGTTGTTCTTGGAGATAATTCCAAAGGTTTAAAAATGCCAAAAAATCGGATTTCTTATCTGCAAAGCGACGATGCTTTTCATCTGCTGATTGCTGTTTCTCGGTTGGGCGTTCACGCGGATCTTGAATGGATAGTGCAGAAACAATCACCATTACTTCATAAACACTCGAAAAATTGACCGCACTTAATAACATTTTGGCTAATCGGGGATCAACCGGAAGTTGGGCAAGTTGACGACCGGTTTGTGTCAATCGGCGTTTTTCGCCTGATTTTGTTTTAATCGTTTCAAACGCGCCCAATTCTTCCAACAATTTCACGCCGTCTTGAATATTCCGCCTATCCGGCGCATCGACAAATGGAAACGCCTCAATATCATCCAAGCCTAATGCCGTCATTTGTAAAATAACGGAAGCCAAATTAGTACGCAAAATTTCCGGATCGGTAAATTCAGGTCGGGAATTAAAATCCTCTTCTGAATAAAGACGGATACAAATACCTTCACTCACACGCCCACAACGTCCTTTACGCTGATTCGCAGAAGCCTGTGAAATCGGTTCAATCGGCAAACGTTGAACTTTTGTCCGATAACTATAACGGGAAATACGTGCTGTGCCCGGGTCAATCACGTATTTAATTCCCGGTACGGTTAGTGAGGTTTCCGCCACATTGGTAGCAAGTACGATGCGATTTAATCCGCTAGGATGAAAGATTTTATTTTGTTCCTGTGCAGACAGGCGGGCAAAGAGCGGTAGAATTTCCGTGTGTTTTAGATTTTGCTTTTGTAATGCTTCTGCCGTATCACGAATTTCCCGCTCTCCATTCATAAAAATCAAAATGTCGCCTCGGCCTTCCGCTTGAAGTTCATCTACCGCACTCAAAATGCCTTGCAGTTGGTCTTGATCTGCCTCATCGATAATTGGACGATAACGCACTTCGACGGGATAAGTTCTACCTGATACTTCGATAATAGGGGCGTGATTAAAATGTTTGGAAAAACGTTCTACATCAATCGTTGCGGAAGTAATGATGACTTTTAAATCCGGTCGGCGTGGTAAAAGCTGTTTCAGATAACCGAGTATAAAATCGTTATTTAGGCTACGTTCATGTGCTTCATCAATAATCAGACAGGAATATTGATTGAGGAAACGATCCGTTTGAATTTCAGCCAGTAAAATCCCATCGGTCATCAGTTTTATTTGGGTATTATCGCTAATTTGGTCATTAAAACGGACTTTATATCCCACCAAATCACCCAAGTCGCTTTGTAATTCTTCGGCAATACGGGCAGCAACGGAACGGGCGGCAATACGGCGAGGTTGGGTATGCCCAATCATACCTAAACGACCTAATCCCAACTCCAAGCACATTTTCGGCAACTGAGTGGTTTTGCCAGATCCAGTCTCCCCTGCCACTACAATAACTTGGTGCTCTGATAATAGCTTTTTGATTTCCTTTTTACGTTGGCTAACCGGCAGGTCTTCAGGGAAAATAATGGGATTTTTAACCGCACTTTTACGCTGTACCACACGCAATTTTGCCTGTTGAATTTGTCGTTCAATTTCCGATGCCACTGCTTGTTGCGCATCTTGATTTTTAATTTTACCAATACCCTGAATACGCGAAAATAACCGACGTTTTTCCACCAACATCAGGTTATCAAGTTGAGAAAAGAGAGATTGTTGTAAAGAATTAAATTCAGATTTTATCGTTCTTTTTTTCATTCTGATTTACTTTTGAAACTGCCGTAGGCCAGACTAAACCAGCCAATTAAAAATAAACTGCCGCCAATCGGAGTGAGCCAAACGACTGGCTTTCCCAAACCAAATGCAAGGGCATATAAGCTGCCACTAAAAAGCAATATACCGAATGCCCATGCCATCGCAGCAAAATTTGCAAATTTATTATTGCACCATGTCGATAGCCCCACCGCTAACATTGCTAGCGTATGAAATAGTTGATATTTCAGACCGGTATCAATCCATGCAAGAGCTTTATTATCCAAAATATGAGTTAAACCATGTGCGGCAAATGCGCCCAAAGCTACGCTGAAAAACCCACTCAACGCAGCAATAAATAACCATTTATTCTTCATCTAAAATTTTCCGATTAATAGCGCTAAAATTCCTGCTGCAATAAGGGGTCCGACAGGAATCCCTCCAAGAAAAGCGACACCGATAACTGTCCCTACCAGTAAACCTGTGACTAATATCGGTTGCTCCCCCATTAGCGAAACGCCTTTGCCGGCAAGCCATGCCACAAACATACCAACGATAACCGAAAATACCATTTTCCAGCTTAACAAATTGGCAACATTAGGTAATTGAATTTTACCCGAAACCAACGGACTTAATACCCCAATGGTTAAAATAATAATCCCGATTTTTAAACCATATTTTTCAAGTAATGGGATATATCCAGATAAAAAAGTCTGCTGCATAATCAACAATACTGCAGATGAAATGGTAATCGCGCTGTTATGGCTAATGACTCCCAGAATAATAAAAATCACCAGCAACAAAGCGATCATATTGAACTGTAACGACATCATAGCTCCTAACAAAATGGTTATAAAAATATGTTTTACAAAATATGAATCAAGTGAAATTATAGCAAGTTATTAATTTCCTGTATTTTTATTTAGTAAAAAATCGGAGTAAAAGTAAATTTACCTATCCCAAATCTAATGGAATTTGAATTAAGTTATGACGAAATAGATTCAAGCATTTCTTTCGCATTTGCTAACGCCAAATCGGTAATCTGGCTTCCGCCTAATAAACGGGCTAACGCAGGAATACGTTCCGACTGTGAAAGTGCGGTCATTTTTGTTTCTGTTTTTTCATCAACGATCCATTTTTCTACATTAAATTGATGATGTCCGCAACAGGCTACTTGAGGTAAATGAGTAACACAAAGTACTTGGCATTTATCGCCTAACTGACGCAATAACTTGCCTACTACACTCGCTGTCGAACCGCTAATACCAACATCAACTTCATCAAAAATTAAAGTAGGAACCGCAGATTGATCGGAGGCTAATACCTGAATAGCGAGTGAAATACGGGAAAGTTCCCCCCCAGAGGCAATTTTTACCAATGGTTGGGGCTGCTGTCCTAAATTGCTACGCAAAGTAAACACAATCTGATCTGCCCCATTGCTCGTGATTTTGTCATGATCGGTTTTCACTTCCACATAGAATTCCGCATTTTCCATTGCAAGCTGTTTAATTGATGCCGTAACTTGCTGCGCCAACTCGTTTGCAGCTTTCTGACGACTGCTTGTTAATGCCTGTACCGTCGCTTGCATTTGTGTAAAAGCCGCTTTTTCTTGCGCAATCAACAAGTCTTCACTTTCTGAAAAATCTAAAAGTGCGGTCAATTCCTCTTTTAATTTTTTATGCAATCTGACTAATTCCTCAGGCTTCACATTATGCTTTCTTGCCAACTGTAATGCTTGCCCCATACGCTGTTCAATTTCTTGTAACAACATAGGATCTTGCTCAATATTTGATGATAAATGTTGAATCTCACCGGTTGCCTCTTGTACTTGAATCAGCGCCTCATTCAGCAAATTTTGCGCCTCTGCATAACGCGGCTCCAATTCTACCAGCTCGTCAATATACCGAGTTGCACGATATAACATTGAATCAATATTTACCGTTTCATTTTCACTTAAAATCTGTAAAGCCGATTGCGAAAGCTGGGTAAGCTGTTCACTACTTGATAAACGGCGTTGCTCTTCCTCTAATTCAAAGTATTCATTCGGTCGAAGATTAAATTCATCCAATTCTTCAACTTGGTATTGTAACAACTGTTTTTTAGATTCATTTTCTGCGACTTTTTGTTGAAATGTCTTAACTTGGGTTTGCAAATTTTTCCATGTGTGATAGTCATCACGCATTTGGTTTAATAAGTCGGTATGTTGCGCAAAACTATCCACTAATTGAAGCTGATAATCGCTTTTTAGCAGAAGCTGCGAAGCATGTTGACCGTTAATATGGATAAGATATTGCCCGATGTCTTTAAGTAGAGTAGCAGAAACCGGCGTACCATTAATAAATGCTTTGGAACGACCATCAGCACTGATCACTCGGCGTAAAATACATTCGGCGGGATTATCAGAATCCTGTAATTCCTGCTCCCGCAACCAATAATAAGCCGGATTATGGGAATCAAGGTGAAAACTTGCACAAATTTCGGCACGTTCTTGCCCATCCCTTACCATTGAACTTTCTACACGTTGTCCTAAACATAAACCCAAAGCATCAATAGCAATGGATTTACCGGCTCCGGTTTCACCGGTAATCACAGACATTCCTTTGGCAAATTCGACATCTAGCTGACGAACAATCGCAAAATTATTAATAGTAAGTTGGGTAAGCATAATAAAATCCTTGTTCACTGTATATTTATTATATTAATACTGTTTCAATATACAGTAAAGATTTTATTTAGAAATTTTTTAACCAGCCCAACTTTGTACTTAATACATTGTAATAATTATAATTTTTTAGATGAAGCAAACGTAATTTATGTTTGCTTTTTTCAATATGAACCACATCATCCGGTGAAAAGCCCAATGCAATTTGACTATCACACCCCACCTCCAACTGAGAAGTATTATGTTCAGCAAAGCGGATAGAAATTTTACTGTCGCCGTCAATAACGAGAGGGCGTGATGACAGTGTGTGAGGAAACATTGGCACTAACGCGATCGCATTTAAATTTGGTGTCAAAATCGGCCCTCCGGCAGAAAGGGAATAAGCCGTCGATCCCGTTGGGGTCGAAACAATTAACCCGTCAGAACGCTGAGAAAAAGCAAATTTATCATTAATATACACATGGAAATCAATCATATGGGCAATTTTCGCAGGGTGAATAACAGCCTCATTAATTGCATTTCCCTTAGCAATAATTTCTCCATTTTGCTCAATTTGGGCTTCTAAGAGAAAACGTTCTTCCACAAAAAATTCGCCTCGTTCTAAACAGGCTTCTAATTGGGCATACGCATTTTTCGGGTCGATATCCGTTAAAAAACCGAGGTTACCACGGTTAATCCCGATAAGAGGAATATTATATTTTGCAAGGATACGCGCACGTCCAAGCATATTGCCGTCTCCCCCAATCACAATTACAAGCTGTGCCAATTGCCCGATTTGCTCTAATTTCGCCGCGGTGTGTTCAGGTAATTCAAGTTTTTCTGCTACCTCTTTTTCAACTAATACCTGATAACCACGCTCGATCAGCCAATGGTAAACATTTTTGTGCATTTGCAGATTCACGTCATTACGCGGTTTCCCTGCTAAGCCAATAATGTTAAAGGAGTTATGTAGTTCATTCATTTTCATTAATTTAAGCGGAATATCAACCGCACTTGAATTCAAAATTTTCGCCATTATATTACATAGCACTTTAATTTTGCTAAAATGTCGCCAATTTTTGAATTAATGGAGAACAAAATGTCCGAACAAGAACAAAAAATTAATACCACTGAAGAACCTATTGAAGAGATTCAAAAGGAAGAGATTGAACAGGTACAGGCTGAGGATCCTTTAGAAGAGGCTATTGCCCGAGTTCAAGAACTTGAAGAGCAACTTAAAACACAAGTAGAAGAAACCTCAAAAAAAGAACAAGATCTTTTACTTCGTACCCGTGCAGAAATTGACAATATTCGCCGCCGTGCCGAGCAGGATGTAGAAAAAGCACATAAATTTGCCCTAGAAAAATTCTCAAAAGACATTTTAAACACCATCGATAACTTAGAACGTGCCCTTAGCACACCGGCAAATACTGAAGATGAAGGCGTAAAAGCCTTATTTGATGGTGTGGAGCTTACTTTAAAAGAGCTTGTTGCAACCGTAGGTCGCTTTGGGGTCGAAGCGGTAGGTGTCGTGGGAGAAAACTTCAATCCGGAGTTACACCAAGCCATTTCTATGCAACCTGCGGAAGGATTTGAATCTAATCAAATTACAGCAGTTTTACAAAAAGGCTACACGCTAAACGGACGCGTCATTCGCCCTGCTATGGTAATGGTTGCCGCCTAAATTTAATCCAATGAAAAGAGCGGTCGATTTTTCGACCGTTTTTTATTTCTATTAAAGAAATTTGATCTAGATCAAAAATTAATATTTTATTTAAAATTAATTCTTATAAATAACCCTACCATCAAGCTAATAAAATCAATAGCTCATCTTTATTTCCACCTATAAACCATCAACAAAACACTACATATTGTGTGTTGATTATAATTTTAGATCTATATATAGTGCTTCTGTTTTTTGTAACGCATAATAACTTGGAGCATATTATGAACAATTTTAGCGTCATCAAACGTGATGGTTCTCGTGTTGATTTTGAGATTCAACGGATTATCAATGCGATAAAAAAAGCCGCAAGTGCGGTTAATATTTACGATGAATTTTATTTTCACCAAATCGGGCAAGATGTAAGCCATGAGATTTTTACCCATCATCAACAAGAAATCGACATTCATCAAATTCAAAAAATCGTTGAAGACAAACTGATGAAAAGCCATTACCCGCAAGTGGCGCGTGTTTATATTGAATATCGTCACGATCGTGATTTAGCCCGAGAAAAACGCAGCAAACTGACCAAGGAAATTGAAGGCTTAATTGAACAAAGTAATGTAGAACTCTTAAATGAGAATGCCAATAAAGACGCCAAAGTTATTCCGACCCAACGGGATTTACTCGCCGGTATCGTAGCAAAACATTATGCCAAACATTACATTTTGCCGCGTGATGTAGTCGAAGCACATGAAAAAGGCGAAATTCATTATCACGATTTAGACTACGCACCGTTTTTCCCCATGTTTAACTGTATGCTGGTTGATTTAAAAGGGATGCTTTCTCAGGGTTTCAAAATGGGAAATGCAGAAATTGAGCCGCCAAAATCCATTGGTACCGCCACTGCGGTAACCGCACAAATTATTGCGCAAGTGGCAAGCCATATTTATGGCGGTACGACCATTAATCGTATTGATGAAGTGCTTGCTCCTTATGTTCAAATCAGCTATGAAAAACATTTAAAAAATGCGCTCACTTGGCAAATTCCGGATGCAGAAGGCTACGCAAAATCATTAATTGAAAAAGAATGTTTTGATGCGTTTCAATCCCTAGAATATGAAGTGAATACCTTGCATACCTCCAACGGCCAAACACCATTTGTTACTTTTGGCTTTGGTTTAGGTGAGAGTTGGCAAGCCCGTTTAATCCAACAATCAATCTTGAAAAACCGCATTCTCGGTTTAGGCAAAAATCATAAAACACCGGTTTTTCCAAAGCTTGTATTCACCATTAAAAAGGGGATCAATCAAGCAAAGGGCGATCCGAATTACGATATTAAACAGCTTGCACTGGAATGTGCTTCCAAACGAATGTATCCGGATATTCTCAATTATGATCAAGTCGTCAAAGTTACCGGTTCTTTCAAAGCGCCAATGGGCTGTCGCAGTTTTTTAGGCGCTTATCAGGAACAAGGCACGGAAATTCACGATGGACGTAACAATTTAGGGGTGGTTAGCCTGAATTTACCGCGTATCGCCTTAGAATCCCAAAATGAAGAGGAATTTTACCGCACTTTAGACCAACGTCTTGCGATTGCTAAAAAGGCATTAATGACACGTATTGCCCGTCTTGAAAATACGAAAGCTAGAGTTGCGCCGATTCTTTATATGGAAGGGGCTTGTGGTGCACGTTTAGCGGCTGATGATAATGTTGCACAGCTGTTTAAAAACGGGCGAGCCTCAATTTCACTTGGCTATATTGGCATTCATGAAACTATTAATGCACTTTATAACCAAGGACATATTTTTGATAATGAACAACTCCGCCAAAAAGGTCTCGCAATCGTTACGCATTTAAGCAATGCGGTGAAACAGTGGCAAAAAGAAACTGGTTATGCTTTCAGCCTCTATTCAACGCCAAGTGAAAATTTATGTGATCGTTTCTGTCGTTTGGATACGAAACAATTCGGTGTGATTGAAGGCGTAACGGATAAAGGTTATTACACCAACAGCTATCATTTGGATGTGGAAAAGAAAGTGAATCCTTATGATAAGTTGGATTTTGAAATGCCCTATCCGTCTTTAGCAAGCGGCGGCTTTATTTGCTACGGCGAATATCCCAATATTCAACATAATTTGAAAGCTCTGGAAGATGTTTGGGATTATAGTTATGACCGTGTCCCTTACTATGGCACCAATACGCCTATTGATGAATGTTACGAATGTGGCTTCACCGGAGAATTTGAATGTACCAGCAAAGGTTTTGTTTGCCCGAAATGCGGTAATCACGACAGCAGCAAAGTGTCGGTTACCCGCCGTGTATGCGGCTATTTGGGCAGTCCGGATGCGCGTCCGTTTAATGCGGGCAAACAGGAAGAAGTAAAACGTCGTGTAAAACACCTTTAGAACAGAAAAAGTGCGGTTAAAATTAACCGCACTTTTCTTTAAGAGTTGCGATAAGCCAAAATAACCTATTCTTTCTTCAATAGAAAAACCCCGTATTTCGACAAATTCACATAGGCTTGTTTGAGTTCGGCATTAAAATCTTCCGGTTTACAATTCACCAGTAATTCTTTTCCTGCCCAAATCGCGACCACTTCCCAATAGTTGCCCATATAGACCGCACTTTTAATCTCACAACGTTGATTATCTGAGCCTTCATTGCTCAGATAAACCGCTTCGGGACGAATCCCCACTAGGCATTCGCCATCAGCCAAACCAAATTGTGCCGTATTAGAAAGGGGGACTTGATAACCGTTAATATCCACCGTATCATTTTGTAATTTCCCCTCAAAAATACTGGACTCCCCCATAAAATTCGCCAAAAACAAGGAATTAGGGCGAAGATAAAGTTCTTTTGCCGGTGCTTTTTGCATAATCTTGCCTTTATGCATCACAATAACCTCATCGGATACGGCGAAGGCTTCGGTTTGATCATGAGTAACATATAAGGACGTGATACCCAATCGTTGTTGTAATTCACGAATTTTTTCACGCATAGCGCGGCGAAGATTCGCATCCAAGTTGCTTAACGGCTCGTCAAATAGCAATACTTTTGGTTTCAAGACTAAAGCACGGGCTAACGCCACACGCTGTTGTTGCCCACCGGAAATTTGATCGACAAATCGTTCTTCAAAACCTGCTAAATCCACCAATTCGAGGGCTTCCTTAACCCGCTGAGCGCGTTCTTGTTTGCCCACACCTTGCATTTTTAAGCCGTAACCCACGTTATCACCAATAGACATATGCGGGAACAACGCATAAGACTGGAACACAATACAAATGTCGCGGTTTTGTATAGAAGATTTCGTTACATCTTCACCGTCAATAAAAATTTGACCGCTTGTGGGATTTTCCAACCCCGCCACCAACCTTAATACTGTCGTTTTGCCACAACCTGACGGCCCAAGCAAGGTCACCATTGTGCCACGTTTAATGGTTAAATCTAAATTATCGATTACGACAGCGTTACCAAATGCTTTGGTGATATTTTTCAATACTAAAAAATCGTTGTTCATCATTACTACCTTTTAAAAACTATTTATTTTTATACCGCACTTTTATAGATGTTCAGACGGTGCTTAATTCATTTTTTTCGCTTTGGATCGACTAATGCGGGTATCCCCCACGAGCCAATCAAAAAATAGAATAATCGCCATCATGACGACGATGAGAATCGAACCATAGGCAATCGCCACACCATATTCACCGTCCTCGACTCTATTTAAAATATAAGATGTCGCAACACGGGTATCGGCAGTAACAAGAAAGACGATGGCACTCACTGTTGTCATAGAGCGGACAAAACTGGTTACCAATGCAGATAACAGAGCCGGTTTAAGCAATGGCAGCACAATAAATACAATGGTTTTAAATGAACTGCCCTTAAGTGAGAGAGAGGCTTCATCGAGAGATTTATCCAATTGTCCCAATCCTGCAATCGCAGCGCGCATCCCGACCGGCATATTACGCATCACCATAGAAAGAATAATGATTAATCCCGTTCCTGTGATATAAATCGGCGCGCTATTAAAAGCAAGGATATAGGACACCCCCGCAACCGTACCCGGTACGGCAAAACAAAGTAAGGTGAGAAATTCTAACGTCTTCTTCCCTTTAAAATCACGGCGCACAGTAATGTAGGCAATCAATAGCCCAAAGAGAGCCGTAATCGGCGCTGCTGCGGCGGAAAACAATACAGTTTGGATAAGAGACGGCCAAGCCCCATCGCTAAAGCCTTGACCAAATAGCGCAAGATAATGTTTAAAGGTTAATGTGTAATCTACTCCCCAGTTAGCGGTAAAGCTTCCGTAGAAAATACTGCCGTAAAGAACCACATTGAATAACACCCAAAAACCTAAAATCAGCATAATGGCGTATTTCATAAGATTCGGCAGATCTTGCACATCACCACGATAGGATTTGCCGGAAACCGTCACATAGGAGCGATTACCTATCCATAAATACTGGATCACGAAAATCGATAGCGAGAAAATAAGCAATAAACTCCCCAATGTACTGGCTGAAGCATAATCAAGTTGTGAGCCTGCAATAAAAAAGTAGATTTGTGAGGAAATTACATCAAAACTACCGCCCAGCACCAATGGCGTACTAAAATCCGCTAAAGATTGAATGGCAACCACAAGGAATGAGTTACCCAGTGCCGGTTTCAATAGTGGGAAAATGATATTGAAAAAGGTTTGATAGCGGTTTGCACGCAAAGTGTAGGAAGCCTCTTCAATAGAAGGATGGACGGATTTAAGCGCACCCTCCAAAATCATAAAGGACATCGGGGTCAATGCCAGTGTATGAGCGATGACAATACCGGTGAAACCGTATAACCAGTTGTTATTAAAGCCGAGATACTCCACTAAAAATTGCGTTACATAACCTGAACGTCCAAGCATTAACGTTACCCCCAATCCCACCACAAACGGCGGGGTAACAATCGGTAAAATTGAGAAAATTTTACCGATAAAAGCGGTACGTTTGGCGATACGGGTCGTATAAAGCGCAAAAATTAAACCGAATAAAGTTGCCAAGACGCCGATAGTTGCCGCCACACTCAATGAATTGAGGATAATACGGATAATATAAGGTTGCTTAATTATCGTTAAAAATTGGGTTGGAACAAATTCCGAACCGTCATAAAACATAGAAATAAAAATTGCTAAGGTAGGATAAACGATAAAAAAGAAAATCATCAGCACAATACTGATAAGCGAGGCAATAATAAATTTGTCCCCTTGCATTATCTTCATTTTAGCCAAAGCATTCGTTGCCATTGCAATCAGCACCACTACTAACACAAAAATGGAATAACCAAGGCTAATTTTAGCGATCGTTGCAGAGACAAAAATAAAGGCGAAAAGAGCACAGATCAGCAAAAACTCAAACAAACCTTGTCGAGACGTTGTTTGTTTAAAGCAATGCGACACGGCGGGAATGAGTAACAGACTACCAAACCATAGCCAACTTAAATTGGGCGCAGCCCACCCCATAGATTCCAACAACTCATCCGATGTAGATTCCCAAAGTCCGTAATAAAGCGCTGTATAGGGCAAACAAATAAACCCTACTAACGCAATGGCAATCCAAAACCAATTGCTATTTAAAAATGCCTGCTTTCTCATTAAACCTCCGAAAGACTATTTGGCTACTTTAACTTACGCCTACATTTAATCAATTCATCTTCTGCGCCTCTCATTAGAACCGTTAAGTAGCAAATCAGAGTTCATCAGGTCAATTCCTGTGATTTCTGTGCAAAAGGAGAACCTGCGACAGCCCGTTTCCCAACCATGGTTTTATGATTGTAGTGAAAAGAAAAGATAAATAAGGCAAAAAGTGCGGTCAAAAATTGCGACATTATGTAGCCGTTCGCCCTTACATTTTTCACTTATGCGTTTGCTACATAGTGCCGAAAAATTGATAACGTTTAACCGCACTTCAGAAATGCTAGTTTGCTAATTTAATATCCCGAACCCATTTCTCAATTAGACGTTTACGTTCTTCGGTTGCGCCGTATTTCTCAAAATCGTAATTGATTAAATTCAGTTTCGTAGGATCAAAGGCGACAGGAGATTGTTCCGCTTTCGTATTGGTTAAAATCTGCAAAGATTCCCCTTTCTTCCACGCCAGCTCCTGCCCTTCTTGAGAAAGCGCCCAATCTATGAATAATTTGGCATTATCAAGATTTCGAGCCCCTTTAATGATGCTTACACCGCCCAATTCATAACCGGTTCCTTCACAAGGTACGATTAATTCTAATGGTGCGCCTTGCTGTTTTTCTAATGCATAATCGTGTAAGAAACCGACACCCACAGCGGTTTCGCCCCGTGCCGCATTACGTGATGGCGCAATACCGGATTTGGTGTATTGTGATACGTTTGGATGTAATTGTTTAAAGAAATCAAAGGCTTTATCTTCACCCCAAAGTTGTACAAAGGTCGCGATGGCAGTATAAGCCGTGCCTGAACTTTGCGGATCGGCAATTTGGATTTCACCTTTTAAATTTGGATCCGTTAAATCTTTCCAACATTTCGGGATTTCTTTAATACCTAGTTTAGCAAGACGCTCGGTATTAACACCAAAACCTAAAATCCCCATATAAATGGCGGAAACATAATTACCTTTTGTTTTTGCCGGATCACGGAACGATTCAACAATTTCATCAATATGTTTGGACTTATAGGGCTCAATCAAACCTAATTCCGCCGCTTGCGCTTGCGGATCAAAGGTACCGCCAAACCACACATCGGCTTGCGGATTATTTTTTTCCGCCTCGACTTTTGCAAATGTACTTCCCGAACCATTGCGGATAAAAGACGTTTTTACATCATATTTTTCGCCAAAGGCTTTCGTAGTGGTTTCACATAAAATATTAGTAGCACTACAGTACACGACCAAGCGACCTTTGGCGTTCACGCCAGAGGAAATCATTAAACCGCCGGCTAAAAGTGCGGTTGAAATGGAAAACGAAATTTTATTGAGTTTCATAGCAAATACTCCTATTGGGTGAAAACGCTAAAATACTACGCGAAAACGAAAAATAATACCGTGATAATCCTCACAATTTTGCAAATTGATACTGAAAATAAAGGTGAAATTGACCGCACTTTTCTTTATAATTCAGGGAATTTGTCAGTTTTCAGGTTATATTTATGCCAGATTCATCTTGTATCATTATTGCTATCACCGGCGCCTCCGCCTCAGGAAAAAGTTCCATTGCTTCCACCGTTCATAAAGAATTATGTAATGAATTGGGTTGCCAACAAATCGGCATCATCACAGAAGATAGCTACTACAAAGATCAAAGCCATTTAGAAATGAGCGAACGAGTAAAAACCAATTATGACCACCCCAACTCCATGGATCGTGATTTACTCATTCAGCATTTAAAAGATTTAAAAGCCAATAAAGCGGTGAATATTCCTGTTTATAGCTATGTAGAACATACTCGAACGGCTGAAACGACTCACTTCACACCTAAACGTATCGTTATTTTAGAAGGTATTTTATTACTCACGGATGAGCGTGTACGCCAATTAGCGGATATTTCTGTATTTGTTGATACACCGCTTGATATTTGTTTTATTCGCCGCTTGCAACGTGATATGGAAGAACGCGGTCGCTCGCTTCAATCCGTTATTGATCAATACCGTTCAACGGTACGTCCAATGTTCTTACAATTTATTGAACCGTCTAAACAATACGCTGATATTGTCATTCCTCGCGGCGGTAAGAATCGCATTGCGATCAATATGCTAAAAGCTCAAATTCTTCATTTATTAAATCAAAAATAGGAGAAATTATGCGTCTTTGTGATACCGATATCGAACGCTATCTTGATGATGGCATTATTTCTTTAACCCCCCGACCTGCTAACGACAAAATTAACGGTGCAACCATTGATGTCCGTTTAGGCAATTCCTTCCGGGTATTTCGCGAACATTCTGCACCTTATATTGATTTAAGCGGCCCTAAAGAAGAAGTATCTGCACAATTAGAATCGGTCATGAGCGATGAAATTATCATCCCTGACAACGAAGCCTTTTTTCTACATCCCGGTGTATTGGCACTGGCGACTACGTTAGAATCCGTCAAATTACCGGCAAATATTATTGGTTGGTTGGATGGTCGCTCTTCCCTCGCCCGTCTAGGCTTAATGGTTCATGTAACAGCACACCGTATTGATCCGGGTTGGGAAGGAAAAATCGTCCTAGAATTTTATAATTCCGGCAAATTGCCTTTAGCATTGCGCCCCAATATGATTATCGGTGCGCTAAGTTTTGAAGTATTAAGCGGAGAGGCTGCCCGCCCTTACAACCGCCGTAAAGATGCGAAATATAGAAACCAACAAACGGCTGTGGCAAGTCGCATTGATGAGGATAAATAAATGAAAAAGATCGCAATAAGCCTGTTGATCGTGCTTGTTGCGATCTTTGCTTTTTTCTACATCCAACTTCAACAAGCCAAAACACAGCTCACCGAGCAATTAGCCCAACACAATATTCAAGTAAAATCCCTTGAGTTCAATCTCATTCCTCAACCTTATTTTTCTATTGAGCAACTGAGGTTTCATGAGATGTCCCTCAAACGGATTGAGGGAAAATTGGCATTTTTACCGTTAATTCTCGGCGAGCCAAAATTTGAACAACTCATAATAAATCAAGCTAAATTCGGTGAAAACTCCCTCAATTCAGCGAAAATAACTCTACAACTTTCAGATTTTTCACTGAAAAAATTATTGGCAAAAAGTATTTCCTTTAACAGAGAAAATCGAATCTCTATTGAACTTGAAAAACCGATTTATGGAAAAAATACAACATTCGATTTCTCCTTTAATAAAGCAAATATTGCCCTTCGACAAGATAAAGAATCATTAATCCAAATTGAAAGAGCAAAACTCAATGAGCAAACATTAGGGTATATTGAAGTGCACGCTGATTTTTCTAAACCGTATAAAATACTGGCAGCCTACATCAAGCCGGCCTGCACCACTGATTGTTTAGCCGTGCTAAAATTCAATAGTCTTGCACAAGAAAGTGCGGTCAAATTTTCCGGTAAAAATTTTCCTATGGAGCGCTTACTCACCCTATTAAGCTTTCCTAATACAATGACCGGCACAACGGATTTTAATATTCAGCTGACTTTTTCCAATTCAGAATTAATGCAAGGGCAATTTGATTTTAATGCTCGAGACGGGGAACTTTTAGGAATAAATTTACTGGATCTGCTGTCACAATATTTCCCAATTAATTACAATGATGAATTATTACAAGGGAAAAGTATGAACACCCCCTATCAAACCGCTATTTCATCACTGAGTCTGGAAAATAATTTATTAACCGTCAATAAAATCAGCCTAAAAACACCCGCACTTTTAGGTGAAGGCAATGGTGCGATTGATTTACACACAATGCAATGCGATATTAATCTCAAGCTTTCTGCAACAAATGAAAAGTACCAAAACCTGAAACTCCCTATTCGCTTTTTTGATAGCTGCTATTCGCCTCAGTACAAACTGGAAATAAATAAAGATTTTCGGAAACAGTTAAAAGATCTCATTAAGAAGAAATTGAAGTAATGTCTTTTTACCAACAAGCTGAAAAAATCCAAACTTGGCGGGTCATTATCATGGCTTGCACCGCCTTTATTTTCAATACTACGGAATTTGTACCCGTTGCATTATTGACTAATATTGCTCAAAGTTTTGAAATGCAAACTGCTGAAACCGGACTGATGATGACAGTCTATGCTTGGACTGTACTGGTGATGTCTTTACCGGCAATGCTGGCAACAAGAAAAATGGAGCGGAAAAGTTTACTCATTAAACTTTTTTTGATTTTCATTATCGGACATATCCTCTCTGTGATTACGTGGAATTTTTGGGTATTACTGATTGCCCGTATGTGTATTGCATTAGCTCATTCTATTTTTTGGTCTATCACTGCCTCCCTCGTGATGCGAATCGCCTCTAAAAATAAAAAAACTCAAGCACTCGGTATGCTTGCGATTGGTTCATCTCTTGCCACGATCTTAGGCTTACCTCTCGGACGCTTAATCGGTCAGCTTGTCGGATGGCGGGTTACTTTCGGCATTATTGCCGTCCTAGCATTAGTGGCAATGTTCTTAATTATTCAACTTTTACCCCGTCTTCCAAGTAAAAATACCGGTTCACTTGCCAGCTTACCCGTTCTCGCCAAACGTCCATTGTTAATCGGGCTTTATATCACAACGGCGCTCATCATTTCGGCACATTTTACCGCCTATACCTATATTGAGCCTTTTATGATTCAAATAGGACAGTTGGCACCAAATCTTACCACAATGATTCTCCTCGTATTTGGCTTATCAGGTATTAGTGCAAGTTTACTGTTCAATCGGTTATACCGCTTTAACCCAAAAAAATTTGTTCTAAGTGCAATGGGATTATTCATTGTCTCACTCACACTTTTACTCGGCTCAACCCTCTATACTGCCACAATATTCACCCTCGCTTTCCTCTGGGGAATCGGCATTTCCTGTATTGGACTTGCTTTGCAAATGCACGTACTAAAACTTGCACCGGACGCCACCGATGTGGCTACGGCAATCTATTCGGGCATATTTAATGCAGGGATCGGTGCCGGTGCGTTATTAGGCAGCCAAATCATGAATTATGTCGGATTGGAATATATCGGATTTAGCGGCGCGCTGCTGGGGGTTATTGGATTAACCATTTTCACTATTTTCCAATCTCGTTATCCACTGAAAAACCCTTAAAAAAACAACCGCACTTTTACTTTTCCTTCTGCCATACAGAATGTCGTTCAATCAGTTCCTCAACCCATTCCAAAAATATTTTTACTCGCTTTGGCGTGTAGCGAGAATAAGGGTAAACAAAACTCAGCGGCATCGCTTGAAGTGGATAATCTTTTAAAATTTCAACTAACTCGCCCGAGGCCAAATAAGGTGCGGCAAACGCTTTTGGGGCGTAGCCTATGCCTAGTCCCGCCAATAAAGCCCGATAATAGGTTTGGGCATTATTATAAGTTTGATCGGGCGTTTTATGGAAAAGCATGTCATCTTTAACTTGATTTATCACTTCCGCTGCAACATAAACTTTCGCTACTTTGCCCGTTGCAGCAAATTTAAATGCTAAATAACTATGTTGCTCTAAATCTTCTGCGTTAGTAATCGGCATATGTTGGCGTAAATAATCAGGTGTGGCGCATAAACAGAACGGCATTTGCCCAACCATCTTTACCACAAGGCTATCATCCGTAATCACACCACCGCGAATAGCACAATCGACACCTTCATTGATAAGATCAACTACTCGTTCACTACTGCCAATTTCAAAGCGTAAATTAGGGTATTTCTGCAAAAATGAGGGCAAATTCGGTACGATAAGATGATCCGCAATAGGCGAAGGCATTTCAACTTTCAGTAAACCGGATATATGATTTTGCTGTTGAATTTCCCGATTAATTTCTTCAATTTCATCTAAAAGCGGTAGGATTCGTTGATAATATTGTAAGCCGTCTGCAGTAGGTGAAACCCGACGTGTAGTACGATGCAACAATTTAATACCTAAATGATTTTCAAGACTTTGAATTTGCCCTGATAGCGTTGTTGTGGCGATATTTAAATCTTCCGAGGCATTTTTGAAGTTGCCGGTCTCCACAATTCGACAAAATGCCCGCATCACCTCTAGTTTATCTAGTGCCATAAATTTCTCTAATCATGTAATTTATCATACAAATGAAGCCATTTTAGGCGACTTTTAATTTAGAACAAAATGAACTTATACAGAAAATAGAGATAATTTTTGTTCATTATCCGACTTTTATAAATAAAGTATGCGAATTAAGGGGATATATTGTAATAACATCTATCGCTACAATATCGCTAAAATTTTAACAAAAGGAAAACAAAATGAAAAAAAGTCTAATTGCCCTCACGTTTAGCTTAACAATATCCACTTCGGCACTTGCCGAAACTATTTTCTTAGCAGGCGCAACAGGGGTAGTCGGTGAACCTTTGGGTAAAGCACTGGTTGAAGCAGGGCATACAGTTTATGGAACAAGTCGTAGTGCAGATCGTGCAAAAGCATTAGAAGTCAACGGAGTAAAACCTGTGGTGCTTGATGTCTTTGATGCAAAAGCTGTGGAAAAAGCCATTGTGAATGTAAAACCTGATGTCGTCATTAACCAAGTTTCTTCATTGCCTAAAGGTTTAAAAGAATCAGAAATGCCCGAAGGATTAAAACGTGATGCCAAAGTACGTGTAGAGGGTACAAAAAATCTCGTTGCCGCAGCAGAAAAAGCAGGTGTAAAAAAATTCATTAACCAAAGTTTCTTATACTACTTCCCAACAGACAAGAAAATTACTGAAACGGATGTATTAGTGGGAGAAGATGATCCTATTTACGGTGAATCGGTTAAAGCATTAAAGGAAGTTGAAATGCGTACTCTGGCAGGTAAATTTACCCCTGTCGTTTTACGTTTTGGTTGGTTATATGGCGGTAAATCAGGGTTTGATGCGCCAATTGAAGGCTATCCGTCTGTTAATGTGGACATAGCAGTAGATGCTATTGTCAAGGCAGTTAAAGCCGATTTAAACGGCTTATATAATATTGCAGAAGAAAGCCCGATGATTGACCTCAGTAAATTCCAAAAAGTAGTGCCAGAATGGAAATCCCATAAATAATGAGACAGGACAATAATATGAAAACATTGTTGATTAATGCTCATCCACAATTTCACCTACCAAACTATACACGGAAACTACAAAATTACTTTGTAGAACAGTGGGCTAAACTTAATCCGAATGAGCAAATCACGATCATTAGTTTAGCCGAAACGGATGTTCCTCGTTTAGACAATGAAACATTGACATTATTTTCACAAAAAATGGCAGGTGCAGAATTAACCTTAGCGCAACAAGAAAGAGCGGTCAAAATGCAAGAGATTTTGATGCAATTTAAATCCCATAAGCGTATTGTTATTGCGATGCCGTTATATAACTTCAATATTCCATCTAAATTAAAAGATGACATGGATAACATTTTCATTGCTCGTGAAACATTCCGTTATACAGCCTCCGGTTCTGAAGGTTTGATGACTGATGGACGCAAAGTTTTCCTTTTGCAATCAAGCGGTTCAATTTATACCAATAATGACCGCTACACGCCCCTTGAGTTTAGTCGAATGTACTTAAAAGAAATGTTTATCAATATGATGGGCTTTGATGCTTTTTACATCGCACGGGCTCAAGGTACGGCGATACGCTCTGAAAATGGTGTTTTAACGGAAGCTTTTGCGGAAATTGATCGGCTATTGGCTGATTTTTGCCAATAATCCTCTCTCTGTATAGCGGTCATTTTTCGATGTAATTTCAAAAATTTAACGGCATTATGTCGCAAATGCACAATTTAAAGAAAATGTAGGGACGTCACGCCGGCGTCCGTAAAAATTAAATGCTTTTAAAAGGTTGTATGACGGACGCCAGCGTGATGTCCCTACTTATGAGATAAAATTTAGGTTTTTGCAACTGTTACATAATATCGCAAATTTAACCGAAAAACCGACCGCTCTTTTATTGATAAACGGAAAGTAAATGAACAATCTTTTACAAAAATTTGTAGATATCAAACCCAATGAAATCAAAACATTGGCTTGGTCTTGGTTTTATGTATTCACCCTCTTTTTAGCCTATTACAGCTTACGTCCTATTCGAGATGAATTAGGGGCAACCGGCGGTGTCAGAAATTTACCGTGGCTATTTACAGGAACATTAATTGCAATGTTGGTGCTGACCCCTTGCTATGCCTATTTGGTAAAATGTTGGAAACGAGAAAAATTTATCGCTATAGCTTACCGCTTTTTTATGCTGAACTTATTGATTTTTGCCTATTTAATGTACGCTGCTAATGGTGAAATTCTTATTTGGACGGGCAGAATCTTCTTTATCTGGGTATCGGTATTTAACTTGTTTGTAGTATCCGTATTTTGGTCACTGATGAGCGATGTATTCAGCACAGAGCAAAGCAAACGCCTATTCGGTTTGTTAGCAACAGGTGCAACCCTTGGTGGTATGACTGGTTCGGCGTTTATCTCTGGATTGGCAGATAATTTAAGTCAATATGTATTCTTAACGATAGCCCTTCTCTTACTCGAAATTGCTGTGCAATCGGCAAAACAGGTTTCCCGTTTAAGCTCACCAGAGATTCATCGAGGTTATACTGAAAGAGTGGAAATTGGCGGTAGTGTGCTATCAGGTTTAACACGTACTTTCCAATCGCCTTACTTACTTGGAATTTCTGCCTTTATTCTGTGCTACTCCATGACTTCCACTGTACTTTACTTTCAACAAGCTGAAATTGTAAACAATCACTTTTTAAACCGGGCAGAACGTACCGCCTTTTTCGCCAATATTGATTTATGGGTAAATGGTTTAACCCTAATTTTCCAACTGGGTTTAACCGGCAGAATGATGAAATATTTAGGCATCCTTCCCGTACTGGCAATGCTACCGTTGTTAAGCAGTGTCAGTTTTGCAATGTTAGCCATTTATCCAACGGTCGCGATATTTGTGATTATCCAGGTAACAAGACGAGTGAGTAATTTTGCTTTCACCCGCCCCGCTCGGGAAGTATTATTCACACGTTTAAACCGTGAAGATCGTTACAAAGCCAAGAATGTCATTGATACCGTCATTTACCGAACCGGAGATCAAATCGGAAGTTGGAGCTATGCGGGCTTAAACACACTAAGCTTAAGTTTATCCACTATCGCTTGGATTAGTGTACCGCTTTGCTTGCTGTGGCTGGCATTAAGTATTTGGCTGGCAAAACAAAAAGCCGATTCAGATTAGGAAACCAAGGGAATTGCGAATCGCAAAATCTTTAAACTTCTAAAATTAATTTTCTCAATTTTATTGCTACGTAGTCCCCCAAAGCCCCTTAAATAAAAAACAACCGCACTTTTACTTAAAGTGCGGTTGTTTCTCGGCTTGTTTTACTAATCAATATGAAAACAAGCAATCAATTTACCATCAGGATACTGCGATAATATCGGTCTTGCTTCACGGCATTTTTCTGTTGCTTTCCAACAACGCGGGTTAAAAGCACAGCCTTGCGGCGGATTAATCGGGCTTGGTAATTCCCCGACTAATTTTATACGTTCACGGCGTAAATCGGGCGAGAGGCGTGGTGTGGCAGAAAGTAAAGCCTGCGTATAGGGATGTTGAGGATTGGAAAAAATTTGTGCCGTTGTACCTTTTTCCACACAACGCCCCAAATACATCACCATGACTTCATCGGCAATGTGTTCCACCACGGAAAGATCGTGAGAAATAAATACATAAGACAATCCCAATTCATCTTGTAAATCCATCATAAGATTTAATACTTGTGCACGCACCGAGACATCAAGGGCAGACACCGGTTCATCCGCTACGACAATATCCGGCTCTAACATTAAACCGCGCGCAATAGCAATACGCTGACGCTGTCCGCCGGAAAACATATGAGGATAGCGATCATAAAATTCTGCACGTAATCCCACTTTTGCCATCATAGAAAGCACTTTTTCTTTCCGTTCTTTAGCAGAAAGTTTCGTGTTGATAATTAAAGGTTCTTCCAAAATAGCGCCAATTTTTTTACGTGGATTTAATGAGGCATAAGGATTTTGGAAAACAATTTGAATTTTCTTACGCCGTAAGGCTTTCGTTGCCGAATTATTTTCTAAAAAATTCTGTCCCTTGTAATACAGCTCCCCCTCAGTAGGCGCTTCAATCATGGCAAGCAAACGCCCTAATGTGGATTTGCCACAACCGGATTCTCCTACTACCGCAAGAGTTTTACCTCTTTCTAATTGAAAAGAGACACCATCCAAGGCTTTCACTTGCTGAGTTTTTGTAAATAGGCCTTTTTTAACCGGATAATATTTTTTTAACCCTATCGCATTCAGTAAAGGAGCATGCTCTTTGATATAATTCGTCATTGATTATTCTCCTTTACTCCATTCAACCGGCTCACCCGCTATATTTAGTGGGGTATGGCATTTCACTTTACGATCAGCCATGTGATGTAATTCCGGCTCAACTTGGCGACAATGTTCTGTGGCATAAGGGCAACGAGGATTTAACAAACAACCGTTCGGACGATCATATTTTCCCGGCACGACACCCGGTAAAGATTGCAAACGAGATTTACCTTCCGCAAATTCAGGTAAAGATCGCAATAATGCTTGGGTATAAGGATGTTTGGGTTCACGAAAAATATCCTCTGCCCGCCCTTCTTCGACGACTTGACCGGCATACATCACAATAATGCGATGTGCCGCTTCGGCAACGAGCGCAAGATCATGGGTAATTAAAATTAACGACATACATTCTTTTTTCTGTAAATCGAGTAATAGATCCATAATTTGCGCTTGAATCGTCACATCTAATGCAGTGGTCGGCTCATCGGCAATCAATAGTGTCGGCTTACAAGCAATTGCCATCGCAATCATCATGCGCTGACTCATTCCGCCGGAAAGTTGGTGGGGATAAACATCTATACGTGATTCGGGATCCGGAATCCCGACCAAACGCAATAATTCCAAGGTACGCTGGCGACGTGATTTTTTTGAACCGCCCTCATGAACTTTTAGTGCCTCCATAATTTGGAACCCTACTGTATAGGCAGGATTTAGGCTGGTCATTGGATCTTGGAAAATCATTGCCATATCCGCACCAATCAGGGCGCGTTTGTCTTTGTCACTCAGGGTTAATAAATCTTTATCTTCAAATGCTAAAGAATCTGCAAAAACCCGTCCCGGATAATCAATTAATCCCATAATCGCTAAAGAACTCACCGATTTACCGGAACCTGATTCCCCGACAATGCCCAAGACTTCGCCTTGCTCTACTTGATAACTTACACGATCCACCGCGTTAAAAGGTGTAGTTTTATCACCAAACTGAACTGAAAGCGCTTTTACTTCCAATAATGCCATTCCGCCCCCTTATTGTTTAAGTTTTGGATCGAGTGCATCACGCAGACCATCGCCCATTAAATTAAAGGCGAGTACCAAAGATAAAATCACCAAGCCCGGAATCGTTACCAACCAGTTAGCTGCCTGCATAAAACTCCGTGCTTCGGAAAGCATGGTGCCTAATTCCGGTGTCGGTGGTTTAGCTCCAATACCAAGGAAACCCAGCGTGGCAAGTTCTAAAATAGCGTTAGAAATCCCCATTGTCATTTGTACAATAAGCGGGGCTAAGCAGTTAGGTAAAATCACAATAAACATTAAGCGTAATACCCCCGCGCCCGCTACTTTAGATGAGGTTACATAATCCCGATTTTTTTCATTCATCACTGCTGCCCGGGTTAAACGAACATAGCTTGGAATAGATACCACCGCAATAGCCAAGGTTGCATTCAGTAAAGAAGGCTCTAAGATCGAAACAACGACAATAGTCAGCAATAAGTTCGGAATTGCCAACATAATATCAATTAAACGCACAATAACCGTATCCAATACGCCACCATAATAACCGGCAAGCAATCCTAAGCTCGTTCCCAACAAACAAGAAAGGATCACGATGACAAAGCCGGCAAAAACTGAAATTCGGGTACCATAAATAATACGTGAAAGAATATCCCGACCAATATCATCAGTACCAAGTAAATAAGCCACGTTGCCACCCTCATACCAAGCTGGAGGTAATAATAGTGCGGTACGATTTTGCTCAGCTGGGTCAAAAGGGGCAATATAGGAAGCAAATATACCGATAAATGCCACAACCAGAATAAAAATTAACCCGATGAGCGCACCTCGATTTTGCTTAAAATAAAACCAAAATTCTTGTAAAGGCGTTCTAGGCACTAACATTGAAGTTGTGTCTGTCATTCTTTCTCCTACATCAATGACGAATACGCGGATTTACCACGCCGTAAAGCAAATCAATGGTTAAATTCACCACAATAATAATCGTGGCGATAATTAAAACGGCGCCTTGCAGTACAGGATAATCCCGTGCATGAATGGCATCAATAATCCATTTTCCAATACCCGGCCACGAGAAAATCGTTTCCGTCAATACCGCACCGGAAAGTAATTGACCGACAATTAATCCCACTACGGTCACCACCGGAATCAACGCGTTACGCAACGCATGTACAATCACAATACGTGTATAACTGAGCCCTTTTGCTTTAGCCGTACGAATATAATCTTCGCCTAATACTTCCAACATAGCGGAGCGGGTCATCCTCGTAATAATCGCAAGCGGTATTGTGCCTAATACAATGGCAGGCAAAATCAAGGATTTCAGCGCATTTTCAAACGCACCCGGTACACTGGAAAGCCAACTATCAATCAGCATAAAACCTGTTGGCGTATCGATCCAAAAATCGTTTTCTAAACGCCCCCCTTGCGGTAAACCAAGGGAAGGAGACACATATAAAATCAGAATCAAGCCCCACCAAAAAATAGGCATAGAGTAACCAGTCAGTGAAATAGTCGTTACTCCATGAGAAATCCAACTGTCTTTTTTCACCGCAGCTATTGTGCCGAGTATCAGGCCACCGAGTAGCGACCAAAGCAACGCAAAAAAAGCCAACTCAGTCGTAGCCGGGAAAAGGGTAAAAAACTCGGTAATAACAGGTTGTTGTGTACGAAATGAAGCGCCAAAATCCCCTTGAATCACATTACCAATATAGTTGAAGTATTGCTGATATAGAGGAAGATCTAAACCTAATTGATGCATCATTTGCTGGTGAACCTCAGGCGTTAAGCCCCGTTCCCCCATCATAATTTCTACCGGATCACCTGGGATAAAATGGATGAGAGCAAAGGTGACAAAAGTAATGGCAATGAAAGTTGGAATCACCATCAAAATACGTTTGAAGATAAATTTAAACATGGGAATTTGTTGATAATCACTTAACAAAAAGTGCGGTCAAAATTCACCGCACTTTTCAAAAAAACCAATAGGTAAAATAAAAAATCTATCGGATTCTACCGCACTTTAGCTTACTTTGCCAAATCACTAAAGGTTATTGGCTATGTCTTGTTGGAATATGAGAAGGGAATTACATCTTTTCTAACTTTGCCAAATGCGCAATCAGCCATTTAATGCCCTGGGCTTGGAAAGCAATTTGTAATCTTGTGTTATTGTCGCTCCCTTCAACATTAATCACCGTACCGACACCAAACTTTTCATGTTTCACTTTTTGCCCCATTTTCCATCCGTTTTCATTCTCTATCGAATGAGACAGCGTTCCCACTTTCGCTAGATTCATTGCCCGTGTAACCGTTCCGCGCAAACGAATTTCTTGGATACATTCTCGCGGTAACTCTGCGATAAAACGGGATGGGAGATGGCGTTCTTCTTTTGCATATAAACGACGACTCTCCGCATAGGAAATGGTCAATTTTTTCTTTGCACGGGTAATACCGACATACGCCAAACGGCGTTCTTCTTCCAAACGCCCCGGCTCTTCAAAAGAGCGGAAACTCGGAAACAGACCTTCTTCCACGCCGACGATAAATACACGGGGAAATTCCAATCCTTTTGCGGAATGCAATGTCATCATTTCGACACAAGATTGATGCGGTGAAGCTTGTTCCTCTCCCGCTTCAAGCGAGGCATGAGTTAGAAAAGCAGTAAGATCCGTCATGTCATCCGCCTCATCGGGTTTTATAAATTCACGTGTCGCAGTGACTAATTCTTCCAAGTTTTCGATCCGCACTTCGCCCTTTTCTCCCTTTTCCTGTTTATACATTTCATACAAACCGGAATGTTTAATCACAAAATCCGTTTGAGCAAAAAGCGGCATTTCAAAGGTATCCTGCTGCAAAGAATTAATTAATTCTTGAAAGCGTAATAATGCGGTGGATGCTCGTCCCGCAAGCATATTTTCTTGGATGGCAACTTGTATCGCCTGCCATAATGTAATTTGACGTGCACGTGTTAAATTTCGTAAGACATCTAAAGTGCGGTCACCAATCCCTCGTGTCGGCGTGTTAATCACGCGTTCAAATGCCGCATCATCTTGTCGGTTATTAATCAAACGCAAATAGGCTAAGGCATCTTTAATTTCTTGGCGTTCAAAGAATCTCACCCCACCATAAATCCGATAAGGAATTTGACTACGAATTAAAGCCTCCTCAATCACGCGGGATTGACTGTTGCTACGGTAAAGCACGGCACAATCATCCAGTTTTCCCCCGTTATCCACCCAATCCTGAATTTGCGACGCCACAAATTTGGCTTCGTCCAGCTCATTAAAAGCGGCATAAATTCCAACAGGCTCTCCTTTTTCCCCTTCCGTCCACAAATTTTTCCCAAGCCTATCCGTATTATTGGCAATTAATTCATTTGCACTATTTAAAATATTCGCGGTAGAACGGTAATTTTGTTCAAGACGAATGGTTTTGGCATTGAAATCTTTCAGGAATTTTTGAATATTTTCAACTTGTGCGCCACGCCAACCATAAATAGATTGATCATCATCCCCCACTACCATCACTTTTCCGCTCTGTCCGGCAAGGGTTTTGATCCATTGATATTGAATTTTATTGGTATCCTGAAACTCATCTACCAAAATATGTTGAAAACGTTGTTGGTAACGCTGCAAAATCAGCGGTTTTTTTTCAAATAATTCATAAGCACGAATCAATAACTCCGCAAAATCCACTAATCCCGCACGGTCACTGGTATCTTGATAAATTTGATAAATTTTAATCCATTCACGCTCTTGGCGATCGTTAAAATCCTCGATCTCGTGCGGGCGCAAACCTTCATCTTTTTTATTATTGATGTACCAACAAGCTTGTTTGGGAGGAAAGGCTTTTTCATCAAAATTGTGCAATTTTAGTAAGCGTTTAACTAAACGCAATTGATCTTCCGAATCCAAAATTTGGAAATCCTGCGGCAAACCGACATCTAAATGGTGCGCACGCAATAAACGATGAGCAATGCTGTGAAAAGTGCCAATCCACATTCCGAATAAACTGTGTTGGGAATGTTTGGCTAATGTTTCTTGAATACGATGGCGCATTTCCGCTGCGGCTTTATTGGTAAAAGTCACCGCCATAATGCTCCCTTCAGAAATATTTTCTACTGCCATCAACCAAGCAATACGGTGAGTTAATACTCGGGTCTTACCGCTTCCCGCCCCAGCCAGCACTAAACAGTTATCAAGGGGAGCCGCAACCGCTTCACGCTGTTTATCATTCAACCCATCAAGTAATTCAGAAATATCCGTCATAACATTATTTTATCTGTTTAAATTTACAGTCATTATAGACATTATTTGTAAGCGAATCTAGCGTTAACTATAGTTTTAAACAAAAGGTCTGTAATCACTTAATACTCAACTATTCCAAGACGGAGGCTTTAGATTTGAGAGTAGATGAATACTACAAAGATGTTTCAATACACAACCGCCTGAAGGCGGCTGCCTTTTTTCGCTGCTTCATCAAGTAACTTCGGAATGTTTCAATACACAGCCTCCTGAAGGCGGCTGCTTGTATTTCAACCACTATTTTTCATGACAAAAACTCCATATATTTGTACATTTAAAACATCACAACGACAGCAACAATAAACAGATCCGACTTTACAAAAATAGGGGGACAGCTTATAGTGGATTCGGTTAGTCGGGGTGCAAAATCGCTGAGAAATACCCGTGAACCTGAAGCAGTTAGCACTGACGTAGGAAACTAATCTTCTCTTCCTCAAGGGCTGACTTACTTTTTTCTTTAATTCATCAATTAATAATAAGTAGGGATGCATGATGACCCACTATGCGCATTTAAAAAATACCTTAAAATTTACCGCACTTTGTACTCTTTTAGGTTTCAGTTTACCAAATCATGCCGAGACACAAGGAAAACTCGTTGTTTATTGCAGCGTTCAAAACACTACCTGCGAGAAAGTTTCACAAGCATTTAGCAAAAAATATCATGTTGAAACACAATTTGTGCGTCATAGCACCGGCACTGTGCTAGGCAAGCTCAAAGCAGAAAAAGATAATCCTCAAGCTGATGTTTGGTATGGCGGAACCTTTGAACCGCACCTTCAAGCACGAGATGCCGGTTTGCTTGCGATTTATCGTTCCCCTGAACAAAAAGATATTATGCCTCAATTTAAAAAATTGGTAGAACAACGCGGGGATACCACTTCAATTATTTATTTGATGGAACTTGGCATTGGGATAAATGAAAAATCCCTTACCGAAAAAAACATCGCCAAGCCACAATGTTATGCGGATTTATTAAAACCGGAATTTAAGGATTTAGTGCAATATCCCGATCCTCGTGTATCCGGTACGGGATATAGTATTCTTTCGACCTTAATCGAAATTATGGGTGAAGATAAAGCGTTCGATTATTTAAAAGCCTTAAACAAAAATATCAACCAATATACCAAAAGTGGCATGGCAACCAGCAATCTTTCTACCGGTGCAACGGCAGTGAATATTAGTTTTATGCACGCCTATGTACGTGAAAAAGATAAAGGCGCGCCTGTTGTCGGCATCTTGCCTTGCGAAGGAGTCGGTTACACCCTAGGGGCTGCAAGTATTATCAAAAACGGACGAAATTTAGAAAATGCCAAACGTTTTATTGATTTTGTCCTGTCCGCCGAAGCACAAGAAATTCCGTGGCGTGAAGCTGATTCTTATCAGTTACCGACCAATATCCACGCAAAATCGCACCCAAATCTCCCCAATCCGATGAAATTAAAATTAATTGATATTGATTTCATTCGGTTTGGCGCCGACCAAGAAGCGAAACGTTTAATTGATCGCTGGATGAAAGAAGTAAAAGGGGAATAAACTTCAAAAAAGACGAGGCGATTCAATCAGCCTCGTCTTTTTTATGATAAGAATTAATGAAACACTTTATCGCGAAAAACACCTAAAAAATTAACCGCTCTTTTCCTGTATAAACATTCCCCTTACCTTCTCTTGCAAACCCTACCAATGTCAAATGATGAGTTTCAGCCATTTTTACCGCCAAATCCGTTGCCGCGGAAATTGCGACTAACATTTCTACTCGACATGAAATTGCTTTTTGCACCATTTCATAGCTTGCTCTACTTGATGTCAAAATGAAACCCTGTTTATCGGTTTTAGCATACCAACCAAGCAGTTTATCCAATGCTACATGACGTCCAACATCTTCTCGAATAGCAAGTATATTGCCTTGTAAATCAAAAAATGCACAGGCATGGGTTGCACCGGTTTGGTTACCTAATTGTTGATTTTCCTGCAACGTAGAAAGGCAATTATCGAGCAAACTAACATCAAACTGAAAAGTGCGGTCTAATTTAGGAAAGTTTTTATATACTTGGTTTAACTGTTCCGTGCCACAAATTCCACACCCCGTACGTCCGGTAAGATTTCGTCGATGTTCTTTAAGTGCCATAAATTGACGACTGGAAAGCTCAATTTGCACTTCAATGCCATTACACACTTCTTGTACATCAATACCATAAATATCAGCAGGTTGATTAATAATGCCTTCCGTTAAAGAAAAACCTAAAGCAAAATCTTCTAAATCCTGCGGAGAACACATCATCACAGCATGAGAAATACCGTTATAAACAAGTGAAACCGGGGTTTCAACAGCGAGCAAATCGTTTTTTGTTTGTAAAAGTGCGGTTGATTTTTCTGATGTTTTTGGCTTTTTTAAAAAAAAATTGATGGATTGTTCAATTAACCCATTCATTGATAACCTGCCTATTAATCATGTAACGAAAATGTTAAGTTTTCTTGCTAATTTCGTGATCTTAGTCACGTATTTTGTGGATATAATGCATTTTGATTATGGATTTATCACTAAAAAATAGGTATTCTACGACAAGCTTAAATTGATGTTTTTTTATACTCAATTTAGTCTGTTGATCGGCGTTATTCTAACGAAATCAACTAAATTTTCTAGATGAATTTCTTTACTATCTAATAATATCTCAACAACCTATTGTTGAAAGGAGTGATTATGCAGGTCTCAAGAAGAAAATTCTTTAAGATCTGTGCAGGTGGTATGGCGGGAACCTCCGCTGCTATGTTAGGTTTTGCTCCGGCAAACGCGTTAGCAGCGCCGCGTGAATATAAATTATTACGCGCCTATGAATCTCGTAACACCTGTACATATTGTGCCGTCAGTTGCGGTATGTTGCTTTATAGTACAGGCAAACCGAATACGGGCTTAAGCAGCTACACAAGTACAAATATCCGTTCAAAATTATTTCACCTTGAAGGTGATCCAGACCATCCGATTAGTCGTGGCGCACTCTGTCCGAAAGGTGCCGGCGCACTAGATTATGTAAACAGTGAAAGCCGTTCTTTATATCCTCAATATCGTGCACCAGGTTCAGACAGATGGGAACGCCTTTCTTGGCAGGAGGCAATTAAACGTATTGCCCGCTTAATGAAAGATGATCGCGATGCCAATTTTATAGAAACCGATGCAAGCGGGAAAACCGTTAACCGTTGGTCAACCACTGGGATTATGACAGCCTCCGCAATGAGCAATGAAGCCGCGTTACTAACGCAAAAATGGATTCGAATGCTCGGGATGGTGCCGGTATGTAACCAAGCTAATACTTGACACGGACCAACGGTAGCAAGTCTTGCTCCATCATTTGGTCGCGGTGCCATGACAAACAACTGGGTTGACATCAAAAATGCCGATTTAATCATTGTTCAAGGCGGTAACCCTGCCGAAGCCCACCCTGTTGGGTTCCGTTGGGCGATTGAAGCGAAGAAAAACGGTGCAAAAATCATCGTTATCGATCCACGCTTTAACCGTACAGCCTCTATCGCTGATCTTCATGCGCCGATTCGTTCCGGTTCCGATATTGCGTTCTTAATGGGTGTGATTCGTTACTTATTGGAAAATGATAAGATTCAATACGAATATGTTCAACACTATACTAACGCTTCTTTCTTAGTCAACGAAGGCTTTAAATTTGAAGACGGACTATTCTCAGGTTACGACGCGGATAAGCGTAACTATGACAAATCAACATGGAATTACCAATTTGATGAGAATGGTCAGGTTAAACGTGATATGACATTACAAAACCCACGTTGTGTGATTAATGTATTGAAAGAACACGTTTCTCGTTACACACCGGAAATGGTCGAACGCGTAACCGGCGTAAAACAAAAACTATTCTTACAAATCTGTGAAGAAATCGGTGAAACCTCAAAACCAAATAAAACCATGACGCATTTATATGCACTCGGTTTTACAGAACATACTATCGGTACACAAAATATCCGTTCGATGGCAATGATCCAATTACTATTAGGTAATATGGGGATGCCGGGTGGTGGTATTAACGCATTACGAGGACACTCAAACGTACAAGGTACGACAGACATGGGATTGTTACCGACTTCCCTACCCGGTTATATGCGTTTACCAAACGATAAAGACTCATCTTATGAGCAATATATCAATGCGATCACGCCAAAAGACATCGTTCCTGGTCAAATCAACTATTATCGTAATACCTCAAAATTCTTTGTGAGTATGATGAAAACCTTCTATGGTGAGAATGCGACCAAAGAAAACGGTTGGGGCTTTGATTTCTTACCGAAAACAGATCGCTTATACGACCCTATCACTCATGTGAAATTAATGAATGATGGCGAGTTGCACGGTTGGATCTTGCAAGGTTTTAACGTATTGAATTCATTACCGAATAAGAATAAAACCCTTGCAGGTATGAGCAAATTAAAATACTTAATCGTGCTTGATCCGCTTCAAACCGAAAGTTCTGAATTCTGGAAAAACTTTGGTGAATCAAACAATGTGAATCCTGCGGATATTCAGACCGAAGTATTCCGCCTACCAACCACTTGTTTTGCGGAAGAAGATGGTTCAATCGCCAACTCCGGCCGTTGGGCGCAATGGCACTGGAAAGGCTGTGATCAACCGGGTGAAGCATTACCGGATGTGGATATTCTTTCAATGATTCGTGAAGAAATGCACGCACTCTACAAAGAAGAAGGCGGTCGCGGTATTGAATCTTTTGAAGCAATGACCTGGAATTACGCGCAACCACACTCGCCAAGTGCGGAAGAATTAGCAAAAGAATTAAATGGTTATGCCCTTGAAGATCTTTATGATCCAAACGGCAACCTGATGTATAAAAAAGGGCAATTACTCAATGGATTCTCTCACTTACGTGATGACGGTACTACTACATCGGGTAACTGGCTATACGTAGGTCAATGGACGGAAAAAGGAAACCAAACCGCGAATCGGGATAATTCGGATCCATCCGGCTTAGGTTGTACAGTCGGTTGGGGCTTTGCTTGGCCGGCAAACCGTCGTGTGCTTTATAGCCGTGCTTCCTTAGATATTAATGGTAAACCATGGGATAAACATCGTCAGCTAATCAAATGGAACGGTAAAAACTGGAACTGGTTTGACGTTGCCGACTATGGTACTCAACCACCGGGTTCTGAGGCAGGTCCGTTTATTATGTCTGCTGAAGGTGTAGGTCGCTTATTTGCCGTAGATAAAATCAATAACGGCCCAATGCCTGAGCATTATGAGCCGGTTGAAAGCCCGATTGATACCAACCCGCTCCATCCAAATGTGGTGACCGATCCAACCGTGCGTATTTACAAGGAAGACCGTGAATTTATCGGATCAAACAAAGAGTTCCCATTTGTGGCGACCACTTATCGTTTAACCGAACACTTCCACAGCTGGACTGCACAATCTGCGCTTAACATTATTGCCCAGCCACAACAATTTGTGGAAATCGGGGAAAAATTAGCCGCAGAAAAAGGTATTCAAAAAGGCGATATGGTGAAAATCACATCAAAACGTGGTTATATCAAAGCGGTTGCCGTTGTTACCAAACGTTTGAAAGAACTGGAAATTGACGGCAAAACGGTTCACCATGTAGGTATTCCGATTCACTGGAATATGAAAGCCTTAAATGGTAAAGGTAATCGTGGATTCTCCACTAATGTTCTCACTCCATCTTGGGGTGAAGCCAATACACAAACACCGGAATACAAAACATTCTTGGTAAACATTGAGAAAGCGGAGGCATAAACGATGAGTGTACAATCTCAAGATATTATTAAGATCTCCGCAACATCAGATCTCACACCGGCTCCACATGCACGAGATCATAAAGTTGAAGTGGCAAAACTAATTGATGTTTCCACCTGTATCGGCTGTAAAGCCTGTCAGGTGGGTTGCTCGGAGTGGAATGACATCCGCTCCGATGTCAATGCACAATGCGTCGGCGTTTATGACAACCCGGTTGATCTTAATGCAAAAGCATGGACAGTTATGCGCTTTAACGAAGTGGAAGAAAACGATCGTTTAGAGTGGTTAATTCGTAAAGACGGTTGTATGCACTGCTCGGAACCGGGTTGTTTAAAAGCCTGCCCTGCACCGGGTGCAATTATCCAATACAAAAACGGTATCGTTGATTTCCAATCGGATAAATGTATCGGTTGCGGTTACTGTATCGCAGGCTGTCCTTTCAATATTCCTCGAATGAATCCGGACGACAATCGCGTATATAAATGTACCCTTTGCGTCGATCGCGTTTCTGTCGGTCAAGAACCGGCTTGTGTTAAAACCTGTCCGACAGGTGCAATTCGTTTCGGTTCAAAAGAAGAAATGAAGATCTATGCGGAACAACGCGTTGCCGATCTTAGGTCACGCGGCTACAAAAATGCCGGACTTTATGATCCGCCGGGCGTTGGTGGTACACACGTGATGTATGTGCTGCACCATGCTGACAAGCCTGAACTTTACAACGGTCTGCCGAAAGATCCGAAAATCGACCTCAGTATCACCTTATGGAAAGATGTGTTAAAACCGGTTGCGGCTGTCGCAATGGGTGGGTTAGCCTTAGCTGAGCTTGGCCATTACTTAACTGTTGGCCCAAATGTTGAGACCGATGTCGAAGATCACCATGAAAAATTTGAGAACGAAGAGAAACACGGAGGAAAAGAAGATGAGTAAATTTGAAATTACTAACGATACTCGTATCGTTCGTCATCGAATTCCTGCGCGTTTAAGTCACTGGTTTTTGGTGATCACTTTCTTCCTCACCATGTTTACCGGGGTGGCGTTTTTCTTCCCTGATTTTGCCTGGCTAACGGATATTTTAGGCACACCACAACTGGCGCGTGCAGTTCATCCTTTCACCGGAATTTTAATGTTTATTGCCTTTATTTTCTTATGTTCATTATATTGGCATCACAATGTTCCGGAGAAAAATGATATTCGTTGGTTAAAAGGGATTACGGAAGTATTAAAAGGTAATGAACACGCCGTATCGGATAACGGAAAATACAATCTTGGTCAAAAAATGTTGTTTTGGACATTGATCTTGGCAATGTTTACTTTGTTAGCTTCCGGCATCATTATGTGGCGTCAATACTTTTCTCACTACTTCTCAATTCCGGTATTAAGAATTGCGATTCTTCTCCACTCTACCAGTGCCTTTATGCTATTTACCGGCATTATGGTACATATGTACATGGCGTTTTGGGTAAAAGGCTCGATTCGCGGTATTGTGGAAGGTTGGGTAACCGTTCGTTGGGCGAAAAAACATCACCCTCGTTGGTATCGTGAAGAAATACTCCCTGAGTTGGAAAAAGACGGAGAACGTCAAATAAAAGGTGAAAAACCTAAAGCCTTATTTAAAGGTATTGCGGACTAAGTCCAAAACGGACTCCAAAAGTGCGGTTAAAAATGACCGCACTTTTTATTATTGAAGAGGCATTATGAGTATCAAAATCCTATCAGAATCCGAAATTAAACAACAAAAAACAAATTCTTATGAAACACCGGCCGTGCTATTTGCCAATCCTAAAAATCTTTATCAGCGCCGGGCAAAACGTTTAACAGAATTGGCAAAAGCACACCCACTTGCCGACTATTTGCTTTTTGCTGCAAACATCGTTGAAAGTCAGCTAAATACATTAGAAAAAAATCCGCTCGAAAAACAAAACTTAGAACAGCTAATTGGTGTCAAGCCGCTTAATGCAAGAACGTTCAAGCGTAATGGCATCTGGCGTGAATATCTCAGCGAAATCTTGCATGAGATAAAACCCAAAGCAAATGAACAAGTTATCGCAACCATTGAATCGCTGGAAAAAGCCGGCACGGCAGAACTGGAACAGATGGCGGATCAGCTGTTAGCGGAAGAATTTAATTTAGTCAGTAGCGACAAAGCCGTTTTTATTTGGGCGGCACTTTCTCTTTATTGGTTACAATTAGCCCAACAAATTCCTCACGCAAGCCGTTTGGAAAATACGGAAAATATCCACTATTGCCCTGTTTGCGGATCTACGCCGGTATCCAGTATGATCCACATCGGCTCATCACAAGGCTTACGTTATCTACACTGTGCCTTATGTGAAAGTGAATGGAATCTGGTACGCGCTCAATGCACTAATTGTAATGGACACGATAAATTAGAAATGTGGTCATTAAATGAAAAATTATCTTTGATCCGTGCAGAAACTTGCGGCAGTTGCGAAAGTTATTTGAAAATGATGTTCCAAGAAAAAGATCCTAATGTAGAAGCGGTCGCCGATGATTTAGCCTCTATTTTCTTAGACGTAGAAATGGAAGAAAAAGGGTTTTCCCGTAGCGGCCTTAATCCATTTCTCTTTCCTCCTCAAAAAACTTAGTAAAAAACGGTCGTTATTTCCTCAATAACGACCGCACTTTTACAAATAACACGCCATCACAACGGCATTTTCCCTTCCGCCATCAGGCATCGGATAGTAGTTTTTACGAATATCCACTTCATTAAATCCTTGTTTTTCATAGAGCCAACGAGCCTGATTAGATTCTCTCACTTCAAGCCATAGGGTTTGAACGCCTTGCGCTTTAAGCCGTTCCATTAACGCCTTCAACAGGAATGTGCCTAATCCTTTCTCCTGCATAGCAGGCTCAATCGCAATATTAAACAAGGTGGCTTCATCCAATACTTTTTGGCAAATGACAAACCCGATAATTCGATGATCTTTAACCAATTTCAGATTCAAATACCGCTCGCCTTGATTATTTTTTAGCGTTCCGAAAGACCAAGGCACTAAATGCGCTTGTTGTTCAATCTCGTACAAACGTTCAAAATCGCATTCTTCAATAGTAAAAATTTGAGGCATATGATTAAACTTGTTGAATTTGTTGCCAAAGTTCCCGTTTAGCAGCGGGGGAAGATTGGAAATCCCGATAACACGGTGAGCGATAAATACGTTCAGCGTGCAAGCAATGAGGTAAAGTGCGGTCAATTTTCTCCGTATTTTCAGCAAGTAGCCAATAGCGTACGGAATGGTTTAACTCAAGATGTTGAATTTGCTCATAATTCAAACACAAACAATCTGCTTGCTTTAATTCGAGGCTCATTAATATATCTTCAAATAAAGGAAATGTAGTCACATTTTCATCGGATACCACCACAAAACGAATATGTTCCGCCACAGTAATTCCCACCGCCCCTTGAAATATCTCAGGACGGTGAAGTTTCCATTGGGTTATCCCCATTTCTTTTAAAAGAAGATTGCGTCTTTCCATCTTTTTAATTAACGAGAAATTGCATCAAACGGATAACTCATTAAGCTCTTAACAATAGCGTTTTCTTCCGCTTCCGTTGGTTTTTTCTGATAGGTTTTTAGACTGCGAAATGACAGAATATTTTTTTCTTTATGCACTACGGCGATGAAACGCTGAAAATTATTACCATCACATGCATAGTAAGCAGCGTTTGCATAACTTAACGTTTGCAAATCACATACTTTTTTATTGGAATCCAAATATTTTGTTGTCAACATCGATATATGGGAGAGATCTTTCAGATAAAACGTTTCACTGGTTACCGATTTACGATTTGAACGGTCAACACTCACGGCTAAGCTAATAAAACGAGGGTCATCGCCTTTTACCGCTCTCGTTTGTTTCACATATTTTTCGCCATTAAATTCAATTTCAGTACCGGTTTTTTTAACACGCTCAAATTGTTCATCTAATTTTTTGAACATCTCAATCTGCTCAGGCGTCGCTTCAACTTTAGAAGGAGCTTGAGCTTTACCTTGTATCTGTTCAATTAATTGACAACCTGATAATAAAGCAGCCATGGTTGCCGCGAATACGATTTTTTTCATAAAAAATTCCTTATAATAATTGTCTATAACACTAATGAAAAATGTTTTATTAGCGTTATCTTTGCTAGAATAACGCCTAATTCTAACTAATAATCCACAGGATTCAAAGCGTGATGTCCCTTGAAACTGAAGTTTTAGAACGCCATCTTTCCCTTTTTTACCGTAAATCTGTGCTACTTAGCGGTGGCATTAAGGATCAATTTCCACAAAAATTGGCACCACATTGCCAATCCGTTCAAGTTTGGAGCTGCTATTTTGATTATGCCCGCACCCAAAGTGCTGTCAATTTTTCCATTGAATTTCAAGGTAAAGCAGATCTCATTGTTTATTATTGGACAAAAAACAAGCAAGAAGTACAATTCCAGCTAATGCAACTCCTTGCCAATGCACAAGACGGACAAGAAATCCTCATCATTGGTGAAAACCGCTGCGGTGTACGTTCGGCAGAAAAAATCCTCTCACCGTTTGGTGATATTGCTAAAATTGATTCCGCCCGCCGTTGCGGTTTATATCATTTTTCCCTGAAAAAACGACCGCACTTTTCCCTCAATACTTTTTGGAAAACCTACCAACATCCTCAACTCAATGGTTTAACAGTCCATAGTTTACCAGGGGTATTCAGTGCAAATGAATTAGATGTGGGGACGGCACTTTTACTTTCTACGCTCAACCAATCAATTAAAGGTAAAGTGCTTGATCTCGGCTGCGGAGCCGGTGTAATCGGATCAATGGTAAAAAAAATTAACCCGAAATCAAATGTTACGATGACCGATATTCATGCGATGGCTTTGGAATCAGCCCGCAAAACCCTCTCAGAAAACCGGTTGGACGCTGAAGTTTTTGCCAGCGATGTTTTCTCCGATATTGAAGGGAAATTTGACCTCATCATTTCCAACCCTCCGTTCCACGATGGGATTGATACGGCTTATCAAGCAGTAAACACACTGATTACTCAAGCGAAACGGCATTTAAATCAAGGGGGAGAATTACGTATTGTAGCGAATGCTTTCCTGCCTTATCCCGATTTATTACAACAACATTTTGGGACGTTTGACGTATTGGCACAAACTTCAAAATTTAAAGTTTACTCTGTAAAAAATTAATCCGAGATGGAAAAAAATTACACGATTAAGGATATTGCAAAACTTTGCCAAGTTGGGAAATCAACCGTTTCCCGAGTTTTAAATCACGATCCTAAAGTCAGCGAAACCACAAGACAAAAAGTCCAAACGATCATTGACTCCGTTGGTTTTAGCCCAAACCGCTCCGCTCGGGCTATGCGCGGCGCACAAGAACCCGTAGTCGGGATTATTGTCTCGAAACTCAATTCAAGCGGTGAATCCCAAACATTACGGGCAATTTTGACCGCACTTTACCGCCAAAAAATTACGCCGATCATTGTTGAAAGTCAGTTCGATGAAAAACAAGTTGCCCACCATCTCAAGTTATTCAAACAACGCCAAGTAGATAGTGTCATTGTCTTTGGGTTTTCTCCTCTTTCCGAAAAAATATTGCAGCAATGGCAAGGCAATATCGTTGTGATTGCCCGTTATTTTAAGGATATTTCTTGCGTGCATTATGATGATCAACACGCAATTAATGCCCTCATGGATAAACTCTATGCCCAAGGATACAAACACATTGGTTATCTCGGCATACACGACCAAGATGAAACGACGGGACGATTACGTACTCAAAGTTATTTAAATTTCTGTCGTCGTCATCAGCTTACGCCAAATTTTGCCCTGACTGAGCTTGATATTGAAGCCGGCTATCATCATTGTGCGAAGCTTACCCAACCGCTTGATGCCGTGTTATGCGCCACCACAAGTCTTGCCATTGGTGCCGTAAAATATTTACAGGAGAGCCAACAAATTCTTCCCCTTGCTTATATTGGGCAAAATCCTCTTTTAGAACATTTCGTCCCCAATCTCATCAACCTTGATTTTGGCTATGAGCAGGCAGGCACTTGGGCGGTGGAATTGCTACTCACACAAATTCACGGAAACAAAACCGTAGAACAGCGGCTGGTCTCCTTTCATTTGCTATAAAAGTATGATTGCTGAAAACAACGCAAAAAATAACCGCACTTAACGCTTTCAATTTGTGATCTTCATCACATTTCCAAGATAACTTCATTTAAATTGGGAACGTTCCCATTTACTTTATAAAGCTAAAGCGTATAATTCTCGGCGGTTTAATTTTTATACTAAAAAGGTTTTTTATGGCTAAACAGAAAATTGATCCTCAAAATGTGGATAAGCTGATAGTAGCAATTGGCGGACGTGAAAATATTGCAACGGTGACACATTGCATTACCCGTTTACGCTTCGTGTTAAATGATGAAACTAAGGTTGATGCCAAGGCGATTGAAGCCTTACCAATGGTAAAAGCAAATTTTTCGACCGGCGGGCAATATCAAGTTGTGATCGGTCAGGAAGTGAGTGACTATTACAAAATTTTATTAAATAAAACAGGCTTAACGAGCGTAGATAAAGAGCAAGTAAAAGCGGCAGCACGTCAAAATCAAAAATGGTATGAAAGCCTAATTTCACACATGGCGGATATTTTTATTCCTCTTCTACCGGCATTAATTAGCGGTGGTTTGATTCTCGGTTTCCGTAATGTAATCGGCGATATTGCAATGTTCGATGGCAAGACACTGACCCAAATCAGCCCGTTCTGGAACAGTATGCACAGCTTTTTATGGTTGATTGGTGAAGCCATTTTCCATTTCCTACCGGTGGGGATTTGTTGGTCTATCGCCCGTAAAATGGGGACTTCGCCTATTTTAGGTATCATCCTTGGAATTACCCTGGTTTCCTCGCAACTCATGAACTCGTACGCACTCGGTTCACAATTGCCGGAAGCCTGGGATTTTGGTTGGTTCAGTATTGAAAAAGTAGGCTACCAAGCACAAGTGATTCCGGCAATTATGGCAGGTTTAATGCTCTCTTACATTGAGCGTTTTATGACAAAAATCGTACCTGATTTCTTAAATCTCATCATTGTACCTGTCGTATCCATTATCCTTGCCGTGTTTCTCGCCCATAGCATTATCGGGCCTATCGGTCGTGAAATCGGTAATGGTGTAGCCTTTGTCGTGAAACATGCTATGACGGGAGATTTTGCCCCAATCGGTGCGGCATTGTTCGGTTTTCTCTATGCACCGCTTGTGGTCACCGGTGTACATCAAACCTCACTCGCCATTGATATGCAGATGATCCAAAGTATCGGCGGTACGCCGGTGTGGCCAATCATCGCTTTATCCAATATCGCACAAGCCTCTGCGGTAGTCGGTATTCTCTATGTGAACAAAAGCGCGCAATCTCGCGAAGTGGCAATTCCCGCCGCCCTTTCCGCTTATCTCGGCGTGACCGAACCTGCCATGTATGGAATTAACCTCAAATATCGCTTTCCAATGTTATGTGCCATGATTGGCGCTGCCGTAGCAGGATTAATCTGCGGTTTATCCGGCGTGTTAGCCGGTAGTATTGGGGTGGGAGGTTTACCGGGTATTCTTTCCGTTCAATATCAATATTGGGGGGTATTCGGCATTGCAATGCTCGCAGCGATTGTTATCCCATTTGTACTGACGACAATTGTGTATAAACGCAAAGAGAAAGCGGGTGAGTTAGCTTAAGCTAAAAAACTTACAGAAAAACGACCGCACTTTCGCAGTGCTGGAACAACATTCCATGCAGACAGGCGGTCAATGTTTCCCTTATTTTTAAAGGTGCGTAAATTTTCAACTCTACGCAGCCTCCTCGAGAAAGCAACGATGAATAACAATACCCAATGGTGGAAAAACGGTGTTATCTACCAAATCTACCCAAAATCATTCCAAGATACGACAGGCAGTGGCACAGGCGATATTCAAGGTATCATTAAACGTTTGGACTATTTACAAACGCTCGGCATTGATGGCATTTGGATCACGCCTATGTATGTTTCTCCACAAATTGATAACGGTTACGATATCGCCAATTACCGTGAAATTGACCCGAGCTACGGTACGATGACGGATTTCGAGCAACTGATCGCAGAAGCCCATAAACGCAATATTCGTGTTGTAATGGATATGGTATTTAATCATAGCTCGACATTCCACTGTTGGTTTGAAGAGGGAGAAAACCCACAAAGCGAATACCATGACTATTATATTTGGCGTGAAAAACCCACTAACTGGAAATCAAAATTTGGTGGTTCGGCATGGAAATGGTCGGATAAAGCGCAAAAATATTATTTGCATTTATTCGCCCCCGAGCAGGCGGATTTAAATTGGGAAAATCCCAAAGTGCGGTCAGAATTGTTTGAAATTTGCCGCTTTTGGGCAGAAAAAGGCATTGACGGATTACGTTTGGATGTGGTGAATTTGATTTCTAAACCTGAACATTTTGAAGATGATTTCGAGGGAGATGGTCGCCGTTTCTATACCGATGGACATAAGATCCACGAATACCTGCAAATGCTCAATCAACATGCCCTCACGCCTTACAGCTTGATGAGTGTGGGGGAAATGTCTTCCACCAGTCTTGAACATTGCCAACGTTACGCAAATTTAAACGGCACGGAATTGTCTATGACGTTCAATTTTCATCACCTCAAAGTGGATTACCCGAACGGTGAAAAATGGACATACGCCAAGCCTGATTTTGTCGAACTAAAATCAATTTTCAACTATTGGCAACAGGGAATGCACGGCAGAGCGTGGAATGCGCTATTTTGGTGCAACCACGATCAGCCCCGCATTGTTTCACGTTTTGGCGACGAGAGCGAACTTCGCACTACGTCTGCCAAAATGTTAGCCATGCTACTTCACGGTATGCAGGGCACGCCTTATATTTATCAAGGTGAAGAAATTGGTATGACGAACCCGAATTTCACGACAATTAAAAAATATCGTGATGTGGAAAGTTTAAATGCGTATGAGGAACTGAAAGAAAAAGGCATAAATGACGATCTGATTATTAAAATTCTGGCACAAAAATCCCGTGATAATTCCCGCACGCCGGTGCAATGGGATGAGAGTGAAAACGCTGGTTTTTCCACCGCCCAACCTTGGATCGATGTGGCACGCAACTATACTGAAATCAATGTAGAAAAAGCATTAACGGATAAGCACTCGGTGTTTTACACCTACCAAAGCTTAATTAAACTTCGTAAGGAATTACCAATTTTAACCGAGGGCAATTACACCGATTTACTCCCGAATCACCCGTCCGTTTGGGCATATCAACGTCAAGCTAACGAACAAACCCTCACTGTGTTGGCAAATTTGAGCCATCAACCGCAATCTGTTGAGTTAAATGTGAAAGGCGAGGTATTAATGAATAACTATGATGAGTTGTCATTAGAAGAAAATAAAGTGCTATTAATGCCTTATCAGAGCATCTATTTGTTGGCTTAATATCATCGGCGGTAGTTTTCTCAGTGAGATATGCTAGTATTTCAAACCATCGCTCATTAACCAAAATAAGGAGAATATGATGATCGTAACCAGTTCTGCCATCAAAAATGGGGTATTTGAAGACAAATACGGCAAACGTGGAACCCAATTTAGCCCAAACGGTATGCCTACCTATTCCATTCCCTTTGAAATTAAAAGTGCGCCGGAAGGTACAAAATCTTTCGCCGTGGTACTTGAAGATAAAGACGCGATTACCGCAAGCGGATTTGTTTGGATTCACTGGTTAATCGCCAATCTTGAACGCACAAGTGTGCAAGAAAACGAAAGCCAAACCGCAACGGATTATGTACAAGGTGCGAATTCTTGGGCAAGTGTGTTAGGCAAATTTGAACTTGATGAGGCCTCCGCTTACGGTGGTATGGCTCCCCCGAATTGTTTACATCGTTATGAGTTGATTGTGTATGCCCTCGATACCAAACTCGATGTTAAACCGGGTTTTCGTTTCAATGATCTTCATTTTGCCATGCAAGGTCATATTTTAGAGCAAGCGGTTGTGATGGGAACTTATGATGTTTAGCCGACGATAAACTAAAAAGAGCGGTCAATTTGACCGCTCTTTTTTAACTTGATCCTAGCTTACTACATCACCACAACATCAAACTGCTCTTGGTTATAAAACGGCTCGGTTTTCACCTGAACACGTTTACCGATAAACATTTCCACTTCAGGAAGCAGCCCGTGAGATTCTTCATTAATGAGATATCCCGCAACAGCAGGAGACGCATATACCACAAATTGCTCGCTGCTGAATAAATGATAAACACGAATAATTTCCCGCATAATCTCATAGCACACGGTTTCCACGGTTTTCACATGACCGCGACCGCGACATACCGAACATTCATCACATAAAATATGTTCCAGACTTTCACGGGTTCGTTTACGCGTCATTTCCACCAAACCAAGTTGGGTAAAGCCGTTTACATTGGTCTTCACCCGATCCTTAGCCAAAGCATCCTGTAATGATTCCAACACTCGATTTTGATGATCTTCCAGCTGCATATCAATAAAATCAATAATGATAATACCGCCAAGATTACGTAGCTGAAGTTGCTGCGCAATGGTTTTTGTTGCCTCAATATTGGTGTTGAAAATGGTTTCTTCTAAATTTCGATGACCCACAAATGCACCGGTATTAATGTCAATAGTGGTCATAGCCTCCGTTTGCTCAATAATTAAATAACCGCCGGATTTTAAATTAACACGTTTATCCAAGGCTTGCTGAATGCTACTTTCCACAGCATACACATCAAAGAGCGGTTGATTTCCCGTATAAAGTACAAGTTTATCACTTAATTCAGGCATAAATTCATCGGTAAACTCCTTTACTTCGTTAAAGCAAATGTTGGAATCAATACGAATTTTTTCTAATCTTGTACCGATAAAATCACGCAAAATACGCTGCGGTAATGCCGGCTCACCATAAATTTTTGAACGGGTTGGATATTTACTTTTACGCTCTAATACCTTGCGCCATAAACGTTTGAGAAATTCCGCATCTTGGCGGAGTTCTTCCTCTGTCGCCCCTTCGGTCGCCGTGCGAATAATAAACCCGCCCAATTCATCGCAGAAGGGTTCCACCAACGCTTTTAAGCGGCAACGCTCTTCTTCACTTTCAATACGTTGTGAAACGCCTACATGACTGTTTTCCGGCATAAACACTAGGTAGCGGGAAGGTAATGTAATATCGGTAGTTAAGCGCGCGCCTTTTGTGCCTAGCGGATCTTTTACCACTTGAACCACAATATCCTGCCCTTCACGTACCAGTTCCGAAATACTCTTTACTTTAAACTGTTTCTGCTCATTTTCATCCACACATTCAGTATGAGATACAATATCGGAAGCATGTAAAAAAGCCGCTTTTTCCAAACCGATATCCACAAATGCGGACTGCATTCCGGGTAATACGCGCGTAACCCGCCCTTTATAAATATTCCCTACGATACCGCGCTTTGCCTGGCGTTCAATATGGACTTCTTTTAATACGCCCATTTCCACTAATGCAATACGCGTTTCATTGGGGGTTACATTCATCAATAACTCTACGGCATCCATTATTTCTTGTCTCTGAATCTTATTTTCACAAATAGAATAATAAATCTAAATAAGGTAGAATGCGAGCTTTCTTAGATCCTCAATACCTTTTCTAGGATTATTTTGCGCTAAAAAGCCCGTAAGGAACCAAAATGATCGATTTTCGCCCATTTTATCAACAAATCGCGACAAGCCCATTATCCGATTGGTTGGATACCCTCCCCCTTCAACTCAAAGCGTGGGAAAAACAAACCCATGGTGACTATGAAAAATGGTCAAAAGTCGTGGATTTTCTGCCTGATTTACATGCTGAGAGGATTGACCTCAAAAATGCAGTGAAATCCGACCGCACTTCTCCGCTCTCAGAAGGTGAAAAACAACGCGTCATTCACCATTTAAAACAGCTCATGCCTTGGCGGAAAGGGCCTTATCATTTATTCGGTATTCATGTGGATTGCGAATGGCGTTCCGATTTTAAATGGGATCGTCTTCTCCCACATCTTGCCCCATTAAAAGATCGCACTATTTTAGATGTGGGCTGCGGTAGCGGTTATCATATGTGGCGTATGCTGGGTGAGGGAGCAAAAATGGTGGTAGGCATTGATCCTACCGAACTTTTTCTCTGCCAGTTTGAAGCCGTACGTAAATTATTAAACAACGATCGGCGCGTAAACCTTATTCCGCTAGGCATAGAACAAATGCAGCCTCTTGCCGCTTTTGACACGGTTTTTTCCATGGGCGTACTTTATCATAGAAAATCGCCCTTGGACCATCTGACCCAGCTAAAAAATCAGCTGAAAAAAGATGGAGAATTAGTGCTGGAAACCCTAGTCATTGATGGCGATGTCAATAGCGTTCTCGTACCGACCAATCGCTACGCAAAAATGAAAAACGTATATTTTATTCCGTCCGTTCACGCCTTAATAAACTGGTTGGAAAAAGCGGGTTTTACCAACGTTCGCTGTGTGGACGTTGCCATTACAACACTGGAAGAACAACGTAAAACCGATTGGCTGGAAAATGAAAGCCTCATTGATTTTTTAGATCCGAATGATCACAGTAAAACAATTGAGGGCTACCCTGCACCTAAAAGAGCAGTCATTTTGGCGAATAAATAAAACAAAAAAGTGCGGTTAAAATTAACCGCACTTTTCATGAATAAAACAGCTAATCTTGCTGTGCTTGTACCGCTGCGTAAGCAATCATATTAATAATACGGCGAACGGAGGCTGACGGATTTAAAATATGGGCGGATTTATTTACCCCCATAAGGATAGGACCGACAGTCACCGCGGTTGTTGTACCGCGTAGCAAGCTGTAACTAATACGCGCCGCACTTAAATTCGGGAAAACCAACAAGTTTGCAGAACCTTTTAGCGGGCTATCCGGCATAATTTCTCTACGGTGAGCCTCATTCATCGCTAAATCACCGCGAATTTCACCATCGATCATCAAGTTAGGATCACGAGCTTTCACAATTTCCAAGACTTCACGCATCTTCGGTGCGCCTAATTCGTTAGATGAACCGTAATTTGAATGCGAAAGCAATGCAACCGCAGGTTCGATTCCGAAACGATGCACTTCTTCTGCCGCCATTAGCGTAATTTCAGCCAGCTCTTCCGTATTCGGATCTAAGTTTACATGGGTGTCCGTTAAGAATACATTACCGGTCGGCAATACCAAACTCTGTAATGTTGCCGGAATTTTCACGCCCTCTTTTAAACCGATAATATCTTGAATTGAGGCTAAATGTTTAGCGTAAGAACCGAATAAGCCACATATCAAACCATCTGCATAACCAAGGCTAACTAAAACTGCGGCAAGTACGGTTGTATTTGAACGAGCGACACGTTTAGCAATCGCTTGGGTAATGCCTTTTCGTTTCGTTAATTCATAATAGTATTTCCAACATTCTTCATAGCGAGGGTTGTTTTCATTATTGATAATCTCAAAATCAACACCAGGTTGTAAGCGTAAACCAAGTTTTTTGATTTTTTCTTCAATAATACTTTCACGACCAATCAAAATCGGTTTCGCCAATCCCATAGAAACAACTTCTTGTGTAGCATGTAGCGCGTTCGTTTCTTCCCCTTCGGCAAGAATAATACGCTGCGGAGATTGTTTTGCCTGATTGAAAATCGGACGCATAAATAAACTGGTTTTATAAACAAACTGAGTGAGTTTTTCGGTATATTCAGCCCAATTATCAATAGGACGTGTTGCCACGCCGGATTCCATTGCTGCTTTTGCCACCGCCGGTGCGATACGAACAATTAAGCGAGGATCGAATGGGCGGGGAATCACATATTCCGGCCCAAATGTCACGCCTTTACCTCCATAGGCGGAAGTCACTACATCATTTTGTTCTTCAAGGGCAAGATCGGCGATCGCATAAACGGCCGCCCGCTTCATTTCTTCATTAATTGCTGTCGCCCCAACATCCAAGGCTCCACGGAAAATAAACGGGAAACAAAGTACATTATTTACTTGATTCGGGTAGTCGGATCGACCTGTACATACGATCGCATCAGGACGAACGGCTTTAGCTTCCGGCGGGGTAATTTCCGGATTAGGGTTAGCCAACGCAAGAATTATCGGATGCGCTGCCATGGTTTTAACCATATCTTGTGTCAATGCCCCTGCGGCTGAACAACCAAGAAAAATATCCGCATTCGGAATGGCATCTGCCAACGTACGCCATCCGTTATCTGCAATCGCATAATCTTCTTTTGTTTGATCCATGCGATCACCTCGGTTTTTATATACCACACCTTTTGAATCGCAAATTGTGATATTTTCACGTTTCATTCCGAGGGAAAGTAATAAATTCAAACAAGCGATTGAAGCGGCACCCGCACCTGATGCAACAAGTCGTACCTCTTCAATTTTTTTGCCTATAATACGAAGTGAATTAATAATTGCGGCGGCACTAATAATTGCCGTACCGTGTTGATCATCATGAAATACGGGAATATTCATTCGCTCACGTAATTTTTGCTCAATATAGAAACATTCCGGTGCTTTGATATCTTCAAGGTTTACGCCGCCAAAAGTAGGCTCAAGAGAAGCGATAATATCCACTAATTTATCAGGATCATGTTCATTTACTTCAATATCAAATACGTTAATACCGGCAAACTTTTTAAACAATACCCCTTTTCCCTCCATAACGGGCTTTCCTGCAAGTGCGCCGATATTACCTAACCCCAATACCGCCGTACCGTTTGAAATCACAGCCACTAAGTTTCCGCGCGCCGTATATTTGTAAGACGCCAAGGGATCTTTTTCAATTTCCAAACAGGGCTCCGCCACACCGGGAGAATAAGCGAGGGCTAAATCGCGCTGGGTTGCCAATGATTTGGTCGGGGTAACTTCAATTTTTCCCGGAATAGGAAATTCGTGAAAATCCAATGCTGCTTGGCGTAGTTGTTCGCTCATATAAATACTCCATTGTGGTTGATACGGAACTTGGTTCGCACAGAACCAAATTGAAAAACGGCTTGATTATACTCCGTTTTCTTTTCCAAATTTGTGATGAACCGCAAATTTTCACAAATCTTTTACAAAAATTACAGGTTGAATTAATAGGTTAAAAAGAGTAGGATCACGCAATCGGGAGACACTCTTTTGCTATCGAAAGTCAAATATGCAGTTAATCGGCTGCAAAGAAAATTCATTAATAATCAACTCAAATCACGCTTGAACAACCATGGTATGACGGTTATCTCCGCCAACTGTGTCGGTGCGTTTATTTTGCATGATCTTGGTGAACCTTTTAACTCACCTTTTGTGAATCTTTATTTAAGCCCTAAAGACTTTATTCGTTATTTGCAAAATATCACCTTTTACCAACAGCAGTCCCTTGAATTTGTCGTCTCTGAAAAAACCTATCCGGTCGGTAAATTGGCAGATATTGAAATTCATTTCATGCATTATCACAGTGAACAGGAAGCAAGAGAAAAATGGCAAATCCGCTCAGCTCGGATCAACCCCGATAATTTATTTATCATCATGACAGATAAAGACGGCGCACAAGGTATTGATGATGAAAACCTCGTCGCCTTTGATCGGCTTCCGTTTAAAAATAAAGTGGTGTTTACCCACAAACCTTACCCGGAATTAGGCTCTGCCTTTTACATCAAAGGTTTTGAACAGCAAAACCAAGTGGGTGATTTATTCACATTTTCCGGTTGGAATGGAATGAAGTATTACGATCAATTTGATTACGTATCTTGGTTTAATCAAACTTAATTTATCATTATTTCTTAATCCCACGGGTGTTTTTTTATTTTTCTTTATCCTGCCGGCAGATTCAAATCGGTGTAAAACACCTCCAACTATTAAAAAGAGAAATCTTATGCGATTAGATAAATTTATAGCCGAAAATACCGGTTTAACCCGTTCTCAAGCCACCAAAGCCATTCGCCAAAGTGCGGTCAAAATTAACGGTGAAATTGAAAAAAACAGCGCACGTAAAATTTCAAAAGAAGACGAAATTTATTTTGAAGATAGCTTGCTCGCTTGGTTGGAAAGCGGTCAATATTTTATGTTGAATAAACCTCAGGGCTGTGTCTGTTCACATGACGACGGAGACTATCCCACGATTTACCAATTCTTTGACTATCCTCTTGCAGGAAAATTACATAGTGCGGGGCGTTTAGATGCGGATACAAGCGGGCTTGTTTTACTCACCGACGACGGGCAATGGTCGCACCGCATCACCTCTCCTAAACATCATTGTGAAAAAACGTATTTAGTTACTCTTGCCGATCCTGTTGAAGCCCATTATACGCAGGCCTGTGAAGAAGGCATTTTATTACGCGGAGAAAAAACGCCGACTAAGCCCGCAAAGCTTGAGATTCTAGATGATTACAATGTCAATCTCACCATTTCAGAAGGGCGTTATCACCAAGTAAAACGAATGTTTGCCGCGCTAGGTAACAAAGTTGTCGGGCTACACCGTTGGAAAATAGGTACGCTGGAATTAGACGAAAGTTTGGAAGAAGGTGAATACCGCCCACTCACACAAACAGAAATTAACAGTTTAAGTAAAATACTATGAAGCAAAATATAAAACCAACCTTTATTTTTATTATGACCCTCGGCATTTTGTCTATGTTGCCGCCTTTTGGTGTCGATATGTATTTGCCGTCCTTTTTAGAAATTGCCAAAGATTTCAATATCAGCCCGGAACAAGTGCAACACACGCTTACCGCCTTTGCATACGGTATGGCATTCGGACAGTTATTTTGGGGACCGTTCGGTGATAGTTTCGGACGCAAACCGATCATTTTGATCGGCGTGATTATCAGCGCCATTGCCGCATTGATTTTGACCGAAATCAATTCTATCGGAAATTTCACCGCACTTCGTTTTATTCAAGGATTCTTCGGTGCAGCACCTGTGGTGCTTTCCGGCGCATTGTTGCGCGATTTATTCAGTAAAAATGAATTATCAAAAGTGATATCCACTATTACGCTAGTGTTTATGATTGCCCCTTTGGTTGCCCCAATTATCGGCGGTTACATCGTAAAATATTTCCACTGGCACGCTATTTTTTATGTCATTGCATTAATGGGCATATTATCGACATTGTTAGTATTTTTTATCATTCCCGAAACCCATAAAAAAGAAAACCGTATTCCACTCCGTTTAAACATTATTGCCCGAAACTTTATGAGCCTATGGAAACAAAAACAAGTGTTAGGCTATATGTTTGCCGCCTCTTTCGGGTTTGGCGGTTTGTTTGCTTTCATTACTGCCGGTTCTATTGTGTATATCGGAATTTACGGTATTCCTGTCGATAAATTCGGCTACTTCTTTATGCTGAATATTGCCATTATGACTTTCGCCTCTTTCCTAAACGGGCGATTTGTAATAAAAGTCGGGGCGGAAACCATGTTACGCATTGGGATTGCGATTCAATTTTTATCGGGAGTTTGGCTTATACTGACCGCACTTTTTGATTTCGGCTTTTGGTCAATGGCGATAGGTGTAGCGTTTTTTGTCGGACAAAACCCGCTAATATCCTCCAATGCTATGGCATCAATTTTAGAAAAATTCCCGACCATATCCGGTACCGCCAATTCCTTAGTAGGCAGTGTACGTTTTGCGACCGGAGCAGTCATTGGCAGCTTAGTCGCCACCATGAAAATGGATACTGCCGCGCCAATGCTGTTCACGATGGGCGCTTGTGTCGTCATTGCCGTATTCGCCTATTATTTTCTAACTTATCGAAATTTACCGCGATAAAAAATGCGGTCAATATTATTCACAAACTCGCTTACTCGTTTGCTCACCCCTATCAGGGGTGTTGGCAAAGCCAACGCTCAAAAAACGTTGTTTTTTGTGACCGCACTTTGTTATTTCCAAGTTTGTTGTTCAAACACACGTTTTCTCAATTCCGGATAATCTTCAATTTTAAATTCCGGTGTTTTTCCGGCTTTAAGTTGATGTCGATAATCCTTCAGTAATTTCCATACAATCGGTGAAAGTAGCACAATTGCAACCAAATTAAGAATTGCCATTACCGCCATAACCGTATCGGCAAAATTCCACACCACATTGCCTGAACGCACTGCACCGAAATAAACGAAAAACAGAACCGTCAAACGGAATAACAATACAAACCAAGGTTTATTCTTAATAAAACGGATATTACTTTCCGCGTAAGCATAGTTTCCGATAATTGAAGAATAAGCAAAAAGCAACAAGATAAATGCAAGGAAATGCAAGCCAAATTCACCTACATGATATTGCAAGGCGTTTTGTGTGAGAGAAATACTTTTGAGCGCTTCACTGCCATAATTATTTGAAAGCAAAATCACCACAGCGGTACAAGTACACACCATCATGGTGTCCACAAATACGCCTAACATTTGGACTAAACCTTGGCTGACAGGGTGTTTCACGTGAGCAGCCGCTGCCGCATTAGGCGCCGATCCCATACCGGCTTCATTGGAAAATAAACCACGTTTAATCCCCATCATCATCGCTTTAGAAACCATCGCACCAAAAAAGCCGCCTGCCGCCGCATCAAAAGTAAAGGCGCTTTTGATGATGTTACCCACGACGGTTGGCACCATCTCAATATTCATACCAAGAATAATGACCGCCATAATTAAGTAAAATAACGCCATCATAGGGACAAGACTACTGGAAATCACAGCAATACGTTTGATACCGCCAAAAATAATAGCGGCGGTTAAAATAACTAATGCAATACCGACATACTCACCCTGCCAATCCCAAGCATTATGCGTTGCTTCCACAATGGCATTTGATTGCACGGAATTGAACGCAAAACCAAAAGTAAAAATAAGGGCGACGGCAAATGCCACTGCCATACTGCGTGACTTCAACCCTTGTACCATATAGTAGGCCGGCCCGCCACGAAATGAGCCGTCTTTATCCTGAACTTTAAATAGCTGTGCTAAAGTAGACTCCGCAAAGGCACTCGACATACCAATAAAAGCCGTCACCCACATCCAAAACACCGCGCCCTCTCCACCGAGCGCGATAGCGGTCGCAACACCGCCAATATTGCCTACCCCAACACGGCTTGCTAATCCGGTGGCGAAAGCTTGAAACGGTGTTAAAGAATTTCCTTCAGCGGCCCGTCCAAACCACATTTCTCGAATACTGACAGGAAATAACCGCAATTGTACAAAGCCGGTGGTAATGGTAAAAAACAGACCTACACCAAGTAAAACGATAATTGTCAGGTTCCATAACGGTTCATCAAGATGTTCAACAATCCACATTAAGAATTGTTCTAAATAAGCAATTAATTCCATAGCATTCCTTCAAATAAATATGAAGGCAGAATTGTAGTGAAGAAGAATGAAAAAAGCGATATTTATCAAAAAATAAATCCATTTAAAAAGATTTTATCTAATAAAAACAAACAATCATTAGATAAAAATAAAAGGCGTATAGAGAAAATATACGCCTTTAAAAGATTATTTAGTTAAAAATAATGCTGCCGCACCACGAACACCGCCGGAATCACCATGTTTGGCTTTTTTAATCGGCGGTACTTTTGCCGTACGCATTAAATGAGGCGGTAAAGCTTTCGGCAGCGCCTCATAGAGATAGTCAAAATTAGACAGACCGCCACCTAATACAATCATATGCGGGTCGAATGCCGTGATAATATTGCCGATAGAAATAGCCGCCAATTCAACAAAAAGATTCACAAAATCGACCGCACTTTCTTTGCCCCGATAAAAGGCATCGATAATTTCACGGGCAGACAGCTTTTCCCCTTTGAGATCATGGTACAGCATTTCAAAACCACGACCGGAAAGATAGGTATCTAAGCACGCGTTATTACCGCAGCCACAGTCATAAATCGGGGCGTTATCCCAACCTAATAATTTCAACGCATGATAATTTAATTGCAAATGCCCAAGTTCACCAGCCATACCGACTTGACCGGAATGGACTTTCCCATTCAGCACAAAACCGCCGCCAAATCCTGTACCGAGAATCAATCCAAGTACGGTGGGATATTGTTGGTTTTCCTCATCCCATGCTTCAGATAAAGCAAAACAATTTGCATCATTTTCCGCCCGCACTTCACGCCCCAAACGCGCAGAAAGATCACGTAAAATCGGCTTACCATCGGCAACACGAATATTGGTAATTTCCGCAAGCCCTGTTTGTTGATTCACAAATCCCGGCACCCCTAACCCAACTGTGCCACATTCACCAAATTGCTCATCGGCACGATTGACTAAATCCGCAATCACATTCAGCCATTCGTCATAATCCGTTTTAGGCGTCGGCACGCGTTCAGAATACAGTTTTTCTAGTTTCTCATTAAATACGGCAAGTTCAATTTTTGTGCCGCCAATATCTAACCCATAGTACATAATCGGCTCCTTTTCTAAAACTGTGCGGTTAAAATCTCGGTTAATTTTAACCGCACTTAAATTTTTCTGTTATGACGAAGATCGTTTTTTCTGTAAAAAACCAAAAATAACCAGGTTCACCAACCAAGCAAAAACCGTTGCAACAAAAAGATCTATCGGATAATGCATACCAAGACGCACACGGCTAATCAGCATAAGCAAACTCCACACTGCCATAATGCCCACCAATAGCTTAGCTTTCCACGAACGATTGCCTAATAATTGCGTGAATCCGACTGCAAGCATTAACCATGTAGCAGCAAAAATGGTGTGTCCCGACGGGAAAGCATAGCCGGTTTCATTTTCATAATGGTTTACCAACCAAGCCGGTGTGTTTGGCTGCGTAGAATAAAAGTTTTTTGCAATAATTGCCCGCTGAGTGCGGTCATTTTCATAAAATTTTTCTGTTGTTTGATTAGTTTGTTCCGCTAGATATACCGTGAACGGGCGTGGTTCTTTGAACATCGCCTTTAATCCCGTTTTTACCGCTTGAGTGGCAATAACGGAAAATGCCATCACAGCCACCCCTAACATCCACTGTTTACGACTTTTAAACAAAAAGCCAAAAATAAGTGCAAACACGCCACAGGTAATCAAAGCATAAGGCACACTACCGGTTTCAGTAAGCAAATAAAGCCAATAATCCGCCTCCGTTAATTGTTCATTGCCATGCCATTGATAGGAAAATCCCCACATAAAAAACGGTACAAGACAAAGTAATAACGTATATAATGACAGCCTCTTAAACATGCTCACCCCTTAATAATTAAAATAACGTGCGCATTTTAGCAGAAATGAAAATGAATAAGGATAGCTTATGACAAAAATTCAGCTGGTTGCTCAAGCCAATTTACCTACCGAATACGGTATTTTTAAAATGGTAGGGTTTGAATTTCCTGATACGAAAAAAGAACATGTTGCGTTAGTAATGGGCGATATTTCAAACAGCGATGAGCCTGTTTTAGCCCGAATTCATTCCGAGTGCTTAACCGGTGATGCCCTGCATAGTTTGAAATGCGACTGCGGTTTCCAACTTGCTACTGCGCTCCGTCAAATTAAGGAAGAAGGGCGTGGTGTCTTAATTTATCACCGTGAAGAAGGACGTGGTATCGGCTTAATTAATAAAATTCGTGCTTACTCACTACAAGATCAAGGAATGGATACGATTGAAGCGAACCTCGCGCTAGGTTTCAAAGCGGATGAACGCAATTTTGAAGTTTGTGCCGATATATTTGAATTATTAGGGGTAAAAAAAGTGCGTTTAATGACAAACAATCCTGAAAAAGTGGAAACTATGAAAAAAGCCGGGATTAATGTCGTTGAGCGTGTGCCGTTAAATGTGGGCGAAAATCGCTACAATACAAAATATTTAGACACAAAAGCCAAAAAAATGGGGCATTACATTATTCATAACAATGAAGAACATCTAATGAATTGCCCACATTGCCAAGAAGAAGTGGTGCTTAATAAAAAATAAAGCAAAATATAACCGCACTTTTGTGCGGTTATTCATCTCAATTCAATGTTATTTTTTACCTAACTGTGGCAAAACCGAGTTTTTATTCGATACCAATAAACCGGTTTCCGCATAGATTCCCAATTTACCACGGGTATCGGCAACATCAAGATTACGCATGGTTAATTGACCGATACGATCAATCGGATCAAACGGTGCGTCTTCCACTTTTTCCATGCTCAAACGCTCTGCCTCGTAAGTTAAATTCGGCGATTCTGTATTTAAGATTGTGAAATCGTTACCGCGGCGTAATTCTAACGTCACCGTACCTGTAATCGCCTTAGCAACCCAACGTTGCGCCGTTTCACGTAACATTAATGCTTGCGGATCAAACCAACGACCTTGGTATAACAAACGACCTAAGCGTAAACCATTAATCCGGTATTGTTCAATGGTATCTTCGTTATGAATTCCCGTTACTAAACGCTCGTAGGCAATGTGCAATAATGCCATTCCCGGTGCTTCATAAATACCGCGGGATTTTGCTTCAATAATACGGTTTTCAATTTGATCGGACATGCCTAAACCATGGCGGCCACCAATACGGTTGGCTTCAAGCATCATTTCTACCGAATCATCAAAACGTTTACCGTTTAATGCTACCGGTACACCTTCTTCAAAGGTGACTGTTACTGTTTCCGGTTTGATTTCAACGTTTTCGTCCCAAAATGCCACGCCCATAATTGGTTTGACAATTTTCATACCGGTACTTAATTCTTCCAAATCTTTTGCTTCATGGGTTGCACCAAGAATATTGGAATCCGTTGAATAGGCTTTTTCCACCGACATTTTGTAATCAAAGCCGTTTTCAATTAAGAATTTAGACATCTCAAAACGACCGCCCAGCTCGTGGATAAATTGATCATCCAACCAAGGTTTATAAATTTTTAATTTTGGATTGGTTAATAAACCGTAACGGTAGAAACGTTCAATATCGTTACCTTTAAAAGTCGAACCATCTCCCCAAATATTGACATCATCTTCTTTCATCGCCGCAACGAGCATGGTACCGGTTACCGCACGACCAAGCGGCGTGGTATTGAAGTAAGGAATACCGCCTGTTGAAATGTGGAATGCGCCACATTGAATCGCCGCAATCCCTTCGTGAACCAACTGAGCGCGGCAATCAACCAAACGAGCATTTTCCGCCCCATAAGCCATCGCTTTTTTAGGAATCGCATTATAATCATCCTCATCCGGCTGACCTAAATTTGCCGTATAAGCATAAGGCACCGCACCTTTTTGACGCATCCAAAGTAATGCCGCACTGGTATCTAAACCGCCGGAAAAGGCAATCCCTACTTTTTGACCTTTGGGTAAACCTTGCAAAATCGTATTTGACATATTTTTTCCTTACTTAACGTTGTTTTGAATATTTAATCATTTTAAGTGAATAAAAACTCGATAAAATATAACCGCACTTCTATCATTTGTCTAGCGGTTTCCATACTAAGCAAACCATTTTTACGGCTTTTTATCTATAAAAATCCCTGCCTTCTTAGCAGGGTTTTTAGCATTATTGAGTTAAAAGATCTAAAGCCTCTTGGTATTTCGCAACCGTCTTTTCAATCACATCAGCCGGAACTTTAGGTGCCGGCGGTTGTTTGTTCCAACCGCTATTTTCCAACCAGTCACGCACAAATTGCTTATCAAACGAAGGCGGATTCGTACCTTCTTTATAAGTATCAATCGACCAAAAACGGCTTGAATCCGGCGTTAATACCTCATCCATCAAGGTTAGCGTACCCTCTTCATCCAGCCCAAATTCAAATTTAGTATCACAGATAATAATGCCTTTAGTGAGTGCATATTCCGCCGCTGCCGTATAAAGCGCAATCGCTTTTTCTTTAACTTGAGCCGCCAAATCAGCGCCAATTAATTTTTCACATTCTTCATAGCTGATATTAATATCGTGATTACCCACTTCCTCTTTGCTTGACGGAGTAAAAATCGGCTCCGGCAATTTGCTTGCTTCCAGCAAACCTTCCGGCAGCTTCAAGCCACAAATCGTGCCGGTTTGCTGATAGTCTTTTAACCCGCTTCCGGTTAAATAACCGCGCACAATAGATTCAATTTTAATCGGATTCAAACGTTTGCAAACTACCGCGCGATCTTTCACTAAATCCGCTTCTTCTTTTGGCAATACATCATAAACAGAATCGCCGGTGAAATGGTTCGGCATAATATGCGCCAATTTGTTAAACCAAAAATTAGAAATTTGCGTCAAAATCTCGCCTTTTCGTGGAATAGGATCATCTAAAATCACATCAAATGCCGAGAGCCGATCTGTGGCGACCATCAACATTCGCTTATCATCAATTTCGTAAAGATCACGCACTTTGCCGGAGTAGATTTTTTTCAGACTTAGGTTTTGTTGTGTCATGGGTTATACCTTTTTATTGCGGTAAAAAATCGGCGCATATTGTACCGCACTTTTTAAGCAAACGTTTGCTATTTTTGAAAAAATAATAAAGTTCGTTGAATTTTTCCAATTTAATTTGAGCAAAATCTTAAAATCAGCGAAAATAGCGGACATTTTTTAATGAACAAGAGAAGATCATGACTTATCCTCAAGAAGTGAATAAACGCCGTACTTTTGCAATTATTTCCCACCCCGATGCGGGTAAAACAACCATTACCGAAAAGGTACTTTTATACGGCAATGCCATTCAAACCGCCGGTTCGGTAAAAGGCAAAGGCTCGGCAGCACATGCCAAATCCGACTGGATGGAAATGGAAAAGCAACGCGGCATTTCCATTACCACCTCTGTGATGCAATTTCCTTATAATGATTGTTTGGTCAATCTGCTTGATACCCCGGGACACGAGGATTTCTCGGAAGATACCTACCGCACTTTAACGGCAGTGGACAGCTGTCTAATGGTCATTGATTCCGCGAAAGGTGTTGAGGAACGGACGATTAAATTAATGGAAGTCACCCGTTTGCGCGATACGCCGATTATCACCTTTATGAACAAACTTGACCGTGATATTCGCGATCCCATGGAATTGTTGGACGAAGTGGAAAATGTACTGAAAATTCGTTGTGCCCCGATCACTTGGCCGATCGGCTGCGGTAAATTGTTTAAAGGCGTCTATCATCTGAGTAAAAACGAAACTTATTTATACCAGTCAGGGCAAGGCTCAACCATTCAAGAAGTACGCATTGTGAAGGGATTGAATAACCCTGAATTAGATGAGGCAGTGGGCGATGATTTAGCCCAACAATTGCGTGATGAATTGGAATTGGTACAAGGGGCGAGCAATGAATTTGAGTATGATGCCTTTATCAAAGGTGAATTAACCCCTGTATTTTTTGGCACCGCACTTGGCAATTTCGGTGTTGATCATTTCCTTGACGGTTTAACCGAATGGGCGCCAAAACCACAGGCACGCCAAGCGGATACTCGCACGGTAGAAAGCTCGGAAGAAAAATTTAGCGGTTTCGTGTTCAAAATTCAAGCCAATATGGATCCAAAACACCGCGATCGTGTTGCCTTTATGCGTGTGGTTTCCGGTAAATATGAAAAAGGAATGAAGCTTAAGCACGTGCGTATTGGTAAAGATGTAGTGATTTCTGATGCGCTAACCTTTATGGCTGGGGATCGCGCCCACGCTGAAGAAGCCTATGCCGGCGATATTATCGGTTTGCATAATCACGGCACAATCCAAATTGGCGATACCTTCACCCAAAGTGAAAATTTAAAATTCACCGGAATTCCAAATTTCGCACCTGAATTATTCCGCCGCATTCGTCTGAAAGATCCGCTCAAACAAAAGCAGTTGTTAAAAGGTTTAGTACAGCTTTCCGAAGAGGGGGCGGTGCAAGTCTTCCGTCCGCTTCTCAACAACGATTTAATCGTAGGAGCGGTTGGTGTGCTACAGTTTGATGTTGTGGTATCCCGACTAAAAACAGAATACAACGTAGAAGCTATTTATGAAAATGTGAACGTTGCAACAGCTCGTTGGGTAGAATGTAGCGATGGGAAGAAATTTGAAGAGTTTAAGCGTAAGAATGAGCAAAATCTAGCTTTAGATGGAGGAGATAATCTGACTTATATCGCGCCAACAATGGTAAATTTAAATTTAGCTCAGGAACGCTACCCTGATATTGCTTTCTTCAAAACAAGAGAACATTAGGGAAATGCAAAAAGTGCGGTCAATTTTGATCGCATTTTTTATATAGTAAAACTAAAAAAATCTTAAACAGGCTAAATCGAAACGAGACAATCAAGATGAGATGGCTGGGGTACTAGGATTCGAACCTAGGGATGCCGAGATCAAAACCCGGTGCCTTACCGCTTGGCGATACCCCAACAGAGTTTCTTCTAATTAAGAATAAAGAATATTTTAGGATAGTATGGCTGGGGTACTAGGATTCGAACCTAGGGATGCCGAGATCAAAACCCGGTGCCTTACCGCTTGGCGATACCCCAACTACTATTTTGACTTACAAAGCGATAAATGGTGCGGGACGAGGGACTTGAACCCACACACCTCTCGGCGCCAGAACCTAAATCTGGTGCGTCTACCAATTTCGCCAGTCCCGCAAATGGTGGCTACAGCGAGATTCGAACTTGCGACCCCAACATTATGAGTGTTGTGCTCTAACCAACTGAGCTATGTAGCCTCTTATTTGCTAACCATATCGGCTTTGCGGAGCGTATTATGCTGATTTGCCTCTACCTCGTCAATCATTTTTTGTAAAAATCCTAATTTTTAGGTTCAGTTGATTATAAAAAAAACGCTTTTGTTATTTTTTATCCAGTTCAGTCACGGAGATCATTCCAACAAAATGCTTCCAATGGAAACTGCTAAAGCTATCGGGGATATACCAATTAGAAATCGTCCCATCTAAGTACAAGGCATGGTAACAGCCTATTTTCTGTAATCCCTGACTGAAAGTATAAAGATTCGGTTTTCCTGATGTCGTTAAAATAAAAAACAATCGGTTTTTCTTATCCAAACACACCGCATTACGTTTATGATAACTTTCCAATCCGGCTCTAAATTGACGATTTATCTTCCCTTCAATGAGTAGCATAGGGCCGGATTGCATAGCAAATGTCGGTTTTAATTGTTTTTGCTGATAAGCTTTTGTCGTGAGAATGTAAGCCCTCTTGCCGACTAAGGCAAACACACCATTCGGCTGAATGTGGAAATTCCCTTTTCCCCGTTTATTATTCAGAGGGGTTAATTCTTGCCCATTTTCAATCCATAAGCCTGCCGGTGCGTTATGTTTACTATAAATACCGGAATTCATGAGCATTTTTATTTGATAATCTTTTTGTAAGGCACGTTTAAGATTGGTAAGAGAATTGTAGTTTTGGCCTTTGCCATCCCGCCAATGTAATCTCACTTGTTCCGGTTTAGCGTGAAAAATCCCGTAGGTAATATCCGCATCGGTAAAAGTTCGATACTCCGCCAGCGTAGGCAATGTGATAAGCGCACCAAGTGCGGTCAAAAATTTAACTATTTTTTTCATCCAGAGGGTGGGAAAGATTCAGCGTATTAGAGAATAAATGCAACCCCTCCGCATTACCCGCTTTCATCATAGATTGCATGGTTTGCGTAGGTGCGTGAATCAGTTTATTCATTAATTTATAACTTAATTCCTGCAACACGGTTTCCGCACTACCGCCTTGTCGTAGATGTTGTAAAGCTTTTTCCAATAGCTCTTGTCGCATCTGTTCCGCATCTTCGCGATAATGTTTAATCAGATTAGAAAACTGGCGTACTTTCAACCATTCAAAAAAATCTTCGCATTCCTGAGCGATAATCCCTTCCGCTAGTTGTGAGGCTTGTTCCCGCTGGCTCAAATTACGCTGAATAATATCCTGCAAATCATCCACCGTATAATGATAAACACTATCCAATTTGGCGACAGTTTCATCAATGTCGCGCGGAACCGCAATATCGACTAACAACATCGGAGAATAATGCCGTTTTTTCTGGGCAAGCCCCACCATATCTTGGCTAATGAGTACATTTTGACTCCCCGTTGAGCTAATCACAATATCCGCTTGTTCTAACGCTTCTTGTAATTGATCAAGAGAAAAAACATCAATGGGAATATTGCTTGCCAATTTTTCTACGAGCAGCTCCGCTTTTGCCACGGTACGGTTTGCAATCATCAGTCTTTTCACACCATGGCGTAACAAATGTCGGCTCACCAATTCAATGGTTTCCCCTGCCCCGACTAATAAAATATTCACCCTGTGTAAAGATTCAAAAATTTGGCGGGCTAGACTACAAGCGGCATACGCCACCGATACGGCACTTTCACCGATATTGGTTTCCGTACGCACCCGTTTTGCCGTAGAAAAGGTTTTTTGAAATAAGCGGGAAAATTCACTTGAGAGAGCCACTTTCGACTGTTGATAATAGGATTCCGTGATTTGAAAAGCCTGCTTAACCTGCCCCAAAATTTGCGGTTCGCCTAAAATTAACGAATCCAAGCCACAAGCCACCCGCATAAGGTGATTGGCGGCTTGTTGATTTTGATGAGTATAAATACTCGGCAAAAGATCCGTCAAAGCCAGCTGATGAATACCCGCAAACCAATTTTCTACATTTTGCCGCCATTTATCACACTCTTGCGGTGAAATTTGGCGATGGTGCAAATACACTTCCGTGCGATTACAGGTTGAAAGAATCACAGCCCCTTCGGCAAGGTTTTGTTGCTGAATTTGTTGTAAGGCAAGCGCTCGCTTTTCATCGGAAAAAGCGACTTTCTCACGCACCGAGACAGAGGCGGTTTTATGATTAATGCCAAGTACAAGAAGGGTCATAATAGATTTAGACATTACCGCATTTTCACTATGCGATAAAATATTTAATAAAAAACTAATGCGCTATTTTAATGAATTGTGCGACATTGAGCAAATCAACAAACAACAACTCGTCAAGAATAACCTAAAAGAGTTAAAAAATATCTTTTTGTTTTCGTAAAATAATGAAATCTTCCAGAGTCCTCGCTTGCAGAAAAGGATTAATAGACTTCTCCAATCCTAAGGTTGTAGGCAAACTTGGTTTTCCTTCCAAGCGGAGTTTTTCGACAAAAGTGCGGTAATTTTTAACCGCACTTTTATCTGCGATGACTGTTTCGGCAAAGGCTAAATTACTCAGTGTATATTCATGCGCAGGGCAAACGACGGTTTCAGCAGGCAATGTTTTTAAGCGTAACAATCCCTCAAACATTTGTGCATAATTGCCGGTAAAAACACGCCCGCAGCCGGCAGAAAATAACGCATCGCCGCAAAACAAGTGATTATCTACCAGAAAACTCACATGCTGTGCCGTATGCCCGCCGGTCGGGATCACTTGAATACGATAATTGGGCGTTACAATTTCCCCTTCATTGACAATCCGTGTCGCCCCTTTTTTAGCACATTCTTGCGAACCATAAATCGGCACATTCGGGTAACGCTGTTTAAACTTTTCGACACCTTGCGTATGATCATCATGCTCATGGGTCAGTAAAACCGCTTCAATCGAGAGATTGTGTTGTTCTATCCAAGAAAAGAGCTTGTTCGTTTCCGATAAATCAACAATAATAATCGGTAAATTTTCACGTTGATAAAGCCAAATATAATTGTCATTCAACACAGGCAGAGCTACTAACATAATTCCTCGCTAAATTTATTTATGATCCTCAATTGGCAGGCGAAAGCAAAACGCCCTTTCACATCACCGACAAGTTGGCAACAACTGCCACAAGGTGAAGCCTATTGTAGCGCATTAGAGAACGCATTTGCCCCTTGGTTACTAAAAATTTTAGGCTATCAAATCGTAAAAATCGGCGCATTAAGTGCAGAAATACCGACTGAATTAGCAGTACACCACCAAATCCTAATCAGTGAAAAAATTTCTCAAAATTTAACCGCACTTTTAGCCCCCAACAAGAGCTTGCTCCAAGCAAACCTAACTGAATTGCCCCTGATTCAGCAAGAAATCAATGCTTGTTTTCTCGCCAATACGCTCAACTTTTCCCACGATCCCCATCAAATTTTACGGGAAACCCATCGCATTCTGGCTGATGACGGCTGGTTATTGCTCTCTTTGTTTAATCCCCTAAGCCCACTGATTTTCAAGCAAAAACTGGGGGATTTTCCTTTCCGCCAATATCCCACTTGGCGCATTATTGACTGGTTAGAGTTACTGCATTTTGAAATTATAGAACATAAAAATCTTGCCATTAAGCATAACAATACCACGCGGTTTTCACCTTTAACCCTGATTGTGGCACGAAAAACTTACCCATTAACACTGAATAGCGAAAAAGTGCGGTCGAAAATCCCTGCGTTTTTACAACCGTCCGAAGCCTTTCAAGAAGACATCACATCTTGTCGAATTTCGCCCGATAACAAGTAGAAAATTCCTCATAAAGTTGAAATCAATCCTTGCTCCCTTTGCAAAACTCCCCTATTATTCACCGCACTTTTTTCTTGAATTTAGGAACAAAAATGACCGAACAAACCTTTATCCCCGGCAAAGATGCAGCACTTGAAGACAGTATTGGCAAATTCCAACAAAAATTAACCAATCTGGGTTTTAATATCGAAGAGGCCTCTTGGTTAAACCCCGTACCAAATGTGTGGTCGGTACATATTCGTGATAAAGATTGTCCACAATGTTTCTCGAACGGCAAAGGGGCAAGTAAAAAAGCAGCACTTGCCTCCGCATTAGGTGAATATTTCGAGCGTCTTTCCACCAACTATTTCTTTGCAGATTTCTATTTAGGACAAGAAATTGCAAACGGTGATTTCGTTCATTATCCCAGTGAAAAATGGTTTCCGATTGAAGAGGAAACCACGTTACCGACAGGGATTTTAGACGACAATTTGCTCAACTATTTTGATCCGGACGGCGAACTCACGCCGGAGTTACTCGTGGATTTACAATCGGGCAATTATGATCGTGGTATTGTTGCAATGCCTTATATTCGTCAATCTGATGAACAAACAGTCTATATTCCGCAAAGTATTATCGCCAATCTTTACGTGTCAAACGGAATGTCGGCGGGCAACACCAAATTTGAAGCGCGCGTACAAGGTTTATCGGAAGTATTTGAGCGTTATGTCAAAAATAAAATTATCGCTGAAGCCATTAGCTTACCGGAAATTCCAAAAGAAGTGATGGATCGCTACCCTTCCATTCAAGCCTCTATCGCTAAATTGGAAGAAGAAGGTTTCCCGATTTATGCCTTTGATGCGTCCTTAGGCGGAAAATATCCGGTTATTTGCGTAGTATTATTGAACCCAAATAACGGCACATGCTTTGCTTCTTTTGGCGCTCATCCTAATTTCCAAGTGGCATTAGAACGTACCGTGACAGAACTTCTACAAGGTCGTAGTTTGAAAGATCTAGACGTATTCGCCCCACCTTCTTTCAATAATGAAGATGTTGCCGAACACGCTAATTTAGAAACCCATTTTATAGACTCTAGCGGTTTGATCTCATGGGATCTGTTCAAGCAAACGCCTGATTATGTATTTGTCGATTGGGATTTCTCCGGTACAACGCAAGAAGAGTATCATAATCTAATGGCGATTTTCCATTCGGAAAACAAAGAAGTCTATATTATGGATTATAGCCATTTGGATGTGTACGCCTGCCGTATTATCGTACCGGGCATGTCGGATATTTATCCGGCAGATGATTTAATCTATGCCAATAACAATATGGGAATGGATTGGCGAGAAATTCTGCTTGATTTACCGAACTGGCATCATGATTCGGCAACTTACCAAGAATTATTGCAAGAATTGGATACGCAAAATATTGATGACGCAACCCGCGTACGTGAATTTATTGGGATTGTTGCCCCTAAAACCAGCGGCTGGACAACATTACGGGTTGGTGAACTAAAATCAATGCTGCATTTAGCTTTAGGCGAGTTAGAACAAGCATTGGATTGGGCAAATTGGACATTAAATATGAATACCTCTGTTTTCACAGCGGAGCGCACCAATTATTACCGAGCATTAATTAGTATTATTGAACTCCATTTGGACAAAAATCGTGATCCAATGCAGTATCGCGCCGCACTTGAAAAAATGTACGGCAAAGATGCGGTGCAATGCGCTTGGGCTGCCACGGCAGAAAAAGGCAATCCTTTCTATAATTTACCGGCAAGTGATGAGATGTTGAAAAATTTCACAGAACATCAAGCCTTATTAAACGCCTATGCGAAACTACAAAAAGCAAAGCGTGAAAATTGGAAATAAACCTCGGGCAAGTGCAAACTTGCCCTTTCTTTAACTAAAAAATACTACTAGAAACCAATATGGCTATTTATGACATCAACTTTATACACAAAACAACTTGTCCATGAACCCATCTGCCATGAATAAAGAAAATGAGCATTAATTAGGTGGAAAGTGAATCAATAAAATAGGCGGAATTATTCTCGCCTATTCAATAATCATGTTCAAATTTCGGATGAATTAAATTTAGTTCCGAATTTTACATTGTGCCAAAATATCAAGTTTTTTATCGTAAATATTTAAATCGTTTTTTATATCTAACATTGAAAAAATCGTGTGAAAATAATTATCGTGAGAATATTCTTGGGTTTCAGCATTTTTACGTAAACAATTCAAGTCAAAACCTTCATTTTTTACCCATGTCGGTGAAAACCACATCACCATGGGAACTCGGGTTTGATAATCCGGAGCGATAGCGTAGGGTGCCGCATGCAAATAAATACCGTCTTCCCCTAGGCTTTCACCGTGATCGGACACATAAAACATGATACTTTCCCAGTTTGTTTTTTGCTCCAAAAGTTTGATTACCTCATTCAAAAAATTATCAATATAAAGAATGCCGTTATCATAAGTATTCACTAATTGTTCATTCGAACATTTTTGGATTTCGTTGGTTTCACAAGTTGGTGTGAATGTTTCAAAGGCTTTGGAATAGCGCTCATTATAGGTTGGACCGTGGCTGCCAATCGTGTGTAATACGATTACTATATCGTTGTTTGACTTATTTAGTTCCTTATCCAAATCTTTTAATAAAATCTCATCTAAACATTCCCCATTTCTGCAATATTCAGCCAAATTTAATGCTGTTAGATTCTGCGTAGGAACACGTTCGCATACACCTTTACATCCCATATCGTTATCACGCCATAAAACATCAACACCGGCACGCTGTAAAATATCTAATAAATTATCTTCATGTTCCGCCTTAGTTGCATTGTAATCAGAACGGGTATAACGAGAAAACATACAGGGTACGGAAATTGCCGTTGCAGTGCCGCAACTTGAGACATTTTTAAAATTGATAATATCATCACGAACTGCCAATTTTGGCGTAGTTTGGCGGGCATAACCATTCAATCCCCAATTTGGGGCTCTTGTTGTTTCCCCCACTACTAAAATAGTCACATGACGATACTCATCCGGTTTTTCAACTGATGTATCTAAACCGATCTCTGTGAACGGTAGATTAGTTCGATAATTTTTCTTCACTAATTGTATTGTTGAGCCAATAAAATTCGATGGTACAATCAAATGCACAATTTCCTTATTATTACGTGAAAATGCCGCATAATCCTTATAGTAAAATTTCCCAATAATGATCACAACCACGCAAGAAAGTACAATCATTCCTAAACGAATCAAGATTTCTTTATACCAACGACGATAATTCACTTGTGTACGAATATACAACCAAGCCGGAATAACCCCTAAAGCAAAGATCCACAACAGATAAGAGGTCGTGACCATTCTAGAACTTTCGGCAAAGTTCGTCTGAAGAACATTATTCAGCTGATTACTATCAAAATAAATACCAAAGAAAATTTCCTGATAACTAATTGCAGCACTAATGACTAAAAGTAATGGAATAACCACTTTATGTAGAATTGGTAAACTAATGAGCTGAAATGCGGCATTGAGCGTAAAGAAAACAAAAAATGGGACAGTAAATAAAAAATAATCTTCAGAACTACCGGTAAAAGGATTAAGTTTTAATACTGTTTGATAAAATTGGTAATTCAAAACCAGTGTGAAATAAAGTGAAACTAAAGCAATAATAGCCGTTGATGAAAGAGAAAACTTTCTAAAAATATATTGTGAAAATCGCATAAAAAACCTATTAAATTAAATATAGAGCTGAGTAAATAATACAGACCGGACTTTAAGACAATCTTAAGCATTTAAAGTGCGGTCATTTCTAATTTAATTTTTATGGGGAAATAATAATGGATACTTTTCTAATTAAAAGTAAGAAAGAATGGTATTTCTAGTTAATACCAACTAAAAGGGTAGGAAATATTAAAAACACAAAAACATTCAGCTCATACCATTTATCTAATTAGAACATTCCGAGGGGCAATAACCCAATTCAAAGGAAATATCACGGGCAGTTTGTGCAATTTCGCCAAGAAAAAACCGGATACCTAATTCCTGTAATTTATAAACCGACATCGAAACAGACACTGAATAATCAACATTACCGCTGAAATCAAATATCGGACAGGCAAGACATACTACGCCCAACTCGTTTTCTTCTTTATCCATTGCATACTGCTTTCGACAAATGTCCGCTAATTCTTTACGCATTTCCTCCAATTCCGTTATCGTATTATGAGTAAGCTGACGAATAACATCTTGGTGAGCTGCCCAGTATTCGTCTAGATAATCACTATTTTTATCGTAAGCAAGATAAATTTTTCCCATTGCAGAACAGTATAATTGAAGGTGTTGCCCGATATAGGCTCTCGTTCTAATCATACCCATCGTTGGTTCTAACTTATAAATCATAATTGCCCGATCTCCCTCCCGTTTTGAAAAATTCACTGTTTCTCCGAGAGTTAAATTCAATTTTTCCAAATGTGGCGCGGCAATATGAATGATATTTAATGAAGAAAGCACCTTATGACCCAGGCTTAAACATTTAGTTGTCAAACGATAACTACCAGTCGAGTTAGCCGTTTGTACATATCCCTCGCTTTGTAATCCTTGTAGTAAACGGTGTACCGTACTTTTGTTTAGTTCAGCTATTTCAGCCAACTTTGCCAAAGGACAACCGTTAGGAAAATTGCTTAAGATGTCAAGAATGCGCAATCCGCGAATTAAACTCTGATTTCCACTTGGCTTTTCATTTGCCATATCACCTATCCTTCCGAGTAAATTTTTTATTAATGCCAGCATTATAATAATATCATTTTACATATTGAAATTTTATTTACATACATTGTGATCAAGATCACAAATTCCAAAAATAGTATATAACTCAATGATTTTAACGGACTTATTATTTCATGCATTTATTGACATTATAGTGTTGAGATCTTAAATTATGAAATGCAAATCCAATATATGAAATAGAGAGGTATCCATGAGAGTTTCTTACCATGAATTAAAAGCTGAATTTAAACGTATTTTGCTTTCACGTCACATGCGTGAAGATATCGCCGAAGATTGTGCCGGTTTATTTGCCGATACGACTCAAGCAGGTGCATATTCACACGGAGTAAATCGTTTTCCTCGTTTTATTCAGCAGCTGGAAAACGGGGATATCGTGCCTGAAGCCGAGCCTACCAAAGTACTTTCTTTAGGTGCTATTGAACAATGGGATGCACATCAAGCAATTGGTAATCTAACTGCCAAAAAAATGATGGATCGTGCAATGGAAATCGCCCAACAGCATGGTATCGGCGTGGTCGCCTTGCGTAATGCGAATCACTGGATGCGTGGCGGTAGTTACGGATGGCAAGCGGCAGAAAAAGGTTACATTGGTATTTGTTGGACAAATGCGTTAGCCGTAATGCCACCTTGGGGGGCGAAGGAATGCCGTATCGGTACCAACCCATTAATTATTGCGATTCCGACAAGCCCAATAACGATGGTAGATATGTCTTGTTCCATGTATTCCTACGGTATGCTTGAAGTTCATCGCTTGGCGGGGCGTCAAACTTTTGTGGATGCCGGTTTTGATGATGAAGGAAATTTAACCCGTGATCCGGCAACGGTAGAAAAAAACCGCCGCCTACTACCAATGGGATTCTGGAAAGGATCAGGCTTATCTATCGTATTGGATATGATCGCAACATTACTCTCTAATGGCGAATCTACTGCAGCGGTAACGGAAGATAAAGATGATGAATACTGTGTTTCTCAAGTATTTATTGCCATTGAAGTGGATCGTTTAATTGATGGAGAGACGAAAGATGCCAAACTTCAACGCATTATAGAATATGTGAAAACTGCCGAGCGCGCCGATCCAAATGTCGAAGTGCGTTTACCAGGCCATGAATTCACGACTATCTTGTCTGACAACAAAGCGAATGGTATTCCGGTAGATGATACGGTTTGGGCAAAATTAAAATCATTGTAGTCGCTAGTGTTGTGATTCTTTACATCACCGATGCGTAAAAGTGCGGTCAATTTTCACTGAGTTTTATAAGCGAGGTACTTATGTTTTTTGGGCATATATCTAAAGTTAATAAGAAAACATATCCTATGGCTATCCAAACCGCCTTGGATTATTTGGCTTCGACCGATTTTACTAACATGGAAACTGGGCGTTATCCTATTAAAGGTGATCTAATCTATGTTCAGGTGTTAGATTTAGAAACCAAAGACAAATCTAATATTTTGCCGGAAGTTCACCGTCAATATATTGATGTGCAGTATCTCCATTGCGGTAAAGAGCGTATTGGCGTTGCGCCGGATTTAGGGAATAACCCGATTGCAAAAGATTATGATACGGAACGTGATATTTTATTCTACGCCGATATGCAAAATGAAATAGAGCTGATCATGCGTCCGGGCAATTTTGCCGTCTTTTTTCCTGAAGATATTCATCGCCCTGCATCTATGGACGGTCAATCGGAAAAAATACGTAAAATCGTCGTAAAAATTGCCGTCAGCGAACTTTAGGAGCGAATGATGAAATCTCTCGCAATTTATACCGGCAAGCTACTGGAAATATTGGTGGTGACAATACTCAGCATAATGTCTTGCTTAGTCTTTCTCAACGTGATTTTACGCTACGGTTTTAACAGTAGCATTAACATTACTGAAGAAGTTTCCCGCTATTTATTTGTATGGCTAACATTCTTAGGGGCAATACTTGCTTTTAGTGAGAACCAACATGTTAGCGTTACTATGCTTACCGAACGTTTATCCAACAAAAAACGTAAAATTCTTTCTCTTTTTACCGATGCATTAATGTTTTTCTGCTGTTATTTAATCGTAAAAGGGAGTTGGGTTCAATTTCAATTAAATATTAATAATATCGCCCCCATCTCCGGTATTCCAACAGGTATCACTTATCTCGCCAGTGTTATCGCCGGCGTATTATTCGGAATGTTAATCTTGGTGCGTTTTATATCCACGTTAACCCTTTTAATTAAAGGAGAAGAGCAATGACCGTCGTAATTTTCCTTTCCGTTTTACTGGGTTCAATTATGCTCGGTATCCCCGTTGCGTTTTCGTTATTGGTGTGCGGTATCGCTTTAATGGTGCATTTGGATTTATTTGACGCCCAAATTCTTGCCCAACAAATCGTTAGCGGTGCAGACAGTTTTTCTTTAATGGCAATTCCATTCTTCATTCTTGCCGGTGAAATTATGAATGAAGGCGGTTTATCGAAACGCATTATTGATTTACCGATGAAACTGGTCGGTCATAAACGCGGCGGACTAGGGTTTGTAGCCATTCTTGCCGCCATGATTATGGCAAGCCTTTCCGGTTCTGCGGTAGCAGATACTGCTGCGGTTGCCGCAATGTTATTACCGATGATGAAAACCACTGGCTATCCGATAGATAAATCGGCAGGCTTAATCGGCACAGCGGGGATTATTGCGCCAATTATTCCGCCGTCCATTCCATTTATCATCTTTGGCGTTGCAAGCGGCGTGTCTATCACTAAATTATTTTTAGCCGGCATCTTCCCCGGTATTTTGATGGGTGTCTGCCTCGCAACACTATGGTGGTGGCAGGCAAAACGCTTAGATTTAATGACCTTTTCTAAAGCAACTCGGGAAGAGCTCTGTATTTCTTTCAAAAACAGTATCTGGGCACTTATGTTACCGGTCATTATTATCGGTGGGTTCCGTTCCGGTATGTTTACCCCAACCGAAGCAGGTGCTGTAGCGGCATTCTATTCCTTATTCGTTTCACTGTTTATTTATCGCGAGTTAAAGCTAAACGATCTCTATCTTGTCATTTTAGCCGCGGCGAAAACAACGGCAGTTGTTATGTTCTTAGTTGCCGCTGCAAACGTCACCGGTTGGTTAATTACCATTGCCGAACTTCCTCAAGCAATGACGGAATTGTTAGAACCGCTCATCGATAACCCGACAATGCTATTAATCGTCATTATGATTGCCGTATTTGTTATTGGTATGGTAATGGATTTAACGCCAACCGTATTAATTCTGACTCCGGTATTAATGCCGTTAGTTGAGGAAGCCGGAATTGATCCTGTATATTTCGGTGTTCTATTTATCCTGAACACTTCTATCGGACTAATTACACCGCCCGTAGGCAATGTACTCAATGTGATTACCGGCGTATCAAAATTGCCTTTCGAACAGGCTGCAAAAGGAGTTCCACCTTATTTGTTAATGATGATCGCATTACTCTTTATTTTTATCTTCGTGCCATCATTAATTACCGAGCCTCTGAATTGGATGTCGGCATAAAATAAAAATAAGGTTGTCAGAAATCATTTTATCGTAGCACTGAAAAACGCTTAATTTCTATAGGAGAAACCATATGAGATTTTTCAATCTAAAAACCTTAATCGCATTGATGGCGGGGATGGCTGTATTTGCCGCCAGTGCAAGTGCCTCAACGACACTACGTTTCGGTTATGAAGCACCACGCAGTGATACTCAACATATCGCAGCCAAAAAATTCAATGAATTATTAAAAGAAAAAACAAAAGGCGAGCTTAAACTTAGCCTTTTTCCGGACAGTACATTAGGTAATGCCCAAACTATGATCGGGGCTGTACGTGGCGGTACAATTGATTTGGAAATGTCCGGTTCACCAAACTTTACCGGCTTAGAGCCGAAATTAAACGTGATTGATATTCCATTTATTTTTAAAGATCGTCAACACGTCTATAAAGTGTTGGACGGTGAAATCGGTCAAGATTTATTAAAAACTCTTGAAGTACAGGGATTAAAAGGGCTTGCTTTTTGGGATGTAGGTTTCCGTGCATTTTCCAATTCCAAACATCCAATTAATAAACCAGAAGATATTAAAGGATTAAAAATACGCACCAATCAAAACCCAATGTATATTCAAGCATTTAGTCTGTTAGGCGGTAACCCTGTACCAATGCCATTATCAGAGCTTTACACCGCACTTGAAACCCGCGCTGTAGATGCCCAAGAACATCCCATCGGTATTTTTTGGTCAGTAAAACTTTATGAAGTACAAAAATACTTAAGTTTAACTAATCACGGCTATACTCCGCTCATCGTAGTTATGAACAAAGCCAAATTCGACAGCCTATCGCCTGAATTGCAACAAGCAATTTTGGATTCGGCCAAAGAAGCGGGAAAATATCAACGAGATCTGAACGTACAAAACGAAAAAGACATCGTGGAAAAATTACGTAAAGCGGGTATCGAAGTGATTGATAAAGTGGATAATGCCCCATTCAAAGCAGTAATTGAGGCTGATGTTCGTAAATCCTTCATTGAGAAACATGGTGACGATTTAGTCAATAAAATTGATGCTTTGGCTCAATAATCCCATATCTTAAAGATGTAACATTAATTCCGGTGTGATGCCATTTTCTGTTTGAGCATCACACTGACGTTAAGTGTTAAAACGATTAAAAAAACAACCGCACTTTACCGCATTACGGTAAGTACAATTTGGCGTTATATTTTTTTACTCATTCCTCAAATTGAGGGAATATGACTTCAAACTGTGCCTTTTGGGAGTAACCCAAAACGTTGTTTATCACTTCAAGTAACAGCTTATACAGACTAACTATTGAATAATAAGGAATTGGCATGAATTATTATCTTGGCATCGATTGTGGGGGAACCTTTATTAAAGCGGCATTATTTGATCAACAGGGTAATATGTCCGCTTGCATACGTAAAAATATTGAGATCATCAGTGAAAAAGCAGGCTATGCAGAACGGGATATGCCACAATTATGGCTAACTTGTGCCGAAGTCATACAACAAACAATAAGAGAAAGTCAGGTTAATCCAAAACAAATTAAAGGGATCGGTATTTCCGCCCAAGGAAAAGGCGCGTTTTTATTAGATAAACAAAAAAAACCGCTTGGTAGAGCAATCCTATCTTCCGATCAACGCTCACTAAATATTGTGCGTCAATGGCAACAAGAAAGGATACCGGAAAAACTCTACCCGATCACCCGACAAACTTTATGGACCGGACATCCTGTTTCCATTTTACGTTGGATAAAAGAAAATGAGCCTGAACGCTATACGAAAATCGGTTCAATATTGATGTCGCACGATTATCTTCGTTTTTGTTTAACCGGTGAGTTACATTGTGAAGAAACCAATATTTCCGAATCCAATTTATATAATATGGAAAGCGGTAAATATGAAAATGAACTTGCGGAAATCCTTGGACTATCCGACATTCTTGAAAAGATGCCACCGATTATCGCACCAAATCAAGTAGCAGGTTATGTGACTTCTGAAGCGGCCGAATTATCAGGTTTAATAGAAGGTACACCGGTAGTAGGCGGATTATTTGATGTAATTTCGACCGCTCTTTGTGCCGGCTTGGATGATGAGAAAAAACTGAATGTAGTTTTAGGAACTTGGTCGGTAGTCAGCGGGGTCACGGATCATATTGATCGGAACCAAACTATTCCCTTTGTTTATGGGCGTTATGCGGAAAAAGGAAAATTTCTGGTGCACGAAGCCAGCCCAACATCCGCCGGAAATCTAGAGTGGTTTATCAAACACTGGAAACTAGATTATAACCAAATTAATAAAGGCATCGCACAATTACCGCCTGCCTCAAGCACCATATTATTTGTTCCTTTCCTGTATGGCTCCAATGCCGGATTGGGAATGCAGGCAGGATTTTACGGCATACAATCTCATCATACTCAAATACATCTGATACAAGCAGTTTACGAAGGAGTACTATTCAGCCTAATGCACCATCTAACCCGAATGCTACATCGCTTTCCTGATGTCAATATTCTTAGAGTAACCGGCGGACCAACAAAATCGACTGTATGGCTACAAATGCTTGCTGATTTGACTGGAATGACACTGGAAATTCCTACAACGGAAGAAACCGGTTGTTTAGGCGTGGCACTAATGGCAATGCAAAGTGCGGTCGAAAACCCAATTAAATTAACCGACAGCATGCGGAAAATTTATCCAAGTTCCGATAACTATCAAGCATATCAGAAGAAATATGCTAAGTATGTTTGTCTGGTCGAGGCATTAAAAACATTACATTAATTTGTGTTAACGCAAAAAATACTAACCATAAAAATACATAAACTAAGGATTTATAAAAAAGCGTTACTGAAAAATATAGGTTAGGTTGAATGGTTAATGATCAGATAAAATACACCGAGCAGATACAATAAAACCATCAAAAAATCTCAAGTAGCCGGTGATTTATCGGCTACGCAGCCACCAAATAATCTGCTTCGCTCATTATAATTCCTCTTCACCCTGACAATAAAAGGCTTAATTTTCATTGCTAAAATATATCTTACAATTTGGCAATTTAGATTGTAACCAGTTAATATCCTGTTGGCACAGTGGATTTTCATTAAGGCTTAGTACTCTTAATTGGGTTAAGTGGGTTAACGAGCTAATATTGCTGACTTTATTTCTATCGAGGTAAAGCATGGTTAATTGAGAAAGCTGAGCGAGAGGGGATATATCGCTGATTTCGTTAAAGTCTAGGCTAAGCACTTTTAATTGGTTCAAGTGAGCTAAGGAAGTAATATCACTAATTTTGTTGTCCATAAGGCTAAGCTTGGCTAATTGACTGAGCCGAGCAAGTGCGGATATATCTCTGATTTTATTAGATTCAAGGCTAAGCTCTTGCAAATTTATTAAGTGAATTAAAGGGGCAATATTACTGATTTTATTTCTATCAAGATAAAGCTTAGTCAATCGACAAAGCCGGGCAAGAGAGGATATGTCACTGATTTTGTTATAACGAAGACTAAACTCAGTAAGTTGGAATAATTGAGTTAAATTCTCCTTTTTATCCTGATTAAACTTATCAACATCAAGTTCTAATATTTCTAAAAAATTTTCTTGAAACTCCTTTGATAAACTATTCCACCATTGCAGCTTTTCATTATGATTTTCTCCTGCTGCAAGTGATTCATTAACAATATTAAGTCTTTTACCAAGAGTTTTGACAAAATGTGTTTTGAGAGAAAAAATCCATTTATTACTCATTTTATTCTCCATTTATATTTTACAAACACTATTAATTAAAAAGATTAACTTGTTCATTTAAGTCAATAATAATTTCAATACCATCCAATTAAAACACCCTCTATTAATTCTTTATCTAAATTTCAAACCACATCAATTTTTACAAAAAATTTTAAATTAACTCACAACTTCTTTACAACACAATATAAAATCAGTTTTTATCCCGATCCACAATATTTATATTATATTATATAATAAATTGAATAAATTCATCTGTACTTGTGTATGCTTACACTATTATTTTACTCTTGAAATAATGAACAGCGCAAATCAAAATCTTGATAGTTATTTAGTCTATTAAATACTATTAATATGAAATTATATTTCTCAGATATAGCCTAAACTCACTACTTTTCTAAACTTTTTTACCTCTTCATCACTTCCTGATTGTAACGTACAAACATTCTCGTAACATCCATCATCTTTAACTATTTTCAGTTAACGCATCATTTGTTTGCAATCCTGCGCTTTCCAAAAAGAAAGTTGCCAATTTTAGAAACCAACAATAGTGTTAATCCCTTAGCAAACATTTGTTATATTGTTATATTCTACGTTCTATCATTCTATGTTACAATGAACAAAAAGTTCTAGAAAGAAAGGAATTAAAAATGAACATTAATGAAAAAATTCGTTTATATCGAGAAGAACATAAACTTTCTCAGGAAGAAATGGCAGATAAATTAAGTATGTCAACAAGAGGCTATGCCAAAATTGAACGAGGAGAGACCCGTGTAAATTTTGAAAGACTAGAACAAATTCTCGGTATATTTAATATTGATATTTATGAATTGTTAAATTATGGCGAGAAAGGTAAAGTTTATATTAGTACAGGCGATAATAATAGCAATACTAATTCAAATATATTTTTAGGTGGAAACGACAATACAGAAAAATTAACTTTAATGCTGTCTCATAAAGACGAAATCATTAAATATAAAGATGATATTATTCAAGCACAACAAAAAGAAATTACATTATTAAGAAATTTAATAGAAGACGCTAAAGAGTAAAGCTAATTTTTATATATTTCATTAGGATAGTAAAACGTTAATTGAATCGAGAATAAAGTAGATACTTGGTAGGCGTTGCACACAACGTTTTTCGGTCAATATTCCAGTAGCTATTCAAACAATCATGAAAACAGTATAGCCTATAAATTTTAACAGATAAAATTCAAACGCCCTTTAATAATTTAAAGGGCGTTTTTTTGTTTGGTTAAAATTTGTGATTTACTTTTCATAAAGGGGAATTATTTGCATAGAGCGAGTTTTATAGATTTGCAAATAATTCCACCGACTTATATTTTTAACCGCACTTTACTGGCACTTCCACCGATTTTGATAACAACCCGACCATTATCCGTTACTCTTGAATAACCAACTGCAATCGCCGAAGCACTGCGATAAGTACCACCGCCGACACTCACAATAGATTCACCGGCACGATAAGATTGTGGTAATAAGCTCATAGCTACCGCTGATGCGATACCGCCACGTAGGCGACGATCTACCCGATTAATACGGTTGTGAACCTCGCCCATATTGAGTGATAGTTGTTTATTAAAGTAACCTAAGTTTACCGCATCGTGAGTATCTTTCGGAGCAGCAACATTGGTAACACGCACAGGTTTATCCGAACCGCTGTTTAATCTGACTACATCGGTATGACGTTGAACATCTTTGCCGGTTTGTGAATCAACATAAACTAACGGTCCGGTCATTTGTAATTGGGTTAGCGCTTGGCTGAGCGATTTCTTGCTTTCATCACCGTAAATATCAAAGTTGCCTTCAATATCGGAATTGCCTAAGTCAATTTTCGCATCATCCGCCAATGTTAGAGATTTGTTTATCGTTACCTCATGTAAAACGGTTGAACCTGTTACATTACGATTTCCTTCAACTATCGAGTCGCCTTTCGTCGTACTATTTCAGTTGACGACTATATCTTTACCGATACTCACATTACCATTAATTGTCGTATCTCCCTCAACGGTTGAGTTGCCTTTCACCACGCTATCACCGTTGACCGTCGAATTGCCCTCAACAACAGAATTTCCTTTGGTTGTGCTATTTCAGTTTACCGTCAAATCTTTGACAATCGTTGCATTATTCGTAACGCTCAAGTCTTTAGTGGTGGTTGTGCCATTATTTGCCGTCGCATTCGCGTTATTCGCCGTTGTGTTGGCATTATTTGCCGCATTTACAGCAGTATTCGTAGTATTTGTAATGTTACTGATAGCGTCGTCTAATTGTCCTTTATTAACTGCATCGGTTTTATCTGTACCTGTAGCAACACCACTAATTCTATTACTGCCAGTATTTATTGAAGAACCGCTAACAAAGGTAACAGTTTTACTGGATACGCCTAGAGAGACATCACTATTAGCAGAAAATTGTTGATTTACGTTAGCTGCTTGTAGATTGGATGTACCGCTGACGGTTAAATTTTTACCGCTAATTTGTTCTTTTGCAGTCAAATTATTTGTGGTTACATCAGTAAATGTCGGGTTATCAACAGTGTTGATTATGATAACACTACCATCACGAGAAACATTAACATTTTTTCCCGATTTAATATCAATATAGCCATTTCGTTTAATTGCCGTGCCCGCGTCACTATTGGCTTTTAATGTAAAACTTGAATTATTTAGCGCATTATTAATTGCGTCATAAACCGTTTTTGCCGTAGTTAAACCACTTGTACCGGATACACTCGTGACACCTTTATTATCAGTTGAAATATCTTGAGTCACCACATTCACTTTAACCGCTGCACTGTTACTGCCATCGGTAACAGAAGCTGTCGTATAATTGCCGTTAGCAAAATCGACTTGACCATTATTATTAATACGAGATTTTGGAGAATCATTCTCTTTAATATTAAAACAGGAATGAGTCATTACCGCATAAAGTTGACTACCGATTACCGCATCTGTTAAATCTTGGTTAACACGCCCTGCGGCAACATTAACAATTTGGCGTTTGTGATTTCTATTACCGATAGATAACACGCTTCCTACCGTTTGTGCCGTAACATTAGCTGTCCTTGCTGTATTTGAATCATAATTAAATTTGAGATCTTCAACAGAATTAGTGCCATTCGCAGCAGATCCACTACCTAATGCTATGGAATATGTATTATTATCTGCAACTGTTGCCCCTATCGCCGTCGTCCATTGCGCGCTTGCGCTTGCTTTAGAAGAACGCCCTAAGGCTGTGGAAAAACTGCTTGCGTTTGAGTCTGAACCAATCACCGTAGCACCTTCACCGCTGGTTGCGGCACTTGAACCGATAGTAACCCCGTGTTTGCTTTGGGTGGGGGCCGCAAAACCGATAGCAATACCGCCCCGTGCATTTTCATCTTGTCCGGTGTTACCGACTTTTGAGGCAGTACCAATGACAATAGCACCGAGTGCCCACGCTCTAGAGCTATTATATGCCGGATTAGTACTATTTCGCCCTATAGCGGTTGCATTATTATCTCCCTTAGCATCACCACCTGCAATACTCGTCTCCTCTCCGGTTTTCCAAGCAATCGTTCCTGAATTACCACCAGGCGAAGAGCTAACAGAAAATGCGTTTGGTACAACCGCCATCATTTGAAAAGCTTTCTAAAAAGTGCGGTCAAAAATAGGGATGTTTTCATCCCCGTTTTTCTTAATTTAGTAAAATTCCACGCCCTCAATAGAGCGAGTAACACGCGTACCGGCATCACCTTTAACAATAAGTTCAATATCATTTAATGAACCAATGACGGCCTCTTTACCGGTGGCATTAACAAAGTTGATCACTGCTTTCACTTTCGGACCCATCGAGCCAGCCGCAAATTCAGCAGCAAGCATTTCTAAAGCCTGTGGGTTAACTTTAGCAATTCGTTTTTGATCCGGTTTATTGAAATTCACATAAGCCGCAGGCACATCGGTAGCGATAATAAATAAATCCGCCTCTAATTGTTGAGAAATAACAGCAGAGCATAAATCTTTATCCACCACAGCTTCAACGCCTTGTAATTCCCCTTGGTCGTTATAATAACTTGGAATTCCACCGCCACCACCGCAAATAACAATATTACGATTGGCTAATAAAGCTTTTACAGAATCAATTCCCGTGACAGCTTTTGGTAAGGGACTTGGTACTGCACGACGATAATATTGCCCATCAACCATGATCGTCCAATCTTTCTCTGACGCTAATTTTTCCGCTTCCTCTTTGGTATAAACTTGCCCGATGGGCTTACTTGGTGTTTCAAATGCCGGATCCTTTGGATCAACAATGACTTGATTTAATACTGTGATAGTTGGGGTTTGCGGCAATAAATTGATTAATTCTTGTTGCAACATATAACCGATCATCCCAACCGTTTGAGAAACAAGCACATCCAACGGATAAGGCTCAATTTTAGTGTCTTGCGCATAATACGCCGCATGCTGTAATGCTAACAGCCCGACCTGTGGCCCATTGCCATGGGAAATCACTAATTCATTTTCTTGTTTAATTTTTGCCAATTGTTCTGCCGCAATACGAATATTCGCAGACTGATTTTGAGCCGTCATCGGCTCCCCTCTTTTTAATAAGGCATTTCCACCCAATGCAACCACAATTCTCATTTTACTTCCCTTGTTAATTTATAAAAAAATAGCATCGTTAATTTAATATTTACGATGCTATCTATAATTTACTATGCCAAGCTTGCCACCATCACAGCTTTAATCGTGTGCATTCGATTTTCGGCTTGCTCAAATGCCACATTTGCCGGTGACTCAAATACTTCCTCCGTCACCTCAATACCATTTGCCAACTGAGGGTATTTTTCTGCAATTTCTTTCCCCATCTTGGTTTCGCTATTATGGAATGCCGGTAAACAGTGCATAAATTTGACTTTCGGATTGCCGGTACGTTTCATTAATTCCGGTGTGACTTGATAAGGCATTAACATATCAATACGTTCAGCCCAAGTTTCGAGAGGCTCTCCCATTGAAACCCATACATCCGTATGCACAAAATCAACGCCTTTAACCACCGTATCAATATCTTCGGTAACGGTAATTCTTGCACCGGATCGCTCTGCAAACTCTTGACACATTTTCACTAACGACGCTTCCGGTAATAAGGCTTTCGGTGCACAGATACGCACGTCCATACCTAGTTTTGCACCAATTAACAATAAGGAATTCCCCATATTATTACGTGCATCGCCAATGTACACATAGCTGATTTGGCTTAATGGTTTCTCACAATTTTCAATCATTGTTAAAACATCGGCAAACATTTGGGTCGGATGAAATTCATCGGTTAAACCGTTAAATACCGGCACACCCGAGTATTGCGCAAGTTCATTGACAACTGATTGTTTAAACCCACGATATTCAATGGCATCATACATTCTGCCTAATACCCGCGCGGTGTCTTTCATTGATTCTTTATGCCCGATTTGTGAAGAATCCGGATCAATATAAGTCACGTGTGCACCTTGATCATAAGCTGCCACTTCAAAAGCGCATCGCGTGCGAGTTGACGTTTTCTCAAAAATAAGCGCAATATTTTTACCGGTTAAACGAGGTCGTTCAGTTCCCGCATATTTTGCTCTTTTTAAATCTCTCGCCAAATCCAATAAGAATCGAATTTCACGCTCAGTATGATTTACTAAACTCAGTAAATGTCTATTTTTAAGATTAAACGCCATAGTTGCTCCCTTTTTCTCGTGTGTTGATAAAAAATCGGCAAATTTTAGCAAAGCAAACGTTTGCGTTCAAGAACAAAAAAGCAACAAAAGGAGGAAAATAACAGAAAAGTGCGATCAAAATTTAAGGAATTTTAACCGCACTTTAGGGGAGATTTTAATTTTGCAATTTTCGCAATAACGCCAGTTCGCGTTCTAAGCCGTTAATAATTTTATCTTTTTGTGCAAGTAATTCGTCTTTATGGGTGAGCATTAATTGTAATTGTTGAATGGCTTTTTCTAAATTATCGTTGCCGACTGCGAATAAGAAATGATTAGAATTATTTGAATTTGTAGAACCACTTGAGGAATTATTAAAATAAACTTTCTCGTTTTCCCCAAAAGCCAACAATTCACAAATATCCATCTCAAAGACTTCTGAAATTTGTTCCAAACGGGGTAAAGTCGAACGCACTTCGCCCCGCTCAATTTTGGCATACCCCGTTACCGACATTCCTAATTTCTCCGCCATATTTTCCTGAGATAGTTGGTGCTGTTCACGTAATTGACGGATTTTTTCATTAATTTTCATCGTTTAGTCTCACAAAATGAAAGTACCTTATTAAGGTAACTGAGTGTAACTGTTGGTTAATTGTACACAAATTAATACAAAATTATAATTTTTTTGGTTTTTTAATCATACTACTATTTAAGGATACCAAAATGAAACTAAAAAATCTCTCAGTTGCAACCGCACTTTTATTGGCATTAACCGGATGTGGGAGTAGTGGTGGGAATGATAATCGCCCAGCCACACCGAATAACGAAATCAAAAATAATCAAGCCACTCAACAGCAAAGCGAATTAGATCGCTTGAAAGCGCAACTTGCGCAAGCACAAAGCGAAAAACAATCTACCGAAGAAAAATTAAAACAGTCAGAACAGCTTTCTACGCAAGATTTAAATAAAGCAAAACAAGATTTAGCTCAAGCCGAACAACGCTTAAAAGAGGCACAAAAAGCCTCACAAGATGAACAAACCAAAACACAGCAGGCTACTGAAAAAGCAAAAGAAAATTTAGCCAAAGAAATGGCAGCAAAAGAAAAAGCTGTGAAAGAATTAGAAGCCAAACTAGCAAATGACAAAATTTTAAACCGTAATGAAGTTCTAAAATTTGCCTTGCAAAGCGGTTTACCACAAGGTTGGGCAAACGAACTCGCCGATGATTTACAAAACAAATCCAAAGCAGAAGTAGCTGATGAAGTATTAAATGCACATAAAACCATCACATTACGCCAACTTGCGCGTAATTATGGTTTGAATAATCAGGACGCTCGTCAATTTGCCCGAGAAAATAAAAATAGCACACTTGATGAAGCTGAAACCTTGTTAGAAAGCCGTCGTGATGAAATTCAGCAAAAAAGACAACTACTGATTAATGAAATTTTTGCATTAGCAAAAGAGAAAGGTTTGCCAGAGTGGGAAGCCCATAATTTTGCCTATGATAGAAATCATACGGATAAAGAAAGTGCGGTAGAAGATCTCAATAATTATGTTACTGAAAAAGCTGAACGAGAAACCAAAATCAATGAATTAATCGACCTTGCTAAAGAAAAAGGATTGGAAGATTGGGAAGCTCAAAATTTTGCTAATCAAAATATAGATAACGATAAATCTAGTGCATTAGAAACCCTCAATCAACTAGCTGCTGAAAAAGAAAAAGAGCGGTTACAGGCACGAAAAGAAGAGCAAATACGTGAATTAGCTGAAAACTACAAAAATACTTATTTCCCTAATGTTCATCACTTTAATACTTGGGAGTTTGCTCAAAAAAATAAAGATAAATCCCTTGAAGAAGCTAAAACGGAGCTTGAACAGTACAAAACAAATCGTGAGAAGATTACAGAATTAGCAAAAATCCTCACCGAATTAGGTTATGATATTGAACAATTTATTGATCAAAATACTCTTGTTTCTTTGGAAGAAGCTCAAATCAATTTAGATAAAAAAGTTGATGAAGTGATAATAAATTTCAAAGGTACTAGAGATAAACCACTAGGATTCTTAACAAAGCAAGATCATTCTATTAAAAACGAACCAATTATTGAAAATGATCGGGAAGTCGCCAATAAAACAGTGACAACTTATGCTGATATTTATAACCAAAAATATTCCGTCGTTACAGGTGACTATAACAAAACCGTAGAGCCATATACCGAAATAGAATATTACTATGAGGAAGGCGATGATAGAAATTCCACACCTTTCCGTTCTCGTAAGGTTTCTAAAACTAGAACAATCGAAACCTATACTGTAGATGACGGTTCTTATCCAGGTCATACAAATGGTTTTAAAACACCGGTTGATAAATTCCCTTCAGAAGGAAGAGCAACCTATACCGGCGTTGCATTTGATGCAAAGAAACAAGGTGAACTCTCTTATACGGTGGATTTTGCTGAGAGAAAAGGTTCAGGAAAAATTACAGGGTTGGATCATATTGGTGATATTACTTTGCAAGAAGCTGAAATTTACAAATCAGCAAGTCATAATAGTATGAGAGTTAAAGGCAATGCCATTGCTGATGCGTGGGTCGATGAAGGTGGTGTAACAGGTGAATATGCGGCTAATTTCTTTGGTCCAAATGCAGAAGAAATCGCAGGTAAAGCATCTTTATCACAAGGGACATATAAATGGATTGAAGGCTCTTCTGAGCCAATGCCACTAGATAGATATATAAGAGATGTTACAATTGAAAGAATAAATGATTCTTCTCAAGATGGTAGCCCTCGCGGTAATATTGACATTGGCTTCGGTGGCACGCGCGGTGAAATCCAAAAATAATCTTTAACCTTTAACAAAATGCCGTTTAAAACAATTTAAATTTAAACGGCATTCTTTTGTTCCGTTATATAGCACGACACAAACATTTTGTTGATCTGTAGGGACACACTGCGTGTGTCCGTTATAAAATCAAATTATTTCAATATGTTATAAGCGGACACACGCAGTGTGTCCCTACTATTTATTATGAAAAAACTGACTTATTTTTTACTGGTTTTCCCCCTTATTTCTCAAGCTGAAACCATTCATACACCTAAACCAATTTTCTTTGAAGAAACAAATGTGCCGAAAACCGAGAAGCCTCAGCTAAAAACACCGCCAAAATCCACCGCACTTTCCACGCCCCAAATTGCATTGAATGAAAGGGATTCAGTGCAAACAAAACTAGAAAAGTTGATTAACTATGGCGTGGTAAATCAACAATGGGGATTATTAAAACGATTATTACCGATCTATCAAGAACAAGCCCATTATGATGCTACCCTTTACCGCTACGCTAAAGGGGCAATGTTACGTGCCGAACGCCAATATCCTGAAGCGATTTCCCTTTATCAACAGATCGTGAATGAAAATCCGGCATTGGCTTATCCACGCTTTGATTTGGGTGTAATGCTCTTTGAAAACAAACAATATCGCCAAGCAAAAGCAGAAATTGAGCGAGCAATACCTGATTTATCCCCAACAATGAAAGGCTTAACCCAACGTTATTTACAAGAAATGGAAAAACACCAAAACTGGCAAGTGGATACCGAATTGCAATACACTCAAACGGACAATGTGAATAATGCCTCCGCTCAACAAGATATTATACTTGGCGGTCTTCGCTTCCGAAAAGACGAGGAATCTTTACCACAAAAAGCGCACGGTTTTCGTTATGGCTTGGGGCTAAATCGTGAAATCAATATCGGCGGCAATCATTTTGTCGCCGTTACCAGCAATTTCAGCGGTGTACATTATTGGGATAATCAAGAATATAGCGAAAAATCCTTATATGCCGCATTAGGCTATCGCCATCGTTCCGCCTTGCAATCTTGGGGTATTATGCCGTTTTTTGAGCAAAACTGGTTAGGTACGCCACGTTACAGCAAGAACTATGGCATCGTGGCAAATTTTCATCGAGAACTGACCGCACTTTGGACGCTTTCAGGCACGCTTTCCCATACACAAAAACGCTACGCCGAAACCAATGTGGCACGCCGACATAATGGTTACATTAACGGTGCAACCCTTTCATTCAGTTATCAAGCTAAACTGAATTGGTTGATATTTGGTGGTATTGAAGGGAGCCTCGATCAAAGTAAAGATAAAGCGGAATCTTCACTCCGCCGAGGGCTTAATATCGGCACAATATGGCAAATCAAGGATTTTGCGATGCGTTTAAGCGGACGCTATGTAAAACGTGATTTTCGAGCGGAAAATTTTTATTTCCCGACGAAAAAACGGCAAGACAAGGAATATAGCATTAATGTAGCGGTTTGGCATAACCAGTTGCAATGGAGAGGGTTTATCCCGAAATTGAATTACCGTTATCGCAAGATTGATAGCAATATTCCTGAATTTTACTCACGCCAAAGTGCCGAATGGTTTGTTTCGGTAGAAAAAGATTTTTAGAAGAAAGAACGAAAAGTGCGGTCGATTTTGACCGCACTTTGGATTGAAATTTAAGTACAAACCACTTTGACTGCAAGCCCGCCTTGTGAAGTCTCACGGTATTTTGCATTCATATCTTTGCCTGTTTCGTACATGGTTTCAATCACTTTATCAAGCGTAACCCGTGGATCAGTAGTACGACGCAATGACATACGAGCCGCATTAATCGCTTTCACTGAGGCAATTGCATTACGTTCGATACAAGGCACTTGAACTTGTCCGCCGACAGGGTCGCAAGTTAAACCAAGGTTATGCTCCATTGCAATTTCTGCTGCAATACATACTTGCATTGGATTAGCGCCAAGAATCTCAGCCAAACCGGCTGCCGCCATGGAACAAGCCACGCCGACTTCCCCTTGACATCCTACTTCAGCACCGGAAATCGAAGCATTCATTTTGTAAAGCGAGCCAATCATTCCCGCCGCTAACAAATAGCGTTCAACAATCTCCGCCGTTAAAGGTGAAACAAATTTATCATAGTAAGAAAGTACTGCCGGAATAATGCCGCAAGCACCATTGGTTGGTGCGGTTACTACCCGTCCACCAGCCGCATTTTCTTCATTGACTGCCAGAGCGAACATATTTACCCAATCAATAACACGCATTGGATCGTTTGATAAATTCGTATTCGCTTGTAGCATGCGATGTAACGAAGCTGCACGACGAGGAACACGTAATGGCCCCGGTAAAATACCTTCGGTATGCAAGCCGTGATCAATACAAGCCTGCATAGTTTTCCACACATTGTCTAAATGCGCGCTCACCGCGTCTTTACCATGTAAAGCAATTTCATTTTCAAGCATGACTGTAGAAAGCATTAAACCTTTTTCAGTGCAGTGCTTTAAAATGTCTTCCGCATTTTTATAAGGATAAGGCACGCTGATTGCGCTTTCTTCTTCCTGACCGAAATGGGCTTCATCAACGATAAAACCACCGCCGATAGAATAATAAGTCTGACGGTAAAGTTCCTTACGGTCTGCATCTAATGCAGTGATCGTCATGCCATTTTCATGTAATTTCAAAAAAGTACTGTGAAAAATGAGATTGTTATCAAAATCAAATTTCACTGTTTTTTTACCTTGATCGATAGATAATTCCGCAGTCTCTTTCACGTTTTCGATAAAACGCGGAATGAGATCAATATCTACATCATGCGGTAAATAACCTGCAAGCCCCATAATGATCGCAATATCCGTATTATGGCCACGCCCGGTCATGGAAAGAGAACCATAGACATCTACATGAATTTCTGTTGTGTTTTCAAACTGCCCAAGCTTAATGAGATCATCAATAAATTGTTTACCCGCTTTCATCGGACCAACAGTATGGGAACTGGACGGACCAATTCCCACTTTAAACATATCAAATACGCTAATCATATATTTCTCGTTAATTAAGATAAGCTAAAACCTAAGCTGCCTATAATAATCCATATACGACCGCAGAGATAGCTATTAATCCCATTACGGTTACAAATATATTGCTAAAGCGACCTTGATAACGTTTCATTGCCGGAACTTTGCGAATAGCGTACATCGGCATAATGAATAAAATCATCGCAATAATTGGGCCGCCAAGGGATTCAATCAAACCAAGAATACTAGGATTAATAATCGCAACGCCCCACAGCGTAACTAAGAAGAAAAGTGCGGTTGCATAATTTAATTTTTTACGATTAACCGACTCACCTTTCATTTTTAAGTACAATCCCTCTAACCCCTCACGAGCCCCCATATAATGACCAAAGAAAGAACTGGTAATCGCTAAAAATGCAACCAATGGGCCAAAGTAGGAAATATAAGGATTATCGAATTTGTTCGCTAAGAAAGACAAAATACTGATATTTTGTTCTTTTGCCGCCAATAACTCTTCCGGAGTTAAAGTTAATACGCAGCTGAATACAAAGAACATAACAAAGAAAAGTAAAATCGTTGATGTACCTTTTTCAGTGTGTTCAATATGACGTTCAGTAAGATCAAATTCTTTGTATTCACGATATTGCGAACAGGTGAAGGAAGAAATTGCCGGAGAATGGTTAAAAGAGAATACTAAAACCGGAATCGTTACCCATAATGTTGTAATAAAACTGCTTGTAGTCGGAAATTCCTGTAACATAGAGCTGTTCCATTCCGGAATTAAATAAATTGATAATACAAATAAAATGAGTACTAACGGATATACAAGCCATTCCGTAATTTTTAACATCACCTTTTCATTGAAAAGCATCACTGAAATTAATACTGCAATTAAGACAAAAGAAAGTAACACACGATTAGGCGATGCCATGCCAAGTTGATTCACAATAAAGGAATCTACGGTATTGGTAATACCATTACCATAAATTAACAAAATTGGAAAAATTGCGAAAAAATAAAGTAGAGTAATTAATTTACCTGCCGTTTTACCAAAATGTTCTTCTACAACTTCGGTAATGTCACTTCCCGGTTTTTTGGAAGAAAGCACGAAATATGATAAACCACGGTGAGCAAAATAAGTCATCGGTCCGACTAAAATTGCCATAATAACTAGCGGCCAGAAACCACCCATACCAGCATTAATCGGTAGAAATAAAACACCGGCACCTACTGCCGTACCAAATAAATTTAACATCCATGATGCATCAAATTTATTCCATTTTGGATTTTTCATAATAAAGACCTTCAAAATTAAAAAAGAAATTAGTTTACTATAATTGTTCAAGTAACCACCTGAAAATCTGGCGCGCATAATATGCTTTAAGAAAGTGAAATTCAAAAGAATATTTTTAGAAATGTGATCTAGATAACAGTTTTTCCATGATTAAATAAGCAAAATTTGGTTTAGATTAAAGTGAGGTTAAAAAGCAATCAATATCTTAACCGCACTTTCTATATAAATTAAGCGTTCTCAATAGAGAAGGAGAGCACTTCATTAATACAGGAAGCCTCTAGGGCAATCATAATTAAACGATCCACTCCTAAAGCAACGCCCGATGTATTCGGTATCCCCGCTTGCAATGCACTAAGAAAGCGCTCATCTATTGCCCGCTCCGGTAAATCGAGCTTTTCACGCTGACGGTTATCCTGCTCAAAACGATGCCGTTGTTCATTTACATCCGTTAATTCATGAAAGCCATTGGCGAGTTCTAATCCTTTGTAATAAAACTCAAAACGTTCCGCCACACGTTGATCTTCCGGACTTAATTGCGCAAGTGCGGCCTGTGAGGAAGGGAAATGGTAAATCGCAACCGGCGCATCCTGCCCAATTTGCGGTTCCACCACTTCACTAAATAAAAATTGCAATAACGTATCGCGATCCTCGTCCTCTTCTGCCATAAAATTATGTTGACGGGCAGCCTCGACCAATTCTTTCCGACTTGCTGAAAGCGGATCAAGTCCCACATACTCTTGGAAAGCAAATTGGTAAGTCATACTTTCTGCCGGCTTACAATCAAGAATTTGTTGGAGTAAATCATCTACTTCATTAATCAAACGATACATGTCAAAGTGCGGTCGATACCACTCCAACATAGTAAATTCAGGATTATGGCGATTACCCGCTTCTTCATTACGAAATACTTTGCTAATTTGAAAAATAGGGCCGCTACCCGCAGCCAATAAACGTTTCATATGATATTCAGGACTGGTTGAAAGCCACAAGGTTTTTGAGAGTTCATTAATCGGTGCAATAAATTCGGTGCTAAATGTAGAAAGGTGAATATCCGTCACACCAAATTCACTCAAAACCGGGGTTTCAACTTCAAGCAACCCCCGATCGGTAAAAAAACGACGAATTTCAGCAATGATTTTTGCTCTGGCAAGTAAATTTTTAATGGAGGCTGAAGGCTGCCATGACACAGTTTGCGAAGTAAGTGCGGTCATTTTTCCTCTTATTTTTTAGTAAAATCATCATAAACTTCAACATTGTAAACTAGGGAATTTAACAACTCAACTTTCCGGCCTTATCATCACAAAAGCACGTCAAATAAAAAACCTTCTCATTTGATTTAGTTAAATAAATTAACTTTTTTGAGGTAGATCACAAAATTCACAATTTCTCCGAAATTCCTCTGAAAAAAAGTTATTAATTTGTAAAAAAAGTGGCACAATGCCACCGCTCACCCTTTAAAGGGCTTTTATTATACTTTCTACATGATTGGAGGATATCGTGCAAACAGTTAATGTCGATATTGCAATTGTTGGTGCCGGTGGTGGCGGTTTACGTGCGGCAATTGCAGCAGCAGAGGCAAATCCTAATTTAAAAATCGCATTGGTTTCAAAGGTTTATCCAATGCGTAGCCACACCGTTGCAGCCGAAGGCGGTGCAGCAGCGGTTATTAAAGAAGAAGATTCCTATGATAAACACTTTCATGATACCGTTGCCGGAGGCGATTGGTTGTGTGAGCAAGATGTTGTAGAGTATTTTGTAGAACATTCTCCGGTAGAAATGACTCAGTTAGAACGCTGGGGCTGTCCGTGGAGCCGTAAAGCAGATGGTGATGTGAACGTACGCCGTTTCGGAGGAATGAAAATTGAGCGCACTTGGTTCGCAGCAGATAAAACCGGTTTCCACTTGTTACATACACTGTTCCAAACTTCAACACAATTCCCTCAAATTCAACGCTTTGACGAACATTTCGTATTGGACATTTTAGTCGATGACGGTCACGCCCGCGGTATGGTCGCAATGAATATGATGGAGGGTACACTCGTTCAAATCAATGCCAATGCGGTAGTTATCGCAACCGGTGGTGGTTGCCGAGCATTTAAATTCAATACCAATGGCGGCATTGTAACCGGAGACGGCTTATCCATGGCATATCGTCACGGCGTGCCTCTGCGTGATATGGAATTTGTACAATATCATCCAACGGGCTTACCAAATACCGGTATTTTAATGACTGAAGGTTGCCGTGGTGAGGGTGGTATCTTGGTTAATAAAAACGGCTACCGTTATTTACAGGATTATGGACTAGGACCGGAAACGCCGATTGGTAAACCTGAAAATAAATATATGGAATTAGGACCGCGTGATAAAGTTTCTCAGGCTTTCTGGCAAGAGTGGAAGAAAGGAAATACCTTAAAAACCGCTAAAGGTGTAGATGTTGTACATCTGGATTTACGTCACCTCGGTGAAAAATACTTGCACGAACGTCTTCCATTCATTTGTGAGCTATCAAGTGCGTACGAAGGGGTAAATCCGGTTAACGAACCAATTCCTGTTCGTCCGGTCGTTCACTACACCATGGGCGGTATTGAAGTCGATTTCAATAGTGAAACCCGTATTAAAGGCTTGTTTGCCGTAGGTGAATGTGCTTCTTCGGGGTTACACGGAGCAAACCGCTTAGGGTCTAACTCATTGGCAGAGTTAGTCGTTCTTGGTCGGGTAGCAGGTGAATATGCGGCTCAACGTGCGGTTGAAGCACCACAAACAAACCAAAGTGCGGTAGATGCACAGGCTAAAGATGTCGTAGCTCGTTTAGAAGCACTTCACAAACAAGAAGGTAATGAATCTTGGTCTGAAATCCGTGATGAAATGGGAACCGTTATGGAAGAAGGCTGTGGTATTTACCGCGATCAAGCCAGTATGCAAAGAGCCGTTGATAAAATTGCAGAATTAAAAGAACGCTATAAACGTATTCGTGTCGCAGATAATTCAAGTGTATTTAACACCGATGTACTTTACACCGTTGAATTAGGTTACATCCTTGATGTGGCACAATCTATCGCTAATTCCGCTATCGAACGTAAAGAATCTCGTGGGGCTCATCAACGCTTAGATTACACTGAACGTGATGATGTCAATTATTTAAAACACACCCTTGCTTTCTACAATGAGAATGGTGCACCGCGCATTGAATACAGCCCGGTGAAAATCACTAAATCCCAACCTGCAAAACGTGTTTATGGCGCAGAAGCAGAAGCTGCCGAAGCTGCTGCGAAAGCTAAGGAGCAAGCAAATGGCTAATTCACCAGTAATGAATGTGGAAGTTTTACGCTACAATCCTGAAAGCGATCAAGAGCCACATTTAAGCACTTACCAAGTGCCTTATGACAACCAAACGTCCTTACTTGATGCGTTAGGTTATATTAAAGATAAACTTGAACCTTCCCTTTCTTACCGTTGGTCTTGCCGTATGGCAATCTGCGGTTCTTGTGGAATGATGGTTAATAATAAGCCAAAACTGGCATGTAAAACTTTTTTACGTGATTACAGCGGTCATATGCGTATTGAACCATTGGCAAACTTCCCAATTGAACGTGATTTGGTAGTAGATTTGAGCCACTTCATTGAAAGCTTAGAAGCAATCAAACCATATATTATTGGCAATGAGGCACCACCATTAGATGGTAAACCGCATCCATCGGCAGAACTTGCGAAAAGCCGCACGAAACAAACCCCGGCGCAACTTGAAAAATACCGTACTTTCTCAATGTGTATTAACTGTGGTTTGTGTTATGCAGCTTGTCCGCAATTCGGTCTAAATCCTGAATTCTTAGGACCTGCTGCGATTACTATGGCTCATCGTTATAACCTCGACAACCGTGACCATGGAAAAGCACAACGTATGCCATTGTTAAACGGTAAAAACGGGGTGTGGAGCTGTACTTTCGTGGGTTATTGCTCTGAAGTTTGTCCAAAACATGTGGATCCGGCTTCCGCAATCAACCAAGGTAAAGTGGAAAGTGCCAAAGATTATGTTATCTCTATGCTAAAACCAAAAGGCTAAGGGGGAAGAAATGTCAGTAACTGTAAGTAAACGCAAAAAATATGTTCGCCCGATGACGGCGACTTGGTGGCAAAAATTAGACTTCTACAAAGCCTATATGCTACGTGAAGCTACCTCAATCTTTTCCGTATGGTTCTGTATTGTTCTGCTTTATGGTGTGCTCTGCCTTGCCAGTAACCCCGTTCCGGGATTAGGCATTTTGAGCTTTATTGAATTTTTAAGAAACCCAATTGTGGTGATCTTAAATATCATTACGCTGGTAGCAACGCTTTACCATACTGTCACCTATTTCTTAATGACACCAAAAGTGATGAACATCATTGTCAAAAATGAACGTTTACCACACCATATAGTAAGAAATGCACTTTGGGCAGTAACCGCTCTTATTAGCGTAATTGCATTAGTTTTAGCTTATATCTAAGGGGAGAGAAAAAATGGTTGATAAAAATCCAAAACGCTCCGGCGAGCCACCGGTATGGTTACTTTTTGGTGCAGGAGGTACAGTAAGTGCAATTTTCTTTCCTGTGGTCATTTTAATCTTAGGCTTATTACTACCATTTGGTTTAGTCGATCCTGCGAACTTAGTTGCTTTTGCCTATTCTTGGATTGGTAAGCTTGTCATTCTCGTGTTAACTATTTTCCCAATGTGGTGTGGTTTGCACCGGATTCACCACGGAATGCACGATCTTAAAATCCATGTACCAGCGGGTGGCTTTATCTTCTATGGTTTAGCAACTATTTATACTATTTGGGTATTATTTGCGGTAATTGGTTTATAAGAAAATTAGATACAAAAAATAGCGAGTATAAAAACTCGCTATTTTTTATCTACAATAAAATTAATAATTACAAATTTCCGAATCGGCAAAAAAATAAGCAATTTCACGATTCGCACTTTCTACGCTATCTGAACCATGCACGGAATTTTCACTCTGACTTAACGCAAACTCCCTACGAACAGTACCTTCTGCTGCACTTTCCGGATTTGTCGCACCAATCAAAGTGCGGTAGTCTTTTACGGCATTTTCTTTTTCCAATACTGAAACCACAACAGGCGCAGACATCATATACTCCACTAATGATTCAAAAAACGCCTTACCTTGATGCTCGGCATAAAAACCTTCAGCTTGCTCCCTCGTTAAATGTACCATTTTTATCGCAACAATTTTGAATCCATTTTGCTCAAAACGTGTCAAAATTGCCCCGATAAGGTTACGTCTCACCGCATCGGGTTTAATAATTGAAAATGTTCTTTCTGTCATATTCATCCTTACTTTTCTGATTTTGACAACAATAAATTCGCTAATGTTTGTACTCCAATACCTGTCGCGCCAATCGCCCATAAATCATTTGCAGATTTACGATAAGTTGCAGAGCAATCAATATGCAACCAATTCTGCCGGTAATTCTTCACAAAATAGGAGAGAAAGGCTGTCGCTGTACTTGCCCCTGCTCCAACAGGCACTGTACCAATATTAGCAATATCCGCAAATGAAGAGCTAATTTGTGAACGATGGAACTCCTCAAATGGTAAACGCCAAAATGGCTCATTTTCGGCCTTAGCCGATTGAAAAAGCGCTGTCGCAAGTTCATCATCCATTGTGAGCAGCGAATGGTAGTCATTACCTACCGCCACTTTAGCCGCACCGGTTAAGGTAGCGCAATCAATAATAAACTCAGGATGTTGATTATCCGCTTCAATTAATCCGTCTGCCAACACTAAACGACCTTCTGCGTCGGTATTTAAAATCTCCGCTGTCACACCATTTTTATAGGTAATAATATCGCCTAATTTAAATGCGTTGCTACTCACTAAATTTTCTGCACAACATAAATAGAGCTTCACTCGTTGATTTAATCCGCGTGCAATAGCCAAGCCTAGCGCTCCTGTTAATAAAGCGGCTCCTCCCATATCAGTACGCATCGTACTCATACCATCACTTGGCTTGATACTATACCCGCCACTATCAAAGGTAATACCCTTACCAACTAAGCAAGCCAATACGGGGGCATTCGGATCCATTGTTGGATTAAAATCTAACTGCAACATTGCCGGCGGATTTGACGAACCTTTTCCTACTGTCCAAATCCCTTGATAGCCTTGTTCTTCCAACTCTTTCCCGGAAATAATCTGAAAACTGACCGCACTTTTCTCCGAATGATTTTCTGCTTGAGTCGTAATAAACTCTGCTGCATGCTCAACCAGTTTAATAGGTGTTAAACTTTGTGCTGGTTCATTAATTATCCCCCGAACAAAATCGCCACATTCAATACGTGCTAATAATTCACCTTGTAACTCATGCTCTAAATGTGGAAACTCAATGGCATAATCTTGTTTTGCTGTGTAAAACCCTTGATAAAATACCCAACAAAACTCTAAATTCCACTCATCACCAACTAATTCCACATCTTTAATACCTTGCCCACGTAACTTACGCGCAGCACGCTGCACCAAAGTGCGGTCATTTTTTTCATTATTTTTTAAGTGAATAATCGCTTCTTCGCCATTAAAACTTAATATCGCATTTTTACCCCAACAATCCGCTGCAGGGCGATTAGAAAGAATAATCTCCATTTTTTAACTCTCCTTATAAAAGAAAAAACCGATTAGCGAACTATACCAGTTTTTATAGGAGAAGATAATCTTAAATGTGCTTATTTCATCAACTAAGGCTTAACTTTTTTCAATCATGTATCTTCCTGATTGAAATTGTTTAACATACCATTCTATTGTTTTTCTTAATCCTGATTCAAAAGCTTCTTGTGGTTTCCAACCTAATTCACGACTAATTTTTGTCGTATCAATTGCATAACGTACATCATGACCAGGGCGGTCTTTTACATAAGTGATTAAATCCTCATATTTTATGATGCCATCAGGTTTATTTGGTACAAGCGTCTCTAAGATGCCACAAATAGAACGAACGACGGTAATATTTGTTTTCTCACGGCTTCCACCAATATTATAAGTTTCGCCAACCTTGCCTTCTTTAAGCACTTTATATAAAGCTTTAGCATGATCTTCTACAAATAACCAATCTCGAATTTGTAAACCGTTTCCATATACAGGCAAAGGCTTGCCCTCTAAAGCATTTAATATCATCAAAGGTATCAATTTTTCCTTATGCTGAAATGGTCCATAATTATTTGACGAATGAGTAATGATAGTTGGTAAACCATAAGTTCGATGCCAAGCACGAACCAAATGATCACTCGAGGCTTTTGAGGCAGAATATGGGCTACTTGGTTTATAAGGCGAGTTTTCAGTAAATAAGTCGTCTTTATTTTCCAAATCACCATAAACTTCATCGGTTGAAATGTGCAGAAATTTAAATCTTGCTTTTTTATCAGGTTCTAAATTATTCCAATAATCAAGAGCCACTTCTAATAGTGTATAAGTACCAACTATATTAGTTTGAATAAATTCTACAGCACCATTGATTGAACGATCAACATGGCTTTCAGCAGCTAAGTGCATGATGACATCAGGTTGATGTTGTTCAAATACTCTAGATAACTCTTTCGCATCACAAATGTTGACTTGTTCAAATGCATAACGTGGATTATTTTCCATTGATTCAAGGGATTCTAGATTGGCAGCATAAGTCAATTTATCTACATTGACCACTATATCTGATGTATTTTCAATGATATAGCGAATAACGGCATAGCCAATAAAACCAGCTCCGCCAGTGACTAAGGTTTTCATAATCTAACCATATCCATTATTTAATTCTTAGCCCTAGCAAGCTCCTCCTCGTCCTAAGACTGAACCAATTGTTTTTAATAAAATAACGATATCATTCCATAAAGACCAATTTTTCACATACCAAACATCCATTTCAACACGAGTATTAAAATCAATATTACTACGACCACTGACTTGCCACATTCCTGTAATACCAGGTTTTATAGCAAAAACTAAATGCGCTTTTTGACCGATATCCTCTTTTTCCTTCACCATATAAGGGCGGGGACCGACTAAGCTCATTTCTCCTTTTAATACATTAATTAATTGCGGTAGCTCATCTAAAGAGGTTTTACGTAAAATATTACCAATCTTTGTGATTCTAGGATCATTAATATATTTGTGATACTTAGCATAATACTTTTTCTCGTCAGGATTATTGTCAAGCCACTCCTTCATAAAAGATTGATCTGTATACATAGAACGAAATTTATAACAAGTAAAGATACGCCCATCCTTACCTAAGCGTTCTTGCCTAAACAACACTCTACCAGAGGGGTCCTCTATTTTTATAATCGCTGCCACAATAAATAATACTGTTAACCAAATAGGGGCGGATAGTAAAACAAACATATAATCTAATAAAGCCTTAAAGAATATATTCCTCCTAAACAATAACTTATTCTCCAAAGAAAAAATATTTTTTCTTGAATTAAAAATATTATAAATGTGGGAGTTTGAAAAATCATATCCACTTAAAACAGGAGTAAAAACTACCTCTCTGATATTCTTAATATTTTTTTCTATAATTTTATTTAGTTTTTCTTTTCCTATTGATTGACCATCTATAAATATAGTTCCTACTTGAAGATCTGATGTTTTTACATATCCTAAATAAGGATCATCAAACAACTGATTTTTAAACTCTAAATTTTCACTAATAACAATAGCTTTTTTTTGCCAAAAATTTAACTTAAAAAGAATCCTTTTTACAAAAAACTTATTTATAGGTAAAAATAAAGCAGAGACTAGAAAAATTAAAAATAAGGTCGTTCTAGAATAATATTGAATATTTTGTCCTAGAGCCAATGCTGCAAACAATATAAGAAAAACTCCAAAGCTAACTTTTACTATAATCTTAGACTCATGCCAAAAATCAAATCGCTTATAGTAGACTCCTGAGTAAAGCAATAAGCTAATATATAAAATATATACCCACCAAAAGCTAACATAGGAATAATCTATTTCTGGAACATTTAGAAAAACATTAAAGACTTTTCTTATTGTTACTGCAATAACTATAGATATAAATATAGAAACTATATCGGATAAAATAATGATTATCTTAGAAATATTTTCTTTCATCCCTTCCCCTTTAACTTAACCTAGTTTAGTTATAAAAATAATTTTAAAGCACTAATCAATCAACAGCATTTATTTATAGCCACTAAAAAATGATAAAAATAGGATATTAAAAACTAAACTAATTATATAGACTAACTCAAAAAACAATACCCTATCTAAACAGTTTCAATAAGCAACTTTAATCCTAAAGACTTTATTATCAAAATTTTCTAGTGAATTTAAAATAATACTCAAAATTAGGTTAACTTTTAGTGTTTTTAATTTCAACAAACCTTTCTTTGAAAAGAAAAAAACTGTATGACAAAACAAACTTCGGATAATAAAATAAGTATCTTTTTCTTGTATGCGGCTCTTTTATTATTCGATATAACCATCTTATATTTAACTTGTTAAAGACTTTAGGATAGTATTCTTCATTAGTTGAATTAGCAATTTGTGTAAAAAATCCCCCACAAGTATAAATAGCCCCCGAAAAACCAAGCTGAAAAATTTTATTCGCAATAATATCTTGATAAGGAGTTCCCATGCCAATTATTAAGATGTCAGGGGAAATCTGTACAATAGAGTCTATTATATCAATTTCATTCTCTAGAAAGAAACCATGATGATATCCTGAGATAATTAACTCAGGATATAGCACTCTTATTTTTTTTATAAATGCACATATACTATCTTGATCCGCTCCTAAAAAATAGAAATTTTTATTATTTTCTACACCATATTTAAAAATAACACTTGCAAGACTAGTAAAATCAAAAGATATTCTTTTTATTTTTCTATATTTAAATAATTGATTTAATAATGTTGGTAATATACCATCTGAGCATATATAAGTAAAATTTAAATAAATACTTTCGTTTCCTTTTACTTTAGAGATAGAAAAGGGATTTAGAAAAGTTACTAAACCTTTGGTAACTACTAGTTCATCTAAAGACTCAGGCTGTAACATATTAAATAATCTATATACTTTATCCATAATTTATTTATTAACCTTTATCATCTGATTAATTATACCTTGCAAAGAAAAGAAAACAGTAATTCCCCATACTGAACCATCTAAATCTTCAATAACTAGAAAACAAAGAAATGAAATAAAACAAATAAATGTATGAAACTCTATTTTAGTTAAAATAAATGCCTTAAAATATTTAAACAACATAAAAATCACCCCCAAAATAGCGAAGAAACTTCCAATTATACCTGTTTTATATAAAAATCCTATATATGTAGAATGAGAACCTAAAGGATAATTTTCTAGTATATGTTTTATTCCAATACCTATAAAAGGAGACTTCAACCACATTAGCTGTAAACTGGAAAAATAGATATTATATCGAGCATCAGTACTCCCTTTTCTACTATTCAATTTGTAGTCTATCCATAAAGAAATATATTCATAAAATAGAAAAGATAATACAAATAACAATAACAAGATAAAAAAACAAAAAATCAATATCTTTTTCTTATCTTTGATTAAAAATGATAAAAACTGACAAGATAAGATTAAAAAAGCAAATATTACACCAACTCTAGAATGGGATAAAAAAACTATATAAAAGCATAATAGAACAAACAGACTTTTAAATAAAAAGCTTTTTCCTCTTATATAATAAAAAGACAGCGGAGTCATTAGAAAATAGAAGAATGAAATTAAATTTGTATATTCAAAATAATTAACTAACCTATAGCTTACAGCCTCATCAATCCAGTCCAGGCGATATAACTCTCTCCCCATAATATTAAAGCTATCTATTTGATAGTCCATTGCTAATTTACCCAGCAACCCAATAAATATAAAAATCAACAAATTTATAAAACAAAAAAATTGAATTTTATTAATATCTAGAGATTCCTCTTTATAGTAAGAATATAACAATAGGGCTATAACCCAGCTGAAAAATGTATTTAATGTAGCGAACAACCTACCAACTTCTGCTCCATCAGAAAGAAAATTGATAATCAAGGAAAATAAATAAACAAATATATGAAATAAAAAAAACAACTCAACATATTCAATATTTCTTTTCTTTTTGGAAAGAAAAAGCACAAAACTTATATAGAAAAGGACAATTGACTGTATCGGCTTAGGCAATAAAACTATTATCCATAAATATTTAAATATAAAATATTTCATTTCTAATTTTTTTCTAATTAGATTCATCATATACCTTTATCACACTATTTACATATTTTAATAACTCATTAGAATAACTATCTTTACACCATTCCACTTGACACAAGTTTGACTCAATACTAGAGTTTATAACTTTCGTTGTAAATAATAAAGATGACGAAAATGAGTAAAGAGTAAAATCTACAAACTGAGCCATATACTCAAAAGTATATTTTTCAACCTTGTATACTGAAATATCACTAAGTTGCTCTCTATAAGGCTCATAAGCGTGAGGTACATAATAATCAATTTCAAATTTATTAATTATTTTTTTTACTGTATTGTAGTATTCATCCTCATGGCAAAACTTAGGATAAAGATTTTGCCCAATAAAAAACTTTTTATTTTTTATATAAAGTAACTTATCCTTTATTTCTACTGGTATTATTTTTGGCAAACTTAGTTTAGCTCTTTTACCAAAGCATAATGTTGCTCTTTCAGGATTAGATAAATATGTTTTTACAATTTTTTTTAAGATAAAGTTGTAATCAATCAATAGTAGATTTTGAATCACTTTCTTACCAAATGGAACAAAAGCATTTTGCTCTACATAATTCATTAGTCCATCTTCTAACAAAATAATACTTTCTACATTTAATAATCTAACGTAAAGTTTATTGTATAAGAGATGAGGATTTGATAAAAAAATCAAATTAGATTTTAGGCTTGAGCGATATTTTAAAATAAAAAAGATAAATTTTAAAACATTTCTTCTTATATTTACTTTATCGTATGTAAAAAATAAGACACGATCGAATTTTTCTAGAAATGGAAAGTCATTTTCATTCATATTAGGCATCTGAAACACTAACAATGTCTTTTTATGACTTTCTTTAAATTCATTAGTCTCAACTGCAAATAAAATATCATTAAATTTATGTGCAATTACTGTAATATTCATTATTTATTATCCTTAACACTATATTTATGGAACCCTATTCTATAATCCTTTTTGTCATAATAAATAGAATAGGTAAAATGCCTATAGCACCTAAAACACTTGCATAAGGGATGTAAACTACATCAGTAAAAATTAATCCACCTAATGCTCCTAAATAAATAATTGTTGATAATATCGAACAAAAGGAAATCTCTTTTGTCCTGCCATAGTAGAATAAATAATTTACTAAGAACAGATAAGGAATGGTTAAAGCTGTAGAAAACAAAAATATTACTATGTAATATTTTACCCCTAAAAAATATTCCCCTAAGAAAAATAATAACCATTCTTCAGGTATAATTTGTGCAATCAACGATGGAATTGGTACAATCAAAAATGAATACAATGCCCAACGATGTAATTTACTTAGTGTTACCGTTCCTTTTTTTATATTTTCAAACAAATAAGGAACAAGTGCTTTATTTATTGCTAGAATAAACACTGATAAAATAGAAGCAACTTGAGCTCCCATTGCATATAAGCCAAGATCACTTTCGTTAAATCGGTGAAAAATAAAAACTCTATCTAATTGTCCTTTAATAAAGAAACTACCATGATGGAAAATCATTGGGAGACCAAAAGCGATAATATATAAAAATGCAGTCTTATGTTGTGAAAAAGTAAAGTTTTTATTATAACTACCTTTCCTATAAATGAAATAGGCTAATAAAGTCACTAAAATATTACTAATTAAAATAGATAAAATACGTTTTTCAACTAGGTCTGTTTCATATATTTCTAGCATTAATATAGTTAATAATGCATTTGTAATAGTGGAGGCAATTTGAACCAAGGTATAAGGGATTGCCTGTTTCTGGCATTGCCTAATACTGAGTTGAACTGATAAAAACACCTGAAACATTGCATTCAAAACTAAATAAAACATAATTTCTGAGTGCATTAGCCAACAAAAGAGTATTCCTATTCCACCAAGACAAAGCGTATATACGTAACCTGTATTAATAACAAGATTCAAAGAACGCTTACCATAAACATAAAAATAGCGCGCAACAGCACCATCTTGGCTTAACCCAATAAAGATAACAAACAATGCTAAGAGAGTTTGATAATAAGACAGCTCACCAAATCCCTCTACCCCTAATTTACGTGATAAATAAGGTAGTAATAGAAAAGGAATACATTTAGATGATAGTTCACCAATAAGGTAAATCGAACTATCTTTAACAAGGCTCATTTGTTATTCCCCATAGATCATAAAATCTTTTTGGCTCATTATTTTTATTATTTTGTAAGAAATTTTTAATTAGATAATAGGCTTTCTCGGCAGAATTTTCTTGATAATATGGGTTAACCATCAGAGGTAAACACGCTTGAAAATCATCAGAAAGTAATTTTTGAATGCCTTGTTCAATAGCAGTTTGATTACTTTCAACATCAACAACAGAGTCTCCCCTTACACGCCCCTCTTGGCGCTTTCCTATATTGACAGTACCAACTCCTAATGAAGGAGCTTCAAGTAACCCTGATGAGCTATTACCAATTAATCCTTTTGAATATTTGATTAAAGCTAAGTACTCTTCCGGTTTTACCGACGTAAAAAATGCAAATTGATTCTCTTCAGTGTAGCTTTTTATTTTGGCAAAAATCACATCAGAGTGGGTATCAGAATTTGAACCGATAAAGACAAATTGATAGTCTTGCTTGAAGCGATCAAGTGCTAAAAGTAGTTGCTCAACTTGCTCTTCTACAGACTGACCTGTTATAGTTTCTGGGTGAAATGCCACCATGAAATATGGCTTATTTTGTAAATTTAGCTCTGAGAATAACCGCTCTTTTGTTGGTAATGTTAGACTTAATCCATTTTCAGCACCTAATGAGCCGATATTATGTACAGTTTCAGGTGCTTCACCCAACTGAATTACACGTTTACGATAAACTTCTGTTGCGGTTAAATGCAGTTTCGCCATTTTAGTAATACAATGGCGAATAAATTCATCATAATTACCCAACGTTTGTTCACCACCATGTAGATGAATTAATGGAATATTATGCATTGCCGCTGCGGTTGCTACAGAAAGCATTTCATAACGATCACCGAGAACCATTACTGCATCATAATAATGAGTTTGGAAGTGGTGACCAAACAAATCTAATGTATCTGCCATTGAGGTTAAAATGGTTTGATTATTTTGGCTATCCAATTTAACGGCAATTTTTTCACTAATCCTAAACCCATCTTTCTCAATAATTTCTACAGTATTGCCATATTGTGGTTCAAGATGCATTGCGGTAACAATCAAGCTAAAATCTAACTCTTGATCTTCCTGTAAACGTTTTAATAAACGTTTTACAATGCCATACTCTGCACGTGAACCTGTTACATATGCAATTCGTTTTTTAATCATAATTCTGATTCAACAATTGTTCTTAATAATTTATAACCTTGTTCATTTAAATGTAAACCATCTTGGGTATAATCTAAATTTAGCTTGCCATATTGATCACTAAATGGTTTATCTAATGAAATCCATTGGATGTCTTTAAGATTTGTTTTTAGAAACTGATTCAGCTGCCTAATAACTTCATTATCACGATCCACACGTAATGCAATAGGCGTGATTTCTAAGAAATAAAGTATAACATCGGGCTTAATATTTTTTAGCTTGTGAATGAGTAATTGAATATCTGCTAATACTTGTTCATTAGACCAGCCTGGATAAATAATATCATTGGTACCAAACATTAAGATAGCTTTATCACCAAGATGTTGAATTAGATTTTTATCTAAAATTAACTCAAGATATTGTTTTGTTGAAATACCAGCAATTGCAAGATTATTAACCACTTGATCATTAAGCTCTTCAACATTCCAGTAATCTAAAATAGAGTGCCCAATTAAACTGATTGCTTCCGTTTGACTGAAATTCTCTTTCTTAGCAGCAATAGTTTTTTTAATCGTTTCTAATAAGATTTTTTCTTTATTACGCTGTTGAAGAATAAAATAGAAATATTCAAAATCAAGACGATCATCAATATCAACAGAAACTTCTTTATCCATAAAATAAGCGATACATCTTTCACCATAAAAATGTTTCTGTTTTAGATACGCTTGTGGTTTTGCGGAAAAAATTGCCCCATTTGGTGAAAATTCCGGATGATGCTGTTGACGTGTATAATTTGAATAATCAAGTTTAAAATTTTTTAAACTTTCATCCTCATCAATCTCACGGGTTAAAGTTGTTGGCTTATGAGCATCTGATACTGAAACTAAAAAATCAAACCTATCAAAATGTTGCTCAAATTTAGCATTTGCTTCTTGAATATGTTGCGATGTTCTTAATGGAGAAGTCGGTTGCAATAAAACAAAATAATCAAAATTAAGATGTTGATATTTATCCAATACATCTTCAATCACCACAAAAGAGCTAGCCTTATCTGAAGCCAATTCTGCCGAACGTTTCACAAATTCAATAGGATAATGTGAAAGTAAATCAATATATTCTTGCGAATCAGTGCTTACAATAATTTTTTCAAATTCTGCACTCTCTAAAGCAGCCTCAATACTGTAAGCCATAACCGGTTTACCGTTTGCAAATAATACATTTTTATTTGGCAAACCTTTTGAACCAGATCTTGCAGTGATAATTGCAATTTTTTTCATAAATTTGACCGCTCTTTTATTCTTGATTTTTGAAACGACTATCTTGAATAAGTTGATCTTCTTCAAAATCCATTTCAGCTTCTTTACCTAAAATATCATACCAAAACATAGGACTAATGCCATTGCCTGGCCGCTTAGTCGTTAGGTTCTCAGTGGTATAAATTTCTCCTTTCTTAATTGAACATGCAGCAATGATGGATTTACGTGCAACAATCTTATTTTTTGCCTCTGACATAGTCACAATCTTTTCTGATGAACCAAGTGATTTTTCAACAGCACGAATACCTTCACAGAGTAATTTTAATTCTTCAGGTGTCACCGATGCTTTATGATCAGGACCTTCAAAATTTTTATCTAGCGTAAAGTGTTTTTCTATGAAAGTAATCCCATAAGGTACAGCAGCAATACCTGCAAAATATCCTATCGAATGATCAGAAAAGCCTAAATTATAATCTGAGAATACTTCTTTTAATTGATGAAATGCATTTAAATTCACATCTTCATAAGATGTTGGATATTCTGTATTACAATGAAGGATAGTAATATCTTTCTTTAAAATACCGTTTTTTTCTAACACGGCTAAGGCATCTTTTATTTCATCAATTGTTGCCATCCCAGTTGAAATTACAATATTTTTACCTTCAATTGGTAAACAGGCTATTTTCTCTAAGTAGGGTAAATTGGTTAATTCACCTGATGGAATTTTCCAAACTTTTTGCTTTTCTCCCGCAAGAAAATCAATAGATTCCATATCAAACGGAGTAGAAAATACTTCCAAGTCAAGTGAACGGGCATAGATTTCCAACTTACGAAATTCATCATAAGGAAGTTCTAATTTTCGGGTCATTTCAAGCTGACTATCTCCGGTACCAGTGGTAACTTTTTGATATTCCGCCTTTGGAGCATATTTTGAAATTAATTTATCTGCTTTAAATGTTTGGAACTTAACGGCATCTACACCACATTCTTTAGCTACATCAACCATTTTCTTTGCTAATACGGGATCACCATTATGGTTACAACCAATTTCTGCCACAATAAATACTTGACTCATTTTTATTCAATTTCCTTAATCAATTTTGCGGGCACGCCTGCCACCACTGTTCGTGGTTTAACATTACGAATCACTACAGCCCCAGCACCTACAACTGCGCTTTCGCCTATTCTCAATTGCCCTGTAACAACAGAGGAGCTTCCGATAAAACAATAATCTTCAACAATCACATCGCCATTTAACGTACTATTTGTGGAAATATTACTATGACTACCGATATAGCAACCATGTTCCACAAGAGATTTTGTGTTGATAATAACGTTATTGCCAACAGTAACACCACTATTAACAATTGCCATTTTTCCAACAAAAACACCTTTACCTAAGGTTGAATGATTAGAAATGATTGATGTTCTATCAATTACATTAATAACATCGCATTGATATTTTTCTAACTTTAAATATTTTTCTAAACGGTAGTTATTATTGCCAATACTAATGAAAAAACTATAATTACCTCTTTCTTTAAATTCATCAATTGTTTTTGCAAGTACAGGATAGCCTAAATGAGTTGTTCCTTCAGGTTTGAAGTTATCAATAAACCCACAAAACTCATATTGAGAAATATCTAAAGAATCTAGTACTGATTTTGCATAACCACCCGCACCAATAAATATTACCTTTTTCTTCATCATTCTTTTCTGCTGTTTTGGAACACTAGACCGAATAAAATAATCAACGTGGATAGAATTACCCCAATAATAAATCCAATTACAATAATTAACGCTTTCTTAGGCTTATCCTTCACCACTGGATAATCAGGAGAAGCCTGATAGCTAAATGTATTTGCTTTAGCTTCTTTTACTTTGCTTAATAATGGTCCCAATTCTTCTAGCTGTGCAGTAACTTGATAATATTTCGGTGGATATACAACTGCTTCTTGATTTAATACATCAATTTGGGCTTTTAAATATTTTTCACCTAGCATAAACAGATATGTACCATCGCTCAACTTAGAATCGGAAAGAGGCAATTTTACCTCTGACATAGCAAGAGCTTGAAGAGCATTATCGCTTGTTGAGCTAAATGATTTTGCATAGTCTTTAATATCTGCTTTTTGAGCAATTCTCAATGCATTATTTAAGTTTTCTAGTTGAACCTTTTTTTGAATAGCAAGATCTCGCTCAAATTTTGTTTTTTCATAGGTTAAATCAGAAAGCACCTCATTAAAGTCAATGAGAAAATTCTCAACTTCAAGTTGATAAGCCTCTTTTCCTGCAAAGCTAATAAATTGTTGTAATGTTTCTTGCGCTTCAATTGGTGTTTCAGCAATAAACTTTATTCTACGTCCTAATAAATCCGGCTCTTTTTTAGGATCCGGTTTAGTAATATTAATATCTTTAGTAATGAGGTCGGAGAGAATAAGTCGTTTAGCTTTCTCTTCTTTCCCCCCTGAAATTTGTTGATAAACGTCTGACTGTTCAAAAAAAGTTTCGCGCGTATCTAAAGATTCAGACATCAGATTAAATTTGTCAAATAACGATTTTCTCAATCCATTTGCGTCGAACTCTTGTCCTAAGATCCGAGCATATTCTTTGCGAATATTGAAATACTCACCTAAATCAGAAATTTTGGGCTCTATCACTTCTGCTTTAGAAGTCCACTGCTCTTTTGCAGTAAACGCATACACACCTGCAATTAAAGTGCATATAAATGCAGAAAGTAGAATCCAAATTTTTTTATTCCATAAAACTTTAATCAATTCAATGAGCTCAATCTCATCATTATTAGTTATACTCGTACTATTCACTGTAAAATCCTCTATCTAGTGGTTATTCCATAGTATCACGTCGGGTATGATAGGCTATATTATTCTCCTTCACAAGGATAAAAAATGTAAATGGATGTAAAAGAAAAGTAAAAAAGTGCAGTCAAAATCAACCGCACTTTCTTTGCTCAATATACAATTTTCTAGCCCAAATTACGCATAATACATCTCAAACTCTACCGGATGCGGGGTCATATTCAAACGTTCTACTTCCTTGCGTTTAATGCCGATGAAAGCTTTCACAAACTCTCTGCTAAATACATTACCGTAGGTTAAGAACTCGTAATCCTTCTCTAAAGCATTCAATGCTTCTTCAAGTGAGCTTGCTACGGCAGGAATGTCTTTAAGTTCTTCCGGTGGTAAATCGTAAAGGTTTTTATCCATCGCATCACCCGGGTGGATTTTATTCACGATACCGTCTAACCCCGCCATTAATAAAGCGGCAAATGCAAGATATGGGTTTGCCATTGGATCAGGGAAACGGGCTTCAATACGAATCGCTTTCGGGCTTGTCACTGCAGGAATACGGATTGAGGCGGAACGGTTACTTGCCGAATACGCCAATAGTACCGGAGCTTCATAACCCGGCACTAAGCGTTTATAAGAGTTGGTACTTGGATTTGTAAACGCATTTAAAGCTTTGGCATGTTTGATAATACCACCGATATAGTAAAGTGCGGTTTCAGAAAGCCCTGCATATTTATCACCTTGAAAGATGTTTTTGCCATCTTTACTTAATGACATATTACAGTGCATACCCGAACCATTGTCGCCGGTGATTGGTTTAGGCATAAAACACGCAGTTTTACTATGTTCAAGTGCGACATTTTGCACTACATATTTATAAATTTGGGTTTCATCCGCTTTTAAGGTAAGGCTATTAAATTTTGTTGCGATTTCATTTTGACCTGCTGTCGCAACTTCGTGGTGATGTGCTTCGATCACTAAACCGAGTTCTTCCAAAATTAAGCACATTTCAGAGCGAATATCATGGGCTGAATCAATTGGTGCAACCGCACAATAACCGCCTTTCTTAAGTGGGCGGTAAGCACTATTGCCGCCTTCATATTTTTTATTGGTATTCCAAGCAGCTTCCACATCATCAACGGAAAAAGAAGCACGGTTCATAGACACATCAAAACGCACATCATCAAATAAGAAAAATTCCGGCTCCGGCCCGAAAAATGCTTGATCTGCAATACCGGTAGAACGCATATAATTTTCAGCACGAATAGCAATAGAACGAGGATCACGATCATAACTCTGCATAGTCGTCGGTTCATATACACTACAACGCAGAGAGAGAGTTGGAATTTGAGCAAACGGATCAACCACAGCGGTTTCTGCCATTGGCATTAACAACATATCGGCCTTGTTAATTGTTTTCCAACCTTCCACGGATGATCCGTCAAACATTTTACCATCTTCAAATATATCTTCATCAATAAGACCAACTGGAATAGACACGCCGTGTTCTTTACCTTTTATATCAGTGAATCGAAGAATGACAAATTTAATATCATTTTCTTCAATTAACTTGAATACATTTGCGATAGCGTTTGCGTTTGACATAGGGAACCCTCTATTTTGCTGTGTAAATATGATTGAAATAAGTGCGCATTATAACGTAATCCCATCGACTTTTCATTGGATTTATTTTTCAGATTTAGCGTAGCGGGCAATATAAAAGTCATGTATAATCCTTGCCCTTTCGTGCGTGAAACCTTGTTTTACACACTCTACATCTTTAATAACTCTGAATGAACAATGACAAATAAAATTGATATTAATAAACTGCGCAATATTGCAATTATTGCGCACGTTGACCACGGAAAAACCACACTTGTAGATAAACTTCTTCAACAATCCGGTACTTTTGAAGCAACACGTGGCAATATAGACGAGCGTGTTATGGATTCAAATGATCTGGAAAAAGAACGCGGCATTACTATTCTTGCTAAAAACACTGCGATTAATTGGAATGATTACCGTATTAACATTGTCGATACGCCGGGGCATGCGGACTTTGGCGGAGAAGTAGAACGTGTTCTTTCCATGGTTGATTCCGTACTTTTAGTCGTTGATGCGTTTGACGGCCCAATGCCGCAAACCCGTTTCGTCACCCAAAAAGCCTTTGCTCACGGATTAAAACCGATTGTTGTAATCAACAAAGTTGACCGTCCGGGGGCTCGTCCTGATTGGGTTGTAGATCAAGTTTTCGATTTATTTGTCAATCTTGGTGCAACAGATGAACAGCTAGACTTTCCGATCATTTATGCCTCCGCATTAAACGGTGTTGCGGGTCTTGAACATGAAGAATTGGCAGAAGATATGACACCGTTATTTGAAGCCATTGTTAAACACGTTGAACCACCAAAAGTGGAATTAAATGCACCGTTCCAAATGCAAATTTCCCAATTAGATTACAACAGCTATGTTGGGGTAATTGGTATTGGTCGTATTAAACGCGGTTCGATTAAACCAAATCAACCTGTAACCATTATTAATAGTGAAGGAAAAACCCGTCAAGGGCGCATCGGTCAAGTGCTTGGTCACCTTGGTTTACAGCGTTATGAAGAAGAAATGGCTTATGCGGGCGATATCGTGGCTATCACCGGATTAGGCGAACTCAATATTTCCGATACTATTTGCGATATCAATTCCGTTGAAGCCTTACCTTCATTAACTGTGGATGAACCGACTGTCACGATGTTCTTCTGTGTCAATACTTCACCATTTGCCGGTCAAGAAGGAAAATATGTGACTTCACGTCAAATTCTTGAGCGTTTAAATAAAGAGCTGGTTCACAATGTGGCGTTGCGTGTGGAAGAAACGCCAAACCCGGATGAATTCCGCGTATCCGGTCGAGGTGAATTACATCTTTCCGTATTGATTGAAAATATGCGCCGTGAAGGCTATGAACTCGCCGTATCCCGTCCAAAAGTTATCTATCGTGAAATCGATGGCAAAAAACAAGAACCTTATGAACAAGTAACGATTGACGTGGAAGAACAACACCAAGGTTCTGTCATGGAAGCATTAGGTATCCGTAAAGGTGAAGTGCGTGATATGTTACCGGATGGCAAGGGGCGTGTTCGTTTAGAATATATCATTCCAAGTCGCGGCTTAATCGGCTTCCGTGGCGAATTTATGACCATGACTTCCGGTACCGGTTTGCTTTACTCCAGTTTCAGCCATTATGATGACATCAAAGGCGGCGAAATCGGTCAACGTAAGAACGGCGTGTTAATCTCTAACGCCACAGGTAAAGCCCTAGCCTACGCATTGTTCGGTTTACAAGAACGAGGCAAATTAATGATCGATGCCAACGTAGAAGTGTATGAAGGGCAGATTATCGGTATCCATAGCCGTTCAAACGATTTAACCGTCAACTGCTTACAAGGTAAAAAACTCACCAATATGCGCGCTTCGGGTAAAGATGACGCCATTGTGCTCACTACACCGGTGAAATTTAGCCTTGAACAAGCCATTGAATTTATTGATGACGATGAATTAGTGGAAGTCACCCCTGAATCGATCCGAATCCGCAAAAAACTATTGACGGAAAACGATCGTAAACGTGCAAACCGAACAACAACCAGTACAAGCACACATTAATGAAAATAGGGATCAACCATGATCCCTTTTCCCTCTAAAAAAGTACTCTAAATATCATGTCACGCAATAGTGACATAGCTTGAATGTATCAAAATACTCCATGATAGTTTGGCTGTTGTACTTAATGACAATACCAAACTTTTTAATCTCCCCGCATTTTAGTCATAGGAAATGTTATTATGCTTACGATGTTCATTGGAATTCTCATCGGTATTATCGTGAGTTTTCAAACGGCAATTAATTCCCGCTTACGCAGTTATCTCGGCGTCCCCTTTTTATCTTCCTTTATTTCTTTTAGTGGCGGAACACTCTTTTTAATAATACTTGCCAAGCTATCAAACGAACCGCTAACGATTGAACCGATAACCCTTTTACAAACACCTTGGTGGCTTTGGATTGGCGGATTAATGGGAATGGTCTCATTAACGGCAAATATTTTACTGTTTGCTAAGCTCGGCAGCGTACAAACGGCAATAATTCCTTTACTTGGGCGAGTTATAATGGGGATATTGATCGATACTTTCGGTTGGTTCTATTCCCCTAAAATCGATCTTAATCTTATTCGTATATTAGGTATTAGTTTAGTTTTTCTAGGGATATTTTTTACCGTTGTTATGCCCATAATGAAAAAAACAAAATCACCTCATAGTCAATCAGAACCTCATCTTTGGTTATGGCGGTTTTTTGGTATTTTTGCCGGAATGTTATTGGCTGCACAAACAGCAATCAATGCAGAATTAGGACGTGTGCTGCACTCCTCCGTTCAAGCCGCGTTTGTCTCCTTTGCGGTTGGTGGAAGCGGATTGTTTCTAGTGGTTTTATTTTATGAAAAAAGTTTTTCAACGCTAAAAAATGCTATCGGCAAAGGAAAGCCCTGGTGGGTATGGTTCGGTGGATGTTTAGGCGCGTTGTTTATTTTCGGCAGCATTACTCTTGTTCCTCAAATCGGGACTGGCGGAGCAGTAGTTTTAGCGTTACTCGGTTTAATTTCAGGTAGTTTATTAGTAGATAAATTTGGCTTTTTCGGCGCACAACGAAAAGTAATTCGTCCTATTCAGTTAGCCGGTCTGGGCATTTTAATCTGTGGTGTGATGCTAATTCAGTTGATTAGGATATAAAGGATTTATCATAAAGTGCGGTTCAAATCGAACCGCTACTCTTTGTCGAAACCTATAAAACAACAATATTTCTAACCGCACTTTTTCAGCTCTATTGGCGATAATTTTGTAAAAAACGTCCCAATTTTGTAATGGCCTCTGTCAATTGGTTCACGTAAGGCAACGTGACAATACGGAAGTGATCCGGTGAGTGCCAATTAAATCCTTTACCGTGAACAAGCAACACTTTTTCTTGGCGAAGTAAATCCAGCACCATTTTTTCATCACTATGAATATTAAATTTTTTCACATCCATTTTGGGGAACATATAGAGTGCCCCCATTGGTTTCACACAAGTGATGCCGGGAATTTGTGTTATCAATTCATAGGCTTTATTACGTTGCTCCAATAAACGTCCGCCCGGCAAAATAAACTCATTAATGCTTTGATAGCCGCCTAACGCTGTCTGAATCGCATGCTGCATCGGCACATTGGCACATAAACGCATAGAGGCCAACATATCCAAGCCCTCAATGTACCCTTTAACGTGATGTTTCGGCCCATTTAGAATCATCCAACCTTGGCGGAAACCGGCGACACGGTAAGATTTTGATAATCCGTTAAAAGTTACCGTTAATAAGTCAGGGGCTAATGCCGCAATATGATGGTGAACTGCATCATCATATAAAATTTTATCGTAAATTTCGTCAGCAAAAATAATCAGATTATTTTGACGCGCTATCTCCACGATTTCTTCCAACAATGCTTTGCTATATACCGCACCCGTTGGATTATTCGGGTTGATAATCACGATAGCTTTTGTTTTAGCATTCACTTTTGCCTTAATATCATCGATAGCAGGAAACCAACCGGCGTCTTCGTCACACAAATAATGCACAGCTTTACCGCCGGAAAGCGTCACCGCCGCCGTCCATAACGGATAATCCGGCATAGGTACCAATACTTCATCACCATCATTTAACAATGCCTGCATAGCCATCGTAATCAGTTCGGAAACACCGTTACCAATATACACATCATTCACTGTCGAGCCTTGAATGCCCTTTGATTGATAATATTGCACAATGGCTTTACGGGCGGAATATAGCCCTTTAGAATCACAATAACCTTGTGCAGAAGGCAAATTACGCAAGACATCCACCAGAATCTCATCCGGCGCTTCAAAACCAAATGGTGCTGGATTACCAATATTTAATTTTAAAATTTTATTGCCTTCCTCTTCTAAACGGAGCGCCTCTTTGTGTACCGGTCCGCGAATATCATAACAAACCTGTTCCAATTTATCGGATTTGGGGAATAATCGCATACAAATTCCTTTTATTTTTGTGATAAGTGCGGTTAATTTACGCTGAATTTTCAATCTTGAAAAGATTTTGTAAAAAAATTTTTTGTAACAAACAAACTGCGGTAAAATAACCAGCAATTTTTACTATAAATTTAACAATATCTAATGGATAGTTTAGAGCAAGCGACAAGCCAATTAAGTCGGCAGATTGAGGATTATTTGCGACAAAAACAAAGTGATATTGTGTGTTTCCAAACGGATATCACCAATGTCAATTTATTGGCGTGGCTGAAAGCCCAAAGTATTTATCCACAATTTTATTTGCATTTTCGTGACGAAAACAAAAGCCTTGCTGCGGTCGGTCAAGTGCGGTCATTTTCCCAGCTGAATTTAGCCCAAACATTCATTGAGGAATATAATTTTCCCATTATCGGCGGTTTACAATTTCAGGGAAGCGGGCAATTTATTTTGCCTCAGCTTTTATTGGAAGAAAATGGGAATGGCACGACAATTAGCTGTTTCGTTGAAGGTAAAACCTCAGCGCAAAACACATTAACAATATTAAAAACCTTGCCTAAAACGACCGCACTTTGTGTATTGACAAAACAGCCCCCATTACATACCGAACAACGGGCAAATAAACGAATTTGGTGCGATTGGGTAAACCAAGCCCTGTATGAAATTAAGCAAGGCGGGCTGATAAAACTGGTGTTAGCCAACGAAACCGTTTTTCATTTAAAACAAGCTATCAACCCCTATGACTTTTTAGCAGAAAGCCAAAATCAAAATCAAGGTTGTTATCATTTTTTATGGGCGGAAAAACCCTATTCGACATTTGTCGGTTCAACGCCGGAACGTTTATTTGCCCGTGAATACAATCTGTTTTTAACTGAAGCTCTTGCCGGCACCGCACCGATTACGGCTGATCCAAAAGAAAATCAGCAGCAAGCAGAATGGTTATTAAATGATGAAAAAAATTTGAACGAAAACTGGCTTGTAGTGCAAGATATTTCACAAAATATTCACCCTATGGTGGAATCTTTTGATATCAGCGAAGTAGAGCTCAAACCTTTGCGCAAAGTCCAGCATTTACTGCGAAAAATTCGGGCAAATTTGACCGCACATTATCGGGATTCAGTATTACTTCAAGCCATTCATCCTACAGCGGCAGTTTCCGGTTTGCCCCAACAACAAGCGAAGATGATTTTATCGGAAATTGAAACCTTTGAACGAGGCTGGTATGCCGGCACTTTAGGATTGATGAGTAAAGCATACTCTGAATTTTGTGTTGCGATCCGATCCGCATTTATTGAAGGTAATCAAATTCGAGTCTTTGCCGGTGCGGGTATTGTTGAAGGCTCCGAACCTTTAACGGAATGGCAAGAAATTGAACGTAAGGCAGAGGGACTAATTTCCCTTTTTGCAGAAAATAATAATGGAGAGAAAGAATGTCTATAAGCGTGTTTAATCGTTGTTGGTCAAAAGTGATTTTAGAAACCTTGGTGCGCCAAGGCGTTTCTCATTTCTGTATTGCGCCCGGCTCACGCTCGACTCCTTTAACCCTTGAAGCCGTACGATTACAAAATAACGGTCGTGCGACTTGTTATAGCCATTTTGATGAGCGTGGTTTAGGCTTTTTTGCGCTTGGTATTGCCAAATCCACCCAAGCTCCTGTAGCAATTATTGTCACTTCCGGTACGGCTACGGCAAATCTTTATCCAGCAATTATTGAAGCGCGTCAAAGCGGAGTGGATCTCGTTGTATTAACGGCAGACCGTCCCCCTGAACTATGGGAATGCGGAGCAAATCAAGCCATCTTGCAACAAAATATGTTTGCTGACTACCCTGTTGCCAATGTGAATTTACCTAAACCGAATACTGACTATTCCGCAAACTGGTTAATCTCCCTGCTTGAGCAAGCGGTATTTCAGCAAACACAACAAGGCGGTGTTGTACATATTAACGTGCCTTTCGCCGAACCGCTTTACGAAGCAACCGAAGAAGCGATAGACAACCATTCTTGGTTACAATCATTACGGCATTGGTTAGCACAAAGTAAGCCATGGATAACCCATGAAGCCCAACAACAAGAAGTGCTTATGCATGAAAATTGGGATCATTGGCGTACCAAACGTGGTGTCATTGTCGTAGGGCAACTACTGGCGGAACAAGCTATGGGCATTAATGCTTGGGCAACCACAATGGGTTGGATTTTATTGACGGACATTCAATCCGGGGTCGAGCCCACCAGCCCTTATGCCGATATTTGGCTTGCTAATCAAACCGTTCGTGAAAAATTGTTACAAGCGGATATTGTTATTCAGTTTGGCTCTCGTTTTATCAGCAAACGGATTAATCAATTTTTACAAGCTTTTAAAGGCGAATTCTGGATTGTAGAACAAAGCTCAAGGGCAGTTGATCCTTATCATCACACACATACTCGTTTTAATGCGAAGGTACATCATTGGCTACGAGCCCATCCGCCGCTTCGTCAAAAACCTTGGCTATTAGAACCTCTCGCCTTGTCAAAATTCTGTGCCGGTTTTATTGAACAGCAGGTGGGAGGCAACTTAAACGAGGCCTCTCTTGCCCATCATATTGAACGGGTATTACCTTACAATGGGATTTTATTCCTTGGCAATAGCTTATTTGTGCGCCTTGTGGATGCCCTCACCAAACTCCCTGAAGGCTATCCAATTTATACAAATCGTGGCGCAAGCGGAATTGACGGTTTACTGGCAACGGCTGCCGGTATTGGCGTAGGAACAAATCAACCCGTTGTAGCAATGATTGGCGATACCTCGACACTCTACGATCTTAATTCTCTTGCACTTTTCAAAAACGTTACGCAACCAACCATTATTTTTGTGATTAACAATAACGGCGGCGCCATTTTTGATATGTTACCGGTAGATGAAGCAGTCAAAGATCGTTTTTATCGCTTACCGCATAACGGCGACTTTTCACAAATTGCAGCAATGTTTGATATTAAATACGCCCATCCTTACACTTGGGCGGATTTAAGCAGCATATTAAAACAAGCCTACACCCGTCGTAAAACGACGCTTATTGAAATTAAAACGAACCCGAATGATGGTAGCAACATCTACAAACGTTTAATTGAACAAATCAGTTATGCCGTGATTGGCGAATAAAGGCTAGGGCGTGTCGCAACGCCCTTTAATTTTATGACGAATATTATTTTTCTCCACGGATTGCTCGGTACTTCATCGGATTGGCAAAAAGTCATCGAAAATCTACCGCACTTTCACTGCGTTTCCCTTAATTTGCCTTTTCATGGAAAAGCAAAAAAGATTGAAGTCACGGACTTTGAAGATACTGCCCAATATGTGGCGAAACAGATCCGTTTAGCGATTCCGAATGAGCCTTATTTCCTCGTGGGTTATTCCCTCGGAGGACGCATAGCCTTACATTATGCATTACAAGCTAAAATCGAAAAAAATCATTTACAAGGCGTGATTTTAGAAGGCGCCAATTTAGGCTTAAAAACGGAAGAGGAAAAACAGGCACGTTGGCAAAATGATACACAATGGGCAATGCGCTTTACTGCCGAATCCCCTGAAAATGTGTTAGAAGATTGGTATAAACAGCCCGTATTTTCCCATTTAACCGATCACGAACGGGCAATACTCATTGAAAAACGAAAAGCAAATTGTGGTGCTAACATTGGAAAGATGTTACTTGCCACCAGTCTCGCCAAACAACCCGATTTTCGTGAAAAAGTGCGGTCAAGTTCGTTACCTTTTTTTTACTTTTGTGGTGAACGGGATGTCAAATTTCAAACCCTTGCACATTCTGAACAACTCAATTTAACCACAATTCCCAATGCGGGCCACAATGCCCATTCAGAAAACCCTCTCCTATTTGCTAAAAAACTTGAGAATCTTATTTTAGAAATTGCTCAATGTTAAAGGAAATGCTAGGATTTAAGCCTTTGTATTTATAGAGTTTTTCTCTTACATTTTTTAAGGAAAGCAATATGACGGCACAACTTCGCAATAATCCGATGAAAGTGGCGCTTGCCTCGATGGTCGGTACGGCAATTGAATTTTTTGATTATTATATCTATGCGGCAGCTGCCGTACTCGTGTTCAATACCCAGTTTTTCCATAGCGATGATCCCCTTTCAAATGATCTTCTTTCCCTTTCCACTTTAGCCTTGGCATTTTTTGCCCGCCCTATCGGCTCGGCATTGTTTGGACACTTTGGAGATAAAATCGGGCGTAAAAAAACCCTTGTCGCCTCCCTCTTGCTCATGGGCGGATCCACCGTGCTTATCGGTTTATTACCCAGCTACTCCCAAATCGGTATTTGGGCACCGATCTTGCTTTGTATTTGTCGCGTAGGACAGGGTATCGGTCTTGGTGGAGAATGGGGTGGCGCGGCTTTAGTTGCAACAGAAAATGCTCCGGAAGGCAAACGTGCATGGTACGGTACGTTTCCACAATTAGGCGCACCTATTGGTTTATTTGTTGCCAATGGAACCTTCTTCTTAGTGAGCTATTTTTGGGGACAAGAAGCGCTCGTTGAATGGGCTTGGCGAATTCCCTTTATCTCTTCCGTATTATTGGTATTTGTTGGCTTATACGTCCGTTTAACCTTACACGAAAGCCATGTTTTCATTGAGGCGGAACAAAAAGGCAAAAAATTAAATGCGCCGGTGAGTGTCGTATTTACCAAACACTTAAAACCTATGGTAATTGGCACATTCATTATGGTGGCAACCTATTCCCTTTTCTACATTATGACCGCCTTTGCGCAGGCGTATTCACGTACCGCACCGAATCTTTCCGAAGCCGGTCATCCTCTCGGATTAGGCATTCCGGCAAATACGTTTACAGGTTTATTATTAATCAGCGCCATTGTTTTCGGTATTTTTATCAGTATTTCCGGTATCTATGCAGATAAAATCGGGCGTCGTAAATGGTTGATTTGGGTGACTATTGCCATTGGCGTACTCGGGTTATCTATGCCGCTATTCTTACAAAACGGTACGCCAACCAGCGTATTCGCCTTCCTTATCATTGGTATGGCAATTATGGGAATGACTTTTGGACCAATGGCGGCACTGTTGCCTGAATTATTTCCAACCGAAGTGCGCTATTCCGGCGCCTCTCTTGCTTATAACTTAGCCTCTATTATCGGCGCAACGGTTGCGGCAATGATTTCATTAAAAATCAATGCATTATTTGGTGTTATGGGCGTAGGCATTTATTTAGCAATTAACGCATTAATGACATTGTTGGCATTGTTTGCCTCAAAAGAAACAAAAAACATCGATTTAACCCAGATCTAATATCTTATAAACAAAAATGCCAAGGTTCTTACCTCGGCATTTTGTTTTAGAAAACGTCATTTAAAATGACCGCTCTTTCTAATCAAAAGAATCTTTTAAACGTTCATCCGCTCGGCGGGATTCCCCTTTATGCTGCAATTTATTTAGCTGACGTTCCAATTTTTCCTCCACTTCATTAATTGCTTTGTACATATCATCAGCTGTCGCAGTAGCAATTAAATTGCCAAGCGGTGTTCCAATGGAGGCTTCGACTGAAAAACCATTCGGTACTTTATTCAACACAAAATGGGGATTGATTAATTGTGTATGCCATTTTTCCAATTTTGCTAAACGGTTTTCCACATGTTCACGAATGGCAGGAGTGATTTCCATTTGTTTGCTGGTGATATTTAATGTCATAACATTTACCTCTTTGCATTGTTAAGAACCTTTCGGTTCGGTTTGATTTAATATCAAAATAGCCCTCTCAACGGGCTTTTTCAAGTCATTTCTGCCTGCAAGAAATAAGAATATTAAAAAATATGATCTAGATCTCATTTGCCAATATTACTGGTTTTCTTTTCATAAAAAATTGTTACCATGAAAGGCTAAAAGGGAAAACGATCACAAAGCGTCTTTATTTATTATGATTGTCTTGTTAGGTTAAAATTGTTCGACATATATCTTCAAGCTTGGAGATTTTCTTTTATTTTTACTTTTATCGGAATAATTGATTAAACCTATTGCAGGATAACATTAAGTTTGGAAGTAGCTTTGATGAGCGATAGTCAAAACTAGAAAAAATAAGAATGTGTTTAAACCAAAAATCCGGTATGACAATACGAACAAGGAAAAATCATGGCCAAAACTCAACGGCTACTCAGTTTACTGCAACTACTTAGCAATTATCGTTATCCGGTTAAAGCTGAGATATTAGCGGAAAGGCTTAATGTTAGCATACGTACAATTTATAGAGATATTGATATGCTATGTTGCCAAGGGGCGATGATTGAAGGAGCGAGAGGGATAGGTTATCAGTTAAGAAAAGAGTTCTCCCTCCCCACAAGTTTATTATCAAAAGAAGAAGTTGAAGCATTAATTCTAGGAATTCGTTGGGTAACTAAGCACACTGACACTTCTTTATCGAATTCAGCCCTATCCGCACTAATGAAAATCTCATCAATGATCCCCTCGCAACAAAAAAATGATTTACATAACACACCGTTGTGGGTTATTAGCCAAAAGAAAATCCCACAACAAAATCAATTTTTAATGACTATTCGAAAAGCAATACGCTTAGAAACGCAAATATTAGTACATTACCAAAATAAACATAATATCTTTTCCGAAAGAATTATTTCACCTATTGCAGTTGGATTTTTTGATCAGAATGTTGTTATTGCGGCTTGGTGTGAATTAAAACAAGATTTTCGTCATTTTCGCTTAGATAGAATCTTACAGATGTCATTACTAGAAAAAAACTATCCTCAAAGCCATGCCAGCCTACTGTCTAACTGGAGACGGCACGAAGGAATAGTGCCGGAAAAACACTACTGACAGTATATGACACAAAATGTATTTACCCTGTCTTCATCAAATCTCAAATGCTTTTTTGATTTGTATTTAAACCTATGTAATACAACCTTCAACGCTAGGAGCCATGATGAAAAATTTAACTTTCTATACTAATCCACTTTCTAGAGGACGTGTTGTCCGCTGGGCACTAGAAGAGTGTGGGGCTAATTATGAAACTGTTTTATTGGATTTTTCGACAATTAAAAATCCAAGCTATCTGGCAGTTAATCCTATGGGGAAAATTCCGTCATTAAAACATGGCGATACGGTTATCACTGAAGCCGCAGCAATTTGTATGTATTTAGCAGATATATTTCCGGAAAAATCGCTCTCGCCATCAATAAACTCTATCTATCGCGGAGAATACTATCGTTGGTTATTTTTTACCGCCGCTACATTTGAAGCTGCGGTTATGGAAAAATACACACAGGTGAGCTTAAAAGATGAATATAGAAAAGCCCTCGGATATGGGGATTTAGATACGGTGCTAAATACCCTAAGAAATCATCTGTCAGATAGAAAATATATTTGTGCAGAACAGTTTAGTATTGCGGATATTGTACTAACAAAATTGCTGGAACATGGCATTTATCGTGCAAAAGTAATTGAACCGGAGCCTGTTTTTCAGCATTATCTTGATACCATGCAACAACGTCCTGCGTATCAAAAAGCGAAGTATCTGGATGATCTCTTAGTCGAAAATTAAAGGGCTATAGCAGACAACTAGATCAAACATTCCTTAATCAATTGCTTTAAAATGAAAATTTGAGATTTTATTTTACTATTATTAAAACGCCATTCGCATTCCTTTAAATACCATTCAAAATGGGCTTTAGAGATACCGTTAAATTTACGCAAATGGCGTTTTGCTTGATTCTAAAAATGCTCAATGCCAGTATAGAAACTAAGTTGCCTCATCTTGATCCTGTTGATGAATCTTCAAACGTGCAAAATAATCTTTTGTTTCTTCAATTACCACTTTACGTAATCCGATTAGGGCAATTAAGTTAGGAAATGCCATTAAGCCATTTACAATGTCTGCTAGAATCCAGATCAAATCTAATTTTAAGAATGAACCGGCTCCAACCAAAATAATAAATACTAATCGATATAAACGGATACCACGGGTTCCGACTAAATACACGAAACAGCGTTCACCGTAATAACACCAACCTAAAATTGTCGTAAACGCAAAGAATAATAGTCCAATAGTCACAACCGTTGCGCCAATCGAAGAACCCAGCCCTTGAGAAAATGCCGCATTAGTCACCATTGCTCCGGCAAATTCAGGATTACTCCAAGCACCGGTGAGAACCAATACAATTCCCGTCATGGAACACACAATAATGGTATCTAAAAAAGTTCCGGTCATTGAAATGAGACCTTGACGAACCGGCTCTCGTGTTTGGGCGGCAGCGGCAGCAATAGGGGCACTTCCCAATCCTGATTCATTCGAAAAAATACCTCGTGCTACGCCCGATTGAATGGCTTTCATCACGGTGAAACCTAATGCTCCGCCCAATGCAGATTGTGGGTTAAATGCGCTATGAACGATCAGCAACACGGCATCCGGTACCCGCTCCCAATTTAATAAAATAATAATGAGAGATGCCACAACATAAGAAATCGCCATAAAGGGAACAATAATCGCTGATGTCGTTGCGATACGTTTTACTCCGCCTAAAATAATCATTGCCACTAAAACGGTAACGACAGCCGCAGTGACAATCACCGGAATATGAAAGGTATCTTGCATCGCATGAGTGATCGCATTCACCTGTGGAAAAGTGCCTATACCGAAAAATGCCACTAAGACGCCGAACACCGCAAACATCTTGGCTAACCATTTAATCCCAAGACCATGTTCAATGTAATACATCGGACCGCCGGACATAAATCCGCGGCGATCTTTCACCCGATATTTGACCGCAAGCAAACATTCCACATACTTAGTCGCCATGCCAAGCAATGCCACTAACCACATCCAAAAAATCGCGCCGGGTCCGCCTGCCTGTACCGCCGTAGCAACACCGACGATATTTCCCGTTCCAATGGTTGCCGCTAAGGCAGTGCTCAACGCAGCAAAAGAAGACACATCCCCTTTTCCGCCACGTTCTTTTTTAAATAAATAACCAATCGCAAGCGGTAAATAACGAATTTGAATAAAACCTAAACGTAAAGTGAGATAAAGCCCCGTACCGGATAATAAAATTAATAAGGGTGGTCCCCAAATAAAGCTATCAATCGTAGATAAAATTGTCGTAAATGACATTGTGATTCCTCGTCGTCTAAAAACCAATAAACGCGACAAGGAGACGAAAAGCATCCGTGAGAAGAAAGAAAAATACAGATTGTCTTTTAGCCCCTGTCCTTTTGCCTGAGCGTTTGAAAAACGGCGTGAAAAACCACCGCTCTTTTGCGCCTTCGGCGTCCATTTACCCCACTATCTATCTATAGGGCAATGGATCTCTCCAAGGGTTCGTCCAGTAACAGTCCCTGCACTGATGTGCGCCTGAAAGATTTTACATCGTCGGCGTAGGGTTAATTCCCTACTCTCCAGCTACCTTCATCCGAACTCATTTTTCTCTGACATATCAGAAAAAACGGGGCGGATTTTAGCAAAATCAAAGACTTCAATCAATTGTCAAGCACAGAGAAAATAGCTAAAAAGTGCGGTCAATATTTATGATGTTTTATATCCGAAGCCATTCCACCAAAGTTTTTAACAGTGGTGAATATTCAGTACGATTAGGAAAGTAGAGATAATAACCGGGATAAATGCATTCCCAATCACTTAATATACGGCAAAGTCTGCCCGACTGAATATCGGCTTCTACTTCATCTGCCATTTCCCATGAAATCCCTATATTGTCTAAGGCCGCTTGACGGGTCATGGGAGGCTGGTTAACAATCAAATTCCCCTGCATGGCTAATTTAAACCGTTCTCCTGTTTTTGAGAGTTCAAATTCCCACGGCAACAAGTTGTTGTAAGTGGGAATACGTAAGCGAATACAGTTATGTTTAAGCAGCGCCTCCGGCGTTTGAGGTGTACCGTGGCGGGAAAGATATTCGGGTGTAGCAACATAGCACATTCGGACAGCCTCCGATACTCTCACTGCAATCATATCTTTATCCATTAATCCTCCTTCACGAATACCGGCATCATAGCGTTCTGCTACGATATCAATAAACTTCATCTCTGCCGCAAGTTCCAGAGTAATATTCGGATAATGTTCCAAAAAACGGCGGAATTTTTGCCAAAGGACAACTGAAATCGCATGAATGGTGCCATTAATTCTCAGCACGCCACGTTGTTGGTTTTGATTATTTAAAATATTGAGTAAACGGCTATCAATGTCTTGAAATAATGGACAAAGTTGCTGATAAAGCTGCTGCCCTGCATCAGTCGTGGCAACGCTTCGGGTAGTTCGATTGAAAAGTTTCAACCCTAAACGGCGTTCTAACTGACTAATAGTATGGCTTACCGCTGCTCGTGAAAAATTCAATTGAGCTGCCACTTTGGTAAAACTACCCGTTTGAGCAACAAGCAAAAAAGTGCGTAAATCGTTTAAGTTTTCTTGCATAGTAAAAGATAGATTGTCAAATATTATTGAACAAGTTAGTTTAAATTCGGTATCTAGTCAATCTAAATTAGATCACTATAATGCCACCATCTTTTAAACAACAGAGGAAAATAAAGATGACGAAACCAACTTACACAACTGAATATAAAGCCATCAAACAAGTTTTATTAAACGAATACAGTGAAGGAGGGAAACAAGCGAAAAGCGAGATTATGCAGCCTGCTTTTCACGAAGTCGCAGCAATGTATAGCGTGGATGAAAACGGAGCAATCGCAGGCGGATCTGTAACAGAAAGTTTATTCCCTGTGATTGACAACCATTTTACCCCCTCAGAAAATCCAACTGTTGCGATTGCCTATATTGATATTACCGGCAACGCAGCTTCCGCCCGTGTAGATACAGACAATCTAAGCGGCTATGGTTTTACTGATTATTTCAACTTGTTAAAAATAAATGGAAAATGGCAAATTGTAAGTAAAATTTTCCATGCTCATTATTAATCCATAAGGCGGAAATTTCCGCCTTTTACGCTATTTATGAACAAATTTCAACCGTTCCTAGAGCCTTATACATTAAACAATGGCATCACAATTAAAAACCGACTTGCTGTTGCCCCAATGACTCATTTTGCCTCACACAATGATGGCACTATCAGCGAAGAAGAACGTGTTTTTCTAAGCAATCGTGCCAGTGACATTGGATTATTTATTGCCGCCGCAACCCTCGTGGCAGATGGTGGCAAAGCCTTTTACGGACAGCCCGAAGCCATTCACGAAAGCCAATTAGATAGTCTAAAAGTAACCGCAGATATAATTAAAAACCAAGGTGCAAAAGCCATTTTGCAAATTCACCATGGGGGTAAACTTGCCATTACGGAATTATTAAACTGCAAAGATAAAGTCGCCCCCTCTGAAGATGAAAGCAGCGGTAGCCGAGCATTGACCAATAATGAAATACATAAGCTGATCTCAAGTTTTGCTAACGCCACAGAATTAGCTATCAAAGCAGGTTTTGACGGCGTGGAAATCCACGGCGCAAACGGTTTCTTAATCCAACAATTTTTCTCAGCACAAAGCAACCGCCGTACCGATGAATGGGGTGGCAGCCTCAAAAACCGTTTACGTTTCCCGATTGCGGTGGTTGATGCCGTTACTGCCGTGCGTGAAAAACACCAACGCCATGATTTTATTATCGGTTATCGCTTTTCCCCTGAAGAAGGTGGCGATAATGGTTTAACCATGGCTGATACCGTTATCCTGATCGATGCTTTAGTACAAAAGCCATTACAATATTTGCACGTTTCCCTGTGGGATTTTTACAAAGAAGTCCGCCGCGGTGCCGACAGTAATCAAACCCGCTTAGCATTAATACATAAACGCATCAATAGCAAACTACCGCTTATCGGTGTAGGTAATCTATTCACTGCCGAGCAAATTCTTTCCGCCTATCAAACCGGTTGGGTAGAATTTGTCGCCTTGGGCAAAACCGTGATGATTAACCCGAACATCGCTACCCTAATCCGTGAGAATCGTACTCAAGAAATTGTTACCGAACTTGACCCGAACAAAACCGATCATTACGGCATTCCAAATCGTTTATGGGAAATGTGCATAACCGGCGGTACGTGGCTCCCTCCGGTGAAAGGGAAAAATTGGCAACCGTTGGATATTTAATGCAAAAACCAACCGCACTTTTATCAAACAAGGAACAAAAAATGGCAATTAAACCTGTTGAACTGGAAAAATTTTATCGCTTAATCAATCATGGTCCGACAACGATGATTTCTGCTAAAGTAGAGGACATTGAAAATGTGATGTCTGCGGCTTGGGTCTGTGCTGTGGATTATCTACCGAAAGCCAAATTAATGATAATCATCGACAAAGCCGCTTATACACGAAAATTGATTGAAAAGAGCGGTTATTTTGCCGTACAAATTCCCATCGCTGAACAAGCTAAATTAGTCGTTGAAATGGGGCTGAGTCGTAAAGAAAATCCGGACAAACTAGACAAATTAAGGCTATTTTATCAAGCAGATTTTGATATCCCCTTGGTGGAAGGCTGTGCTGCTTGGATTATCTGTAAAGTGATCCCTGAACCTGAAAATCACGAGAAACACGATATGTTTATCGGTGAAGTGCTTGCAGCATGGGCAGATGATCGTATTTTTAACAAGGGACATTGGCAATTCGATGATGCACCTGATGAACTGAAAACCCTGCACTATATTGCAGGTGGACAGTTTTACCAAATAGGAAAAGGGGTGAATGTAACAAGCGGAGAAGAATAAAGGATAGAACGAATTTTCCGATCAAAAAAGAACTATCATATAAAAAAGGTGGGACATATCCCACCTTTCTAAGTTTAAAATTAAAGAATTTCTTTCGCCGTCTCCACCACATTATCCACGGTGAAACCGAACAATTTGAATAATTGATCGGCAGGGGCGGATTCACCGAATGAACTCATGCCGACAATACGACCACCAAAGCCCACGTATTTGTACCAAAAATCGGAAATACCCGCTTCAATCGCTACACGTTTAGTCACAGAAGAAGGCAAGACACTTTCACGGTATGCTTCATCTTGTTTATCAAAACGGTTGGTACTTGGCATAGAAACCACACGCACGTTTTTGCCTTCTGCCGTAAGCACTTCTGCCGCCTTGATTGCAAGTTCAACTTCCGAACCTGTTGCAATTAAAATTAAATCCGGTGTGCCCTTACTGTCTTTTAAGATATAAGCACCGCGCGCAACATTGACTAATTGCTCGGAAGTGCGGTCGATTTGCGCAAGGTTTTGACGGGTGAAGATTAATGCACTCGGGCCGTCTTGACGTTCTACCGCTTGCTGCCACGCTACTGCCGATTCAACTTGATCGCAAGGTCTCCAGGTTTCAAGATTTGGAATTAAGCGTAATGAAGCGGTTTGCTCAACAGGTTGATGGGTTGGACCGTCTTCGCCTAAGCCGATAGAATCGTGGGTGTAAACAAACAATGCGCGTTGTTTCATTAATGCCGCCATACGCACTGCGTTATGGGCGTATTCATAGAACATTAAGAAAGTTGCGCCATAAGGAATGAATCCGCCGTGTAAAGCAATACCGTTCATGATGGCAGACATACCAAATTCACGCACACCATAGTTGATATAGTTGCCATCAATATTTTTATGTGCACGGATTGGTTTTGAGCCGCTCCATAAGGTTAGGTTAGAACTAGCTAAGTCAGCCGAACCGCCTAAAAATTCAGGTAATACCTGCGCATAGGCTTCAATCGCATTTTGTGAGGCTTTACGGCTTGCAATGCTCGCCGGATTTGCTTGTAATTTTTCAATAAAGGCTTGAGAGTATATTGACCAATCTTTCGGTAATTCTCCGCTCATACGGCGTTTAAATTCTGCTGCCAATTCAGGATAGGCTTTTTCGTATGCGGCAAATTTTTCTTCCCAAGATTTTTCCGCTGCCGCACCTTTTGCTTTTGCATCCCACTCGGCATAATATTCCGCCGGAATTTCAAACGGGGCATAATCCCAATTTAGCGCTTGACGGGTTAATGCAATTTCTTCATCACCCAACGGTGCGCCGTGGCTATCATGAGAGCCGGATTTATTCGGTGAACCAAAACCAATCACAGTTTTACAAATAATTAAGGTCGGTTTCTCTTTTTCTGCTTGGGCGAGAATGGTAGCCGCACGAATTTGTTCCGCGTCATGACCATCCACATTGCGAATAACCTGCCAACCGTAAGCTTCAAAACGGGCTGCGGTGTCATCGCTAAACCAACCGTCAACATGACCGTCAATGGAGATATTATTGTCATCATAAAAAGCAATTAATTTGCCCAAAGCGAGCGTACCAGCTAAAGAACAAGCCTCGTGAGAAATGCCCTCCATTAAACAACCGTCGCCTAAGAATACATAAGTATAGTGATCGACAATATCATGGCCTTCACGGTTAAATTGACCACCTAATGTCTTTTCTGCAATCGCCATGCCCACCGCATTGGTAATCCCTTGACCCAGCGGACCGGTTGTGGTTTCAACGCCCGGTGCATAGCCATATTCCGGATGGCCCGGTGTTTTAGAATGTAATTGGCGGAATTGTTTCAAATCTTCAATCGAAAGATCATAACCGGTTAAATGCAACAAGCTATAAATCAACATTGAACCATGCCCGTTGGACAAAACAAAACGGTCGCGATCCGCCCACTTAGGATTAGTCGGATTATGTTTTAAAAAATCACGCCATAACACTTCGGCAATATCTGCCATTCCCATCGGGGCTCCCGGATGACCTGATTTTGCTTTTTGTACCGCATCCATAGATAAGAAACGGATTGCATTGGCTAATTGTCTGCGAGTTGCCATATTATTCTCCTGTCTAAAGTAAATTGTTACCTATTCTACCTTATTTATTTCGTCATTTAGGCAAAATAATTGAAATTTTATGCAATATCTATGATCTATTGTAAATTATGTTCTACGCCGTCTTTGACGATACCGTTGAATATTAGATTTAATCGGTAAATTGAGTGTTTTTTTAGGTTCATTCGCTTTACGATAAGCACGACGATAATGGCTTAAAAAATAGTGAATAGAACTCGCCAATACTACGCCTAATAAAAATACGACAATCAGCTCACCGTAAAGTTGACGAAAAATTTGATTAATTTTACTTTGGGAGGTTTGCGCATATTGCCCGTCAAAGGTGACACGTAAAAAACCTTGAATACCCATGTTAGAATAGATCGGTTCAACAATTTGCTGGTTAGTATTTTCTTCCTCATTGGTTTCAAGCCCTAAACGCAAACGTAAACTTTCCGAGCCCGTACTTTGCGCCAATAATTTGCCTTGTGCATTATAAATTGAAGCGTCCAACACAAAATGCTCTTGCACAAAATTATCTAAATTTTCCGTCAGTTTTTCAAATTGCGCATTATTAACTAGCAGCACAGAAAACAAATTTGCTTGTTGGCGTACGAGAATATGAGATAGATTAAACACCTGATTCACATTGGCAAACTGCGAACCTATTTTAAATTGCTGAATACCAAATAAAATTATCGCCAACGCAGCAAAGCAAAAAATCACGATCAGCACCAGCATCACGGATTTTGTTAATTTTTCTTTGATTAAATGCAAGTTATTTTCCCCAATTCGCCCTTAAATCGGCTAGAATAGTTTTAATTTTACAATTTACAGGATTTTCTATGCAAATTCAAAACCTTGCAAGTATTACACAAAAATACCCAATATTGCCGACCGCACTTTGGCCCGAATCTCCTCTTGCCTTATTAACCGATAATTTCATTCTCTACGGCACACAATTAAACCTTTCCGCACTGACTCTGTTTCAGCAAAAGTGCGGTCAAAATTTTCAGTGTTTTGATGCTTGGAATGTCGCGAAAAATACAGTCGTGTTACTTCAAGGGGAATGGCAAGACACTTTCCTTTCTATCGCTCACGAGCTAGGTTTAGATATTGCCCGCCTCAACTTCGAAACGAAATTGTCAGAGCCGGGGTTATTAGTGATGGATATGGATTCCACCGCCATCCAAATTGAATGTATTGATGAAATCGCCAAGCTTGCCGGCACGGGAGAACTAGTATCTGCAATTACCGAAAGCGCAATGCGGGGCGAACTGGATTTTGAACAGAGTTTACGCCGCAGGGTCAGCACATTAAAAGACGCACCGGAAAGCATTTTACAAGAAGTTCGGGCAAATTTACCCTTAATGCCCGGTTTGCAAGAAACTCTTAAAATCCTACAAAAACACGGGTGGAAAACAGCCATTGCTTCAGGAGGTTTTACTTACTTCGCAGATTATTTGAAAGATTTATTAAAGTTAGACTATGCCGTATCCAATCAATTTGACATTGTGGATGGCAAACTGACAGGCTTAGTCAAAGGCGATGTTGTCGATGCACAATATAAAGCCTACACACTTCAGCGTTTACGCGATGAATACGGCATTAGCGCTGAAAATACCCTTGCTATTGGTGACGGCGCTAATGATTTAGCCATGATGAAGGTAGCCAGATTAGGTGTTGCTTTCCATGCCAAGCCCAAAGTGCAACAACAAGCTCAAATTGTGGTAAACTTCACCGACTTAACCGCACTTTTGTGTCTTCTAAGTGCGAAAGATAGAATTTAACGTTAATAGGAGAAAATTATGCCCTCTTTTGATATTGTTTCCGAAATTACTATGCATGAAGTGCGTAACGCCGTAGAAAATGCAAACCGCGTATTAAGTACACGCTATGATTTCCGTGGTGTGGAAGCCGTGATGGAACTCAATGAAAAAAATGAGACGGTGAAAGTTACTACGGAATCCGAGTTTCAACTTGAACAACTGATCGAAATCTTAATCGGCGCATTCGTTAAGCGTGGCATTGAACACGGTTCGTTGGATATCCCAACAGAAAGTGAACACCACGGCAAACTTTACACCAAAGAAATAAAATTGAAACAAGGCATTGAAACCGAAATGGCGAAGAAAATCACGAAATTAGTGAAAGATTCTAAAATTAAAGTGCAAGCCCAAATTCAAGGTGATCAAGTGCGGGTGACCGGCAAATCCCGTGATGACTTACAAGCTGTGATTCAACTTGTAAAAGGCGCAGAACTAGGGCAGCCTTTCCAGTTTAATAACTTTAGAGATTAATTCTTTTTGCCCAAGCAAAAGTGCGGTTAAAAATTCCGGTATTATGTAACTGTGATCCCCCCTAAAACCGACTAAAACCGCAACCAATTATAATGCCTTTCCGATCTCAAATCGCGAAAGGCATTTCTTTTCCCTCAAATTTTTCACGCTTGTACGGCATTATGTAGCAAATGCACAATTTAAAGAAAATGTAGGGACACTAGCATGGCATCCCTACCTATGAGATAAAATTTAAGTTTGCACTGCTACATAGAAAGTGCGGTCATTTTCGGCGGTGTTTTTTTGTAACAGGTCAATTTGCCATATCTTTCCCCTGTATTTGGTATGTACAAACGATAGAGGCTGTACTTAGTATCTGCGCCTATCTGCATTCGGTCGGAATCCCATCAGGAATGGAAATTAATCATTTACCGAAAAAATCTACCGCACTTTATCTTTCCTGGAGCGCCTGCTTCATCCTTGTAATCGGCTTAATCAGGTATTGAAACACCGTTTTTTCGCCGGTCTTAATATCCACGGTAGCGGTCATTCCCGGCGTAATATTTAAGCGGTTGCCGTTACGGTCGGTAATATGATTGCCATCGGTTTTCACTAAAATTCGATAGTATGCCTGATCCGGATTCAAATTCAGCTCACTACGGCGACGTTCATCCTGCAATGTATCCGGACTGATTAATTCCACTTTACCTTCCAGCCCGCCGTAAATCGCATAATCATAGGCGCTTATTTTAACTAATGCCGGTTGTTCGGGGCGGATAAAGGCAACATCTTTCGGGCTAATATAGGCCTGCACTAACAAGGCTTCATCCAAGGGTACGATCTCCAAAATATCCTGCCCTGCCTGCACAACACCACCTACCGTATTAATCCGGATATTTTTTACCACTCCGCGCAACGGCGCTTTAATTTGCGAACGTTCTACCGGATCGGCACGCATTGCCATATTCTCACGTGCCTGAGCCAGCTCAGACTCGGTCTGCACCAATTCATTACTGGCATCCGCTACATATTTATTATGGCGTTCGGAAAGCTGTTGGGCTAAATCGGAAGATTGGCGCATCATTCTCAGTAATTCTACTTCCGACATTACGCCTTTTTTCACCATAGGCTGAGTAATACTGATTTCACGGTCGAGTAATTCTTTACTCTGGCTTAATCCGCTAATCGCATCCTGCATAGCCTTATGCCGTGCGTTATAGGCCGCCGTTTCACGATCTTTGATTTCTTGCGGAATGTCTTGCGGAAATGTTAACGGCTCGCCCGAACTTTCGGCTTTCAAGCGGGCAACGATCCCCCTTAAACTCTGTACTTTGGCTTCGCTCTCACGCAAAATCGCCGAACTTCGGGTATCATCAAGTAGTAAAAGAACCTGCCCTTTTTCAACCACATCCCCTTCTTTCACTTTCATTTCCTGAATAATACCGGGATCTAAACTTTGTACGATCTGCTCACGGCTGCTTGGAATCACGCTACCTTGCCCACGTGTGACTTCCTCTAGCGGGCTAAAATATGCCCAAATAACAAATGTCACCAGAAATAAAGCAAACAAGATAATTACCGAGAAAATACCTCGATGTTTTTCCGTTTGTAATGCGGCATTTAAATCATTAATCAATGCTAAATCCGCTTTTTTTACTTCATCATTATTATGCATTTTCTGTTCCCTGTTCAGTCGCTTGCCCGTTTACTTTTTCCGAGGAACCGTTTTCCTGTTCGGTATGTTCAGTACTTTGGTTCCGATTTAGCGTTTTTGGCTGTTCATTTTTCTGTAAATGTGCCAAGACGGCATCCCGTGGGCCATCGATCACGACTTTTCCGTTTTCCATTACAATCACACGACTCACTAGTTTCAACACTTGCATGCGATGTGTTACAACAACCATTGTTCGATTACGCACCCAGTGCCCCAAAGCCTGCAATACCATTTCTTCCGATCCCTGATCCAAATCGCTGGTCGGTTCATCCAACAAAACAACTTGCGGATCTTTAATGGTTAAACGGGCTAATGCCACCAACTGTTTTTGCCCGCCTGACAAGCCCTGACCGTTTTCACCCAGAGGCATATCCAATCCGCGTGGATGGCTGTTAACCAAGGTTTCTAAACCGAAACGGCGTAATGCGTTGACCAGTTCCTGATCACTGGAGAAATTATCCGTACGGGCAATATCCAGATTCTCACGCAATGTTCCTAAAAATAAACGGGGAGCCTGCCCCAACAATGAAATCTGATTACGCACATAATTCGGATCAATTTGGCGAAGATCCACATTATCTAACGTAACTCCGCCGCTTTGCGGTTCATAAAGCCCCGATGCTAACTTTAACAAGGTACTCTTACCGCTACCGACCCGCCCTAAAATAGCTACTTTTTCACCGGGCTGAATCGTAATATTCACTTTGTTCAGCGCATTGGCACTTTCTTTATTGTATTGGAAATTGACATTGTTAAAATTCAGTTTGCCTTGTACCTGTTTTAAGGTGATATATTTCCGTTGTGCATCACGCTCAATCGGGCGATTGATAATATCATCAACACCTTTTAAGGCTAAACGCGCCTGCTGAAAGCGAGTAGCAAGACCGGCGATTTGTGATAATGGAGCCAAAGCCCGGCCGGATAAAATCACTGATGCGATTAATGCCCCCATAGTAATACGGCTGGCTTCGTCCTGACTATGAATTAAATATGTCCCTAAAATTACCAAAAACACCGTATTCAACTGCTGCAAAGCAACCGAGAAATTCACTACAAAGTTACTTAAATCTTTCACTTTTATCTGCGATGCCGAGGTTTTTGCCGTGTACATATCCCAGCGTTGTTGCGCCCAATTGGTCGCATTATTGGCTTTTAAGGTTTCGATTCCGTCCAATGCTTCAACAATCAGTCCTTGACGTTGTGATCCCTCCCGCATGGATTCATTAATTTTTGCCGCTAATTTCGGTTGTACGGCAATACCGACAATAATAACGGTCGGAATAATCACAAATGGCACAAGCGCCAATTTCCCACCGACCAAATAAATGACGAAAACAAATAACAGTAAGAACGGTAAATCGACCAATACTAACAAACTGGCGCTCGTCATAAACTCACGCACCGATTCAAAATCCCGTAGGTTATTCGCATAGGATCCCGAGGAAGCCGGTTTATCAATCAGACGTAATGCCATCACTCGTCTAAATAATGCCGCACTAATAATCAAATCGGCTTTTTTACCGGCAATATCGGTTAAATGTCCCCTAATCATTTTTGCCATAAATTCAAAACTAATGGCAAGCACAACCCCAATACTCAATGCCCATAAGGTCTCATAGGTTTTATTCGGAATAACCCGATCATACACATTCATCACGTATAACGAACTAACCAACGCCAGGAAATTAATAATAAAAGTCGCCAACACAACTTGACCGTAATAGGCTTTAAAACGCCAAATTACTTTCCAAAACCAGGCTTTCGGCATATGGTATTCCGGCAGTTCGGAACGAATATCAGACACGACTTTAGGCTTTACAAACCAACAATAGCCTAAATAAAGTCGGCTTAATTCCTCGTAGCTCAACACCTTTTCCACCGCATCGGATTGACGCACAGTAAACTCACGCATTCTGCCACTACCGGCAATTTTGGTAATCACCAATGCTTCTTCATTATGCAAAATAGCCATCACTGGTACGGCAAGGCTTGGTATATCTTCCAGTTTGCGTTCGGAAACTCGGTTATCAAACCCGTAAGTTCTTAACACTTCGCTTAATGAAGCGAAATTAATGTTTAAATCCCGATCCCGTACAACCTGTGCTGTTAAGGCTTCCTGCGCAACGGGATTACCATGCAATTGCGTGACCAATGCCAAATGTTCAATAATAGATTTCATAATATTAAATTTATTTTAAATACTTTCGATAAGATAGTTTTGGAGTAACTCCAACGATTCATAGCTTATTACTATCTTTAAACCGATTTCTGCGATGATATCACCACGGACAAATTAGGATGTTAAATTCAATGTGGAATGGAGATGCCTACACGATAGTTTTTTATCCCCAATGTTCAGGTCAAAACTTCTCAAAATTTGACCGCACTTTTATTGCCCGCCCACTGGCTGATACGTGCCTGTGAAGCGAGATATAGCAACGCCGCATCCCTGAAATCATTGCGTGCCGTCACTTCTGTGATTTGTACGCTGGTTAAATCTTGGTAAGAATCTAATAAATTAATCAGGCTCCGCGCCGCCACTTCAAACTGTAATTCATTATCTTTCACGACATTACGTTGCAGACCAATTTGCTTCCTCGTTACGGTCATCAACTGCTGGTTGCGCAACATATCCGCTTCGGAAGTTAATGCGCGTTCCTGTATGTTCAATTCAATTTCACGTAACTTGGCCTCTGCCGCTTTTTGGGAATAGTAACTTTGTTGTTCGCTGTATTTTGCCGCCGGATTATAAATATCCCATGACATATTAATATACACTTCATGATTATGACGGCTTGCCGTTCCCTCTAGATTTATTGCCGGTAATTGTCTGGCTTTCGCGGCTTTCACCGCTGCTCTGGCACTGGCTGATTCTTCCTGTTGAGCAAGATAGCTCGGGTTTTGTTCCATTTTCGGATTATGGAAACGATTAATAAACGCCGATACATTTATTTTCTCAAAGGGATCGACTAAATCCTTTTCGGTTAATTTCCCTTTGGTATAACGTCTTAACTGATTTAAGGCGGAATGCATGATACGTTGCTGAATTAAAATACTCGACTCAACTTGATTTTTACGCGACAGTGCCTCATTAACTTCAAAAGCACGTCCTTCATCATAACCGGCAATAACCGTTAAATCCTTCAGAATTTTATTATGCCGTTGCAGACTTTCCTGATAGACGGCAATCATATCTTTTGCACGCAATGCGGTTAAATATAACTGACCGATTTGTTGCCCCATCACTTCTCTGGTTTCGGTTAATTTATGCTGATAATAACCTTCTCTGTGTTTATCCCGTTCAATTTCGGCTTCAATACCGCCCCAGGCATATAAATTTAAACGGGCATTCACTCCCGGACCGGAACGGCGGTTACTGGTATCACGATGGTATTGGCTTGCCACCGAGGTATTCGTAACCGACACTATCGGCAAATGCCCCGCCTCGGAAACCTTAGTCTGACTTTTTGCCATTTCAATATTTGCTTTCGCCTCATCCAAAGTCGGATCCGCCACAAAAGCGTGTTGAAGAATTTCATTTAAGGTTGTCTTCGCCAATAATGCGGATGGAAAAAGCATGAGCGAACCGGCAAAAACAACCGATAACCGCTGCTTAAATAAAAAATTTTTCATAGTTTTCCCTTACATCTGTAGCTAAATCTTATCCATTTTGTATTTTACAAGAAAATCAAAAAGTTAGATAGATAAAATCCCCCGATAAGCATCAGGGGACTTATTTAGATTAAAGAATACAAATTATTAAATAATTTGGATACCTTGTTGGATGTAAATGGCTTCATCATTTACAGAACCATCTGCAGCACGGTAGGTATATTTATCATAAGTAACACCATCGTGAACCACATCGGATTCGGTTTTTTCCCAGAAATTCCAGTTAGCTTTGATTGCACCGCCACCATCTTTAAATTTGGTACCATTGATATATTTTCCGTTGTCACCAAAGTCAACGGTATCATTTGTACCACCCTTAATATAGATAGCTTTAGTCGTATCATTTGCCTGAGTAATATAGTCCTTACTGATACCGATAGTTTGGGCTGTTGGAACAGTTAAATCAATCACTTCAAAGTTCAATACATTCTGTAAGCTAACTTTACTATTGGACTTCGTTAAAACCAGCGTATCGTTTCCATCGCCACCGTCAAGTCTTCCATAATCAGCGCCTGTTTCGATACGATCACCCATAATAGCCACATCGTCACCGGCACCTAATTTAGCTTCTTGGCGTGCAAATAATCCGCTTACAGAGAAAGTATCATTGCCATCTCCCATGTCGATCACACCACTTGCAGGGGCTTTTGTGCCGACAGATTTAGCAATAAATACGTCATTGCCATTACCAAAGGTAATGGTATTGGCATCGTGCATTGCGCCAACTTCCATATAATTATCGCCGTTACCAAAACTAATTGTTTTACTTCCTGCGAAATCTTTATTGACATCAGCACGTAGTACGTCATTACCATCTCCGAAACTAATATCTGCTCCCAATGCTTGAACAGTTGTACCACTAAAGTTAATGACGTTATTACCTTCACCCATTCTGATATTATAGTTACCAATAATGAATGAACCACCAAAGGTTATCTTGTCATTTCCTTCACCCATATCAAAGTAACCATCTGCCGCGGCTCCCATTGACTGCATATTACCACGAACTTGAATGTGGTCGTCACCGGCTCCCATCTCAATTTTATTTGTCCAACCTACACCAATTGTACGAGATACAGAGCCATTGTAACTCCCCATTCCACCAAAATTATCTAAACCCACAATTAAGGTATCATTTCCATCTGTTGAAACAAACACGCCCTCATCCTTACTTCCTGTAGTTTGACCAGGAAGAGCATTATTCGCATCATCAAAGTTACGACCATTTGGATTCGGTCCTTTTTCTGCAGTGTAATCTGTAAACAGGTTTCTTACCGCATTAATTTTGGTCTCAGATACATTACCTGCAGCATCAATGACTTGAATTGTGATACTACCGGCAACTTTACGATTCCAGTTAGCCAAATTAAGGGTATAAGTACCATCACCATTATCTACGGCATCGCTCAATGCAGTTTCTCCCGTACCATTATGGTATTTATATTTAATAGTAGCACCGATTTCAGAGACACCATCAGCTTGAAGAATCATGGTATTGGTATCTGCATTTAACTCTTTGACATCCATTGCTTCAACAATAGTATCCAATCGATATGTAAATGCTTTCTCTGATAAATCCACTCCATTTTGGTCTTCAACCAACACTTTATAGCGATATAACGTATTTGTTGTTTCTGATTGTGGATTCGCCGGTGTAACGGTGTAATCAAGACCATTATTCGTCATTTGACCCGTTAAATCTTCAACCGTACTTTCACGACCATCAACAATGGTATAGCGTAGAACTTTAACCACCTGACCGGATTGAAGCGCTTTATCAAGGGTAAAGTGTAATGCCGCTTTTGGATCATTGGTTAAACCTGTTTGACGGCTAATCGCCTTCGTTGCATCAGTATCTGCCATTCCATCGATACGTCCGACATATCTATCTGTGTCCGTATAGAAGTCTGCTACATTCGGTGCATCGTCCGTTAACGTATCTTGAAGATAAATATCCGTAACAATTGGCGCACTTTCTGTTTTATCTTCATCAGTAACTTCAATACCGTTAGCATTTACGGTTGCAAGAACACGATATTCCGTATCAAATTTAGGATAGTGATAAACTGTTTGGGTTTCAGTTAATTCATCTTCACCTGAACCGGTAACAGTTGTTTTGGTCGTTTCCACAGGTACTTTAATTGACCAGGTACCGCCAGTAACCTCTACATGCGTGCTATAATAGCTAGCACCTTTACTATCAAGAATTGTTACAATAACAGGAGTTCCATCCGGAACATTCGTTGTTGTGCCACTAACAGTAAAGCCTTTAACAATAGTTGTTACGCCATTTTCTGTCGTGTTGCTGATTTCTTCAGTAGTTACATTCGAAGGTAAGAATTGTGCATAGCCGTCAGTACCTTCAGCAACTTGGGCTTGACCTGCGATATTGTTAATATCAATAGTTGGAGTAGCGTCTTGTTTAGAAGTGTCATTGACTGTTACTTCATTCCCTTCAACACCACCTACGCTAAACTTACCTTTTTCCGCACCTTCGGTTGTGTTATCCGCTTTCACCGGTGTTGTAATGGTAAACTCGGTTACTCCCGCCGGAACGTTTAATGTGCCGTCTGCGTTTTGTGTCACACCATTACTGAAAGTTGGTGCTTCAAAATCAGCCTCACCTAATTCACCCGGATTCGTGCCCTTCGGCAAGCTAAACGGTAAACTTTCGTTTCCGTTGTTATTAGTCAGTTTCACGGTAGTAACTACATTTTGACCTTCATCTGTCGGTGTTGTTGAGACTACGCCATCACCATTGGTGTTATCAACACCAGCGTCCTTCGGATCAGTGCCAGCATTTACCGAGTCCGCATCTGCTGAATTACCCGCGTCATTCGTACCTTTTGCATTTACCGGTTCGCCGTCTTTCACTTTATCTGCTGGAATAACAACCTTATCGCCAACAATGGTTGCACCTGTGCCATCATCATTGGTCACCGTCCAACCACCATCCGGTTGTTTTTCCGCAACCACAGTTTTCGGATTGCCGTCTTCGTCTTTAAACGTAACTTCAACTTTATTATTATCCGCACCCGGTTCAATCGTTACTTTACCATCATTATCCTGCGATGTGATGGTTGGTTTGTCTGCCGGATCTGCAGGTGTTTCCGATGTGTCGTTAACCGTAAATTCATTACCCTCAACACCGCCTACGGTAAATTTACCTTTCTCTGCACCTTCGGTTGTATTATCCGCTTTCACCGGTGTTGTAATGGTAAACTCGGTTACTCCCGCTGGAACATTTAATGTGCCATCCGGATTTTGTGTTACGCCATTACTGAAAGTTGGCGCTTCAAAATCCGCCTCACTTAATTCACCTGCATTCGAGCCCTTCGGCAAGCTAAACGGTAAACTTTCGTTTCCGTTGTTGTTAGTCAATTTCACTGTGGTAACCACATTTGAACCTTCATCTACCGGCGTGGTCGAGACTACACCTACGCTTGCACCGTTATCATCCGTACTTAGATCGACACCTGCATTCTTGCTATCCGTTCCTGCCGTGCCTTTACCTTCCGGACTTTCATTATTTGATGTATCCGTTGCTGTCGCTTTTACTTCCGAACCATCTTTTACGCCATCTTGAGGTATCGTCACCTCACCTGTTGCCGGATCGACTATTATACCCTTATCTTTCGCTGCTTGTGGGATGCCCCAAACTCCGTCATTACCTTTTGTGACGGTGACTGTTTGAGGTTGATCTCCTTCATCTGTATAAGTGATATCCACTTTTGATGTATCAGCATCAGTTGGCGGGGTCACTACTACCGAACCATCCGTTGTGCTTGCTGTAACAGTTGGGGCAGCCGGTGGCGTTGTGTCTGAAGGAGTTGCTGAAGTATCGTTAACCGTAAATTCATTACCCTCAACACCGCCTACGGTAAATTTACCTTTCTCTGCACCTTCGGTTGTATTATCCGCTTTCACCGGTGTTGTAATGGTAAACTCGGTTACTCCCGCCGGAACGTTTAATGTGCCGTCTGCGTTTTGTGTCACACCATTACTGAAAGTTGGTGCTTCAAAATCAGCCTCACCTAATTCACCCGGATTCGTGCCCTTCGGCAAGCTAAACGGTAAACTTTCGTTTCCGTTGTTATTAGTCAGTTTCACGGTAGTAACTACATTTTGACCTTCATCTGCCGATGTTGTTGAAACTACACCATCACCGTTGGTGTTATCAACGCCTGCATCTTTCGGATCTGTGCCTGCATTAACCGCCTCCGCATCCGCAGTATTACCTGAGGTATTTGTGCCTGTTGCATTCACCGGTTCACCATCTTTCACTTTATCTGATGGAATGACCACTTTACCATTTTCAACCGTCGCGCCTGTACCATCGTCATTAGTGACAGTCCAATTACCATCCTGACCTTTTTCCGCTACAACAGTTTTATCATTGCCATCTTCATCTTTGAATTTGATTTCAACTTTGTTGTTATCTGCACCTGGCTCAATTGTTACTTTACCATCATTATCTTGTGATGTGATGGTTGGTTTATCTGCCGGATCCACAGGTGTTTCCGAGGTATCGTTAACAGTAATTTCATTACCTTCAACACCCCCTACCGTAAATTTACCCTTTTCCGCTCCTTCAGTTGTATTATCCGCTTTCACCGGGGTCGTAATGGTAAACTCGGTTACTCCTGCCTGCACATTTAATGTACCATCTGCATTCATTGTTACCCCATTGCTGAAAGTGATCGCGTCTTTGTCAAAGTCTGCCTCGCTTAATTCACCTTGAGCCGCTCCGTTTGGTAAGCTAAACGCCAGTTTGTCGTTACCGTTGTTGTTAGTCAATTTTACGGTAGTAACTACATTTTGACCTTCATCTGCCGATGTTGTTGAAACTACACCATCACCGTTGGTGTTATCAACGCCTGCATCTTTCGGATCTGCACCTGCATTTACCGGATCTGCATCAGCCCGATTGTCGAGATCATCACGACCTATTGCATTAACTTCCCCACCGTCTTTTAATTTATCCGCAGGAATTGTAACGATGCCAGAATCCTTATCAACCGTCGCGTTATTGCCAGTAGTATCAAAGAATAAGATCCACTCACCATTTTCTTTCTTTATAGCAACAGTTTGGTCTTTATCATTTTCATCTTTGAACTTAACTCCCATTATGACATTATCATCACCCGCTTTTACTGTTACAGAACCGTCATTTTCAGCCGTGATAACAGGTTTATCCGCCGTTGTATCCGGATTATTGCCCGCCGTTGTTGCATCAGCAGCCGCCGCATTACCTTTATCATCCGTACCGATTGCCGTTACTTCAGAGCCGTCTTTCACTTTATCTGCCGGAATTGTAACGATGCCAGAATCCTTATCAACCGTCGCGTTATTGCCAGTAGTATCAAAGAATAAGATCCACTCACCATTTTCTTTCTTTATAGCAACAGTTTGGTCTTTATCATTTTCATCTTTGAACTTAACTCCCATTATGACATTATCATCACCCGCTTTTACTGTTACAGAACCGTCATTTTCAGCCGTGATAACAGGTTTATCCGCCGTTGTATCCGGATTATTGCCCGCCGTTGTTGCATCAGCAGCCGCCGTATTACCTTTATCATCCGTACCGATTGCCGTTACTTCAGAGCCGTCTTTCACTTTATCTGCCGGAATGGTAAATGTGCCATCATTTTTCGGCGTGACGTCCGGATTATCTGATGTCCAGTTACCGTCAGCGTCTTTAGTTAACGTTGCGGTTTTTTCCGTACCGTCTTCGTCGGTATATTTCACCACGACTTTAGTATTGTCTTCGCCCGGTTTCACGCTAACTGAACCGTCGGTTTCCGGGGTTAAGGTCGGTTTATCCGCCGTTGTATCCGGATTATTGCCCGCCGTTGTTGCATCAGCATCCGCCGTATTACCTTTATCATCCGTACCGATTGCCGTTACTTCAGAGCTGTCTTTCACTTTATCTGTCGGAATGGTAAATGTGCCATCATTTTTCGGCGTGACGTCCGGATTGTCTGATGTCCAGTTACCGTCAGCGTCTTTAGTTAACGTTGCGGTTTTTTCCGTACCGTCTTCGTCGGTATATTTCACCACGACTTTAGTATTGTCTTCGCCCGGTTTCACGCTAACTGAACCGTCGGTTTCCGGGGTTAAGGTCGGTTTATCCGCCGTTGTATCCGGATTATTGCCCGCCGTTGTTGCATCAGCATCCGCCGTATTACCTTTATCATCCGTACCGATTGCCGTTACTTCAGAGCTGTCTTTCACTTTATCTGTCGGAATGGTAAATGTGCCATCATTTTTCGGCGTGACGTCCGGATTGTCTGATGTCCAGTTACCGTCAGCGTCTTTAGTTAACGTTGCGGTTTTTTCCGTACCGTCTTCGTCGGTATATTTCACCACGACTTTAGTATTGTCTTCGCCCGGTTTCACGCTAACTGAACCGTCGGTTTCCGGGGTTAAGGTCGGTTTATCCGCCGTTGTATCCGGATTATTGCCCGCCGTTGTTGCATCAGCATCCGCCGTATTACCTTTATCATCCGTACCGATTGCCGTTACTTCAGAGCTGTCTTTCACTTTATCTGTCGGAATGGTAAATGTGCCATCATTTTTCGGCGTGACGTCCGGATTGTCTGATGTCCAGTTACCGTCAGCGTCTTTAGTTAACGTTGCGGTTTTTTCCGTACCGTCTTCGTCGGTATATTTCACCACGACTTTAGTATTGTCTTCGCCCGGTTTCACGCTAACTGAACCGTCGGTTTCCGGGGTTAAGGTCGGTTTATCCGCCGTTGTATCCGGATTATTGCCCGCCGTTGTTGCATCAGCATCCGCCGTATTACCTTTATCATCCGTACCGATTGCTGTTACTTTAGAACCGTCTTTTACTTTATCTGCTGGAATAGTGAATGAGCCGTCACCTTTTGGTGCTACGTCCGGATTGTCTGATGTCCAGTTGCCATTTGCATCTTTCGTCAAGGTTGCTGTTTTTTCATTGCCGTTTTCATCAGTATATTTCACCACAACTTTCGTGTTGTCTGCGCCAGGTTTTACGGTTACCGAACCATCAGTTTTAGCATCTAACGTTGGTTTATCTGCTGTATTGTCGGTATTCTCATTACCGCCGCCACTACTTCCGCCATTGCTTGCCGCAATCGCAATACCTGCTGCCAATGGAACTAACGCTAATAACCACCACGGGTTAAACGCCCAGAAGGCACTCGCTAGATCTTCACCTCCTAACGCTTGTGGTGCAGCCACTTCTTCTGCTAACATACTCACCGCATCCGATTTTAAGCCGGATTCCGGTACATAGGCATAAATGCCGCCATTTTCATGTTGACCAACAATTAAGTTGCTTACTTCTTCTGAATTTTCATCACCGTAGTAACCTTTAATCACTACATCTGCGCTCATATCGCCGTCTTCCAAAAAGAGTTTTAAATCCTTTCCTTCACGTTTAGCGATGATATTTTGTGGACCAAGACCGGTTTGGTTGTCAATTAATTGGTAATTTGATTTATCTCTTGCTTCAATAACCAACATTTCACCTTGAGTAATTTGGTGGCTGGCTATCACTTTTTTAGCACTTAATACTTTTAATGTGGTTGACATAAATACTCCTTAATCATTAGTTTCCATAAACTGCGATTTCTACACGGCGATTTGGTTGGTTGCACTGATTACGTTGTGCGCCTTTATAGGCATCGCAATTGCTTACCACCAGTTCCGCTTTACCGTAACCCACCGCATTAATCGGCGCGGTTACACCTGCTTTTTGTAATGCTAATTTCACGGTATTCGCCCGTTTTTGTGATAACGCTTGGTTATAGCTTGCCGAACCTATCGGGTCTGTATGACCGGAAACGGTTATTTTGCTAATTGATGGCATGGATTTGACTTTCTCGGCAAATTCTTCAATTTTTTCTTTGCCGTTCGGCAAAATGTCGTTGTAATTGGATTTGTTAAAATCGAATAATGCGCCCGCTTCCAATGACTCCACCGCTAATATGCCTGCACCGCAATTCCCTGCGGCAGGAACGCGTGAAAGGGTTTGATTTTCTTTAGCTAATTGAGAAACTTCCTGTTCTCCGACCGCACCTTCCACTTGGTTAAACACGAGTTTACCGTTTTGTTGACTTACTTTGATATACATTGTTTGGTTGACCGGTAGTGTATAGTTCACCCCCTGCGTACGATTGCCAAATTTGCCGTTACTGCTATAAGAGGCACTGAATAAATGTTTGTCCGCACAAACCACTACCGGTGTGTACGCATTTGGCAGTAATGAGGCTTGATAATTGCCGTCAACATACACATTGACCGCCGGGCCTTGTACATCATCCTGACGATAAAATACAGCCAAAGATTGGTTTTCCTCCAACTGCTGAGCATTAATTTTGCTTTGTTCAAAATTACTCCACGTTTCTAGTGGCTGATTCACATCTCGTGCGCAGCCAGTCAATGCAGCTACCACGCCGAGACAAAGCAATGTTTTGTTCATACTTAACCTCTTTAATAGTTAATAAAATTGTTGAGATTCAATAAATAAAATTACTTTTCCTTCACACTACACAACTCCATAGCAGATGGGGCATCCAATCCAAACAACCGAGGAAAAATAATATTGTCGAAAACGCTCGGGCGATGTTGAAAAATCACGCCTAACGCCATCAACACCTGAATTTTTTGAAGAGACTAAAATACAAAAAACTCAAGATTGAGGGTTCTTGATACAAGAACCCTCAATCTTGAGTTTTTTGTAAATAGAATTCCACCTAACCTTTTCCTGGCGGAAGGAGAAAGAAAAATTATGCTTTATGCTGTCTGCTGTCTGCTGTCTGCTGTCTGCTGTCTGCTGTCTGCTGTCTGCTGTCTGCTGTCTGCTGTCTGCTGTCTGCTGTTCATCAGTGTATGTCCTGAATTTGAAATTGGAAGAATCGTGCGCCTACTTTACATATATTTTATTGTAAATGCCAATTTTTTTTAAATGTTATGGTTTTATTACAGAAACTTGGGCTTTTTAATCTTAAAAGTGTTAATGATAACCTTACTTTAAGCTGTTAGAATGCTCCCTATTGGCTACTGCACCTATTGAAACCAAAAAAGCTAACCCATACTTATTAAATAACTTTCAACCGTACTTCCATAAAAAAATTCCCTTAGTTTTTTCGCTATAGAGGATTTTAATTCATACATTAGCGTATATTTTTATAAACCAAAGTGCGGTCATTTTTAGCCTGATTATGAATAGCGGTAGTAAACGTACAAAATAATCTTTTGCGCCTCTGCTGCATAATACCGAGAAATTCAACTATTTTTCCCACCGCACTTTCTATTTATTTTATTGCTTAGGCAAATCTTGCTTTCGCTTCTGCAATGGCTTCTGCTACTCGTAATGGAGAAACGCCGCCTTTTGCACAACGTTTATCCAAACAGGATTGCAGGGAAAGAATGTTGTACACATCATCTCCCACCACCTCGCTAAACTGACGAAATTCCGGAATAGTTAAATCTTCCAACCCTTTGCCTTTTTCAATCGCATACACCACTGTTTCCCCCACAATATGATGGGAATCACGGAAAGGTACACCTTTAGCAACAAGATAATCAGCCAATTCAGTCGCATTTGAATAGCCTTTTAAGGCGGCTTCACGGGTACGTTCAACGTTCACTTTTAACTCGTCCAATACGAAAGTGGCCATGTCCAAACAATCTTGCCAAGTATCCAAGGCATCGAAAATGCCCTCTTTATCTTCTTGCATATCTTTGTTGTAGGCGAGCGGTAACCCCTTTAAAGTCATCAACATTCCGGTTAACGCGCCCATTACGCGACCAGCTTTGCCACGAATTAATTCGCAGGCATCCGGATTTTTCTTTTGTGGCATTAAAGATGAACCTGAAGTTACACGATCCGATAATTCGACGAAATTTGCTTCTCCACTATTAAAAATAATCATATCTTCCGCAAAACGGGAAAGATGTGCCATACTCAGGGAGGCTGTAGAAAGTAATTCTACGATATGATCACGATCCGACACGCTGTCCAAACTATTACGGGTCGCAAAGTTAAACCCTAAATCTTGAGCAAGTGTGTCGCGATCCACCGCATAAGCCGTCCCCGCCAATGCACCACTACCAAGCGGGCAAGTATTCATGCGTTTATAAGCATCGCTCAAACGGGTGTAATCCCGATCAAACATTTCTACATAAGCCATACACCAATGGGCAAAAGTGATAGGTTGCGCACGTTGAAGATGGGTGTAGCCCGGCATCACGGCCTCTTGGGTATTTTCAGCGGTTTGCACTAAATGACGTTGTAAATTCCGAATTGAATCCTGTAATTCGATCACACGTTGTTTACACCACATTTTAATATCAAGTGCGACTTGATCGTTACGACTACGTCCGGTATGTAATTTTTTTCCAAGATTACCGACTTTATCAATCAGTTTACTTTCCACCCAACTGTGAATATCTTCTGCTTCATCTTGCAAAATTGCTTGTGGATTCGACCGCACTTCGATCAATAATTCATTTAATGCCTGCTCTAACCTTTGTTGTTCATCCGTCGTTAAGACATTCACTTTTACTAATGCTTTCGACCAACCGATTGATCCTTCGATATCCTGTTCGGCGAGACGATAATCAAAACGTAATGAATCATTAAAATCTTTAAAACGCTTATCTGCCGCTTGTGTAAAACGCCCACCCCAAAGTGCCATAATATCCTCTTTCTTATCATCAATGACCCCAAAGTGCGGTCAAAATATACGGAATTTTTGAAAGGGGCATTTTATCAATTCCCCCTAAATAAGTGAAATATTTTAAAGAAATCGCCAATATCTCCGATGATAAAATGAGACAATTTATGGATAAATTAAGACAAATCGTCTAATAACGCTGACTTAATTGTCTTAAAATTTAAAGCTGATTTATCATTAATAATTAGGAGTTATCTATGCAAGCTTTGATTGAATTTATTGCTAAAATTATTGCCCCTTGGCAACGTCAATTTATTAATTTTATTCGAATTGCCATTTTTATTGTTATGGCTTGGATTGGCGGCTTAAAAGCCTTCCAATACGAAGCAGACGGAATTGCACATTTCGTATCCAATAGCCCTTTTATGAGCTTTTTTTATAATAATAGCGATAAATACGCACCAAATGAAAAAGGCGAAATGGTTAAAGAATATGTGTTACACAAGAATCCTGAAGGAAAAATGGTACAAAAAAATATCGAATGGCATAAGCAAAACGGTACTTATACCTTCTCTTACGGATTAGGCGTGGTGATTGTGAGCATTGGTATTTTAACCCTGATGGGAATTTGGAATGCCAACCTCGGGTTGATTGGCGGACTCTTGACCTTCGGTATGTCAATTGTTACGCTTTCGTTCCTGATTACCACACCGGAAACCTGGGTACCAAATTTAGGCGGTGATTTACCTACACCAAATTATGGCTTCCCTTATTTATCTGCCGCCGGACGTTTGATCTTAAAAGACATTATTATGATGGCAGGCGGATTAACCGTAGCGGCAGAATGTGCAAATCGAGTTCTGCGCAAAAAAGCAGGTGGCTTGGCTTAATAAAATATATAATGCAAACGAAAATAGGGAGTCGGCTCCCTATTTTTATTTATAGAGGTAAATAATGGATATTCTCGATAAACTCATTAAATTTGCTCAAATATCCGGTAGCATTAACGTTCAATGTAAATTGCAGGACTCTTGGTATATCCGCCATGAGAGGCAAACCTGCCATGGAATTGTGCATATCGTTTCACAAGGAGAGGGATATTTACATATTGACGGGATGGTGAATGCAATAAAACTTAAGGCTAACGACGTGGTGTTTCTCCCTCATTCATTAGGTCACGCCTTAACACACCAGCCTAACTACAAGGGGCCGAGTAAAATAAATATTATTTCTAACGGTGCATTTACGTTGAAACAATGCGGCGGTGAATCGCCTGATTTCAGCTTATTTTGTGCCAATTTTACTTATGATAAACAATCGGAATTATTTAATAACCTACCTGAAGTTATTTTATTAAATTTACAAGATGCCACTTTAAACCCCTTACTTGACATACTGCAACGGGAAGCTGATGATTATCAAGCCGGCTCCGCAAATATTATTAATGCCTTACTCAGCGTATTGCTAACCTTACTAATTCGTGCCTATTTACAACAGGATAATGCCCAGCTTAACGGATTACTGAACGGATTACGCGATAAACGTCTTTACAATGTGATATCCAATATTATTGCAAAACCTGAGCAGGGGTGGAAAATTGAAACCCTTTGCCATATAGCAAATTTATCCAAAGCTCAACTTATACGATTATTTAATCGGCAACTCGGTGTCAGCCCATATAATTTTGTCAATCATATTAGATTACAAAAGGCGGCGGAATTACTTAAACACTCCCAACAATCCGTACTCAGCATTGCATTAAATTGCGGTTTTCAGTCGGAAAGTAATTTTGGGAAAGCATTTAAAAAATATTATCAATTAACTCCGGGGCAATATCGCAAAAAATAAAATAAATTTATAAAAGTTTGAGCTGACAACTAGACAGTATGCAGTTTTAGTGATACCTTACGCAAAAATTTTAGGATAGTACTCCACCATTCAATTAACTCAACTCTTAACAATCCCAACAATTATTCATTATGCATTTAACAGAACTTAAAAATACGCCTGTTTCGGATCTAGTGAAACTTGGCGAAGAGCAAATGGGCTTAGAAAATTTAGCTCGTTTGCGTAAACAAGATATTGTCTTTGCAATCTTAAAACAACATGCCAAAAGCGGTGAAGATATCTTTGGCGGCGGCGTGTTAGAAATTTTACCCGATGGTTTCGGTTTTTTACGTTCTGCCGACAGTTCTTATTTAGCGGGTCCTGACGATATTTATGTTTCACCAAGCCAAATTCGTCGTTTTAACTTACAAACCGGTGACAAGATTGAAGGTAAAATCCGACCGCCTAAAGAAGGTGAGCGCTATTTTGCTCTACTTAAAGTTGATCAAGTCAATGATGACAAGCCTGAAGTATCCCGTAGTAAAATTCTCTTTGAAAACTTAACACCGCTCCATGCCAACTCCCGTCTCAAAATGGAACGGGGTAACGGCTCAACCGAAGATTTAACCGCCCGTATTTTGGATTTAGCCTCACCGATTGGTAAAGGTCAACGGGGTTTAATTGTTGCGCCTCCAAAAGCCGGGAAAACCATGCTACTGCAAAATATTGCTCAAAGCATTACCCATAATTATCCGGAATGCGAGCTCATCGTTCTGTTAATTGATGAACGCCCGGAAGAGGTAACGGAAATGCAACGCTCGGTAAAAGGGGAAGTGATCGCTTCTACTTTTGATGAACCGGCTGCACGCCATGTTCAAGTGGCAGAAATGGTGATCGAAAAGGCTAAACGTTCCGTCGAACATAAAAAAGATGTGGTAATTTTACTTGATTCCATTACCCGTTTGGCCCGTGCTTATAATACGGTTACACCGGCTTCCGGTAAGATTTTATCAGGTGGTGTGGATGCCAACGCATTACACCGTCCTAAACGTTTCTTCGGTGCCGCCCGTAATGTAGAAGAAGGTGGTAGTTTAACGATTATTGCGACCGCACTTGTCGATACCGGCTCAAAAATGGATGAAGTAATTTTCGAAGAATTTAAAGGAACCGGTAATATGGAACTTCATCTTTCCCGTAAAATTGCCGAAAAACGCGTATTCCCAGCTATTGACTTCAATCGCTCGGGAACACGTAAAGAAGATTTACTCACCACACCTGACGAATTGCAAAAAATGTGGATTCTACGCAAAATCCTTAACCCAATGGGTGAAGTGGAAGCAATGGAATGGCTCATTGACAAACTCGGTGTTGCAAAAACCAATGAAGAGTTTTTTGAAATTATGAAACGTTCGTAATGGTCTGATAGAATCACAAAAATTAGATATAACAAAAGGGAAACAAATGTTTCCCTTTTATTTCTATCGTTATACAGTCTGCTGAATAAAAACTACTCTTCTGATTTCAACTTAGCCCGACTTTTCTGCGCATTTTTCGCATTAATAAAAATATCCATGGCCACAATATACCCGAGGCAATAGCGCCAAAAATTTCCTGCCAATTAAACACTGCACTGTGTAAAAATAATTCCACAAGAAAAATGGCAAAACGAATAAAAAACACAAAAATAATCACCAATAGGCTTTGAAACCACAAGGAAAGGTTACGAAGCACTAGATAATTTTTAGCAATAAAGTAAAAAGCGACTGAAAGCACTAGCGCATGAATACCGAGGGTTGAACCAAGTACAATATCCCAAATCACGCCAAGTAAAAAAGCAATGCCAATGCTGACTTTGTTAGGAATAGCTAATACCCAGTAGGTTAGCACCAAAATTAACCAAGCGGGTTTAAACGCTTGAAAGCCTATTGGCCAAGGTGCAAGTTCCATAACAAGGGCGACAATAAAGAAGGAGAGTATCGTTACCCATTGCAAAAAGCGCATTTGCATCAGCCTTCCTCCCGATATTCCCGTTGCTCCGGTGAAACAGGCTCGTCTTGCGGTGTTTCGGTCGGAATTTCAGGTTCAATTTCTTCTTTATTATTTTCGATTTTGGGTTCTTGTTCTTCGGTGATTTTCATTTTGCGCACTTTATTGTTCATCTCATTGGCTTGGCTTTCCAACCGCTTTTGAACCAGCTCGCGTACTTCTTCCGGCGACATTGATTTTACTTTTGATATATCTAGGGTGCTTGGCCAAAGTAAAAGTACGTAGCGTAAACGTTCTAAAGATGCTAACGGTTTGGCTTTTACCGTTGCGAAATAATTTGTTCCATCACGGGATACACTTTGCACCACTGCTACGGGATAGCCTTCAAGAAAGCGCCCCCCCAAACCTGATGTCACCAATAAATCGCCTTTTTCAATATCCACTGAACGTGGTACATTATCAAGCGTAAGTTCGTCGGTATGCCCGGTTCCACTCGCAATCACACGTACATCGTTACGCAGTACTTGAACAGGAATAGAATGGGTTACATCCGTCATCAACAATACACGACTGGTGTTAGCCCCTACTGAGATAATTTGCCCTATCACGCCTTTCTCATCAATGACCGGTTGCCCTACATAAGCCCCGTCTTTTTCGCCCTGATTAATAACAACCTGCTGGCGATATACATCCGTTTCAGCCGTCAACACTTCCGCAATTTTTTTATATTCATCGGTTCTTAACGGCGAATTGAGTAATAAACGTAAACGCTGATTTTCGACTTTAATTTGATCCAACAGCAACAAATCCGCATTTTTTTCACGAAGCTGTTCACGCAATACCTTATTTTCGATTTGTAATTTGTTAGTATCGACAAAATTATCCGATACGCCGTCTAATACGGTACGCGGGCTATTTGCCAAATAATACAAACCGCCGACAGCGGTTTCCATCATACTGCGAACCCTATTCATCGAATCCTGCCCATCCGCCAAAATAAGACCGGTAGAAGCAATCACCGCAAGAACCAAGCGGAATCCTAAAGGAGGAGATTTAGCAAAAATCGGTTTCATTAAACTACCTAATTCATTAATGGCTTAAAACAAAAGTGCGGTCAAAATCAACCGCACTTTTTATTGATAATACATTAGATTTCATCGCTAAAAATATCGCCACCATGCATATCGATCATTTCTAACGCTTCACCGCCTCCACGCGCCACACAAGTGAGCGGCTCTTCAGCAATAATCGTCGGAACACCGGATTCACGCGCAAGCAAAATATCAATATTGCGTAATAATGCACCGCCTCCGGTCAAAACCATACCACGCTCAAAAATATCCGCCGCATGTTCCGGCTGACATTCTTCAAGTGCCGTACGTACTGCCGCAACGATACCGTTTAGAGGCTGTTGAATGGCCTCCAATACGTCACGAGAGGTTAATTTAAAAGAACGAGGCGCACCTTCAGCGAGGTTATGACCATGCACTTCCATTTCTTTAATTTCATCACCCTCTTGAATGTAAGCCGTACCAATTTCTTGTTTAATACGCTCTGCCGTAGGTTCTCCAATGACTGAGCCAAAAGTACGACGCACATAAGAAATAATCGCTTCATCAAAGCGGTCACCGCCAATACGAACAGAAGAAGAATACACGATACCGTTTAAAGAAATCACGGCGACTTCGGTTGTTCCCCCACCAATATCAATGACCATTGATCCGACTGCGGTAGAAACCGGTAATTTTGCGCCGATTGCCGCCGCCATCGGTTCTTCAATTAAATACACTTCACGTGCCCCCGCACCAATCGCCGATTCTTTAATTGCACGGCGTTCAACCTGCGTAGCACCTGCCGGTACGCACACTAATACGCGAGGGCTTGGGCGCATAAAGTTGCCGCTGTGAACCTGTTTAATAAAATACTGCAACATTTTTTCGGTTACAAAAAAGTCTGCGATCACACCATCTTTCATCGGACGAATAGCCACAATGCTTTTTGGCGTACGCCCTAACATTTGTTTGGCTTCTTTACCTACCGCAGCAATACTTTTTAACGCCCCCATACGATCTTGGCGAATCGCCACGACAGAAGGCTCATCTAACACAATCCCCTGCCCTTTTACATAAATCAGCGTGTTTGCCGTACCTAAATCGATAGAGAGATCATTTGAAAATAAACCGCGTATTTTTTTAAATAACATAATAATTCCGTTAATTTGAATTGATTAAAAATTTGATCATATTTGAATACACAAAAATTGTGCTAAATGTACCAAAAAATCGCTATTGATAACAGTATTTTTATACTACGCAAGAAAAATGCGCTAAAAAAACGACCGCACTTTTACTGAGTTATCCATTGAGCTGACTTAACGACCATTCACCTTTAGACAAAAGATGAAGCTGCTGTTGATGGAAAGCCTTCAATGTAGAACGATGCCCCACGCTAATAATTGTCGTTGTCGGTAATTCATCTTTTAATAAACGATACATCTCATATTCCAATCCTTCATCCATACTCGCCGTTGCTTCATCTAAAAAGGCGACTTTCGGTTTATGCAGCAATAGTCGGGCAAAGGCTAGACGTTGTTGCTCGCCAGGGGAAAGAATACGAGTCCAATCTTGGTCTTGCTCAATACGTTCGAGTAAATGTCCAAGTTGAACTTTATGTAAGATTTGTTCCGCCAAAGTGCGGTCGATTTCTTCCACATTTTTTGGATATGCCAATGCTGTCAGTAGGCTACCCTGCGGCAAATAAGGTTTTTGTGAGAGAAAAAGTTTCGCTTTCGGACAATACACTTTTCCTAGAGAATAGGACCAAAGCCCCGCTGCGGTACGTAATAAAGTCGTTTTTCCTGCTCCGGAATCTCCTTGGATCAATAAACTTGCCCCCAGTGGTAAAACCAAGTTGAGATTCTCAATTAATGTCTGCCCAAAAGGGCTTTTAATGCTTAAATGTTCAAAAATCACATCCTTTTCACTGACTTGAATATCTGTTTTCGATTCGCGATTTGCCATATCAATGGCATAAGTAAAGCCGGTTAAACGGTCAAGTGTCGCTTTATAACCGGCAAAGTTATCATACGTGCTACGGAAGAAAGACAAATTAGAATGTAATTGACCAAACACTTGTAATGTTTGCATTAAATCTCCCAGCTTGATCTGTTTTTCAAAATAGCGACCTACTTGGATCAATAAGGGAAATACCACGGAAACTTGGGTCACTACTATATTGAAACCGGAAAATTTTAAGGTTCTAAATACAATATTCCACATATTTTTGATCACCGAACGAAATTGGTGATAAAGCTGATTTTGCTCGACCTTTTCTCCGGCATAAAACGCAATGCTCTCTGCGTATTCCTTAATACGGATTAGGGAATACCGATAGTTTGCATTGAGACGTTCATTAGCAAAATTTAGATCGATGAGCGGACGACCAAGTCTAAATGCGATCAGCGTAGTAAAAATCACATAAGCAAAGACCAAGAAAACCATCATATGCGGAATTTCTATACCGAAGAACATCATTGGTCCCGCCAATCCCCATAATAAAATAGTATAAGAAATCATGGAGGTAACCGCATCAATAACACCGGTGCTTAATGACAATGTAGTTTTGACATAAGATTGTATATCTTGTTGAATCCGTTGATCAGGGTTATCTAAATTAGCGGACAGATATTGGGTTTTATAGTAAGCGCGATTTGCCATCCATTTACTGGCTAGCTCATCATTGAGCCAAGTAATCCAATCAATCACAAAACGTTGTTCTACATAATAGCTTACTAGATAAGTGGAAACTGCACTGGTGGCAATGATACAAAACAGTACCATTTGTTGCCAAAAGGCAGGTTCATTAAATTCTTGTAGCGACGTGTACATACTATTGTTCCATTCGGAATACACTAAACTGACACGTACACTCACTAGAGTCAGTGCTACAATCAACAAGAAAAATAATAAGGGTTTAATGCTACGCTTTGGCGAAAGATAACCGCCGGCAAACATCCAAAATTGCTTTCCCCAATGCGTAAAACGCACTAGTAAAAAAATCCCTAAACTAAATACCACTGCTGTAATAGCAAGCGTTCTTAAAATCCAAAGGAGCGATGTGATCGCTTCTTGTCCGTAATCCATAAAAATATACCCGTAAAAAATAAAAGTGCGGTCATTTTAGGCAGAGTTTATGATTAAGCAAGAAAAATTGTGATGAAGTTATCATTTTTTGAGTTTAGTTACCGTTTTCAAAATTCAAATTGCTATAATCCATAATAGTTAGATTTAGTTAATGAGGTTAGCATGAGCGAGATTGCAATCACGATTAGTCTCCTAGCCCTTGCTGCAGTTATCGGGCTATGGATTGGACATTGGAAGATTAAAGGTGTCGGCTTAGGAATTGGCGGCGTATTATTTGGCGGAATTATTGTTTCGCATTTTACCAGCCAATATGGCTTACAACTGAATGTCGATATTCTGCATTTTGTGCAGGAATTCGGTTTAATTTTATTTGTTTATGCCATTGGGATTCAGGTGGGGCCAGGCTTTTTTTCCTCACTGAGGGAATCCGGTTTAAAACTCAATATACTCGCAATTTTAATCGTATTCATCGGTTCATTTTTTGTTTTCGTTTTACACAAAATCGCCAATGTGCCGTTGGATATTGTTTTAGGCATTTATTCCGGTGCAGTAACAAATACCCCTTCTCTAGGGGCGGGTCAGCTGGTTTTGAGCGAATTAGGTATGTCACAAGCTACCGCAACAATGGGTATGGCGTACGCCATGGCATATCCTTTCGGAATTTGTGGAATCTTGCTTGCTATGTGGTTGATTCGTCTATTCTTTAAAATAAAAATTGAAGACGAAGCAAATCGTTTTAACAAAGAAAATGGGCACGATAAAGAAAATTTACATACTATTTCGGTGAAAGTAAGCAATCAAAATTTACAGGGTATCACTTTAGTCGAGATTCCGGGATTTGATGATGAAGACGTCGTTTGTTCGCGATTAAAACGCGGAGACAGCGTGATCGTTCCCAAAGCCAATACTGAAATTCATCTTGACGATATATTACATTTAGTCGGTGAAGGAAAAGCACTGAAAAAAATGCGCTTAATTATTGGTGATGAAGTGGATATGCCTCCCCTTTCCAACAGTGGAGAAATTCGTGCCGAGCGTGTCGTTGTCACCAATGAAAAAGTATTGGGTAAGAAAATCCGCACGCTTCATGTGCACCAAAAATATGGTGTTGTCATTTCACGCTTAAACCGTGCAGGTGTGGAATTGGTGCCAAGTGGTAACAGCACACTGCAATTTGGCGATGTGCTACATATGGTCGGGCATGCCGATGTGCTAAATCAAGCCATTTCCGTTATCGGCAATGCACAACAAAAACTCCAACAAGTACAAATGCTACCCGTATTTATTGGGGTCGGCTTAGGGGTTTTACTCGGCTCTATCCCTTTTTATATCCCCGGTTTCCCTGTCGCTCTTAAACTCGGTTTGGCGGGAGGGCCGCTTGTTATCGCATTGATTCTTGCCCGAGTCGGTAGCATAGGGAAACTTTACTGGTTTATGCCGCCAAGTGCGAACCTTGCCTTACGTGAAATCGGTATTGTGCTTTTCCTTGCGGTTGTGGGTTTAAAATCCGGCAGTAATTTTGTCGATACGTTGGTCAATGGAGCTGGGCTTGAATGGATGGGATATGGCATGTTTATTACCTTCATCCCATTGATGATTGTTGGGATGATAGCTCGCATATATGCCAAACTTAATTATCTCAGTATTTGCGGGCTACTTGCCGGTTCGATGACGGATCCACCTGCTCTAGCCTTCGCCAATGAAATCAAAGAAGACAATGGTGCCGCTTCACTTTCTTACGCGACGGTTTATCCGTTAGTAATGTTCCTGAGGATTATTTCACCGCAGCTACTGGCGGTATTGCTTTGGGTGGCTTAGACCGATAAAAAAACGGGTTGCTTTTTAAAAGCAACCCGTTTTACTCAGTAAAAGTGCGGTCATTTTTGATGCCGTTTTTATTTTACTAAACCGCCACTGGCTTGGAGATCCGCATGATAAGAGGAACGAACAAAAGGGCCGCAAGCCGCGTGTTCAAAACCCATCTCATTAGCTTTGTCTCGGAACTCATCAAATTCTGCCGGCGGTACATAACGTGCAACCGGAAGATGATGACGGCTTGGCTGTAAATACTGCCCTAAAGTGAGCATTGTCACACCGTTATCACGTAGATCCTGCATAACCTCTAAAATTTCTTCGTTCGTTTCACCCAAACCAACCATCAAACCCGATTTTGTCGGGATATTCGGGAACATATCCTTAAATTCACGAAGTAGTTTTAGCGACCACTCATAATCCGCCCCCGGACGAATTTCTTTGTACAGACGCGGTACATTTTCTAAATTGTGATTAAATACATCCGGTGGATTCTCTTTCAGTTTTTCTAATGCTTGGGAGATACGACCACGAAAATCCGGTACTAAAATTTCAATTTTAATTCCCGGATTCAACGCTCTCACTTCTTTTACACAGTCTGCAAAATGCCCAGCACCGCGATCCGGCAAATCATCCCGATCCACGGATGTAATCACCACATATTTCAATTTCATATCTTGAATAGTTTCAGCGAGTTTACGCGGTTCTTCCGGATCAGGCGGTAAAGGTTTTCCGTGTGCAACATCACAAAACGGGCAACGACGGGTACAAATCGCCCCCAAAATCATAAAAGTAGCGGTACCATGATTAAAACACTCATGTAAATTCGGGCAAGAAGCCTCTTCACAAACCGAGTGCAATCCATGACGACGCATACCATTTTTAATATTTTCGATTTTCAGTGAACTTGCCGGTAATTTGATTTTCATCCATTCCGGTTTTTTCAGTAACTCTTGATTGGGATCAATATTTTTTACAGGAATAATGGAAGTTTTGGCTGCGTCACGATATTTGACACCCCGTTCCATTTTAAATGGCGTTGACATGATTCTTTCCTAAAGAAAAATGCCTAAATTAGGCATTTTTTATTGTTAAAAATTCGTTGCATTATAGCCCAAAAGTTCGGCAAAGTGTTTAATTAATTTGGGGGAGACGTTATCTAATGTCGCCTCTTCTTTCGCGATAAAATCGGCAAGTTGGCACATTTCTAAACCGGCATAGCCACAAGGGTTTATATAATTAAATGGCGTTAAATCCATATTGATATTAAATGCCAATCCGTGAAAAGAACAACCTTTACGAATACGCAATCCTAATGAACAAATTTTCTTACCGTCAATATAGACACCCGGTGCATCGGGTTTAGGGTATCCTTCAATACCGTAATCCGCTAAAGTTTTTACCACCGCCTGCTCAAGTGCGGTCACTAATTGACGAACATTTAGGTCTTGATGGCGACGAATATCAATCAACACATACATAATTTGCTGACCTGACCCATGATACGTAATTTGCCCGCCACGATCGGATTGCACAACGGGGATATTAGAACTTTGCAACAAATGTTCCGGTTTTCCCGCTTGCCCTTGGGTAAATACTGAAGGATGTTCTACCAACCAGATCTCATCTGTGGTTTCAGCATTGCGACTGTCCGTAAAACTTTGCATTTTATGCCAAGTCTCTTGATAATCCTGTAAACCAAGTTGGCGTACGATAAGTGGTAGTGTCGCCATACTAAATAACCATTTTCACGCCTTCAACTTTAGCGAGTTCTTTATAGAGAGTTTCGACTTGCTCAAAATTCTGTGCAATCACATCAATAGAAACAGAATTGTATGTTCCTTTACTACTGCGTTTTTCTTTAGGAATATAATCCCCCGGGATATATTTTTGTACGACAGAAATTAAATCCTGTGCTAAATCTTCACGGTTTATACCGGCGACTTTAAAAGTCATTGCAGCAGGAAATTCCATTAATTCTTTCAATTTTTCGTAATCTTGTTCCGTTGCCATAATTTTTCTCTATTTTGAGTGAGATAAAGGGCAGATCTTAAATCTGCCCGGTTTGAGGTAATAGGGTTCCCTTGTAAAATGGGGAAGTGCGGTTAAAATTCAAGAGATTTTAGAAAAGACTTTTTATCGTTAACACCAACCAATCCCAAGCATTGCCGAAAAATCCGCCTTCTTTAACGTCTTGCATTGCTTGTAAATTAACTACCGCAACATCTTTACCGTCAAGCTGATAAATCACTTTACCGACCACCTGACCTTTTGCCAAAGGAGCCTGTAAGTATTTATTATCCAACTCGTAACGGGCTTTTAATTCGGCTTGTTTGCCTTTTGGCACGGTAATAAAACTATCTTGCAACACGCCTAATTTCACGCTGCTTTCATCACCGTAATAAACCGGTTGCTCCGAAATTTCTTTATTCGCTTCAAGGGTTTTTAACGTTTCAAAATTTGCGAAACCCCATTGCAATAGCTTTCTACTCTCAACTTCACGTCCCTTATAAGTTGAAACGCCCATTACAACTGAGATCAAACGCATATTACTCGGATTCGTTGCTGAAGCCACGAGGTTATAACCGGCTTGGCTGGTATGGCCAGTTTTCATACCGTCCACCTTCATAGTTTTATCCCACAATAGACCGTTACGGTTAGGTTGTTTGATCTTATTAAAGGTGAATTCTTTTTCCGCGTAAATTTTATATTCTTCCGGCAGATCTCGAATAATATACGCGCCGATAAGCGCCATATCCCGCGCACTGGAGTATTGGTTTGGATCATCTAAACCGTGCGGTGTCGTGAAATTTGTATTTTTTAACCCGAATTGTTGGACATATTTATTCATGGTATCCACAAAATTTAATACCGTACCGGAAATATGTTCTGCCAATGCCACACAAGCATCGTTACCGGAAACAATAATCACGCCTTTATTTAGATCGGCAACGGAAACCTGCTGATTTAAGTTTAAAAACATTTTTGACGAATCAGGAAAATTACGTCCCCAGGCACTTTCACCAATGGTCACCATATCGGAATTATGGATTTTGCCCTGTTTTAACGCTTGCCCTACCACATAGCTCGTCATCATTTTCGTTAAGGAGGCGGGATATTGGCGTTGATCGGGATTTAACGACGCAAGTACCGCTCCCGAGTGATAATCCATCAAAATATAGGTTTGTGCATTCACTTCCGGTGGGCTAATACCGTATTGCATATCCTGAGCCGAAACAGCAGAAGATAGCGCTATAATCCCTGAAAAAAATACTGTCTTTGTTAATTTAGTACTTATCTTTAACATTGAATTTCCTTTAGTGACATCTTAATTTTTGTAAGTATAAACGATCAATGGATTTCCACTAGCCATTTTTTGTAATTTCATTTTTAATTGTGTAATCATTTGTTTGTCTTCTATCGGCCCAAAATGAATTTCGTACCGACCGTCTCGATGATTTACTTGTGAATTGATATTATCAAGTGCCAAACGATTAACAATAGCGGTGGCTTGATTTTCACTGTGGAAATCCAACATTTTTAGTTTATAGCGTTCTTTTGATAGATTTTGCCTATTTACGAGTTTTTTTTCAATATTAGCTATGGCAAGTCGCTCTGAAGCGGCTTGAGTCCTCGCATGTTTGGCAAGCGTTTTTGTTCCTGCACCAGAAATCTTGCCATTTGCCGCCACATGTAATGCCTCAACCTTCACCTGCCCGACACCACGGGCAATTAAACCGATTTCCTTCGCGGCAGTATAGGAAAGATCAATAATGCGCTCCCGACTAAAAGGGCCGCGATCGTTAATACGCACAATGGTTTTCCTATTATTGCGTAAATTAGTAACTAAGGCATAAGAATTGAGTGGCAAGGTTTTATGTGCTGCCGTGTAGAGATTGGCATTATAAGGCTCTCCACTAGAAGTACGGCGCCCATGAAATTTACTATGATAATAGCTTGCTATTCCATTTTTTGAATATTCTTTGGCACTATTAGCATTGTGCGTAGTATAAGTTTTCCCGTTCACCGTATAACTTTTTGGTGACTTAATCGATGTTGTACGAGTTAGATTTGCCCCTTTAATCCCATATTGTTTCAAGGGATCATTCTGCGCTTGAACCGGTAAAACGGTGAAAGCCGTAATAAGCATAAGTGCGGTCGCTTTTACAAGCATTTTGAATTTCATAACATGAAGTTTCCAATAAATAAGCTGTATGTAAGAAAACTAAAATGCCAATTAGTTCCCATTGATAAACCTTGTGCGGTGGGTGTGGATTGACATAATTAATCCAAAACTTGCCATAATCGCCACATAAGAAGTGCCGCCATAACTAAATAATGGCAATGGCACGCCCACCACCGGCAAAATACCGCTCACCATACCAATATTGACGAATAAATACACGAAAAAAATTAACGTCGTCGCTCCCGCTAAAATTCGCCCAAAAGAGGTTTGCGCATTAACGGCAATCATTAAACCACGAACGATGATAAACATATAAATCGCAATTAAAATGCCAAAACCCACCATGCCGTGTTCTTCACTCATCACGGCAAAAATAAAATCGGTATGAGGTTCTGGCAGAAATTCAAGTTGGGATTGGGTGCCTTGCATCCAACCTTTTCCCCAGATTCCCCCCGAACCGATGGCAATTTTCGATTGCAGAATATGATACCCTGCCCCGAGCGGGTCTTTTTCCGGATCGAGCAGGGTTAGAACCCGGGTGCGCTGATAATCGTGCATTAAGTAAAGCCACATAATCGGAATAAAGCCAGCCAATCCGACGACAGCGGCAAGAATCAACCACCAATTCATCCCCGCAAGAAAAACAACGAATAAGCCTGAGGCACTCACTAAAATTGAGGTGCCAAGATCAGGCTGGATTGCTACCAACAACGTCGGCACAATAATCATCGCTATTGCAATAAAGGTTTCGCTTAATTTTGGCGGAAGCGGGCGGTTGCCTAAATAAACCGCCACCATTAAAGGCACCGCCAGTTTCACAATCTCGGAAGGTTGGAAACGAATAAAACCAAGATCCAACCAGCGTTGTGCGCCTTTACTGGTTGTCCCAATCGCATCCACCAAAATTAGCAATATTAAACCGATTAAATAAAGATAAGGCGCTATCCGCTGATAAAATTTAGGCGGAAGTTGAGCCATCACTAACATCACCGTAAACCCAAGGAAGACCTGAATAATACGATTTCTAAACATGATTTCACTGCCGCCCGAGGCACTATAAAGCACCAACATACCGTAACCGCTAATAGCAATTAGCCCCAGTAATAACCAAAAATCCAAATGTAACGGCTTCCATAAACGAAGCCAAATTGGTGTTTTTTCTTCCATTATTCCGCTCCGTTTTCCATTAATGAGGTGTTATTAACCGCTTGAGGCTTATCCGCATTTTCTTTTCGTTCTATTTCCGGTAAACGTTTATTTAAGTAATAATCCATAATTTTACGCACAACCGGTGCGGCATTACTTGAACCGCCGCCGGCATTTTCTAAAATAATCGCTACTACCATTCTAGGGTTTTCATAAGGGGCATAAGCGGTAAACCAAGCGTGATCATGAAGCTCTTTTTTTAAATCCGCCGCATTATATTTTTGGTTTTCTTTTAAACTGAATACTTGCGCCGTACCGGATTTTCCGGCAACGTGATAGTTTGCGCCGCTAAAAGCCTTTCGCCCTGTTCCGGCTGCGGAATTCACTACATTAAACATGCCCCGTTTTACCGCGTCCCAATAGGCTTGTTTCGGCTCGGTAATATCTTCATAAAGCCGTGGATCTTGATAAGGTTCAACCGTTGCACCCTCAATAGATTTCATTAAATGAGGGGTATTTACTTTGCCGTTATTCACCAACACAGCGGTCGCTTTTGCCACTTGTAACGGCGTAGATGTCCAATACCCCTGACCAATCCCCACGGAGATCGTATCCCCTTGTACCCATTGACGTTTATAGCGTTTTTGTTTCCACTCCCGAGTCGGCATATTGGCTGAGGCCTCTTCGTTTATCTCAATTCCTGTCGGCATTCCGAAACCAAAACGTTTCATCCACGACGATAAACGATCTATCCCTAGGTTATAAGCCACTTGATAAAAGTAAGTATCGGAAGATTCTGTAATCGCCTTATTTAAGTCGGTATAGCCGTGCCCTGTTTTTTTCCAGTCACGAAAACGTTTTGTCGTATTTGGCAACATCCAATACCCCGGATCAAAAATTGTGGTGTTTTGATTAACCACATTTTCCGTTTGTGCCGCCACCGCAATAAACGGCTTCACTGTTGAGGCGGGCGGGTAAATCCCTTGTGTCGCTCGGCTATAAAGCGGGCGGGCGGGATCTTCCAATAACGCTTTATAATTGGCAGTGGAAATTCCGTCCACAAATAAATTATTGTCATAACTCGGCGTAGAAACCATTGCCAGCACGCTGCTATCTTTCGGATCAAGCACAACCACCGCACCGGTCTGTCCGGCAAGCAAATCCGTGATATAACGTTGAAAGGCAAGATCGATAGTGAGATGAATACTTTTACCGGCCACCGCAGGTTGTTCACGTAATTTGCGGATCACTTTCCCACGATTATTAATTTCCACTTCTTCAAAGCCTGTTGTGCCGTGTAATTGATCTTCGTAATAACGCTCAATGCCTAATTTTCCCATATCATGAGAGCCTGCATAATTGGCAAATTTCTCGTCTTTTTTTAGTTTTTCAACATCTTTATCGTTAATTTTCCCCACATAGCCGAGAATATGCGCCATCATATCGCCATATAAATAATTACGTTTAAAATAAGGACGTACCTCAAGGCTTGGGAATTGATATTGGTTCACCGCAAAACGGGCAATTTGCTCCTCCGTTAAATTAGGTTTGAGCATAACAGATGTATAACGAGTGCCACGTCGGCGTTCTTTTTTGAAATTCTCAATATCTTCATCGGTTAAACCGACAACATAACGGAGTGCCTCAAAAGTGCGGTCTAAATTTTCAGTTTTTTCAGGCACAATGTACAAACCGAAAAAAGTCAGATTTTCAGCCAGCAATTCACCGTAGCGATCATAAATTAATCCACGGGTTGGCGGGACAGGCAAGAGCTTAATTCGATTGCCATTAGAGCGTGTTTGATAAGTATCAAAATTGATCACTTGAAGATGATAGATATTGGTAAATAGCACACCGGTGAGCGCAAGAATACCAATAAACGCCACCAATGTTCGGCGGGCAAACAGATTCCGCTCCGCTTTTTTATCACGAATCGGTTCATGTGTCGGGACGGCAAAAAATTTCTTTAAATTCATCTAAAATTGACCGCACTTTTACTCACGATGGTAAGGATGATTCGTTGTCAGCGACCAAGCTCGATATAAACTTTCCGCCACCACAATACGTACTAACGGATGGGGCAAAGTGAGAGGCGAAAGCGACCAACTCTGCTCTGCTGCGGCTTTACATTCCGGTGAAAGTCCTTCCGGCCCGCCAATTAATAAACACACATCCCGTCCGTCATTTTTCCAAGCTTCTAATTGTTCGGCGAGTTGCGCTGTCGTCCAAGGTTTACCGGGAATATCAAGGGTAACGATTTTGCTTTTTCCACAAGCCGCTAACATTGCCTTTCCCTCTTGCTCTAAAATACGTTTAATATCCGCATTTTTCCCCCGCTTTCCGGCCGGAATTTCAATTAATTCAAAGGGCATTTCTTTAGGAAAACGGCGTTGGTATTCTTCAAATCCGTTAATCACCCAAGCGGGCATTTTTGTCCCTACTGCAATTAATGTGATTTTCACGAGTATTCCTCTTTAATCAAGCAAGATAAGTCTCACAGGAAAATGACCGCACTTTACGCCCAAAGTTTCTCTAATTGATACATCTCGCGTGCATCGCGTTGCATAATATGAACGATAGTTTGACCTAAATCCACCACGATCCAATCTGCCGTATTTTTACCCTCTTCACCAAAGGTTTCAACTCCGGCTTTCTTACATTCTGCAATTAAATTATCTGCCATTGCAGAAACCTGACGACTTGACGTACCGGTGCAAATTACCATGTTTTCTGTGATGGAAGATTTTCCCCGTACATCAAAATGTACAATATCCGTACCTTTTAAATCGTCCAATTTATCCATTACAAATTCAACTAATGTCATTATTTTTCCTTACTAATAAAAGCGTAAAATTCTACCATTGAATGAGAGGAAGGACTAGGCAAAGGGAAGAAAAAATCGGATAAAGATAAAAACAGTATTATCCGACAAGTACTTAAAATAAAAAAATTAATACAAAATGCAGGCACGTACCGCGTGTATCTTAGCGCTTATTACATGTGTCCTTACACTCACACTGAAATGTCGGTTTTGCGCCACTGCGACATAATGTCGAGTGAAAACACATAAAAAAATAACCGCACTTTACCAAGTGCGGTCATAAAATTCGTTATTTTTAGATAAGAAAGTTAAATTGCCCATCCGCCGGCATAGAAAACAACCAACGCAATAGCAATAAGTACCGTACCGAGATTTAAACGTTTAATATCGCCACTTACGATTCGACCAATTACTAATGCGGCAAAACCAAGCATAATGCCGGTAACAATGTTGGCAGTGAGTACAATGAATACGGCACAAATTAACCCGCTCATCGCCCCGACAAAATCATCAAAATCCAATTTGCTTACATTGCTTAGCATTAATAATCCGACATACATTAGTGCCGGGGCGGTGGCATAAGTGGGAACCAAGAAAGCGAGAGGTTGGAAGAAAAGCATTAATAAAAATAACACCCCGACCACAATAGCAGTGATCCCGGTTTTACCACCTGCTGCGGTACCGGCTGCCGATTCAATATAGACGGCTGCCGGTGCCGTACCAAATAGCCCTGAGAACAAACTGCTGACGGAATCGGAAGTTAAGGCTTTCCCTCCATTGATGATTTGCCCGTCTTTATCTAATAAATCGGCTTGTCCTGCAACAGCACGGATTGTACCGGTCGCATCAAATACAGCGGTCATCACTAAAGCAAAAACAACAGGTAAAATAGCCGGTTGTAATGCCCCCTGTAAATCTAATTGTAAAAATAAAGAATTTTCACCAAAAGTAGGCATTTTGAAGACTTCACCGTTAAATTTTACGTTTGGATCAAAAATTAAACCAATGATAGTAATGGCAATGATCACCCATAAGATCCCACCTTTCACTTGCATTTTTTCTAAGCCAACGATAAATGCCAAACCAATTAATGACATCATGACCGGAAATGAGGTGAAATTGCCTAATTTCACCGGTAAACCTGCCTGATTACTCACGACCAATTCTACGCCATTTGCCGCAATTAAAAGTAAGAATAAACCGATACCGATCCCTGCACCATGAGCGATACTGGCAGGAAGATTACGTAGAATCCAAGCACGAATCCCCGTCGCTGAAATGAGAGTAAAGGCTCCCCCCATTAGGAATACCGCCCCCAAAGCAACCGGAATAGAAACACCTTGACCAATCACCAAACTAAATGCGGTAAAGGCTGTGAGTGAAATAGCACAGCCAATCGCCATCGGTGCATTTGCCCATAAGCCGATTAAAATCGATCCTAAACCCGCCACTAAGCAAGTGGCAATAAATACGGATTCAGCGGGAAAACCGGCGGCACCGAGCATATTGGGTACCACAATCACAGAATACACCATAGCAAGAAATGTGGTTAAACCCGCAATAATTTCTTGGCGAATAGTTGAACCACGTTTTTGCAGTTCAAAGATTTTTTCTAAATTAGACATGTTGCCTCTAAAAAATAAGTCAGGATGAAAGGGCGCTATTCTACCGAAAGAATATAATATGTAAACGTTTGCGTGAGTAAAGTGCGGTCGTTTTTGAATGAAAATTTAGAGCGACAAAATCATCTAAAAACTGCTATACTTCCGCCGTTTTTAATTCTATTAAATAAGGAAAGACAATGGCTGATTTTAATCAAATCTTAACTCCGGGTGATGTTGATGCAGGGATTATCAACGTTGTAAATGAAATTCCAGAAGGCAGTTGCCACAAAATCGAGTGGAACCGTAAAGTCGCGGCATTCCAATTAGATCGTGTCGAACCGGCAATTTTTGCAAAACCGACCAACTATGGTTTTATTCCACAAACATTAGATGAAGACGGCGACGAACTGGATGTGTTATTACTGACCCGCCAACCGCTTGCAACCGGTGTATTCCTTGAAGCTAAAGTGATTGGCGTGATGAAATTCGTGGATGACGGTGAAGTGGACGATAAAATTGTCTGTGTACCGGCAGATGATCGCGATACGGGCAATGCTTACAATAGCCTTGCGGACGTGCCGGCTCAATTAATCAAACAAATTGAATTCCATTTCAACAATTATAAAGCGTTGAAAAAACCGGGTAGTACAAAAGTGACACACTGGGGTGATGTTGAAGAGGCGAAAGAAGTAATTCGCGAATCAATCAAACGTTGGAATGAACGCTAATTTCCCATAGTCATATTAAAGGACTAACGCCAAGAGATTATTGGAATCAGTCCTTAAATTACTATCTGTTGAGGCAGCTTATCGGCTGCCTCTTCTTTATGGCGATTAATACATCCCTTCACGCTCTTCACGCGTGCTGATATAAATATTTTTTACTTGAGTATAAGCATCAAGCATCATTTTATGGGTTTCTCGACCGATACCGGATTGTTTATATCCCCCGAACGGTGTGCCTGCCGGTAAGCGGTTATAACAGTTCACCCAAACCCGTCCTGTTTCAAGTGCACGAGAAACACGCAAACAACGATTGATATTTTGACTCCATATACCGCCACCTAAACCGTATTCGCTGTCATTTGCCATTTTTATAACCTCTTCTTCGGTTTTAAATTTAATGACGGTTGCAACAGGTCCAAAAATTTCTTCCTGTGCAATTTGCGCTTGATTATTCGGAGCTTCAATCAATGTTGGGGCTACAAATTCGCCTTTATCTAAACCGGCCTCCTGTAAGCGTTTCCCTCCGGTAATAATGCGGCAGCCTTCCTGTTCTCCAATTTTGACATAGTTTAAAATCGTCTCTAATTGACCGCCATTGACTTGCGCGCCCATCTGGGTATCGTCTTCCCAAGGCAAACCAACTTTTACTTTTTTAAATTCTTCGGCTAATGCGGCGACGAACTTATCATAAATGCCTTCTTGAACAAAAATTCTAGAACCGGCACAACAAACTTGGCCTTGATTAAATAAAATACCTTTTTGCGCACCCTCTAATGCTTTATCAAACGGCATATCATCAAAGAAAATATTGGCGGATTTACCACCTAACTCAAGAGTTGCAGGGATTAACATTTCTGCTGCGGCAACAGCAACATTACGTCCAATAGCAGTGGAACCTGTGAACGCTAATTTATTAAATCCTTTGTGATGCAACATATATTCTCCAGATTTACTGCCTCGTCCGGTAATGATATTTAGCACGCCTTTTGGTAACAAATAATTAATTTTTTGAGCGAGAGATAACAGACTCAATGAAGTTGCGCTAGACGGATGAATAACGATAGTACAACCTGCTGCCAATGCAGGTGCGATTTTCCACGCAGCCATTAAAAATGGAAAATTCCATGGAATAATTTGTCCGACCACACCAATCGGTTCACGTAATACCAACGATAAATCTTCACTATCCAGTTGATTTGCCGAACCTTCTTCCGCACGAATCACACCGGCAAAATAACGGAAATGATCCGCCGCTAAGGGAATATCTGCGGCTCTCGTTTCTCTAATTGGTTTGCCGTTATCCAAAGTTTCTTGTAAAGCGAATAACTCGGCATTTTCATCAATAACATCGGCAATTTTATTTAATATCGCCGCCCGTTCGGTGACTGTCGTGTTTCGCCAAGTTTTAAACGCTTGTTGTGCCGCCATAACGGCCGCATCAACATCTGCATCCGTAGCATCAACAAATTTCGCAAGCGCTTCCCCGTTTGCAGGATTATAAGAGGCAAGTAGTGTGCCACCCATTTTCCATTCACCGTTAATTAATAAACCATATTCTTGATCAAAAACATTTAGATTTTTTGCCATATGCTACTCCTTTAATTGTCATTGCCAACAGGCTGTTTTTCAGCTCTTTTTATTAAGCCGAACGTATTACCGATATACACCGATAAAATTGAATAAAAAAGAATAACCCACTGCTAAACATTAAATGGTTATCTGAAGCACCGAAGCCAACATCATCTCATCGTGTTTAATACGATAAAACGGATAAATTAAAATATTATTCAGCCCAATATTTTTTCTTTGAGGTTTGTCCAATGCCTGGATTAAAACTATTGGTAGGATCTAATGCTTTATAGAATTTACGTAACTCCGGTTTCGCTTCATATAAATGCCCGACATTATGTTCGGCTGGGTACTGAGCCCCTCGCTGATCAAGTAATTTCAACATTTCATGTTCCAATTTTACGCAATCAACCCCTTTTTTGACGATGTAGTCTTGATGGAAAACATGACACATAAAATGTCCGTAATACAGTTTATGGCTGATTTGCTTATCTATCTCGACCGGAAGCTGTTCAAACCACGATTGATCATTACGACGTAATGCAACATCAAGGGCGACAATATCTTCAACTTCTTTCTCATGAATTGCACGATAGCGTACGGCGGCTGAAGCAACGGCAAAACGGTGTAGCATGGCAGCCTGTGTTTCTACCGCATTGCATTCAAAATATCCGCCTTTTTGACTATCGCGAAAATAATCTTTTAAGAAGATACGGGCTTCATTCACGCCCTGCCCTCCCATTTTAATAATTAAATGATGTTCGTAACGCTCCCGATACTGCCATAAACTTTTCGGTAAGTGTTCCGGTAACACTTTTGAAATCAACTGTAAAAATTTATCGCTTAAATGGTGTGGTAAAAACGAAACTTTCTTAGTTAGGCGATCAACATTCGCTTTTAAGGCAAATAACTTAGGCAGCCAATGCGTGCCAAATTTTTTGATAACCCAAAACGTATCTTTTCCATAACGGGCAGCAACATCAAAGGCATCTCTATGAATATATTCACCCGAAATCGGTAACTGTTCAAAATTTGCTAACATTTGACGGCGAATATCATTAAGAACATCGGTTTGATTAGTGCCAATGTAAAAAACCGCTGTTTCACTTTCTAGTGGGAAAGTATCTAAACGGACAGCAAAAATCGCTAATTTACCCGCACTACCAGAGGCTTCATAATGACGGGCAGGGTCTGCGTTAAAACGGGCCGGTGAGTTTTCATCAATCTGACGAACATGATCGCAATAGCGGTGATCATGTCCTTTTCCACAATCCTGAGTAATATCTTTCTGTTGATAATGATGCCCTTGCAAATTAGTTAAAATTTCTTCCGGTGTACTACCTAAATCAATGCCAAGATGATTTTTTAGTTCCAATTCACCCTGTTCATTTAACTGAGCGTAAAGTGCCATCTCCGTATAAGCCGGCCCACGTTGAACCAATGCACCGCCCGAATTATTACAAATGCCTCCGATAACGGAAGCGCCAATGCAAGAAGAACCAATCACCGAATGAGGTTCACGCCCGTGAGGTTTCAATTTATTTTCTAAGTCATTTAAAGTCGAACCCGGCAAACAAACTACCTGAGAGGCATTATTAATCAATTGAATACCATCAATTCTCATGGCATTGATGATGACGATTTCACGATCATAATCATTGCCGTTTGGCGTTGAACCGCCGGTTAATCCCGTATTGGCAGCTTGGTTAATAATAATCACATCCTGCGCGACACAAACTTTCAACACCTGCCAAAATTCAAGTAAGGTTGCAGGTTTAACGACGGCGACTGCATTTCCCGAACCAAAACGGTAGCCGCTACGATAAGCTTCCGTTTTTGAAGGATCGGTGATGATATATTGACTTCCTACAATTTTTGTCAGTTGAGAAATAAGTTGATTCATAGCTATTTGTAACACTCATGTTAAAGAATTATTTCTATTTTATATACTTCAACAAGAAATTATGCCAGTGCCAAAAGGTCGTTTTGTGACAAATATCACATAAAAGTGCGGTCAAAATAGATCCGTTTTTTGAGATGAAATAGTGCTATAATCGGCAACAATTCCAAGTCTATGAAAAGGAGTCAAAGATGGCAATTTTAGTCACCGGCGGTGCCGGCTATATCGGTTCGCATACGGTTGTCGAATTATTAAATGCAGGCAAAGAAGTGGTCGTATTAGACAATCTTTGTAATTCATCACCTAAATCCCTTGAGCGTGTAAAACAAATCACAGGTAAAACAGCCAAGTTTTATGAAGGCGATATTTTAGATCGAGCATTGCTGCAAAAAATCTTTGCCGAAAACACCATTCATTCAGTGATTCACTTTGCCGGCTTAAAGGCAGTGGGTGAAAGCGTACAAAAACCGGCAGAGTACTACATGAACAATGTGGCCGGTACGGTTGTATTGCTGCAAGAAATGAAAAAAGCGGGAGTATGGAATTTTGTGTTTAGTTCTTCCGCTACCGTGTATGGCGATCCCCAAATTATTCCCATTACCGAAGATTGTGAAGTGGGCGGCACAACCAATCCTTACGGCACGTCAAAATATATGGTTGAGCAAATTTTACGTGATGTAGTCAAAGCAGAACCTCAGTTTAGTATGACGATTTTGCGTTATTTCAATCCCGTAGGGGCACATTCAAGCGGTTTAATCGGCGAAGATCCGAATGGCATTCCAAATAACCTATTACCTTATATCAGCCAAGTGGCGATCGGTAAACTCGCACAGCTTTCCGTTTTCGGTAGCGACTACGATACTCACGACGGCACGGGGGTACGTGATTACATTCACGTGGTTGATTTAGCGATTGGGCATTTAAAAGCGCTTCAACGCCACGAAGATGATGCAGGTTTACATATTTATAATCTCGGAACGGGGCACGGCTATTCCGTATTGGATATGGTGAAAGCCTTTGAAAGTGCCAACAATATTAAAATTCCTTACCAATTAGCGGAGCGTCGTCCTGGTGATATTGCCACTTGTTATTCAGATCCAAATTTAGCGCAGAAAGAATTAGGCTGGACTGCCGAACGTGGGCTTGAACAAATGATGAAAGATACGTGGAATTGGCAGAAAAATAATCCGCAAGGGTACAAAGACTAATTTTCCGTTTTTAAATATCATCTTATGGTGACACGGGTAAAGAAACTCGTGTCGCCAAAATTATTACCAAAATGAACCGCACTTTATGCCGAATTCTCTGCTTTCACAAATCTTCACACGTAAAATGTTAATTTGCGTGTTCACCGGTTTCAGTTCCGGTTTGCCTTTATTTGTCTTATTGCAAATGTTACCCGTATGGCTAACGGACAAGCAGCTTTCTGTCGAATTAATCGGAGCGGTAACCGGTGTCATGCTACCTTATGGGCTAAAATTTTTATGGGCTCCCTTGTTAGATCGCTATTTCCCAAGTTTTTTAGGTCGCCGCCGCAGTTGGCTTCTTATTTCGCAAGTTATCTTACTTGTCTTACTTTATGCTATCAGCCTTTTTGATCCTATCTCTCAGTTAAGTATTGTTGCCAACATTGCTTTATTAATTGCATTTTTTTCTGCTACACAGGATATCGTACTCGATGCCTATCGCCGTGAGATTTTAAGCGATCACGAGCTTGGTTTGGGCAATACCCTTCACCTTAACGCCTATCGAATTGCAGGTTTAATTCCCGGTGGACTTTCCCTTTATCTTGCCACTATTTACCCATGGGAAACCGTCTTTTTATGGACCGCACTTTGTATGTTAGCGGGGATTTTTATGACATTATTTCTCACCAAAGAACCCCAACAGAACGCCCCTAAAAATAATAGCCAACCATTCTATCAAGCATTTTGGATTCCTCTACAAGAATTTTTCCAACGTAAAGGAATTGCACAAGCCATCGGTTTTTTACTGTTTTTATTTCTATACAAATTTGGCGATTCTTTTGCCACCACACTGCAAACCAAATTTATCTACGATATGGGATTCAGCAAAAAAGATATTGCTCTAGTGGTTAAAACAACCTCTCTTTGGGCTAGCGTCTTATCGGGGCTTGTCGGCGGTATAATAATGTTGAAACTAGGAATTAATCGGGCATTATGGTTATTCGGTTTCGTGCAAATGATCACTATCAGCGGATTTATTTGGTTAGCCAACTTCGGGCATTTTGACTACATCACATCCGCCGAATTATGGAAATTAGGTGTCGTCATTGCCGCAGAATATGTCGGTGTCGGTCTTGGCACCGCTGCCTTTGTTGCGTTTATGGCTCGTGAAACCAATCCGCTTTATACAGCGACCCAACTTGCCCTTTTCACTAGTCTTTCAGCCTTACCAAGTAAAGGATTAGGAATGCTTTCGGGCTATGCTGTCAGCGCGGTAGGATATTATCATTATTTTTGGATTTGCTTATTTTTGGCAATACCGGGCATGATTTGTTTGTTTTGGGTTGCACCTTGGAATGCAAAGCAATAAAAAGTTTGTATTGTTTTAAAAAATGTAATTAAATCTCTCATCAATACGCATGGCTTTCACCATGCGTAAATTAATTGTTAATCAATACCTGCCATTTTCTTATTAAGGGCAGACATTGTTTTTGACACGCCCCAAATCCCCAAGAAACCAATAGGAATAAAGGGAATAAAACTAATAATTAGGACAATCAACTGCCATTTTTTCTGTGTCATAGTAAATGCGATTGCGCAGAAAATACCGACTAACCAAGGGATAACGATAAAGGCAATAATTACTTCAATATCAAAATATTGGGAGTATTCATCAATAGTAAGAAGATTTAGAGCAATATTGATAAAAAGGCTTATCCATACGGCAGCGTGTAATTTAATGGCTGAGTTCATCTGTTTTTTCCTCTTTAATGTGGTGATTGATTGACATTAACTCTTTTACCAGTTCCTCCTGTTGTTCTTTTTGTACCATATTTAGCACCAACCTTTCCTTTTTATTGGTTTTCAGATGAAAGATTAGATTGCCTTTTTTATTTTCAACGGACTGAATATCATCGTATTTGATGTATTTGGTTGAGCTTAGCGGGGAGGATTTTATTTGAATATGGTTGTTCATTAGTGAAATGATCGGTTTATTGACGATACTAAGCTGTAAAATACCCAAAATAGTATTTATCAATCCAAAGAATAAAAACATCGGTTGATTTATCAATCCGAAGAAAATTAACAATATTCCACTAGCAAATGTTATCCACATATTTAATTTAACTAGTGAAGAACGAGAGAAATGTTTTTCCGATAAATTCTGCATAAAACTCCAAAGGTGAAAGTGACTTGAATGTGATGAAGTATAGCACGATAAAATGTAAAAATATTGTATCAAATCAACGGATTAATTCTTGATAATAACTTTAATCAAAAATTGTTGATTTTTTCATTAAATGTTACAAAAAATTTGACCTCACTTCGCTTTATCAGTATCTTAATCGGGTTTATTTAGTCACGGAGATTTCTATGAAAATTATTCTTTTAGGCGCACCGGGTGCAGGCAAAGGCACACAAGCGCAATTTATTATGAAAAAATTTGGCATTCCACAAATTTCAACGGGCGATATGTTTCGCGCGGCAATCAAAGCCGGAACAGAATTAGGTAAACAAGCAAAAGCGCTAATGGATGAAGGAAAATTAGTACCCGATGAATTAACCGTAGCATTAGTAAAAGATCGCATTGCCCAGCCCGATTGCGCAAACGGTTTCTTATTAGACGGTTTCCCTCGCACCATTCCACAAGCCGATGCGTTAAAAGAATCAGGTGTGAAAATTGATTATGTTTTAGAATTTGATGTACCTGATGAAGTGATTGTGGAACGTATGAGCGGTCGTCGCGTACACCAAGCCTCCGGTCGTTCTTACCACATTGTTTATAATCCGCCGAAAGTGGAAGGCAAAGATGATATTACCGGTGAAGATCTCATCATCCGTGCAGATGATAAACCGGAAACCGTATTGGATCGCTTAGCGGTTTATCACAAACAGACCCAACCATTAGTGGATTATTATCAAGCAGAAGCGAAAGCGGGTAACACACAATATTTCCGCTTAGACGGCACACAAAAAGTAGAAGCCGTCAGCCAAGAATTAGATCAAATCTTAGGCTAAAACAAATGCAAAATCGACCGCACTTTTTCGACAAAGTGCGGTCTTTTTTAACAATATTTTTGCCTCGTTATTTTTCCGTTTTGGAGACAACATGATTAAAAAAACAAAAATTACACTTTCCCTTTCCGCTTTGATTGTGGTATCGGGCATCGGTGCACAGATTTATACTAATCACAAAGTGGATCAAGTCTTACAAAACTTTCCCTATTCCCTTGATAATCAAGCGAAATTACTAGTCTCTCAAACAAGTAAAAACATTTTTACCCGCCACTTAACGTTTAGTCTGCAAAATAACGATAACGAAAAAACCGATCTCATTACCAGCAAACTGACAACGCTGCCTTTTTTCATCACGGCTGAATCGAATTTATCGGAGAAATTCGTTCGACAATTAAACAAAACTTTAAATATCACCATTGATAAAAATACGATTAACACAAAATTTTCACCGATCGGTGATTATTTTTCGTCTGATATTTTGACGGAGTTTCGAGACTTCGCCAATAAATCGCAACAAAGCACGATCTCATTAAATTTCCGAGAAAATAAAGAAATTGATTTAAATGCCAATTTGACCGGTTTTAACTATGACAACGACAGCAAATTAAAAAAACTTGAGGGGAAATTTCATCTTATTCCTGTAACGCCAAGTCAATATGATTTAACACATATCGAATTAACCGCTGAAAATGCCGAGCTAGCACTATTAAATGGTGAAAATACACGCTTACAATTAAAAAATACCACCTATAAATTTAATAAAAACAAAGAGAATAATACAGAAAAACGTGATTTAACCACAAAGCTAAGTAGTGATATTTTACGTATCTCTAATAAAAACCGTACCACAGAAGAAAGCCAAACAACATTTGGGGGTTTAAATATCAGTTTGAATCAACAAGGCGTCCCAAGTGCGGTCAATTTTTATAATGAATTTAAAAAACTTAGTACGGGCGATCAAAATATTAGAAATGGGGTGGATTTATTAATCGCTATATTAACTAAAAATGATTATTTTGACAGTAAGGTTTCTGTTATTTCAGTTAATGCACCGAAAAAGCAAAAACCTTATTTTAATTTACAAAATGGTAATATAGCATTGAAATTAGATAATACGGATCTCACTAAAAGCAACGCCAATTTTGAACTCTTAGTGGGGAGTGTTAAACAAACACCGGAAGATAATGCCCAAAAATGGGATGCTAAAGATGGAAAACTTAGTGTTCAATTAAAAGACTATAATATTGCAAATGAGTTGAGTCTTATTCCATTCTTTTTGGAAACGCTTACTGTAAAGTCTCCGCCATCTAAAGATAATAAAGATTTCCTTCATTTAAAAGACAAATGGGTGAGAGAGTTTAAGGAAAATTCGAACATTGATTTTTCACTGCATAGTTTAAATCTATTTGAAAATAAAATAACTGCTCTTACATTTAATAATAAATCTAGGTCAGAAAGTGATCAATATAGTACAAGTTTTACACTAAATACAAAAAAAATCAGTGTACCGGAACAAAGTATGCAAATTGAGGATTTGTCGATTTCAATTCCACTAAAGCTTAATGACCCTCGTTCGTATTGGTCTTCAGCATTTTGTTTAGGAGCTTATGAGACGCTTTGTCAGACTTATTTAACAACAGCGACACAAGAAAAATATTTGAATAACGCATGGTCGGATCTAAATTTTATTTTAGATCATACCAATGTTACCTTTAATCTCAACACATCGCCCGAAACGAAAGCCTATCCGGTAAAATTTGAAGCCAATGGTATGATGACTAAAGCACCGGAAGATGCGAAATCATCTCAGGGTTGGTCTTTCCTAGATAGAACAGAAGGTTTATTAAGGATTTCCTTTGATAAAAGGTTAGTTGAAATTCAGGATGAAAAAACAAGTAAGATTAAAGAACAAAGCTTATTTTGGAATATGATTCAAAGTGAAATTAAACCATATGATACTATTCTTCCTGCTTTTGTAGCAGAAGGTGAGAATTATGTGGCTAAGTTTGAAAAAAATGACAATGGCTATTTCATTAACGGCAAATCTTTTGAGGAGATAGAAGAAGAAAGTTCATCAGAGAAATAATAAAAAAATGCCCACGGACGGTATGGTGGGTATTTTTTTATCGTTAATGAAAAACACTCCAAAATCTGACCGCACTTTATCCTTTACAAATAGTGAAATAAACCTAAAATACGGGCTTTTAACACGACTTGCCTACGGGTAGGTTACTGACTTGAAATCAGAAAAAGAGTAGATTATGACCACCTCATTTAAGCCCGAATTACTTTCTCCCGCCGGTTCTCTAAAAAATATGCGCTATGCCTTTGCCTACGGTGCAGATGCCGTCTATGCCGGTCAGCCCCGTTATAGCTTACGAGTGCGTAACAATGAATTTAATCATGCAAATTTAAAAATCGGTATTGATGAAGCGCACGCCCTTGGTAAAAAATTCTATGTCGTTGTGAATATTGCACCGCATAATTCTAAACTCAAAACCTTTATTAAAGATTTACAACCCGTTATAAATATGGGACCGGATGCGTTGATTATGTCCGATCCTGGTTTGATTATGCTGGTGCGTGAGCATTTCCCCGATATTGATATTCATCTTTCCGTACAAGCCAATGCGGTAAACTGGGCAACGGTGAAATTTTGGAAACAAATGGGGCTAACCCGCGTGATTTTGTCCCGAGAACTTTCCTTAGATGAAATTACTGAAATTCGCCAACAGGTGCCGGATATTGAACTTGAGATTTTCGTACATGGCGCATTATGTATGGCATATTCTGGTCGTTGCTTGCTTTCCGGCTACATTAATAAACGCGATCCAAACCAAGGCACTTGCACTAATGCCTGCCGTTGGGAATATAAAATGGAAGAAGGTACGGTTGATGAAGTGGGCAATATTGTGCCGAAAATTGATCCGGCACAACAAATCGAAGTCAAAAATGTTGCACCGACACTGGGTGAAGGAACGGTGACGGACAAAGTATTTCTTTATACGGAATCACAAAAGCCGGATGAACAAATGACCGCCTTTGAGGATGAACACGGCACTTATTTTATGAATTCAAAAGATTTGCGTGCCGTACAACATGTAGAAAAACTCACCGCACTTGGTGTACATTCCTTAAAAATTGAAGGTCGAACCAAGTCTTTCTATTATTGTGCCCGCACGGCGCAGGTCTATCGAAAAGCTATTGATGATGCCGTGGCAGGTAAGCCTTTCGATGAGAGCTTGATGAATACCTTAGAATCTCTCGCACACCGAGGTTATACCGAAGGATTTTTACGTCGCCATACACATGATGAGTATCAAAATTATGAATACGGCTATTCTATTTCCGATCGCCAACAATTTGTCGGAGAATTTACCGGAAAACGCAATGAACAAGGTATGGCGGAAGTCGCTGTAAAAAATAAATTTTTACTTGGCGATGAAGTAGAAATGATGACACCTCAAGGTAATATCAATTTTAAAATTGAAAAAATGCTAAATCGAAAAAATGAACAAGTAGAAGCTGCATTAGGTGACGGACATTTCGTGTTCTTAGATGTCCCGCAAGATATCAATTTAGAATACTCACTCTTGATGCGTAATTTAGTGAACAGCAATACCCGTAATCCACACAATTAATTTTGTTAATAAAATGTTGCATTTATTTTAAATGTTATTATAATGCGTACGCATACCTGATTTGTTTATTCAACAACTCATAGTATGACTCCAAATACTTTGCCCTTTCAAATTTTGAAAGGGCTTTTTTATGCATTTTGATTGAGAAATTTCGCTGATAGATAAAGCATAAAGGCTATTCTTTCGAATAGCCTTTGTTAATTTAAGTCACGATTATAAATAACCAAATAAACCGATGAAAACATAACCAAAAATACAGGAAGTAATGACCCCGATTAACCCCGGTAAAATAAAACTATGATTAATCACAAATTTACCAATTCGGGTAGTGCCGGAACGGTCAAATTGAATCGCAGCAAGATCACTCGGATAAGTCGGTAAAATATAGTAACCATAACATGCCGAAGCAAAGGCAAGGATAATTGCAGGATCAACGCCGATATCTAATGATAACGGAACAAACGCTACTAATGCCGCAGCTTGAGAATTTACAAATTTAGAAATCAATAACAACATTACCGCATAAGTCCAAGGATAGGCCTTTACCACATCGCCTAATGTTGCTTTCATCATTGGGGTATGAACGGTAAACATCGTTTCAGCCATCCAAGAGATACCAAATACTGCGACTAATGCAATCATACCGGAACGGAAAATTTCATTTTTACTAATTTTACTTGGCTCCGTTTTGGTAAAGATAATAATTAATGCACCGGCTAATAGCATAAAAATTTGAATTACATGAACCATACTAATGTTCACTTTTTTATTTATACTATCCTTTAAAATAATCTTTGCATTATCAATCGTTTCAATCTCATCGCCCGACTGGATCACAACAGAATTGTTATCTTTTACAGATATAGTTTGAGCAAGTTCCCCTTTTTTATTATAAATTTCGACATGACTATAAGTGGTTTTCGGTTTTGCCTTATTGTCTTTCACATCAAGAGACACTACACCGTCTTTTGCTACAGCAACAATTTTACCCTCTTTTACATTAAAACTTTTTACCGTTTCAGCATAGGAAACGACTTCAAGCATTTGTGCCGGTACTGATTTCTCAAACGCCGGGCGTAATTCTTTAAAATAACCCAGTGATGCAACAATTAAGATCGCACCAAAGAAGATCCACATTGCATTCCAACTGGATTGCGGCAATTTTTTATCAAGTAATGACGTACCCTCGCCATAGACATACTCTTTAAAACTAGGATCTTGTAGTTTCGTTTGAAATTCAATATCTTTATCCAAATCTTTACCACGAAACCAGCTAAAAATACCGATAGCCAATACACCACAAAGAGTCGATGGAACAGTAATTTTTAATAAATCCAGATAACCATCAAAACCTGCTAGCGGTGTTTTTGCATTAACCAAGAACGCCGTTAATGTTACAACCGCAACAGAAACCGGTGAGGCAATAATCCCCATTTGAGAAGCGATAGAACTCGCCGCCATCGGACGCTCAGGGCGAATACCATTTTTAATAGCAATATCATAAATGATTGGTAGCATGGTATAAACCACATGACCTGTACCACAAAGAATTGTTAAGAAACAAGTAACAAACGGTGCAAGAATACTGACATATTTTGGATTTTTACGAAGCATTTTCTCTGCAATTTGTAACATCACATCCAAGCCGCCGCTCGCTTGTAATGTTGCAGAGGTAACGACCACTGCAAGAATTGTTAACATGACATCAATTGCAGGTTTACCCGGCTCAATACCAAAACCAAAGACTAAGACAATCAACCCTACACCGCCTAACATCCCTAATGCTATGCCTCCTTTTCTTGCACCATAAAACAAGCAGATGAGTACAATAGCAAGTTGAATAACAAATTGGGAAACTTCACTTAAGTTAGTTAGAAAATCCATAGATACTCCAATAAATTTAAAATTTAAAATATAAACTAGAAAAACTAATAAATGCTAACACAAAGAATTAACACAAATTAAGTAGTATTCGATAACTTATTGTTCTATATCAATTTCAGAAAGCAGCAACGAAATAACTCATTAAAAATAAAGTGCGGTCTATTTTAAAGAGGGAATTAGGTAAAAAAATTAGGCGACCTAAAAAGGTCGCCCAACTTGAAATTATTGATTATTTTGAACGTAGTCAATCGCAGATTGAACAGTTGTGATTTTTTCCGCTTCTTCATCCGGAATTTCAATATCAAATTCCTCTTCCAAAGCCATAACCAATTCAACTGTATCTAAAGAGTCCGCACCTAAATCTTCAACGAAAGAAGCTTCAGGTTTCACATCTTCTTCTTTAACACCTAATTGTTCAACGATGATTTTTTTTACGCGTTCTTCAATGCTCATTTGTTTTTCCTATGTTGTTATAACTCATTGCTGAGCGGTTAGTGTATGAATTTTTAATATTCTTGCAATCTTTTCATAAGTGGTCGCACCACAAAAGCACAAGCAAAATACATACAGAGAAAATAACGATATACCTTTTACACATTCAAGGCATAACCAAATTATGTTGCGAGGCTGATTTTAACATTATCTAAAATCTTTGGCTATGATTTTATAAGGAGAAATCGCCTAACAACAAATAACCAGCTCCATCAAGGAGTTAGCTCATATGTAGCCCACCATTCACATGTAAGGTCGTGCCAGTGATATAGGCCGCCTCATCAGATGCCAAGAACGCAACGGCTTTCGCAATATCTTTCGCATCTCCCAAACGTCCTGCCGGTACGTTAGAAAGAATACTTGATTTCTGTTCATCCGTTAAAACTTCTGTCATATCCGTTGCGATAAAACCCGGTGCTACAACATTTACAGTAATCCCACGGGATGCGACTTCTTTTGCTAATGCTTTTGAGAATCCAATCACTCCTGCTTTCGCCGCACAATAGTTACTTTGTCCCGGATTTCCCGTTGAGCCAACCACAGAACCAATGTTAATAATACGGCCAAAACGCTTTTTCATCATTGAACGCAACATGGATTTAGAAAGATGATATATAGAAGTTAAATTAGTTTGCATAATATCAAACCATTCATCATCTTTCATACGCATGAGTAAATTATCACGTGTAATACCCGCATTATTCACCAAAATATCAATGTCGCCAAAATCATTTTTAATTTGTTCCAACATCGTTTCGATAGAGGCTTTATCCGCCACGTTTAATACTAGACCTTTACCTTTTTCACCCAAGTATGCAGAAATTGTTTCTGCGCCTTTTTCAGAAGTCGCCGTACCAATTACAAATGCGCCCTTTAAAACCAATTCTTCGGCAATCGCACGACCAATACCACGCGTTGCCCCCGTTACTAACGCAATTTTACCTTGCATTTTTCTCTCCTCTATACTAATAGTTCTTCAACTGAATTAAGTGATGCAAGATCATTCACCGATATTGCCTGAAAATCACTCACAATACGTTTTGTTAATCCGTTTAATACCTTACCGGGACCTATTTCCAGCAATACCTGTACACCGTCTTGCGCCATTTTTTCTACGGTTTCCGTCCAACGTACAGGACTGTAAAGTTGACGAATAAGAGCCATACGAATAGCGGCACTTTCAGATTCTGTTGCAACATCAACATTATTAATTACTGCGATCTCCGGAATATTCACTGCTATTGTTTCTAATGTAGTTGCTAATTTATCCGCAGCCGGTTTCATCAATGCACAATGTGATGGTACGCTCACTGCTAACGGCAATGCGCGCTTCGCCCCCGCCTCTTTACACAATGCAGCAGCGCGCTCTACTGCTGCTTTTGCTCCTGCAATCACCACTTGTCCCGGTGAGTTAAAATTCACAGCTGACACCACTTCACCTTGTTCTGCCTGTTTACAAGCATTAATAATAGACTCATTGTCTAAGCCGATGATCGCATACATCGCACCAGTGCCCTCAGGTACTGCTTGTTGCATTAATTTACCACGTAATTCCACCAATTTAATGGCATCTTGAAAATTCAGTACGCCTGCGCAAACTAATGCGGAATACTCGCCTAAACTATGACCTGCCATCACTTCCGGCTTAAATTGCGGATATTTTTCTTGCCATACACGATAAATAGCAACAGAGGCTGCCAACAATGCAGGCTGGGTTTGCCATGTTTTATTAAGCTCTTCTACCGGACCTTGTTGAGCAAGTTGCCATAAATCATAGCCAAGCACATCAGAGGCTTGTTTAAAGGTTTCAATAACAATTGGATATTCGTCGGCAAGCTCAGCAAGCATACCAATACTCTGAGATCCCTGCCCTGGGAAGACCATTGCAAATTTTTTCATTCTTTTTTCCTATTTATTCTAAATTGAAATATTTCTTTGATAAAAATCGGTATTCATGATTGCATATATCAAAAAGTGCGGTCAAATTTAACCGCACTTTCCAACAATTTCACTGCGATTCTAACAAAATTATTAGAAACGCACCAATGCTGAACCCCAAGTCCAACCACCGCCAAAGGCTTCTAATAGTAACAACTGCCCTCGTTGAATACGACCATCACGCACTGCTTCATCCAATGCTACCGGTACTGTTGCCGCACTATTATTCGCATATTTATCTAACGTAACAACCACTTGCGACATATTCATTTCCAGTTTTTTCGCCGTTGCGCTGATAATGCGTAAATTTGCTTGATGTGGCACAAGCCAATCTAAATCTTCTTTATCTAAATTATTTGCGGCTAAGGTTTCCTCAACTACATTGGAAAGTTCACGCACTGCAAGTTTAAAGGTTTCATTACCCTGCATTTCAATATAACCGGATTTTTCCACACCACGCTCAGGTTGAGACAAAACCAACCCATTGTGTTTATCTGCGGAAGCGTGTAGATGAGTAGAGATAATCCCCTCTTGTTCGCTTGCCTCTAAAATTACAGCACCGGCGCCATCACCAAATAATACAACCGTGCTACGATCTGTTTCATCTAATTTACGAGAATTAAGATCAGATCCCACGACTAAAGCTGTTTTTACTTTACCCGTACGAATAAATTGGTCAGCAACACTTAACGCATAAACAAAACCGGTACAAGCAGCGGCTAAATCGAAAGAAATAGCGTCATCAATTTCCAACAACCCTTGGATTTGACAAGCAGCACTCGGGTAAGCATGAGAGCTGCTAGTGGTAGCAACAATAATTAAATCAATATGTTGAGGGCTAATTTTGGCATATTCAATTGCTTTTTTTGCTGCCTCAAAACCCATTGTTGCCACAGTTTCATTTTCATCGGCAATACGACGTTCACGAATACCTGAACGAGTAACAATCCATTCGTCCGAAGTATCAACCATTTTCTCAAGATCCGCATTAGTGCGAATACGACTCGGTAAATAGCTACCGGTAGATAAAATTCTGCTATTCATAATCAAATAAATTAAGTCATTAATAACGTGCTAAGCCCGCCAATATTTTTTCAGGGAATTGTAGGCGGGCTTGAAAAGCCGCATCAGCAATGGCCTGAGCAAACGCATTCACATTTGCGCTACCGTGACTCTTTACCACCACTGAGTTTAAGCCAATAAGTGAGGCACCATTATATTCATCGGGATTAATATGTTTCAAACGCTGATAGCCTCTCTGAAACAAGTGACGAACCGTCCACGAAAAAACGGGTTTTAAATAACGGTGTTTGGGTTGTTCGTTAAATAGGGACAACACATTTTTCGCGGCCCCCTCTAAAGTTTTCAGTGCAATATTTCCTGAAAAACCGTCGCTGACAATCACATCCGCTTTGCCGTTCAGTAATAAATCGCCCTCAATAAACCCAATATAATTAAGTGCGGTCGATTTTTCTAATAGATTTGCTGCATCACGAATAAATTGATGACCTTTAATTTCTTCAACACCAATATTTAATAATCCAATTCGGGGATAAACTAAATTCAGTCTATGCTCTGCGAAAATGCTTCCCATTATAGCAAATTGATAAAGATTTTCTGCATCACATTCAATGTTAGCCCCCAAATCCAACATGACAGATTTCCCCCTCCCCATAGTTGGGATCATTGAAACTAAAGCCGGGCGGGCAATACCTTTAAGGGGCTGCAATAAAATCTTCGACAATCCCATTAATGCACCGGTATTTCCCGCACTGACACAACCTTGTGCCAAACCATCTTTAACCGCTTCAAGAGCCAAACGCATGGAAGTACCTTTGCTATGACGTAAAGCGTAAGAAATACCCTGGTGGTTATCAATAATCCTTGTGCAATGTCGAATTTGTACTCGCTCTAAAAGTGCTTTAGAGCAATCTTTTAACAAAGGAGAAATCTGTTGGTAATCACCAAACAGAAGTAAAGAAAGCCTTGGATTTTTTTCCAATGCAAGAAGAGATGCGGGGATAGTAGTACGGGGACCAATGTCCCCGCCCATCAGATCTAACGCTAAGGTTAGACGAGTCAAGTGAATACCTGTAAGTAAAAATTACTTATTGATCACTTTACGACCACGGTAGTAACCGTCTGCAGTTACGTGGTGGCGTAAATGAGTTTCACCGCTTGCTTTATCCACTGATACTGCAGCGGTAGTTAACGCATCGTGTGAACGACGCATATCACGACGTGAACGAGATTTTTTGTTTTGTTGAACAGCCATTGGCTATACTCCTAAATTAAATTTAATTTACTTTTGCTTTAAATTAGCTAATACAGCGAACGGGTTCGGTTTTTTTGCCAATTCTTCCGGCAATTTGCCAAAAACCTGTTCCTGCGCGGACACTTCACAGTGTTCAGATGAATGCTTCGGTACAAGTGGTAGAGCTAAAATTAACTCATCCTCCACCGTGCCAAGTAAATCTATTTCACCAAACTCATTTAATTCGATTGGTTCATAAATTTCAGGCAATACATCAGCTTGATCCCAATTAACTACCGGACTGTATGTGAATTCACATTCCAATTTCTGTTTGAAAGGCTCTCCACAACGCTGACATTCCAATTCAACCTCAACCTGTGCTTTACCTTTCATCACCGCTAATTTTTGCGGATCAATATAAAACGATAATGTTACCTGTGCATCGCTAAGCACATTTACCACAGATTCAGCCAAACGCACCAATTGATTAATCGAATAATAGCCCTCATAATCAATTCTTTGTTGCGCATCTTTAACCGGATCAATGGTTAAGGGTAGTTTTACCTTTTGCATAGGGCGTGAATATTACCTGTTGTAACGAAAATAGTCAAAGGGAAATCACATTTTTATATTATAAAAACGCATGAATTTATCAATTGCAAGTCTTATCTTTAAAAGCGCTTTTTAAAACTTTACTTGTCGATTAAAAATACGGTTGTAAAAACAACCGCACTCTTATTTTTTATTACTCTAGGCGTTTCGCCATTTGTAACCAATCTTGTTTAAATTCACGCCGCATATTATTAATTGCATCAATAATATCGTGGTGAACAAGTTGCTCATTTTGAATGCCTACACAATAACCGCCTTTACCTTGAAGAAGAAGGTCTACTGCATACACTCCCATACGTGAAGCCAAAATACGGTCAAAAGCACAAGGTGCTCCGCCACGTTGAATGTGTCCTAATACGGTTGCCCGGGTTTCCTGGTTAACTCTCGCTTCAATCTCTTTTGCAAGAGAATGAACATCCGTAATTAACTCTGTGATCGCAACAATCGCATGGCGTTTACCCCGCATAATACTACTTTCAATTTGCTGAATAAGCTCTTCGCGATTAAACTCCACCTCAGAAGCTACGATATATTCACAGCCCCCAGCAATACCGGCAGAAATAGTTAAATCACTACAGTGACGTCCCATAATTTCTACGATCGAAATCCGTTGGTGAGAACTTGACGTATCACGCAAACGGTCAATAGCATCGACTGCTGTTTGTAGTGCGGTTTGATAGCCAATCGTGTAATCGGTTCCCGCAACGTCATTATCTATCGTACCGGGAATCCCTACACAAGGAAAACCATGCTCTTCCGTTAAAAGTTTTGCCCCCATGTAAGAACCATCCCCACCAATAACCACTAATGCATCAATACCGTGTGAACGTAAAATCTTAGCACATTTCGTACGAACTGACTCATCCTTAAACTCAGGGAACCGCGCAGAACCTAAAAATGTACCGCCTCGATTAATAATATCGGACACGCTAAAGCGATTTAATTGCTTAATTTTGTTGTTATACAAGCCTTGGTAGCCGTCATAAATACCGAATACTTCCAAGCCTTCCGATAACGCTGAACGCACGACACCACGGATCGCGGCATTCATGCCGGGCGCATCACCACCACTGGTCAATACTGCAATTTTTTTAATCATATACCACCTGTTTAAGTTAAATTTAATCAAATCGGAAATGTCGTTAAGATTACACCATTCACATATACTGCTCTATAAAAATTTGGAAATCTTATCCCTTGTTCTAAATATACTTTGATTCTAGGTTACTTTAGATTTTGGCAATACCATTGCCAATCCAGTTTTCCTAAAGTTTTCATTTCTTTATCAATCAAATATTTCTTTAAATGCTGTAACGCTTTTTTATTATTTAAGCGTCGGCTATTTTTTACTTTTTGTGAATACTGAAATTGAACAAAACCGCATTGAGGAATATCTTTTCCCATCATGATATTCACTTGCCAAGAAGGTTCTTTATCCGTAGGTGCATAAACAACATAGCCCTTCAAGCCTTCATCTTTCTTTGTTTTTTCATTTCTAATCGGAAGCAATTTGAATGATACAACATCTGTATTACGATAAATTCGTTCGCGTAATGTAATACGTTCTTTAATATCACGATGTTGTTTATTACGATCCAACAACAATTCTATCTGGGATTGCCATTTTTCTAAGGTATCGGGCTTACTCAAATAAATGTAACGTACTACCGAGTCTAAATCTTGTCCACTCGCCATTTGGTAAATTTTACCGTGATATTTAACTTGATTCGGTGCATCCAATTGAGAAGGAGTGCCTACGCAAGCTGAAAGTAAAAGTGCGCTCAAAATAACAAGAATTTTATTCATTATGGTCTCGCTTAAATACCAATTCATTTTCAGTAGAAGCCGTTGCATCAAACCAATATCCCCCCAAATCAAAGTCTTTTAATTGTTCAACACGGGTTAAACGGTTTTGAATCATATAACGACACATTAATCCACGAGCTTTCTTCGCATAAAAACTAACAACTTTATAACGACCATTTTTATTATCCAAAAAAATCGGTTTTACAATATAAGCCTGAAGTCCGTTTTCTTTTACGGACTTATAATATTCATCGGAAGCAAGATTTACCAACACATTGTCGCCCTGCTCATCAAGCGCCTGTTGCACGGCTTGGGTGATTACATTACCCCAAAATGCATAAAGATCCTTGCCTTTGGCGTTCACTAATTTTGTCCCCATTTCCAAGCGATAAGGCTGCATCAAATCAAGAGGTCGAAGTAAACCATATAAACCCGATAACATACGAAGATGGGATTGTGCAAAACTAATATCCTCATCAGATAAGGTTTCGGCATCCAATCCTGTGTAAACATCGCCTTTAAAAGCCAAAATAGCCGCGCGGGAATTTTGTTCATTGTGTTCTTTTGTCCACGCGGTAAAACGTGCTGCATTTAAACCGGCAAGTTTATCACTAATGGACATTAGTGAAGCAATATCTTGTGGAGAAAGTTGACGGCAAATTTCAATTAATTGCTCGCTATAATCGGTTAAGTGCGGTTGAAAAACAGGGAATTTTCTGACCGCACTTTCAAAATCTAAGGTCTTTGCCGGGGAAATAATAGCTAACATAGTTTATCCTCAATAAAACTGAGGTGCTATCTTAACATATTTCTACACTCGTTTATAAAGTCCATTTTCATTGAGAATCAAATCCTGTAATTCCAAATCTAAAAGTTGCACCAACAATACCTCTACACTAAAACCAAACTCTTGAGCAAGATCATCAATACTCACCGGAGTATAACCAATTCTCGCATAAAGTTTCGGATGGCTTGGTGCTTCAATTAACCGATGAGAATACAAAGGTGGCTTATAATTTTCGCTTTCAATCTGACTAAAATCAATCTCTGTTTGGCTATGGAGAGAATGTTGATGCAAGGCTTCTAAAATATCTTTCACATTTTCTACCAACATAGCCCCTTGCTTAATCAAACGATTACACCCTTGACTAAACTCACTTTGAATATTGCCGGGTATGGCGAAAATTTCCCGATTTTGTTCCAACGCATAACGTGCTGTAATTAACGAACCGCTTTTTTCAGTGGCTTCAACTATCAACGTCCCCACAGAAAGACCGCTAATAATACGATTACGACGGGGAAAATTTGTTGCAATCGGAGGCTGGTTTGGCATAAATTCCGAAACCAACGCCCCATTGTTTTCTAAAATTTGTTCAGCAAGCCGTCGATTATTTGCCGGATAAACTTCCTCTAATCCGCTCCCTAAAACAGCAATGGTCTGTCCTTTTACATCCACCACCGCTTGATGACAATATCCGTCAATACCTAATGCCAATCCGCTTGTAATGGTAAAACCGGCAAAAGAGAGTTCTGTAGCAAAATACTTTGCCCAATATTCTCCGTAAGACGAACAATAGCGACTGCCTACCACAGCCATTTGGCGCTGAGAAATTGCCGTTACATTTCCCTTAACAAACAAGATAGGGGGAAAACTTCCAATTTGTTTTAACAAAAAAGGATAAAAGGGAGAAAAATAGTTCACCAAATGATTTCCTTCTTTTTCCGCCCAAAGGAGAGCCGATTCCATAAATTTTTTTTCTGGTTTAAACCAACGACGAATCTGAATCGCCCCCCATCCCATTTGGCGAAAAACGTTTTCATCTGCGTTTACCAAGTCATCTAATGTCATGGCTGACAGAATTTTATTAATCGCCACACCGCCTAATTTAGGTATTTGCATCAAACGAAGTAAAGTTTCATTAATATGTTCCATTATTTTCCTCATCCTTCCTGCAATAAATCCCTAATTATTCAAACAACTTAAAAAGTTGCGAGTGTTTCAGCGTATTTTTGCGAGAAAGATCGTAAAAATAAAAAAACTGATGATTTTTTTACACTCTTAGAAATAAATAAAAGACAGAGAAAAAACAGCCCGCCCCCAAAAACAACAGAATATTATTCTAAAAATAAAATAATAAAAAGATAATTTAACTATCAATGTATTATCAATAACACAACAAGAGAGATAAAACGCTAAAAAATTATTTGACAGTTTTTTATTTATTCGTAACATAACAAGCGTTTTACAACAAATTTTGATAGGATTTTTATGTTTTCTTCTGTTTCTTTATCCCTCAACCTGCTGCTCACACATTCTTTGTGCGGCTAAGTTGTGGATGAAAAACAATTAAATATAAATCCCCTTTTTTGATAAACCCGCACTTCATAGAATTGCGGGTTTTTGTTTAAAAAATTTTGCAAAAATAACCGCACTTTCGGAGTGATTTTAGAAGGATATTATTATGACAGATCGCGTAATTATTTTTGATACCACCTTGCGTGACGGAGAACAAGCATTAAAAGCGAGCTTGACTGTAAAAGAAAAATTGCAAATTGCCTTGGCTTTGGAGCGCTTAGGGGTGGATGTGATGGAAGTCGGTTTTCCGGTATCCTCTCAGGGAGATTTTGAATCGGTACAAACTATTGCCCGTCATATTAAACGTTCCCGCGTGGCTGCCTTATCCCGTGCGGTTGATAAAGATATTGATGCCGCCTACGAAGCATTAAAAGTCGCGGAGGTCTTTCGTATTCACACCTTCATTGCTAGTTCCGCATTACACGTGGAAGCCAAATTAAAACGCACTTTTGATGATGTCGTGGCAATGGCGGTCGCGGCGGTAAAACGTGCCCGCAATTACACTGATGATGTAGAATTTTCCTGCGAAGATGCCGGGCGCACCGGCATTGACAATATTTGTCGTATTGTGGAAGCTGCCATTAATGCAGGTGCGACAACAGTCAATATCCCCGATACCGTAGGTTACTGCTTGCCAACAGAATACGGCAATATTATTGCCCAAGTTCGTAATCGCGTACCGAATATTGATAAAGCCGTTATTTCCGTGCATTGCCACAATGACTTAGGTATGGCAACCGCCAATTCCTTAACTGCCGTACAAAATGGTGCGCGCCAAATTGAGTGTACCGTCAATGGTATCGGTGAACGTGCCGGTAATACCGCGCTTGAAGAAGTCGTTATGGCGATTAAAACCCGCCAAGCATTGTTTGGCGTGGATACCCGCATTAATACGCAAGAAATCCACCGTGTTAGCCAAATGGTCAGCCAATTATGCAATATGCCAATTCAGCCAAATAAAGCCATCGTAGGTTCGAATGCCTTTGCCCATTCCTCCGGCATTCACCAAGACGGTATGTTGAAAAACAAAAATACTTACGAAATTATGTCACCGGAAAGTATTGGTTTGAAAAAAGAAAAATTAAACCTCACCGCCCGCTCCGGTCGTGCCGCAGTGAAAGGTCACATGAGCGATATGGGCTACACCGAGCAAGATTATGATTTGGATAAATTATATGACGCCTTCTTAAAATTGGCGGATAAAAAAGGGCAAGTATTCGACTATGACTTGGAAGCCTTAGCCTTTATCGATATGCAGCAAGGTGACGAAGATCGCTTAGTGTTGGATAAACTTTCCGCCCATTCTACCAAGGAATATCCGGCAACAGCATTCGTTCAATTACAATTAGACGGCGAAAAATTAAGCACCTCCTCTATTGGTGGTAACGGTCCTGTGGATGCAGTATATAACGCCATCTTAAACTTAACCGGCTTAGAGATCAAAATGTCCCACTATAATTTAACCGCTAAGGGAGAGGGGGCGGAAGCCTTAGGGCAAGTGGATATTGTAGTGGAGCATGAAGGCAGAAAATTCCACGGTGTCGGTTTGGCAACGGATATTGTGGAGTCCTCTGCGTTGGCCTTGGTTCATGCGATTAATGCGATTTATCGATCTCAGAAAGTTGCGGATATTAAGAGTCATAAACATCATTAACTTTAGTTTCGGATTTCGCCCGAAAGGGTGACCTTCTTTCTTTTGCTTGCCCAAAAGAAAGAAGGCAAAGAAAAAGGCCCCCTACTTTTCCTTGTTTCCTTTGTTCCATTGAATTTGCTTAACGGAAATTTTCTGAACTCGCTACGCTCAAACAGACGAAAATTTCCTACAAACTCAATTCCACAAAGGCGGAAAAGAAGGGAACCCGATAAAGTGCGGTTAAAATTCCAGATATTCTTATATCTTAAAAATATTGTTAAAACCAACCACACTTTTCAAATAATGTGCCGATTAATTCGGGGCCCCATATAAATCGCCTTTGCGACTTGGCATTTTTAGCTAAATTTGTACTGTTTGAGCGTAGCGAGTTTACAAATTTAGCATTAAGAAAATGACAATAAAGCAAAGATTAGCGATTTAACTGGGGCGTGTTTTCTTTGCCTACTTTCTTTTACACGAGTAAAAGAAAGTAGGTCGCCATCGGCGAAACCCGATACTAATTTACTAAATAAAAATTTAAACAAAATAGGAAAACCCAAAATGAAATCATACAACATCGCAGTCCTCCCCGGTGATGGAATCGGCCCTGAAGTGATGGCAGAGGCGATTAAAGTCCTCAATAAAATCCAAGAAAAATTCGCCATTAAATTCAACTTTAATGAATTTTATGTAGGAGGCGCCGCCATTGATCACTGTGGCACGCCGTTACCTAGCGAAACGTTAAAAGGTTGTGAAAACGCAGATGCGATTTTATTCGGTTCTGTAGGCGGCCCTAAATGGACAAATTTACCGCCAGACCAACAGCCGGAACGAGGTGCATTATTGCCATTGCGCAAACATTTCAAATTATTCTGCAACTTACGTCCGGCAACCCTTTACAAAGGGTTAGAAAAATTCTGTCCGTTACGTGCAGATATTGCCGCGAAAGGCTTTGATATGGTCGTGGTGCGAGAACTAACAGGGGGAATTTATTTCGGGCAGCCGAAAGGTCGTGAAGGAGAAGGCACACAAACCAAAGCATTCGATACGGAAGTGTATTACAAATATGAAATCGAACGCATTGCCCGTGCCGCTTTTGAGGCGGCAATGAAACGCCGTAAACATATCACCTCCGTAGATAAAGCCAATGTGTTGCAATCTTCTATCTTATGGCGCGAAACCGTGGCGGAAATTGCAAAGGAGTATCCTGAAGTCGCCGTTGAGAATATGTATATCGACAATGCCACTATGCAGCTAATTAAAGCGCCGGAATCGTTTGACGTCCTGCTCTGCTCCAACATTTTCGGCGATATTATTTCTGACGAAGCGGCGATGATCACGGGGTCAATGGGAATGTTACCTTCCGCCAGTTTAAATGAAGAGGGATTTGGGTTATACGAACCTGCCGGTGGTTCTGCACCGGATATCGCCGGCAAAGGCATTGCCAACCCGATTGCACAAATTTTGTCGGCGGCAATGATGTTACGTTATAGTTTCAACTTAAACGACGCGGCGGATGCCATTGAAAATGTGGTACAAAAAGTACTGTCGGCAGGTTATCGCACCGCGGATTTAGCCGATGATTCCACACCGATTTCCACGGCGAAAATGGGCACCTTGATTGCAGAAGCGATTTAATCCATAAAGTGCGGTCAAAATTTAACTTGTTTTTCAACCGCACTTTCATCCTAATTAAATAGAGAAAATCTTATGGCAAAAACACTTTATGAAAAATTATTCGATGCACACGTTGTGTACGAAGCGGAAGGCGAAACGCCGATTTTGTATATTAACCGTCATTTGATCCACGAGGTCACCAGCCCGCAAGCCTTTGACGGCTTACGTGTTGCCGGCCGCCAAGTTCGTCAGGTAGGCAAAACATTCGGAACCATGGATCATAGTATTTCAACCCAAGTACGTGATGTGAATAAATTAGAAGGGCAAGCAAAAATTCAGGTATTAGAGCTTGAAAAAAATACCAAAGCCACCGGTATTCAGCTATTCGATATGAATACCAAAGAACAAGGCATTGTACACGTGATGGGGCCCGAACAAGGTTTAACCCTACCGGGTATGACTATCGTTTGCGGTGACTCACACACCGCAACCCACGGCGCATTCGGCGCATTGGCATTCGGTATCGGCACATCAGAAGTCGAACACGTTTTAGCCACACAAACCTTAAAGCAAGCCCGTGCCAAAAGCATGAAAATTGAAGTCCGTGGCAAAGTTGCACCGGGCATTACCGCCAAAGATATTATCCTTGCCATCATCGGCAAAACCACCATGGCGGGCGGGACAGGACACGTTGTAGAATTTTGTGGTGAGGCGATTCGTGATCTTTCGATGGAAGGCAGAATGACCGTTTGCAATATGGCGATTGAAATGGGGGCAAAAGCAGGCTTAATCGCCCCGGATGAAACCACTTTTGAATACTTGAAAGGGCGTCCTCACGCACCTAAGGGCAAAGATTGGGATGATGCCGTTGAATACTGGAAAACCTTAAAATCCGATGAAAATGCACAATTTGATACCGTGGTTACATTGGAAGCAAAAGATATTGCACCACAGGTTACTTGGGGAACCAATCCCGGTCAGGTGATCGGCATCAATCAGCTCGTGCCAAATCCAACGGAAATGGACGATCCCGTTACCCGTGCTTCAGCAGAAAAAGCCTTACAATATATTGGTTTGGCAGCCAATACTAATTTAAAGGATATTTCCGTCGATCAAGTCTTTATCGGTTCTTGCACTAATGCCCGTATTGAAGATTTACGTGCCGCAGCAGCCGTGATGAAAGGGCGTAAAAAAGCAGATAACGTGAAACGTATTTTAGTCGTGCCGGGCTCCGGCTTGGTAAAAGAACAAGCGGAAAAAGAAGGCTTAGATAAAATCTTTATCGCAGCCGGTGCGGAATGGCGTAACCCGGGTTGCTCCATGTGTTTAGGTATGAACGATGACCGTTTAGGCGAATGGGAACGCTGCGCCTCTACCAGCAATCGTAACTTTGAAGGCCGCCAAGGTCGCAACGGACGCACACACTTAGTCAGCCCGGCAATGGCAGCAGCAGCAGGAATGTTCGGTAAATTTGTCGATATTCGTGATGTGGTATTAAATTAAGAGGAAACAAAAATGGCAGGATTTAAACAACTTTCAGGCTTAGTAGTCCCCTTGGATGCCGCCAATGTGGACACCGATGCCATCATTCCAAAACAATTTTTACAAGCCATTACACGTGTAGGTTTTGGCAAACATTTATTCCATGAATGGCGTTATTTAGATGTAGAAGGCACACAGCCTAATCCGGAATTTGTACTGAATTTCCCACAATATCAAGGCGCAACAATTTTGCTCGCCCGTAAAAACCTCGGTTGCGGTTCGTCCCGTGAACACGCGCCATGGGCACTTGCCGATTATGGTTTTAAAGTGATGATTGCCCCGAGTTTTGCGGATATTTTCTACAACAATAGCTTGAACAATCACATGCTACCGATTCGTTTGAGCGAACAAGAAGTAGAAGAAATTTTCCAATGGGTATGGGCAAATGAAGGCAAACCAATTCATGTAGATTTGGAAGCCATGACGGTTACCACAGGCGACACAGTTTATCACTTTGAATTGGACGAATTCCGCCGTCATTGCTTATTAAACGGCTTAGATAATATCGGCTTAACCCTTCAACACGAAGATAAAATCGCAGAATACGAAAAAAATATTCCGGCATTTTTGCGTTAATTTTTACTCGGAAAGTAAAATCGGCGGGCTTGCTATTCAGGCTCGCCATTTTTTTATCAAAAACCTCTCGAAAATCAACCGCACTTTTCCCCAACAAATATTCCATCGTAGTGTTTGACACGCCCAACCCTTGTCTCTATCATCTCCAACGATATTTTTTAAGAATTAGGAATGACATGATTGCTTACATTTTTTTAGCCTTATTCACAATCGCCGCAGTGATTTTTATCATCAACTCCCATTACCGCTGGACGTACTTTTTCGCTATTTCGCTCTTTGTGTTTTTCTTCGGCGGTATGCTTGCGCTTTCCGGACAATGGCAACGCGCACTAAATTTTACTTCAGTGCTTTTTGTGATACTGATGTTATTCCATCGCCTAAAAATTCATTATTACAAACAACCTTTGCTTATTTCTGATTTCTTTCTTGTTGTGGATTGGCGAAACTGGGAAACCTTAATGCACTATAAAGGAGCGCTTGGTGGTGTTATTAGCCTACTTGCTTTACTCGGTTTTGCAATTTTCGCTTGGTCTGATGTGGCATCCCTTGGCGCAATCGGGCATATTTTCGGTGCAATTTTATTTACAGTTAGCTTCGGCTTAATGTGGCATTACTCAAAAAATCCAAATGCGCTTCAAGTTTGGCTTGATTCGTTACCGGATGATGGTCGTGATGTGTTCTTGAATCTGCCGATGTCTTGCCGTGGTATTTTCTTTAAAGTACCGCAAGTTAGCGGAAATGGTGAAAATTTTGCCGCCAAAATGACCGCACTTTCAGATAATAAATCTCACAGCAATACTGAAACCAAACCGGATATTGTGGTTGCATTATTAGAATCCACGCTTAATCCGCACCGGTTTGCTTTCACCAAACAAAACATTCCGCCATTACCTATGTTTGAACGCCAATCAGATACGGTGTTTATGTCGCCACTTCGCGTCCACACCTTTGCCGGAGCAACCTGGAAATCTGAATTTGCTTTCCTTGCCGGTGTACCTTCTACGGATTTTGGCGCCCTTGCCAGCGGTGTGTTTTATTCCGTTGTACCGCATATGCAATCCGGTTTAGTAAAAAATTTACGTGAGCAAGGTTATTTCTGTGTGGTGCTTTCACCCTTTACCAAGGGAAACTACAATGCAAAATCAGCCTATGATCATTTCGGTTTCGATTTAATGTTACAGCCGCAAGATCTCGGCTATCCCGCGCCATTTAGCAAAAATTTGTGGACAATCAGTAGCGAAGAAATGATGGATTACACGCGTATGATTTTGGAGAAAAAACATCCGGCACTTGAAAAGGTTACTCAGCCGATGTTTGTTTATATGCTCACTATGCGTGAACACGGTCCCTATGATCTTGAGATGGAAAATATCTACAACCTTGAAATGCCAAATATTGGGGCAAAAAGCATTTCGTCATTAAACGACTATACGCAACGCATCGTTGCGCTTAATGAAGCCATTGAAAAAATGGATGAATATTTACATCAACGCAACAAGCCCTTTGTTTTTGGCTATTTCGGTGATCATCAAGTGGCATTCGATAACGCTATTCCGGCAAAAGAAGGCGATTTTCCTTTCCCTGATTACATCACTCAATTTGTCGTTAGAAGTAACGTAACAACACCATTCAAACAAGAACAAGATTTCCTCGATCTTGCCTTTGCAGGAGGTCTATTGTTGGATGTTGCCGGATTAGCAGCACAAGATGATTTTATGAAAGCCAATAAAGCGATGCGTCGATTAAGTGAAGGAAAACTGGAAGATAGTCCGAATAACCAGTTCGTCAATGACTATCGCCACTATCTCTATCAAACATTAAAAATTGCGCAATAAATCTTATCGGATAATTGTCCAATATTTCATTATAATAACGGAGAATCTTCAACAACAAAGGAGTCTATATGAATCTCAAAACCCTCTTAGCATTAACATTAACTGCCGTGTGCACATCAGCCTTAGCAAATGCACAACAAGCAACCGATAAATCAATTGAAGTCAAAGTACACCAACTTGATCCGATCAACGGTAATAAACCTATAGGAACAGTCACGATCACCGAATCTGCTTACGGTTTAGTTTTCACACCAAACTTACAAGGTTTAACGGCAGGTTTACACGGTTTCCATCTCCACCAGAATCCAAGCTGTGAACCGAAAGAAAAAGACGGCAAACTCACTGCCGGTTTGGCTGCCGGTGGTCACTGGGATCCAAAAGAAACCAAACAACACGGCTATCCTTGGCAAGATAATGCCCATTTAGGGGATTTACCGGCATTAACCGTATTACACGATGGCACAGCAACCAATCCAGTTTTAGCGCCACGTATTAGACATTTAGATGAGGTTCGTGGACATTCCATTATGATTCATGCTGGCGGCGATAATCACTCAGATCACCCTGCCCCACTTGGCGGTGGCGGTGCTCGTATGGCCTGTGGTGTGATTAAATAGTCTATTGCTAAAAATAAAAAAGCGAGCTAAGTCATTTAGCCCGCTTTTTTATAGAAAATATCCCTTAATGCTCAGTGAAACAAAAGATATTGCTTCATCGTTATCAATCAATTTTACTTGATAATACAATAAATTCTAACCGCACTTTTGTGCTATTTCATCTCTTCAGCCTTTTCAACTGTACCTTTGATAGTCAAACTGATCTCTGTTGAAATGAGATGTTCAAGGATAGAAGAAAGCTCATCTAAATAAGCAAGATTTCCGTTACCTTGTTCATCAAAATAGTTTTCGTTTTTCAGGCTGGCAATAAAGGTGGAGAACACGGCTTTATCAAAAAACTCCGGCGCATTAATACCATGTAACACCGAAAGACGTTGTGCGACCAATTGGCTCTCTTTTTCTAGTGTGGCACGGGCGATTTTTGGATCTTTTTGCAAAATGGTGACCGTAATATAATAGCGCTGCAAAATTTCCCGCACTCCTGCAGCCCAAAGCTGCAAGATACGCACTTTCGGCCGATTAATTGAAAGTAGGTTTTCGCTAGAATAAATCACTTCCTGACGGGTAAATTCAGCAATGATTTTACTAATTTGCACTCGTAGCTCGTCTTGATTGAAATGCAAGAATAATTCCCCTTGTAAGAACGGGTAAATTTTACTCACCGCATCCAACAATAAGTCTTTTTGAATCGTTTCGTAATGCAAAACAATACTTGCGACTAAAGAAGGGAGTACAAAAGCATGCTGAATATTGTTGCGATAGTAAGTCATTAACACGGCAGAAGTGCGCTCAAGGCGAACAATCTCACCAAAATTATCTTTTTCAACCAGTACGCCGACACGATCAAGGCTCAATACATGCTCCAACATTGTTTCAGATGAATCTTTTGGGATCACCATATCTTCCGAATAAGGCGCATGTTGTAACATTTGTTGATAACTATTGAGTTGTTCTACTAATTGTTCACGGGAAAGTGCTCTCTGACGGGAAGAAAGTAACGCCATTCCAACCAAATTCATCGCATTAACTGCCGCCGCTTTGTTAATATTTACCATCACTTGGTTGGAAATTTTATCCACTGCATGGTTAAACCATTGCGGTTTTTCCTCATGGTGATTTTCTTTCCAATCGGGAAAATGCTGATTCAAATAATTTGATAATGTAATGGGTTCGCCAAAATTAACAAAACCTTGCCCTAAATTCCGCAATTTTTTAATCACACGTAACACTAAACCAGCGTTTTCTTTCTCTTTTTCCGCTCCACGTAATTCTTTGGCGTAAGTATCGACTTCTAACACGTGTTCATAACCGACATACACCGGCACAACGGAAATAGGTCTGGTTTGATGATGTTGCAGAGCTTGTAATGTCATCGACATCATACCGGTTTTCGGTGCAAGCAAACGACCGGTACGCGAGCGTCCACCTTCAATAAAATATTCCACAGAATAGCCACGATGGAATAATTCCGCTAAATACTCACGGAAAATTGCCGAATAGAGACGATTTCCTTTGAAAGTACGGCGAATAAAAAATGCCCCCCAGCTTCGGAACAGACGCCCAACCGGCCAGAAATTCAGATTAATCCCTGCCGCAATATGAGGCGGAACCAATCCTTGATGATAAAGTACATAGGAAAGCAATAAGTAGTCGATATGGCTACGATGACAAGGCACATAAACAATTTCATGGCCTTCAAGAGCAAGTTTACGAACGCGATCCGCGTTTTGTACATCAATACCGGAATATAATTTATTCCATAACCAACGTAAAAAACGATCCGCCGCACGCAAGCTAGAATGGCTAACATCCGCCGCAATTTCATCTAAAATTTTATACGCTTCTTTCTCGGCTTTTTCACGGCTGATATTTTTACTTTTTGCTTCATCATCAATCGCTGCTTGAATCGTCGCTGATTGCAATAATTTATTAAACATTGCCTCACGGTTTGGCAAGCGCGGACCTGTTGCGGAAATCCGCTGGCGTGCGAAGTGCATTTTGGCAACCCGTGCGAGTTTTTGCGCCATTTTTTCATCAGATCCATGCATATTTGCCATATCACGCAATGAAACCGCTTGAGAAAAACGCACAAAAGTATCGCGCCCAAACCAAATTGCCGCAAACGTTTTTTGTATGCCATTTAGTAAACGCAAATTAGGTAAGCCCGTTTTATCCTCATGCCCCGGAGAACGCCCCCAAAGTACCGAAACCGGCACAATTTGCACATCTAAATCTTCAAAAGTGCGGTGTAATTCCAAGTATTTATTAAAAATTTGAATGGTTTCATCTTTCGCTCCTTTGGATTTAAAAAAGCGACGACCTTCGTCCAGATACACATAGCGGGGCAACGTCATCCCTTGTATTTCATTTTTTTCTGCCGGATCAGGTAAACCGACACTCAGACAATTACGGCGAAAAATAACAAAATCGGTTTGTGAAGTGTAAGGCAGAACATAGACAATAGGTTGCGAAAGATTAAGTTGAAGTTCTTCGGTAGGATTAGCAGGAATAGGATTATTTTTTACCAAGAATGACAGTGGAAATTCTAATAATTTACGATAAGCACTCACGATACTCGACATAATTAGGTTCTCTTTTAGTTATTCAATTATCGTCGCAATGATACCACATAAGCCTGTTTAATCACGCCTTAAAATTTTTCTATGGAATAGAAATAACAGTTGCAATAGCTTGCCCTCTGTATATAATATCAAAAAATCTGTATATAAGGACAGGAGTGGATATGAAACCATTAACCAATAGACAACAGGAAGTGTTGGATTTATTAAAGCGACACTTAGAAACTACCGGTATGCCCCCAACCCGTGCAGAAATTTCTCGTGAACTGGGGTTTAAATCCCCTAATGCGGCTGAAGAACATTTAAAAGCGCTCGCCCGAAAAGGTGCAATTGAAATTGTCGCCGGTGCATCACGCGGTATCCGTATCTTAAGCGATAGTGCTAATGATGAAATGGAAGGTTTACCATTAATTGGTCGGGTTGCAGCAGGCGAACCGATTCTTGCCGAACAACATATTGAAGCAACTTACAGCGTAGATGCCAGTATGTTCAAACCGCAAGCGGATTTTTTATTGAAAGTTTACGGTCAATCAATGAAAGATATCGGTATTTTAGACGGCGATTTACTTGCGGTACATAGCACAAAAGATGTACGAAATGGGCAAGTCGTTGTTGCGCGTATTGAAGATGAAGTCACCGTAAAACGTTTTGAACGCAAAGGATCGATCGTTTACCTTCATGCCGAAAACGAAGAATTCCAGCCTATTGTCGTCAATTTGGCGGAACAACCCAACTTTGAAATTGAAGGCATTGCTGTTGGGATTATCCGTAACAATGCCTGGATGTAAATCCTAACTAATAAAGTGCGGTTAAAATCAACCGCACTTTTATTTTATCTCTTATTTTCATAATTTTGCCATTCAATTCATTGCTTACTATAATGCCGAAGTATCGTTTTAAAAGAATTGAGGATCGGAAATGCAGTTTTCCAAAATGCATGGTTTAGGCAATGATTTTGTCGTGGTCGATGCCATTACACAAAATGTTTATTTCACCCCCGAAACCATTAAACGTCTTGCGGATCGCCATCGTGGAATTGGTTTTGATCAACTATTAATCGTAGAACCGCCTTACGATCCCGATTTAGATTTTCATTACCGTATTTTTAATGCCGATGGTAGCGAGGTATCACAGTGCGGTAATGGTGCTCGCTGTTTTGCACGCTTTGTCACACTTAAAGGTTTAACCAATAAAAAAGACATATCCGTCAGCACGCAAAAAGGCAAAATGATTTTAACCGTAAAAGACTACGGGCAAATTCGGGTAAATATGGGAGAACCTATTTGGGAGCCGGCAAAGATCCCTTTTATAGCCAATAAATTCGAAAAAAATTATATTTTACGTACAGATATTCAAACGGTTTTATGCGGTGCGGTTTCTATGGGAAATCCCCATTGTGTAGTGCAAGTAGAGGATATTCATACGGCAAATGTCGAACAACTTGGGTCGCTATTAGAAAATCACGAACGTTTCCCAGAAAGGGTTAATGTCGGATTTATGCAAGTAATCAACCGTCAGCATATTAAATTACGTGTTTATGAACGCGGTGCCGGTGAAACCCAAGCCTGCGGTAGCGGAGCCTGTGCAGCAGCAGCAGTAGGAATAATGCAAGGCTTACTTGATAATAAAGTCCAAGTGGATTTACCGGGAGGCAGCCTTACCATTGAATGGCAAGGGGAAAATCATCCGCTTTATATGACAGGAGATGCTACACATATTTATGATGGGAGCATTCAGCTTTGAACCCCAAAAGTGCGGTTAAAATCAACCGCACTTTTTTGTCCGATTATTCTTTATTTTCTAATAGTGAGATCACTTTTTTTAACGCTTCAATCTCATTATCTTTGGCTGTAAGCAATTCCTTTAATTTATCATTTTCAATGGCAAGTTTCTCATTCGTGCCAAAATAATTGCTATAGTTAGAATGGTTATCACCAATAGAACAAATCACAAAGCGTTCATCGTCATCTAATAACTGTGCGACATTAACATTAAACACTTGCTCGATTTGCTTTAATTTCTCAACGCTCACATTCGTTTGTCCCCGTTCGATTTTGGCATAACCGGTTGTGGACATACCTAATTTTTCTGCGACCTCCTCCTGCGTCCACTGATTCATTTCACGCATGATTTTAATTTTTTCTGATGATTCCATAACTTACCTTACTAGTCACTTTTTAACTCTTTCAGCCTTTTAAATAACTCTTAGAGCTACTGGATTAACTTTGGGCTAAATATAACATAGCAAGTGTTTTTTAACTAACCTTTGGAGCAATATAATGAAAATCTCTAAATTAATTATTTTAACGACGATTTGTGCTACTTTAACGGCTTGCGCCAATATGCAACCAATGCCGAAAAAACCGACTGAGAGATGGTTCAAAGACGGCGTGACTGCAAATCAAGCAAAGAACAAATATCATAAATGCGTTTATGATGTGGGAATGAATAAAGTTGAAGTGACGGAGAAAGATACCCTTATAATAAGCTGTATGGCAGCTGACGGCTATCGTTATGGCGTTCCCACAAAAGAGTTGGAGGAATGGGAGCATAAAGTAAATTCATTGCAAAAACAGGGATACATACTTTACTAAACTTATTATTGCTCTTAACGCAATAGGATTAAATTTAGGCTAAAAATAACATAACTATCCCCTAAAACTAATTTTCATTAAGGAAATTACTATGAAAAAACTATGCACAATAATCCTCTCTCTTACATTACTTTCTGCATGTAGCACAACCCTAGAAGGGAGTTCAAAATTAAGAGAACAAAACCTGACATCAATCGAAAATAAAATTATTGCTAATGTTACGACCAAAAATGAAGTAAGAGAATTTATGGGTGAACCCACACAAATTCATCAGCAGTCTAATTTAGATGAAATTTGGTATTATGAATCTTACGAAAAACATAGCAATTATACTCCAGTAGCACTCTTTCCAATCACACTACCATTAAGTATTGTTTTCGGACACAATTTCATGAAACCAAGTGTTGAAAAGAAAAATGAAAAACAGCTAAGGGTAAAAATTGATACAGGTACAAATAAAGTCACCAACGTATCAACCGCAGTAACCAATAAATCTTGGTATTAATCTCTGGCTCTTTGAGCGATAGGAATATTCAACTCTAAAAAAACAAAAGTGCGGTTAAAATTAACCGCACTTTTTTGTTTTATATCTGGCTCAACCTTTCCCGCAAATCCTCTGCGGTTTGGCAAGTTCTAATCTTTTCAAACATCGCATTGGCTTCCTCATATTCCTTATTCAAGTAACGCAGCCATTGTTTAATTCGTGCGACATGATAAAAGCCCGAGTCGTGAGAATTCTCCATTTCGGCATATTTTTGTAACATTGTTTGAATTTCTGACCAGGGCATTTTTGGCACGTTTAATTTTAAGACATGGCTTAAATTGGGTATGTTTAATGCGCCACGTCCCACCATAAGATCATGACAACCTGTTTTGGCAAGACAATTTTGTCCGTCTTGCCAATGCCAAATTTCGCCGTTCGCAATGACAGGAATAGATAGGCGTTCGCAAATTTCACCTATTTTTTCCCAGTTAATCCGATCAGCCCGGTAGCCATCAGCCTTAGTTCGACCATGAACGGCGATTTCTGTCGCCCCGCCTTGTTCCACCGCATCGGCAATCTCAATGGCTTGAGAAATATCATCCCAACCCAATCGTACTTTTACGCTAACGGGCTGATGATGAGGAACAGCTTTTCGCAAAGCCTGAGTGGCACGATAAATTAGTTCTGGTTGTTTGAGCAATGCGGCGCCGCCATGGCTACCGTTCACGGTTTTGGAGGGGCAACCACAATTTAAATCAATCCCGTGCGAACCGAGTTCAATTGCTCGAACGGCATTTTCGGCTAAATAATCGGGATGTTGGCCGAGTAATTGAACCCGCACAGGTGTGCTTGAAAGCGTTAAGCCCTGATTTTTCAGTTCAGGGCATAAACGATAGAACACTTTATTAGGAAGAAGTTGATCAACTACGCGAACAAATTCCGTCACGCACAAGTCGTAGTCGTTCACCTCAGTAAGAAGTTGGCGTACAAGGGGATCCAGTACGCCTTGCATGGGTGCGAGAATCACACGCACAATTTATTTCCAACCCTTTGCTTTGCAAATCAAGTCGTAAGCCGATTGGATCTGTTGTGCTTTTTCTTTTGCCATTTCCATCATCTCCGGCGGTAAACCTTTTGCTACCAGTTTATCCGGATGATGTTCATTCATTAAACGACGATAGGCCCGTTTTACCGTACTTTGATCATCAGTCTCCGTTACCCCTAATACTTTATAAGCATCGCTTAAAGTCGGCCCTGAAGATTGCTGATACCCACCACCGTTTTGTTGGTATTGGTAATTCCCTTGTTGATAAGCTCCCTGTTGATATTGCTGATAAAACCCGCCTTGTGTGAAAGCTCGGGCTGCCATTTCCATGGCTATCATTTGCTCAAATTGCATACGGGAAAGCCCAAGTTCTTCCGCTATCACATAAAGTACCTCTTTTTCACCTTCATGTAATTGAGAATCCGAGAACGCCGCCTGCACTTGTACATGTAAGAACATCCGCAATAAATCTGCCCGTTGCCCACAACCGATACGAAATTCACGAATAACCTGACGAATCGGAAAATCCGCTTCTTTACCACGTCGGAAAGCCTCTTGAGCGAGGCGGCGACCGTTATCATCCAATTTCATCTGAGTCATTAACTGATTAGCAATTTGGATATCTTCTTCCGTCACCCGCCCTTTCGCTTTACTCAAATGCCCCAACACAGCAAAAGTCGTTTGCATAAAAAGTTCTTGGCGTGTGGTTTTACGTTTGAAAAAACTTGAATTCACGGCACCAAGTTCATATAACTTTTTATCGGCAATAGAACCCAAAATAAGACCGGCTATTGCACCAAAAAATCCGCCCATTTTCCAGCCAATAAACACACCTAAAATTTTTCCAATAAAATTCATTCTTTTCCTCTTAAAGTGCGGTTGATTTTTACCATGTTTCTCTAAAATGGCGACAAAGATTGATTTATCAAGTTTTATACACCGAATTCAGATCGGTAGGCACGCATTGTCGGCAAATGATCGTGATATTGCGGATCTTGTTCAATAAATTGCATTAAATCATCTAAATCAATGATAGATAACACTCGACATTGATAATCGCGTTCAACTTCTTGAATCGCAGAAAGTGTACCTTTGCCACGTTCTTTACGATTTAAAGCAATCAAGACGGCTGCCAATTCAGCATTATTTGCCTGAATAAGTTGCATGGATTCACGAATAGCCGTTCCCGCGGTGATCACGTCATCCACTAATAAAATTTTTCCTTGTAGCGGACTGCCGATTAAATTACCGCCCTCACCGTGATCTTTGGTTTCTTTACGGTTAAAACATACCGGTTTATCAATGTTGTAACGGTTGAATAATGCCACAGACACTGTCGTGCCAATCGGAATCCCTTTATAGGCAGGCCCAAAAATAACGTCAAAATCAATCGCACTTGCTTGAACAGCAGCAGCGTAAAATTCACCTAAACGCGCTAAATCCGCCCCTGTATTAAATAAACCGGCATTAAAAAAATACGGACTTTTACGTCCAGATTTTAATGTGAACTCACCAAATTTTAATACATTACGGCTGAGTGCAAATTCAATAAAATCACGTTTATATTGTTCCATTGTTTATCCTTATAAACCGAGCGCTTCATGTTGCGCAGCAAAAATTTGCCGGCAGCCTTGTTTGGCTAAATCCAATAAAGTGAGTAATTCTTCATGGCTGAACGGCTCACCTTCTGCCGTACCTTGCACTTCAATCATACGGCCATCTTCCATCATCACGACATTCATATCCGTTTCTGCCGACGAATCCTCTACATACTCTAAATCACAAACGGCTTGCCCTTCAACAATGCCTACCGAAACTGCCGCGACCAGCCCTTTAATCGGGTTCGTTTTTAGCGTGCCATTTTCAATTAAACCATTGATTGCATCACATAATGCAACCGCTGCACCGGTAATCGAAGCGGTGCGAGTGCCGCCATCAGCCTGAATCACATCACAATCTAAGGTAATTGCCCGTTCGCCTAAGGCTTTTAAATCAATCATCGCACGTAAAGAGCGGGCAATTAAACGCTGAATTTCCATTGTACGTCCGCCTTGTTTACCCTTTGCCGCTTCACGTTGCATACGGCTATGCGTAGAGCGTGGCAACATACCGTATTCAGCGGTAACCCAACCTTGGTTTTGACCTTTTAAAAAACGCGGTACGGTCTCTTCCACCGTGGCAGTACAAAGAACTTTCGTATCACCAAACTCGACAAGAACCGAACCCTCGGCATGTTTGGTGTAATGGCGGGTAATTTTAATTGGGCGGGATTGATGATTTTCTCGATTATTCGGGCGCATTGAAAATTCCTTAATATGTTATAAAAAAGCGCACTATTCTAGCACGCTTTTGTTTTTATTATGGATTAGATTGCTCAAAATCACGAATTTTATCAAAAGTTTCCTTTAAATCAGAAGCAAAATTAATTTTTTGTATTTCAGGCATCGTATTTGATTTCACCAACATTCTGAGCGGTTGGAACTGCATATTACATAAGTAAAGCTGCTGATGCGGTAACATATGTTGCACAAATCTCGTAAGCGCATGAATCCCCCCTGCATCCAGTACGGTCACCGCATCACACTGCAATACGATATGCTTGATTTCATGATCGGTATGTACCGTTTTATCATGCAAATCAGAAAATAATTTATCTGCCGCGGCAAAAAATAAAGGGCCGCTAATCCGATAGGCTAAAACGTCATTGAGATCATCCGGTACATTGTGTTCAATGGCTTTTGTCATTTCCGCAATGGTACGAATAAACAAGAGGCTCGCTAACAATACGCCTACACTGATCGCAATAACCATATCAAACAATACGGTCAAAATTAAGCAGGTAAGTAGTACAGTAAGCTCATTTTTGCTAGAACGGCGGGCAAGATTTATGATTTCATGTACGCTTGCCATATTCCATGCCACGATCAAAAGTAACGCCGCCATAGAAGAAAGGGGCAAATAAGAAAGCGCTTTTGCGAAAAACAGCAACGCAAACAGCACAAGCAATGCATGCACTACACTGGCGATAGGTGAAACCGCGCCGGATTTGACGTTCGCAGCAGATCGCGCAATAGCTGCCGTTGCGGTGATTCCGCCGAAAAACGGGGAAACAATATTGCCTAATCCTTGTGCTAACAATTCATTATTAGAATGATGTTTAGTATCCGTCATATTATCAAGCACGACTGCACAGAGTAGCGACTCAATCGCTCCTAACATCGCCATAGAAAATGCCGCCGGCAATAGGGCTTGCAAACTATTAAAATCCCATTGAATCAACTCGCCTTGTGCGTTAGGGATATTCCACGGCAAGGCAAAATCAGGCAATACGCTCGGAATGCCTGAGCCGATTGAGCCGTCTGACAGAGTATATTGGAATGCCGAACCAATAGTCGCAACATGAAACCCCAAATATTGTAAAACGAGCGCCAACATTGTGCCGATAATCACTGCCGGTAAATGTCCCGGTATCGCAAGGCGTAATTTATGCCATTGGGTTAATACCAACAACGTCGCCACTCCTACCAGAGTATCCGCCCAATTAATCGTCGGAAGTGCGGTAAAAATTGCATGAATTTTTTCTAAATAATTCGACGGCATTTGCTCAATGCTCAAACCTAAAAAATCCTTAATTTGCAAAGTGCCGATGGTAATCCCAATCCCACAGGTAAAACCTAAGGTTACCGGCAGCGGAATATATTCAATCAATCGACCAAGACGAAATAACGCCATTAGAATGAGGATCACTCCGGAAAGCACCGTTGCCATTAATAAACCGCTTAACCCAAATTGTTGGGTTACCGGATACAAAATCACTACAAAAGCGGCAGTGGGGCCTGAAATATTAAAGCGAGAGCCACCCGTAATTGCAATCACTGCCCCAGCGATAATTGCTGTATAAAGCCCATGCTGAGGCGGCACGCCACTGGCGATCGCCAGCGCCATAGACAGTGGAATAGCAATCACGCCTACGGTTAAACCTGCAATAATATCCCGAAGAAATGATTTTTTTGTGTAACCCGCCCGAAAAGAATCTTTCAAAGCACTGAAAGGTTTTACGGATAAAAACACATTTTTAGAAAACAATGATTTGAGATGCATAAAAAAACAACAAGACATGAATAAAATATCGCTATTTTAGCGAAAATTTAAGAAGATTTTTATATTCTAGCTCAAAAAACTTGACTAAATTTATGCAAGTCTTTATAGTTTGCGCACCTCAACACGGTGAGATGTCCGAGTGGTTGAAGGAGCACGCCTGGAAAGCGTGTATGTGGGAAACTGCATCGGGGGTTCGAATCCCCCTCTCACCGCCATTATTCATTCTGTTTATACACAAAAATCTTTCTCCAAAAATGGGTAAGTATCCCGTACCAACAATCTCCGATTACTGCAAAATCATATAAATGCCCCTTAGGCTTTGTTAAGTATATAATTGGGGAAAAGAAACCTTTGCTTATACAAAATAAGAAATTTCTTGGAATAAAGACAATAACCGACTAAGAATAATGAATGAATAAAAAAGCAAATGGCACGCCCTAAAGGATTCGAACCTTTGACCCACGCCTTAGAAGGGCGTTGCTCTATCCAGCTGAGCTAAGGGCGCATGTTAAGGATGATATCTTTTTTATGAAGTTCCAAGAGAAATATAAAAGAAATGGTCGGCGAGATAGGATTTGAACCTACGACCCACTGGTCCCAAACCAGTTGCGCTACCAAGCTGCGCTACTCGCCGATAAGTGCGCCTAATTATAGTGAGGTTTCTTATTCAGTCAATCAATTTTTATTATTTTTGTATTTGACTGCTCAAAATTATTTCAATTTCCCCATGCAGCATATTTGATTTTGTAAATTTCCCATTGTTAGATAAAATAGCAAACGTTTACGTTTCCATTATTAAGGACTTTTAATGACAGCACAAATTATCTCGGGAACTCAGCTTTCTAAGCAGATAAAATCTGAAATTTCAAAAAAAATTACCCACTATCGCAATGAAGATAAACGCGTTCCCGGACTTGCCGTTATTCTCGTTGGCTCAGATCCCGCCTCTCAAGTTTATGTGGAAAGTAAACGTCGCAGTTGTGAGGAAGTCGGGATTAATTCTAAATCTTATGATTTGCCGGAAACCACAACCGAACAGGATTTGCTTGATTTAATCGACCAATTAAATACCGATGAAACCATTGATGGTATTTTGGTACAGCTTCCCCTTCCAAAACAAATCAATCCAGAAGCCATTATTGAACGTATTGATCCGAGAAAAGATGTGGATGGTTTTCATCCTTATAATGTCGGGCGTTTATGCCAGCGAATCCCAACCCTACGTGCTTGTACACCCTATGGCGTAATGAAATTGTTAGAAACAACCGGCGTTGATTTACACGGTAAACATGCGGTTATCGTTGGTGCCTCAAATATTGTGGGTCGCCCAATGTCTTTGGAATTACTACTTGCCGGTGCAACGGTTACGGTTACTCACCGTTTTACAAAAGATCTGGAAAGCCATGTACGCCAAGCCGATATTTTGGTTGTCGCGGTTGGTAAACCTAACCTTGTACCGGGTGAATGGGTAAAAGAAGGGGCTGTTGTCATTGATGTCGGTATTAACCGAATTGAAGGAAAATTAGTGGGTGATATTGGATTTGAAGCCGCAGCCCAAAAGGCAAGCTACATTACACCGGTTCCTGGGGGCGTAGGTCCAATGACAGTCGCAATGTTGATGTATAACACACTATACGCTTACGAGCATAATAATTGAGTGTAATAAAAAAGTGCGGTTATTTTTGACCGCACTTTTGCTTTGGGATCAATGTAATTTCAATCTCGGTTTTAAATAGCGATTAATTTTATCCACCAAAATAATCAATCCAATTTTAGTACAGCCATGTAATGCGTGTTGGTGCATACGATAAAGTGATACATAAGCAAATTGGGCAAATTTACCGTGCACGGTTAATGGATTCTTACCAAATTTATTGGTTAAACTCCCCAACGCCGTAAAACTGGAAAGCGATACTAAAGTGCCTTTATCATTGTATTTAAACGCTTTCATCGGTTTATTATCAAAGATGGCAAAAATATTTTTTGCACAAGCCTTTGCCATTTGGTGGGCGGCTTGAGCACGTGGGGGAACTAACGTGCCGTTGCTCTGAGTCAATGCCGCACAGTCTCCAATAGCAAAAATACTCTCGTCCACTGTGGTTTGTAGCGTATCTTTCACCACTAATTGATTAGTGCGGTTAATCTCTAAACCGTCAAAATTGTGGGTTACTTTTGAAGTACGCACCCCTGCCGCCCAAACAATTAAATCGGCTTTGATTTCCTCGCCGTCTTTTGTAATTAAAGTATTAGGTCGCGCTTCAGTGATCATCGTGCCGAGTTTGACATTCGCCCCCATATCCTTTAATTCGTCTAAAACGGCCACAGACAAATCTTCCGGTAATGCCGGTAATAAACGAGGGCCGGCTTCAACTAAGGTTACCTGCAAACAAGAATTATCAATTTTGCCATAGCCGTAAGAAGATAAATCTTCAGTAGCATGATAAAGCTCCGCCGTCAATTCCACACCTGTCGCCCCACCACCGACAATGGCAATATTGACTTTATGTTCATCAACCAATTTTTGTTTAAATTCTGCCTCGCCAATATCATCCAATGCACGGTTTTCAGAGAATTTCAAAAAGAGTTCCAACACTTTTCGCTGGAAGCGTAATGCTTGCTCGGAACTATCCAAGAAAATACAGTTTTCCGCCACGCCTTTAGTGTTAAAATCATTGGATTTACTGCCAATAGCCAAAACTAAATAATCATAAGGAATGCGGCGTGCAATCACCAATATATCCCCTTCTTGACCATAAATAGGTGCCAGTTCCACATACTTTTGTTCACGGTTAATACGGGTAATCGAGCCTTGTTCAAAGCTGAAATGATGATTTTTACCATGCGCACGGTAGCTTAAAGAATCAATACCGTCATCCATCACGCCAGTTGCAATTTCGTGTAATAAGGGTTTCCAAAGGTGGGTGGCATTGCGATCCACAAGCGTTATTTTGGCTTTTCCTTTGCGACCAAGTTTATTCCCCAAAAAAGTCGCCAGTTCAACACCGCCGGCACCGCCGCCAACGACTACGACGTTCTTCATATTGCTCTCCTAAATAAAATATTGTTAAAAATGTTAAATCTTTGTAATGATAACATAACTAAATAAATGATAAGAAAAACTTTCACGAAAATGACCGCACTTACCGATGGCAACGTTCATAAAGAGGTTGTAATCCCCGAATGGTATTTACAATAAAAGTCACAGTATCCATATTTTGCAATGCGTTTTTTTCAATATTGTGACCGATACACCAAAAATCCTTACCGGAATGTAGCAATAAATCTTTTGTCTCTAGTTGATTAACCTGACGAAAATCGTTGTACTCACTTTCATCGCCACGCCATACATCCCAATGGGAAAAAGCGTTAAAATCAAACTCATCCAGCCATTGATTGTATTGTTGCAAGTTAATTTGCGAACGATCCGCACGGTAGCAATGCCAGTCTAAGCTCACCGATAAACGGCGCCGATTTAACAAAACCGAAAAAATTGCCGCCGAATTTTGATTGAATTCATATTTAAAATAGGCAAAAAAATGCGCTCTGACCTGCCAACCGTTTGTCCAACTTTCGATATGGGGTTTTGCAAAAGGCGTACCAAGTTGTTTCGCCACCTCTTGAATAATGGCTTTCCAATTATCCCAATGGCGTTTGTAATTAGCTTTAATTGAGGGAATGTCTTCTGGACAGAATTTTTTCATTTGTGCAAATTGATAAAAAGGAATATCAAAAAGCTCGCACGATTCGGCTGTGAGAGAAAGCATTTATTGCTCCTTAAAAAATACGGTAATTTTTAACCGCACTTTGTGTAAAGCATTGTTTGTCTTCCCAACGTATCATCGTCATTCTATTGTTCCACACACAGCCTGTATCCAACGCATAAATACCGTTTGGTGTCGGCTCGTCCACTAAACTTGCCCAATGGCCGAAAATAATCGGAATTTCTTGATAAATAGGATTATTTAAGTTAAACCAAGGTGTGAGTTCCGGCGGTGCATCTTTCAGTGGCAATTTACAGGCAAAATCAAGTCGATGATCCCAATAGCAAAAACGCATACGGGTAAAAACATTAATGATATAGCGAAGGCGATCGAGCCCTTGTAATTCGGGCGACCAACGATCCGGTTGTTCTGCATACATATTTTCCAGTAAATAACGAATATCACCTTGTCTTAAGACACTTTCCACTTCCTTTGCACAAGCTTTCGCCGTCGCCAGATCCCAATCAGGTGAAATACCGGCGTGGCACATCACAAAATGTTGTTTTTCATTGTGTACAAGCAAAGGTTGATGACATAGCCAGTCAATCAGCTCATCAAAATCAGCAGCTTGAAAGAGCGCCTCTAACCGATCCTTTGATTTCACTTTTTTAATGCCAAGAGCGGTGGAAATTAAATGTAAATCATGATTACCCAACACTGTTTGTGCGGCACTGCCCAAGGATTTCACAAAACGCAAACATTCCAGCGATTTATCTCCCCTCGCCACTAAATCTCCGACAAGATATAATTTATCCTGCGTAGGCTCAAACGCCACTTTTTCCAGCAAAAGTTGCAATTCATCATAACAGCCGTGCAGATCGCCTACAAAATATGTCGCCATTTTTAACCGCTCTTTAATTAATCATCCCTATCAATAATTTCCGGCTTATTCGTTTCTTCCGGTGGATTATCCGCCAACCAATTCGCTAACCGAGCATAATCGGCAATAGAAAGATTTTCCGCACGTGCATTTACATCAATCCCAAGTGCGGTCAAATTTTCTGCCGAAAATAAGGTGGATAACGCATTACGCAAGGTTTTGCGGCGTTGATTAAAAGCTTGTGAACATACACTATTCAACCAATATAAATCTTTCACCGGATGTGGCAACACTTGATGAGGAATTAAACGCACTACGGCCGAATCCACTTTTGGTGCAGGTTTAAAAGCTGTAGGTGGCACTTCCAACACCGGCATCACTTGACAAAAATACTGTGCCATAATGGTTAAACGCCCGTAAGCCTTGCTATTCGGTGCAGCACATAAACGTTTTACCACCTCTTTTTGCAACATAAAGTGCATGTCTTGAATAATGTGATGATATTTAAAAAGGTGGAACATCAAAGGCGTAGAAATGTTATAGGGTAAGTTTCCAAAGATACGTAATTTCCGCCCAGCCTCGGCTAAATTTTCTTGACGATAAAGTTCGCCAAAATCAAATTGCATCGCATCATTTTCGATTACAGTGATTTTATGATGTAGAAACGGGTGGTGGCGCAGACGTTCCGCCAGATCGCGATCCAACTCCACTACGGTTAAATGCTCGATTTGTTCGGCGACCGGCTCGGTTAATGCCCCAAGTCCAGGCCCGATCTCCAATAAAAATTGATCCTTTTGCGGATAAATCGCCGCAACAATATTCTGAATGACATTGCTATCGTGCAAAAAGTTTTGCCCGAAACGTTTGCGGGCGGTATGCCCTAAGTGTTTTTTGGAACTCATAGTCTTCTATCTTTTATCAAATTGCGGTTATTATAGAGCGTGATTTGGGTTTGTAAATCATTGAACTATTGAATCCTCCCCTACACAAAGAGATTATTTTTTCAACACAATTTGATTTTCCCTTTCACCTCAACGCAAAAACGGCTATAATCCGCCCGTTTTTCTTAAATTCCCGCAGAAAGTGCGGTTAAAAATTAGTTATTTTTTAGAGGATACAATGGCAAAAGAAGATAGTATCGAAATGCAAGGTACCATTTTAGAAACGTTACCGAATACCATGTTTCGTGTAGAATTAGAAAACGGTCATGTGGTGACTGCTCACATTTCCGGCAAAATGCGTAAAAACTATATTCGTATTTTAACCGGTGATAAAGTTACGGTAGAAATGACTCCCTATGATCTCAGTAAAGGTCGTATCGTTTTCCGTAGTCGATAATTTTAGACAAAAGAAGAAAGCCGATATAAATTATCGGTTTTTTATTGCCTAAAAAAACTGCAAATCAGTTGCAAAAAACAAAAATTTCGATATAATCCGCAACCCTTAGTCACATTCAATTTTTCGTTCCTTGCCTTTGCAGATTGGTGACTAATCTACGTCAAAGGCTGATTAACCCGTAAGGAGCAGTAATGCGTCACTACGAAATCGTGTTTATGGTTCATCCGGACCAAAGCGAGCAAGTACCAGGTATGATTGAACGTTACACAGGTTCTGTTAAAGAAGCCGGTGGTCAGGTTCATCGCCTAGAAGATTGGGGTCGCCGTCAATTAGCATACCCAATCAACAAATTACACAAAGCACATTATGTGCTTATGAATGTAGAAGCGCCTCAACAAGTCATCGACGAGCTAGAAACGACTTTCCGTTATAACGATGCTGTATTACGCAGTCTTGTTATTCACACTAAGCACGCCGTAACAGAAGCGTCCCCAATGGTTAAGGCAAAAGATGATCGTAAAGCTTTAGCTGAAGTTGAAAACAACGATTTTGAGGATGCTGAAGAGTAATTCAAACATTGATAATCGCTTTTCGTTGACTGGCACTGTGTGCCAACTACCAAAGCGACATAAAAGCCCTAATGGTATTGAGCATTGCCGATTTTGGTTGGAACATCGTTCCGAACAAATTGAAAGCGGTTTATCTCGCCAAGCGTGGTTAAAAATGCCCATTCAAATTAGTGGTAATCAATTAGTAGAAAAAACTCAAAGCATTACGGTCGGCAATCAACTATTGGTTGTGGGTTTCATCACCTCACATAAAACCGTAAACGGTTTAAACCAGCTAGTTTTACATGCCGAGCAAATCGAATTTATAGATTAGGAGACAGCCAAATGGCACGTTATTTCCGTCGTCGTAAGTTCTGCCGTTTCACTGCGGAAAATGTTGTGGAAATCGATTACAAAGATATCGCTACATTAAAGAACTACATTTCTGAAAGCGGCAAAATTGTACCAAGCCGTATTACCGGTACTCGTGCGAAGTACCAACGTCAATTAGCCCGTGCAATCAAACGCGCGCGTTATTTAGCGTTACTACCTTACTCTGATGCACATCATCACTAAGAAGGAGAAGGTCAAATGCAAGTTATTCTTTTAGATAAAATTGCTCACCTAGGTAACGTAGGTGATCAAGTAGATGTTAAGTCAGGTTTTGCGCGTAACTTCTTAATCCCACAAGGTAAAGCGGTTATGGCAACTAAAGCAAACATCGAACACTTTGAAGCACGTCGTGCTGAATTAGAAGAAAAAGCAGCTAAGTCATTAGCAGCGGCAATCGACCGCGCAGAGCGTTTAGAAGCGTTAGAAAAAGTCACTATCGCATCTAAAGCCGGTGATGAAGGTCGTTTATTCGGTTCTATCACTACTCGTGATGTAGCCGAAGCAGTTACTTCTGCTGGCGTTGAAGTGGCGAAAAGCGAAGTTCGTTTACCAAACGGTCCAATTCGTACCCTTGGTGAGCACGATGTTCGTTTCCAACTTCACGGTGAAGTGTTTGCATCATTAAACATCGTTATTGTTGCGGAATAATTTATCCGTAAACAAAAAACCCGACTTCTGTCGGGTTTTTTATTGCGAAGTTCAGTAAAAGTGCGGTCAAAAATTTCGCATTTTTCCATTTATTTTATTGCTGAAGGCAAAGTACCTCGTTCGACAATGACTCCTACACCATGAGCCTGTGCCACAGCTTTAGGCTTACTTAATTTCAAACGCAGCCATGGAATAGAAAAACGTTTTTGTAATTGTTCGGCAACCTCATAGGCAACACGCTCAACAAGTAAAAAGGGCTTTGCCTGCACATAATCCAAAACAAATCGGCTAACTTCCGCATAATTAAGACAATATTGCACATCATCGGTTTCTGCTGCCTTTTTACAATCCCAGGCCATTTCAATATCAAACACTAATTTTTGTTGAATTTGCTGTTCCCAATCATAGACACCAATTTGGGCAAATGCCGTTAATTCTTCAATAAAAATACGATCCATATCAGATTCCTCTAAAATTATAGTAGGCGTATGCTAGCAAGTTTAGGTAAAATAGCGAGGAAATTTTATCATTCCGGGGGATTAAATGAGCCTATTCGCTATTATTTACATGATTTTTGCCTATCTCTTAGGATCGATTTCCAGTGCAATTTTAATTTGTAAAGTAGCGGGCTTACCCGATCCCCGTCAATACGGTTCTCACAATCCTGGGGCAACAAATGTATTTCGTATTGGTGGGCGCTGGACCGCACTTGCCGTACTTATTTTTGATATTTTAAAAGGTATGTTACCGGTTTGGGTAGGTTATTACCTAGGATTAACTCAATTTGAATTGGGTATGGTCGCTCTCGGGGCTTGTTTAGGACATATTTTTCCTATTTTTTTTCGATTTAAAGGCGGAAAAGGGGTTGCTACGGCATTTGGCGCAATTGCACCAATTGCATGGGCAGTGGCAGGATCGATTTTTGGTACTTGGTTTATCGTTTTCTTAGTCAGTGGTTATTCTTCTTTAAGTGCAGTTGTTACTGCATTACTGGCACCTTTTTATGTCTGGTGGTTTAAACCTGAATTTACTTTCCCTGTGGCATTGGTGAGCTGTTTATTGATTTACCGCCATCATGATAACATTCAACGCTTATGGCGTGGGCAAGAAGACAAAATATGGTCAAAATTAAAGAAAAATAAAGGGACTATTCCAGATAACTAACAAATTTCCCATTTAGGATAAAACGTTCTAATGAGGAAAAGTTATAGATGTCTTATAGTGAAACTGAAGCCGATGAAAGCTACATTTCGGTAACACTAGCAAAGGCCAACAAGGGCGAGTAGGTAAAGTTGCGATGTTTGTGCTTATCAAACGTAATGATAAGATTTAGACCGTTACCGTACCGAATACACAAGCAGTAACATTATTACCGATTATTCGAGAGAAAGTAGAACCCGACTGTATTTTTTACACCAATACTTATCGTAATAATGATATCTTTGATGCAAACGAATTTAATCACAGAGACATAAAGTCCCAGATTTCAATTTTAAAACTGTTAATTAAGAATGACTTATCCTAGCTATCTAGGACAGACGCACAATAAAGTAGGATATATTTTTGACGATTAATAGCCCCATCTCCCGCTTATTTTATATATTGAGACAACCCCAATGAAGTCTGCACATCGGATTTAATCTTCCGGTAGCGCATTGAGTACGGCTTTGACTAATGTTGCCAACGGAATGGCAAAAAATACGCCCCAAAATCCCCATAGACCGCCAAAAATGAGGACGGAAATAATGATAATTAAAGGGTGTAAATTCACTGCTTCAGAGAATAAATAAGGGACTAATAAATTTCCGTCCAATAACTGGCTCACAGCAAAGGCAATAATGATATACCAGAAAGTCGGGCTAATGCCGAATTGGAATAATGCAACAAGTGCCACGGGAATAGTCACTAATACGGCGCCAATGTAAGGTACTAATACGGAAAGCCCTACGGCAAAGGCCAATAAGAGCGGATAATTTAAGCCGAAAATTAGGAAAATAACGTAAGTTACCAAAGTGACAATTAAAATTTCTAATAATTTTCCGTGAATATAATTGGCAATTTGTTGTTGCATTTCTGTCCATACTTTGAAGGCAAGGTGGCGATTACGTGGTAGAAAACGGCTCACTCCTTGTAAAAGTTCACTTTTATCCTTCAACATAAAAAACATCATTAATGGTACTAAGAACGCATAAATACCGAGTGAAACCAAGTTCATTATAGAGGCAAGCGAAAGTTTGACGGCTGACTCACCAAAACCGAGGATTTTTTCCCGTACAGAATTAAAAATGGCATCTACCATGGAATAATCGATCAGTTCCGGATAATGCTCCGGCAGGCTAAGTAGCCATTCATTCAGTTTATTGAACATTGCCGGTAAATCGCTTAATAAAGAAACGGTTTGATTCCATAACATCGGCACTAACACAAGGAAAAAAATGGTTGCTACGCCAATGAAACTGCCAAAGATAATCACCGTTGCTAACATTCGTGGAAATTTCAAATGATTTGTCAAAAAGTGAATTGGCATTTCTAACAAATAGGCAAGTACAACCGCAATGAGAAATGGTGCAATTAAATTTCCGAAAAAATAAATCGCAACAAAACCAAAAAGCAAAATAGCCAATAGCCCCATTGCTTGCGGATCGCCTAAACGGCGTGCATACCAGCTTTTCAACATTTCTAACATTATCAACATCCAAAGTGAGCATTTTCCAGCATTATAAGTTAAAATTTCTTTCAATTATAGCCAGCTAAAGGAAATTCTATGTCAGTTATTATTTATCACAATCCTCGTTGCTCCAAAAGCCGGGAAACGTTAGCGTTAATAGAAGAAAAAGGTATTCAGCCAAACATTGAACTTTATTTACAAAAACAATATTCCGTTGCCGAACTGCAACAACTTGCGAATAAATTAAACATCACGGATATTCGCCAAATGATGCGGGTGAAAGATGAGCTTTATCAATCCTTAAATCTTGCTAATTCGGCATTGACGAATGCCGATTTATTGACGGCGATAAGTGAGCATTCCGCTTTGCTTGAACGCCCGATAGTGGTGAATGGTGACAAAGCAAAAATCGGGCGACCACCGGAAAGTGTTCTTGATATTTTGTAATTTTAAGGTTTACCCGTATAATACAGCAGCCGTGAAAATGTCTTCACGGCTTTTTTAAGGAAAAATGATGGCAAAGAAACAAAAAAGTGCGGTTGAAAATCAAACCGTTTATCGGCACACAAGAGGTGTCGTAAAAGATAATGCGATCATGGCATTATTACATGACAAATTATTCCGTCAGCGTATTGAGAAAAAACCTAAAGGAAAAGGCAGTTACCAACGCAAAGCAAAGCACGTAGGGAAACGTTTTGAAAAACCCGATTATAAATTTTTTGATTTCAGAAACTTTATAATCGGGTTTTTCTTAAAGTAATCGGCGTAACGAGAGGTAAAATATGTCAAATAAAACAGAAACATTATTCAATACAACATGGAATGTGCGCATTAGTGATCCGGGTGAAGAAGGTGCGCGCAGCCATTTTTTTGAAACCGTTTATTTAACCCTTACTGCACACTTTGAAGAAAATGGGATTCGCTATGAATTTGTTCGCAGAGTAGAAGATCAAGTCAAAGTACAACGTTCATTTACAGAATTAAACGAATTGTTCAAATTTCTTGGCGATTATTTAGATGCGGTTTCTCTCGGCGTGCTAGGAGTGAAAATTGGTAATTTAGGGGTGAAAGCCGAATAATTTAAAAGTAAAAGTGCGGTTGAAATTAACCGCACTTTTAATTATCAGGTAACATCTGAGCATAAAAATATACGCTATACATATGTAATCAAAAAGATTAAGCAGTGAGCAAAATAAAATCCACCTATAATGAATAAGGCTGACAAGCAAAAATTCAACATATAGAAGGATAAGTCATGGCCAGTAAATCCAATGACGATTCAGGTCTATCACACACAAGATAGAATTGTAAGTATCATATAATCTTTATCCCGAAGTATCGAAGACAGGTAATTTATGGAAAATTGCGAGTAGATATTGGAGGAATATTAAGACAGTTGTGTAGTTATAAAGAAGTCAAAATTCTAGAGGTTCACGCAATAAAAGAGAATATTCATATGTTTTTGAAGATTCCCCCCCCAAATTGGCAGTATCAAGTTTTATGGGATAGTTTGCGGCTAAGAGACAGTCTTTATGGTAAAAACGACGGATTTTTAAGATAGTTTCCATGCAAAGCATACTAGGTTATTCTCTGTTTAAGTAGCAAGGCATTTATAAAAAGACACAGTGGTTTACTTTTCGATGATCTTCCAGCGTCAGCCTGGTTCATTTTTGCATTGATCATAACACTAGTTTAAGTCTCTCTTCCTAATCTGTTAAATTTGCTATTTAGGGAAAGTTTTTCCTGCTATAAAAATAGGATTTGCATTACGTAGAGCCTCATTTCATAATGGTCTTGGACAAATTAATCCCATTTAATTCAACCTACGTCCTAGTTTCTCATTTTTGTCAAAATTTTTAGTTTTCTTCCGATATTGTGTAACAGTTGCACAAAACTGATATTTTCATGTGATAGTGGGGATACAGTACACGTAATATCAATAGCTGCGGAGCATACGTAGTATGCTCCTACATTTTGTATAAATTTTTATCTTCTACATTTGCTACATAATACTATTTTCTTCTTGTTCTTGTTCTTTTTCTTTTGCTCTTATCAAGATTTCTTGAATATCTGCCGCCATTTTTTGGTCGCCTTCCCTCGCAATATCTTGCAATACCGGGCTTTTAAAGAATTCTGATTTTGGTTCATAAACTTGAGACATTAATTTCACTTCATGACGATCAGCATGGAAATAATATTCCGAAATTTCTTTTGCCACTTCAGATTCCATACCTAACCCTTCTAACGCGGTACGTCCGGTACGCACTGCAGAATCGAATGTTTCACGTATAACGTCATTCGCACCGGAATTATATAAATCAAATGTATGAAAACGGTCATAAGAACGAGCAATAATTTTAATATTCGGATTTACTTCACGGGCAAAATGTACGATAGCGGATGCCTGTTCTTTGTTATCAATAGCAACCACGAGCATTTCCGCTTGTTCCAATCCCGCGGCAATTAAAAACTCACGGCGGGAAGCGTCGCCAAAATAAGATTTAATGCCATATTCATTAAAACCTTTAATCATCGTTGGATTAAGATCTACCACTGTTGTGGCATAACCACTTAAACGGAGCAAGTCATTTACGATTTGTCCAAAACGTCCCATACCGATAATAAGTATCGGATGCTGTTCATCAATTTCATCAGGTTCAATTTCTTCTGCAATTTCTTTCGATCCATATTTTTCATAAAGCACAAGAATGAGCGGCGTCATCACCATAGAAAGCACAACAATTGCCGTCATATTGGCATTTACCGTTTCATCAATCACTCCTTTTGACAGGGCTGCCGCAAAAAGCACAAAAGCAAATTCCCCACCTTGTGCCATTAAGAGCGCTCGTTCTAATGCTGTTTTATGAGTACTTTTAGCAACACGTGCTACAACATAAATACAGACACCTTTGGTGAGCATTAATACAATCACGCCTAAAAGGATTAATTGCCAGTTTTCTGCAACGACTTTTAAATCTAACGCCATTCCCACGTCAAGGAAGAAAAGCCCCAGCAATAAACCACGGAAAGGCTCAATATCCGCCTCCAATTGATGGCGGAAGGCAGATTCGGAAAGCATTACACCTGCTACAAAAGCGCCCATTGCCATAGATAAACCGGCTTCTTCCATTAATAATGCGGCCCCCAATACCACAAAAAGTGCAGCAGCAGTCATGACTTCACGGGCTTTAGCATTCGCCAAAATACGGAAAACCGGATTTAAAATGAAACGGCCAATAAACACTAATACCGCTAAGGCGAGCATAGCAATGCCCGCAGATTGCCACCAAGGCATGGAAGCTTCAGTTTTTTCAAAAGGAGAGAGGGAAGCAACAATAGCAAGTAATGGGACAATCAGAAGATCTTCAAATAATAAAATTGAGACGATTTTTTGACCGCGTTTGTAGAAAGTTCTTTGCGTTCACCTAATACTTGCATCACAATTGCGGTGGATGTCAATACAAAACCTGCGTAAGAGACAAACGCCACTTCCCAAGATACACCAAATTGCGCTCCCACGATCGTCATTAAAATAGCAGAAATGATCACTTGCATACTGCCTAGTCCAAAAATCTGACGACGTAATCCCCAAAGGTGTGAAGGCTTCATTTCAAGTCCAATCACAAATAAGAACATCACGACACCAAATTCAGCCAGATGAATAATTGCGTGAGGATCACCAATCACCTGTAAACCATAGGGGCCAATAGCCAATCCGGCAGCGAGATACCCCAACACCGATCCCAATCCTATGCGTTTAAATAATGGCACCGCCACCACTGCGGCACCCAGCAATGCCACCACTCGAATTAAATCACCTGAACTTTCCGCTGCCATAGTCACTCCTAAAAAAATTAAACAAGTAAAAAACAGGGGCATTTTACTTGCTTTCAGTTAAGATTTGTAGGAATAAACCGAGTATTTTTTAAATAACCAATAGCATTGGTGAACATTCATTATGTGATTTTTTACAAGAAAAGTTTCGTGCTGTAAAAAATCCTTGTTCGTAATGAAACGTAACAAGGATTCCTGTTTTGCTATTTATGTGTCTAACGTAATTTATTGGGAACTTGAGGTGCCGGTAAACGTTTTAATACGCTACCATCAAGATTAATATCACTAAAACGAGGGGGACCGTTATTCCAATCTTCAACGGCCTGCTCCAATGCCTCTTTACTGCCCGCCACAAAGTTCCACCACATCACTGTTGAGTGTGGCAATGGCTCACCGACTAACAACATAATATTTGTTCCTGCCTCTTCCCATAGGTTTAATGCCATATTTGCATGTTGGCAATCAAATAAAACCGCCAGTTCATCGGCTTTATAACTCACCCCATTTACTTTTATTTCGCCTTTTAAGACTAAAATGCCGTATTCAAAACTTGGTACACGATCAATCTCAAATGCCTGTGCGTGTTTAAATTGCATATCGCTCCCAACTAATGGGCTAAATTGCTTTGTGGTTCCGGCAACAAACGTTCAATGGGAATACCACCTATATTTTGGGGTTCGACTAAAATTTTATCAACACTCATTTTTTTATTACTTATATTTACTATGTTTTGTGTGATCATTAACGCATAGATAATGATAGTGCGTATTTTTATATGGATAGCCGTGTACCTTTAAAATTCATGAGGTAGTTTGCCCGATTTAATCCAATAAGAAATTTCCCCTTTCTGGTATAGACGCATCATAAGTAAAGCAGTTGAGAAACTTGGGTTGCAATAAATTCTGCGATCAATCAATATGCTTTTCACATTTTGTGCGATTTATGGTATTTTATCGCCCAATTTTCAACTTAAGTTTAATAAGGAAAACATCAAATGGAAGCTCAAAGCCCAATGTCCACATTAGTTATTTTCGTGATTTTCGGTTTAATTTTTTACTTTATGATTTATCGCCCTCAAGCGAAGCGTAACAAAGAACACAAAAAATTAATGTCTGAATTAGCCAAAGGCACTGAAGTGCTCACTGCCGGCGGTATGATGGGCAAAATCACCAAAGTAATTGAAGATAATAACAGTGTGGTGATTGCATTAAATGAAACGACGGAAATCACAATCAACCGTAACTATATTGTGACTATTCTTCCAAAAGGTTCTGTAAAGACTCTTTAATCCTCCATTCATAAAGAGACAACCATGTTAAATCGTTACCCATTATGGAAGAATCTAATGGTGATCCTCGTGGTCGCCATTGGTGTTTTATACTCTCTTCCAAATATTTATGGTGAAGATCCCGCCGTGCAAATTTCAGGTACTCGCGGGCTACAAGCCAATACGACTACATTAGGACAAGTTCAAGAGGTGTTAAAAGCCAATAATCTTTCAACAAAATCGATTGTTCTTGAACAAGGCTCTATTTTAGCCCGCTTCAATAATACGGACGATCAGTTACTTGCTAAGGATAAAATTGCCGAAAAACTCGGTACGAACTATAGCACGGCTTTAAACCTTGCACCGGCAACCCCTACTTGGTTAAGCAGTATCGGAGCAAACCCTATGAAATGGGGCTTAGATCTACGCGGTGGGGTTCGTTTCTTGATGGAAGTGGATATGAACTCCGCACTGGCAAAACGTCAAGAGCAATTACAGGACACATTGCGTAACGATCTTCGTAAAGAAAAAATTCAATACACGGGGATTAAGAATGCCGATCATTTCGGTACAACCATTACGCTTGCCAATCCCGAACAACTCTCAAAAGCGACCCGTATTATTCGCCAAGCTCACCCAACCTTAGAAGTGAGCGATTCAGGCAACGATACGCTAAATTTATCCCTATCTACGACCGCACTTAATGAAGCACGCGATTTAGCGATTGAGCAAAACTTAACAATTTTGCGTAAACGTGTTTCAGAATTAGGCGTAGCAGAAGCGGTAATACAGCGTCAAGGTGCAGAACGTATCGTCATTGAATTGCCGGGTGTACAGGATACTGCACGTGCGAAAGAAATTCTTGGCGCAACAGCAACCCTTGAATTCCGAATGGTGAACTCTACGGTAAATTCGGAAGCGGCAGCTCGCGGTATTATCCCGTCTGATTCAGAAGTGAAATATAATCGTGAAGGTCGTCCCATTGTCTTGTTAAAACGCCCGTCTTTAGGCGGTGAACATATCATCAACTCAAGTGCAGCACTCGATCATCAATCTGGAACGCCACAGGTAAGTGTCACTCTAGATAGTGAAGGTGGGGAGCAAATGCTTCAACTCACCAAAAAATACTATAAAAAACCAATGGCAACCCTTTATGTTGAATATAAAGACAACGGCAAGAAAGATGAGAACGGTAAAACCATTCTTGAGAAAAGCGAAGAGGTTATCAACGTAGCCACGATTCAGGCTCGCTTTGGCGCAAACTTTCAAATTACCGGTGTTGGCAGCCTGGCGGAAGCCAATAATCTTTCCACTTTATTAAAATCAGGTGCGTTAATCGCTCCGATACAAATTGTGGAAGAGCGCACGATCGGTCCATCACTTGGTGCACAAAATGTTGAGCAAGGTATGAACGCCAGCTTTTGGGGATTAATCTCTGTTATCGTATTTATGCTTATCTACTATAAGCTTTTCGGTATTATCGCAAGCCTTGCAATGGTTATTAATATTGTCTTGTTAGTCGGTTTAATGTCTATTCTTCCGGGGGCAACATTGTCTATGCCGGGGATTGCAGGTATCGTGTTAACCCTTGGGATGTCGGTGGATGCCAACGTATTGATCTTTGAGCGAATTAAAGAAGAGATTCGTAACGGACGCCCTATCCAACAGGCTATTAATGAAGGTTACAACGGAGCATTTACCTCTATTTTCGATGCAAACCTAACCACTATCTTAACGGCCATTATTCTCTACGCAGTGGGAACCGGCCCGATTCAAGGTTTTGCAATTACCCTTTCACTGGGTGTGGCAATTTCCATGTTTACCGCTATTACCGGAACTCGCGCTCTGGTAAATGCAATCTATGGTGGTAAACGTGTTGAAAAACTTTCTATTTAATTGAGGTGACTATGGCACTTTTCGCAAGAGATAAAAACGGACATCTCATCAAAGAAATTAACGGAATTAAACTTCCGTTCCCGTTAGCCGAATTTATGAAAATACGTAAATGGGGCTACGTTGTTTCAGCACTTTTTATGGCGATTTCAATGTTTTTTATCGTCACAAAGGGCTTTAACTGGGGGTTAGATTTTACCGGCGGTGTAGTATTCGATACTCACTTTTCTCAAACGGCAAATCTTGAGCAGATCCGCAACAAACTGAAACAACACGGTATTGAAAGCCCTGTTGTGCAGACTACCGGCTCCGTTCAGGATGTGATGATTCGCTTACCGGCCTCTGATAATGATTCAGGTATTGGTGATCGGGTAAAATCAATGTTAGTAGAACTCGACTCCGGTATTAAAATTAAAAGTATCGAATTCGTTGGACCTAACGTAGGGGAAGAATTGGCACAAGGAGCGGTTTATGCCACTTTAGCCACACTGGCTATGATGCTAATTTATATCGGCTCACGTTTTGAATGGCGTTTAGGCTTAGGGGGAATCGCTTCTCTCGCCCACGACGTTGTGATTACTCTTGGTGTATTCTCAGCTTTACAAGTGGAAATGGACTTAACTTTCGTAGCGGCAATTCTTTCCGTAGTGGGCTATTCCATCAATGATAGTATCGTCGTGTTTGACCGGGTTCGTGAAAATTTCCGCAAAATCAGACGATTGGATACAATTGATATTATTGATATTTCCCTGACCCAAACTTTATCAAGAACAATTATGACTTCTGCAACTACGCTTATTGTCGTTATTGCACTGTTCTTCTTCGGCGGCCCGTCTATTCATAACTTCTCCCTCGCATTGCTTGTCGGGATTGGATTCGGTACTTATTCCTCCATCTTTATTGCAATTGCCATTGCTTATGATGTCGGATTGAGACGTGAACATATGATTCCGCCAAAAGTAGATAAAGAAGTGGATGAACTCCCTTAATCAATGAAAGTGCGGTCAAAATTAACCGCACTTTTTCAAGTAAGCGGTATTATGTAGCAGTTACACAAACAAGCTTTTGAAATCATTTAATTTTTACGGACGCCAGTGGCACCCCTACATTTTCCTTTAAATGGTGCATTCGCTACATAATGCCGTAAATAAGAGGCAGTTATCCTGCCTTTTCTTCTTTCTAAAAGTTAAAATACAAAGAACATACTCTCTAAAACAGAAAGTTATATGTTGTACAACTTTTACCCTTTTATATAAAAAAATAAGCGGCGATATCCACCGCCACTAACACACAATCCGCTTCCTAAATATATATTATGCAGGGTAAACAGGAAGACGTTTACAAATTGCTAATACTTTTTCTTTGGTCGCTTCAATAACTTGTTCTTCGTTTTCTTTGCCAAGTACATCTAAAATATCACACATCCAACCGGCTAAATCACGACAATCTTGTTCATTAAAACCACGACGGGTTACTGATGGAGTGCCTATTCGAATACCTGAAGTCACAAATGGCTTTTGCGGATCATTTGGTACCGAGTTTTTATTCACGGTAATGTTTGCTTTACCTAATGCCGCATCGGCAGCTTTACCGGTTAAGCCTTGTTTGATGAAACTCACCAAGAACAAGTGATTTTCCGTACCGTTTGATACTACATCAAAACCATGTTGTTTAAATACTTCTACCATCGCTTTCGCATTTTTCAATACGTTGGCTTGATATACTTTGTATTCCGGCTCTAAGGCTTCTTTAAAACATACCGCTTTTGCTGCAATAATGTGAACTAACGGGCCACCTTGATTCGCAGGGAATACGGAGGATTGTAATTTTTTATAGATCTCTTCATCACCACAAGAGGAAAGAATTAAACCGCCACGTGGACCGCCTAGAGTCTTATGGGTCGTTGTTGTCACTACGTGGGCGTGCGGTAATGGATTTGGATATAATCCCGCAGCAATTAATCCTGCGACGTGTGCCATATCCACAAATAAATATGCCCCAACTTCATCGGCAATTTCACGCATCTTCGCCCAATCAACTACCTGAGAGTAAGCAGAGAAACCGGCTACAATCATCTTTGGTTTAGATTCCAATGCTTTTTGGCGCACATCTTCATAATCAATCAAACCGTCCGCTGTGATACCATAAAGCACCGAATTATAAATTTTACCGGAGAAACTTACTTTTGCACCGTGTGTTAAGTGGCCGCCGTGCGCTAGATCCATTCCTAAAATAGTATCACCGGCATTAATCAATGCGCCATACACTGCCGCATTGGCTTGAGAGCCAGAGTGCGGTTGAACATTCACATAATCGGCACCGAATAACTCTTTTGCACGATCAATAGCGAGTTGTTCCACAATGTCCGCATATTCACAGCCGCCATAATAACGCTTACCCGGATAGCCTTCAGCATATTTATTGGTAAACTGCGAACCCTGTGCTTCCATCACACGCGGGCTGGCATAGTTTTCAGAAGCGATTAATTCGATATGTTCTTCCTGACGGCGGTTTTCATCCTGAATCGCTTGCCATAATACCGGATCGTAGTCAGCGATATTCATATTTTTAGTAAACATTGTGTTCTCCTGTTATGTGATTGCGATCTATAGTGTAACCGCTTATTGGTTTAAATTTAATTAAAATTTAGTACATATTTTTTCATCTAAGGAATGAAAAAGATTCATAGGAAAAGTGCGGTCATTTTCTCAATATTTTCTACTCTTAGTATGGAATGCCCAGAATGCGACAATTACAAAGATCATCGCTTTCAAACTCAGATATTTCACCAGCAATTTTGTTCGGAATAGGGAATAAACGCACGGTCAATGGCTTATTTAAACGAAATGCCATCGTCCCTGTATCACGCATAATCGCAGCAATACTTGCTGCACTAGCGTTACCAGCCACAGGTACCGTATCTAAGCCTATACCGCATACAGCACTATAAGTAAGCAATGAGCGAATATCAAACTGTTCCTGTTGTGTAGCTTGTGCTAAACCGAGATCTTCCGTTACTGCCAACATTAGACCTGAGAATCCCACCAACGGCACGTTTTGCACAGATTTAAATACTTTGGTTAGTAATGCCGATACTTCAATCGTACCGGCAGCCCCCAAATATGGTACTCCCATAAGCTCATACAATTCCGTTATAGAAGCACAGTTTTTCGATGGTGCCGCCGAGCTATCAATACCGACAAATTCAAAATTGCCGGATAATTTAACCGCACTTAACGTGGTAAGAATTTCATCTACATGATGTTGTAGTGCTTTCAGCATAGACTGATAACAATCGGCATAAAACTGATTATGAGAGGATTTTGAAACTGATTTTAACGCAGCGACCAACAAATCCGGTGTTTCCAAACCAATAACAAAACTATTCGGCAAATGGCTCAAATGATAACCTGCGGGAAAATAGGGAATAAAGGGTTTGCAGTTAAAATTTACAGTAAAGTTGAAATTACCTTCAGCACGTGGGGTTATTTGAGCAATACGTTGCACCGCACTAACGGATTGCTCAATTAAATGATTATCTAAAATACCATTTTCATCTAACGGTACATTTACGCAAACATTACATAAATCACCATAATCAGCAATAAGTTCAGGCAGCAATGCAATTTCGTGTACATTGCTTGCGGCGCCAATCGCAAATCGGATACGTACGCCACTTTCATTTAATTTATTGAGTAACCCCGTTAAATACTGTAAATCCGCTTTTGCATTGTTCACATCAGTTAAATCTAAATATTCACCGAAAGGATTGGTAATAATCCGAATGGATTGCAAAACATAACCGGATTTTTGTATCGCCGGCAACAACAAATCGACTTCATGTTTCACTGAACGGAGTGCGGCTTCCCATTGTGTTTTATCCTTACGTAATGTTAAGAAAAAACTAATGGTACGAATGCGACAGAGTGATTTGTTCTTGTAATCCATGTCATTTTCCTATTTAGGTGAATGAAAAAAATTAACGCCAAGTGCGGTTATTTTTCCATTATTTTTGTGTTTCACGAGCAACCGCACGATAACCAATATCACGACGATAAAAACGACCGTTCCATCGGATTTGTTCTGCTAGTTTCAACGCTTTTTGTTGTGCTTCAAATACGCTGTCGCCTAAGGCTGTGGCACATAATACGCGACCGCCATTGGTAAGCAATTTCCCCTCTTTGGCTTCTACGCCCGCTAAGAAAACTTTTTCATTTTCAACCGCACTTTGCGGCAAACCGATAATTTCATCGCCTTTGCGATAATCCCCCGGATAGCCTTCCGCCGCTAATACAATGCCCAATGAAGCTTTTGGATTCCATTGGGATTGAATTTCATCTAACTTACCCTCACAGGCTTTAAGACAAAGTTCAACTAGATCTGACTCCAAACGCAACATAATTGGTTGGGTTTCCGGATCACCAAAACGGCAGTTAAATTCGATCACTTTCGGTTGACCGTTCGGCATAATCATCAAACCGGCATATAAGAAACCGGTGTAAACATTACCTTCCGCCGCCATGCCGTTTACAGTCGGATAAATGACTTCCTGCATAATGCGATCGTGAATCTCAGCTGTAACCACCGGTGCAGGTGAATAAGCGCCCATTCCCCCTGTATTCAACCCGGTATCGTTCTCACCCACGCGTTTATGATCTTGACTGGTTGCCATCGGTTCAACATTTTTGCCATCCACCATCACAATAAAACTGGCTTCTTCACCATCTAAAAACTCTTCGATCACCACTCGGCTACCCGCCTCACCAAAGGCATTGCCCGATAACATATCACGTACCGCCTCTTCCGCTTCCTGTAGTGTCATCGCTACAATCACGCCTTTACCGGCAGCCAAACCATCTGCTTTCACGACAATTGGCGCACCTTTTTCCCGCAAATATGCTAATGCCGGTTCTACCTCTGTGAAATTTTGATATTCCGCTGTTGGAATTTTGTGGCGAGCTAAGAAATCTTTAGTAAAAGCTTTCGAACCCTCTAATTGGGCTGCCGCTTGTGTTGGCCCGAAAATTTTTAATCCTGCCGTACGGAATGCATCCACCACACCGATAACTAACGGAGCTTCAGGCCCAACAATGGTTAAGCCGATTTGATTATTTTGCGCGAATTTAACAAGTGCCGGAATATCAGTAACTGCAATATTAACGTTTTCAATGTTGCTTTCCAGTGCCGTTCCTGCGTTGCCGGGTGCGACAAAAACTTTTTTGGCTAGTGGAGATTGAGCCGCTTTCCAAGCAAGCGCGTGTTCACGACCGCCGTTTCCGATGATTAAAATATTCATGATGATCCTTATAATGTTTATGTTGTGGTTGTCAAAAGTGTTTTTTGATTTTATTCGGGTTTCGCCAATGACGACTTACTTTTTCTTTGCTTTGCCAAAGAAAAAGTAAGCAAAAAGAAAGGCAACCCTGCTTTTCCTTATTTCCTTTGTTTCATTGAATTTGCTTAACGGAAATTTTCTGAACTCGCTATGCTCAAACAGACGAAAATTTCCTACAAATTCAACTCCACAAAGGCGGAAAAGAAGGGAACCCGACTTGTTCCTTCTATAAACCTTCAAAGTGCGGTCAGAATTCGTTATATTTTCCATGGAATAAAACCATTTTAAAATTAACCGCACTTTTACATTAAATGCACTGACAAACTTAGTCCCCATATAAATCGCCTTTGCGACTTTCAATTTTTAGGCAATTTTCGTCTGTTTGAGCAACATAGTTGCGAGTTCAGAAAATTGCCGTTAAGAAAATTGAAACCAAGCAAAGAATAGCGATTTAACTGGGGGTGTGTTTCTTTTGCTTACTTTGCTTTGCACAAGCAAAGAAAAGTAAGTCGCCCAATCGGGCGAAATCCGATTTCAATTAACTAATAAACACGACTATTCCTAGTGTCTAAAATGCCTCATCCCCGTCAACACCATCACCATCCCATGCTCGTCCGCCGCATCAATCACTTCCTGATCACGCATAGAGCCACCCGGATGGATCACGCATTGGATTCCCACTTTCGCCGCAGCATCAATGCCGTCACGGAATGGAAAGAACGCATCGGAAGCCATTACACAACCTGAAACTTCTAACCCTTCGTCTTGCGCTTTAATACCGGCAATTTTAGCGGAATAAACTCGACTCATTTGACCTGCGCCAATGCCGATGGTTTGGTTATTTTTGGCGTAAACGATCGCATTGGATTTCACGAACTTCGCCACTTTCCAGCAGAATAATAAATCTTTGAGTTCCTGTTCGGTCGGTTGACGTTTGCTCACTACTTTTAAATCGTCCAAACCGACCATGCCTAAGTCTGCATCTTGTACCAATAAACCGCCATTTACACGTTTGAAGTCTAAACGCTGAGTACGTTCTTGCCATTCTCCGCATTCAAGCAGTCGGACATTTTTCTTGCGCTTAACCACCTCGACAGCTTCTGCTGATACTTTCGGTGCAATAATCACTTCCACAAATTGGCGTTCTACAATTTCAGTCGCGGTTTTTTCGTCCAGTTCACGGTTAAAGGCGATGATTCCACCAAAAGCGGAAGTCGGATCGGTTTGATAAGCACGGTTGTAGGCTTCTAAAATATCTTTTCCTAATGCCACGCCACACGGATTAGCGTGTTTCACGATAACACAAGCGGGCTCATCAAATTCTTTCACACATTCAAGGGCGGCATCAGTGTCAGCAATATTGTTATAAGAAAGCGCTTTACCTTGTAATTGTGTCGCCGTTGCCACGCTCGCTTCTTTCACGTTAAGATCCACATAAAACGCCGCATTTTGATGAGCATTTTCACCATAACGCATGGTTTGTTTTCGCACAAAATTCAGATTTAATGTGCGAGGAAATTGACCGCACTTAGCATTAGTATCTTCTTCCGCCGCCACATGATAAGGTTTAACGAGCTGACCAAAATAGTTTGCAATCATTGAATCGTATTGCGCTGTATGTTCAAAGGCCTTGATGGCAAGATCAAAGCGGGTTTCCAATGTAAGGCGATTTTGATGTTGATCCATTTCTGCAAGAATGGCATTAAAATCATGATTATTGACAATAATCGCTACATCTTTATGATTTTTTGCCGCCGAACGTACCATGGTCGGCCCGCCGATATCAATATTTTCCACGGCATCTTCCAACGTGCAATTGAGTTTCGCGACAGTTTGTGCAAAGGGATATAAATTGACCACCACCATATCAATGCCTTCAATATCATGCTGTTGCATGATGGCGTCATCCGTTCCACGACGCCCCAGAATCCCACCATGTACTTTTGGATGCAACGTTTTCACACGACCATCCATCATCTCAGGAAATCCCGTATAGTCAGACACTTCGGTCACAGGCAAACCATTTTGTTCTAAGAGTTTTGCCGTGCCGCCGGTAGAAAGCAATTTTACTCCACGTTGAATAAGCCCTTGGGCAAATTCCACAATACCGGTTTTATCTGAAACACTTAACAAAGCCTGACGAATAGGGCGATCTATCATTATATTTTCCTTTCATAGATGGGTTAAAAAAATAAGCGCGCAGATTATAACGCAAACGGTTGCGTAAATATAGAAAAGATTCAACAAAAATAAGCGGCAAGTAAAGTGCGGAGAAGTGAAATCGTTTTAAAGAAAGCCCACATTACGTGGGCTATTTGAGAGGTATAAAGTGTTAAACCTAAAAGTTAGTTTTTCTTAAATTTATTGTCTAATGACAATGCTCCGGCACCTGCAAAAACAAAATAGAAGAAAACAACAGAATAAAGTAATGCCAGTTCGCCGCCATTTGCAATTGGGAAGAATAAGTTCCCTTTGCCTGCTACGTGCATAAAGAAATAGGCATACGCCATTTGACCGGATAAAATAAAGGCTGCGGCTCTGGTAAACAAGCCTAACAACACTAAAATACCGCCGACAATTTCAATCACCCCACCGACAATCATTAATGGGTCGGTAACGGCGCCATTGCCACCGGTCATAGAGATTGGAAATTCCCAAAATTTAGCAGTGCCGTGCAAGATAAACATATAAGCAACAACAATGCGTAGTAAGGCTAAAACATAAGGACGAAATTTTTCAAGATTGTTCATAAAGTTTCCTTGTTAAAAGATAAATTAAAAAGCCTGTAGATCATATCTATTCGCATTTTGTTAAACAAGCGCAAAGTTTGAAAAAGACTTTTTACTCTACGTCAAAAATAGTTAATGGATGACGAATTTATTTAGCCAATTTAAAAATACTTCCGCCTCCATAAAACCGGTTACACGGCTACCTTGTATTTCCTTGCCTGTTTGATCCAAAAATAAAATCGTTGGTAAACCTAACACCTGATAGCGTTCCATTATGGCTTTATTTTCAGGGCTGTTTTTTGTCATATCCACTTGGAGCAAAAGTACATTTTCAAACGCATTTTGAACCTGTTTGTTACTGAATGTATATTGCTCAAATTCTTTACAAGCTACACACCAATCGGCATACAGATCCAGCAATGCAATCCGATGAGGATTGTTTGCCAGAGCCTCATTTAATTCCTGCAGATTTTGAACGCGCTGAAATTTAACATGAGAAATGTCCGTATTATTAACCGCACTTTGAGTAACAGATTGGTGTTGCCAAAGCAGATTTTGTAGAGGCTGTACAGTGACCATTGCACAAACAAAAGCCAGCACTTTTACACCATAACCTAAGCCGTTTTTAGGCATTTGTAAGGCAAACCAAACAAAAAAAGTACTTGCTAATAACGCCCATAAACGCGGTTCCCAAGTTTCGGGCAAAATACGGGACAGCAAAAATACCGGCAATGCCAGCATAACAAAACCAAAGCTGTGTTTAACCGTATTCATCCATTCGCCTGATTTTGGCAAAATTTTATTGCCGAATAACGTGATAAGCATTAACGGAATGCCCATCCCTAATGCCAACAAATAGAGCGTCATTGCCCCTGTAACAAGATCGCCGCTTTGTGCGACATAAAGCAATGCACCGGAAAGTGGCGCCGAAGTGCAAGGCGAGGCAACCAGCCCGGCGATCATCCCCATTAAAAAGGCACCACCAAAAGCACCCGATGTTTGTTTTTGGCTCCATGTATTGAGTTTAGTTTGTAAGGCGCTTGGCAACTGTAAGGTAAATACGCCAAACATCGATAATGCAAGCAGCGTAAACAGCACGGAAAGCCCAATCATCACATAAGGGTGTTGTAATGCAATTTGAAATGGCAAGCCTATTGCCGCAACAGTGAGCCCTAGCAAGGTATAAGTGAGCGCCATCCCTTGAACATAAAGAAAACTTAAGGAAAAAGCTCGCAGCATATTCGGACGTTGTTGCTGGCCAATTACGATAGAGGAAAGCAATGGCAGCATAGGTAATACACAAGGTGTAAAAGTTAATCCCAGCCCAAGTAAGAAAAAGCCGAATACCGCATATTTACTTTGGAACAAGCCCGCCGCTAAACGATCTTGTTCCGCTAAAAGTGCGGTTGAATTTTGCTGTGTTTTTTCTTCCGACGAGGCAATAGGCAAATCGCTGACTTTCAACGTTCTGACTTCCGGCGGATAACAAAATCCTTCCGTGCATCCCTGATAGGAAACCTCAATACTCTGGTTATCCCCAAAGGCTTCACCGGAAAAATAAGCCACCAAAGGTTTTGTAAAAACGGCGACGCGTCCGAAATAGGGATCGTCGTGTATTTCAGCATTTTGGTTGAAATTCACCGAAAGTTGTTGAGGAGCGGAACTCGCCTTAGCTGTGATTTTTTCTTGGTAAAGATAGTACTCTTCGGCAATATCCCAACGAATAGATAACTGTTTTTTATCCGATGAAATTTGAGCTGAAATAGGAAAGGCCTCATCAATACTCAAAAAAGCGGATTTACTATTGAATAACCCTGCTTGACTTGCAAACACGGTAAAAATCAGTGTAAAAAAAAGAACGTATTTTTTCATAGGCGAAAGCATAAATTGAGAGGGGAAAAATTCTAACATAAAGACATTCTAAAAACTAAAAAAGTATGATTTAGATCATAAAAATGAAAAGATCATAAAAAATAACCGCACTTTTCCGTTGTTACAACAATGTTACAAAGATAAAATAGGGCATCACTCAAAGTAAGTAAAAAGAGGGCGAAATATGGCGATACCACAGATTCTCATTGTTGAAGATGAAATCGTTACCCGCAATACATTGAAAGGAATTTTTGAAGCGGAAGGCTATACCGTTCTTGAAGCGCAAGATGGCGTACAAATGCACGAAATTTTAAAAAATAGCAAAGTTAATTTAATCGTGATGGATATTAATCTACCGGGTAAAAATGGTCTCCTATTAGCTCGGGAATTGCGTGAATATGATAATCTGCCTCTTATGTTCTTAACCGGTCGGGATAATGAAGTAGATAAAATTTTAGGACTGGAAATCGGTGCGGATGATTACCTTACTAAGCCTTTCAATCCTCGTGAATTAACTATTCGCGCCCGCAATTTATTACATCGTGTGATGTTACAGCATGAAAAAGAGAACAATAGTGAACGTGAGTTTTATCGTTTCAACGGTTGGACATTAGATTTAAACGGTCACAATCTTATCAATCCGGAAGGAGAAATATTTAAATTACCCCGTAGTGAATTCCGTGCGATGTTACACTTCTGTGAAAATCCAGGTAAATTACAAACCCGTGAAGAACTATTAAGAAAAATGACCGGGCGTGAGCTTAAACCCCAAGATCGTACCGTAGATGTAACGATTCGCCGTATTCGTAAACATTTTGAAGATCATCCTGAGACTCCTGAAATTATTGCGACAATTCATGGTGAGGGGTATCGATTCTGTGGCGAAATTGAATCGTAAAAACAGTGCTTTCTCTTCCTTTTTATGGGCGAATCCGGTTCGCCCTCAACCTCAATATTAAAATGTCTTTTCAAAAATAATGATAAGATTCTGCGTTTTATAATGATAAAGGGTCTTCAAATTACTCTGCTGTTTTCGCCATTCAAAAGTTAATTTAGGCGTAATGCCATAAAGATGCCAGTCCCGTTTCCATACTTGAGCAAGAAATGTATAAATTTTATCTTTTCGAGTCTTACCAAGAGGAATTATGCCGCCAAGTACGGCATCCGCTTTAAATTGGCGTTGGATAAACCCAATGTTGAGTTTTGTTGAAATTCCCCATTGATATTCTTGCAGCCAGCCTAGTCTGATATTTTTAATCATTGAACTATATTGGCGTTCTAGCAGTTTTTCTTCTGCTAACGCCGTACCGATATACAAAATTTGTTTGGGATTGCGATACCAAATAAAGGTTGTGGAAATAGTATTAATTCGGCCGGCTTGGGGATTATCTTTAAAAAAATGCCTTTTCTCGCTAGAAAGTGATGTTTGATTTTGCCAATTTTGTGATAACCACAGGCTATAGCTTAATTCAATGCCATTTGACCAATGAAATACCTCACCACCATACCAACGCTTTTCAAAAAAGGGTTGGATTCGGAAGATAAAATCATTCTTTTTGTAAGCATAACCAAGTAAAGTACGGTTAAAAAGATCATCAAATTGATGATTATCCCAGTAGGTTTTACCGAGAATATCGTTACTTACACTCAAATAATGGGAATTGACTAAATTAAAATCACGATTCACGCCGAAAGAATATGCTACACCTGTGGCTTTTTGAGGTAACATTTTTGAATTTTTGACAAACCCTGTATTTTCAATGGCCGGTGAAGAGGAAACATTGTCAACATTATTTGTTTTAAGAAACGCAATACTGCCCTCAACTTGCCAGGCGTTACGCTCATTAATCGCGTCAATATAACGATTAATCCGTTCATAAGCGGAAGCGGGTAAATCTTTAACGCTTTTCACTTTATCCAGTTGCAATCTCGCCGCCCAGTCTTGACGATCAACAAATAACGCAATGGCTAGTTCCATACGGATAGAATGAAGCTCAGGACGTTCGCTAATGATTTGTCTATAAATTTTAATAGCTTGCCCATAATCTTGGCGTAAAAACGCTAACTTAGCTTGGCTGTAATCAAGTAACGTTTTATCCGTGTGTGGCTGAGCTTGATACTGCACAAGCAAATTTTGAATATGGGTGGTATCTCCTTGATAAATAGCTTGCTTGAGCGATTCTTCAAGCTCACTTGAATAAACAACGGAACTGACTAAACAGAAAAAAGAATAAAATATCGCATAATAAAAAACTGCCTATTAATTTCTAAAAATCATAGGCAGCCAAACTGGTTAGTAACGGATACCGCCAAAAGAGGTATCATAGCTATCATTGTTAAAATCAACGATACCCGCAGCTTCTTTTGCCCCATTACCGAATAATCCGCCTTGATAAGTGCCTTTTTCTAACAAGGTAGACGCTTCTCCCTTAAATTCCGTTCCATTGAGTTGGGTTCTGTGTAGCGTAATATCTTGACTACGTCCGTCATTTAACAAACTAAATTCAATTTTTCCATCGACAGATTTTTGATCAAAATCTACATTTAAGGTTGTTTTTCCGCCTCGACTTGGATTGCCTGTCATTCCACTTACCCAATAGGCATCCCCCACATAAGTTGCCGAACCGGAAGGTAAATTGGTTGCTTTCGTACCTTGAAAGCGGGTTTCTTTTACTGTTTTGGCGTCATTTATCCAAAGACCGTAGAAGGAGTCATTATTATTTTTGCCATAAAACTCGCCATCAGCGGTTTTTGCTGACACGTGTCCTTTTGGACTATTCGTCAAATCAATTTTGGTGCCATCGGGTGTCGTTGCAGTACCAGTACCAGCACCACCGCCGCTACCACAAGCAGTCAAAAATCCGGCAAGAATAATAGAAAGCAAATATTTTTTCATAGGAAACCTCTTAAATGAGTGAAATATAGAAATTTTACGGGTTACCTATCTATAGATAAGTAAACAAATTTAATTTCACTTATCTATAGCTCTGTTTTCAAGCCTAAAAAACGACAAAATGTGAATAAATGAGTATTTTGAAGATTAATAATGGCACAGTTATTGGCAGCAGCGGCAGATAAATCAATTGGGCAGCGCATTCAACAAAAAAGAAAAGAATTTGGCTACTCTGCAGAGAGGTTATCGGAATGTATCAATTTATCTCAGCAGCAACTTTCTCGTTATGAACGTGGCGTAAGTAAAATCAATGTAAATCATTTGATTGATATTGCGATCTTTTTTAACACCCCTATCAGTTGGTTTTTTCAAGATTGTATGCCCGCGGCATTAATGCAAGAAGAATTAAAAGAAGTGGAAATCAATCAAAAATAGGATAACTTATCCAATCTGCAAAAACGAGCCTTTGTGGCCTTTTTGGATACGCTGAATAAGGGGTAATAAAGTCAGTTTTTTAGCTTGGTTTCCTTATTTTCAGTTTAAATTCTCTCCATTCCTCTCTCTTTTAATTACCCGACTTTGCGATCAAGAAACATATTCGGTAAAATCAGCAAAAATTTAAACACATAATGAGTTATGACAAAAAAGAAAGTAAAACCGGGTTCAAATACTATCGCCCTTAATAAACGAGCCCGCCATGATTATTTCATTGAAGATGAAATTGAGGCAGGGCTGGAATTACAAGGCTGGGAAGTCAAATCCATGCGTGCGGGTAAGGCAAATATTAGCGACAGCTACATTATTTTCAAAAATGGAGAAGCCTATTTATTTGGGGCGACTATCCAGCCACTCAGTTTGGCTTCAACCCATGTCGTATGTGATCCTACTCGAACCCGAAAACTCCTACTCAACAAGCGGGAATTAGAATCGCTTTTTGGTAAAGCCGGTCGTGACGGATTCACCATTGTTGCTCTTTCTCTTTACTGGAAAGGTGCTTGGGCAAAAATTAAAATCGGTTTGGCTAAAGGGAAAAAACAACATGATAAACGCGATGACATTAAAGATCGCGAATGGCGAGTAGCAAAAGAGCGAATTATGAAAAATGCCAATCGTGGATAATTTTTCTATCTAAAAAAATAAAGTGCGGTCGATTTTAACAATGAAATCAACCGCACTTTTGTTAGACGGATTAAGGTTTGTAAATAAACTCTATACCTTCGTCATCTTCTTCTGTCCAATCATCATCCCAATCGTCCTCATCTTCTAATTGATGCTCCGCCAATTGTTCTTGATGATAATCTTCCCATTTAAATTTGACCTCTTCCGGTGCGAGCTGCTGTTCTTCCGTTTCTCGTGGATGAGCTTCAATAAAATCCATAATATCACGACAGAGCGAAGAAACATTCTTACCTGTCGCCGCTGAGATTAAGTAATACTCTTCATCCCATCCCAAGCGTTCGGCAATGTCTTTTGCACACTCATGAGCTTCTTCATCAGTCATCGTATCAATTTTATTGAACACCAACCAACGCGGTTTTTCAGCTAATTTTTCACTGTATTGGAACAATTCAGATTCAATAATAGCGACATTATCCGCCGGATCAGAACCATCAATCGGACGGATATCCACAAGATGAATAAGCACTCGACAGCGTTCCAAGTGTTTTAGGAAACGAATCCCTAAGCCGGCACCTTCTGCCGCCCCCTCAATCAATCCCGGAATATCAGCAACGACAAAGCTACGGGCTTCATCCATTTTTACCACACCAAGACTTGGTACCAACGTTGTAAACGGATAATCCGCTACTTTAGGTTTTGCCGCCGATACAGCCCGAATAAAGGTTGATTTGCCCGCATTAGGTAAACCCAACATCCCTACATCGGCAAGTAGCATAAGCTCTAGTAGTAGATCACGCTTTTCTCCCGGTGTTCCCATTGTTTTTTGACGGGGTGCACGATTGACGGAAGATTTAAAGCGGGTGTTCCCCAAGCCATGATACCCCCCTTTTGCCACCAACATTTTTTGACCATGTTTGGTTAAATCGCCTAAGGTTTCTTTTGTATCATTATCAATGGCACGGGTTCCTACAGGTACAGGTAACGTAATATCTTTACCACGGCGACCGGTACAATCGGAGCTGCGACCATTTTCACCACGTTCTGCAGCAAAACGTTTGTTAAAGCGATAATCGATTAACGTATTAAGGTTTTCGTCGGCAATTAGATAGACATCACCACCATCACCGCCATCACCGCCATCCGGCCCGCCTTTGGGGATAAATTTCTCACGGCGAAAACTAACACAGCCGTTTCCACCGTCTCCCGCTTCCACTCGAATTAGGGATTCATCTATAAACTTCATTAAAACTCTCCAAAATTTGACCGCACTTTTATATTATTTCGCATTGTGCGGTGATAGTAATTTATGTCCGATTGCAGATAAAATTGCTCCGCATACTACAACAAATGCCCCGATATAGCTAATGCTATTTAATTCCGGCGCCGCAAAATGATTTGGACTTATATTATGGCTGATATGAGAAAATAAAATCGTGAAAAGCGGCACTAACATCACCACAACACTCACTTTCGAAACATCCCAGCGATTTAATGCTTCTGCGTAAGAGCCATAACCGATTAATGTATTGAGACAGCAATAAATAAAACAAATCAGGGTAAAAGGAGTTAAGTCTTGTACCTGTGAAAACTCAGCCATAGGCGTAAACACAATCACACAGCCAAAATACATCATTAATAAAATTTGTTGCGAACTAAATTTACGTAACATTAACTTTTGTGCCATTCCGTACGCAACCCATACCAACGAAGCCGTAACACTTAAAATAACGCCAATTGAATACTGATTAAGTTCGGTAAAAATATTAAGACGATCATTAAAAAATAACCCAAGACCGATTAGTAAAAGCAAGATTCCAACTTTTTGGTGTAACCCTAGCTTTTCCTTAAAAATAATCACACTACTGATTAACATCCCAAAAGAGGATAGATGAATGAAAATTTGTGCAACTGAGGGGTCAATATAATTTAATGAATGGCTAAAGAGCAAAAAATTACCGGCGAGTCCAAGTACTCCGATGATTGCAAGCCAAGCATATCGCCCAATTTTCCTAAATTCGGGCAATTTCTTTTTATAAGCCAGCAAAATAAAGAGAGCAATCGTAGCAACAACAAAACGATACCACACAATAGTTTGCGCATTCATTGCCGATAATACTTGTTTCAATGCGATAGGTAATGATCCCCAAGCCATTGCTGTAATCAATGCAAAAGTAAAGCCTAATAGCGGTTGTTGTTTCATAGTTACTCGCTTTGTTAGAAGTTAAAAAGACAAAAACGCCCCACAAAAGTTTTGCAGGGCGCTTCAATCAAATAAGTTTTAAATTATTCAGTAACAATACTTACATATTTACGGCTTTTTTCGCCTTTTACTTCAAATTTAACTTTACCATCTGCAGTTGCAAATAGGGTGTGATCTCTCCCCATACCTACATTGCTACCGGCATGGAATTTCGTGCCACGTTGACGAACGATAATGCTGCCTGCTAATACAGATTCGCCACCGAAACGTTTAACACCAAGGCGTTTAGCTTCAGAATCGCGACCGTTACGGGTTGAACCACCAGCTTTTTTAGTTGCCATCTATTTGATCTCCTCTGAAATTATGCTTGAATCCCAGTGATTTTCACTTCAGTGAACCACTGGCGATGACCTTGTTGTTTACGGCTGTGTTTGCGACGACGGAATTTAACGATTTTAACTTTCTCGCCACGACCTTGTGCAACTACTTCAGCCACTACTTTTGCACCCGCAACTACCGGTGCACCAATTTTAACATCTTCACCGTTAACGACCATCAACACTGAATCGAACTCAACTGTTGCACCAGTTGCAAGTTCAAGTTTTTCTAAACGAACAACCTGACCTTCGCTCACACGGTGTTGTTTACCGCCACTTTGGAAAACTGCGTACATAAATACTCCGCTTAATTGTGTTTCTCTGCCCTTGGCAGCCCACACTTCAAAATTCATATAAAATAGGTCGCAAATTCTATGAGAAAAACGATCTCATAGCAAGAATTTATTTACAATAAAATAAAAAAATTCCCTTTTCTAACGGATTAATTTTAGAAAAAATAAAAACTCAGGTAAAATGTACCGCACTTTTATTTGGGAACAAGCGTAAAAGATGAAAAAACAAGATTTAATGGATATGCGCGCCATTCAACAATTAGCTGAGCCTGATATGCAAAAAGTCAATCAGAATATTCTTACTCAGCTTGATTCCGACGTCGCACTGGTTAACCAGCTCGGCTTTTACATCGTTCAAGCCGGCGGAAAAAGGATCCGGCCGTTGATCGCCGTGCTTGCGGCACGATCTTTAGGTTTCCAAGGGGATAACGCTATTACTTGTGCCACTTTCGTGGAATTTATCCATACCGCTTCCCTATTACACGATGATGTCGTTGATGAATCGGATATGCGCCGTGGTCGTGCTACCGCAAATGCCGAATTCGGGAATGCCGCAAGCGTGTTGGTCGGTGATTTTATTTATACACGCGCATTCCAACTTGTTGCTCAATTGGAATCCTTAAAAATTCTTCGTATCATGGCTGATGCCACCAATGTCCTTGCGGAGGGTGAAGTGCAACAGTTAATGAACGTGAACGATCCGGAGACCAGTGAAGCCAATTATATGCGTGTGATCTACAGCAAAACCGCACGTTTATTTGAGGTCGCAGGCCAAGCTGCGGCAATTGTTGCAAATGCAACGGAAAGCCAAGAAAAAGCCTTACAAGATTATGGTCGTTATCTTGGTACAGCATTTCAGCTTGTTGATGATGTGCTAGATTATAGTGCAAGCGCACAAGATTTGGGTAAAAACATCGGTGATGACTTGATGGAAGGAAAACCGACCCTACCTTTATTGCACGCCATGCGCCACGGCAATACCGAACAGTCTGCCTTGATTCGTGAAGCGATTGAACAGGGCGGTAAACGTGAGTGTATTGATGAAATATTGGCAATTATGGCGGAGCACAAATCACTGGATTATGCAATGGAACGGGCAAAGCAAGAAGCACAAAAAGCCGTTGATGCGATTTCAGTTCTACCGGAAAACCAATACACACAAGCATTAATATCCTTGGCATATTTATCCGTAGATAGAACTTACTAACAATTGGAATATTTTATTCCTTTTTCTACTTTTAGATGATCACTTTATGAATAACGTGAAAACACAGAATACAACTCATTTTCAACCTACACGATCTAAGAAGGTTCGCAAAGATCCTAATGCACCTTTTATTCGCGAAAAGTTAGAATTACCGAACGGACACAATAAGCTTCTTCTTCATTCTTGTTGCGCCCCTTGTTCCGGTGAAGTTATGGAGGCAATTCTAGCTTCCGGTATTGAATTTACGATTTATTTTTACAACCCAAATATTCACCCATTAAAAGAATATTTAATCCGTAAAGAAGAAAATATTCGTTTTGCCAAAAAATTCGGTATTCCGTTTATTGATGCGGATTACGATCGCCAAAATTGGTTTGACCGTGCCAAAGGTATGGAATGGGAACCGGAGCGCGGTATTCGCTGTACCATGTGTTTTGATATGCGTTTTGAAAAGGCGGCTGAATATGCTCATAAACACGGTTTTCCTATTTTTACCAGTTGTCTTGGCATATCCCGTTGGAAAGATATGAACCAAATTAATGGTTGCGGTCACCGGGCGGCTGAAAAATATGATGATGTCATTTACTGGGATTACAACTGGCGTAAAGAAGGCGGTTCGCAGCGAATGATCGAAATCAGTAAACGTGAACGTTTTTATCAACAAGAATATTGTGGCTGTGTCTATTCGTTACGCGATAGCAATAAATGGCGTGAAGAAACCGGTCGTCATAAAATTGAAATAGGAAAACTCTATTACTCACCAGATTAAAATACGAGAAAAAATGACCGCACTTTCGCCAAATACCGATTAGCCTGTAAATATTTTTTACTGAAAAATAAACGAAAGAAAAAAATGGAAGAGAACCAATTAGAAAAATTACCGGCATTTGTTATTAACATACTTAAATATGTATTAAGTACGGCACTTATCGCACTTTCTATTGTTTTGATCATTGCCTTAGCCAAAATCACTTATTCTCTTGCCTTAATGGTGATAAATCCTTCTACAGTGGTGCCTTATGCTTTGGCAGAACAAGCTGTAATGTTTTTCTTGTATTTCGGTTTTATCGGCTTAATTGTTCAATATTTTAAAAGCGGCTATCATTTTCCATTACGTTATTTTATTTATGCCGGTATAACGGCAATGCTCCGATTAATAATTGTGAGTCATGAAAATGCAGTAGATACTCTTCTATTTGCCGGTGCAATTTTAATTATGGTACTTGCACTCTGTTTAGTGCTTTATTCCAATAAATTAAAAAATTTCTAGAAAGAAAATACACAACAATATAGTGTATTTCAGGTTGATAAGATGGTTAAAATAACAATCCGCCCTAAAACGAGCGATTTTTAGGCTACTCTATAAGTGCCTAGTACTTCACATGCCCCTGAGGGGCATGTGAAAAGACCGACAACCACACTATAACTTTATGGCTTACCCCTTAAAGGGGTCTACATGTTCTTTCTTCTATAAATTATCCTGAATCATATCTTCTTTTTCTTGATTCCTTATATATTCTTCGACTACTTTTGTATTTACCCCTACCGTACTTACATAGCACCCCTTTGACCAAAAGTGTCTATTTCCATATTGATATTTCAGATTCACATGCCTTTCAAATATCATCAGCGAAGATTTACCTTTCAAGTATCCCATAAAACTTGATACTGCCAACTTTGGGGGAATCTTCAAAAGCATATGAATGTGAGATATTTCATTGCATGAGCTTCCAGAATTTCGACTTCTTTATAACTACACAGCTGTCTTAATATTCTTCCTAATATCTACTCGCAATTTTCCATAAATTGCCTTTCTTCAATACTTCGGGATAAAGACTATATGATACTTACAGTTCCATCTTGTGTGTGACTTGAATCGTCATTGGATTTACTTGCCATGACTTGTCCTACTATATGCTGAATTTTGTTTGTCAGCCTTATTCATTATAGGAGGATTTTATTTGCTCACCGCTTAAGCTTTTTGATTACATATGTATAGCGTATATTTTTATGCTCAGACCTTGCCTGAGTATAACAACACCTAAAGGCAATCGTTGAAACGATTGCCTTTAAGTTAAGAAAGACAGTGGAATTTTTGATGATAGATTATCGTCTTACACGGAATTTTTTCTGTGCTTGATCGACTTTCAAAAGATAGTTCCGGGCTTGTGATGACGGATGCATTGTTGTAAGAATACGATAAATCTGCTCCGGATACATTTGATTGATTTTGTAAATAGCTTCATCTTTATCGTTATCAAACACACGTAATACCGCACCCGCACCGCTATTATAAGCGGAAATCATTGCAAATCGTTTGGATGCAGGGTTCGTAATACCATCCAAGTATCGATTTTGTAGAAGCCATAAGTAGGATACACCGGCATCAATATTATTCGCCGGATCGTACAGATAACGTGCGGAAGGCTGACCGCCTCGCCCTTTCATGGCAAAAACATCACGTCCTGCTGTGTGTGGTACGACTTGCATTAAGCCGATAGCATTAGCATAGCTAATCGCATAAGGATTGAAACTGGATTCGGTTTGCATAATCCCTAAAATCAAACTTTCATCAATACCATAGCGTTGTGCTGCTTTTCGTATTAATGGTAAGTATTTTTGTGCACGAACTTCAACGTGGTTAGCAATCATTGGAATCGCAACAAACTGTACCATATTACCGTTTTGTAGGTGGCGGGTTTGTAGTTTGTTTTGAATTAAATAGGTAGCAAAATTGCCGGCAATAAATTGGTTTGAAATTTGTTGTCCGTTGTTATCGACTACTTGCCCTAAAAGGAAGGGTCTAGAACTAATCGGCACATCTCCTGAGGCAAATAAATCAATCCCTTTTGCATCAGACCCCATTAATAAAGTGTGTACAATGGCATTATGTAATCGATTGAGGTCTCTTTGTGTCTCAATCACTATGTTGCCTTCATCAAAACTCACATGGCTACGAGTATAGAAAGAATCTGTATATTTCACGTAGTCTTTACGGCTGGCGACGAGTAATTCGTTTACCCCCCAAATGCGGTCAATATTGTGAGAGAACTGTCCGATGAGAATATCTAAGCCTTGCGTATCTTTCGCAAACACTTCATCGTAATTAATACCTCGATGACGGTTAGAAGAATCACCACAGGCATACAAAAATGGCAGTAATGCCAATAACAAATACTTTTTCATTATCTTATTGCCGATTAATTTGATGGAGGAGTATAACCTTCAATATGGACTTCTTTACCTTCAAACAAAAAATTTATCATCTCTTGTTCGAGTAGTTTACGGTGTTCCGTATTCATCATATTGAGTTTTTTCTCATTGACGAGCATCGTTTGTTTTTTTATCCATTCTCCCCAAGCCTGTTTACTGATTGAATCGAAAATTCGTTTACCCAATTCCCCCGGATAAAGCTGGAAATCTAAACCTTCGGCTTCTTTTTTGAGATATTCACAAAATACTATCCTCGCCATCATTACTCCTTACAAATTGTGTTAATAAATTTTTTACAGGTTGGGCTAACCCGATATGTTCGGGATTTTTCGGATCATACCAATATTTGACCGTACTTGATAGATTTGGTTTATATTCTTTTGTTTTTTCCATCAATTTATGCCAATCTCGATTTTCCTGTTCGGCTCGAATATTGTTGACTTCAGCGTAAATCGGGTGAATATCTAAATGAAAATGGCTGAATGTGTGGCGAAAACTCGGCCAAGCTTGATAGTGAGAAATACCTTCGCTTGATAAATAAGTCAGCAAATCTTCTTGTGATTCAAATTGCGGAAAACAAAATAATCCCCCCCATATCCCCGAGTTTTCCCGTTGTTCTAGCCATACTTTGCCATTTTTCGACAAAATCAAAAAATAAGTCTCTTTTTCCGGTAACGTTTTTTTAGGCTTTTTACCGGGAAATTGTGCCCAACTTTCATCTTTATGGGCTAAGCAATTTTTTTTCAGAGGACAAAGATCACATTTGGGTTTTGTTCGCGTACAAACCATCGCACCAATATCCATCATTGCCTGATTAAAATCTGCCACACGCGCTGTCGGGGTGACTTGCTCCGTTAAATGCCACAAATGATTTTCTACCTTTTTTTCGCCCGGCCAACCATTCACTGCAAAATAACGTGAGAGTACGCGTTTTACATTACCGTCTAATATCGGGTATGGTTGATCCAATACGGAAGATAAAATAGCACCGGCAGTAGAACGCCCAATCCCTGGTAATGCCCAAACTTGTTCAAAGTCTGTTGGAAAAACTCCATTAAATTCATCCCGAATTTTTTGTGCCGTCTTATGTAAGTTTCGTGCCCGTGCGTAGTAGCCTAGCCCTGTCCATAAATGAAGCACTTCATCTTGTGAAGCATTTGCAAGTGCGCTCAAATTTGGAAAGGTTTTAATAAATCGTTCGAAATAGGGAATAACTGTTGTAACTTGAGTTTGTTGTAGCATAACTTCCGAAAGCCAAACGCCATACAGTGTTTTGTTGCCAAGGCAAATGTTTACGTCCGAATTTGTCGTACCATCGTAGTACGACTTTAGTAAAAGGTGAATTAGGGGGAGATTGAGCTATCATAACTTTCCTAAATTACTAGATTAAAAGTGCGGTCAAAAATTAAATGAATTTTTATTATTTCTTTAAAGAAAACAGAGGCTGATTTTACCATTTAGCCCCTCTTGATCAATCTCATTTTTCCAGTATAATCTGCGGTCTATTTGGTGCCGGATAACGGCGATTATTAACTCACGCGGTGTAGGAAGAGAGTTCCTATAGCGGCGTGGCTTCATTTTGAGGTTTTCTATGAAACAAGGTATTCACCCAGAATATAAAGAAATTACAGCGACTTGCTCATGTGGTAACGTGATTAAAACCCGTTCAACTTTGGGCAAAGACATCAATCTTGATGTGTGTGGTAACTGCCACCCATTCTACACCGGTAAACAGCGTGTTGTAGATACAGGCGGTCGTGTTGAACGTTTCAACAGCCGTTTCAAAATCCCAAGTTCAAAATAATTTGGATTTTTCAGAACCCCGTCTTTTGGCGGGGTTTTGTTTTTTCATCATTCAAGGTAGAATGGTAAAAACACAAACCAATGTTATGGTTTTCTATGCATACCAATTATGTAATTAGCCTTACTACAGCTACTCAACGGCGTGAGCATATCAAAAAGGAATTTGGTCGTCATAATATTTCTTTTGAATTTTATGATGCACTTGTTCCGTCAGAATATCTTAACCAACTTATTCAAATGCATTTGCCCAATTTAGCTCAAGCAAAACTTTCGGAAGGTGAAAAAGCTTGTTTTATGAGCCATTATATGCTTTGGAAAAAGTGTATTGATGAAAATTTACCTTATATTTATATTTTTGAAGATGATGTATTGCTTGGTGAAGATGCCCATTTGTTTTTAGAGGAAGATAAGTGGCTGGATGAGCGATTTAATCTCAATGATAAATTTGTTTTAAGGTTTGAGACTTTTTTGAAACCAGCAAAATGTGAAGATATTAAAATAATTTCATATAAGTCAAGGGAAATTTTAAAGTTATTGGGAGAGCAATATGGTCTAGCTTCTTATGTTATCTCGTATAAGGCTATAAAAGAATTGTGTCTTTTAATATCAAATTTACCTTCTAAAAAACTGGATGCGATTGATATATTAGTTTTTAGAGATTTTCTTAACACTAGCAATGTTATTAGTTATCAACTTATACCGGCTATTGTTGTACAAGAACTACAATGGAACAAGAATAAGAGTTTATTATATAGTCAGCTTGAAGATGAAAGATTTAAATTATTGAAGCACCAAAATAGAGAAAAAAAACCTATTAAAAGAACTTTAAAGGAAAAGATAATAAGAGCTATTAATAAACCTAAAAGATTAATGGATAAGAGAAAACAAAAAAAATATATAATTTTATTTAAGTGATTGTATGTTAAGTAAAGATAAATTGGTTAATAAATATCTTGATATCAAAGTTGGTAATTTAACTAAGGGTAATAATATTGTTTTTTGCTCTGACTTAAAATATTCAAGATATGTTGGTGTTGCTATCTTCTCTATTTTGGAAAATAACCAAGATGATTATTATTGTTTTCATGTGTTTATAACAGATATAACCCAAAAAGATATCGATAAGCTAAAACAATTACCGTTCCAAAATTGTAATATTAGACTGTACTGGTTAAATGATGATGCAGTAAGAGATTTTCAGATAAAAGAGCACTTTTCTTCTGCGATGTACTATCGTGTACTTATTCCTTATATTCTTTACGATGAGATAGATAATTTTCTTTACTTAGATTCTGATGTTTTATGTGTAGGTAATATCAAAGAATTATTTTTTCATAATCTATCTGATAAAGTTGTTGGAGTCGTGCCTGATACGGTTGAGAGTGACCATATAAAAAATTTATATGATTTAGGTTTTACCAAAGAAGGTATTTATTTTAATTCCGGGGTAATGCTAATTAATACTAGAAAATGGATTGAATATAATGTTACAGAAGATTTTTTTAAGCTTATTAATCAGAGAGACTATATTTATCCAGATCAAGATGTGTTAAATATTTTATTAAATAAACATATTTTGATTATATCAGAAAAATATAATTATCAGAGGTGGATAAAAGTATCAAGAAGTGAGTTTTACAAAGAGGCTAACAGTGTAAAAATCATTCATTTTATTGGCCCATTTAAACCTTGGCAGATTGCAGGGTACAATAAGATATATAACAGGTATTATAAAAATTCACCATGGAAAAAGGAGAAACTTGAATATACAAGCTCAACTCTAGGCTTGAAAAAGGCATCTAAATATTTATGGCAAGATGGTAATATTGTAAAGTCAATATATTATCATATAAAGTATTTAGTAAGAAAATTGAAAGGTATTAAATGAATATTCCTATTTATGTAATAAACCTAGAAAAATCAACAGATCGAAAAGCCTATATGCAGGCACAGTTTGATAGTCTATTTGAGCATAATTCAAAGCAAGAAATCTATTTTTTTAAAGGTATTAACGGAAAAGAAAATCCCAATCATCCATTATTTCAACATTATAATGAGAAAAAGAGATTAAGTGTAAAAGGTTATCCATTAACCTTGAACCAATTAGGTTGTTATGCTAGTCACTATTCTATGTGGAAAAAATGTGTAGAACTCAATCGACCTATTATTATTTTAGAGGATGATGCCAAATTTAAAGAGAATTTTTTAGATGTACTTGCTTTTATTAATAGCGATAAAAACATTTTTGAATTTTTTTGGCTACAGCCCGATAGATTAAAAAATAAAAGAAAATTAGTAGCAGATTTTGGCGATTTCTCAATTCAACAATTTAGCAAAGGCTTTATTGGTGCAACAGGGTATTATTTAACTCCAAAAGCAGCAAAAAACTTTTTAGTACAAAGCAAAGAATGGTATTTAACCGTAGATGTAACAATGGATCGTTTCTTTGAAAATAAAGTCCCTCCTTATGCTATTGTTCCGTTTTGTTTAGAGGCCGATTATGAGATTGAATCAACAATCTTTGAAAAACAAAAGAAAGTAAAATCATTTAAAATTATTATAGCAAGAGAGTTATTTAATATAAAAACAATAATTAAGAGACTCATTTATAATATATTGAATTAAAAATTCTACTCAATTAATTTCTCTTTTTAAGAGAGAAGAATTGTATAGGTATATTATTGAATAAATTAAAATGATAGCAAAACGTATCGCTATGATAGTACCAAAAACTTATCATTTAGCCATCTAGATTGTTATTTGGTTCTTTTTTCATTAGAATAACCACATATGATTTAGTTTTAATTTTCTTATTGATTGCAAGGTATTTATGGCAGATTGGAATGGTAAGTATATTAGCCCTTATGCGGAACACGGAAAGAAAAGCGAGCAGGTTAAAAAAATTACAGTGTCAATTCCCATTAAGGTATTGGAAATTTTAACCAATGAACGTACCCGTCGCCAATTAAAAAGCCTACGCCACGCCACCAATAGTGAGTTGCTTTGTGAGGCTTTTCTTCATGCTTTTACCGGTCAACCGTTGCCGACAGATGCTGATTTGATAAAAGATCGTCATGATGAAATTCCGGAAGAAGCAAAAGAAATTATGCGTCAATTAGGCATCGATCCGGAGAGTTGGGATTATTAATTTTCCTTTTTTAATCCGTCCAAAATTGAACATTCGGGGCAATCATTGCCTTGGCATATGTCGTACCAACGTTGTAGTTTGCCTACCATTTCTTCTAATTGTTTAATTTGTTGATTTAATGTAGTGATATGTTTTGCCGTTAATGCTTTCACTTCACCGCTGCTACGGGCAGGGTTATCTTGAAGGGCGAGTAATTGCCCGATTTGCTGTAAGGAAAACCCTACATCTCTTGAATGACGAATAAAATGTAATCGTTCAATATCTTTTTCTTCATAATGACGATAGCCGGAGAAGTTTCTCTGTGCAGGTTTAATTAAACCTAATTTCTCGTAATCCCGAATTTGTTTTGCGGTAAGACCGCTTAATTTTGCAGCTTCACTGATATTCATAAAAACACCTTGACCTTTACCTTAAGTTAAAGTTTATAGTAGCCAGTATTAATTTTTATTCAATAGAAAACAAGGAGAAAATGATGAAAAATGTTCGTTTAACCGTAACAGGGATGCATTGTGGCGGCTGTGTAAAAAGTGTAACGCACGTATTAAAAGAATTAGATGGCGTAGCGCAAGTGAATGTTGCCCTTGAGGGGTATGCAGATATTCAATTTGATGAAAGTAAAGTTTCTGTCACCCGGTTAATTGATGCTATAGAGGAGGCAGGGTTTGACGCAACAGAGTAAAAAAATTGCTCTCCAAATTGAAGGTATGACTTGCCAATCTTGTGCCAGCAGAATTGAAAAAGTTCTCAATAAAAAAACTTTTGTGGAGCAGGCAAATGTGAATTTTGCGGTAGAAGAGGCGCAAGTGGTATTTGATTCGACACAAGCAACCACAGAAGATATTCTTGATATTCTTCATAAAACGGGGTTTAAAGGGATTTTAAAAAACGACCGACAACCTCTGCTACGGGAGAACAAAAAAACGCCTTGGCGACTTTGGCTATTATTGTTAATTAATATTCCTTTTTTAGTTGGGATGATTGGAATGTTGATTGGCAATCATCACTTGATGTTACCCCCTATGTGGCAATTTGTGTTGGCAACCATTGTACAATTTGGTCTCGCTATTCCGTTTTATCAAGGTGCGATTGGGAGTATCCGTGGTGGGTTAGCAAATATGGATGTACTCGTTAGTAGCGGTACACTAACTATTTATTTGTATTCCTCTTATATGCTGTTTTATCACACTGCACAAGGGCATGATGCATTGCATCACATCTATTTTGAAGCCGCTGTTATGGTGATTGGCTTTGTTACTCTTGGTAAGTTTTTGGAAGATCGAACCAAAAAACATAGCTTAAACAGTCTGGATTTATTATTACAACTTACCCCGAAAAAAGTGAATGTTTGGAATGGTGAAACATGGCAAGCGATTCCGCTTGATCAAGTGAAGGTAGGTGATGTATTACTTGCCAATTATGGGGAGCGTATTGCTGCGGATGGCGTTGTTGAAGTCGGTTCAGGGTGGTGTGATGAAAGCCATTTAACCGGTGAATCCATGTCTGAAATGAAGCAAGTTCAAAGTACGGTATTGGCCGGCTCAATGGTGACTGAAGGCAGTTTAACTTATCGTGCCAATCAACTTGGTTCGCAAACGTTGCTTGGCGATATGATGAAGGCGCTTTCCGAAGCACAGGGCACAAAAGCACCGATCGCCCGTTTTGCAGATAAAGTTGCTAGTGTTTTTGTCCCTACAGTTCTCATTATTGCGGCGATAACGTTCGGTCTAACTTGGTGGAGTACGGCAGATATTGGTATGGCAATTATTCATTCGGTCGCGGTGTTAGTGATCGCCTGTCCTTGTGCCTTGGGGCTTGCCACGCCGGCCGCTATTATGGCGGGAATAGGAAAAGCAGTGAATACCGGTGTTTGGTTTAAAGACGCTGCAGCCATGGAAGAAACTGCCTATGTAGATACTGTTGTGTTAGATAAAACAGGCACATTAACGACTGGTAAACTGACAGTCGCGACAGTGTGGCAACCTGAAAGTGCGGTTATTTCCGAAAAAGATTTGTATCGTGTAGCTGCTGCGGTAGAACAACACGCTACGCATCCTATATCAAGAGCAATAGTGCGTTCAGCATTAGAAAAAATATCGACAATACCGACCGCACTTTCTGTAAAAACGGAAGTTGGTGAGGGCGTTTCAGCGGAGGTTGGGGGGATTGGTTTTATTAAAGTGGGTACACCGGAGTTTTGTGGCTTTTATTTACCGAGTCAACTTGATGGTATATGGGATATTGCAAGTATTGTGGCAGTTTCTATTAATGACGAAATCGCCGGTGCGTTTGCCTTAACCGATACATTACGCGAGGATAGTAAACAGGCAATTGAAAGATTACAGAAAAATAATATTGATGTGATTATTATGAGCGGTGATCGCCAACCTGTTGTGGATTATGTCGCACAACAGCTTAATATTGCGACCGCATTCGGTAAACTCAGCCCGCGTGATAAAGCAGCAAAAATTCAGACCTTACAACAAGAAGGACATGTTGTTGCCATGGTGGGCGATGGTATTAATGATGCTGCGGCATTAGTAATGGCAAATGTGAGTTTTGCGATGAAATCAGGTTCTGATTTGGCTGAGCAAGCGGCTTCCGTGACACTAATACGTCAATCGGTAAACCAGCTTGTCGATGGAATTTTTATTGCACAATCAACATTAAAAAATATCAAACAAAATCTCTTTTTTGCGTTAGTTTATAATGTTCTTGGGATTCCTCTTGCCGCCTTGGGTTATTTAAACCCGGTCATTGCTGGAGCCGCGATGGCATTAAGTTCCGTTTCCGTGTTAATGAATGCATTAAGATTAAAACGATTGAAAATTGAACAATAAAATAAAGCGGAATTATCCGCTTTATTTTTTACTACTACTTATTCAACCAAAGCGGTAGCTCAATCGTAACGGCAAGTCCCCCAAGCTCACTTTTTTCAGCCCATACCTTACCTTGATGTTCTTTAATAATATTTAAAACAATAGTTAAGCCTAATCCTGTACCGCCTGTTGAGCGGGTACGAGCTTCATCAACGCGATAAAATGGTTGGAATATTTTTTCAAATTCGTCAGGGGATACCCCAAAGCCATTATCATCAATTCTGATCTTTAGGGTTTCTTCTTGAACAAAAATATTGAGTTTGATCTTACTCTTGGTATATTTCAGAGCATTTCTAACAATATTTTCTACCGCACTTTGCAATAACTCCGGATCTCCGTTCAAAAATGGTTCGGAATCTGATAATTGAAAGCATTGTTCAAATTCAATATGGCCTTGTTTGGCTTCAAACATTGCATCTTGTACGACATCACGCCAAATTTTTTCAGCCGGAAAGATAGCGCTTTTTGTTTGTGTATTCATTTGTTGCCGAGAGAGAAGTAGTAGCTCATTAATCATTTTATCCATACGCGTAATTTCTTTCTCAATTCGTTGAACGGCACTATTACTACCTGTTTTATGACGGACAAGTGCTACAGCAAGTTGGAGACGGGTCAATGGCGTTTTCATTTCATGAGAAATGGAAGATAACAAATTTTGTTGATTTGAGACTAAACTATTAATCGCTGTTGCCATTCGGTTAAAACTTTGACCTACCTGGCGCAATTCCCACGGTCCGTCTTTACTTAATTGAGGATCAATTTTAAAATTTCCTAATGCTACATTGTTCGCTGCTTTTTGTAGGCGATAAATGGGTTTTACAATGGTATAGGTAAACCACCATAGTAATGGTGTGGTAGTCAATAAAGTTAATATTAATAATACTAATGGGTTGTCGATCATGTAACGAAGTATTTCTTGAGAAGGACTGGCATGAGAAATAAAGAAAAGTGAAAAGGGCTCATCAAAGCTGTCTACATACACTTGAAAAGGACCTGCAATCTGAATATTTACAAAGGCTTTTCTCATAGGGTGAGAGAAATTATTTGCCGTTTCGGCAAAGCGTTCTATAAAGATTTTTTCTTCACTAAATGCGCCCAAAAATTCTTTGCGCTGAGGGTTGTAAATAACCGGGCGGGTTTCACTGAATCGATCAATAGGAAGTAAGGGAACTTCAGAAAGAAGTGACTTAATTTTGTGATTACGAATAGATTCTACTAATTTTTTTTGATAACTGGCAATTTCAGGCTCCTGAAGCGTTGAGTAAAAGCGATTATCTAAATAGGGTAAGAGAAATAACGATACCATCATAGCAAAAAATGCGAGCCAAAAAGCTATAAAGGTACGGATAGTTAAATAATTTAAACTAAACTTTTTTTTTCGATTCGGCATAGAGACTATTTACTAATTAAAAGATAACCACGTCCACGTAAAGTTCTGAACCATGACAATCCGTCTTCTCTAGAGGGCAATTTTTTACGTAGGTTTGACATATGCATATCAATCGAACGATCAAACGGTGCAAGAGGTTTCCCCAATACACTCATACTTAATTCCTCGCGAGTGATGGGCTTACCTTGAGAACGAATCAGCGCTTCAAGTAATGCAAATTCTGAGGCTGTAAGGAAAAGATCTTGTGTTTTATAGAATACTTGTTGATGACCTGAATGGAGTTTTAGCTCGCGGAAATAAGTCCAACCGCTTTCTTCCGGTTTGCTTTTTACATCTTCTAAATCTTCGGATCTTGTACTTCTACGTAAAATTGCTTTAATGCGGGCAATCAGTTCACGATCATTAAACGGTTTTGGTAAATAGTCGTCTGCACCCAGTTCTAATCCTAATACACGATCAATTTCTTCGCCTCGGGCGGTTAACATCATCACGGGAACATTAGACTGTTGGCGGATACGTTTAAGCGTTTCGATACCGTTTAATACCGGCATCATGACATCTAACAAGATCAGTGAATAATCCTGGTTGAGCTTATCCAATGCCTCTTGCCCGTTATTAGCAACATCAATATCAAAACCCGATAGAGAGAGAACTTCCGCAAGCAAGTCAGTTAATTCGGTATCATCATCAACTAATAAAATCTTTGACATTATTAAACCTTTTTGTATGACTTATTGTTTAGTAAAACAAAAGGAAATTACCAGAATCTCCACCAAGATTTTTTGTTGGTGTCAGCATTACGCTCAATAATCGTGTTGTTTTCATTTTGTGAGGTCACTTCAGGTAATGGTTTATCCAGATTTGTTTCCGTCACAACACCACGTTGGTCAAATTTTACGGTAAAAGTATGTTGTTCCGGGGCTTGGTAGGCGCGTTGTTGTAAAAACACATAATACCAAGTTAAGTTGCTATAAGGATCAATTAAGACAGGCGTTCCGAGTAAATATTGTACTTGTTGAACTGTCATACCCTGTTTAACTTGTGCTACGCTTGCTGCTTCTAAATAGTTGCCTTGTGGCACATCAATACGATAAACGACTTTTTCAACTGTCGAACAAGCAGAAAGGCTAAGAGCCAATACTGTTGCACCAAAAAGAGTTTTGAATTGCATTTTCTTTACCTATTATTCACAATTTTTTTCAAATAATACCCAAAGTTAATTCTCTTGCCAAACTAATTCTTTGATTTTAGGGCTTTTTGTAACTGATCTCTCAAGTTTGGCGGCAACCCTTTAATAACAAGTTCATCGTTCATTGAATCCCAATGAATTCGCGTATTGAGCAAATCCGCATCAAAACTTAATGTAATTCCCTTACCCGAACCGGAGAATTTTGTCAGGGATTTTAATGTGGAACGCACCGGCGGAATACTTTCCTCTAAACCATAATCCTGATTTTCTACAAAGGAAACAAAAGGGTGCTCGCTTAGAGTCGGCAGGGTGGCTGAAAGTTCCGCTAATTCAATTTCTTCGCCGGTGGCAAGTTGCCCTTTACAATAGTCAAAAACTTGTTTTTTTACCGCTTGGGTTTGTTCTTTATTGAGCTCACCCTGTTCACAATAATCACTGACAGCCTGCAATAAGCATTGATTTTGCAGCTGTGGGTTCAATCCTTCTTCTGCGCCTAAGAAATCCATAAAAAAGTCACTGATTTTTCTCCCAACCCGTCCTTTAATAAAAGTTAAATAACGATTGGAATTAGCGTTAATTTGTAAATCGGTTAGGTTCACCCTAGCGGCAATATCAAATTGTGTAATATCAAGATATTCTGTGCGTTGAATATCTAAATGTTCGTCCACCAGCATACTGTGTCGGCTGTCGAGCAAGGCGATAAATAGATAGTCTGTCGCTAAAAAATTATAGTGGCATAGAATGAGTGTGCCGCTGTCGGCAAAACTGTATTTGTTTAATTCGTTAGCGAGAAGTTTAGTTGCATATTGACTAAAGCCCAAAAATTCGATTTCTTGTTCCAACAAACGATTCAAATTCTGTGCAAATACCGAATTTTCTTGGAAGATACCGAAGGCTTTGGCTTTATTTTGATAAGCTTGGTGTAGTTGCAACATCATTTGCTCTACTTCCGGCGTAATTGGTAGGAGTTTCTCACGAAGAATACTTTCCATTTTAGTATTCTCACCGTCAATTTGTTTGATAAGTTGATGTAGCACGATTTGATTCACAGTAATGCTCATTTTATGTCCCTCTTTCAAAAACGTGGCAAATTATAACCGCACTTTCTCTGTATTTCTGCAAGAAAAAAGAAATTATTTATGATCTGTAAAATAATCGGGTATCATAGAGCAAACTCTTTCTTTTATTTTTAATAAAATGGCGCAACATTCTAAATATTCTGATGCACAGCTGAGCGCAATTGTAAATGATATGATTGCCGTACTAGAAAAACATAAGGCTCCGGTGGATTTATCCCTGATTGCACTTGGTAATATGACAAGTAATTTACTCATAACCAGTGTGCCTCAAACGCAGCGGGAAGCCTTAGCACAAGTCTTTTCCAATTCTTTAATTAACGCAGTAAAAAACCCTTAGTATGATTCGATTCAAAAAAGGCATGTTTAGCGGGAAACAGTACCGTGATGAAACCTCACGAAAAATATCGTGGGGGCATTGGTTTGCCTTTTTTAATATCATTATCGCTATATTAATTGGTGCGCGTTACGCTTTTCTAATTGATTGGCCGGACACTCTTGGCGGAAAACTTTACTTTTTCGTTAGTTTGCTCGGGCATTTTAGTTTTAGTGTTTTTGCTATTTATTTATTGGTGATATTCCCGTTAAGTTTTATGGTTAAAAATCACCGCACTTTTCGTGGGTTAACGGTAATTCTGTCCACTATTGGTACAACGCTGTTGTTATTTGATACGGAAGTATTCCATCGTTTCAATTTACACTTATCTTCCGTTGTGTGGAACTTATTGGTGAATCCGGAAAATGGGGAAATATCACGGGATTGGCAAATATTTTTTGCACCTATGCCGGTTATTCTCTTGGTGCAAATGCTGTTTTCCCGTTGGAGTTGGGAAAAACTTCGCAGTTTGGAACGCCAAAAATGGCTGAAATCGGTGGGAATTTTCTTCACTTCGGCCTTTATCGCGACTCATCTTATTTATGCTTGGGCGGATGCTTATTTATATCGCCCAATCACAATGCAACGCGCTAATTTCCCACTTTCTTACCCAATGACGGCTCGCTCGTTTTTAGAAAAACACGGGTTATTGGATGGTGAGCAATATACACAAACATTAGCGAAGGAAGGGCGGCTAGATGCGCTAAAAATTGCTTATCCAAAACATTCTTTGGTTTTCACACCAATGGAACAAAAACCGAATATTTTGCTCATTACGGTTTCGGGATTACGTTATGATTCTGTTTCCATTGAAACAATGCCAAAATTAGCGGAGTTTGCCGCTCATTCGACACAATTCACCAATCATTACAGTAGCGGTAATACGAAAAGTGCCGGTTTGGTGGGGATATTTTACGGTTTGAACGCGAACTATACGGATAGCATTTTAAGTAATCACACCCCATCGGTATTGGTTGAAAAATTACAAGCGGAAAAATATCAATTCGGTTTATTTTCAGCAACGAATTTTAAAGAGAGTTTATTCCGCCAAGCGCTATTCCGCGGTATGAAACTGTCAAAAGGCAAATTCGGAAACGAAAGTGCGGTCAAAAATTTCAATGAATTTATCACAACAAGAAAAGCGAATAACCCTTGGTTTGCTTATCTCGATCTTGATTTAAACATTAGCAATATCTCGGAATACGCGCAGCATTTAATGCGTATGGATAAATTGATTGAGCAAGCATTAATGAATGTTCCATTGGAAAATACAATGGTTATTCTAACCACAGAACATGGTTTAGCTTTCAATGCGTTAAATGAAAAAGAACGGGAGAATTATTTTGGGCGTGATCAAATTCAGGTTCCGTTATTGGTCTATTGGAAAGATTTACCAGTGGGGATCGAAAAAGGCTTGACAAGCCATACGGATTTACTGCCTGCGTTGATGAGAAATGTGTTTAATGTTCAGAATCCTTCCAAGGATTATTCGCAAGGGCATAATTTGTTTGAGCGAAACGGTGACGACTGGGTGCTTGTTTCTAATTATCGTTGGAATGTGTTGGTTCAGCCCGATGGCACGCAATATCATATCGATCGCAAAGGAAACTACAAAAAATTTGACCGCACTTATCAAGAGCAGTCTTCCGAACGTCCGCCTTTAGGTTTGTTCTTGGAAATGTTTAAGCGGGAAAATTCATTTTTTGATAAATAAATGATAACAGCATTTTCATTCTGTTTTCTGATAAAAATGAATAGCTTTTTGGGGTTTAACCCTTTATACTCTCGCCTCAGTTTAAGACTGAAAAGATGTTATTAATGAAAATCCGTGAGTTTTTCATAACATTATTACAATGCTTCTCGCCACGTTTGTCGTGCCTTTCAATTAATACGCTTCTCGTCTTTTTGTCCTCATCCTTTTTATGGAGTTTGTATGAAAAGCCATGTTCGTAGTTTTAAAACTTTTATTCGTGATGAAATCATTAAAAAAGGCGGTTGGGTCAATGCGCACGCTCACGCCGATCGTGCCTTTACGATGACACCGGAAAAAATCGGGATTTATCATAGCAGTAATTTACAACAAAAGTGGGATTTGGTAGATGAAGTAAAACGTACTTCCAGTGTTGATGATTATTACGCACGCTTTTGTCAATCTATTGAATTAATGATTTCTCAGGGGGTAACGGCGTTCGGTACATTTGTTGATATTGATCCGATTTGTGAGGATCGCGCAATTATCGCTGCGCATAAAGCCCGTGAAGTTTATAAACACGATATTATTCTTAAATTTGCGAATCAAACCTTAAAAGGCGTTATTGAACCGACGGCACGGAAATGGTTTGACATTGGTTCGGAAATGGTCGATATGATTGGCGGCTTGCCTTATCGTGATGAATTGGATTATGGGCGTGGACTTGAAGCGATGGATATTTTACTCGATAAAGCCAAATCGCTCGGTATTATGTGCCATGTTCACGTAGATCAGTTTAATAATCCAAGTGAAAAAGAAACCGAACAACTTTGTGATAAAACTATCGAACATGGAATGGAAGGGCGAGTTGTGGGGATTCATGGCATTTCAATTGGCTCTCATTCAAAAGAATATCGTTATAAACTTTACGAAAAAATGCGTAAGGCAAAAATGATGATGATTGCCTGCCCAATGGCATGGATTGATAGTAACCGTAAAGAAGATCTTATGCCGTTTCATAATGCCTTAACCCCCGCAGATGAAATGATCCCGGAAGGTATTACCGTTGCACTGGGAACGGATAATATTTGTGATTATATGGTGCCACTTTGTGAAGGTGATCTATGGCAAGAATTAAGTCTGCTTGCGGCAGGCTGCCGCTTTCCACATCTAGATGCGATGGTTGATATTGCAAGTATGAATGGACGTAAAGTATTGGGATTAGAGCCTATTTGATTGACTTTTTTAACCGGACGGTCATAAATAAAAAGTTTATGATCGTTCTTCATCTTGTTAGATAATGTAAAAATAAGAAAAAAGTATTTAGATAAGTAAATTGGTGGGCGATACCGGTCTCGAACCAGTGACCCCCTCCTTGTAAGGGAGGTGCTCTCCCAACTGAGCTAATCGCCCGATAATATTAAGACTTAAGTCTTATATTTCGGTTTATTTAAACACTTGATTAAGTGGTGGGCGATACCGGTCTCGAACCAGTGACCCCCTCCTTGTAAGGGAGGTGCTCTCCCAACTGAGCTAATCGCCCACATAAGACAGCGTTTAAATAACAGGGAAAGTTTGAGCGGAAAGAATACTTAATCTAAATTAAGTGGTGGGCGATACCGGTCTCGAACCAGTGACCCCCTCCTTGTAAGGGAGGTGCTCTCCCAACTGAGCTAATCGCCCGCTTGGTCAAACTCTACAACACTAAGATACTTTTAAAAGTGGTGGGCGATACCGGTCTCGAACCAGTGACCCCCTCCTTGTAAGGGAGGTGCTCTCCCAACTGAGCTAATCGCCCGCTTGGTCAAACTCTACAACACTAAGATACTTTTAAAAGTGGTGGGCGATACCGGTCTCGAACCAGTGACCCCCTCCTTGTAAGGGAGGTGCTCTCCCAACTGAGCTAATCGCCCTTAATGTTGTGGATTGGCATTATAGGGATAATGCATTTTCAGTCAATCATTTTTTATAAAATTTAACTTAATTGTTGTAAAAATAAACATAAAAATGGCTTTTTTATTTAGAACTGTGTCTAGTCGTAGTAGAATAGCGAGTAATTTTTTATTGAATATAGGTTATAAAATGAAATTAGATGCCCCTTTTGATTTAGATCCAAATGTAAAAGTACGCACACGTTTTGCCCCAAGCCCAACAGGCTATTTACACGTAGGCGGTGCACGTACAGCGCTCTATTCTTGGTTATTTGCAAAACATAATCAAGGTGAGTTTGTATTGCGTATTGAAGATACGGATTTAGAACGCTCAACACCGGAAGCAACCGCGGCGATTTTAGAAGGAATGGAATGGCTTAATCTTGCATGGGAACACGGCCCTTATTATCAAACCAAACGTTTTGATCGTTATAACCAAGTGATTGATGAAATGCTTGAGCAGGGCTTGGCTTATCGTTGTTATTGTTCTAAAGAACGTCTGGAAGAGTTGCGCCATACGCAAGAACAAAATAAAGAAAAGCCGCGTTATGATCGTCATTGTTTGCATGATCACAGTCATTCACCAGAGGCGCCTCATGTTGTGCGTTTTAAAAATCCAACAGAAGGTTCGGTCGTATTTGATGATGCGGTACGTGGTCGTATTGAAATCAGCAACAGTGAATTAGATGATTTAATTATTCGCCGCACCGATGGTTCACCGACCTATAATTTCTGTGTAGTGGTGGATGATTGGGATATGGGAATCACTCATGTGATACGTGGTGAGGATCATATTAATAATACTCCACGTCAAATTAACATCTTAAAAGCCCTTGGTGCACCGATTCCAGTGTATGCCCACGTTTCTATGATTAATGGTGATGACGGACAAAAACTTTCTAAACGGCATGGCGCAGTAAGTGTGATGCAATATCGGGATGAAGGTTATCTACCGGAAGCGTTAGTCAATTATCTTGTGCGTTTAGGTTGGGGACATGGTGATCAAGAGATTTTTAGTCGCGAAGAGATGACTAAATATTTTGAATTGGATCATGTGAGTAAATCTGCCAGCGCATTTAATACCGATAAACTTTTATGGTTAAACCATCATTATATTCGTGAGTTACCACCGGAATATGTAGCAAAACATCTCGAATGGCAATATCAAGATCTTGGCATTGATACTACCAATGGACCTGCTTTGGCGGATATTGTTACGATGTTGGCGGATCGTTGTAAAACATTACGGGAAATGGCGCTGGCCAGCCGTTATTTCTTTGAAGAATTTGAGATTTTTGATGAAGCAGCAGTGAAAAAACATTTCAAAGCGGGGGCCGTCGAAGCACTTGAAAAAGTAAAAGAAAAATTGACCGCACTTTCTGCTTGGGATCTACATTCGACTCATGAAGCGATTGAACAAACAGCGACAGAGCTTGAAGTCGGAATGGGGAAAGTCGGTATGCCGTTACGTGTTGCAGTGACAGGTTCAGGACAATCGCCATCAATGGATGTGACTTTAGTAGGAATAGGTCGTGAACGTGTGATTGCGCGTATTCAACGTGCGATTGATTTTATTAAATCTCAAAATGCTTAATATTTAATCGTCTGATTTTTTCGAGACAATTTCATATTGACAGCGGTGGCGGTAAAATTTAAGATACCGCCATCTTTTGGGGATATAGCTCAGTTGGGAGAGCGCTTGAATGGCATTCAAGAGGTCGTCGGTTCGATCCCGATTATCTCCACCAAGTTAATTAATCAGCGTAAATCATAGTAATACAAACGATTTAAAATGCCTTGCCTAGCAAGGCATTTTGGTTTCTAAGTAGTGGATAGTGATTCAAGATAAATCATATAACCGCAAATAATAATTCCTATAGTAGATAAGACAAAAGTATAGCCAAAGATGAAGAAAAGAGTTCAATGACGGCTTGGGCTATTTTTAGATTCTTATAATTCTGCCTATAAGACTTGGTAGTCTCTCTATAAACCCCCTTTCACAACTGAGAGAACACAACTCACAATAGGAAATTTTCCTAGCATTTCTTTATCCCAAGCATGCCAAAACGAGAAGAATTCAGGACATACTAACACAAACCATCAGCAATAAATCAGATAGAGAAAGCCCGGAGAAATTGAGGAAAAAACATTAAAAAAAAAAGGGACTATCCCGATAACCGACAAATTTCTCATTTAAGATAAAATATTCTAATGAGAAAAATCGCCTAAATCAGCATAAACAACGTAAACTCATCAAGCTATTGTGAACTCGTGAATGTAAAAAAATACCTCCACATTTTATTTCCATCGTTTACATTCGCCCGCCAGCTTATGATGATAAATTTTTTGTTAGATTGTACTTAACTTAAAACAATAGTAAAACATTAATCTGTTTATTTTTTACTCATCACAAGGTGTTTTTTTAATCTCTTTCGCCTGTTTATTTTTTTTCCTCACAAAGTGTTTGATTTCTATACTTATATTTGATATAAATTTGCCCGAAAGGCTGCCAGCCAGCCTTTTGTATACAAAAGGGCGGATCTTTTTCTTGCGAAAAAGATCCGCCCTTTTGTATACAAAAGGGCGGATCTTTTTCTTGCGAAAAAGATCCAAGACTGGATGTTCAAAATTTTAAATATTAAAAGGTATTTCGAAATGAAAAATTCTAAACTAGTTAAATTTAGCTTAACGCTTGTGTGTGCTGCTATTTTATCTGCCTGTGGGTCAAGTGGTGGCTCAGATAATTCAGCCGCTGAAGCAGAAGCTAAAGCTAAAGCTGAACAAGCCCAACAAGCAGAAGCTGCAAAAAAAGCTGCTGAAGAGGCTGCAAAAAAAGCTGCTGAAGAAGCTGAGAATAAAGTTAAAAACTCAGCTGTCTTTGGTCACAAATTAGTTAAGAAAACAGATTCTAATTTCATTCTTAACATTGAAGGCGAAAATAGAGCTGCAAAATCTTCTGAATCTACTGGTCGTTCAGATACTATGGATGTTAAATTACACCCAAGCCTAGATACAGTTGTTGTATCTATTCCTTTAGATGAAAACGGTAACCCAGTCAAAGGTGCACCAATCGGTTATGTAGAAGATTTTGATTTCCGTGGTAACACAAACAACACTACTGGTGAATTTACTTTAGGTCACATCTATAAAACTGCTAACGGTGCAACAACAAGTGGTCAAGTTCGTGGTGTTGAAACAGATACTAAAACAGCAACCGCAGGAACTGATACTGGTTCAGCTTTAGTTTACCAAGATGGTCGTACAAACTACATCCCAACTGATGATGCGGTAAAAGGTTCTAACTCTGAAGTTGTAGCTAGAAATGATTTCCGTGATCGCACAGATACAGTGGCTGAAGTTTATGGTCACAGAACTTTTGTTGATGGAGATTCATTAACAGGTACAGAAGCTGGTGAAACTACATTAGCAAACGCTCCATTCTTAGCTAAAGATAAAAATAATGCTTATGCGTATAAAGATGGTAAACTTAACCATGTTCAATACGGTCGCGTAACATCAAGATTAGATGATGTTGAGTTAGCACAAGTTAAAACAGGTGTGAATGCGGGCGAAAACGGTACTAAAGTAGTTAGCTATGGTGAGTACAATGAAAAAGGTACTGAGAACAGCTACTTCTATCGCGGTACAGATGAAAGAAACGGCGTAGTTTACAACGCTAACTTAACTAGTGATCTAGCTAAAGTTTATCATGGTGCGGATAAAGCATCAGGTGAGTTGAACTACCAAGGTCATGCTGTAACTTACGGCTTTACACACGTAGCACCAAATGCAAACAAACCTGATGTAAGCAAAGTACCTAATGCTATCGGTGCAAATCCAGAATTTGATTTACCTCAATTAGTGAGTGGTACTCACGTTTCAGCTAAAATTGATTTAGCAACTAAAGGTGTAACTGGTCAATTATATGACGTGTGGTCTGTTGACAATGTTAAATCTAACCAACAAATCGCAAACTTTACCGGTACTTTAGTAAATAACGGTTCTATCACTGGTTCTTCTACCCGTACTTTAGATAACGCTGCCGGTACATTTAACGGTAACTTATTCGGCAAACAAGCTGAAGAGTTAGGTGGTGCGTTAGCAAGTAAAGCAACTGACTCAGAAAACAGCTGGGGTGCGGTATTCGGTGCTAAAGTTCAAGAAACTCCATATCAAGCACCTGAACAAGGTAAAACCTCTGTATGGGGTGTTAAAACTGACGGTAATAACTAATTTAGGTTAATTGATAGTTCTTATGTAAAAGCAGCTCTTAATATGGGCTGCTTTTGTTTTATATTTAATGTTTTACCCTAAATTAAATAATTTTTTGAAAGAATACTATAGGATATTTTATATGAAAAAATCAACCTTATTTATTTTAACCCTTTGTAGTGTATCTTCTATTACCTACGCAAATAATTTTCATGAAAGAGATCCTGAACAAACAAAAATTAAGACAACAAGTGATTTAGATATTAATACTCTCCAAACAGATTTATTAAGACAGGAAAAATTATCAACTGAAGTAGAGAAAAATACAAATAAACAAGAATATCTACGTTATACGGGAAGACAACTTGTTGAAAATCCTGAAATCTTAGAAAAGCTTATTGTAGATGCATTAGTAACACCCAATAAATCTATATTGCCCGGATATATTAAGTTATACAGAAATGTACCAAATGCGGATCAGTCTTTAATTGATTGGGCTAATGCTATTTTATTGAGAGACTCCGACTTAAATAAATCAATAGATGTTTATAGAAAATTAATTTCTCACTTTCCTGATAATCATTTTATTCGTTATCAATTAGCAGAAACATTATTTTATAATCAAGAATTTGAAGCCGCTAAATCTCAATTTGAAAAATTAAGAGTAATCAAAACGATTAGTCCAAAGGATATTGAAGTTTTTGATAGATTTATTAATGCGATAAATAATAAAGAAGAATGGAATTTCTCTTTTGGCGCAACTTTCTTAAACGATAAAAATTTAGCTAATTCAGCCAAAGAAGGAACGGAAGTCATTTTACCAAATGGTGCGACCGTTGTTTACAATACGAAAAGACAGAGCGGACAAGGGATAATGTCTTGGTTCTCCGCCAATAAGCAATGGAATATCAATAGCGGAAAATATATCGCCTTTGAATCCAGTTTTTCTAATAAATATTACTGGGATAATAAATCTTATAACGACTTAAATGCTTATGTTGGTTTAGGCATTGGTTATTCTGACGCAAGATTTAATATTCAATTAACACCATATACCAGTAAACGTTGGTATGCTGGAGGACTTAATTATGGTGGTTCATTAAAACGCTATTCAAGCACCTATGGAGCAAATCTGTCAACGAGTTATTGGTTGACGCAAAAGCTAAAATATTCATTTAGCTATAATTATGGTTATGATACATATGATCGAGATGTTTACGATAACCAGTATAGAGGCAGTTCTCATTTTTTAACAAATTCTATTATGTATCTTCCCAGCACGACACAATTTTGGTCTTTAGCGATAGATTTATCGGATAAAGAGGCGAAAGATCGTACAAATGCCTATAAACGTATAGGAACTCGTTTAACTTGGGGAAAAGAATGGCCTTTAGGCATCGCTACTTCTGCAACTTTAGGTTTAGGAAAACGTAATTATAAAGAAATAAGCTTCTTTGGTAGTAAACAGAAAGATAAAGAATATTCTGCATCCGTTACGTTATGGCATAAAGCCGTACATTTTGCCGGTTTTACACCTCGATTAACCTATACTTATACCAAAACAGATAGTAATATTCCTATTTATAGTTACTATAAAAACCAACTTCTATTTGATGTTAGTAAAAGTTTCTAAAAACCGTTTTTTAAGATTATTTACAATAATATAGGGGTATAATTAACCCTATATTATTTGCTTATACAAAAATAAATAGCGATTGAGTTAAATATACTGTCAATGAGCTTCAAAAATTGAACCATAAAGACTATCCAAAAGTGCTCCATTTATCATTCAATATTAATTGTGTTGTTTAAAATGATAAAATTCTTTACCTGTTTCTAATATATGACAATGATGAAACACCTAAGCCCCTTTTTTAACTAAAAAGGTAAATAGCCTTTCGTTTAAACTATCGTTTTAAGGTGTAAAGCTGGGGCTCTAAGGCTTCCTTCTTTCGCCCCAACTATCACTATGAGGTTAATTCCTACTCTCGTATCAATCAAAGAGCCTTGTCCTCTTATCTCCTTCAGGTAATAAATCCCTTCAGCTCTTAATTCGCACATACCATGCACTTTATTGCGTAAGCACTATAGAATAAAGAAACCGTTATTCGTAGATGTCGGTAGTATTGATTGCACTATTCAATAAAGCGGTTATCTTTTCCATTTTATTGAGTGGATAATAGGACAATATGCCCACGCTTGCCCCCTTTCATCTTTTCAGCAGGAATAGCCCATAGTTTTTGATTAAAATCAATTTCCGCCCATTCTGCGCTAAGCGATTCTTTGGACGTACCATCGTTAATAATTGCCATTTGATTAATAACTTTACTTGCATTGAGCTATTGCTATCCCTTAAATCGGAAAGAAACTCCGGTAATAATTCAGGGCGGATAGTAGGATTGTTTTCGGTGGTGGGCGCACTAAAACTTGAGGCAACATTTACGCACTGGTTAAACTCAATCAAGCCACCATTTACGGCAAAATTTAATATCTCATTCAATAACCGAACCACCCTTTGAAGAGTATCGTTTATGCCACGTTCCTTGAGTGGGGTTAATGTCTCAATCACTAATTTGGGCGTGATAGCGGATATGGGCATTGCGCCCAGCTTTGGGAATAAGTACTTTTCAAGCCGTCCCCAATTCTTCTCAAGTGTTTTAGCTTGAACTTCATCTGCTTTCTTTTCTTTCCACTTTTCCGCCACGGCAAGTAAGGTATTTATTAAGCGTTCCTGCTCCTCTGCGCTTTGCTGTTGCCGGTATTGTTGCGGATCGATATTTTGGTGCAAGCAATGACAAAAATCCGTCTCTAACCTTGCGTGCTTGCGATAAAGAAACTTCGGGATATTTCCCTACGCCTAATAAAACCCGCTTTCTAGGATTGCTAAAAGGCTGATAGTAATTAAATCGCCATAGTTTCGCACCAGTTGATTTAATCAATAAATAAAGCCCTTGACCGTCTGATAGCGTGTAGTCTTTGTCTTTAGGCTTGGCTTTATCTATCTCTGTATTTGTGAGCGGTTTAGTTATACGCAATTTGTTTCGCATTGTTGCGTATAACTAAGCATATAACTAAAATCTGTGGCTGTAAACGTATAAACCCGTAAGAAAACGTATGAGAAAATAAAATGACGTTGAGGTCAGTATTTATAAGGATTTAGTTTATGAAAACGTAAGAAGAAATAAGAAGAGAAAAGTCCGTTTGGTCCCTACCGTCTTCAATATTTTTCATTAAAGCCTTTTTCTATCTGCTTTTTCTTAACTTAGCCAATCAGAAAAGGGAACAATCAAGGGAACATTAAACGAATTTTTTGACCTATTTGTCATCTTTTGCGGATTATGCTCAAAAATTGATTACAGGGTCAATCTTTAAATTTCGTTTAATCTCATTTATTGTTGTTTTTATCAGATAGCGAGTTACTTGGAAAAAATCACTATCAGTCAAACAAGCATTTTTTCATAAAAATAATTTTTTTCTGTGAGTGTGTTTTTTTATAGGAATTATAGGAATTTAGGAACGCCTAAAGTTTTTCCCTTATTTATCAAATTGTTAAGCGCTAAAAATCGTTCCTATTTTTAGTTTTCAAAATAGGAACGCAACAGGAATTTTTTAGGAACAGAAAAAATGCACTTTTTCAAAATAGGTACAAAAAGGCAATAAATAGGAATTTTTAACCTTAAAATAGGAATATTTAGACATAGAATAGGAATGATTTATTTATATAATATATTGATTTATAAATAATTATTTTCTTTATTCCTATAATTCCTACTAAAAAATCACCTATTGGCTAGAAAATTAATATTATGCACATAAAAAAAGCAAGGCGTTCACCTTGCTTTGTTTTTTATTCGGTTTCGTTTTCATCATCTGAAAACGGCATGATTTTATAGGCTCTTGCCGTTTTGCCGATCATCTTTTTGGGTATCTTGAAAATAAACTCATTATAGCCTTGTTCCGGTTTGTTTGGCTTTTTGAGTAGCCCCGCTGTAAATAAAATACCAAATGCCGTTTTTTTGGGGAATCCGTCTATCACTTCATCAAAGATTTTGGGATAAATGAAATAATGTTCTTCCTCTTTTTTAGCTTCATTTGCCAGTACACGAACGCCCGCAATTTTTAACGGTGTTTTGGCGTTTGGGTCTGCCGGATATTCAATAAAAGCGGCTTCATTAATTAATAACCAATCAGTCACGGCTCTAATAAGTGCGGTTTCCTCTCGGCTGTTTTCACCAAACTCATCCTTCCAGTTGAGAAAATTTTTCATTATGGCGTGCGCGCTTTCTTCCTCCGTCCATTGGGTTAAATGGCGGGCTAGGTGTAAAGCGGTTTCCAGAACGGCGAATCGGTCGCCTGCGACGCGTTGAACTTGTCCGCTCATATTGCTTGATAAATCCAACCATTTTTGCCGGATTGCCTTGTAAGTGGTTTTTACGGTGGCAGCATTGTTGGCAAGAAAAGCGATCCATTCACGACCAATTACGCCAAAACATTCTTTCGCTTTTTCGTTCAAGTGATCCGCATGGGCTTTTTTGCTTGCGAATTGGTGCAAGTGTTGCGGTTCTTCCAACGGTACATTTAAAAGCCTTACTAATTGCCCTGCGTGCACTTTCACGCCTTTTAATCTTAATTGGGTTTCTAAATCCTTTTCGCCCGTTGAAAGTGCGGTCACTTTCCAACGTTTTATTTGTTGGTTTCCGCCCTCTTTTTTACCTCGGTTTTTATCCGTGCCGTTAAATAACGCATAAGCGATATTTTCAAGCGCGTAACCGTCTTTGGCTTCGCCCATTTCGTCCAACGTCAAAAAGCCGTCATTTCGCGCAGCTGCCTCGTTTTTTATCGCGTTGTCGGTGGAACTCCAGCTTAATTTGATTTTGTCGGGATCGCCGTAAATGCTATTGGCTATATTTAACGTGGTGCTTTTCCCTTTTGAACTTTCCGCAAATAAATGTACGCCAAAAGAATCGAGCCCCAAAAGCGAAAGCATAGGTGCAGCCAGTGCAGTAGCTACGCCGATCATCATCGAGGTGTTACCTCGTACATTTTCGGCGATTTCGCGCTGCCAATCGGCAAGGGTTCTGCTTGTAACATAGCCTAGGCTTGAACTGCTTTTATCAGTGAAATAAATCGGTTTTGAAGGCGTGCCAATAATTTCACCATTCGGCAATAAATAAGCCCCATTTAGCCAACCTGTTATGTTTGTGATCGTCCATTGTGTAAAATGGTTTCCATTAAAGTGAAAATGCTCGGTGAGTTTCTGAGTTAATCCTGCTCCCTGTGTCATTTTAAGTCCTTGTGCTTTTAGCATTTTCCAGCCGGAATCCGTGCCAAAGTCTTCACGTGCGATCGCAACTGTGCGAGGAGTGTTTTCGTCTCGGTTTTGCCATTGGAATAAGTAATAATATTCGCCGCTTTGGGTTTTACCCTCTCCGACTAAGTCCAATTTATCGCAAATCCATATTTCTTTCTCGGCTAATATTTCCCCCGTGCTTTTATCGATTTCCGGTTTAATATAATGCAAGCCTTTAATCTTGCCGTTCTCTCTATAATCAACGTAAGGAACGCGGGACGGCTCCGGCGACAAGTCCATAGAATCAACAATCAAGCCCGCTAAGTCTTGCGCCTGTTGGTCTTCGCGTAAATTAGCGATATAGGCGGTTAACTCTTCCGAATTTTCGCCTAAGCTATCGGCAAAAAAGATTTTTTGGGCGTTTGTGTTGTTTGCAACGGCTAATAAAAGGGCGGTTTTCTCTTCTTCTGTCACGTTGCCCATTTGGCAAAATGTAACGGTGTGAATATCGTCTTTAAATAATTGATAACCGCTAATTCTTGCCAGTTTTTCAGAATCGAGAATAATCGGTTTGTAATCTTGTTCTAAGCCTAATTTATCGCGCAACAAGCCCCATTCTAAACCGTTTCCCTTATTTTTGCCTTTGCCCCACGCTTGCCATACATTCGAACCGATTAACGCGTAAATATGCTCATAAGCTACACGCCCTTGTTCGTCAAAGTGCGGTACTTTTGGCCGTTGTTTTTTATATGCCATAATTCCCCCTAACCTTGATTTCTATGTTTAAAAAACGCAATCACATCGCCGGCGCGGTATTTTTTCGGGGCGTTTTTCTTTGGTGTGCCTACGCTTGCCGGAAAATGCGGATCGTGGATAAGTGTTTGCATTAAATAGCCGTATGAAATTTTGGCATAGTCTGCCACTTGTCGCGCCGTCCAGATTTCATCAGGGCTGAATGCTGCCTTGTCATTTTCAAGCCGGTTTAGGCGTTCACCATAATCGGCGAGAATGCGTTTCAGGCTTGCCAGCGTTAATTTTGGTTCTTGTTGAATTTCTTGCATTTTTTGTTCCTTAATGATTAGCCCAAAAGGCTGACTACATTTTCCATTTTTGGCGAATAGTAAGTATTCAGTAAAATTTTAATGTCTCGATGGCCGCTGATTTTTGCCAATGTCATCACGTCCACTTTTTCCGCAAGGCGGGTTAAGGCTTCCCGTCTTGTGTCGTGAAAATGTAAATCTGCCTCTGCAAGCCCCGCCCGCTCTTTCAATTTTCTGAAATTTGCATCGAGGTTTTTGGCAGTTAATTGAAAAATGGGTTCTTCTTCTCCAAAACTTAAACGTTCCATTGTGTCGAGAATCGCTACGGCTTTTGTTGAAAGCGGAACATTGCGCGGGTGTCCGTTTTTACTGGTCGGAATATGTAAAATTTTCGTTTGCCGGTTGTAATTTTTCCATTTTGCATTGCAAATTTCACCGGCGCGCATGGCGGTTTCAAGGGCAAATAACATCGCCGCCCCCGCTCGGCTTAATGCGGTGAGCGGGGTGCGGTTAAGTGAAAAGCCGGAAACAAATTTCAAGCGTTCGATTTCCTCATGGCTATAACGGCGTGTGCGTGCATGCGGGGTTTTCGGTTTGCGCACGTTTTTAAGGGGATTTTCTTTCAGGAATTTCCATTCACCGCATGCCATTGTCATAATATGGGAAAGGGTGTTCCATTCCCGTAAAACGCTGGCTACACTGACTTTAGAAAGGCGTTCATCACGCCATAATCTAAAATCATCTTCCTTTAAATCCACTAAATAAACGCGCCCTAGCGGCATATCCATTAAGCGGAAGAGGCGCAAGCGTTCCTCACGGTAACTTTTCTTATAGCGGCTGACTTCTTTGATGTATTTATCAATCACATCCGCAAAGGTGATATAAGGGATCCCCGTGTGATAAGTGCCATTAATGATTTTATCCTCTAACGCTTTAGCCCATGCGATAGCCTCGGCTTTAGTGCGGAATTGTTCTGACTTTGAAACCCCTTTACGGCGCACTTGTGCGCGCCATCCTTTATTTCTTTTGATAATGGTTGCCATAAATCCCCCTTATTTCCGATTTTTCCGGCGTGCGATGCGCTGGGCTTTGCGTTTATTCTTAATTTTATTCATTCGTCTTTCGTAAAAATTGAGTTGCTCATTTTTAGGAAATTCAAGCCCAAAGAAAGCTTCATTAAATAGCGCGCTATCACTGGCGAAAAATTCCAATTCTGCGCCGTTGGGAAAGTGTAAAGAATAGGTGTTCATGCTGTCGCTCCTTGTGGGTGTGGGTTTCTTCCGCCCATGATTTTGAATAAATCGTTAAAGACTTTTGCGTGGCTGTTTTGTTGTAAAGCAGCTTGATGTTGATATTTTGCTTTTTCGGTTTGGCTCACCTTTTCGCCATTTTCTAATTTCAGCCTTGTTTCTTCACTTTTTGCCCATTGGCGGGCCGTGGCTTTGTCTGATTCAAAATAGCGGCTTGAAATGAGTTTCTTCCGATTAATTTGAATTTTCACCACGGCATAGTAAGCGGTTAAATGATTGTCATCAGTGAGTGAATAAATAGAAATAGCCATTATTTGCCCCCTTGTGCTTTCATTTCTGCATAACGCAATAAACACTGTTCAAGCGGATACATGCCATTGTTTGAATAAACATCGCATAGGTTATGATCAATCCACTTGCGAACCTGTGTGCCTTTTAGTTCTTTCATTAAGGCTAAATAGCAAACGCCAAAAAAGGCGAGAGAGTCCGTTAAATCGCGTTCTTCCGGTAGTTCAGGAATATTGAAATGAGCCTTTAAATCTTTAATCAATAACAAGGAAGGATTTGTTTTTTTCTCTTTTTCGGTGTCGCGATAAACTAAAATGCCTTCGTGAGTTTGAATTAATTTTCCATTCATTATTTTGCCCCTCTTGATATTTCTATATCACGTCCGGCCATATTGTTCACATTGCCGGTGACGTGTTGATTGATACCGTTGTCGATATAATTAATCGTGATATAAATCCGGTTTATTCGATGACGGCAGATAAGCGAGTGTAAAAGGGCTTTAAGGGAAAAATTACGCATAACAAGCCCCCTTAATTCTTGCAATAAAAAGGGCGTTTTCGGGCGTGAGATTTAATCGTTGGCGGGCTTCCGCTTCGGTTTTGGCGTAAATAAATAGACGTAGGCGTTTATCGCCTAGTAAAAGGAATTTAAAAAGCATTGTTGATAGTCCTTGTATAAATTTTTCAGGAACTACCGCTAGACTTCTGACGATCGGGCGGTAGAACGTAACAGGGTCAGAAACCGTCATACAAGGAAAACGGCAAAGGGCGAAACCTTTCCTATTACGCTCTACCATTGGGAATAGTCTATCAAAAGATAGATTATTTTGGATAGGTGCGTAAACGCTACGAACAAAAAAAGCACGTGTAAAAATTGGCGTGCTGTTCGCCTTGTATATATTCAGCTTCTGACGACTGGCTTTAGATTTTGCTAAAGCGGATTTAATATAGTTTAATTTCGTTTTAACTGTCAAGGCTGAATTTGACAAAATACGGCTTTTTTTGTGCGGTTGGTGATAAATACTTGATTTTTGGCTATAATATGCCTGTTCATTTTTCATAAATGAATCCTTATTTATGGCTAGTTTTTGGTTAATCGGTGTTAAGCCTCCGTTGCGCGGGGGCTTTTCTTTTGGCTGCGTTTCGGCGGCAAGGCTAGAAATTGAGCTTTCCTTGTGTATTGCCGGATTCTTTAAGCCGTGCTAAGCGTTCTTCGTTGGTCATGGGTTTAATCCCCGCCTCTTTCAAAAGTTCTTTTTCGCTTTTCTCCCAGCCGTTTGCCTCCGGACAATCCACAAAAACCGCGCGGCGAATGTTGGTGAAGCGTTCTTCGTTGGTCATGGGTTTAATCCCCGCCTCTTTCAAAAGTTCTTTTTCGCTTTTCTCCCAGCCGTTTGCCTCCGGACAATCCACAAAAACCGCGCGTCGAATGTTGGTGATTTGCCCGACAAATTCCGCTTGTAATTGGTTGCATTGTGGGCAATAAAGGCGCGCACTGGTAACCAGTAAAGAAAGTTTGTTACTGGTGCGAATGCCTACTTTATGCCCGCAAAACGGGCAATAAATCGTTAATCCGCTCATCTTCCCCCCCCTTAGTGCGCATTGGGGTTTTCTGCGGTGTGGTTTTGCTGCGCTAAATAACGCTCCACGGCTTCCACCGGATAACGGGCCAAGCGCCCAAATTTAACCGGTTTTGGAAATTTACCGGCTTTGGATTGTTCCCATAGCCAGCTGCGAGAAACATCGAGCATTTTGCAAAGCGTGGCGGTTGAATAATAGCGTTGTTGTGAATCTGTGTTTTTTTCCATACGTTCCCCTCTGATTTGTTGGTGTTGTCAAATAACGTGCTTTTTTGTCTTGTTTGTCGGGGTGGTATGGTAGGGAAAGGATTTTTTGAAGAATGGAAATTTCCAAAAATAGTTTAGAAATTTCCAAAAAATGAAAGTTATTTTTCAGTTTTAAGCCAGTTTCTAAGAGTTTCCGGCGTGATGTTGATCGCTATGCCAGCACTAGCAAATTTTTTAGCTAATTCTCCGTTTAAAAGGCCTCTCGCTTTCTCCGGTTCATCTATGCCATAGTGCAATTTGAGTAAGGCTTTAATAAATTCGGCTTGGTTGGTTTGTTTGCGTGGTGAAATATTGCTTTGTTCTTCTATTATTTTCGTGAATGAGCCTATGCTTTTCCCCTCTATAAATTCATTTAAATCATTATCCAATATGTAAATATTATTTATTGATAAATAAATAAATAGGTTTATCACTTGATACACTAAAGTAAATAATCGCTCTCACATTATCACCGTGAGAAGGGGAAATTAAATAATTTAAATTATTTAATAAAATCCCCTCTTTTTTAAGCTTTCTATGTTAAAAGGTGAAAAGCCAATATTTGAATAGATATTCATAAATCCATCTATAGTTAAAGTTTTATTTTTTTCTTCAGGCGTAATGCGTATTTTTAATATCTGACTATCTGAAATAATACTATCTATTTCTTTTTCTTCCTTTGCTAGTTCTATATATAGGATTTTCTCTATAATGAGATCCTTTGGTTTACTTAATATATTGAAATTAAGAGTATTCATAGGAATAACATTTTCCCGTTTTTGGGAGGATGAAAATATTAGATCGCTAATACATGTTTCTATCGGGTAATGTTTTATGTAAACAGAAAGAGGCAATAAATCAATTTGATAATAATGCAATAAATCGTCAATCGTTATTGGTTCGTTAAATTCTCTTGTTAATTTATCTGCTGCTTGTTGCAAGCTATACCATTTTCTAGGCGGTAAAGTAGGTTTATTTTTTGTCATTTTGATGAATCCTTAAATAAAAAGAAAAGCCCGACTATGGGGCTTTTTATATAGTTTAAATTTCTAATTGTTCGGGGTTGCATTGATAAATTTTCGCCAGTTTTTCACGGGTCTTTTTTTGTGGTTTGCTTTCTTTGCGTTCAGCTTGAGAAATAGCGGATTGAGTTAATCCGGTGCGTTCTGCCACCTCTGCTTGCGAAAGATTGCGATAAATGCGCCACGCTGCCAACAAGCTCACATCTTGATTAAACATAATATTCACTACATCATTCGGAATTAATTCCGCCCCGTCTTCGGTGGATTCAAGGGGAATATCTTCCCATTCTGCGGAATTTTCATCATCAAAAGGGCTTGCTTTCATTAATAAATCTTCATATTCCTCAATAGGTAAAATGACAAATTCCGGTTTCCCTTGTGGGTCGTTAATATATCGATGATTTAGATTCATTTTGCTTTCTCCTAGCTATAAGTGCGTTCACTACGGCGTTTTATGGCTTGAATGTTGATGATTTTCGGCTGTCCGTTGATCACCTCAAAAATAATGCGGTAATTGCCAACTCTTAGCCGCCATTTCCCTTCTTCACCTTTTAATTTTTTGGTATCTAGCGCCTCATTTGGAAAAGTTTCAAGTGCATTTGCTTTTTCTCTAATCGCTTTTTGATACCTGCTATCTATTTTTAAAAGTTGCCGTAACGCGTCTTTTGTCCAGTTTACGCGATTCATGGTGATCCTTTAGGTATAATTGAATAATTAGATTATAAGCCATTTCTAGTTTTCATCAATAAGAAAATTAGAAAAATAAAAAGCCCCTTTCGGGGCGGTGGGTTAATAACTAAAAATAACTGAATGGGCTTGAGTTTCGCTTGAAGTGCGGTCAGATTTGCGGGTTTGTTCTGCCATAAGCCTTGAATATTCACGCATAAGCGCATTTCTTTCACCGGGCTGAATAGCGCCTTGTTTGACTAAACATTGCACGCTGTGATTCAAAAATAGGTTCGTGGCGTGGAGTAAATCCGCCGCATGGGCTTCAATGGTTTTTTCTTCCATTATGCTCACCCCTCAATGCCCTCAATTAAAACCGCATGGCGGTAATTTTCAAATAAATAATCGAGCTGCACGGAAAAATAAACATTTAGGCTATCTTCGCGCACTTCTTGCTTGAAGAATAGGCGCGCTGTGTTTTGTTTTAGGTAAATGGCAAGGTTTGAAAGCGTGGTAATTAAAATGCCATTTGCCGGAAAGAAAGGCGCATTGATTGCACGCAAGCCCCCGATAAGATTTTGTGCCGTTAATAGCACGCCATTTTGTGCATTGAGTTGTTTCGGTTCAAGGTGAATAAATGCACCGTCTAAAACATTTCGTCCACAAATTGCGATTAAATCGCCACTTTCACGGAGTTTTGCCGGTAATTTTTAAAGGGCTGTTTTAATAAGTTGGGCGGTAGTTTGTCCGCTTAATTCAGCGGCGTGAATCACTTGCGCTTTTTCTTTTAACTGTGCATGCCAACCTTTCGCCACATCTTCGCCCAATGGGTGGGCTTGTGGGTCGGAATCTTCCGCGCGGTGTGTACCGTGAAAGCCAACCATAGCAAGATTCTGCGCCAGTTCACCGCCTAGCCGTGCATTGAGTTCTTTTTCAAAATCAATATCAGTGAACAAATCCAAATCGCTATGCGGTAGGCGAACATCGAGATTAATTTGGGCGCACTCAAAAGGGGTTAGATCTTGCACGACATTGCGCGGTTCTCGGGCGTGCTTGTCGGTGTCTGTGTTGCTGACAATCGGCAAAGAGAGCGCATAGGCTTTATTTGGTGAATCTTCCACAAATTTTGTGGTGATTAAGCCTAAAAAAGCGTGATTTTTAATGCCTTGTTTAATGATTTTTTCTACTTTGGCGTGGTCGTTGAAATGGCTGTATTCTTGCATTTCTACGCCTTCAAATTCGCTTTTGTAGGCGGTAAATTTTTCTTGGGTGAGTTTTTGCATCTTGTCATCCTTACATTTCAGTTAATAAACGTTTTAAGCCTTTTTCTTCTTGCGCTTGAAAACGCTCAACGTGCTTTTGTGTTGGGGTTTTCGGCTTCCAGTCGGCAGCCAGTGCCAACGGTGGGAGTTTTAATTCTTCCGGCGTGGTAAGTGCTACGTTGAATTCTTTGATAATGAAGTCGTTAAATTCATCGTGGGCGCTTCTTCCCGTTTGCGGGTTATATTCACCGGATTGAACAAATAAGCCCTTAAATAGCGCGATTTTCGCCTTATTCTGTGTCATAAATTCATCAATCAAGGCTTCGGCGGTGAATCGGTAAATCTGCTTGCGGAAGGTGAGAAAATCTTGTTTGGCGGTGTAAACTTCTTCGCGCTTGTCGTAAAGTTTTTGTTCTAAGTCTTCATTCAGTGCAGTGAAGAAATCTATGCGTGATTTTAATTCCGCTTTTTGTTTTTGTGTTTCGCTGTAATCATCAAGCGTGAGTTCGTTTTCTGTCTCAAATTTCGCCTTGATTTTGGCAATGTCCGTTTCAAATTCATGGCGTACTGCCGCAATCGTGGCGTTATTTTTTGCCTGTTTGCGCTCAAGTGTACTCAATTCATCAGAAAGGGCGATGAGTGCCGCTTTTTTGTCGTTAAATTCGCCTAAAAGTGCGGTCAATTTCGCTTGTTTTTCGGGGTGTTGTAGGGTGAGTTGGGTCATGTTTAGTTACCTGCTTTTGCTTTGTTGTTGCGTTGTTTGATTCGGTCATTCATCCATTGCTTTACTTCGCTTTCAATCCATGCGCGTTTATTTCCACCTAAATCCACGGCCTCAGGGAATCGTCCGCACCGTGAATAGTCATAGATTGTCGAGCGGGAAAGCTCTGTCATTTGAATAACTTCATCAATTCGTAAAAATCGGTCGTTTGTCGTGTCAGCCATAATTTTTCCTATTACGTATGAACGCGACTGCATAAGCGAATGCGTGAGAGTGCTAAAACTTGGGTTTGAATGTTCGCTTAGTTGCATTTTGTCGCCTTAAAAATTTTGTTACTTGTCGTCTCCGGCTGTTACGCCTTGGAACGGTGAAAATCATAAATAAAATCGATTTAGTGTGCATTCGGTTGAGATTGTGGAAGGGGTTTTCACTAAACAGGGGAGAAAATAAGGGGGATTTTGACCGCACTTTTTAAAAGGCGGGATGAGCTGTCCGATTTTGTCCGGTAAAAATTGGCGGAAATTGGCATTTTTACGTGTGAATTTTGCGTTTTTCTGCGTTGGTTTGCGTTGATGAACGAATATTTAAAACATCAAGGCGCGCCAGTATTGGCAAGGCTTGAAAGGCTTTTAAAATTTGCGTTGAAATCACTACAAAAAGCGTGCCGGCGTGGCGAGGGTTTGCTAGCGATTTTTCGCGCGTGGTTTTTGTTGAAAAATCGTAGAGAAAATAGGGTTTTAGGTATTGTAGGGATTATAGTTTTGATATAATAAATGCATGTAAAGCCAGTAACGGCAAGGGTTCATCAATGATTAAAAAGGCTTTCACTTTCGCACTTGCAATAGCTATTTCACTCGGTGCGACAAATTCAGCTATAGCACGAGAAAAGAAAAAGAGTAGTGGCATAATTAAAAAAGCCGTTGTTGCTTATGTCGCATACAAAGTCTATAAACATTACAAAGACAAGAAAGAGGAACAAAAGGCGAAAAGCAAACAAAAAGAAACCTATGTTGAGCCGGTTTATTATGATGAAGACTGCGAAAGTGAAGACGAATGCGAGGAAGAATAAAGGGCGGAACGCTCCGCCCTGTGACGGTTAGGCTTTCATCGCCTCTAGCTTACATTGCTCGACATAATCGCCCCACGTTTGCATAATAGCTTGACGTGACTTCCATTTTTTTGATTTATCGTAGGCTTTCCTAACATCGCTTTTTGTTTCATGGGATAAACACCACTCAACCGCTTCATATGAAAATTGATCCAATTCATGCAAGTAAGTGCTTGCGATACTTCTAAAACCATGCCCCACTAATTCCCCTTTAAATCCCAAATCTATTAGGGCTTTATTAACGGTTTGGCTATTTATCGGCTTATTCCATGGTGCTTGATAACCTGTAAAGACAAAACGCCTATGCCCGTTAATTTCTTTCATAGTTTCTAAAACTCGCAAAGCTTGACGCGAAAGTGGAACACTATGCGCACGTTTTCCCCCTTTCATGCGTTCCGCCGGAATATGTAAAACTTTCTCATGCCAATCTACATCACCCCACTCAATATTTACCGCTTCACTAGCCCTTAGAATCGTAAGTAATTGAAATTCGATTAGGCATTTTGTCCCTATTTTTGAATTAGACGTATTGAGCTTATAAAAAACACGCGGCAGTTCTTCCGGTGGAATAGTTGGCAAATGTTGAGCTATTGGCTTTTTAAAACGCCTTGAAAGCCTTGCAAATGGGTTATTATTGATAATCCCGTCATCAATTGCATTATCAAAAATCTGTCTAATTGCCGTGCATAATTTATCGCAAGTATCTGATCCATCAAGAGGCAATAAAGCAGAATCAAATGATTTGATATGAAGATTTTCAATAGGTAAATCATCAAACTTAAATTTATCAAACAAATGTAACTCAACTCGGCGGTAGGCTTTCTCAATACTTTTTTTCTTTAATTCACCTTTCTGTTCTCGTTTATTACGCCATAAAGCCGCCAATTCGCCAAAAGTTATTGATTTTTTTTCATCCTGTAGCCGTTGAATATTTTCTTGCTCTGAAGGATCAATTCCTAGTGCGAGTAAATCGCACCATTTACGCGCTTTTTCACGCGCTAAAGTTAAAGAAAAATAAGGATAAGCCCCAAAAGATTTTTTTACGCGTTTTTTGTTTATGGGGTGAGTATAAATAAACCGCCAGAATTTAGCCCCGTTTGGTTTAACCAATAAATAAAGATTATCCCTATCGGCAAATAATTGTTCTTTATCTGTCGGTTTAATGGATTGAATATATGAATCAGTAAATTTTTTTAGAAAGTTTCTAGCCATCGTTTAAGCCCTAATGAACAAAAGACAACCGCTTTTGTTCCCTCGATTTAGCCCCTTTATTAAGAGGGAACAGAAAAGGGAACAATAAAAGCGAACAATGACAAACACTAACGAACGAAAACAACAAAAGAAAAGTTTTTAATATGCTGTTTTTACTATGTTTTTGACAAAAAAGACGTTATTTGACGGGTTAAATGGTCCCTACCGGACTTGAATTGATAATATAACTAATTGATTTAATTAACACTCAATTAGCCTATATTGATTTCATATAACTAAAATCAAAAGTCATCTACCAAAATGACTATTCTTTGAACAATTATTCGGATCGTAAAGAGAGGGTATCAGCCAACAGCGATCACCCCAATTTAGCCGCTCAAATTGAGCCACTAAAATTTACCCTTTTCAGGTAAGTTAGATTTCCCTTTTTGGGTAATATTTCCCGTTTTGGTAAAACTGGCTTTACTCTTTCAGTAAAATCTAGGTGAGTGCAAAAGTGCGTTCACCTTTAACCGGTCCATTTTTGGTTTCGTTGTTTATCCTCAAGTTGAGGCTAAGCCGCCGTTGGTGGATGTTGGTTATTTAATTAGGTTCACATCTCCTCAAATTTGAGGGCGTTAAATTACCCCTCGCGCGCGTACTGCTCCCGAAATTCCAATAAAAAAGGCTAAATGCGCTGCACTAAGCCTTTCAATCCCTTTCCCTACCAAGTCATTTTTAATTTACGCCCTTGTTCAACACAATCTTTTAAATAAAGGTTAATCAATGTTTGATAGGGTAATTTCATTTCTTCTGCCAAGCCTTTGAAATAATCTATGGTTTCATCTTCAATGCGAATGGTAACCACTTTTTTAGATTTTAGATTATTGGCATAAGGATTTTTAACTCCCTTGCTGAAGTCATATTCTTCTCTCATTATTGCCCCCTGTATTGGTTAATTTCTCGTTTGGTTGCTTTTCTTGCTGAAATAATCCGGATATTGTTATCTCTTTCACAATGCACCACTACAAGCACGTTGCTTTTTTCACTACGCCCTAACAATAAAAAGCGATCTTCTAAGAATGAGTGATCGGGGTCAGGAATTAATAATGCATCGTCATCATAAAAAACGCTGACTGCCTCGTTAAAATTAATTCCGTGCTTTCTTTCGTTAATCTCTGCTTTGTGTTTATCCCACTCAAAGCCATCAATAGAAAACATAACTGCCCTTTATCGGTTGATAGTAAATACATTATATTTACATCAACATAAAAAGCAACGTTAATTTAGAAAAGTTTCACCTATGGATCAACCTAAGACTTTCCACCACCTAAAAAATAAAAAAGTGTATATATAATAGAAAAATGCCGGGATAACCGGGATAGCGGGATAAACCACAAAATATCTTTATTTTTCAATTGGTTAATTTTTCAATTTTATCCCAAAGCCCCGGGATAAACTGGGATAAAACCGGGATAGAAAATAATTGATTAAAAAATAAGCGGGATAAAATAGGCTAAAATCGGGATAAAATAGGCTAAAATCGGGATAAAAAAGGTCAAAATCGGGATAACTTTTTTTCTTATATATCATTGTTTTTATTAATCATTTAACTCTATTTCTGTGTTTTATCCCGGTTATCCCGGTAAAAAAATCCTTCTTATACACAAATTTTTTCGTTGGTGGATAAAAAAAGAGCAAATCATTTGTGATCTGCTCTTTGTTATTTGATAGTCTGTACCTTTCAAAATAGGTTTCTTATTCCTTTTCTTCCTCCGGTTCTGAGATTGGAATTAATACATAACATCGAGTCTGCTTTTTATCTACACTTGCCGGAACACGAACCCTAAATCTTGGTGGTGTTTCATTAGAACGCTCTAACATTCCGGCATTGAATAAGATTTCATTTGCCTGTTTCTCATTAAATCCCTTGATCACATCTCCTAAATAAACTTGCGGATAAATAAAAAACTTCTCTTTGTCATTCCGTTCATTGACTAATAACCGATAACCTGCCGTATCATTCGGCTCTTTCTGATTCGGATTAAGGGGAATTTCAATAAAGCGTGATCCATATCTTAAAAGCCAGCCGTTCACCTGTTCGATAATCTGCTTTTCTTCCCGGGAATGTAGCCCATATTCATTCACCCATTCATTAAAGCTGTGTAAAAGTGCGGTCTGATTTTCTATCGTTTTCCAGCCGGTGAAAGGGCTTGCCAGTTGTAGGGCGGTTTCTAATAGGGCGAATCTACCCGCCACCCGTTTAACCTGTGGGCTTGCATCACTCGGTAACATCGCTTGCCATTGTGCGGCATAACGTTGATATTCAGCCACCACCGCTTGTTTATTTTCCAATAGCCACATAATCCACGCTTTGCCCATTGTGCCGTAGTATTGGCGCGTCATGGCGTTTAAATGGTCGGCGTGGGCTTTGCCATTGCCAAAATGATAAAACGTGCTGGCGGGCGTGATAGGGATATTCAACAAGCGCACTAATTGTCCTGCATTGGTTCTGATGTTGTCCTGCTTGAGATATAACTCTAAATCTTGTTCACCGGTGGAAAAGGCTAAAATCCGCCAGCGGTTTAGCTCTCGGTTTCCGCCTTCCTTTGCCCCTTGTATTTTCCCCACACCGTTAAATAAGGCGTAAGCCGTCTGTTCTACGTGCTTTTTACTTGCCCCTTGCCCGATTTCATCAAGGGGAATAAAACCATCATTACGCGCAGCAGCTTCGTTAATTAAGCCTAGGCTGGTGCCGTTCCACGATAACCGGATTAAATCAGGCTCACCATAAATTGAACTGGCAATATTGGCTATCGTGGTTTTCCCCGCACTGGATTTACCGAACAAATGCACGCCAAAACTTTCCGCACCAATTAAGCCAATCAAAGGAGCGGCTAAAGCACAAGCCACGCCCAACATCATGGAGTGATTGCCCTCGATATATTGTCCGATTTCCCTTTGCCAGTCGCTTAACGTGCCTTTAGATTGATAACCTGCGGTGGTGGCTGATTTGTTGTTGAAGTAAACGGGCTGATTCGGTTTCCCCAATACTTCACCATTCGGCAAAATATACGCGTTAAAATCCGCCTGCCAGCCTGTTTCATTCACAATCTGATAAATGGGCTTGTCTTGTGTATCTTGGAGATAATCCGCGAGGTGCGGTTTCAAGCGTTGGCTATTGGTGAGCCTAACGCCCTTTTGCTTGAGCAGTTGCCACCCCGCACGCTCACCAATTTCCGCCCACGGGAGAGCGATTAAAGTCGGTTCGGTTTTGCCCTGCGCTTGGAAAGAGAGCATAGAAAAGTAATCACTCTCGGAAATGCCCACGCCCACCACGTCCACACAATCCGCCAGCCATTCGCATTTATCGACCATTTCGCCTGTGTCCTTGTCTAACTTCGGAATCACCCTAAAAAGCCCCGCTATGCCGTTTTCCTTGCGTTTTTCGGTGTAAGGTTGATGATTATCTCGGGTTGATTCGCAAATGAGCTGAATTTCACCGTGATAGGTTTCGCCCTTGCGTAACCGTTGGATATATTGGCTCACATTTTCCAATAGTTCCCCCGCCTCATTGCAATAAATCACATTCTCGGCGGTGGTGGTCTTAGCAAGGTGTAAATAAATCCGTTCCATCGTATCAGCCGGGAATGATTGCCCGTTATTGGCTTGAATTAAACGGATTGATTGGGCGTTTTTTGGCGCAAGGCGATATTCTTCGACCTGTTCCAATATTTCACTATCTGCCACCACGCAAGGGAATTTACCTGCAGTTTCGCCTAAGGCATTTTCAAGGGCGATTTCATCCGCACTTTTGCCTAATTCGTTAAAATGCTCGGCAATTCTCCACGCTTGCGAACCTAAGCAGATAGTAACTGGACTTTCCCCGGTGGCGTCTTGTTGTTTCAAATAAGGGGCGTTTTTTAGTTTAGCCATTGTTTCACCCCCTCTAAACCGATTGCGGTGCGTTGTTTATATAAAAACACGTCTTTGAATTGAATAATGCGAAAATTAGCTGCCGGAAAAAGTACCTTAAATTTATCAATCGCCCATTCTGCTAATTTAGGTTTCTTCATTCCATTGGCGAGAATCATCGGCGGGGTGGTATTGCCTAGTCTGATTTCTAAGGTGTAAAAATCCACATTTACCGATTTTATATTGACCGGTTTTCCCTGTGTTAAATATGCTTGATAAAGTGCCTCAATCTCGGCTTTAGGTTCACGCATGGCGACAATAATCGGCATGTGAGCGTTATCAAAAATCGGATAATCTGCCGTTAAAACAAAAATACGTTTATTCATCATTCACCCCCTGTAACTTCTCATTCTCCACACGCTCAACATTAAGCCGGTCGATTTGTTCGATCACCTCATTGAATTTATAAATCAAGTAACCGCTGGCTTGATTAAAGTCTTTCAGCGTGCCGGCATTGTCTTTCGTGAGGGTGTTTCCTTGGGATTTCGCCAACGCATTAAATAACTTTCCACCCGCCTTTAACCGTTCGACTAAATCAGCCATTTCTGCACGCATTTTTAACTTGTGGTGGAAGTCATCGGGGTAAAGTTCAAAACAACGCTTGTTACTCTCTGAAATCAGTCTAAATTGCCGTGTAATTTGAGCATAGGAGAACGCTAGGGGATTAAGTGATAATTTCCCTTTGTGTTTCCCTTTAATCGCTCCTTGCGTTTCCTGTTGCGTTTTTGGGGTGTCCGATAATTTTGGAGACCGGCTATCAGTCTGATTCATTTCACGGACAAAACGATTGATTTTGTCTTGCTGGTGATTTACTTTCCATTGCTTAAGCTGTGCCATTGGGTTAGTTGGTTTCATCGTTGCCCCCTGTGTGCATTGCTAAGGCTTTCATGTTGCTAAGGTGAAATTCTGCATTGCCTGCACTATCCCGTAGTGCATTGAGAAGATAAGCATTTGCCTGAATTAATCCGCCCAGTTGTCTCACGGTGGCATTGTCTAAGGCTTGGTCGTTGAAATCCTGTTTTTCTTCATCAGCAAAATATCCTAAATGCTCCATCATCTTGCCTACGGCAAATAACCCATATTCAATCGATTCGCATAGATATTCGCTTTCATTGCGTAAGGCTTCTAGGCTTTCTTTGGTGGTGTCGTCTCTATCGACTTTTTCGAAAAGGGCGTTTCGGATGGCGCAGTGTTTAAGCATGGTTCACCTCCGAAAAAGTGCGGTCGTTTTTGAGGTTGATTTTGCCGGCAAGGATTAATACGAACTCTCGTGCTAATATCGCACGGGCTTGCTGTTCACTGTCGGCATTAATGCGGATTTTTTGGATATGATTGGTTAAATCGGTGCGACGTATAGCCGCAAAAATGAATTGATACATTTGCGTAACTCCGTTGATGATAGATTTAAGAGTTACCGCTCGGAAGTTTCGAGGCTTTGGGCGGTAACGTGTAACGGGCTCGAAAACTGCGATCAACGGAACACAGCAAAGGGCGGAACCTTTCCCATTACACGCTACCATAGATAGACGCGCTTGAAGTTCAAGACTTTCTCGGCGTTCTTTAGGTGTGTGTAAACCACGCATAAAAAAACACGCTTGAGGCGTGCTATGCGCCGTTGATTTATCGTTCGAGTTTCGAGGCTCGGCGGTCGTTTTTTGCGACTGCGTGGGAATAATGCCAAAATTGACCGCACTTTGTAAAGCGTTTTTGTTGGATTTTTCAAAAGTCATTAGTTTGTCTCATAAATAATTAGGGTGGTTTTGGTAATGGTGATCGATTGATAACGTTCAAAATCTAGCCCTTGTTGCCTCAAGCCTTTGAGGATTTTCGCCTTATTGTCAAACTGGGCAATATTCTCTTGGCTGCCTGTATGGGTTATGCCGGTAACGTTATAAACGGGTTTTAATTTGCGTTTCATTGGTGTTTATCCCGTAAGACTGAAAGCGATGATCAAAAGGCTGATAAACATTAAAAATTGGATGATTTCTTCTAGCATTTTTGCCCCCTATGCCACCAACTGCTCGCTTAAATAACGCTGGCTTAATTTCTGCAACTGCGCCTTGCGTTCTTGATACGGCATATCTAAATTGATAAGGCTCGCATTGGTTTTTAATAAGAGTTTGAGCAACGTCATCTGATTCACATTAAAACTATCTCGTACTCTGCCTAAAATTCCGTGCTTAGCTTTCCACTGTCGCACGTTCTCACCTAAGACAAGGCTATCTACCAGTTCGTGATTAATGCTGAAATGGTGCGGTTTTAGGGCTTTTCCTTGGCGTTGATAATAGGCTTGGATTGCGTCTGTCATTTCTCGATTATGGTCGATAGCTTCTAACCTTGCTTGGGTTTTGGCTAAAGTGTTTTTATAAACCTTTGGCGCAACCTGTTTGAGCTGTTTTTCTGCCTCGATAAAGTGCTGGCGAATTGCCCGCCCGATTTCGTTTTTCTCCATTAAGCAAAGGTGTTTAGCCATATCAATTGTTATGATGATATGCGCTTCCGGTCTTCCTACTTTTGGCTTATAGCCCCCTGATTTTTCATCAATCGAACTCACAATAGTTTCCGCCAATTTTGGCGTAAACTGTTTATTTTCTAAGCTGTTTGATTTTGGTAAATCTATATCTGCAAAAGCAAAATCTTGATTTTCAACAAAGCCAGCTTGTTTAATTCTGGCTTTAATCCAGTTTGAATAATCACGACCGACTTTCAAAAGTCTATGCACATCTCGGGCATTAATTCCTTCTACTCCTTCAAATAAATTCAAAGGGTGAGCCAGTAGGGCGGTGATTTCGGTTTTGGCTTGATTAATGTTCATTTCCGGTTCTCCTATGCTGCTAACGCCCATTTACGCAAGGAATAAAGGGCGGATTGCTCTAACTTGGCTTTGCGTTCGTGATAGTTCATGCCTAACTTAATCATCACTGCATTTTCAGAAAGCAAATCATCAATGAGCTTTAACTGGCTTTCGGTTAAATGGTCTCGGATTTCATCATTAGGGGAATAGCCGTTATCTTTAAGCCATTTCTTACGGGTTGAACCTAACGCCACCACATAAACAAGGTTATTTTCTCGGCTGTAAATGTGTTCATCTTGCTTTCCTGTGCTTTCAAGGTGAAATTTAATTGCCTCATTCATTCGGTGTTGGTCGTGTGAGAGTTTGGATTTAGTCGTTATCCAATCTTTCATCTTGTTAAACTGGGTGATGTATGCTTCTTTGAATTGCATTGCCTTTTTACCGGTAAAGCCCATTGTTAAGAGGGTAAAGCCATCGTGGGTCATTAGGTACATTGGGCGTTTTTCGCCTTTATCATCGGTATATTTAACCGCCTTAAAATTCAGGGCGTTAAATTCTTCTGAACAACCTAAATTTTTAATGCTCTGCAATAGGTTGTCGTGTCGTTTACCAAAGTATTGAGCGACTTTTAATGAATCGGTCATTGCCACGGTCTCTTTATGAAAGACTTTTGGAAAGACTGCCTCTAGTAGTTCTTGATTAGTGTTCATTGGTTATTTCTCCTTGTCGTTGTTCCATTCGTTTTAGCTGTTTTTTCAAGGCGTAAAGCTGGGTTTCTAGGGTTTCATGCTCTCGGCCCAATTTTCGCCACGGCTCTAATTCGTCCTCTAAGTCGTGTATTTTGAGTTTCAGCACGTCCACCACCTCACTTATCGGATAAGGCTCAAAGTCGCTGTATAGGCTCAAAAACGTGAATATCGTTGATGATTTCCGGTAGTGGTTAATGGCTTGTTTCAGCAGTAAATCATTGTGTTTGGCTATGGCGCATTTCATTTTTTTATCCTTAAAAAGTCAGCTTTTATTGGTGGATCTTCCTTAAAAATACGTTGGTTTTGTGATCGGTTTGGTATCAATTCGATCTCATTCCTTACCGTTTTTGTAGTGGATCTTTATTTACCTTTTCCCCCGTAAAGCACGCCGTATTTTCTTACTCACTCGGCTTAGTAACTGCTGGTGTAATGCCCTAATCTCTGCCAGTGGGTCATAGCCTTGAGAACGTTCATTTGAAATAACCGCTTGCCTCTCGGTATTGCTCATTAAATCCGTTCTTACTGTGGGTTTGCGATAACGTGGCAATCTTTCCCGCCGTGATAGCATTTCCGCTTTCTCAAACTCAATCAAAGCCTGTGTGCGGTAATCGTTAAATAATTCGCTGGCTTTGGCTCGTAACGTGTGAGGTTTCATTTTGTCGGCTCGTTCTTCCCCTAAAACCTGTTTTAATGCGTGGGTAGCATTGCCAATTCGTGCATAGCTTTTCGCAAACTCTTCCCGTATGGCTCGCCCGTAACTCATTGCCTTAAATCTCCCTTAACTGCTCTTGAGCAATTTCAATCAGGCGATCTACATTGCCTAAATGTCGGTGGATAGTTGCCCACATTTCCTTGTCTGTGATGTCGTTTTTTAACGGTGTGCCTTTCGCCATCTTGCCGGCAATGGAAATAATCCGTTCTAAATATTCCCTCGCCTGTTGCAATGTTGGCTTTTCTTGGCTGTCGTTTTCTTGAGTGCTGTTTACTTGTTCGGTCATTGGATTAAATCTCCTTTAACGTCCACCACAGGCAAATAAACTAATTCACCTCGTTTTTTATTGATGGTGGTAAGTCGTTCAAATTCTTGGCGTAAGGTTTGAATATCCATTAGGGCAAGATTTGCCATTTCATTAATCAGGTCAAAAGACTCATTCGGTTTCATCGGTGTTTTTGTGCCGTCAGGGTTGATAATTGATGCCTTGCCGGTAACGGCTGAACTTGAAAATGCCTCGATACGGCTAATCATCTCCTCAATGCCCGCCAGCGTTACACTGTGTTGTTTTCTCTCTTGGGTTGGTGTCATTGCATTGTTCATTGTTAAAATCGCTCTATGCTCGTTAAATTAAGGATTTTGGCTTACTTCATTTTGGTGTAATACATAAACGCCTACCCGGTGAGTTAAGCCTGTGCTGTCGGTTTCATCTCGATAAAAGGTATCAATCAAATAGCCTTTATCCCGTAGCTCCTTGATTCGTGCCGGTGGGTAATAAATCCCTTTGGCTCTTAATTCGTGGGTGCTATGAGGTCGTTCCTCTAAACATCGCAGAATAAATATCTGCTGTTCATAAGTGCTGGTGGTGTTGATGGTTTCCATAATGCCGCCTTATGAGTTTATATAGGCTTGAATGTCGGCTAATCGCCAACGGGTAGAACGACCGCACTTTTTCGGCTGCGGAAAAATACCGTCTTTAACGTGCTTGTAAATGGTGGTGGTAGAAAAGCCGGTAATGGCCCGCACATCTTCAAGGTTGAGTAATTGCTTGTGTGGAGGGGTAGATTGATGAGTTTGCGTTGATAGGGTTTGTGATCTGTTCATTTCTTCAATCCTCTTGTTTTTTCGTTGTTTAACTTGCGGATTGAATTTTCTTTAAATGTAGAGGAATATTCGAGAAGTAAAAATAAGAAATATTTGTATTAGAAAAATATAGAAATAATATTTTAGCAATAATAATTTTGTTTCATCTTATAGTGAGATAAAAAAGGCGTAAAATTCTATTAGTAGAAGATTACGCCTAAATTTTATATAAACTTTGGTCTAACTTGTTTTAGAAGATTTAATGCCTTTGGTATAGTGGTTTGCCTAAGTTTTGCTACTACATCAATATCGGTGAGTTCAGGAAATAGTAAATTTGCTATTTGAGCTTGTGTTAAATTCTCACCAGTAAGCATTCCCCATAACATTAAATCAATGTAGGGGACTACTCTATGCTCAATTAAGCTATTTATTTCAAAATCTGAAATGCGTTTTCCTTTTATTTGTTTTTTAGATCTTAATTTGGCTAATTTCTCTTTAAACGTTGCTAATAAAACTTCATCTGAGTAAGCTAAATTTACACTAAAAATGTGATCATCAAAATTATCTAAACGATTTATATTTTCTGGAAACTCTAAATAGTTCATAGGCATAACGCTTTCTATATATTCTTGAGTAATTTCATCACTAAATTTAGGAGAAAAAGATAAACATTCCCCCCTTAGCTCTTCTAAAAAATCTTTCTGTTCCTGATTATTTGATAGCAAGATATCTTGATATTTAAAAACAAAGTCTTGAAAATCTACTTCCGTAATAATATCTAAATCTTCCTTTTCATCATTGCAGAGCTGTTGCCCGTTCTCAAATGTATATGTAATCATTCCGGCATCTAAACTTTTATTATACTCTGGCAAATAATTATTGCCTTCTTTTAAAGATTTAAAAACCAATCTTTTGTAAAAAACAAAAACGGACCAGCTAGAACGGTGAAAATACTTTAAAAATTCATAGTTAGTTAGATCGAACCATTCAGGACAATAATCAGGTCTTAATTTATTCATAAAACGCCCCTTAACGTTACCCTTATTTGAGGAAGTGCGACAAATAGCAATAAGGGTTACTATCTTTCAGCGTGGTTAATTACGCCCCGCCTAGTCGCACCTGTTCGGCTTGTTATCTCTTATTATTTCATACGTTCTTATACGTTTCAATGTATTTTTATACAGTAAATCAAAGTGGTAAATATCAACCGCACTTTTCTAAATATCCACCAGCGACAAAGAGCAACGTTCTACATAATCGCCCCATAGCTGCATAACCTCTATGCGCTGTTCAAGGTAATCGGAGCGGTTATAGGCTTTTCGGGTTTGATCAGCGATGATATGGGATAAACAAGCCTCCACAACATCATAATTAATCAGTTGTTCATTTAGATAAGTGCTAGCAATACTGCGTAAACCGTGGGCGGTTAGTTTGCCGGTATATTTGCCACCAGCAATCAATTTAATTGCCCTATTTGCGGTTTGTGGGTTCATTGCTTGGTTGGGTTTCATCTCACTTTGAAAGATATATTGCTCGCCAGCGGTGAGTTTTTTCATCTTGTCTAATAGCCGAATAGCTTGAGTAGATAACGGGACAATATGCCCACGTTTGCCCCCTTTCATCTTCTCGGCAGGAATAGCCCATAGCTTTTGATTAAAATCAATTTCCGACCATTCAGCACTCACCGCTTCTTTAGGGCGCACCATGGTTAATAGTTGCCATTTGATTAATAGCTTAACTTGCATTGAGCTGTTGCTATCTCGTAAATCAGAAAGAAATTCAGGCAATAATTCAGGGCGAATAGTGGGATTATTCTCGCTGGTGGGCGCACTAAAACTTGATGCCACATTTACGCACTTATTAAACTCAATCAAGCCACCATTCACGGCAAAGTTTAGAATTTCATTGAGTAAACGGATCACCCGTTGAAGAGTGTCATTTATGCCACGCTCCTTGAGTTGGGCTAATGTTTCAATGACTAATTTAGGTGTGATAGCAGATATAGGCATATTGCCCAGCTTTGGGAATAGGTGCTTTTCAAGTCGCCCCCAATTCTTCTCAAGTGTCTTGGGTTGAACTTCATCCGCTTTCTTTTCCTTCCACTTCTCCGCTACGGCAAGCAAGGTATTTATTAGCCGTTCTTGCTCCTCTGCACTTTGCTGTTGCCGATATTGTTGCGGATCGATATTTTGTGCAAGCAATGATAAAAACTCGTCTCTGACTTTGCGGGCTTGTGATAAAGAAATATCGGGGTATTTCCCCACGCCTAGCAAAACTCGCTTTCTAGGGCTGCTAAAAGGCTGATAGTAATTAAATCGCCATAGCTTCGCCCCTGAGGGTTTAATCAATAAATAAAGCCCTTGCCCGTCTGATAACGTGTAGTCTTTATCTTTCGGTTTGGCTCGTTCGATTTCTGTATTTGTGAGAGGCTTGGTTATACGTGGCATTTTTGAATTTTAGTTATACGGTTTTTTGTATTATTGCTAGCGTATAACTAAGCATATAACTAAAATCTGTGGCTGTAAACGTATAAACCCGTAAGAAAACGTATGAAGAGATAAAGCAAAATGGCGTTGAGGCTAGTATTTATAAGGGTTTAGTTTATGAAAACGTAAGAGGAAATAAGAAGAGAAAAGTCCGTTTGGTCCCCCCTACCGGACTTGAACCAGTGACCAAGCGATTATGAGTCGCCTGCTCTAACCAACTGAGCTAAGGGGGGAAACGCGGACGATTATAGAGAAATAATGACGCTAAGTCTATAAGTAAAAGGATGGTCGCTTGAAAAATAACCATCCTTGCACTTGTACTTATTGAAGTAACGAAATATCCGCCACTTGTAGGAATAAATTACGTAAATTATTTAAAATTGCTAAACGATTTTGGCGTAATTTTGGATCTTCCGCATTGACCATTACTTTATCAAAGAAGTTATCAACTGCCTCACGCAAGCCGGCTAAACGATCTAACGCCGCTTGATATTTGCCTTGTTCAAAGAGCGGTGAGAGTTCTGATTGTAGCGCAAGCACTTGCTCTGCAAGCACTTTTTCTTCCTCTTCGAGCAATAAAGTGCGGTCAATTTGTGATGAGATTTCCCCTTCCACTTTCGCTAAAATATTACTCACACGCTTATTGGCGGCAGCGAGTGCTTCTGCACTGTCGAGGGTTCGGAAATGAGACACGGCACGTACTCGTGCATCAAAATCAGCCGGTTTAGTCGGACGACGGGCCAACACCGCTTGAATCACATCAACGGCAATGCCTTCGTCTTGATACCACGCACGGAAACGTCCGAGCATAAAGTCCACTACATCGGCAACCACATTTTCATTAGTCAATTTATCGCCGAAAAGTGCGGTCGATTTTTGCACTAAATCTTCAAGATCAAGGGGTAAATTTTTCTCTACGATAATGCGTAACGCCCCCAATGCCGCACGGCGTAAGGCAAACGGGTCGGCACTGCCTTTTGGTGCTTGTCCGATACCGAAAATCCCTGTGAGGGTATCAAATTTATCTGCCAAAGCAACCGCACTTGCCACTAAAGATTTTGGCAATGAATCGCCGGAGAAACGAGGCATATATTGTTCGTTTAACGCCACTGCCACTTCTTCATCTTCGCCGTCGTAACGGGCATAATGCATCCCCATTACCCCCTGCGTGTCGGTAAATTCAAACACCATATTGGTCATTAAATCACACTTGGAGAGCAAGCCTGCGCGTTTCGCTTTGACTTCGTCTGCCCCGATTTGTTTGGCAATTTCGCCAGCTAACTGTTCAATACGAGCGGTTTTATCCCGCAATGTGCCGAGTTGTTGTTGGAACAACACTGTTTCCAAACGAGGTAAGCGATCCACCAATTTTTGTTTTAAGTCGGTTTTGAAGAAGAATTCTGCGTCCGTTAAACGTGGGCGCACAACTTTTTCATTTCCCTCAATAATCGCTGTCGGATCATCAGGATTGATATTGGAAACAAAAATAAAGTGCGGTAATAATTTACCCTCTTTGTCGTAAATTGGGAAATATTTTTGGTCGCCTTTCATCGTGTAAACCAAGGCTTCTGCCGGCACGGCAAGGAAACGCTCTTCAAATTTTGCCGTCAGTACATTTGGATATTCCACTAACGACGTTACTTCATCAAGCAAATCTTCTTCAATATCCGCTACGCCACCAAGTGCGGTCGCTTTTTCTTGAGATTTTGCCAAAATCTCCGCTTTACGTTCATTGAAATCGGCAATGACCGAACCTTTTTCGCGTAGTAATTGTGGATATTGATCGGCATGTTGAATTTCAAATTCACGTTCACCTAAAAAACGGTGGCCACGAATAGTACGGCCGCTTGCTACACCTAAAATTTCACCCTCGATGAGTTCATCACCAAGTAACATGGTGACAGTATGAACAGGGCGAATGAATTGCACGGTTTTATCCGCCCAACGCATTGGTTTTGGGATAGGCAATTTTGCTAAAGCGTTCGCCACAATGTCGCTAAGTAAATTTTTGGTCGGCTGACCTTCGATTTTCGCACGATGAACTAACCATTCACCTTTATCCGTAACAAGGCGTTCTGCTTGCGCCACGCCAATACCACAGCCTCTCGCCCAGCCTTCAGCGGCTTTAGTCGGCTTGCCTTCGGCATCAAACGCTGCGGATATTGCAGGGCCTCGTTTTTCAATTTCTTTGCTCGGTTGTTGCATCGCAAGCGCCAACACTTTCACAGCCAAACGGCGTGGGCTGGCAAACCATTCTACCTTGTCAAAAGCTAAACCTGCTTGGTTTAATGCCTGTTCTACATTCTCTGCAAACGCAGTACCTAATTTTTTGAGAGCCTTCGGCGGCAGCTCTTCTGTGCCGATCTCGGCGAGGAAAGTTTGTATTACCATTTTGTTAAATACCTAGTCTAGCAATTCATTCAAAATTTCATTCAAATCGTTATCTAAATCTCCGTTATATGGTATATATGGGATAGATATCGCCTCTAATATCTCTCCAAATTTTAAATAACCTTTTTCATCTCTAAGTGCAACCCAGTAAATACCTAGTTGATTACACTGATGCTTATTTTGTTCAGATAGCGTATCAGCTATGAAAATATTACTATCACGTGCAATTATTGCATCGGCACTCTCAGGATTTCCCTTACCCATCAGTTTAACCTCACAACGATACTGATTATTGCTATTAAATAAATAAAAATCTACTTCTCTATCTACATCTTTATTTCTATTTCTAGAAAATGTAGATGAATTATAGTTGGAATTAGGAACATTATACAATTTACATAAAGTTAACATTAGATATTTTTCTACACTTTTCCCTGCTGTACTCCATAACCCACCTCTTAGTTGGGATCTTTTTACAGCTAATGTATTAATAACAATTAAACTCTCACTGATAGATAAGTCAATACTTACACCATTAAATTTAATGGTTAATTTAATATCGATCCCATCTTGCTCGGAATCTACCAAATAATTTATATTATTATACAATGAGTCAAAATGTTCTATTGATGCATCTAAAACAATCTTTCTACTAGCACTACCATACATGTTACTGATAGTTTTTTTGTTTAGTCCAGAATTAATTATAATGTCATCAGAGGAAAGTGATTCTGATAAAAAATAATCTTTGTACCAATCTATATTTATATCATTTGAGTTAATTTTAGCATCGACAACTCTTTTGAAGAAATCAATTGAAAATTGTAAAAATTCAGCGTTTAATAGATTTATAATTTCAATTCTATAATCATTAGACTGAATAACTCGTTTTATTATATTTTTTACTACTTGATTAGTTATTTTCATAAGCTAAACCTTTAAATTGTATTAATGTTAGAAACTTTGTTTGTTTATCGATAGAGAGCATATCTTTTTGTTGTAACATCTTCATATATTTGAAATATTTTTCATCTTTTTCTGTTAAAAAGAAATATCTATCTAAGTATTTAGCGGTTCTTCCTAAAGTCCCACTTCCTGCAAAAGGATCAAATATAACATCCCCTTTATAAGAGTAATATTCTATGACTCTTTTGCATAGTTCAGCAGGGAATACTGCAGAATGAACCTTATCTGATTTTGGGTTAATTTGCCAAACATTTGTTGTTTCAAACCCATCAACAACTTTACTTTTATTAATTATATCAGCTGAATATTGTTTCATGTTCCAATCTAATAATTTATCAGTAGACTTTCTATAAACCATTAGATATTCCGTTACTGAGTTCGGTTTATATGCTAAGGGCTTTCGATGCTGTTGAAATCCACCAATACGATTTTTTACACTGTATTCGGGCTTCATCCAAACTATATCATCAACAAATTCCCATCCAATTTTTGTTAATCTATTATGAAGATCAAATGGAATTGGATAACGCTTACTTGAGTGAGATCTGCTAATTCTAGGTATAATTATTGGGGATGTATTTACAATTAAAAATCGCCCCTCTTTTGTTGTTCTATATGTTTCTAAAAATACATTCTCTAAAAAATCTAAATAATCATCGTAACTTGAATAAATTGAATAATCTCTAGCGTTGTAATATGGTGGAGATGTAAAAGTAAGGTGAAAACTTTCATCTTTAATAAGCTTAAATACCTCTAGAACATCTGAATTAACTATAACATTTTTTAAATAATTATGTACATGGGAGTGGGAGAGGAAATTTTTTTTATCTTTATTTTCACTTGAAAAGTATTCTTTATTAATTATTTTTTTTATCATTTCATTTTTATGTAGCTTTAATCTTTTAAGTTCCATATCTACAGTGTAATCTCCTTTAAAAACTAATAAGCCTCTAATAGCCTGACTAGCAATTTTAGGATCTTCATCTTGTAATATACTAATCAAAAAAGGGATATGCTCTTTTTTTCTCATTCTTCCTATAGCAGAAATACATTCCCTTCTTACTAGTGAACTAATATCAGATAAAAAATAATTCTTTATTTTTAAAAATAAATCAGTATTATTTATCTTACTTAAATTTTTAATAACCAGACTTCTAACTTTTTCGCTATCACTATTCATTAAATATTCTATAGATTCATAGTTAAATGATGAACTCAAATAACCTAAATTTTCTAAAATAAAAGAAATATTCTTTATATTATCCATATTTTTATGAATTAAAGTATCTATATTTCCATCTTTTTTACATAGTTGAATATACTCTTTTGTTAAAATCATTGTTATTCCTTTCTGTCGCTAAATGTAACCATTGTTCTAATACTGCTTTATTCAGCAATAGCCGCAAGTGCGGTCGGATTTGGCGTCGGTTCTACAATTTTGGTTAAACGGTTGCGATCCGTATGATGGAAAGGTTCATCATAGTTTGGAATCAGCATAACCGTATCCTGCTCGTAAGACCAAGTACCGTCATCATTGATTTTTACCTTGATTGTATAACTTTCTGTGGTGAAATTTTGCTCGATAAACGGATTAGAAATAATGCCATTGGTGAGTGAACCCCGCACTGCTTTCACGGTAAATTCTTTTGCATCCGCCGGAGCATTGCCGGTTGCCATGAGCGTTTGTCCACGCGGGATACTTAAAGTAAAGAGAATATTGCCCGTTGCCGGCTCCCATAACCAATACCCCACTTGATCGTGAAAGGTTTCCACTTCATTTGGCTGAACAATACGGGTGTGATAACGCAAACCATAGAAAAGTTGAGGCCCGTTCGTTTGTGCGTCAATCGGTTGTAACTCTACCCGTTCGATATAAGGATCTTTTTCCGCGCCTTCCGCTTTAGGGTTAATATCTAAGCCGCGCTTACCTTCCCAAATGCCCGCCAGTCCGGTTAATGGACCAAGATTAGCCAGCGTATTCACATCCGGCTCGGCTTCGGTATAAATATCTTTTGGGTATTGAAAATCGCTCATCCTCTCTCCTATTTCATCAATTTCTAAAGTGCGGTTATTTTCAGGTTATTTTTTACAACCGGGGAAACCGAGGGCTTCACGGCTGGCGTAGTAAGCTTCAGCAACGCCTTTGGTTAAGGCTCGGATACGCAAAATGTAGCGTTGGCGTTCGGTAACGGAAATCGCTTTGCGGGCATCAAGCAAATTGAAACTATGTGCTGCTTTTAAAATGCGTTCGTACGCTGGTAACGGCAGTGGTTTTTCTAACGCTAATAATTGTTGGGCTTCTTTTTCATATTGATCGAAACAGTAGAATAAGAAATCCGTGTTGGCATATTCAAAATTGTAGGTGGATTGTTCCACTTCGTTTTGATGGAACACATCGCCGTAGGTGGTTTTACCAAGCGGGCCGTCCGACCAAACCAGATCATACACGCTGTCCACGCCTTGAATGTACATCGCCAAACGTTCTAAACCGTAGGTAATTTCACCTGTAACAGGCTTACATTCTAAGCCGCCCACTTGTTGGAAATAGGTGAATTGGGTCACTTCCATTCCGTTCAACCACACTTCCCAGCCTAAGCCCCACGCGCCAAGGGTTGGGTTTTCCCAGTTATCTTCGACAAAACGGATATCGTTTTGGGTAGGATCGAAACCGAGCATTTTCAGGCTGTCGAGATACAGTTCTTGAATATTGTCCGGTGAGGGTTTAATCACCACTTGGAATTGATAATAGTGCTGTAAACGGTTTGGGTTTTCGCCGTAACGACCGTCGGTCGGGCGACGGGATGGCTGTACATAGGCGAACGCCATTGGCTCCGGGCCTAACGCACGCAATGCCGTCATCGGGTGAGACGTTCCCGCCCCCACTTCCATATCAAATGGCTGAACAATAGTGCAACCCTGTTTTGCCCAGTAATCTTGTAGGGCGAGAATCATACCTTGGAAGGTTTTTACATTGAATTGATTGCTCATAATCTTGAATCTAAATGTGATAAAAATACGGGCATTATACTTGAAACAGCAGGGCGGATAAAAGCAAAAAGTGCGGTTAAAAGCGCGCGATTTTTTATGAATAGAATTTGAGTTTGTAATGAAAAATCTCAATTAGAAAAGTGATTTTCCTTGTGTCAGAATATAGTGATTTCAAACCAAAGGAACAAAATGATGAAAACAAACCTAATTACAACCGCACTTTTGCTCGGTTCCTCCGCTTTTGTATATGCGGAATCTTCCCACACAGAACTGCCTTCCATTAACGTTTATTCCGCTTATGCAACACCGGTAAATCAAGATCAAACTGCGTCATCAGTTACAGTATTGACCGAACAAGATTTCGCCGCCCGTAACGCGACTTATGTGAGTGATGCCTTGAAAACCGTACCGGGTGTGGCAATAAGTGCAAGTGGCGGACGTGGCGCCTTAACGAATTTCCATTTACGTGGTGCAGATGCAAATCACACGGTAGTCGTGATTGATGGCGTAAAAGCCAATCCTGTTAGCGGATACGGTTTTGATTTCGGTGGCTTATCATTAAGCAATATTGATCGCATTGAAGTACTACGCGGTGAACAATCCGCCCTTTGGGGAAGCGAGGCTATGGGTGGGGTGATTTATATCACAACCAAAAGTGGCCTCTATAAAGAAAAACCATTTAATATTGATTTTGACTTAGGTATCGGCTCACACCGTACACGTGACGGCTCGGTTACTGTTTCAGGCTACAATAACGGATTTTATTACTCGCTTCATGGCGATAGCCATCGCACGAGCGGTATTTCCGCATTAAGCAAAGATCGCTTTAATTACACCGCAGAAGACAATGCCACAGTCGCAACTGGTGGCGCAAATGAAAAAGATAAATTTCACCGCGACAACACCTCTTTCCGTTTCGGTTATGATGACGACAACAAAGGGTTAGAATTATTGGGTTCACACTTTTCTCAAAACATCCACTTTGACAATGGATTAACTGACGAAAAAGGACATTACACCCATACTCGTGAAACATTATTTAAATTAGGTGGTTACTGGGGTAATGATAAAGATCTATTCAAACACAAAGTCTCCGTCAGCCATATTAAAACGGATAGCGATACTTTTGGTTTTAGAAGTGCTTATAACGGCAAAAAATTAAACGCTAACTATCAACTCGATATTAATTTTGATCAGGAAGGTTCAATTACCCAAGGACTAAGCCTATTAGGCGAATATCAACGCTCAAACTATCATTCCAGTTATTTCAATGATATTGGTGAGAAAAAACTGACAGAAAAAAGCATTGCGGCGGAATATCGTTTGTTCAGCGAAAAAGATCACAGTTTGAGCTTGAGCGGTCGTTACACTGACAGTTCCGAATACGACAATTCCTTTACAGGACGAATTTCCGCTACTTATCGCCTCACATCAAACGTAAAAGCACACGCCAGTTTTGGCACCGCTATTCAAAACCCAACCATTACCGAATATTATGGCTATAACGGCCGTTATATCGGTAATCCAAATTTAAAACCGGAAAAAAGTCGCGGAGGTGATGTAGGCATCTTGTTGGAAAGCCACAATAAACAGCACAGTTTAGACATCACTTATTTTAATCGCCGTGTTGAGCATTTTATCAGTAGCGAAATCATTGATTTCACGAGCTACACCTCTCATGCAATAAACCTTGACGGCAAAACCAAAATTAAAGGGGTAGAAATTGCTTACAACGGCAAATTAACCAATGATTTAACCGCCTATGCAAACTATACCTATACGAATAGTAAAGACAATAATGGTAACGAATTGCTACGCCGTCCTAAACACACGGCAAATGCGGGATTATCCTATCAAATCACGGAGAAATTTGGCTCAAGTGTGAATGTATCTTATGTTGGAAAACGAATGGACAACTATTTCTCACCAACTTATTCCACCCACCGTACCAAATTACCGTCTTATACTTTGGTAAATTTGGGCGCAAATTATCAAGTCATTCCAAACTTAACGATATATGCCAACCTAAACAACCTATTCGACAAAAAATATGAAAACCTTCTTGGCTACGGTCAAGACGGTCGTAATATCTATGTTGGTTTAAGAGGGTCGTTCTAACAAAAAGTGCGGTCAATTTTGACCGCATTTTACCGTATATTATGTAGCCTACGCACAAATAAAAAATTGATACAACATGTAGGGGCATACGTAGTACGCCCCTGTCGATAAGTGATTGAAATTATTAACGTTAGACTACAGCACAGCCCTACGCTCACAGTAACATATACAATTTTGTATAACTGCTACATAATACCGAAAACTCGTATAACCGCTCTGCCCGCTTGTCTTTAACCATTCCAAAAATATCGAATAATATGGAAGAAAATAGGGGCTGAGAAACAAACTGAGTCCATTCGATCGAGCATTCCTCCGTGTCCGTTTATCATCTTGCCCCAGTCTTTTACACCGTGATCGCGTTTAATCGCAGACATCACCAAACCGCCTAAAAAGCCCATTATGCAGACAATAAAGCCAATTAGCCCTGCTTGCCAATAAGTAAATGGCGTAATTGGCGCCATTAACATAGCTACTACCGTGGCAGAGATAATACCACCGACAGTGCCTGAAATAGTTTTAGAAGGTGAAAGGCTCGGCATAATTTTGGGGCCGCCAAGCAGTTTCCCCCAAATATATTGCAGTACATCGCTGGACTGTACAGTGGCAATCATAAAAATCACTAGCAATATATTGTTTTCGTTGCTGAAATCGTCCAAATTTAAAAAGAGCAAGGCGGGAACATGAGAAATACAGAAAATACAGATCATTGTCATCCATTGGGTTTTGGCTGTACGGGCGAGGAATTGCTCGGTATTCCCACTGAGACTCCCTATAATCGGTAGCAACAAAAAGCCATAAACAGGAATGAAGATGGAAAACATACCATACCATTGCACTAACACAAGGTAGTATTGGATCGGCAACAATAAATAGAAACATGCCACCATACTGTAATAATCGCAACGTTTACGATAAATCACCGTCATAAATTCACGCAGAGCAATGAAGGAAATCAGAAAAAAGAGAATTGTCGCCCCAATACGCCCGAACAAAAAAGCGATAAATAATACCCCTGTCATCACCCACCACGCATTAATACGGGCGACTAAGTTAGCAACGGTGCTGTTTTCTTCGCCATATTTGCTCATGAGTAGCCGTCCGATAGCACTCGCTATAATCAGCAAACCAAACACTACGATAAAAATAAAAGTCGTTTGCGCCAGCATCACAGTTTCTCCTCTGTTTGGTTTGGATTTAAGGCTAACAAAGCGTTCATTGTACGATCTAGAAAAGCCTGTTTGGGTTCATTTTCAGCTAACTTCAACGGCTCGCCAATATAGACATCACACAAAAGCGGAATAGGCAGCCATTTGCCTTTTGGCAACACATGACTGATGTTATCAATCCAAATCGGGACAAATTCTATATCGGGATTTTGTTGAGCAAGGTGGTAAATACCGGATTTAAACGGCAAAAGCGGCTGATTTTCATCGGTATTTCGCGTACCTTCCGGAAAAATAATCAATGAATGATGCTGTAAAGCTTCACTCATCAATGTGATAGCGGTTTCAGGGCTCTCGCTTTGACGGGCAATCAATACACCATTAAACACTTGTTGAATGATAAAACGGCGTAAACGGTTTTTTTGCCAATACTCAGCGGCGGCAACGGGACGGGTTTCCATTCTCCACGTTTGAGGGAGCGATACCCACACCAACATAAAATCGCCGTGACTACTATGATTGGCATAATAAACTTTTTGTTTCGGACTGAAAGTAAATTGCTTTTCCGATTGTGGGCGAATGCCTGTAACAAAAGAGACAAAATAACATAAACAGCTATCAATAAAACGCGCTAATAAGCGGGAAAAAAATTGCATAATACCTCCTAAATCAGCCATAACGCCAATTGTACCAAAGTAGCGAATAATGCTGCATACCACAGACGAATAGCACCTTTTGCCCGCTGAAAAATATCTCGTTCGGTAGTTTGTTTCACTAAGCCTAACGCCAATAAAGTGCGGTCAAAATCGGCAAAGTTTTTCGTGTGCATAAAAATGCGTTGATCAAATTCAAGTCGAATATGTAGATAGAGTAAGCCCATCGCCAATATCACATTCAGCCCGATGTGATGTTCTGTTGCGAGACTTATAGCTAATAAAACGGCATTCAATACCGCCAAATAGCGGGCGCTAATAAGAAAATGAGCGGTGGTTTTGGCTGCGGTGTCTGCTAGTTCATTTGTCATTTGGTTTTCTCTTGATACAGTTTCTCTGCTTGCAAAATTGTTTGACGAAGTGCATTTGATACGACTATTTGTGGACGGGCTTGTTTTACAAGCGTAATAGCTTGGCTTAAATCCGCTATTTTCCGGGTGGCAAGTAACCAAGTTAACACTACGGCGACACTGCGTCCGTAGCCCAAGGCACAACACACCAATACCGAGGAATGAGTTTGTTGTAAGCGATCTAATTTTTCTACCGCTTTGCAAAGTTCCTTGGCACTTGGCGATACCAAATCAAGCATTAACGCTTGCTCGTAAGCATCGGGCGGATTTGGGCAAGGTAGTTCGGCGCAACAATCAAGCACCGCTTCAAATTTACCGCTAACAATGATCGAACCGACGGAAATATTCTCAAAAATGACCGCACTTTTCGGTTTTCTCCACAATCAATAGGCAATGTTAAGCCGTGCGCCGAGAAGATAAGGAAATCCCAATGCACAGGTCGCAACAGAAAGTTTACCGTTTGTTTGCTTTTGGAAAATTGCCACTCCCCATCCGTAAGCAAGCACAACCAAACAAAGTGCAACGGCTCCCCATATAAGCCATAACCACCCACCGCCCAAGTATGCCAACAGTACACAAACCATTGCGCCTAAGCCATAATAACGCATTAAACGATGATGGGAGACAGTCCGATTTTGGGAGAAGAGTACAAAAATCGGGGAAATGCCTTGTTCGGATAACAGCCACAATACTAAAAAGCCGACTAATGCGCCTGTGGGTAAATCTAAAAAATGATGTTGGTAGGTGGTGAGAATTGAAACCGCAATAAGCCCAAACCAAAAGCCTAGCAATAACCGCCATTTCGGGAACATTCGCCAATAAAATGCACCGACAACAATAGTCAGAATAATATGCAAAGAAGGAGCTTGGTTATACGGCTGATCAAAACCGGCTAGAGATTCAAACAAAAAGCCGGCTATCCCCGTCGTTTCAGGTTTTTGCCAACTGATTTGGAGCGGAAAACACAAAAAGCCGAAAACCGCAATACCTTGAGCGAGTAGCAAACGTGCCACATAACGACGCAATTGAGTCAGATCTTGGCAGAGGAAAAACACTAAAGCATAAAGCAGATTGAGTGACCAATACGGCACAATTGTCCAGGTAAGAAAAGGAATCCGGTGTTCCCAATCAAACACAATTTCAGGCACATTTTCTCGCTGTGCAGTCAGAAAATTAGTGAAACCATAGCTGGCGTAGAAAATTGCACCTACGCCGAGCAAATAACCCAAACGGGTGTTGAAATTGATCATTTGGTTTTAATCGCAAGACTCACGGTGAAAATGCCGTCTTCATCAATCCATTGATGAATTTTTTGGAACCCCGCTTGCTCCACAAGTTGATCCATTTCTTGCTGACTACGGCGACGCATCACCCAATTTGGGCTACCGTCCTTATGACTGGTTAAACAACGGGCGATTAATTCCAATTGCGGATGCCATGGTTGCCCCGTATAAATCAAATAACCGCCTTGTTCAATTGCTTCACCAAAACCGTTGAGCGAATGCATAATCAAATCGTTATCGGCAAAAAGTTCATGTAAACCTGAAACGATACCCAAGGTTGGACGAGGACTGAGATCTTGATAATTTGTAGGATCAAAGGCATTTACTTCATTAAACGTGGCAATATCTTGCAAGCCCCGTTCAGCAATTAACTGACGCCCGGCCTCCACATTAATCAGGCTGTAATCACGCAAACGCACAGAATCAGGCTGATTTTGTGCGGTTAATGCATCCAGCACGTAACGCCCATGCCCTGAAGCAATATCTAACACGTGAACAGGTTTACCCGCTTCCCGCAATTTTTGCATTGCAAGACTGATCGCTTTGGCAATATTCGCTTTACGTTGGCGAATACCGCGCCAACCAATCGCATTCAGATAATTTTTATCGACCAAACGTCCGAAAGCATTAGAACCTTGCGGCTGATTTTGATAAACATAATCCAATGTGCTCCCTGAATCGTAGCCGGTTTCTTTTCCGATACGTAAACCTTCGCTCCAACGTGCACCAAGTTTCATTAAAGCTCGATAACCAGCCCAAAATAAACCACGGATGGAATAAGGCGATAACGGTGTAGCGAGTACATCAGCCTCTACACGACTTGGGCTAGCGATGTGCGCTTGAGTACAATCCACCCTTTGCACAGGTTCATCAAAACGGGCACGAATAAAACGACGCATTGGAGTGAAAACCAGATGGTTGTTTTCTTCGCCTAAGGTGTCGTGATAAAACCCATTCATCACATAGCGTTCTTTAATACGGCTGCCTAAATGATTATAGAAATCGTGCTGCGGTTTGTGATGTACCACCCAATCCGCCCCGGAGATAAAAAGCTGAATTGGTGTGGTGATGGCTTGTGCATCTGCCACAACCCTGTCTGCCGCCTCATACAAACCAAGCAAAATACGGGCAGAAATGGCACGGGTAATGAGCGGATCTTGATTAAAACTGTTTTGGCGGGCTTTATTGTGGGTCAAATAATGGGCTTTCACATAGCTATTTACAAAGAAATTACCACGTAATTTTGACCACAACGCCAAGCCCGTACGGGCAAACGGAACATAAAGTTTTACCTTAAATGCAGGCGATGCCAACACGGCACAACGAATTTTAGGCGCATAATCATGTAACCAAGCGGAAACTAAAACAGCTCCCACGCTTTGAGCAATCACACAAATATTTTCAGGGGCAATCTGATATTCTCGTTCGATATGCTGCATAAATGCTTGAATATCTGACACTGAGGTAGCAAAGCTTGGGCTATCTCCACGCTCACCAGGGCTATTGCCGTGTCCACGGGCATCCCAAGCAAAATAGGCAAAATCATCAAAACCCAACTCATCAGCCACAAACATTATTCGTCCGGAGTGTTCGTGCCCTCGGTGAAATAACACAATCGCTTTATCTTGGCTACCGTTTTTGGCGGGACGGTAACGATAAAACAACTCGGTATTGTCTGCCGTTTTGAAAAATTTTTCTTGTTCTTTCATTGTTTTTTCCTTGTAGAGTGGGCAAAGTTGCCCGCCGATCCCAATATTATCTCAGGCTGGAGGCTGTCTTTATCCAACCATTTTTTACGAAGTAGTCGCTAATCCACGTTTTACTCGGTTATAAGCAGTTAAAATTAAGGCGAGATTTGCAAGCCAAAATAAACTGCTCAAGTAAAGAGGCAGTTCGCCAAAATAAGCGTATGCCAAGCCGAGCGTACCTATCAAAAAAGCACGATCACTTTTCCCCAAAGGCCCATCATAACGCCGCCCATTATTGCCATGAACTTGCCCTAAAACGCCACAAAACTCAGTCATCATTGCTAAGAAAATAAAGCCCATCACGGATTCTGCTGAAAATGGTGTAATAAAGGCAAAAGGTAAATAGAGTGTGGTATCGGCAACAACATCCGTTATTTCATTCAAATAGCCGCCTAAATCAGATTTTTGGTTAAACTCGCGAGCCAACATACCATCAATGGCATTCAATGCCATTCGTAAAAAAAGCCAAATCGGCAATAGATAAAACAAGCCGGAAATAGCAGAGAAGAGGGTGAGAACCATCCCAAAAAAGAGGGAAAGACCACAAGCAAATAAGGTTACTTGATTGGCAGTGATTCCCCATTGCTCAAGACGTTTCACCAATGGGCGTAATAAGTTTTGAAAGGCTGGTTTGAGTTGATAAATACTCATAATCGTCCCCGAAGGAAGAATTTTCAATAATATAACCGAGACATTTAGGAAAGGCAAACAAAGGAATCAAACTGATTTGATAAAAGTTTTAGTGTTACAACAAAAATAAACAGAACTATTGTATGGCTTATTGAAATATGAAGTTTGCACAAGTGCTACATCATCTAGCCACTTTGTGCAAACCGATTGGTATTTAATCTTTTTTCCTTAACCCACTTCTTTAATTCGCAATTCTTTAGGTACTTCAAAGAACATATTTTCTTCCAGCCCTTGGAGCTCTTCTAATTCATTTGCACCAAATTCTTTTAAACGGGTAATAATAGATTGCACCAATTCTTCTGGTGCAGAAGCGCCCGCCGTAATCCCAATAGTTTGTACCTTATCAAACCAATCTGCTTGAATATCGGCGGGATCATCAAGGAGCTGAGACTGCACGCCCATACGGGAGGCTAATTCTGCCAAGCGATTAGAATTTGAGGAATTTTTCGATCCTACCACCAAGACTAGATCCGATAATTTTGCCAACTCACGCACAGCTTCTTGGCGGTTTGTTGTGGCATAACAAATATCATTTTTGTGCGGGCCTTGGATTGACGGATATTTTTCTTTTAATGCATGAATTGTTTCAGCCGTATCATCTAAAGACAGGGTGGTTTGGGTCATAAATGTCAATTCATCGCTTTCTTGCACAGGTAAACGGGCTATATCCTCCACACTTTCAATCAGATAAATACCGCCTTCACCATTACTGTATTGCCCCATCGTGCCTTCTACTTCAGGATGGCCTTTATGTCCGATAAGAATGGCTTTTGTACCTTTTCTACTTGCTCGAGCCACTTGCATATGTACTTTAGTCACTAACGGGCAAGTAGCGTCAAACACTTTTAATTGGCGATCTTTGGCTTCTTGACGTACTGCTTGAGAAACCCCATGAGCAGAGAAAATCACAATGGCACCGTCCGGCACTTCGCTCAATTCCTCCACAAAAATGGCGCCACGTTCACGTAGCCCATTCACCACAAAGCGGTTATGCACCACTTCGTGACGAACATAAATCGGAGCGCCGTGAATTTCAAGGGCGAGTTCTACAATACTGATGGCTCGATCAACACCGGCACAAAATCCACGTGGATTGGCTAAAATTATTTTCATTTTTGACCGCTCTTTTCTGTTTGTTTATCTTGTACTTTTTTCTTTTCGCTTTTAAATGCGTCCAGCATAAGCAATCCCGCACCAATACAAATTGCCACATCCGCGATATTAAACACCGGATAATGATAAATATCCCAATAAAAATCGAGGAAATCGACCACAAAACCGTGATAGGTACGATCCACCATATTTGCCAATGCGCCGCCAATAATCAGCGCATAGGCGCTATTTTGTAATTTTTGACCTGCTGTGTTTTTCTTCAAAAAATACATCAACATCAAAGAAATACCGATAGCCAATACAATGAAAAAGTATTTTTGCCAGCCGTCGTGATCGGCTAAAAAACTGAATGCAGCACCGTAGTTACGCACATAAGTGAGATTAAATACCGGTAAAATATTCACACTTTCGTATAAATCAAATTTTTGTACCACAAGATATTTTGTGAATAAATCAAGCACAAAAGCCACCGCACTTAGCCAAAGAAAAGAGAGACCGGATTTTGTTTTAGCCATAAGAAATTCCTAATAAATGAAAAGTGCGGTCAAAATCAACCGCACTTTGAATATGAAAATTTACACTATGCAAAATGGCGAATTTCACCACTACCTGCCACGTTTTCTACACAACGAGGACACAATGCCGGATGTTGCGGGTTGATTCCGATTTTATCGGAATAGTGCCAACAACGCGGGCATTTTTCACCGTTGGAACGGGAAACGCTCACGGCAATGCCTTCCAATTCTCCCTCCGCAATATCCGCCGGTTTTTCCGCCAACGGTCTCACTTCCGCTTTGGAGGTAATTAATACAAAACGCAACTCGTTGCCCAATTTTTCAAGCAAGGCACGATATTCATCGTTAGCATAAAGGATAACCTCCGCTTCTAAACCACCACCGATTACTTTGTCATTACGGGCGATTTCTAAGACACGATTCACTTCGGAACGAACTTTAATCAGCTCTTGCCAGTAAGTATCGTCTAATTTTTCGTTTTCGCCTAACCCGAATAAACCGGTGTAAAATTCTTCGGTGAAAACAAACTCAGAACGTGGGTTTTCGCCTTGTGGCAAGTAGCCCCAAATTTCATCCGCGGTAAAGGAAAGAATTGGTGCCATCCAACGAACCAATGCTTCAGCGATATGCCATAATGCCGTTTGACAGCTGCGACGGGCAAGGCTATCCGCTTTGGTGGTGTATTGGCGATCCTTGATAATATCCAAATAGAACGATCCCATTTCCACGGAACAGAAACGCATCAATCGTTGTACCACGGCATGGAATTGATAATTATCATAAGCCTCTTTAATTTCGTTTTGTGCTTCAAGCGCACAAGCCACCGCCCAGCGGTCAAGACTAATCATTTGTTCCGGTTTTACCGCATCCCGTTTCGGGTCAAAACCGTTTAAATTCGCTAATAAGAAACGTGCCGTGTTGCGAATACGACGATAGCTATCCGCCGCACGTTTTAGGATTTCGTCTGAAACCGTCATTTCACCGGTGTAGTCCGTTGAGGCAACCCATAAACGTAAAATATCACCGCCAAATTTATCCATAACTTCTTGTGGGGTCACGATATTGCCGATCGATTTCGACATTTTGCGACCTTGACCATCCACCGTGAACCCGTGGGTCAATACTTGTTTATAAGGCGCTTGATTATCCGTTGCGGTAGAAAGCATTAATGACGACATAAACCAGCCGCGGTGCTGGTCGGAACCTTCCAAATACATATCAATCGCTTGACCGCTAAATTCGGGACGATTCGCCACCACAGAGGAATAGGTTGATCCGGAATCGAACCACACGTCTAAAGTATCCGGCACTTTACGATAATGTTCAGCATCTGTGCCAAGCAATTCTTTTTCGTCCAGATCCCACCATGCTTGAATGCCTGATTGTTCGACACGTTTTGCCACTTCTTCCAATAATTCTAAGGTACGAGGATGTAATTCTTCCGTTTCTTTGTGCACAAACATCGTCATCGGCACGCCCCAAGTACGTTGGCGGGAAATACACCAGTCAGGACGATTTTCCACCATTTTTTCGATTCGAGCCTGTCCCCAATCCGGAATCCAACGCACGCCCTTAATTTCGCCTAAAGCGTTGGCACGTAGCCCTTGGGTTTCCATACCAATAAACCATTGTGGTGTAGCACGGAAAATAATCGGGGTTTTATGACGCCAACAGTGCGGATAACTATGCGTGATTTTTTCTACTTTCAGCAAATTACCCATTTCTTGCAATTTTTCCACCACAAGCGGATTTGCCTCAAATACAGCTTTGCCGGCAAAAAATGTCGTAGTTGAAATAAATTTGCCGTCATTTGCCACAAGGCACGCCATTGGCAAATCATATTTTTGCCCCACAATAAAGTCGTCTAAACCGTGATCCGGAGCTGTGTGAACCAAACCGGTACCGCCATCTGTGGTAACGTGATCACCTAAAATCATCGGCACGGTAAAATCATAGAACGGATGATGGAAACGGCTTAACTCAAGCTCCACGCCTTTCGCCGTCCCTAAAATTTCCACATTTTCAATGCCAACCGCTTTCGCTACGGATTCCACAAGCTCTGTCGCTAAAATGACGCGTTCGTCACCAAATTGAACAAGCTGATATTCCAATTCCGGATTAATTGCAATCGCACGGTTTGACGGAATTGTCCAAGGCGTGGTCGTCCAAATGACCGCAGATAGTTTGCCACTGCCTTTACCTTGCGCATTAAATTTAGCTTCAATTTCATCCGCACTTTCTGCCGGAAAACGAACATAGATAGACGGTGAAACTTTATCTTCGTATTCGACTTCCGCTTCGGCTAAAGAAGAGGCACAGTCTAAGCACCAATGTACCGGTTTCGATCCTTTGTATAAATGCCCGTTTGCAATCACTTTTCCAAGGGTACGAATAATATTGGCTTCCGTCTCAAAATTCATGGTTAAATACGGATTATCCCAATCGCCCAGCACACCTAAACGGATAAAATCTTTTTTCTGCCCTTCCACCTGCTCTGCCGCATATTCACGGCATTTTGCACGAAACTCCGCCGCAGAGATTTTTTCATTCGGTTTTCCCACCAAACCTTCTACTTTTAATTCAATCGGCAAACCGTGACAGTCCCAGCCCGGGATATAAGGGGAATCAAAACCCTGTGCCGTTTTAGATTTAACAATAATATCTTTTAAAATTTTGTTTACCGCATGACCGATATGAATGCTACCGTTTGCATAAGGAGGGCCATCGTGCAAAATAAAGGATTTTTTACCTTTTGCAGCTTTACGAATTTTTTGGTAAAGATTTTTGTCATACCAATTTTGCAACATCACAGGTTCGCGCTTGGCTAAATCACCGCGCATTGGAAAACCTGTTTCCGGTAAATTAAGCGTGTTTTTGTAATCGACTGTCATTTTATTTTCCAATTTTTACTTTTTAAAATTCTTGCTAAAAAACGCTTTTGCGGTTTCAACATCCCGTTTAATTTGTGCTTTTAAATCATCAAAGGAGGGAAATTTTATTTCTTCTCTTATTTTATGGCAAAACTCAACCTCAACCGGTTCACCATAAATTATCTTTGCAAAATCAAATAAGTGCACTTCTAATAATTGAATCACGCCATTAATCGTCGGGCGTTTCCCAATATTGGCGACGCCGTTAAAAATTTCGCCTGATTTTAACCGCACTTTTACTGCATACACGCCTTTAATCGGATTCACTTGGCGATGCAAACGGATATTTGCCGTAGGAAAACCCAATGTTCTGCCTAATTTATTACCGTGAATCACCCGCCCAAAAATACGATAAGGTTTGCCTAACAAACTTTCCGCAAGGGATAAATTGTCTCTTGCTAGGGCTTCCCGAACAGTTGTGCTGCTAATGCGTTGTTCATCCAAACAGAAACTATGATTATCTTCCACGGTAAAACCGAAACGCTCACCCGCTTGTTTTAACATCGCAAAATTTCCTTGCCGGTTTGCACCGAATTGAAAATCATCGCCAATGCTTAAAAATTTTACATGGAGCCGATTCACTAGTGTTTGTTCGATGAATTGTTCTGCCGATTGTTCTGCCAAAGTACGATCAAATTTCGCCACAATAACGACATCGACCTTGGCTTGCCGTAAATAGTGAAGCTTATCACGTAAACGCATCAAACGAGCCGGCGCATTATCGCCCATAAAATATTCACGGGGTTGCGGCTCGAACAATAATACCGCCATGGGTAAATTTAATTCGTCCGCTTTTTCGCGAAGGTGGCGTAATACCGCCTGATGCCCTAAATGCACGCCATCAAAGTTGCCAATTGTCAATGCACAACCTTGTAAAATCCGGCCTGCATTATGCAAGCCACGAATTAATCGCATGTCCTATCCACAAAAATTACAGAATTTCGGTATTATAGCGACAAGTTAGTTTTTTGTCAGCAAATGGTGCTGACGAATACCTAATAAAATCAACATCAAACCATAAACGATCGCGGCTAATCCAATCAACCAAATCAACCAATAAACGCGAATGGTAAAACTCATTGCCGCCCATTCACCAATATCCGGCACGTAGTACCACACTGCCGTGCCCATTGTCAGTGCGGAAAGCAAAACTTTCATAAAAAAGACCGCACTTTGGCGTGAAAAACGGTACACATCCGACTTCGCCAAACCACGATAAAGCAAGTAAGCATTCAGTGTAGCAGACATGGCAGAAGCCATTGCTAACCCGACATAGCTAAATGGAATCGCTAACACATTGAATCCCATATTACTCACCATCGCGATAATGCCGATTTTCACCGGTGTTTTGGTATCTTGGCGGGCATAATAACCGTTGGCTAGAATTTTAATCAACATAAAACTCAGTAAACCGGCATTGAATGCCCATAAGGAATACGAGGCAGCATGCACATCATGTAAGGTAAAACTACCCCGCATAAAAAGCGTCAGCAGCATAGGTTGGGCAAGCACGGCAATACCGACTGCCGCGGGTACGCCAAGTAATAGAATCATGCGTACTCCCCAATCCATCGTGTGACGAAAATCCACTGCACTTTGAGCCGAATTATCCTCACGATTAACGTGATGACGTGCGAGGGTGGGTAAAATTACCGTAGAAATCGCAATGCCGAACAAGCCAAGGGGAAACTCTAACAAACGGTCGGAATAATAAAGCCAACTGATCGAGCCGGTCATTAAAAAACTGGCAATAATCGTATCTAGTAATAAATTGATTTGGCTGACAGACACACCAAACAAAGCGGGAATCATCAATTTGCGAATTTTTACCACACCTTCATCGTGCCACGCCCATTTCGGTTTCACCAACAGTCCGGCTTTTTTCATAAAAGGAATTTGGAATAAAAATTGGAATAAACCGCCAAGAAAAATACCGATGGCTAATGCAAGATCGGGATTATTCATTTGTGGAGCTAAAAAAAGTGCGGTCGCAATCATTGCAATATTTAATAACACCGGTGAGAAAGACATCACACCAAACTTTCCTAACGTATTCAACACCGCACCGGAAAGCGCAACAAAAGTAACAAACCACAAATAAGGAAAGGTAATTTTCAACAGCAAAGAAGCTTGTTCAAACTTATGCGCATCAGGGCCGTCATTCAGCCAATCGGTGAACCAGCCCATGCCAAATAATGCGGCAACGATAGGCGAGCCCACCATCGCCAACAAAGTCACAATACTCACCAAACCGCCTAATGTACCAGACACTTTACCGATAAATTCACGGGTTTTATCCGTATCGCCTGCCTTACGATATTCTGCCAATACGGGAACAAAGGCTTGGGAAAACGCCCCTTCCGCAAATAAACGACGAAGAAAATTCGGAATACGGTTGGCGAATAAAAATACATCAGCCGCCGCCCCTGCACCAATCAGGTGAGCGATCACGACATCACGCACCAACCCTAACACGCGTGATAATAGCGTCATACTGCTGACAATCACGCCTGATTTTAAAAGTCGTTTACTCAAAATATTTCTCTCTCGGCTAAAAATTTTGCTTAATTGTATAGAAATTTTGTTTTTACGCTATATTCCACGCAAAAAAACTGATAAAATCCGCCCACATCGTTTGTGTGAGCCCCTATTGAAAGCGCTTGTAAAAATAACGATGCTTACTTTCGGTTGTGTCTCACCGAAACCAACACAAATTTTCCATTGACAAACGTATAAAAAATCGTCATATTGGCGCCCTTTATTTTGTCACACTAATTAACAGAAATTTTAGGAGTTTGACCTTGGCTAATATCAAGTCAGCAAAAAAACGCGCGGTACAATCTGAAAAACGCCGCCAACACAACGCAAGCCAACGCTCTATGATGCGTACTTACATCAAAAAAGTTTATGCTCAAGTAGCAGCAGGTGAGAAAGCAGCAGCTGAAGCAGCATTCGTTGAAATGCAAAAAGTTGTTGACCGTATGGCCTCAAAAGGCTTAATCCACGCTAACAAAGCAGCAAATCACAAATCTAAATTAGCTGCACAAATCAAAAAATTAGCGTAATTAAAACAGCATAAAAAAAGACCGCACTTTGATGTGCGGTTTTTTATTGCCCTCCTGAATTAACCATTGAGAATATTCTTGTAAAAGTTCTGTAATGCCCTATTCTGATAGCGAATAGATGAAAGTAATTCATCTGCATTTGGTGTATTAGGTAATCGGTTAAGCAAGACTCCTTCTGTATTCAATAATTCAATGATAACATCATCATCCCAAGAATACTCAGTTTCATCATAATAATAACGATACTTTCTGTTATAAACATTAATATAAACATCTTGATAATAGGCTTGATATATTACATCGACATTTTCAGTTGTTGATGACATATATCGACTAGGGGGAGTTTCTTCCCATTTTAATTGCCCATGTTGAGTTAATTCAATTAACTTATCAATAACTCTAATTGATTCAGCTCTACTATACATTTAATTTACTCCAATCAAATATTTTCGTTTTTGCATTTCTAATTCATCTACAATTATGGTCAATTTAGTTTTGATTTCTCTGACTTTACTTTCCTGTGTAGCACGATTATGAATATTCTTGTATTTAATAATATTTTCTTTCGCTTCATTGATATGCTCCTTCAATTTTGATTTAGCCCCACTTTCCAAATGACCTAATTTGGCTTCAACACGCATAACTAATTCATAAATTTCATCTAAATTAGACTCATAATTAGAAAGCAACGAAGTAATTTCTTTTGAAATATTATCAATATCTTTTATGTATTGAATAACATTTGAACGAAACGAAATACTTTTTTTAACCTGCAAAATAAACCACCAGGAAATCATAGTAAACAAAAAACCAATAATGGATAAAATATCCGCTAGAACTGAAAGTTTTTCCATGTTAAATCCAAATTATTTTCTACTCGGTTTACGTCGCTTCCCGATATTTTTCGTATCCTTGTGGCGTAGCTTCACTTTTTTCTTCGCCTCTGTTTTTTTCTTTTCTTCCCGTTTTGTTTTGATACGGGCTTTTTGTTTTTTACTCACCGATTTAATTTCGCCGTCTTTCGGTGGTTTGGTGCGGGGTTCTAAGCCTTCTAGAATACGAGCTTTTAGAATTTCCTCCGTATAACGCTTAATTTTGCCTAGCAATTTATAATCGTGAGCTTCCACAAAAGATACCGCCGTCCCTTTTTTGCCCGCTCGAGCGGTACGCCCAATACGATGTAGGTAAGTATCCGCACTATATGGCAAGTCAAAATTCATCACATGGCTAACATCATCAATATCAATACCACGTGCCGCTACATCCGTTGCCACTAACACCGTGACCACATCTGATTTCAATTTATCAATGGCATTGTTACGTTGGGTTTGTGCCATTTCACCTTCCAAGTAAGCGGAACGAATACCCCGTTTACGCAAGGTTTCGGAAAGTTCTCGGGCATTTTCACGGCGACGCACAAAAATAATGCCTCGGCTTACTTTTTCTGTTTCAATAAAACGAGCCAATAATTTTACTTTGTGTTCATAACTATCGGCGTGATAATACCATTGATTGATTTTTTTACGTTCACGGCGACTTGGTTCGGCATCCACTTGCACTGGATCATTAAGCAGACGTTCGGCAAAATCGACCAATAATTCGCCCTCTAAGGTTGCTGAAAATAATAACGTTTGTTTGCGCCAACGGGTTTCCGCCGCAATTTTTTCCGCATCCTGCCCAAAACCCATTTGCAACATTCTGTCCGCTTCATCAAAAATTAATATTTCCACGGAACGGCAATCAAAATTTTCTTCTTGAATGTATTGCAATAAGCGCCCCGGTGTCGCCACAACCAAATCTTGATTGGTATTGAAAACTTCACCATGATTTTGATATGCCACACCGCCGGTGATAGTGGCGATATTTAAATGGGTAAATTGTGCCAATTCCTCCGCTTGTTGCGCCACCTGCATTGCCAACTCACGGGTTGGGGTTAATACAAGAATACGTGGCGGGCCGGGTTTACGGCGTGGATAATCAAGCAGATGTTGCAATGCCGGTAATAAAAAAGCAACGGTTTTGCCCGTGCCGGTTGGTGCTGAGCCTAGCACATCACGCTCTTCCATCGCAGCAGGAATGGCTTCCATTTGGATCGCAGTTGGACGCTTGTAGCCTTTTTTCTCAAGCGCTTTTAAGAGCTCAGAGGAAAGATCAAATTGCTCAAATTGGGGAAAATTCATTATTGTATGGTTCTTTGTTAAAATTGGCGCAAATTATACCTGAAAAGCCTCGAAACGCCTAAAAATAAACAGGAAAGTGCGGTCAATTTAAGCAATATTTATGAGTAGTTTTACCTTTAAACAATTTCACATTAATCAACAACATTGTGCGATGAAAGTAGGCACGGACGGCATTTTGCTGGGTGCGTGGGCGGATGTGAATCATTGTAAAAATGTACTTGATATGGGAAGCGGAACGGGTTTGCTGGCATTAATGCTTGCACAACGCACAAAGGAAGATAGTCAAATTTATGCTGTAGAATTAGATCCTGCTGCGGCACAACAAGCACAAGAAAATATTACGCTTTCACCTTGGAAAGCACGTATCAGTTTGGTTCAGGGAGATGTTCAACATTTTTTATCCGATACGAAAGAAGCCTTTGATCTCATTGTTGCCAACCCGCCCTATTTTGAACAAGGCGTGGAATGTAAAAACGAAGAAAGAGAGTTAGCCCGTTATACCAAACAAAGTCATTCAGACTGGCTAACATGGGCGGCTAAACGCTTATCCGCAAAGGGAAAAATCAGTTTTGTGTTACCCTATGAGGCGGCAAAAACGCTCGAAAAACTGACCGCACTTTATTGTGTCAAACAAACGGAAATCATCACAAAAATCGGAAAATCACCGCAAAGAATGTTAATCACTTTTGCCAAACAACCGCAAGAATTAGAGCACAATCAAATCATGATCTACAATGAGAAAAACTGCTATACAGACGAATTTATTGCACTAACAAAGGATTTTTATTTGAAGTTTTAACAAAAAAGCGAACTCTACGGTTCGCCTTTCTGTGAAAAGTGCGGTCAATTTTGCGTTTGTTTTGTCAATTTCGTCCAGTTGTAATAACCATAAAGCGAGTTCAGCAAATAGGCACTATACATTAAATACATCGCCGGTGTTTCTGCCCATAACTTAATGGAAAGGATATTAAGGACAATCCATATCAGCCATTGTTCACGATAACGCAAAATCATCAGCAACTGCGCCGCTACCACAATAATGGTTGTTAGACCGTCTAAATCGGTTGAACTTCCGCCTGCCGCTTTCAAGGCTTGCACAAATAAAAGTGTGCCAATGCCGATAAACAGCATAAGGGCAATCCAACCTCGTAGGGTGAGCGATTTTGCCACCACGCTTTCACCGCCATTGTCATTTTGCATATTGTTTTTCCACATAAAATAGCCAATGTACTGTGCCGGCAAATAGACATAAAGCACGGTATTCATTTCCCCTAAGAAATTTTGCCCCCATGCCACATAAAAATAGGTATAAGCATAAATCAAGCCGAAGAAATAGTTACTGATTTTCCCTTTACTCACCAATACCACACATAAAATGCCAGAAATACCGGAAATCATTGCCAGCCAAGAATCCGGCGTTTGCACATATGCCCAAATTTGCGCAATGATAAACACCGCCAGCCAAATAACTTCAAACGGTTTCCAACCGGATAAAAACTCACGCTTAAGACGTTCGGACCAATCCATTTTTTACTCCATAACGATGAAAAAACTCTGCCATTTTCACACCGCACTTTAGCAAAGTAAAGCACAGAATCGTGGTAATCATGGCAATTGTGATTAAGCTCACGGTTTTCATTGCTTTCCCTTTTAATCGGGCTACAATAGCCGCCCGAATTTTAATGAATAAAAAAATAGAGAGTTGTATGACACCTTTTGCCCTTGGTCAGCGTTGGTTAAGCGGAAGTGAGAATAATCTTGGATTAGGCATTGTTACCGCTTTTGATGCCCGCACCGTGAGTTTGCATTTCCCCGCTTCCGACGAAACACGCATTTATTCTATCGCCCAAGCACCACTTACCCGCATTCAATTCACCAAAGGTGAAACCTTAAGCCATAAAGAGGGTTGGCAAGGTAAAATTGTGGATATTCAAACCATGAACGGCTTGAATTTTTATTTGGTAGAAAATCCGCAAGGTGAACAAGTCATTGTTCAAGAAAGCGATATTTCACCGCTGATTTCCTTTAGTTCGGCGAAAGAGCGGCTCTTTTCCGCACAATTAGATCGCAGTCATCATTTTGCTTTACGTTATCGCACGCTAAAGCATCAACAAGCGCAATTTCAATCGCCATTACGTGGTTTACGCGGGATTCGTGCCGGCTTAATTCCCCACCAGTTGCATATTGCCGCTGAAGTTGGTAACCGTGTGAATCCGCGTGTATTGCTCGCCGATGAAGTGGGCTTAGGTAAAACCATTGAAGCCGGTATGATTTTGCAAAATCAACTTTTTGCAGAAAAAGTACAGCGTGTCTTGGTTGTGGTTCCCGAAACCTTGCAACATCAATGGCTGGTTGAGATGTTGCGCCGCTTTAATTTGCACTTTTCGTTATTTGATGAAGAACGCTGTGAGGATTTTGCGATCAGTGGCGAGAATCCTTTTAGCTCGGAATCGCTGATTATTTGTGCATTAGATTGGCTGGTTAATTCTCCGAAACGTACGGAACAAATCTTGGCAGCCGGTTTTGACTGCTTAATTGTGGATGAAGCCCATCATTTGGTTTGGACTGAAAACGCCCCAAGTCAGGCTTATTTGTCTATTGAACAATTGGCAAACGGCATTCCTTCCGTTTTACTGCTGACTGCCACTCCCGAACAATTAGGGCAAGAAAGCCATTTTGCCCGATTGCGATTACTCGATCCAGAACGCTTTTTTGACTATGCTACTTTTCAAAAAGAGCAACAAAATTACCAACCGGTGGCGCAAGCGGTGCAATCTTTACTGGAAGATAAACCACTAAGTGCGGTCGAAAAAAATCATATTTCTCAATTGCTGGGAGAACAAAATACGGCGCAACTTTTTCAAGACATTAATAATTCTAATGAAGAAGAACAATCAGCACGCCAAACCTTAATCCAAAATTTGATTGATCGTCATGGCACAAGCCGTGTGCTATTCCGCAATACCCGCCAAGGCGTGAAAGGTTTTCCTCGGCGTATTTATCACCCGATCAGGTTAACCGTTGAAAATATCGATCAAGTAGAAGAGGTGAAAGCACAATGGTTGTTAGATTTTGTAAAAACACAACGTGATAAAAAAATCTTTGTGATTTGCCAACATGCGCAAACGGCGATTCATCTTGAACAGCATTTACGGGAGAAAGAAGGGATTCGTGCCGCAGTTTTCCACGAAAAAATGTCTATTATTGAACGCGATCGTGCCGCCGCCTATTTTGCCGATATGGAAAATGGCGCACAGGTATTACTCAGTTCAGGTATTGGCTCTGAGGGGAGAAATTTTCAGTTTGCAGACACCTTAGTATTATTTGATTTGCCACAAAACCCCGATTTACTTGAACAATGTATCGGGCGTTTAGACCGTATCGGTCAGCAAAATGATGTGCAAATTTATGTGCCTTGTGTGGAAAAATCCGCCGATGATGCATTAGCACGCTGGTATCACGAAGGATTAAATGGCTTTGAACAAACCACGCCAATGGGAATGACATTATTTGAACAGTTCGCCGAAGCACTACAAAAGGTGCGGTCAAATTCAACCGCACTTTCAGACTTAAATATTCTCATTGCAGACACCAAACAAGCACGCGAAAAACTCAAAATCGCATTGGAACAAGGGCGTGATCGCCTATTAGAACTGAACTCCAACGGCGGAGAACAAGCAAAGCAGTTAGCCCATGCTATCGCCGCACAAGATAACGAGGTGGAATTAGTCAATTTTGCCCTGAATTTATTTGATATTATCGGGGTAGAACAAGAGGATCTTGGCGAAAACAGCATTGTGATCACCCCTACCGGTACAATGCTTGTGCCGGATTTCCCGGGCTTAAAAGAAGAAGGCGTGACGGTAACCTTTGATCGCAATCTTGCCCTTGCCCGTGAAGAATTGGAATTTTTAACCTGGGATCATCCAATGATTCGCCAAGGTATTGATCTTATCGCCTCCAGTGATATCGGAAAAGCAGCAATGGCGTTCCTGATTAACAAACAGTTACCAACCGGTACGCTTTTGTTAGAATTAATTTATGTGGTGGAATCACAATCACCGAAAGGATTACAGCTCACTCGTTTCCTACCGCCTACGCCAATCCGGTTATTGCTTGATAACAAAGGCAATAATATTGCCGAACAGGTTGAATTTGAAAATCTGCACAGCAAATTGAAACCGCTTGGCAAAGATGTGGCGAATAAGATGATCAAAATGGTACGCCCAACGTTAGAACAATTATTTGCACTTGGCGAAAAGAAAATTCAACCGCTTGCCCAAACTTGTATTAGCCAAGCCCAAAAATTGGCGGAGCAAACGTTGAGTGTGGAAATTGATCGATTACAAGCCTTACAAAAGGTGAACCAAAATATTCGCCAAAGTGAAATTGAGATTTTAACGGCACAGCGTGATCAATCGTTAGAAGCATTGGCAAAAGCAACCTGGCGATTGGATAGTTTAAGAGTTATCGTCACCAATAAGGAATAATAATGGCACTGATTGAATATCATCCCCCAATGGAACCTTATTTAGATATTGTTTATCAAGATAACTATATTTGCGTGGTGAATAAACCGAGCGGGCTGCTTTCCGTACCGGGCAACCAACCGCAATATTACGACAGTGCGATGAACCGAGTGAAGGAAAAATTTGGTTTCTGCGAACCGGCACACCGTCTTGATATGGCAACCAGCGGTATTATTTTGTTTGCGTTAAGCAAAGCGGCTGATAAAGAACTCAAACGCCAATTCCGCGAGCGAGAACCGAAAAAACATTATCAAGCCTTAGTATGGGGACATCTTGCACAAGACTGTGGCGAAGTTAATTTGCCGATGATTTGTGATTGGGAGAACCGCCCACGCCAACGTTTAGATTTTGTACTTGGCAAAAGAGCGGTCACAAAATTTGAGGTTTTAGCACGACTCCCCAATAATAGCACTCGGGTAAAACTGACACCGATTACCGGCCGTTCCCACCAATTACGCCTGCATATGCTGGCATTGGGTCACCCGATTTTAGGGGATAAATTCTATGCGCATCCACAAGCGAAAAGTATGTCGCCACGCCTCTGCCTTCACGCAGAAAGCCTAAGCATCTCTCACCCCATCAGCGGTGAACCCATGACTTTTTGTGCAAAAGTCGATTTTTAACGAAAAACAACCTCCCCAAAAACATGGGGAGGATAGCGATTATCTAATCTTCTTTTCCTAAAATCTGATTGACTTCGCTTTTATATAGTACCGCTTTCGCCCCAAAAACGGCTTGAATCCCTCCGCCGACTTCCAACACATCAATCGCGCCAAGGGATTTTAATCGTGCTTTATCGACTAATTTCACATCTTTAACCGATACCCGTAAACGGGTAATGCAGGCATCTACATTTTCAATATTTTCCGCCCCACCAAGACCCGCAATAACATAGTGGGCATTTTCGGTGAGAGAAGTCGTTTGTAATTCCGCACTTTCTTCAGTGTCTTCCGCTCTTCCCGGTGTCATGACATTGAATCGGGTAATTAGGAAGCGAAATGAGAAATAATAGAGTAACGCCCAAGGCCCCCCCACTAAAACCACACGAATCCAATGCGTATTCTCATTGCCTTGTAAAATACCGAAGAGTAAAAAATCAATCAGTCCGCCGGAGAAAGTATTCCCAATGGAAATATTGAGTAAGTCGGCAATATAAAAAGAAACACCGTCCAAAAATGCATGAAATACATAAAGCCAAGGTGCAACGAATAAGAACATAAACTCGATAGGTTCAGTAATGCCGGTGATAAATGAGGTTAACGCCGCGCCTAAAAACAATCCGCCAATTTTTACCCGACGGGATTTTGGCACGCAATGATACATCGCTAAGCAAGCAGCCGGCAAACCAAACATCATGGTATCAAAACGACCGGCAAAAAAACGCGTACCTTCGGTGAATAAACCTTGATGGTTAGGATCGGCTAATTGAGCAAAGAAAATTTTTTGTGCCCCAATGATAGTTTCTCCATTTACGATTTCCGTCCCGCCTAATTCTGTGTACCAAAATAGCGGATAGATCATATGGTGTAATCCCACTGCGCCACTTAACCGCATAAGAAAACCGTAGAAAAATGTTCCGATCTCGCCCATTGAAGCGATACCTTCACCGGCAGAGACTAACCAGCCTTGAAAGGTCGGCCAAATTAAAAAGAAAACTGCGCCGATAAAAATCGCCGCAAATGCCGTAACGATCGGCACAAATCGAGAGCCGCCAAAAAAGCCCAAGATTTGCGGTAATTGGATATTATGGTAACGATTATGTAGTTTTACTGTTACCAAGCCCATAACTAATGATCCGATCACACCGGTATCAATACTTTTTACCTCAGGAGAAAAGAGAGGAATTAAAGCAGAAATCGTCCCGCTCATAATTAAATAACCGACTACTGCTGCAAGTGCGGCAACGCCTTTATCCCGTTTTGCCAGACCAATACCTAAACCGATACAAAGAAACAATGCCAAATTCGCAAATACGACCGAACCCGCAGAAGACATAATTTGGAAAATACCTTGCAGCAACGAATTATCCAGTACCGGATAGGCTTGCAGTGTGGCTTTATTGGATAGTGCGCCGCCAATACCCAGTAATAGACCGACGGCGGGTAAAATAGCAATCGGCAACATAAAGGCTTTGCCGATTTGTTGTAGTTGTTTAAACATAGGCTCCTCACATTAAGTTAAAATTTGCGGTTTCTATTATAAAGCTTGTTAATGATCCCATGAACATATATTACATTACCAGTTCCAAAAATTTGACTGCTCTCTCGCTTGCTCATAAACATCTGCAATCCAACATTTCGTATTTTCACTCACTTCCCCTAAGTAGTTTGGATTCGCACAGTCAAGATTTCCATCAACGATAGATTTTTCTCAGTTAGATCTATTTCTTAGATGTTCAATTACACCTTCCTTTACTTTTAAGCTAACTCTATTCGAGTCAAAGCTTGAATAACATCAGCTTTAAACGAAAGTTTTTCACCATTCCGTAGTCCTCTTCTAGTTGTAAAGAATTAGAAGTAACTACACTTTTAAACCCTTTAGCCTAAAAGTGCGGTCACAAAATCCGAAGGATTTTGAACGTTGGCTTTGCCAACGGCTCTGTAATAGCGAATAAATCAACTCAGTAATTTATGAGTCATTTTTCCGTTATTTTTTCGGTTTTTTCGGCAGACCCGTTTCTAAATCTAACCCGTTATCCACTCGAACGCCCGCCTGATTTGCCAGTTTCATCATTAATGCCTCACTTGGTTTTGGCGGAGCTTCCCCCTCATACCAACGCTGAAAGGCGATTTTGCCGTCCCATTCCGGCAAGGGGGCTGGCGGTAATGGTACAATATCGTCGAGATCGGGAACTTTGGGTTGGAGGTAGTCTTTTTCATAAAGGTAATCACCGATAATTTTATAACGACGAGATCGTTCACTATCTTCTTTAAGATTTAAATCATCTAAATACTTATTTTTTCTTTTATTATTAAAAACTTCTGATAAAACATTACCAGAAAGCTCACTACCATTCTTTACACCTTGATGAAATACTTCCAGTGCTTTTTGATATTCTTTCTTTCTTTCAAGCCCAATACCTAACATAACTGACGCTTTACCTAATCCTTGTTCCGAAGCGCAAGCTAACAGCTGGTCATAAATTTTTAAACGTAGCGGTCTTGTTTCTTCATCGTTAATATCTGTCAGAATATCTCCAACAACATACTGAGCTTCCCGACTGCCTAAATCCGCCGCCTTTCTTAAATAAGCATACTTGCCGTCTTTTTCGGTACGCACGCCATACCCCACATCTAAATAACCGTACAGATTATAATACGCTGTTGCAGGTAGCTGTTTTGCCAACTCTTCATTGAGATTATGCACTTCTGTTTGCGGCATATCGGCACTGATACGCCCGCTTTTGAGTAGATATTGCAAGCGGATATTGGCTTTATAATCGCCGTTTAGTGCTGCAATACGATAATAACGTGCCAAGCCATTCCATACCGCATCGCCCCGTTTGCCCGTCCACATATTGTGCAGGTCGTGGTACAACGCATAGTTATACAGTTGTTGAGTTTCTGCCGAGAGTTCGGGTTTCTCTTCGTGTTTGCAGACAAATTCCAGACTTGCCTGTAATTGTTCCATTTTTTCCATTTTGTTTTTTTCCGCTTGATATTTATTCATATAGTCTTCAATAAAATTGCTTGAAGGTGTATGCCCCGCACCACCCAAATCAATCCCGTTGAAGAAACGATTGCCTGCCCAAATCGCGATTGCAATTAAGGCGATTATGCTAATCACTAACCATTTAAAAATTCGTGCCATCATTAATCACTCCGACTAACCGTTGGATCCGCCCGATAAAATTCCCGTAATGCACATTCCGGAGAAGTTCCATCTTTTTGCGATCTCTTATTTCTTTCAATTAATTCTCCCCATTTTCTAAATGCCTCTTTCGCCACCGCATAATCATGCAGATTATCCGGATTGGCTGCCCCGTTTTTATTGGTGTGCAAATCCCATAAGCGTTTGCGTAACCCTTCCGCTACTTCGCCACATTCCATAATAATGCCTAGCTCCGTGTCCACCTGCATACTCCGCGTGTTCAGATTGGCCGAGCTGATAACGGTAAACACATCGTCCATAATGGTGACTTTGGAATGTACATAAACTTCTGTTAATGTCTCGTTGCCTTTGCTGTCTTTGTAGCTATGCACATATTTGCCGTGCTCATCTTTTGGCATTAATGTGCAAATATGCGCTTTAATGCCCGGCGTATCGCTGATTTCATAGCCTAGTTCTTTGGTGAGATTACTCTCTTCTTGGCTTAATTCTTGATTTTCAATCGTTTGAGCATTTTCTTTATGCTTTGCTTTCTGTTCCGCTTGTTTTTTCTCAGCTTCACGCTGTTTGGCTTTGAAATCGGCAAGCTCTTTTTCAAGACGTTGAATTTCTTGTTCGTTGGCTTGATACTCCGCCTGCGCCGCTGCTTTTCCCTCCGGGGTAGGCATTTGCCTTGCCTTATTATACAAAATCGCTTGATTAACTTTGCGTTTGCCTAATTCCAGTTCCAGCTCTTGACGTTTAATCGCTCTCGCCACGCCCGGCATCACCTCTTGTTTGCCCAATAATTTAAACATTTCATTGGTGGTGTACGTGCCCTTGCCAATGCCTTCATCGGAAGAATTCGTTACGGTAAACCAGTGTATCGGCCCTTCAGCCCGTCCGCCGCTTTTCAGGTTTTCCCAGTGGGCAATAAATTCCCGTACTAACGGTGGAAAACGAAAATATTGATTTTCGGTGTAAAGATAGCTGGTAGTCTGTTTAATATTTTTTAAATAGACTTTCATAATGTCTTCGACATCCGGTTGGTCATAGGTGCGTAGGATTTGTGCCATCAACAGTTTACTCCCCTCAACCAGTGATGGATTAGGCGGATAATGTTCACGGGTCAATCCATTACGCTGTGCCGTTAAATTGGTCTCAACAGCATCACTATCCCATTGCGTATTGTTTTTTCTATCCCAAGATTGACAAAAATTGTGGTTAATATCCCATAAGACTTGTCCTGTTACGATACTGGAGACATCTTGAAGTGGTGTCTTGCTGTTTTTGCCTTGATTCGGTGCGGTAGTTTTTAGCGAATGCTCACCGGTATCCCAATAGTTATCTACCATGTTATGTTCTAATACAAAACCTACGGCAACGTCAGGTTTGTCATAATCAATTAATACCGTTTTCTGATGGTGGGAAGGGGCGTATTTTAAGGCAACGTTGTAAGAACCGTCCGGCAAGGTCGTATCCTTAAAGTTATGTTTTTGCCGGCGTTGAGCTTCTTCGGGTAATGTTTTGTCCTTATAATTATTTTCCTGTTTTGCTACCTTTCGATTTTTATAGATGAGATTTGTCCGTTGCGGTGATTTAGTAAATTCCATCAATGTTTTATGTTTCTCTATTTCATCAATCATCCAATCATGATTGCTACTTTTAAAATTAACCAGTTCTTCATCTAACGCCCCCTCAATTGCATCATACCACCAACGATCATAATCCTTTTGTTCCTTAGTTACGCCTTGGACGCTTTTTTTAACGGCATCCGGTCGATACCCTAAATTGGCTTCCATTACCGTTTGTAGGTTTAAAGGCATACTCCACACCAAAATCCGCACTTTCACCCCTTCAAGGGCTTTTTGAATCAATAAATCACCAATACAAGGCGAGTGACCGTCCCGTTTAAAATGCATAGACGGCTGAAAGCCCCAAATCGCAATATCAATAGAGGATTTGGCATTTTCAATTCTGTTATGCAACTCTTCAAAGGCTTCTTTGCCGTTGACTAAGGCTTTAAAGGTCGCCGGCACCGGTTGGCTACGGGTTCCATTGTCAAATTTTTCTGCATTCTCTAAAAACCAACTAAAATTGATGGTCGAACACAATTTATATTTCGTTGTGGGGACACGAATGATTTTACCGTTATCTGACATATTCTTTCCTTACTTGATTAGTCCTTTTACTAACGCATCATAAACTTTTGCAATATCTAAAACAGATTGGTGGTTGGTCTCGTCATATTGATAGAATCCCTCATTCATTAGTTCATCATTATTGCTCTCTTTTTCAAATGACTCAATCATGGGAATTTCATAATTCAAACCGTTAACAAATCGAATTTCATATTTTTCAATATGCTCTTCATGAACAATTTCGATTTCCCCTTTATCATCTGTCACGCCTCGACCTAACTCCCGACCGTCTGCATAAAGCGTGTAAGGCATGCCAATCAGCGGACGTTTAGTATGCGGCGATTGGAAAAACGTCAATCGCATTGGCGGTAATGTGGCTGAATTCACTTCCGTATTAAAACGCGTCACATGTTCCAACTCGGTACTTTCCTGACAAAGCTCGCCCTCAATATACACATTCCCGATCAGCTCAATTCCCTCTCGGTTGATAACTATCGAACCGCCCGGGCCGCTGATTTCTACCGTTTCGTAACCCTCTAAGTCAAACTGTTCGCAGATTTGCTCAAACAGTTCGCCCGCCTGCCAACTGCCGTGTTGGGCGATGTCGATGTTGAGTTCATTGCCGACGTGAATGATGGTGTCGCCGTGTACATTGACGTAGCGGTTGTTATTGATGTTGAGGAGGTCATCTTGTTCCACTTTGGTGAGGCGGTTGCGACCAATAGTTTTGATTTGGTCGCGGTTAATTGTTAGGGCTTCGTCTTGGTTGACCGTTTCCGTGCGGTTGTTGCCGATGTGGACGGTTTCGTTTCGGCTGACTTGTTCGGTGCGGTTATGCCCGATTTGGGTGGTTTCGTCGTGTTTGACAATGTGGTTGAGGTCTTTTTCGGCGTGGAGAAAAATCTCTTCTTGTCCGTTTTCGTCTTCAAAACGCAGTTCGTTAAAGCCGTTACCTTTGTGGCTTTTGGATTTTATTGTGGTGCGGGTTTTATGTTCCGGTAGTTTATAGGGCGGTTCGGTGGTGCTGTGATAGGTGCGCCCCACTACAATCGGTTGGTCGGGGTCGCCATTGAGGTATTTGACCAGTACTTCATCGCCGATTCGCGGTATCATCATGTTGCCGTATTGCGCACCTGCCCAGCCTTGAATCACCCGTATCCAGCAAGAGCTATGTTCGTCTCCGTTGCTCCGTCTGTCCCACGGGAATTGGAGTTTGACCCGTCCCCATTCGTCACAGTAGATTTCTTCGCCTTCAGGGCCGACGACATGCGCCACTTGGGTGCCGCGAATAATCGGGCGGGGCTTTGGCGGGCTGCGCCAAGGTTTATGGTGGGGGATGAGGAATAGGGTGTTTTCGTAATGGTTGCCACTTTTTGAGGTTTCGTCTTCAACCGTTGCCTGTTCTATCGCTTCTTCCTCTAATACGCCGATTTGAGTTCCCCTATGTTCGACACGTACGACTAACCATGCTTGGTTGAATGCCGCTGAGTGGTGTCCTGATAAGTTGAAACCATAACCGGGGATGACGCGCATATCGTCCCCCATAGCCTGTGCCGTTTCTGACTGCGCCAGTTCGGCTTCCAGCCGATAACGGCTAAAGGGATTACCTTGTTCGTCCCGTTTGTATCGGCCGGGGTAATCGTAATGTTCATAAACACTCGGCGAATTGACCGCACTTTTAGGCGATTGAGATAAGGAAGAATCCCTTGAGGCAGCAGGTTGGGCGGTATGTTGATGTTCTAGGTGGTAGTTAGGATTTAAGAAGGTGTAATCACGTAAAGTTTGCCGATTTGTGGTCAGTCTGTGGCGGTATTCAAACTGCCAAAGACAAGCAAAAGGGCGGTCGCCTGCCGGATTGGCGTTATAGGTGAGGGTGCCTAAAATGGGCGAAGACCGACTTTGATGGGCAAAGCATAATTCGTGGCTGCCGACATCATGCTTGAAATAATAATACCAGCCTTCTTCTGCCGCTAAGCGTTCAATAAAGGCGAAATCCGTTTCCCGATATTGTACGCAATAGTCCCGCTCCCAATCCGACGGTAAGGGTTCAAAGGTGACTTTTTCTACCCGATTTTTTTGTAACAACGTGCGGATGATTTTTTCGCTGTTTTGATGTTGGAAAATACGGCTGTCCGATTGCAACCCTGCCCGCACTAATGCCGGCTCCACCACCATGTTATAATGCGTGCGCACAAAGCCCGTTTTACCCAATCCGAAACCTGTGACAATCCCATTGACATAGCGTACCGCTTTATCCCCCAGCCAAAACGTGAACGTAACCGCTTTATCCATCAATGCCGAAAAGGGAATATTGGGGTCAAAACTGGATAACTTCAATTCCAATTTAAACGGCTCGGAAAGCCCTTCGATTAACTGAAAACTCACTACATCAAAAGGGTATTTATCGCCTGCATTCAGGGTATAGCGGTAGTCGGATTGGGTTGCCATAAATCATCCTTTATTTAACACATATAAAAATAGCGTTAGTATAATGCAGTTTTATATATCTCTAAATGAAACAATTAACTGAATTTAAATTTTTTCGGAAATACTATGTAGCCTAAAGTGCCATTCATGCTATATCTAAGCAATAAATTAATGGGATTACGGTTATTTTTACAAAAATCTCATTAACCTGACGAGAAAACAAAGTAATTAATTGAAAATAAACCCGCTTTAAATTTACAAAAAATAAACAGAGAGTTGTTATCAATTCAAATTCCATTTATTGATAATAGTAATTTCGCATGTTAATGATCAACAAACAAACGTTGATTTTGTGATAGCGTTAACATTTTTATAGAAATTTTATTTGCTAATTTTTCCCTAATTCTTACTCCTTAGAATACACACCATCGAAAGGCAGTATTTCACTGCTTCAAAATTCAATCTCAAACAAGGAGAAACGTATGAAAAAAGCAAGTAAAACCTTATTAACCACTTTATTAGCCAGAAGCGTGACATTTGGTGTGGTAAATATCGCTCAAGCAATGTCGTCGGACGCACAAGCAGCCTTGGCGAAAACATCCATTACTGCAATCCAAGCATTGCGTGCTGCACAAAATAAAATCGGGGCGGATGCCAAAGTGAAAGAAGTGGAATTTCACCACACCAAATACGGTAAAGATTATTTTGAGGTGGATTTATTCGCCAATAATCAGCACCACAAAGTAGATGTCGATGCAGTAAACGGTGAAATTTTAGGTATCACCGACAAAACGCCAAAAGAGGTGAAAATTCGCTCGGAGCAAGCTACACCGAAAATTTCCTTTGAGCAGGCAATGAATATCGCCATAGACAAAACAAAAGGCAAAGTGGCTGAAGCCGATTTCATATTTCGAGACGGGCAAGGATTTTATAAAATTGAAACTCTTGCTAACGGACAACGTTTCCATGTTATCGTAAATGGCGAAAACGGGCAGATTATGGATATGCCAATGAAACACCAAGGTGTGCATAAAGGCGAACACAAAGACAGACACGGTAAAGGTAAACATCATCATAAAGCAGGAGACAAAGGTGGTTTCCACGCTGAACGTCCGCTACAAATAAATTAATTGAAAACTGACCGCACTTTTTCGTAACGTGCGGTTTTCCTTTTTCGAATTTTCGGTATGATGAGCCGGCTCTGCGGAGATTTTAGTTTGGTGAAAAATAATGCGAATTTTATTAGTTGAAGACGATCAGATGATCGCAGAAGCGGTTTCGGACGGCTTAAAAAACGCTTGTTATGCAGTGGATTGGGTTAATAACGGTAATATGGCGGAACAGGCATTGGCAGCACAACCTTATGATTTAGTGTTATTGGATCTAGGCTTACCCGAGAGAGACGGATTGCAAGTGTTACGCCATTTACGCCAAAGCCAAAATCATACGCCCGTCTTAATCGTTACAGCCCGCGATGATCTGGAGAGCCGCCTTGCAGGCTTAGATGGTGGCGCAGACGATTATATTATTAAACCTTTTGATCTTGCCGAATTGCTCGCCCGTATTCGTGCAGTGTTACGCCGACAAGGTGGGCAGAACACTCCATTATTGACGAACGGTTCACTCACCCTCAACCCGACTAATTATCAAGTTTCCGTTGCTGATCAATCCGAGCCGATTATTTTAAGCAATAAAGAATTTGCGATTTTACAAGCCTTGATGAACCGACCAGGGATTATTCATTCCCGTACAGAATTAGAAGATAAAATTTACGCTTGGGGCGACGAAGTGGAAAGTAACGCCATTGATTTTTTAATTCATAGCCTACGGAAAAAAATTGGTAAAGAACATATTAAAAATGTACGTGGTGTGGGCTGGCTTGTCACCAAAAATTAACCAGGCGGGATAGTTTGGCTTAATTCATCTCACAAAACACATATGAAATTTGGAATATTAGGATGAAAAACTCTCTTCAACTGCGCTTAACTTTAGCCTTCACCGCCCTATTCACTCTCGTGGCGCTAAGCGCAGGCGGTATGTCGTTTTATAACACCTACCGAGAAACCAATAAACTGCAAGATGAAATGTTGGAACGATTTTCAGGGTCAGTCAATTTATCGGAAAATCCGACCGCACTTTTACCGCCCAAAATGCTTGACGGGCGTGTTCGGGTCTATTTTGACCGCAATCGCCCCGATGTCCCTTCAACAGATTTTCCTCCACAAATGGCGGAGGGATTTCACAATTTAAAAAAAGAGGGGAAAAAATATCGCCGTATGCTCGCCGAGAATATGCCACGAAAAATTCGCCCTTATCAACATGAAAAAAACGCCGACCAACTATACCGCACTTATGTACGCAACACGCCGCAAGGCAGAATTATCGTGATTCAAGATAACAGCTATCGCGAAGCCTTGGCATTTCGTCAGGCGTGGACAAGTGTATTACCGCTACTTGTATTATTTCCGCTTGTGATTTTACTCACCATGGTGATTGTGAGACTCGCCATGAAACCGGTGCAACGCCTATCAAAAAAAGTGGAACAGCGACACGAACAAAATTTGCAACCCTTGCCAACGGATTATCTTCCAACTGAAATCCGTGGATTTGTGGTGGAAATTAATCGTTTATTATCACGCATAAACGGCTTTATTCAGCAACAAAAACGTTTCATTGCCGATGCCTCACACGAATTACGTAGCCCGATGACCGCACTTTCTTTACAAGTAGAACGGCTTACCACACAAAATTTACCAACAGAGGTAAACAACCAAATTAGGGGCGTCAAGCAAGGTATTCAGCGTAGCCGTCATTTATTGGAACAATTACTTTCCCTTGCCCGTTTGCAAAATCAAGTAGAAAAAATCGATACCGAAGTCAAAATACAAACCATTTTCCGCCAAGTTATTGAAGATTTGCTCCCCCTCGCGTTAGAAAAACAGCAAGATTTAGGAGTGGAGGGTGAACAAGACATAACATTTTATGGTAATGACACGGATCTCTATTTACTCATCAAAACCCTGACCGACAATGCCATTCGCTATACGCCAAACGGCAGCCAAATAGACCTAAGTACGCAAGCTGTTCCCGAAGGGCTCATATTGAAAGTGGAGGATAACGGTAAGGGAATTCCAAAAGAAGAACGGCAACGTGTGTTGGATCCTTTCTATCGCATTCTAGGCTCGGAACAACAGGGATCAGGACTTGGTTTAGCAATAGCGACGGAAATTGTGAAACATTACAACGGCACATTGAAGTTAAAAGACAGCGAAAAGTTTAAAACGGGTCTATTGATTGAGATATGGCTACCATATAGAAGCTGATTCAGTGGGATTAACGTAGAGCGTAAATATTTGATATTTTAACAAGTGCTTCATCCTGTCTTTTATAGGAAGAAAGCATTCCATTATGCGGAATGCTTTCTTACAGTATTAAACAATTTCGCTTATTTTAACCGGTCGCCCTTCATCAAGAGAACGTTTCGCCGCCAGAGCAATAATAACCGGCTGTAATCCGTCATTTCCCGTCACTAACGTAGGTTTATCACTCATAATAGCTTCAACAAAACAAGCCATTTCCTCTGCAAAAGATTGCATATAACGTTCTAAAAAGAAATATTTTGGTTTTTCCGCAATAACCCCCGTTTCACAGGAATAAACCGCCGTTGAATCGACATCATTTTTGGTTTGAACCGAACCTTTTGAACCGAATACTTCGGCGCGTTGATCATAACCATAAACCGCTTTACGGCTATTATCGATCACCGCGATAGCACCATTTGCAAGCGTTAACGTAATCACCGCCGTATCAATATCGCTGGCTTTCCCAATTTCCGGATTAACCAACACGGCTCCGACCGCATAGACTTCAACCACCTCGCTACCCGATAAATATCGAACCATATCAAAATCATGGATTGTCATATCGAAGAACATTCCTCCGGACACTTTTACATACTCAATAGGAGGAGCATCCGGATCTCGGGATGTAATGCGAATTAAATGGGGTTCACCAATATCTCCATTTTCTACTCGCATTTTAATTGCTTTAAAATTATGGTCGAAACGACGGTTAAACCCCACTTGGAATTTTACCCCTGCTTTTTCTACTTCATATAACACATCTTTAATTCTGTTAATATCGGCATCTATCGGTTTTTCACAAAAAATATGCTTTCCGGCTTGAGCCGCTTCAATTGAAATAGGAGCATGAGTGTTAGTTGAAGAGCAAACCAATACGGCATCAATTTCCGGGTCTTGAAGAATTTGTTTGTAATCCTCATAGATATTTGGAATGCCCATTTCTTTCGCCCAATTAATTAGTTCCTCTGTTATTTTTACATCTGAAATGGCTTTAACTTCCGCCCCTTTGACATACTTTGCAATACTCTCAGAATGCACACGACCGATACGCCCGGCCCCAATAATACCAACCTTAATCATATTTATATCCCCGCTGTTTCTTTAATGTATTGACGACCTTTCACCGCATACTCAAACGGATTGGCTATCGCCGGATCCTGTTCGGCTTCTACCACCATCCAACCTTTGTAATTGTGTTTATCCAGAATGTCAAAAATCGGTTTGAAATCTATAACGCCGTCTCCCGGAACGGTAAATGTCCCTTTACGAACCCCCTCTAAGAAACTTAAGTTCTTTTCTTTTACTTCCGCAACAACCTCATCACGGACATCTTTTAGGTGGACATGACAAATGCGATCGATATATTTTTCTAATACTTTAATCATCGCTTGCTGAGAACCCTCAGAGTAGTAAATGTGACCGGAATCAAAGAGTAAATAAACATTATCATCAACCATTGACATATATTGATCAATTTCAGCCGGAGTTTGAATCCCTGTGCCCATATGATGATGCAAGCAAACTTTCATCCCTTTTTCTTCTGCGAGTTTGGCAAGTTCCTTATAACCCTCAGCAAGTTTTTGCCATTCTTCTTCAGTAAAGATCGGTTTTTCTTTAAAAACGGATTTTGTCGTACCTTGAATGCTGCGACTCTGTTCCGAACAACCGATAACCATCGCCCCCATTTCATGTAAAAAGTCACGATGCTTAATAAATTCTTGTATCGTTTCCTCTTTTTTACCGTCAACAAAAAATGTACTAAACCAAGCATTACAGATTTGAATACCACGGGCATTTAATTTACGCTTCAAGAGTGCTACATCACGTGGATATTTATTACCCACTTCACAGCCGGTAAAGCCGGCGAGCGCCATTTCGCTAATGCATTGTTCAAAGGTATTTTCCTTACCCAGATCCGGCATATCATCATTAGTCCAACCAATCGGGGCAATACCTAATTTTACATTTTCAGCTTTCATCGTTTTTTCCTTACTCATAAGAGAATTAAATGTAAATACGGCGCTAGTAGCGTCTTGCTTTGCGAATATTTTTCAAGCTATGTTGATATGCTTCCTGAATACTCTCTTTTTCCGAGACTTCTGCCACGCCCACATGCCACCAACTTCCATAACCGTGAATCATTGTTTTTGGTAAAACTTTAACATCAATTAAAGTTGAAACAGATTGCTGTTTTGCATCCGCAAGTGCAAACCGTAGTTCTTCTTCATTTGTAACCTTATAGGTTTTACAGCCATAAGAAGCGGCATTCATCGCAAAATCAATCGGTATAAACTTGCCATCCAGTTGGTTCGTTGCCGGATTTCTGAATCGAAATTCTGTTACAAAGCTCCCCATCCCATGACCGATTTGTAAATTGTTAATACAGCCGTTAGTCATATTGTCAAATACAACTACATTGATTTTTTTACCCTCTTGAATAGAAGTCACAAGCTCCGAATGCAACATCATGTAGGAACCGTCTCCCAATAGGCCATAAACTTCTTTTTCAGGTTGTGCCAATTTAACGCCTAAAGCCGCATTTATCTCATACCCCATACAAGAATAGCCATATTCCAGATGGTAAGTGTTTTCGCCTTTTGATTGCCAAGCCCGTTGTAAGTCACCGGGGAGACTGCCGGCTGCACCGACTATCACACTATTTTCATCTAACACTTCATTTAAAATTCCGAGTACCCGACTTTGAGGTAAACAAGATTTCGTAAGGTTAATAAATTCCTCATAGACTTTCTCTCTCTCTAATGCGTCATCCACTTCCGGAATAAAATAATCAGAATAGGTAATATGATAGAGACGCTGTAATTCTTCATTAAAACGTTGCTTCGCCTCTGATATTTGATTTCCCCAGTTCGCTAAGTAGTGAGCCGATTGTAAAAGTGCGGTCAGTTTTTCCAATGTTTTTTTCGCATCCGCAACAACTTGTATTCCATCAAGTTTATAAGCATCAAATCGGGCAATATTAATATTTAAATATTTTGCATTTGGATTTTGGAAAAGCCATTTTGAAGAGGTGGTAAAATCGGTGTACCTCGTTCCTATCCCAATAATGAGATCCGCATCTTTTGCAAGTAAATTAGCGGATAAACAGCCAGTTTCACCAATACCGCCTACATTAAATTCATGAGAAGAAATGACCGCACTTTTTCCTGCCTGCGTTTCCGCAAACGGAATATGGAATACTTCCGCAAAAGTTTTTAATTGATCTGCCGCTTCAGAATAACGAACACCACCACCGCAAATGATGAGAGGCTTCTGACTTTTCATAATGAGATCAAATGCCGAAGAAAGCATCGGTTCGGTTGGTAACGTTCGTTCAATTCGATGAATCCGTTTTTGTAAGAAATAGTCAGGGAAATCATAGGCTTCAGACTGAACGTCTTGTGGGAGTGCGATAGTCACGGCCCCCGTTTCCGCCGGATCCGTTAAGACACGCATCGCATTTATGCAAGCCGTCATCAGTTGCTCTGGACGGCTTACTCTATCCCAATACTTGCTCACTGCTTTAAAAGCATCATTGGTACTAATACTCAAATCGTAGGACTGTTCAATTTGTTGTAACACCGGATCCGGTTGACGGGTGGCAAAAACATCTCCCGGCAACAAAAGAAGTGGAATTCGGTTTGCCGTAGCTACTGCTGCAGCCGTAATCATATTCGCCGCACCGGGTCCAACGGAGGAAGTACAAGCGTAAATTTTTCTACGTAAATTTTGTTTTGCAAATCCCGTAGCCACATGTGCCATACCTTGTTCGTTACGCCCTTGTCTGACAATCAGTGATCCGCTTTCTTGTTCAAGTGCTTGGCCAATTCCCAAAACGTTGCCATGACCAAAAATACCAAATACTCCTTCAATAAATTTTGTGACTTTGCCATCAAATTCTACATATTGATTATCAAGAAATTTTATCAATGCCTGTGCAACAGTTAATCTTGTCGTTTTCATTGCGCCCTCTTCAAGATCATTTGATATGAGTTGTAGTATATTTATGCTTTTTTTAAATTGGAATATTTTTGAAATAAAAATTTCACTTTTGAGACATAGATCAAATTTTTAACCTAAATACTCAACCTTTAGCTTACTTTACTCATATTCTCATAAAAAGTAAGTGTAGATAACCGAGCCAATTTACAAAATTTTAGCCGGATATGTGATCGACATCTCAAAACTATTTTTTTAAAGTTGATTTTTTATGAAAAAAATATTTCAATTAATCTAGAATGAAATTTATAGAAAACAGAAGAGGTCACACTATGAAAGAGATTGAAAAAAAATTAGATCTTATTTGCCTAGGACGTGTTGCAGTTGATTTTTATGCTCAGCAAATTGGAGCCAGATTAGAAGATGCGTCGTCATTTTCTAAATACCTTGGCGGTTCTTCGGGTAACGTAGCTTACGGCACGGCGGTTCAAGGTGTGAAATCCTCCATGTTGGCACGTGTCGGTAATGAACATATGGGACGTTTTCTCCGTGAAGAACTCCAACGTGTCGGAGTGGATACCAGCCACCTTATCACCGATAAAGAGCGGTTAACTGCCCTTGTTATTTTAGGAATTAAAGATCAAGATACCTTTCCCCTCATTTTTTATCGTGAAAATTGCGCGGATATGGCGATTACTAAAAATGATTTTGACGAAGCGTATATTGCCTCGGCAAAAGCATTAGCAATTACAGGAACTCATTTATCCCACCCTAAAACACGTGAAGCCGTATTAACCGCCTTAGAATATGCGGGAAGAAATAACACAAAACGTTTACTTGATATCGATTATCGCCCTGTTTTATGGGGGCTGACGTCATTAGGTGACGGTGAAACACGCTTTATTGATTCGGAAGCCGTCACAAAATCATTGCAAGAAGTATTACATCATTTTGATGTTTTGGTCGGAACGGAAGAAGAGTTCCATATTGCCGGAGGTTCCACAGATACCTTAACGGCATTAAAAAATATTCGCCGATTCACTCAAGCAGTTTTAGTCTGTAAACGCGGTTCGTTAGGTTGTTCGGTTTTTGAAGGCGATATACCGAATGACCTTGACGGTGGTCTCAATGTATATGGGGTACGCGTTGAAGTCCTTAATGTTCTCGGTGCAGGTGATGCCTTTATGTCAGGATTAATTCGAGGCTATATTAACAATGAGGGTTGGGAACAATCTTGTCGTTATGCAAATGCTTGCGGTGCTTTGGTCGTTTCCCGCCATGGCTGCGCTCCTGCTATGCCGACAAAAGTCGAATTAGATAATTATTTAGCACGTGAGAAATTTGTTCCCCGTCCGGATCTTGATGAAGAACTTAATCATTTACACCGAGTGACGACTCGAAAAACGCAATGGGATGATTTATGTATCTTTGCTTTTGATCACCGTAAACAACTTGTCGATATGGCAAAAAAAGTTGGCGCCGATATTACGCTAATACCGAAATTAAAGCAGCTTCTCTTAAAGGCGGCAGAAAAAGCAGCAAATGAAGAAAATATTATCCACGGAAATGCCGGTATCTTAGCAGATACCACTTTCGGGCAAGCAGCACTTAATGAAATTACAGGTAGAAAATGGTGGATTGGCCGCCCAATTGAGCTCCCTTCTTCTCGTCCTTTACGTTTAGAGCATGGTGATCTTGGTAGCCAATTAATCAGTTGGCCACAAGAACATGTGGTTAAGTGTTTAGTATTTTATCACCCAAAAGATGAGCCGGGAATGAAGTCTGAACAAGACGAAAGTTTGAAACAAATTTATCAAACCTGTTGTAGAACCGGACATGAATTTCTACTTGAGGTCATTTTGCCCCATGACATGGCACAAGATGTAAAATATTATGCTGAAATAATTGCTCATTTTTATCAATTAGGTATTAAACCGGATTGGTGGAAATTACCCGGTTTATCTTCATCAGAATGGGATAAAATCAGTGGATTAATCCAAAAAAATGATGCCTATTGCAGAGGTATTTTAATTTTAGGTTTAGATGCACCGGAAGAACAATTTGAAGCCATTTTCAATGCCGCAGCCAATAAACCGTTGGTTAAAGGATTTGCCGTAGGAAGAACCATCTTCGGGCAACCCTCAATAGAATGGTTGGCAGGTAAATTAAATGATGAGGAATTGATCCTACAAGTTTCCGAACGTTATCAACGCCTGATCAAACTTTGGAAATCGCGTAATTAACCTTATTTTATATCTAAGAAAAATGCCCCTTGATGTTAAAAATCGGGGGCATTTTTATCATTCTTTTTCTTTTTCTTTTTCTTTTTCTTTTTCTTTTTCTTTTTCTAAACCGAGTGTAATCGCAAGAGTTTGAACAAGGCTCATTGTTGCGCACTGAGAGCGAAATCCTAATACTTGGGCTTCTTTTATGATAAAAGAAACATCACTAAAAGCTAATAACGGACTAATTTGGCTATCGGTAATCGCAATTTGTTGAATACCTTTTTTCGCAGTCGTCTGAGTAATATTAAGCGTTTCATTAGCATAGGGTGAAAAACTAATAGAAACCACCACGTCTCCGGCTTTTACTTGATTAAGTTGTTCATCAAACATACCGCCTAATCCGTTAATTAAGAAAGAGCGACAATCTAAATGATGTAACGCATAATTTAAGTAACAAGCAATACTAAAAGAACGTTTTAATCCAATAATGAAAATATTATTGGCTTCTTTTAGTATTTTCACTGCCGCATAAATTTGCTCATTTTCAGTGTTATTCGCTAATTGTTGTAATGCCTGACTATTCGCATGTGCAAATATTGCTAAAATATTTTCCGGAGATTCACTTCCTTCTACTTGGTTAATTTTATGCGACAATTGTAAACGCTCGGTGTAATTTGTCGTTTTCTCCATTAAATTCTCGCGGAAAATCTGTTTCATTTCGTTGAAACCGGAAAAACCAAACTCAGCGGCAAACCGAATCAATGTAGAAGGAGGAACATTTGCTTTTTCTGCTATTGTTGCAACGGTATCAAAGGCAACACTATCACTGTTATCTAGAATATATTGAGCAACTTGTTTTAATCTTTTACTTAAACCGTCGTAACCTGTTTGAATTTCAGTTTTCAACATTGTTAATTGAGATTGCTCTTTCATATATGTTTACACCTTAATTGTTCAAATATTTTTAGTATCCTATCCGGTTAAATAAATATTTCAAGAAAAACGGCCATTTTATTAGAAAAATGACCGCACTTTTAAATAATAGTATTTTGATTCTAGAGTAAATTAAAACTTCTTCTCATATTCTTCCGTATTAATCCAGCTATGATCTTGTTCCCAAGTGAATTTCCATTTTCTTACGGGGCCCGCCATAACATTTAAATAATAATTATCATACCCTGCAATTGTCGCAACAGGGTGATAACCACGGGGAACTTGAACCACATCACCATCATAAACCGCCATACATTCGTCTAAGGATCGATCCTCCGTGTACACACGTTGTAGGGCAAAGCCTTGAGACGGAGAGAAACGATGATAATAGGTTTCTTCCAAATAGGTTTCAGTTAATGAATTTTTATCGTCATGCTTATGGCTTGGGAAAGAACTCGTATTACCTTCATCGGTAAAGACTTCAACAACCAACAAGGCATCGGCGCTTTCTGTTTCAGGTAAAATATTATGAACAAGACGTTTATTATTGCCATATCCCCTTTTTTCTATGCCAATGTCCTCAGGTTTAATCAATCTTATTGGCAGGCAGCCTTGACTTGGCGCTCGACAGACCGCTAATTCTAAATAACTATCCGCTTGAATAATGACAGATTGTGAGTGAGGAACATAAAATGCATAGGGTGGAATTCGTTCAAAAGGCGTACTACGATTACCTATCTGAATAAAAGTTTCTGTTGCAGTTTTAAATGTCGCTTTCCCCGCAACAATCACAAAACAAACCTCCGTATTTTGTGTATCAAATTCAAGTGTTTGTTGTGCCTGTAAATGATACATTTCGAATCCTACATAATCCCACCCTGCCGTTTTAGGTGTGATTTTTTGGACTTCACCATTTTTTTCCGGATGATTTTTTCTTGATTTAGACAGTAAATTCGCCATATTTTCTCCTTTAAATTCCCTAGAAATCACATTTTAGTCTCCATCATACTCCATTTATTTATGCAATCTATGATGACTTTTCCAAAACTAGACACAGATCACAAAAATGAAATAAATATTTCATTTTAACCTTTGACTGATTGAAAAAAGCATATTAATTTCATAATCTGTATTGACTAACTCTAATCACTATACTGCGTTTAGGATTAAAAATAGCTTACTTGATACGATATGAGGAGTTCAACATGGAAACTGTCTATAACTTTATTAACGGTAAACAAGTTCCAAGTAGAGGAACAGAAGCATTCCCGATTTACAATCCGGCAACAGGTGAACAAATTCGCCAAGTCATCATGAGTACATCGGACGATGTGTATGAGGCTATTGATGTGGCTCATCATGCCTTTGCGGAATGGTCTGCAACATCTCCGCTCCGCCGCTCACGCATTATGTTTAAATTTAAAGAATTATTACAAAGAGATTGGGATGCACTAGCTAAAATCATTGTTGAAGAACATGGTAAAGTTTACTCTGATGCTTGTGGCGAATTAACCCGTGGTCTGGAAGTGGTTGAGTTTGCATGCGGTATTCCTCATTTACTTAAAGGAGAATTTTCTGAACAAGCCGGACGGGGAATTGATATTCACTCTTCACTTCAATCGTTAGGCGTAACGGCAGGCATTACCCCGTTTAACTTTCCCGCTATGGTACCGATGTGGATGTTCCCAGTCGCCCTTACTTGCGGTAATACCTTTATTTTAAAACCAGCAAAAGCAGATCCTTCACTTTCTATTAAGCTCGCAGAATTATTAAAAGAAGCCGGTTTGCCGGATGGTGTTTTCAATGTTGTTCATGGCGATCGCCACGATAATGAAATTTTATTACGAGATCCAAGAGTACACGCTATCAGCTTTGTAGGCTCTACTCCTGCCGCTGCACATGTATATAAAATGGGTGCTGAATTCGGTAAACGGGTTCAAGCTTTTGGTGCAGCGAAAAATCATGCCTTGGTTATGCCTGACGCAGATATTGAATCAACAGCCAATGCGCTATTGGGCGCCGCATTTGGTGCCGCCGGTGAACGCTGTATGGCAATTTCTCTGGCGGTTACAATGGATGACGAAACAGCAGATAAATTAATCGCTACGTTAAAACCTAAAGTTGAAGCACTTCGTTACGGGCCTGGAATACCAAAAGAAGGTGAAAAAGAAATGGATTTTGGCCCTCTTATCAGTCAACAACATCTTAATAATGTTACCAATTACATAACAAAAGGTGTGGAGGAAGGTGCAACGTTGCTTGTGGACGGACGTGGTAAAAAACCGATTGGACATGAAAACGGTTTCTTTATTGGCGGCAGTTTGTTTGATAACGTAACCCCTGATATGGTGATTTATAAAGAAGAGATCTTTGGCCCGGTTCTTGGCATTGTTCGGGCGAAAAACTTTGAGGAAGCCATGCGATTGATTAATGAACATCCTTACGGTAATGGTACGGCAATTTTTACTGCTGACGGTGGTGCGGCACGTGAATTTGCCTATCATGTTCAAGCCGGTATGGTTGGAATTAATGTTCCGATTCCGGTTCCCATGTCCTTTCATAGCTTTGGCGGTTGGAAGCATTCGGCCTATACCACATTAAATATTTATGGGCCTGACGGAGTACGTTTCTACACCAAAATGAAAACCGTCACAACCCGCTGGCCGAATAAATACGTTATTGAAAATGCCGCATTCAGTATGCCGACATTATAATTAAATAATTCAACTCAGGAGATAGCGAACTCAGAAGCTATCTCCTTTACTTTATGTTGTTGATATTTAAAAAAGGAAAACATCATGAAACAAGTAAGAATTGGTTTAATCGGTACGGGATATATTGGGCGTTGTCATGCTATTGCATATTCGCAAGTCGCGACTGTTTTTCCGCTCGAAGCGCAGCCCGTGTTAGATTATTTGGCGGAAATTACCCCGGAATTAGCCGAACAAAAAGCCAAAGAGTTTGGCTTTCAGCGTTCTACCGGAAACTGGCGCGATGTTGTAGAAGATCCAAATATTGATGTAGTTGATATTTGTACACCAAACTTTCTACATAAGGAAATTGCCTTGGCAGCCATTGCAAACGGCAAACATGTCTATTCTGAAAAACCACTCGCATTGACAGCGACAGATGCCAAATTAATGTATCAAGCATCAAAACAAGCCGGAGTGAAAACCCTAGTGGGATTTAACTATATCAAAAATCCGACAACCCAATTAGCAAGGGAAATCATTGCAAAAGGGGAAATCGGTGAGGTTATCCACTTCTATGGTACGCATAATGAAGATTATCTTGCCAATGAAAATACACCATTAGATTGGCATTGTATAAAAGAAAAAGCCGGTTTAGGTGCTTTAGGAGATCTTGCCGCACACATTGTTCAAATGTCTCAATATTTATTAGGACAAGAAATTCATTCGGTTATTAGTGATATGCAAACCGTCATTAAAACAAGACCCAATCCCCAAAATTTACAAGAGCGTTTACCAGTGGAAAATGAAGATCAAGCAACGGCACTAGTTCGTTTTAGCAATGGATGTATGGGTACGATTGAAACCTCCCGTATTGCTTGCGGGCGAAAAATGGGGTTAAGTTATGTGATTACCGGTACGAAAGGATCAATTATCTACACGCAGGAACGAATGGCGGAATTAAAACTGTATTTACATGATGAAAATCCGGCCAGACAAGGCTTTAAAACGATTTTAACCGGGCCGCTTCATCCTGATTATAGAAATTTTTGTGTCAGTGCCGGACATGGAATAGGTTTTAACGATCAAAAAACGGTGGAAATAAGAGATTTGATCAACGGAATTTCTAAAAATTCGACCGCACTTTATCCCAATTTTGAGGAAGGCTATAAAGTCTCAAGGGTATTGGATGCTATCGCATTATCTTATGAACAAAAACGCTGGGTTAATGTAGAAGAAATCGTATAACCACAACTTCTTTCACCTCATAAATAGGTGCTGTAACGCACCTATTTTCATTTCACAAAATGGATTAAAACTTCTACTATTTTTTAATAAAAAAATTTAGTTCTAAAATAAGATCTAGCTCACACTTTTGAAATTTGATTATTGCACGTGATATAAGCTAAATGATATACATACAAATAGATTATTTATTTTATATTTTTAATTTGTGAAATTTAAATTTCTTAAAATATTTCAATAAAGTATGTTTTTTGCTATTCGTCAACTCAATCAAAGGAGTAATCTTATGAAAAAAATACTATTGGCATTGCTATGCGGTAGCGCTCTACTCACCTCACAAGCCAGCGTGGCTAAAAATATCGTCATCGGTGCGCCAATGGTTGCCTTCTCAGATAAATGGCAAACCTATCTTCAGGATGCTATCCGTGAATTCGATAATGCTCACGATGATGTTGAAATAAAACTTGCCGATGCTAACGGAGATCCCGCCCGATTACTAAATGACGCAGAAACATTTATTGATCAAAAAGTCGATGCCTTATTGGTTGTTCCAACCGATCCGAATATCGTTAAAGTTATTGGTAGAAAAGCTAAACGAGCCGGTATTCCCCTTATCGTTATTAATCGCAAACCATTAGATGAAGATATGCAGTACGTCACCAGTTATGTGGGCTCCGATGAAATTGAGGGCGGACGTATTCAAGCAGACTTTATTGTCAATACGTTACAAGGAAAATCCGCTGAAGCCGCTATTTTAATGGGCCCTTTAGGTCAGGATGCACAAATTAAACGGACACAGGGTAATAAAGAAATTTTTGCCCAAAATAAAAATATAAAAATCTTCACCGAGCAAGAAGGAAAATGGGATAGAGCTAAGGGCTTAGAAATCGCAGAAAACTTACTTGCCGCAAATAAAAATCTAAATGTTGTCGTCAGTAATAATGACGAAATGGCGATTGGTGCCGTCTTAGCTGGGCGAAAATTAGGTCTTAAAGATGAAGATCTCCTGATTATCGGTCTGGATGCGACTCCGGATGCATTGGATTATCTTGGCAAAGGGTTAGATGCAACCGTGTTTCAATCTGCTGCCGGCCAAGGTATGACAGGAGCTGAAATCGCATATTTAGCCGCGAAAGGAGAAAAAGTACCGGCGGTGAAATGGGTTCCCTTTGAACTGGTAACGCCGGACAAAAAAGAAGAATATCAAGCAAAATACAAAAAATAATTTCCTTATCGACTATAACGGAAAGGATAACATTGTCCTTTCCCATTAAAAGAACAAATCAAAAATGTGAGACACCCCATATCAAAGGAATCATATTAATAAAATATAAGGCGTAAATTGACCGCACTTTCTAACAATGACGCCGGGAATATCCGTTCTTAATCGATTTAAGGAGTTAAAAATGGCTAATAATCCTCACTCTCCCTACATTTTAGAAATGAGAAATGTATCAAAAACATTTCCGGGGGTAAAAGCACTTGATGCAATTAATCTTCGTGTCAGACGTGGCAGTATTCATGCATTAATGGGTGAAAATGGCGCTGGGAAATCTACTTTAATGAAAATACTATACGGGATCTATATCCCTGATGAGGGAGGAGAATTAATTTTAGACGAAAAACCCTTTAAACCAAGCCGCCCCATTGACGCGATTCGTCGCGGATTGACGATGGTGCCACAGGAAATTTCCCCAGCTGCCAATTTAACGATTGCCGATAATTTTTATTTAGGTCGTGAAATCACGCAAGGCAAGTTTTTCCTTGATCAAAAAGCAATGAATGAGCAAGCGTCAGCCATTTTAAAAGATCTCGGCGTTCCAATGGATGTTACGCTCAAAATGTCCGAAGTATCGGTGGCAAAAGCACAGTTAGTGGCTATTGCCACCGCAGTTTCCAATGATGCAAAAATCATCATTATGGATGAACCGACAACCTCATTAACCGAAAATGAAGTGGAGCAACTTTACCGTATTATTGAAACCGTGAAAGCGAGAGGGATCGCGATTATTTTTATTTCCCATAAACTCGATGAAGTTTTCCGTGTATCCGATGAGATTACAGTCATTCGTGACGGTCAATATGTCGATACCAAACCAACCAAAGAGGTCACCAAAGAGCAACTTATCTCCATGATGGTTGGGCGTGATATGTCCGAGATGTTTCAACGTGAACGTTTTGAACCTTCCAATGAAACGATACTTGAAATAAAAAATTTTACTCGGGCGGGGCATTATCAAGATATTAACTTTTCTGTACGCAAAGGTGAAATTTTTGGTATTGCCGGGTTAGTCGGCGCAGGACGCTCAGAGATCGTAGAGGGATTATTCGGTTATAAGCCGGCAGACAGTGGAGAAATCTATATTAAAGGCAAGAAGGCACACATCAACAATCCGCTTGATGCGATGAAATATAAAATTGGTTTTGTGACAGAAGATAGAAAGCTAACCGGACTCTTTCTAAATCTTAGTGTGACCGACAACATGATTATGCCGAAAATGTCACCATATCTTGATAATCTCTTAGTTTCAGCCACAAGAGCTCAAAAGACAGCAAACGAACAAAAAGTAAAATTAAAAATTAAAACGCCAAATGTCGAAGTTATTACCAATAACCTTTCCGGCGGAAATCAACAGAAAGTATTACTTGCCCGATGGCTGCTATTAGAACCGGATATTCTAATTTTAGATGAGCCAACAAAAGGAATTGATGTGGGAGCAAAAGCGGAATTATATAAACTGATGGTTGAACTATCAAAACAAGGTAAAACCATCATTATGATTACCTCAGATATGTTGGAACTTTTATCCATGAGCGACCGTGTCATGGTCATGCACGAAGGACACCAAGTGGGCATAATTCCTCATTCGGAGCTAACACAAGAACGGGTTCTTGAATTAGCTTCAGGCTAGTTTTTGATCCATCACCATCGGTTTTTAACAAAAAATAAGAGGTTTAATATGGAAAACGTGACATTGAAGAAAATCATCAATGCTTATGGAATGGTCTTAATTTTAATTCTTCTGTTTTTAGGATTATCGATTTCAATTGATGGTTTTTTCTCGGCAAGAACCATTTGGAGTATTATTGAACAGGTCTCTATGTTTGGTATTATCGCCATTGGTGTGACATTTATCATTATCACAACCGGCATTGATTTATCATCAGGGTCGGTTGTGGCATTAACCGCCGTGGTTTCTGCTTCAGTCGTAACGGGCGGAGATACGGTATCCGCCGCCCTGCTTGCTTTTTCCGTATCAATTCTAATTGGTGCTGGATTGGGATTAGTTAACGGCGGACTAACCGCTATCGGCGGTATTCCACCGTTTATCGCCACATTGGGAATGATGATTATTGCTCGTGGTGCAGCGCAACTTTATTCCGACGGTCGTCCGATTGATGCCTCTTCCGAAGCTTTTACTTGGATTGCCGATGTGAATATTTTCGGATTACCGGGCTTGGTATTGCTATATATTTTAATTGTTATCTTCAGTCATATTTTACTTAGCCGTTCAACATTTGGTCGCCATGTTTATGCTGTCGGGGGAAATTTAAATGCGGCAAAAATTTGTGGTATCAATACGAATCGAACCCTCATCTGGGTTTACATTCTTGGCGGAGCGCTATCCGGTTTAGCCGGTGCCTTATTGGCAGCCCGAACTTATGCCGGAAACCCGTCTTACGGTTTAGCTTGGGAGCTGGATGCCATCGCCGCTGCCGTGATCGGCGGAGTATCCTTAAGCGGTGGCTTCGGTACGATTCCAATGTGCGTTGTCGGTGCATTAATTATTGGTACAACCAATAAAGGACTGAATATGCTTGGTGTTGATCCATACTGGCAACAAATTGTAAAAGGTGCGATTATCGTTATTGCCGTGTTACTCGACACATTAAAACGTCGTAAAAAAGGTTAATCAATATCAACAAATTTTTGATATAAAAGGCTTATGTCCCAACGGGAAATAAGCCTTTATATCGTTCAATCGTCCTATTTCCTTGCATTATTTCCTTTACAGTGTCAAACTCACTGCAATTTTTAATACCTATCAAAAAGCCATGGCAAAAAAACAGAAAAAACGCACACTCCAAGATCCTCATTATCAACGGGAGTTAGCTAAATACGGCAATCCGATTCCAAGCCGGGAACTTATTTTACGCGTAATTAGCGAAAATAACGCACCAATGAATAGGGAAGAAATTTTGACCGCACTTTCCATTCGTGACGAGGAACAAATGGAGGCTATGCGTCGCCGTTTGCGTGCGATGGAAAATGACGGACAACTTGTTTTCACCAAACGTAAACGCTATGCCTTACCGGAAAAATTAGACCTGGTTAAGGGTTTGGTAATAGGTCATCGGGAAGGCTATGGTTTCTTGCAAGTCGAGGGTAAAAAAGAGGACTTTTTCATTCCAAATCCTCAAATGCAACGGGTTATGCACGGTGATTTCGTACTGGCTCAACCGGAGGGTCTGGATCATCGCGGTCGCCGTGAAGTTCGCATTGTACGTGTGCTAGAAAGCCGTAAAAAACAAATTGTCGGTCGTTTCTTTTTGGAAAACGGTTTTAGTTATGTGGTACCGGACGATAGCCGTATCGGGCGTGATATTCTTGTACCAAACGAACATCGTAACGGTGCGCGTATGGGGCAAGTGGTGGTAGTCGAATTACAAGAACGTTCCGCCGCCTTCAATCAGCCGATAGGGATGATTACGGAAATTTTAGGCGACAATATGGCAAAAGGAATGGAAGTGGAAATTGCTTTGCGTAATCACGATATTCCTCATAAATTCCCAAGTGCGGTAGAAAAATACGTCAAAAAATTTACCGAAGAGGTGCCTGAAGAAGCCAAAAAAGGTCGTGTTGATTTACGCAATTTACCGTTAGTTACCATTGATGGCGAAGATGCCCGCGATTTTGATGATGCGGTCTATTGTGAAAAACAGGGTAAAGGCTGGAAACTTTGGGTGGCGATCGCCGATGTGAGCTATTATGTGCGTTTACGTTCCGCCTTGGATACGGAGGCTCACAACCGAGGGAACTCGGTCTATTTCCCAAATCGTGTAGTACCGATGTTACCGGAGATTTTATCTAACGGTTTGTGTTCGCTCAATCCGCAGGTCGATCGTCTCTGTATGGTATGTGAAATGCAAGTTTCAGCCAAAGGTAAACTCACCGCCTATCGTTTTTATGAAGCGGTAATGAATTCCCACGCACGCTTAACCTACACAAAAGTAGCAAAAATATTGGAAGGTGATGCAGAATTACAGGAACGTTATGTCTCCCTCGTGCCGAATTTGGAAGAACTTCATCATCTCTATCAAGCCTTGCTTTCCTCCCGACACCAACGCGGTGCGATTGATTTTGAAACGATTGAAAGCAAATTTATTTTCAATGCCATGGGACGTATTGAGCGGATTGAACCGGTAATTCGTAACGATGCTCATAAAATCATTGAAGAATGTATGATCCTTGCCAATATTGCTGCCGCTAATTTTATGGAAAAACACAATGAACCGGCACTATATCGTATTCACGCAATGCCAAGTGAAGAAAAACTCACGTCATTCCGTACTTTTTTGAGTGAGTTCGGTTTAACGTTGGAGGGCGGGAGAAAACCGACACCGAAAGATTATGCCGCTCTGCTAGAAAAAATAAAAACACGACCGGATCACGAGCTGATTCAAATTATGTTGCTACGTTCTTTAAGCCAAGCAGTGTACAATGCAGACAATATCGGGCATTTTGGCTTAGCACTGGAAGAATATGCCCATTTTACTTCCCCTATCCGCCGTTATCCGGATTTAACACTCCATCGCAGCATTAAATATTTACTTGCCAAAGAACAGGGGATAAAACGTAAAACCACTAACAGTGGCGGCTATCATTATTCCCTTGATGAAATGGATCTATTGGGCGATCATTGTTCAATGACGGAGCGCCGCGCCGACGACGCGACTCGCGAAGTTGCGGATTGGTTGAAATGCGAGTATATGCAAGATCACATTAGCAGTGAATTTAACGGGGTGATTTCTTCCGTAACCGGTTTTGGATTGTTTGTACGTTTGGACGATTTATTCATTGACGGCTTAGTGCATATTTCTACCTTAGAAAATGACTACTATCAATTTGACGCTGCCAAACAGCGTTTAATTGGCGAAAATAGCGGCATACAATACCGATTGGGCGATAAAGTGCGTATTCGGGTGGAAGCCGTTCATTTAGAACAAAAAATGATAGATTTTTCACTGGTCAGTAGCGAACACAAACCACGTCGCGTCGGTAAAACGGCAAAAGAAAAAACTAAAAAAGTATTCAAAGAGTTGCCTGAAAAGGTGACGAGAAAACGCAAAAGTGCGGTCAAAAATAAAAAAGTATCTAAAAAACCGAGAAAATCGAAAATACAATCCTAGATTTTCCTATTTTCTTGAAAAGAAAAATAAATAACAAAATATAAAAGAGAGCCTATGTCAGAACAAATCTATGGCATTCACGCCGTAAACAGTATTTTAACCCATACACCGGAACGCCTTATTGAAGTGTTTGTACTAAAAGGACGTGAAGATAAACGCCTACAATCATTACTAAACGAATTGCACTCAATCGGCATTGGCGTGCAATTTGTGAATCGTCAAACGTTAGATAAAAAAGCCAACGGTGAAGTACATCAAGGTATTATTGCACGCGTGCAAGCCATGAAAGAACTGGGTGAAAACGATCTTGATAACATTCTACAAAATAGCCAAAATCCACTTTTATTAGTGCTTGACGGCGTAACCGATCCCCACAATCTCGGTGCTTGTTTGCGTACCGCAGATGCGGCGGGCGTAGCAGCAGTCATCGTACCGAAAGATAAATCGGCACAACTCACTTCCGTTGCGCGTAAAGTGGCGTGCGGAGCGGCGGAAACCGTCCCGCTCATTCGTGTTACTAATCTTTCCCGTACCCTTCGTGACTTACAGCAAAATCACAATATTTGGGTTGTAGGAACAGCCGGCGAGGCAACCGAAACGATTTATCAAAGCAAGCTCACCGGCGCACTTGCACTGGTCATGGGGGCGGAAGGCGAAGGAATGCGCCGTTTAACCAGAGAACATTGCGATCAACTGATAAGTATCCCAATGGCAGGATCGGTTTCGTCCTTAAATGTCTCTGTAGCAACAGGCGTATGTTTGTTTGAGATTGTGCGTCAACGTTTAAGCATATAAAAACATTTTAAAAAGTAACCGCACTTTTATAAAAATACCGAGTATTTTTATACTCGGTATTTTTTATTATGCGGCTATTTTTTTAAGCTTTTTTCCGTCCTAATAATAACGATAACGCCAAGGCAATAAATGCCGGAATCAACCATGCCATGCCGTCGGAATAAAGCGGTAAATGGCCCAGTAAATTCTCAACGGATTGCGGTAGTAAATCAACGTTTTTCAAACTATCACAAGCACTAAAGCACACCGTAACCAGTAAAGTGAGGTAATAACTGAGTTTAATATTCGGCAATTTACTACGGATAATTTGCAGTAATACCAACATAATTGCTACCGGATAAATCAATAATAATGCCGGAATAGTAATTCTTAATAATTCCGTTAAACCGGTTTGTGCCACCGTTGTAGTTAAAATCGTAAATACGACGACCCAAAACGGATAAGATAAACGAACATGGAATTTAGAGAAATAATCCGCACAGGCGCTGGTAACCCCTACAAGTGTCGTGATATTCGCTAAAATAATAATGCCTGACATAATCCAAGTACCGGAAATCCCAAATAAAGCATTAACATAACGGGAGAAAATTTGCCCGCCATTGGTTGCGCCCTCTGCCACTTGCGCACTGGTCGCCCCCAGATAGAACAAGGCAAAATACAGCATTGCCAATAAAAACACGGAAATCAACCCTGCGGAAATAGTATATTTCATAACCTTTTGCGGAGCAGTCACATTCCGTACAGCCAATGCACGGGCAACAATCCCACCAAAGGCAATAGCCGCCAACACATCCATGGTTTGGTAGCCGCTGATTAATCCGGAAGTAATTGCAGGATTTGTGGCATAAGCCTTGCTTGGCTCAACAATGTCGGAAAGTGGGGAGATAATAACGCTCACAGCTACCACAACCAATAACACGAGCAATGCCGGTGTCATAAATTTTCCTACGGTTGAAACAATCGTATTAGGGCGTAACATAAAAAACATCCCGATAACATTGAAAACCAGGGAAAAAATAAAATGGGCGTTATCGGTGTCATTCACAATATTCAGCGGTAACCATGCCATTTCATAGGCGACATTAGTCACACGCGGCATGGCGAACAGAGAACCAATTACTAAATATAATATGGTTAAAAATATCATCTCCGCCCACTTCGGCAAATCGCGGGAAAGTTCCTCCCCTCTCCCAAGCATCGCAACAACAACCAACGTAATAAATGGCATGAATACACCGGTTAATATAAAGCCAAAAGATGCCGTAGCCCAATATGAGCCTGCCGTAAACCCTTCCATTGGCGGAAAAATAATATTTCCTGCACCTAAAAAAAGCGCAAAAATCATCATTCCTAAAACAATAATATCTTTACGAGTCATAGTATTCTCAGTTAATAAAAAGGAGCTTATTCTACTACAAAGTACTTGATAACCCTAATCTTCAAATAAAAAAATGTGAGCTCGAGCATTCAATCAATATTAACGCAAAAACTATCAAAAAAATGACCGCACTTTCAGACCGATATTTTTCGTAGATAATAAAAATGTGATAGTATCGGGGCTTCTTTGAGTTTTTTTATTGTATTTATTTTTGGGGAGATCTTTTTATGTTGCAACTGATACAACAATTTTTCAAACTCGAATCATCCGGCGGAATTTTATTGCTCTTCGCCGCATTTATCGCAATTTTATTTGCCAACTCACCTTTCAATACTTTTTATCATGACTTTTTAAATCTACCGGTAAGTATCCAAATCGGTAGTTTCGCAATTAGTAAAACCCTCATTCATTGGATTAATGACGGCTTTATGGCGGTGTTTTTCGTTCTAGTAGGATTGGAAGTCAAGCGTGAACTGTTAGAGGGGTCGCTTTCCAGCTATCAACAAGCCGTTTTTCCGGCAATTGCCGCAGTAGGCGGTATGCTAATCCCTGCATTGGTTTATATTTTGATTGCGCACGACGATCCAACCTTAGCCAACGGTTGGGCAATTCCAATGGCAACGGATATCGCTTTTGCACTAGGGGTTATGGCACTGTTAAGCAAACAGGTTCCTCTGCCGTTAAAAGTTTTTTTATTAGCGCTTGCGATCATTGATGATTTGGGCGCTATTGTCGTCATTGCGTTATTCTTCTCCCATGGCTTAAGTATTCAAGCGCTCATTTTCTCGGCAATCGCAATCATTCTACTCATTGTATTAAACCGCTTTAAAGTCACCGCACTTTGCGCTTATATGGTGGTCGGCACAATCTTATGGGCATCTGTCTTAAAATCCGGCGTACATGCTACACTCGCCGGTGTTATTATCGGTTTCTGTATCCCTCTCAAAGGTGAAAAAGGCGAAACACCATTAGAAGATTTTGAGCATTTACTTGCGCCTTGGACTGCATTCCTTATTTTACCGTTATTTGCCTTTGCCAATGCAGGGGTAAGTTTTGAAGGGTTGGATTTTTCTATGCTGACCTCACCGTTATTACTCGCCATTGCCTTAGGCTTGATTATCGGCAAACCGGTCGGTGTATTTGCTTTCAGTTATCTTTCGGTGAAGTTAGGCATCGCGAAGTTACCGGAAGAAATTAATTTTAAACAAATTTTTGCCGTCGCCATTCTGTGCGGTATCGGATTCACGATGTCCATGTTTCTGGCAAGCCTTGCTTTTGAGGCGAATGCCGGTGAAAGTGTCAATACGCTTTCCCGTTTGGGTATTCTGATCGGTTCGACAATCTCTGCTATTGTCGGGTATATCTTCTTAAAACAAACCACAAAAGCATAACATTTCCTAAAAAGTGCGGTTAATTTTGACCGCACTTTTGCTTTATTACTACGGTATTATGTAGTTGCACAATTTAAAGAAAATGTAGGGACACCATACTGGCGTCCGCCACACAACTTTTTGAAATTATTTAATTTTTTTGGGGTGCCAGCGTGGCGTCCCTACCTATGAGATAAAATCAAAGTTTGTACAACTGCTACATAATGCCGCTTTACTGATTATTTAACTTTAAATAATTTCAACAACAAATCAAAAATATAATTTTCCACCGTTGAATAATTATTTTTCTTCAATCGGCAAAGTGTGACCCGCCATAAAATCGGTTCGTTAATTTTACGACAGACAAATTCCGGCGATTGATATTGCTCAGCGATGGGATAAGGTAAGATTGTTAATAGATCGTGATTGAGTTTTACCGCATTGAGCATAAAGTCCCAAGAGCCGGATTCAATCACAATATTCGGATAAATGTTATGTCGTTCGAAATGTTCTTTTAATTGATGGGAGATCATAAAATTCTTATCAAAGATGGCCATTTTTTGTTTATTTAAATCCCGCCATTCAATTTTTTCTTTATTTGCCAGCGGATGATTCGGCGATAAAAAGAGAGAAAGTTCCGAATGATGAATGGCAAAAGAATCAATGATATTTTTAGAGATCCCCTCCGGATAAAGCAAAACGGCAAGATCCACTTGTTCCAGTAATAATTCACTTTTTAATGCAAAAGCGCCTTGCTCCTTTACAGTAATATTGATAGTAGGGTTATTTAAAATAAGTGAAGGAATCACATCGGAAAAGACAACGGATAAGATTAAAGGCGGAATACCAATCGTGATATTACCAATCAGCTCCGTGTTCTCATTATGTAAATTGCGGTGCATATCGTTATATTTAGCAATAATTTCCTTCGCATCATGGTAATAATTTTCACCGATATAAGTCAGCCCCATTATTTTTCCGTTTGAACGTTTAAATAATTGAATTTCCTCTCTTTGTTCAAAATCAGAAATCATCATACTGAGCGTAGGTTGAGAAATATATAAATTTTGAGCCGTTTTACTCAAATTAAAGTTATTTTCAACAATCGCAATGAAATAGCGTAAATGCCGAATATCCATTTGATGTCCTCTGTAAGGGTGACAAACTTTATAAACCGATTCTATATTTTGTATAAATTAAATTTATAGCATTCTAAAAAATCTGTATTTCTCCTGCTAAATACCTTCTGATATTCTGCTTTGCAAGTTTTGTAAACAGCAGGAAAAAATACCTTAGTGTAACAATTAGTTCCTACTTTATACCTGAAGTTAGGCTGTATTTCCAGTATTTATGCCGTCACTAAATAGAAAGTTATATTGTTTGTTTTATTTTAAACGAACGGCGTCTTTATTATAAAAATTTTTGATTAAAACATTAATTTGGAGAAAAGCTATGTCAAAAATTATCCCCATTACTGAATTAAAGAAACATTTCTTTGACGGTATGACGTTGATGTCAGGCGGTTTTATGGGCGTCGGTACGCCTGAAAAAATCGTACACGCTCTTTTAGAGAGTGAGATTCGCAATATTCACCTGATTTGTAGCGATACCGCCCAAATGCATAATGGAGTTGGGCCGTTGATTGTGAATAATCGGGTAAAGAAAGTATCGGCTTCTCATATCGGCACTAATCCTGAAACGGGCAAAAAAATGATTGCCGGCGAAATTGAGGTTGAATTGATCCCACAAGGCACATTTGCCGAGCGGGTGAGAGCCGGTGGTGCGGAATTAGGCGGTTTTTTAACACCGACCGGGGTCGGCACGGTGGTGGAAGAAGGTAAACAAAAAATAGAGCTTGATGGCGTGGCTTATTTGTTAGAGCGTCCGTTAAAAGCGGATATTGCCATTCTGAAAGCCGATATTGCCGATGAAGCGGGCAATCTGATTTATAACGGTGCGGCACGCAATTTTAATCCGCTAATGGCATTGGCAGCGAAAACCGTGATTGTCGAAGCGGAGCAAATCGTCAAAGCAGGTACACTCGATCCAAATCAGATAATGACGCCTGCAACGTTGGTTGATTACCTTGTTTCTAGCCATTAAAGGAGAAGATTATGAACGCAAAAGAATTAATTGCCCGCCGCATTGCAATGGAACTAAAAGACGGTGATATCGTGAATTTGGGTATCGGCTTACCGACCTTAGTGGCAAATTATTTACCGGATAACGTTGATATTACCCTGCAATCGGAAAACGGTTTTTTAGGTTTAACCGCTTACGATCCGCAAAACGATAATCCGAATATCGTGAATGCCGGCGGACAACCTTGTGGTATTAAGGCGGGAGGAGCGTTTTTCGACAGTGCCTTTTCCTTTGCACTGATTCGTGGCGGTCACGTTGATGCCTGCGTGCTTGGCGGATTAGAGGTGGATCAACAGGCAAATCTAGCAAACTGGATGGTACCGGAAAAAATGGTGCCGGGTATGGGCGGCGCAATGGATTTAGTGACCGGTGCGAAAAAGGTCATTATCGGAATGGAACATTGTGCAAAATCCGGCAGTTCAAAAATCCTCAAACAATGCACCCTACCTTTAACTGCGGTAAACAAAGTCAAAATGATTGTCACCGAATTGGCGGTGTTTGAATTTGAACAAGGCAAACTCGTGTTAAAAGAACACGCACCAGATGTGGATTTAGACACTATCAGACAGAAAACTGAGGCGGATTTTATCGTTGCCGATGATTTCAAACCAATGGTGATCAGCCAAAAAGGATTATCCCTATGATTAACCGTATCGCCCGTGGTATGACAACATTAGTCAGCCGATATATGCCGGAACCGCTTGTTTTAGCGGTTCTACTCAGCATTGTGATTTTTTTCTGTGCGTGGGGTTTGACCGATCATACTCCCGTGCAGTTAGTCAATATGTGGGGCGACGGTTTTTGGAATTTGCTCTCATTCAGTATGCAAATGGCAATGGTGGTGGTGACGGGCAATGCCCTTGCCTCCGCCCCACAAATTCGCCGCTTTCTTGGCGTAACGGCATCTATCGCTAAAACACCCGTACAAGGTGTAATGTTAGTAACGTTTATGAGTGCTGCTGCTTGTGCAATCAATTGGGGGTTCGGACTGGTAGTCGGGGCGATGTTTGCCAAAGAGGTTGCCAGACGTATTCAAGGCACGGATTACGCCCTCTTAATTGCCTGTGCTTATATCGGCTTTATGACCTGGGGCGGCGGATTTTCCGGCTCAATGCCACTCCAAGCCGCCACCCCGAATAATCCTATTGCCCATCTTATCACTTCCGAATCCAATCCTTTAGGTATCGTACCTGTCAGTCAAACCTTATTCACCGGCTATAACATTTTTATCATCTTAATGTTATTAGTCGGTTTGCCTGTAATTACCCGAATGATGAATCCTAAAGGGGAAGACGTTCGTCACGTTGATCCAAAATTATTACAACCGGATCCGGATTTCAGTAAAACCTTAGACCAAAACGCCACCTTTGCCGAACGTATTGAAGAAAGCCGTTTGTTAGCCTATGTGATTGCCGGTACCGGATTTAGTTATCTCGCACTCACTTTTTTCAAAAACGGATTTAGTTTGACGATTAATTCGGTCAATTTAATTTTCTTGATGACAGGGATTTTATTACACGGTTCCCCCGCCGCCTACGTTCGAGCAATCACTAATGCCGCCCGTAGTACCGCAGGCATTTTAATTCAATTCCCGTTTTACGCCGGTATGCAATTAATGATGGAACATTCCGGATTAGGCGGAATGATTACCGAGTTTTTTGTCAATATTTCCAACAAAGACACCTTTCCGCTTTTAACTTTCTTTAGTTCCGCTTTAGTGAATTTTGCCGTGCCGTCGGGCGGCGGACATTGGGTTGTGCAAGGGCCGTTTGTTATCCCCGCCGCACTTTCGCTTGAAGCGGATTTAGGTAAATCGGTGATGGCGATTGCTTATGGCGATATGTGGGCAAATATGGCACAGCCGTTTTGGGCATTGCCTGCTCTTGGTATAGCGGGGCTCGGGGTAAGGGATATTATGGGCTATTGTATGACTGCCCTGATTTTTACCACCCCAATTTTTGTCATCGGACTCTATTTCTTATAAATCAACAAGGAGAAAAATAATGGAAAATATTGTGATTGTGAGTGCGGCTCGAACCGCTATCGGACGGTTTGGCGGCGGTTTAGCAAGTACAAGTGCGGTCGATTTGGGCGCGATTGTGATTAATGAGGTGTTAAAGCGTGCCAACCTCGATGCCGCAAAAGTTGATGAAGTCATTATGGGCAATGTGCTGCAAGCGGGTCTCGGACAGAATCCGGCTCGTCAAGCGGCACTGAAAGCCGGTATTGGTGAAGATATTTCGTCATTTACGATTAATAAAGTGTGCGGTTCAGGCCTAAAAGCTGTTGTGCTTGGGGCTCAAGCCATTGCAGCAGGTGATGCGGACGTTATCGTAGTGGGCGGAATGGAAAATATGAGCCAAGCCCCCTATGTACTCGACAGCAAGGTTCGTTTCGGTGCCAAAATGGGCAACCTAACCCTAAGAGATACAATGGTAGAAGACGGTTTAACCTGTGCAATCAACCATTACCATATGGGTATTACGGCGGAAAACATTGCGGAACAATATCAACTCAGTCGAGAAGAGCAGGATCAATTTGCCCTTCGTTCGCAAACCTTGGCAAAACAAGCGATTGAATCCGGTGCGTTTTCTGCAGAAATTGTGCCGGTGAGTGTAAAAACCCGTAAAGGTGAAACCCTGTTTAGCCAAGATGAGCACCCAATCTTTGACACTACCGCCGAAACCCTCGCCAAACTTCGCCCGGCATTTATTAAAGATGGTACGGTTACTGCTGGCAATGCGTCCGGTTTAAATGACGGGGCGGCAGCCTTGCTATTAATGAGTGAAAGCAAAGCAAAATCGCTGGGATTAACGCCATTAGCCCGTATTCGCAGCTACGCCGCAGCCGGCAATGATCCGAAAGTAATGGGTATGGGGCCTGTTCCTGCAGTCAAAAAAGCCTTGAAAAAAGCAAACTTAGCATTAGACCAAATTGATTTAATTGAAGCGAATGAAGCCTTTGCCGCTCAAGCACTGGGCGTTGCCAAAGAGCTTAATTTGGATTTAACCAAAACCAATTTGAATGGCGGTGCAATCGCATTAGGACACCCAATTGGAGCAAGTGGTGCGAGAATTCTCGTGACCTTGCTGTACGGCTTGCAAGCCAGAAACAAAACATTGGGCTTGGCAACTTTATGTATCGGCGGCGGGCAAGGCATTGCAATGATTGTTGAACGCCTTTAACCCCCAATTTTTATTAAACAGGAGCAAATTATGCTAAATGAAAAAATTGCGATTATAACCGGTGCGGCAAGCGGTATCGGTTTAGCGGTCAGCCAAAGCCTCGCCCAAGCAGGTGTAAAACTGGTGATGGCGGATATCAATCAAGCCCTTTTAGAACAAGAAGCCCAAAAGCTACAAGCGGCACATATTGTGGCGGATTTATCCAAACGGACGGAATGTAAAGCCGTTGTCGATTATGCGGTTGCCGAGTTTGGCGGGGTGGATATTCTGGTGAATGTTGCCGGTATCCAAACCGTTTCACCGATAGCGGACTTCCCCGAAGATCGTTGGGATTTTATGCTGAATGTGATGCTAACTGCGCCGTTTTTACTCACCAAATACAGCTGGCCTTATATGCAAAACAAAGGTTGGGGGCGGGTTATTCACTTAAATTCCATTCACGGTTTAGTCGCTTCGGAATTTAAATCCGCCTATGTGTCTGCAAAACACGGGCTATCCGGTTTGACCAAAACGGCGGCATTAGAGGGCGGGGCATACGGTATTACGGTGAATTCTATTTGCCCTGCCTATGTGAGAACCCCGTTAGTCGATAAACAAATTGCCGATCAAGCCAAACATCACGGCATTTCCGAGCAAGAAGTGGTAAGCCAAATTATGCTGCAAAAAGCAGCGGTTAAACGGCTCATTGAACCGGCGGAGATCGGTGAATTTGTTAAATTCCTCTGCTCCGATGCTGCCGCTTCTATTTCAGGTGCTTGCTTACCGATGGATGGCGGCTGGACTGCCGGCTAATACCTCATAGTACAACTCACTACAAGCGGTGAGTTGTACTGTCTTTTTTCAATCAAGAACGAGTAGTACTCAACGTTCATTATAAAAATAATTGGGAGAACCCTATGCTCAGTTTAATCGGCATTTTTGTAGGATTAGTTTTGCTCATGTTTTTAGCCTTTCGAGGCTATTCGATTGTTTGGATTGCCCCGTTGTGTGCGGCAATTGTTGCCTTCACGGGCGGGCTGGATATTTTAGATGCCTATTTAGGCAGTTATATGAACGGTTTGGTCGGTTTTGTTAAAGCCTGGTTCCCCGCTTTTCTACTCAGTGCCGTATTCGGCAACTTAATGGATGTCACAGGCGGTGCCAAATCCATTGCGGTTTGGCTGACCAAAGTGATGGGATCGAAAAGTGCGATCGCTTCTATTGTATTAGGCTGTGCATTATTGACCTACGGCGGCGTCAGTTTATTTGTGGTGGTGTTTGCCGTTTATCCCCTTGCGTTAGCGGTCTTTAAGGAAGCCAATATCAGCCGCCGACTAATTCCCGGCACCATTGCTTGCGGGGCATTTACCTTTACGATGACGGCATTGCCCGGCTCACCGCAAATTCAAAACTTAATTCCGACCCAATATTTTGGTACGGACGCAATGGCGGCACCGATAATGGGCTTAACCGCCTCTGCCATTTTATTTTTCGGTGGGGTAGCATACCTTGAGTATCGCCGTAAAAAATACGCATCAAACGGCGAGTATTTTATCGAACCGGATAATGCGATAGCGACAGAACAGCAGGAACGGCTGCCTAGCCCGTTACTCGCAATTCTGCCGTTAGTGAGTGTGATTGTAGTACTGAACTTTGTGCCGCCGTTAATCGGCTTGAAAAACGGCGATCCGAAAAATATCGTGCTGGCGTTATTAGCGGGCATCAGTTTAGTGATTTTGCTCAATTTGAAACAACGCAACCGCTTTATTCCGGCTATCGGCAAAGGAGCAAATGGTGCGGTAGGGGCAATTATCAATACCGCTGCGGCGGTCGGCTTTGGTAGTGTGGTGAGAATGGCACCGGGCTTTGAACATCTAACGGCAATGATCTTAAACATTCCGGGCAGTCCATTGATTTCATTGTCGGTTGCCGTCAATATTTTAGCCGGTGCAACAGGATCGGCTTCCGGCGGAATGGGCATTGCGTTAGAGGCTTTAGGGGAAAAATACCTTGCGATAGCCAAACAGGCAAGTATTTCGCCTGAGGCGTTTCACCGTATTGCCTCATTATCTTCCGGCGGTTTGGATACGATGCCCCATAATGGTGCGGTTTTAACATTACTCAGCAATACGGGAATGACGCATAAAGATTCTTATCTTGAGATTGCCGTTACCTCATTTATTATGCCGATTGTAGCCACAATCATTGTCATCTTACTCTTTAGTGTATTTGGCATTTATTAAAAAACGCTTATCTTATTGGGCTGAACCCATTCAGCCTAAAACGTTCTATAAATTGACCGCACTTTATATCAAGTGCGGTCAATTTTTCTAAGGTTTTGCTAAAATCGGTTTCAAGAATCTCGCCGTATGAGAGCCTTCCACTTTTGCCACCTCTTCAGGTGTACCGGTCGCAATGATCTGACCGCCGCCGCTTCCCCCTTCCGGCCCAAGATCCACAATCCAATCGGCGGTTTTGATTACATCTAAATTATGTTCAATCACCACGATAGTATTGCCTTGATCACGTAATCGGTGTAGCACGCTCAATAATTGTTTTATATCTGCAAAATGCAAACCTGTGGTCGGTTCATCCAAAATATAAAGGGTTTTCCCCGTATCCCGTTTGGAAAGCTCAGTAGCCAACTTGACACGCTGTGCTTCCCCGCCGGAAAGTGTCGTAGAGGATTGCCCTAAACGGATGTACGATAAGCCCACATCCATTAACGTTTGCAGTTTACGGGCAATGATTGGAATGGCATCAAAAAACTCGCGCGCCTCTTCTACTGTCATATCCAACACTTGATGAATGGTCTTTCCTTTATAGCGTATTTCTAAAGTTTCACGGTTATAACGTTTCCCCTTACATTGATCACACGGAACATACACATCCGGCAAGAAATGCATTTCCACTTTGATTACGCCATCGCCCTGACAAGCCTCACAACGCCCGCCACGCACGTTAAAACTAAAACGCCCCGGGTTATAACCGCGGGCACGAGCTTCCGGCACGCCAGCAAAAAGTTCTCGAATCGGCGTGAACAAACCGGTATAAGTGGCAGGATTTGAACGTGGCGTACGTCCGATTGGGCTTTGATCAATGTCGATGACTTTATCAAAATGCTCCAACCCTTCGATGGATTTATAAGGGGCATAATCGGTTTTATCCGCACGGTTTAGGGCATTTTGCGCTAATGGGAACAGGGTATCATTAATCAAGGTCGATTTACCTGAACCCGACACCCCGGTAATACAGGTGAATAAGCCCACCGGAATGTCTAAATTGACATTTTTTAGGTTATTTCCCGATGCCCCTTTCAGTTTCAACCATTTTTTCTTATCAAGTGCGGTACGTTTTTTCGGAATTTCAATTTGTTCAACACCCGATAAAAATTTCCCCGTAATCGAGTTCGGGTTTTGCATAATAGCTTGCGCATTGCCTTGTGCGATCACTTGTCCGCCATGCACGCCCGCCCCCGGCCCGATATCAATAATATGATCCGCCGCACGAATGGCGTCTTCGTCATGTTCTACCACAATCACCGTGTTACCAAGATTACGTAAGTGAATCAATGTGTTCAATAAACGTTCATTATCACGCTGATGTAGCCCGATAGAGGGTTCGTCCAACACGTACATCACCCCTACTAAACCCGCACCGATTTGACTGGCAAGACGAATCCTCTGTGCTTCACCGCCTGAAAGGGTTTCGGCAGAACGGGAAAGAGAAAGATAATTTAACCCGACATTGACTAAGAACTGCAAACGCTCACGAATTTCTTTCAGAATTTTTTCGGCAATTTGTGCTTTTTGCCCTGTTAATGAAAGTGCGGTAAAAAACTCTAGCGTTTCACCAATGCTTTTTTCAGAAATCATCGGTAAATTAGTCGGCCCGATATAAACATTACGTGCTTCCGGACGTAAACGTGAACCGCCACAATCGGCACAAGGACGATTGCTGATATTTTTGGCGAGTTCTTCACGCACCGAGATTGACTCCGTTTCTTTATAACGGCGTGCCATATTGTTTAAAATGCCTTCAAAAGGATGTTTACGAATCACCACGTCACCGCGATCATTCATATATTGAAATTCAATCTCTTCCTTGCCGGAACCGTGCATAATGATGTGCTGAATTTTTTTCGGCAAGGTTTCGTAAGGAGCGTCCACATCAAAATCGTAATGTTTTGCAAGCGAGGTAAGCATTTGATGATAATAGAAATTGCGACGATCCCATCCTTTCACCGCTCCGCCTGAAAGCGAAATACTCGGATTTTGCACTACACGCGCTTCATCAAAATATTGCTGAACCCCCAAGCCATCACAAGTCGGGCAGGCACCCGCCGGGTTATTAAAAGAGAACAAACGGGGTTCTAACTCTGGCACGGAATATCCACAATGCGGACAAGCAAAGTTTGCAGAAAAGACCAGTTCCTCCGCCTTAGGGTTATCCATTTCCGCTACAATCGCCGTACCGCCGGAAAGCTCCAATGCCGTCTCAAAAGATTCCGCTAAACGTGTGGCTAAATCCGACCGCACTTTGAAACGATCTACCACAACTTCAATAGTATGTTTTTTCTGTAGTTCAAGTTTTGGCGGATCAGACAGATCACAAATTTCACCATCAATCCGCGCTCGAATATAACCCTGTGCCGCAATATTTTCTAAGATTTTAACGTGCTCCCCTTTCCGATTTTTTACTACGGGTGCGAGCAACATCATTTTAGATTCTTCAGGCAAGCTTAACACTTTATCCACCATTTGACTGATGGTTTGAGCCGTCAGCGGCACATCATGATTCGGACAGCGCGGCTCACCCACTCGGGCAAAAAGGAGGCGTAAATAATCGTAAATTTCCGTAATGGTTCCCACGGTGGAACGAGGGTTATGGGAAGTCGATTTTTGTTCGATAGATATCGCCGGCGACAAACCTTCAATGGAATCTACATCCGGTTTTTCCATCAAAGATAAAAACTGACGGGCATAGGCAGAAAGCGATTCCACATAACGGCGTTGACCTTCCGCATACAGGGTATCAAAGGCTAATGAGGATTTGCCGGAGCCGGAAAGACCGGTGATCACGATAAGTTTATCGCGAGGAATGGTTAAATTAATATTTTTAAGATTGTGGGTTCGCGCACCGCGAATATCAATATTTTCCATAAATAATTCGTTCTGATGATTATTTTTTTCAAAATTGCGAGCATTATCGCATATTTCAACATCTGTGCAAATATCCAGTTAAATTTTATAGATCTTTTCAAAAATTTCAGGCAAAATAACCGCACTTTTTTAATATGAAAAATGAGGATTCTATGGCAGGAGTAAATAAAGTTATTATTGTGGGGCATTTGGGCAATGATCCCGAAATTCGCACAATGCCGAATGGTGATGCCGTTGCCAATATTAGTGTCGCAACCAGCGAAAGTTGGAATGACCGTAACACGGGTGAGCGTCGCGAGATCACAGAATGGCACCGTATCGTGTTCTATCGTCGCCAAGCGGAAATTTGTGGCGAATACTTACGCAAAGGTTCACAAGTTTATGTAGAGGGTCGTTTACGCACCCGCAAATGGCAAGATCAAAATGGTCAGGATCGCTATACAACAGAAATTCAAGGTGATGTGATGCAAATGTTAGGCAGCCGTAACCAAAATGCTGGCGGCTACAGCGCACCGGACATGGGACAAAGCAGCCCACAACCGTCTTATCAAACCAGTTATAATAGTAACAATCAGCCGTCTCGTCCTACACAACAGCAAACATCACAGGCTGAACCGCCAATGGACGGTTTTGATGATGATATTCCATTCTAAATTCTATATACATAAATAGTACAAAAATAAACTTTAAAATACGAAGAGAAGCCTTATAAAACATGGTTTCTCTTTTTTTACATGTTTTAAAATATCTCTATTTATTAGCACTTATAAATTTTTTATAAAATTCAGATAATCGGTATAAATTATAATCAACTCTTTTCAAATGGAGAACACTTTCCTTTACTAAATGAGTAAAGAAAGTGATTTTCCTGATTTTTATTCAACTTTGTAGATTGTCCTGTTCTCCCCGATTATGTCTGCCCGAATCGTATTTTTCATAAACTCTCTAAGAATTGACCGCACTTTTTGAGGTATTCATCTCATCAGACAGGAAAAATTGAGCCTGCTGTTGATGCTCTAAGTTATAGTTTAAACTTAATAAGGGGTAATCACGCAAAGTGTGGCGGTTTATGGTGAGTTTCAGATGATGTTCAAAGTACTAAAACAAGCGAATGGACGAAGGACGGTCGCCGGCCAGATTTACCTTATAGCTGGGGGACTTATAATGGGTACTCACAAAGCCTGCTACAATCCCAATGAAAACTCACCACATCAAAACTGTATCTCTCGCCAGTATCGAGAGTGTAGCGCTAGCCGAATTGAGTTGGTATAAATAATCCTTTATTTAATGTAAAACGTTGTAAGATAAAATATGTTTATTTTACACACAACTAAATAAAATAGTTATAGTGAATCGGAAATACTCCCCGTACATTTGTAATTTAAATCATGAGAGAATCTCTTCTCAGATGTACGTTTTATTTTAAACAAACTTATCGATTAAATTTATAATAAAAAATCCGCACGCTAATATTAATTTTTCACATGCGGATTAAACTAAAATGAGGTTTTTATTCAGAGTCATAAACTCCAACTAAATAGGCTTGGGCAAGAATATGATCTTTCATTGCAAAATGTAGTTCATTAAATCTAAAACCCGGCTTTAAATTAAGTTTTTTATCCAATGCATACACATATAATTCATAACGATGGGGTTTATTTGGCGGAGCCATTCCGCCATATCCGGAGGCCTCTGCAATAGATAGATTATTTAATTTACTTGCCCAACTATTTGCGCCCTGAACAAAATCTTTTGCCGAAATACTTTCGTTTTCCGCAACTGAAGTACGCTCCAGATCAGCAATTAGCCAATGAGTCCACACAAATCCGGCAACTTCGGCGGCATCTTTATCTTCAAAAACAACCGCAAAGGATTTAGTATTTTTCGGTGCATTTTTAATTTCAAAGGGAATTGAGTATGATGGCATACCGTTTACGGTAAATTGCGTTCCCCGTTTACCGTATTTATCGTTGAATTTCCCATTTACAATAGCAGAACTGGTTACTTGCATCACATTTTCTTTTTGCATCATAGCCCGATTTACCGGTTTATCCTTCATCATTGATTGAGCATAACCGTATTGAGGAAATACTGCTAAAGAAAAAATCATCAAGCCGATAAGTTTAATTAGCGTTGTCATAGAATATGACTTTATATTTTTCATACATCTCCTTAAATATCACGAAAAGTTTATCTAATGCCAAAAATTATTGGCATTTATTTAGACGTATAAAAATCGCTATTCTGACATATTTTTAATCAAAAATCAGATCTATTTAAATATAAAAAAATAAATTTATATTGCTATTTTCTTAATACTCAAAAAAGAAAACTCGGTTTACAAAAATTTAATCAAAGGAAGATATTAAAAACTTGGTTTTTTAGATGAAGATCGACCAACCTCTTCTTCTATTCCGATGATTTGCTTAAAGCTCTCAAGTAATTCTTTCTCATTATTAGCTTGATAATAATGTTCACCAACACATTTTTTCCACGCTCTCACTTGATTAGCCGGCGGATTAAATCCGAAAGCAACAAAACCAATACGGGTAGGCTGTTTTCTCTGTGATGGATCTTGTAATGAATCTACTTGGTTACGTATAGCCTCACACATTCCTCCGTCTAATAAGCGAATTAATGTCTGATCGGTAGGACGATTATCCATTCCATCTGATAAAACTAGCATAACTCTCTGAGTGTTTGATCCTAATTTTGACGGTTCTGCGTTGGGGTTTGTATTCTTATCCATCATAATGTTTGCCCCTATAATCATACCAGAACTTGCAGCCGTACCTCCTTTAGGATAGAGCCTTTTTAATATTTCCATAATATTCCTTTTATCTTGACTAAACCAAGCTTGAGTTGTTTGTTTTCCTTCATTCCCACCTAAGCAATATCTTCCATTGTTAAAAGTTAGGCTATAGTTGATTTTTGATCCGTTAAAAGAATATATCTGATCGATCGTTCTTCGTACATCTAAATACCGGTTAAAATCTTTCATATCCCAGTCGTACTCCAAAAGTTGTTTTTTTATTCTAGACTCTAAACGACTATTTCCATAATATGGTAATACACAGCTAGATTCACCTCTTTGTTTAGCTCCTGCAGCGAATGCTGTAAAGCCGATTCGATTAAAAGGACTGACTTTTTCCGGTGCTTTCGGAGGTAGTAAAATATCCTGAATATTTCCGACCACACGTCTTAAAATATTAATTTTGCTCTGAGGATCATTATCTTTCTCCTTTCTACCTTGCGTGTCTTCTCCAACACGATCCAACATAGAGCCGGAAAAATCCAGAACTAACATTAGTTCAACCGGGATTGCTCCTTTTTCTTTAACCGCATAGGTTTTTCCCGAACCAATCTCCGTTCGCCCCACTTTTAATAAACTTTGATCAAGCGCTGATTGTCCCCAAGGTAGCCAAAATTGGCGATCGACACTTCCTTGTACGGAACAGGTAACAAATTCTTTACGAACATAAGGATTTTCTTGCTTCTCTTTTTTCTCACAGGCATAGTCAAAATCCTTTGTGATAATTACCGGTTTTGATTTTACATTTCCCGCTCCCGACTTATCCGAACGTAAATAGTATTCGGCTATACCGTGAACCAATTCCAAATTTCGTTTATGTTGTTGGGCTGCAAATTTCCCACCTTCTCCCGCTTTCGCAATTTCTTCCTTACTTGGATTCTGCCGTTTCACATCAGAATGTGCCTTATTCTCCCTTTCTCCGTTATTTTCGGCCACTAAAACTAATGCGCCCTGATCCGTAGCCTGAGCTAATCTGGCTTTATCCAATAAAATACCGGAACCGTCCACGGCAAAGCTGATAAGAAATAATAATGGAAATGCTAACAATGCGGTCATTACTGCATAGACCCCGCTTTCATCGGAATAAAAACGTTTCAATGCTTGGTAGCAATAAACAATTAAATCTTTTTTTCTCATAAAATTACCTTTAAATTAGCGGGAAACCGAGAATGATGATGAACGAATCATCCCCCATGATTGATTAGCTTTATCTAACAGTAATGCTTTAAAGAAACTGTTTGTTTCGACACAAAGGGTAACTTGATAAAGAGGGATTTTTCTTTCATTATTAATTTCCGAGCGCGGTGATAACTGACTCAGCTCATCAATTTTCCGATAAGGTTTGCATTGGGATGAATTTCGCTTTGAGCTTGAATTACCTTCCTGCCAATGCTCTAACACGATATATAGGTCTTTCTTGCTTTCTTTATCTCCATAAACCAAACGCTTAGCCAATTGTTCAAACTCTTTTAAATCTTGATCATTAATTCGGGCTTCTCTGTCATATAATTGCGTGCGTTCACGCAAAATATTCACTAATGAATAAGAAACATTATCTAATTTTCCCATTGTAGAGCGTATAATCACCAAATCGGCCAAAAAAGCGAAGATAAAAGCCAAAAAAATTAGCATGAATACAAACTCAATACTGACCGAACCTCTATTATTTCGATAAAATTTATTAATTAAATTGCGATCTTTCATATTCCTGTACCACAACAAATTCTCTATTAAGTAGCGATCGAGTCCAAGATTTAGGAAAAAATGGTAACGGAACCAAAAATTCATAATCATAACGTAAAGAATACCGAGCTAACGTTGCATCCATACCATTAGGGGAAATCAATTTTCCATCATTACCGATTTTAGGTTGCCTAAATTTTTCATCTAATAATGCGGAAATACAACTGCGTCCAGTATCACAATCTACATATTTAACACTAATATCAAAATCGTTCTTTTGGAGCTGGGCCAAATATCCAATGGTCGATTCACCTTGTAATTTTCGTTGTTCTTTCAATGCTTTTCTAAATACATCTTCATAGTTTCCCGTACTGTTTAGATTTTCATTTTTTGCGATTCTGACACTTTCCGCAATAGCCAGATCCCAATATGAGGTAACAATAGTTAAACGACAAAATTCCAAAATAAGCACGACCACGAAAAAATACAACGCAACGGTAAAACTAAATTCAACACTAGAAACACCCTTTATATTAGATAAAAATTTTCTCATTATCGGTTTCTATTTCCATATTATTTAGCAACAACTTTAGAAAGGCGCTCCGTTTTCTTTAATGCTTCAATTAAATCATCAGGAGAAGTATTTAGACTCTCTTTAACAATAATGTTTCTGGCATAATCTATATCTCCATTTTTAATTAAGGCAAAAACTAAATTATGTAACAGACGCGGATCTTTAATTCCGTTAAGATATTGAGGCAATAATAAAGAAACCGCATTATGATAATCTCCATTAATAACACTTAACATAGATAAATTATTAATTGCAGTCACATCATCAATAAATAGTTCACGTGCTTTTTGAATATTTGTATGTGCATCCTTTAATCTCCCCAATTGTGCCAAAGCAATTCCTCTTAAATTATAAGCCTCACCATTTCTAGGAGATGTTGATAATATCGAATCAGATGTACTTACCGCATCATTATATTTTTTCAATTGAATAAAATTCTTAACTTGTAAGATTTTCGATTTTTCAGTTAATGAATTATTCATATTGAGCAATGGCTCCAAATAAAGTAAAGAGGACTCACTGTCACCATTTAAATAATAGTTATTTGCTAATTTATAGCGAACCATTGGATCTTCATTATCTTTTAAAACATCACGATAAAGAGAAATTAAAGAACTATAGTTTTTAGTACTTTCATACAAAATTTCTCTGGATTGAATATTTTCAGGTGTTAATTCACCTTTATTTGGCAATAAAACTGAGCAACCTGTTAAGAAAAGGAGCGATACACAAAATAATACATTTTTGAATTTAGAAAACATTTGGAAATACCCTCATTGCACCTGGTGCTAAAATTAAAATGATAATTGGAAACATAATAAAAAGAATTAACGGAACACTCATTTTTGCTGCTAATGTTCCTAATTTTTCTTCTATTGCTAATAATTGCAATTCACGGATATCCGTGGATAATTGGGTTAATTGAGAATAAATCGAAGAACCAAAATTTAAACTCTGCTGTAAGACGGTACAAAACATTCTTATTTCTACCGTAGGTAGAGAAATAGAAAGATCTTGTAATGCTTGTGAAAGCCCTGTAATTTCTGATTTACGAATTATTCTCAACATAAGTTAAATCTGAATTTAACTTTTTAAAATCTGTCGCTACCTGCTTTAATGCTGCATCTATACTGATTCCCGTTTGAACCTGCACAGTAACCAGATCAATAAAGCCTGGCAAATCTGCCATGATTTTTTTAATCTTATTCTTTAAAATAAAGTTAGTTAAAATACTAGGTATGAGAATAATAAAAGAGACAATTAACGCCATACCAAGCGATAGATCCAATGATTTTTTATCTAGATTAAATAAATAATAAATACCTATCCCAAGAAAAATAAAAAGTAACTTAACTTTAATATTTTTATCAATAATCCCTAATGTGTTAAGAATAGGGTTATTGTTAATCAGTAATAATTCAAGTTCAACTTGCTGCTTTGATTTTCCGTTATTAGATTCTTCGGCTCTTTTATTTTTCGGCGTTTCCCCTGCTATAACCCTCTTATTTTTCTCTAATCTATTTTTATGCGACAATGCAAAAATTAAGATAAAAATACTTAACAATATTAAGCAGAAATAAAATAGGAACATTATGTTGCCCTCCTCATTAACCACCAAATAACCATCATCCCTAACAATTCACTACCGAATACATAATATAAAATCCAGCGACCACTAGGGTTATTAATTAAAAAGTCAAAGTTTTCAGGCATAAAAAATTGCATAAAAAGGAAAAAACCGATTGGAAAACATCCGACAATCAGAGCGGAGATTCTTGCTTCCGATGTCATTGCCTTCTTTTTCTTTTCCATCTTCTTGGTATCTACAATTAATCTTCCTAAACGATTTATTACTTCTCGAATTTGTCCGCCTCTTGATAAGTTTGTGCGAATAATAATGATGAAATAATAAAATTCTTTATAAGGATAACGAATATAGCTATCATCAAATACTGCAACCGGATCTTCACCAATCGATAATCTTCTATGGATATTTCTAAATTCATTACCCAACGGACCCGGCAAATCTTTACCACAGCGCTCTAACGCTTGTAAAAGTCCCGCGCCCGCACTGATCGCAGAATTTAAAATTTGAATAACATCAGGAAAGACTTCTGTGAACATTTTCTTATTTCTACGCTGCCCTAAATACCAAACCGAGAAAATAAAGAGAACACTAAAAATCAAACAAAAAATCAATCTATCAATTTTTATATACAATATATTTAAATAGAAAAATGAAATAAATATTAGAAAACTAATAAAAATATTACAGACTAACTTTTGTTTATCTCCGATAGTAAAATAATATAGCCACAAATGTATTTTATTTTTTAGCTCTTCCAATACATTTTTAATACTGTTTTTACTATATTCTTTTTCATTTATTTTTTTACTCGTTGCCGTCCAACTAATCGCGGTATATAAAAGTAATAAAAAACCGAAAGAGAGGATACTGTAATAGAGTAAGTTCATTTAGTTCTCTTCCTCAAAAATACTTTGCAATTGTTCACTTAAATTAAACACTTGAGCATTTTGATAAACAATTGAACGGGTTAATAAACCATGAGAAACAAACTCACCAATAATCTTTCCGTTAGCGTCACGGTATTTACTCGGCTTATAGGAGAAAATATCTTGTAAGATAATCTGACCGTTTTCCATGCCCATTAATTCGGTAATGTTCATAATTTTTCTTGAACCGTCATTCAAACGAGAAGCTTGCACAATAATATTGACAGCAGAAGAAATATTACGGCGAATGGCTTCAAGCGGTAATGAAGCATTAGACATCATAACCATACTTTCCAAACGCGCTAGCGCATCACGCGGGCTATTGGCATGGAGCGTGGACATTGAGCCGTCATGCCCTGTATTCATTGCTTGCAACATTTGGAAGGCCTCCGCCCCACGGCATTCTCCGACGATAATTCTCTCCGGTCTCATCCGCAATGCGTTAATCACCAAATCCTGCATCGTTACTTCACCGGTATGTTCTACACCGGCAAGTCGGGTTTCTAAACGCACAACATGCGGTTGATTTAAACGTAATTCCGCGGTGTCTTCTAACGTGATAACCCTTTCCTGATGAGAAATATAATTGGATAGTGCATTTAATAACGTGGTTTTTCCCGAACCTGTTCCGCCGGAAACAATAATGTTTATTCGAGATCTGGCAGCAATAATAAGAAAATTAGCCATATCAAGCGTCATAGATCCATAATTAACCAACTCTTGTAAGGTTTTTTTCTCTTTACTAAATTTTCGAATAGAGATTGAGGTACCATCCAATGCAATGGGGGGAATAACAACATTTAAACGGCTACCGTCCGGAAGTCGAGAATCAACCAGAGGACTACCGTCATCAATACGGCGCCCAACTCTTGCGACTAAGCGTCTGGCTATATCGGTTAACTGCCCGTTATCAATAAAAACTTTATCCGTTTTTTCTAAAATACCGGAACGTTCAACCCAAATATTATTAGGCCCGTTAACCAAAATATCATTAACGCCGTCATCGTTCATTAAATCGCGTAACGGCCCGTATCCTTCAATTTCATCAGCAATCATTCCCGCAATCATCATAAGGTCAGATGAAGTAATATACATATTATGAGTTGCCGTAACTTGATTAACTATTTGAACAAGTTCATTAATCAATTTATCTCTTTCATGCTGAATCTCATCAATTTTCTCAATATCAAGATTACTTAACACTTCACTTCTGAGAAAACTTTGCTGTTCTTTATTTAACATTCTCTTCCTTTATTTAACGATTAATGAATGATTTGACAAATGAAGAGAAAAAACCGCTTTTTTCTTTTGCTTTATTTCCTGTTCTAGAAACTGAGCCAATAACTTTCATCATTAATGTTTCAATTTCTTTACGGCCTTTTCGTCCTAAATTAACGGATAAAATATTTTTTATACCGATATTTTTCAATACAGGGATAACAGCATCAACTGGCGCGCCCAATAATGTTTCTATATCGGTTTTAACCATTAATTTAGACGTTTCCAATCTGCTGTCGGAAATACAAATAAAGGTTCGAATCGGCTTACCTTGCATATTTCTCATTCTTTCGCATTCTTCCAAAAATTGTTTTGCCACCCGCAAGGAAGCGATACGCCGCTCCACGATTAGTAGAAAATTATTACTATGTTCAAAAAATTTCGGCAGATCGTCTTTATTCACATTGAAAATCGGTTGATCATAAATAATAAAATTGTATTTATCGGTAACAGTCGTCGATAGGTCGGATGGTGCTCCGCTAAAAAGATCAAAATTATGGCTATATTCCACAATATCGCCCTGTAATTTCTTATCAAAAAGCAAATCCAAATCTTGCGATCCGTTTTTTCCTTGGGCTAATAAAACAGGCACTTTTTTATTTAATGCAATTTGATTAGCAATATTCGAACTAATTAATGTAGCCCCAATTCCCCCCTTACAACTTAATACACTAACTTTCACTGTATTTCGTACTGTCGGAATATCCACGCCGACCGCAATATTTTCTACCATTTGGTTAATTTGAGAAGATATGTGGAAATAAAGGATTCCTTTATTTAACAATTGTTGAGAAAGTGAAATAGAATCACTTTTTCCGATAACACAACACCACACACTCTGTGGAATAATGCTATAAATCTTATCGGTAATAATTTTTGCATCATTCTCTTCTTCAAGATCAACAATAACGCCAAAAGTGTCCTCGTTTGAAATAGCAATATTAGAAATATCAAAGAGATTTTTATTAATTATTTCAATATTTTCTAATGCCCTTATTCGTAGCAGTTCCGCAATTCTTGTCGCCATATCCTTATCAGAGGAAATAACCACAATTTTACGCATATTGCCTGTGAGTATTTTTTCATTATCAAGTAACAGCATAATTTAATTTCTCACCTAAAACTTCAACTGAACACGGCTATTACTTTTTACTGCACAATTACCGTCTTTACTTAACATATTATCAATCGTCTTCCCCGGACAATTCGCAGCCTCTACTACAATTTGTTCTACTTCGGCATAAAGCGGATAAAGGGCAACTTTATTTGGATTGGCAATAAGTTGAATACGTTGGGATTCAATCCCTCGATTAAGTAAAACTTTCCGAATTTCGACCGCACTTTGATAAGCCTCTTTATTCGCCCATAATAAGCGAACTTGCTTGCTGCGATCTCTTCCCATACTGCCCAATACCGCTTGTAAAAGATTGCGCTGTGTCGCTTTAGCATAATCGGAAAGTGCATAGCGCTTGATAAGCATCCGATATTGATCCACTTGGTGTGGAATATCCGCATTATTTCTTAGTTCGTTTGCAGTCATTGCTTCGGCAGAAATAGCAGTAATTGAAGCGGATAGCGATAATAAAATCATAAATATTTTTTTCATTGAATAAACCCACCATTTTTCAAGAAGTTAGTTGTTAATGTCCGATGATAAATATTTTTAAACGGGGTTAAATTAAAGAAACGCTCCATCGTGCCGGTTTGCTCAAGTGTCGGATAGACAATTTGATCTTCAGTAACCGGTTTTACGATATTAACCGTTGCAACAACGACCAATTCTCTATTTTCACGTGAAGTTGATGCATTACGAAAGAATGAACCGATAATCGGTAAATCGCCTAACAAAGGCACTTTATTTAAATTTTCGGCATCAAGAGAGTTAATTAAACCGCCGATAATAAAACTTTCTCCGTTAGCAACCTCAAAGACGGATTTGGTTCTGCGCGTATTAAAATAAGGAATGCTACCGATATTTTCATAATTATAGTTACCGGCAAGAGTGCTCACGTTTTGATCTAAAATTAAACGAATCCGATCATTTTTTTGAACCTTCGCCCCGACTGCCAGCTTTACCCCATAATCTTTATAAATAATGGTCGCATTGCCGTCTCTGTCCCGTTGTGCAAACGGAATTTCGCCACCAACCAAAATTTCTGCGGTTTCTCCCGATAACATTGAAATATTCGGCTCAGCTAAAATCTTACCGTTATTACGGTTATCCAATGCACTGATAAAAGCGGACAGCCCATTAGCATTTAATTGCAAAATACCACTTGTTCCGTTAAAACCGCCTCCTTTAGACCAAGATCCGCCTAATAACGAACCTGAACCGGCTAAATGAGACCAATTAATTCCCAATGAATCGGAAAATTTTTTATTAACCTCAACAACAGAAAGCTTAACGTTAATCTGGGTCGTATCATTAACGTTTGAATGATTAATCACGCCGTCATATTGGTATTTATCTAAAAAAGTAATATGTTCATCGCTACCGGAACTACTTCCGCGAAATTTCACTTCCGTCACTTTTTTACTTGCGCCCAGCGCTTCCCCAACAATGCGATTTATTTCATCACTTTCTTCTTGGCTGCTTGCTTTACCTTCAATCACATAAGCCTTACCTACTTTTTTTACTAAAAGTTTGGTATTTGGAAAACGTGCTTTAATTTGTTGGTTCGTATCTTCGATGTTATTAATCAATATATTCACATTTACCGTATCGGAAGTGAGCTTATTTCCTTCAGCATCAAAGGCCGTCACCTCCGCTCTTCCCTCTTCTTTGGCGTAAATAAGAAAACTCGTATCATCGAGAATTTCATAATCCGCCACATTCGGTGAAGAGACAAAAATCGTATCAATTTTTTGATCCGTTTCGATAAACTGGCTTTGACCTTGTTCTAAATTAAACGTTTTGGCTGAAACAATATTAGAAAATAACAATATTGTTCCGCTTAACAGCAAAGTTAGCCCTATATTTTTCACTGGCTTATAGTTAATTAACATTATTATTGACCTCTTAATTTTCGAATAGATATGCCACGATGTTCAGAACTTTTATCCCTTCCTTCTGAGGGTAAAAGAATCAATTTTGATTCTTTATATAATTTATAAAATTTAGCAACCTGTTCCACATTAACTTTTACGCTAATATATCCGAAAGTATTTGTATTACCCGAAGAACTATTCTTTACTTCTTCATCATTAAAGGTTCTTACTTGTAATACTAATACCCTATCTGCAATCTTAGCTAAATCCGAACGTTCTCTTATGCTCCCTCTATCGTCCGAAGAAAAATATTGACTATAAATAGAAACATAATCTCCACCTTTAACCGTATCTAATAAATAGCGTTCACTTTCATTAATATTAATTCGAAAAGCAACTTCCTGCTTCGTATTAATACTGGAAATAAGGAATTTAGAATCAGTAGGTGAGATAATTGTAGAGGAAGAAAGTAATGAGCCACCCTGTAAATTCTCATTAACTAAATACCCCTGTAACGTCGTAGAAGAATCCTTTATTACTTCTTTTAAATCATATTCAGCCATAGGGCTATTTTCAGGAACCGTAATTTCATTGAGAGAATAATCATCAGCCTGTAAAAGCGTTCCTTTTACTACATCACGTTTTAATTCCGCTAATGTAATCAATTTTTCTATCTTATTTTCCTGATTTTCTTCAGTAGAATGACTTTGTGTAGAATTAGTATTTGTTCCTTCGTTTCCTGATGGAATAAACAGAATACCGCCAACACCGACAGCAAGAATAAGGAATGAAATAATAAATAACATTCTATAGTTCATTTTTGTACCTTAAATTTAATTGAAATAAATTCTATTTAATTATATGAAGTATTAACTTTAGTTTTCTAACCGAATAAAATCGAATTAATAAAAAAACCTGTACTAATTGCCACTCCATAAGGCAATCCTTTAGTCTTTATTTCATTTTTAAAAAATAGCCAACCAACGATAATCAACAATAACCCTGAAAAGGTAGTAAAGAAGAGAAAAGACATTATTTGAAAACTTGGTATAGCCAACATTAATACACTAATTAACTTAATATCTCCGGCGCCAATAACTTTTAGTGTAAATAAAATAAAACCGACAGACAGAGAAACCAATGCAGGAAAAATAAAAACAGTATCGTATTTTAAATAAGTAAATATCAAAATAACGGCTAATAATAATGTAACGACTCTATTACTAATAACTCTTACACGAATATCCGTCCATGACAGATTAATTAGTAACAGAATTATGAAAAAATTCAGAAGAAGAATGATACATTCTTTCATAGAATTAGCCTTTACTTAACACCGAATCGGAAACAGACTGAGTTAAAAATCTAAATTTTTCACCTAGTTCAAAAAGAAACCCTTCTTGTCCTAAAATTGCAACGACAAAAACGGCAACAGCGAACCCGACAAGACCATACTCGATTGACGTAATACCTTTTTTATCAAGTTTAAATTCTTTTAGATAAAGAAAGGTTGAAGTAAAAAGTTTATAATTCATATTATTATGACAATATGGAGAGCGGTTAATAGATTTAATAAATAACCGACCTCCATATTTCTCCTTTATTGAATTTTATAAAGGCGATTATTGTTTCTGAATATTAGCGTCTTTAATTGTTGTCGTTAAAGACTCAAATTTAGCTTTTAATTGTTGAATAAAACCATTGTCATTATAGAACACTGCTACGATTAACACGGCTACCGCTACAGCAATTAAACCGTATTCAATTGCTGTTACACCACGTTCATCTTTTCTAAAATTACGGAATGCTTCGGTTACTGAAATATATGCTTTAGTTGTTAATTGACTTAACATTTAAAAATTCTCCTAAAATAAATTTACTAATCTAAACTCTTTTGAAAGAGCCTGTATTTCAGCTTTTACTTTTCATTTCAAAGCTAAAACTTCCTCATTGTAAAAAAAAAAACAAGCCCTTTTGATAAAAAATTAAAATTTTTATCTTAGGTAAAAAACTAGAGTTAAGATATAAAAAATAAAAGACAAGTTACGATGTCAGTTTTTTAAAAAGAAAGTCACTAGAGAGGGGGGAAATGAAGAGATATATCACTCATAAATCGTCAATTTTCAATCGTTATTCATCAGCAAAATAAAAAAGGTTGGCAAGTTGATCTTAGACACTGAAGAACATCAGGAAACAAAACTATTGCATAAATCATTCACCAGCTTATTCATACCGCTTGTACCATTATTGTTATCCGTTAATTTTTTCCGCTCTAATCTATCAAGTTGTGCCGTAAAATCCGTCCAGACTGTTTTATCTCCTATACCATTTGGGGAAATACTTTTAAGGCTCGACGTTCTCATTGCTCGTTTCGCTTTAATACTTTAAAATTTTTGTTCATAAAATATCCTTGTTGTGGGTAAAAATTAAATTTTGAATACCCTCAATCACAACGACAACAAGAAACTCACTTTAAGATTTAGAGAATTAAATATACCGGAACAGCAGAGATGTCAGACAATATACCTATCAGCTTTATTTTGCCTATCTATAACGTAAAGGATTATCTCGCGGAGGCAATTGAAAGTATTTTGAAACAATCGGTTTCAAAAGAAATTATTTTGGTTAATGACGGCTCAACGGATAATAGCTTGGCAATTGCCTTACAGTATGCAAACCAATATTCGTTTATTCAGGTTATTCATAGCCAAAATAAAGGAGTAAGCGCCGCTAGAAATGCCGGTTTACGTTTGGCCAAAGGGGAATATGTTGTTTTCTTAGATCCTGATGATTACTTAGATGATAACGCGGATTTTCAAGCACTATATGAACTCGCTCAAACCTACCAAGTTCCTGTTGTAAAGGGTACTTACCGAAAACGGTTTGATCGCCAATTATTCTTATGCAAATCTATCTTTGAAGAAGTCAGTCCACAAACCGGCTATATTTCCTCATTAATTAACTGTTTTACAACAGCATTACAGGATAACTGGTTTATTCAGATTGCCTGTTTTATGATTCGGCGTACGGTACTCTTGGAAAATCAGATCATCTTCAATACCACATTACCATTCGGCGAAGATACATTATTTAACGTCGATTTATTCTCTTTAGAAGAAAACGTGTTGGAAGTTGGTTCACCTTTAGTTGTTTATCGTAGTCGCCCAAATAGCGCAATGAGTCAGCCCATCACCGAAACAAGGCTGGTTTCACAATATCGATTGATTGAAATACTACAAAGCCGATTAGAGAAAACAACCAACCCGGTACTTAAATCTTGTATCACACAAGTAATAAGCCTGAATTGTCGGCATCTTGCCCAAACCATTGAGCATTACCCAAACTTGAAAAAATATCAGTATTTAATCACAGAAGAAATGAAAGTGTTTATGCAATATACCCGATTAAATTTCTTTTCTAAATAAAACGGTTTTACAAACAAATAAGCCTATGTTGGAGCACATTACATTTAGACCAATTGTAGGTAAAAAGATGGAAAGAGTTGTGGATTCTTTTTAAAATCGGACAAAGCCAAACAGTCAAATTGACCGTTGATTTTGAATTTAATGCAACACAAATTTATATCCATTTTAAAATTCGTACCATGATTCACCACTCCGGAAAATCACAATGAGAAAATCTCATCCGTAAAACACTAAAAACACATTAAAAAACAACCGCACTTTTAAATTGTTCAGCCTAAAAGTGCGGTTAATTTTTCCGTTATTTTTTCGGTTTTTTCGGCAGACCCGTTTCTAAATCTAACCCGTTATCCACTCGAACGCCCGCCTGATTTGCCAGTTTCATCATTAATGCCTCACTTGGTTTTGGCGGAGCTTCCCCCTCATACCAACGCTGAAAGGCAATTTTGCCATCCCATTCCGGCAAAGGGGCAGGGGGTAACGGCACAATATCATCAAGATCAGGGACTTTGGGTTGGAGGTAGTCATAACGTGATAAATATTTTCGAATAATTTCATATCTTCTTGAACGTTCTTTATCAGGAACTACATCAAGAAAATCAAGACTTTCTTTAGCTATATTTTTACTAAATCCCTCTCTAAGCACGACTGCTGAGATTGAATCACCGTTTTTAACGCCTTGATGTGAGACCTTCAACGCCTCATTATATCTTTTATTAAGTTTAAAAAATGCTGCCAAATTTCCTGACGCTTCACCTAACCCTTGCTCCGATGCACACCCCCAGAATTGCTCTACAAGTTTTAAACGATATTTAAAGGCTTCTTGAGTTTCCTCTTTATCTTCTATATTTGCCAACATTTCCGCTATCACATACTGCGCTTCCCGACTGCCTAAATCCGCCGCCTTTCTTAAATAAGCATATTGACCGTCTTTTTCGGTACGTACCCCATAGCCAATATCTAAATAGCCGTACAGATTATAATAGGCGGTAGCGGGCAGTTGTTTTACCAGTTCTTCATTAAGATTATGCACTTCCGTCTGCGGCATATCGCTGCTAATCCGTCCGGTTTGTAATAGATATTGCAATCGTACATTGGCTTTATAATCGCCGTTGGCGGCGGCAATGCGGTAATAACGCGCCAGCCCGTTCCAGACCTCATCACCTTTGTCTCCCTCCCACATATTATGTAGGTCGTGATAAAGAGCATAGTTATATAATTGCTGGGTTTCTTCTGAGAGAGGCGGTCGCGCTTCTTTTTGGCAAGTAAATTCTAAGGCTGCCAGTTGTTCCAATTTTGCCATGTTTGTTTTCCTCTGTTGTTCTTTTTGTTTGGCATAGCAACGCTCCGGACGCGGACCGGAAGGCCCGCCGCCCAGGGTTATCGGTATCGGGTTACATTCCAGATAACGGTACAGGCAAAATAAGCCAACGATTACCGCTATCACCAGTATCAATAAAATTTTTAAACATTTTTTCATTAGTCAGCTCGACTTACTTTAGGATTAGGTCTAAAAAATTGGCGTAGTGGATAAAGAGGCTTTACGTCCCCATTTATTTTTGCCAATCCATTATTTCGTATTAATTTTCCCCATACATCAAATACGTCCTCAGCTACATTATAATTATACATACCCTCCGGATTGGCGGCGGCATTTTGCTTGGTATGTAACCCCCATAACCGTTTACGTAAATCACACGCCACCTCGCCCGCCTCCAAAATAATACCCAATTCCGTATCTTTTTCCATACTGCGCGTATTTAAGTTTGCCGAACTGATAACGGTGAATACGTCATCAATAATGGTGACCTTGGAATGCACATAGACTTCTTGCCACGCATTATCCGCCACAAGAGTACAAATATGCGCTTTAATCCCCGGCGTGTCGTCCAGTTCATAGCCTAGTTTTTGGGTAAATTGGCGATCTTCTTCCGGTTCGGGAATTTCCTCATGTTTTTTCATTTTATCTTCAGCTTCCTGTACCGCTCTTTTGTGCTTTGCAATTTCTTCATCAAGCGCCTTGACCCGCTCGGCGGTCGCTTTATCTAAAGGTGCCGGAATTCCAAGGGTGCCGCGGACATTGCTATTGGATAACGCCAGTTTTGCTCTTTCCGCTTCCAATTCCCCTACTCGCACTTTCTTCGCTACATTCGGCATCACATCCTGTCTGCCTAATAATTTCAACATATTATTGGTGGTAAGAGTCCCGGCACCAATACCGCTATCTGACGAGTTAGTCACGGTAAACCAGTGGATAGGGCCGGTTCTGCCTTTTCTCATGGTTTTCCAGTGCGATAAAAATTCCTCAACCAGTACCGGCCAGCGGAAATATTGGTTTTCCGTGTAAATATAGCTGGTCGTTTGTTGGATATTTTTCAAATACACTTTCATTATATCCTTTACCCGAGGTTGGTCATAAGTGCGAACAATTTGGGCGTATAATTTCATGCCGCCTTCCCCGATAGTCGGGTTGGGTTTAAAACTCGTGCGTTGAATATCCTTTCTGAGCGCCGTTAAATTTTCACTCGAATTATAATAGCCTCTATTATCGAATAATTCGTTGCGATCCCAAGATTGGCAAAAATTATAATTTAAGTCCCACAACACTTGTCCCGTCACAATGCTTGACACATCTTGCAATGGAATATTGACATTTTTCCCTTGATTCGCAGCCTTAAGATCGCCGTAAATATGTGTGCTGTGATCCCAATAGTTATCCAGCATATTGTGCTCCATCACAAACCCCACCGCCTGTTCGGGGCGTTCATAATCGATTAACACCATTTTTTGGTGGTGGGTGGATGAGCCGGCAAGGATTAATTCAGCACGCCAAGGGAGATTTTTATCAGCAAATTTTCCGTTGTTGATATCATTAAACAATGCGACCCGGCGATTTTTATATTGGATCTTTGTCAAACGTGCTTTGTCTTGTGAGATTTGCCATAAATAAGGAAATCTTTCTTTATCTTTTTCTTCCAATTTATCTATAACATTTTGAATTGCCTCATCGGCACTATCTGGAGAATGGCGAAGACTATCAAACCTTAAATGGAATTTTCCCTCTATCGCCTCATACCAATAAGCATCATAATCCATTTGTTCTTGCAAAATTTCTTTGGCGGCTCGACCATAGCCAATAATATGTCTATTACCTAAATTTGCCGCATCTTCTTTAAATATCTGCACATCTCCCCACATACTCCAAACAAGCAGTCTGACTTTCACCCCCTCTAAAGCTTTTTTAACGAGAAGATCGCCAATGCGCAATGATTTGCCATCACGCTTAAAATACATAGAGGGTTGGAAGCCCCAAATAGCAATATCGATAGAATGCTCGGCGTTTTCTATTTTTTCATAGATTGCGCCAAAGGCTTCCTCTCCGTTAATTAATGCCTTGAATGTCGCCGGAACAGGCTGACTATGAGCATCCGACATCGTGGCTTGAAGCTCTTGTTTATCTCTATCCGATAAGAACCAACTTAGCCCTACTTTTGCTCTTGGCATATATTTTGATGCCGGAATTTGAATCGGCTTTTTGATTTCCTCTGTCATTTTCTTACCTTTATTACACTAATTTTCCAATTAATTTTGCATACTCTTTAGCGATTTTAAGTGCTTCTTTTTCCTCTTTCCCTTGATCTAAATAAAATCCGTGATTCATCACTTCATCTTTTTCAGAATCCTCTTCAAATCCTTCAATCATTGGAATTTCATAATGCGCACCGTTAATAAATTTAACCTCATATTTTTCAACCTGTTCCTCATGGGTAATTTCAATTTCACCTTTATCATCGGTAATGCCTTTGCCCACTTCTTTTCCGTCGGCATAGAGCGTATAAGGCATTCCCACTAGTGGTGCGGTTGAATGAGGCGATTGGAAAAACTGAATCTGCATGATAGGGGAATTTGGCGTATGGTGTTCCGTTTCAAAACGAGTGACTTCTTCCGCCTCTCCGCTTTCCTCGATCAACTCCCCCTCAATATACACATTCCCAATCAGCTCAATTCCCTCTCGGTTGATAACTATCGAACCACCCGGGCCGCTGATTTCTACGGTTTCGTAACCCTCTAAATCAAATTGCTCGCAGATTTGCTCAAACAGTTCGCCCGCCTGCCAACTGCCGTGTTGGGCGATGTCGATGTTGAGTTCATTGCCGACGTGGATGATGGTGTCGCCATGCACATTGACATAACGGTTATTATTAATGTTGAGGAGGTCGTCTTGTTCCACTTTGGTGATACGGTTGCGGCCGATAGTTTTGATTTGGTCGCGGTTAATGGTGAGGGCTTCGTCTTGATTGACCGTTTCCGTGCGGTTGTTGCCGATGTGGACGGTTTCATTTCGGTTCACTTGTTCGGTGCGGTTATACCCCACTTGGGTGGTTTCGTCGTGTTTGACAATGTGGTTGAGGTCTTTTTCGGCGTGAAGAAAGACTTCTTCTTGTCCGTTTTCATCTTCAAAACGCAGTTCGTTAAAGCCATTGCCTTTATGGGTTTTGGATTTAATGGTGGTGCGGGTTTTATGTTTGGGGAGAAGATAGGGCGGTTCGGTGGTACTGTGATAGGTTCTGCCGGTGACTATCGGTTGGTCCGGGTCGCCGTTGAGGTATTTAACCAGCACTTCATCGCCGATTCGCGGTATCATCATATTACCGTATTGCGCACCCGCCCAGCCTTGAATCACCCGTATCCAGCAAGAGCTGTGTTCGTCTCCGTTGCTCCGTCTGTCCCACGGGAATTGTAGTTTAACCCGTCCCCATTCGTCACAGTAGATTTCTTCGCCTTCAGGGCCGACCACATGCGCCACTTGGGTGCCACGAATAATCGGGCGGGGTTTTGGCGGGCTGCGCCAAGGTTTGTGATGAGGGATGAGGAATAGGGTGTTTTCGTAATGGTTGCCACTTTTTGAGGGTTCGTCTTCAACCGTTGCCCATTCTATCGCTTCTTCCTCTAACACACCGATTTGGCTTCCCCTATGTTCGACACGTACTACTAACCATTCTTGGTTGAATGCCGCTGAGTGGTGTCCTTCGAGGCGAAAACCATAACCGGGGATGACGCGCATATCATCTCCCGTGGCCTGTGCCGTTTCTGACTGCGCCAGTTCGGCTTCCAGCCGATAACGGCTAAAGGGGTTGCCTTGTTCATCCCGTTTGTATCGGCCGGGGTAATCGTAGTGTTCATAAACACTCGGCGAATTGACCGCACTTTTAGGCGATTGAGGTGAGGAAGAATCCCTTGAGGCAGCAGGTTGGGCGGTATGTTGATGTTCTAGGTTGTAGTTAGGATTTAAGAAGGTGTAATCACGTAAAGTTTGCCGGTTTGTGGTCAGTCTGTGGCGGTATTCAAACTGCCAAAGACTGGCAAAAGGGCGCTCGCCTGCCGGGTTGGCGTTATAGGTCAAGGTGCCTAAAATGGGCGAAGACCGACTTTGATGGGCAAAACATAATTCGTGGCTGTCGGCATCATGTTTGAAATAATAATACCAACCTTCTTCCGCCGCCAAGCGTTCAATAAAGGCGACATCCGTTTCCCGATATTGTACGCAATATTCCCGTTCCCAATCCGACTGTAACGGTTCAACGGTGACTTTTTCCACCCGATTTTTTTGCAACAACGTGCGGATGATTTTTTCGCTGTTTTGATGTTGGAAAATACGGCTGTCCGATTGCAACCCCGCCCGCACTAATGCCGGCTCTACCACCATATTATAATGTGTGCGCACAAAGCCCGTTTTACCCAATCCGAAACCTGTGACAATTCCATTGATATAGCGTACTGCTTTATCCCCCTGCCAGAACGTAAACGTAACCGGTTTATCCATCAGTGCCGAAAAAGGAATATTCGGGTCAAAACTGGATAACCTCATCTCTAAACGAAAGGGCTCGGAAAGCCCTTCGGTTAACTGAAAACTCACTACATCAAAAGGGTGTTTATCGCCGGAATCAAGGGTGTAGCGGTAGTTGGATTGGGTTGCCATAGATGTCCTTTCCTTTTAGTTTGAGAGTTCAAAGTCGGTTGGTATAACTGAATTTGTTATAAGTTACGTATTGAATTACAACGACTCAAAGCACTGAAGTAGATTCTCCCTAAATTTTTCGCCATTTTCAAGTGGTTAGGAAATATCTATTTATAGCACTTTGTTTGCTTAAGTACATCATGAATTTATTACAAATGGTAAATTCCGCAAAAATTTTCCTCGCTTAGCCTAATAAGTGATAAAGCAGTAAGTTAATGCCAAATCCACCAACAACTAACCATATAAAAACAAATAAACCTAATAAAAGTGGTTTTAACCCGGCTTGTTTTATCGTACTCAGATTCGTTGTTAGACCAAGTCCCGCCATGGCAGCCATTAACAAAATCGTATCAATTTGAACTAATAAGGCGACCCATTCGGTAGGTAGTAGGTTAAAAGAATTAAATACGGCAACGAGAATAAATATCAGCGCAAAGTAAGGAATTGAAATTGCGTGATTTTGTTTCTCATCTTTGTGTAAAAAATAAGATAAGACGAGTAAAAAAGGCGCAAGCATCATCACCCGTATCATTTTTGACACCACGGCAATATCGGCAACAACAGGATTAATATTACTTCCTGCCGCATAGACTTGGGCGACCTCGTGCACAGAAGATCCAATATAAATGCCAAACTGATGAGGGTTAATATAGTCAATCAAAATAGGGTAAAGAATAGGATATAAAAACATCGCAATCGTGCCGAAAATAACGATTAAAGCAACGGCAACAGACACTTTATAAGAGGGGGCTCTTACAACCGGTTCGCTCGCAATGATTGCCGCCGCACCACAAATACTGCATCCGGCACCGGTAAGAAAAACGATCTGTTTATCAACTTTTAAGATCTTAATGCCAATCCAACAGGTTATTATAAATGTCAATATCAACATAATGGCATCGGCTACTACGGCATTCACTCCCACTTGCCCGATATCTTGTAATGTAATTCTAAAACCGTACAAAATAATGCCGAGGCGGAGCAATTTTCCTTTAGCAAAGGCCACTCAGAGATGGGTAACATGTTCGACTTTAGGGTAAAACGTATTGCCGCATAGAATACCAATGACAATCGCCAATGTTAATGTGCTGATATTTAATGTCATCATGACTTCACTATGGCCAATTAAAAAAGCGATCGCAGTAATCACTAGTACTAAAAGCAAGCCCCAAATTAAGTTTAAATTTTTCATTACGATTCTCTCGTTAGCTTAAAATCACACTACAATAGCGAATTTAATTTATAAGTAAAACTAATTATAGTTATTTTAGTCGATGGGTGTTACTCAATTAGAGTAATTGAAACAAAATAAAGCACAGAATGAGATGTGTTCATCTTTTGCTTATGCGGTAATCAAAGGTGGCTAAACGTTGTATGAATGTTTTTATAAAATTCTCTATGGATAAGCTTATTTTGAACACTTGCGAAGAATAAAGGAATGATCTCCATTTGGTTGGCAAAAACAATTTAAGGTTTTACACACTAGCTCAATATCCTTAATATCGGTCTCCGTTGAAATGAGCAGCAGTAAGCTGTCATTTTCCGTGAGGGTTGCCAGCGCTTTTTTTATCATCAGCAATGGCAAGGGGCAGCGATAATTTCGCGTATCAAGTTGATAATCCATAAATCAAGGATGACGCCGTTTCGACATAACTTGGCCAATCGCATTTAACTCAGTTTCAGACAAGTATTGTTTACCCAGCTCAAAAAGAGGTTCTTCAATAGCAATATGGTTAGCGTAGCCCGAGATGAATCGTTGAATGAGTGCCGAATCTATTTTATCGGTTTTTTGTGCGATTAATGCTTCTAATTGTTTAGAAAGTTCAAACCAATTTTTATGTAAATCAAGATGTTGGCGTTCCAGCTCCGCTACTTTTGATTTCGTTTCCGGTCGTTTAGCCATTAATGCAGGAAAAAAATCTTTTTCTTCATCATCATGGTGAAGCGGTGCGGCTTGATTAAAATACTGCAAAATAATTTTTATGTCGTTCAGTACTGCTTGATTTATGCCGTTCTTTTCTAAATAGTCGGGTAATAGACTAAGCTGATGACAAAAACGTTTGACCTTACCATGGCAGGCATAAAGCATGTCGATGGGTTCATTCCAAGTGGCGAATTGCTGAGGTTCAAGAATTTGCATAATTTTCCTTCTTTTTGTGTGAAAAGTGCGGTCATTTTTGACCGCACTTTTACTGCCCTATTCGGATTGTGGTGATGGCGTGGTATCAAGTTGCAATGGGGGAATCGGTTTTCCCATTCTGGTATAAAATTCAGTCACAAAATCATCAAAGCGATCCTCTTCGATAGCTTGACGAATTTCCGCCATTAAACGCTGATAATAACGTAGATTGTGGATCGTATTTAAGCGTGCGCCTAAAATCTCACCACATTTATCTAAATGATATAAATAGGCTTTCGTGTAATTTTTACAGGTGTAGCAATCACAATGAGGATCAAGCGGAGTGGTGTCATCACGATATTTGGCATTGCGGATTTTTACAATACCATCCGTGACAAACAAATGGCCGTTACGGGCATTACGGGTCGGCATGACGCAATCAAACATATCAATGCCGCGGCGAACGCCTTCTACTAAATCCTCCGGTTTTCCTACGCCCATTAAATAGCGCGGTTTGTCGGCAGGAATTTGCGGGCAAATGTATTCCAAAATACGGTGCATATCTTCTTTTGGTTCACCCACGGCTAACCCTCCCACAGCATAACCGTCAAAGCCAATATTGACTAAGCCTTCCAACGAAATTTTACGCAATTCTTCAAATACGCCCCCTTGAATGATACCGAAAAGTGCATTTTTATTGCCAAGTTCATCAAAGCGATCACGACTGCGTTTTGCCCAGCGAAGAGACATTTCCATAGATTTTTTGGCATAGTCAAAGGTTGCCGGATAAGGGGTACATTCATCGAAAATCATCACAATATCCGAACCGAGATCGTATTGAATTTCCATAGATTTTTCCGGTGAAAGGAAGATTCGTTCACCATTAATCGGGTTTTGGAATTTTACGCCTTCCTCTGTGATTTTGCGTAATTTACCAAGGCTAAATACTTGGAAACCGCCACTATCCGTCAAAATAGGACGATGCCACTGCATAAAATCGTGTAAATCACCGTGTTTACGCATCACTTCCGGTCCGGGGCGTAGCCATAAATGGAAGGTATTGCCAAGTAAAATTTCAGCCCCCGTTGCCCGAACTTCCTCAGGGGTCATGCCTTTCACCGTGCCATAGGTACCCACCGGCATAAATGCGGGGGTTTCCACTTTAAACGTACCCTGTGGGCGTTCAAATACTAATCGACCTCGGCGTGCGTTACCGCTTGTTTTATCTAATTCATATTTCATTTTATTTCCTCAACGAATAAACAGTTCGAAGATATCAGTAAAAAAGCCTGTTTGAGCAAACAGGCTTCATTCTAGGGGTGGTCAGGTATTGTAGGTGTTGCTTTTATTTAAGTCAAACGGCTTATTCCAATCCCTTCACTCGGGCATTTTTCGTAATAAACATGGCATCACCGTAACTGAAAAAACGGTAGCAATTTTCGACCGCACTTTTGTAGGCGTTCATTGTGTGGGTAAAACCGGCAAAGGCGGAAACCAGCATAATTAATGTACTTTCCGGTAAATGGAAATTAGTGATTAACACATCCACCACACGGAATTTTTTACCGGGATAAATGAAAATTGAGGTATCGGAAAAATAAGGCTCGATTAAATCCGGATTGCCGTTTTCCTCTGCGGATAAAGCGGCGGTTTCAATGGAACGAACGGAGGTTGTTCCTACCGCAATAACACGTTTTCCGGCTTTTTTGGTTTCAATAATCGCATTGCACACTTCCTGCGAAAGCTCTACATATTCCGCATGCATAATGTGATCTTCAATATTTTCCACCCGTACGGGTTGAAATGTGCCTGCCCCCACATGGAGCGTCACAAATTCAAAATTGACACCTTTGGCTTGAAGCTTTGCCAATAGTTCATCATCAAAATGCAAACCGGCTGTCGGTGCCGCCACCGCACCGGGAACTTTGTTATAAACCGTTTGATAGCATTCTTGATCCTCCTCCTCATCGGGGCGATCAATATAAGGCGGTAATGGCATATGGCCTATTTGTTGCAACACCGTTAAAAGTGCGGTGGATTTATCGGTTAATTCGACTTCAAAAAGTGTATCGTGACGTGCAGTCATCACCGCTTGAATACCTTTATTTTCGCCCAGTTTATCTTCCCCTAAAAATAATTCGGTGCCTTCCTTAGGCGATTTTGAGGAGCGAATGTGAGCGAGAAAGCGGTGTTCATCCAACATACGTTCAACCAGCACTTCAATTTTTCCGCCACTGGCTTTGCGTCCAAACATTCGCGCAGGAATAACACGGGTATTATTAAAAATTAACAAATCGCCGGCATCAATAAGATCAAATACATCGGTGAAAGTGCGGTGAGAAATTTCACCGTTTTCGCCATTTAACGTCAATAAGCGACAAGAAGAGCGATCTTTTTTGGGATAACGGGCGATAAGTTCATCGGGTAAATCAAAGTGGAAATCTGAAACACGCATAATCATATTGGGTTGATAAAAAGATGGGGTAGTCTAGTTGGAATGATTGGTAAGCTCAAGGGGAAATATTCACTATTTCCCCTCTATCATATTAAAGAATCATTTTTACTAATTTATCCGCTTTAACTCGGGCAAACTTTTTCAGTAATTTTTGAACCGGCTCAGGGTACTGAGACAGTTCTTCCAATTCGGCATAATGGCTTAATACGGTGGTATGCTGACGAATATGATTTAATTCTTTCTCAACTTGATCACGTAATTCTTGTTTCGGATCGTGAATCAACAAACCATTTTCCGCATCTAAACGCCAAGCGCGCGGATTTAAGTTATTACCGGTCAGTAAAATGTAGCGATTATCCACCCACACCCCTTTTAAGTGGTATGTGTTATCGCCGTCTTTCCATAAACGGATTGTTAATCGACCCTGTTCAATGTCTTGCTGGAATTTTTCACAAAAATGACGGAGATTACTTTCATATAAATAAGGTAAGGCGCCCGCCATTTTGAAAGGTTGTTCCGGTGGAATATAAAAATCGTTTGCTACTTTGTCACCTACGATAATTTCGATTTTCTTCCCTTCTTCCAGTAAACGGGCAATTTTAACTTGCAGGGGACGGGGAAAATTAAAATAAGGTGTACAAACCACCAAATTTTCTTGAACTTGTAAAAATAAATCTTCAATGATTTGGTTTAATTCATTGCCTGACGCACCTAAACCAAATAATGGCGAAACACTTAAAATATCGGAAAAACCGACCGCACTTTCCAAACTATATTCCGCATGACTGGCTAAATTTTTACGATAAGCGCGAATAGCCGAGCGAATTTCTTTGGTACGGGGACGATTTGCCACATCAAGCGGATGAACGGCATTCAGGTCTAATAAATGCTCATTAATAAAATTTACCATTGAATCGGCTAATTCTGCATTCGTGATTTTTTGATAGCGATCGTAGCGGTATTTACCGTCTTGTTGTAAGTACACGTTGTTGATACTCGCGCCACTATAAAGCACCGTATCATCAAAAATAAATCCCTTGATATGTAAAACGCCGAACACTTCACGGGTATTAATCGGCACGCCGAAAAATATATTCGGATCCTCTGAAAGTTGATAGGTTTGACGCTGTTCCACATACCAATCGGCATTGGTCGCCGATTTTTCCGCGCCCAATAAATTGCGCTGACCACGATGCCAATCCACAAGGATTTTAATGTCTAAATCAGGCTGTTCTTGTTTTATACGATAAATTTCATCAAGAATTTCTTGCCCCGCTTCATCTTTTTGCCAGTAAAGTGCGGTTACATAAATACGTTTTTGGGCATTTCTAATTAATTCAATAATCTGAGTTTTAAATTCAGTCGGACTAAACAAAAATTCCACTTGCGTTTTTTCTAAAGGCAAAAAAGGCAGATTTGTGAGATTTTGTTCTGCTCGTTTTAATTTATTGATTAACATAATTTGTCTCTGTATTCTCTAGGAATGGGCTAGTTTACAATATTTCTCCGATGGATTGATAGAAAAAAGGTTTTTTTTCGTTATAATGCTCACAAAATTTGACATTTTTTGGCGAATTATTATCCAATTTTTTTCTTGAGTATCCTTTTATGAACAATTCCCGCAAGCCGACTTTTCAAACCAATCCCCGTAAATCTTTCCAAGAACAACGTTCTGAACGCGATGTTTCTCCACGTTTTAATGAGCAAAAACATCGTGAAAATCGACCGCACTTTGATAAAAAACATAGTGAGGGAAAAAAACAACCTCGTTTTCAACAAGAAGTCCGTGAGCCACGTGTTGCTGAGCTTTCTTTAAATAAAAGTGGCAGAGCACAAGGTAATGTCAAAGTTTTGGTGAAAAGCACGGGGACAGCATACAAACCAAAAGAAAAGAAAACCGGCGCACTTTCCCCCCGCGCACCGGAAAAAATTAAGAAAAATCGGGCGGAAGAAATGAAAGTCTATGGTGAAAATGCCTGTTTAGCGTTATTTAATAATCGTCCGGAAAGTATTGTTCGTGTTTGGGCAACGGTGCAGATGTCGCATAAAATCGGTGAAATGTTCAGTTATTTAGCGGCAAACAAAAAAGTGTACCACGTGGTAGATAATGACGAATTATCCCTTGTGAGCGGTACGCCGCATCACGGCGGTATTTGTATGTTAGTGAAAAAACAACGCCCGTTCATGTTGCAAGGCTATTTGGATATTCCGCACGAGGAAGATTGTTTAGTGCTGTTAGACAATGTAGATAATGCTCAAAATATTGGCGGAGTACTGCGTACCTGTGCATTTTATGGGGTGAAGAATGTCGTAACCAATAATTCCGATAATCTATATTCTGCGGCGGCTATGCGTGTTGCGGAAGGTGGCGCGGAATATATCCGTTTATTAGAATGTTTAGATATTGAATCCGCATTACAACAACTTCGCCAAAGCGGGTACCAAGTGATACATGTTGCCCAAGACAAAGAGGGGACGCCTCTTGATTCGGTTCAATTTAATAAAAAAGTCGCATTTTTATTCAGTGAAAGCGGCACGTTAGATTTATCCGAAAGACCGGATGTAAATGTTCGTTTATCTTTAAGTAGCCCATTAAAAAATGGCTTAAATATTGCGGTAAACAGTGGCATTCTGTTGTCGAAATGGTATTTTTCAAAGTAAAAACAGCCTAAAGTGCGGTCGTTTTTTTCATTGTTTAAAGGCTGAATTATCAGCCTTTTATTTTGAAAAAGACACTAAGTTATTATATTAGGTTGGTGGCTAGAACTTATGTGTTTCATATAGAAGATGGAGCAAAATTAATATCCATGCATTTGATACTTCAAAAGAAGAATACCAAAGAACATATAAGAGTATGCTTAATTAAGTGACTAAATTCACTTACATCATAACTACGATAAGTATCAGTGTAAACAATACTGTAAGTATTAATCTTTTCTCGAATAATCGGTAATAAGCCCGATTGTGTATTTAGTACGACAATGTCATTGTGCTTGAGAAACCCGAATACTACGACTTTGCCTACAGCCCCACGCCCACATTTACCATTGCCCGTACCACCAATAACCTTTCATCGGCTTCAATTTTCCCCTCAAATATTTCAATATGTGAGCTACTTTGATAGATAAGTAATTATAAAAGATGAAAATAGCATGCTGTGGTAGTTTTATTTATATTCACAAGCTAAAACTACACGAGTAGTTACACCAACTACGAAAAGCTCGATGAGTTTCTGTGATTCATGCTGACTTAGAAGAGTTTTTCTCATTAGAATATTTTATCTTAAGTGAGGAATTTGTCAGTTATCTATGACTGCCCCATGTTTTTTCAATATCCAATATTTCGACAACATCCACTGTCCCCGCTTTAATCTTCCACTTTACATTAAATTCATAAAGGCTAATACCATAAATACGCTCACTCGGTTTACCTTGTTGATAAGCCGGTCGTGGATCCTGTTCGATAACTTCACGAATAAAACGCATTAAGTGCGGTCGTTTTTGTTCGAGTTTTTTGACCGCACTTTGTGCTTGTTCCGAAAATTCTACCTGAAGTTTTTGCGCAGGCTTTTCTTGTGCAAAGCCTGATTGAGCATCAGGTTCGCTATCAGCGTAGGCAATGTAAGGTTTAATATCGAAAATCGGCGTGCCATCTACCAAATCCACCGAACCTAAATGTAAAAAGACTTTACCGTGAATACATTCTACTTTTCGCAATACCACTTTTGACAAGCCCAATGGATTTGGACGATGGGTCGCTCGCGAAGCAAACACGCCGACCCGTTGATTTCCGCCTAAACGTGGCGGCCGTACGGTAGGTTGCCATTTACCTTGAGGAATTTGATCAAACTGAAAAATCAACCAAAGATGGCTAAATTTTTCCAAACCGCGCACTGCTTCCGGTGAATTATAAGGTGGGAGCAATTCCACAATTCCAACGCCATCCTGCACTAAGTCAGGTTGGCGCGGGACAGAAAATTTCTCTTTATAAGGCGAGTGAATAATCGCAATGGGCGATAAGGTTAAATCATTCATAAATACTTGAGATTAAGGTAGAATACGTCACTCATTGTAATCAAAAGTGCGGTCAAAAAAAATGACAAATGAAAAATTGAAAATGTGGTGGGAAACAGCCCGCCCGAAAACCTTACCCTTAGCATTAGCCTCAATCTTCACCGGTTCGGCTTTAGGCTACTGGGCAAATCCGGAAAAATTTAATAACTTGGTGATGGCACTTTGTTTACTCACCACGATTTTATTACAGGTTCTCTCAAATTTCGCCAATGATTACGGAGATCATCAAAAAGGAGCGGACACCAAAGAACGTATCGGGCCATTGCGCGGTATTCAAAAAGGGGAAATTTCAGCCAGTGAATTGAAATGGGGGTTAATTTCAATGGTAGTGGCAAGCTTTATTTCCGGCAGTTTGTTGATCGGTATCGCTTACGAAAATCTCTCCGATTTACTCACCTTTGCAGGACTAGGCATTTTAGCCATTATTGCCGCCATTACCTATACAGTGGGAACCAAACCCTATGGTTATATGGGATTGGGCGATATTTCCGTTTTACTGTTTTTTGGTTTACTTGGTGTAGGCGGAACCTATTATTTGCAAACACATAGTATTGACAGCAAAATTCTCCTACCGGCTATCGGTTCAGGTTTATTAGCCAGTGCCGTATTAAACATAAACAACTTACGTGATATAGAGCAAGATGCCAAAGCCGGTAAAAATACTTTAGCGGTACGTTTAGGAGCATATAAAGGGCGTGTTTATCACTGTGTTTTATTAGGTATTGCCGCATTATGTTACTTGATTTTCACGATTGCGACCGCCACTTCTTGGGTGAATTATTTATTCTTATTGGCCTTTCCGGTTCTTACAAAACACGCCATTTTTGTCTATCATAGCCAAGAGCCGAGTGCTTTACGTCCAATGCTTGCCCAGATGTCAATGATTTCATTATTCATCAACTTGCTTTTTAGTTTGGGCTTGCTTATCGGCTAAATCAGCATATACTAAGCACGATCTCAGGATTTTAATAGGGGAAATTTATGTTTATTGATACTTCAGAACTTTGCGATCTTTATGCAGATCAAGTGGATGTAGTAGAACCGATTTTTTCAAGTTTTGGCGGCGTAAATCATTTTTATGGTAAAGTCACAACAGTGAAATGCTTTGAAAATAATGGACTCATCGCTGAAGTATTGGAAGAAAACGGCGAAGGGCGTGTATTGGTTGTGGACGGCGGCGGTGCTGTGCGTCGAGGCTTAGTGGATGCCGAACTGGCCCAACTAGCCGCCGATAACGGCTGGGAAGGCATTATTGTTTATGGTGCGATTCGCCAAATTCAGCAGCTTGAAAATATTGATATCGGTATTCATGCCCTTGCACCGATTCCGGTCGGAGCCGATCAAAATAATATTGGTGAAACCGATATTCCCGTAAATTTTGGCGGCGTAACTTTTTTCCCTGAAGATTATATTTACGCCGATCTTACCGGTGTTATTCTTTCCCAAGAACCTCTTGATCTAAAAGATTTCGAGGAAGAGTAAATAAAATTTTTCAAGTGCGGTCAAAATAACCGCACTTTTTTTGTTTAAATTTTTTGCACTTGATCACACTTTTGAATTTTGCTCGTTGCAAGTTGATGACATTCCTTTAACATTATTTCGTTCATTTGGTTTACAAAAATGTAGGGGAATTTTATGAGCACAACATCTTCACTTAAACTACATAAAAACGGCATTATATTCGTTGCAGATATTGTGCTATTTTTTGTTCTATTAAAATTTTTACCCTTTTCGCCTAAAGAAAATGCAGGGCTTGCATTATTAGGGTTCATTGCAGTACTTTGGTTGAGTGAAGCGTTGCATGTAACCATTACCGCATTACTTGTTCCCTTATTGGGAATCGCATTAGATCTGGTTACCACAAAACAGGCTCTTGCTACTTTTTCCGATCCCACTATTTTCCTATTCTTTGGCGGGTTTGCATTAGCTACGGCGTTGCATATGCAAAAACTGGATAAAATGATTGCCAATAAAATTATGGCGCTTGCTAAAGGTAATCTTTTTGTTGCGGTAATTTACCTCTTTTTGATCACTGCTTTCCTTTCAATGTGGATGAGTAATACCGCCACCGCAGCCATGATGTTACCGCTTGCAATGGGTATTTTAAGCAATATGGATAATGAAAAAGAACATAATACTTATGTGTTCGTCTTATTAGGGATCGCTTATAGTGCAAGTATTGGTGGCATGGGAACCTTGGTCGGTAGTCCGCCGAATGCGATTGTTGCAAGTAACTTACATCTCACTTTCTCAGATTGGCTCTGGTACGGCTTGCCGATTATGTTAATCTTATTGCCTTTAATGATTGGTACCCTTTTCATTGTATTCAGACCTAAACTTAGTCACCGTTTTGAACAATCTTTTGAAAAAATTGAGATGAATCCACAACGGATTTTAACGCTGAGTATCTTCGTGTTTATCGCACTATGTTGGGTGTTTAGCAGCAAGATCAATCCGTTTATTTCAGGCTTGTTGGGTTTAACAAAAAACATTGCGAGCTTTGACAGTGTTGTCGCCTTGCTTGCGGCGATTATTATCTGTGCAACAGGTGTGGCAAGTTGGAAACAAATCCAAGAAAATACCGATTGGGGCGTATTAATGCTCTTTGGCGGTGGTTTAACATTAAGTGCGGTTTTGAAAGATTCCGGCGCAAGTAAAATTCTCGCCGATGGTATTGTCTTCTTAGTGCAAGGGCAACATTATTATTTAATTGGTTTATTAGTCGCAACCTTTATCATTTTCTTAACGGAATTTACATCTAATACTGCCAGTGCCGCATTGCTCGTGCCTATCTTTATTTCTATAGCTCAATCCTTGGGCGTTCCAGAAATTGGTCTTGCATTAATTATCGGATTAGGCGCATCCTGTGCATTTATGCTGCCGGTGGCAACCCCACCAAATGCTATTGTGTTTGGTAGCGGTCAAGTCAAACAAAGCGAAATGGTGCGTGCCGGTGTAGTATTAAACATTGTATGCGTTTTTGTCATCGCAACATTTGCTTATATCTTCTGGCTTAACTAATACAAAAATACTATAAAAAAACGACCGCCCTTTATCAAAGAGCGGTCGTTTTTTTTCTGTTTTAATCTAAATGTTCATGACTACTTAAAAAGCCACCACTTTGGTGTTTCCAAAGTTTTGCATACAATCCGTTTTGTTCAAGCAATTCGCTGTGTGTCCCTTGCTCCACAATTTGACCTTTATCCAACACGATTAAACGATCCATTGCCGCAATCGTCGATAAACGATGGGCAATCGCAATAACCGTTTTATTTTCCATCATCTTATCAAGGCTTTCTTGAATCGCCACTTCGACTTCGGAATCCAATGCACTGGTTGCTTCATCAAGTAACAGAATCGGCGCATCTTTCAACATTACACGGGCAATCGCAATACGCTGACGCTGACCACCGGAAAGTTTAACTCCGCGCTCGCCCACATGCGCATCATAGCCTTTTCTTCCTTGTGCATCTGTCAAGAATGGAATGAAATCCGCCGCTTCAGCCCGCTCTGCCGCCCACTTCATTTCGTCATCCGTTGCAGTTGGGCGACCATAAATAATATTATCACGTACGGAACGATGTAATAGCGAGGTATCTTGTGTCACCAAACCAATTTGACTACGCAAACTTTCTTGTTGTACATCCAAGACATTTTGTCCGTCAATGGTAATCGTACCATGCTGTGCCTCATAAAAACGCAGTAAGAGATTAACAATAGTCGATTTACCTGCGCCAGAACGCCCGATTAACCCGACTTTTTCGCCCTGTTTGATGGTGAGATTAAAATGCGTTAATAGCGGTTTTGTCGGATCATACGCAAAGGTAATATCATTAAATTTAATTTCCCCTTGTTTCACCTGTAACGGCGGACAATTCGGCTTATCCACAATCGTGTGTGGCTTGGTCAGTGTCGCCATACCATCATTTACGGTACCAATATTCTCAAATAAACGTGCCGATTCCCACATAATCCAACGGGACAATCCATTCACCCGCAATGCCATTGCAGTCGCTGTCGCAATTGCGCCTACGCCGACTTGCCCCTGTTGCCATAAAATGACACCTAACACCGCGGTGGTTAAGGTTAAGAAAATATTGCTTGCATAAGTTAAGGTATCAAGGGAACTGGCTAAACGCATTTGTGCGTGTACCGTCACCATAAATTCTTCCATTGATCGCTTTGCATATGACGCTTCACGTGAACCGTGAGAGAATAATTTTACTGTCGCAATGTTGGAATAAGCATCGGTTACCCTTCCGGTCATCAGGGAACGAGCATCCGCTTGACGTTCAGCCGTTTTCGCCAAACGGGGAATGAGCAACTTCAAGATCGCAACAAAGAGGAAAATCCAAACCACAAAAGGCAACAAGAACCAAATATCTAACGCAGCTAATACCAAACCTGAGGTGATAAAATACACGGCGACATAAACCAGCATATCCGCGATAGTCATTACCGTATCACGCACCGCAAGGGCGGTTTGCATCACTTTTGCGGAAACTCGACCGGCAAATTCATCTTGGTAGAAACTCAAACTTTGTCCCAACATTAAACGATGGAAATTCCAACGTAGCCGCATCGGGAATACCCCTTGCAAGGTTTGTAGTCGAACATTTACGCCAATAAAAGACCAGACAATACTTAACAAAAGCAGCGCCGCCATGCCAATCAGCAAATGCCCTTTTTCTTGCCACAAGGTCTCCGGTGTGTAAGCGCCAAGCCAATCCACGAGCAAGCCCATAAATTGGAATAGTAATGCTTCCATTATGCCAGTACCAACGGTTAAAATCGCCAGCAAGAAAATCCAGCCTTTCATCCCGTCAATACTTGACCAAATAAAACGGAACAGCCCTTTCTCCGGTGTTGTCGGATTGCTTTCCGGATAAGGATTCAAACGGTTTTCAAACCATGAAAAAATTTTATCGAACATAAGATTTCCTTAAAAAAACAAAAGGCAACATAGGTTGCCTTCAAAACCTAAGCATTATAGCGTAAAAATTCCTCAATTTATAGCTTACGATATTGGCTCGGCGAAAGCGTATACGCCAACTTAAATGCTTTGCTAAAATGCGCTTCCGATTGATATCCCACATCTAGGGCTATCGACAAAATAGATTGTTGGGTTTGTTTTAATAAAAACGCCGCCAAATCTAACCGCACTTTAGTGAGGAATCTCCCCGGTGACATACCGACTTGTTGCTGAAATACGCGAATAAAATTCGACCGCGACATCGAGGCAAGTTCAGCAAGCCGTTCAACATGCCAATCTTGTTCGGGCGATTGCAAAAGTTTCATCAATACAGCATTGAGCCGCTTATCCTGCAACGCAAATAAAATACCTTGCCCAATCAATCCAACACTCAAGGCGTGGCGCAAAATATAAATGAACAATACATTTGCCAAAGCATCAATCACGGATTGATTACCGCTTTCCTGTTGTGCAGCTTCCTGTAAGAAAAGCCGTATCAGCGGATGAATCGGCGTGTCATTCAAATTCAAATGTAAATAAGGGGGCAGTGATGCTGTCAATAGTGCATTTTTTTGATAATAAAACGTGCCGCAAAACATTTTCAGATTTGGCGTGCCTTGCCCGATTTGATGGAGTTCAAATGTGCCTTGCTGCACTTTATTTAACGCCGACAAGTCCATTTTTTCTGTCAAATGTTGCATCAAGTGCGGTCGATTTTGTGGCAGAAAAAAGATATCGCCCTGTTTCAAATGAAATCGTATTTCGCCCAATGTCAGCCAACATTCGCCTTCTTCAATTAAATGAAAAATGCCTTTGCTATCCGCCCGTTCGTCATGCGAAACCAGCCAATTGCCCTGAAATTGACAGCGAATATTGATCTCGCCACGAACTTGTGCCAAGCGAATAAGTTTATCTAAATAATCCATATTGAGATTTTAACCATAGAAATTGAGCTAATTTGACAAGTTTACCTATGTCATTTGTTTATAATTTTCGCCATCAATTCATTGAGACATCAATTTATTTTAGGAGAAAATACAATGTTTACAGATTGGAAAGAACACACGTCACACGTAAAAAAATCATTTGGCGAACTTGGCAAAAAACATCCGAAAATGTTACAAGCCTATCAAGCATTAGGTGCAGCAGCGGCTGAAGGTAATGTACTTGATGCCAAAACCCGTGAATTAATTGCCCTTGCTGTAGCGGTCACTACACGTTGTGAAAGCTGCATTAGCGTTCATGCGGAAGAAGCGGTAAAAGCCGGTGCGACCGAAGCCGAAGTTTCTGCCGCATTGGCAATGTCTATCGCACTCAATGCCGGTGCGGCTTATACCTATTCCTTGCGTGCATTAGAAGCGTTTAATGTACAAAAAGGAGAATAATTTTTCTAAAATTATTCATACTATATCGGCGTTCAATGAACGCCTTTTTATTACCACAAATTCAATTTTTCCATCTGGGCAATCACCTCTTTCACTTGAATTTCCGCCATCAAATTTTTCCCTTTTAACTTTGTCGCCCAAGGTAATTCGGAAGAAGGTTTGCCAAATTCTTTTTGCACATTCTCTTCATACACAGACACCACATTTTCCAGATTATAATAAGGGGCGGTACGCAATGGATTATGATAGGCATACAATCCAATGACCGGCGTTCCCTGTGTTGTGGCAATATGAGCCGGGCCGGAATCCGGTGAAAGCACAAGATCAACATTGGCAATCAATGCTGTAAGTTGTTTTAAGCTCGTTTTTCCTGCCGCATTAGTCGGCGTAAAATCACAAAGTGCGGTTATTTTTTCCACCATTTCCACCTCTCGTTTTGCCGGTGAACTACAAAAAATCACGTTCACATTATGTTGGTGCGCTCTATTTGCCACCTCTGCATAACGCTCCACCAGCCAATCTTTTTCCGCTTTACTGGAACAAGGGGAAATTACTAAATTTTTGCGGGTTGGATCAATAAATTGCATGGCAACTTGCTGATCTTGTGCTGAAACGGGCAAATGCCAAACGGGTTTCCCTTGCGGTACGCCAATATATTCGGCAAATGCCATAAAACCGTCTAATACATGAGGCGATATCAGATCGTTCACACGGCGATTAACAAAAAGCCATTGTCCCTCACGCGAACGCTTTTGACCAAAACCGATTTTATATTTTGCCCTAATGCCTAAAGAAAGGATGGACGCTCGAAATGCCGTTTGCATATTCAAGAGCGCATCAAAACGCTCATTGTTAAGCAATCTCCATAAGGAAAAAATACCCTTCCAACCGTTTTTCTTATCATAAGGAATGAGCGTAACATTCGGAATCCCTTCTAACAAAGCCGCTTCTGTTTTTCCTACAATCCAAGTTATTTTTGTCTGAGGATAATACGCCTGAATATGTTGCACTACGGCAAGGGCATGACACACATCCCCCACCGCTGACAGGCGAAGAATACAAATTGATGTTGGAGCTTCGGTAAAAAGCGTCATAGGCATTCCTTTCTCATTTAAATTAGCGATATTTTAAAGTAGAATGAGGACATTTTCTATCATTCACCCCAATCAAAATGCTTGAGTTCCAACAAGATAACCAATTTTTCATCTTCAATTTTGACCGCACTTTCACACATCAACAGGATTTTTTCACCCCTCAATTTTGGCAAACACAAAACCGTATTTTAGGCTCGGCAAAAGGGCGGGGAACCACTTATTTTTTGGCAACCCAAGATTGGTTTGGCGTAAATTGCGCACTTCGCCATTATTACCGAGGCGGCTTATGGGGGAACTTCAACAAAGATCGCTATCATTTTTCAAGCCTGGTTAAAACGCGCAGTTTCGCAGAATTTTATTTACTGCAACACTTGTATGATGCCAGTTTGCCCGTTCCAAAACCTATTGGCGCACGGGTAAAAAAAGGTCAGTTTGGTCTTTGTTATCAGGCGGATATTCTCACAGAAAAAATCGAAAATGCACAGGATTTAACCGCACTTTTACAAACCCAAAAACTAACAGATGAGGTTTGGCAACAAATCGGCGGGCTAATTCGTCAATTACACGATTTGCAAATTTGCCATACGGATCTCAATGCTCACAATATTCTTGTTCAACAGACCGAATTGGAACAAAAATGTTGGCTACTTGATTTTGATAAGTGCGGTGAAAAATCAGGGAGTTTTTGGAAAACGGAAAACCTAACCCGCTTGCACCGCTCTTTTACAAAAGAAACCGAAAGAATGAAAATCCAATTTACGGAACAAAACTGGGCGGAATTAATGTCCGGCTATCATCAAAATTTCAACAAAAAGGATAAATAACCATGCAAAAAATTGTACTGGCTACCGGTAACCAAGGCAAAGTAAGAGAAATGGCTGATGTGTTGGCAGCACTTGGCTTTGAAGTGATCGCTCAAACGGATTTAGGCATTGAAAGCCCCGAAGAAACGGGCTTGACCTTTGTGGAAAATGCGTTATTGAAAGCCCGTTATGCCGCAGAAAAATCAGGTTTACCAGCAATTGCGGACGATTCGGGATTAGTCGTTAATGCGCTTAACGGCGCACCGGGTTTATATTCCGCCCGTTATGCCGGCGAAGAAGGGAATGATGCGAAAAATCGCCAAAAATTGTTGGCAGAACTTGCCAATGTTTCGAAAGAAAAACGCCAAGCAAAATTTGTAAGCTGTATTGTATTATTACAACACCCGGCGGATCCGTCGCCCATTATTGCAGAAGGGGAATGCCATGGTGTCATTGGTTTTGAGGAAAAAGGAGAAAATGGGTTTGGTTACGACAGCTTATTTTTCAGCCCTGAACAAGGCTGCACTTTTGCAGAACTTGAAACAGCCGAAAAGAAAAAAATCTCCCACCGCGCACGTGCATTGCAAGAATTAAAAGCAAAACTGAGTGCATAACATCACAAAATAAGAAAAGAAATGACCGCACTTTTAAGCGCCAAAGTGCGGTCATTTTTGTCAATATTTTTATCTTCTACGTTTGTTACATAATACTGTTTTCTTCTTGTTCTTTTTCTTTCGCTCTTAGCAAGATTTCTTGAATATCTGCCGCCATTTTTTGGTCGCATTCCCTCGCAATATCTTGTAATATCGGGCTTTTAAAGAATTCTGATTTTAGCTCATAAACTTGAGACATTAATTTCACTTCATGACGATCAGCATGGAAATAATATTCCGCAATTTCTTTTGCCACTTCAGGTTCCATACCTAACCCTTCTAATGCGGTACGTCCGGTACGCACTGCAGAATCGAATGTTTCACGTATAACGTCATTTGCCCCGGAATTATATAAATCAAATGTATGAAAACGGTCATAAGAACGAGCAATAATTTTAATATTCGGGTTCACTTCACGGGCAAAGTGCACTATATCGGAGGCTTGTGCTTTATTATCAATTGCCACAACAAGCATTTCTGCCTGTTCCAATCCTGCCGCAATTAAAAACTCACGGCGGGAAGCGTCGCCAAAATAAGATTTAATGCCATATTCATTAAAACCTTTAATCATCGTTGGATTAAGATCTACCACTGTTGTGGCATAACCACTTAAACGGAGCAAGTCATTTACGATTTGTCCAAAACGTCCCATACCGATAATAAGTATCGGATGCTGTTCATCAATTTCATCAGGTTCAATTTCTTCTGCAATTTCTTTCGATCCATATTTTTCATAAAGCACAAGAATGAGCGGTGTCATCACCATAGAAAGCACAACAATTGCCGTCATATTGGCATTTACCGTTTCATCAATCACTCCTTTTGACAGGGCTGCCGCAAAAAGCACAAAAGCAAATTCCCCACCTTGTGCCATTAAGAGCGCTCGTTCTAATGCTGTTTTATGAGTACTTTTAGCAACACGTGCTACAACATAAATACAGACACCTTTGGTGAGCATTAATACAATTACGCCTAAAAGGATTAATTGCCAGTTTTCTGCAACGACTTTTAAATCTAACGCCATTCCCACGCCAAGGAAGAAAAGCCCCAGCAATAAACCACGGAAAGGCTCAATATCCGCCTCCAATTGATGGCGGAAGGCAGATTCGGAAAGCATTACACCTGCTACAAAAGCGCCCATTGCCATAGATAAGCCGGCTTCTTCCATTAATAATGCGGCCCCCAATACCACAAAAAGTGCAGCAGCAGTCATGACTTCACGGGCTTTAGCATTCGCCAAAATACGGAAAACCGGATTTAAAATGAAACGGCCAATAAACACTAATACCGCTAAGGCGAGCATAGCAATGCCCGCAGATTGCCACCAGGGCATGGAAGCTTCAGTTTTTTCAAAAGGAGAGAGGGAAGCGACAATAGCAAGTAATGGGACAATCAGAAGATCTTCAAATAATAAAATTGAGACGATTTTTTGACCGCGTTTTGTAGAAAGTTCTTTGCGTTCACCTAATACTTGCATCACAATTGCGGTGGATGTCAATACAAAACCTGCGGAAGAGACAAACGCCACTTCCCAAGATACACCAAATTGCGCTCCCACGATCGTCATTAAAATAGCAGAAATGATCACTTGCATACTGCCTAGTCCAAAAATTTGACGACGTAATCCCCAAAGGTGTGAAGGCTTCATTTCAAGTCCAATCACAAATAAGAACATCACGACACCAAATTCAGCCAGATGAATAATTGCGTGAGGATCACCAATCACCTGTAAACCATAGGGGCCAATAGCCAATCCGGCAGCGAGATACCCCAACACCGATCCCAATCCTATGCGTTTAAATAATGGCACCGCTACCACTGCGGCACCCAGCAATGCCACCACTCGAATTAAATCACCTGAACTTTCCGCTGCCATAGTCACTCCTAAAAAAAATTAAACAAGTAAAAAACAGGGGCATTTTACTTGCTTTCAGTTAAGATTTGTAGGAATAAACCGAGTATTTTTTAAATAACCAATAGCATTGGTGAACATTCATTATGTGATTTTTTACAAGAAAAGTTTCGTGCTGTAAAAAATCCTTGTTCGTAATGAAACGTAACAAGGATTCCTGTTTTGCTATTTATGTGTCTAACGTAATTTATTGGGAACTTGAGGTGCCGGTAAACGTTTTAATACGCTACCATCAAGATTAATATCGCTAAAACAAGAGGGAACAACCGCTTTTTATTGTCAAGCCTTTCTATGTCTAGGTTCTTGAGTTTATAAAATACCGCTTAGGGAGTAAACGAGAGAGTTAACACTCAAAAATTCTATAATTTGCCTTTGCTTTGGCGGAAATAGCAACAAAGATAGCGGTAGGATATCGCTATTTTCTTATGTTCTAATCTCTTTTAACTTCCATTTAATCTTCGGATTTTGACTACTCCCTGCAATAGAATCCTTTTCGATAATCCCCTGACTATGTAATCGTCTTAATGCATGAGAAAATGCGATAACAATTGACTGGAAATCCGATTTATCAGGCGTATAACCTTCCAATTCAAAAGCCTTGATCATAATCTCGTTTGTTGATAACCACTGATTTGGAAAACGCTTAAAAACTTTAGCAATAAATTCATTAGGGCGATAAGTGTAAGATTTAGATTTCTCACCACGCTGTTTTGTTGCTAATGAAAATGGCTCACTGTTTAATGCTATCAAGGCTTGCTGTAACGTAGCAATATGCTGTTTGGCCACCTCAATACATTTTTCGAAATAGGTAACGTCTTGTGTTAATTTAGCAATTTTCTGCTGAATAGCACTCATATCACTTGCTTTGACCATAAATAAAAAATCCTTGTGGTTAGTAAAACTCACAAGGATTGTAGTAAACTTTAGTTAAGCGGTCTTTGTGCAACTGCTACATAATACCGCTTTACTGTGCCGATAAACCGGTAGAGAATAGGTTGCCGCTTCTTGATAGGCAACTTTATCCGGAATATGGAAATCTAAGAGTGTTTTATCTTTGCCGAGGTTTTGTGCAAATAATTGATAGAGATGCTCAAGCACAAATTTGACATCGTTTGTGTGATCAACACAATTCGGTACGGCTTTCATCGGCGGAAGTTGAAAGCCAAAAGCTTCAAAGGATTTAAGCTCTTGATACATTCCAATCGTACCGCGAATAAATTCTTTTGCAGACAAAGTATGAGGTAGAATAGGGCAGAATAAAAGATCTGCTGCAAGTACCGACATATCGACGGTAATATCGCACGTCCCGCGGGTATCGACGATAATCACATCATAACCTTGGAGCTTTTTTAGTAAAAAACTAAACCGAATCGACCCGTCCGGTGCATTGCGGAGAATTTGGCTGACAATATTTGTCGGATCATTTGATTGGATTAAATCTAAATTAGGTAGGGTAGTTTTCGATATGATATGAGCCGGCTCAATATCTTGGTAAGTCAAAAACTCGTGAATACCGCCGGGTGCTGTGTATTCCAAAGCGAAATAAGCGCTTAATGTGGGTTGGGTATCGGTATCAATTAGAAGGGTTTTCAAGCCGTGATCAGCACAAAACGCACCGATATTTGCTGCATTGGTACTTTTCGCAGACCCACTCTTTGTTGAAGCAATGGTAATAATGAATAGTTTTTGAGATGCAGTTTGATTTTTCATTTTGATACTCTCTTAACAAATATAAGTTAATTAAGTATCGGCTAGGGGACTAAATGGGGTTTTATATAGATCTTTAATAAACAGATTATGAATTCAATCTTGTAAGATTGGCTCCTCCTGCTGGACTTGAACCAGCGACATATGGATTAACAGTCCACCGTTCTACCGACTGAACTAAGGAGGAGTAGATTTTAAATGGTGCCTCGAGGCGGAATCGAACCACCGACACGGGGATTTTCAATCCCCTGCTCTACCGACTGAGCTATCGAGGCGTTATCACTATCGGCTAGTGCCTGACAACGGAGCGTATTAAACTATTTTTTCGCTTGTCGGTCAATAACTAAATTTAAAAAAAATGAAAAAACAGGTGTGTTTGAATGGTTAATAATCAAAATGTTTATAAAAACAACGGATTTTATAAAACACATTTAAAAACAACCGCACTTTCCATAAAAACAACCTTCCAAAATACAGCCGATACTATATATTAACTGACAGGCTGGTTTTTACACAACATATTACTCCCCACTCGCTATTAATTTTGCCTTAACAAATAACAAGACCGGGCGGTGTTGCAAATCTTTAAATTCTGCATACCATTGAGGTTGTTCGGCAAGCATAGGTTCTGCCATTTGTTCAATTTGAAAACCAGCCGAAATTAAATGATTGATAATCGTAGCCATCGTACGATGGTAAGTTTTGAACGGTTGTTTAAACCAATTTCTATCCCGTTCACCTTCATCACGGTAATGATTTAAACGATAGGCAGTTTGTTGTTTATTTTCATCCTTTTCCCAACGCTCTCCAATTTTATGACAGGTAGTTATCGGATGTTCTTGGGAAAAGATAAGCATACCGTTTTTAACCAGTTTCTTCGTAATCGCCGTTAATAATCTCGGAAAATCTTGCACGTAATGAAAGGCAAAAGAACTGGTAATGACATCAAAATTAGCTTCCGGCAAATCACCAAGATTTTCCATTGATAATTGGTGTAACGAAAAATGTCCCTGAAATTGACCGCACTTTTCCAGATTAATTCGGGCTTGTTTCAGCATATTGGCGGATAAATCCATTCCCACTACAACACTTGCCCCCCGTTGTAAATAAAGCTGCAAATGTTCCCCTGTGCCGCAACCCAGATCCAGTAATTTTTTCCCTTGTAGCTCCGGTAAGAGGGAAAGCATTGTCGGTTTTTCTACGATTTCATTTAGGCTAATCGAGTTAGCTCGAAGTTTTTGATAAAGTTCAAAGAAGTTTTCTCTATCATAAACGCTGATTTTATCGCTCATTCCTATTCCTATCGAGATTCATTCTGTGCTAAAAAATCAAAAGGGCGTATGCTATACACCCTTTATTTCCATAATTAACTTATCCGTTAAAACTTGCAAACCACCCTAAATTTGCACCGACTTGCGCTACAATATTCAGCGCACCAAATAGGATAATGAAACCAATCATTAGGTTGCCGCCATAGACTTTATAGGTGGTATTCGGGAATTTTTTACGGCTGGCTTTCGCAAGCAATGCCGGCACAATAGCAGCCCAAATTGTTGCAGCCAAGCCGGCATATCCAATGGCAATCACAAAACCGTAAGGGAACTGAAGGCTTAATAATAACGGAGGCAAGAAAGTAACTAAAGTCGTTTTTGTTCTGCCCATTACACTATCGTCAAATTTGCATAAATCCGCAATATAGTCAAACAAACCTAAGGTTACCCCCAAGAAAGAGCTGGCAATCGCCATATAAGCAAAGAAATTCAAAATAACCGCAATATAATCCGTTTCAATATATTTGTGCAGCGCCTCAAGTAGTGCTGAAACATCCCCGCCTTTTTCAATTACCGGCGCAAATTCCGCACGTGGTAAATTACCTTGAATCGCAAACTGCCACAAAATATAAATAATCAGAGCCAAACCGGTGCCGATAAAGATCGCTTTCATCACACGATTGCCGTCACGATGATAATATTTCACTAAACTTGGAACATTTCCATGGAAACCAAATGAAACTAAACATACGGGAAGTGCAGTTAATAAATAAGGTAAATATTGTTGTTCACCTTGTGCAAGCGTATTAAATAATACCTCAGCTTTTACAGAGCCTAATAGACCTGCCGTTGAAAGAAAAAAGGCAATCACCATTCCGCCAATTAATACCGTTGTAAAACGATCTACCGCTTTGGTTGAAAGCCATACAAAAGCCGCTAAGACGATGCAAAAAATTAACGATCCGAAAGTACGCCCGATTTCAACCGCACTTTCGGAGGAACTTAACAGCTGATTTAATAAATTTTGCGTAATGCCGCCACCTGAGGTGATGTAAGCATAAGTTAAAATATAAAGTACAAATGCGACGGATACACCGTTAATTACATTCCAACCATTACCAAGTAAATCTTTTACGATGGTGTCGAAACTTGAACCGGTGGGATAATGCAAGTTGGCTTCTAAAATCATTAAACCGGATGTCATCATACAAAACCATGTATAAACCAGCACAAGAATAGAACCGATAAACCAAACACCAGCTGTTGATGTAGGATTTGCTAGCATACCTGCACCAATTGCAGTACCCGCAATAATCATTGCACCGCCCAATAGCGAAGGGGATTTTTGTTGTTTCATAAGTGATTCTCTAAAGTGAATTTTGCACTATTATAATAGTGCATCATCAAAACTCAATTGTTTTTTATAGACAATTTAAAACTATTTTCCTTATAATCCCATTGTCTCTAACCGCTGTACCCACAATAGGAATCCCAAATGAAAACACACATAAAATCTTTTGTCTTTGCCTCCATGGCTGCTTTTGTATTGAATGCTTGTGCAGATTCAGCTTCTATCAATCAACAAGCGGCATCAAGCTATGCGCAAGAAATGGGCAGAATCCGTACCCAAGGGGCGGTAGATACCACCTCTCAAACGGCAAAGCGTATTCACCGAATTTTCGGTAAAATGGTACCTTACGCCAATAAAGAAAACCAAACCGGTCAGCCCTTTAATTGGCAAATCACCGTCATCAAATCCAAAAAATTAAATGCTTGGGCAATGCCGGGTGGGAAAATGGCGTTTTATACGGGATTAGTAGATACGCTAAAACTGAGTGATGATGAAATTGCGACCGTGATGGGGCATGAAATGGCACATGCGCTAAAAGAACATGGTAAAGCAAAAGCGAATTTTGGGATGGCAACAGGTATTGCCGCACAATTAGGTCATGTTGCGCTTTCTACTGTGGTAGGCTCTGATTTAAGCGGAATCGCGATTAGCTTAACGAAAGATTTTGCATTAGATAAACCTTATTCACGTAGTGCAGAAACCGAAGCCGATGAAGTAGGCTTATTGCTCATGGCAAAATCCGGATTTAATCCACAATCTGCCCCCGGTTTATGGGATAAGATGAAAAAAGCCTCCGGCGGTTCAAAAGGTGCATTAGATGCCTTGGCTTCCACTCACCCGACAGATGAAGATCGCCAAGAAAACTTACGCCGTTTACTCCCAGAGGCAATGAAACTTTATAACGCGTCAAAAAAATAAAAATGCTTGCTACATTGACCGCACTTTCAGGTGCGGTTTTTTATGTGCGGTTTTTTATGTGCTTATGTTAATGAAAAAACAAAACCGCACTTTCGTTTCCAAAAGTGCGGTTGAATTTTAAGGTATTTTATTAATGAGCCGTTTTGCTTTCATTTTCTTCAAATACCGGTAATGGTTTGTGTTCGGTTGCCACATAGCTATACACCACCGGAAGTACAAACAATGTAAAGATTGTCCCGATAGACAAGCCGGCTACGATAACGATACCGATACTAAAGCGTGATACCGCACCGGCGCCTGTTGCATAAAGCAATGGAATCAAACCCGCTACCATTGCGGCAGTTGTCATCAAAATTGGACGCAAACGCACTTTAGCCGCAGCGGTAATCGCATCAATACGGTTTTTACCGTGTAACAGCTGCTCTTCTTTTGCTACTTCACACATCAAAATACCATGTTTCGTAATCAAACCCACTAAGGTAATTAATCCCACTTGTGAGTAAATATTTAAGGTATATCCTGTCATTGTTATACTTTGTCCGAATTGAGCAATTGCGGCAATCCCCGTAATATGCCCAATGAATCCTAGAAATCCTTGCAAAGCGGAAGGTAAATTGAGTACTACTAACGATCCACTCACTGCTAACGGCACCGAAATCATAATCACCAACGGATCACGTATTGATTCAAACTGAATCGCCAATACTAAGAAAATGATCACAACCGCTAACACAAAAGTGAGTGCCAACGCATTCCCTTCTTGGATTAACTGACGGGATTCCGAACGGAAATCGTAAGTATAGCCCTGTGGTAAAGTAGTATCGGCATGTTCTTGTAGCCACGCTACCGCATCCCCTGTTGATGTTCCCGGCATTGGTACGGCTTGAATCGTTGCTGCATTTAACTGACTAAAACGAGGCAATGAGGTAGGCTGTGTTTCAAGTTTCATACTAACCAAGCTGCTCAACGGTACAGCTTCACCATTACTTGCATTTAGGTAGTAATTTTTGAAACTTTCCGGTGACAAGCGATCATCACGTTTTACTTGTGAAATGACTTTATAAGCACGTCCATCAATATCTACACGGGTAATCGTTGCGCCGGAAAGAAAGCTTCCCAGCGTATTACTGATTTGCTGCATGGTGATACCGTAAGTGCCCGCTTTTTCTTTATCAACGGAAATCGTCATTTGGGCGGTATCATATTTTAAATCGAGGTTAGTATAAACAAACTTACCTGATGCCCGCATAGCTTGTAAGAATTTTTCTGCGGTATTCGCCAAGGCGTTATAATCTTGAGCCGTTTTTAACACAATAGAAACCGGCGGCCCTTGTTCCCCTGTATCAATTTCAGGGAAGTTAAATGCAGAAATTGAGACTTCCGGTAATCCTTTTGCTTTGGTATTCAGTTCATTCATAACTTCCGATTGCTTGCGTGAACGCGCTTTCCAATCTTTTAGTGTCACAATATTTAAAGATTGGTTAGAACTCGGTGCGCCCGCAATACTCATACCAAAAGAAACTTCCTCCGTATCCATCACCGTTTTCATATAAGGTTGCATTGCATTTTGAATATAATCCACATTCACATTAGAAGGTGCGGAACCAATCGCAATAAACGCCCCTTTATCTTCATTTGGTGTTAATTCGCTTGAAAGCGAATTAAAGAGGAACGGTAATGTAGAAAAAATCGCCACGGCAAACACCACCATGGATTTACGATTTTGCATCACAATATCCAGCATATAGTTATACACGTTATTCATTCTAGAAAGTGTATGCTCTACTTTACGTTCCATCCATGTCGGTTCTGCATTGGATTTCAATAGTTTGCTGGTCATCATTGGGGAAAGGGTTAATGCCACAATACCGGAAATAAACACCGAACCGGCAAGGGTTAACGCAAACTCTTTGAAAAGTGTTCCCGTAATACCGCCCATAAGAGCCATTGGCGAGTAAACCGCAATTAAAGAAACCGTCATTGAAATAACCGGCAGGGCAATTTCACGGGTACCGATAATCGCGGCACGGAACGGTGTTTCCCCCTCTTTAATATGACGGTCAACGTTTTCCAATACGACAATTGCATCGTCCACCACGAGACCTATCGCAAGAATCAGAGCTAACAAAGTCATCAGGTTAATGGAGAAATCCAAACTTTGTAACATCATTAACACCCCGATCAAAGAAATCGGAATAGTTAATACCGGAATTAAAATCGCACGTAATGAACCGATAAACATCAAAATCACCACGAGTACGATTACCGTTGCTTCAACGATAGTTTTAATCACCTCGTTAATAGAACTATTAATCGCAATGGTGCGGTCATAAAGAATATCCGTTTCCATACTGTCCGGAAGCTGATTTTTAATGCTCTCATAGAGTGGACGGATTTTTTCAGCCACCGTTAATGGGTTAGCCGAAGAGGTTGGATTAATACCTAATACAACAGAATCCGCACCATTCGCTGTTGCCCGTGAATTATCACTTTCTTTATTCAATTCAACGGTTGCAATATCACGCAAACGGACTAAGTCATCCCCATTCGAGGCAACGATTAAATTACCTAATTGTTCAACGGATTTGGTGGTTGTCTCAACCTTATTACGGTAGATCACATAATAACCGTTATCACTCCCTGCGGCAGTTTGAATGTTATTAGCAGAAAGTGCGGACATGACTTGCGAAGCCGAAAGATTTTGTCCCGCCATTTTTTGCGGATCAAGCCAAATGCGCATTGCATATTCCGCCGCACCAAAAATTTGGACTTCCGCCACACCTTCAATCGTAAAGAATTGTGGTTTCACTACGCGGTTGATATAGTCCGTTACTTGGCTGGAATCCAACTTTTTAGAGCGGAAACTAATATACATAATCCCGGAACCACCCGATGAAGACGACACCGTCGGGTCTTCAATCCCGCTTGGTAATTCGGAACGTACCGCATTTACTTTCGCCAATACATCAGCCAACGCACCGGCAGGATCCGTATTCAGCTTCATTTTTACGGTAATAATAGAAGAACTCGGCGCGCTGGATGAAGACATATAGTCAATATTATCCGCTTGAGCAATCGACTCTTCCAACTTGGAGGTAACGAAGGCTTGAATTAAATTCGCGTCAGCCCCCGGATAAGCTGTTGCTACGGTAATCACCGTAGTTGTCATTTTAGGATATTCACGCACCGCTAATTTTGAAATAGCCTGCAAGCCTAAAATAATGATAAGCAGGCTAATCGAAACCGCTAAAACGGGACGACGAATAAATATATCAGTAAATTTCATTCGTATTTCCTAAGTTATTACAGATTGGTCTTCACTGCCGGTTCAATTCCGCCAACGATATCTTTTTTGATCCATTCAACAAGGCTGCCATTGCCGATACCTTGTTGACCACCGGTAATAATTTTGTCACCAACTTTAACTTCATCGCCTTGTAGCTGAGAGTAAATACCTTGGCGATCTTTAGTAAACACCGTGATTTGTTTTGCACGATAAAGGGAGTCTAATTTCGGATTATCGGCAAATTTAGTTCTATCTTCTTCAGACAAGGGTTCTAACAGATAAGAAATTTCACCATACATGTTATAGCTCACCGCTACTTGAGGTACGACAATTTGATTTGTTTCCGTTGGTAACGCAACACGTAAACGAGAGAACATACCTGACAGTAATTTACGTCCGTCTTCAGGATCGAAAGTCGCCTGAATATCCACTAAACCGGTTGATGAATTAATCGCCGGTTCAATTGCGGTAATACGGGCTGAAAAGGTTTCACCTTGACGCGCATCCGTAGTGGCGGTAACTCGTTGACCAATATGTAGTTTGTCTAATTCATTTTGAGAAATCGCAAAATCAATTTTCATTGAACTGGTGTCTTCCACTCGCACAATTTCAGATCCAACATTCACGTATTGACCGACATTCACTTTTACAATACCGGCTTTTCCGTCAAAAGGCGCAACAATCTGACGACGTTCAATCGTTGCTTTTAATGATTCAATATTCGCCACTTGTGCATCATAAGCGGATTTCGCATTATCCACCTCTTGGCGGGAAACCGCGTTGCTTGCTAATAAATTTGCATAGCGTTGATAAGTTTGACGCAATGCCGGAAGCTGTGCTTGGGAGGCTTTCAGGCTTGCACGTTCAACCGAACTATCCAGTTCAACCAAAAGATCGCCTTTTTTGACATTTTGTCCGTTTTGAACAAATACATTAACAACGGTTCCCGCACTCTGTGCGCTTAGCATCGCACCTTGATTTGGCCGTACAAGACCTGTGGTATTGATAACCGGTGTCCATTCACTGGCTTTCACCTCAAGTGCGGTAACCGGACTGGATCTTTCCTGCATATTGGCCAATGCTTTACCAATCATAATGCCACGAAAAACGTTAAAACCGATAACACCGACAAAAATTAAGACAAACACGACAAGAATAATTTTCATATAGAAAATATGCGAGCGTTTTGGCCGACTGCTTTGAGTTTGACTCATTTTATAAAAGCTCCGATAAAAGATAAAAAAATAATGATTACTTCTGAATTGCCCGCCAAGAGCGTTCAACCACAGATTCTAGAATTTCACGGGTGAGTTCTACGCTTAAAAACTTAATATCCGATGCCATTGTCATCGCAGTTTTTAAACTTAATTGAAAAAGAACATCATCCGGTAAATCCGCTAATTCATTTGCAGTCCTTGCTTGAAAACAAAAATGATCCCAACGGCTATTATCAATTTCCCGACAAATTTTAGTAAATTCCGGTAAAGACTGATATTGATTTAAATTGGACAAAATGGTCGGATTATCCTGCAAAAATTGCCACATATTCCACCACATTCGTCTGTATTGTTGAAAAAAGGATTCAGACTCATCAAAATCCTTCTCAAGTGCCGCTATAAACATAGCAAACACGCGTCGAGCAAATTGTATTAGTAATTCATCCTTATTTTTAAAGTAAAGATAAATTGTTCCTGTCGCCACATTGGCTTCCTTTGCCAATTTATGCATCGACAGTTGATTCAAGCCCTCTTTTGCCATCAGGCGATCCGTTGCCATAAAAATTTGCTCAACAAGATTAGTTTTAGCGTGTCGCATAAAATATTAGTTTCGAAAATAATTAAAGAAAAGACATTCAAATCCTATTGAATGAACGAGCGTTCATTCTAGAGATTTTTGATTTTTTGGCAAGCTAAAAAATGAAAAAAGTGCGGTATTTTTTACCGCACTTTTTTCCCTTCAATATGGCATTACATCCCGATAATCACACAACTTGCCACAGATTTTGCTTTATTCAGTTCCTGTGTCGCTGTCTCACGATTTGCAAACGGCCCGACACGAACACGATTCCACTCACCGTGAACCATTACCTGAGCATTCACCCCTGAGATCACTAAACGCCCCTGTAAATTTTCTGCTTGGGCACGATTTTTAAAAGCACCACACTGTAAGCCAAAACGTTTTTCCCCAGCTCCGGCAGTTTCTGACGGCTTTGTTTCTACTTTTTTCGTTGTCTCAACTTTTACCGGTTCGGGCTTTTTCAACGGTTCTGATTTTTTTACATCCGTCTGCTTTTTTGTTTCTTGTTTCGGAATTTCAGCCTTCACCGTCTCTACTGCTTGTTGTGCTTTTTCAGTTTCTTCCGCTTTACGTTTTTCCGCCAGTTTGCGGGCTTCTTCCGCTGCTTTTTGTTCCTTTTCCATTTGAATCAACACTTGACGCTGCTCTTCCGTTAAGCGCATATTTTTTTCCACACTGGCAGGTTTATCATCAATCGGCACGGTACGGGTTTCCAATGCCTTAATATAACTCCACACCTCCTCAGGACGATTGGGTAATACGCTTTTCGGTTGGGGCTTTTCAGGCTGAACCGCGACGGGGGCGGGTGGGGTTTTGCTTTTTAGGAAATAAAGACCAACGCCAAACGCAAGCAATACCGTAAGGGCAATGCCAATCAATATGTTTTTATTTGTTTTCTTTTTCTTATTTGAACCGCGACGGGCGGCAAAATCTCGATGAGCCACAATAAAACCTTAAACTTTAATGATTTCTAAAAATTCTGTAAAACTTGTCAAGTGTACTGAAAAATACCCTGATTTTCTAGCTTAAATCCTGCGGATCAACATCTAAAGTCAACCGTATTTGATTATTTCTTTCTAAATTTGTTTGCTGATAATCATGTAAAACTTTTTGCAACACCATACGGGAGGCGTGTTGCAAAAGCAGCTGCCAACGGAATTGTCCCGATTTTTTACCGAATGGCGCCGGCATAGGGCCTAAAATATGTAATCCTTCGACATTCTGTGAGCGAAAAAAATCCGCAATTTGCATTAAACACTGTTCCGCTTGCTCCGAATAACGCGCCTGAGCTTTAAACAATGCTTGGAAACTAAAAGGCGGTAACCCCATTGAGTGGCGTAAACGCAAGGTTTCTTCGGCAAAAGCCTGATAGCCTTTTGCTAATAACGTTGTCAATAACGGATGATCAGGATAATGGGTTTGCAGTACCACTTCACCTTGTTTTTCCGCACGTCCGGAACGCCCCGCTACTTGTATATAAAGTTGTGCTAATCGTTCCTCCGCTCGAAAATCTAAGGAAAATAATGCACTATCCACATTTACCAGTGCTACCAATGTTACATTCGGAAAATGATGCCCTTTTGCCAACATTTGCGTGCCAACCAAAATTTGGCTTTTTCCCTGTTGAATATCTGCCAAATAGCGTTCCAATTTGCCTTTACGGGCTGTGCTGTCGCGATCAATTCTTGCCACAGAATAATCAGGAAATTGCGCTTTTAACGTTTCCTCTAATTGCTCCGTACCAAGTCCGGTTGTAACAAGATGGGTAGAACCACAATGATCACATTGACGGGGAATGGTCTTTTGCGAGCCGCAATGGTGGCAACGCAAGGCTCGCTGATATTGATGATAGGTATAAGGCTTTTCACAATGCGGACATTGTGCAATCCAACCGCATTCATGGCAGAGTAAAACTGGTGCAAATCCGCGACGATTTAGAAATAACAAGACCTGATTGCCTCTTTCAAGGTGATGTTTCATTCGTTCTAGAAGTGGTTTGGACAAGCCATTTTGGACGCGTTGATTTTTTAAATCGATCACAAACTGGCGAAGTGCGGTCGCATTTCCCGCTCTTTTTGGCAACGTCAAATGTTTATATTTACCATTTTGTACATTATTAATACTTTCTAAACTGGGTGTCGCCGACCCCATCAGTACGGGAATCGCTAATTTTTGTGCCAGCACAATGGCTAAATCACGGGTATGATAACGCCAACCGTCTTGTTGTTTAAAAGAAGCATCATGTTCTTCGTCTAAAATAATCGCTCCCAGATTAGCAAATTGTGTAAATAATGCCGATCTTGTGCCGATTACTACGGCACTTTGCCCCGTTCTCGCACGCGCCCACACATTCAACCGTTGGGTATCGTTCAAATGAGAATGCAAAACATCAATTTCCACATTAAAACGCGCGTTAAAACGCTGCACGGTTTGAGGCGTCAAACCGATTTCCGGTACGAGCACAAGCACTTGTTTACCGGATTTCAATATTTCCTCGATATATTGCAGATAAATTTCCGTCTTACCGGAACCTGTCACTCCCTCCAACAACCAGACGTTAAACTCACGTTGAAACATTAATTGGCTAAAAGCTAAGGCTTGCTGTTTATTTAAAGTAAGACGATTATTAACATTCACTAACGGCTTATCATGCAAAACGGTTTGCCAACTTTTTTGTTCTTGTTGAACAAGGATCGCTTGGACAAAGTTTTTACTTTTTAAGGCTGACCAAACGGTCGGAGTAAAATCATTATTTCCTTTTTCCAAATCATTTTCCAACAAGCATTGCAGAGCTTCAGTCTGCTTTTTGGAACGCTTTAATTCACCGTTCAACAGCGCATTTTTTCCCTCCTCCGTGATACACCAAAAAGTGCGGTCATTTTTCGCCACATTTTCACCGTTGCGTAACTTCACCGGCAAGGCTTGAAATAATACTTCACCCACCGGCACTTGATAGTAATTTGCCGCCCAGTACAGCCAATCCAATGTCACCGAAGAAAATAAAGACTCCCTATCCAAAGGCGCAATGATTTTCTTTAGTTTATCCTCCGCCACATCGGATTCGGTAGGAAACATCACAACTATCGCAACCCGTTTTTGTCTTCCAAAAGGAACCAGCACACGTACCCCCACAACTAATGTTGTGTCGTCCGGTGCAAGATAATCAAATAAACGGGGAAGCGGCACGGCAAGTGCAACTCGAACAATTTTCATAACAACTCTTGGGAAAAAATTTGGCTTATTATACGGGAAAAGCGTTCGATTTCATGTATAATCACCGCCAATTTTTTACCAACTTATTTTTCAATTCAGAAGTAATGACACAGACTTTTGCCGATCAAAAACGTAAAACCGTAGAAACCGCAGAATTTACCGAAGACGGTCGCTACAAACGCAAAGTACGTAGTTTTGTATTACGAACCGGGCGTTTGAGCGACTTTCAAAAATCAATGATGAACGCCCATTGGGGGGAATTAGGATTAGACTACCAAACTACCCCTTTCAATTTCGTAAAAATTTATGGCAATACGAATCCAGTGATCTTAGAAATCGGTTTTGGCATGGGAAAATCCCTTGTCGATATGGCGGTTGCTAATCCCGATAAAAATTATCTTGGCATTGAAGTGCATACCCCCGGTGTCGGGGCTTGCGTTGCTTATGCGGTGGAAAAAGGGGTAAAAAATCTTCGCGTAATTTGCCATGATGCCACCGAAATTTTACGCGATAGTATTGCGGATCATACACTCGCCGGATTACAACTATTCTTCCCCGATCCTTGGCACAAAGCAAAACACCATAAACGCCGTATCGTTCAACCGCACTTTGTCGAACAAGTGGTAAAAAAACTCGACAAAAACGGTTTTATCCATATGGCAACGGACTGGGAAAACTATGCCGAACAAATGTTGGACGTGCTACAATCCAATACGAATTTAGTGAATACCTCAGCAACCGGCGATTATATTCCCCTCCCGGATTTTCGTCCGCTAACAAAATTTGAAGCCCGCGGGCATCGGTTAGGACATGGTGTGTGGGATTTATTTTTCGTTAAAAATAATGTTTAACTCATTGAAAATATGTATTTTTGTTTAAGTTTAGTGTTTTTCACAAACAAAATCTAATATAAATAAACCGATTTATCCTTACCACTAACAAAAACAGGAGAACAATATGTCTAAATCCTACAACCAACGCCAACGTAAGAAACTCCATCTTGCGGAATTCCAAGAGTTAGGATTTCTAGTAAACTTTCAGTTTGCTGAAGGTACTTCAATCGAAACCGTTGATGAAATGATTGATCGTTTTATTGAAGAAGTCATTCAACCAAACGGCTTAGCTTATGAGGGCAGTGGCTATTTACACTGGGAAGGCTTGGTTTGCTTAGAGAAAATCGGTAAATGTGATGAAAGCCACCGTGAAACCGTGAAAAAATGGCTAGAAACCAACGGATTACAACAGATTGAAATCAGTGAATTATTTGATATTTGGTGGGAATACCCTGCATCAAAAGCGTAAATTTTTCACAATAAAAAAACAGCATGGGAAAACATTATTTTCATGCTGTTTTTTTATGATTTGTTCATCTAACATGATTACGTTGGCATTTACGATAAAATCAAGTTTGTCATCGATATATTGATTTCAGCCTAATACTTTACTTAGCGGGAAAAAAGACAAATTCTTGGCAATGAAGATCAATACTCACCGCGGATTGCAGAGGTAAATCTGCAATGTGGTAAGCGGTAAGATGAATACCGTTTATTGCAATTTGATAACGATAGTATTGCCCTAAAAAAAGTTTATTAATAATCTGCCCTTGCCCTGTATTGTCAGGTTTAATGAGGATCTGCTCAGGACGAAGAAGCCATTGATAATGCCCTTCAGCGTATTCCGTTTCAGAAGGCAGACAATAACTACCGATTGGGCTTTTGAAACGCCGATCGGCATAAATTTCACAAGATAAATAGTTTGTAGTACCGAGAAAATCAGCAACAAAATTGTTGATTGGCTGGTGATAAAGTCGGTTTGGAGTGCCAATTTGCATAATTCTTCCTTGATCCATTACCGCAATTTTATCGGCAAAAGCAAAAGCCTCTTCTTTGCTGTGCGTAACAAAAATCGCAGGGACTTTTTGGCTTTTTAGAATCTGTTTGATCTCTTGGATCATTGAATATCTTGTTTGGCTATCAATGTTAGAAAAAGGCTCGTCCAGCAAAAGCAAGGTCGGCTGACAAGCCAAGGCTCTAGCGACGGCAACCCTTTGTTGCTGTCCGCCTGATAATTCGTGGGGAAAACGTTGTTCAAATCCCTCTAGTTTCACCACGTTAAGCATTTGTTGCATAATGGTTTGCCGCTCACTTTTTGCTAATTTAGTTAAGCCAAACTGAATATTGTCCGCAACGGTTAGATGTGGAAAAAGGGCGTAATCCTGAAAAATTAAACCGATTTGACGTTGTTCTACGGGGATTTGATTAATCACCCTGCCCGCTAATTTTATTATGCCTTGTGTAGTGGGAACTAATCCGGCTATCGCTTTAAGTAAGGTGGTTTTACCACAACCGCTCGCCCCGAGTAAGCAAACAATTTCATTTTCTGCGACGTCAAGCTCAAGATTTTTTAAAATCTGATTTTGTTCAAACTGACAGCTAAGTTGCTGAACTTCAAGTAATTTCATTTAACGCTCTTTTTGTGATTGCGAAATTAATGAACGAGTCAGCCAAATCACGGGAATCAACCCTACCAGCACTAAGACGATAGCAGGCAAGGCTGCGCGCTCCAACTGTTCATCCGAGGTAAAAGTAAAAACGTAGGTAGCCAAAGTATCAAAATTAAATGGTCGGAGTAATAATGATGCATTGAGTTCTTTCATACTTTCAATAAAAACCATCAATATTGCCGTAATCATTCCTTTTGAAATCAAAGGAATATGAATATTTTTAAACATAGCAACACCCGTTTTCCCCATGCTTCGACTTGCCATGTCCAATGTCGGGGAAATTCGTTCAAGACAAGCGCCCAAAGTGCCAATTGCCATTGCTAAAAAACGAATAGTATAAGCCAGAACCAAAGCAAACAATGAGCCGGAGAAAATCAATCCGACCGGTTTTAACTCTAATGATTTAAGTAAACCGTGTAATTGATGATCGGCAAAGGTAAGAGGAGAAAGCAAGCCGATAGCCAATACTGTGCCTGGAATCGCATAACCAAAACCGGATAAACCGAGTGATAATCGGGTCATTTTGCTAAAGCACCGATTTTCCTTAGAAAGCCTGTGGGCAAAATGCAATAGCAGCGCGACACAAACAGTAGTGATCGCAGCAATAGAGGATACTTTCAAGCTATTTGCCGCAAACTTCACAAAGTCCAAATTCCATGACTGCTCAAAATACTCTATTGACCAAAAAATTAACCGACCAAAGGGAATAAAAAATGCGATAGCCAATAACCCCCAACACCAAGTTAATGCCAAAGCATTGCGCCAACCTGTTAAGGTTTTCAAATGTGCTTTCTTTTCATAACCACGTTGATAGCTTTTTTGTTTACGGCGACTGTACTGTTCAAGGCTGATGAATAAGAAAATCATCATCAGCATAAAAATTGAAATACGGCTTGCCGTGCCTAAATCGTGGAAGCTGAGCCAAGAATCATAAATTGCAGTTGTAAGCGTCGGCACGGCGAAATAGGCAACCGTACCAAAGTCACCTAGCGTTTCCATTGCCACTAACGCCATCCCTACCGCAATGGCTGGGCGAATAAGCGGAAAAGTAATGCGGCGGAAAATTTGACTCGGTGTGGCGCCAAGCATTTTGGCACTGTGTTGTAGATTTTCGGATTGTTCTAAAAATGCGACACGTACAAGCAAAAAAATATAGGGATACAAGACTAAAGCGAGCACAAAACACGCGCCATAAAGTGTACGAATTTGTGGAAACCAATAATCTCTAGGAGTTTGCCAACCAAAAATATCACGCAGTAAAGACTGAAATCCCCCGGAATAATCAAGTAAATCAGTGTAAAGATAGGCAATCAAATAAGCAGGCATGGCAAGAGGGAGACAAAGTAACCATTGTAATGTGCGTTGTCCCCAAAATTGAAAATTGGCAACCAACCAAGCTGAAGGCAACGCAAAAAATAATGCCAAGGCGACAGTACCGACCACCAATAAAACGGAGTTGATGACATAGTGCCCAAGCATGGTATTCCAAAAATGAATAAGGTTATCCATTTCACCACTTGACGCATGATAAACAATCGCTAACAACGGTAGCAAAACCAAAAGTGCGGTCAAAATTGCAGACAATTTCCAAGAAAGATGGTGTTTCATTTAATTATATTAATGTAAAAAATCAGACGTGCCGAGTAGCCTAAAAATTATTTGACTTGAAACAGGATTATACATTCTAGACACAAAACGAGCTTCAACAAATGTTAGATAAAAATCTATCGCTTGCTTAAAGCCCGTTATTTTGTTTAGTAAGAAATACTAGTAATTAAAATTCATCAAATTTCACTTCATCGACTAATTTTAATGCTTTTTCATAATTTTTAGCGATAGTTTCTAATTTTATCGTATCCGGCGTAAATGTTCCCCAACCTTTCACTAGCTCGGAAGGCTCTACACCTGCTTTCACCGGATATTCATGATTGAGCGTGGCATAAAGTTTTTGGGCTTTTTCACCGCTTAGATATTCGACTAATTTTACTGCGTTTGCTTTATTCGGTGCGTGTTTCGCCAAGGCTACGCCACTAATATTAACATGTGTACCGTACTCGCCAGCCGGGAAATTAATCACCGCCGCTTCAGCCCATGCTTTTTGCTTCTCATCATCTAACATTTTACCGTAGTAATAACTGTTACCAAGGGAGTAATCGCAAATTCCTTCTTTAATTGCTTTAACTTGATCACGGTCACCACCTTGAGGTTTTTGAGCAAGATTTGCTTTTAACCCCTCTAGGAAAGCTTTCGTTTTTGCCTCACCGTAATGTTCGATCATTGAAGCAAAAAGTGAAACATTATATGAATTTTTACCTGAACGTACGCATACTTTACCTTTGAGTTCAGGTTTGGCTAAATCAAAATAATTGAAATCTGCAGGTAATTTTCCTACACGCTCTTTTGAAGAATAAATAACACGGGCACGTGTCGTTAAACCATACCACTTCCCTTCAGTATCACGATATTGTGCCGGAATATTTTCATCTAAAACTTTAGAAGTAAACGGTTGTGCCAAGCCTTCATTTACGATTTGCATCACTCGTGAAATATCCACGGTTAATAGCACATCCGCCGGACTTAATTCGCCTTCTTGTTTCACACGTTCAACTAAACCCTTATCGGCAAAAATTACATTCACTTTAATACCGGTTTCTTTCTCAAATTCCTTGAGCATCGGTTCAATAAGGTAAGGTTGGCGATAGGAATAAACATTAACTTCCTCTGTCGCAAAGGCAGAAGTTGAAAATAGTGCAGAAAGAGATAACGCAACAGTGGTAAGGGATTTTTTCATTGGACTTTCTCCATAGGGATAGGTTGATTATTCGGTATGATTCTAAAAGTTTATCCCATCACCGTCAATAAGAATTATTATTATTTAAATTGATTTAAATATATTTTGATGCGTTCCTAAAACTGATTACTTGTTGCTAGGGAATATAAAAAATATGGCTTACTGTTATAAAATATTTCTAATAAAATCAATGAGTAAAATCCTTTTATTGATCTAACACAACAAAAGTTCAAGTCTTTATCAATCTACCTCTTTTTGGTAGTTTATATCTTGCGATCACAATTAGATAATTCACTATCCAAAGTCAGGTATATAACTATCCACAAAGGTAAACCGAATGAGCGTTGAAAACTTACCCCGCAGGCAATTTTTACGAGGTAAATTTTTAACATCATTACACACTGAAAACGAACAAAAACAAGGGTTTGAAGGAATTCGCCCGCCATGGGCCGTCTCCAATAATGAATTTATTGAACAATGTACGCGCTGTGACGGCTGTCTGTCGGTTTGCGAAACTAAAATTTTAGTGAAAGGTGACGGCGGTTTTCCGGAAGTTCAGTTTGAGAACGGTGAATGTACTTTTTGTAGAAAATGCGTTGAAATTTGTCAACAACCGATTTTCCGTCCCCCAAATGAGCAACCTTGGGCACATAAAGCCGAAATCAGTACAAATTGTTTAACGCAACTGGGCATTGAGTGCCGCTCATGTCAAGACAACTGTCCTGTGAGCGCCATTTCTTTTCATTTCCAAGTGGGTAGAGTAGCACAACCTCTTGTAAACACAGATACTTGTAATGGCTGTGGTGCTTGTTTGCAAAACTGCCCTGTTAATGCCATAAAACTCAATCATCTAAAACGCAATGAATAATAAAGAAAATTTAATCGATAAAAATATACAGGATTGGCATGTAGTCGGACTGATCGTGCAAGGAAATCCCCAAAAAATGGTGGCAATTCAGACCGCACTTTTGGAAATTGAACACACCGAAATACCCACTTTTGATGAAAAAACGGGCAAACTGGTTGTCGTGATGCAATCCCATGACCAGCATATTCTGCTTGATAACATGGAAAGCGTGAATCACATTGACGGTGTCATTAATGTTTCACTGATATATCACGAACAAGACGAGAGAAAAAAATAATCCATTTTTGTATATTGATTAATCTTTAGTGGCGTGAAATTCACCCTGAAAAATATAAACTTAATTTTTAAAATCAACGTGTAATGTGGGAGAAACGCGATGAGCTTAAGTCGTCGAGACTTTATGAAAGCCAATGCAGCTATGGCAGCGGCAACGGCTGCGGGATTAACCATCCCTGTCAAAAATGTGGTTGCGGCAGAATCCGAAATTAAATGGGATAAAGCAGTATGCCGTTTTTGTGGTACCGGCTGTGCCGTATTGGTGGGTACGAAAGACGGACGTGTTGTTGCTTCACAAGGTGATCCGGATGCAGAAGTAAACCGCGGTTTAAACTGTATTAAAGGTTACTTCTTACCGAAAATTATGTACGGTAAAGATCGTGTTACGCAACCAATGTTGCGGATGACCAACGGAAAATACGACAAGAATGGGGATTTTACCCCTGTTTCTTGGGATATTGCCTTTAAAACCATGGCTGAAAAATTCAAAGAAGCCTTTAAGAAAAATGGTCAAAATGCAGTGGGAATGTTCAGCTCCGGTCAATCGACCATTTGGGAAGGCTATGCCAAAAACAAACTTTGGAAAGCCGGCTTCCGCTCTAATAACGTCGATCCGAATGCCCGTCACTGTATGGCATCTGCGGCTGTTGCATTTATGCGTACCTTCGGTATGGATGAACCAATGGGTTGCTATGATGATATTGAACGTGCCGATGCATTTGTACTTTGGGGTTCCAATATGGCAGAAATGCACCCGATCTTATGGTCTCGTATTACGGATCGCCGCATTTCGAATCCTGATGTGAAAGTTGCCGTACTCTCCACTTTTGAACATCGTAGTTTTGAGCTTGCCGATCACGGTTTGGTATTCACACCGCAAACCGATTTAGCCATTATGAACTACATCATTAACTATCTCATTCAAAATAATGCGATTAATTGGGATTTTGTTAATAAACATACTAAATTTAAACGTGGTGAAACCAATATCGGTTACGGTTTACGTCCTGAAAATCCGTTAGAGAAAGACACCAACCGTAAAACCGCAGGTAAAATGCACGATTCTTCATTTGAAGAATTAAAACAATTGGTATCGGAATACACCCTTGAAAAAGTGGCAGAAATGTCCGGTGTAGATAAAGCCCAACTTGAGAATCTGGCAAAACTTTATGCCGATCCAAATAAAAAAGTCGTGTCTTTTTGGACAATGGGCTTTAACCAACATACCCGCGGTGTTTGGGCAAACCATCTGATCTACAACATTCATTTGCTGACCGGTAAAATTTCAATCCCGGGCTGTGGTCCATTCTCTTTAACCGGTCAACCTTCCGCTTGCGGTACGGCTCGTGAAGTGGGTTCTTTCCCACACCGTTTACCTGCAGATTTAGTGGTAACCAATCCAAAACACCGTGAAACGGCAGAACGTATTTGGAAACTACCAAAAGGGACAATTTCCGAAAAAGTCGGTTTGGACACCATCGCCCAAGATCGTGCAATGCACGATGGTAAAATGAACGTATTATGGCAAATGTGTAACAACAATATGCAAGCAGGGCCAAATATCAATACGGATCGTTTGCCCGGTTGGCGTAAAGAAGGCAACTTCGTCGTTGTATCCGATCCTTATCCAACGGTTTCCGCTTTATCCGCCGACTTGATCCTTCCAACAGCAATGTGGGTGGAAAAAGAGGGGGCATACGGTAATGCAGAGCGCCGTACCCAATTCTGGCGTCAACAAGTGAAAGCGCCGGGAGAAGCAAAATCCGACTTGTGGCAATTAATGGAATTTGCCAAATACTTCACAACAGATGAAATGTGGACGGAAGAATTGCTGGCACAAATGCCGGAATATCGCGGAAAAACATTATATGACGTGCTATTCAAAAACGGACAAGTGGATAAATTCCCATTAAGTGAACTTGCCGAAGGGCAATTAAACGACGAATCGGAGCATTTTGGTTACTACGTACACAAAGGATTATTTGAAGAATACGCCGAATTTGGTCGAGGTCACGGTCATGATTTAGCACCGTTTGATATGTACCATAAAGCCCGTGGATTACGTTGGCCGGTAGTAGATGGAAAAGAAACCTTATGGCGTTATCGTGAGGGTTACGATCCTTATGTCAAAGAAGGTGAAGGCGTAGCGTTTTACGGCTATCCGGATAAAAAAGCGATTATCCTTGCCGTACCTTATGAGCCGCCGGCAGAATCTCCGGATGCGGAATATGACTTGTGGTTATCTACCGGACGTATTCTCGAACACTGGCACACCGGTACAATGACTCGCCGTGTACAAGAATTACACCGTTCATTCCCAAATAACTTAGTGTGGATGAACCCGTTAGACGCGGAAGCCCGAGGTTTACGTCATGGAGATAAGATCAAAATCTCATCACGCCGTGGCGAGATGATTTCTTATTTAGATACACGCGGACGTAACAAACCGCCTCGCGGTTTAGTTTATACCACGTTCTTTGATGCAGGCCAGCTTGCTAATGTATTAACACTTGATGCAACAGACCCGATTTCAAAAGAAACCGACTTCAAAAAATGTGCGGTAAAAGTGGAAAAGGCTGCGTAAAAACGACATAAAAACCAACCGCACTTGTCACTACAATAGGAAATGAAATATGACACATTCATTTCCTATTAAAAGTGCGATCAATATTTAAAGAGAAAATGAAAAAAACCACGCTAAATCCTGAACGCCGACGCTTTCTAAAAGAGACAACCCGAACAGCGGGTGGTCTTGTTGGCATAGGAATTTTGCTGGGGTTACAACAAAAGCAAAGCTTAGCCCGTGAAGGGGTAACGCTACGTCCACCGTTTGCCTTGCAGGACGCGAAAGCATTTTCTGCGGCTTGTATCCGTTGTGGGCAATGCGTACAGGCTTGCCCTTACGATATGTTGCATTTGGCATCGCTATTATCGCCGGTAGAAGCGGGGACACCATACTTCATTGCACGCAATAAACCCTGTGAAATGTGCCCCGATATTCCGTGCGCACACGCTTGTCCAAGCGGCGCGTTAGACCGCAATGCAACGGATATCAACGAATCCCGTATGGGATTATCCGTGCTATTGGACCACGAAACCTGCCTCAACTGGCAAGGTCTGCGTTGTGATGTATGCTATCGGGTTTGCCCATTAATCGACAAAGCGATTACGTTGGAAAAACAACATAATCCCCGTTCGGATAAACATGCTTTATTCATTCCGACAGTGCATTCCGATGCCTGCACCGGTTGTGGCAAATGCGAACAAGCCTGTGTGTTGGAAGAAGCGGCAATTAAGGTTCTACCGATGGAGCTTGCAAAAGGAATGTTGGGTAAACACTATCGCCTAAGTTGGGAAGAAAAGGAAAAAGCCGGTCATTCTCTTGCACCGCAAGATATCATTTCTTTACCAGCCCGCACACCGGAGGCTGCCGCAATACCTGAGCCGGCTGAACCTGTTTTGGCACCAATTTTAGAGGTCACCAAATAATGGCAGCGAATGCACCTAAACATGCCGGCAGAGAAGCCCGCCAAAAATGGGGCTGGTGGTATGCCAACCGCTTTTTATTTTGGCGACGTTTAAGCCAATTCAGCATTCTGGCAATGTTTTTAAGCGGTCCTTATTTAGGGGTATGGATCTTAAAAGGTAATTACAGCGGTAGCCTGCTGTTTGATACGATTCCTTTAAGTGATCCCTTAATTACCGCAGAAAGCCTTGCGGCAGGCCATTTACCCGATGTCCTGACACTAATCGGCGCGGCAATTATTGTACTTTGCTACGCAGTACTGGGGAGTAAAGTTTTTTGTGGTTGGGTTTGTCCGCTAAATGTCGTGACGGATGCCGCAGCATGGCTACGCCGTAAACTCGGTATTCGCCAAACGGCAAAACTCTCACGCGGGCTACGCTACGGTATTTTGGCGATGATTTTAGTCGGTAGTGCAGCAAGCGGAATGCTATTGTGGGAATGGATTAATCCCGTCGCGGCATTAGGACGCGCTTTTGTCTTTGGGCTTGGCGCGACAACTTGGTTAATTGTCGTCATTTTTCTTTTTGATTTGTTGATTGTCGAACACGGTTGGTGCGGACATTTATGCCCAATCGGGGCGGCTTACGGTATTATTGGTGCCAAAAGTATTCTCCGCATTAAAGTCGTTGATCGCAGCAAATGTGACAATTGTATGGATTGCTATAATGTCTGTCCGGAAGCACAAGTATTACGTTCACCTTTACACGGAAAAAAAGACGATAGCCTACTTGTGCTTTCTAAAGATTGCATCAGCTGCGGACGTTGTATTGATGTTTGCGCTGAAAAAGTTTTTAAATTTTCAACTCGATTCAATCATTCAGGGGAGTGATTAATATGACCAATCAGGTATCTAAAATTTTAGTGGGATTAATGACCGCACTTTTTGCCGGTTATTTAATGGCAAATGACGTTAAATCTATAGGTAAAGATTTAACCCAATCGCCGGAAAATATTGCACCGGCATTTCACACTGCGCCACGTAACAGTGACTTACCGGCATTAAATTATGTGAACCAACCCCCAATGGTGCCGCATAGTGTGGCTAATTATCAAGTGACAAAAAATGTGAATCAATGCTTAAACTGTCATAGCCCTGAAAATTCACGTTTAAGCGGCGCAACCCGAATCAGCCCGACACACTTTATGGATCGTGACGGAAACATTGGTTCCAGCTCATCGCCACGCCGTTATTTTTGCTTACAATGCCATGTTTCTCAATCAAATGTCGATCCTATCGTACCAAATGATTTCAAACCGATGAAAGGTTACGGTAACTAAGAAGGAAGGATTATGTCAGAGAAAAAACCAAATTTCATCGTTCGCTTTTGGCATTGGTTTCGTAAACCGAGCCGTCTTGCGGTGGGAACAATCATTAGCCTAGCCTTTATTGGCGGCATTTTATCTTGGGTAGGATTCAATTACGGTTTAGAGAAAACGAATACCGAACAATTCTGCGCAAGTTGCCATATGAATGATGCCTATCCAGAATATCTCCACAGCGTGCATTACCAAACCCGTACCGGTGTGGGCGCAAGTTGTCCGGATTGTCACGTACCACACGAGTTCGGGCCTAAGATGAAACGTAAAATCATTGCGGCAAAAGAAGTTTATGCCCATTACACCGGCAAAGTGGATACCTTGGAGAAATTTAATCAACATCGTTTAGCAATGGCTGAAAACGAATGGGCACGAATGAAAGCCAACGATTCCCAAGAATGCCGTAATTGCCATAATGTGGATCGAATGAATTTCAATGAACAACGCCCTGTTGCTGCGAAAATGCACGAGAAAATCAAAATCGAGGGAAAAACCTGTATTGACTGTCATAAAGGTATTGCCCACCGCTTACCGGATATGAGCAATGTAGAATCTGGGTTTAAAAAAGAAACATCGGATAAAGCAGAAAAGTAATCAAATTTTGACCGCACTTTATTTCCATAAAATGTTTCTATATTAGAAATATATTTAAAGCCCGATACTTTCAACAAGATCGGGCTTTATTTCATCGTTAATAAAAAATATTAAGCTATTAATGGCGGTTTTTAGTTAGTTGAAATAATCCCTAAACATTTTAACTGTGGCAGTTGATTTTCTACAAATCCGTTGTAGATTCTTTCCATTCTGGCTTTTCCTTCCTCATCCTTTTCCAAGGTTTTCCCATCTTCTGCCATAAACAAATCGTTTTCCTTTAATAAACACCAAGCGAAATCCAATTGTTCTTTCTTCGTAAGCCCCTCAATATGGGCAAGTAAAAACCAACGCTGTACCATATCAATGTTGTATGCTCCACCAGTAATTGGACTGGCAAGATAGTTAATACTGAATTGTGAAGAACGGGATTGCTCCAGTACGTAGCGATTAAAGGCTTCACAATGTGGACGCGCTTGCTCAATGGCGTCTTCTGATTGCACTATAACCAAATTATTTTTACCGGCAAGGATAGCTAAAACCGTAAAAATATCCATTTCATTAAAACGACCTTTTAGTGCTTCCACAATATCTTTAACCAAGTGGATTTTATGATCATGCAGAATATCCAGTATGGGACTAAATAAATCCACATTCAAATCAACAGTCAAATGGCTTGAGGCTTTCATTTCAATTTGATTACGGGAAGTGAGTAGCAACACACGCAATTTTTTCCATGCTTCTCTTTGTTCATAGCTATTTAATCGACGTGCGCCTTTTACCCAAAAATCCTTACGGAACTGTTTATTTAAGATAAAGTCTTTAACCGTTTGAGCAAATGATGGATCACTAAAGCCAGCCATAAGCTCTCGTTGTTCTTGGTTATAGAGGGTTTCGTTAAAATCGTCTAAATAATTACTGGAACAAGCGAAAGTCAATTTAGCGGATTCCAACCATTTTTGCATATCGGCAAAATACATCGGTTGCCAGTCTTTATTCAGATATTCGTGGGCTACATAATGTGGATCATGATTTTTAAGTCGTTCTACTCGAGAAAGTAATTCCGGTGATTTTTGTGTTAGATTGGAGCTTTGAGCAAATACTTTACTCACAAATTCTATACTATCCTTAATATTTTGTTGGCGACTATTGGAATGAGCGGTCATTGTATTGTGATGTTGAAGTAATAAATGACGTACCGGCGACGGCGCAGACCAGCCCGGTAAGGTGTTATAACTGATATATAAAATGCCCCAGACTTTGAGTTTACGGCGAATAAAATCCACAACAATAGCACGATTTTCATCAGAAATCCAAGACCAGATACCATGCAAACCGATAAAATCAAATTCCGGTAAATCATCACGTTTACAAAATTCATTAAAGCCTTGATCAGCAATTAACACACCGTTATTCGCCACATCAGAAAGATAACGGGCAAAATTAGCTTGGGACGGATTAAAATCCGTTGCATACCATTTCGCATGGCCGGCTGTCGCATGCACATTAACCGATATCCCCTGCCCAAATCCAAGCTCACAAGCGTTATATTGAGAGCTTGAAATTGATTCCGGTAACGCAATCCCTGCCATTAAAAACGGAATAATGGCATTATTAGGATTAAGTTCCGAATAATAGCCAAAAGTATAGTTTATATCACTAACATAACCTTCCGACCAACTAGACATACAAAATTCTCCTCATGAATTTAATATTGTTAAATAATTTTTATAAATATAGAACGGGTTTACTTTAGTAATACATTAATAAAGCCTGCGCACTATAACTTATTTCCAACTTATTTTTAACACATCGTTATTAAAATTAGGTGAATTTTTATATTTCTTTCCAGCCGGAACATTAAAAAAGTGCGGTCATTTTTAACCGCACTTTTAAGTGAAATATCACTATTTCTTATTCTTTAGTTTCCGACTTTTCCATTTGCCCGGTGGTTTAGGAAACTGTTCGACATCTCCTGCCTCATTCCCCCAAGCAATATCAAATCGATTACGGTGCAATGAACGAATCGGGTAGGCATATAAATTCGGACAAGGCATCACGCCATAACCCGCTTGAATATTTTCCTCCACCGAAATAATCTTCATGTTCTTGAATTTCCATTGTAATTCCAAACTTTCTTCATAACTTCCCATTTCAAATGAAGGAAGTGCCTTGATATGCAGAGCTTGTTCGGCAAAATAGTGTTCAATCTCTTTTTCTAATATTTCATCTTTCGGCAACCTACGGCAATATAACCCACCGTCAATCCAACCGAATAAAATCTTTTCGAGATATTCACAAATACTCGGGCGGGTCTCCAACGCTTTCATCATACTTGCAATACGCTCCGGTGGCGTATCGGGATTCATAAATTCCACTAAAAACCGTTTAAGCACTGCGCCTTTACTGCGTTGATACATACCCGGGAACATCATAAAAATCATGGGTAGCCACATGGTATAGTCTGAAACAACTATCTGAGAGCCCCTAATTGCATTAGCAAAGTATTTTGCTTGTTGATATGGGTGTACCCAAAAACTAACCATTCCCCCCATAAAAGCAAAATATTCCGGAAATGGGCGCATAAGTTTATTCACTTCCGTTAAATAAAACTTGTTATTAATGTAAGTATAAATAATACCTCGCTTGCGATCAAAACGTACCCGGCGTTTGGTCGGACGAAGGAAACAGAGCAAAACAAGAACATATTTACCAATAGTAAAATAGCCCCACCACTGTTCCTCTTTTCGAGTTTTATCAGCTTCAAATATATATACTTCTTTTGGTTCCCCCCAACGAGTAACATTAGGATCGGAAATTGATACGACTTTAGAATATTCCCTTTCAAACCACACTGTTGGTTGAAATGCAGCATAAATCTGAGTTTTTGTCATTTCTTGGTAACGAGGATCAAGAAAATCATAATAAACCCAACCAATCATTAAAGCGATAAAAAAGACCTTAACAAATCCCCATTTTTTTCCTTTATTTCAATGGTATTTTCATCGGTTTTTCTAAACCAACGGCGCATTAGGCGCTGCTCTTTCTTTGTTAATTCATTTTGCATTACTTACTCCGAATAACCTTCATCTAGTGCTTTTTCCATCACAGCCTGTGCTTGTTGTTGGATTTCCTTCGTTTTATTTTGGAACTCCTCGCTGAAATAGACCTCCTCAAAGGTGCCACCTTCCTTATCCGTAAACTCCGCAGTAATACGCACCTCTTTGATATGAATATTATTTTCGGCAAGATAAAATGTAACCTCCCCGGAAGATCCCGCATAAAACCGTTTAATCGGGCGTGCTTGAGCGGAACCCCATTCATACAGGTTAATCACTAGATTATGAGTAGTCGGCTCGGTGCCTCTAAATTCGGCACAGCTAATACGGTAATAACCTTGGCTAATTTTGCTGTTCCTTGTGAAAACAAAAGTGCGGTCATTTTTCTTGGTATTTCTTACTCTTAAAAAAACACTCAAAATTTTAACCGCACTTTTACCAAGAGTTAATTTAGATAGGATAACTATTTCTTATTCCTGTACTTGAGTTTCTGAGTTTTCCATTTATTTGGTTTGGGTGGTTTAGCACAAGGCTCTACATCTCTTGCCTCATTTCCCCAAGCAATATCGAATCGGTTATAGTGTAATGAACGTACCGGATATTCATATAAATTAGGGCAGGGCATCACGCCATAACCCGCTTGAATATTTTCCTCCACCGAGATAATCTTCATATTTTTAAATTTCCACTTTAATCTCATCCCTTCTTCATAAGTGCCCATCTCAAACGAAGGAAGTGCCGTGATATGAGGGGCTTGTTCGGCAAAGTATTTTTCAATTTCTTTTTCCAACACTTCATCTTTCGGTAATTTACGGCAGTATAAGCCACCGTCTATCCAACCGAATAATATCCTTTCCAGATATTCAAAAATACTCGGACGGGTTTCCAGTGCTTTCATCATACTTGCAATCCGTTCCGGTGGCGTATGAGGGTTCATAAACTCCACTAAAAAACGTTTAAGCAAAGCGCCTTTACTATGTTGGTACATTCTTGGGGAGAGCATAAAAATCATAAAAATCATCGGTAACCACATGGTGCGGTCTGACACAATCATTTGTGAGCCGCCTCTAAAATTAGCAAAGTGTTTTGCTTGTTGATATGGGTGTACCCAAAAAAATAATGCACCACCTACAAATGCAAAATATTCGGGTAATGGACGCATTAATTTATTAACTTCGGTTAAATAAAATTTGTTATTCACATAGGTGTAAATAATGCCTCGTTTGCGGTCAAAACGGACTCTACGTTTGGTTGGCCAGAGGCAGTAGATGAGAAAGAGAATATATTTGCCAACAGTGATGTACCCCCACCATCTTTCTTCTTTACGGGTTTCATCAGCCTCAAGTATATATACCTCTTTAGGTTCTCCCCAGCGAGTAACATTAGGGTTTGAAATAGAGACCACTTTAGAATATTCTCTTTCAGACCACACCTCGGGTAGGAATGCTGCATAAATATGAGTTTTGGTCATATTTGTGTAGCGAGGATCAATAAAATTGTAATAAATAGCAGTTATTGCCAATATAATTAAGACAATTTTTACAGCCGCCCAGCGTTTTTCTTTCAATTCAATGGTATTTTCATCAGTTTTTCTAAACCAGCGGCGCATTAGGCGCTGCTCTTTTTTTGTTAACTCGTTTTGCATCATTTACTCCGAATAACCTTCTTCTATTGCTTTTTCCATCACAGCCTGTGCTTGTTGTTGGATTTCCTTCGTTTTATTTTGAAACTCCTCGCTGAAATAGACATCCTCAAAGGTGCCGCCTTCCTTATCGGTAAACTCTGCAACAATACGCACTTCTTTGATATGAATATTATTTTCGGCAAGGTGGAATCTGACTTCACCGGCAGCGCCTGCATAAAACCGTTTAATCGGCAGTGCCTGAGCGGATCCCCATTGATACAGGTTAATCACCAAATTATGTGTAGTTGGCTCAGTGCGTCTAAATTCGGCACAGCTAATACGATAATAATCTTGACTGATTTTGCTGATTTTTAATCCCGATTGAATCTCATATTCATAGAGTTCTTTTTCAAAACCTTGGATGATTAAAATATAATCTTCAACCTGTTCATTTATTGGTAATACAATACTTGAAACCGCATCTACCTGACCGTGAGCCACTAACTCCAATCGTTCAAGATATTGTTTGGCGATTTCAGCGATGTTTTCGTTGGCTAAGACTTCTGCTCGTTTAATTTGAGTGTCAATACTTTTTCTGGGTTCATCATTCCAGTAAAAATAACGCTTTTTACCCCAGAACCCTTTTTTCACCCATGTTTCTAATGGAGTTGAACCCCAAAGGAATATTGAAGCCGTAGCTACCAACAAAATAATCCAACCAACAGGACCAAAAGAAGAGAAAACGGGAATCATACCTACCAAGATCATTGCACCGGAAAGTATGATCGCACCGTTCGCTACTATTGATACTTTATCTTCATTCACAATAGCTTCTTGTAACCCACCCCAAGCAATCACCATAGTCAGCACGCCGCCAACCACCGCAGCGCCTGTATAAGCCAGTGCCCGCAGACCAACCAATATTGAGCGAGTTGAAGCGCCGGCAATATTTCTTAACACGCCCATTCCCGCCCCCGGCTTGCCGATTAATTTCAAAGCATACGCCGTATCCGCCGTTCCCACCGAAATATCCAGTATCGCCGTAGTTTTGACTACCACCGGGTCTAACGCCAGTCTGCCCGCTGCCGTGCGTGCCAATTTTCTCGGTATGGTTAAATCATTATTTAATGATAGTATCCCCGCATAAATCGCCAATACACCGCTAAAACCATAATAGCGTTCGCTAAACTGTATGCGGGTTTCCAAATCCTGAATTTCACCGAGAGTGATTTGCCGATAATTGATTAAGTCTTGTTTGATTTGGCGGAGTTCTTTTTTAATGGCTTTCTTACCGCCATTGCCTCGGCGGTTATCATACTGCCGTGAACGCTCTTCTTTCATCAGCCTGTCTATCTGCTTATCCGCCACTTCGGCAAAGAAATAATCGACATTTTTGATTAATTTTTTCTCATCCCAACCATAAATCGCCATTACCTTATCAAACTGTATTTTTCTTAATGCCGCTAAATTCGCCACCGTACGTCCGCTGTTCAAATACACATGCTCCATACCTTGAAAATAGCCTTTTAATATATGATGGCGTTGCTGAGGAGGAAGTATTTTCATCGCCAGCCCATACACGGCATCAGTCACTTTTTTACTGTGTTCTTTCAGCCAACCTATTGTGGTTGGGGCATTATTGGTTGGTGCCGCTTTATCATCACTAAACAAATTTTCTAATAACTCAACACCGTCAGAGGTGCATTCTAAGCCATAGGTTAAATCCGACAGTAAACGGTAAAACACATAAAAACCACGGTCGATACCGTTTTCTAGCGGAGCATAACCAATAATATCGTCAGAAATATTGAAAAATTCTTTAAACGAAGCTCGTTGTGCCAGTTGTATCACTTGCTTCACCAATCCGCCTGCCGGTTTTTCATAACGTTCAAAGGGTTCTTTTAACAGTGCCGTCATTTTGCTGTTAAATTCACTCACCAGCCCATCCCGCACGCCTTTTTGTTCGATTACCCGCTCTTTTTCCTTAAACGGATAGTCTTTTCCTTTGATATCATAGCCAATTTTCGGGTCAATAATATTGCCGATAGTTATCGGATAGGCATAACGGGCGTAGTAGGCTTTTTGTTTTTCCGTAAAATCAATGATGAGTTTTTGTAATTCATTTAGTTAGCTATTGAAAAGGAAAGTGCGGTCATTTTTCTCAGTGTTTTTAGTTCTCATTATAAAATACCTGAATAATCGACCGCACTTTTATAAACTTTAAAGCTCTTTTCCCTTCACATTTCCTAACTCTTCATCAAACACATATTCTGACTTATGCATCGAAACTTCAGGATATTCAAATAAATTTGGACATGGCACTTTAATAAAACCCGCTTTCCGATTTTCATCTTGACTGATGATTTTAAATAATGGCGCCCCTTTAAATTTACTGATTTCCGTTGGATAATGCTGTCTACAGGAAGGTAGTGCTCTGATTTTAGGGGCGTCGTTTTTAAAATATTGTGCGATTAATCCCTCTAACTTCTCTTTCTCCGGAAGTCTGCGTGTATATAGTCCTTCATCTATCCAACCGAATAAGAATGAACACAATCGTTCTATAAATCCTTTCTTAGTTTCTAATGCGTTCATCATTGCCGAAATTCGCTCTGATGAGGTATTTGGATTCATAAAATCAACCAAATATTTTTTTAAATATCTGGCTCGATTTTTTCGATGAATATTTATGCAAAAACCACCAAATATGGCAGGGAGATACATTGAATAATCCATAAAAAGTATTCTTGAATGTCTTGCAAGACTGCTAAATCGTACTTTATTACTATAGGGATGAATCCAAAATAAGAATGAATTTGAACTAATAAAATATTCAGGCAATGGACGCATTAATTTATTAATTTCCGTGAGATAAAGCCTTCTGTTGGTATAGGTATAAATAATTCCCCGCTTTCGATCAAAACGCACCCGCTTTCCGGATGGGAAAAGGATAATAGCAAGTACAACAACATACCAAGCCAGACTTAAATAACCATCCCAAACACGATGTTTATGTCGCTCCCACATCCTTTTCATAAAATCTTCTTTTGTATCTCCATACATTGTCATATTGGAGTCTGTGTCAGATACAATCTGATTATATTCTTTTTTAAATCTAGTCTCAGGTTGAAAAGAGAATCGTATTTCCTCCCGAAATCTCTCACTCGAGTCTGGTTTAATGAGATCGTAGTATAGTGGGAGAAGTAATGCTAACGCAATCAACATAAGATTAAATGCACCTTTCCACTTTATTTTTAGCTCAATAGTATCTTCATCTATTTTGGTAAACCAACGGCGTAATTCACGCTGTTCTTTTTTTGATAAGTCATTTGTGGTTAACATATTATTACATCCTTAGTTCATCATCATCATATGCAAAATATACTCATCACTCGTGTAGCTTGCGGTAAATTCTGTTCCGTCTTTATCGGTAAAAGTGACTTCTAGCTTAACATTTGCTTGTCTGATACCATTTTCAGCTAAGGAGAAAACTAATTCTCGATTCGAGGTCAACTCAATATTCTCTATTTTCCGAGATTTAGCATAAGGAAGATAACAAACAATCTTCAGATTAGTTAAATTCGGCGTTATTCGCCCAAGCAATACTATTAAAAGTGCGGTCATTCTCTCTGTGTTTTTTGCTTCCACAAAATACCTACAAAATAAACCGCACTTTTATAAATAATTTAAACTTCTTTACCTTTTACATTTCCCCATTCCGGATCCGGCATATTAGTCGGTCTATGCATAGAAACTTTTGGATATTCATACAAATCAGGACAAGGCACCTTAATAACCCCCTCTTTGCGATTTTGTTCTTGGTTTACGATTACTAGAAAGGGGGCGCCCCAAAACTTATGGACTTCATTCTCATATGCCATTCGATAAGATGGTAATACTCGTATTTGAGGGGCGTTTTCTTTAAAGTAGCCTGTTATCATATTTTCCAGCCGTTCTTGTTTGGGTAAATTTCTCGTGTATAACCCTTCATCAATCCAACCAAATAAAAATGAATAGAGGTGCTCCTTTAATCCTTTTGGTGCTTCTAATGTATTGACTATTTGGGATAATCGTTGAGGTGCAATATTCGGATTCATAAAATCTACGAGACTTTTCTTCAGTATTGGTGCTCTACTTTTCTTATAGGCATTTGGTATTAAAAATACTCTGCTCCCTAGCTCAAACAAATACATAGAATAATCCGACACAAACACCATTGAACCCAAGGGGAAATGTTTAAGAAATGGTGTGGTATTTTTAAATGGCGGTAACCAAAAAACGATCCCCCCTCCAGTATTAATAAAGCATTCAGGTAATGGCCTTGCTAATTTGTTTACTTCCATTAAATAAAATTTTTTATTTATATATGTATAAATAATTCCACGTTTTCTATCAAAACGCACTCTACGTTTTGTTGGCCAAAATATAATACCGAGCAAAATCACATACCAAGCGAGATTAAGATATCCATCCCATTTATTCCAGCCCAGTCCTTCTCTCCATTGCCATAAGTTATTTATATACTCTTCTTTAGTTTCATTCCAGATAGTCATATTTGGATTATTTTTAGATACAACATTACGATACTGTTGTTCAAAATATACATTTGGATTAAATGAAATATGAATCTCATTCCAGAATAGCTCGCTAGAGCTTGGTTTAATAAAGTCATAATAAAGAGATGGAATTAATGCCAAGATAATTAACACTACATTGATAATTCCTTTACCTTTTATCTTTAACTCAATGGTATCTTCATCTATTTTTGTAAACCAACGCCGTAATTCTCGTTGCTCTTTTTTTGATAAGTCATTTGTAGTTAGCATATTATTACGTCCTTAGTTCATCATCGTATGTAAAATATAATCATCGCTAGTATAGTCTGCCGAAAACTCTGTTCCGTCTTTATCCGTAAAAGTGACTTCCAGTTTAATATTTTCTTGTCTGATACCATTTTCAGCTAAGGAGAAAACTAATTCTCGATTTGGGGTCAATTCAATATTCTCTATTTTCCGAGATTTAGCATAAGGAAGATAACAAACAATCTCCAGATTAGTTAAATTCGGTATTGTTCGCCAAAACTCTGCACAGGTCACTTTAAAGCGATCTTTGTTATTCTTTGACATTTGAGTAATTTGCAAACCAAATTGAATAAAATAACCATAGACTTCATCCTCAAAACCTTTAGCAACAAGAGAATAGTCTTCATTTGTATGATAAGCACTTACTTTTTCTAATAATTTTGCTTTGTTAATTTGTTCTTCAAGATTATTTCTTGGCTGATTTTTCCAGTAATAATAATTAGGTGTTTTTCCCCAAAAACCATTTTTAGCCCAACTCACTAGAGAGCTATCGCCAAAGAATGTTACGAGTGTTCCACCAATTAATGCAAGCGCAGCAATTACCCAACCAACATATGGAATCTTTGACAAACCAAACGCAATTGCAACTACACCACTAATAGAACTATAGAATAAAAGACGATAACCCCATACGGAAACGTCATCATTATTGGCCTTAGCTTCCTCGATACCGCCCCAAGCCACAACCGCAGTTAATGCGCCTCCAAGAATCCCTAAGGCTGCATAACCAAACTTTAACGGTTGACCTTTAATCGTTTGCCATATACTTCCGGGACGGTTTTTAAATGTAAAGCCCGTTGGATCACGCATTAATCCTGCCGAATGCGATAAATTCATTGTCGCCACAGCCGTGTCCATGATCGCCGCACTTTTTACTAATGCCGGATTTGTTGTCCATTTTCCAGCATTAGTTTTTATTGATTTACGTTTTAGCGCCAAATCTTCATTTAACGAAATAAAACCACTAAACAGGGCAATGAAGTTTAGTGTCCCGGCATAACTACGACTAAACATGAAATCGAAATTCGCTTTCGCTTGGGAAATCGAAGTCGGTTCATGCTCAAATAAGCCTGATAATTGTTTATCTAAGAACCACAAAAAGGTTTTTCTGTGTGTTGCAGAAAAATCAATATGTTGATTCGGTTTACCGTTTGCTTTATTGGCTGCACGTTCATTCTTTGATAATTGGGATAATTGTTTTTTATTCTCTTGTAATAGGATTTTATGCAGTTTTTCAAATGCAGCTTTACTTTTTTCTGCATTTCCCCAAACATCGGATATACCTAAAATACTAAAGATCTGTTTTGCAGTAGTAGTCTTATACAATGCTGCCGATTGTCCAAATACATTTAATCCCGTTTCAAGAAAATCATTAAGTCCTTTGTAAATTCGTTTTGCTACTATCCATTTCTCATTGAGCGCAAAACCGATATTTGCTCCCTGCATCACAATAGGTTGGATAGTTTCCACACCTTTTGAAAGTGATTGTTTTGCCCAATCTAAAAACGGTGAAGGGGTATTATGTTTCATGGGTGCGCCAAATAAATAGCTCAAATAATCAATGCCATTTGGCGCACTTGATGTGCCGAAAGTAATATCTTTTAATTGTTTAAAAAAGCAATAAGCAGTTCGAGACACACCTTCCATATCTTTACAATCTGTTATTGCTTGCAATATCCCTTTCAAAAATTCCTGAAAGGAGTTTCGTGAACCTAAGCACCAAATCTGATCAACCAGTTTTTCCATCGGTTTTTCATAACGCTCAAACGGCTCTCTCAGTAATTCAGTAAGTTTTGCTTTAAATTGCGGATGTAGTACTTTTTCTACTCCGCGTTGTGCAATGGCACGCTCACTTTCCTTCAAAGGAAATTTTTCCCCTCTTATATCGTAGGCAATTTTAGGATCAATGATGTTACCGATGGTTATCGGATAAAGATATTTAGCGTGATAATTCGCTTGTTCTTGGGCTAAATCCAACACAATTTTTTGTAGCTCATGCATTTCACCGACAACATCCTGCAACGCCACCATCAATCCCGTTTCTTGATAATCAGGTAAACCGGCTACAGAGGTGGGGATAGCAGCATAGTTGAGTTTTGTGTACCAACTTTGTGTTTGCTCGGATAAATCATTTGAGTTTTTAGGCGGTTGATATTCCAATACATGTATGTTGAGGTCTTTTAACGGCGCCGAATGTTTTTCCGGCGTGTTAATATTGACCGTTGTCATGACTATCTGTCTTAATTTATCGTCTTTTTCAAAGCGTTCAATGATCTCTGACGACCACATATACTCACTATAAGCAATATCGACAATATCAACGTCTTTATCGACAAATGCGGTATTGAAACTTTTGAGGTGAGAAACACAAGGGTAGTTTTTTGTGTCAATTTGACCAAGGGTCCAGTCGCCGTTAGCACCTTGTTCGCCCCATTTGCAAAGTAAAAAGCATGTGTTTAATCCGGCATTTTGACCGGTACTCAATTGGTCAAATTCGCTTGCGCTATTGGTGTCATCATTGTTGGTCACATAGCGAAATACCAGCCATTTTCCTTTATCATCGGTAGAAAATAAACGGTGTTTGGTATGGGCATAGATATAGACAAAACCTTGGCGGAGTTTCATCAGTGAGTGTTCCTCTGATTGCCCGATACCGGCAGGTGCGATCTCAGATAAGTTTTTTATATTTCCCGCTCTTGCCTGCGCTAAATAATCGATACTTAATCCATAGCGCACTGGATAAAGGGGAATAATCGGTAATTCACATTTGCTGTGTCCGTCTGACAATTCCTGAGCGGCTTGATTAATTTTAGCAACATCAAGTTTCATTTTAGGTTTGGTTTGTTTGGTCTGCGTGCTATCTTTCATCTTCATTTTCTTTCTCAATTAGATTATTCATTAGCGTTTCAAGTAAATTTGTTGTTGAAAACTGTGTTTTTTGCCATAGCTGTTCAAGCAGGCTGAAATAGTTCAATCCATTATTTTCGGCAATTACACGACCGACTAAATAAAACCAGTATTCACGTTGGGATTGCGCTATGTTACGTGATTTGGCATTTTCTAACCATTTGTCAATAATATCTAAATCAATTTCGTCAAAATAGTCTGACACCATATTTTTTAACGTCGATTTTGTATTGAGCCACTTACTGCGTTCAAAAGCGTTCCGTTCCACCTCTCCCAACTCAATTTTAGCAGGCTGGGTATTTTCCGGTAACGGGTTTAAGCTAAAGCAAATAAATTCCTGCTCTACACGTACTCCAAACGCTTCAATAATAGGGTCTTGCGTTTCTTGTGGTTGAACCGCTTGTTGTGCCTGTCGGGTATTTGACTTCACCCCAAACAATGCCGCGAGTTGAGCCGGGTAGTGGGTCAGTTGCGGCAGATAGCGATTGAGCACGAGCGGGTCGTAGAAGCGGAAAAAATACCACTTTTCAGAGCTGGGGTCATAAAGGTGGGTCCATTTTCGCAGGTGACGATAAACCTCATCAAAGGATTGACGGCTTTTAATAAAAATTACCGGGTTAATCGCCCAATGGCTGAATACTTTGCTGTCGGCTTTTCTAAACAGACGTTGTAAAAACGCGACGGTTTCTTCTTGGTATGGGTCAAATTCCAATAGGTAAGGGGCTTGCTCTTCTAAGGCTTGCCCGATATTACCGGTATAAAGATTTGCCATACGACCGGCGCTTTCTAGGCGGTAAGGAAAACTGACGGCTTTGGCACAATCAACCACGGCATAAAAGTGCGGTGGATTTTGGCTGTGCTTTTCCGGTTCCGCTTCTTTTGCTTTTTCTCTTTGTTTTTTATGTGTGGCTTGATTTAAGATTTGATGGTATTCCCCCAGCCCTTCAAAATCCGCAAAGAAAAGCGACCGCACTTCGTCGGGCAGAACCGCAGGGGCAATAAACTCGGTAAAGGGGGAAAATCGGACGGACTGTCGGTTAAGAAAGGTGTCAAGGTGTTGTTTGGTTTGTCTCGCTTCATCGGTATATAAACAAAACAACGGCGAGTTATTGGACACTTGTTGCGCCGCCCGCCAAAGTGCTGCCTCAAAGCCGTGTCGAGAGAGCCATGTTTGAATGGGAAGCGGTGCCAGTTGTGCTTGCCAGATAAGTTGATGTTGGTTGAGATAATGCTCAACCTGCTGAAAGTAGTTTTCCGTATCTTCAGCCAAACAAAGTAAATAAGCGGTCTGTGTGATATGGGGTGTGACTTGATGGCTTAAATGATAATGGGTGAGCCAAATTTGTCCGGTCGGTTGTTGTGTGGACATAGTGTTATCTCCTATCGCCCTGTAATAGACCAAAAGTGCGGTTGTTTTTTCAAATTAATCATTCTAATCTTTCTTCGATTATCCGACAACAAAAACGGGCTGAAAAACAACCGCACTTTGGTTCTTTTGCAATATGATACCGCAGTGTCTCCGATAATAATCATTTCAATCGCTTATTAAATAGGGCGTACACAAGTACGCCCTACATTTAGTATCAATTTTTTATTTTATGCGTTTGCTACATAATTCTTACGCTACTCTGCCAGCTCTACTTGCTCATGAGCCATTAATTCCTGACCGACATCATCAAGTAAAGTTAAATAGCGCTCGTATTGTCTCAATATATCGGCAATCAATTCATCTTGATCCATATATTGCACATCGTAACCGACACGCCCATCAAAAAAATACGTATAGGGCTGATAACTTGTTTCATGTTGAATATGCGGAAGATTTTCATCGTTAATGAGCTGTTCGGAAACCTCATGCCCAACGGATTTAATTCCATACATAAAATCACGCATCAATTCTTTTTGAATGACTAATTCTACGGCGGGTTCTTCCTGATCAAATAAGGTATTGATTTGTACGTTTAAATTATATTTGCCGATAAGTTCTTGGCGTAATTCACGCATAGCCGGCAACGCCGTGTATTTTAAGAAACGCAAAATATCTTTTTCCTGCGTTTGGTTCATCATTTGTTCCAAACGTTCTTTCCATTTTTCACCCGTCCATAAAATACTGGTCGGATTAACCTTTGTGGCGAAATATTTTTGATCTGCATTTAAGCCTTTCCATAGGCTAAAACACATGATTAACATCAATACGGCAAAGGGCAATGCAACCATTAATGTCATGGTCTGCAAGTTTGCCAAGCCGCCTGATTGCATTAATACGACCGCTACTACGGACATCAACACACCCCACATCAGGGTTTGCCAGTTCGGTGAAGTAAGACTTTTATCACGAGAGGCAATATTGTTCAAAACATAAATTCCCGAATCCGCCGAGGTGATAAAAAATAGCGAAATCACGATCAAACTCACTAAGCCGCTAATAGTAGGCAGTGGCAAATAATCAAGAAACTTAAACAATAAGGTTTCCGGTGATGAAATCATTTGCCCCAGCGCTCCGGCTGCCTCGCCATCATTTAGCCAAATCGCGGTATTCCCAAATACCGTGAACCAAAGTATGCCGAATAAACTTGGAATAACCAATACACCAAAAATAAATTCACGAATTGTTCGACCTTTGGAAATTCGGGCGATAAATAACCCCACGAAAGGTGCCCATGAACACCACCACGCCCAATAAAGTACCGTCCATCCGCTAAACCAGTCGGTATGTTCTTGTTCATACACATAGGTTTTGAAACTCAGTTGTACTAAATTGCCGAGATAGGTTCCGATGTTATCGCTAAATGCCGAGAGTAAATAAAGTGTTGGCCCGCTGATTAATACAAAAATGAGTAATAAAAATGCCAGTGTTAAATTTAATTCACTCAGTATTTTCACCCCTTTACCGACCCCCGAAATGGCTGAAAAAATCGCTAAGCTCATTACGACAATGATCACCATCACCTGCAATGTAAAGTTATTTTCACTTACCCAGCCCATTTGATGTAGCCCTGCACCTAATTGAGATGCGCCAAAACCTAGTGTGGTAATAATACCGAATAAGGTGGCAAGTAATGCCATAATATCGATGATATCCCCCATTTTTCCGTTAATGCGATCTTTCAATAACGGATAAAAACAGGAGCGTAATGCTAACGGCAATTTATAACGAAAACCGAAATAAGCTAAGGCTAATGCAATCGTGCCATATACCGCCCAAGCATGAATGCCCCAGTGGAATAAGGTATGTAGCAATGCCTCTTGCTGTCGATGTTCTGCCGCTCCGCTTGTAATTTCCGAAAGGTAATGGGTTAGCGGTTCGGCAACCCCAAAGAACATTAATCCCACCCCCATACCGGCGGCAAATAACATCGCAAGCCAAGATAGGAAACTAAATTCAGGCTCTTCTTCATCGCTGCCGAGTTTAATATTTCCCAAACTACTCACAGATAAAATCAGTAAAAAGCCTAAAAAAATTGAAAATACCAATACATAGAACCAGCTAAAATTTGCAAAAATTCCTGTTTTCGCTTGGTTTAATAATGTTTGAGTTTGATTTGGTGCGATTAAAATCATCACCACCAGTAACAAAACAAAAAACAGCGTCAATCCAATCACAAAAGGATTAAATGACGTTCGCTTTTCCACAAATTGAGATAAAGACAAACCTTTCCCCTTAAAATTAAGTAGATAAATTCAAAAATTCGATTTATTTAAAATTGCGATTAAGTAACAAAATGTGTAGTAAATACACGACAATGACAGCACATAGAGGTGCGATTTTGAAGGAAACTTTCAGTAGAAATTGAAGGATTGTTTCCAAAATTGCGGGTATTATATAAAAACTTAAGAATTATTTCAAATTAGTAGAAATTCACTATAAAAAAGTGCGGTGAAAAATACCGACGTTTTTCACCGCACTTTTAAAAACTACATTCTTGTTTCAATAATGCCGCCGCCTAAACAGACTTCATTTAGGTAAAACACCGCAGATTGACCCGGTGTAACCGCAGTCTGAGGCTCATCAAAAATAACTTGAATAGTTTCATCGTCAATCGGTTCAATGACGCAAGGAATGTCCGTTTGGCGATAACGGGTTTTCACTGTGCAGCGTAACAATTCGCGAATTGGTTGGCGATCCACCCAATGCAACTGCTTTGCAATTAACCCTTTAGAAAATAAACGCGGATGATCATGCCCTTGAGCCACAATCAATTCATTATTTTCTATATCTTTATCCACCACATACCAAGCTTCTTCTCCGGCATTTTTCAAACCGCCAATGCCTAAGCCTTTACGCTGACCGAGAGTGTGGTACATCAAGCCATCGTGGCGACCAATCACCTCTCCGTCCACCGTACGAATATCGCCGGGCTGTGCCGGTAAATAACGAGCCAAGAAATCTTTAAATTTACGTTCCCCGATAAAACAAATACCGGTCGAGTCTTTCTTTTTCGCGGTAATTAAACCTAAATCTTCTGCAATGGCACGCACAATCGGTTTTTCAATTTCACCTACGGGGAAAAGGCTTTGCCCCACTTGTTGATGGCTTAGGGTATATAAAAAATAGCTTTGATCTTTATTGGCATCCAAACCACGTAATAATTTGGCTTGATTGTCATCACCAGAGCGACGAACATAATGCCCCGTGGCGATATAGTTTGCGCCGAGATCTTCTGCCGCATATTCTAAAAATGCTTTAAATTTAATTTCTTTATTACATAAAATATCAGGATTCGGTGTTCGACCGGCTTTGTATTCCGTTAAAAAATGCTCAAATACGTTATCCCAGTATTCTGCGGCAAAATTGATTTTATGAAGTTTAATTCCGAGCTTATCGCACACCGCCTGCGCATCTGCTAAATCTGCTGCTGCGGTACAATAATCCGTATCATCATCCTCTTCCCAATTTTTCATAAACAGGCCTTCTACTTGATAACCTTGCTGCTGAAGGATAAAAGCAGATACGGATGAATCTACTCCACCGGACATACCGACAATGACTTTTTTAGCGGCGTTCTCAGTTAATTGCTCCGCCGTAAGTTGCGGGAAATGATTTTCGTAAGTTTGTGATTTCATAATGTGATAGTAAAAATTTCGCTAAATTAAGTATTCGGGCATTCTACCGCAAATCAATTAAGAGTAAAAATGCCCAAGAATTTCGGGCATTTATGGTTATATTCATGATCATTTCATTGTCCGTCTGGCAGTGACCGTTTTTCCACCGATCCCCCAATTATCCATATCAACTTCATCAATAATCACGACCGTTGTTTCGGGGTTTTTATTCAACACTTTTTGTAATAACTGTGTTACCCCTTCGATTATTTCCGCCTTTTGCTGTGCCGTCGGCGCTTCCTTCCCTCCGGTTACTTTAATATTGACATAAGGCACATTAATTTCTCCAAAATTATTTCACTTCATAAAATGACGAATCATCATTTTTCTTTGCGAATTTTTGTTCATACTCCGCTTTCGCTTTTTCATCCCCCGAATCAAGTTTTGATTGAAGCGTATCGCAAGGCTTATCACAATCACAGGCTTTAGCGATGCCTAACGTGGATAAACCGCCACAGCTACCTTTTAAGCTCTGTTTTTTGATGATAAAACCAATAGACATCAATAAAATAATCGCAACAAATACGATGAGGGTAAAAAATAAAGTTTGCATGATTAGTCCTTTGTTTCCATTAGTTTTTTAAATGCAGATGATATTTTCGTTTCAAAGCCATTTGCGGTTTTGATAATTAAATATATTGCGATATCATTTTTCTCTGCCACTTCAAGGGCTTTTTCTTCCCCGAGTACAAATAACCCCGTTGATAAACCGTCTGCCGTCATAGTTGTTGGAGAAAACACCGTGATAGAGGCAAGATGATGTTGAATCGGATAACCGGTTTTCGGATCAATTTCATGGGCAAAACGTTTATCGTTTTCTTCAAAATAAATACGATAATCGCCGGACGTTGCCATTGCCATATTATTTAAACCAATCACATTTTCGACCGCTCTTTCTCCCGTCATATTAGGCTTTTCAATGGCAATTTGCCAAGGTTTCCCTTCTGCATTCTTTCCTTTAGCTCGAATTTCACCACCAATTTCTACCATATAGTTTTGTGCATTAAGCTGTTCTAACTTCTCTGCAACTTGATCCACACCAAAGCCTTTCGCAATGGAAGAAAGGTCAATATAGACTTGCGGAACTGATTTACTTAATGTTGGGATATTACCACTCATATCAAGTGTGATTTTATCAAGTCCGACCCAAGCTTGACGCTCGGCGAGTTGTTCAGCAGTCGGTTGACGCTCAGGGCGTTTTTCCGGACCAAATCCCCATAAATTCACGACCGGCCCAACGGTAACATCAAGTGCGCCTTCCGTAACTTGGTGTAATCGAACCGCTTCAGCCAACACTTTGGCAAAATCCGCTGAAATTTCGACAGGCGTATTTACTTGTGTATTTTGGTTAAAACGGCTTAATTCCGAATCCTTAATATAGGTGGACATTTTCGCATTAACATCTTTTAGAATGTGTTCAATTTGCTCATAAGTCTTTTGTGAATTTTCACTCACCGAGCCATCATCAATATATTTAACATGATAGGTTGTTCCCATGGTTTTGCCACTTAATGTAATCACTTCAGCGTCTTTCTTACAAGCTGCAAGTGAACAAGCGAAAGCAACAACAAGGAGTCTGCTTAATATTTTCTTCATTTATTTTTCCTAACGAGATGAATTATAGGCAAACTGACTTTTCAATCAGCTTGCCTGTAATCTAAATAACAATAAGGGCGTACACGATACGCCCCTAAAAACACGTTAAATTTTGACCGCACTTTATCACAAAGTGCGGTCAATTTTTGTGGTGAATTTAGTTAAGATCAACCACCGAAGTCATCTAATAAGATGTTTTCGTCTTCAACGCCTAAATCTTTTAACATTTTGATTACGGCAGCGTTCATTACTGGAGGACCACACATATAGTATTCACAATCTTCCGGTGCTTCGTGATTTTTCAGATAGTTTTCATAAAGCACGTTGTGAATAAAGCCGGTGTAACCCGTCCAGTTATCTTCAGGCAACGCATCTGAAAGTGCTACGTGCCATACAAAGTTATCATTTTCGGCTTGTAATTGGTCGAAGTCTTCTTGATAGAAGATTTCACGCTTAGAACGTGCACCATACCAGAATGAGATTTTACGTTTAGAATGTAAACGTTTTAACTGGTCGAAAATATGCGAACGCATTGGCGCCATACCTGCACCACCACCGATGAAGACCATTTCCGCATCGGTTTCTTTGGCAAAGAATTCACCAAACGGCCCTGAAATTGTTACTTTATCACCCGCTTTTAATGACCAAATGTAAGAAGACATTTGACCCGGAGGTGCATCTGGTTGACGTGGTGGAGGCGTTGCAATACGCACGTTAAGCATAATAATGCCTTTTTCTTCCGGATAGGAAGCCATGGAATAAGCACGAATGATATGCTCGTCCACTTTAGACACATAACGCCATAAATCGTATTTATCCCAGTCTTCGTGGTATTCTTCAGGAATATCAAAGTCTTTATAGTGAACGGTGTGAGGTTCCGCTTCAATTTGGATATAACCACCTGCACGGAAAGGAACTTCTTCACCTTCAGGAATCGCTAATTTAAGCTCCTTAATGAACGTCGCTTTGTTATCGTTAGAAATAACGGTACATTCCCATTTTTTCACGCCGAAGATTTCTTCCGGAAGTTCAACTTCCATATTGCCTTTCACATTCACTTGACAAGCCAGACGATAACCTTCTTTTGCTTCACGCTTATTGATGTGAGAAAGTTCGGTTGGGAGAATTTCGCCACCACCGCTTTTCACTTTCACAATACACTGACCACAAGAGCCACCGCCACCGCAAGCAGAGGAAACGAAGATACCTTTACTTGCCAATGCGCCTAATAATTTGCCACCGGCAGGTAATGTGATTGCCTTTTCGGAATCATCATTAATACCGATTGTAATATCCCCGGAATCCACGAGTTTTGATTTCGCAAATAAGATGATTGCTACCAATACCAATACGATAACCGTAAATGCAGCAATACCGAGTGCAAGAATTACTGAATCACTCATTGATTACACTCCTTATAATTGAATACCGGAGAAGGACATAAAGCCCAACGCCATTAAACCAACCGTGATGAAAGTAATACCTAATCCTTTCAAACCACCCGGAATATCCGCATATTTCATTTTTTCCGTTAAGCCGGCAAGTGCAACAATAGCAAGCATCCAACCTAAACCAGAACCGAAACCATATACGATAGACTCAGGGAAATTGTAATCGCGTTGAACCATAAAGGATACGCCCCCGAAAATCGCACAGTTTACTGCGATAAGCGGCAAGAAGATCCCTAATGCGTTATAAAGAGACGGCATAAATTTGTCTAATACCATCTCAAGGATTTGTACTAAACCTGCAATCACACCGATAAAAGTGATGAAGTTTAAGAATGACAAATCCACACCTTCAATTAACGCATTTTCTTTTAGTATGTTAGCGTAAATTAACTGGTTAACAGGTACCGCAACGCCTAATACGAAGGTTACTGCAATCCCTAAACCAAAAGCCGTAGAAACCTTTTTTGATACCGCCAAGAATGTACACATCCCTAAGAAGAAAGAAAGTGCCATATTTTCAATGAAGACGGCCTTCACAAATAGGCTAATGTAATGTTCCATTGATTATTTCTCCTGTTGCTCCGGTTTCCAAGTTCTTAATCCCCAGATAACAAATCCAATGATAAAGAATGCACTTGGTGCAAGTAGGAATAAACCGTTTGCTTGGTACCAACCACCATTTTGAATAGTTTCAAGAATAGTTATACCGAATAATTTACCTGAACCGATAAGTTCACGGAAGAAAGCAACAATGATTAACATTGCGCCATAACCTAAACCGTTACCAATACCGTCCACAAAACTGTCAAGCGGAGGGGATTTCATTGCGAAAGCTTCCGCACGCCCCATCACGATACAGTTTGTAATAATCAAACCGACAAATACCGAAAGCTGTTTAGATAGACCGTAAGCATAGGCTTTTAGTATTTGGTCAACAACAATTACCAATGAAGCAATAATCGCAAGTTGTACGATAATACGAATACTGTTAGGAATATAGTGACGGATTAATGAAACAAATAAGTTTGATAAGCCCGTTACTAAAGTTACAGCCACCGCCATAACAAATGCAGTTTCTAATTTCGTTGTTACCGCTAATGCAGAACAGATCCCAAGGATTTGCAAAGCAATTGGATTGTTTTTAGCAATCGGAGCTAATAACAGATCTTTTAAATTTGTTTTTCCAGACATTAGTTCGCTCCTGCTTGAAATTTTTCAAGATATTTACTAAAGCCATTTCCACTGAACCAATAATCAAAAGTACCTTGAACACCATTACCGGTTAGTGTTGCCCCGGATAAACCATCAATACTATGATCATCTTTTGGTGCTTGACCTTTCACAATGTGGATAGCCGGTTGATGTTGTTCATTGAAAAGTTTTTTACCTTTAAATAAACCTGCCCAATTTGGGTTTTCAATCTCACCACCTAATCCCGGAGTTTCACCATGTTGATAATAAGTAATCCCATTAATCGTGTTGCCATCCGGTTGAACGGAAACTAAACCATACATAACAGACCATAAACCTGTACCGTAAATTGGCAAGATCACCTGCTGAGTTTGACCTTGTTCATCTTTCACAAGATAAATTTCAGCTGTTTTTCCACGAGTGCGGATTCTCGCCTTATCTTGTTCGGCAGGAATCACCTCTTGAGAATCATCAGGCTGTTGAACATAATCACCTGTTGCCAAATCAACAAAACGTGGTTCGATAAATTTTGCATAGGTTTCTTTTACATTTGTTTTTTCCTGTAAAAGTCCCGCAACATTTAGGATATTTTTTTGTTTGTCGAGTAATTTTTGCTCTTCTTGTGCAGGTTTTAACATCACTGCGGAACCAGCAACAATAATGGAACAAACTAAACTCAGGAGCAACACAACAAGAATTGTGCCGCCTACACTGTCTTTATTAAACTTAGCCATTTGTTCTTGCTCTCCGACGTTTGATATTTGCTTGAACAACGATGTAGTCAAAAATTGGTGCAAATAAGTTTGCAAACAGAATCGCTAACATCATTCCTTCCGGATAAGCCGGATTCACAGTACGAATTAATACCGCCATTACACCTATCAACGCACCATACCACCATTTACCTGTATTGGTGAACGATGCTGAAACCGGATCCGTTGCCATAAACACCATACCTAGTGCAAAGCCACCTAAAACAAGATGCCAGTGCCAAGACATTGAGAACATCTGATTCGTTTCAGAACCAATTAAGTTAAACAATGTTGAGGTTGCAATCATACCAATCATCACCCCTGCGATAATACGCCACGAGGCAATTCGGGTGAAAACAATGATTGCGCCGCCAACTAAGATCGCTAAGGTTGAAACTTCGCCCATTGAGCCCGGGATATTACCAATAAACGCATCCATCCAAGAGATTGGTTGTCCGGTTACGATGTGTTGCAACGCACCTTGACCCGCTTGTGACCACTGTGAAAGTGCGGTTGCTCCAGAGAAACCATCCGCAGCAGTCCATACAGTATCACCGGAAATTTGTGCTGGATAAGCAAAAAATAGGAAAGCACGACCGGCAAGCGCAGGGTTCATAAAGTTACGACCTACACCACCGAAGATTTCTTTTGCCACCACGATACCAAAACTGATACCAAGTGCGGCTTGCCATAATGGTAAAGTTGGCGGAACAATTAAGGCGAAAAGAATCGTAGAAACAAACATCCCTTCATTAACTTCGTGACCACGTACCACAGAGAATAATAATTCCCACATCGTACAAACGGTAAATACCACCAAGTAAATCGGTAGGAAGAAAATTGCACCTAAGGCCATTTTACTGCCCCAACCTGCGTTTAAGGTTAAATCCAACCCTAAACCGTTAGCCAGTGCATAGTGCCAATCATTTGCAATTAATTGCTCTAAATTGCCTAATTGATTCAATGCAGGGATCGCTTGATTACCCACATTGTATATACCATAGAAAATCGCTGGAAATAATGCGAGGAACACGGTGATCATCATACGTTTTGAATCTAATGCATCACGCACGTGTGTGTTTTTGTGCGTTACCGTACCTGGTGTATAAAGCAAGGTATAAATCGATTCAAAGATCGGGTAAAGCTTGCTGTATTTACCTCCCGGTAAAAACGCGGGTTCCATTTTTTCTAAAAGATTTTTTAAACCCATTTCTAACCTTCCTTCTCAATCTTTTCTAAAGCTTGACGTAAGATGGAACCATATTCATATTTGCCCGGGCAAACAAAGGAACAAAGTGCCAAATCTTCTTCATCCAACTCTAAACAACCTAATGCTTGAGCACCATCAGTATCACCTGCGATTAAATCACGGAGCAATAATGTTGGTAAAATATCCAACGGCATAACACGCTCATAGTTACCGATTGGTACCATTGCACGCTCACCACCATTTTCCGCAGTGGTAAAATTAAATAATTTTTTACCAAAATGTCCTAATACGGTACGGGTAATGGAATATTTATTAGGTTGCGGTGTAATCCAACCAAAGAACTCTTTTTCATTGCCTTCTATAATAACCGAAACCTGTAATGCGTAACGACCCAAATAGTCATGTGCGCCTTTCGCGGTATTACCGCATAGCACAGAACCGGAAATCACACGATTTTCACCCGCACTTAGCTCGTCTTGCACTAATTGTGAAAGATTTACGCCAATCACGGTACGGATCAGACGTGGATTTTTCACTTGAGGACCGGCAAGAGAAATCACTCTCTCAACACAAAGTTCACCGGTTGTGAATAATTTACCGATAGCAATAACATCTTGATAATTAATATGCCATACGGTTTTATGTCCGCCTACCGGATCAATAAAGTGAATATGGGTTCCCACCAGACCTGCCGGATGTACTCCACCAAAGTCATGGATTTGAAGATTTGATAAATCCACAGCCGGAATATTCATATTGCCTGTTTTACACAGATGTAACGGCTTGCTAGGGAATAAACGACTTAACACGGTTAAACCGTTGATGAAATCTTGCCAGTGCTCTTTTAACACGACTTCAGGATCAGCCGCGAGAGGATTAGTATCCATCGCATTCACAAAGATAGAAGAAGGTTCGCTTTCAAGTGTAGGAACTTTGCTAAAAGGACGCGTACGTAATGCCGTCCATAAGCCTGACTCCACAAGATTTTGTTTTACTTGTTCGGAAGAAAGCGTATTGAGTTCATCTGCATTGTATTTTGCGAAAGTGATTTGTTCATCGCCTTCCACATTAATGACCACAGATTGTAATACACGTTTTTCGCCACGATTTATTGCTGTGATAGTACCACTTGCAGGGGCTGTGAAAACCACACCGGGATTTTTCTTGTCTTCAAAAAGCACTTGTCCTTTCTTAACAACATCACCTTCACGTACCTTCATAGAAGGACGCATCCCCACATACTCCTCACCAAGAATCGCAACTTGATTCACAACGTTACCGCTGTGGATTACTTGTGCCGGTTTTCCTGCAATAGGAAGATCCAAGCCTTTCTTAATTGTAATCATATTGTTTGCACTACTTTTCAAGGTTAAAAATACGATTGCAAATAACTAAAATTAAATGCAATCTCGTGTTTGAGCGTGACAGAGAATACGTTAAACCATCAAAGTATTAACTACTGACACATAAATAAAAAACTCAAATTGGTTTAATTTTTTGACAAAGTAAGTGAGCTTTTACAACATCAAAAAATTGAAAATATAAAAATTAAAGCGACCTATTCTAGCTAAAATCTGTGTTTCATTCCACTTTAACCCACACTTTTTGTGAAAAAATTGTGAACTTTTTGAAAGATACACACAAAGAGTTATGAATGGAAAATAATCAAACTACAACCCAACTCCGGCACAGTTTGGTGAATTTGGAAATACCTCACCACGTTCTTCCCATTCTTTTTTTGTGTAAAGATGAAGGGCTAAGGCATGGATACCGTTTGTTAAATCATCGGCAAATAATTGATATAATTTTTGATGGCGTTTAACCTTACTCATACCGTCAAAAACATCACTGACAATCACCAATTTAAAGTGAGAATTTGCACCACGACCGGAGCTATGCATATGGCTTTCATTTTCTACTGTCGCAAAGTGCGGTTGAAATTCAGTGTGAATTTTATCTAATAATTCTTGTTGTTTTGACATTATTCATCTCCAATAAAATTTTGCTGAAGGGCTATACATCCATCATTAAGTTTGCAAGAATAGCACAAATTAACTAATTTTTAATTGAGGAAATTATGAAACTTGCAAATAAAATCAAAACATTATCTGCTGTTACTCTTGCTGCCGCAACAATCTTTCTTACCGGCTGCCAAGCTCAATCCAATACACTAACATTCACACCGCCAGCCCCCAATGCGTCCATGAATGTTAATCAATCAGCCGTTGTTTATGTCACCACAACCGATGCCCGTTCAAAACAAGATATCGCCAGCTATGTAAAAAACGGGGAATTAGTAAAACTCAATGCTTCTCCGAGTGTAACGCAACTATTTCAACAAGTGATGCAACAAAATCTGGTAAGCAAAGGATTCCGTATTGGGCAGGTCAATAATTCAAATGCAGGCGTTACCGTTGAAGTAAAAGATTTTTTCACTCAGGTGGATCAGGGCAATTTACGCTACAATCTAAATAGCAAAATTCAAGTTACCGTACACATACAGGGTGCAGGCGGAAAATATAACAAAGACTTTAACGTCAGCCGTTCACAATCCGGTGTATTTAACGCTAATAATGACGAAATTCAAAAAGTGCTTGGCGAAACCTTCAAAGACATTGTTAATAACATCTATCAAGATCAAGAAGTCGCTACAGCAATCAATCAATATATCCGTTAATTCTATTCGGGGCGTTATGTCCCTTTTTTCTATAAAAACTTGACGAATCCCCCTTTCAAGCGTAACATTCGCCCGATTTTTTAATGAGAAGGACACACACTTTGGACAGTCATAGTCGATACCGAATATCGCTTTAGACTCCCGCCTAATGTCAAAATGGCTATCGGCGAGAGTTCGTCGGTAGATTTACCGCTTTCGGCATCCTTATACAAAACGAAAATAACGCAATTTTTCACCGCACTTATTCGTTTGACATTCTTTTGTTCACGGTTAACTGTTCATAATCCCAAAAGGAGTATGAAATGATCAATGCTTTTACTATCAACGATTCCCGTTTATTTCGGATCGATGAAAATGAAACAGATCTCAATAGCGCAATCTGGCTTGATTTGCTCGAACCTACCGGCGAAGAGCGTGAAATGCTACAAGAAAGCTTGGGACAAAGCCTCGCTTCTTTTCTGGAATTAGAAGATATTGAGGCCTCCGCCCGTTTCTTTGAAGACGAAGACGGATTACACTTACACTCATTCTTTTACTGTGAAGATGAAAATAACTATGCCGATCTCGCCAGTGTCGCATTTACCATTCGCGATGGACGTTTATTTACCTTGCGTGATCGGGAACTCCCGGCATTTCGTTTATATCGTATGCGCTCCCGCAGTCAGCGTTTATTGGAATTCAATGCTTATGAAGTATTGCTTGATTTATTTGAAACCAAAATCGAGCAACTTGCCGATGTAATCGAAAATGTTTACGCCGACTTAGAAGAATTAAGTCGTGTGATCTTAAATGGCACACAAGACGAAGCCTTTGATGAAGCTTTAAACACTCTCACAGAGCAGGAAGACACCAGTTCTAAAGTGCGTCTGTGCCTGATGGATACCCAACGCGCCCTCGGTTTTTTGGTACGCAAAACCCGCTTGCCGGCAAACCAGTTAGAACAGGCTCGAGAAATCCTACGGGATATTGAATCCCTACAACCGCACAACGAATCCCTATTCCAAAAAGTGAACTTTCTTATGCAAGCGGCAATGGGTTACATTAATATTGAGCAGAATAAAATTATGAAATTTTTCTCTGTGGTATCCGTTATGTTCCTACCGGCAACATTGGTTGCCTCTACTTATGGAATGAACTTTGAGTTTATGCCGGAACTACATTTTAAATATGGTTACCCAATGGCTATCGGTTTAATGATCGCTGCCGCACTCACCCCATATATTTATTTTAAACGAAAAGGATGGCTATAATGGAATTATCTCAAACTGCATTATTTGTCGGTTCAATCATCAATCTTTATGCGCTCGTGTTGGTCTTACGCATTTGGTTGCAGTTGGCTAGAGTGGATTACTACAACCCCCTTTCACAGTTTGTGGTAAAAATTACAGAACCTGTACTTAAACCCATTCGTAAAATAATGCCGATCGTCAAAAACATTGACACTTCGGCTGTCCTTGTGATCTTTATCCTCGGTGCACTAAAATCCTTACTTTACTTCGGATTAGCCATTGATGTCATGATACTTTTAGGCATATTAAGCATCTTAAAAGCAATCGGAATGACCATTTTCTATGTGTTATTTATCGGTGCGATTTCAAGTTGGTTTAATCGTGGCAATAATCCTATTTTCTACGCATTCTATCAGCTGTCAGAGCCACTATTACGCCCTGTTAGAAAAATTTTGCCGACGATCGGTGCGATTGATTTTTCTCCTATGGTGATTGTATTTATCCTATTATTCATCAATAACTTTATGATTGATATGCTACAAGGACTTTGGTTGATTGCAGGATAAAAAGTGCGGTCATAAAATAATATGTTTTCAGCCACGTTCCACGTGGCTTTTCTTTATGAGATTTATAATATGTCAGCAATCGAAAAAATGTCTGATGGTATTCGTCTGAAGATTTTTTTACAACCCAAAGCCAGCAGAGATCAAATTGTTGGAATACATAATGAAGAGCTCAAAATCACCATCACCGCCCCACCTATAGAAGGACAAGCAAACGCTCACTTATTAAAATTCTTAAGCAAAATTTTTAAAGTTCCGAAAAGCAGTATCCTGCTGGAGAAAGGAGAATTAAATCGGCATAAACAAATTTGGATTCCTAATCCTAAATTAATCCCGAAAGAAATTGAGAATTTGTTATAAAACAAGTAAAAATGACCGCACTTTACGCCTCTTAGCCTACCAATTTATAGCGTTTTACGATATTCTATGAATCAATTTTCTCATGTAAGAATCCCGCCCAAGTGCGGTCAAAATTTAAGGTGATTTTATGCAAGAACAATATCGTCCCGATATGATTGAACCTAAGGTTCAGCAGTATTGGGCAGAAAATAAGGTTTTCAAAGCCGTTAAAGATACCAATAAAGAGAAATATTATTGTCTTTCTATGTTCCCGTATCCGTCAGGTCGTCTGCATATGGGACATGTGCGTAACTATACCATCGGTGATGTTGTTTCACGTTATCAACGTATGAACGGCAAAAATGTGTTGCAACCAATTGGTTGGGATGCCTTTGGTTTGCCTGCGGAAGGAGCAGCAATTAAACACAAAACCGCACCGGCAAAATGGACATACGAAAACATTGAATATATGAAGAATCAGCTCAAAATATTGGGCTTTGGGTATGATTGGGATCGTGAAATTGCGACTTGCAAACCTGAATACTATAAATGGGAGCAATGGTTTTTCACCGAGCTTTACAAAAAAGGCTTAGTGTATAAAAAAACCTCAACGGTAAACTGGTGTCCGAATGATGAAACAGTGCTTGCGAACGAGCAAGTACATGACGGTTGCTGTTGGCGTTGTGATACCCCTGTGGAACAAAAGGAAATTCCTCAATGGTTTATTAAAATCACTGATTATGCCGAGCAATTATTAGGCGGACTGGATAATCTTCCGCAATGGCCGGATATGGTAAAAACCATGCAACGAAACTGGATTGGGCGTTCTGAAGGGGTGGAAATTATCTTTGATGTGGCGGACACCAATGAGAAAGTCGCAGTTTATACCACACGCCCTGATACCTGCTATGGCGTGAGCTATTTAGGCATTGCCGCCGCTCATCCTTTGGCGAGCCTAGCGGCACAAAATAATCCAGAATTGGCAGCATTCATTCAAGAAGCGAAAAATGCCAAAGTTGCCGAAGCTGATCTTGCCACAATGGAGAAAAAAGGCATGGCAACGGGCTTGTTTGCCATTCATCCGTTAACCGGTGAAAAATTGCCGATCTGGGTGGCAAATTTCGTTCTTATGCACTATGGCACCGGCGCTGTGATGGCTGTCCCTGCCCACGACCAGCGTGACTATGAGTTCTCACAAAAATACGCTTTGCCACTAAAACAGGTTATCGAGCCGCTTGCCGATCAAGAAATTGATTTAGGTAAAGAAGCCTTCACAGAACACGGTATTTTGGTCAATTCAGCCGAATTTGACGGATTAGATTTCGATGGGGCATTCAACGGCATTGCAGACAAACTTGAAAAACTAGGCATGGGTAAACGCCAAGTAAACTATCGCTTGCGTGACTGGGGGGTATCCCGCCAACGTTATTGGGGTGCACCAATTCCAATGCTGACCCTTGAAAACGGTGATGTAGTGCCCGCACCGCTGGAAGATTTACCGATTATTCTCCCGGAAGATGTGGTGATGGACGGTGTGAAAAGCCCGATTAAAGCGGATCCAAACTGGGCGAAAACTACCTTTAACGGTGCACCGGCGTTAAAAGAAACGGATACTTTCGATACGTTTATGGAGTCTTCTTGGTATTACGCGCGCTACACCTCACCAACATTTGCAGAAGCCATGTTAGATAAAGAGGAAGCGAATTACTGGTTACCGGTGGATCAATATATCGGCGGTATCGAACACGCTACAATGCACTTGTTATACTTCCGCTTCTTCCACAAACTCTTGCATGATGCCGGGTTTGTAACCAGCGATGAACCGGCAACCAAATTATTATGTCAAGGTATGGTACTTGCCGATGCTTTCTATTACACCAGTCCGACTAATGAACGTATCTGGGTCAGCCCAACGCAAGTTACCCTTGAACGTGACGAGAAAGGCCGTATTATTAAGGCGACTGATCCTGAGGGGCGCGAACTTGTACATTCCGGTATGACCAAAATGTCGAAATCGAAAAATAACGGTATCGATCCGCAAGAAATGGTGGAAAAATACGGTGCGGATACGGTTCGTTTGTTTATGATGTTTGCTTCCCCTGCGGATATGACCCTTGAATGGCAAGAATCGGGCGTGGAAGGGGCGAAACGTTTTTTAGGTCGTGTGTGGAACTTGGTGTATCAATACCAACAAAACCCTGCAAAAACGGCATTAGATGTCACCTCACTTTCAGCGGATCAAAAAGCCCTTCGCCGTGAAGTGCATAAAACTATAGCAAAAGTGAGTGACGATATTGGCCGCCGCCAAACTTTCAATACTGCGATTGCGGCAATTATGGAATTGATGAACAAACTCACTAAAGCGCCATTAGAAACCGAGCAAGATCTTGCGGTAATGGCGGAAGCATTAAGTGCGGTAGTACGTATGCTTTATCCGATTACCCCACATATTTGTTTCGAGTTATGGCATGCCTTGGGCAATAAAAACAATATTGATACGGCTGAATGGATGAAAGCCGATGAAGCGGCAATGGTGGAAGATGAAAAACTCATTGTTGTGCAAGTAAACGGTAAAGTACGTGGAAAAATTACCGTCGCCTCAAATGCCGATGAAGAAACAGTAAAAACCACTGCTTTTGCCGATGAAAATGTGAAGAAATTCATTGATGGTCAGCAAATCGTGAAAGTAATTTACGTGCCGGGTAAATTGTTAAATGTTGTGGTGAAACCACAATAATCCATAGAAATAACCGCACTTTGGTAATAATAAGTGCGGTTGATTTTATAGGTAATTTTTATGATTAAATTAACGAAAAAACTCTTTCTAATTACAACCGCGATCGTACTTTCAGCCTGCGGATGGCATCTGCAAAATGGGGCATTAATTCCACAAGAATTGCAAACGCTAACCTTTGAAAGTGCAGATCCTTATAGTGAGATGTCAATGGCAATGCGCCGCCAATTACAAATCAATAATGTCAATCTTGTTAAACCGACACAAAATATACCGGTTCTACGCATCAATAAACAAACCAGCGATAATCAGGTTGCTTCTATTTTTAAACGTGGTCGTGAAGCAGAAAAAGTCTTAATGTTGGAAGTAGAAGCCAGCGTACGTCTAGCCAATGGTGAAACCTATCCAATCAGTGCAAAAGTAAACCGCACTTTCTTTGATAACTCACGGGCGGCACTGGCAAAAGCGGCGGAACGTGATGTGATTTGGAATGATATGCGCGATCAAGCTGCCCGTCAGCTCATCACCAAAATGGTTGCATTACAGCACCAAGTAAAAGGTAAGTAATGAACCGTCTTTTTCCTGGGCAACTCGCCCATCAGCTTAGCCAACGTCTAACCAAAGTTTATTTATTGGTCGGGCAGGATCCGCTATTACTCAGCGAAAGTGAAGATGCGATTTATCAAACCGCCGTTCAGCAAGGCTTTGATGAAAAAAATACGGTACAAGTTGATAACCAAACCGATTGGAGTGAGCTTATTGAAGCCAACCAATCAATGGGCTTGTTTTTTAATAAGCGAATGCTGGTTCTCAATTTACCGGAAAATTTAACCGCCCCTTTGCAGAAAAACCTACAAGCATTCATTGGTTCATTAACTGAAGATAGTTTACTTGTTCTCTGCATAGCAAAACTTTCTAAAACCATGGAGAAACAGGATTGGTTTTTAGCCGTTAATCAATATGAACCGGATTCAATATTGATTAACTGCCAAACACCAACAATCGAGAATCTTCCCCGTTGGGTGAAAAATCGGGTTCAAATGATGGAATTAGAAGCCGACAGTGAGGCTATTCAACAGCTTTGTTATAGTTATGAAAATAATCTACTTGCACTAAAACAAACGTTACAGCTTCTGGATTTGCTTCATCCTGATCGCAAACTTAATTACAATCGAGTCATTGAGGTTGTGGAACAGTCTTCTATATTTACACCTTTCCAATGGATTGACGCGCTTCTTGCCGGTAAAGTAAATCGAGCCAAACGAATTTTAGGCGGTCTACAAGCAGAGGACATTCAACCAATTATTTTACTTCGCACTTTACAACGTGAACTATTAATGCTACTTGAGCTTACAAAACCTCAACAACCCACTCGTATAAGCGAGGCGTTACCACTTCAACAAATTAAGCAGGAATTTGATCGCCTTAAAATTTGGCAAAATCGTCGACCGCTCTTTTTAACTGCGGTACAGCGATTAACCTATAAAAAACTGTATGAGATTATCCAAGAATTAGCCGATATTGAACGCCTTGCCAAACAAGAATTTAGCGATAATGTATGGGAAAAATTAGCGGATTTATCCGTTAGAATTTGCTCGTAGATAAATCGCTTTCTGCAATTAAACGTTGAATTAACCTTGCATTTGCCGGTGGAAATAATCCCGCATCCAGTGAGTGTTGTTCAATCCAACAGCCCTCTTGCCCCTCACGCCCAAAAGGCTCACCAATCCATTCATCCACAACATAAAAAAAGAACGAAATAATCTTAGCGGGATATTCAAACTGAAATCTTTCATACAGTTCGGCATTTAATACCACGATCCCGATTTCTTCCTCTAATTCACGTTTTAAAGCCTGTTCCGGCGTTTCACCGGCATCCACTTTACCACCCGGAAATTCGAGAGATTGTGCAAAATCTTGTCCTTCCAAGCGTTGAGTTAAATAAATCTGTCCGAATTCATTACGAATAATGCCGGCGGCAACTTGTATTACAGGTTTTTCCATTTTGTCAGATCCAAGTATGAAAAAAGTGCGGTCAAAACAACCGCACTTTTAGTGAGAGTCATTAGTTATATTTAGCACGATTGCCATGGCAATGCTTATATTTTTTTCCGGAACCGCAAGGGCAAGGCTCATTTCGTCCTACATGGCGATCAGAATAATCCTCTTGTTGTGCCGAGCGATTCTCATCCACCGGTTTATGGCTCTGAGTTTCACGTGCCGCCATTTCTTGACGCAAACGCTCGGCATCTTCAACTTCCTCTTGAGTACGAACACGCACACGAGTGAGCGTGGTGATAACCTGGTGTTTTAAAGAATCCAGCATTTCCGTAAACATACGGAAAGATTCTTTTTTGTACTCTTGTTTCGGATCTTTTTGCGCATAACCGCGTAAATGAATTCCTTGACGAAGATAATCCATCGCAGCCAAATGCTCTTTCCAAAGTTCATCCAAGGTTTGTAACATCACGCCTTTTTCAAAATGGCGCATGGTTTCTTCACCGGCAAGCGCTTCTTTTTCTTTGTATTCCTCTTCTGCAATTTCTACAATGCGTTCCCGCAAGTTTTCTTCGTGCAGATTATTGTCTTCTTCCAACCACTTCTCAATCGGTAATTGCATACCGAATTCTTGTACAAGGCGTTCTTCAAGCCCTTTAATATCCCATTGTTCTTCCAAAGATTGCGGCGGAATATATTGATCAATCAAATTATTGAATACGTCATGGCGAATCGCTTTGATGGTGTCTGAAATATCATCATTATCCAACAGGTGATTACGTTGCTCATAAATGGCATGACGTTGGTCATTTGCCACATCATCATATTCAAGTAAATTTTTACGACCGTCAAAGTGGAAGGCTTCCACCTTCGCTTGCGCAGAGGCAATCACTTTCGCCAACATTTTGGATTCCATCGCTTCACCCGGTACAGTGAAGGCTTTACGCATTAAGTTGAGCTTGCCTTCATTGAGGTAAATGCGCATTAATCCGTCCTCTAAAGAAAGGTAGAAACGGGAAGAGCCCGGGTCGCCTTGACGACCGGAACGACCGCGCAACTGGTTGTCAATACGGCGTGACTCGTGACGTTCCGTACCGATAATATGTAATCCTCCGGCTTTCATCACGATATCGTGATTTTTATCCCACTCCGCTTTTAAAACATCGAGTTGTTCTTGAGTCGGGTTATCTAATTTAGCCGCCTGTGCTTTCCAGTTACCGCCGAGAATAATATCCGTACCGCGTCCCGCCATATTGGTTGCAATAGTAACCGCCCCCGGATAACCTGCTTCCGCCACAATTTCCGCTTCCTGTTGATGGAATTTCGCGTTTAGTACATTGTGTTTAATTCCCGCTTTATCTAAGGCTTTTGATAATTCTTCGGATTTTTCAACGGAAATCGTCCCCACCAATACAGGCTGTTGGCGTGCGACACAATCTTTAATATCCTCAATGATCGCATTAAATTTGTATTCTTCATTTTCAAACATTAAATCTGTGCGATCATCACGAATCATTGGACGATTTGTTGGGATCACGACGGTTTCCAAACCATAAATTTGTTGAAACTCAAAGGCTTCGGTATCCGCCGTACCGGTCATACCGGCCAGTTTTTCATACAGGCGGAAATAGTTTTGGTAAGAAATAGAGGCGACGGTTTGGTTTTCGCTCTTAATATCCACCCCTTCTTTGGCTTCAATTGCTTGGTGTAACCCGTCCGACCAACGGCGACCGGCCATAGTACGACCGGTATGTTCATCCACGATCACAATTTCGCCGTCTTTTACAATATAATCTACATCACGTTCAAACAAAGTATGCGCGCGTAATGCCGCCATTACGTGATGTAACAAAACAATGCGCCCCGGTGAATACAGTGAATCACCCTCCGGCATTAAGCCTTGATCTATCAACCAATTTTCGACTTTTTCCTGCCCGCGTTCGGTTAAATGCGCCTGTTTCGATTTAAGATCTAAGGTAAAATCGCCTTCACCTTGGTATTCTTCGGTGTCTTCTTTTTCTTGTTTAATCAAACTCGGAATTAATTTATTAACGGCGATATAAAGATCCGAACTATCTTCCGCCTGACCGGAAATAATCAACGGCGTACGAGCTTCATCAATTAAAATGGAATCCACTTCATCCACTAACGCATAACCTAAGGTACGTTGGAAACGTTCTTCTTTTGAATGGGCTAAATTATCGCGTAAATAGTCAAAACCAAGTTCACTGTTCGTGGCGTAAGTAATATCCGCAGTGTAAGCGGCACGTTTTGCTTCCGGTGGTAAACCTGGAATATTTACCCCGACACTCATCCCCAAAAATTCAAATAACGGTCGGTTGGTTTCCGCATCTCGACGTGCTAAGTAATCATTTACGGTCACGACATGCACCCCTTTGCCTTCTAGCGCGATAAGATAACAAGGCAAGGTAGCAGTCAAGGTTTTCCCTTCCCCGGTACGCATCTCTGCAATACAACGGTTCGTTAATACCATACCGCCGATAAGCTGCACATCAAAGTGACGCATTCCCAGCACACGTTTACTCGCCTCACGCACTGTGGCAAAGGCTTCCGGTAAAATATCTTGTAGGGTTTCACCAGCATTTAAACGCTCACGAAATTCATCGGTTTTAGCACGAAGTTGTTCATCGTTTAACGCTTCAAATTCCGGTTCTAATTTATTAATTTTGATAACTTGTTTTTTAAGTTTACGTAAGATACGGTCATTACGACTGCCAAAGATTTTTGTTAAAATACTCATAATTTTTCTTTAAAAATAATAGGTTAAAATAATCAACGGATGAAATTTTCAAATTTCGTACATCACAACGATCCGGTATGAATTTTTCAAATTCATCGGGATCATAAAAAATCAGAAATTAAATGAGTAAAGGACCTGCTCGAATCGGAGCTTGAGGATTGAGTATCTCCGCAATAAAGTGCGGTTGAATTTTAGATTGTTTTTTTGTTGAATGAGAAAAGGGAAGCTGTTGGAACAATTGGCGTTGCTCATCCTGCAACACCTTCGCTGTTTCCAACACTTGCTGAACCGATACGTTCGATGAATAACTTTCTGCAGGTTGATTCTCTAAGCTTTGCGCATTAGGCAAGGCAAAGATGGCGATCATACTTAAAAGTAATCGCGACCAAAAATTCGGTTTGGTTTTACCTGAAATCATCATCTCGTTGTGTATTACAAAAATTGCGTGTATTGTAGCGGAAATCTAAACTGATGTCATTTATTGGGGGGATTTCATGAAAAACAAGGCCGAACGTTATCAAAAAGCCGTAAATATTGTCGAGATAATGGAACAATCGTCCTTTGCTCAAATAATGCAAAAAGGCTTAGCAATACATGAATTAAACCAAAAATTTAACCGCTCTTTTCCCCAAGAATTTCAAGACTTATTTCGTATTGGTCGGATAAACGGGGATACACTGTTTATTGAAGTCGCAAATGCGATTGTTAGGCAAGGAATGCTGTTTCGCCAATCGGATTTATTAACACTGATTCAACAGGATTACCCGCAGGTAAAAAGGCTAGATTTGAAAATCAGCCCTGAATTTAACAGAGTTATGCCTTAAAAATTGCAATCAACTCTTTTACTTTTACCCGTTTTTCCGAATTTTGACTAATAGAACGCTGCACTTTAACCCGCTTAAATTTTGCCCCTTGGTAAATTTCACGGGTAAATTTTATATCGTGATTGGAAATCAAAACAGGAATCTGTTTTTCCTTTTGCACTTTTTTAGCGAGCTCCGCTAAAGCCCGTTGATGTTCCAGACCAAATTCATTACCTGCATAACCGGTGAAGTTGGTCATTTGTTGTAACGGTGCATAAGGCGGATCACAGTAAATCACTGATGTTTTATCCGCCAGTTCAAAGGTTTGTTTAAAATCTCCGCATAAAAATACCGCACTTTGCGCTTTGTGCGCAAAATAGCGCAGCTCATCTTCCGGAAAATAATGGGTTTTATAAGCACCAAAAGGCACATTAAATTCGTTATTGCTGTTATAACGACACAGCCCGTTAAAACCGAATCGGTTTAAATAAAGAAAAATAACGGAACGCTCAAAAGGATCATGGGATTCATTGAATTGCTGACGTTTCGCATAGTAGTAATCGGGCGTATTGGCTTGAGGTGAAAAGAAAATCTGCTTACAAGCGTCAATATATTGATCAACGTTATCCTTAACAATATTAAATAAATTAATCAGATCAGGGTTAATATCCGCCAGAATATAACGTTCAAAATTAGAATTTAAAAACACTGCCCCTGCGCCCACGAAAGGCTCAATTAAACATTGTTTTTTCTTTGGGAAGGCTTTATTAATATCGTCGGTTAAACGAAACTTACCGCCCGCCCATTTCAAAAAAGGGCGGTGCTTTATTTTAGATTTAATCTTTTTTTTCGGACGTAGCATTTTAGTCCGTTTGAGAACAACAGCGGATAGCGTTTAGCACAAGCTTATGATCCGTGTCCGTCGCCACATAAGCTTGCCCCAGTGATTTAAGCAATACAAGACGTAACTTACCGGCAAGCACTTTTTTATCGCGCATCATATGAGGCAGATAGTCTTCCGCTTTCATTCCATCCGGTGATACAGTGGGTAAATTGGCACGGGCAAGTAATTTTTCCAAACGAGCAACCTCTGCGATGGAAATATTCCCCAATTCCTCAGAAAGCGCGGCAGCCATCATCATTCCGACGGAAACCGCTTCTCCATGTAACCAATTACCATAGCCAAGATGTGTTTCGATGGCATGACCAAAAGTATGCCCGAGATTTAATAGTGCACGATCGCCTTTCTCTGTTTCATCACGGGCTACAACATCCGCTTTTATTTGGCAACAACGGGCAATGCAATACTGGAGTGCTTCCTGTTTCAGCGACACAAGATCATCAATATTCTTTTCCAACCATTCAAAAAATTCATTGTCAAGAATAGCACCGTATTTAATGACTTCCGCAAGACCAGCATTGACTTCACGTTTTGGCAAGGTGTTCAGCGTAAGCGTATCAATCATCACTGTTACAGGTTGATAGAACGCACCGATCATATTCTTACCAAGCTCATGATTGACGGCGGTTTTCCCCCCGACGGAAGAATCCACTTGAGAAAGTAAAGTAGTCGGAATTTGAATTAAACGAACACCGCGCTGATAGCTTGCGGCTGCGAAACCTGCAACATCACCGATAACGCCACCGCCAAGTGCGATAATCGTTGTATCGCGACCATGGTTGCCTTGTAAAAGTTTGGTAAAAATCAGATTAAGAGAATCAAGCGTCTTGTACTTTTCACCATCGGGTAACAAAACATGATCGACTACACAACCCCGTTTTTCAAGGGCATCCATCACCGTTTTCAGATAAAACTGTGCGATCGTCGGATTGCTGACAACCATTATCCGCTCTCCGTCTTTAACCGGATAGCAAGTTTCATCTTGTAGCAAACCACTACCGATTAAAATCGGGTAACGACGTTCTTGTAATTCTACATTTACGCACAGCATAATTTATCCTTTACAATAATGATTAAATACTGCCAGTTAAAGCTAAAGAGTGCCGTTTAGCCCATTCATATTATCAATTAAATCAATAATTTGATTCACCATCACTTTAGCATTTTGGTCATCGGTAGGGAGGGTAATATCCGCAACTTCCTCATATAACGGGTTACGGATTTTCGCGAGATCTTCCAAGACTTGGCGCGGGTCTTCCACATCTTGTAAGAGTGGTCGTTTTTTATCCCGTTGTGTACGTTGGAATTGTTTATCAACCGTCGTTTCCAAATAAATCACAATACCACGCGCCGATAAGTAATTACGATTGTCTTTTGACAGCACTGTTCCGCCACCGGTAGAAAGAACAATACCTTGCATTTGGGTTAATTCATTAATGATACGTTCTTCACGTTTACGAAAGCCTTCCTCGCCTTCTAAATCAAAAATCCAACCGATATCAGCACCTGAACGCTCTTCAATTACTGCGTCAGAATCTAAAAAATCCATATTTAACTGTTGTGCTAATTGACGACCAATTGTGCTTTTACCCGCACCCATCGGCCCTACTAAAAAAATATTACGTTTTTCTGCCATTACTCTTTTTCTAATGATAAATTTACTCAAATTGATCTTTTTAATACTAAGCAAAACCACGAAATGAAAGTTGCCAAAAGATCACCCAAAAAATAATGGGGATTATCGCAATAAACCGCCTTAACTTTCAACCTTTAAAGGGAATTATTTTTAAATAAGTCTAAAGTGCGGTCAAAAATCGTTTAATTTTTGTTTGCTGGCTAAATTAACAATTAAATTTTTTCCCACACCTTATCGTAGCACTGATGTTATACACCGAATTAATCCGCTATTTGCCACACCCGATGAATAAAAGGAATAATTTCAGCTAAGGCATTCTTGATTGAAATCAAGCCCAAATTCATTTGCGTTTGTTTACCGGCTGGCGGGCAAAACGCCAGATGCTTATCCAAATCATTAATCGGTTTCCAACGCCTTGGTTGAGAGGAACGGCTATTAGGATAAAATCCCACCGTTGGAAGATTAAAAGCACTGCTTAAATGCAACGGCCCGGTTGAACCCGCAATAAATAAATCGGCACAAGCTAAGGAGTGGGCAAAATCAACCAAACCTTTATTTTTATCGTAAATCACAACACGTGAATCCCCCACTAATTGCGCCAGTTCATGGGCTTTTTCACTCTCACTGGGGCCAGCGGTCAGCACGATTTGACAATCAAACTCGATGAGTAATCCCTGAATTAATTCTGCATATTGAGTAAGTGAAAGATTTGTTGCCGATCCCCCTGAGCCACTATGAACAAAAATCCATTTCTTGTTCGCGGAAAGCCCTAATGTTTGTTGTAAAAAAACACGCTGATTTTCAACCGCACTTTTATCCAATACAAGATAGGGCGGTTTGGGTTCAACAATCGGTATATTGTATTTTTTTAAAAAAGCCCGAACTAAATCCTGATTATATTCTGCTTCCGATTTTTCCGAACGGGAACGGCGTTGTGTAAGACGATGATTATAAAGAAATTGAACCAGCTTTGTCGCTGGTGCAAGGCGATATTTAATGCCGCTTTTCCACGCTAATTTAGCATTATGCGTATTGGAAAAAAAACTGATCATCGCATCAAAGTTTCTTATTTTAATTTCACCAATAAGGCGGTTAAAATCTGCTTTGTCGCCTTTTTTACTATCAACAATCACATCATCCAAATAAGGACAAATTTCTGCAAGCGGTGCAGTATAACTTGGCACAAGAGCGGTCAATTTTAGTGAAGGATTTGACGCTTTCAGCATAGCAAAAGCCGGCCATGCCTGCATAAAATCACCCAGTTTATCATTACGAATAACCAGAATTTTTTCCATTATACTCGCTCCAAAGATTGTCTTTTTTCACTTTGTTTTAACATGACATAAAACACTGTTGTTAAGAAAAGATAGAAGATATTACCGGAATTATGCGCAAAAAAACCTTGGCTCAAACAATAAATCATAACCGATAAAATATGCACCACTCCTAATGCGGCAATTAATTTTGTTTCTGAAGAAGTGCTGTTTAAACGACGTTTAAATTGAAATAACGGTACAAATAAAATGGCTAAAAATGCGATCAGTCCGACGATTCCTCGCTTAGAAAAATCATCGAGATATTGATTATGCGCATGGGTAAATTGCCCGATATGACCGGCTACTACTTTCGTTTCGACATCCTGTTTACGCTTTTCTGTCGCCCCTTGCTCTCCCCAGCCTAAAACCGGTTTTTCTTTTATCATTCCAACCGCACTTTTCCACATTTCAAAGCGTAATCCAAGCGAGGTATTCGCATTATTTTTTTCATATCTGACAATGTCGTATTGAATTAATGAAAGACGCTCCATCACACGGCTATTCGGCATTTGGCTAACACCGACTACAACTACGGCAAACATACCAATCAAACTCAGAAAAAATCTTTTTGACAGCGAACGGCGATAAATCCACAATACGACCATCAACATAACGGGTAACGCTACCCAGCCTCCACGAGCCGTAGAAAGAATACTGCCTAATACGCCACCAAATGAAGCAATAATACAAAGTGCGGCGATTTTTTTATGTGATTTTTGCCAAAAATAAAGCCCAATCACAAAACTAAACAGCCCCAATGACATTGCAATATCCCCGCCCTGAATCTGCATGGTTCGAGGAGCATATGCCATAGGACTGTGTAAAATAAACTTATCATAAAGAGCAACGAATCCCGCGATTACCGATCCTAATGGAATAGCATAAATCAATGCACATAACTTTAATGGGGTTCTTAATAAGAAAATGAACGCCGGAATTAATAAAATAGCACGGCTCGGATTATCTAATTCCCTTCCCTTCCCTTCATTCATTAATAACGAAAGCACAAATACCGTAAAATAAAAAATATAACTATAAATAAGCCATTTATCTTCTTTTGATAAATCCCATTTGAATTTTTTGATCAGACCGTAAATGCCGTAACCTAAACCTAGCAGCATTAAAAAAATCGGGGCGATATTATGTCCGCCTTTCAAAGTCAACACGGATAAAAAGAAAAAGCTAATACTTAAATTTGCCAAGAAAGGGAGAATATTCTGTTTTGAAATTTGCATAAGTTGTCACTCAAATATAAAAAACCGCACCTAAAAGTGCGGTCGTATTTTATGCTAGTTTTGTGGATTATAAAACATCAACACAGTTTAAGTCTTCGAAAGATTGCTCTAAACGTTTAGACATGGATTCTTCCATTTTGCGTAACCAAACACGCGGATCATAATATTTTTTATTCGGTACGTCCGGGCCTTCAGGATTACCTAATTGACCTTGTAAATAGGCTTCATTCGCTTTATAGAAGTTTAGAATACCATTCCAAGCCGCCCATTGAGTGTCGGTATCAATGTTCATTTTGATTGCACCGTAACCGATCGCTTCACGGATTTCCTCACGGGAAGAACCGGAACCGCCGTGGAACACGAAATTAATTGGTTTTGCAGGAAGATTACGCTCTTTCGCCACAAATTCTTGTGATGCCCCTAAGATAGACGGCTTTAATTTCACATTACCCGGTTTATAAACACCGTGTACATTACCGAATGCCGCAGCAACAGTAAAGTTCGGGCTGACCGGATTTAGTTGGTCATAAACATATAATACGTCTTCAGGTTGAGTATAGAGTTTAGACTCTTCCACATCTGAATTATCTACGCCGTCTTCTTCACCACCGGTGATACCGATTTCGATCTCAAGAGTCATCCCCATTTTATCCATACGGGTAAGATATTCACGGCAAATTGCCATATTTTCTTCCATTGGCTCTTCAGATAAATCAATCATATGAGAAGAGAATAATGGGCGACCGGTTTCGGCAAAATGTTTTTCACCCGCTTCTAATAAACCGTCAATCCATGGAAGTAATTTTTTCGCTGCGTGATCGGTATGAAGGATAACCGGCACACCATATTCTTTTGCAAGAGTATGAACGTGTTTCGCACCGGCAATTGCGCCTAAAACGTCGGCACACTCGCCTGATGTAGGTTTGATACCTTTACCGGCATAGAAAGAGGCACCACCATTAGAAAATTGAACAATCACAGGGGCTTTTACGCGTGCCGCCGTTTCTAATACCGCATTCACGGAATCCGAACCTACACAGTTTACTGCCGGAATAGCAAAATTATTCTCTTTTGCATAAGCAAACACTTTCTGCACATCTTCACCGGTCAATACACCCGGTTTTACAATATCTAATAAACCCATCTTATTGTTTCCTTCTTTAAATGTTAAGAACTTTTATATGGTGTATGTCATTCAACACACACCATCACCATATTCGGTTAATTAACCGTTCGCACGTTTTTCAAGAATTTCCACTGCAGGCAATACTTTACCTTCGACAAATTCTAAGAATGCACCGCCACCGGTTGAAATGTAAGAAATTTTATCGGCAATACCAAATAAATCGATCGCGGCAAGGGTATCACCACCACCGGCAATAGAGAATGCATCACTATTAGCAATAGCGTGAGAAATCACTTCAGTCCCTTTACGGAAATTAGGGAATTCAAACACGCCTACCGGCCCATTCCATAAAACGGTTTTCGCATTTTTGATGATTTCAGCCAATTGCTCTGCAGATTTATCACCAATATCAAAAATGGATTCATCGTCTTTTACTTCAGTCACGGCTTTTTCGGTTGCAGGTGCTGTTTCAGAAAATTCTGTTCCTACACGCACATCAACCGGAACGGGAATATCCGTACTGGCGGCTAATTCTTTTGCCACAGGAATTAAATCTTCTTCATACAAAGATTTACCTACATTGTGACCGGCCGCCGCGATGAACGTATTTGCAATACCGCCACCCACGATAATTTGATCAGCAATTTTTGAAAGAGAGTTTAACACTTCTAATTTTGTGGAAACTTTAGAACCGCCTACAATTGCCACCATTGGACGAGCAGGTTCTTTTAACGCTTTACCTAAGGCATCTAACTCAGCGGCAAGCAATGGACCGGCACAAGCAACCGGCGCAAATTCAGCAACACCGTAAGTTGAAGCTTGTGCACGGTGTGCGGTACCGAATGCGTCCATCACGAATACGTCACAAAGTGCAGCATATTTTTTCCCTAATTCAGGATCATTTTTCTTTTCACCTTTGTTTACACGAACGTTTTCTAAAACAACGATTTCGCCTTCTTTTACATCCACACCATCAAGGTAATCACGCACTAAACGCACAGGAACATCAAGATGTTCGTTCAAATAATCAACAACCGGTTGTAAAGAATCTTCAGGTTTAAATTCCCCTTCAGTCGGACGACCTAAGTGAGACGTCACCATCACTTTCGCCCCTTTCTCAAGGGCTAACTTCAAAGTTGGGATGGTTGCACGAATACGTGCATCGGAAGTCACTTTGCCGTCTTTTACCGGTACATTAAGATCTGCACGGATAAACACACGTTTGCCCGCTAAATCTAAGTCGGTCATTTTGATTACTGACATAATCTATCCTCTTTGTTAATTAAAATTAAAACCGGATTCATTATACCTAGATCTCGCTATGTTGTAACGATTTAGATCAAAGAAACCCTAAATTACCTCCGGCAATCAATTACTTGCCATTGCTTGTCATAACAAATAAATAACTCATTGCGACTTGCGTCAAGATAGGCATTTTTAAGCTGCGGATTGTTCTGTTTCATCCAACGAAATAATTCACGCCGTTCTAACTTTTCTTGCGGTAAGCGTAACGTACTAAACAATTCCAATTCTTTGGCAAAATACTGTTCCGCAGAACTAAAAGCACAGCTACCGTGCTTTTCCCATTCGCCTTGTAGCAGTTTCGCCCCCGGCGATAGGGTTAAATAAGGTTCAATAACCGATTTTGGCAATGCCGGCAAATCCCCTTGACAAAAACGGGGATGCTCAACGGCAGAACGAGCCTTTGCATTTTGTGGCCATAAACCGTGAACTACCCAGCCAAAAGAGCGATTCGTTCCGCATTGATATTGTGCTGATGTGGGTAAGCTTGTGCCATATTTTTCATACTGGGTATCACAAAAACCCGGTGACCAAGAAAGTGCCAACATATAATAATCCACCGGCGCATTTGCATTTTGTCCAATCGGATCATCACGCATTACCACATCATAATCGGCAAAAATATCTATATTTTTAACCGCACTTTTGTCTTTTTTGGGAGTGGAAGATTCTGCTTGAGAAGAAAACTTTTGATTTTCGCTAAAATATTGCCAAATGCTAAATGCCGCAAGGGTAATAATGGAAAATGTGGAAATTTGTTTCTTCATAAAATATGTTTATTTTTTGTCAATTTTATATTTGTCGGCTATAATTCGCCGCTTTCATATCTAATATCCCAAAGGATCACAATGGCATTATTCATCACCCATAAATGTACGAACTGCGATATGTGTTTGCCGGAATGTCCCAACGAGGCAATTTCTATCGGTGATGAAATTTATGTAATCGATCCCGTACTTTGCACGGAATGTGTTGGTCATTATGACACACCAACCTGCCAAAAAGTTTGCCCTATTACGAACTGCATAAAACCTGATCCCGACCATCAAGAAACGGAAGAACAGCTTTGGGAGCGTTTCGTGATGATCCACCATGCCGATAAACTTGAAGGTTAAGCAATGTTTTCTCGAATGAATAAAACAAAGTTACTCAAAATCGTGGCAATTTTGATTTATCTGTTTAGTCCGATCGATATTCTACCGGAAGCCGTACTCGGGCCGTTGGGCTTAGTAGATGATGCCGCTGCCGTGTGGCTATTAATAAAAATTTTACTTACTAAATAAAAAGTGCGGTTGGTTTTCGTTGAGAATTTCCACCGCACTTTTATTGCTTTAGCTAATTTTCATTTGAAAAATGACTAACTCGGCTTGACAGCAGAAAGTCAGTTTCGCTTTTAACAAATAGCCGTCTTCCGCTTTGCTGATTTCCGCCTGAATTTCACAAGGTTCACTTTCAATTTCACGGGCTTTCTGGGTAAAAAAATCTAACGCGGTTTGCGCTTGTTCCTGTGTATCGTAAAGATAATGAATCTCTTGCGTGCAATCCCGATTATCAAACAACGATTTCATATCAAAAGTGTTGCACCCTACACACTCAATCGGTTTTTCCGTTTGAATTGCCATATTTCGCTCCTTTTTTAAGTTGTAAGCCTTATTTTGCCGCAACAAAACCTACTGCGTCATACACTTTTGCCAAGGTTTCCTGTGCTTTAGCCCGTGCTTTTAACGCACCTTGACGAAGTACATCATCAAGCAACGTTTCGTTATTACGATATTCTTGGAAACGCTTTTGTAAGCCGACAAGTAACCCGGACACTTCATCAGCCACCGCCGTTTTTAAATGACCGTACATTTTTCCTTCAAACTCCTGCTCTAATTCCGCAATAGATTTATCCGTTACGGCAGAAAGAATATCCAATAAATTCGATACGCCGGCTTTGTTTTTCACATCATAACGAACTACCGGCGGCTCATCAGAATCGGTCACTGCACGTTTAATTTTCTTCGCCACGGATTTTGGATCTTCTAAAAGTGTCACCACATTATTGCGGTTATCATCGGATTTTGACATTTTCTTTTCCGGATCCTGCAATGACATAATACGTGCGCCGGCTTTACCGATAAAAATTTCAGGAATAGTAAAAATATCCCCATAAAGGGCATTAAAGCGATTGGCAATATCGCGTGTGATTTCCAGATGTTGTTTTTGATCATCGCCAACCGGTACATTTTTTGCTTGATAAAGCAAAATATCCGCCGCCATCAATACCGGATAATCAAACAAACCCACATTAATATTTTCCGCATAACGTGCCGATTTATCTTTAAATTGGGTCATACGGCTCATTTCACCAAAATAAGTATAACAATTCAATACCCAGCCTAATTGGGTATGTTCCGGAACATGGGATTGAACAAAAATTGTCGCTTTGTTCGGATCAATACCGCAGGCTAAATATAGCGCCACAACATCAAGGGTTGCCTTACGAAGCGCGGCGGGATCTTGACGCACCGTGATCGCATGTAAATCAACCACACAGAAAATACATTCATAATCCTCTTGCATTTTTACCCAATTGCGCAACGCGCCTAAATAGTTCCCGATAGTCAACTCGCCGGAAGGCTGCACTCCGCTAAATACGATTGGTTTTGCCATAACTTATCCTTTTTCATCTTGAAAATAAATTGTCGGTATCATATCAAAAGATAGCTTCTTTTTTAATGAGATAGTTCAAAACAGACGGTAAAAATGCTATATTGCGCGCAATTTCAGCCTGTTTTATCACGCCTATTACATTTTTATATGACAAATTACCATGATATGGCGCTGGCTCTAGCCGGCATTTATCAATCCACAGCATTAGTCAATCAGCTTGCAATGAAAGGCACAGTAGAAAACCGGGATGCTTTTCACGCGACCATCAATTCCCTTTTTCAAACCCGACCGGAAAACACCCTGGCTGTTTTTGGCGGGCAAATTCAGCATTTGAAACTGGGTTTGGAAACCCTCATTGAACAGCTATCTACGCTTGATGATAGAAATATCGTGAATTATTGGAGCGGTTTACTTGGCTTAGAAAGTATCCTACATAAAAATCCCGAGGCAAAGGCCGAACTGGTAAAACGTATTCAACGCTTACAGGAACAACTGACGTACCATAAATTGCTTGACGAACAGATGCTGTCTATCATGGCTAATATTTATATTGACATCATCAGCCCTTTAGGACGAAAAATTCATATTGTTGGTGAGGAAAATTATCTACAACAACAATTTGTACAAGACAAAGTTCGAACCTGCTTGCTTGCCGGCATTCGCTCTACCGTACTATGGCGGCAAGTAGGCGGCAATAAATGGCGGTTATTATTCTTCCGCGGCAAAATAATTAATACCGCGAAGGAAATCTATTCAACAATTTATTAATTTATTCTTAATGATCAACATCCCTTAATACACCGGAGTATTTTATGCAACTTTCCGCACTGACTGCGATTTCCCCAATTGATGGGCGTTACCAAGACAAAGCAACCGCACTTCGCGACATTTTTAGTGAATTCGGTTTACTTAAATTCCGCGTGACCGTTGAAATTCGCTGGTTACAAAAATTAGCCGCGACCGCCGCAATTCCGGAAGTGTCTCATTTATCTAAAGAGGCAAACGATTACCTCAATAACATTGTCAGCGAATTTAGCCTAAAAGATGCAGAACGCATTAAAGAAATTGAGCGCACTACTAATCACGATGTAAAAGCGGTGGAATATTTCTTAAAAGAAAAAAGCGAAGCCTTACCGGAATTAGCAAACGTTTCAGAATTTATTCACTTTGCCTGCACTTCCGAAGACATCAACAATCTTTCTCATGCATTAATGCTAAAAACAGCACGTGATACTGTGATTTTACCGGAATGGCAAAAACTCATTGATGAAATCACCCGCCTTGCAAACGAATACAAAACTATTCCATTACTTTCACGCACACATGGTCAGCCGGCTTCCCCTACGACTGTCGGAAAAGAAATGGCAAATGTGGTCTATCGTTTACGCCGCCAATTCAAACAACTACAACAAAATGAGATTCTTGGCAAAATTAACGGTGCGGTGGGCAACTACAACGCCCACTTATCTGCTTATCCGGATCTTGATTGGCATAAATTTAGCGAAGAATTTGTTACCTCGCTCGGCTTGAATTGGAACCCCTACACGACACAAATTGAACCTCATGATTACATCGCCGAATATTTTGATACCATCGTGCGTTTCAACACCATCATCATTGATTTCGATCGAGATCTCTGGGGCTATATTGCATTAAATCATTTCAAACAACGCACTATTGCCGGTGAAATCGGTTCTTCCACGATGCCGCATAAAGTGAACCCGATTGACTTTGAGAACTCAGAAGGCAATCTTGGTCTTGCTAATGCCGTGATGACCCATCTGGGACAAAAACTACCAGTTTCCCGTTGGCAACGGGATTTAACGGACTCCACCGTCTTACGTAATCTTGGCGTGGGCGTGGGTTACTGTTTAATCGCCTATGCAGCGACCCGTAAAGGTATCAGCAAATTAGAAGTCAATGAGCAGCATTTGCGTGATGAACTCAACCAAAACTGGGAAGTGTTGGCAGAGCCAATCCAAACCGTAATGCGCCGTTATGGTATTGAAAAACCTTATGAAAAACTCAAAGAGCTCACACGCGGCAAACGCGTAGATGAACAAGCTATGCGGGAATTTGTGGAGAAACTTGAGATTCCGGCTGAAGAAAAAGCCCGTTTACAACAACTCACCCCTGCAAGCTATATCGGTGCGGCGGTTGAGCTTGTGGAAAAACTGTAATTTAGCATGATAAAGTGCGGTTAAAATTGAGTGAGAATTTTGACCGCACTTATGAATAACCATGTTTGATTCGATTACCAAATACTAAAGTATTAATGCATTAAAGAAGAAAAGTATTTAGGAGAATCAACCATCACACCATCAACCCCTAATTTACTGGCCAAATCCAGATCTTCTTTGGTTTTTATACCGAATAAAATAATATGTTGGGGTGTTTGTCTAAAACATTTTATATCTTCCGCTGACCAAGCCAGTAGCGCTTCACTTATCCCTTCTCCCAATGTAAAAGTTTCAACGACTTTAACTTTCCGATAAAGTTCAAAGCCGTGCCAGTATTCCGCTTTTAACGGTGTCGGGCAGTGATTACTATTTAATGCCGTTTCGACTAAATATTGTCGGGTAAGATCCCGTGAAGCAAAAACCGGTATTTCAGCTGATAACATCTCTGTAAATGCTTTGTTTGTAGAATACACTCTCACTCGGTTAAACGCCTTATGTTTAGTCAGCACTTGTAGCAGCGCATTTTTCATACTGATAGGATCAGCATCGGGCGATTTGAGATCCAAATAGAAAAAGGTTTCCGGATAAGACATTAAAATATCGTCTAAACTGGGAATACCAATATCTTTATTGCGATAAGGGTAACCGTCATTCGGTTTGAAATAATATGCCGCATCCAATTTTTTTAATTCAGCGGCAGAATATTCTGAGACAAAACCTTTAGCATTGGTATTTACCGATAAATATTTAGGACGATATAGAACGGGAATGTTATCTTTTGATAATTGAATAGTAATCCAAATTGCATCTGCTTTATTTTTCAGCGCTTCATTGATTGCAAATGAAGTATTTTCGGGAGCATCATCTTTTCCGGCGCGATGAGCAATCAATTGTAGCTGTTGAGCAGAACTTGAAAAGGATAATTCGGTTGCATGCAAGATTTTCGGCAGGAATATAATCATCAATGCGGAAAATAAAATTCGGTAAATAAACATAATAATCTCCTATATTAGGCGGTATATCACTGAATTTATTCTAAAATAGATTTATGACAATAAAATGATTCAAACTTGTATCGGGATTGTTTAGTTTTTGTTGTATTTATAATGTTTATTTATCAATATCATATTTTTTAAGAGACAAATTCTGAAATTCATTCTAATATATGCGCCAGTATCTTTTGTTAGTCTTAAATAGAGGAAAGCTAAAATGGCAAAAATCATTAAAGTGATTGGACGTGAAATCATTGACTCACGTGGTAACCCAACTGTTGAAGCCGAAGTTCATTTAGAAGGCGGTTTCGTTGGTTTAGCGGCAGCTCCATCAGGCGCATCAACCGGTTCACGTGAAGCATTGGAATTACGCGATGGCGATAAATCACGTTTCCTAGGTAAAGGTGTATTAAAAGCGGTTGCAGCAGTAAACGGCCCTATTGCCGAAGCATTAGTGGGTAAAAATGCCTCAAACCAAGCTGAAATCGACCAAATCATGATCGATTTAGACGGTACGGACAATAAATCCAACTTCGGCGCAAACGCAATCTTAGCGGTTTCTTTAGCAAATGCAAAAGCGGCAGCCGCAGCTAAAGGCTTACCGCTTTATGCTTACATTGCCGAACTCAACGGCACACCGGGCGTATATTCTATGCCATTACCGATGATGAACATCATCAATGGTGGTGAGCACGCGGATAACAATGTAGATATCCAAGAGTTTATGATCCAACCGGTTGGTGCGAAAACATTACGTGAAGCACTTCGTATCGGTGCGGAAGTATTCCACAATCTTGCTAAAGTATTAAAAGCAAAAGGTATGAGTACAGCGGTTGGTGATGAAGGCGGTTTTGCACCAAATCTTGCCTCGAACGCAGACGCTTTGGCTTGTATCAAAGAAGCGGTAGAAAAAGCCGGTTACGTATTAGGTAAAGATGTTACCTTAGCGATGGACTGCGCCTCTTCCGAGTTCTACAACAAAGAAACCGGCAAATATGAAATGAAAGGCGAAGGTCGTTCATTCACTTCTCAAGAATTCACACACTATCTTGAAGAACTTTGCAAAGAATACCCAATCGTGTCTATCGAAGACGGTCAAGACGAATCTGACTGGGATGGTTTTGCATACCAAACTAAAGTACTTGGCGACAAAGTACAATTAGTCGGTGATGACTTATTTGTAACCAATACCAAAATCTTAAAAGAAGGAATTGAGAAAGGTATTGCAAACTCTATCTTAATCAAATTCAACCAAATCGGTTCTTTAACTGAAACCTTAGCGGCAATTAAAATGGCAAAAGATGCAGGTTATACTGCGGTCATTTCTCACCGCTCAGGTGAAACCGAAGATGCCACTATCGCTGATTTAGCGGTAGGTACAGCAGCAGGTCAAATCAAAACCGGTTCGATGAGCCGTTCTGACCGTGTAGCGAAATATAACCAATTAATCCGTATTGAAGAAGCCTTAGAGCGTGCCGGCACACCGGCAACTTTCCCGGGTTTAAAAGCGGTGAAAGGTCAAGCCTAATCTTTGGTTGATTTAAACCGAAATCGCACCGCACTTTTAGGAAAAAGTGCGGTGTTTTTTTAAGGTGTTTTTATGACTATACCCACTCATTCACTGCTAACCGAGCCTTGGCTCACTTGGGCGATTGAAATCCAAAGCATTGCACAAAACGGTCTCACTTATTGTAAAAATATCTACGATATTGAACGTTATGAACGCTTACGTGATCTCTCTGCGGAAATGCTAAGCTATAAAACGGCACTCCCAACAGAAACCGTGAAAAATCTTTTTTGCAGTGAAGAAGGCTATCAAACGCCCAAAGTGGATACGCGTGCAGTAACTTTCCAAGATGATAAAATTTTGCTGGTGCAAGAAAATGATGGGCTTTGGTCATTACCCGGCGGTTGGTGTGATGTATTGGAAACTATTCATAGCAATACAATAAAAGAAGTAAAAGAAGAAGCGGGACTTGAGGTAGAGCCCACTTTCATTATTGCCATTCACGATCAACATAAACACAATTTTCCGCCTTTTGCCTATCGTGTATTAAAAACCTTTGTGATGTGTGAGCAATTAAGTGGTGAATTTCAATCAAACAGCGAAACCTTGCAATCCGATTATTTTGCGTTAGATGAACTGCCACCCTTAGACGAAGCCAAAAACACACCTGCACAGATTGCACTTTGTTTTCAAGCACGTCATAGTAAGTCGTGGACAACACTATTTGATTAGGAAAAATTATGTTACATCTCACCCTTGAGGATCAACTCTTCCTCGGACAACCCAAACAAGTCGGCACTCATTCAACCCAGTATGATCACCTTGCCGTGATGTTTGAAGATGACGGCGAAACCGGCTATTTTTATGCGTTGGATATGCGCCAAAATGCCCAACCGATCGTTGATGTCCTGCACGTTTATAATGTGGATTCCACCTCAAATCATCATGAAGCCCGCAAATTGGAAATTTGTTGGGATGAAAGCGGTTATTTAGCGTTACTTTTAATCAATGGTTATCCGCACGCAGTATTTGATTTTGCCCGTTTAGTCGGTTATAACAGTAGCAAACATCCACAACCGAATTTAATGAGTATGTGGACAAGGGAAGAAATCACCAATGAAAAAGCCGAGCAATGGCTTGGCGTGAAAACCATCAAATAAATGAAATTTTACCGCAATCCGCATCCTTTCAAAGTCATCAGCTTTGATTTGGACGACACCCTTTATGACAACCGTGATGTGATTCGCCGCGCGGTTTCACGGTTTGTACAATACACACAAACCCTAACCCAATGCCCTACCTTTGAAACGGAATGGTTGGCTTGGAAAGATCGTATCGCACAGGAAAATCCGCTATTAAGCGAAGATGTCACAGAGTGGCGAAAAGAAGCATTACGCCAATTTTTACATGCACAAAACAAAAGTGCGGTAGAAATTGACCGCACTTTATCCCTTGCGATGAATGAATTTCTGCATTGGCGTCATCAAATTGATTTACCGCAAGAGACATTTCGCATACTAAATGAATTAAAAAACCGCTATAAGCTCAGTGTTATTACAAATGGCAACGTTGATCCTTCACGCATCGGTTTATCACAATTTGATCTGATTCTGCGTGGCGGCGAGCATGGCAGAGCGAAACCCCATAAAGATTTATTCTTACAAACCGCCGATTATTTTAATGTTTCACCACAGGAAATTCTGCATGTGGGCGATCACCTAACCACGGATGTACAAGGAGCAATCCAAGCGGGTTGCCAAGCGGTGTGGATTAATTTATCTGATAATCAGATCGCTGACTTCACCACTGCTACCCTACTACCAACTTTAGAAATCAATCACTTAACTGAACTGTTATTATTATGAAAAAGAAAAATCAAATCCTCGTTACACTCTCTATTGTCGCCTTACTTGGCGGTTGTTCGGAGGAAGAAGTACAACGTGATGTGTATCATTCCCTTGACGACTGCCTTGCCGATTGGAAAAAAATTGAATTATGCGAAGCGGATAAAACAACCGAAAATACGCAAACGCAAAATGTAAACCAACAATCACAAAACGGTAATTCGCTTTCCGGTTTAGGATTGCGTAATAACGGTGAAAATACCAATAACAATGAGTGGCAAAGTGCCAATCAAACTCAAGCTGAGCAAAATAACGCGACCAGAGAAACCACCGCCAACGCAGAAAGCAACGATCCCTCTTTGGGTGCTGCTATTGCCGGCGGTGTGATGGGTTATGTGGCGGCTCGAGCCATTAGTAATTTCCTCGGGCCGAGCTATCATCCGGGCAATCGTGCGGTTTCAACCCCTAGCGGGCAAGTTATCCAACCTCAAACTAATCGTTCTGTGGGGAAACCTATGTTGGTAAAAGGCAAAGCGGGGAGTATGAACAGCAAACCAATTTCACGCGGCGGCTTTAGCAGCCCAAGCCATTCAAACCGTAGTAGCGGAGGGTAAGATGAAACGCATAAACGGTTTTCCTACCCGCCCTGATATGGTGCAACAACTGTTAGATGTGGGGTTTGATTATTACAATTTACCTTCCAGCGACGGTTCTCACTATTGGTCGGATAATGTCGCCTACGAATTTACCTTGGCTGAGATCGATCGTATTGAAGATACCACCAATGAACTTCACTCAATGTGTTTAAATTTTGTTGCCGATGAAATCAAGCAAGGCGATTATGCCTATTATCGTTTCACCGATTTACAAAAGCAGCTGATTGAAGACTCATGGCATAAACAAGCGCCCTATTTATACGGACGTTTTGATTTTGGTTATGACGGTGAAAATTTAAAAATGTTTGAATACAATGCCGATACGCCGACGTCTTTATTAGAGGCCGCTGTCGTGCAATGGCAATGGCTGGAGCAAATTGAAGGGTTACAACATCGTGACCAATTTAATTGGATCCACGAAGAATTACTCAAACATTTCAGCTTTCTCAAACAACAGAGCGGAAAAAGCGATTTCTATTTCAGTGCCATGCAAGAAGCCGGACGAGAAGACTGGGGCAATTTAGATTACCTTGCAGACGTTGCTTATAATGCCGGCTGGCATATCCACCAACTTGCAGTGGAAGACATTGGTTATAACAAAGACAGCAAAGAATTTGTTGATTTAAACGACACGCCGATTGAAATGCTTTTCAAACTCTATCCTTTGGAATGGTTAAGCGGGGCGGAGTTTGCTCAACATATCCCGACAGCCAATACGCATTTTATTGAGCCGGCTTGGAAAATGTTATTAAGTAACAAAGCATTACTCGCAAAATTATGGCAGCGTTATCCTAATCACCCGAATTTACTGCCTGCTTATTTCAACAAATTTGATATTACCGATCGCAATGCCATTTGGGTAAAAAAACCACTGCTTGGTCGGGAAGGGGCTAACCTATTCTATTATGAAAAAAATAATGGCGTAGAATTTGCCGCTAAAGGTAGCGAACACTCAGCGTTCTATGATACGTCCGGTTATATTTATCAACAGAAATTTGAGCTGCCAAATTTTGATGGTATGTATCCTGTTATCGGCTCTTGGGTCATTGGTGATGTGGCGTGCGGCATGGGATTACGTGAAGATTTCACCGCAGTGACGGGCAACGATAGTCATTTCGTCCCGCATTATTTTGTACCATAATTTAACCGAGAACAGACAAAATAAAGGAAAATTGAGAAACTAAAAACGGCAGAATAACCTGCCGCTTTTTTGTTTATCTAATATCGTCATCACTGATCAATGTACAACTCAATGAACAAATACAATTTAGCATTATTAAAAGTACATGGCACGGCAGTGCTTTTTGGTGCGTCCGGCATTTTTGGGGCATTAACCACAAGCGAGGCGGACACGCTCGTACTCGGACGGGTTTTAATTGCCTCCGCTATTTTAATTTTATATTTCCTTTACCAAAAACAACCGCTTGCCAAAATAACGAAAGGGCAATTTGGGCAACTAATGCTCTCCGGAGTGTTACTGGCTATCCACTGGGTTACGTTCTTTGTCGCCGTAAAAGTAGGCGGCGTAGCATTAGCCACGCTGGGTTTTGCCAGTTTTCCCGCTTTTGTCGCCCTATTTGAGTCTGTTTTTTTCAAAGAAAAATTATACGCCAAAGATATTATCTTACTGATAGCCATCACCATCGGTTTAATTTTGGTAACACCGGATTTCAATTTCAGCAGTGAAAATACCCAAGGGTTACTCTGGGGCATTTTATCTGCGGTTGCTTATGGCATACTTGCCGTGGTAAACCGTAAAAGCATGAGTAAACTTTCAGGTCTGCAAGCCAGTTTTTGGCAATATTTAGCGGCGGCAATTTTCTTACTGCCTTTCTCCGGCGACAAATTATTCGCTGTGTCGGCAATAGACTGGTTTTGGATCTTCTGTATCGGTTTTTTATGCACCAGTGTGGCTTATACTCTGTTTATTTCCAGCCTTGACACCATCAACGCCCGTACTGCCTCAATGATTATCTCGCTTGAACCTGTTTACAGCATTGCATTGGCATGGTGGTTGTTTGGCGAAACGCCTAGCGTAAAAATGCTGATCGGCGGTTCAATTATCCTGCTTGCGGTTGCGTGGTCAAATTTGAAAAAGTAAAAAAGAAACCACACGCGATACATAAACGAGAGATTTATCCCACATTATTTGCAATAACATAATACGATGGTTTCCACCCTACCCACTTAAATCGGAACAAGTATGAACGAACAACTTCTTCAAACGCTTTCAACCCTAATCACCGAACAACGTAATCCCCGTTCGATGAATATCGATCAGCTTTCTGCCCTAGAAATCGTCACCCTCATGAACCAAGAGGATCGTCAAATCCCCCTTGCTATTGAACGGGTATTACCCCAAATTGCCCAAGCGGTAGAAGTCATTGTAAAGGCATTTCAGCAAGGGGGGAGATTGATATATATAGGCGCCGGCACAAGCGGACGTTTAGGCGTTCTCGATGCCTCTGAATGTCCGCCTACTTTTGGTGTAAGCGGTGAAATGGTGAAAGGGATTATTGCAGGCGGAGAGCTTGCTATTCGCCATCCTGTAGAAGGCGCTGAAGATAGCCAAACTGCGGCAATCGACGATTTACGCACAATCAAATTTTCAGCTAACGATGTTTTGGTCGGCATTGCCGCCAGTGGGCGTACGCCTTATGTTTTAGGCGCATTACATTATGCCAAACAACAATGTGCCGTAACCATCTCTATCGCCAGCAACCCGCATTCGGCAATGGCTCAAATCGCCGATATTGCCATTGATACCGTTGTCGGTGCAGAAATCTTAACAGGCTCCAGCCGTTTAAAATCAGGTACGGCACAAAAATTAGTACTAAATATGCTGACGACGGCATCAATGATTTTGCTCGGTAAGTGCTATGAAAATTTAATGGTGGATGTACAAGTCAGCAATGAAAAACTTAAAGCACGCGCTATTCGCATTGTTATGCTGGCGACCGATTGTGATGAAACTACCGCAGAAAAAAATCTTATTCTTGCCGAACAAAACGCAAAATTGGCTATTATGATGATTTTAAGCGGCTTGGATAAAAATACTTCCCAAGCATTATTAGAGAAAGAAAAAGGGCATTTGCGGAAAGCATTGACAAAATAAAAGGAAAAGTGCGGTTAAATTTGACCGCATTTTTACTGATAGGATAAAATCTGTCCCGCTATTTATCATATTGATTTTTAAATAGCATAATCAATTCTATATAGGAACAAAATTGGAACATACTATGAAAAAACTTTTTACTTTTATTGCCGTTGCCATCACTGCCATTTCTACTTTTGCTTCATCAACAGACGCCATTAATCTTCGTGATGAAATGATTATTATGGCGCAACGTTTAAATTTTGCTAATCGTGCCGACTCCGTTGAAGAATTTCAAAACAGCATGACAAAATTTATTGATGCAGCAGAAAAATCCAAAGCGACCCTGCCGCCGAAATGGAACGGCGATACCTCACAATTTTCAGGCTACCAACAAGGTTTACAGAAAGTCATTGATATTGCCACGCAAGCATCGGAATTAGCGAAACAGAATAAATTAAATGAAGCGAAAGAAAAGCTCTACGAGCTACCGGAACTCAGAAAAATGTATCATAAATTATATAAATAGCTTTACGCTATTTTATGTGATTTTTTGTCTAAAAATCCCCGCTTATCTCTCTTGAAATCAACCCTATAATGGTGTTAAATCTACACCTCTTATAGGGTTATTCATTTAGTCATTTTTAGAAGGGTTTTATGTGTCAATTACTTGGCATGAACTGTAACACGCCAACAGATATCGTGTTTTCTTTTGAAGGTTTTCGTCGTCGTGCAGGCTTAACAGGATGTCATTCCGACGGTTTCGGTATCGCTTTTTTTGAAGGGCGAGGAGTACGGGTTTTTCGAGATAATCGTCCCGCCTCCCATTCCCCAATCGCCGATTGTGTAAAACAATATCAAATAAAATCACTCAATGTGATTGCACACATTCGTAAAGCCACACAGGGCGAGATAAATATTGAAAATACCCATCCTTTTATTCGCGAAATTTGGGGGGAAAATTGGGTGTTTGCCCATAATGGTAATTTAAAAGATCTACCGGATATGTCCGATAGTTTCTGCCAACCGATAGGTTCAACCGATTCTGAAGCCGCGTTTTGTTACATGGCTGAATATTTAAAAAATCGTTTTCGTAAAAAACCGACGGATATGCAAATTTTTGAGGCGATTCAAGATATTACCAAAAAACTGGCAACACACGGCACATTCAACTTTATCCTCTCTAACGGAGAATGGATGATCGCCCACTGCGCAACCAATTTACATTATCTCACGCGAAAAGCACCTTTCGGTAAAGCCTGCCGTATTGATGATGACGGTGTTATTGATTTTAACGACTATGCCAAAGCCGGCGATAAAGTTACCATTATTACAACCTTCCCACTCACAAAGGATGAATCTTGGACAAAAATGGAAAACGGCGGTTTCGTCTTGTTCAAAGAAGGGGATAAAGTGGCGGAAATTATCGGCGTAGCGAAAGAAGCAGTAGATGACGGCACACTATGATTCCGTTGGATTTACGTCAATCGGTTTCATTCATCAAAAAACAAAAGTGCGGTTAAAATTAACCGCACTTTTTTATTATTCTCGAAAAAATTAACGCATTGTAACAAATTCTTCCGAACCGGTCGGATGAATCGCCACCGTATTATCAAAATCTGCTTTTGTTGCACCCATTTTGATTGCGACTGCAAAACCTTGAATCATTTCATCCACACCATAGCCGATTCCGTGCAAGCCGACTATTTTTTCATCTTTGCCCACGCAGACTAATTTCATTCGACAAGGTTGGCGATGCTGAGTAACAGCGGTGTACATCGCCGTAAAGGAAGATTTATACACTTTTACATTTCCTTCGCCATATTGTTCAATGGCTTGCGGTTCGGTTAAGCCAATCGTGCCAATCGGCGGATGACTAAATACCACGGTCGGCACAAGATTATAATCTAAGTGCTCGTTAGGTTTGTTATTGAATAAACGCTCGGATAAACGGCGACCTGCCGCCACCGCCACCGGCGTTAATTCAATGCCGCCCTCAATGATATCGCCTACCGCATAAATGCCTTTCACATTGGTATTTTGATATTTATCGACTTTAACATAACCACGTTCGTTCGTTTCTACACCAGCATGCTCTAAACCGATTTTATCCGTTGCCGGTTCACGACCTGCCGCCCAAATAACACAATCTACCGTTAGGCTCCGTTCATGATCAAATTTTACCGTGAGAGAATCATCTGCATTTTTAATGATTTCCTGAACCGTTGTATGTTTATGCAACGCGATACCATCCTGTTCCAACACCTCAAGTAAGGTTTCTACAATTAACGGATCTTGATTACGCATTGGGGCATGACGACGTACCACCAAATGAGTTTCCGAGCCAAGACTATTCAATACTCCGGCAATCTCCACGGCAATATAGCCAGCCCCAATAATTGCCACGCGTTTCGGTAATGCCTTTAATGCAAAGAAACCGTCCGAATCAATACCATATTCTTGCCCTTTTACCGAATGAGGGCGGAACGGTCTGCCCCCTGTCGCAATTAAGATATGATCTGCCGTTACACGCTCGGTTGAACCATCTGCAAAAGTTATTTCAATGGTATGCGCATCAACAAACTTACCGAATCCGTTAATCACATCAACGTTATTTTTAGCTAACACGTTATTGTAAGAAGTGTGAATACGACTGATATAGGCTTGGCGGCTTTCAATAAGTTTCTCGAAATCAAATTTTTTCACATTCACATCAAAACCATAATCCGGTGCATAGTGGTTAATGGCTTCTGCGATCTGTGCGCCATAAAACATCACTTTCTTCGGCACGCAGCCTACATTTACACAGGTTCCGCCTAAATATTTTGCTTCAATAATCGCACATTTTTTACCATAGCTCGCCGCACGATTAATTGAAGCAATACCGCCACTGCCGCCACCAATAGCAATATAGTCATAATGTTTAGTCATCGTTTCATCCTTTTTCCGAATATAAAAATTTGCTACATTCTGCCGAAATTTCGTAAATAAAGCTATAAATTAGTATAATTGGGAATGTCTATATCAAAATAAGAGTGCGGTCATTTTTTATCGTATTTTGACACTTCCACGTTATTATGTAGTAGTTGCACAAAGGTCTAATAACTTGGAAACGCTACAATCTCCATTGAATTAACTATTTAGTAGAAAATTTTATTATGTATGTCGAAACCTACCTTATTTCGAAAATATTAGAGCTGTTTAAGGAAGTTCTATCGTTTTCGTAAACTATATAATCAAGGAATAATTGAATAAAAAGAAAAATCTGCATTACAAGATTAAGAAAAGGGGAATATCTGATACATCGAAGCGGCATTTAAAACGGTCCGAGTAGGAATGATAGGCAGAAGACAAACTAGAGATGACAAGTTATAACAACAGTGAGTGCTTTCCATTTAGAATATGAACATCAAATTCAATCTAAACAAAATAAAGAAAACACTCATATTTTATTCTAATAACACTCTTAAAGACTGTTTTAATCAATTTATCTGTAGAAGATCAAATTATGATTGTTTATCTTGTTTTAATAGAGAAACCATCTCTTTAAGAAGTTGGATCTCATTATCCTTCTGCTCTAATAGCTGTTGATTGTACGATAACGATAACTTTAGCCTCTCATTCTCAATCATTAAAGCTTCATTATCACCGTAATAATTCGTACTCAAATATGAATTTTCGTTTATCTGAAAACAAATATTTTTACCATCAGACTGCATCAGCTCTACTACATCAATATCAAACACATGGGCGATTTGTTCAAGCTTATACAAATAGATTTTACTCTCTCCACGCTCAATTTTCGCATAACCATTTAGCGACATATTCAGTTTTTCCGCCATTTGCTCTTGAGACCATCCCCTTGCTTCTCGGATTTTCCGAATCTTTTCGTTTACACTCATTTTCTTTATTTGCTGTTGAAGAAATACCCACTGACAGTGTAGGCAATAGCTATTGTAGTGGCTACATTATGTCAATCCTGTTTTGTATTATATTTGCTATTAGTGCCAAAATCAAAAGGAGTGCCTGATGAAAAACACATTTTATTGACACTTTTAGGAGTAATACCTTCAACGGGTGTATTTTCTTGCACCAATGATTTTTATTCTCACTGCATTTGTGAGTTTAGCTTAAGACTGACAAAGCAAGTAACGGCATGAAAAAATGTGTGGTAGCTTATCTAAGGAAGTCGTGAACAGATATGGTGTTCCCAAGTTTCTTGAGAGTCTTTAGTGAGAGCCTCTAAAAATCAACCGAATTACTATACAATGGAAAGTTGAGTGAAAAATATCATTAACTTTAAGTCAGTATCAGGTGCTACCTTTACGACAACACCCAAAGTCGGAATTCCTTACGATAATACGCCACAACGTGAGAAAGTCACATATAAATTACTTTCCAAAGTAAAGAAAAATTACAATATTAAATTAAAATAGGTGAACATTTATGAATAAAATTTTCCGAGTCATTTGGAATCACGCTACGCAATCTTGGGTAGCAGTGTCTGAATTAAGCAAGGCTAAGGGAAAATCAAAATCCTCTTCCGGAAAAAAAATTTCCCTTTTAGCTATTTCTTTGACAACAGCAGGTGCAACGTTATTAGGGAGTACGGCTCAGGCTGCAATATCTGGTGATGCTGTGATATGGGGGTCTAACTCAGCAGGCACAAAAGCACCGGAAATCGTGGTGCAAACCGATCCATTTGGTAACCCGATGGGGGAATATTCAATAGGGATTGCACCAGGGCAAGTAAAGTTCATTGGTGAGGGTAAGGATAAAGAGGTTAATGTAACTAATGCAACTAAGCCGCTCTATATTTACGATAGTAAAACCGGTGCATTATTAGACTATGTCCCTATAGGAGGATCGTTATCAAAAAGCTATAACACAGAGGTAACCAGACTTGAGTATAGTGGCGAGTGGGTTGCGAGACCAACTGGGCGTTATAGTATCTCGATAGGTCAAAGTTCAGAAGCTGGCTCAATGCAATCTGTTGCATTAGGGCGTTTCTCAAAAGTTGATAATGCAAGTTTAGAAGGTTATGTTATTGGTTCTCAATCTAATGTGACGAAATCAGAGCAAGGTGTTCAGGTCGGTTCGCGTAGTAATGTAAATGCGAGTGCTCGTGGTATTTTGGTGGGGAATCGCGGTAATGTAACTAACAGTGATTATGCAAGTGCCATTGGATCTTATGGTGTAAATGTAACAAATAGTGGTTATAGTTCAAGTGTTGGTACAAATACGATTACTAATCAGAGTTATGGTGCAATAAATATTGGTCCTCATGGGAAAGTTGATAATTCTCAACTTGCTACTAATGTAGGTCCTTGGTCTGAAATAAATCGCTCAGAACAGGCGATTGCAGTGGGACGTAATGCCAAAGCTTTAGATAGTGTTGCTTCTACGGTCGTTGGTACATATGCAAAAGCAAATGTTAGTAACAATTCTGTTGCAGTGGGACGTAATGCTAATGTAGATAATAGCGAATTCGGTGTCACAGTTGGTCCATATACGAATATTTTAGGTTCACAACAGGCAACAGCTTTAGGACGTAATGCTAAGGTAGATAGCAGTCGATCCGGTGTGGCTTTAGGTACATTTGCTGTAGTTAATGGCTCCGTTTCAGCGACAGCGGTTGGACCTGGTGCAAACGTTCTAAATAGTGAAGGTGGATTTTCTGGTGGTCGTAATTCGAAAGTAGAAAACAGTAAAGACGGAACCGCTCTTGGTGTGGGAGCTACTATATCAGGAGCAGCAAATGCTACAGCTCTAGGGGCTCGTGCAAATGCTACCTTGGCTGACTCTGTAGCACTTGGTGCTGATGCAATAACGTCCGCAGCGACACCAACAAATAGTGCCAGTGTAAATGGGATAAATTACAGTGGCTTTGCAGGTGTGAATAATGATACTAACTATGTCGTCTCTGTGGGTAAGAATGGGGGAGAACGACAAGTTCAAAATGTTGCTGCGGGTCGTATTACTGAAAATTCAACTGATGCTATTAACGGCAGCCAGTTATATCACGTTTTGGCAACAGGGAGCTGGACGATAGGTGATCAAACAGATCACTCGGGCAATGGTGTAAATAATGTTCGCTTTGGGGATCGTGTTGATTTTATAGGTAGTGGTGCAACCACAGTTAATGTGAGCAAGACAGCTGATAATAAAACGTTAGTAAATATTTCAAGCCCGGTTTATACAGCCGGTAATAATATTAACCTTACGACTAACAGCGATGGTTCAATTACAATTAGTTCATTGGATTCAAATACATTATCTAACTTAACCAGCCATTTACCGGATACAAGTAAAGTAGCTAACCCAAGTAGTGACAATAAAAATGAACAAACTGCACCAACTGATATTACTAACAAAGGTAACGAAGCAGCAACAGTAAAAGATGTTTTAAACGCAGGCTGGAACCTACAAGGTAATGGTGAAGCGAAAGACTTCGTTGCAGCGTATGATACAGTGAATTTTGCTAACGGTACGGCGACAGATGTTGTGATTGGTACAGATGGTAAAACGTCGAATATCACGTTTAACGTGAAATACGATAACGCAACCATCGTATTAGATGAGAACGGTAACTTAAAAGCGAATCTAAGCAATGTCATTAACGGCGATAACACAACGACAGAAGCCAACAACGGCACAGTAAGTGTGAAAACCGGTGATGTCACAGCAAACACCACCACAGGTAAAGCTGAGTCCAATACTGCTAACGGTACAATTGCGAAAGTAGAAGATGTTGCAGGCGCAATCAATGGCAGCGGTTGGAAAACTACCCCAACAAAAGTATTTGATAAAGACGGAAATGAAGTTAACAACCCTACAGACCAACTCATCAATCCGGGTGACCAAGTAAACTACGTAAACGGTAATGGTACGAAAGCGAATGTAACTGTGATGCAAGGTCAAGATGGCAAAGATACGGTAAACGTAAGCTACGACATCAAACCGGCGGATGAGACAATTGCGGTAACACCGGAAGGTGTGAAAGTGAACACCACAACTGGTTCGATAAATGACAATGGTACGGTGAAAGTTGAGAAACCTAACTTGTTATTAAACGCAAGTGAAGTAGCGAACTTGGTGAACAATGCGTCATTTAACGTGACAACAGTGAAAAATAATGATCAAGTCACAAGCGGCGGGCACAATACTAAACCAGTGAAAGCAGGTGATACAGTTACCTATAAAGCGGGTAAAAACCTAGAGATTAACCAAGATGGTCATAATATCACTTACGGTTTAAGTGAAAACATCACAGTGAACCAAGCAAATGCTACAACGTTGACGGTAGGTAATGTTTCTGACTCTAATGCACCGAAAGTAGATTTCAATTCGGAGAAAGCAACGCCGGCAAATGTGAATCCGAATGCGACTGCGCCTGAAAATGCGTTGAATATCACGACGGCGGGCAAACCGACTCAAATTACCGGTGTGGGGTCAGTATTGAATGTGGGTGATGTACCAACCAATACAGGTGATGAGAAAGATGTGTCAGGTAATGTTACGAAAGCTGGTACAACAGGTAACGACAAGTTAGTTAATCTTACTAACCTACCGGATAATACTCTCAATTCAGCGGCAACAGTACGTGACTTAGCTAATTTAGGTTGGGTGGTGAATGCGTCTGACAACAACTACACCAACACCGTGAAAAATGCGAACAAAGTTGACTTTGTGGGTGGCGATGCAATTACAGTAAGTGGCTCAAATGATGGAGATATTCGCAAAATTACCGTAACAGCGAAATACGATAACGCAACCATCGTGTTAGATGAGAAGGGTCGATTAAAAGCGAATGTAAGCAACATCATTAACGGCGATAACACAACAACAGAAGCTAACAACGGCACAGTAAGTGTGAAAACCGGTGATGTCACAGCAAACACCACCACAGGTAAAGCTGAGTCCAATACTGCTAACGGTACAATTGCGAAAGTAGAAGATGTTGCAGGCGCAATCAATGGCAGCGGTTGGAAAACTACCCCAACAAAAGTATTTGATAAAGACGGAAATGAAGTTAACAACCCTACAGACCAACTCATCAATCCGGGTGACCAAGTAAACTACGTAAACGGTAATGGTACGAAAGCGAATGTAACTGTGATGCAAGGTCAAGATGGCAAAGATACGGTAAACGTAAGCTACGACATCAAACCGGCGGATGAGACAATTGCGGTAACACCGGAAGGTGTGAAAGTGAACACCACAACTGGTTCGGTAAATGACAATGGTACGGTGAAAGTTGAGAAACCTAACTTGTTATTAAACGCAAGTGAAGTAGCGAACTTGGTGAACAATGCGTCATTTAACGTGACAACAGTGAAAAATAATGATCAAGTCACAAGCGGCGGGCACAATACTAAACCAGTGAAAGCAGGTGATACAGTTACCTATAAAGCGGGTAAAAACCTAGAGATTAACCAAGATGGTCATAATATCACTTACGGTTTAAGTGAAAACATCACAGTGAACCAAGCAAATGCTACAACGTTGACGGTAGGTAATGTTTCTGACTCTAATGCACCGAAAGTAGATTTCAATTCGGAGAAAGCAACGCCGGCAAATGTGAATCCGAATGCGACTGCGCCTGAAAATGCGTTGAATATCACGACGGCGGGCAAACCGACTCAAATTACCGGTGTGGGGTCAGTATTGAATGTGGGTGATGTACCAACCAATACAGGTGATAAGAAAGATGTAGTATTCAACATTACTCTAGCGGGAACGGAAGGTAACGACAAGTTAGTGGGTCTCACTAACTTACCGGATAATACTCTCAATTCAGCGGCAACAGTACGTGACTTAACCAATTTAGGTTGGGTGGTGAAAGCGTCTGACAACAACTACACCAACACCGTGAAAAATGCAAATGAAGTTGACTTTGTAGGTGGCGATGCGATTACTGTAATCGGTTGGAATGGCGGCGATGTTCGCAAGATTACCGTAACAGCAAAATACGATAACGCAACTATCGTATTAGATGAGAACGGTCGATTAAAAGCGAATGTAAGCAATATCATTAACGGCGATAACACAACTACAGAAGCTAACAACGGCACAGTGAGTGTGAAAACGGGTGATATCAGCGCAAACAGCATCACTGGTAAAGTTGCATCCAATACTACTAACGGTACTATTGCAAAAGTAGAAGATGTTGCAAGTGCAATCAACGATAGCGGTTGGAAAACAAACGCAAAAGATAAAGACGGTCAAGATGTCCCAGACGCATTAGTGAACCCGGGCGATACGCTTAACTATGTTGATGGTAATGGCACAAAAGCAAATGTCACAGTAACTAAAGGTGAAAGAGGTAATCCGGATGTCTTTAATGTGACTTACGATGTGAATACGACCAACGCAGTTGCAAATACCACAACAGGTAAAGCAGAATTACCGGATGCAACGAAAGGTGGTGATACGTTAAATGCAACCACAATCACTAACTTAGTGAATAACGTATTCTACACAGTGAATGCAACGAACAAAGATGAGCAAATTGAAGCGACTAACGGCACAACGACGGTAAAAGCGGGTGATACGCTTGATTTTGTTGCGGGTAAAAACTTAGTGGTTAACCAAACAGGCAAAACGATTGCGTTTGGCTTATCTAGAGATATTGACGTAGGTAATATCACTGTGGGTAACACTACTATTACTAACGGCACGATTAGTGGTTTAAACCCTAATTTACCGAACACGAATAACAATGATGAGTACAAAGTTGGTGATGAGATCACTAAATCACAAACGTTACCGTCAACCTTGAATATTACGAACGCCGCGACAGTAGGCGATATCCTGAATTCAGGTTGGAACTTACAAAATAATGGTCAAGCGCGTGATTTTGTGAAACCGTATGACTCAGTAAACTTTGTGAATGGTACAGCGACTACAGCGCTTGTTGAGACTAACGAAAACGGTACGGTAAGCAACGTGACGTACAATGTGAACGTAGACGACAACACCATTAAAGTGGTTGACGGTAAATTAGTTGCAAATGCCACTAACATTGTTAATCAAGTAACGGGTAACTCAACCGTAACTGACGGTAGAGCAAATGCAACCACTGTAGAAGCGGGTAACCCAGTTGATAACAGTAATAAAATTGCAACCGTAGGTGATATTGTTGATACTATCAATAACGTACACTGGAATGCGGCTGCAGGTAATATAACGGGTACAAATGGTGAGTTCAGCAGTACAGGTTCACAACCAATCAAAGCTGGCGATACAGTGACTTACAACGCAGGTAAAAATATTAAGATTGAACAAAATAACGCAACCTTTAATATTTCGACCACGGATAATGTAACGTTTACTCATACAAACACGACAACATTAACGGTAGGTAATGTCTCTGATTCAAATCACTCAACGAATATCACATCAGGTCCTGACGGCTTAGATGTGAATGGCGATAAGATTACAGGTGTCGCAAATGGTACTATTTCTAAAGATAGTTCTGATGCGGTAAATGGTAGCCAGTTGTATAGACTGGGTGATTCAATTACAAACATCTTCGGCGGTAATACAACATTTAATACAACAACAGGTAAAGTTGAAGGATTTGAGCGTACATTAAATACCACGGGTTTAGCACCTAGTGAGAACTATACAGTACCAGCAACACCGGCGACCAACATCACGGCAGCGTTTGAGCAATTAAACGATTATGTGAATGCGGGTTGGAAACTAGGTAATGCAAGTGGTGCTGTGGTTGAACGTATTTCACCTGATGAGCAAGTCAACTTTGTAGATTCTAATACGATCACATCAACGGTTGTTGCGAATGACAAAGGTGGCGCGAATATCTCATTTAATGTGAATGCGACCGCAGTAGCGAATAATGCGGCAGGTAATGTGTCTGCGAACAATACAACCGGTAAAGCGGAGTTTGATAACCATAACAATACTAAACCACTTGCAACAGTGGAAGATGTAGCCAATACGGTGAATAACACAGGTTGGTTCATGAATACGACTGCAGGTGAGAAAGCACTAGTAAATCCAGGTGATACGGTTAACTACGTTAATGGCAATGGTACGAAAGCTAATGTAACGGTTACAAAAGGTGAAAATGGTCAACCAGATACCTTCAATGTAACTTATGACATCAAATCGGCGGATAACACAATTGCGGTAACACCGGAAGGTGTGAAAGTGAACACCACAACTGGTTCGGTAAATGACAATGGTACGGTGAAAGTTGCACAACCTGACTTGTTATTAAACGCAAGTGAAGTGGCAAACTTAGTGAACAATGCGTCATTTAACGCAACGATTGGCAGAGATGATACAGACTTTGTCGATCAAGTCGGTAAAGATAACTATAAAGTGAAAGCTGGTGATACTATCACATTCAATGCGGGTAAAAACCTTCGTGTGAAACAAGAGAACGGCACATTCACTTATGCGTTAGATAACAACATTACGGTGAACCACGCAAATGCAACGACATTAACTGTAGGTAATGTATCGAACCCAACAGCACCGAAAGTAGATTTCAATGCAGATAAAGCGACACCTGCAACTAACAATGCAGAACAGCCTGAAAATGCGCTGAATATCACAACAGACGGTAAACCAACGCAAATCACAGGCGTAGGCTCTACACTGAATACGACAAATGTTGTAACTAACCCGGATGGTAATGCATCAACACCGGTTGAAAATAAAACATTAGTTGACTTAACTAATGCAACAACACCGGATTCAGCAGCAACAGTGCGTGACCTACAAAACATGGGGTGGGTTGTTGAAACAAGCGGTAACGGCTACATTGATACGGTGAAAAATGCAAATCATGTGAAATTCAGTGGTGATGGTGCTGTTACAGTAACGGGCTCAACAGATGCTAACGGTACACGCAATATCACGGTGAGAGTTGATGCAACTCAGATGGCAAATAACGCAGCCGGTAATGTGTACGCAAATACGACAACCGGTAAAGCTGAATTTAACAATGCAAACGGTTCGAAACCTCTTGCAACTGTTGAAGATGTTGCAAGTGCAATTAACGGTTCCGGTTGGGAGCTAAACTCCGCCAGTGTTGGTGGTGAAGTTATCGGTGATACAGCACCTACCCGTGTAAATCCTGGTAGCAAGGTAAATATCAATGCAGGTAAAAATGTTGTGATTACACGTTCCGGAAAAGATATTACTATTGCGACATCAGCAAAACCTGTATTTGAAAATGTTCAGGTTGGCGGGGACAAAGGTCCAATCATTGGTGGGGATGCAAACGGCGATGTGAAAGTGTCTAAAGCAGACGGTTCACCAACAAAAGTAACAAATGTTGCAGCCGGTACTGCAAGTACTGATGCAGTCAATGTCGGCCAGTTGAAAGGCACTGTAGGCAACATCAACAACCGTATGAATAAGATGAACAAAGATCTCCGTGGTGGTATCGCGGGAGCGAATGCAGCAGCAGGCTTACCACAAGTTTACATTCCGGGTAAATCAATGGTAGCGGCATCCGCAGGTACTTTCAAAGGTCAAAATGCAGTTGCAGTGGGCTACTCCCGTGCAAGTGATAATGGTAAACTTATCTTGAAATTACAAGGTAATGCCAATACCCGTGGCGATCTTGGCGGCTCTGTTGGCGTAGGTTATCAGTGGTAATCACTCCATAATTGACAATATGAAGGCTAACCCAAAAAGTTAGCCTTATTTTTTGAGGCTTTTACAAAGGGAGGAGAACAAGTTTCTTCACTTTTATGTAGCAAACGCACAAAAAACAATCAATTCGATTATTGCTATTACATTACCTCAACTATCAGCTAACACAGATCTATAAATTGAATACCCTCTTTTCCTATCTTTACTTGCAATTCCGGTAAATCTTAGTAAGATTCGAGTCCTTATTTTAACTCGGGTTCCCTCACCCCGATTTTCCATTAAATTAAAAAGGTATAACATGAAAATCCAACATTCTATTTTTAATGCGCAACAAAAGCGCACCGCTCTTATTTGGTTAAGTTTTTTCCATATTCTAATCATTGCGGCAAGCAATTATTTAGTACAAATTCCCTTTGAAATTACTCTAAAACTGACCGCACTTGGCGCCGCAGAAAACTTTTCTTTTCACAGCACTTGGGGAACGCTTACTTTTCCCTTTATTTTCCTCGCTACGGATTTAACCGTACGTGTATTCGGTGCAAAAGAAGCCCGTTGGATTATTTTTATCGTGATGATTCCGGCGCTAATCGTGAGTTATGTCATCTCCGTGCTGTTTTCCGATTCTCAATTTCAGGGCATTGAGGCGTTAGGCAACTTTGATCTGTTTGTCTTCCGCATCGCACTCGCCAGCTTTTTGGCTTATGTGGTGGGGCAATTATTGGATGTTTCGGTATTTAACCGATTACGACAACTTAAAACATGGTGGATCGCACCAAGCAGTTCGATGCTATTCGGCTCGCTTGCCGACACGTTCGTGTTTTTCGGCGTGGCATTTTATCAAAGCACGGACACTTTCATGGCGGAGCATTGGATACAGCTTGGGTTTGTGGATTACTTATTCAAACTATTTATTGGCATTTTGCTATTTGTGCCGGCTTATGGCGTAGTATTAAGCTTTATTTTACGTAAACTCCAAGCCCTAAGCGGTCAAAACAAGGCGTCTTATTCACATTAACATGCCCGTGTTGTACAACACGACATCATATCGAAAATCAATGGTATATGTCACAAATACACAATTTAAAGAAAATGTAGGGACGCCACGCTGGCGTCCGTAAAAATTAAATGATTTTAAAAGGTTGTATGGCGAACACCGGCATGGCATCACTACCAATGAGATAAAATTTAAGTTTGTGCAACTGCTAAATCATACCGAAAATCAAACAAAGTGCGGTCAAATTTAACCGCACTTTTCATTATAATCTGGCTTTCTCCCCGCCAAACTCGTCCAATAAATTTTCAGTTAATTTGGCGATAATCCCTGTCATTAACACAAAATCCGCATCAAATCGCTGGGCGAAATCTTCTTTTAAAATATCCTCATTTTTCTCGCGTACGTTGTCGGCAAATTTCAAGCGTTTGATCGTGCAATCTTCATTAAACACAAAAGTGAGGGTGTCTTCCCATTCCAAGGCTAATTTGCTGACCACTTTTTTCCCTTCTTGTAATAGCGCAAGGATTTCCTCGTTTTCAAGGGGTTGTTTTTTGCAACGAATCACGCTGTCCTCTTGGCTACCGCGCAGCTCGGCTTCTTCAAGGGCGATAAGCCAGTGCGGCAGGCTGTCTTGCGTGATCCAATGGGTCAGAATCGTACTGGGTTCCTGCGCAAACGCCAAGGGAACAACAGGCAAAGAACCAAGGGATTTTCGCAATAATGCCAATGCATCTTCCGCACGTTTGCTTGATGCGGCATCCACATGAATAAGTTGATTTTCCGTATCAATCCACAACGCCGTATGCTGATTTTTACTGAACGCCCGTGGCAACAGGTTCATCACCACATCATCTTTTAACGTTTGTTTTTCTACTTTTTTCAGTTTGCGGTTTTCTTTTTGTTCCACACTTTCAATACGCTCATCCAACTCACGTTTTACCACATTTGCCGGTAAGATTTTTTCTTCCTTTTTTGCCACCAATAAAATCTGTTTAGTAGAGAAAAAATATAATAAATCCGATCCGCGCAACGGCTGTCCCCAACCGAACTTACTTTGATCTTGTGCACCGCAAGGATGAAATCGGCAAGATTCAAGCTGTGTTTGTAATTGTTCGAGATCCCATTCTAAGGGCTTTGTGATTCTATATGTCATTAAATTTTTAAACCACATCGTACACTTCCTTCATAATCAGGTAAAATGGGCGTCATTGTAGCCCATAAACTGACAGGAAAAAATGATGCAGCAAAAATTAATCGCCTTTATCGGTGGTGGTAATATGGCACAGGCTATTGTGTTGGGGTTGTTAAAACAAGGGTATCCGGCAACACAAATTATTGTGAACGATCCTAATCGGGAAAAACGGGAAAGCTTTACCAAACTAGGCGTGCAAACGGCAGAAAATAATGAAGAAAGCGCCTCTCGCGCCGATATTGTCTTACTTGCCGTTAAACCGCAAATGATGGCGGAGGTTTGTCAGTCGCTAAGTGCGGTTGATTTTTCCGATAAATTATTCATTTCTATTGCCGCAGGTATTTCCACTGCCCGCTTGCAAGCCTTGATTCCTAGTGCAAAATCCATTGTGCGGGTAATGCCAAACACGCCGGCATTAGTGGGTGAGGGAATGGCAGGGCTGTTTGCCTCAAAAAATACCGCTGAAATCGACCGCACTTTGGCGGAACGATTATTGGCGGCAGTGGGAAAAACCGTTTGGATTGAAGACGAAAGCCAAATGCACGCCGTAACCGCCGCATCCGGCAGTAGCCCCGCCTATTTCTTTTTAATGTTAGAAGCAATGCAACAGGCTTTGATCGAAATGAATATAGATGCAAACACCGCCCGCCAACTGGTGCAGCAATCTATGCTTGGCGCGGCTAAAATGGTGATGGAAAACCCACAGATTACGCTTGCCACGTTAAGAGAAAATGTCACATCAAAAGGCGGCACTACTGCTGCTGCGTTGGAGGTGTTCAATACGCGGCAATTTAATCAAACCATAGCGGAAGCAATGCACGCCTGTGTTGCACGCTCACAAGAAATGGAAACCTTATTCTAATGCAAGTTCGTCCTTTTTACTGGCTCGCACTGAGCTTTCTCGGCTACTACTGTGCTTATGGCGTATTTTTGCCGTTCTTTCCTGCTTGGTTGAAATCACAACAATACGGCGAAGAAATGATCGGGCTTGTGATCGGTAGTGCCTATATTTTCCGTTTTATCGGCGGATTATTTTTCTCTTCGTTAATCAAAAAAGCCGATCACATTATCAATTCCCTGCGATTATTGGCTTTATGTTCCGCCCTGATTATGGCTACCATGAGTTTAGTTGCCGATAATTTTTGGTTACTGTTTTTTGCGATTGGACTTTTTGCTATGGTCAATTCCGCCGGTATGCCGATTGGCGATTCGTTAGCGTCCACTTGGCAACGCCAAATCGGTTTGGATTACGGCAAAGTACGCTTAATCGGCTCTGCCGCTTTCATTCTGGGCGTAGTTGTCTTTGGCGGCATGATAGACTGGGTCGGAGAACAAAATATCGTATGGATTTTGACCGCACTTTTGCTGTTTTATACCCTAATTCAGCTACTCAAACCAACCATTCCGCCAAAAGATGAAACGCTAATAGACAGTACGCCGACTCAAATCGGCTTTTTGACATTACTCAAAAATTCAACCACGTTACGGGTGATGATTGGAGTAGGGCTGATTCAAAGCTCCCACGCTGCCTATTATGTGTACAGTACCATTTATTGGACAAGCATCGGTATTTCCGTTTCTCAAACCAGTCTGCTTTGGGGGATAGGCGTATTAGCGGAAATTTTATTGTTCTTCTTTTCACGCCGGTTATTCCAAAATTGGGCGGTCAGTCTGATTTTCTTTCTTTCCGCAATCGTATCTATTTTACGTTGGGCAGGCTTGGCTTACGCCGATACTTTTTGGCAAATTTTACCGCTCCAACTGGCGCATAGCCTCACTTATGCCGCTTGCCATTATGCGATTGTGCGTTATATCACCACACAACCACAAAACCACATTGCAAAATTGCAAGGGCTGTATAACGGCTTATCAAATGGCGCACTTATTGCACTGTTTTCGGCTCTCTCCGGCTTAATCTATCCGATTTCGCCAACCATGACGTTCTTATTAATGAGCGTTATAGCGGCGCTCTCGCTCTTAGTGATACCACGAAAATTAGAGGCATTTTTGGTCAAACAAAATTAGGCGGCATTCCGTTCCAACAAAGGCGTGAAGATAAATACGAAGGAAATTATGAATAATTTGTCATTGGTGGAGCTCTTCCTCAACGAATACTGGATTGAAAAAGGGCTTTCTGAAAATACCCTGCAATCTTATCGGTTGGATCTGACCGCACTTTGTCATTGGTTGGATCAACATCATCTTTCCCTTGAAACCTTAGATGCAGTGGATTTACAGCATTTCCTCGGGGAACGGGTCGAGCAAGGCTATAAAGCGACCAGTACTGCACGGCTATTAAGTGCCATGCGAAAATTATTCCAGTATTTATACCGTGAAAAATATCGTGCGGATGATCCGAGCGCAATATTAAGCTCACCCAAATTACCAAGCCGTCTGCCAAAATATTTAAGCGAACAACAAGTTACCGACTTACTCAATACGCCGAATGTGGAAATCCCTTTAGAATTGCGCGATAAAGCGATGTTGGAATTGCTTTACGCCACAGGTTTGCGTGTAACGGAATTGGTGTCGCTCACCATTGAAAATATGAGCGTACAACAAGGGGTTGTGCGGGTCATCGGCAAAGGAAACAAAGAACGTATTGTCCCGATGGGGGAAGAAGCGGCATATTGGGTTCGCCAATTTGTTCTTTATGCCCGCCCCGTTTTATTAAACGGACAAAGTTCCGATATTGTGTTCCCTAGCCAACGGGCACAACAAATGACCCGCCAAACTTTCTGGCATCGTATTAAACATTATGCCGTGCTTGCCGAGATTGATGCGGACGCACTCTCACCCCACGTACTCCGCCACGCTTTCGCCACCCATTTAGTCAATCATGGTGCGGATTTACGCGTGGTGCAAATGCTACTGGGGCATAGCGATTTATCCACCACACAAATCTACACACATGTTGCAAAAGAGCGGTTAAAACGCTTGCATGAACGATTTCACCCAAGGGGATAAACGAAAAAGTGCGGTTAAAAATCACCGCACTTTTGTTTAACCGCTCTATTATGTAGCCGTTGCACAAACTTAAATTTTATCTCATAGGTAGGGACGCCACGCCGGCGTCCTCCATACAACCTTTTAAAATCATTTAATTTTTACGGACGCTAACGTGGCGTCCTTACATTTTTTTTAATTGTGCATTTGCTACATCATGTCGTTTAACCGCTTACTTCAACGCCAACAATCTCGCTACATTCTGCGCGGCAGAAATTAAGTTCTGTTCGCCTTGTTTGAGAACCTCGGACAACTCACCTAACTGGCGGATAATCGGGAAAACCGCGTCAATACCGTGGGCATAAACCACATCGTAGTCTTCACGCAAACAGCCGACAATGGCAATCACCGGTTTGTTGAATTGTTTCGCCGTCCGTGCCACGCCAATAGGGGTTTTGCCCATAATACTTTGCGCATCCATTCGCCCTTCGCCGGTAATAACATAATCGGCATCTTGCACGTAATCGGCAAGCCGTAAATTCTCTAATACAATTTGTACGCCGGCTTTAAGTTGCACATTTGGCAATAACAACAATCCGCCGCCCATGCCACCTGCCGCTCCTGCACCTGCCAGCTCTGCAATATCCTTACCACCATCCCGTTTGGCAATTTTCGCAAAATGGGCTAATGCGCAATCAAGTTGTTGTACCATCTCCGCTGTCGCCCCTTTTTGCGGACCGAAAATAGCAGAGGCGCCACGCTCGCCACAAAGAGGATTATTCACATCGCAAGCCACTTCAATCTGTATATTTTGTAAGCGTGCGTCCAATTTTTGAAAATCAATTTTTTCGATCTTCGCTAACTCTGCCCCACCAAAGCCAATTTGATTGCCTTGAATATCTAGAAATTGTATGCCTAGTGCCTGCAACATTCCCACGCCACCGTCATTAGTCGCACTACCGCCAATGCCAAGAATGAGTTTTTCCACACCAAGCTCAAGGGCTTGTTTGATTAATTCACCCGTGCCGTAACTGGTGGTAAGTAACGGATTACGTTTTTCCGCTGAAACCAAATGTAATCCCGAAGCCGCTGCCATTTCGATAATTGCGGTTTTACCATCACCGGATAACCCAAAGAAACTGTTGATTTTTTCCCCCAAGGGGGCGGTAACTTCACATTCCACGATGTTACCTTGGGTTGCATCCACTAAGGATTGCACTGTCCCTTCGCCGCCATCCGCCATAGGTAATTTCACATATTCCACAGCAGGAAAAACTCGTTTAAAGCCTGTTTCAATGGCGGTTGCCACTTCAAGTGCGGTTAAACTTTCTTTAAAAGAATCAGGGGCTATCACAATTTTCATTTTTGTACTCCTTGATTAGAATAGGTTAAAGACACCGAAAATTAAGGTAGAAATAAGGGTCATCACCAAACCGACCGCACTTTCGTAAGGAATCAATTTTAAACGTTCTTTTATCTCCATATTCACGCTACCACCGGTGGCGTGGAAGAAAGAACCATGAGGCATATGATCAAACACCGTCGCCCCTGCGTGAATCATCGCTGCACCGGCGAGGCTGCTCACACCAAGTTCCAATAAGGTGCTGCTGAATACATTAGAGGCAACTGCCGTACCCGCGGTAGTGGAAGCGGTAGCAAGAGACATTAACGCCCCTGAAATCGGTGCAAGAATATAGGACGGCAAACCGGAATGCTCCAAACCTTGAATTAATACATCTTTTAAACCGGAATTGGCGATAATGCCTGCTAATGCCCCAGTGCCAAGCAACATAATCGCCACCGGTGCCATTTTTCCCAAACCACTGATAGCATAGCAGTTTGCTTGGCGCAATTTGCCCATACAAAGCGCACCGATTAAGCCGCCTAGCGGTAAGGCGATAAGCGGATCTACTTTAATATCAAATAAGGGACGAAGGGCAAGTAATAAAATCGCTACTAACGGGGCAACAAGTGCGGTTAAAAATGAAGGTAAATTTTGACTTTCAACCATCACTACTTCTTTATCCGTCACTTTGGAGCCTTTATTGATTAGTCGTTTTGCCAAGAAATAAGTGAGCATTAAACCAAATATTGCCGGAATAACACCAGCCATCATCACGGAAGTCAGCGGCAAATGAAAAGTATCCGACGCCGCAATGGCATTCGGATTTGGCGACATAATATTGCCCGCTTTCCCTCCGCCAATCATCGCTAATAAAATTGCCGCCTTGGATAAATCGGTGCGACGCGCCAAAGCTAAGGCTATCGGCGAAACGGTAATTACTGCCACATCCACAAATACTCCTACTGCGGTTAAGATCATCGTGGCTAATGCCAACGCCAATAACGCACGGGTTTCACCAAGCTTATTCGTGATACTTTCCGCAATGGAATTTGCCGCACCGGATTCAATCAACACGCCGGCTAGCACACCGGCGGCTAAAATACGCATCACGGCAGTCGTAATCCCTTGTGCACCGCCGATCATTAAGCTCACGGTTTGTGATAAATCCACACCGCCAACCAAGCCCCCCACTAATGCCCCGACTAACATCCCATAAGCAGGCGATACTTTTTTCAAAATTAGGAAAATGGCAACGACCAACGCCACCAATGCCCCTAAAGCAGATACGGTTGTCATAATTTCTCTCCTCTCAAATAATCAGATATGAAAGATTATTTCCCGTTTAACAAAAAATTGCTTTATTCATATCAACAAAAAAGTGCGGTTAAACCTACCTCATTTTGTGATTTTGAACAAATCAATGTTCTACCAATGTACCTAAATAAAGTCCAATACATCATCTATCTTATTGAAAGATAAATCTATTATTTGTTCAATCTTAGCAAGTCGATAACATAGGGTATTGGGATGAATAAATAGTTTTTCAGTGATGTGAGAATGATCACAGTTTTAAAATAAAGTTTTTCCGCTCTTGAATGATTGTTTTTATTTTGTTGGTTTTTTGTAATTTTCTTAACTAGAATAAACTTTCTAATAAACTCTTCTATCATTCATCAAAATAAAGCTCAATCATATGAACTAGAATAATTGATAGTCAAAAATAAATTAGGGGTATATTTATGAAAAAATATATTACTTTAATAGCACTTTGTTTGGGTCAAGGTTTAAGCGGAACGGTAATTTCTTTACTGACATTAACCTCTGCTCTTGTGGGTAAATCTCTAGCGCCAACAGAAATACTGATAACCCTTCCTATGACAATGACGGTTCTAGGTTCATTTTGTATGATTTATTATGCAAGTTTATTAATGAAAAAATACGGTCGAAGAAGAGCATTTATCATAAGCGGTTTCATTGGTATTTTGGGTGCAATTTTGGCAATAGTTGCATTATATTATCAGCACTTTGTGCTTTTTCTATTTTCAACATTTATTCTTGGTAATGCGACGATATTTAACCAATTTTATAGATTTGCGGCAGCAGAGATTTTTAGTAATGAAATATGGAAGAAAAGATCAACCTCATTAGTTATTGGTTCCGGCATTCTTGGAGGAATATTAGGCCCTTTTCTGGCAGGGAAAGGCGTTAATTTCATTTCAAATCATGATCTAATGGGTAATTTTATTTTTATTATCATAATATTTTCCCTATTGATTGTTAGCCAATTTTTTGTTTTTATTGAAAAAGAGTCTTCACTACCTAAATCTATAAGTTTACTAAATAAAGAGCAGATATATCGTTCCAGAAATTTTATTATTGGAACACTAAGTTGTACTATTGGATTTTCATTAATGACTTTAATGATGAATTCTGCACCATTATCAATGCATAATAATCACTATCCTGTGTCACAAAATGTATTTGCATTACAATTACATTTTATTGGTATGTATGTACCTGCCCTATTCATTCCATTTTTAATTGAAAAAATTAAAACCGGTACCCTAATTTTATTTGGTAGTTTATGTTTTACTTTTGGTTCAATAAGTATTTTTCTATTATCCCCATATTATAGTTATGTTATTTCTCTATTTTTTTCCGGTATAGGTTGGGCATTAATGTTTAGTGACGGAACATTTTATCTTAATGAAATTAATCATGACATTAAGCATAAATTGCAAAGTATTAGTTCAATATTCACCTATTCCGGCAACTTAACATTTTCCTTTCTTGCGGGATTTACATTGGCTTTTCCAAATGGGTGGCAATGGGTGAATATTATTGTAATGAGTATTTCATCGCTCTTTTTTATTTATTATTTGACTAAAAGCTATCATCGCTTAGAAACTTAAAAAGTTTACGACTTTTAATCATTATTACCATTTATAACCAATATCGTACTCAAATAAAGACTCAACATATCATCTATCTTATTGAAAGATAAGCCAGTTAATTGTTCAATTTTAGCAAGCCGATAACGCAGGGTATTGGGGTGAATAAATAGTTTTTCGGCTGTGAGATGAAGATCGCAATTTGCCAAAAAATATTGTTGCAACGTTTTATAAAGCGTGGCGTTTTCCCCTGCAAATAAAGGGACAACCGGCTTTAACAATTCCTGACCTTGCCAAGAAGAGGATAAACTGGTCAACAATACCGGTAAACGATATTCCTCAAAGCGATAAATATTTTTTCTCGGATGATGTTTCATACCGTAAGCCAATGTACTTTGGGCGCTTTGAAAAGAAAGGGGAAGTTGTTCGGATAAGGGCACATTCAAACTTGCACCGACTGCAATTTTATAATTATGTTTTGTGTAATCTGTCGGAAGTAACGCTTTTATTTGCTGAGAAAGTGCGGTTGAAATCGACAGTGTTTTTAACACGACAATTTGATCGAGCGATAAAATCGCCACATCCTGCGTAAATTCAGGTTGATCTAAATAATTGATCAAATGCTGTAAGGAATCAGGATTCGGGGATAACAATTTAATCAAAATCACCACTCGAGATTTGGTTAAATCAAAAGCAAAAAATTCAGCTTGTTGTTCAATTTCTTGCCAATTCAAATTACCATGCAACAACTGCAAAATAAATTCTTCTTTATAGCGATGACGCCATCTTTCTTGCTCCAATAATGCGTGCTGTTCCACAATCAATTCCGCTGTCATTTTTACCAATTCCGCATATTGTTTCACCTGCGTAGGATCACCGGAAATCCCAACCACCCCTATCGCTTTTCCTAAATAATGAATGGGGAGATTAATCCCCGGCCGGGCTTCAAAATTCCATTTTTGGGCTAAGAGTTGATCCACTTCCACTACCCTATTTTCCCGTAACGCCAATACCGCTCCGGTATGTCGTTGCGATAAACGTTCAGGATTACCTGAAGCAATAATCACGCCATTATCATTCATTACATTCACGGAATAATGAATAATTTGCATCGCACGTTTCACAATTTTTTGGGCAATAGTCGTATCAAGTTGCATATTGGTTTTTTATAGAAAAAGATAAATATACGGTATAACCAACTAAGTTATTCGTCAATGAACTTTGGTGTTAATACTCATACAAACTAAATCAGGCAGAGGAAGTTATAATGTAACCCCGTCTCTTGATCAAGGTATTGGTTCTGTAAGCGGAACGGTTGGTGCCCTTGGTTTTCTTGTGCTAAGCGGCGGTCATAGTGTAAGCCGCCCCAAGCATCATAGCGTCCGCGCCAAATCAGTTTGCCTTGGCTGTCCGTCATCTCCCTTGGTATGCCGATTTGGTCGCAGTGGAAGTAGTTTATCTCGTGCTCAATTCGGTTGCCCTGTTCATCCCTGCGGTCAATACATTGCGCCAGCGGCTCGTAGCTGTTCGGATGACGATAGATATAGGTAAAAGTGCGGTCGGTTTCTTGCGAGTTTTTACCTTTTTGAATTTCCTGCACTAGGTGGCTACCGTCCCAGACGAATGTGGTGTGGATTTCAGGCTCGCCTTGTTTGTTTAATTTCGCTTTGGCTATCCGTCTGCCAACAGCGTCATAATAATAGACCCAACTTTCTTTTCGGTAGCGGGTGGTAATCTCCGCACCTATCAGACGGTCGTGTAAGTCGTAGCGGTAACTGACGCGATTATCCTTGTCGTAGGTGGTTGCTAGGGTGTTACCTAAGCTGTCGTAAGTAAAACCGACGCCGCCATAGTGGCTGAGGCGGTTGTTTTTTATCACTTGGTTGTCACGCTCAATCAGATTATGTGCCGGGTCAAAACGAAATCGTTCATGATATTGGGATTTGCCATTTCCTTGGCTGTGCGCATGTTCAATACGTCCTAACGGGTCATATTGATAGGTGGTTTGGCTGCGCTCAAATTGCCCGCCGGTAAACAAGCAGGTGTCGCTTTGTTGTAAGTTTCCGCTTGGGTCATAACTAAAGGTTCGCGCTAGGGTGCGAATGGCGGTACTCTCCGTTAGTCCGGCTTGTTGTTTGGTTAATTGTCCCAATGGATTATATTGATATTCGCCGGTTATTCTCCCTTGTGTGCGGGTGATTTCCCGGTGGCGCTTATCGCGGGTAATTTCGCTGATAAGTTGGTGATTGAGCTTAATGCCCGATAAGTGCCCTGTGCCGTAGTAAAAATAATGGATGTCATCCCCGCTCGGTAAGCCGGTTTTGATGCGGTTGCCGTTGGCGTCATATTGATAACTTACCTTGGTCGCGGCGTTATCAAGTATTTGGTGTGTGCCGGTTTCTTCCACTAAACGCCCTAGCGCATCATAACGATAAGTCAGCCGGCTTTCGCCGTTGTCTATGTCCGTCAAGCGACCGTTGGCATCATAGCGGTAGTGGGTGGTGTGCTGTTGCTGGCCCTGTTTGATTTGTTGTTTAGTGAGCCTTCCCTGACGGTCGTAATGAAAGGCGGTTTCACGGACAGCGGTCTGATTTGGCTTTTTCGGCATTGTCAGTATGCTGGTTTCGCTAGTACCGTACTCCCTTTGGGTGGTCAGTCGCCCTTGTTCGTCGTATTCATATTGCGTGAGCTTATCATCAAAGCCTTTTTCCCAAATCACCCTGTCCGATTCGTCATACACAAAACGGTAGGCGGCCTGGTTTTCGTTAGTCAGTCCCACTAATCTGCCTGCTAGGTCGTAATGATATTGGAAACGGTGACCTTGGGCATTGGTTTTTATACAGAGTAAGCCGTCTGCCCTGTATTGGTAGGCGGTTTTTTCATCTTGCATTGGTATTAGAGAGAGTATTCAATTTTATTTTCTCCATTGCTTCTTTATCACCTTGTTTAGCTGCTTCAGAATACCAATATTGACTTTTTTGTAAATCTTTAACTTGATTATTTGTTTCATAAATTTCTCCTAGTATAAATTGAGATTCAAGGAATCCTTTTTGAGCTGAGGATTCAAATAATTTAATTGCCTTATTGATACTCTTTATTTTATTATCATTTAAATATAACCAGCCTAAAGAATATTCTATTTCTTTTTTGTCTTTTAATGGTAATACATTGCTATTTTCTGATTTTAATAATAGCTCAATTACCTTATTAACATTTTCATTATCTATTTTATAGAGAATTAGCCCTAAATAATACATTCCACTGCCACTACCCAAATTAGCAGCGACTTCATACCATTTTCTTGCTTCCTCTAATTGTTCTTGTTTTTCATAAAGTAGTCCTAAATTTATTTGAGAATCAATGAAACCATTCTCTGCAGCCTTTTTATACCAAAAAATAGCAGAATTTATATCTCCTTTATCTTCATAGAGTACCGCTAATAAATTTTTTGATTGATGATTTACCAATAAATCTCCATCAGCTGATTTCTTGAGCCAATATTCGGCTTTCTCATAATTTACAGGAATATCTTTCCCCACATAATATATATAGCCTAATTCAGCTTGAGCGATAACATTACCTTGACTAGCCATATTTTCTAGACTATTGATGTGATCAGATAAACTAAAATATAATTTATCCTTATATGGGAGAGAGTTATTTTCTATTTTATAAATTAACTTATCTCCTTCAATTCTAACATTTTCGATTTTTGTTATCTTGGAGTCAGATAAAATTTTATTCTTTTTATCCATGGAATACATAAATAAAGAGAGCACAATAAAAGCTAAACCAATATAAAATAAAATCTTATACATTTATTTAAACTCCTTACATTCAACACTAGTTCCCATTGGTACAAAGTGATATTTACTTTCTGAATAAAAAGACTCTTCAGAATAGCATCCTTCCACCCCCAAGAATTCTTTCGCAGGACAATATCTATCGTCCATTCTCTTTTGTAATATACATTCATATTTTGCCTTTTCACATACTCCTATACCTTTATTCTGTGGAAATATAGCGACTCCTGTTGTTGGAGATAAATTTGCAAAATCAATAAGTTTATCCTTAATTTCTCCCCCAATATATTCGACTACCTCAATTTGAGGTGAATCCGTTCTCGTTAATGGCACAGTTCCTCCTTTTATTTGAGTTGGTATAGGAGGTAAACGTCCAATATTTTGGTGTTGTTTATATATAACTTTCGCTCTATTTACTGCTCCCCCTGAATATGTATTATTAATATTTCTATTGTGGTTAGTTCTAATAGAGTTTCCACGTAACCCCAACGGATCAACCCATGCCTGCACATTAGGCGCAAACCGATAAAAATTCTCTCCTCCCTGTAACCCAATCGGGTCTTGTGTCATAAACCGCCCCGTCATCGGTTCATAATAACGTAGGAAGTTATAATGTAACCCCGTTTCTTCATCAGAGTATTGGTTTTGTAAGCGGAACGGTTGGTGGCCTTGATTTTGTTGGGCTAAGTGGCGGTCATAGTGTAAGCCGCCCCACGCATCATATCTCCCACGCCAAATCAGTTTGCCTTGGCTGTCCGTCATTTCCCTTGGCATGCCGATTTGGTCGCAGTGGAAGTAGTTTATCTCGTGGTCAATCCGATTGTCGTTTTCGTCTTTCCGTCCGATACATTGCGCCAGCGGCTCGTAGCTGTCTGGCTCACAGCAAATGCAAGTGAACATGTGATTGGTTTCAGAATATTTTTATGAACTAACAAGCATGAACATTACCAAAATGTTAGCAGTACACATCGAGAAATATACTCCATTATGGAATACTTTTAACTGATGCAAGTTTATTTTTCATATATTCAAAAGTATTTTTATCCACATATACTTGCGTCGAATAAAATAGATCTCCTTCGTTATAATCAATAAGATTATTGTTTATTTCACACAACTGATCTGACTCATTTTTAGTTGAAATAAGCCCATACTCATTAACAGTAAGCTTTTCTCCATTGATAAAATGGTATTCAGCATTTTTATTTGATAACAAAATCGGATAATACCCATCTGTTATAGCAGAACCAATATAACATCTTGGATTCCAACCCAGAAAAATAAGATTATCTACTACTTCTTTATATATTTCATCTTGATAAAAGTCATTATATAAAGGTACCCTTGAGTTAGAAGGGATTCCTGAAAATATAGAGAAATAATTATATTTTTTTAATTCGTTAAATAAATCCATACTTGTAGGATATAAATATGAGGAATTGTAAGAATCAGTATGATAATTACTAGATACATACTTTCTAATATGATTTATAAATATTTCATCATCCCATTCTAGCCACTTACATAGCTCTGGGATAACAAAAAATCTATCCTTTATGAATAAAATATCACTAAAAATTTCAAAATAATCAATTTTATACATCTTTATACCCTTATTATATTATGGATAAGAAGGAGGTCTTTCTCGTCCATTTAAATTAACTGTTAAGAAAATATTAGGTTGATACATATAATGATGCCCTGCAATTTTTTTACTTTCTTGCCATCGACAAGTACAGTCCTTGTGAGGCGGGTTTTGCTGAACCTCAAATAAAATATAATGCATTTCCCCTGTTCCATTTCGAGTCCCATGCATTCCATGTACTGACTTCTTAGGTCCTTGATACCCGATCGTCCCAACAGGATAAGGTTTACAAGGCGGACACTGCTTCTTATCACATTTAGAGGTATTTTCCGATTTGGTTTGAGCAGAAGATTGAGCCTTATCATGCTCTTCCTTCGCATCCATGATACCTGCCGCAATAAGAATGCCCGCCACAGCAGTTCCTACATAGGCTAATCCTTCTAAAATCCAAGGGACTGCCGGTGTAAGTGCCGGCGCAAATAATCCCAACGGATCGATTTGATTCTGCACCGTCCCCTCAAATCGATACAGGTTATTCCCTCCCGCAAGCCCAATCGGGTCTTGGGTGATAAACCGCCCTGTCATCGGTTCATAGTAGCGTAGGAAGTTATAATGTAACCCCGTCTCTTGGTCAAGGTATTGGTTCTGTAAGCGGAACGGTTGGTGCCCTTGGTTTTCTTGTGCTAAGCGGCGGTCATAGTGTAAGCCGCCCCAAGCATCATAGCGTCCGCACCAAATCAGTTTGCCTTGGCTGTCCGTCATCTCCCTTGGTATACCGATTTGGTCGCAGTGGAAGTAGTTTATCTCGTGCTCAATTCGGTTGCCCTGTTCATCCCTGCGGTCAATACATTGCGCCAGCGGCTCGTAGCTGTTCGGGTGGCGGTAGATATAGGTAAAAGTGCGGTCGTTTTCTTGCGAGTTTTTACCTTTTTGAATTTCTTGCACTAAGTGGCTGCCGTCCCAGACGAATGTGATGTGGATTTCAGGCTCACTCTGTTTGTTTAATTTCGCTTTGGCTATCCGTCAGCCAAGTGCGTCATAATAATAAACCCAACGTTCTTTTCGAGTAGGATCGATCACTCCAAAATACTGATGCTCTCATATTTTTTGCTACCTATATTCCAAAAACACTGGCAATTATTAGTAAATTGAACGCCCCTAATACAAGACTGACGAAGTAAGCGATAGTGATTATTTTGACATCTTTTTGCATTGTTATTTAAACAGCTATTCAACGTCTTTAATATTTATCTAAATAATCAATAAAACTATTAATTTCATCTATATTTCCATATACAAATGGTTTTTCTTTTTCATATTTTAGTAAATAACAAAGCCAATCCAACAAAGATTTTTTATCTTCTTCATCAATCATAACAAGATACTTTTCAAAGGTATCTTGATACGCTAACTTCAAAAACAACTCATCAATTCTATCATCTATTAACTCACAATAAGAACTTTGCCATTTTCTTTGTAGTATTGGAAATAAATAAGAAACAAACCCCAAGCTAATATCACTTGATGTCAACCTAAAAGCAGAAAAATCAATAATATCATTCTTTTTTAAACCATTCAGGTAATCGTATTCAGAAATATCCTCTGGTCTAGTCATAAAGACATATTCTCTTGGATAAATAACTATTTCTTGTGGGAAATCTTTATACTTTAAAAATTTCATTATTTCATATACCCTCTACATCTTTTTATTCTATTTTGAATATCATTCATCTGTTCCTTATGCCCTGCATCACCACCATCCCAACACCTATTTTCTCTTTCCATTCTGGCATCAAGTTCCATATTTGCTGCATTAATTCTAAGTTGCAATTCATCGTTTGACATAGAATCTAAACATTTCTTTAAACTAGATGAGTAGACTTTTGCTTTTTCTACTTTTTCAGTTAATTGTTTATACACATCATCAGGGCATTTAGGCTTATTACATTTAGATGTATTTTCAGCCTTAGTTTCAGAGCTTGTCTGCTCTCTATTTTTCATTGCTTCCTCTGCTACAACTCCGACGCCAAAAATACCTAACGTCACAAGTGCCGCTTTTCCTAACGCTATAAGCTCTGGTGCAAAAACAATAGCTTGTACGAATAACCCCAACGGATCGATTTGATTCTGCACCGTCCCCTCAAATCGATACAGGTTATTCCCTCCCGCAAGCCCAATCGGGTCTTGTGTGATAAACCGTCCCATCATCGGTTCATAATAGCGTAGGAAGTTATAATGTAATCCCGTTTCTTGGTCAATGTATTGATTCTGTAAACGGAACTGTTGGTGGCCTTGGTTTTGTTGGGCGAGATGGCGGTCATAGTGTAAGCCGCCCCAAGCATCATAGCGTCCGCGCCAAATCAGTTTGCCTTGGCTGTCCGTCATCTCCCTTGGCATGCCGATTTGGTCGCAGTGGAAGTAGTTTATCTCGTGTTCAATCCGGTTGTCCTGTTCATCCCTGCGGTCAATACATTGCGCCAGCGGCTCGTAGCTGTCCGGGTGTGTGTAGATATAGGTAAAAGTGCGGTCGGTTTCTTGCGAGTTTTTACCTTTTTGAATTTCTTGCACTAAGTGGCTACCGTCCCAGACAAACATGGTTTGGATTTCAGGCTCGCCTTGTTTGTTTAGTCTCGCTTTGGCTAGCCGTCTGCCAAGAGCATCATAATAATAGACCCTGCGTTCTTTTCGGTAGCGAGTGGTAATCTCGGCCCCCACCAGACTCGTGTAAGTCGTTGCGGTAACTGATACGATTTTCCTCGTCGTCATGGGTTTCTATAGTGTTACCCAAGGTGTCGTAAGCAAAACCGCCCCGGCATAGTGGCTGAGGCGGTTATTTTTTATCATTTATTTTATTATTCAAGTTTTTAAATACTTTCAGACATTATCCTTATTTATATCTACAAAGTATCTCTGAGCATAAATAAATCTTTTTCATTAATTTTATTTTCTTTAGATATAAAGTGATCCAAATCATATATACCTTCTATGAAATCCTCTCCTAATATCTTTTTTCTTTGGTCTATTGTTAATGCATTCCAAACGGTCTCATAATAAAGATTATGTATTGTAGGGTAATAATTTTCCGCAAAACTAGAGATTATTTTGAGGTCTCTTGTTCTGCATTCATCGTGAAATATTTCATTTAATTTATCCAATAATAAATATATTTTCAAAATATCTTTTTCTGTTAATTTTTTCATTTTAATATCCTTAAAAATTTTTATAATACGCTGGATTACGCTCTTGAAGGCTGATTGGTCCATCATGGGTATATTCTATAACTTTACTATTTCTTGAGTTTTTTCTAGGAATGAATTCTCCTGGGCAAGTATCAAAATCTACATACCGGCTCGCCCGTCCAGGTTTTAGTCCAAAAGCCTCTTCAAAATCGACTGAGCTCATTGGTTTTCCTTTAGCTGGAACTGCAAAAACTTTATTCTGATCACTTGGAATAATCATATTAGTTTCTTGAATCCCCGCTATGCCTCTGGAATTCGTAAAATGCCTCATTCTGATTTCTTTCTGTCCATTGCATTTTTTCCGCTTTTCTTCCTCGCATTTGCTACAAGTATCCGAAGTTAAAAGTGAGCTGACTGCGCCTACGGCAAAAAAACTTAATAATACTGAAGCACCCGCCCCGCAGCACAACCCAAAGGTCCTCCCAATGCTCCGGCAGCACATCCTGCAGCTATTTGTGCAACTGCCCCTGAAACATCAATCCATGCCTGTACATTAGGCGCAAATTGATAAAGATTCATCCCACCCTGTAACCCTATCGGGTCTTGTGTGGTAAACCGCCCCATTATCGGGTCGTAGTAGCGCAGGAAGTTATAATGCAACCCCGTTTCTTCATCAGAGTATTGGTTTTGTAAGCGGAACGGTTGGTGGCCTTGATTTTGTTGGGCTAAGTGGCGGTCATAGTGTAAGCCGCCCCAAGCATCATAGCGTCCTCGCCAAATCAGTTTGCCTTGGCTGTCCGTCATCTCCCTTGGTATACCGATTTGGTCGCAATGGAAGTAGTTTATCTCGTGGTCAATCCGATTGTCGTTTTCGTCTTTCCGTCCGATACATTGCGCCAGCGGTTCGTAGCTGTCCGGGTGTGTGTAGATATAGGTAAAAGTGCGGTCGTTTTCTTGCGCGTTTTTACCTTTTTGAATTTCCTGCACTAAGTGGCTACCGTCCCAGACGAACACGGTATGGATTTCCGGTTCGCCCTGTTTGTTTAATTTCGCTTTGGCTATCCGTCTGCCAACGGCATCATAATAATAAACCCAACGTTCTTTTCGATAGCGGGTGCTAATCTCGGCACCTATCAAACGGTCGTGTAAGTCGTAGCGGTAACTGACCCGATTGTCTTTGTCATAGGTGGTTGCTAGGGTGTTGCCTAAGCTATCGTAAGTAAAACCCACGCCGGCATAGTGGCTAATTCGGTTGTTTTTGATTATTTGGTTGTCGTGCTCAATCAGATTATGTGCCGGGTCAAAACGAAACCGTTCATCATGGGGTACACTGCCGTTTCCTTCGGTGTGTGCGTGTTCAATACGTCCTAACGGGTCATATTGATAGGTGGTTTGGCTGTGCTCAAATTGCCCGCCGGTAAACAAGCGGGTGTCGCTTTGTTGTAAGTTTCCGCTTGGGTCATAAGTAAAGGTTCGCGCTAGGGTGCGAATGGCGGTACTCTCCGTTAGTCCGGCTTGTTGTTTGGTTAATTGCCCTAACGGGTTATATTGATATTCGCCGGTTATTCTCCCTTGTGTGCGGGTGATTTCCCGGTGGCGCTTATCGCGGGTAATTTCGCTGATAAGTTGGTGATTGAGCTTAATGCCCGATAAGTGCCCTGTGCCGTAGTAAAAATAATGGATGTCATCCCCGCTCGGTAAGCCGGTTTTGATGCGGTTGCCATTGGCGTCATAGTGATACCCTATCTTGCTCGGGCGGTTGTCGAGTATTGGGTGGGTGCCGGTTTCTTCCACTAAACGCCCTAGCGCATCATAACGATAAGTCAGCCGGCTTTCGCCGTTGTCTATGTCCGTCAAGCGACCGTTAGCATCATAGCGGTAGTGGGTGGTGTGCTGTTGCTGGCCCTGTTTGATTTGTTGTTTAGTGAGCCTTCCCTGACGGTCGTAATGAAAGGCGGTTTCACGGACAGCGGTCTGATTTGGCTTTTTCGGCATTGTCAGTATGCTGGTTTCGCTAGTACCGTACTCCCTTTGGGTGGTCAGTCGCCCTTGTTCGTCGTATTCATATTGCGTGAGCTTATCATCAAAGCCTTTTTCCCAAATCACCCTGTCCGATTCGTCATACACAAAACGGTAGGCGGCCTGGTTTTCGTTAGTCAGTCCCACTAATCTGCCTGCTAGGTCGTAATGATATTGGAAACGGTGACCTTGGGCATTGGTTTTTATACTGAGTAAGCCGTCTGCCCGGTATTGGTAGGCGGTTTTATTGCCTTGTGGGTCGATGACCGCAGCCATGCGCCCTGCATTATCGTAGCGATAGGTGGTGCGGCTTTGGTTCGGTAATATCATCGCAATCAGTTGTTGACGGTCGTTGTAATCATAGCTTGTGGTGTGACCGAGTGTATCGGCTTGTGCGCTGAGCTGCCCCCATTCGTTATAGCTAAATCGGGTTGGATTGCCCGAACAGTCGGTGAGCCGGGCTAATTGAGCGTTATCATCGTAGGTAAAGCACGTGTTGTTGCCCAGCGGGTCGGTTATTTGACTTAACTGTCCCTTGTCGGTGTAGACATAGGCGGTGGTCTGTTTTAACGCATCAAGGCGTTCAACCAGATTGCCGCGTTCGTCATAACGGTAACGCGTCATACTGCCAAGTGCGTCGGTTTGTCCGGTGAGCCGTCCGTTGTTGTCATACATAAAATACAACATCACATTATCCGGACGGGTAAGTTTGGTCATTTGTCCTTGCGGGTTGTATTCAAAATAGCGGGTTTGTCCGGAAGGGTCGGTTTGACTTAACACCCGGCCTAATTTGTCTCTCTCTTGCAGGGTTGCCTGTCCGTTTGCCGCGACGAATTTGATAAGTTCTCGATGTTCGTCAAAATGATATTCCTCCGTTCGCCCCAACACGTCGGTCACTTGCGTATAGCTTGGGAAATAGGCAAATTCCCAACGCTCGCCGAGGTTGGTGCTATTACGTATTACCTTACCGCTTGGGCGATAGTGGTCATATTCATAGGTGGAAACTAAGCCTGCGGCATCTTCATGGGCAATCATCAGGTGATTGCGATAGGCGAATTTGCGTACTGCATAGCCTAAGCCGTCTTTTACTTCAATTAAATCCCCTTCGGCGTTGTAGCGGTAAGCGACTAATTTTTTGCCAAGCTGGGTATCACTTGATACCTCTGATACCTCAGAAAGTGCGGTGTGTTTTTGTAAAGTTTCCTGTAATTGGGTGAGATTGACTGCTGAAAAGGGTTGGGGTAATAAGTAAATATCAGTCAGCCGCCACAGTGGTGAGCACTCGGCCGTTTCAGGGGTGATAGTCGCACTTGCCATTGCCGCTATCGGAGAGGCTGTCGCCGTTGTCGCGTCCATGTGCTTAAACTGTAACGCAAAGACCCGTCCGTTGCCGTCTGTTACCGCATAAGGCAGAGGCGGTTGTCCGTATAATCCTTGTCCGTACAAGAACTGCTGGCGGTTGCCGTGGTTGTCTTGAATTGTCTGTAAGGTGAAATAGCGGATGGACGTTTGTCCGTCTTGCCTCTGTCGGGCGGTTTGCGGGGGCGAGCAGCGAAATGTCATGCGCACCGATTTTGTCGTATTGGCAATTTCAATCGTCTCCGTCCCGATATAGTGCACCCAAATCTGTTCGGCTTGAATAAATATCGGTGTGCCGTCAATCTCGCGCGGTAACGGAATTTCCCGTCCCTGTTCGTCAAGGTAGTAAAAGGATTCAAGTGCGGTCGATTTCGGCGGCGTTTCTTGTCCGTCGTTCAATGGAGTGTCCAACGGGTTATCTAACGCGACCGACTGTAACCGCCCTTCTATCCATTGGCTGCCGTTCACCCGCCAACCTTGCCCTAACCAGTTACCCATCTCGCCTGCCGGAATATCCGAGTAATATGACCGACGCCATGTGAGCGGTAACAGCCCAGGTAAGGCAAAATCCACTTCATTGGTCAGCAGTTTAATCCCCAAAATCGGGTTGACCGGTCGCCCGACTGCCGCCGCTTGCTTACAGGCGATACATTCTCCCTCCACCGAGCGGCCGCCCGCCATCGCCTCGCCTTTCACCGTCAGCTGGCCTTCAATGGTGACAATGCCTTTTAAGGTAATGCCCTTTTCATTCAGATGAATCTGACCGCCTTTGCTGTCCAAGCGAATTTCATCTTTACCGGTGACGTGCATATTTTGGCTTATCATCGTTAGTAATTGGGCGGTGCTGAAATGGGTATTATTGCCCACATCAATGCGGTAATCCTTGCCCACCGTTAAATCGCAGTCCTGACCGACCATTTCTTTTTGGCTGAGCAACACATTCAGACTGCGCATCATCCCCACATTATGTAACTCGTTCATGGCGATGTTGGTCATTCGGTTAAAGCCTACCGTAAGCAGTTCATTTTGCTTGATGGTTTGCGAGCGGTTTTTTCCGACGGTGATTTTTTCATGGCGTCCGACTTTTTCGCTGCGATTGCGCCCGACTTTGGTGGTTTCGTCATGATTCACCACATTGTTTTGGTTTTTTTGCGCATGAATAAAGATTTCTTCTTGCTCTTTTTCATCATCGAAACGTAATTCGTTAAACCCCTCCCCTTTGTGGGTTTTGGATTTAATCGTCATGCGGGTTTTATGGGTCGGTAGCGGATAAGGCGGCTCGGTGGTGCCGTGATAGGTGCGCCCGGTAATAATCGGTTGGTCCGGGTCCCCTTCCAAGAAACCGACCAATACCTCATGCCCGATACGCGGAATCGCTATACTGCCAAACTGCGCCCCCGCCCAGCCTTGGCTCACCCGTATCCAACAAGAGCTGTGTTCGTCATTATTGCCCTGTCTGTCCCACGGGAACTGGACTTTCACCCGCCCCCATTCGTCACAGTAAATCTCTTCCTCTGCCGGCCCCACCACATGCGCCACCTGAAGTCCGTCCACGCGCGGTTTGGGTTGGGGAGTAGGACGCCATTGTCGTCCCTGCGGTATTAGTTTGATGTCGTTTTCATAACGATTACCTTGCTCGCCGCTCTCTTCTTCCAATACGCCACTCTGCCAACCGCGATGGGTGACTCCCACAACCAGCCAATCTCGATTGTAGTGGGCCCGACGATGGCCCGTCAAAGTGAAACAATAGCCCGGTATTACCCGTAAATCGTCACTTTTGGCGGTGGCAAGCTCAGCCTCACGTTGAAGGTATTCCAAGCGGTATCGGGTGAACGGCTTGCCCTGTGCATCCCGCTTATAACGCCCCGGATAATCGTAACTCTCATATTGTGCGTCACGGTGTTCGCCAAAAATGTTTGGGGTGTTGCGAACGGCTTGGTGCTCTTGGTGATAGCGCGGGTGGGTAAAGGTATAATCCCGTAGGGTTTGCTGTGTCCCCGCTAACTTTTCTTCATAAGCCCAATGCCACACTGCCGCCTCAGGCCGCTCGCCTGCCGGCATAGCGTTATACAATAGCTGCCCTTTGGATTCGGCAAGTCCGCTACTGTTGGAGAAATGTAAAATATGATGGTCGGCGGTATGTTCAAAATAATAGTACGTGCCTTCTTCTGCCGCTAAGCGTTCAATAAAGGCTAAATCGGTTTCCCGGTATTGCACACAATACTCCCGCGTCCAGTAGGCATCGGAAAAATGAAACTGATGTTGGGTTACCTGATTTTTACGCAACAGGGTTTCGATAATCTGTTGGCTGTCTTGCTGTTGGAAAATACGCAAATCCGCTTGTAGATTGGCACGGGATAAGGCGGGTTCAATCACCATCTGATAACGGGTGCGGGAAAAACCGCTTTCTTGTTGTTTGAAACCGGTGACGATACCGTTAAGATAACGAATCGGTGTGTCATCTTGCCAAAAGGTTAAGGTGGCGGGGTGGTTTAAAATCTCGGCGAAAGCAGGGGCGTTATCAAAACCAGCTAACGCCAGCTCGGCACGAAATAGTGAGGATAAATGTTCGGTCAGGACAAAACTGACTACATCAAATTGGCTGTTGCCGTTGACCGTAAGGCTATAACGATAATCGGATTGAACTGCCATAAGCATTCCTATCTGGATAGTGAGTTACAACATTGGGTGATACAAATATCTTTGATTTTTAACGACTTGCTAAAAATATAGCAATTTGGGGAAATTGACAACTGTTTTGAGGTTGAGGGGTGATAAATTTACATCATTCCCCTATTAATTTTCATTTTTGCCCATTACACGACGTTGTTGTAATAACCATCGCATTACTTCAGGGCTATTAAAAACAACCTCCCAAGTATTGTGCGGATTATGATTAATGATGCCATTATCACCTGCTTTTTCCGTGCTGAACTCGGTGTATCTCACATAGGGCGCATGAAGTTGATGATGTAAGATTTCATAATTAATACGAGATCCTTTGACCGGAGAGATTCGGTCTTCCTTACTGTGGAAAAACCACATAGGCACATTTTTAATTGAAGCTAAATTTTCTTTATTGGCATTTCCATCAATCCATTCCGTTGTATAGGCTTCTCTTCCACTTGCCAATAATGCGCCGGCAAAAAAGTGCGGTCGTTTTAGTAAAAGATTTAGCACGCCTTCCGCGCCACGCGATAATCCCACTAAATAAATCCGATCTTTATCAATCGCAGGATTGTGCTGTACCACATCATCGATCATCTTCAATACTAAATTTGCTCGATTCTGAGTTTGCCAGTGAATACCGCCTTGTTGCCCTTTAGCTTTATCGTCAAAAGGATCAAAAACCGTACTGTATTGAGGGGCGAGTACAAATCCTTCTTCATATTGTAGTGTCGAAATGGCGCCTTTATTTGAAACAAGATGAGCTAAATTATCCGTACCGACTTGACCGGAACCGTGTAAGAAAATGGTGAGAGGATATTTTTTATTTCCCCTTAAATCAGGACGATAAAAGCGATATTTCAAGGAATTATTTTCATTAAACATCACCACTTGTTCGGAAAAATCATCAATAAATAAAGTTTTAATATGATCTTTTTCAGTATTCAAAGAGACTGAATTTCGTTCAAGGGTTTTCCCATTGGAGAGTTTTATATAGCCGGTTTGGTCAATTTGATAAACTAACTTTTCGCCGTAATATTGGGGAACCTTTATTCCCTGCACTTTCTCAATTTCAACAATGTTGCCTGTCTGATCTTTTGCCTGAAATTTCATCGGTTGTTGATTATCCGGTTGCAACGAATATAAAGCCGCATTAGCCTCTCTATCATCTAATTCAAGAATCACAAATTTACCTGATTTGGCTTGCACCGTTTTTTTCGGCAAATCATTGACGTAGGCACGAATAATGGAACGAGGGTGCTTTTCTTTTTCTGCTAGTTGGGTAAAAACTTGGTACGAATATCTCAAATCACTACTTGCCAGAACATTATCTTCATATTCCAACACAATCCCCGTCACCCTTTGACCTAATGAGGTAATTTCAGCCTGTATCGGTTTTCCTGATTTGGGGCTATCTTCTTGAGCCCAAACAGGAGAGAGCATAAAAATAAAGCGATACCAATGCGTATTCTTTTGAACATATCAATCTCTCCTTCATACATAAAGCAAACTACTGTCCCCATCATAATGACGGCATAGTTTGTTTAGGCCAATTTTTACTTGTAACGATGAACTTTTTCATATTGAGTGAGAGGAACGACATCATCTCTCACTCAATACGTTATCCGTTATAGCTGCTTACTCTGAATCCGAACGTAGCCCATGATTAACGCTAAGATTCCTAATGGGAAAATTAAATCCGTTATCGAACCGTCATTCCCCCAAATCAAATTCGCAAGAATCACCAGGCTTCCCCCGATTGCCCACGCAATTGTAGTAGGGACAGACCAAACGATCATTTGTTTCTTCACATCGTTGATCCCCATCATTCGGTTAACCACCCAGAATAAACTATCGTTAAAGTAGCCGAAGAAAAGCGATCCCATGGTTGCAGCTTGAGCCGCAAGCAACATATTCACGCCCGGAATTTGCGCTAAAATCGGAGCGGAAATTGATGCTGCGGTGATCATCGCTACCGTACCCGACCCCTGAATAAAACGGACAAGCGTAGATACAATAAAAGGAATTAAAATAGGCGAGATTGGGAGACTCGCAATTTGTTCCGCTAATTGTTTGCCTGCGCCGCTATCGCGCAATACCGCACCTAATGCGCCACCGGCACCGGTCACCAATAAAATAATGCCAGCCGTTTTTACCCCTTCTTCAAGGTGAAGTGCGGTCGTATTTTTATCGACTTTAGGCAGTAAGGTGTAAACGGAAATTAAGACACTTAACGCTAAGGCAATCATCGGGTGTCCAATAAAAGCAAAGAAATGGTAGATTTGCAGCTCTGCAATTGCCGGACTACCCTTAATCACTAAATCAAGAATCGCTTTAATAAAAATGAGTAGAATGGGTAGCACGATTGGGAGTAACGATAGCCCTAAGCTTGGCAGATTTTTCTTCTCGTGTTTCTCAATATAATCATCATATTTTTGTTTTAATTCTTCCGTAGAAAAGGATTCTTGATTGAAAGTCGGATATTTTTTATCTAACCATTTCGCATATAAAACCATACCAATCACCGGCAATACGGCAAATGACATACCAACAAGCAACATTGCGCCGATATCCACCCCGAACAAACCTGCAACGCCTAACGGCCCCGGTGTTGGCGGCACAGTATGGTGAGTCACCACTAAACCACCGGCAAGGGCAACACCCAGTGTCAGTAACGAGCGTTTTCCGTTTTTCGCCAACGCTTTAGCAACGGGATATAAAATAACAAAAGCCGAATCCACAAAAATAGGAATACTCACAATATAACCGGTAATCGCCAGTGCCCATTCTTCTTTCTTTTTACCCAGAAATTTAATGAAGCTAAATGCCATTTTTTCAGCCGCACCCGACACTTCCAACACACTTCCCATCATGACACCGAGACCGATCACAATCCCAATTCCCCCTAACGTTCCGCCAAAACCTTTGGTGATCGCAGCGAGGGTATCATTAACGCTCATTCCACCGATTAAACCAGCAATAGACGAGGCAATCAACATCGCAATAAAAGCATGAACACGTGTTCTTAACACTAAAACAACAAGAACGAATACAGCAATAATTAAGCCAATAATTGGCGTAGGTAGTCCAAGCATAGCTACTCCTTATTATTAATAGGTCACATATCAAATCGGATAAATTGATGAATCACGTCTTTAAAATTCTGATCAACCGAAAATCCCAGTTCTAAAGCTTGTGAACAATTAATTTCAGCCGGCCAACTTGCCACGATATTGTTAATATTTTGATCAAACTCAAATTTGATATTTTCTAAAATCCCCTCGCCTTTTATGCCCGCTAAATCGGCAAGCATTTGTTTAACACTTACCGTGAAACCCGGAAGATTAATGACATGCCAACTACGTAATGGTAATGACGGTAACGTTAATGTATGAATCAAGTTCTCAACAATTGTATTCGGGCTGGATAACCAAAGTCGCAAATCTTCCGATACCGGACAAACCGCCTGCTCGCCGTGCAGTGGTTCTCGAATAATGCTACTCACAAAAGAAGACGCCGCTTTATTCGGTTTTCCCGGGCGAATACAAATGGTTGGTAAGCGAACACACAACCCATCAACAAAACCTTTTCTTGTATAGTCATTAATGAGTAATTCACTCATTGCTTTTTGTGTACCATAGGTAGATTGAGGGGTAACGGCAGTATGGTTTTCAATGACGGCGGGCAATTCACCGCCGAATACGGCAAGCGAACTGGAAAAAACAAAACGTACTTTAGGGTTATGTTGGCGACAAATTTCAAGCAAATTTTTGGTTGCCAAGAAATTAATTTCATAACCGAGATCAGGATCTTGTTCCGCATGACTACTTACAATCGCCGCAAGATGAAAAACGGCATCCGTTTCAGCCGTAATAATTTCCGCTAACCCGTTAGGACTGCGAAGATCCATTTCAACGCATTTTACGCGCGGATCATTATTCGGGGCGACAGGTTGCACCACATCGATTAGAGTAAGTTCATCAACATTAATCTTTGTTTGATTGAGTAATGTTTTTGCCAAGCGTTGCCCGAGGAATCCCTGTCCGCCGGTAATTACAATTTTCATAAAAATGCTCCTTGAACCTTTAAAAAGGTAAATTTAAGGTATAAAAAAGCGGCTATTTTCATATTGAAAAAACATGACAAAAAACAACCGCACTTTATGACTTATTTATACTTCTCAAACCATCCCAAACCGCTTGATGTTTCTCCCCGCGGTTTGTATTCGCAACCGACAAAACCTTGATAGCCGATTTCATCCAGTTTATTGAAAATATAGTCGTAGTTAATTTCACCTTCGTCCGGTTCATGACGATCCGGTACGGAAGCCATCTGCACATGGGCAAATTTGCCGTTTAATTTATCCGTTAAACGGGATAAGTTACCGTCCACATTTTGTGCGTGGTAATAATCCAATTGAACGAAAACATTGTCGCGTTCAACCCGTTCCACGATTGCCAAGGTATCGTATTGGCTTTTCAATAAATAATTGGGTTTAACTGCCGGACTTAGGGCTTCAAGCAAAATATTCACCCCATGCGGTTTAAATTTTTCCGACGCATAGCGAAGATTGCTAATAAAAGTTTGCTGATATTCCGCTTTATCCGCCCCTTCAGGCACCACTGCCGCCATAATATGCACGTTAGGGCAACCCAAACCGAGTGCATAATCAAGTGCCATATCAATATGGGCGTGGCTTTCCGCCTCACGCCCCGGAATTGCCGAAACACCCCACTCCCCTTTGGATACCTCACCGGCGGGCGTGTTAAATAGCACCACTTGTAAACCGTGTTTATCCAATTCTTGCTTAATGGTTTTAATCTCGTAATCATAAGGCCAGAGAAATTCAACATATTTGAAGCCGGCTTTGGCTGCGGCGGCAAAACGTTCCATAAAAGGAACTTCGTTGAACATCATGGTTAAATTCGCAGCAAATTTAGGCATCGCTATTTCCCCCTATTTTTTAATTCGTTCACTTCGTCATCTGTGAGATAACGAATCGGTTTTCCTTGTAAAAGGAAAAAGAGTTTTGCGGTTTCTTCCAGTTCTTCTGCGTTATCTGCGGCATCTAATAAATCGTTTCCCGTTACTACTACCCCATGATTCGCCAGTAAAAAGGCTTTGCCGGATAATGCCCGCGCCTCTAATTCTTCAGCAATACGAGGGGAGCCGGGACGATAATAAGGAACCACCTGTAAGCCGCCGACCCGCATGACGTAATAAGGCGTAAAGGCTTTCATTGCATTTTGCGGATCAAGATTTTCCAAACAGGAAAGGGCGGTCAAATAGGTAGAATGAAGATGCACAATTGCCCGACATTCAGGATTTTTACGATACATCGCTAAATGGAAGACGGATTCTTTTGAGGGTTTATCGCCTTCAAGCACATTGCCGTCCATATCCAACACGGAAAGTCGTTCCGCTTTCAAACGCCCTAAAGAAGAACCCGTTGGTGTCACTAAAATGCGATTTTCCGCTAGCCGCACGGAGAGATTTCCCGCCCCGCCAACGGTATACCCCCGCTCATAGAAAGAACGGCCAAGTTGCACCATGAGTGTTTTTAATTCCGAATCAGTCATAACATCATTTCCTGTGCATCAATAAAAAAAGTTTCTTTGCCGAAGTTGCCGGATTTCAAAGCAAGTGCGGTCGATTCTCCCAGTGCTTTTAACCAAGGCACGCCCGGTGCGATTTGTTTACCGATTTGAAACCCGCTAAATCCAAGTTTTTGTACCACAATGCTGGACGTTTCACCGCCTGCGGTAATAATGTTCTCTACATTGGCTTTTTCTTTTAATCGTTGCGCCAATTTCGCAAAAGTTTGTTCAATGGCTTGGCTTGCCTGCTCCGCACCAAATTGCGCCTGAATCTGTTTTAGTTCATCAGGCGGTACGGTGGCATAAACCATTGGCGCAAGCGGTTCATCAATATGCGGCAGAATTTGTTCAAATAAGCGGTCGGCATAATTGGCGTCCGCTATCGCTTTTTCCACATCTAAGTAAAGTGCGGTGGCTTTTTCCTTATAAAGCTTCACTTGCTTATTGCTCATTTCGGAACAAGAGCCGGAAAGAATCACGCTTCGTGCTTTTCTCGGTACAAATGCATCCTCTGCTTTTTTTCCGCCGCTTAATCTCGCCGCCATATAAGCCCCGAGTCCGGAACCGCCGGTCACTAATTTCAAATCACTCACGGCTTCCGCAAGAACAGCAAGCTGGCTATTATCTGCCGCATCCACCACGGCATAACGGAATCCCGCTTGTTTTAATTGGGTAAAACAAGATTTCACATGATCTGCGCCTTGAATCACCTCCGCATAGCTCACCAAGCCCGTTTTTCCTTTGGCTTGCGCATCCATTAAACGCATAAGATTGGCATCTTTCATCGGGGTAATCGGGTGATGACGCATTCCGGATTCATTCAGCAACAGGTTGCCGACAAATAAATAACCGTTAAAAATCGTTCTTCCATTAATCGGTAGAGCCGGCGTAATTACTGTAAAATCATCATTAAGCGCCTCTAATAGGGCATCCGTTACCGGCCCGATATTGCCTTTTTCGGTACTGTCAAAGGTCGAGCAATATTTAAAATAGAACTGAGAACAACCGCTCTTTTGTAACCAATCAAGCGCTTGTAAGGATTGTTCGATGGCTTCCTCCACCGGATTTGAACGAGACTTTAAGCTAATGACAATGGCATCCACTTTTTCCGTTAATGTCGTATTTGGCACACCATTCATTTGCACTGTATTCAAACCGTTTTCTACAAGAAAACTGGCAATATCGCTCGCACCGGTAAAATCATCCGCAATAACACCTAACATCGTTATGCTCCTTTTTTCGGCAACTCAATGCCGCTGAAAATTTTAATCACCGCACTGTCATCTTCTTTTCCATAGCCGGCGTTACTGGCTTCTGTGAACATTGAATAGGTGGTACTGGCAAGGTGAAGTGGGAAACGTAAAGATTTTGCCGTATCGTTTACTAACCCTAAATCTTTCACAAAAATATCCACCATAGAGAGCGGAGAATAATCCCCTTCTACGACGTGTTTCATTCGGTTTTCAAACATCCATGAATTACCTGCCGCATTGGTCACCACGTCATACATTAAATCAAGAGGAATGCCTGCCTTGGCGGCTAATGCCATCGCCTCTGCTCCTGCGGCAATGTGTACACCTGCGAGTAATTGATGAATAATTTTCACCGTGGCACCTAAGCCGATTTCTTCGCCAATGTTGTACACCTTACCTGCCACCGCATTGAGTACGGGCTGTAATTTATCAAACGCTTGTTTTGAACCGGATGCCATGACTGTCATTTCTCCTGCGGCAGCTTTTGCCGCCCCACCGGAAACTGGCGCATCTAACATGAGCAAGCCTAAACTTGTTAATTTTTGTGAAATTTCTTTCGCATCCTGTGCGGATATAGTTGAAGAAACCATCACCGCGCAACCTTTATTCAGTTTTTCCGCTAAACCATTTTCACCAAATAACACCGCCTTGACCTGTATGGCATTGACTACAAGCAATACAACGGCGTCTAATTTATCGGCAAAATCGACCGCACTTTGGCTGACCCCATAAGCACCGTCTTCCTTTAATTTTTCAAGTGCTGTTGTGTTAAGATCGACGCCATAGGTTGTCAATCCTGCTTTCATACAAGATTGTGCGGCGCCCATTCCCATTGCGCCTAGGCCAATTACGGCAACTGAATAAGGTTTGTTTGTCATTACGTTTCCTCCACGAATTATTCGTTGATTTAATGAAAGGCATTCTGACAGGTTTCAAAATAAAAAAACGTGAACAAGATCACAAATATTAACATTTGTGTTATTTTTTGTTAAAAAAAGAAAGAAAACAAATAAAGAGGAAAAAACGATATAATGAAGAAAATTTTGGAGAGGATGTTATGATTCCTGCAGAACGTCAAAAATTGTTGCTCAATTTAATCAATCAAAAAGATGTGGTCAGCATTACACAACTGGCTGAATCGCTGAATGTTTCTCATATGACTATTCGCCGCGATATTCAAAAATTAGAAGAAATGGGAAAAGTGGTATCCATATCGGGCGGTGTAAAAATGCAAGAGCATTTGTCTTTTGAACCGACTTACCAAGATAAATCACTTCTTTTTCATACTCAAAAAGAGCAAATCGGCAAATTTGCCGCACAACACATTCCAACGAATACCACGATCTATCTTGATGCCGGTACGACAACATTGGAAATCGCTTACCGCTTAATTGAACGTGATGATCTCTTAGTGGTTACAAATGATTTTTCCATTGCTCATTTTCTTATGACAAACGGGCAATGTGAGTTGATTCACATTGGCGGAACCGTGAATAAATTGAATCATTCTTCCGTTGGGGAACTCGCCGGTCAATTCCTTCGGCAACTTTCTATCGATATTGCATTTGTTTCCACTTCATCATGGACATTGAAAGGATTAACCACGCCCGATGAAAATAAATTGCCGGTAAAAAAAGCCTTGCTTGATGCTGCGAATCAAAGAATCTTAGTCTCGGACTCCTCAAAATATGGCAAAGTGGCAACATTCCATATTTGTCCTTTAACCCGCTTTGATCGCATTATTTGTGATAAAAATCTCGTTGAGCCCGTACAACATGCCATTAAAGAGCTCACTGTCGAATTAATCACCGTCTAGCACGAGCAACATAAAAACGGCTTATGCCAACACATAAGCCGAAAATCTTTCTTAAAACCGACCGCACTTTAGAAGAATAAAATACTCCCCCATATCACGCCAACAATGCAAAGGGCGATAAATACGGCGGCAGAGCCTTGATCTTTGGCTCGACCGGAAAGTTCGTGGCGTTCGCTGCCAATCCGATCGACGACCGCTTCCACCGCACTGTTTAACAATTCCACCGCCAGTACAAGTAAAACAGACGAAATCATTAAAGCGATTTCAATCTTGGTTTCTCCTAACAAAAAGGCAAGCGGAATTAAAATTACCGCAAGCACACATTCATGGCGGAATGCGGTTTCGTTCTTGAATGTGCTTTTTAAGCCTTGAAGGGAATATTTTGTCGAATTAATTAAATGGGTTACCCCTGTGGTTTTATGCATAACAATTCCTATTTTATAAACGCTTGGCTTCGATCACATCGTTTAGCTTTGAAACTCTAGCCAAGATTTTGCTTAAACTTTCTACATTGTGCAGTTCGATTTCCATATCAATGGTAGCTAATTGCTTTTTCGTATCGGCTCGACTGGATACGCCCAACACACTGATTTTTTCATTCGCCAACACTGTCGTAATATCACGCAACAAACCGTTACGATCGCTTGCCACAATACGGATATTAATATGGAAGCCGCTGGCATAATTTTCCCCCCAAATAGATTCCACCACACGTTCAGGATGTGCCGCTTGCAGGTCTAAAAACTGTTCGCAATCACTACGGTGAATCGAAATGCCGCGTCCCATTGTGATATAACCGACAATCGCATCCCCCGGAATCGGCTGACAACAACGGGCAATATGGTGCATTAAATTTCCTACCCCTTCTACTATGACGTAGTCATTCTTGCCATGATTTTTTTGTTGAGAATTGACCGCACTTTTATTTGCCACATGACGCAGAATTTCTTGATCAACTTGTTCTGCGCTCACTTTGATGAGCTTACTTTGTAAAAAATTCACCAAATGATTGAGACGAATATCACCGCTGCCGATCCCGGCATAAAGATCATCAATATTTTTCAAGTTATAGCGCGGTAAGGCATAAGGCTCGATCTGTTTGAGGCTGAGATTTAAACGGGCTAATTCATTATCCAGTAATTCTTTCCCTGCCGGCACATTTTTATCACGATCCTGTTTTTTGAACCATGCTTGAATTTTTGCCCGCGATTTTGCCGTATGGGTAAAACCTAAGTTCGGATTGAGCCAATCCCGACTCGGGTTCGGATTTTTTTGCGTGATAATTTCAATTTGATCACCCATTTGTAGTTGATAGGTGAACGGTACAATTCGCCCTGATACTTTCGCACCGATACAGCGATGACCGATTTCACTATGAATGGCATAAGCAAAATCAAGCGGAGTAGAACCGGTCGGTAAATCCACCACCTCCCCTTTGGGGGTAAACACATAGACACGATCATCAAATACTTGGCTTCGTAATTCCGCCATCACTTCGCCGGAATCGGTAATATCGTCCTGCCAGGCGAGTAATTTGCGTAACCAGGCGATTTTTTCTTCATACGCCGACATCGAACCCGTCGTGCCTTCTTTGTATTTCCAATGCGCGGCAACGCCTAATTCCGCATCATCGTGCATTTGTTGGGTGCGGATTTGCACCTCAATCGGCTTACCGCCTTTTCCCAACACAACGGTATGAATAGACTGATACCCGTTCGGTTTCGGGTTCGCAACGTAATCATCAAATTCTTTTGGTAAATGTTTGAAATGAGTATGAACAATGCCCAATGCGGTATAACAATCTTGTAATTTTGGGACGATAATCCTAACCGCTCTTACATCATATAACGCACCAAATTCTAAGTGCTTTTTCTGCATTTTACGCCAAATGCTATAAATATGTTTTGGGCGGCCATACACATCAACATGCTCGATGTTTTTACGCAAGCGGCGACTGAGTGATTCCACAAAATCAGCAATGTAATGTTCGCGATCCAAACGGCGTTCTTGTAATAATTTGGCAATAGCCCGATATTGTTCGGGGTGTAAATATCGGAAACAGTAATCTTCCAGCTCCCATTTAAGCTGTCCGATACCTAAACGGTTTGCCAGCGGTGCGTAAATATTGGAACATTCTTTAGCGGCAAGGACTTTTTCCTCTTCAGAACAGCGATTTTCCGCATCACGGAGGAAAGTAATGCGTTCCGCAAGCTTGATAATCACACAACGGAAATCATCAACCATGGCAAGCAGCATACGACGGACATTATCCACTTGTAAGACATTGGCGGAATGGCTGGCATTGAGTTGGCGGATATTATCCATTTCCTCAACCCCGCTCAGTAATTTGAGAATTTTCGTGCCGAATTTCTCTTCCAATGCTTCCCAATCCACCAAACGATTCGCCACAATCGGGAACAGCATAGCGGTAACAAGACTTTCCGCGTCCATATTAAGTTCGTGTAGAATTTCCACCATTTCTACACCGGATTGGAGTGTCAATGTCGCATTTTGCATTTCATCAGGATGGGCTGTTATTAGCTCACACGAATAATACCAAGCGTCAATCAACGTTTTTTCCGTTTGCTCCGTCAGTTTTAACGATGTACACCATTGTTCAATCACAAAATCTTGCGGATTTAACAAATGAGAACCGCGAACAGCAACCATTAATACCCCCTTGTTGATGAGAAGCGTAGCTCCCTGCCACTCCATTTTAGTCTGTCATTGTAACAGAATAACCTACTTATTTTGTAGAAAATAACGTAATGGATTCCAAATGCCCCGTATGAGGAAACATATCAATCACGGCGCTCTTTTCTATTTTATAACCCAGCCCGAGCAAAATCTCCGCATCACGTACCAAGGTGGCAGGATTACAAGAAACATAAAGCATTTTCTCCGCCTTTAATTGACAAAGTGCCTTTAATGCAAACGCTGCACCGCTACGAGGCGGATCGAGCAACACTTTGTTGAAAGGCTGATTTGCCCAAGGTTGATTGACAAAAGGTTGGTCAAGATTTGCCTGAAAAAATTCAATATTATTGATCTGGTTGTGTTCGGCATTGAGTGTCGCCTTTTGTACCATCTCAAAAACCCCTTCAATTCCTACCGCGCTTTTAACCCGTTTCGCCATAGGAAGCGTGAAATTACCCATACCGCAAAATAAATCCAGCACATGATCCCTCGAGTTAAGGGAGAGCCAATCCAGTGCGGTTTGTACCATTTTCTCGTTTAACCGACGGTTGATTTGAATAAAATCACGAATATCAAAATTCAATTTAATGCCGTTAGCAAATTGATAATAGGGTAAACCACCACAAATTTGTTCAATGCCGTCATCATTTTGTAAAAAAAGCATAAGATTTTCTTGTTCGGCAAAATTCAACAACAAACTGCGATCAGTATCGGCAAGATTTCCGGTGTAACGCAATAGCATTGCCACTCCATTATCCGCTGCGACTAACTCAATATGCCCAAGTTGTTTTTGTCTGGAATAACTGGCTAAAAGTGCGGTCAATTTTGGCAGTAAATTATTGATGACAGGTTCAAGCACTTCGCAATGTTCCACCGCGATCAAATCGTGGCTATTTTTCTGACGAAAACCCAGCTCAATTTGCTTGGTTTTCGGGTTGAAGCATAAGCTTAAACGAACTCGGCGGCGATACACCCAAGCCTCATCACAAATCATCGGTTGAAAAGCAATGGGTTGCTGTTGGAGTCTTGATAAACGTTTAAATAATGCTGCCTGTTTGGCTTCACGCTGCATTTCAATAGGAATATGTTGGGCTTGGCAGCCACCGCAACGCTCATAATAGGTGCATTGCGGCAGTACACGAAGCGGACTTTTTTCAAGCCATTTTTTCGCTACCGCCCGCCCATATTGGCGTTTTTCCTCAACCACAAGACAGTCCACTTTTTCCGGTGGCAGTGCATTTTCTATAAACCACGTTTTTCCATTCACTTTTGCCACACCTAATCCTTGATAATCCAGTTCAAGAATATCAGCCGTGATCGTTTGCCGCTGTTTTGTTTTTTTCGGTTTGGTATAAAGGAGCATTATTTTAAATAAAGAATGTTTTGAGTAAATAATTCTCGGCTTTTCAACGGTCTATCGCCGAGGTAAGGTTTTAAAGCTATGCGTGTAAAACGTTTCGCCGCTTGGCGTACTGCTTCATCGGAAAAATCAAGCGCATCAAAAGCGATGAGATCCCGCCCATAAAAAGTCAAATTATCTTTCACCAGTGAAGCAATAAAGCCTTTTTCTTCTCGATAACGGTAAGTCATTGTGGGTTCTACCACCAGACCTGAGCCGGCACAATGCAGAAAATCTACGCCATAGCCGAGAATTTGCAGTAAATTAAATTCAAATAAACGTAAGCAAGGTTCGACATTGGTTTCTGCCGCCAAACCCGTTAAGCATTTTAGATAATGTTGGAATAATTGGGGATTAGCCGTTTCAGGTTCGATAACACGGGTAAGCAGTTCATTAACATAGAAACCGCTATAAAGTGCGGTTTGTTGTAAAGGTAAAGTCATCGCAGCAGGTTCTGCCTTTGTGAGCGTTTTTAAGCCGCTTTTCCCCGTCCAACGTAATAACAAGGGAGTGAAAGGTTGTAGCACCGATTTCCATGCGGAACGTTTTGCCCGCGCCCCCTTTGCTATCACCGTCAGCCGACCGCTTTCTTCAGTGAATAAATCAACCAATAAACTGGTTTCACTGTAAGGGCGGCGATGTAGCACAAAACCACGTTGAAGATCGCTTTGCACGGTTTATTCACTCGGTAATAATTCGGAAGATCGCAATCGACACTGTTCCGCTAAAATCTTGCCGACGCTGGTTTTTAACAAACTCAAATCATCACGCTCTTGCCAAGTCCAGCGAATATTGCCGTAATCCTTTCCACGCTCCGAGATCACCAACATTAATTTTTCCGTCATATTATTAAAGGTGATAGTAACCCGTTTTAACGTCTTCTTATTTTTCTTTTCCGTGCTATGTGTTACCCGCACTACCTTGTTATCTTTACAAAGATATAATTTCGCCGAACCTATCTGTGAGGTTTTATCCACCTTTTGTACTTTCATTTTTTGTGGTAGCGGCTCACTTAATAGCGTATTTTCAGCACAACCGTTCAGCAAAAGTGCGGTCAAAATAAACGATATTTTTTTCAACATAGGTATCCACCGAAATTGAACAAAAAAAGGGCGGATTTCCGCCCTTCACATTATTTTATTTTTTAAATTGATAAGAACCGTCCGATTGACGCACAAACTTCGCTCCGTTGGATAAACGTAGCTCACTTACACGCCCTTGCCCATTCAAGGAAATCTGAACTTTATCACCCGGTTTAAAGCTACTCAACGCATTACCCGCACCGTTTGCTTTGGTCATGGCATTCACATCGGAAATATTCAAATTGTTATCACGGAAGACTTGCATAAGGGATACCCCTTTCGGTACCGTTAAGGTTTTACTTGCTCCGCTTGAGGCGACTTTTGCGGTATTAGTCGCAGGTTTTGATTCTACAATTTGAACTTTACGTTCATTTTTTGCGGTTGCTTTTGTTTCTTGGGTCGTAACTTTTCGTGTCGGTTCGGTTTTCGTTTGAACCGGTTTCACGGTTGTTTTTTCTACAGTTTTACGTTCTTGGATAACGGGTTTAACCGCTTCATGGCGGCTTTCAACCGCACTGGTCGGTTCAGAACGAACAGGGACGCTAGAAACCGGTTGGGAAATTGTTTCATTGCCGGATGAGGCGGACTCCGTTGTTTTTTGTAAATCGGTTGCCGATTTTTGATCGCCGATATATTCCATTTTGCCCGGTTGCGCAGTAGCAACGGATTCTGTCTGAGGTTGTGTTTCTGCTGATGGAGCGCTTTCCTGTGCTGTAGAAACATGATCCAACACGGTTGTTTCAACCGGTTGGGATTGATCTAATGATTGAAATTGCACCGGAATTTCATTGCTATTTTGTAGCTCAAAAGACTCCACCGTATCAGAATTCGGCTTTAACGCAAAAAATACTATCAAAAGTAACACTAACGCTAAAATCGTAATAAAGAGACGGCGATGTTTTTCCGGTAAAATTTGAAGAATCTTCCATTTTTCAGGACGTTTCAAGGCGGCAGCTGCCGCTGTTGCACCGGTAGCTAAGGTTTCTTTAGCCTGCTCTGCGACAGAAATTGAGCTTTCAACCACATTTTCAGCTTTCGTTTCAACCTGTTCAACCACAGATTCAGCCGTAGCTTCTACTTTTTGCTCAACGCTTTCAACCGTCATTTTAGCGGTTTCGGTGAAATTGGATTGCGGATTTGGCTGCGCCGCTTGCTGTGTACTATCTTCACCAAAGGTCGGCTCTTTACGCACATGAAATTGCGTCCCGACTTGTTCCTTACGACCAAATAAATCTTTCAAACCTTTCGCCTTACCCAATAAAGATTCATTCGATTGAACCGGTTTTCTTGGTGTCACGGTATCCGCTTGGTTTAAACCAAGATCAAGTTCGTTTTGAGATTTATTTTCGTTTGATTGATTGTTATTCATAGAATCCACAGAATTACCTCAGTTAATTATTATTGCCCGTTGTCGTCTTAGCGATAAGCACAAAAGTGCGGTAAAAATTTCGAGCATTTTATCGGATCTTATTCAGTGTATAAAGTCTTATTTGGCTCACCCGCAATTTCACGGGCAAGTTTAGGCACAAGATAGCCGGATGTGAGCGATTGCAAAGTTTTATAAATTGCCATGGCTTGTTTATCGCCGACTAAAAAATGGCTCGCTCCCTGTACCTTATCCAGTAAATGCAGATAATAAGGTAAAATACCGATTTGAAATAACTTATCACTCAGATTTTTTAAAACTTGTGCATCATCATTAATGCCTTTCAACAAAACCGATTGGTTAAGGAGCGTTATCCCTACATTGCGGAGTTTTTTCATCGCATAGGCTAAAAGCTCATCAATTTCGTTAGGATGATTAATATGTGTCACCATCACGGTTTGCAAGCGGCTTTTCTCCAAAATCGCACAAAATTCATCTGTAATCCGCTGTGGAATAACCACCGGCAAACGGGTATGAATGCGTAAGCGTTGTAAGTGCGGTAGATTTTCGAGACGTTTTATCAACCATGTCAATTCATGATCTTTCGCCATCAGCGGATCGCCTCCGGAAAATATCACCTCTTCAATTTCCTGATGTTCGGCGATGTAATCCAATGCCTGCTGCCAACTTTTTTTATTACCCGGGTTTGCATCGTAAGGAAAATGACGACGAAAGCAATAACGGCAATTCACCGCACAGCCACCTTTTACCATAAATAGAAGACGGTTTTGATATTTATGTAGAACGTTTGGTACGGCATTGGCATTTTGTTCCTCAAGGGGATCTGTTGAAAATCCTTCAGACTGCACAAATTCTAAATCGGAACACATCACTTGCAAAAAGAGCGGATCATTCGGATTACCTTTTTCCATTTTTGAGACAAAAGGTTGAGGGACACGAAGGGCAAAAAGTTTTCGGGCATTTAATGCATATTCAAAATCCTTTTTCGGTAAATCAAGTATTTTTAGTAATACTTGAGGATCAGAAATCGCATTTTTTAAAATAGCGAGCCAATTTTGTTCTTCTCTAATCACCGGATCTTGAGTTAAAATACACACTTTTTAAACCATCTTTCTTTTTAGGATATTTAATATGGCTACATATACTACCAGTGATTTCAAACCGGGTCTAAAATTTATGCAAGACGGCGAGCCTTGCGTAATCATTGAAAACGAATTCGTAAAACCGGGTAAAGGTCAAGCATTTACCCGCACCCGCATTCGTAAGTTAATTTCAGGCAAAGTGTTGGATGTGAACTTCAAATCCGGTACTTCCGTTGAAGCCGCTGATGTTATGGATCTAAACTTAACCTATTCATACAAAGACGAGGCATTTTGGTATTTCATGCACCCTGAAACCTTTGAGCAATATTCTGCCGATGCAAAAGCAGTAGGTGATGCAGAAAAATGGTTATTAGACCAAGCAGATTGTATCGTTACCCTATGGAATGGTTCGCCGATCACCGTTACTCCACCAAACTTTGTCGAATTAGAAATCGTGGATACCGACCCGGGCTTAAAAGGTGACACTGCAGGCACCGGCGGCAAACCGGCAACCCTCAGCACCGGAGCAGTAGTGAAAGTGCCTCTGTTCGTGCAAATCGGTGAAGTCATTAAGGTTGATACCCGTTCAGGCGAATATGTCTCTCGAGTGAAATAATTTCATCTATGAAAGAAAGTGCGGTCAAAAAATCTTATACATTTTTGACCGCACTTTTGTTTTTTTAAGTTATTAAAAATTCATCTTTTATTCACTTAACAAGCTACACGAGTTTTGATAGACTTTCCAGCGTTTTAACTCTGGCTCATCTTAATTTTATTTATTAATTGTACGAGATCTCTTATGGAACTAACAAAAATTTCATTGACAAGATTTGGTTTAACTGCCCTGGCTGCGTTAATTGTTTCAGCTTGTGGAAGTAGTGGCGGTGGCAGCGGTAGTGATAATCAGCCGCAGCAAAATAATGCGTCAAACAATACTCAAATAAGTCAACAAACAAACAAAACGTCTGATAACAAAACATCTGATAATAAAACATCTGATAACAAAGCATCTGATAACAAAACATCTGATAATAAAACATCTGATAATAAAACATCTGATAACAAAACATCTGATAATAAAACATCTGATAACAAAGCATCTGATAACAAAACATCTGATAATAAAACATCTGATAATAAAACATCTGATAATAAAACATCTGATAACAAAACATCTGATAACAAAACATCTGATAACAAAACATCTGATAATAAAACATCTGATAACAAAACATCTGATAATAAAACATCTGATAACAAAGCATCTGACAATCAACCCCAACTGGAGAGAAACGAAACCGGTGCAGCAATTGTAACATCAGAAAGTTATGATAATGTTAATGCACAAGCGACAACATTAAATCATTACGACACAACCTCTATAAATGTAGATGGAGTCGATATTATCATTGGATTATCAAACATTGATATTAAAGATTGGACAGCTACGATCGTAGAGGGAAGAAAACTTGAAGTATGCTGTGGCCGTTATTCTGATACTCGTTTTGGAGTGAGTGACTCTTTAAATGAAAATAGCAATGGCTATATGTTCTACAACGGAAATCCAACTCAAAATATGCCTACATCAGGGGGAGCGACTTATTCCGGAGATACCATCATTTCTGTAAGAAACGTGTATGGGTTAGAACCAAAAGAGTACCACCGTGGTTCATCTGAATTTAATGTCGATTTTGGAAATAAAACCTTAGAAGGTTCACTCAACATCCCAAATAGGAATCTCCAGCCAGTAAAAGTAGAAATTAATGCTCAAATTTCAGGTAATTCATTTACAGGGACAACCGATTCAACTACGCTATCAAATGGTCAAGTAGAAGGTAAATTCTACGGCAATAATGCGAAAGAGATGGCAGGTCTTGCACAGGGCAATGATCAATCTTGGAATGCCGCTTTTGGTGCTGCAAAACAATAAAATGAACATCTAGAATTATAAAGTAAGCCACAGTGCTTGCTTTATTCATAATTCATATCTAAGAGAATTAAAATTAATGAAATCCGGTAAGATTTTTCTTTCTACCCTCTATATATTGTTTGCTATCAATGCTTCGGCAGAAATGGCTCAATCTAAAAGCGATGGGCTGGACGATCGCATTAATATGGCAAAACCAAAACTTCCACAAGCAGAGGCACAAATTTCTACACCAAAGATAGAAAATATTTCAATGAGCAGTGCCGAACTACAGCAGCATCCCGATTTAATCATTCGTGGATTAGTTCCAGCCGTCTTACAAAATAATGCGAAAGCCGTAGAAATTTTACTCCCGTTTTATAAAAACTTACCTAATCAGGATCCTACTTTATTAGCTTGGTCTGAATCGATTCTAGCACGTCATCAAGGAAATTTTTCTCTGGCAGCCGAGCGTTATCGAACTTTATTTAGCCAGCATTCGCATATCATCGCCCTACGTTATCAGTTGGCACAAGCCTTATTTTTAAACAATGATAATGAAGCAGCAAAAGATCAATTTCAAAAATTACGTGCGGAAGATATCTCTCCGGAAAGCATTCAAATTATTGATCAATATTTATCAGCCTTAAACAAACGCAATCAATGGAAAGTGAATGGCGGGATCAGTTATTTAAATGAATCAAACATCAATAACGCCCCTAAATCCGGCACAAAAATTGGTAATTGGAATGCTTGGGAAAAAGAAAGTGCACAAGGTTTTTCCTACTATTTGAATGGCGAGAAAAAATGGTCTTGGGCGAATAATGTATTCACAAAATTGCAACTTGAAGGACAAGGTCGATATTTTTGGAATAACAGAAAATACAATGAATTAAATCTTCGTGTAGGAGCAGGTTTAGGCTATCAAACTGCACGTTTTGAAAACTTACTCACCCCCTTTACAGAAAAACGTTGGTATGGCGGTGGCTCATCGGGTGGTGATGCATTAAAACAATATGCTAAAAATTCCGGTATACGATTAGAAACAAACTATTGGTTAAATGAAAAATGGCAAATTTCGACCGCACTTGAGTATGGTGAACAACGTTATAACTGGCGGAAACATTTAAATGGCAATAATTACCTTTGGTCAAACACTCTACTTTTTGTTCCCAAAAGCGGGCAATATTGGCTTGCCGGTATTGATTATAATCGTGAAAATACCCGTGATCGCGATAATGCTTACCAACGCAAAAATATCCGTTTAGGTTGGGGACAAGAATGGCCACTCGGTATTTCCACCCGATTAAACCTTGCTTATGCAAGACGAATCTATAAAGATATTGACTTTTTTAATATTCGTCAAAAGAATAGTGAATATTTTGCTGTACTCACGCTGTGGCATCGAAATATTTATTTTTGGGGTATTACACCAAAACTAACCTGGACGTATCAAAAAATAAAAAGTAACCATCCTTTTTATAGTTATGATAAAAACCGTATTTATTTAGAAATGAGTAAAACATTTTAACTAAGGATACACAATGACACTCACACAGCGATACAAACAAGCCGCCAAGGAAGCACGATGGGCATTAGGACTAACGTTCTTCTATGTGATTGGTTGGTGTTTATGTGCTTACTTACCGAAAAACACCCTTGGCCCAATCGGTTTTCCCCTTTGGTTTGAACTTGCTTGCATTTATTTGCCGATTTTATTTATTGTGGTCGGTTATTGGCTGATTAGAATTATCTATCAAGATATTTCGCTCGAAATAAAACAAGATGACAAAGGAGACAAGCAATGAATTTAGGCATTATTTTCCCCTTAGTTATCTATCTTGCCTTTGTATTTGGCGCAGCTATTTACGCTTATGTAAAACGCACGAAAGGCGATTTTTTAACGGAATATTATGTGGGTAACCGCTCGATGACCGGTTTTGTGCTTGCCATGACTACCGCCTCCACCTATGCCAGTGCCAGTTCTTTTGTCGGCGGCCCGGGCGCAGCGTATAAATATGGGCTGGGCTGGGTACTATTAGCGATGATTCAGGTGCCGGCAGTCTGGCTTGCTTTAGGTGCGTTGGGCAAAAAATTCGCCCTTCTTTCCCGTGAAACCAACGCTCTCACTATCAACGATCTTTTTCTGTATCGATATAAAAACAAATATCTTGTTTGGATTTCAAGCCTCGCTTTATTACTCGCTTTTTTTGCCGCGATGACCGTGCAATTTATCGGCGGTGCACGATTGCTTGAAACAACCATTGGAATTTCTTACACGCAGGCTCTTTTACTTTTTGCTTTCACCGTGGGAATCTATACCTTTATCGGCGGTTTTCGTGCGGTCGTGCTGACCGATACTATCCAAGGTACGGTGATGATTATTGGTACCATCATTTTACTTGGCGGCACAATTTATGCCCTTGGCGGAGTAGAAAGTGCGGTCAATAAATTAACCGAAATTGATCCTGCGTTAGTTACCCCCTACGGCCCAAATGAGATGCTTGATTTTCAATTTATGGCGTCATTTTGGATTTTAGTTTGTTTCGGAGTGGTAGGGCTACCACACACGGCGGTTCGTTGTATGGCATTTAAAGACAGTAAAGCGTTACATCAAGGTATGTTGATCGGTACCATTGTGCTTTCTTTAATTATGTTCGGTATGCACTTAGCCGGCGCACTGGGGCGTGCGGTTATTCCTGAGCTCACCATTGCCGATCAGGTTATTCCAACATTAATGTTACAAGTGCTACCGCCAATTGTAGCGGGGATTTTTTTAGCTGCGCCAATGTCCGCCATTATGTCAACAATTGATGCGCAACTTATTCAATCCTCCTCAATTTTTGTCAAAGATTTATACCTTTCCGCTAAACCGGAAGAGGCAAAGAACGAAAAAAAAATCAGCTATTTTTCTTCCATTATTACGCTGATTTTAACCGCACTTTTAATTCTCGCCGCCCTTAATCCGCCGGATATGATCATTTGGCTGAACTTGTTCGCTTTTGGTGGGTTGGAAGCCGCATTTTTATGGATTATTGTGTTGGGGATTTATTGGGATAAAGCCAATGCGTACGGCGCATTAAGCTCAATGATTGTCGGCTTGGGCAGCTATATTTTGCTCACACAACTCAGTGTGAAACTACTTGGATTCCATCAAATCGTTCCTGCATTAATCTTTGGTTTAATCGCATTCTTAGTAGGGAATAAATGGGGAGAAAGTCGCCTTGTGAAAACAAGTGAAAAATTATCCATCAATCACTAAAGTGATTGATTCACTCCTTTGGAGCCATTGGTAAAGTCAACGTTCAAAAAACTTGTTTTTTGTGACCGCACTTGAAAAATAACGGAATATCTATGATCTACCAAATTATAGCTCTGCTCCTTTGGAGCAGTTCATTAATCGCCGCAAAATTCACCTATTCGATGATGGATCCTGTGCTTATTGTCCAAGTGCGGTTAATTATTGCGATGATTTTCGTGTTCCCCCTCTTTTTACGCCGTTGGAAAAAAATAGACAAGTCCATGCGCAAGCAGCTTTGGTGGCTTGCCTTTCTTAACTATACTGCCGTTTTCTTACTGCAATTTATCGGTTTAAAATATACCTCTGCCACCAGTGCCGTCACGATGATTGGGCTTGAACCGCTACTGGTGGTGTTTGTCGGTCATTTCTTTTTTAAAGACCAAGCCAAATGGTTCCATTGGTTATTCGGTGCCATCGCATTTTTAGGGGTTGCCGTGATGATCAATGGCGGGCAACACAATGAAGGGATCAATGAAATTAGCTTATTCGGTTGCTTATTGGTGCTCAGTGCCGGAGTCATTTTTGCGAGTGTATTACGTTGGACACGCACCGTCGTAGCAAAAGTCTCAACACAAGCCTACACGGCGGTCAGTATTGTATTAGGGACGCTCACCACAATCCCTTTCACCCTGATTCTAACAGAAAATTGGGACATTAATTTAAGCGGTTACGGTATCGCCGGCTTATTTTATCTTGCCATCGGTTGCAGCTGGCTTGCCTTTTGGCTGTGGAATAAAGGGTTAAACAGTGTCGATGCCAATCTTTCCGGTATTTTAGTTTCCCTTGAACCCTTATTCGGCATTTTATTTGCGGTTCTGTTACTTGGGGAAACGCTCTCATTTTCGACCGCACTTGGCATCACACTCATTATGTTTGCCACCCTTGGTTCAACGTTACTGCCGAAATTTTTGAAAAAATCGGTATAATGTCCCCTATTTTTATAGCATTAAGGAAAACACATGGCTTGGATTCAAATTCGTCTGAATAGTACAAATGAAAAAGCAGAAAAAATGAGCGATTTTCTAGAAGAAATCGGTGCCGTTTCCGTGACTTTTATGGATAGCCAAGATACGCCGATTTTTGAACCGCTACCCGGTGAAACCCGACTTTGGGGTAATACGGATGTCATGGCATTATTTGATGCGGAAACCGACATGACAAAAATTGTCGATTTACTGCATCAAGCGAGACATTTAGACGAAAATACCGCTTATAAAATTGAACAAATTGAAGACAAAGATTGGGAACGGGAATGGATGGATAATTTTCACCCAATGCAATTTGGCAAACGTTTATGGATTTGCCCAAGTTGGCGTGAAATTCCCAATGAAAATGCCGTCAATGTCATGCTTGATCCCGGATTAGCTTTCGGCACCGGTACGCACCCGACAACAGCACTCTGTTTAGAATGGCTGGACGGTCTGGATTTGAAAGGCAAAACCGTTATTGATTTCGGTTGCGGCTCCGGCATTTTAGCTATTGCGGCGCTAAAACTTGGTGCAAAAAGTGCGGTCGGAATTGACATCGATCCGCAAGCTATTCTTGCCAGCCGTAATAATGCGGAACAAAACGGTGTGGCGGATCGCTTGCAATTATTTTTATCCGATGAAAAACCAACGGCTCTCAAAGCCGATGTGGTTGTCGCCAATATTCTCGCTGGTCCGTTAAAAGAGCTTTATCCGGCGATTAGTCGGCTCGTAAAAGAAAATGGTGAGCTCGGTTTATCCGGTATTTTGGAAACTCAAGCTCAATCTGTATGCGAAACCTATGCACAAACCTTTACTTTAGATCCCGTAGAAGTGCGTGAGGAATGGAGTCGAATTACAGGCAAGTTAAAAATCCATTAATTTCCTTTTGTCAATCAAAAAAAGTGTATTTTTTGAACAAATTTCACTTTGCAAACTAGGACAAAATGCGTATCATAGCACGCCTTGTCGGTTGTTGCCCTAATTCGACAATAATAGGATTTAGGCTTGCTTGAAGGTGGTAAAGGTAAAATGCAAATCGGTTCATACCAATTAAAAAACCGTGTTTTACTCGCACCGATGGCAGGTATTACCGATAAACCTTTTCGTCGTCTTTGTGCGCATTATGGTGCGGGGCTCACATTCTCAGAAATGATGTCAACCAATCCACAAGTTTGGCATACAGAGAAATCCAAACTTCGTTTAGCACATAGTGACGACTTAGGCATGAATGCCGTGCAAATTGCAGGTTCCGATCCGCTAGAAATGGCACAAACCGCAGCCATTAATGTGGAATACGGTGCAGAAATTATTGATATCAATATGGGATGTCCCGCCAAAAAAGTCAATCGTAAACTGGCTGGATCTGCCCTATTACAATTTCCCGACTTAGTAGAAAAAATTCTACGGGAAGTCGTCAATGCTGTTGATGTGCCGGTCACCTTAAAAATTCGCACAGGCTGGGATAAATCCAATCGAAATTGCGTACAAATCGGCAAAATTGCTGAACAATCCGGAGTTCAGGCTTTAACTATTCATGGTCGAACGCGAGAATGCTTCTTTGAAGGGAAAGCAGAATACGACAATATTCGCTCGGTTAAACAAGCTATCTCCATTCCTGTAATTGCAAATGGTGATATTGATTCCGCAGCAAAAGCAAAAGCAGTACTTGATTACACAGGTGCTGATGCAATTATGATCGGTCGTGCAGCATTAGGTAATCCATGGCTATTCCAAGCTGTAGAGAGCCTAATTGAGTATGATTCGATAACACAAACGCCAAGTTTAAGTGAAAAGTGCGGTCAAATTTTGCGTCATATTCAAGAATTACACCAATTCTATGGTGAACAAAAAGGTTACCGCATTGCACGAAAACACGTGGCGTGGTATTTACAGGGAATTCAACCCGATTCCGTTTTTAGACAGGCTTTTAACACAATTAGTGATGCCAAAGAGCAACTTATTGTGTTAGAGGATTTTTTAAATTCAATTTTGGATAAAGAAAAATGTTAGAACAACAACGTAATCCATCTGAAGCATTAACCGTTTCAGTTTTAAACTCTCAGTCACAAGTAACCAATAAACCATTACGTGATTCTGTCAAACAAGCATTGCGCAATTATTTATCGCAGTTAGATGGTCAAGATGTGAATGATCTTTACGAATTAGTATTAGCGGAAGTTGAACACCCAATGTTAGATATGGTTATGCAATATACTCGCGGCAACCAAACCCGTGCGGCCAATATGCTTGGTATCAACCGTGGTACTTTACGTAAAAAATTGAAAAAATACGGTATGGGTTAATCTTTAATATTTTAGGTTAAACAAAAAAGACGAACATCTGTTCGTCTTTTTTATTATATTCGATTTATATATGCCCAAGTTTCTTTCATTAAATCCAGTTTAGAAGTGTAACCGACACCGATATTGTAATGAATTAACACTTTATCTAAATTTTTAAATGAATCATAATTCGAAAGAGAGAATCCTAAATGACCTATATGATTCAAGGTATTAATATCAAGATCCGAGTTATATAAAGCAACATTAAAAAACGGTTGATCGCCATGCCTGTCTTCCATAAATCTGTATTGTATAACTTTATCCATAATCAATTTTACTTTAGATAAGTCATTGATAATGAATAAACCTGAATTTAATACATGAAACTCTTTTAATCAATAGGATACAGTAATTAAAAAAGCCAATGGTATTATATACCATTGGCTTTTATTCTTTACGATTGTGAATTAAGCAATAACCGCTTTTTCAACAACACGAACTAATGTCCAAGACTTGGTTTTTGATAGAGGGCGGCACTCGCGAATCTCTACGGTATCACCAACTTTGGCTTCATTGTTTTCATCGTGTACGTGTAATTTTGTTGTACGACGGATAAATTTACCGTATAATGGATGTTTTACCTTACGTTCAATTGCAACAACGAAAGATTTTTCCATTTTGTCGCTAACAACTTTACCTTGTACGCTACGAATTTTATCAGTCATTACTCACCCGCCTTTTCGGTTAATACAGTTTTTACACGTGCAATATCACGACGCACTTGTTTAGCCTGATGGGTTTGTTGAAGCTGACCGGTGGCTGTTTGCATACGCAATTTGAATTGTTCACCTAGAAGGTTTAATAATTCAGCATTCAGCTCTTCAACACTTTTTGTACGTAAATCTTGAGCTTTCATTACATCACCGTCTTAGTTACGAAGGTAGTCTTAACCGGCAATTTTGCTGCTGCTAATGCAAAAGCATTTCTTGCCACTTCTTCAGACACACCATCCATTTCATAAAGCACTTTACCCGGTTGGATTAAGGCTACCCAGTATTCAACGTTACCTTTACCTTTACCCATACGGACTTCTAATGGTTTTTCAGTAATTGGTTTATCTGGGAATACACGAATCCAGATTTTACCTTGACGTTTTACCGCACGAGACATCGCACGACGTGCCGCTTCAATTTGACGAGCGGTTAAACGGCAACGACCAACTGCTTTTAAACCGTAAGTACCAAAGCTCACTTCAGTACCATTTGCGATACCACGGTTGCGGCCTTTGTGAACTTTACGGAATTTTGTACGTTTTGGTTGCAACATTTAGCGTTTCTCCTTACTTACGACCTTTACCGCGCGGAGCCTTTCTCGGCTTGTCGGCAGGTTGTTGTTCTGATTGCGCAACGGCAGCCATTCCACCAAGAATCTCACCTTTGAAGATCCACACTTTTACGCCGATTACGCCGTAAGTTGTGTGTGCTTCTGCAGTGTTATAATCGATGTCTGCACGAAGAGTATGGAGAGGTACACGGCCTTCACGATACCATTCTGAACGTGCAATTTCTGCACCACCTAAACGACCGCTAACCTCAACTTTGATACCTTTCGCACCTAAACGCATTGCGCTTTGTACCGCACGTTTCATCGCGCGACGGAACATAACACGACGTTCTAATTGAGAAGCGATGCTTTCTGCAACTAATTTCGCATCTAATTCAGGTTTTTTCACTTCAGCAATGTTAATTTGAGCCGGAACGCCAGCAATTTTAGATACTGCGTTACGTAATTTTTCAACATCTTCACCTTTTTTACCGATTACGATACCAGGACGAGCTGTGTGAATAGTTACACGAATACTTTTAGCCGGACGCTCAATCGTAATACGTGAAACTGAAGCATTTGCTAATTCTTTATTTAAGAATTTGCGTACTTTGAAATCGCCTTCAAGATTGTTAGCGAAGTCTTGTGTATTCGCGAACCAAGTAGAGCTCCAAGGTTTAACAATACCTAGGCGAATACCATGTGGATGTACTTTTTGACCCATTGCTATTCTCCTACTGATTAACGATCCGACACAACCACAGTGATGTGGCTAGTACGTTTTAAAATACGATCTGCACGACCTTTAGCACGTGGCATAACACGTTTCATGCTAGGACCTTCATCTACGAAGATTTTAGCAACTTTAAGATCATCAATATCTGCACCATCATTGTGCTCTGCGTTTGCAATAGCAGATTCCAAAACTTTCTTCACTAAAGACGCTGCTTTTTTGTTAGTGAAAGTTAAGATTTCTAATGCTTGCGCAACTTTTTTACCACGAATTAAATCGGCAACTAAGCGAGCTTTTTGGGCAGAAGTGCGAGCGTAACGATGTTTTGCAATAGTTTCCATCTATTTACCTCTTATTTCTTAGCTTTCTTATCTGCCGCGTGACCGCGGTATGTACGAGTCGGTGCAAATTCACCTAATTTATGACCGATCATTTCATCAGATACATAAACTGGAACATGCTGACGACCATTATGGACTGCGATGGTCAATCCGATCATTGATGGAATGATCATTGAACGACGGGACCAAGTTTTGATTGGTTTTTTATCCCCGCTTTCCACCGCCTTCTCTACCTTCTTCAACAAGTGTAGGTCAAGGAAAGGACCTTTCTTGAGAGAACGTGGCATGGCTAATCCTCTTTAATTTAATCTATTATTTGCCACGACGACGTACGATATATTTATCGGTACGTTTGTTGTGACGAGTTTTCTTACCTTTGGTTTGAACGCCCCAAGGTGTGACTGGATGTTTACCAAAGTTACGACCTTCACCACCACCGTGTGGATGGTCAACCGGGTTCATTGCAGTACCACGAACTGTTGGGCGAATACCTCTCCAGCGACTAGCACCGGCTTTACCCAATACGCGAAGCATATGCTCTGAGTTACCAACTTCACCAATTGTCGCAACACATTCCGCTAATACTTTACGCATTTCACCTGAACGTAAACGTAAGGTCACATAGTTTCCTTCACGTGCAATGATCTGTACATATGCGCCGGCAGAACGGGCAATTTGACCACCTTTACCTGGTTTTAATTCAACGTTATGTACTGTTGAACCAACCGGAATATTACGCATTGGTAACGCATTACCCACTTTGATTGGTGAGTTTACACCAGCTTGAATTTGATCGCCTACTGACAATCCTTTAGGTGCTAAGATATAACGACGTTCACCGTCTTTATAAAGCACTAAAGCGATGTTAGCAGAGCGGTTTGGATCATATTCTAAACGCTCAACAACCGCTGGGATATCTAACTTGTTACGTTTGAAATCGATTAAACGGTAGTGTTGCTTATGACCGCCACCAATGTGACGAGTTGTAATACGACCATAGTTGTTACGACCACCGGTTTTAGATTTAGCATCTAGTAATGGTGCGTAAGGTTTCCCCTTGTGTAATTCAGGGTTCACGATTTTAACAACGTGACGACGACCAGCGGAGGTCGGCTTACATTTAACGATAGCCATTCTTTATTCTCCTCCGATTACTCTGCACTGTCCACGAAGTCCAAATTTTGGCCTTCGGCTAAAGTTACATAAGCTTTTTTCCAGTCGCTGCGACGACCCATTTTAGTACCACGGCGTTTGGTTTTACCTTTAACAACCACAGTACGAACTGAATCTACTTTTACTTCAAATAATTGAGCAACAGCTGCAGCAATTTCAGCTTTGTTTGCATCCAAAGCAACTTTAAGTACAACAGTGTTAGATTTTTCAGCATTGTTAGTTGCTTTTTCAGAGATGTGCGGTGCACGAAGCACGCTCAGCAAACGTTCTTGACTCATGCTAAGATCTCCTCAATTTGTTTCACAGCATCAACAGTAACAATCACTTTATCAAAAGCGATTAAGCTTACCGGATCGATACCTTGCACATCACGTACGTCAACTTTATATAAGTTACGCGCTGCTAAGAACAGATTTTCATCTAAACTTGCTGTGATAATTAACGCATCTTCAACTGCTAAATCTTTTAATTTTTGTACTAAAACTTTAGTTTTTGGTGCATCAATCTCAAATTTCTCAACAACCATTAAGCGGTCTTGACGAACTAATTCAGAGAGAATGCTTTTAATTGCACCACGGTACATTTTTTTGTTCACTTTTTGGCTGTGATCTTGTGGTTTTGCCGCAAAGGTTGTACCACCAGAACGCCAGATTGGTGATTTGATATCACCTGAACGGGCACGACCAGTACCTTTTTGACGCCAAGGTTTTTTACCTGAACCAGACACTTCAGCACGAGTTTTTTGTGCACGAGTACCTTGACGCGCACCTGCTGCATAAGCAACAACAACTTGGTGGATCAATGCTTCGTTAAACTCACGTCCGAAGGTAGTTTCAGAAACAGTGAGTGCATTTGCACCTACAACTTGTAATTCCATCTCTATCTCCTAGACTTATGCTTTAACTGCCGGCTTAACGATAACATTACTATTGATTGCACCAGGTACAGAACCTTTTACTAATAGTAATTTACGCTCAGCATCTACACGAACAACTTCAAGTGATTGAACGGTTACACGCTCAGCACCCAAATGCCCTGCCATTTTTTTACCTTTAAACACACGACCCGGAGTTTGGTTTTGACCAATAGAACCAAGTACACGATGTGATAAAGAGTTACCGTGGGTAGCATCTTGAGTACGGAAATTCCAACGTTTAACACCACCTTGGAAACCTTTACCTTTAGAAGTACCGGTAACATCAACTTTTTTAACATCTACGAAGATGTCAACATTGATTTCTTGACCTAAAGTGAATTCTTCACCTTCAGTACGAAATTCCCATAAACCGCGACCAGCTTCAACACCTGCTTTCACGAAATGACCTGCTTCAGGCTTAGTTATACGATTCGCTTTTTTAGAACCTGTAGTAACTTGAATTGCAGTATAGCCATCGTTTTCAAGAGTTTTAACTTGAGTTACGCGGTTGGCTTCGATTTCGATAACGGTAACTGGTACTGACACACCGTCTTCATTGAAGATACGGGTCATACCAACTTTACGACCGACTAAACCAATCATTGTAATAACCTCTTAATTAACCTAGGCTGATCTGCACGTCAACGCCGGCAGCCAAATCTAAACGCATTAATGCATCAACAGTTTTTTCTGTTGGCTCTACGATATCTACTAAACGTTTGTGAGTACGAATTTCATATTGGTCACGCGCATCTTTATTTACGTGTGGAGAAATCAACACGGTGAAACGCTCTTTACGGGTTGGTAAAGGGATCGGACCACGAACTTGTGCACCGGTACGTTTAGCTGTTTCTACGATCTCCGCAGTAGATTGATCGATCAAACGATGATCGAATGCTTTTAAGCGGATACGGATTCTTTGGTTCTGCATTAGACCAGAGCTCCAATAAAATTTAGCTAATAAAAAAACTAACACCAACCACAATTCTAACTTCAAAATAGAAAAGGAGGTGCAAGTTACCTGTTATATAGTCTCCAAATCGGAAACATTGTTTGGCGTAACATATCGCTACGCACGTTTAATAAATGATTACATTAAACGGCTTTCACACTGAAAGCCTGCAAATACTACATAAAACCAAAACGGATTGCAAGGTATTTATTTAAAAATATACAAAAAGTGCGGTTGTTTTCCGCATTGTTTCAAAATCAAAACACGATGGAAAACAGCCGCACTTGAGAGACTGCATTTATATACGGCATTAAATAAATATAATAACGTATAAAAAACTATGCTTTATTCATTACCATTCAAAATTTATGCCGGCATTATAGCTAACACTGCTACTACTCGGTGCCATTGCAATCCCTGCTTTAGCTGCAACATTCTGGTTAAAGCGATAACCACTACCAATAGCAAAAGCCGTTTCTGAATTATAACCACCAACAGCAGCGCTCAAGTTAAATTTGCCCACATTATACGGTTGGAATAAACCGATTAATGCCGACTGTGCAGCAAAAGAACGTTTTACATTTTTTTCAAGTCGATCAACACGCCCTTCCAAATTACTGATACGAGCAATATTTTTAGTAATACTAGATCTATATTGTGCCATACCTGCTTTGTTTGTCGCTATGTAAGATTTATTCTGTGCAATACCCGCTTTATTTGTGGCTATGTCAGACTTATTCTGTGCAACACCCGCTTTATTTGTCGCTATGTCAGATTTATTCTGTGTAATACCCTCTTTATTTGTGGCTATGTCAGACTTATTCTGTGCAATACCCGCTTTATTTGTCGCTATGTCAGATTTATTCTGTGCAATATCTGCTTTATTTGTTTTAATATCAAACTCATTCCCACTAACTCTTAATTCATGACCTTGAGTTATTTTATTTAACGCCTCAAACTGCACTTCATGAGAGTTGACTGTAGATTGAACTGAGGCTAATGTATCATCAATATCATTTGTTCTAGTAAACAATCTACTGATCGCATCAGAGTGATCTCTAATATTGCCATTGATTTGGTCCAATGTGTTATCGATATCCTCCGTTTTAGCACTCAATCGATCGACCTTACCAACGTTTCGTCCAACATCGTAATTGACTAGGTCCAATGTTTTATTGATATTCTCCATTTTAGCACTCAAAACACTGATATCCTTAGTATTTTTCTCAACTTTATTGTTAATCTCTTGTACTCGTTGATCTGTGACTTGTGCAACCGAATAACTTGCAGTAAGACCTGCAAGTAAGGCTAATGCCAATGTTTTATTTGTAGTTAAATTTTTCATAATTTTTCTTCCAAAAATAAGTTTTTCAATTTTTATTTATTCACATATCTATGCATGTGAGGTGCATACTTATAATAAAAAAGGAAATAATTCTCAACAAAGACAAATATAAAAATTATATGACAGAGAGAAAAACAAATAAAATCAATTAGTTAACACTGATCGGAGGAGTTTAAAGAACAGTGAAAAATATCTTAACTATCTACCCTGCCCAACATTTATCTTAAAAACCAATGAAAAATTAGTTGTTTCAACTAATTTTTACACATTATACAGCTACATCCTGCTATTAGTGGGTTTTGATTATTTTAACAATAGTTATTATTGCTCTTTTTTTAAAGAAGAATGGATTTAAATGGTATTGCAGGAGAGGAAAATCGTCATATTAGGATAAATAATATTCATCAAAAAAGTGCAGCTTGCTTATGAACTAAAACATAACTAAGAGATGATAATGTATATTGTCCACTAGAGCTCTCTGTCGAAAAAATCGCATCTCATTAGCAACTGTATTTTTTACTTTCTAATGGAAAGACTGTTACTAATATAAAAAGTGCAGTTGTTTTCCATATTGTTTCAAAATCAAAACACGATGGAAAACAACTGCACTTTTCAATATCAACAATTAAACTCGATTATCAATCAAGGCAATATGTCTTTTGGCAGCGATCCAAGCACCAACATAGCCCATAGTTAAACAGCTGACTAAGAGAAAAATCAATTCTCCGACGGCTAAGCCGTTTAGGGCAAATTGTACGGCGAAAATATCGGTGACATACTTCATGGCAGAGGTGAAATAGCCAATGACAAAACTACTAAAGATGGCGGCAACAAAACCACCCAGCAGAGCATAAATCATACCGGTGTAAAGATAAGGACGGAGGATAAAGTGATCCGTTGCACCGAGTAATTTCATCACATCAATGTTTGCCCGGCTACTATACACATCGGAACGAATACTATTGCCAATCACCAAAAATACAGCGATTACCATTAATACGGTGCAAAAAATCGCTACGTGTGCCACCAGCCATGAAAGTGCGGTCAATTTTTCCATCCAATCATTATCTAACCGGACTTCTTGTACACCTTTAATTTTATCGAGATTGGTTCGCAATATTTCACGTTTTTCAGAAGCGTTAAACTCTTTGGTTGGTTTCACCATAACCACTGCCGGTAGTGGGTTATCGTCAAGAATATCCAATTCTTCGCCGAACCCCGACCAGCTTTTAAATTCCTTTAAGCTTTCTTGCCGGGAAACATAATTGAGAGAATCAACGCCTTCTTGTTGGCGAATTTTTTCTACCACTAAATTCGCATCTTCTTCAGTTAAATTTTTGTGTAAATAAATCGTGAGTTCGCTTTCCGGATAAAATTGTGTGGTGGCTAAATGTAAATTTTTCCACATTAAATAACTGATCGTCGGAATAGTGAGCGAAACGGCAATCACCAAAATCGTAAGCAACGTACCGAATTTGCGTTGCCACAAATCCGCCCACACCGCACGTAAGGTGTAAGCCGTTTGCACAAAAAAAGAAGCATCAGTTGATCGGCTCATGGTTTGTCCTTAATAACGTAAATAGCCTTGTTCAAGCACCAAGCAAGGTTTTGGTTTTTGTTGGATTAAATTAATATCGTGAGTAGCGATTAACACGGTCATTCCTAAACGATTAAATTCCTCAAAAAGATTAAAAATGCCTAACGATAGCTCATCATCGAGATTTCCCGTTGGTTCATCCGCCAATAAAAGTTGCGGTTTATGCACAATAGCACGGGCAATATCAACCCGTTGTTGTTCCCCACCGGAAATTTGTGTCGGCAAATAATGCGCCTTATTACGCAGCCCTACGCGATCAAGAGACGCCATAGCACGTGAATGCGCATCTTTCGGGTGCATTCCGGCAATAATAAGCGGGAATGCCACATTTTCTACCACACTGCGATCCGTCAATAAACGATAATCTTGGTGAACCATGCCGATTTGGCGACGCAAAAACGGAATTTCATATTTTGACAGACGGGTGATATCGTGACCGTTAAACCAAATTTGTCCCGCATTAGCTTTTTCCATGCCCATAACCAGCTTAAGCAAGGTACTTTTCCCTGCGCCTGAATGCCCCACCAGATAGGTCATGCTACCGACCGGTAAATGAAAATTTAGTCCTTGCAATGCCGGTTGGGTTGCGCCGTGGTAGGCTTTTGAAACATTCGAGAACTTAATCACAGTTTTTCCTTATTCTTCATTTTCATGTACGAATAACGCATCGATGAATTCTGTTGCGTTAAACTCACGTAAATCTTCAATTTTCTCACCCACACCAATATAACGAATCGGTAAATTAAACTGATCCGCAATAGCAAAAATCACCCCACCTTTTGCCGTACCATCCAGTTTTGTGAGAGAAATACCGGTTAAACCAACGGCTTCATTAAACAATTTCGCTTGGCTAATCGCATTTTGACCGGTTCCGGCATCCAACGTGAGCATAATTTCATGCGGTGCGCTTTCATCATATTTTTTCATTACCCGAACGATTTTTTTCAGCTCGTCCATCAAATTATTTTTATTTTGTAAGCGTCCTGCCGTATCGGCAATTAAGATATCAATGTTGCGTGCCGCAGCAGATTGCATCGCATCAAAAATAACAGAGGCGGAATCCGATCCCGTACTTTGTGCGACAACCGGAATATTATTTCGCTCGCCCCACACTTGTAGCTGCTCCACGGCCGCTGCACGGAAAGTATCGCCGGCGGCTAACATCACGGATTTACCTTCCGCTTGGAATTTCCGCGCAAGTTTGCCAATCGTGGTGGTTTTACCCACACCATTCACGCCTACCATTAAAATGACATAAGGTTTTTTCGAAGTATCGATTTTCAATGGTTGTGCGACCGGCTCAAGAATATTCGCCATTTCGACTTTGAGTTGTTGATAGAGCAACTCCGCATCTTGTAATTGTTTGCGACTTGCGTGTTCAGTGAGGTTTTTAATGATTTTAGAGGTTGTCGGCACACCAATATCCGCAATTAACAATTGTTCTTCCAATTCCTCAAACAATTCATCATCAATTTTTTTGCCTAAGAAAAAACTGCGAAAACCGGCACCGATATTTTGCTTGGTTTTGAGTAAGCCTTTCACTAAACGACTGAAAAAACCGCCTTCGCTTGGTTTTTCACGGGTTTCGGTTTCCTCCGTCGGTTGAAGTTCTTCTTTGATATCTTCAATAATTTCGGGTTCAATTTCGACTTCTTCAATAGGAAGATTTTTTTCCGCATTTTCAGGCACAATAATTGGATCGGATGATTCAAGTGCGGTCGAAATTTCCGCTGTTTTTTCTTCTATTTCCGTTTGTATGCCATCATCTTTTTGTGTATCTTCGCTGAAAACCGACTCGGAATTGACCGCACTTTCAGTATCTTCCTGCTGTTCCGCAATGTTTTCGGATTCAATCTGTTGCTCGACAGTTGTTTCTTCAACTGTCGGTTGTTCAATTTTTTCTTCTTCAATAATGACGGGCTCAATTTGGTGGGCCTCTTGTTGCTTATTACGCCCGAATAAGGATGCCCAAAAACCGCCTTTTTTCTTTTCTTCTGTCATAAATTGTTCTCTTAACTGCCGTCCGATAAAAATGTGGTTCATTCTAGCAAAAAATCGTCTAAACTAAGCACAATTTTCACTAAAAATCCGATGCTTTATGAAAAAATCGCAAGTTTCCTCTCCCAAAGCCCTAAAAGGTGAAGTTCGCATTATCGCCGGGCTTTGGCGTGGTCGGAAATTACCCGTGTTAAACGCAGAGGGATTACGCCCCACCGGCGACCGAGTAAAAGAAACTTTATTCAATTGGTTAATGCCTTACATTCATCAAGCAAAATGCTTAGACGGTTTTGCCGGCAGCGGCTCGCTCGGGATTGAAGCCCTTTCCCGCCAAGCCGAAAAAGTAACATTTTTGGAAAAAGACAAAACCGTTGCCAATCAACTGAAAAAAAACCTGCATACCTTAAAATGCACGGAGGAACAGGCGCAGGTGCTCAATCAAAGTTGTTTGGATTTTTTAAAACTACCGCAAAATCAACCGCACTTTAATGTAGTTTTTCTTGATCCGCCTTTCCATTTTGGCTTGGCTGAACAGGCGATCCGTCTGCTTGTTGAAAATAACTGGCTGTATCCGAATGCCCTCATTTACGTGGAAACGGAAAAGCAAAATCACCTCAACACTCCTGAAAATTGGACATTATTAAAAGAGAAAACCACCGGCATGGTGAGTTATCGTTTATATCAAAACTGAGAAAAATTATGTTAGACATTGTTTTATACGAGCCGGAAATTCCCCAAAACACCGGCAATATTATTCGCCTTTGTGCCAATACCGGTTTTCGTTTGCACTTAATCGAGCCCCTCGGTTTCACTTGGGATGATAAACGTCTGCGTCGTTCGGGCTTGGATTATCACGAATTCGCCGAGATCAAACGCCACAAAACCTTTGAAGCGTTTTTAGAAAACGAAAAACCGAAACGCTTATTTGCCCTCACCACCAAAGGTTCGCCGGCTCACAGCCAAGTAAAATTTGAATTAGGCGATTATTTAATGTTCGGCCCTGAAACCCGCGGTATCCCGATGTCGATTTTAGACCGTCTGCCGATGGAACAGAAAATCCGAATTCCGATGACCGCCAACAGCCGCAGTATGAATTTATCCAATTCCGTGGCGGTTGCCGTGTATGAAGCTTGGCGACAGTTAGGCTATGAAAGTGCGGTCAATTTTTCTAATAAATAAAAACGAAAGGTGGGGTAGCCCACCTTTTTTAATGAAGAGAATGAAGATAAGCAAGATAACGTTGATAAATCACTTCATAGGATTCAACATTTTTTTGATGAGGAGAACATATTGAGTGGGGATCTAAATGCACAAATTCTTCACACAACGTCCCCAATTCCCCCTCACCATTTGCCCACATTGCTTGAATCGCCCCGCCAAGTGCCGCTGCTTCCTCCTCCAACAAACAAACCACTTCCGTATTCATTACATCCGCTATCATTTGCCGCCAAAGCAGGCTTTTTGCCCCCCCGCCAATCAAACGAATTTGTGAGGTTGCCAAGCCTGCTTGGCGGAAAAGATCCAAACCGTAGCGCAAGGTAAAGGTTGCCCCTTCCATCATGGCACGGCAAAGATTGGCTTGAGTGAAATTATTTGAATCCAAACCTAAAATACGAGCCTTTTCATTCGGTAAAGGTGGAATCCGCTCGCCATTAAAAAATGGCAAAATCGTCATTCCTTCCGCTCCAATCGGCGCCTGTTGCGCGAGATGATTAAATTCAGCCACATCAATATTGAGTAAATTCATCACTTGTTTATTTGATGAAGTCATATTCATCACACAAATGAGCGGCAACCAACCATTATTGCTTGAACAAAAATTAGCAATCATCGGGGGTAAATCTTGCAACGGTTTATGTGTGTAAGCATATAGAGTGCCGGATGTACCGAGACTCATAGTAACAATGCCTTCACGAATATTCCCTGTGCCTATTGCGCCCATCATATTATCGCCACCACCAGTGGAAACTATAACATCTTCGTTAAAACCGAATTGGGCCGCAATGTCAGGTTTTATCACACCCAATTTTGTTTCCGCAGAAAGCAAGGTTGGCAATACCTCCTCCATACTTAATTCCGGTGCAATTTGCGCAAATACTGTTAGATTCCATTGTCGTTTCACAATATCAAAATAGCCAGTACCGGAAGCATCACCAAACTCCGTACAAAAATTGCCGGTAAGCCAATAATTAAGGTAATCGTGCGGTAACATAATTTTTCGGATTCGTTCAAAAACGGTTGGATAATGTTTGCGGAACCAACACAATTTAGAGGCGGTGTAACCCGTTTGACAGAGAATACCAAGCTGATGAAATACCTCCTCCTCACCACCAAGGCTTTCAATCAATGCCGCATTTTCATTTGCCGTTTCCGTATCACACCAAAGTTTTGCGTTGTATAAAGGTTGATCGTTTTCATCCAACAAAACTAAACCGTGTTGCTGACCGGAAATTCCAATAGCTTTCACTAAGCGTGGAGAAAAGTGCGGTGATATTTGCGCTTGTTTTAACGCACTATTTAATGCCTGTTTGAACGCCGCGATCCACCAACTCGGATGCTGCTCACGCCGTCCGTTTGATTGCTCAATCAAATCATGCGCGGCATAGCCCACGCCGATCACTTTTTTCTGCACAGAATCTACAACAATCGCTTTTGTACCCTGCGTACCACAATCAATGCCGATATACATACTGCCTCCCAAACCCAAAAGTGCGGTGAAAAATGACCGCACTTTTGAACTAAACCTTAACGATAAATGACTTGATTCACGATATTTTCTAAATACTCTTGCTGACCGGACATCGGTTTTGGATCAAATCCTTTTTCCTGAACAAGTCGGGCAAGTTGTTCCAAAGCGAGCTGACCTTGCAAAATTTGTTGACCGAGTTCACCGTTCCAACCGGCATAGCGCGCTTCAACGATTTTGTGTAAAGTTTCTTGTTGGAGCATTGTTGCCGCCCGTTTTAAAGATAATGCTAACACATCAATCGCCCCAATATGACCATGGAATAAATCATAAGGATCGGTACTTTGGCGACGAATTTTTGCATCAAAATTAAAACCACCCGTGGCAAATCCGCCATGTTTCAAAATTTCATACATTACTAAGGAGTTTTCCTCTACGCTGTTCGGGAATTGATCCGTATCCCAACCAAGTTGCGGATCACCACGATTAGCATCAATAGAACCGAAAATATCCAATGCACAAGCGGTTGCCACTTCATGTTGGAAACTATGTCCGGCAAGTGTCGCATGATTTGCCTCAATATTCACCTTAATTTCTTTTTCCAATCCAAATTGTTTTAGGAAACCATAAACGGTTGCCACATCATAATCATATTGATGTTTTGTCGGTTCTTGCGGTTTCGGCTCAATTAATAACGTGCCGTTGAAACCAATTTTATACTTATGTTCCACCACCATTTGCATAAAACGGCCAAGTTGTTCACGCTCACGTTTCAGATCCGTGTTAAGCAAGGTTTCATAGCCTTCACGCCCGCCCCACAATACATAGTTTTCCCCTCCTAAGCGTTTTGTGGCATTCATTGCATTGAATACCTGCATTGCCGCCCATGCAAACACTTCAGGATTTGGATTGGTCGATGCACCGGACATATAACGCGGATTAGTGAAACAATTTGCCGTTCCCCATAGCAGTTTTACTCCGGTTTCTGCTTGTTTGCATTCTAAAATATCCACAATATGATGGAAATTTTGTAAATATTCCTTTGCAGAATTGCCTTCCGGTGCGACATCCACATCATGAAAACAATAATAAGGTACGCCCAATTTACTGAAAAACTCAAAGGCAATCTCTGCTTTTTGTTCCGCCCCAGCAAGTGCATCAGCATTTTTTTGCCAACTTCGGTCAAAAGAACCCAGTCCAAACATATCATTCCCATTCCAGCAAAAAGTATGCCAATAACATACGGCTAAACGCAAATGTTCCGCCATAGTTTTGCCTAAAATGACCTGATTCGCATCATAGTGTTTAAAAGCAAAAGGGTTGGTTGATTGTACGCCTTCAAAGGTGATTTTTTCAATTTTATCGAAGTAGTTTGCCATAGGATTTTCCTCTTTGAATGATGAAATTTCCTGTATTTTTATGAAAAACACCTTATTCATCAATTACGTTATTTTGTTTTCCAATAGCGATAATTTGCAATTGTGGCATAGATCACAATTGTGAAAAAACGTAATGATAGTGAAAGATTTTATAATTGAAAGAGAGGGTTAAAATAAGAAAACTAACCATCGGAGCAACCGCTCTACCTTCTATTCAATTAACTATTGAGGTATCAGTATGAAAATTAAATCAGTTTTACTCACTCTTGCAGCGGCATTAACGGTATTGAGTAGTTCTGCCTATTCCAAAGATCTTAAAATCGGTTTATCTATTGATGATTTACGCTTAGAAAGATGGCAAAAAGACCGCGATATTTTCGTCAAAAAAGCAGAGTCCATGGGCGCAAAAGTTTTCGTACAATCGGCAAACGGTGATGATTCGGCACAAATCTCTCAAATTGAAAATATGATCAATAAGGATATTGATGTTTTAGTGATTATTCCGCACAACGGTGAAGTCTTGAGCAACGTTATCTCCGAAGCAAAAAAAGAAGGAATTAAAGTATTGGCTTATGACCGCTTAATTAATAATGCCGACTTGGATTTCTATATTTCTTTTGATAATGAAAAAGTCGGAGAATTACAAGCCAAAAGCGTTGTTGCGGTAAAACCGGAAGGTAATTATTTCCTAATGGGCGGTTCACCGGTTGATAACAACGCCAAATTGTTTAGAAAAGGGCAAATGAAAGTCTTAGAGCCTTTAATTAAAACGGGGAAAATTAAAGTGGTTGGCGATCAATGGGTAGATTCTTGGCTCGCTGAAAAAGCATTACAAATTATGGAGAACGCACTCACTGCCAATAAAAATAATATTGATGCGGTGGTCGCTTCAAATGATGCGACTGCCGGCGGGGCAATTCAAGCATTAAGTGCACAAGGATTATCGGGTAAAGTGGCTATTTCAGGTCAGGATGCGGATTTAGCTGCGATTAAACGCATTGTAAGCGGCTCACAAACCATGACGGTTTATAAGCCTATTACAAAACTTGCTGATACCGCCGCTCAAATCGCCGTGAAATTAGGTAAAAACGAAAACGTAGAATCAAACGCCGCGCTTAACAACGGACTTAAAAACGTACCTGCCTATTTACTTGACCCGATTGCCGTTGATAAAACCAATATTGATGAAACGGTCATTAAAGATGGTTTCCACACAAAAGAAAGCATTTATCAATAGGCTTAAAGGGGATGTCACTTCCCCTCTATTTTAGGGAGTATAGCTATGGCATTGTTAGAAATGAGAAATATCACAAAAACATTCGGTGATGTGACCGCACTTTGCGATATTTCCATTGAGCTTGAAGCCGGTGAGATCTTATCCTTGTGCGGTGAAAACGGCTCAGGAAAATCAACACTCATGAAAGTGCTTTGCGGCATTTATCCCTATGGGGATTACAGCGGCAAGATTTATTTTTCAGAAAGTGAACTCAAAGCAAAAAATATCAAAGACACGGAAGAAAAAGGCATTTCGATTATTCATCAGGAACTCACGCTCGTGAAAAATATGTCAGTGTTGGAAAATATTTTTTTGGGTAACGAAATCACTCATAAATGTATCACTGCCGATAGTGAAATGTATCTCCGTTGTAAAACATTACTGCAACAAGTCCAATTAGATATTGATCCTAATACCCGCGTGGGGGAATTAGGGCTTGGTCAGCAACAATTAGTGGAAATTGCAAAGGCGTTAAACAAGCAAGTGAGATTATTGATTCTTGATGAGCCTACTGCCTCATTAACCGAAAAAGAAACGGCGATTCTATTAACTCTCGTTAAAGATTTAAAAGCTCATAACATTGCCTGCATCTATATTTCCCATAAATTAAATGAAGTGAAAGAGATTTCCGACAAAATTTGTGTCATTCGGGACGGTGAACATATTGGAACAAAAAATGCCGACACAATGAGTGAAGATGACATTATCACCATGATGGTTGGAAGAGAAATCACCTCCCTTTACCCTCATGAACCTCACGAAATTAAAGCTGAAATTTTACGAGTTGAAAATCTTTCTGCTTGGCATCCGATCAATACACACATCAAACGCGTGGACGATGTAAGTTTTAGCCTTCACGCCGGCGAAATTCTCGGTGTTGCCGGACTGGTCGGTTCCGGTCGAACCGAAATGGTGCAATGCCTGTTTGGTTCTTATCAAGGTAAATATGAAGGAAATATTTTCATCAATCAAAAACAAGTGCATATCAAAAATTGCGCACAGGCTATTAAACATAAAATAATGATGGTACCGGAGGATCGTAAAAAACACGGCATTGTTTCTATTATGGGAGTAGGCAAAAATATTACGCTTTCTTCATTAAAACAATATTGCTTTGGAAGAACAGTCATCAATGAAGCAAAAGAACAACAAGTGATTGATTCTGCAATTAAACAATTAAAAGTAAAAACCGCGTCTCCGGAACTTCCCATTGGGCGGTTAAGTGGTGGCAACCAACAAAAAGCCATTCTAGCAAAATGCTTATTGTTAACCCCTAGAATCCTTATTTTAGATGAACCGACAAGGGGCATTGATGTTGGTGCAAAATACGAGATCTACAAGTTAATCAACCAATTAGCCAAAGAGGGAATGGCCATTATCGTGATTTCCTCAGAATTACCGGAAGTGCTGGGGATTAGTGACCGAATCCTAGTAATGCACCAAGGTAAACTCAAAGCCAGCCTGATTAATAACGGCCTTACCCAAGAACAAGTTATGGAAACCGCACTTAAGGAGTGATTTATGTTTAAGTTAAAACCCGCAAATTTACAGGTTTATATTATGCTCATTGCCATTGCGGTCATTATGGTATTTTTCACCTTTGCGACGGATGGCGCTTATTTAAGCGCACGCAACATTTCTAACCTATTACGTCAAACTTCTATAACGGGTATTCTTGCCATTGGCATGGTATTTGTCATTATTTCTGCCGAAATTGATTTGTCCGTCGGTTCTTTAATGGGGTTATTAGGCGGGTTTGCGGCTATTGCGGATGTATGGTGGGGATTGCCACTCCCTATCACAATCATCGCAACACTCGCTTTAGGTTTAGTGTTCGGTATTTGGAACGGCTGGTGGGTTGCCTATCGTAAAGTTCCCTCATTTATTGTTACGCTGGCGGGTTATCTTGCTTTCCGAGGTATTTTAATCGGGCTAACCAATGGCACAACCGTATCACCGATTAGCGGTGCGATGACAATCATCGGGCAGGGATACCTTTCCGATATTAGCGGATTTATCCTTGGCGGAATAGCGGTTATCGGTTTTATTCTTTGGGGGCATTACCAACGCAGAAGCCGCCAACAACTTCAACTTCACGTACCACCATTATCAAAAGATTTTTCCAAATACGCCTTATTTGCCATTATCCTATTAGCTGCTATTTATCTGTTAAATGATTATCGCGGTATTCCGTTTCCTGTATTAGTCCTTTCAATTCTTGCCATATTCGGCTTGTTTCTTTCGCGTAAAACTGCTTTCGGTCGCCATGTTTATGCGATTGGCGGCAATATTGAGGCGGCGAAACTATCCGGCATTAACGTAGAAAAAACCAAACTTATCATCTTTGCCATGAACGGGGTATTGGTCGCTATCGCAGGGTTAATTTTAAGTGCACGTTTAGGGGCTGGTTCACCTTCTGCCGGACAAAATGCCGAACTCGATGCCATTGCCGCCTGTGTTATTGGCGGTGCCAGTTTAGCAGGAGGTATCGGTAGCGTATTTGGCGTTGTCATCGGTGCGTTAATTATTGCGTCTTTGGATAACGGTATGAGTATGCTTGATGTTCCAACCTTCTGGCAATATATCGTTAAAGGCGCAATTTTATTACTTGCCGTATGGATTGATACCGGTAGCAAGAAAAAAATGTGATTTTCTTATCCGCACTTTTATAAAAATTTATTTTTCGCTATATTTCTCATAATCAAGTTATCAGGATGGGGTAATGGCGGAACCATACTATAAAATCGCACTCTTCTTTAATGCCAATAAAGTGTACGATCGGCAGGTAGTAGAAGGTATCGGGCAATATATTCAAGCTTCACAATGTATGTGGGATATTTTTGTAGAAGATGAATTTATTTACCATGCCGATAGCATAAATCATTTGTCTATCGACGGCATTATTGCTGATTTTGATGATCCTCAAACCGCAAAACTGCTCAAGCATACCCAAATTCCCACGATTGCAGTTGGAGGATCTTATAAACGCCTTGATTTTTACCCGCACTTTCCTTATGTCGCCACAAATAACGAGGCACTTGTTGAGCTTGCCTTTTTCCATCTTCAACAAAAAGGACTGTCTCACTTTGCGTTTTATGGATTACAAATAGACGGTGAAAAACATTGGTCAAAAGAGCGAAAAAATGCCTTTGTTGCATTAATGGAAAAAAATCACTATCCGCTCCACCTCTATGAAGGCGGGCAAATTAACGGACAAAATTGGCTGACCGAGCAAGCAAAACTCATCGACTGGTTAAAAACGTTACCGCTTCATACCGGCATTATTGCCGTCACCGATGCTCGGGCGCGACATTTATTACAAGCCTGCGAATATAGCAAAATAGCGGTGCCGGAAGAACTGTGTATCGTGGGCATTGATAATGAAGAATTGATCCAATATTTGTCTCGCGTATCACTCTCTTCGGTGGAACAGGGTACAAGGGAAATCGGCTATCAAGCAGCAAAATTATTACACCGATTGTTGAACGGACAAACTGTATCCCATCATCCGATTTTAATTCCTCCCATCACCGTACACGCCCGTAATTCAACCGATTACCGCTCATTAAGCGATCCACTCGTGATGCAAGCCATGCATTATATCCGTCACCGGGCATGCCAAGGCATTAAAGTAGAACAAGTGTTGGATCATCTTGCCACTTCACGCTCAAACCTCGAGCAACGTTTCAAAAATGAAATGAATAAAACCATTCATCAGGTTATTCACGAAGAAAAAATCTCGCGTGCAAAAAATTTATTACAACAAACGGATATTTCCATTCAAGAAATCGCCGAGATTTGCGGCTATCCTTCTATTCAATACTTTTATTCCGTATTTAAGAAAGAATTTGGCATGACGCCAAAAGAATTTAGAAAGAATAATTAAATAAAAGTGCGGTTAAAAATCCGAGAGAATTTCCACTGCGCTTTTCTAACTCTTTAAAACTTGATCTATCTCTATTTTTTATTCCTCTATTTGCACTACACTAGCGCTCTTTAGTCATAAAAATAATATAAAAGGAGCTCATTATGAGTATTTTTAGTGTCCCACCAGATTTACCTATCACAAAATCGAAAGAAGAAATAGATAAAACCTACCGTTATTGGCGATTGCATTTGATGATCACGAGCTATATAGGCTATGCCATCTTCTATTTCACACGAAAAAGCTTTAATTTTGTTATGCCGGCAATGTTGACAGATTTAGGTTTGCAAAAGTCCGATATTGGCATTATGGGAACAGCGTTTTATCTCACCTACGGAATATCCAAATTCTTATCCGGTGTGCTTAGTGACCGTTCTAATCCCCGCTACTTTATGGGTATTGGACTAATGATGACCGGTGTAGTAAATATCCTGTTTGGTATGAGTTCATCCGTCTTTATGTTCATCACCCTTTGGATGATCAATGCATTCTTTCAAGGCTGGGGGTGGCCGCCTTGCTCTAAAATCTTAAACACGTGGTACTCACGTAACGAACGTGGCTTATGGTGGGCAATTTGGAATACATCGCATAATCTTGGCGGCGCACTAATTCCTATTTTGGCTGGTGCGGTCACTCTTTATTGGGGATGGCGTTATGGCATGATCGTCCCCGGAATTATTGCCTGTGTTGTCGGCTTTGCAATGTGTTTCTTATTACGTGATCGCCCTTCCTCAATGGGCTTACCGACCGTTGGTGAGTGGCGCAATGACATAGCCGAAAAAGAGCATGAAAATGAAGGATTAGGTTTGTCTAACTGGGAAATTCTCAAAACCTACGTATTCAAAAATAGCATTATTTGGGCATTAGCATTTTCTTGGTGTTTTATCTATATCATCCGTACCGGCATTAATGACTGGGGAAATCTCTATTTAACAGAAACTCACGGTTATGACTTATTAAAAGCCAATGCTGCCGTTTCATTCTTTGAAGTAGGCGGTTTTTTAGGCGCATTGTTTGCAGGATGGGGCTCTGATAAATTCTTCAATGGCAATCGTACTCAAATGAACATTATTTATGTGCTTGGTATTATTTCTGTCTCTCTGGCACTTTGGTTCATTCCGAGTGATAACTATATCATTATGAGCGGATTATTCTTCTTAATGGGATTCTTTATTTTCGGGCCGCAATTCTTAATCGCCATGGCAGCCGCTGAAAACTCCCATAAATATGCTTCAGGTTCCTCTACCGGCTTTGTCAGCTTGTTCGCCTACATTGGTGCTGCACTTGCTGGGGCGCCACTCGCATGGATTATCCAATCCTTACACTGGAACGGCTTCTTTGGTAGCCTATTTATCGTATCGCTAGGCTGTGCATTATTGCTCGTGCTTGTGTATTTCTTACAACGCAAGAAAAATAAGCTTTCAGCATAAAGAGACAAAAATAAAGAGCGGTTAAAAATCTCTGTGAATTTTAACCGCTCTTTTCTCTTGATTATTTCAAGTAATACTAACTTGTCATAGTAAACCCTGCTGGTAGAGGTACATTACAAATAATTTGATCAAATTGATTCAACTCACCAACATACGACTGCCGTACTTTTCCAATTTTGCTATCATCAAAAACTAAAATACTACATTGTGTTTTCGCTATTGCTTTTAGTTTGATCTGTGTTTCGTTTAATCTGAAACAGGTTACACCTTGTTTAATATCAACACCAGCAGCAGAAATAAATGCTTTTGTGGTGCAAATCCTATCAATTTCAGTGTTATTTTGAACAGGTGTGAGGAAAGAATTTTCTCTTGAATAATCCCCACCACACAAGATTAAACGACAATTCGGTTTATCTTGCAAAACCATAAAAGTGTTAATCGAACAACAAAGTGCGGTGAATTTTATAGAATTTGGAATTTGTGAAGCAACAAAAGGAATAGTTGAACCACAATCAAAGAAAATTACATCATTATCTTCTACAAATGCGGCAGCGATTTTCCCCACCTGCATTTTTTCTGTGATGTTCTTATTTTGTTGCTCTGTAATTAAATATTGATTTGATGATTGCAACTGAGGAGCTCGTACAATGTATCCACCTAGTAAAACGATAGAAGATGCTGTGGCGTTTAAATCTCTCCTAATCGTCATTTCAGAAACATTCAAAATTTCCGCCGCATCTCGCAAATGCAACTTATCCATTTGTTTTAATAAAAATTCTAACTTTTGAATGCGAGTATTGGTTTTACTATCCACAACGCTATCTCCAAACTCAATATTGGCTATTACTATCTGCTAATCCTTTAATAATTGCAATTCCTGCACTGGCCCCGATACGTGTTGCACCAGCTTCAATCATAGCAATGGCGGTTTGTGTATCTCGTACGCCACCCGAAGCTTTAACCCCAATCTTATCTCCTACAGTTTGACGCATCAACTTCACATCTTCTACCGTTGCGCCACCTTTACTAAAGCCGGTAGAGGTTTTCACAAATGCGACATTTAAATCTCGACAAATTTCACAAGCTTTGACTATTTCTTCTTTTGTTAGAAGACAATTTTCTAAAATCACTTTCAACGGTGTCCCATTACAAACATTGAGAATTTGTTTGATTTCATCCTGCACCAAATTCCATTTTCCTGACTTAATCCACCCTACATTAAGAACCATATCCACTTCTGTCGCACCATTAGCAATGGCATCTTCCGTTTCAAACACTTTAACTGCTGTAGTATTAGCCCCTAACGGGAAACCAATCACTGTGCAAATATTAACATTTGAGTTTTGTAATACTTTTTTGGCAAAGGGAATATAACAGGGATTTATACATACTGAATAAAAGTGATTTTCCATGGCTTCATTACATAGAGTGAGAATATCCTTTTCAGTTCTTTCCGGTATTAATACGGTATGATCGATATATTGAGCGATTTCATTTGGTTTCATTTATGTTTTCTCCTGTTTGGTTTTTTATCTTTTTGTATTATACACAAAGAAAGGTTGAGATTTGTGATAGAAGTCACTTTTTTAACATTTTATTTGTATTAATATAAAAATAATTAAATTTGTTAAAATATTAACACCAAAACTAAGGAGACATTATGGAAATTGCAGTTATTGGATCAAATATGGTGGATTTGATCACTTATATTGATGATATGCCTAAAATGGGCGAAACACTCGAAGCACCTAACTTTAGGATGGGATGCGGCGGTAAAGGCGCGAATCAAGCTATTGCCGCAGCAAAATTAGGTGCTAATGTAATGATGATGAGCAAAGTAGGTGATGATGCTTTTGCAGAGAATACCATCCGTAATTTTCAGCAATATGGTGTTAATACGGATTATGTGGAAAAAGTTTCGGGTGTATCAAGTGGTGTTGCACCTATCTTTGTAGATAAATCATCACAAAATCGCATTTTAATTATTAAGGGAGCAAACGCTCACCTGAAGCCAAGTGATATTGATAATGCAAAAGAGCGGTTAAAAAATTGCAAGTTATTTATCCTACAATTAGAGATACCGTTAGAAACAGTCTATTACGCAATTGATTTTGCCAATGAAAATAATATTCCCGTCATTCTCAATCCGGCTCCTGCTACCAAAGAACTTGATATTAATTATGCATGCAAATGCGATTTCTTTATGCCAAACGAAACGGAGTTAGAAATTTTAACCGGTTTACCTGTTGAAAATATGGAACAAATCCGTACAGCCGCAAACACTTTGCTTTCTAAAGGACTAAAAAACCTTATTGTTACTTTAGGTGAAAAAGGTTCTGTCTGGCTACACGGTTCGGAAGTCACCTATATCGATCCTTATAAAGTAAATGCTGTTGATACCAGTGGAGCTGGTGATGCCTTTATTGGTTGTTTTGCTTATTACTATGCTAAATCGCAAGATATTGTTGAATCCATGAAAATGGCCTCACTGTTTTCTGCTTATAGCGTTACAGGTCACGGCACTCAATCGTCCTACCCGACCAAAACACAGTTTGACACCTTCAAAAAACACTATATTTAAGGAAAAATTATATGAAAAACATTCAACAAATGCCTGACGGCTACTTAAATAAAACACCGATATTTCAATTTATTCTATTATCTTGCCTATTCCCTTTATGGGGAGCCGCAGCAAGCTTAAACGATATTTTGATTACACAGTTCAAAAGCGTATTTACACTTAGCGATTTTGCTAGTGCATTAGTACAAAGTGCATTCTATGGTGGGTATTTCCTTATCGCAATTCCAGCTTCATTAGTCATTAAAAAAACCAGTTATAAAATTGCGATTTTGATTGGTTTAACTTTATATATTGTCGGTTGTTCAATGTTTTATCCGGCCTCACATATGGCAACTTATACCATGTTCCTCGCGGCTATTTTCTCTATTGCAATAGGGTTAAGTTTTCTTGAAACCTCTGCAAATACCTATAGTTCAATGATTGGTCATAAAGATTACGCGACATTACGCTTAAATATCAGCCAAACATTCTATCCGGTAGGCGCGATTGCAGGTATCTTACTTGGTAAATATTTAATTTTCCAAGAAGGCGCGAGTTTACATGAACAGATTGCTACAATGACACCCGATCAATTACACGCGTTTAAATTAGCAACCTTAGAACATACATTGCAACCGTATAAATACCTTATCTTTGTGTTAATTGCAGTAACAATCTTGTTCTTAATCACGCCGTTTCCAAAATGTAAATCGCTTAATGATCCGGTAAAGCATAAGGAAACACATTTTATTGATACATTGAAATATCTTGCTCAAAACAGTGCGTTCAAAAAAGGGATTGTAGCCCAATTCTTATATGTAGGTATGCAGGTTGCTGTATGGTCGTTTACTATCCGTTTGGCATTAAACTTAAGTGAAATGAATGAGCGTGATGCCTCTAACTTTATGGTATATAGCTTTATCGGTTTCTTTGTCGGGAAATTTGTTGCAAATTTTTTAATGACAAAATTTAAATCTGATCTCGTATTATTTGTTTACTCTATATTAGGTGTATTTACTCTAGCTTATACTGCATTTGTGCATGATTTTTCCGCTGTTTACGCCGCCATTTTCGCTAGTGTTTTATTTGGTCCTTGTTGGGCAACAATCTATGCTTCAGTGTTAGATACCGTTGAACAAGAACATCGCGAAGTAGCCGGTGCGGTTGTCGTTATGTCTATTATTGGTGCCGCAGTTGTACCAGCAATTCACGGCTATGTGTCAGACACGATTGGTTCATTACAAACCGCATTCATCGTACCACTATTTTGCTTTGCTTATGTAGGATATTACTTCTTTGATAAATACAAAGCGCATAAATAAGGAGCTAAAATGAAAAGCTACATTTATTTAACAAAAGCATTATTCACAGAAAAAAAACATACTCTATTTGAAAATCCAGAATTCAAAGCAATAACTTTTAGATACTCATCAGGTATTGAAGCTATCAGATTAGAAAACAGCAAAGGCTTTGTTACTATACTTCCGTTTTATGGACAAATTATTTGGGATGCCGAATTCTGCGGTAAAAATCTAAAAATGAAAAATATGTTTAACGAGCCTAAATGGGGAACAACTATTATCGATACCTATGGTTGCTTTGCATTCCATTCAGGGCTAATCCGCAATGGTTGTCCAAGTCCCGAAGATGATCATCCATTACATGGTGAAATGCCTTGCGCCATCATAGATAAGGCTTGGTTAAGCATCAGTGAAAATTCATTATCAATAGGGGGCTCAGTTGAATATGTCAAAGGATTTGGTGATCATTATCTTGCCGAACCGGAATTAACCCTGAATGCTCAAAGTTCATTGTTTGAAATTCAAATGAAAGTGACTAATTTAGCCAGTGTAGAAATGCCGTTACAGTATATGTGCCATATGAATTACTGCTATGAACATGGTGCAAATTTTGCTCAAAATATTCCTACAGAAGCTATTCATTTGCGAGAAACGATTCCAGCACATGTTAAACCGACACCTGAATGGCTCGCTTTTAATGAACAAATCAAACAAGGTAAGCACACATTAAATTCATTGATTAATGATCAAATGTATAATCCTGAAATTGTGTTCTTTATGGATAATTTACAGCAATATCAGGAAAATTTAGAATACAGAATGATCTCACCCGATGGAAATGTTTATCTCACGAAATTCTCATCAAAAGATTTTAATTATGCAACACGTTGGATTTTATACAATGACGATCAGCAAGTCGGTGCCTTTGTGCTTCCCGCCACTTGTCGTCCGGAAGGCTATCTTGCCGCTAAAAATACAGGCAGTTTAATTATGATGAAACCGAAAGAGGTGAGAACCTTTAAAGTAATTACCGGTGTTGAATCATAATTTCCACAACGAAAAGTGCGGTCAAATTAACCGCACTTTTTATCAACTACACATTATGCGCCAAGCGATATTCGACTAAATCCTCTATCGTCAGCACGACGTAACCAAATTTTTGTGCAAATTCAACAATTTCAGGTGCGCGAGCCATGGTGCCGTCATCGTTGGTAATTTCGCAAATGACACCGGCTGGTTTAAAACCGGCAAGACGGGCTAAATCCACGGAGGCTTCCGTATGTCCGCGGCGGGCAAGCACACCGCCATTTACCGCACGAAGCGGGAAAATATGACCGGGTCGATGTAAATCGGTCGGCACAGCGTTATCCGCAATAGCCGCTTGGATAGTGGTAACCCGATCAGCGGCAGATACCCCTGTGGATACGCCTTTCGCGGCTTCAATAGTCACAGTAAAAGCGGTTTTGTTCACGCTATTGTTGTTTTCCACCATCGGAGGTAAATCAAGTTGTTGGCAAAGTTCTTCCGTAATGCATAAACACACGATACCGCTACCGTAACGGATTAATTTTGCCATTTGCTCGGTCATGATGGTTTCTGCCGGAAAGATTAAATCACCTTCGTTTTCGCGATTTTCATCATCTAATACCAATACACCATTACCATTTTTGAATGCCTGAATAGCGTTAAGTACACGTTCCTCGGCGGTTATACCGAATGGGGATAAAATAGACTGATTCATCGTAATTTCCTTTATTTCTTAGATTAAAATTAACCAGAATCAGGGCTGAGAAATGCAAATAAAAAGAACGGGTTGGAAGCCCAATCCGCCTTATTCTCTTTCATCCAGACTTTACTGTCGGCCTTGGAATTACACCAAATCTGCTAACCTTAAAAAGCGTTCAATGTCGTCGAAAAATACTCACTAAAAATTGACCGCACTTTTTAAGTGCTCGCGGGCTTTACCGCCGGTAGGGAATTTCACCCTGCCCTGAGAATGCGCGCTAAGTATAGCGTAAAATCGGCGGGTGCAAAATCAGAACGTGAAAAATATTTTCATTTAACCTACAATACGCCTACTTAATCCTGATGTGATGAGAAAATAAACTATGCCAGCAATCCAAGAGAAAAAAATCGGTGTCATTTTTGGGAAATTTTATCCCGTTCATACCGGTCATATTAATATGATTTATGAGGCATTTAGTAAAGTCGATGAATTGCACGTGATTGTGTGTAGTGATGCCGAACGTGATCTGAAGCTATTTTATGATAGTAAAATGAAACGTATGCCAACCGTACAGGATCGCTTACGTTGGATGCAGCAAATCTTTAAATATCAAAAAAATCAGATTCTTATCCACCATTTGGTTGAAGATGGTATCCCGAGTTATCCTAACGGCTGGCAGGCTTGGAGCGACGCAGTAAAAAATCTGTTCAAAGAAAAAGAATTTACCCCCTCCGTGGTTTTCAGTAGTGAGCCGCAGGATAAAACCCCTTACGAAAAATATTTGGGTTTGGAGGTTTCTTTAGTGGATCCTGATCGCACTTTCTTTAATGTGTCGGCAACCAAAATTCGTACGACACCTTTTCAATATTGGAAATTTATTCCGAAAGAAGTCCGTCCGTTTTTTGCCAAAACCGTTGCCATTTTAGGCGGTGAAAGTAGCGGTAAAAGTGTACTGGTGAATAAACTTGCTGCGGTATTTAATACCACATCCGCCTGGGAATACGGGCGTGAATTTGTGTTTGAAAAACTAGGCGGTAATGAGCAGGCTATGCAGTATTCGGACTATCCCCAAATGGCATTGGGACACCAGCGTTACATTGATTACGCCGTTCGCCACGCCCATAAAATCGCCTTTATTGATACGGATTTTATTACTACACAGGCATTTTGTATTCAATATGAAGGTAAAGCCCACCCGTTCCTTGATTCAATGATTAAAGAATACCCTTTTGATGTCACGATTTTGCTAAAAAATAATACCAAATGGGTGGATGACGGCTTGCGTAGTTTGGGTTCTCAAAAGCAACGCCAACAATTCCAACAACTTTTAAAAAAATTGTTAGATAAATACAAGGTTCCTTATATTGAAATTGAATCACCAAGCTATTTAGAGCGTTACAATCAAGTAAAATCGGTGATTGAAAAAATATTAAATGAAGAAGAACTGGATAATTTACAGAACGGCCCAAGAACAGTAAAGAGTAAATAAAATGATTCTATTTGCAGGTGATCCGCACGGAAGTTATGAACATCTCTATCCTTTCGTACAAGAAAACGACAATGTTGCACTGATTATTTTAGGCGACTTGCAACTTTCTTCGCCTAATGAATTAGAAAAATTGGCACAGCACTGTGATATTTGGTTTATTCATGGCAATCACGACAGTAAAACAGTAGTGGCTTTTGATGCACTTTGGGGATCGGAATGGAAAACACGGAATCTACACAATCGAGTGATGGATATTCAAGGTTGCCGCATTGCAGGATTAGGCGGCATATTTCGCGGGCAAATTTGGATGCCGCCGAATCGTCCGATGTATTTTGATCCTATTCATTATTGCCAATATAGCTCACAAGAAAAAATCTGGCGTGGCGGTTTGCCGTTGCATCATCGTTCTTCTATTTTTCCTTCCGATATAGAGGTCTTGGAAAATGAGCAAGCGGATATTTTGATCTGTCATGAAGCCCCAAAACCACATCCAATGGGTTTTCAAGTGATTAACACACTTGCAGAAAAAATGGGCGTGAAACATATCTTTCACGGTCATCATCATGATAATTTTATTTATAAAACACAATATTCTTACAAAATTACGAATGTCGGATTCCGTAGTCTTGCTGATGAAAATGGAAATTACCTATTGAAAAATATTGATGATCGCAAAGGACGCTAGGCTAGGCTAACCTGAACTGCTATTCGTAGAAACTGAGCTAAGAGATATAAGGAAATGGCGCACCCGAAAGGATTCGAACCTTTGACCACTCGGTTCGTAGCCGAGTACTCTATCCAGCTGAGCTACGGGTGCGTAGTGACGTTTTAACTATTCTTGACCATTTTAGAAGATAGAGTCGCTTTAAAATGGCGCACCCGAGAGGATTCGAACCTCTGACCGCTCGGTTCGTAGCCGAGTACTCTATCCAGCTGAGCTACGGGTGCAGAATGAATAAAACCACAAATGGCGGTGAGAGAGGGATTCGAACCCTCGATGGAGTTTTTGACCCCATACTCCCTTAGCAGGGGAGCGCCTTCAGCCTCTCGGCCATCTCACCACAATCGGTGTGTGGGCGGTATGATACGTTTTTTTGAAAATATGTCAAACCCTTTTTTGAAAAAGGTAATGCGTTTGAATATTTTATCTTCAGATTGTGTAAATAAAGTGCGCTTAGTAAAACTTTCGTTTTTCCGACCACACTTTTAACCATTCAAAATAGAACGTAAACGATCCAACTGACTTTGTGTCTGCTGCTGTTTTTGTTCCGCCGTCAGTTTAGGTTTATCCCGTTCCCAAAGTACATCATCGTGAGGTAATTCTGCTAAGAATCGGCTAGGTTCCGGACGAATAAGCTCACCATATTGACGGCGTTCACGACATAAAGAAAAGGTTAATGCTTTCTGTGCCCGCGTGATCCCCACATAAGCCAAACGGCGCTCTTCCTCCACATTATCTTCATCAATATTGGTTTGGTGCGGCAAAATCCCTTCTTCCATCCCAATCAAATACACATAGGGAAATTCCAAGCCTTTCGAAGCGTGCAAGGTCATTAATTGAACTTGGTCGCTGTCTTCGTCATCTTCTCCCCGCTCTAACATATCTCTTAAAATTAAACGGGTAACGACTTGATTAAGGTTCATCGGTTCGTTTGTTTCATCGCCTTTCAGCATATCCGCAACCCAGTCAAACAGCGTGGCAACATTTTTACTTTGCATTTCTGCGGCTTTTGGCGTTGTGGCATATTCATACAAATATTCTTCATAATGAATAGCAGACAGCATTGCACGCACTGCGCTCTCCGGTTCCGAACGTTGCACTTCATCGTTTAATTCCACCACCCAACGCCCAAATTTTTGTAGTGCGTCATAGGCTTTCGGTGTCACCTGTTGAACAAGTTCAAACTCAAAAATCGCATCAAACAAGCTAATGTGTTTTTCCTGTGCAAGCTCCCCTAGTTTTTGCAGCGTTACCGTACCAATTTCACGTTTGGGCGTATTTACGATACGTAAAAATGCCGCATCGTCATCTTGATTCACCACTAAACGCAAGTATGCCATCATATCCTTAATTTCCGTTCGGGAGAAAAAAGAAGTGCCACCGGAAATTCTATAAGGAATGCGATTTTGCATTAACACTTTTTCCAACAAACGGGATTGATGATTGCCTCGATACAAAATGGCGTAATCCTTATATTTAGTCTTGCGACTAAAACGATGGGCAATCAATTCGGCAACAATACGCTCTGCCTCATGTTCTTCATTTTTTGCTTCAATCACCAGTAATTTTTCACCTTCACCGATATTTGAGAACAATTTTTTGTCGAATACATGTTCATTGTTATCAATCAAAATATTGGCGCAATGTAAAATACGTTGGGTGGAACGGTAGTTTTGTTCTAATTTAATCACTTGTAAATGCGGAAAATCATCACGCAAACGCACCATATTCTCCGGTCTCGCGCCACGCCATGAATAAATAGATTGGTCGTCATCCCCCACCACAGTAAAACAGGCACGATCCCCGACCAAGAGTTTAATCAACTCATATTGACTGGTGTTGGTGTCTTGATATTCGTCCACCAACAAATAGCGAATTTTTTCCTGCCATTTTGACCGCACTTCTCCATTTTGTTTGAATAACAAAGTGGGAAGCATGATCAAATCGTCAAAATCCAACGCATTGTAGGCTCGAAGTTGCTCGGTATAACGTTCATAACATTTGGCAAAGGTTTGATATTTCGCCTCCCGAGCTAAGGAAAAAGCTTGCTGAGGTGAAACTAAATCGTTTTTCCAGTTGGAAATCACAGAAATTAATTCACGCAGCAGATCTTTGTCTTCTTTCAACACATCTGCTGTGAGTTCTTTTAACAAGGCAAATTGATCATGTTCATCAAACAATGTCATATTAGCTTTGAAACCTAACGCCTTGTATTCCCGTTTGATAATGTCAAAACCGAGAGTATGAAAGGTAGAAACCGTCAAACCTTTGGCTCGTTCTTTTCCAATGGAATGCGCCACCCGCTCTTTCATTTCTCGGGCTGCTTTATTGGTGAAGGTCACGGCTGCAATATGTTTCGGCAAATAACCGCACTTTTCAATTAAGTGGGCAATTTTATTAATAATGACACGGGTTTTGCCGGAACCTGCACCGGCAAGCACCAAGCAAGGGCCGGTAACATATTCCACCGCCTGTTGTTGTTGGGGATTAAGTTTCATCATTAGTCATTGCGCCCATACAGAGGGCAGTAAAACGGTATCTAATAAAAAGGACAGGGGCAAATCCAAAATCGGTAAGCCCCATTTTTTCGCCATTTCCAGATCATAGGCGACACCGGCATAGGCAGTATAGTCTTCCGAAGGATCAACCAATTTCACCACTGTACCACAGCCGGATAAGACAAAAAGTGCGGTTAAAATAAAAGCTATTTTTCGCATCGCGCTTGTAAGGCATTTAACACTGTCGTTGGGACGAGCTCGGTCACATCACCACCGTGCAAATAAATTTCACGCACGATAGTGGATGAGACAAACGCCCATTTTTCATCAGGCGGGAAAAACATCGTTTCCACCCCTTTGGTCAGTAATCGGTTTAACGCCGCCAGTTGAAGTTCGTATTCAAAATCGGTTGTCGTTCGCACACCACGGATAATCGCAGCAACATTACGGGATTTAATGACATTCGCCAATAAATCGGAAAAGCCGAATACATTAACATTAGGTAGATGTGCGACAGATTGACGGACCAGCTCAACACGTTCGTCTAAAGAAAACAATGGCTTTTTACTTGGGCTATTTGCCACTGCCACCAAAACTTTGGGAAAAATGACCGCACTTCTTTCAATAATATTCAGATGCCCATTGGTAATAGGATCAAAAGTGCCCGGGTAAATCACCGTTGTCATACTTTACGCTCCAAATAAGGCTTTAATAAATCAAATAAACGTGATAATGCGCCGCGATTTTCCATTAATACTTCATAACCGGCATGGCCTAAACGCCAACGGGCTTCTTTTGAGCTAAGCAATGCTTCTACCGCTCGCTCTAATGCCTTAACAGTTGAATTAACCTCTAATACCCCTTGCATTTCAACAAGTGTTCTAAAAACCTCCGGAAAATTGAAGGTGTGCTTTCCGCTAATCACAGGTATTTTAAATGCCAACGGTTCAAGCGGGTTATGCCCGCCGTGTTTGACCAGACTTCCCCCCACAAAAGCAATGTCAGAAATACCATACATCAACATCATTTCTCCCATCGTATCGCCTAAAATCAGCTGAGTATTTGCATTCGGCAATTCACCGGTCGAACGACGAATAAATTGAAATTTTTCTTTTTGGATCAACGCAGCTACCGAGTTAAATCGCTCAGGATGACGCGGTACGAGCAATAAAAGTAAATCAGGATACTTGTCTAGCAGCTGACGATGTGCCTGTAAAATAATCTCTTCTTCCCCCTCATGCGTACTCGCAGCTATCCAAATTTGACGTTTTTTTGCCCATTGATCACGCAATATTTGAATTTGTTCAAGTAGCGCTTGGTTAACTGTTAGATCATATTTAATATTGCCCGTCAATTTAAGTTTATCTTGAGGATAACCCAATTCAAGAAAACGTTTCTCGCTAATTTGATCTTGCGGAGCAATCAAACTAATTTGAGACCACGTATTTTGTAAACGAGCTCTCACTTTGCCGTAACGTCTGGCAGAGCGGGAAGATAAACGGGCATTTGCCACAACAAAGGGAATATCACGGCAGTGCAGTTGTCGGATTAAATTCGGCCACAGCTCGGTTTCAATAACAATACAAAGTTTTGGTTGAATAAAATCAATGAAACGATTAATTGAGTAGGGTAAATCATAGGGTAAATAACAGTGCGTTACGCTCTCACCAAAAGCCGCTTTAACCCGTTCGGAGCCGGTTGGCGTGACAGTAGTAAAGGTAATCGATAAATCAGGGTAATTCTGTTGAATCCGACGCACTAAAGGTGTTGCCGCAATCACTTCACCGACAGAGGCGGCATGGATCACAATGCCATGAGGTACCGGTGCGACTAAATGATGATAAAAACCGTAACGCTCTCCCCATCTTTTCCGATAATCCGGCGCTTTAAAGCCACGCCCCCACATAAAAAGCAGAACTAACGGCTGAATCAAATACATTAGACAGGTATAAAAAAAACGCCACATAAATTAAATTCGGTTATACTTGAAAAAATTTTCAGTAGTATAGCAAAAAAGGAATCAAAATATGCCAACAATTAGCATCGCAATGATTGTAAAAAACGAGGCACAGGATCTTGCACTATGCTTAGACACAGTGAAAGATTGGGTAGATGAAATCGTCATTTTAGATTCAGGTAGTACCGATAATACAAAAGAAATTGCGCTAAGCTATGAGGCAAAATTCTACGAAAATACCGACTGGCCCGGTTTTGGCAAACAACGCCAAATCGCACAACAGTATGTCACTTCCGACTATGTACTTTGGTTGGATGCCGATGAACGCGTAACACCGGAACTACGCCAATCGATCCAACGTGCCGTACAACAAAATCCAGAAAATACGGTGTTTGAAATCCCACGCATAAGCGAAGTATTCGGGCGTAAAATTCGCCATTCCGGCTGGTATCCGGATTATGTCGTTCGTCTATATCGCACTCATTATGCCGGCTACAACGATTCTTTAGTTCATGAGAAAGTCTGCTATCCGAACAATACCCGTGTTGAGCGATTAACGGGAGATTTAGAACATTTCACTTATAAAAATCTTCATCACTACTTAGTAAAATCTGCCGGTTACGCCAAAGCTTGGGCGGATCAACGTCAAGCAAATGGTAAAAAAGCCACACTTTGGCAAGGGGTCGCGCATGGGCTCAGCTGTTTTATAAAAATGTATATTTTAAAAGCCGGCTTTTTAGACGGGAAACAAGGCTTTTTGCTTGCAGCACTTTCTGCGCATTCTACCTTTGTAAAATATGCCGATTTGTGGGAAAGAGAACAACACTAAAAAAAGTGCGGTTAAAATCAACCGCACTTTTCATTTCTAATGATAAAAACTAATTTTTTGCAGCCTCTGCCGCTTTCACGATCACGGCAAATGCCGGCGCTTTAAGTGACGCCCCACCCACTAACGCACCATCAATATCCGGTTGAGTAAACAATTCCGCTGCGTTCGCATCATTTACAGAGCCACCATATTGAATGATCACTTGATCTGCTACCGCTTGAGATTTGGCAGCAATATGACCGCGAATAAAGGCATGAATGGCTTGTGCCTGCGCCGGAGTAGCAGACTTACCGGTACCGATTGCCCAAATTGGCTCATAGGCAATCACTGCGCCATTAAACGCTTCCACGCCTAACGCATTAATGACGGCATCAATTTGACTCGCGCACACTTCTTCGGTTTTACCTGCTTCATTTTCTGCCTCAGATTCACCGATACACAACACCGGGACTAAACCTGCTTTTTTTAATGCATCGAATTTTTTCGCGATAAATTCATCGCTTTCTTTGTGATAAGTACGACGCTCGGAGTGACCGATAATAATATATTTCGCACCAAAATCTTTTAACATTTCCGTTGAAATATCCCCGGTAAATGCACCTTGCACATTTACATCGACATTTTGTGCACCAAGCGCGATTTTACTGCCGGTTAGTGCGCTTTCCGCTTCCGCTAAATACATCACCGGAGGAGCGATTGCTACATCACAACCGTTCACATCAGCGAGTTCTACTTTTAAATTTTCGATTAATTCTTTGGTAAACGCTTTGCTACCATTTAACTTCCAGTTACCCATTACTAAAGGACGACGTGCCATTTTTATTTCTCCATATTAATTAAATAAATGCGGTTACTATATCAAATTTTCGCCTTGATTCTTTGTTCAAAATCATAAATTTGAAAATTTTTTTGCTGAGCGCGTGATTCTTCAGCGTGAAAAAGCTACAATCTACGACATAGAATCAATAAAAATTAACCGATTTTATTAAAATGAAGATTTTTAAAGCAGAGCAATGGAATATTGAGGTACTTTTACCCCTTTTTGAACATTATCGTCTCGCGCATGGAATGACGGAAAATCCTGACCGCACTTTAACGTTCTTAACCAACCGTATCCGCTTTAATGAAAGCCTCTTCTTTATTGCTGTCAATTCACAAGATGAAGCCGTAGGGTTTATCCAGCTTTATCCACGCCTATCATCACTACAATTACAACGTTATTGGCAGCTAACTGATATTTACGTTGTTAATTGCCCTCAACACACCGATATTTATGCGGCTCTGATTTCCAAAGCAAAGGATTTTGTGCTTTATACCCAATCAAATCGTTTAGTGGCTGAATTGGGACAGGAGCAACATGAACTATTGGAACAAGAAGGTTTTAAATTAAATCCTAAAAAAAGCCTATTTGAATTGACTTTGTAATGTTTACAGATCTGCAATCTTATTGGGATTATTTGCGTATTGAACGCCAAGTCAGCCCTCACACTCTCAGCAATTACCAACGTCAGCTTGAGGCAGTGGTAGCACTGCTTGTAGAACAAGGTATTCGAGATTGGCAACAAATTACACCAAGTGTAGTGCGTTTTATCTTAGCACAAAGCAAAAAAGCGGGACTTAAAGAAAAAAGTCTGGCTTTGCGTCTATCCGCCATACGCCAATTTTTTAACTATTTAATTCAACAGGGAAAATTAAAGGTAAACCCTACTATCGGCATTTCAGCACCAAAACAAAGTAAGCATTTACCCAAAAATATCGATGGTGATCAGGTTCAACAATTACTTGCCAATGATAGTAAAGAGCCCATTGATATTCGTGATCGTGCCATTTTGGAATTAATGTATAGTTCAGGCTTACGTTTATCGGAATTACAAGGGTTAAACTTAAATAGTATTAATACTCGCACTCGTGAAGTACGGGTTTTGGGAAAAGGAAATAAAGAACGTATCGTGCCTTTCGGACGTTATGCCTCCCATGCGATACAGCAATGGTTAAAAGTGCGATTATTATTTAATCCAAAAGATGAGGCCTTATTTGTGAGCCAGTTAGGGAATCGTATTTCTCATCGTTCTATCCAAAAACGCTTGGAAACCTGGGGTATTCGCCAAGGGTTAAATAGCCATCTCAATCCACATAAACTTCGCCATTCCTTTGCAACCCATATGTTGGAAGCCAGCTCCGATCTCCGTGCAGTGCAAGAGTTGCTCGGCCATAGCAATCTTTCAACAACTCAAATTTATACCCATCTCAATTTTAAACACCTTGCCGATGTTTACGATCAAGCACATCCTCGTGCGAAACGCAAAAAGTAAAGTGCGGTTGATTTTAACGTTATTTGTGAAAATGAAAATTTGATATCTTTCAAAACTGTATTTTGGCTAACTAAAAATGTATAAAGAACATTTTCTACATATAACAAAAACCCCTGAACCTCTCGATTCAGGGGATGATATAATTAAAATCCGGCAGTGCCCTACTCTCACATGGGGATACCCCACACTACCATCGGCATTACAGCATTTCACTTCTGAGTTCGGGATGGATTCAGGTGGAACCACTGCACTCTCGCCGCCGGGATAATTCTTCGATAACTTCTTCTCTTCAAGTTTTATCTTGTTCTATCTTTTTATCTCGTTCTATCTTTTTATCTCGTTCTATCTTTTTATCTCGTTTTATCTCTTTTATCTTTTTCATCTGTTCTATCGGATACAAGCTGATGACTGATGACTGTATACTTTAATTCGTTGTATTTCACATTAACCGCCCAAAAACACTTGAGCGTTGTATAGTTAAGCCCCTCGGGCAATTAGTATGGGTTAGCTCAATGTATCACTACACTTACACACCCCACCTATCTACGTCGTCGTCTCCAACAACCCTTACAGACTCTAAGTCTGGGAGAACTCATCTTGAGGCAAGTTTCGTGCTTAGATGCTTTCAGCACTTATCTCTTCCGCACTTAGCTACTCGGCAATGCGTCTGGCGACACAACCGAAACACCAGTGGTGCGTCCACTCCGGTCCTCTCGTACTAGGAGCAGCCCCCCTCAATTCTCCTACGCCCACGGCAGATAGGGACCGAACTGTCTCACGACGTTCTAAACCCAGCTCGCGTACCACTTTAAATGGCGAACAGCCATACCCTTGGGACCTACTTCAGCCCCAGGATGTGATGAGCCGACATCGAGGTGCCAAACACCGCCGTCGATATGAACTCTTGGGCGGTATCAGCCTGTTATCCCCGGAGTACCTTTTATCCGTTGAGCGATGGCCCTTCCATTCAGAACCACCGGATCACTATGACCTACTTTCGTACCTGCTCGACTTGTCCGTCTCGCAGTTAAGCTTGCTTATACCATTGCACTAACCTGACGATGTCCGACCGTCATTAGCAAACCTTCGTGCTCCTCCGTTACTCTTTGGGAGGAGACCGCCCCAGTCAAACTACCCACCAGACACTGTCCGAGACCGCGTTCCGCAATCTTCGTTAGAACACCAAACGTTAAAGGGTGGTATTTCAAGGACGCCTCCACAATCACTGGCGTGACCGCTTCAAAGGCTCCCACCTATCCTACACATCAAAATTCAATGTTCAGTGTCAAGCTATAGTAAAGGTTCACGGGGTCTTTCCGTCTAGCCGCGGGTACACCGCATCTTCACGGCGATTTCAATTTCACTGAGTCTCGGGTGGAGACAGCCTGGCCATCATTATGCCATTCGTGCAGGTCGGAACTTACCCGACAAGGAATTTCGCTACCTTAGGACCGTTATAGTTACGGCCGCCGTTTACTGGGGCTTCGATCAGGAGCTTCTCTTTCGATTACACCATCAATTAACCTTCCAGCACCGGGCAGGCATCACACCCTATACGTCCACTTTCGTGTTTGCAGAGTGCTGTGTTTTTAATAAACAGTTGCAGCCAGCTGGTATCTTCGACCGGTTCACCCTTCACCCGCTAGGGGCTACAAGCTACGCCGGCGCACCTTCTCCCGAAGTTACGGTGCTATTTTGCCTAGTTCCTTCACCCGAGTTCTCTCAAGCGCCTGAGTATTCTCTACCTGACCACCTGTGTCGGTTTTCAGTACGGTTTAATAAAGCCTGAAGCTTAGTGGCTTTTCCTGGAAGTGTGGTATCAGTTACTTCAGCCCCTTGAGGCCTCGTCATCATTTCTCGGTGTTAATAAGCGCCCGGATTTGCCTAAGCACCCCACCTACCAACTTAAACGTGCATATCCAACAGCACGCTAACCTAACCTGCTCCGTCCCCACATCGCAGCTTTACCAAGTACGGGAATATTAACCCGTTTCCCATCGACTACGCTTTTCAGCCTCGCCTTAGGGGCCGACTCACCCTGCCCCGATTAACGTTGGACAGGAAACCTTGGTCTTCCGGCGAACGGGTTTTTCACCCGTTTTATCGTTACTTATGTCAGCATTCGCACTTGTGATACGTCCAGCATACCTCCCGATACACCTTCATCCGCTTACACAACGCTCCCCTACCCAACAGGATTAATCCTGATGCCGCAGCTTCGGTGCTATGTTTGAGCCCCGTTACATCTTCCGCGCAGGCCGACTCGACTAGTGAGCTATTACGCTTTCTTTAAATGGTGGCTGCTTCTAAGCCAACATCCTAGCTGTCTAAGCCTTCCCACTTCGTTTCCCACTTAACATACACTTTGGGACCTTAGCTGGCGGTCTGGGTTGTTTCCCTCTCCACGACGGACGTTAGCACCCGCCGTGTGTCTCCTGAGTATCACTCTTCGGTATTCGCAGTTTGCATCGGGTTGGTAAGCCGGGATGGCCCCCTAGCCGAAACAGTGCTCTACCCCCGAAGGTGTCCGCTCAAGGCTCTACCTAAATAGATTTCGGGGAGAACCAGCTATCTCCCGGTTTGATTGGCCTTTCACCCCCAGCCACAAGTCATCCGCTAATTTTTCAACATTAGTCGGTTCGGTCCTCCAGTTAGTGTTACCCAACCTTCAACCTGCCCATGGCTAGATCACCGGGTTTCGGGTCTATACCTTGCAACTAATCGCCCAGTTAAGACTCGGTTTCCCTTCGGCTTCCCTATTCGGTTAACCTTGCTACAAAATATAAGTCGCTGACCCATTATACAAAAGGTACGCAGTCACCCTTTCAGGCTCCCACTGCTTGTACGTACAAGGTTTCAGGTTCTATTTCACTCCCCTCGCCGGGGTTCTTTTCGCCTTTCCTTCACAGTACTGGTTCACTATCGGTCAATCAGGAGTATTTAGCCTTGGAGGATGGTCCCCCCCTCTTCAGACAGGATATCACGTGTCCCGCCCTACTTATCGTAAGCTTAGTACCATCAACGTGTTTTAAGATACGGGACTATCACCCCCTACGGTTGAGCTTCCCAACTCATTCTCCTAACACGCTCACTATCACTTACCGGCTCTTCCGCCTTCGCTCGCCGCTACTCACGGAATCTCGGTTGATTTCTTTTCCTCGGGGTACTTAGATGTTTCAGTTCTCCCGGTTTGCTTTTCATTACTATGAATTCATAATGAAATGATGGATTCTTCATCCATCGGGTTTCCCCATTCGGATATCTTGGATTAAACGCTTCTTATCAACTCATCCAAGCTTTTCGCAGATTAGCACGTCCTTCATCGCCTCTGATTGCCAAGGCATCCACCTTGTACGCTTAGTCACTTAACTATACAACCTCAAATGTTTTCAGCCTGCCTACTCAGTCAGGCCTACATCTTGAAGCGAATCTTTAATTCAACTAAACACTTGACTGCCTTTCTCCAGTCAAGATTTTTCTACTCAGACTTCCTCTATTCCTTTCGGAACTTAAAAGTCTCTTCAGTTTTCAGCTTGTTTCCAATTTTTTAAAGAACAGAAGATAATTCGTTAAAGTTATCTTTCATTGGCGTCCCCACGGGGATTCGAACCCCGGTTACCGCCGTGAAAGGGCGATGTCCTAGGCCTCTAGACGATGGGGACAACAATAAAAGATACCCTTTTACTTATCTTTACGCAGACTATTTGAGTCAATTAGATGTTGCTCTTAAGTCACGGACTCTTCACTACGTTGTTTACAACATATCAGCCAATCTGTGTGGACACTTACTATAGCTCGTTCGGTAAGGAGGTGATCCAACCGCAGGTTCCCCTACGGTTACCTTGTTACGACTTCACCCCAGTCATGAATCATACCGTGGTAAACGCCCCCCTTACGGTTAAGCTATCTACTTCTGGTACAACCCACTCCCATGGTGTGACGGGCGGTGTGTACAAGGCCCGGGAACGTATTCACCGCGACATTCTGATTCGCGATTACTAGCGATTCCGACTTCATGGAGTCGAGTTGCAGACTCCAATCCGGACTTAGACGTACTTTGTGAGATTCGCTCCACATCGCTGCTTCGCCTCCCTCTGTATACGCCATTGTAGCACGTGTGTAGCCCTACTCGTAAGGGCCATGATGACTTGACGTCATCCCCACCTTCCTCCGGTTTATCACCGGCAGTCTCCTTTGAGTTCCCGACCGTATCGCTGGCAACAAAGGATAAGGGTTGCGCTCGTTGCGGGACTTAACCCAACATTTCACAACACGAGCTGACGACAGCCATGCAGCACCTGTCTCAAAGCTCCCTAAGGCACTCCCGTATCTCTACAGGATTCTCTGGATGTCAAGAGTAGGTAAGGTTCTTCGCGTTGCATCGAATTAAACCACATGCTCCACCGCTTGTGCGGGCCCCCGTCAATTCATTTGAGTTTTAACCTTGCGGCCGTACTCCCCAGACGGTCGATTTATCACGTTAGCTACGGGCGCCAGAGTTAAACCCCAACCCCCAAATCGACAGCGTTTACAGCGTGGACTACCAGGGTATCTAATCCTGTTTGCTCCCCACGCTTTCGCACATGAGCGTCAGTACATTCCCAAGGGGCTGCCTTCGCCTTCGGTATTCCTCCACATCTCTACGCATTTCACCGCTACACGTGGAATTCTACCCCTCCCTAAAGTACTCTAGATTCCCAGTCTGAAATGCAATTCCCAGGTTAAGCCCGGGGCTTTCACACCTCACTTAAAAATCCGCCTGCGTGCCCTTTACGCCCAGTTATTCCGATTAACGCTCGCACCCTCCGTATTACCGCGGCTGCTGGCACGGAGTTAGCCGGTGCTTCTTCTGTGACTAACGTCAATCAGCTTGGCTATTAACCAAACTGCCTTCCTCATCACCGAAAGAACTTTACAACCCGAAGGCCTTCTTCATTCACGCGGCATGGCTGCGTCAGGGTTCCCCCCATTGCGCAATATTCCCCACTGCTGCCTCCCGTAGGAGTCCGGGCCGTGTCTCAGTCCCGGTGTGGCTGGTCATCCTCTCAGACCAGCTAGAGATCGACGGCTTGGTGAGCCATTACCCCACCAACTACCTAATCCCACTTGGGCTCATCTTATGGCAAGAGCAAACGCCCCCTTTAGTCCAAAGACTTTACGCGGTATTAGCTGCAGTTTCCCGCAGTTATCCCCCTCCATAAGCCAGATTCCCAAGCATTACTCACCCGTCCGCCACTCGTCAGCAAAGAAAGCAAGCTTCCTTCCTGCTACCGTTCGACTTGCATGTGTTAAGCCTGCCGCCAGCGTTCAATCTGAGCCATGATCAAACTCTTCAATTCAAAGTTCAATCGCTCAATAAACTGCTTAGCTATTAATAAACACTACTATAAAAGTAATAATGAATTTCTAGTTTAAGCACCTATTAAGACTTCAAAATTAAAATTTTTTTAACAAGTCTATTAACAAGTGCCCACACAGATTGTCTGATTCGTTGTTAAAGAGCAAAAAATAACGACGCACCGGCAAATTCTCAAACTTCACAACAGCGCGTCGTTGTGTAGTGCGCATTATAGAGAAATCCAAAATCAATGCAAGCACTTTTTTGCAAAAAATTTGAAAAAATGATCCTTTGATTAAATCTCCTCCAAATCGGATAATTTTCGGCTTAATCTTGGTTATTTCTCCAACCGATTAATCCGTTGAGCAAATTCCTTTACTTTCTCCCAATCCGTATATTCGATCTCTTTTGTTGTATCCGTCTCACCACCGGTGATTTTCATAATGAATCGGATCATCACACGATCAAACCATTTATAGCGTGGATATAATAATGCTCCCGCAAATACAGCTGCCAATTTAGGTTGCCATTTTGTGCGTTGTAAAAATTTACGCATATATACATTAGTTTCGGGGTTATCCTTACCTTCCTTGCGAGCAGTTAAATTAACGCTAAAAAATACCGCTCTTTTTTGCTCCAAATGCTCACGGTTACGCACAACAAAACGATCGAGGGTTTTACTAAAATGACCATAACGTATGGAAGCGCCAATAATAACCCGATCAAAGGTTTCAATATCATAATCCTCTCGTAAAGCATCGACCAGCACCTCACCATTTAAAAGTGCGGTTAAAAATTCCGAGATTTTTTTTGTTTGCCCATCATGGCTTGAATAAAGAATTAATGTTTTCATTACGCTTTCCAAAATGCAGGGGTAAATAAAGCTAACAGGGTAAAAATTTCCAAACGTCCGCACACCATTGCAACGGTTAAAATCCATTTTGCACTGTCGGGAATCGCCATCATATTGCTACTAACCGAACCCAACGCAGATCCAAGGTTGTTCAAACAGGCTAAGACGGCATTAAATGCATCGAAAGGTTCTACACCACAAGCAATGACCCCCAGTAAACAAACGACAAAGACTAAAAGGTATGCCGAAAAAAATGCCCAGATACTACCAATAACCCGTTCATCCAATACTGTTTTTCCCCATTTAATGGGATAGACTAAATTCGGATGCACAACACGTTTAAGTTCCCGTTTACCTTGTAAATAAAGTACTAATACCCTCGCTACTCGTAAACCGCCCCCGACAGAGCCGGCACAGCCTCCCATGAAAGATGCGAGAATTAATAACACAGGTACAAAAGACGGCCAAACAGTAAAATCTGACGTTGTATAGCCCGTTGTAGTAGAAATTGATACGGCTTGAAACAGTATTTGTTCAAAATCTTGCCAAGAGAATGAGAAATAACGGTGATTCCACATCACTAACATACATAGTGTAACCAATATTATTTGGGTACTGATAAAAAAGCGAAATTCAGGATCCCGTAAATAAATTTTGACAAAATTTTCATGTCCGGTCGTTGAAAACGCCCGAAAATGCAAGCCAAAATTACAGGCGGAAATCAGTAAAAATAAGATGGTTATGCCATTAATCAACGGACTATTGAAATGGCCCATACTGGCATCATGTGTCGAAAAACCACCAATAGATACCGTAGAAAAACTATGTGTTAATGCATCAAAGGGATCCATTCCTGCCAACCAATAAGTTAACGCACAAGAAATCGTCAGTGAAAGATAAATCACCCACAACATTTTGGCGGTTTCGGTGATCCTTGGACGAATTTTTTGCTCTTTCATCGGACCGGACATTTCCGCGCGATAAAGTTGCATACCGCCAATACCTAATAGCGGGATAATTGCAATCGCCAATACAATAATCCCCATTCCACCAAGCCACTGTAATAGTTGGCGATAGAATAACAAAGCTTTAGGCAGATTATCCAGCCCTGTCATTACTGTCGCGCCTGTTGTCGTTAAGCCTGAAAACGCTTCAAATACGGCAGATGCGACGGTTAAATGGAGTGTATCAAGCAGCAACAGTGGTAAGGTGGCTAAACCACCAAGTACAAACCAAAATGCCACCACAATCAGAAATCCGTCTCGTGAACGCAGTTCTTGTTTGTGATGGTGGCAAGGCCACCATAAAAGCGTACCAACCGTTAAGCTCAAGGCAAAGGCTTGCATAAAGGCTTTTCCACCACCGTCACCGTAGATTAATGCGACAAAAGCAGGAATCAACATGGCACAGGAAAAGCACATCACGAGAATACCAATGATTCGAATAATGGATAAAATATGCACGATTATTTACCTGCTTTCAACGGTTGAACGGTCAATTTACCTGCAGATTTTTCGGCCAGTTCTATTGAAAAAGGCTCAACCGTTTTTTCACTAATACCTAAAGTTAAATGAACTTGCACTTGAAAATCCTGCGATAAAATCTCAATTTGATATTTGTCACAAAGTAGCTGTACCAACCCCATTTGCCCATAATCACAATCTAATTGAAAAGGAATACGCTCAACTTTAATTTCCGTTTTCAGCTGTTTTAGTGCCTGTTGAACACCATTGCCATAAGCGCGAACCAAACCACCCGTTCCCAATAGAATTCCCCCGTAGTAACGAACCACTACGGCACTAATTTCTCCTATATGACTTCCTAATAAGGCACTTAACATTGGCTTTCCTGCCGTACCGGCCGGTTCGCCATCATCTGAAAAGCCCAATTGTTGTGAATCCGTCGGTTTACCTGCCACTGCCGCCCAACAATGATGTCTTGCATGAGGGTGAGCATGCCTGATCTTTGTCCAGAATGCTTTAGCTTCGCCTAAACCATTCGTATGTTGTAAGTAAGTGATAAAGCGGCTTTTTTTAATTTCTTCTTCAAAAACGACCGCACTTTGAGGCACAAAATATTCCGCCATTATATTTCTTCAGATAATTTGAATGGCGCTAGTCTATCACTGATGATAGGGATTTGTCGAAATTTCCCAATAAGTGGTATCATGCACCTTATTTTTTGGAAAGAGAAATCAATGCCTGAAATTACGATCTCCCAAACGCTTGATACTTTGGGTTTGCGTTGCCCTGAACCCGTTATGCTAGTGCGTAAAACAATTCGCCATTTAAACGAAGGCGATGTGCTATTGATCCTTGCTGATGATCCTGCCACCACGCGTGATATTCCCAGTTTTTGTCAATTTATGGATCACCGCTTGCTGAGAAGTGAAGTGGAAACAACTCCGTTTAAATATTGGATAAAGAAAGGGAAATAACAATAGGTGTAGATTCTCCGAATGTCCAACAATGATAAAAGCTCAGGAGAAATAGAATTTCCCCGTGCTAATTTAAAATATCCACTCAAAATTCAGCTGTATTTCACTTTGTTTGTAGCTATAAACATAATCGGCATTACTGTGATTACGCGTATGTTTTAGCACAAAATTCGGAGTGATACCTTTAAAACTCCAACTCGGTACTTTTAAGACGGTTAAATAGATTTGCTGTTTGTCTTTGCGGGTTAATTCGAGTGCAGCATGGTAGTCTTGATACTTATATTGTCGCAATAATGCTAAAAAAGTGGTATTTAATCCAAAATCAAATTGATGATTAAAACCTAAGCGAATGCCTTGCATACGATAAGATTGGGTATCGTCTGTTGTGCGGCGAGATGACCAATCAATGCCGCCGAAGAAGGTAGTTTGTGGTGTAAATAAATAATACCAAGTGCCGAATAAGGAGCTGATATCAGCTTTATTAAATGTGCTGTAATGTTGGCTATATTGAAGTTTTTTATGCTCGAATTGGAGATTCCAACTATGGCGCGGTGAAATAGTTTGCGTCCACTCAAAGTGCCCGCCCCAGCCGTGATAATAACGGTGATTTCCGAAAGTGTTGTATTCTAAGAGAGGAGCGACGGTAATATCTGTTTTAGCATGACGAAAACTGTATCCGCCATAGGTTTTAACGGTGTTTTCATTGTAGTCTCCCTGTTTCGGGTAAAATTGTCCGTAGCTGTTTAGGTAAAACATGAATCCGTGATTGCCGGTTAAAGACAGGCGACGTTGCGTATTAAAATCATAGCGCCAACCGTGGGCATTGAGCGCTTGTGGCGAGCGGCGATTAATCAGGCATTGATCTTCCTTATAAAGCAGGCAAACTTCCTTTTGTGAGGATTGATTAATATTTTGATGATATTGATAACCTATGGTAAGTGAATGTTGCCAGCTTTCCCGTTCTTGGAGCGCTTGTTGATAATCGTGAATAGTTAATTGTACGCCGTCCGGTAAGGGCTGGGCAGCGAGTTGCTGAAAAAGTGCGGTCGATTCTGTGTTCTTTTTATTTTCAAACAGAATTCGGGCAAGATCCAATTGACCGCGTAAAAAATCCGGTTCACTTTGTAGTAATGCACGGTAATATTGTTCTGCCTCAACTAAATCGCCACGTTCTCTGGCTAATGCACCTTTAGCAAACCAAACCAGCTGATCTTGATGATCAGGAAAATTTTCATATTGAGCGAGGAATTTTTCGGCATATTGCCATAGTTGGCGGTTTAATGCGATATATAAGGCTTGTCCGACGGCTTCAACATTGTTCTCCACATTAAAAGACTCGCCTTCTAAAGTGATTTCATTTTCCGATTGTTCGCTATTAATACGTTGTTCCTGCTGCTGTTGTGCTGATTGCTGAGAATGTTGTCGCCATAGTCTGAGCGCCTCTTGTTCTTGCACATTGGCTTGGGCGCTTGAACTGGTTAGCCAATAAAGCATTCCGATAGAAATAAAATGACGTTTTTTCATAAAAATCCATATTCGGGTAGAGAAAAAAGGGGAGAAGCCTCCCCCTAAATATAAAAGCGATAAAAGGCTATTTTTTCGTGCCACCGAAGGCCGTATCAAATTGGTTATTGCCGTTAAATTTGGCATAACCAGCTAAAGCCGCCGCATCTTTGCCGAAGAAATGCCCTTCAGTGAGACCTCGAACCTTACCATTAGCCGTTGCTACACCTTTAAAGCTAGCCTTTCCACTATCAATTTTGGCGTCATTCACCTTAACGGTTAATCCCGTTTTACTGATTGAACCGTTTAACGTATTTTTACTGAAATCAGCCGTGAATTGACCTTTTAACAGTTCTTTATCCAGCTCGGTATTTTTATTGATACCGGTTACGTCATAAATCGCGGTGCCGCCCGTCGGCATTTTTTCGGTTTTATTGTTTCCGGCATAATAAACTACGCGATCTTTATCAATATTTCCGTCTCTAGCTAACCATTCCCCATAATATAGTTCTTCCGCCCCCACTTTTTTAAAGGCGAAATTCCCTAGTTGATTATGGAAACCCGGCACCCATTTCGGCATATTATTCATTTTTAATACCACAACGCCGTTTTTATCGACGCCGCCAAAGGCTTTTAACCATTGGGTATTTTTAGTAATTTTGGTAAGAGATTGGAAGCTAGTAACTTTTTTGCTTACACCATCAACTATTACACCCGGTAATCCGGCTTGATCGGAGTGGAACCAACCGTTATGTGCAGCCGAACCTTTTTCAGGTAATTGTAATGCTGTTTTTTGACTAACACCGGAGGTTACAACTGCATTGGCAGAGGTGGTAGCAATAGCTAATGTGGCAAAAAGTGCGGTGGATAAAATTGATTTTTTCATGTTAGAATCTCCATGTTTTTTGTGGGAGTATCCCCACGATTAACAGCCATAGGTTTTTTATACGCAGAATGCCTATGACTTCCTATCAAGCGGTAAAACGGTTGTTTGGTTGCAAAGTTTTACCGCTTTTCTCTTTAGAAGAAAAACGCTCTTCTAAAATTTTGCCGTTACCCCTAATTTAAAGGTTCTGCCCGGTGCCGGGATCATAGAACGGGTCATCGGATCTAAATAGTAACGATCAGTTAAATTGGTTCCGGTCAGCTCCATAGTAAAGTTCGGTGAAAATTGGTATTTAATATAGGCATCTACAGTTAATACCGGTTGCCATGACATCGGACGGTTCCAAATACCACCATCTAGAACTTTTAATTCCCATAGACGGTCTTCGTCTTTATTTTTCGCTTTGCTGTGATATAACCATCGGCTACCGATCTCTAATTTTCGATCTAAGAAGCGAGCGCCTAAATTTGAACTAATAGAGTATTTGGGTTGTAATTGGGTACGCAAATAGCCCCAAGCAAAACCACCGGTCATACAGGTTGGAACACGGAGTTGCACGGGATCCATTTCTACAGCGGTATTGGCATCACAAACTTTATTTTTTAGATGATATTCAATGCCTAGATCACCAAAATAATCGCCGTTATCATAACGGGCTTGCAATTCGACTCCCTCCAATATCCGTTTATCCAGTTGGACAAAACGAAAGTCAGTATTACGGTCAATAACGTCTTTAGTAACATTATGATAATAGTTCAATTTAATATCTGCTTTAGTCGGTGAATCGAAATAGCTGCTGAAATCATAAACATAGCCTAGCTCAATATTTCGTGCTTTCTCCGGTTTTAGTTTGGCGTTTTTAAAACGGGCGGAGGTATCCGCGCTGGCGGAAAAACCGACGGTGGTTTCAAAGATGCTCGGCATACGGGCATATTGGGTGTAACGCACATACACACGGGAATTATCAGTTAAAAATGCGGTGGCGGAAAATGCCGGTGAAAACGCATGACCCCGTTTTTTTTCTACTTTTTTGAGTTTATCTTCGTCTTTTAGTTTTTTGGCAAATGTGCCGGAATAGTATCGTTGATATTTATCCACTGTTTCGCCGGTAACAGGATGTTTGACTTTTTCATTTTTTAATGTGCCATTATAAAAAGGATTATCTTCCCGATGTAACCGCCCATCGGAGTGATAATATTGATCTATTCCCTTTCTATGGTAACGATAGCCGTCTTGAATATCATCTTCACCTGTTATTTTCCAAAACTCTTTACTCAATTTTTCTTCTTCTCTTTCACATGCTTCCGTTTTACACACTTCTGAATCAGGTCCAAATAGTTTTTTATTAATTTCATCATAGCGCTCCCATTCCTTTTGTGTCATCACTTCTTTATAGGAAATAGATTGGGCAACGTTTACTGTTGCCGGATAGTCAACTCCATCATAATGATAGGGTTTATAAAGCTCTCCGCTTGTGAGCAAATAATTTAAATAATCATCAAAAGACCAATATTCGTTATAACGTGCGCCGGCGGTCAGCATTAGCCAGTTGGTCGGACGGTAATTAAAGTTAAATGCGATGTCCCATTCCTGACGGCGACCGGCACGAGGCGGGCTTTCATAGGTACTGCTTGGGTTTGGTGTTGCGTTAAAGTGGCTACTGGTTAAACGTTCTTTTTGAAGCGCGGCAGAAATAGTAAGATCTAACTGATCGGTTAGGTTCATCGTATTGCTTAAATGAATACCACGTCGGGTATTGTAAGCATTGACCTGAGCCGCATTAACATAATTGTACTTTCCGTCAGTGTTTGGATTTTGTTTAACCAGCGGATCGCCGATTCTGGCCAAGCAATCACGATCAAGCACTAAAAACTCATGAGGATTGACCGCATCAGGGTTTACCGTTACACATTGAGTGGTCGCCAACGTCCAATCGACATCCTTAGATTTTGCTTCACGGGGATTACCGCCTGAAGTATTGGTATCGCTTATGGTGCGGGTGTACCAGATTCCTGCATTAAAATTAATCCAAGGATTATCGGGGTTATAGGCATAATCTAGATTAAATGCCTGTTGTTTGACTGTTGCCAGTGGCCATTGCGGGATATAACCGTGAAACTCGCTGAAATCAAGGCGGGAAGGCATAATTTCACCGTAGGTCATTTTGGTATGGCGATAGCCCATTTTGACGGTTTGTTTATCTGTCGGGCGGAGAGAACCTTTTAATAGGTAAGATTCCATGGCACTTGAGGTATTCGGAATTTCCGTATGCGGACGATAAATGGAAGCGGCGAAAGGTAGATTTGGTTCTATTTGTTTTAAATCCCGCCCAGATTTTTCATCTATGACGCCTTCATATTTACTTGCACCGCCTTTACCGGCTAAATAGTTTCCTTTAGAGCGATAACCATAGGCGGCAAGTAAATCAAATTTTTCTTCTTTTACGCCGACAGCCAATCGCATTGCGTTATCTTTAAAATATTTGCCTTTCGTTTTTGGTTTTACCAGCGTAACGGAAGAAAAATCACCGGGTGTGCCGTCGCCGACGACACGATAATCCTGCCCCCATTTAAAGTCAGGAATCCGTTCTTTTACCGAATTATTGCTGGTTTCCAGTTTTAGTTCTACACCGACTTTCTGTCCTGGCTTAAGGATATCATCGACATCAATCGTACGCATTTTTACTGCGCCGCCAATCCCCGATTGATTGCCTGATGCCAAATCGGGGCCTTTTTCTACCGTAATACCACCGATTAAATTCGGATCAATATAGTTACGGTTATTCGCGCCGTTATAGCCCCGCCAAGTAGTCAATGCTTGTTCCGTGCCGTCAATCGTAACCGGAATCCGCCCTTGTCCTTGTACGCCGCGAATGTTGGGATCGACTGCGCCGCTATTACGTGCGTCACCACTATACACTCCGTTGAACTCTTGGAATAAATCGGCCGGAGAAGCGCCTTTGTAGCGTTCGATCGTTTCTTTTCCCGCATAGAGATTGGTAATATTGCGTTGATATACATCATCTTTACCTTGTTCGTCTTTCTGATCGGCAGTAGCTCTTACATCTATAACATCCAACTGCTCGGTAGCTGAGGCTTGAATAACGGAAACAGAGGCCAATCCGTATGCACTCATCAGTAGCTTTCTATAAATATCTTTGTTTTTCACTTAAGGCTCCTATAGATAGTAAATTTGCAATTTTCATTAATGATAACAATTATCATTAATGAAAATTAAATATTACTGAATTACATTGGTAACTTCAATAAGCCATAACGAAAAATTTCAAATCGAATGTATCTATTTGATTAGTTTTTTCATAATTGTTGAAAAAGTGAATAGTTACTTGAAATGATATGAAATGAAGAATGAATGATAGAAAATGATGAACAATTACAAAAATGGACAAGGTATTTTTGAAACGAGCATAGTATTAACAAACGAAAACCTTGTTGAGTTTTCGTTTTAGATAATGAGCATCAGCCTAGTAGTTTCATCTAAGTCCACCTATGGCAAATCAAATAAGTAATGAAACTTACACACCACCAGAAATCGACAATGTTACAATCTGAACCAAATATTTAGTATCTGCATAAATCCTACGATTCTAACCAAACTGTTTACCTAAACTAGGCAAAGCCTCCGTTTGATTTATTGTGAAGACAATGTAAAAACCAACCGGCTAGGTATTGAAGAGGCGATACTGCTGTACTTTTCCATTTCTGTTAATCTAGAGAGCTACTTTAGCTTCAAACCTTCAATTGCTTGAACAACTCCGCCTTCTTTATAAATAAAATCATATATTGAGGAAGCTCTTCCTTTACTAATTGCAGAGTGATTATTAATTATTTCAAAAAAATCATCAGAGTTATACTTATCTTTCTTGAGTAGTTCTTTCCATATATCTAAAACTATTTCTCTACTTTCGAGTTTTTCTAATAAAATATGTAAACTAGCACCACACATATAAACTGAGTTCTCAGAATTATTGTTATTCATTATGGTATTATTTTTCTTATAATAATCTAAGCAAGTATCCAAATAGATTTTCTTCAAAGATTCTACCTTATTTTTTTCGATATAATTCAAGTCCAACAAACTCATCATAGAAAAATATTCTGCACTTCCTTCATGTAACCAAGCCTTTCCCCTATGATTATGTTCATAAGAATTCCATATGTGAAATATTTCGTGTGAAATAAACATGTACATATTGTAATATTTTTTCTTATCTAGTTTTGATAAGTTTGATATGTTACATGATAAAAAATTATCTAAGGCATCCCCTTTATAATCAAATTCCCCTCCATCCTCAGTAAAATCAATAATTACTATGGGTTTTCTCTTAAAAAGGGCTCCAAAGTTATCACTGTAGTAATTGAAAATTCTCTTATATACTTGAAGAATATTATCTTTCAAGGCTTGATTTTTTTCCAGACCAAGTATTTTTATAGGCTCTTTATCTCCCCAAAAAACAAACCTATCTCCTATAATATAATTTTTTCTTTCCTCTATAGAGAATTTAGGAAAGTCATCTTTCTTCTTATCTATAAAAACGGATTTATCATATCTAATCCGCTCAGGAAATAAAAAATCTTTATATAATAAAAAATCACCATTACTATAAACCCTAATAGGATCGTAAAAATCCTTAGATACTTCAGGCTTTATATTAAGTGTAACCTTGAACTTTCCTTCTTCTGATTTTGTAAATGTTTTATCTTTTACTAATAAATTTTTATAGTGTTCATCCTCCCTAATTTCTTTGGCTTTAGATATAGTGTAATGGATAATGAGTTCATTTCCTTCTCTTTCTAAAATAATACTATTATCCTTTGCTGACAAAGGAATACTAAAAAATATCAAAAGCAGAAAAAAATTAGATGTTCTAAACATTAACGATAAACTCCACAAAGAAGAGTACTATTTTCAGTATAATCTAAGTTATTAAATTAATAATTCTATCCTGTTCAAAACCACTTAATAAAATTTATCTACCCCGACACAAAAAATAATGATAAAAAAATGCGGTGAAAAATCACCGCACTTCGAATCGTTATTCATTTCTATCTTCATCAAATTTCACATAGTTTTGTTGTTTAAAATCCGATTTTAATAAATCCTTTAATTGCCACCAATTCAGTGTGAGATCCGGTTCACCTGCCGCATAAGGCGCGATTTCATAGGCACTATAAATAAAATGCACCCCTTCCGAATCTAAATAAATATTATCTGATACATTAAAATCGGCTTTTTTCGTAAAAGTTTCGTCATCTTTTACCGCACCATCTTGTGTATAATTCTCCCACAGTAATTCCTTCACCTTCGGCAACACTTTCTCATCAAATAAATCATTGAGCTTCAAGATTTTATGAGAGGTGAGATCAATGGTCAAATAAAGATTACCTCCCATACCATGTGCACCGCCCTCATATTCATAAGTTCCGACCGAAAATGTCGCTAATTTTTCTTTTTGCCCAATAAAATCTACCCAAAGACGGCGTTCTACGCCCATTGTTTTTTCTTCTTTCATTCCCTCATAGGTTTCATTAAAATTTTCTTGTAACTCCGCCACAAGCTGTTCACGTGTGAGTACCTTGCCTTTATTATCTTCATCACGAGTTAATTCTTCCCATAATAGGGTATTTAACCAATCAATATTAGTTTTCAACATCGAAATGGAATACTTAATTTTTCCTTCTTCCGGCGAATAATCTTCTTCCGACTTAGGTTTCGGGTATTGAATGGTTTCCGACTTTTTAAACACAACATCTTCTTCAGCAAAAATCGCCGGGATCACGTTCTCCGCCAGCGATTTTTCCGCTTTTAATTGCGTATTTTCTGCAGTGAGTTGTGCCACCGTTTGATTAAGCTGCTCAATTTTGGTTTGAGCGTCTTTATCTTGACAACCGGTGGTTAAAAGTGCGGTAAAAATTACGGCTGAAATTAATGTTCTTTTCATATTTTCTCCTTATAAATCAAAGATATTCTTATCACGCAAAATGTGATCATTGCCTTTACGACGTAAAAAACCGATACGAGCAAAATATTCCATAAGTTGTACGGTGAGCTTGCGACCAAAATTCAAGCGGTCACGCACCTCATTAACGGAAACCTTCCCTTTTTCCTCAGCGATTTGCTTAATAAGACGCGCATAAGCATAAATCGTTTCAGTTAAAAAGAAACGATCTTTTACAATCGGCGTAAGATAACCTAGTTTCCCTGCTTTATACATAAAATTACGCATTGTGTTTTCATCCATGGCTAAGGCATTTGCTATATCACGCACCCAAATCGCTTGCCCATTAGCCTTTTCAAATTCCTTTAATACCCATTGCCAACGATGCTGTTCTTCCTCATCGAAACGGATTTTATGTTCGGGTAAATGCAACCAACCTCGGGTTTGTTGAAGTTTACCATTATCCAACATATCATCGATCAAGTGATAAATCAAATGTTCCGGCTGATTAAGCAGCGCTATACGATACAAACGGGCTTTGCTCACCCCTAACTGATCATTATGTTGTTCATGATAGGTAGCAAGTGCGGTCAAAATTTGCTGTGTTTTTTCAGCTTGATAATCCGCATTAAAGCACCAATCCTGATAGCGCAACGCACCACATTGTGCCAGTGCCTCGTCTAGCGATATAACACTGAGCTGTTCTCCCCACATGACTTGGTTAGCTTCAATTGCATTATGTTGAAGAGCTAATCCAATACGTTGTGGAGCATTTTTCGCTAAAGCTAAATTTGCCAAGAAACTCAACCGTTCCGCTGTCCGCTTATGGCGTTTTGGCGAGTTAATTTCCAACACCCTAGCGCCTGCCACAAGTGTTTTCGCATCACCACTGCGCAAAATAAGCTTATCGCCAAAGGCTAAAAACAAGGGGGAATCCAAAATAATCTCTGCCAAAGTGCGGTCATTTTGGGCGACATTTTTACTTTGTAACAAAACAAGCTTACCTGTCGTACGACTGGCAGCATGATAAATATGCACCGACTGACTTTCATTTAACAGGGTTTCAGCCTGAATTTGTACACTAATACGATCTGTTGGTTGCGGCGGTATATCCTGCAATAGCCAATCCCCCCGTTTTGTCGGTATGCGATCAAGATCAACATTAAGATTCAGCGCCAAACGTTGTCCTGCAAAACCTTGTTCACTCGGCATATTTTGTGCATGAATGGCTTTCACCCGTACTTTTTGACCGGTGGAAAGATAGAGTTCATCATTAATTTTCACCGCCCCCGTAAATGCCGTTCCAGTAACTACCGTACCGGCACCCTTCACACTAAAGACACGATCAATCGCATAACGAAACGGTTTTTGTGAGTCGTCTAATTCCGGCAAGCATTGCAAATAGTGACGCAGCTCAGCAATACCTTGTCCGGTTTCGGCGGAGGTAACAAAATAGTTCGCCCCACGTAAAAATGCATAATTTTGTTTGATTTGTTGTATTAATGTATCGATTTGTGTCGAACTTGCTCGATCTGATTTTGTTAGCACAACAATAATTTCATTAAATTGTAACCGATGCAAAATCGCCAAATGTTCTTTAGTTTGTGCGGCAATGCCTTCATCTGCCGCCACAATTAGCATGGCGTAATGAATACCGCCTAACCCTGCCAGCATATTAGAAAGAAATTTTTCGTGCCCCGGCACATCAATAAAACCCAATGTTTTTGAGCCGTCTTGGGAAGAAAAAGGCAAATAGGCATAACCAAGATCAATTGTCATACCACGCTTTTTTTCTTCCGGTAAATGGGCGGTATGAGTACCGGTTAACGCCTTTAGTAACGCCGTTTTGCCGTGATCAACGTGCCCTGAGGTGACAATAATCATAGTTTATCCACCGTCTGTAATAAGGTTTCCATCTCTGCCACACTGCGAACATCCAACCATAATTTGCCGCTTTCCATTCGCCCAATAATTGGCTGAGGGAGTTTTTTGAAACGTTCGGAAAGTGCGGTTAATTTTCCATTTGTTTTTTCAGAAACCGTGACAGCAACAGAAGGAATACGAGCCATTGGCTGCGAACCACTGCCAATCTGTGCATAACTTTCCTCAATTTGAATGTCAAACTGTGAATTTAATCGCATTGCTAACCGCACTTTAAAACTCTCTGCCTTGATCCGTAATTGTTCAATAGATTGTGTCAGTAAGTGTAATGTTGGCAAGTTTTCCGTCAATTTTTCAGGATTTAAATACAAGCGCAATGTCGCTTCTAAACCGGCTAGGGTCACTTTATCACAACGCAACACCCGTTTTAGTGGGTGAGCTTGCAGTTGTGCAATCCATTCTTTTTTTCCCACAATAATCCCTGCTTGCACGCCGCCTAACAGTTTATCACCGGAAAAGGAAATCAAATCCACCCCTTGAGCGACCTTCTCTTGTACGGTAGGTTCCTTTGGTAAGCCGTATTGGCTTAAATCAATTAATGCCCCACTGCCAAGATCTGTTACCACCGGTACATTCATTTCTCGTCCAAGTTCAACTAACTCTTGTTCCGAAACCGATGAAGTAAAGCCAAAAATTTGATAATTACTGCTGTGCACTTTCATTAATAAGGCGGTATTTTCACCGATCGCAGCGCGATAATCCTTTAAATGCGTACGATTGGTCGTGCCCACTTCAACCAAATGGCTACCTGCCTGTGTCATAATATCGGGAATACGGAACGCCCCACCGATTTCAATGAGTTCACCGCGAGAAATAACCACCTCTTTTCCCTGAGCAAAAGTTGCCAGCATTAAAAACACCGCCGCCGCATTGTTATTCACGACACAAGCCGCCTCTGCACCGGTTAATGAACATAAAAGTTCGCTGATATAATTATCACGGTGACTCCGTTTGCCTTCTTCTAAATCATACTCCAGTGCAACATTGCCTTGCATCGCAGACAATGCCGCTTGTTGAGCGGCTTTCGCCCATATTGCCCGCCCTAAGTTAGTATGCAATATCGTACCGGTAAGATTATGCACCGCCTTTATTTGTACTTGATTTTGTTGTTGCAGAAGATACTCAAGTTCCGCAAACGTGCGGTCAAAATGGATAAAATATTCAGGAAGTTGATGATTTTTTTGAATAAATTGACGTGCCTGTGTTAATAATTCCCGACACATTGCCACCACGGCAGAATGCCCAAATTCAGCAATAAGACGTTCACCTTGTGAGGTTTTGAGAAGTTTATCAACCGCCGGCAACTGTTGAAAAAGTGCGGTCATCTTTGAATCCGTTTAAAATAACGTTGAAGTGGCAGATAATTTACGCTAAAGTAGCAGCGATTTCAACCTTGGAAGGTCGTCATCTCCGGTGAGGTGGCAGGACTTCAAATCCTGTTGAGAATGCCAGCATTCTCGGGTGGGTTCGACTCCCATGACTTTCCGCCAAATACTCTCAAAAATCCTCCAATTTCAACCGCACTTTTCCTCATTTCTGTGAACTATATCAAAGTTTTTTTTATCGAAAAAAACTAATATATTCATTGTATTTTCAATTTCTGGGGAGTAATTATGACAAGTTCAGAACTCATGCTTGAAGGGTTTAATTTAATGTTTGCGGGAATGGGGTTTGTTATCTTTTTTCTATTCCTGCTTATCTATGCTATTGAGTTTGCCTCAAAAATCATCAATCGATTCTTTCCCGAAAACGAGTCTCCAACATCATCACAACTCAACCAAACACCATCGACCGCCGTGTCGAATGTCGATGATGATATGTCTCGGTTGCGTCCGGTTATTGTTGCGGCGATTGCCCATCACCGCCGCCAACAAGGTTTAAAATAATATTTTTCATTTAATAGGCTAAGGAAGAGGTATTTTATGACAGCCCAACATAAAAAAATTGCTATCACCGATGTGGTATTGCGAGATGCACATCAATCACTTTTTGCCACCCGTATGCGCCTTGACGATATGCTTCCCATTGCGTCTGCATTGGATGATATCGGTTATTGGTCATTAGAAGCATGGGGCGGTGCAACCTTTGACAGTTGTATCCGTTTTTTAGGCGAAGATCCGTGGGTGCGTTTGCGTGAGTTGAAAAAAGCCTTGCCAAAAACCCCGTTGCAAATGCTTTTACGCGGACAAAATTTGTTAGGTTATCGCCATTATGCCGATGATGTTGTGGATCGTTTTGTAGAACGTGCCGTTATCAATGGAATGAGCGTCTTCCGTGTGTTTGATGCAATGAATGACCCCCGCAATATGCAACAGGCATTAAAAGCCGTTCGTAAACAAGGCGGGCATGCACAAGGAACGTTAAGTTATACCACCAGTCCGGTGCATACTTTACAAACTTGGCTGGATACCACAGAACAATTATTAGAAATCGGTATTGATTCTCTTGTGATTAAAGATATGTCAGGCATTTTAGCGCCAATGTCCGCCTATGAATTAGTCAGTGAAATCAAAAAACGCTACGATATTCGCCTCCATTTACACTGCCACTCCACCACCGGTATGGCTGAAATGGCATTATTAAAAGGTGTTGAAGCGGGTGCCGACGGCATTGATACCTCAATTTCCTCCATGAGCGGGACTTATGGGCACCCTGCCACCGAAGCATTGGTCGCCACCTTACAAGGCACGGGGTATGACACGGGTTTAGATATTCTTAAACTGGAAAAAATAGCGGATTATTTCCGGACCGTGCGTAAAAAATATGCGAAATTCGAAGGGCAATTAAAAGGCGTTGATAGCCGCATTTTAGTGGCACAAGTACCGGGAGGAATGCTCACCAACCTTGAAAGTCAGCTTAAACAGCAAAACGCCTCGGATAAACTTGACCAAGTGTTACAAGAAATTCCACGTGTTCGTGAAGATCTCGGCTTTATTCCGCTTGTTACACCAACTTCACAAATTGTCGGCACACAGGCTGTGATTAACGTCTTAATGGGCGAACGTTACAAAACGATCGCAAAGGAAACGGTCGGAATTTTAAAAGGCGAATATGGTCGTACACCGGCAGCGGTAAATACCGACTTGCAAGCACGCGTATTAGAAGGTGCGCAACCTATCACTGACAGACCGGCGGATCATCTTGCTCCGGAAATGGATAAACTCACCGATGAAGTAAAACAACTGGCGAAGGAAAAAGGCATCAAACTTGCAGAAAATGAAATTGATGACGTACTGATTGTGGCGTTATTCCCGCAAGTCGGCTTGAAATTCTTGGAAAACCGCAATAATCCTGCCGCCTTTGAGCCTGCACCGACTGCCGACCAAGCAACAGAAAAAACGGCGGAAAAACCAACCGCACTTTCAACTGCAAGATCAAATGAACCGGCAGTTTATACGGTGGAATTAGAAGGCAAAGCCTTTGTCGTAAAAGTCAGTGAGGGCGGTGATGTAACCAATATCACTCCAACAACACCTACGGCTCAAACCGCCTCGCCACAGCCTGCTCCAACGCCATCAAGTGCAAGCACACCGGTTACCGCACCAATGTCCGGTAATATTTGGAAAGTGGTTGCAACCGAAGGGCAAACTGTCGCAGAAGGGGATGTATTACTTATTCTTGAAGCCATGAAAATGGAAACCGAAATTCGCGCATCTAAAGGCGGCGTCATCCAAAATATCGCCATTAAAGTCGGCGATGTTGTTACCATAGGCGATACTTTAATGACTATCGCATAAATGATAGGTGGTAAATATGGATAGTATTATTGCATTGTTTAAGGGAATGGGAATTATGCACCTAGAATGGGGGCAAGCCGTTATGATCGGTGTGAGTTTGCTCCTGCTCTGGTTGGCAATTTCTCGGAAATTTGAACCCTTGTTATTACTGCCTATCGGATTTGGCGGGTTATTATCCAATATCCCTGAAGCCGGCATTGCCATGACGGCATTGGATAATTTGCTCCACTTAGGCACGATACAGCAACTTGCGATTATTGCTGCAAAACTTAACACGGTGGCCGATCCGGCTGCTATTAAAGAGGTCTTGAATAGTGCCTCTCCTTCACAAATTGCCGAGCTGGAAAGCCTAGCCGGTGATATGGGCTATACCGCCGGTATTCTCGCCTTATTCTATAAAGTGGCTATCGGCTACGGGGTTGCGCCGTTAATCATTTTTATGGGCGTAGGCGCAATGACAGATTTCGGCCCTCTTCTTGCCAATCCAAGAACGTTGCTGTTAGGCGCGGCGGCTCAATTCGGTATTTTCACCACCGTATTAGGGGCATTGGCATTAAACTGGCTTGGTATCATTTCCTTTACCTTGCCACAAGCGGCGGCGATTGGAATTATTGGTGGCGCAGACGGCCCAACAGCAATTTACCTCACCAGTAAACTCGCTCCGGAACTACTGGGGCAATCGCTGTGGCGGCTTATTCTTATATGGCGCTCGTGCCTTTAATCCAACCACCGATAATGAAAGCCTTAACGAGCGAAGAAGAGCGGAAAATCCGTATGGTGCAGCTCCGTCCTGTCAGTCAACGTGAGAAAGTGTTGTTTCCAATCATACTATTGTTATTGGTTGCCTTGATCTTACCTGATGCCGCGCCCTTATTGGGTATGTTCTGTTTTGGTAACTTAATGCGTGTCAGCGGTGTTGTAGAACGGTTAAGCGATACCACCCAAAACGCCTTAATCAACATTACCACGATTGTGTTGGGATTATCGGTCGGGGCAAAATTGGTAGCGGATAAATTTTTACAACCGCAAACCCTCGGGATTTTATTACTCGGCGTAATTGCCTTTAGTGTCGGCACGGCAAGCGGCGTATTAATGGCGAAATTGATGAATAAGTTTAGCAAAAACAAAATCAATCCGCTTATTGGCTCTGCCGGGGTTTCAGCTGTTCCTATGGCGGCGAGGGTATCCAATAAAATAGGGTTAGAAGCGGATCATCAGAACTTCTTACTTATGCACGCCATGGGGCCAAATGTGGCAGGTGTGATTGGCTCGGCTATCGCAGCCGGTGTGATGTTGAAATATATTGCCGGAATGTGATGTTCTAACCTAAAAAAAGTGCGGTCATTAATTCTCTCGAAAATATGACCGCACTTTTATTCAAACCAACCGTTAAAAATTATTTTTTCTCACCAATTGGCAATACCGTTCTGCCGTAGGATTCATTTAACACTTCAGCCGCAGCCAAATAGAATGCGCAAAGTGCTGTGATTAAACCTAAGTATCCCCCTACGTTCACAATGGCATGGTTGCCGGTCGCATCACCGACTGCTAAAGCATAAAACGTGAGTGTGAGAAAAAAGAAAATCGCTTGTAATGCACGCGGTTTCGGGAAAGTGGCTAAGAACATCATTAACGTGAATGTTCCCCAACATCCTAAATACCACCCCACAAATTGTGCGGAAGTTTCACCTTTAAAGAAAGCGACAAATAACGCCCAAGACCACCAGAACGCACCATAGCTGATAAATGCGGTAAAGCCGAAAGTATTTCCTTTTTTAAATTCGAACATTCCGGCGATCATTTGTGCCGTTCCGCCAAAAGCAAACGCCATGCCGAATACTAAACCCAAATTCGTGCTATCAAATACGCCTGCGTTAATTAAACAAAGTAACCAAGTGGTTAATGCAAAACCACATAATCCTAACGGACCCGGATTTGCTAAACCGTCTTTTGTTGCCGACATAAAAATTTCCTCAAAATAATAGACTAGTAAGGCGCGCGATTATGGCTGAAATTGATGAATAAATAAATAGTGCAATGAAGAAATTTTTAATAATGAAGAAAAGATTAAGTTCGGGGGAAGATGAATGACAACGAGTGAATAGCAAACAAACCAGGTGATATTGCAGAAAAGCACGAGGTAAAATGAAAAGTGCGGTCGATTTTAAAAACAGGTTACAAATCGACCGCACTTTTTATGCCTTCTGCCCCACAAATTTTAATCTTATATGGTCGTAAATCCAGTTGAAAATCAACGCATAAACCATAATCAGAATTGTCAACCCGATATCCGCTATCAGCGCTTGCCATAAAGTCAGTTGCAAAAAGTAGGCGATCATCGGTATAGTTGCCACCAAAAGCCCCCCTTCAAACATAACGGTGTGGAAAATTCGTGTGCCAAGACCGCGAGTTTCACGGGGAGCAGTAAAGATCTTGTCAAAAATACTGTTAAAAATAAGATTCCAAACCATCGCAACCAATGATATTAATATACCGACACCCAGTGCCGTACTCCCTTTTTCCGGACTTACCAAAAGCATGGCGATAGTGGAAACAGCCACAGCGCCGATTTCAAATAATGCTGAATGCAAAAAGCGTTCTTTTAATGTCATCATAATAAATTCCTTATAAATAAAACCGGTTTATTCATCAAGATAAGTACATTAATGGAGAATTATTTATGATGGATAAAGTTAATATCCATCACTTTCCCAGATAGATAAATCATAGATGCTAAATGTAGATTTAGCCTGTGAACCCTATGGTAATGCCATCAATATGATCCGTTCGTTCATCGGCACATTTACACGGAACACTCAGAAATTGCCGATGATGTTGAACAAACTTGTCGAAATAAAATAAACAAAAACCGACCGCACTTTTACCTATTTATAGGTCTTTTTGTCGGTGAGGTAAAAATAACGCAAGTCCTAATCCGATTAATGCCGGCACTAACCAAGGTAAAGAAACGGTAGCAAACGGAAGATAATTCACCCATTCCGTAAGTGTTGAAATTTGAAATTGCTCTCCCAATACACCGGCTACGGAAACTAAGGTAACCAATGCAATAGTCAATTGCATACCAAGTTTTGATAGGGCAAACCATTTATTAACAATCACCAACATCACGATGGCAATAGTAATCGGGTAAAGAATCAATAACACCGGCAATGAGAAACGGATAATAGCATTCAATCCTAAATTCGCGACAGCCAATCCGAGTAGAGTAAAGATTGTGGCATATACCCGATAGGAAAAACGAGGAAAACGGTCGGCAAAAAACTCAGCAGTAGAGACAATTAATCCAGCAGTGGTGGTAAAACAAGTCATTGTCACCATCACAGCTAAAAACCATTGAGCAGACTCACCAAAAATCGCCTGTGTGGCTTGAGATAAAATATACACGCCTTTATTGACATTGCTATTCATCACTTCCAGCGGGACAGGGAAATGATTGCCGAAATACGCCAATCCGACATAAAGCACACTAAACCCTAACGCTACCACAATACCTACTAACCAGATGGTCGCCACATATTCTTTTCGAGAACTAAAACCAAGCTGTTTTAGGGTTTGCACCGCGACAACACTAAATGCAACAGAAGCAAGCGCATCTAACGTGTTATAACCTTCAATAAATCCCGTACCAAATGCGCTTTTGGCATAATCCCCAATTGCAGACTGAGGGGGATTCGCACCATATTTTGTAATCCCAAGTACAACCAGAATAACTATTAATAAGGCAAAAATAGGGGTGAGAATGCGCCCAATACTATCTAAAATTTTAGAGGGATTAAGGGATATAAAATAAGCCGCTGCAAAATACAATAGCGTGAAAACCACTAACCCGATTTCGCTCATTCCTTTGGAGAGCATTGGAGAAATGCCCACTTCATAGGCAACCGTGGCGGTTCGAGGAATTGCGAAAAAAGGCCCGATTGAGAGATATAAAATCACTAAGTAAAGGGTCGCAAACCAAGGGGAAATTTTCTGAGAAATTTCCTCTACATAGCCTTTCGGATTTAACATTCCAATAACCAAGGCAAGAATGGCAATACCGACACCGGATAGGACAAAACCTAAAACCGCCGCCCAAAACCACTCTCCCGATAGAGCACCTAAACTTGGTGGAAAAATTAAATTGCCGGCACCAAAAAACATACCGAATAACAAAAGCCCTGTTAAACCTGCTTTTTTAATCATAATTATCATTTTGTCTATACATAATGGGGGGCGAGTATAGCACGATAACAAGAGGCTGTAATTAGAGGTTATAGCAATTTGAGCTATAAAGCAAAACCAGCCTAAAAGAAATAAAGTGCGGTTAATTTTATGAGACTTTTCCAATTTGACGATTACACCAAAACTTCTATAATTTTCTTTATCTGGAGGAGCTATGTTTTTTATTTATATTTTAATTGCATTCATTGCGGGAATGGCACTGGCATCCCAATCCGCGATTAATACCCAACTTGCCAAAGCGGTGGGAAACGAACCCGTTATCGCTACATTAATTTCCTTTGCGGTCGGGACAATTCTGCTCTTTTTCATTGCCTTATTCAAAACAGATTTGTGGCTAGGTTTGAGCGCTCTTCCCCATCAACCTTGGTGGAAATTCTTGGGTGGCGCACTAGGTGCATTAGCGGTGTTTACCACGATATTGCTAGCTCCTAAACTCGGTATTACCGCAATGTTATTTTTTATCATTATTGGACAATTACTTTCAGCCACCATTATTGATAATTTTGGTTTAATCGGTATGCCGGTACGGGAAATTAATATCACGAAATTAATTGGCTTGCTGATCGTTGGGTTCGGACTGATTTTTTACTTTTTTGGCGATAAGTTGCTTGCCTTAATAAAAGGCTAAGTACGGTCAAATTTAAATAGTATTTAAATCATTAAACACTCACAAAGATAATTATTTTTGCCCTTTGCTATCGTTTTAATAAATATTGAAAAAACCGATTGCATTCATTAATATCAAAGTCTTCTTTAGTCTCATCATCTATAAGGGGAAAAATATGACAAAGAAACTCTTACCGATTCTCTTCGCGTTAGCTTGTTCAAAAATGGCTTTTGCCGACAATGCGCTCGTTTTACAAACGGATTTCAGTTTGAAAGACGGTGCAGTCTCAGCAATGAAAGGTGTCGCCTTTTCAGTGGATGAAAAGCTAAAAATGTTTGATTTAACCCACGAAATTCCACCTTATAATATTTGGGAGGCGGCTTATCGTTTATATCAAACCGCCCCTTATTGGAAAGCGGGAACGGTTTTTGTGAATGTCGTTGATCCCGGTGTCGGTACGGATCGTAAATCAGTTGTCCTGAAAACCAAGACAGGGCATTATTTCGTGACACCCGATAACGGCTCGTTAACCTTAGTTGCGGAGCATTTAGGCATTGAATCCGTAAGAGAAATTGACGAAAAGAAAAATCGTCTTGCCGGCTCAGAAAAATCTTATACTTTCCACGGACGTGATGTCTATGCTTATACGGGGGCAAGATTGGCTTCCGGTACAATTTCATTTGAAGACGTAGGGGATGAGTTAGAGAAAAAAGTGTTGGATATTCCCTATCAAAAAGCAGTATTAGAGCAGGGGCATTTAAAGGGCAATATTCCTATTTTAGATATTCAGTACGGCAACATTTGGACAAATATTAGTGATGCACTATTAGAGCAATCCGGTATTAATAAAGGCGATCTGGCTTGCGTTGAAATAAAAGAAGGTAATCAGGTTAAATATACGGGAAAAATGCCTTATGTCAGTAGCTTTGGGGATGTGGACGAGGGAAAACCGTTGCTTTATTTAAACAGTTTACTGAATGTGTCATTTGCCTTGAATATGGATAGTTTTTCTAAAACCCATGGTGTTTATTCCGGCGCAGACTGGAATATCGATTTACACAAATGCCAATAATGATTCGATAATTTGTAAGTCGTCTTGACGCTTTTCAGTATATTGTTAAAAAAGATAGAAAAGCCAAACTCCGCAAAGAGTTTGGCTTTTTAGTTAACGTTCCAAATTAAAATAATCAGCTAAATTTACATTCCTACCTTAGGCAAAGTATTTTTCTAAATCTTCGCTACCACCAATGTAGTTACCACCGATAAATACTTGTGGAACACTGGTTTTACCGGTGATTGCACGAACAGAAATTGTGCTTGCATCACGGCCTAATACGATTTCTTCAAAAGTATAATCTTTTGCTTTTAATAACGTTTTTGCTTTCGCACAGAACGGACAGCCCGGTTTGGTGATAACAGAAACCGATGGTTTGGCTGTCCACCCCGGTACTAAATATTTCATCATCGTATCCGCATCAGATACTTTGAACGGATCACCCGGCTCTTCCGGCTCAATAAACATCTTTTCTACAACGCCGTTTCTCACTAGCATAGAATAACGCCAAGAACGTTTACCAAAGCCCAAATTTTCTTTATTCACCAGCATACCCATGCCTTCGGTAAACTCACCGTTACCATCCGGAATTACGGTAATATTTTCAGATTCTTGATCGGCTTTCCAAGCATTCATTACAAAAGTATCATTAACCGAGATACAGATAATCTTATCTACACCGACAGCCTTAAATTCACAGGCTAATTCATTATAGCGTGGTAAATGTGTTGATGAGCAGGTTGGAGTAAATGCACCCGGGAGTGAAAATACGACGACAGTTTTATTGTCGAATAATTCGCTTGTTGTGACATCAACCCAAGCATCGCCTTGGCGGGTATGAAATGTAACACTCGGTACTTTTTTACCTGTCATATCAATTAAAGCCATATTTTTCTCCTTATTTTTGACACGAATCTTATTTGAGCATGGATTATAGTCAAAGTTGTGATATAGTTACAATCAATTGATTCTATTCTTTTGATTGACTTTTTCTATAAGGAAATTCCCAATGAATATTCGTGATTTAGAATACTTAGTCGCATTATCCGAACACAAACATTTTCGTCGTGCGGCAGATTCTTGTAATGTGAGCCAGCCGACATTAAGCGGACAAATCCGCAAACTTGAAGATGAACTCGGCATTGTCTTATTAGAACGTACCAGCCGTAAAGTTCTTTTTACCCAATCGGGTATGCTTCTTGTCGAGCAAGCCCGCACCGTTTTACGTGAAGTCAAACTACTACAAGAAATGGCAAGCAACCAAGGAAAAGAAATGACAGGGCCGTTGCATATCGGATTAATCCCGACCGTCGGTCCTTATCTGCTTCCTTATATTGTACCGACCTTAAAAGAATCCTTCCCTGATTTAGAAATATTTCTGTATGAAGCACAAACGCACCAATTATTGGAACAACTTGAAACCGGACGGTTGGATTGCGCAATTTTAGCGCGCGTCCAAAAAACCGAGGCATTTATTGAAGTTCCTATTTTTGAAGAGAAAATGTTACTTGCCGTTTCAGAAGATCACCCTTTGGCGAAAGAAGAAAAACTTTCAATGAAGCAGCTTACCGGCCAAGAAATGCTTATGTTGGATGACGGCCATTGTTTGCGTCACCAAACATTAGATTATTGCTTCACCGCAGGAGCAAAAGAAGATTCACATTTTAAAGCAACAAGTCTCGAAACGCTACGCAATATGGTTGCGGCTAACGCAGGCATTACATTTATGCCTGAACTTGCCGTACGAAATGAAGGTTCGCGTAAAGGCGTGAAATATATTCCATGTCATTCTCCCGAACCAATGCGCAGTATCGCATTAGTCTATCGACCGGGTTCACCATTGCGCAATCGTTATGAGCGTGTCGCAAGTGCGATCAGTTCTAAGGTTAAATCTATTCTTGCCGGAGCAAAATAATGGCGGGCATTCGCGCAATTCAAAAAGAAAAAACGCGCCGCGCATTGGTAGATGCCGCATTTAACCAGCTTAGCGCGGAAAAAAGTTTTTCTAATTTGAGTTTGAGGGAAGTGGCACGTGAAGCTGGTATTGCGCCGACATCCTTTTACCGTCATTTTAGCGATATGGATGAGCTCGGTTTAGAAATGGTCGATGAGGCAGGCTTGATTTTACGTCAGCTAATGCGTCAAGCCCGCAAACGTATTGATGCAGGAGGTAGCGTAATTTCCGTTTCTGTTGATACTTTTTTTGAATTTATCACCAACAGCCCAAACGTATTTCGCTTATTACTACGGGAAAGCTCAGGCACTTCCCAAGCATTCCGTACTGCAGCCGCCCGTGAAATTAAACATTTTGTGGACGAACTTACGGAATATATTGCTCATCGGAATCAATATCCTCAATATATCGCTTACGTTCAGGCGGAAGGTATCGTAACGATTGTATTCACTGCCGGAGCAAATGCCTTAGATATGAGTAAACAAGAACGCGAACAGCTAAAACAACGTGTTATTCTACAATTACGCATGATGGCAAAAGGTGCTGATTTCGCCGCTCAAAAAGAGAAATATGCACACAACAAAGAGAAAAAGTGACAAAAAACCGACCGCACTTTTTCCCCTATTGAAGGAATAAACTTTACAAAAAAAGCGTTGCGAGTATCGCCAACGCTTTTTTTGTACAGATTAGACTATTTGCCGTCCCATGCCTGAATCGCATCTAAACGGGCTTTAATTTTACTTTGGGTATCCCCTTTGAAGTAGTCTTTTTTCAGACCACCTTCCCAGCCACCATAGTTTGCATTCGGCAACACAATATAGTTTTTACCAAATTTTGCTTTATTTTTTGCCACAAAATCTCGACGTTCGGCATTGAGTTTACCGTGCACCGAGTTACCAAAGTCATCCAAATTATCGCCTACATAAAGCACGATTTCATAACCTTGTTTTTCAATTTCGGCAAAACGTTCTGCTTTGGATGATTTATCTTTTCTTAAATAAAATGCGGATTCCTCTACGCCAGTAAAGCCCAAACGTTTCATATCATCAATAGTGCCGGCTTTTTCCGTACTGTCTTTACGGTTTGTGACATAGAATACTTTACCTTTATGGGAGTTTACGTAGTTATTAAATTCTACCGCTCCCGGTACTGCACGGGACTGACGAGCTTCAACCCAACGAGTCCAATCTTTGCCATCGAAAGACTTATTATTTTGCACTTGCCAACCGGCATAAGGGCTGTTGTCTAACATCGTTTCATCTAAATCAACGACAACCGCTTTTTTCTTACCTTTTGTCACTTTTGCCTGATCAAATGCCACTTTCGCCGCATTATAGGCTTGGTAGGCTAACGCCTGATACTCACCGGAATCTTGCATCCAGTTCAATCCCAACACAGCTTGTTGCTGTAATTGAGCACGTACGTGTTCTTGTGAATCCATTTTGTGTGCACAACCGGCCAATACAAAAGCGGAAATCGTAGCAAATGCAGTTAGTTTCAATGTTTTTTTCATCTTATTCTCCTCAAAAAGACAAAATAAAGTGAAAAAAAGTATAGCAAGTTTTATGCAAAATTTGCCGAAATTTCACTTCATAGACAATGAATTATCATAAATTTGTGATTAAGATCACATACAAGATGAAAATAATCCAAAAACGCAGGAAAAATAGACCGCACTTTCCCATCGCCTTTATTGTCGTTTCAGGATAAACTATGGGCATTTTTCACCATCTTTCAGACAACGTTTATGCGGATATTTATTGCGATTCTTATAGGCATTCTTGCCATCTTTCAATACAACTTATGGTTTGGCAAAAATGGCTACTTTGATTACAAAAAAGTGTCAACACAGATTACTGAAAACAAAGCTGAAAATGAAAAGTTAGTGCAGCGAAATCAAATGATCTCGGCAGAAATTCAGGGGCTGACAAAAGGGTTTGAATCCATAGAAGAGCGCGCCAGAATGCAGCACGATATGGTGAAAGAAAACGAAACTTTCTATCACATTGTGAAAGAGCATAAATAATGTCACGAAAAATTATTGCTATTATCCCGGCTGCCGGTATCGGTTCTCGTATGAAAGCGGGAATACCTAAACAATATTTAACCATTTTAGGGAAAACGATTTTAGAGCACACACTGAGTATTATGCTCAATCATCACGCAATTTCTCGAATTATTGTCGCTCTCGGCAAAGATGACCCCTACTCCCCCACGCTCTCTATTCTTTCCCATGAAAAAATCCAACTTGTGGAAGGCGGAAATTCCCGAGCGGAATCGGTTTTAAACGCACTGAATGCTATTTTTGAAGAAAATGCCTGGGCGTTGGTACACGATGCAGCGAGACCCTGTTTAACGGAAACAGACCTAAATAAACTGTTAGAAATTAATGACGATCACGGCGCACTTCTTGCCACTCCCGTAACCGATACGATCAAGAGAAGCGATGCAAGCGGCACTATAATGACAACAGAAGATCGTTCACAGCTTTGGCAAGCTCAAACACCACAATTCTTCCGTGCAGATTTACTGAAAAAGGCAATCTATAACGGATTGGTACAACAACAGGTTATTACGGATGAATCCTCTGCGATGGAACTTGCCGGATTTCGACCGCACTTGGTGGCAGGAAGACGCGATAATATTAAAGTAACAAGACCTGAAGATTTGGCTCTTGCGGAATTTTATCTAACAAGGAAAACACGATGATAAGAATTGGACACGGCTTTGATGTACACGCCTTTGGCGAAAATAGACCACTCATTATCGGTGGTGTTAGCATTCCCTACCATACCGGTTTTATCGCCCATTCCGACGGCGATGTCGCCTTGCACGCATTGACCGACGCGCTGTTAGGTGCAGCGACATTGGGGGATATCGGCAAACTGTTCCCCGATACCTATATGCAATATAAAAATGCTGACAGCCGCGAGCTACTTCGAGAAGCCTTTCGCCAAGTGAAAGAAAAAGGTTATAAAGTGGCTAATGTAGATATTACTATCATTGCTCAAGCACCGAAAATGCGTCCTCACATTGATGATATGCGAGCGGTGATTGCCGATGACTTGAGCTGCGATATTGAGCAAGTCAATGTGAAAGCGACAACGACAGAAAAGCTCGGTTTCACAGGAAGAAACGAAGGTATCGCCTGTGAAGCTGTCGTGTTACTTCTGAAATCAATCTAACTGGATAAAGTTAAGGCGCAATTGATAAATATTGCGCCTTTTTACTGGGTTAATTTTTAAAACTTGTATTTTGAAAGGATAACCATTCGCCGATTGTAGTTTATCAGTTCGAATAGAGCTCTGAAATTTAATTAGACATTGTCTTATTGCATTAGTAATTTTTTGATATTTCTTTATCAACAACCACAGGATCAACATAATAGACTTCGGGAATATCTTGCTTATTAAGTTGCTTTAATGCACTTTCAATCGCTACAGCAACTTGTTTTTTCGGTAGCTGATCAATGGTATTTTGCATTTTCCCTTGTTTGACATATTCAATAGCAAGGGGGATGCCATCGTATCCGGTTACTAATACTTTTCCCACTAGACCGGCATTTTCCACGGCGGTAACTGCACCGATCGCCATATTATCATTTGCGGCAAAAATACCATTAATATCTGGACGAGCAGTTAAAATATTACTTGTTACATTTAGCGCTTGCTCAGTCTCCCAATTCGCTGATTGGGACGCCACAATTTCAATTTCGGGGGATTCCTTAAATGCTTTCAATGCTCCTGCTTTACGTTGCTCTCCGTTATCCACACCTGGGATTCCTTCCAACATTGCTATTTTACCTTTACCGCCAATTGCCTGTACTAAATTTTTAGCCGCTAAATATCCTCCTAAAAAATTATCCACACCAACGTAATTAAATTTTAGATTTGCTTTTTTGGCAGCTTCTGCGTCTAGGCGAACATCTAAATCAATGATAGGAATGCCCGCTTTTTCCGCTTTTTGGAAAGCGGGAATAAATGCTATAGAGTCATTAGGCGTGACAATAATTGCATCTACTTTTTTTGCAATCATATTTTCAACAAGACCAACTAGCTGCTCTGTTGAATCTTCTTTCTCTGCTACTTGAATGGTTAAGTCAACATTCATTTTCTTTGCTGTTTCTTCAGCGCCTTGTTGCATTGAAATAAAGTATTCATTACTTAGTGTTTTCATTAATAATGCAATTTGTGGTTTATCTGCTGAATAGCTGTTATTAGATAAAGCAAAGATCAGCAAACTGGCAGAAATTATATTGCGTAAGAACATTTTTTTCATAATTTATTCCCCCTATGTGTGGTTAAAATAGTTCTACTTACTAGAATAACATCTTTACTAGTGTGATTAGTCTAACATTTTTTATAATAAAAACTGTGACATATATCTCATTTATATTAAATAAGTTGATAAAATATATTTATGTTTCTATATTTTTTCCCTTTTGAGAGAAAGATCACATTTTTAATCTACAAAATCTTTTAAGCTATATTTAGTTTTTAGAGAGGATGGTAGGGGGATAGTAATGACGATAAATTCAAAAGTAATTTTAGAACTCCATAATGTAAGAAAAAGTTTTTTTGGTGTTGATATTTTAAAAAATATTAATCTTACAATTAATGAAGGTGAAGTTCATTGCTTAGTTGGTGAAAATGGTGCAGGTAAATCTACGTTATGTAAAATAATTGCTGGTATCTATTCCAGAGATAGTGGTGAGATCACTTATAAAAATACTTATTATCTTCCTAAGACAGTTAAGGAAGCACAAACACTAGGAATTGGATTTATTCACCAAGAGTTGATGTTAGTTCCTCAATTGAGTGTGTTGGAAAATATTTTCTTAGGTTCTGAAAAAAAGCGTGCCGGTGTACTGATGGACTGGCATAAGATGCGAGAAAAAACACAAAAAATTATTAATGAGTTAGAACTAGATATTCACCCTGATGATTTAATTTCAAATCTATCCGTTGCACAACAGCAAATGGTTGAGATTGCCAAAGCAATTTTTGGTCAATATAAAGTGATCATTTTTGATGAGCCGACCGCTTCAATATCAAGAAAAAATACCCAAACACTGTTTAAAATCATTCGGCAATTAAAAGAGAAGAATGTTGCGATGATTTATATTTCTCATAGATTAGAAGAATTTGAATATATTGCAGATAAAGTTACCGTGCTTAGAGATGGAGAAATTACCGGCACAATTCCGTATAAAGAAACATCTCCTGAAGAAATCGTTAAATTAATGGTTGGAAGAGATATTGATTTTAGCAAATATCAAATAGAAAGCTTTTTTAATGAAGAAAAGTTGAGAGTTGAAAAAATTAGTAACAAAAAACTTAAACAGGTCTCATTTCACCTTTATAAAGGTGAAATTCTTGGTTTTGCCGGCTTGGTTGGTGCAGGAAGAACTGAATTACTACGAGCAATCTATGGAGCGGATGAATCAATAGGTAATATTTTTATTGATAATAAGAAAGTGAATATTTTATCTCCAGAAGATGCTGTTAAAAATAAAATTGGATTTATTACAGAAGATCGTAAATCACAAGGATTAATTTTAGGATTAAGCATTCGAGAAAATATTACATTGCCTATTTTAAAACGTTTTTGGAAAAACTTTTATTTAGATAAAAAAAGTGAAAAACAACTTGTTGAAAAAAATAGAGAACAATTAAAGATTGTATCAAGAGATCAAGAGCAAGAGACAAAAACTCTATCTGGAGGAAATCAGCAGAAAGTCATTATCGCAAGATGGTTAGAAAGTGGTGTAAATATTCTATTTTTTGATGAACCTACAAGGGGGATTGATATTGGTGCGAAATCTGAAATTTATGATCTTATGCGAGAGTTTGTTGAACAAGGCGGCAGCATTATTATGGTGTCATCAGACTTACCTGAATTAATTACAATGTCAGATCGAGTCATCGTTATGCGTAATGGTAAAAAAATAGAGGAAATTACTAAACAAGATGAGATTAATGAAGAAAACCTTATGCGTTTAATGATTGGTGTTTAATAAAATTTGGAGGAATTATGAATAAATTTAAAAAAATATTTTCTAAATTAGGTATTGGAATTATTTTATTTATTATGATTATTGGGATGTCCTTAGCTCATGAGGTATTTTTATCATCTAATAATATACTAAATATACTATTACAGGTTTCTGTAATTTGTATTATTTCAGTTGGCATGACTTATGTCATATTAACAGGCGGAATTGACTTATCTGTCGGATCGATTGTTGCGTTAAGTGCGGTCTGTTTAGGATTGTTTATTCACACTGGATTAAGGTACTTGGGAGATAATCCCTCTGATTTTTCTGTCACAATACTGGTGTTATGTTCCATTATAGGAGCAATCCTTGTTGGGGCAATTTGTGGTTATATTAATGGCTTTCTCATCGTTTATTGCAAAGTTACTCCCTTTATCACAACGCTAGGCATGATGGGGATTGCACGAGGGTTGGCATTAACACTATCTGACGGTAAAACTATCTATAATTTTCCAGATGCGTTACGGTTTTTTGGCAATGGTAAACTAGAGCTCACAGAACAAATCCATATTCCCATTCCTGTTATTATCGCCATTATTGTTGTATTGGTGAGCTATTATGTATTAAGCCAAACTATTTTCGGTCGCCAGATTTATGCATTAGGGGGAAACCGTGAGGCGGTTCGCTTATCCGGTATCAACGTAAACCGATTAGAAATAAAGGCTTATGTGATCAATGGTGCATTTGCTGCAATCGGTGCAGTTATTTTAGTGGGACGATTAAATGCAGCACAACCTATTGCTGGTACTGGCTATGAATTAGATGCGATTGCCGCGACAGTCATCGGTGGAACAAGTCTTATTGGTGGAATTGGTTCTGTTATCAGTACATCTATAGGTGCACTAATTATGGGTGTATTGCAAAATGGATTAACGTTACTAAATGTTACCTCTTATTTACAGCGGTTGATCATTGGGTTGGTTATTGTCCTCGCAGTGTTTTTAGATCAAGTACGCCGAGGAGAAGTCTCAATGAGCAACTTTAAAGCTATTTTCTTTAGAAGAGATTAATCAATTAGGGGAACATAATGGATTATTATTTAGGTATTGATTGTGGTGGAACCTTTATTAAAGCCATATTAGTGGATAGTGCTGGAAATATTCTTTCGTCATCAAGACAAAACTCTCCAATCTTAAGTGAAAAGGAGGGGTATGCTGAAAGGGATATGACTAAATTATGGCTAGATTGTGTCAAAGTCATAAAGACGGTTATAGCCAAAGCTAATATCAGCCCAAAACAAGTTAAATCTATTGGAATATCTGCTCAGGGTAAAGGTGTATTTCTACTAGATAAGGAAAAGAAGCCTTTAGGAAACGCAATTATTTCCTCGGATCAAAGAGCTCGTGATATTGTCAAAAATTGGGAAAAACAGCATATTCATCATTGGCTCTATCAGAAGACTTACCAGCCACTCTGGGCAGGCCATCCGGTCTCAATTCTACGTTGGTTGAAAGAAAATAATCCCGATCTTTATAAAAATATTGGTACAGTCTTGATGTCCCATGACTATCTTCGATTTTGTTTAACTGGCAAATTACATTGTGAAGAAACTAATATTTCAGAATCTAATTTATATAATATGACAGCAAAAGCCTATGATACTGAAATCATGGAAAAATTAGATATTGCTGAAATATATGACAAACTTCCCCCTATAGCAAAATCAAATCAAGTGGTGGGTTATGTCACACCAGAATCTGCCGAATTATCAGGTTTGGAAATAGGTACTCCTGTAGTTGGTGGTTTATTTGATGTAGTCGCGGCCACATTATGTGCTAACCTCACCAATGAGAACGAACTTTGTGCTATTTTGGGTACTTGGCATATTGTGAGTGGAATAACACAGAATTTTGCCAATGAACAACAAAGATTAGTTCATGGTTGCTATCCTGAAACAGGTAAATTGATTATTCATGATGATAGTCCTACTTCTATTGCGAATTTAGAATGGTTCATTGAACAGTGTGCACCCTTAACTTATGAAGAAATCAATATTCTTGTAGATAGTATAAAACCTCAGTTAAATTCAGTTCTATTTATTCCATTTTTATATGGAACGAATACAGAAAATGTGAAATCTGGGTTCTATGGAATCCAGTCCTACCATACAAAATCTCATTTATTACGCGCAATTTATGAAGGCGTTATTTTTAGCTTAATGACTCATATAGAAAATATGAAGAAAAAATTTCCTAATACAGAAAAATTACATGTCATGGGAGGGATAACAAAATCACAAGTATGGCTACAAATGCTAGCTGATATAACAGGTATAACATTGGAAATTTCCGAAGTAGACGAGCCAGGTTGTTTAGGAGCAGCATTAGTGGCTATGCAAGGCGTTGGTTTAGAAACTAAAGATATTATAAATAAATTAACGAATGTTAAATTAATAGAATCAAATATAGAAAACTATTTTATATACCAGCAAAAATATAAAAGTTATATTAATTTAATCAATGTACTTAAAACTTTATAAATAATAACATGACAATAGATAATACTAAGATTAATTCCAGAATAAAAAAATTAGAATTACTGTTAAAGCAAGTAGATAAAATCCATCTACGTGAAGCATCTGCTATCCTTAATGTTTCAGAAATGACTATTCGTCGAGACTTAGTTTCCACAAAATCAATGAGCTTGCTGGGCGGATATATTGTTAATGAAACAAAAAATAATTATTTTCTCTTAGAACAACAAGATAAAAATATAGTAGAAAAAATGGATGTAGGGAAACTGGCCTCTAGTTTAATTGAAGATGGGGATGTCATATTTTTTGATTGTGGAACCACGATTGCGTCTTTAGCTTCACAGATCTCTGATAAAGTTAAATTTACAGCGATATGTTGTTCTATTAATACATTTATGATTTTACAAGAGAAAATAAATTGCAATATTATTCTATGTGGTGGTCATTATTCGAGAGATAATTCACTGGTCACATCAACTCAAAGTCATTCCATACTAGACTCTGTATGTACAACGAAAGCATTTATTGCAACTTCCGGTGTTGATAGACAACAGGGGCTAACCTGTTTTAGATTCAGTGAAGCCCAAGTAAAGCAAAAAGCCATGGCAAAAACACAAAAGAAAATTCTTATTTTTGATCATACTAAGTTTCAACAAGTTCATTCTGCCTACATTGGTCAACTTGATGACTTTGATCTGATAGTCTGTAATAGACCTATTCCAGAAGAATTTGGAATACCAAGTGAAAGAATTTGGGGAGGTAAATAAGTTTAGTCGTGATCTCTTGAATTTAATATAAGATAAGATAATTAAATAGAAATTTAGAGAGGTGAATGCTTTATTTTGGCTGATAAAATGCATAAACAAAAAACATTCACCCTTGATGAACATATGCTAAATGAGAACCTCTCACTTATTAAATTAAGTTTTACACTTTTTCTTCTAAAAGTGCGGTAGGATTTTCTTCAGTTTTATCTACCTCGCTAGTTTGGAGCGACATTGCATGGTGTAGGCTTTCTTGACGGATTTTTTCTGCCATCGCTTTATCGCCGGCTTGCTCAAATACGTAAGCCGCCATCATAGCATCATTAGATTCGAGCTGTTTCGGGCAAGCAATGACTTTCTTAAAAGCCTCTACCGCTTTAGTAAATTCGTTATTACGCACATACAAATAACCAAGAGCACGATTAATACCACAGCATTGATTTTCATCAGCATATTTGGCACGTTTTTCCATCATCTTGATTAATTTTGTATTATCAGTCGGCTGTAAACGGGTCATTTGTGTACAAAGTGCCGGACTTAACGGTGTATTATCGCCCCATTTCTTTAATGTTTCTAGGGTGAATTCATAAGCAGATTCATGGTCATTGCAATCAATTAAGCGTTGAATTAATGCAACTTTTAAACCTAAATCGTTGCGACGACGGCGAGGCTGAGCTTCCCACCAAGCGAGTAAACCATCTACGCCTTCTTCATTCATTTTTTCATCAAGTAAACCATTCTCTGTATTCACCTGCACCGTTTTAAACTCATCGGGTGAATATAAACCTGAGCGCTGAATTAAATCCAAAATATTATCAAGCGCCTGATAAGCTTTAGATTGCGTATAAATCTCAACCGCTAATTTTAAGACTTCTTTATTTCGATCCGTCATCTCCAACAAACTATCTACCGAGCTACGGGCTGCCGGTAATTTATTTTGTTGTAACAGGATTCGGGTACGGGCAATTTCAACAAGTAAGTTATCCGAACCAGCAAGTTCGGTTGCTTCAATTAAATAACGGTTTGCGCTAAATTCATCACCACGTTGTTGTGCAGCTTCAGCCGCTTTAATGAGATTTAAAATAGGTTCGTCAGAATGTTTCGCATTCTTACCGATAAGTTTCTCAGCCTTGCTATAATCCCCTTCGTCCATTTTCATTAAACCTTCAAGAGTTTGTTTTTGTGCTTTAACACGTTTACGACGAGAAAACCAGCTGTAAGTATTATTACTTAAACGCAAGAAACGGCTAACAATCCACTCTATGGCATAAACTACTGCAAGGGCTGCAACAAATAAAATCACCAGTGTCGTGATAGACATTTCATAAATATTACCTGCCGTTTCAATACGAACATAACCTTGCTGACCTGAAAGATACGGGCCTGCAATCAACCCTGCAAGTAAAGCCAGCATTAAAAATAGTGTTCTAAACATAGTCTATCCTTATTGTTGAGGCTCAGTGGTTGGTTTCTCATCCGTAGAAGACACATCCTGATTGGCTTGCCCCTCTTTCACATCACTTAATTTTGTCGGTTCGTCAAAAGATTTTTCAGCTTCAATCTCAATTTTTTTCACATCCATAGGCGTACGATTGAGATATTTATCAAGTAAGTTCAAACTTTGTAATTGATTCGGCACATCGACATAAACCGATAATTCCATTAATTCATCAGTAGATTTTAAGAAACTCTGTGTGACTTCCGTGTTTGTATCAAAATAGCTGCGTACCCAAGTTGCGACCGCATCCAAGGATTGTTTATATAAATCATTTTGCTGACGCGATACCGCCATAATCGCTAACTGTAAACGTAAGCGAATGTTTTCACGTAAATAAATGTCTTGATTGGGGGCAAGCAATTCTTTTTTATCCGTACCTTGTTTCGGTGTAATTCGAATAAAATGATTCAAAAAAGAAACCGCACTTTTTTCTGCATTAGCTTGCCAATCGTCCAAAGAATCAGACAATTTGGTCGAATCGGAAACATCGCCAAAATTAACGTTCAACAAAGGCAATTCATCCACAGAATTGGCTAACTGGGAAAGCTGTTGCATTACCGAATTTTGATCAACATTATCGACTGAAAGTAGTTGTTTGAGATCTTGGTTAATTGCCGCACGAATCGCTATTGATTCAGAACTATTTACCTTCATTAACGTTTCATTAGCCAATTTCAATAGAGAAATTCCGGTCTCTATATCACTGTCCAACACTAACTTACGTAATGCATTGTTAAGTAAAAAATCGGCTTCTGAAAATAACCAATCGTTAGGCTGTTGAGCCACCGCTTGTTTACTCACTACTTCAAGTTGGTGACGTAATGCACCTAACTCCTGATCTTTTGCTAAAACCAATTGCTCAACTTGATTCAATTTATTTTGTGTTGCGGAAATATTTTTTTCAAGAGTTTCAATCTGTTCAGGTTGAACACTGTCCAAAGGAGTTGACGAAACGTTAGTGATTTTTCCTTCAAGTGCGGTCAATTTTTGCTGAATTTCTCCCACTTGCTGCTGCCCTAAATAATAGCCGGCTCCGCCCACGCCTAACGCAATTAAAATAGCCAACAGACTTAACCCTGTTCCGCTTTTCTTCACAATGGTTTGAGCTGGTTGGGAATTGGTTTCAGTTGGAGTTTCAGCTGTGGTTTCAATGGTACTTTCTACAGTATCATCAAGGTTTTCTGCTACTTCATTTGATTTATTTTTCGCCATATTCATTCCTTATTAGGTCATTTAGCTAAGTAATGTCTTCAACAAACTTTGGTTATCCGCTTTTGGAGAGAGGATGACGGTTTGCCAGCCTTGAGATTTTGCTACATCGGCAATACGGGCACTCACCGTGACTAACTTACAACTTTTCAGCCAGCTTTGTTCAGTTTCAGGGACAAATTTAATTAATGCATGTAAAATTTCTAAACTGGTGACGACTAATGTATCCACACCGGAACGTTTATAAATACTGCTTTGTTCATCATTATTATAGATTATAGGCTCTCGACGGTAGCATTCCACCGTTTCTACCATTGCTCCTCGTTTTTTCGCTTGTTCAGTAAAATATTCACGCCCGCCATTACCGCGTAAAATTAAAATTTGTTTTCCATTAAGTTGTTGCATTTGTGGAAGAGCAAGCAAGCCCTCACTATTTTCTTGTTCAATGGGGTAGCGTATAAATTGTTCGCTTTGACAGGCAAAATGCTGTGCGGTTCTTTGCCCAACAGTAAAGTATTGTAAATCTTCACGCCAATGGAAGCCGACTTCTTTTAGCGTTTTAGCAGAAAAATCAACCGCACTTTTAGACACAAGAAAGACATAATCACCGGATTTTAATCGATCAAGTTTCCCCGGTAGGCTTTCCAACTCTTTACCACTTGCAAAAGTAAATAAGGGTAAATACAGCGCTACCCAACCGGCTTGATTGAGTAAATCAGCCAGCTGTTTTCCACGTTCATCAGGGCGGGTGACAAGAATCGCCATTACTGTTCTCCTAATGAATAAACTTTCGCAAGGATACGATCGGCACCTTGTGTGAGCAATTTTTCTGCGAGTTGAACGCCTAATTCTTCCGCTTTCTCAACTGTACTTTTACTTTCTACCCGAATAATTGATGAGCCGTCAAGTTCACCAACCAGTGCGCGTAAATAAATTTGATTATTTTCGAGAACAGCATATCCCCCAATAGGCACTTGGCAACCACCCTGCAAACGTGCGTTCATGGCTCTCTCCGCCTTGACACAAACTGTCGTCTCTTCATCAGCAAGCGGTGCGAGTAATGCCTGAACAAGATGATCATCCGTTCGACATTCAATCCCAACAGCACCTTGTCCAACCGCCGGCAAAGAAGTTGTCACCTCAATAAAAGAGGCAATACGCTCTTTCATCCCCAGACGAATTAACCCGGCTGCAGCCAAAATGATTGCATCGTATTCGCCATTATCCAATTTGCTTAACCGAGTCCCCACATTACCACGTAAAGAACGAATATCTAAATCCGGTCGTAACTCTTTTAATTGGCATTGACGGCGTAAACTTGATGTACCGACAATCGCGCCTTTCGGTAAATCATCAAATGACGCATAGTGATTGGAGACAAAGGCATCACGTGGGTCTTCACGCTTACAAATAACACTTAGTCCAAGCCCTTCTGGAAATTGCATTGGAACATCTTTCATGGAGTGTACAGCAATATCGGCGCGTTTTTCTAATAATGCATTTTCTAATTCTTTGACAAATAAGCCCTTCCCGCCAATTTTGGCCAAAGGAGTATCAAGAATAACATCTCCTTTTGTCACCATTGGAACAAGCTCCACGGTTAAGTCTGGGTGGATTTTTTCTAAACATTCTTTTACAAAATTAGCTTGCCATAATGCAAGCGGACTTTGTCGTGTTGCTATTTTTAGAATGGTTGATGTTGTCATAACTGTATTAATATGTCAGCAATTTGTCCTTTATCCTATCACTCTTAGGGAAAAAAGTCAGTTTTCATTTAGCTTTTCTATGGAAGATTCCGGTGATCTTGCTTCTGGTTAAATCCTATCTATAGGATATAAAAAAGTGATATGAAAAAGGCAGATCTTTCGATCTGCCTCCATATTCAATTCATCAGATGAATTATTTAATAATTTTCGCAACAACGCCCGCACCTACAGTACGACCACCTTCACGGATTGCGAAACGTAAACCTTGGTCCATCGCAATCGGGTGGATTAAGGATACAGTCATTTTGATGTTATCGCCAGGCATTACCATTTCCACACCTTCCGGTAACTCAATAGTACCGGTTACGTCTGTTGTACGGAAATAGAATTGTGGACGGTAACCTTTGAAGAATGGGGTGTGACGACCACCTTCATCTTTAGATAATACGTACACTTCTGATTCGAAGTCAGTGTGTGGCGTGATTGAACCCGGTTTCGCCAATACTTGACCACGTTCGATTTCTTCACGTTTGGTACCACGTAATAACGCACCGATGTTTTCACCTGCACGACCTTCGTCAAGTAATTTACGGAACATTTCAACACCGGTTACGGTTGTTTTTGCCGTATCTTTGATACCCACGATTTCAACTTCATCACCTGTACGGATGATACCACGCTCTACACGACCGGTTACTACCGTACCACGACCGGAGATTGAGAACACATCTTCAATTGGAAGAAGGAACGGTTGGTCAATTGCACGTTCAGGTTCCGGGATATAAGTATCTAAGTGGTTTGCTAATTCAAGGATTTTTTCTTCCCATGCCGCATCGCCTTCTAACGCTTTTAATGCTGAACCACGTACGATTGGGGTGTCATCACCCGGGAAGTCATATTGAGAAAGAAGTTCACGAACTTCCATTTCAACTAATTCTAACAACTCTTCGTCATCAACCATATCGCATTTGTTTAAGAATACGATGATGTAAGGTACACCTACTTGGCGACCTAATAAGATGTGTTCACGAGTTTGTGGCATAGGACCGTCAGTCGCCGCAACCACTAAGATTGCACCGTCCATTTGTGCCGCACCGGTAATCATGTTTTTAACGTAGTCGGCGTGTCCCGGACAGTCAACGTGTGCGTAGTGACGGGTTGGTGTATCGTATTCAACGTGTGAAGTATTGATGGTAATACCACGCGCTTTTTCTTCCGGCGCGTTATCGATTTGGTCAAATGCACGAGCCGCACCACCGTAGTGTTTTGCCAATACTGTCGTGATTGCTGCTGTTAAAGTTGTTTTACCGTGGTCAACGTGGCCGATTGTACCCACGTTTACGTGCGGTTTTGTACGTTCAAATTTTTCTTTAGACATTTAAAGAGTCCCTCTAAATAGACACGGTTATCGATGGGTAAATTAAACCACATTAACCAATAAAATTCATTACTATTTAACAAGGAAAGTGAATTGAAGGCTGGTGCTGATAGGCGGATTTGAACCGCCGACCTCACCCTTACCAAGGGTGCGCTCTACCAACTGAGCTATATCAGCGTTTGGAGCGGGCAGCGGGAATCGAACCCGCATCATTAGCTTGGAAGGCTAAGGTAATAGCCATTATACGATGCCCGCAAGTCCTAAATTCATCTGTCCCATCAGAATTCATCTAAAAGATGGTGGAGGGAGAAGGATTCGAACCTTCGAAGGCTGAGCCAACAGATTTACAGTCTGCCCCCTTTGGCCGCTCGGGAACCCCTCCACGCTAAATGAATGCTTGTCTACGAAAGAATGGTGCCGACTATCGGAATCGAACTGATGACCTACTGATTACAAGTCAGTTGCTCTACCTACTGAGCTAAGTCGGCGTGTCGTAAGCAAGTGAGGCGTATTATATGGAAAAAAGTTTGCCTGACAAGTCTTTTTTCTAAAAAAATTTATTTTTTTACTTGTTCGTCTAATTTGCAAGCAAAACCGCCCGTTTTTTGACGTCATTTTCATCAAGTTAGAAAAAAACAATGCATAACAAGGCGTTATAAGGTATATTTTTCAATAATATTTCAACAACATTACCGTTATATAGTGGAAATTTCAAACCAACTCACACCATTTTTAAGTTTTAGTCGAGAACAATGGGCTAACTTGCGAAAATCGGTACCACTAAAACTCACTGAACAGGATCTTAAACCGCTACTTGGCTTCAATGAAGAACTTTCTCTTGATGAAGTAAGAACCATTTATTTACCACTCGCCCGCTTAATTAACTATTATATTGACGAAAACCTTCGCCGCCAAACCGTACTCAATCGTTTTTTAGGCGGACAAAGTCCTAAAGTCCCTTACATTATCAGCATTGCAGGGAGTGTTGCTGTCGGCAAAAGTACCTCTGCACGTATTCTGCAATCTCTCCTCTCCCATTGGCCGGGCGAAAGAACAGTTGATCTTATTACAACCGACGGATTCCTCTATCCGCTCGAAAAACTGAAGCAGGATAATCTACTACAAAAAAAAGGCTTTCCCGTCTCTTATGACACGGCGAAGCTCATTCACTTTTTAGCCGACATTAAATCTGGCAATAAACATGTTAAAGCACCTATTTACTCGCATTTGACATACGATATTATTCCTGATGAATTTCACGAAGTTAATCAACCGGATATTTTAATTTTAGAAGGATTGAACGTACTACAAACGGGCGGAAACAAAAGTAATCAAATTTTCGTTTCTGATTTTGTAGATTTTTCAATTTATGTGGATGCAGAAGAAAATTTGCTAAAAGAATGGTATATCAAGCGTTTCTTAAAATTCCGCCAAAGTGCCTTTAGTAACCCTGATTCCTACTTTAAACACTACGCCACGCTGTCAGAAGAAGAGGCAATTACCATCGCCTCCCAAATTTGGGAAAGTATCAACGGTTTAAATCTACGAGAAAATATTTTGCCAACCCGTGAACGGGCAAACCTCATTTTGACAAAAGGTGCGGCTCACGCAGTGGAGTTAGTCAAACTTAGAAAATAAAAAGAGCGGTTAAAAATCGCGTTGTTTTTTAACCGCCTTATATCAATAATGTTTTACATCTTCCGTTTGTTGAATTTTCTCTACTATCGGCACGGCTTCATCACTCAGCAAAAAATCAAAGGTGCTTTGAGGTACCAGTTTTTTGACTGCCAACCAATTTTTATCCTTAATAGCCTGCCTAACAGCCGATGCACTAATAACTCTTTCAGCCGTTTCTTTCCGTTCCACCACCACGCACGCCACACCATATTCCGGTAATTTTTGTAGCATAGTTTGATTGTAAAGGTTTGTCACATGGCTAAACGGCTCATCACCCACATAACGGCGTTGAATCCCCAATGCTTGTGCAATGCGTACAAAAATCTGTAAATCAATCTCTACATTGCTTTTAATAACAGCATCATCGCTTTTTTGGAAATAGCTCGGGAAAGTGGCTTGGCTTATGATATAAGAACCGCTATCGTGCAATATGACATTAGGCAAATGCGCGATACCGGCTTGAATCAATTTTTTACGCACAGAGTAAGGGAATAAACTACTGCCTTCACTCAAAATAAACAGATGAACAATGTCATTTTCACTCGCTGCTTTTTCTACCAAATATTGATGTCCAAGAGTGAAAGGGTTGGCATTCATCACAATAGCCGCCGTTCTTTTCTCGTTAAAAACGCCCTGATTTTTCACCGCACTTTTTGCTGTCTCGTTTTGCAGCCGAGTTAAATAATCCCCGAATCCATTGCGTTTGTTTTCCATAAAGACGATCTGATCCGGAATTCGCACGATCTCCCGAAAGCCGAGATCATAGAAAAATTTTGCTGACTCACATTTCGTATAGAGAAACAGATGTGCATTGCCTCGTTCCATTTGAACATTGATCAAATGTGTGACGACTTGATTCATCAAGCCTTCCCCTTGATGAAATTGAGATACCGCTAAGCAACGCAAGGTATTACCAAAACAAGCCCCTGTTGCAATGATATTAAACTCCTCATCAAACATTGCACAAAGATAGTCCAAATTTGGATCACGCTGAATCCCTTCTTGCTCAAGCAGCGCATCAATTTGAGCAAGGCTATTTCGGTCGGAAAAAGCAACTTGACCAATAGAATAATGATTCATAGCGTTATACGTTTAACCAAAATGTAACGGGACCGTCATTAGTGAGGCTGACCTGCATATCTGCGGCGAAACGCCCGTTTTCAACCTGAATCTTCTCGGCACATTTTTGTGAAAAATAGTCATAAAGCTCATTTGCCAGTGCCGGTTCAGCCCCCTTAGAAAAACTCGGGCGCAAGCCTTTTTGGGTATCGGCGGCAAGGGTGAATTGCGACACCACCAACAATGCGCCGCCAGCTTGCTGAACATTTAAATTCATTTTGCCGTTTTCATCGTTAAAAATGCGGTAATGTAAAACTTTTTCTGCCAATTTATCGGCTTTTGTGCGGTCATCATTTTTCTCCACACCCAGTAATACTAATAACCCTTTGCCAATTTTTCCGACTTTTTCACCATTCACATCCACTTGAGCCCGTGTAACACGCTGTATTAATGCAATCATTATATCTCCTTCATTTCTTCATTTTCTAACCGCACTTTTTCTCGTTTCATCTCGGCTAAAACGGCGGCGAGTTGCGCACCAAGTAAAACAACCGTCCAACTTAATTGAACCCATAACAACATTATCGGCAGAGTTGCCATCGCGCCATAAATTAATTGATAAGAGGGGAAAGTGGCAATATACCAAGCAAAAGCCTGTTTACCCAATGTGAAGAATACGGCTGCGATTAATGCCCCGGCAGCGGAATGTTTGACGCTGACTTTTTTATTCGGCACTACCGTATAAAGCACGGTAAAAATAAACCAAGTGGAAAGAAAAGGAACAAAACCGAGTAATGTTAAACCGAAGGAAAGATGTTCCGAACTCTCAAACATCGCTTTCACATAAGCGCTTGCGGCAATACTTGTACCAATAAGCAAAGGCCCAAGGGTTAAAATCAGCCAATAAATCGCAAAAGAAGTAAAAATCGGGCGCGTACCGCTCTCTTGCCAAATGCCGTTTAAGGTGCGATCAATGGAATTAATCAGCATTAACGCCACGGCAATTAAACTGACAATCCCCACCGCGCTCATCTGCTTAGAATTATTCACAAATTCATCAATATATTGCCCCACAACATCGCCTGCAGAGGGGGCAAAGTTTGTAAAAATAAACGCTTTCAGCGCACCGGTTACCTCATTGAACACCGGAAACGCCGAAAAAATTGAAAAAATCACCATCACTAACGGCACAATCGCCAACATAGTGCTATAAGTGAGCGAGCCCGCAGCCTGCGTCAATTTATTTTCATTAAAACGTAGCCAAAATCGTTTAAAGAAAGTGAAATCTGTCATAGTCATAGCCATGCCCCGCAACAATGTTTAAATTTTTTCCCCGAACCGCAAACACAAGGTTGCTTCATGGTTGGCAATACCACTGTCGGATCAACAAAATACCAACGCCCCTCAATCTTGACAAAAATTGACCGCTCTTGATGAGACTGCTCCCCTTCCTCACTCTGAAAAATCGCACGAAATTCTACCGCACTTTGCTGTTTGGTTAAGGTTTCCGTTTTCAGAATTTGTAAACCAAGCCATTGGGTACTATCCGCCCAATCTTGTAAGACTTGCGTTGCTAAGAGCCTTTGTTGGCTGGGGACGGTTGTTTCTACGATATAAGCAATATCTTTCAGTACATACGCCGTATAGCGTGAACGCATAAGCTGTTCCGCCGTTTCCGGCAAAGCCTTATGCTGATGGAATAGCCCGCAACAATCTCCATAATTTTTTGTTGATTGGCAAGGGCAAAGTACGGTTGTTTTATTTGTCATTTTTGCATGCCCGAACTTTACTTAATTGAGAACTTAATGAACGTTTAAATGCTGCTGCTAATTCTTCAACGGCAAGTGCCTGCTCTAATTCTTCCGCCGTTGGTTTACCCGACAATAAGCGATTTAAATGACGAATAGTAAGTTGAGGATAAGGTCGGCTTTTTAGGATTAATTCATCCCCTTGCGAAATTTCCCCCTCTTCAATAACACGCACATACCAACCGCTCCAACCTGAAAGATAAACGGTTTTTTGGGTTTCGGGATTATTGGTATTTTTAGATAAACGTTCGCAAGGTTTGCGGGGTTGCGACACTTCCAAAAGGGTTGTACCGATTTTAAAGCGATCGCCCACACAAACGGAATCCTCGTCAAAGCCTGAGACGACAAAATTTTCGCCATAAACCGCCGTACCAATGTAAGAAAAATCTTCGTCTAATAAGGTATTTAATGCAGGAAAAGACACATCCGACATAAAAAATAATGCTTTATCCACACCGCCATGGTGTTTTTTAAGCCCGACATCATTACCATACGCACCCAATGAATGGATTTTTACAGAGGATACCGGGCGTTTTCGAATAGCACTTTCATAACAGGTACCGTCAGCAAAAGTCAGTTGTTCGACTTCACCGATTTTAATCACCAAAATTTCTGACTTTGACATTTCATTTCCCTTATCAACAAAAACGCGTAAAATTATATCGCAAAATGACTTAAATTTTGACCGCACTTTGTTTTTTCCCTATCATTTCCCCATAAATAGCATTAAAGAAAGGAACACTTATGCAATATGATCTCGCACGAAGCACACAAGGACAAACACTCGGTATTACCGCAAAAATGGCAAATCGCCACGGCTTAATCGCCGGGGCGACCGGTACGGGGAAAACCGTCACCTTACGTAAAATGGCAGAAACGTTCAGTGATGACGGTGTGCCGGTGTTTTTGGTCGATGTCAAAGGCGATCTGTCAGGCCTGGTGAAAGCAGGTCAATTTCAAGGCAAAATTGCCGAGCGCATCGAACAATTTGAACTAGGCGGCGAGGCTTATTTAAAGGGCTACCCCGTCTCTTTTTGGGATGTTTTCGGTAAAACCGGTATTCCGCTTCGTACCACCATTTCTGAAATGGGCCCTTTATTACTTTCCCGCCTGTTAAATCTTAATGCCACACAAGAAGGTTTGTTGAATCTCGTTTTCCGTGTTGCCGACGACAAAGGTTTATTGCTTATTGATTTAAAAGATCTTCGTGCAATGCTAAAATATGTAGCGGAAAATGCCAAAACTTTCCAAGTGGAATACGGCAATGTCTCTGCGGCGAGTGTAGGAGCGATTCAACGTGCATTGCTTACCCTTGAAAATGAAGGCGCTGCAAATTTATTCGGCGAACCCGCCCTTAATCTTGACGACTGGTTACAAACTCGTGATGGGCGTGGCGTGATCAATGTTTTAAATTCGGAACAACTGATTAACTCTCCAAGAATGTATAGTGCGTTCTTGTTATGGTTAATGTCTGAATTATTTGAGCAATTACCGGAAGTAGGTGATCCGGATAAACCTAAATTCGTCATGTTTTTTGATGAGGCGCATTTATTATTTGACGATGCCCCGGCAGTATTGGTGGAAAAAGTCGAAAAAGTGGTGCGTTTAATTCGTTCTAAGGGGGTCGGCATCTATTTTGTCACACAAAATCCGTTAGATTTACCGGATACGGTTTTAGGTCAATTGGGTAACCGAGTACAACATGCATTACGTGCTTTCACACCACGTGATCAAAAAGCCGTAAAATCCGCTGCCGAAACCTTCCGTGCCAACCCGGCGGTCAATGTAGTAGAAAGTATTTCGACACTTGGCGTAGGGCAAGCGTTAGTCTCTTTCTTAGACGAAAAAGGTATGCCAACCCCAGTTGAAATTGCCTATATTTACCCGCCGAAAAGCCAACTTTCCCCTCTTTCAGGCGAAGAACGAACCACATGGGTAAAAGATGATGAGCTTTATCCGTCCTATAAAGATTATGTGGATAACGAATCTGCCTTTGAAGTCTTAAATGCGCAAGCCGATCTTGCCGCCGTGCAAAAAAAACAAGCGGAGCAAGCTCAAGAGGAAGAAGAAAACGGCATTTTAGGCAGCCTCAGCCGTATGATTTTCGGCACCAAAAAACGGGGTGATAAATTAAGCCCGACAGAACAAATGGTGAATAGCGTTGCAAAATCCGTGGGGAGAAATATTCGCAATGAAGTCACCAAACAAATTATGCGTGGTATTTTAGGCGCATTAAAAAAATAACAAACCAAAGTGCGGTCATTTTTACCGCTAAATTTAAATTAAGGAGACAACTATGTCAGAGGTATTTCATTTAAACTTAACCAAAGCACAATTAAAAGGGGCAACCATTGCCATCGTTCCGGGCGATCCGGCTCGCAGCGAACGTATAGCCAAACATCTTGATAATCCTGAGTTCCTCACCAGTACCCGAGAATTTACCTCGTGGTTAGGTTATTTAAACGGCCAACCCGTTGTGGTGTGCTCTACCGGTATCGGCGGCCCGTCCGTCTCTATTTGTGTGGAAGAATTAGCCCAACTCGGTGTTCGTACTTTTTTACGAATCGGTACCACCGGCGCTATTCAACCGCATATTAATGTCGGTGATATTCTCGTCACTACCGGTGCAGTACGTTTAGACGGTGCAAGCAAACATTTTGCCCCATTGGAATATCCGGCGGTAGCTAATTTTGAGTGTACTACCGCCCTTTACGATGCGGCAAAAGAAAAAGGTATTGAGCCTTTTGTCGGCATTACCGCCTCATCAGATACCTTCTATCCGGGTCAAGAACGTTATGACACTTACAGTGGAAAGATTTATCGTGATTACCAAGGCTTGCTCAAACAATGGCAGGATCTTAATGTGATGAATTTTGAGATGGAATCCGCTACCTTATTTACCATGTGTAATGCGTTAGGTTTACGCGCCGGTATGGTTTCAGGCGTGATCGTCAATCGTACGCAACAAGAAATCCCAAATGAAGCCACAATAAAAGCCAGCGAAGAAAAAGCGATTTCCGTAGTGGTAGAAGCAGTAAGGAAATTAGTTTCTTAAAAAGATGAAAAAGGCGTTTTGATATTGTAAAACGCCTTTATTTTTAACCGCACTTTTAATTATTCGCCCTTGCAAAAGCGGCGGCCTCAGCGACTAATTCGTCATTTGGACGTTGATGGGTATAAAGTTCGAATTGCTCCACTGCCTGTAAAACAATCACTTCCGCACCTGAAATAATTTGTTTGCCTAGGCTTTCGGCAAATTGAATAAACGGCGTTTCCGCAGGGATTGCCACCACATCAAAAGCGGTTTTTGCTTGTGTAATCATTGTGTTAGGAAAGGCTAAATCTTTTTCTTCTTTGCCACCTTGCATACCGATTGGCGTGACATTGATTAAAATATCTGCCTGCTGATTTTCCAAACTATTGACGTACTCGTAGCCGTAAAGTGCGGCTAAATACTGCCCTGTTTTTTCATTTCGGGCATAAACTTTTAAATTGTCAAAACCACTATTTTTAAATGCGGCAACCACCGCTTTTGCCATTCCTCCGCTGCCGTGCACCATCACCGTGCTGTTTTTATCTAACCGATATTTTTCAATCAGTTTCACGATCGCAATGTAATCGGTGTTATAGGCACGTAGAACACCGTTGTCATTCACAATAGTATTCACCGACTCAATGGCCTGTGCGGAAGGGTGAATTTCATCGACAAACGGCATACAACTTTCTTTAAACGGCATAGACACGGCACAGCCCCGAATCCCTAAGGCTCGCACACCTTTCACCGCATGTTCAATATCTTGTGTGGTAAAGGCTTTATAAATAAAGTTTAATCCCAATTTTTCGTACAGATAATTGTGAAACCTTGTGCCAAAATTTCCCGGTCTGCCGGAAAGAGACATACAGAGTTGGGTATCTTTGTTGATCATTTTATGATTCTCTTAAATATTCAAATTCATTCCATCATCAATAAAATATTGATTCATTTCAAATGCCGGTTTGGCGGCTTTATCCTTACCGATAATGCGTGCCGGTACGCCTGCGGCGGTGGCATATTCCGGAACAGGTTGAAGCACGACGGAATTTGCCCCAATTTTGGCATATTTGCCTACCTCGATATTCCCAAGAATTTTTGCACCGGCGCCAATCATCACTCCTTCTCGCACTTTAGGATGACGATCACCGGATTCTTTGCCTGTCCCACCTAAGGTGACACCTTGTAGAATGGAAACATCATTTTCAATAACAGAGGTTTCCCCTACTACAATGCCTGTAGCATGGTCAAACATAATACCGTGACCGATTTTTGCCGCCGGATGAATATCCACATCAAAGGCAACCGAAATTTGATTTTGTAAATAAAGCGCCAATGCCTTACGATTTTGTTTCCACAAATAATGCGTAATTCGATAGCTTTGAATGGCGTGAAATCCTTTTAAATAAAGTAATGGCGTAGAGCATAATTCCACTGCCGGATCCCGTTGGCGGACGGCTTTAATATCACAAGCGGCGTAATCAATAATGGCTGGATCCGCCAAATAGGCTTCCTCAATAATTTCTCGTAAGGAAATTGCTGGCATAATGGGATTCGCCAATTTATTAGCCAGTAAATAACTTAATGCACTGCCGAGATTTTGGTGTTTTAAAATTGTAGAATGAAAAAAACTGGCGAGCATTGGCTCGTTTTCAGCCAATTCTTTAGCTTCTTGGCGAATATGTTGCCACACATCTAATATCATTATTTCTCCTTTTATTCGCCTTTCCGTTCGCGCCCCAGTAAGCTATGAACCACATCTTGTGCCTTTTTACCACAAAAGAGCATCTGATAAATTTGTTCTGTGATCGGCATTTCAATACCTTGGCGTTGTGCCAGCAAATAGGCTTCTTTTGTATTATAAAAACCTTCTACTACTTGCCCGATATTTTCCATTGCCGCTTGAGCATCCAATCCTTCCCCTAACATCAGCCCAAAACGGCGGTTGCGGGATTGGTTATCGGTACAGGTTAAAACAAGATCGCCCAAACCTGACATACCGATAAAAGTATTCGGATTTGCACCAAGAGAAACCCCTAAACGGCTGATTTCGGCAATACCCCGTGTAATCAATGCCGTACGTGCGTTTGCTCCAAATCCCATTCCATCCGAAATACCGGCACCGATCGCGATCACATTCTTAATTGCACCGCCAAGCTGCACGCCGATCATATCGGAGTTCACATAAACACGAAAGTGTTTACTACAATGAATGCGAGCCTGAAATTCAAGGGCAAATTGTTCGTTATTCGCTGCTAACGTAATGGCGGTGGGTAAACCTTGTGCGAGCTCTTTGGCAAAAGTCGGGCCGGAGAGGATGGCAAGAGGATAATTTGTCCCCAGTTGTTCCTCTACGACTGTTTGCAGCAGTCGTCCGGTTCCGTGTTCTAAGCCTTTTGTCGCCCATATCAAGCGATGATGAGGCTGTAAGTGCGGTCGAATTTTGCTGAGAATTTCGTTAAAAGCATGGCTGGGTACAACGATTAAAATATCTTGCGATTGGTGAAGTGCCTGTGCCAAATCCTGTTCCACATAGAGCTCTTGCGGAAAGGGAATGTTGGGTAAAAAACGTTGGTTTTGGCGTTCTCTCCGCATCTGCTCAATATGTGTAGGATTGTGCCCCCATAAATAAGTCGGCGAGCCGTTACGCGAAAAAGAAATCGCTAATGCAGTACCGTAAGAACCTGCGCCAAGCACTGTAATCGGTGTTCGGGATGGAATCATCATTTTCTCCTCAAAAACAAAGGGCAAGCCCACAGCCTGCCCTTTTTAAATTAAGAATTAATGTTGCGTTTCTTTCTCTTCAGCCGGGGGATTTTCCACCGTTCCTTGCTGACGATTCATATATTCAATAAACAAGGCATCAAAATTCACCGGGGAAAGGTTTAACGCCGGGAATGTACCACGGTTCACTAAACTTGCGACTAATTCACGTGCATAGGGGAATAACATATTCGGACATTGTGAAGTTAAGCAATGTGCCATTTGCACCTCTTCCAAACCGCTAATCGTAAATACGCCCGCCTGTTTCACTTCACAGAGGAAAGCAAGATCACCGGAATCTTCCAATGTGGTTTCCACCGTAATGTTGAGTGTTACTTCATATAAATCATCGCCTAATTGCACGGTCTCTGTACTTAGGTCAAAACCTAGTTTAGGTTTCCATTCTTGATGAAAAATATGCGGAAGATTCGGCGCTTCAAAAGAAACATCTTTAACGTAAATACGCTGAATTTGTAAGACGGCTTGTGATTCCTCTGCAGCCACTTCAGGTTGTTGATTTTGTTCTGACATAATTTTAGTTCCTTATTTGTGTTTTTTAACGATAGGTAAATTCGCACCCAACCAAGCAGAAATACCGTCTTTTAAGATATAAACGCGGGCAAAGCCTTGTTTGGTCAGTAGTGCTGCCGATGCCGGTGCCGATACGCCGTTAACATCCACTAAAACCAATGGTTTTTCCTTGTGCTGTTCAATTTTGCCAAGATTAGCATTTTTAATATCGCTTGGAAGTAAATTGATACTATTAATAATATGACCACGTTGAAATTCATCTAAGGTACGAAGATCGATAACAACCGCATCTTCATTATTGATTAAACGAATCACTTCGGGATGTTGAACCGTTTTAAATTTCTCGGTAGCCGATTTGAAAAAACTGTAAATCACTAGGGCGAAAATCGCAAACCAAGAAACAGTTAGTAAAGTATGTTTTTGTGCAAACTGAATTGCATCAGGCAAAAATTCTTGCATTGTTATCTCAATATTATGTTGATTAAAATCTGACTGAATAAAATAGGGCTTAAGTATAACCATACTTGCATTATCTTTCAAAAAAATTCTCTTTAGAAAACCAATCAGGTTAATTTTTACACAAGCACGAAAAGGAAATGTGATCCCGATCATAAATATTGTATATATCTATTTCTTCTACTCCTAATTAAGTAGAAGATAGTTACATTATTACTCTTATTAAGGAAATATTCGATGAAGTTAAAAAAATTAGCGGTATTAACCATGCTAGGGTTCAGTATTTCTACGGTTCAAGCAGCAGAATTACCGAACATTACGATCTTAGCCACGGGCGGTACTATTGCCGGTAGCGGTGCAACGGCCGTCTCTTCCGCCTATAAAGCTGGTCAATTAAATATCGAAGCGTTAATTGATGCAGTCCCGGAAATAAAACAACTTGCTCATGTTAAAGGTGAACAGATAGTGAAAATCGGTTCGCAAAACATGAACGACGATGTATGGTTAAAACTCGCTAAAGCCATTAACGCTCAATGTAACAATACCGATGGTTTTGTGATTACACATGGTACCGATACGATGGAAGAAACCGCATATTTCTTGGATCTCACCGTCAAATGCGAAAAACCAGTTGTTCTTGTCGGCGCGATGCGACCTGCAACCGAAAAAAGTGCCGATGGCCCATTAAATTTATATAACGCAGTTGTTGTTGCGACCGATAAAAAATCGGTCGGTCGCGGTGTGCTTGTTGCAATGAATAATGAAGTACTTGGTGCGCGTGATGTTACAAAAACCAGCACAACCGCCGTGCAAACATTCCATTCACCGAATTTTGGCGCATTAGGTTATATTCATAACAGTAAAGTTGATTATGAACGTTCACCGGAAAGCAAACATACGGTAAACACACCATTTGATGTGGAAAAATTAGACAGTTTACCAAAAGTGGGGATTGTTTATGCCTATTCTAATGCGCCAATTGAGCCACTAAATGCATTGTTGGACGCGGGTTACCAAGGTATTGTTACGGCAGGGGTCGGGAATGGTAATCTGAATACCGCCCATTTGGAACGCTTAGAAAAAGCAGCAAAAGATGGAGTGTCTGTCGTGCGTTCTTCTCGAGTGCCGACGGGCTATACGACACGTGATGCAGAAGTGGATGATTCTCAATATGGTTTTGTGGCTTCAGGTACCTTAAATCCACAAAAAGCACGCGTATTATTACAACTCGCTTTAACACAAACCAAAGATCCAAAAGTTATTCAGCAATACTTTGAAGATTTCTAACTTGACAAGTGAAAAGTGCGGTGGAAAATAACCGCACTTTTCGTATAAGAGACAGCGTTTCTTGATCTAAATTATAGAATCCGTACCTATTTGTTGCTATATTGGCGGCGGTTTCTATAGCAATATAACAGTTTATTCTTTAACTTAGGGGGCAATATGTCTGCAATGTTCTTATTACAATTTGCCATCGTGCTATTGTGTATCCTGGTGGGTGCACGTGTAGGTGGTATCGGTCTTGGTGTATTCGGTGGTTTAGGTCTTGCTATCCTTTCCTTTGGCTTTGGATTGAAACCGGCAGGTTTACCCATTGATGTGATGTTTATGATCATGGCGGTAGTGGCTGCCGCAGCGGCAATGCAAGCGGCTGGTGGCTTAGATTATATGATCAAAATCGCAACGAAAATTTTACGTCGTAACCCAAAACACATTACTTTCATCGCACCGGCTGTGACCTGGTTATTCACGTTTTTAGCAGGTACCGGTCATGTGGCTTATTCAGTATTGCCGGTTATCGCAGAAGTGAGTCGCCAAAATGGCATCCGCCCTGAACGTCCGCTTTCAATGGCCGTCATCGCTTCACAATTTGCTATTGTTGCAAGTCCGATTGCAGCGGCAGTTGTTGCAGTGGTTGCTTATCTTGAACCACAAGGAATTCATCTTGGTGATGTGTTAATGGTAACAATTCCAGCAACCCTTTTAGGTATCTTCCTTGCTTGCATTTTTGTGAACAAAATGGGTAAAGAACTTAAAGATGATCCGGAATACCAACGTCGTTTAAAAGATCCAAAATATGCCGATGCCTTTAACTCTACGACAGACATAAAAGAACTAGAAGTGAGCAAAACGGCAAAAATTTCTGTTTCTCTCTTCTTATTCGGTGCATTACTCGTGGTGTTAATGGGGGCTATGCCTTCCTTACGTCCAATGTTTGACGGAAAACCAATGGGAATGGCGCATACCATTGAAATTATTATGTTATCAATTGGTGCCTTAATCGTCTTAACCTGTAAACCGGATAGCACGGAAATCACTAAAGGTTCGGTTTTCCACGCCGGTATGCGGGCGGTTATTGCAATTCTTGGGATTGCGTGGTTGGGTGATACCTTAATGCAGGCGCATATGACGGAAGTAAAAGATATGGTGAAAGGTTTAGTCGAAACCGCCCCATGGACATTTGCATTGGCACTATTTGTGCTTTCCGTACTGGTCAATAGCCAAGGTGCCACCGTAGCGACTTTATTCCCACTTGGTATTGCACTTGGCATTCCTGCGCCGATATTAATTGGGGTATTTGTGGCAGTAAACGGCTATTTCTTTGTACCAAACTACGGCCCGATTATTGCCTCTATCGACTTTGATACCACCGGTACAACCAAAATCGGTAAATATATTTTTAACCATAGCTTTATGCTACCGGGCTTATTAAGTATGGTATTTAGCGTAGTGATTGGTTTATTACTCGCCAATGTCCTTCTATAAATTCAGTTAGCGAATAAAAACGGTGCATATTGCGCCGTTTTTTATCTTTACGAACTTATCTATAAAATCCCGCTCTAACAAACATATTTATTTTTTATAAGGAACATTAATGAAACTTGTTAAAATCTTTTTGATTACTCTTGCAGCGTATATTCCCAATGCGTGGTCTGCCGTTGCTTACAATATCAAATACAGTTCTAACTATTTAATGCCGGCTTATGTACATTTTAAAGCGGATGGCACGCAATACTCAGTGAACGCAAAAATTAATATCCCGCTTTATAACATCATCTTTAATTCACGAGGCGCACAAACCGCTACTCAATTTAATATGGTGAATTATCAAGACAGCCGTAACGGAAAAGTTTACTCGGTTTCTAAAATTTCCCCGACAACTATCGAATACGGCAAAATGAAAGACGGCTTAAAAACAGAGCCGTTAACATTACCGACTTTCGATTTATTCACCATGGCATTTCAGCTAAGTTATTACGATAAATTACCGGACAGTTTCCAAATTACTAACGGTAAAAAACTTTACCCGATGGAAAATGTGAAAGTGAAGAAAAGCGAAAAACAAATTGAATATAATAAACAGAAAGTGACTGAAATCTCTTACACCTTTAAAACCGGCAATAAAGATATTATGGTGAAAAAATTCGTGGGCGAACAATTCCCCCGTTACATCAAATACTCACGGGACGGCGATGATTATGAATTGGAATTTAGTGAGTTTGTGAAATAAAAAACGCACCAAAAAATAACCGCACTTTGGGATAAAGTGCGGTATTTTTTTATCTTGTTTCTAACGCAAGAAATAACGATAAGATTTACTTTCGGTTACATCTTCATAAACATAATTCAGTTGCGCAAGGGTTTGTTCAAATTCACGTTGTGTTGTTTCTCCCAATTGAAAGCCGGCGAGAATATTGCCGTAGTCCGCACCGTGCGCACGATAATGAAACAGGGAAATATTCCAACGGTTTTGCAAGGTTTCTAAGAATTTTAACAACGCCCCTTTTTGTTCCGGAAATTCAAAGGTATATAAACGTTCGCTCGGATTAGCGGCACGTCCACCCATTAAATAGCGCACGTGGGTTTTCGCAATATCGTCATCAGACATATCTTCCACATCAAAACCGTTTTGTATGAGATCGGTGATGATGTCCGATTTTTCCGCTTCATCTAAAGTACGTACCCCGACAAAAATACAAGCACGTTTGTCATCGGCATAGCGATAACTAAATTCCGTCACCGCGCGATTCCCCAATACCTGCACGAATTTTAAGAAACTTCCCGGTTGCTCCGGCATAGTGACGGCAAGTAAGGCTTCACGATTTTCACCAATTTCGCAACGTTCGGATACATAACGTAGCGTGTGAAAATTCAGGTTTGCACCGGATAAAATTACCGCCATATTTTTATTTTCAATATGATGTTTTTTCACATATTTTTTCAAGCCGGCTAAACCCAATGCCCCGGAGGGTTCGGAGACGGCACGCACATTTTCAAATAAATCTTTCATCGCTGCGCACACTTCGTCACTATCGACAAGCACCATATCGTCAAGATATTGACGACATAATCGGAAAGTTTCATCACCAATACGTTTCACTGCTACGCCGTCTGCAAATAATCCGACATGGGCGAGATCGGTGGGTTCGCCTTTTTCGAGGGCTGCATTCAAGCAAGCAGAATCCTTGGATTCCACACCGATCACTTTGATATCAGGCATAAATTGCTTTAACAAGATTGCGACACCGGCAGCTAAACCGCCGCCACCCACTTGTACGAATACATAATCCAAATCCGCCACTTGCTGTAACATTTCCATCGCCAATGTGCCTTGTCCGGCAATCACAAGCGGATGATCAAAAGGCGGAATAAAGGTCATATTTTTTTCTTTGGAAAGGGCAATTGCCTTGGCTTTCGCCTCATCAAAATTCGCACCATGCAATAACACTTCGCCACCGAAACCACGTACCGCATCTACTTTAATGCTTGGCGTATTTTGTGGCATCACGATCAATGCTTTTAAGCCAAGTTCTTTGGCGGATAAGGCGACACCTTGTGCGTGGTTACCTGCTGAAGCAGCGATCACACCTGCGGCTTTTTGTTCTGGTGAAAGACTTGAGATCATCGCATAAGCACCACGCAATTTAAAGCTGTTTACCGGTTGGCGATCTTCTCGTTTAATCCAAATATTATTGTGAAGACGTTCGGACAATTTGCCCATTTTTTGTAACGGTGTGACCGTTGCCGCTTCATAGACTCGAGAGCCAAGTTTGACGATCGCATTGATATAATCGCTTTGGCTGGGTTGTGGGTTAGTAAGTAGGTTTTTCATAATACTGTTTGTTGGATAGATTTTTGCCTATCATTAATATAAATGTCAGATGATTATTGATGGGTTAATCCCCATCTAACGAAAGTGCGGTCAATATTGCTAATGTTTTTAAAAGTCATGGGAAAATAACCGCACTTTGTAGGGTGTGTGAACCTAAGTTCACGCATAAAGGAGGGAGGTGGATGTCATCAATCCACCCACCCTACGATTTTATTTTAACAGGGTTTTATCCCGCACTGCGCCTTTATCCGCAGAGGTAGCGAAATGCCCGAATACTTTTAAGGCGAAAGAGACTTCACGTTGGCGGTTTGCCGGAACCCAACCTTTTTCGTCTTGTTCCGCACGGCGGGCAGCAAGTTCTTCATCACTAATTTGAAGATTAATGGCACGATTTGGAATATCAATATTGATAATATCACCATCACGCACCAAACCAATTGCACCGCCTGATGCGGCTTCCGGTGAGGCATGCCCGATCGAAAGTCCTGATGTACCGCCGGAAAAACGCCCGTCAGTTAATAAGGCACATTTTTTACCCAAGCCCATAGATTTTAAATAGCTGGTCGGATACAACATTTCTTGCATACCCGGCCCGCCTTTTGGCCCCTCATAGCGAATCACCACCACGTTGCCTTCTTTCACTTTTCCACCCAAAATCCCTGCAACGGCATCTTCTTGGCTTTCAAATACAATGGCTGAACCACTAAATGTCCAAATGGATTCATCCACCCCTGCGGTTTTCACAATACAACCGTCTTCGGCAAGGTTCCCGAATAACACAGCTAATCCCCCTTCTTGAGAAATCGCATTTTCTTTATTGCGGATACAGCCGTTTACACGATCATTATCTACGCTATCCCAGCGGCAATCTTGCGAAAAAGCCTCTGTTGTACGAATACCGGCAGGCCCGGCACGGAAGAATTTGTGCAATGTTTCATCTTGGTTACGAATAATATCGTATTGATCAAGCTGTTCGCTCATGCTCATTCCCAAGACAGTCTGAGTATTTTTATGGATTAATCCCGCCCGATCGAGTTCGCCCAATAAGCCCATAATACCCCCTGCACGGTGTACATCTTCCATATGGTATTTATTGGTATTCGGTGCAATTTTACTTAAGCAAGGCACCACACGGGATAAGCGATCAATATCCGCCATTTTAAAATCCACACCGGCTTCTTGTGCAGCGGCTAATAAGTGTAAAACCGTATTGCTTGATCCGCCCATGGCGATATCTAAACTCATAGCATTCTCAAAGGCCTCAAACGTACCGATTGAACGTGGCAATACATTTTCATCATCTTGTTCGTAGTAGCGTTTGCACAATTCCACAATCTGACGACCGGCTTGTAAAAATAATTCCTTACGATCGGCATGGGTAGCCAGCATTGAACCGTTACCCGGCAAACTTAAGCCAAGGGCTTCCGTTAAGCAATTCATCGAATTGGCGGTAAACATTCCGGAGCAAGAACCGCAAGTCGGACAGGCACTACGCTCGATAGCATCAATGCGGTCGTCAGACACTTTTGGATCCGCCGCCTCAATCATCGCATCCACTAAATCTAACCGAATAAGTTGGTCAGAAAGTTTGGTTTTACCCGCTTCCATTGGGCCGCCGGAAACAAAAATAGTCGGAATGTTTAAACGCATTGCCGCCATTAACATTCCCGGTGTAATTTTGTCACAGTTGGAAATACACACCATCGCATCAGCACAATGGGCATTGACCATATACTCCACAGAATCCGCAATCAGATCACGGGAAGGCAAAGAATACAACATTCCACCATGCCCCATGGCGATTCCATCGTCCACCGCGATCGTATTAAATTCTTTCGCGACACCGCCCGCTTTTTCAATTTCTTTTGCAACAAGCTGACCTAAATCTTTTAAATGTACATGCCCCGGCACAAACTGGGTAAAAGAATTCACCACAGCAATAATAGGTTTTCCGAAATCATTTTCTTTCATTCCCGTTGCACGCCATAAGGCACGTGCGCCTGCCATATTACGACCTTGTGTACTGGTCGCCGAACGTAGTTTTGGCATAAATAATCTCTCCAAGTAAATTTTTATATAATTTTATCTTTCATATTGTTGCAGTTTTTCTAAAATATTATTTGGTAAAATACTAGTTAGTTTTTCAGAGAAAACTAGTTTATAACCAACTAAGTTTTGATCTGCAATATCTCTTTTACTAACCTCTCCAATATAGGAAAACAAACTATCTAATGGCTTATCTAGAGTAATAAATTTAATGTGTGTTGAACTATGAAAAGCAGCTAAGTAAGCCTTTATTTTAATAAAGTTAATAAAGTGAAAAATATCACTTAATGCATTATAAAGATTCATCTTTTTAGCTTTTTTGAATTTTATGATTTTCAATGCATTATTGTCTCTATATAAACAAAGAAACCCTAACAATAACGCAAATTTTCCTCCTTCATGGGAAGATATCTTGCATTCTCTTGCTAATACAATAAGATCGTTTGCTATTTTTTCTCTATTCGTTTCACTTACAGGAGCTCTTAGCAAATTACTCGCTCTTTTCAAGAATTTTCCTATTGCTATCTTTGTATCAAGATAAGAACGATCAACATCTAAACTTGCATACAAAGAACCGATATTATCCATCGGATATTTATCCACAGTCGCATTTTTAAAGAATACTTCTAGTTCAGTAGTTTCAATTTTAGCGGTATCCCTTTTTTCTTGGAAATTTTCTATTCTACCTTTTTGCCCTTCTATTATTGAAAATATAGGTGATATTCTATTTTGAGGTAAATCCAAGTTTTGAAGCTGCTGGAGCATATCTAATTTATTACTATCAGTTATGATCTTTCCTGAATTGACCTCTTTAATAAGGTTAATAACATTTCGATCTAGAATGATAACTGACATATAATTTACCTCATATTATTGTTACCACATCCGGCAACTTCACCAACTGATTCACCAGCAAATTCAAAGTGCGGTCAGATTTTACGGTGATTTTTAACCGCACTTTATCCTCTATTAATTCCATTTGCATTGTGGTAACGGTAAAACCACGGTGGCGTATCACGCGCAAAATGCGTTCCAATACCTCAGGGCGATGGCGAGCGTTCAATTCAATTTGATAGTTGTTCATATTACATTTCCTCCACCATATCCGCATTACAGGCGCCCGGCGGCACTAAAGGCCACACACAATCATCGGGCGGAATACACACTTGCAATAAATAAGCAGTGTCGCTTTCAAGCAATCTTGTGAGCGCGGCATCCACTTCCTCGGCGCGCTCAATGCGCTCGGCCGGAATGCCAAAGGCATTGGCAAGCATCACAAAATCAGGGTTGTCTTCCAAAATCGTTTCGCTACGGCGTCTTTTCCAAAATAAATCTTGCCATTGGCGCACCATACCTAAGCGTTGGTTATCCAACAGTAAAATTTTCACCGCTAAATTGCCACGTTTAATGCTGCCTAACTCTTGAATATTCATCATTAAGGAACCGTCACCGGTGACTAAAATCACCTCGTCTTGCGGACGGGCTTTTTTTGCTCCCACCGCTGCCGGTAAACCAAATCCCATCGTGCCGAAACCGGCGGAAGTGAGGTAATTTTCCGGTGCAAAATGTTGCATATGTTGCGCCGACCACATTTGGTGCTGGCCGACATCGGTACAAACAACAGCATTTTGCGGTTTACGCTTGGATAGGGTGTTAAGTAACGCCCAAGGATCAATCGAGCGATCACCCGCATTATCCACATAAGTAAAATCCAATTTTGCTTTGAGTTCACGAACCTGTGCCCGCCAAGTCTCGATATCAAGAGGCTGTTTTAACGCATTCAAAGCTTGAATTAAATCCCCTTGTAACGCCACATCCGCATGGCGCAGTTTATGAATTTCAGCCCCATCAATATCGCAATGAATCACTTTGGCATGAGGAGCGAAAGTATCGAGTTTTCCCGTCACACGATCATCAAAACGGGCACCGCAAACGAGCAATAAATCGCAATCTTGCACCGCAAAATTGGCTGCCTTTGTACCGTGCATACCGATCATTCCCATATAAACATCATTTTCAGGATGAATCGTGCCCAATCCTTTCAAGGTAGAAACTGACGGCATATTGGTTTGTGCTAAAAAATCACGCAATGCCGGTACGGCTTTTGCCATACCTACGCCGCCCCCCACATAAAGTACCGGTTTTTTGGCGGCGGCTAAGAGTGCTTTCGCCTGCGCAAGATTTTCATTGGAAAGTGCGGTCGGTTTTGCGGGAGTTTTGACATAAGCCTTGATATGCTCGGGCACTTCGCCGACTTGAATATCGCGTGGCACATCAATTAATACCGGGCCGGGACGACCACTCTGTGCAATTTCAAAGGCTTGTGCGAAAACATCCGCTAATTCATCCGCACTTTGCACAATAAAACTGTGTTTCGTACAAGCAAGAGAAAGCCCAAGAACATCTGCCTCTTGGAAAGCGTCAGTACCGATTAAGGGCGAAGCCACTTGACCGGTGATAGCCACCACGGGAACGGAATCCATCATGGCATCGCCAAGTCCGGTTACTAAGTTCGTTGCGCCGGGGCCGGAAGTGGCAATACATACGCCCACTTTCCCCGTAGAACGTGCATAACCAATGGCAGCCATTGCTGCACCTTGTTCATTACGACAAAGAAGATGATCGAGTCCGGCATCATAAAGAGCATCATAAGTGGGCATGATTGCGCCACCGGGATAACCGAAAAGAGTAGTAACATGGTGCGCCTTCAAGCACGCCATGATGAGTTGTGCGCCTGTCATCGTGTTTGCATCCTATGTTTATTGTTGTTTTTTTGATAAGGTTTTCATTGTAGCGAAATTTTGTCGCATTGGTAGAGCCGAAAAGAGAAAAAAATAAAAAAGCACGACAAATTTTTCTTGTCGTGCTTTTTAAAAAGATAAAAAGTGCGGTTAAAAACCGGCTTGTTTTTCTAATTGCTCAACCAATGCCTCATCTAAACCTAATGCTTCGGCAAGATTCGCAAGAAAAATAATTTCTTTACGGGATAAATCTTTGCTCACCAAACGTGCCGCAAGATACACATTTGCCGCCAATGCGGTGTCATTCCCCACTTGACGGGCGATTTCATTCACACTAATCGGATTTTGCATTTCTTGCTCAAGCCATTGCGCTAATTCTGCATTATCGCCAATTTCATTCGCAATGGTTTGTTTTTCTTCTTCCGTAATTTCACCGTCTGCCGCCGCCGCCGCAATCATTGTGCGTAAAATTAACGCGCTCGCCTCTTGTTGAGAAGTCGAATTTAATACGTCAAATTCATTGGCAGACATCACAGGTTGCACTTGTTGAGATTTTTGGTAGTTTTGATATGCCTGATAAGCCAGGTTCCCCAATACTGCTAAAGAGCCCAACTTGGCTAAACTCGCTCCGCCGGAGCGCCCTAAAATCATTGATAAAATCCCTGTAATTGCAGCACCGCCGCCTACTTTGGTGATGTTATCCAATGTCGGATTACCGGTTTGTAAATTACTCGCTGAGTTTTTAGCGATATTGACGACTTGATTTAAAATTTGATTAAAATCCATAAATTGTTCCTTTAGTTTGTGAGAAAAACCGTTTCATAGACCTATTTTTTAACGAAAAATTCCGTAAAAATGACCGCTCTTTTTGAAAGCGCGATGATCAGTTAGCCTGAACATTGTGCTGATGCCCTAACTTATAAGGAAGATAATCCTATCATTATTAATCGTTTTTTATTACCGCTTTTGTAGGATCGTTATCAAACACATTCCGTTTTGGGATTTTTGTGCGGGTATCTCTATTTATCGGCGATTTAGCAATATCTTCGACGGTCTTGTTATACAAACGATGCTTAAAACCTAAAGGTGCAGGGAGATAAACCTCATCTTTAAAAATACCGGCGGAATGATGGGCATATTTTGCCATAATCTTTAAATGCGGCATATTTCGATCCGCACGGAATGCGCCTTGCCCGCCATTTGTTTTCTTTTCGCCTTCATTCAAGAAATCATGTAATTCTGTCAGGTTTCGTGTTGCGGTCATACAATAATCTTGCAATTCTTGCGACCATCCCAAAGATTGCATATTTTGTATAAGCATAGCTTCCGAATCCACAAAATCATCTGTACTATCCGGAATATTCGGCTCGGGAATATCCGGATATTCATCATGTATGTTTTTCTTAAAGGGGACACCTGCTTTTATGGCTAAGTGATATAAATTTGGTCAATTGGTTCTTTGCCCATTCACTTTGGTATCCCCATTAAGCCCATCTCAATTCTTCCTTGGCCTTGATGTCTATCAGATTAATCCGGCTTAACCTCAATATTGGTTTTAAAAGAACAAAAAACAACCGCACTTTATAAAAAGTGCGGTTAATTATTAAGAATAATATTATTGTGGTCTCATACAATTTAACTTTGCAACTTTATCATCATAGTTAAATCTGTATTTCTCTTTAAATTCTCCATCCTTATTCGATAGAGCAACTACAAATTGATCTCCATCATTATACCATACCCATTTTTCTTTTGAGGTACCAATAATAGCATCACAAGAATTTCCCAAATAAATAACACTAGTTGCACCAAAAGAATCAATTACAATACCATTTCTATTTTCCTTACTTTCAAGTGATTCATAAATATTAGGTTGAAAATCAAAATCACCACCAAACTCATCTGAAAGCTTTTGCTTTACTATATAACATAGCTTTCTTATTGCAACATCTCTATTTTTTTCTTTATCTATAATACAATTCAATCTTTTTTTTAAATCATCATTAAATTTAATACGCTCTCCAACTTCTGAATGTGTAGCATTTTCATAAGCATATACTCTTCCTTTAGACATCAACAATATTCCATTTTTAAGATCCTCGCTATCGCATACAAATTTATTTATTGATGATGAATCTTTACAATCAACAATCGAATGGACATCTCCATAAAACTCATTAATAAATTTTATTTTTTCTAAATTCCTATTATTCTCCTCATTAGTAAAACAAGGTGCGGAATAAGCGTTGGAAATAAAAGCAAAAAATATAATAAATAACAATTTTTTCATACTATCCTCTTATTTTTGAAAGTGAAATTTCTCTAACTACATCATATCCACCCGCCTCATCAATCATTTTTTTAGTGTCATGCAATGCTTTGATTGTCACATCGGATGAATAATGAGCTTTATTACCTGGTTTAGCATCATAGTAAGTAATTAATCCACCATCAGATATATCTCCACGTTCTGTAGGCTCTCCTTTCGGTACTCCAGCTGAAGCCCATTCTCTAGATATCGCATAGGCGGCTTTATCCACACCTATTTTCCCTCGAAAAAATGATGAAACCTTACTTACTTTCTCCTCCCAAAAGAACATGGGCATTAATCTTTGAAATTCTTCATCAAATAACTGGGCTTCCCTATTAATTGATTTATATTTCTTAAGCCAAGACAAAAATTGTTCTAAAGTTGTAGGAATAATTTGAACAATTCCCACAGCAAATAAATGCAGCCCTTCTGGACCAATTCTATTTTTTTGAGCAGCTCTTATATCTGCAATTGTCATTTTTACAATATGATATTGTGCCGTTGGAGTAAAATGACTTTCACGAGGCTTACCATTCTTATTGGTAATAATATAAGCATTAAAAGAGCCTTTAGATTCTTTAGATAAAATCAACTTCACCAACGGTGTTTCAAACCAATCAAAATCACCTACTGAAGCTGCAAGCCACCCAATCACCCCCAACGGATGCAAATAATACGCCTTCCGCTCACTATCAAATCCCGCTGCCTTCAAATCAATCACCAAATCATTTACCCGTTTTTGAATTCTATCCGCTGCGTCGTTATCATTCAATTTTCGTGCCAACGCAATAAGCTCATTAAATTTGCTTGATTGGCTCCTTGCCCACTCGCTTTTATGCCGAACGATAATTCCCGTTAAACGTCGTTGTTCCACAGGATTGAGCAGCAAACCTTTTAGTTTTCCCGCCTCAAACCGACTGCCTTGCTCCTCTTTAGCCAAATCAAGCTCTTTCAATATATCTTTAAACACGGGTGCTAATGTCTCTTTTTCTTCCATTGAATGCGGGCTTTTCGGGTCAAGGTAATCCGCTATCTTATATTTAAAAAGACTGATTTCATCCGTTTGGTCTTGATAACTATTCACCCCCGGAAAAAGCAAACCGTGGCTCAGGTGACTATCATCCACATAAATCCCCGAATCCTTATCTTTGCCGTGCTCCACTTGCTGAGAGAGGTAAGGCTGCACATTGTAATAGGTTTTTGTTTGCTTTGGATTTTGTTTGTCTTTTATGCTTTGCTTTTCCACATCGGCAAGGGGAACCATAATTTCAACTTGAGTTTGTTCCAGTTCAAACGCCTCATCGTTCATTATGCTGTAAAGCCGGCTGCCACGAGGAACATACAGGAAGTTTTAATGCCTTTCTTTTCTTTCTCTTGTTTATAAGCCACTTCCGCTTTAGCTTTAGCTTTAAATTGGTCAATGTCATCATAGGTAAACACTTCAAGATGTAACAACTTTTCGCCGCTTTCGCCCATCTGATTATATTCACCCGTCAAGCCAAGTATTTCACCGGCTTTGATGTCTATCGGATTATCCGGTTTAGTCTCAATATTGGTTTTTAAAGAACAAAAAATAACCGCACTTTATAAAGAAGTGCGGTCGATATAGTCATTAATTTAGATCAACCGAATCGGCTTTGATCCACATATTTATTTCTTTTTTTCCTTTGTAGTTGATGAAGAACCATCGAATATCATTATTAATAGATTCATTTATAATTTTTATTCGATCTCTCTTTACTAAGTACATTTTAGTTTTATTTTTTTCATCAGGGCTTGAATATAAATATGATTTTGATTTTATATAAAAATCAGGAACTAAGTAGCTATTATTAACCTCAAAAAAAACACCATCTTTTTTCACAATACTTTTTTCACCTAAATTGTATTTATATTTAACTAAATCTCCTTTTTTAAGGAGTAGTTTACTCCTATTGTCTTTTTTTAATAGTTTATTCGATAATTCATTAATCCCAAATTGATTAAGAGAAGTATTAACAGGAACAACCTCTATCTGAGTAAAACTACCAGACATGCCAATCATATAATAAATTGAGTGATTAAAGTTTTCAAAATTGTCTAAAGAATACTCTTTTATTTCAAAGCAGGAACTATTTCCATCAGGTACTTTAACTACAAAAATCAAACTGTTTTTATATGATTTTTTATACCTTTCCCATTTACATAAATTTTTATCATTTTTAATTTCATCAAATTTAATTTTAGAAATACCATTAAAAGAGATTAGGCGAGATGCTTCAATAGATTCTTCGGAATTAATATAGAACCGATTCTCTTCATTTGTGCAATTACAATCACACTTCAAAATAAATTTATCATGTTCAGAAATAAAACTAATACTATCATTTAAATCACATAATTCATTTGCCTTAGATATTAATGATAAACTTAGAAGAAATATAGAAATTATAAATCGCATATAAACTTATCCTCTATTAAATTAAAATTAATATTAGCCCTACTAGATGTTTTCCCACTATGAGTAACTGTTGTTCGCTTTTTATTTAATATTTCTAATCTACGACTAACTGAAGCAGCTCGCTAGTCAGTAATAGAACCATAGGCTGTAATAATAATCAGAACAAATTTATCTTGTGTTTTTTTGATAACCATATGAACAAAAGTATAGTAATAGTAGGATTAAATTAATTATGCCTAGTTGTAAAAATAAAAACTAGTAGTGCTTTATAATATAAACTACGGCTAGTTAGTATAAGCATTAATTTTTTAATTCATTAAACACTCTAGAGGGAATCTTAGCTACTTTACCTTTTTCTTTCATTTTTGAAACGTAAATAGAATACATTTCCAATGCCTTATCTCTTTTATTCATTGATAAATAAGCATCTCCTAAATTTATATATGCAACTTCTCTATCTTTAAACTTCCCAATGATCTCTTTTAATAAATATATAGCAGGCTTTGGAAAGCCTCCCTCAATCAAATAGTAGGCTATATTATTATACGAATTAACAGTATTACGATCTATAGGATATCTATTTATATAGGAATTGATTCTATCCTGATCTATGCTACTCAAATAAATTTTATCTTTATAGATTGATGAAACATATTTTTCTAATGATGAGAGATCATTTTCTAATGGATAGCTAGTCCTACATATCTCAGAGACTCCAGTTTTCATTTCATGCTTAAACTTTTCTATCGGTATATTTACATTAGATATGCAGGTTATAGTTTTTGAATCAAAATCTGACTTATCTACACTTGTAGTAGTTATTTTATTAATTATAAAATTATTTTTTCCATTTTCTGATATATAAAAATCTTCATAGTATCTAGATGAAAAAAGATCTGTGCTAAGAATATAGGTATCGTTATTTTTATTTATTGATATATAAATAGATTTTTCACTTATATTACCATTTTTCAAATCAGATTTAATATCATCAAAAATATTATATCTCTTAACTATAACATCATCTTTTTTAAGGATAATATCATAATTATGATCTATATACAGACTTGAATAAGACGAAAAAGAAAATAAAATAAAAAAGTAAAAATATTTTTTCATACATCCTCTAATGTTATCTATTTTTTAAAGATATATACTTATTATAAGCATTTCTCATTTTTATATCATAATTACCACTTCGGTATTGAGGTCCATTATATATTTCAGCAATCAAAGCCCAGTTTTTCTCTCTCATTGGTTTTATTATTTTAGGTGAAACTTTTGAAAGAAAATTCTTAAAATAAACAAACTGTTGTAATTCACACAAATGCATAGCTTCCTCGAATTCGCTTGGAGTTGCAAATCCTCCATAGAAATAATAATTTCCCATAACTTGAAATTTTCCCCATGAACAACTTTGAATTGCTGAATCACTATCAATTCTTTTAGCTAAATTTAGTTTCTCATACTGATATTCTTCAGAACCATAAGTGCCTCTTGGTTGCACTGATTTATTAACTATGTTTGGATTATCAATGGTCAATTTATTTAAATCGTACTTTACCGACTGCTTTTTAGCTAGGTTTCTGTACATATAATGTCTCTCATATAAGATCTTAGCTCGTTTTTTACCATTTAAGCTAATAAATCCCTTACCTTTAGATTCAACTTCTGCAACAGCTTTTAGTACCTCTTTTTCAACACCTAACTCTTTAGCTAATGCTTCATAGTGTTGCTCTAGCACAGAAGTTCCTTCTGTACATGATCGTGACATTAACCCTTGTTCATAACAAAAGCACCTTATTTTGCTTTGAAAATTGCTCAACCACCCAATCACCCCCAACGGATGCAAATAATACGCCTTCCGCTCACTATCAAATCCCGCCGCCTTCAAATCAATCCCCAAATCATTTACCCGTTTTTGAATTCTATCCGCTGCGTCGTTGTCATTCAATTTTCGTGCCAACGCAATAAGCTCATTAAATTTGGTTGATTGGCTCCTTGCCCATTCACTTTTATGCTGAACAATAATTCCCGTTAAACGTCGTTGTTCCGCAGGATTGAGTAGCAAACCTTTTAGTTTTCCCGCCTCAAACCGACTGCCTTGCTCCTCTTTAGCCAAATCAAGCTCTTTCAATATATCTTTAAACACGGGTGCCAATGTCTCTTTTTCTTCCATTGAATGCGGGCTTTCCGGGTCAAGGTAATCCGCTATCTTATATTTAAAAAGACTGATTTCATCCGTTTGGTCTTGATAACTATTCACCCCCGGAAAAAGCAAACCATGGGTCAGGTAACTATCATCCACATAAATCCCCGAATCCTTATCTTTGCTGTGCTCCACTTGCTGAGAAAGGTAAGGCTGCACATTGTAATAGGTTTTTGTTTGCTTTGGATTTTGTTTGTCTTTTATGCTTTGCTTTTCCACATCGGCAAGGGGAACCATAATTTCAACTTGAGTTTGTTCCAGTTCAAACGCCTCATCGTTCATTATGCTGTAAAGCCGGCTGCCGCGAGGAACATACAGGAAGTTGTCTTTAATGCCTTTCTTTTCTTTCTCTTGTTTATACGCCACTTCCGCTTTAGCTTTAAATTGGTCAATGTCATCATAGGTAAACACTTCAAGATGCAACAGCTTTTCGCCGCTTTCGCCCATCTGATTATATTCACCCGTCAAGCCAAGTATTTCACCGGCTTTGATGTCTATTGGTCTATCTAACTTAACTTCAATATCGGTTTTCGTCTCAATATGCCAACGAGTAAGAAGAGGAATGCCTTTTAACGGGCGGTCTATCAAGGTTTCATAAGAACGATGAAAAATTCCCCACTGTTTGCCTTTAGGCGGTTTATGCTCAGCACCGTTACTATCTTGGTACCAAACCACTTCATCAAACTTGCTTTTATTATCCCGATATTTTTGTATTAGCAAGGTTAATCCGTCTGCCAAGCGGGCGATCACCCGACTCCCCTCCCTTATCAACACAGGATGCTTATCTGCCGATTTCGTTTGTGCAAGGATTTCTTCTCCCAATACGTCATAATCACTCATTTTTGCCGTATGGCGGTAAAGCGAATAAAACGTCAGGATATTATCCTGAGGGTAAGCTACCTCGTGTTTTAGCAGAAAAAATCCCGTCGAATAGACCGCACTTTGCGAACCAGATTCGGTATCTCTTTTATATTCGCTATCCACCTTATACGCAATTAATTTACCATCGGCAATGGCACAAATTTTATCGTTTTCAAATTCACTACTCGGAAATTTGGAGGCGCGTAAATGAATCCCTTGATGCCATAACCCGCTATTGTTAAATAAAAAACGGGCGCTTTCGTCACCGGCAAGTTGATTAAAATATTGTTGTGAAACGTTTGTGTTATTCTTCGCTTTCAGCGGATAAGCGACATTCGGTAACATCGGGCTTTCCGCTTTAGCTGCCGATTTCTCCGTTTCCTGTACCTGCGATGTATTTTTATATTCTCTTTGATTTGACATCATTGACTCTCCGTCTCCTATGAAATACGTAATCCGGTAAAAGTGAAAGGTTTTCCTTCATTGATAGTAGTTTCAAACGGGCTCACCGCGTCGGCTTCGCCATTCTCCTCAATCAACTCCCCCTCAATATACACATTCCCTATCAACTCAATTCCCTCGCGGTTGATAACTATCGAGCCGCCCGGGCCGCTGATTTCTACGGTTTCGTAACCTTCCAAGTCAAATTGGTCGCAGATTTGTTCAAACAGTTCGCCCGCCTGCCAACTGCCGTGTTGGGCGATGTCGATGTTGAGTTCATTGCCAACGTGGATAATGGTGTCGCCGTGCACATTGACATAACGGTTGTTATTGATGTTGAGGATGTCGTCTTGTTCCACTTTGGTGAGGCGGTTGCGTCCGATGTGGTTGGTTTGGTCTCGGTTAATTGTGAGGGTTTCGTCTTGATTGACGGTTTCCGTGCGGTTATTGCCGATGTGGACAGTTTCATTTCGGTTTACTTGTTCGGTGCGGTTATGCCCCACTTGGGTGGTTTCGTCGTGTTTGACAAGGTGGTTGAGGTCTTTTTCGGCGTGGAGAAAAATCTCTTCTTGTCCGTTTTCGTCTTCAAAACGCAGTTCGTTAAAGCCGTTACCTTTGTGGCTTTTGGATTTTATTGTGGTACGGGTTTTATGTTCCGGTAGTTTATAGGGCGGTTCGGTGGTACTGTGATAGGTGCGTCCCACCACTATCGGTTGGTCCGGGTCGCCGTTGAGGTATTTGACCAGCACTTCATCGCCGATTCGCGGTATCATCATATTACCGTATTGCGCACCCGCCCAGCCTTGAATCACCCGTATCCAGCAAGAGCTGTGTTCGTCTCCGTTGCTCCGTCTGTCCCACGGGAAGTGTAGTTTAACCCGTCCCCATTCGTCACAGTAGATTTCTTCGCCTTCTGGACCGACGACGTGCGCCACTTGGGTGCCGCGAATAATCTGGCGGGGCTTTGGCGGGCTGCGCCAAGCTTTGTGGTGGGGGATGAGAAATAGGGTGTTTTCGTAATGGTTGCCACTTTTTGAGGGTTCGTCTTCAACCGTTGCCCGTTCTATCGCTTCTTCCTCTAACACACCGATTTGGCTTCCCCTATGTTCGACACGTACTACTAACCATTCTTGGTTGAATGCCGCTGAGTGGTGTCCTTCAAGGCGAAAACCATAACCGGGGATGACGCGCATATCATCACCCATAGCCTGTGCCGTTTCTGACTGTGCCAGTTCAGCCTCTAGCCGATAACGGCTAAAGGGGTTGCCTTGTTCGTCCCGTTTGTATCGGCCGGGGTAATCGTAGTGTTCATAAACACTCGGCGAATTGACCGCACTTTTAGGCGATTGAGGTGAGGAAGAATCCCTTGAGGCAGCAGGTTGGGCGGTATGTTGATGTTCTAGGTTGTAGTTAGGATTTAAGAAGGTGTAATCACGTAAAGTTTGCCGGTTTGTGGTCAGTCTGTGGCGGTATTCAAACTGCCAAAGACTGGCAAAAGGGCGCTCGCCTGCCGGGTTGGCGTTATAGGTCAAGGTGCCTAAAATGGGCGAAGACCGACTTTGATGGGCAAAACATAATTCGTGGCTGTCGGCATCATGTTTGAAATAATAATACCAACCTTCTTCCGCCGCCAAGCGTTCAATAAAGGCGACATCCGTTTCCCGATATTGTACGCAATATTCCCGTTCCCAATCCGACTGTAACGGTTCAACGGTGACTTTTTCCACCCGATTTTTTTGCAACAACGTGCGGATGATTTTTTCGCTGTTTTGATGTTGGAAAATACGGCTGTCCGATTGCAACCCCGCCCGCACTAATGCCGGCTCTACCACCATATTATAATGTGTGCGCACAAAGCCCGTTTTACCCAATCCGAAACCTGTGACAATTCCATTGATATAGCGTACTGCTTTATCCCCCTGCCAGAACGTAAACGTAACCGGTTTATCCATCAGTGCCGAAAAAGGAATATTCGGGTCAAAACTGGATAACCTCATCTCTAAACGAAAGGGCTCGGAAAGCCCTTCGGTTAACTGAAAACTCACTACATCAAAAGGGTATTTATCGCCGGAATCAAGGGTGTAGCGGTAGTTGGATTGGGTTGCCATAGGTATCCTTTTACTTAACTTGTAATGTGTTATTAGTATAGTGCAAACACCAAATCTCATACAATGATTAATAAATTCCTATTTGATACCTCATATTTACTTTAGTAATCAGACAACAAAGTGTCGTTAGAAATAAGAAAATAGCGTTTTTCTGACTGATCTTTCATCAATTTTATTGACTAGGTTAAAGATTTCATTATAGTTAAACTCTTTCACTATTTTTTTCAATAGGAACTATTTATTCATGGCGCAATCCACTCCAAAGCGAGAGACCTTCTCTGGCCGTAAAGCATTCATTCTTGCCGCAATTGGCTCAGCCGTTGGTTTAGGCAATATTTGGCGTTTTCCTTATACCACCTATGAAAATGGCGGTGGTGCATTTATTATTCCTTATCTTATTGCCTTATTAACGGCAGGAATTCCACTTTTATTCTTAGATTATGCTATCGGACATCGCCATCGCGGCGGTGCCCCTTTATCTTATCGCCGTTTCAGCCCGCACTTTGAAGTATTCGGTTGGTGGCAAGTGATGGTGAACGTTATTATCGGCTTATATTACGCCGTGGTATTAGGTTGGGCGGCAAGCTATACCTATTTTTCCTTCAACGGCGCATGGGGTGATAAACCTATCGATTTCTTCATCGGTGAATTTTTAAAGATGGGCGATATTACTAACGGAGTCAGTTTTGAATTTGTTGGTATGGTAACCGGCCCGTTAATTGCCGTCTGGGTGATTGCATTGGCTGTACTTTCCATGGGAATTCAAAAAGGAATTGCAAAATCTTCATCGATCTTAATGCCCGTTCTCGTGGTGATGTTTGTCGCCTTAGTGGTCTATTCCCTCTTTTTACCGGGTGCGGAAAAAGGGTTGAATGCACTTTTCACACCGGATTGGTCAAAACTCTCCAACCCAAGTGTGTGGATTGCGGCTTATGGTCAAATTTTCTTCTCCCTTTCCATCTGTTTCGGGATTATGGTAACTTACGCCTCCTACCTGAAAAAAGAATCGGATCTCACAGGCAGCGGTTTAGTTGTTGGTTTTGCCAATAGTAGCTTTGAAGTGTTAGCCGGTATCGGCGTTTTTGCTGCATTAGGGTTTATCGCTACCGCACAAGGTCAAGAAGTCAGTGAAGTCGCAAAAGGCGGTATTGGTTTAGCATTCTTTGCGTTCCCAACCATTATCAACAAAGCCCCTTTTGGTGAAGTGCTAGGCGTATTATTCTTCGGTTCACTGACTTTTGCGGCATTAACTTCCTTTATTTCGGTGATTGAGGTCATCATCTCAGCCATTCAAGACAAGCTGCGCATTCGTCGTGCCAAAGTGACCTTTATTGTCGGTATTCCGATGATGTTCGTTTCCGTGATTTTATTCGGCACCACAACCGGCTTACCAATGCTTGACGTATTTGATAAATTCGTCAACTATTTCGGTATCGTTGCCGTGGCATTTGTTTCTCTGGTTGCTATTGTAGCAAACGAAAAACTCGGCTTACTGGGCGATCACCTAAACGAAACCTCCTCTTTTAAAGTCGGTTTCTTCTGGCGCTTATGTATCGTACTTACCACCGGTATTCTTGCCTTTATGTTATTCAGTGAAGGTGCAAAAGTATTCTCCGAAGGTTATGAAGGCTACCCAACTTGGTTTGTTAATATTTTTGGTTGGGGCATGGCAATTAGCTTGCTCTTAGTCGCATTTATCCTTTCTCGCTTGAAATGGAAAAATGAAACCCAATTAACGATGGAACCAAAAGGAGAATAAAATGAGTTCTAGCGCAATTATTATGATGATCATTGCCCTTGGCGTGATTTGGGGCGGATTCTTTTTTGCCCTGATTAGATTACCAAAAGAAAAATAATGAAATTATTGACCGCACTTTGTCAAAGTGCGGTTGTTTTTTATCTCCTTTTTAAGTCTATTATTAAACAAATTTTTCTGACACTTGAAAATTTTTCAGAATTTAGTAAAAATCGGCTTCAGCCCTTTGGATCTTTATCATTCAACGATTAACTTACAACAAATTCAGTTATACTAACCAGGTTTGAAACCTCAAATTAAGAAATAACTATGGTCCCCCCAATCCGACTATCGTTCCCCCCTGAAGGTGATAAATACCCTTTTGATGTGGTGAGTTTTCAGTTAACTGAAGGGCTTTCCGAGCCCTTTCGTTTAGAGCTGATGTTATCTGGTTTTGCCCCCATATTCCGTTTTCGGTATTGATGGATAAAGCGGCCACGTTTACGTTCTGGAAGGGGGATAAAACAGTTCGCTATGTCAATGGAATTGTCACAGGCTTCGGTTTGGGGAAAAGCGGTTTTGTGCGCACCTATTATCAGATGGTGGTCGAGCCGGCGTTGGTGAGTGCGGCATTGCAATCGGACAGCCGTATTTTCCAACATCAAAACAGTGAAAAAATCATCCGCACGTTGCTGCAAAAAAATCGGGTGGATAATATGGCCTTTGAGCCTTTGCCGTCAGATTGGGAGCAGGAATATTGCGTACAATATCGCAAAACGGATTTGGCCTTTATTGAATGCTTGGCGACAGATGAACAAGGCCGTCCTTTCAGTCGTTATCGTTTAGAGTCAGCCCTTGCCTTATCTGAAACCGCTCAAGCCACAGGGGATGATATGCGGGTGATACCGGGTTATGGTTTTAATTTGGAAGGCCATATTAATCCTGCCTTTAACCAAGATTGGTTCATCGTGCGGGTGGAACATCAAGGCTATCAAACCGGTGTCATGGAGGAGGAAGCCGGTGAAGAAGGCAACCGTTATGAAAACAAGCTGTTTCTGATTCCCCATCACACCCCTTGGCGTAGTCCTCAAAAGCCCCGCCCGATTATTCGGGGCACACAGGTCGCCCATGTGGTCGGTCCGGAAGGGGAAGAGATTTACTGTGATGAATGGGGACGGGTGAAATTGCAGTTTCCTTGGGACAGACTGGGTAACTTTGATGAACACAGTTCTTGTAGGGTAATTATCTTGTGATAACAGGGGATAGTTAGGAGAAACTTGAGACCGAACTAGGTGCGAATACTGTAGAAGCTTTAATGTTTCATAATCAAATAAACTATTCCTATTATTTAACTGAAGGAATGAAACTTTATTATCCTCAGGGTTTTAGGACGAGAAATATGCCGGATTCAGATGCATCGGATAAAAAATAGGGCAAAAGCAATCTAAAAAGCCAGAAAAAATAGATAAAAAAGAACAACAAAAACAAGATGGTGAGAAAAAAGGAAATACGATAGAACAGCGAAGTCAGGCTAATGGTAAGCCGGTTGATGTTGCCAAGCCTAAAAAAGACGGGTGTTTTTGTTATAGGGATTTTACTGTTGAAGAATTTAAAAATATAGTAGAAAAACTTATAAAAGGTGTTCTTAACCGACTAAGCTCTGGATTCCTGCATTTTCTTGCTCAAGCGTACCATGAAACCCATTTTTTCCAATCAATGCTAGAGTGTACTAGCTCTTATACTGTCAAGTACGATCCTTATAGAAGAAGAGGATTTATACATTTAACACATAAAAAAGTTATAAAAATTTTGGTGATGATATTGGAGATTCTTGTATTGTTAAAAATCCTATTATTGTTGCAACAAATATAGCTTATTCCTTTGAATCAGGAGGATGGTTTTGGAAGAAAGGAGTGATTCTTTCTAGTAATAAACCGGGATTGTGGAAATACCCTAATAGTGCTCCTAAAAGTATTAACGAGCGTATTAAAACAGAAAAAACTAATTGTGCTAAATCATAGTGTCTTATGGCAATTCAAAAGAGACATTCGGTGTTTTGAATCTAAATATCTTGGCTGACAATGATTGGGGAAATACTATTAGTTGGCTTGTTAATGGTGTTGCAAATGGATTTGATGAAAGAATTAAATATAGAAGATTATTAAAGTAGATTATGAAATATGAATTATATAAAAATAAAAAATAGTTTTGTTTTAGCCTAGCTTCTTTAGCTTTTTCGGATGTTAAAGTTAAATATCAGATAAAAAATGAAAATATTGAATTACTGGTTAATTCTGAAAACGATTTTTAGTGACTCATAAAACAAGAAATAAAGTATTGTTTAGAGAGAAAATATACTATCTGATAGGATTTATTCATTAGATAAAATTTCTAGAGAAGGAGCGTTTTTTGTTTTAAAGCTAATTTTAATGGTTAAGGAGAACAAGAGCAAAATTATTATCATACAGACGAAAGAACAGTACATCCTGTGAAAGAAAGTATAAGATATGTAGAAACAAAAGAGAAGATTAGAGATAAATCATGTGATTATTTTTATTTAAGTAAAAAAATGAATGTTTTTATATGCTTATTAAGAAAAGCTATCTGTATGATGAAAATGGAAAAAAACGAACATGTATTTAGTTAAAGGAGATAGAGTGAAGATTATCAAAGATGATTCTGTTGATCTAAATTAATCAATTTATCAACCGCACTTTATAAGTGTGGTTGATTTTTTGTTCTTTTAAAATTAACAACCAGAATTTAGCCCAGAGCAGCCTATAGTTACAGGCAGAAACTACACAGTACAACCGAATCAGCCTATCTTCTCCCCAAATATAAAACCCATATCAGGTAAGTGAATTACCATTACAAGCAGATGAACAAGGAAGATTCGTCTTTCCTCCAAGTTTAGTAGAGCAAAACGGAAAAAGTTTGCCTATAAAAATTGTTTTTTGGCATGAACAATATCCGAAAACTGTGCATTCGGAAGTGCCTGAATTTAGTTGGATAAAAGAAAAAGCGTGGTGAGATTAAGGGCCTATAATGTCTATGAAATCACACCACTGGCTATTCCCAATGAGAATAATGAGCCTGCCGCCTACATTATCTTGTAAAGCACCGAGTTCAGAATCATCCAATATTTACTACATAATGCCGTAAAATTTAGTTATTTTAAATTCATTAAAAAACCGTATATTTTAAATGCGTTTTTTCATTTAAATAAAGGGAAATTCAAATTACCACTGATACATATAGCCTGCACCAACCATATTATATCCTCGGGTATCTAACCCGACACTGGTTTTGATAATATGTTTACCGTTATCAGACATAAGGGAATAACCAACAGAAATTGCATTCTCATCACGATAACTTGCTACACCAACCCCAACACCACTTGCACCATTTCGCGTTACCTGTGGAATATTAGCCATTGCCCCCGCTTGAGCAATACCACCACGCAATTTACGATCTACCCGATTCAATTTATTTTCCAATTGACGAACTTGGTTATTGGTTTTTCTAAGTTGAGCATAGTTAACCGCATCACTATCCCTTGTCCCTTCTGCAACATTAGTGATTTTTTTATTACCGGCATTGATACCTTGATTATTCACCACGACATCACCAGCCTTAAATTCATTGGCATTGACCACATCAAAAATTGGTTTATCCGTGGTTGAATAGGTAATATTTTGACCGTCTTGTTTTACTACCATATTTTTACCGGCTTTATAGGCAACAGTATTGCCCGCTTTCACTTTTTCAATCGTCACATTAATAGCTTTTCCACCATCCTCACTTCCTGTTGTGATGTTAAAACTGCTGTTGTTAATTGCATTTGCCACATCAGTGACGCTAGCTAAGTTACCCTTCGTCGAATCAGCCACTACAATCCCATTATCATTAACCGAGATATCTCCTGTATCAACATTCACTGTTGGAGGAACCGGTATCGGCTTAGGTTGACTATTTTTCATTTCTTCCGTTAGCTTGTTGGCAATAAAATAAAGTTGTGAACCATTAATTGCATCCGTTGAGGTTGGGGAAATATCACCGGCAGAAACATTTTTAATTTGGCGTGTTTCGCCGAGTTTTGAATTCCCCACCGATACTGTACCGACTGATGTGGAGCCTGCGAAATTACCATAAGTAATACCGTTCACCGTGCCTTGTGAGGTATCTTTTGCATTCTCTGTGGCGGATTGATCACCTAATGCCACTGAACGATCATGATCGGCAAAGGCTTCTTTACCCATCGCAATGGCGTTGTCTTTTGTCGCTTGGGAGTCCGTTCCTAGGGCAATAGAGTGATCGCCTACCGCATTCCATACTTCATGTTCGGAACGATGAACTTGTTTACCCCCACCAGTGGTATACCAAGCCTTCGTATCGGTCGTCATACTTCCAATCGCAATCGCATTTAAACCGCTTGCAGCCGCACCATTACCCATTGCAATAGAGTTATCTCCTGCCGCAGAGGATGAAGGACCTGCAGAAGTAGAATAATCCCCTAACGCTTCCGCCCAAGTCCCTAATGCGGAGGCTCCTTTTCCAAAAGAATAAGCATGCGTACCAACACTTGTCCCCGCATAACCTAACGTTTTAGAATCATCACCCAATGTCGTTGCACGGTCATTTAAGGCATAAGCTTTGGTTCCTAACGCCGTTGATCCCCAACCAATAGCTCGAGATTCATCACCAATGGCTATCGTTGAAGTCGCTTCATCCGATAACCCTACAAGTTCAGCCTCCATACCAACCGGAGAATTTTGTTTCCGTAAAGTGTCTACGGTATTTTTAATATTATTTTTTAAATTTTGATCAATATTTGCCGCACCATCAGTATTCGTAATATCCAACGTTCTCGCATCGTTACCTATCGCAATGGATTTCACACCGCTTGCTTGCGCTTTATTCCCCATAGCGATAGCACCATTGCCGATAGTATGGCTTTCTAAACCAACCGCAATGGCACCACCACTACTCGGATATCCATAATAAGAACCCGCTAAAGATTTCGCACTGCCTCCCAAGGCGATATTCCCATCCCCCTCGGCATTGGCACGACTACCTATCGCATAACTTAACCAACCATTCGCAATGGCTTCATGACCATAAGCAATACTTTGCGAACCATATACCGTTGCCTTATATCCTTCAGCGATACTATATACGCCACTATATCTTCCTTTTTTACTTCTAGACGCTGAGTCATAAGCATTATTTTTGTCAATGGAGGATTGAGGGCCTAATGCAATAGAATGGTTTGCCGTAGCCCCAATTGTTGGAAATGTTGCATCCGTTGTATTAACGTTTAAATAATCGGTAGAAGCAGAAAATACATTCGTACTTACAAGAAACACTATTGGTGAGAAATAAAATACCCTTTTCATAATTAACCCCTTATACATAAAGAAAAATTTACTACTGATAACGACATCTTATTACTATAAATATTTCATCGTCAACTTTCTTTGGAAAAACTTACCGTTATTTTCCTTTTTGTCACAACGTATTCTCGGTCTTTATTTTGTACCCAACTATAAAATGCAAACTCCGCATACAAGAATTCAAAAAATAAACAACTCAAATTTGCTATAATTCTCGCATTTCAATTATTTTCCCAAAACTCATGGATATTCTCATTATTATCATCGTATTAGGTATTTTTTCAATCTTCACGATTATCCCTGCTATTCGGTTTATACAAACCCGAAATAACAAAGAATTTGAAGGCGAAAAACTCATTCCTTTTAGCTGTGGGAAAGTGTTTAGTGCGGAGCGTTATTATTTTAATTCCAAAGGCATTTTTATTTTCCGCGCCAGCCAACTAATTCATCATTATCAATTTGATGATTTAATTGCATTAGAAAAAATGAGTGTGACAGTAAATAACCGAAAATATTGGTATATGCGTATTCACACACCAAACGGGCAACGCCATTATCAATTTATCCCAAAAGACATGATTTTTAATGACAATTTCACCCAATTTTATCACTTCTTAAAAACAAACTATCCAAACAAAGTGAAAGAAAAATGGTATAGATGGTTTGCGGGAATTTGAAAATTCAAAAAAAATTGACTGCTCTTATAGTCATTACATAAAAAGGTGGGTTACCCACCCACCTTATTTCCATCACTTCGACAAATCAATCTGATACACCGCAAAACCAACTTCATCAATGCCAATCCGCTTTATCGCATACTGTGCTTTTTCTTGGATAAATTGTGCCGCTTGTTCTGTCGGTGAAGTTTCAAAACGAACGTCTAATTTATCATTGCCCGAGATAGGAACAAAACGCCAGTTTTTATCCGCACTTGGATTGACCGCGCCGTCTTTCTCACTGGTTGCCTTAATATAATCCACAAGAATTTGACGGTTTTCATCCGGTGAGGCATACACAATATGCTGATCGCCTGTGCCGGGGAATTTATTACTGTAAGCCCGATAATTGTTGGTAGCGATTAAAAACTCCGCTTTCGGATCAACCGGTTTACCTTGATAAGTCAGGTTTACCACACGGTGTGAGTCCGGATTAATGAGCTTACATTCGCCATCATAACGAGCAGGTTTGGTGATATCGAATTCATAATTCACGCCATCAATCACATCAAAATTATAGGTACGGAAACCTTCCCAGTTAATCAATGATTGCGGTTTATCCGTGGCTGGATCGATTTGATTAAACATTCCTGCGCTACATTCAAGCCATTCTTTGAGCTGTTCACCCATTACTTTCACTACCACAAGGGTGTTTGGATAAAGATAGAGATCCGCGGCATTGCGGAATGTCAATTCACCTTTGTTCACTTCCGTGTAGCCGGTCGGATCGTTTTTACGTCCACCTGCTTTAAATGGCGCTCCCGCACTTAAAATCGGCAAGCCAGCCATTGCCGCCACACTTGGTGCGACTTTTTCTACATAGGCTTGTTGGGCTTGGTTCACAATTTGAATAGTCGGATCATCTTGCACCAAGGCTAAGTAGCTGTACATATTGTCGGTCGCTTTACCAATCGGTTGCGACACAAATTTGCGGGTCGCTTCGTGAACCGGCTGTAAAAGTGCGGTCAATTCCGGATCATTTTCTGTGAGGGCTTTTTTGTTTTCCGCATCAAAAATAGGGCGAAGGGCTGCCTGTCCTTCCGTAACAATCCATTTCCCTTGATGTTCGGTTAAACCTAAATCTACTACGCTGATATTATTCGCCCAATAACCTGCCATACTTTCCGGCACGCCTTTTACCGTACCTTTTACAATGTCGGCGTGAGGTGATTTGGCAAACTCTTTATTCGGGAATAAACGGTGTGAATGACCAAAAATCACCGCATCAATGTGCGGCACATCCGCTAAGTAGAATGCAGAATTTTCCGCCCCTTCTTTATAGGGTCCGTCCGATGGGCCTGTGTGCGCCAACGCAATCACAATATCTGCCCCTTTTTTCTTCATTTCAGGCACATATTTTTGTGCGGTTTTGACAATGTCGCGTGCCTCCACCTTGCCCTGCAAATTTGCCTTATCCCATACCATAATTTGTGGCGGTACAAAGCCGATATAACCGATTTTCAATTTATGGGTTTTACCTTGGTTATCCTGAACGGATTTTTCTTGAATCACGTAAGGAGTAAAATACGGCTCATCGCTCCCTGCTTTTACGACGTTTGCATTGATAATCGGGAATTTTGCCTGTTTCATCGCATCCGCCAAATAATCCAAACCATAGTTAAACTCGTGATTGCCAAGTGTACCTACATCATAATTCATGGCATTTAAACATTCTATTGCCGGATTTGCTTTGCCTTCTTTATAACCCTGCGCCGCTTGATAATCGGCAATAGGATTGCCTTGAATTAAGTCCCCGTTATCCACTAATACCGCATTTTTTACTTCAGCTTTAGCCTGACGAATTAAACTCGCCGCACGGGTAAAGCCGAATTTATCCGTTGAGGCATCCTTGTAGTAGTCAAAATCCGTTAAAAAACTGTGAATATCTGTGGTTGCCACAATACGTAAATCGATATCAGGCTTGCCTTTTGCCATCGTAAAGCGGCTTGCACTTAATGCAAGGATACTGGTTGCACCGATTTGAATAAAATGACGTCTGTTTATCATACGAAAATCCTTATTATAGGAGTGAAAAATAACAACATTCTAAGAAAAATAACCCGGTTTTGAAAGAAAGTGCGGTCAATTTTGAGAATATTTTTGCAAAGCAAGGCGGTATAGACCGCCCTAGAAAACAGGCTATTACCCTAATAACCGCTGTAATAATCCGCTATAAATATTCACGCCTGTAATCAATTGATTTTCATCGAAATCAAATTCGGCTTCGTGATGACCGGCGGTACGATCGGCACCAAGGATAAAATAAATGGATTTTCCACCGTGATCCTGCACGCGTCTGCCTAACACCGTGGCATCTTCACTGGCATTGAAGGCATAATCATCAATACTATGAATTTGAGGTTGCTGCAAGGCAATCTCTTCTACTAACCGTACCAACTCCGTATCATTATTCATATCGACAGCTTCACCCACAATTTCCGTTTCGTAAGCCACAGCAAAGCCGATAGAAATCCCCTTGGCAATTTGCATCACTTGCTCGGTCATATGGTCATTGATTTTTTTATTTTCACCACGGACTTCAAGTTGTAATTCGGCTTTTGTTGAAATCACATTACGACCTTCTCCCGCTTTTAATACGCCCACATTAATACGGCTCATTCCTTCACCGTGACGAGCGATCCCATGTAGTTGGGTAACGGCATGTGCCGCAGCAAGTAGTGCGTTACACCCTAAATGAGGCGCGGCGCCGGCGTGTGCCGGTTTTCCATGATAGCGAATATCGATTTTTGTGGTAGAAAGAAAATTTCTAGGGTTAGCAATAACCGTGCCGGAATTTGCACAAAAACTGATGTGGGAACTCGCAAAATAATCCGCATCATCAATCACTCCACTGGCTGCAATCGCAGCGGCACCACGCGTTCCTTCTTCTGCCGGTTGGAAAACAATTTTTACTTTACCGGTCAGTTTATCGCGGTTTTGTGCAATCCATAATGCCGTTCCCAAACCAATAGTAATATGTCCGTCATGCCCGCAAGAATGCATAAAGCCCTCATTGACCGAAGCAAACCCTTCTTTATTCGGGATATGGTTCGGATCGCCCGTTTCTGTGACATTCACACAATCAATATCAAAACGTAAAGCAACGGTTTTACCCGGTTTACCGGAATCAAATACTGCGACACAGCCGGTATATCCCTGCATTTTATCGAGCCATTTTTCATTCATACCATAGGCTTTTGCTTTCACTAATCCATTATCCACCACGGCTTGTTTCCGTCCACGAACAAAATCAGGGTTAATAATTTGTTTACCCATTAAAATATCAAAACAGCCAAGGCTTTCTAAATAATCGGCAATACGTGCCGTTGTCCAAAATTCGCTCCAGCCGGTTTCAGGAAAGCGGTGAAATTCACGACGCCAATGAGTGAGTTGGGATAAATCTAAGTTCATTTTTTTCTCCTTAAAAACTTAATGAAAAAACACCGCACTTTGTGTGTCGTGCGGTGAAATTTGAGAGGTTATAACATAAATAATGCCAAGAATAAGACGGCAAGCACCATCCCGGGGGCAGTACGCTTCACCATTTCAACCGGACTTACCATAGCAAGACCTGCACAAACAATGGTAACGCCTGCAATCGGTGAGGCGGTACGACCTAATGCACCGGCAATCGCAGCAGCCATACCAAGATTCACATGGGTATAGCCCAGATCCACCGCATGTGGTGTGACCGCACTATTAAAGGCAATGGCAGCGGCATCGCCGGAACCGGTGATTAATCCCATTAAAAACGGCCCGATAGTCGCTCCCCAACGGACAAATTCATTGGATTCTTTTAAGAAAGCGATAGCCGCATCGACTGCACCGGTTGATTTTAATCCCGCGACAAATACGCTTGCGGCAATAATAATGCCGAGTACATTGGCGTAAGAATTGCCCATTCCGTTAAAAAACTCTTCCGTGATTTTAACTGGTGAAATACGGGTAACGATAATGCCGTAAATAGCACCGATCAGCATGGCTTGCGGTACACCCATTTTTGTCCATTCAAGACCTGGAATTTGTTGTAAAGAGGTTCCGCCAACAACCAAAATAATTAATGGTAATAACGGCGCAATCGCATATAGCACATTTACGCCTTGTACCTTATTGGTTTCACTTTCTTTTTGTTCGGCAAGATAGGCTTGGCGATGTTCTTCGCCATAATCTTTGAAAACAAGGGCCAAAATCGTCAATACAATCGCACCAATCGCTCCTGCAATCATATTGTAAGGCGCATGGGAAAGATTCACTTGGGTAATAGTTAAACCGGACATTTCGCTAATCATAGCAGAGTGGGAAGAACCTGGACTCATCATCGAACCAAAGGTTCCGGCTAAAATAGCAGCACCCGCAGTGGCAGGGCGAACTCCGGCACTTTTTAATACAGGGATTAATGTCGCGCCCACCGCCGCCGCGCAACCGGCAGCAGAAGGGATCGCAATATTAATAAAGAAAGTAATAATAGTGGCGATAGGAATTAAGAAAAATTTTAAGCCGCTTAACGGTTTCGTCAGTAAATGTACTAAATGCGTATCGCACTGGGTATATTTCATTACATAGGCAAAGCCCATACTGGAACAGATCGCCATAATCAACCCGCCGGATGTCATACTCTTTGCAAAGGCATCAAGTGCGCCCATTGGGTTTAGCGTAACAACCGACATCAATAAGCCAATACCGATTAATACGGTTCTTGTTTCCGCTTTTTTAATCAAAAAATAAATGGTGGCAAAAATACCCACAATTGCCACCAAAGATTTAAACATTTCCATAATAGTGTTCCTTTTAGGTTAATAAGAAAAAGTGTGATTCACAGCAAAGGCTTCACATTGCATACCTTCACTGAAACGTAAAATAGGGTTTTCACCCAGCACTGTCGCCTGTTCTCCTTGAATATGCAATGCCGATCCTTCTGGTAAAGCATAAACGAGTGCGGTCGGATTGACGAGTAAAAATTCAGCCAAACGCTCTTCGCGACTTTCACCGTTGTGACCTTGTATTTTGCCGGAAATAAAGTGAGGATTAATTTGATGAGGAAATAATTGCAATGCAGAAAAAGAAGGAGGATAAGTGATGGGCATATCGTTGGTCGTCATAATCGAACGTCCTGCTACATTCGTCCCTGCGCTCCACCCAAAATACGGCGTCCCGCTATTTACTTTTTCCCGAATGGCTTCAATTAAATGATGTTCGTACAACTGTCTTAATAAACAAAACGTGTTACCGCCACCAATGGCTATCACATCAGCCCGTTCAATAATATCCCGATGTTGTTTACCGTGATGGACGGAAATAATTTCCATCTCTATATCTGATAATGCCTCCTGCACAGTTTTCTCATATTCATCGAAAGTACGGCGCACTCCCGCATAAGGAACAAACGCGATTTTTTTCCCACGATAATCATTTAAAAAAGATTGTAACCAAGGTACAGCATGCTCTAAATATCCGGTTTCCTTGTATTTTGAACTACTGAGCAGTAACATTGTTTTCATTTTCTACCCTTTTTAAGTAAATATTTAATAACGCTATCATTATGCATAGAAAATATAGGATAGAAATGATCTTCTAAATAAAAAATAATTATTACATGATAAAAGTCAAAAAATAACAGGAGAATACTATGTTAGTGAATCTTCAGCGTGTACAACATTTAATAGAAAAATTAGCATCAATCTCGTCTTCTTCTGATGAGCTGACACGTTTGGCATTTACCACCGAAGATGAAAAAGCACACAATGTGATCATTGAATTATGCCGCCAATACAATTTATCAGTCAAACGAGACGCCATTGGCAATCTTTTCATTCGTAAAGCAGGGAAAGAAGATCATTTACCCGCTGTTGCATTTGGATCCCACATTGATACGGTAGTCAATGCAGGAAAATTTGACGGTCCTTTAGGTGTGATTGGCGGATTAGAGATACTCCTACAGTTGTGCGAGCAAAATATTCAAACCCGTTATCCACTGGAATTAATCGTTTTCACCTGTGAAGAATCCAGCCGTTTTAACTTTGCCACATTGGGAAGTAAAGTGATGTGTGGGGTGATAAATCAAGAAAAATTAAGCCGACTACGTGATAAACAAGGCAATACCTTAGCTGAAGCAATGGCTAAAATAGGGATGGATTTTAATTTAATTAATCAGGCTAAACGTGATGGGAAAGAGTTCAAATGTTTCTTTGAACTTCATATTGAACAAGGTCCCCGTTTAGCAAATGAAAATAAAACAATTGGCGTCGTGACAGGAATTGCTGCGCCAATTCGAGGAATTGTGAGAATTAACGGACAAGCCGATCATTCCGGTGCAACAGCCATGCACTATCGTCACGATGCATTATTGGGCGGTGCGGAACTTTCTCTTGCCATTGAACAGGCTGCAATTAATGCTAAGCATTCAACCGTGGCGACGGTCGGAAATCTGACAGCGAAACCGGGTGTGATGAATGTTGTTCCCGGCTACTGTGAATTACTTGTTGATATCCGAGGCACCCATACCGAAGCCCGTGATTCGGTTTTAGCGGTATTACAAAGAGAAATCGAAAATGTAGCTGAAAAGCGCAGATTATCTATTGAATTCCAACTGATCTCAAAAGATAACCCTGTCGTCCTCCCACAAGCAATGATTGAACAGATTGAAAATGCGGCTAAATCCCTTGGTTATTCGTATGAAATTATGCCTAGCGGAGCAGGACATGATGCAATGCATATGGCAACCCTGTGTCCGACAGGTATGATTTTTGTACCATCACATTTAGGTATTAGTCACAACCCACTGGAGTTTACGAAATGGAAAGATATTGAAGCCGGGATTAAAGTTCTACAAAAAGTGGTATTAGAGCAGGCTGAAATTTGCTAAAAATAAGATTTCAGCCTGTCATAATAAGATTTTAATTTTATTAAAGATATTTTCTCTTACTAAACCCAATCTTTTTATTTTTTAAATAATTAAAAAAGGAATATCTAACCATGACAAATTTAAATTAATTTTGAATATAACTTTGATAAAAATATAAAAATAAACACAACTAATGTTAAATAAATGTTATAAAAAATAAAAAAGTAAAATTTATTTTGACAAGGATCACATTTTTAAATATTAATTATTGCTTACACTTTTATGAAGGAGCAGAATGACAACCAAGGTAGATATGTTGAATTGTGTAGATATTAAGGGGGACTCTATGCAAGTATATACAAAAGCTTCACGCCTTTTAAGCCTCAATCCAATAAAAGGACGATCTTTAATGGCTCATATTCGTAGAACGAGACATATTATGATGCCATCGCATCGTTCTTGTTTTTCTTATTCCGTTTTTGCCTCTCAAAATAAACCATCCCATTTAGCTCTCTAATAGTGTGCTAACTATTCAGAGAGACTTTACTTTAAAAAAACAAACATGACTAAATAAAGTCACTATCTCTTGTTTAAAGTTAATATTCCAAATTTTAAATAAATAAGGATCAATCACTAATGTTTATTAATTAGTGAAAGTGTTCTTATTGTTTAAAAAAATAAAGAGTGAATTTGCATTATTTTTATAATGCAGGCGTTCTTTTTATCTCAAAATATACATAAGGAGTTAATTATGCCTAAATTAAAAATTGCATATAGCCCGGCAGTTACCCAATATTTCTTAACGAAAAGAGATATGGTAGAAATTAAACAAACTGATTTTACTGATGTTGCGGCTATTGTATTAAGTTCTTCCGACATAGATCAATTTATTGATTCCATTAAAGAAACTGAATTTAATATTCCTGTTTTTGTTGTACAAACCGCCGAACAACCGCTTTCACCTGAATTTTACGATTCCGTTTACCATATCCAAGATTTCAACGGTTATGATATCCAACTTTACAGTCGTCAAATTGAAACGGCCGCTAAACTTTATGAAGAAAAAATGCTTCCGCCATTTTTCAAAATGCTCAGCGAATATGTAGAAATGGGGAATATTGCCTTTGATTGTCCGGGACACCAAGGCGGTCAATATTATCGCAAACATCCCGCTGGGCGTTTCCTTTATGATTTCTACGGAGAAAACATTTTCCGTTCGGACATTTGTAATGCCGATGTCAAACTAGGCGATTTGCTTATTCATGAAGGCGCTGCCTGTGATGCACAAAAACATGCCGCACAAGTATTTAATGCCGATAAAACCTATTTCGTATTAAACGGTACGTCCTCTGCGAATAAAGTTGCATTAAACGCCATTCTAGCACCGGGCGATCTTGTTTTATTTGATCGAAACAACCATAAATCCAACCATCACGGCGCATTGGTTCAAGCGGGAGCAACCCCGATTTATCTTGAAACTGCCCGTAATCCGTTCGGGTTTATCGGTGGTATTGACAGCCACTGCTTTGAAGAAAGTTATTTAAGAGATTTAATCAAAGAAGTCGCACCTGAAAGTGCAGAGAAAAAACGTCCGTTCCGTTTAGCCGTGATTCAATTAGGTACTTACGATGGGACTATCTATAACGCACGTCAAGTCGTAGATAAAATTGGCCATCTTTGTGACTATATTTTATTTGATTCCGCTTGGGTCGGTTACGAACAATTCATTCCAATGATGAAAGATTGCTCTCCTCTCTTGTTAGAACTTAATGAAAACGATCCCGGCATTATCGTGACGCAATCCGTTCATAAACAACAAGCAGGTTTCTCACAAGCCTCCCAAATTCACAAAAAAGACAAACATATTAAAGGTCAAAGTCGTTATGTTAATCACAAACGTTTTAATAATGCCTTTATGTTGCACGCTTCCACCAGCCCGTTCTACCCATTATTCGCAACATTGGATGTGAATGCCAAAATTCAAGGTAGCGCAGCCGGTCGCCGTTTATGGCATGATTGTGTAAAAGTAGGGATTGAGGCACGTAAATTAGTCTTAAATAATTGCGAACTGATTCGTCCATTTATTCCTACGACAATAAAAGGCAAAAAATGGCAGGACTACGATACTGAAGAAATCGCGACAAACCTTGAATTCTTCAAATTCCATCCAACCGACACATGGCATAAATTTGAAGGTTATGAAGATGAACAATACTTCGTTGATCCTTGCAAATTCTTGCTCACCACACCGGGTATTAGCTTAGAAAGCGGTGAATACGAATCTTTCGGTATTCCGGCTACCATCTTAGCAAACTACTTACGTGAAAATGGTATTATCCCGGAAAAATGCGATTTGAACTCCATCTTATTTTTGTTAACGCCTGCTGAAACCTTAACAAAAATGCAAACCTTAGTCGCCCAAATCGCATTGTTTGAAAAACATATCAAACAAAATTCATCATTACAAGATGTATTACCTACCGTTTACAAAAATAACGAGGAACGTTACAGAGGTTATACCATTCGTCAATTATGCCAAGAGATGCATGATCTCTACGTCAGTCGCAATGTAAAACAATTACAGAAAGACTTATTCCGTAAAGCGACCTTACCTGAATATGCGATGAATCCTCACGATGCCAACATTGAATTAATCCGCAACAATGTGGAATTAGTTTCACTCACCGACATTGTAGGCAAAATTGCGGCGGAAGGTGCGCTTCCTTACCCTCCGGGCGTGCTTTGTGTGGTACCAGGAGAAAGATGGAGTACAACTGCTCAACAATATTTCTTAGCGCTAGAAGAAGGCATTAATACCTTACCCGGCTTTGCACCGGAAATCCAAGGAGTCTATCTACAAAAAGATCCTGACGGACCGACTCGTGCCTATGGTTACGTATTAAATGAACATTAATCGCTAAAAAAGTGCGGTCATTTTTTAATGAGAATATGACCGCACTTGAGGAATAAATTATGAGTACAAAAAGTAATAAAATCGGTGTGGTACAACTTACCATACTCACGATGGTAAATATGATGGGTTCCGGCGTTATCATGCTACCGACCAAATTAGCAGAAATCGGAACTATTTCTATCGTCTCTTGGTTAGTGACCGCAGTAGGTTCCACCGCTCTCGCTTACGCATTCGCACAATGCGGTATGTTCAGTAAAAAATCCGGTGGTATGGGCGGCTATGCCGAATATTCTTTCGGTAAAGCGGGTAACTTTATGGCAAATTACACCTACGGCGTCTCATTGGTTATTGCCAACACGGCAATTGCAATTTCTGCCGTAGGTTACGGCTCCGAACTGTTAGGCACAGCCCTTTCACCGCTCTCCATTGCACTGTGGACAATTTTTACATTATGGCTTGCTACCGTGCTTAACTTCGGCGGTGCAAGAATTACAGGAAATATTAGTTCGTTCACCATTTGGGGGGTCATCATTCCTGTTGTTGGTATTAGTATCGTCGGTTGGTATTGGTTTGACGGTTCACAATACATTAGCGCTTGGAATCCTCATAATGTCCCAACCTTTGAAGCGATTGGAGTCTCTATCTCTATGACCTTATGGGCGTTCTTAGGATTAGAATCGGCTTGCGCCAATTCCGATGCGGTTGAAAATCCAGAGAAAAACGTACCTATTGCCGTATTGGGAGGAACACTTGGAGCGGCGGTAATTTATATTGTTTCAACCAATGTGATTGCCGGTATCGTACCAAATATGGATTTAGCACAATCTACCGCCCCATTCGGGTTGGCTTTTGCCCACATGTTTAATGAAACTGTCGGTAAAGTTATTATGGGATTAATGGTTATGTCTTGTTTTGGTTCTTTACTAGGCTGGCAGTTTACCATTGCACAAGTATTCAAATCTTCTGCAGAAGAAGGCTATTTCCCTGCATTTTTCAAAAAAGTTACCAGCAAAGACGCACCGATTATCGGTATGGTAACCATTACAGCGATTCAAACATTATTATCTTTATTGACAATCAGCCCATCATTAAATAAACAATTTAATGTATTAGTTGATTTAGCTGTGGTCACCAATGTCATTCCGTATTTACTTTCTATGGCGGCATTAGCCGTGCTGTTAAAAACGGAAAATGTACCAACGCGCAAATATAAAACAACCGTGCTCGTTGCATTTATCGGTTCGGTGTATAGCATATATGCCCTTTATGCAGCCGGTGAACAAGCGATGTTATACGGTTCAATCGCCACTTTCATCGGTTGGACATTATATGGTTTCGTGTCTTATAAATTTGATCTGCATAAATCAATTAAACAATAAATTTCTGTAACCCCATTTGCCCACCTTAGCGTGGGCTTTTTTATTGCTTCGGTTAATCAACACAACGTTGATTTGATGAGATAAAAAAACCACACTTTGTCTAGCAAAAGTGCGGTCTGTTTTTTTACCGTTTTTTTAAATTACTTTTTCATCCATTTATCATAGATTTTTTGATATTCACCCTTTTCTTTAATCGCTTTCAAACCTTGATTTAAACGTTCTTGCAAGGCTTGATTGGATTTGTGTAATGCGATCCCTACACCGCGACCAAAATATTTCTCATTGGTGATTTTCTCACCGACAAATTCAATATTTGGCTCTTTCACCATAATATCCGCCAACAATGCCGTATCACTCAACACAATATCAATCCGCCCATTTTGCAAATCCAAAATCGCATCTTGTAAATTAACGTAAGATTTCGGTGAATATTGAGGAGTTTCGGCAACGGTATATTGCTGGAAAGTCGAGCCGTTTTGTACCCCGATATTTTTCGCTGTCGCTAAATTTCCTTTTCCCTTTAATGCAACGTAGCTTGCCGAGCTATCATAATAAGGATCACTGAATAAAACCTGTTTTTCTCGGGATGGCGTAATATCAATTGCCGACATTACCGCATCAAAGCGCTTTGCTTTCAAACTAGGAATTAAAGCGTCAAACGGTTGGGTTTTAAAATGGCAGGTTGCTTGAATTTCTTTACAAATGGCTTGCGCAATATCGATATCAAACCCCTCCAACTCACCTTTCTCCGTTGTCATTTCAAAAGGCGGGTAACTCGGTTCCGTACCAAAGGTCAATTCCTGCGCATTTGAAAATGTCGCTGCCCCTGCCAAAATACTGAGTAAAAGCTGCTTTTTCATTGTGTCCCCCTGTGTTTGCATTGTTATTTATCTGAATGCATAGTAAATAATCTTAACGCTATACACAATCATTATTCACGACTTTCTGACTGCGTTAGGTTCATCCCTTAGAAATGATCTTATTAAAATTCTGTGATCATTCTCACAAATTTAACATTTACTCATTGTATTTCTATTTTTTCTCTCTAGTATTTCCCCACGCCATCGAAACGTTTCGATAAACCTAAAAGGATTTTTTGATGAAAAAAACAATGTTATTAAATGCACAACTTTCTCATTGCATTGCGACTTTAGGTCATACCGACAGCATTACCATTTGTGATGCCGGACTACCGATTCCATTAAATGTGGAACGTATAGATTTAGCGCTTACCGCCGGTGTGCCACGTTTTTTACAAACCTTCGATGTTGTTATAAATGAAATGTTTGTGGAGCGTGCCTTGATCGCCGAGGAAATCAAACAAAAAAATCCTGAAATATTGACCGCACTTTTAGCGAAACTCCAACAACTTGAAACTGCTCAAGGCAATCAAATTCAGCTGGAATTTGTGCCGCACGAAATCTTCAAAAAACATACCCAGCAAAGCAAAGCGATTGTACGCAGTGGCGAATGTTCGCCTTATGCCAATGTGATTTTATATTCCGGCGTGCCGTTTTAACGAAGGTAAAATGATGGAAACCCTACTCAAAATCAGCGGTGTAAATAAATCCTTTCCCGGTGTGAAAGCCTTGAATAAGGCTTGTCTGTCAGTGTATGCCGGCCGTGTAATGGCATTGATGGGCGAAAACGGTGCGGGCAAATCAACCTTGATGAAAGTGCTGACCGGTATTTATTCCAAAGATACCGGGACGATTGAATATCTTGGCAACGAAGTATCGTTCAACGGGCCAAAAGCGTCTCAAGAGGCCGGTATTAGCATTATTCATCAAGAGCTTAATTTAGTGGGCAATCTCAGCATTGCAGAAAATATTTTCCTTGGGCGTGAATTTAAAACACGCTGGGGGGCGATTAATTGGCAAAAAATGCACGCCGAAGCAGACAAACTGTTAGCACGTTTAGGCGTAACCCATAGTAGCAAAAAATTATGTTCCGAACTTTCCATCGGCGAACAGCAAATGGTGGAAATCGCCAAAGCGTTAAGTTTTGAATCTAAGGTTATCATTATGGATGAACCGACGGACGCATTAACCGATACGGAAACGGAGGCTTTATTCAACGTTATTACTGAGCTTAAAGCGGAAAAACACGGCATTGTTTATATTTCCCACCGTTTAAAAGAAATTTTCCAAATTTGCGACGACGTTACCGTTTTACGTGACGGACAATTTATCGGCGAACGGGCAGTGGCGGATCTGACCGAAGATGAGTTGATTGAAATGATGGTGGGTCGCCGCCTCGACGAACAGTATCCGCACCTGCCACAAGAAAAAGGCGACTGCGTATTGAATGTCGAACATATCAGTGGCAGTGGTATTAATGATGTTTCTTTTAAACTTTATGCCGGCGAAATTGTGGGCGTATCCGGCTTAATGGGGGCTGGCAGAACAGAGCTTGGCAAATTACTTTACGGTGCTTTACCGAAAACCGCCGGCAAAGTGCGGTTAAAAAATCAAGAGATTGAAAATCGCACGCCACAAGACGGCTTGAACAACGGCATTGTCTATATTTCTGAAGATCGCAAAGGCGACGGTCTTATTTTAGGGATGTCCGTAAAAGAAAATATGTCGCTTACCGCACTTGAACATTTTTCTCAAAAAGGTTCAATTCACCACCAAGCGGAAAGCATGGCGGTGGATGATTTTATTGCGATGTTTAACATTAAAACCCCAAGCCGTGAACAAAAAGTGGGCTTGCTTTCCGGCGGCAATCAGCAAAAAGTGGCGATTGCACGCGGTTTGATGACCCGCCCAAACGTGTTGATTTTAGACGAACCGACACGCGGTGTGGATGTGGGCGCACGAAAAGAAATTTATCAGCTAATCAACGAATTTAAAAAAGACGGCTTGAGTATTTTGATGATTTCATCCGATATGCCGGAAATGCTTGGTATGAGCGACCGCATTTTGGTTATGCACGAAGGCAAAATCAGTGCAGAATTTTCTCGTGAAGCAGCAACACAAGAAAAATTACTCGCCGCCGCCATTGGCAAATAGACTTAAAGTCGGTTTCAAAAGTGCGGTCGATTTTACGGATAAATTTTTAAGGTAAAAATGATGACAACCCAAACTTCTCGTTTCCAATTTGGAAAATTTTTGATTGAACAACGTTCTTTTATTGCACTGATTATTCTCATTGCCATTGTGTCGATGATTAATCCGAATTTTTTCAGTGTGGATAATATTCTGAATATTTTGCGTCAAACCTCCGTGAATGCCATCATCGCCGTGGGGATGACGTTCGTGATTTTAATTGCAGGGATTGATCTTTCTGTGGGATCGGTTTTAGCACTCACCGGTGCCATTGCCGCTTCAATGGTCAGCCTTGAACTACCGATTTTACTTGTCATTCCGGCAACCTTGTTACTCGGCACAATGCTTGGCGGCATCAGTGGAATGATCGTCGCCAAAGGAAAAGTGCAAGCCTTTATTGCCACCCTTGTTACCATGACGTTATTACGCGGCGTAACCATGGTTTATACGGAGGGTCGCCCGATCACAACGGGATTCTCTGACAGCGCAGATGTGTTTGCCACCCTTGGTACGGGTTATCTGTTGGGAATTCCGGTGCCGATTTGGATGATGGCGGTGGTGTTCGCAGTGGCTTGGTATATATTGAAACACACCCCGATTGGACGCTATATTTATGCCCTTGGCGGTAACGAATCCGCCACCCAACTTTCCGGTATTAATGTTAATAAAATCAAAGTGTTTGTTTTCGCTGTGAGCGGTTTTTTATCCGCCCTCGCCGGTTTAATCGTCACTTCCCGTTTATCTTCCGCACAACCCACCGCCGGCGTATCCTATGAACTTGATGCGATTGCGGCGGTCGTTGTAGGCGGAACCAGCTTAATGGGCGGCAAAGGGCGTGTAATGGGAACACTCATTGGAGCATTGATTATCGGATTTTTAAATAATGCCCTGAATTTATTAGATATTTCATCTTACTATCAAATGATAGCAAAAGCGTTGGTTATTCTGGTTGCCGTTTTAGCCGATAACTATCTTGGTACAAAAAAACTGTAACTTACTTTAAGGAGAAATTATGAAAAAATTAGCTACACAATTGACCGCACTTAGTTCCACCGTATTATTAGGTTTAGCCGTTTCCGGCACGGCTTACGCACAGGATACCATCGCCTTAGCGGTATCTACCTTGGATAATCCGTTTTTTGTAACCTTAAAAGACAGCGCACAGAAAAAAGCGGATGAATTAGGTTACAAACTGGTGGTGCTTGATTCACAAAATGACCCGGCAAAAGAATTAGCCAACGTAGAAGACTTAACCGTTCGCGGTGCAAAAGTGCTTTTGATTAATCCGACCGATTCCGAAGCGGTAAGCAATGCCGTTGCCATTGCCAACCGCAATAATATTCCGGTCATTACGTTAGACCGTGGCTCGGCAAAAGGTAAAGTCGTCAGTCATATTGCCTCCGATAATGTCGCCGGTGGTAAAACGGCAGGTGATTTTATCGCACAAAAATTAGGTGACGGTGCAAAAGTGATTCAACTTGAAGGGATTGCCGGCACATCTGCTGCACGCGAACGCGGCGAAGGCTTTAAACAGGCGGTTCAATTACATAAATTTGATGTACTTGCCAGCCAACCGGCGGACTTCGATCGCACAAAAGGTTTAAACGTAACTGAAAACTTACTTGCCAGCAAAGCGGAGGTGCAAGCGATTTTTGCACAAAACGATGAAATGGCATTGGGTGCGTTGCGAGCCATTAAAGCGGCCAATAAAAACGTACTGGTTGTAGGCTTTGACGGCACTGATGATGCGATAAAAGCCGTGAAAAGCGGGAAATTGGCGGCAACCGTGGCGCAACAGCCTGATTTAATCGGTTCGCTCGGTGTGGTAACAGCAGACAAAGTGTTAAAAGGCGAGAAAGTAGAAGCACAAATTCCGGTTGATTTGAAAGTCATTACCGAATAATCATTTGTAGGCGGACACTTATCCGCCTACAATCAAATCAATATGTTACAGCTGACGGGTAAAAATGCCCCAACGGATTAGAGATCAACAATGAAAAAACTGACTGTTCTCGGCAGCATCAACGCCGATCATGTTATTGCCGTCCCTTATTTTGCCAAACCCGGTGAAACCTTGACGGGTAAGAATTATCACATCGCCTACGGTGGTAAAGGGGCAAACCAAGCCGTTGCGGCAGCACGTTTGGGGGCTAAGGTCGCGTTTATTGGTTGCATTGGGGATGATGGTATAGGTGCATCGATGAAAAATGCTTTTACGCAGGACGGCATTGATACCGCCCATATCAACACGGTTTCGCAAGAAATGACCGGAATGGCGTTTATTCAAGTAGCTCAAACCGGTGAAAACAGCATTGTGCTAGCCCGTGGTGCAAATTCGTTTTTAGACGAACAAATCGTATGTAACGCAGAGGAACAGATTGCCCAATCAGATTGCTTACTGGTGCAATTGGAAACCCCGATTTCCGGTGTGGAACTTGCCGCACAAATCGCGAAAAAACATAACATACAAGTGGTGTTAAACCCTGCACCTGCCCAACCGTTATCCGATCACTTATTGGGCTTAATCGACATTATCACACCAAATGAAACTGAAGCAGAAATTCTTACCGGCGTACGCGTAACGGATGAACAAAGTGCGGTCAATGCCGCGCGTGTTTTTCACGAAAAGGGTATCGGCTGCGTGATCATTACGCTCGGAGCAAAAGGCGTGTTTGTCAGCCAATACGGCAAAAGCCAAATGATGAAAGGATTCCGCGTACAAGCGGTAGATACCACAGCTGCGGGCGATACCTTCAACGGTGGTTTCATTACCGCTTTATTGTCTGGGCAATCCCTTAATGAAGCGATTCGTTTCGGACAAGCAGCTGCAGCGATTAGCGTAACACGCAAAGGCGCACAACCGTCTATTCCAAGTCGTCAAGAAACCTTAGAATTTCTCACAAACAACTAAAAGTGCGGTTAAAAATAGCGGTGTTTCTATGGCAACGATGAAAGATATTGCCCGATTGGCAAAGGTTTCGACTTCGACGGTTTCTCACGTCATTAACGGTTCACGCTTTGTCAGCGATGAAATTCGAGAAAAAGTAATGAGCGTGGTAGCAGAACTGAATTACACGCCATCCGCTGTGGCGCGTAGTCTGAAAGTACGCGAAACAAAAACCATCGGGTTGCTTGTTACCGCAACCAATAATCCTTTCTTTGCCGAAGTCATGGCAGGCGTAGAGCAATATTGCCAGCAGCATCAGTATAATCTCATTATTGCCACCACCGGAGGTGATGCCGGACGATTACAACAAAATTTACGGACACTACTTCATAAACAGGTGGACGGCTTATTATTTATGTGTGGCGACAGCCGTTTTAATGCGGATACGGAACTGACCGTTTCAGTGCCATTGGTGGTAATGGATTGGTGGTTTACCGAATTAAACGCCGACAAAATTCTCGAAAACTCGGAACTTGGCGGATATTTAGCAACTAAGACGTTGATTGATGCCGGTCATCAACAAATTGCCATTATCACCGGCAATCTAAAAAAGTCTGTTGCACAAAATCGCTTAAAAGGTTACAAAAAAGCCTTAATGGAGTCGAAAATCCCACTCAATCCCCATTGGATTGTGGAAAGCCATTTCGATTTTGCAGGCGGTGCCGCCGGTATGCAAAAATTGCTTACAACACCACATCGCCCAACCGCCGTATTTTGTTGCAGCGATGCCATTGCGGTTGGTGCTTATCAAGTGCTTCAACAACAGGGGTTACGTATTCCGGATGATATTTCCGTCATTGGCTACGATGACATCGAACTTTCCCGTTATCTTTCTCCCCCTCTTTCTACCATCAGTCAGCCTAAAGCCGAATTAGGCAAACTCGCCGTAGAATTATTACTGCAACGGATAAAAAACCCGAATGAGCCTTATCAAACACTCACCCTCAGCCCTACCCTACAATTACGAAAATCGATTAAAAATATAAGTGATAAAGCTCAATTTATTTAAACTTCTTTGTTAAACAGAACAGAAAAATATTGTGTGACAGGCTTCACAAATTAAAAAAATAACAGATGACAGATTTTATTTTTGTATTATTCTGACCTCACTTTGTAGTTAGAAGTAAGCCGTTAGTAGTATTAAGTTTCTATTTTCTTACAAAGGATTTTAATATGCTTAACTTGCTTTCACCGAACCAAACTTGGGTGCTTATCGATCCAAGATTATCCTTCTATTTTCCATAGTTCACCCTCCTTTCTTTTTCTATTTACTACCGTTCTATTTTCATTTTAGAAAATAATTTTTACTTAACTTAATCAAATTAATTTTTGAGGATTTTGCTATGGAAAATTTTAAACATTTACCCGAACCTTTCCGCATTCGTGTTATTGAACCGGTGAAAAGAACCACCCGAGAATACCGTGAAGAGGCAATATTAAAATCCGGAATGAACCCGTTTTTATTAGATAGCAAAGATGTTTTCATTGATCTTTTAACCGATAGCGGTACCGGTGCGGTGACACAGGATATGCAGGCGGCCATGTTGCGCGGTGATGAGGCTTACAGCGGCAGCCGTAGTTATTATGCATTGGCAAATGCCGTGAAAGAAATTTTTGGCTATGAATACACCATTCCGACCCACCAAGGTCGTGGGGCGGAACAAATTTATATTCCCGTATTAATTGCCAAACGTGAGCGTGAAAAAGGCTTAGATCGCCGCAAAATGGTGGTGTTTTCCAATTATTTCTTTGATACCACACAAGGTCATAGCCAAATTAACGGCGCAACGGTGCGTAATGTGTATATCAAAGAAGCCTTTGATACTTCAGTAAAATATCCGTTCAAAGGTAATTTTGATTTAGAAAAATTGGAACAAGGTATTCAAGAAGTCGGTGCGAATAATGTGCCTTATATTGTCTGTACTATTACTTGTAACTCCGCAGGAGGGCAACCGGTTTCTATCGCCAACTTAAAAGCGATGTATGAGATTGCACGGAAATACGATATTCCGGTGATTATGGACTCTGCCCGTTTCGCCGAAAACGCTTATTTTATTCAACAGCGTGAAGCCGCTTATCAAGATTGGACTATCGAACAAATCACTTACGAAAGTTATCGCTATGCCGATTGTTTGGCAATGTCTGCCAAAAAAGACGCAATGGTGCCAATGGGGGGGATTTTAGCCTTCAAAGATCAATCCATGGAAGAGGTTTATCATGAATGTCGCACCCTTTGCGTTGCACAAGAAGGCTTCCCGACTTATGGCGGTTTAGAAGGCGGAGCCATGGAACGTTTAGCAATCGGTTTACGTGACGGAATGCGGCAAGAATGGTTAGCTTATCGTATCGCACAAATTGAATATTTGGTTGCAGGACTTAAACGCATTGGGGTAGCCTGCCAACAACCCGGCGGGCACGCCGCTTTCGTTGATGCCGGTAAATTATTACCGCATATTCCGCCGGAGCAATTCCCTGCCCAAGCCCTTTCTTGTGAACTTTATAAAGTTGCCGGCATAAGAGCGGTCGAAATTGGTTCGTTTTTATTAGGAAGAGATCCAAAAACAGGACAACAGTTGCCTTGTCCTGCCGAGTTATTACGCCTTACGATTCCACGTGCGACCTACACCCAAACCCACATGGATTTCATTATTGAAGCCTTCCAAAAGGTGAAAGAAAACGCAGCAAATATTAAGGGATTAACCTTTACTTATGAGCCGAAAGTTTTACGTCATTTCACCGCACGATTGAAAGAAGTGGAATCATAAAAAAATTATCCTAGAAAATGCAGTTCATTTTGAGCTGCATTTTTTATCAAAAACTTATTTCAATACATTGTTATTAACAAGGATGTAATATGAAAAAACAACCTTCCATTTTCAGTGGTGCCTGTATTATTGCCAGTGTTTGCGTAGGGGCAGGAATGCTTGGATTACCCACCTCAGGTGCAGGCGCATGGACAATATGGTCTGCTATCGCAATTTGTTTAACGATGATAGTTATGACATTATCAGGTTGGTTATTACTTGAAGCGTACTCTACTTATGATTTAAGAGCTTCATTTAGTACCGTCACAAAAGATATGTTGGGTTCCACCATTAATGCTATTAATAATCTTGCCGTCTATTTCGTCGGGGGAATTTTACTTTATGCTTACACAACCGCATCCGGCGGTATTATAGAGAACTTGATTAAACCGTGGATTAACTTTGGTTCTTCCGGATTAGCCATTTGTTCGACTATATTTGTATTAATCTTTTCGTATTTTGTTTGGCACTCCACCCGTATTGTGGATCGTATTTCTGTATTACTTATTGTATTTATGGGAATCACATTTGCTATCAGTATCTATGGTTTAGCCGTCAATATTTCTTTAGATACTCTTTTTGATATTAACGGAAAAGAGGGCGATTATGCCAAATATGCTATCGGTATGTTTCCGGTTGCCTTAACCTCCTTTGGTTATCATCATTCCGTTTGTAGTATGCGGGCGTATTACGGCGAAGAACGGAAAGCAAAATATGCCATTTTAGGAGGAACAGGAATTGCCCTAACACTTTACCTCATTTGGATTTTTGTTATTTTTGGCAATCTTCCGCGTGATCAATTTGCGCCTATTCTGGAGAGTGGCGGAAATTTAGATGTATTACTGAATACTCTCGGTAATGTTATTGAATCAAATACGGTTAAACAAATGATCAATGCGTTTTCCATCGCCGCCATTTTATCTTCCTTTATTGGCGTAGGGTTAGGCGTATTTGATTATCTTGCCGATTTCTTCAAATTTGACGATAGCAAAAGTGGACGCTCAAAATCTTGGATAGTTACCTTCTTGCCACCTCTCATTATGTCGATCCTATTTCCATTGGGTTTCTTGAAAGCTATTGGTTATGCCGGTGCGGTAGCAACGATTTGGACTTGCATGATTCCGGCACTTTTGGTTTATAAATCAAGAAAACGCCACCACTCGACAAGATTTCACGTCGGTGGAGGATACGGATTAATTATTTTCACGGCTTTATTCGGTGTATTTGTTGCCATCGCCCATTTTTTAATGATGTTTAATTATCTGCCTCACTTTCAAGGTTAATGTTACAACAAAAAAGTGCGGTCATTTTCAACCGCACTTTTTTACGACATCCGCCCGCTTTCTATTCTAATGACCTGATCGCAAATTGCCATTGTGGATTGGCGATGGCTGACAAGAATAATCAGTTTATCCGCCTTAACGTTGCGCAATGATTGTAAAATAATCGCCTCGTTTAAACTATCCAGATTACTCGTCGGCTCGTCCAGCAAAATGATTGGGGCATTGTGTAAGAAAGCACGGGCAATACCAATGCGTTGTTTTTCCCCATCGGAAAGATTGCCGCCCAATTCCGTCATTTTAGTTTGATAACCTGCCGGTAAACTCATAATGAAATCGTGGATTGATGCCTGTTTAGCGGCTTCAATGATTTGATCTTGCGTCGCAGAACGGTGCGCAAGACGAATATTTTCTTCAATCGTGTCATTAAAAATATAGGTTTGTTGGGTTATATACGCCATATTGTCACGCAGGCTCGCCGTATTAATATCGCCAAGCGGTGTACCGTTAATGCAAATTTTTCCTTGTTGCGGATCGTAAAAACGCATTAAAAGCTTTAATAACGTGCTTTTTCCGCTACCGCTTCTGCCATGAATACCTAAAATGTGTCCTTTCTGTAACTGCAAATTAATATCCGTGAGAATTAGTTCGTCACCATAAGTAAAACTCAGGTTTTCTACGCGAATTTCAGAAACATTGTCTAAATTGACCGCACTTTCTACCTCTTTTAATACGGGCTGTTCCGCCAACAAACTCAATACCCGCTCACCGGATGCCAAAGTTTGCAATAAATTACTGGAAAGATTACTCAAGGCAATAACCGGGCCGTAACTCGACATCAATAAAATTACTCCGATTAAAAAACCGGCAAAATCCAGTTTATTCAAGCTGAATAAAATCAAACCAATAAATAAAATAATGATATTGAACACGGAAACCGCAATTTCCGTATAAACCCGCACTTTACCTTCTTGATCTTTGATTTTACGAAATGCCTGATCGATGGATTGACTGCGTTGTCGGATTTCATCTAAACGTTTTTTTGCATAACCAAAAAGCTGAATTTCTTTCATACCACGGATGCTATCGAGGAAAAAATCATTCATTTCCCCCACAAGTTCGCGATATTGTCTGCCGTCTTCACGGGCTAATTTAGTCGTGATGATCGGTAAAACCACGCCAATACAAAGATATGCAGCAAGCGCTATTAAGGCAAACCATAGGGAAAAATGAGCAAATACCGACACTAAAATGGCAGAAGTAAAGAATGCAATCATAATCGGTGCAATGGTGTGAGCGTAGAATACTTCAAGCAGCTCAATATCATTTGTGACTAAAGATACAAGCTGACCGGCTTGTTTATCCTGCAATTTAACAAATGCCAGACGACGTAAAGCGGAAAAGACTTTATCACGCAATAATGCCAGCAATTTGAACGCAATATAATGACCGGACATTTGCTCTAAATAACGTAATATGCCACGGGCAACGGCAAGGACAATAAGTGCGGTCAAAATTTGGGTTAAATTTAAATGCCCGTCAAAACCAAGCAGATGAGCCAACCCCATTGCCCCCAACACCATAATAAAAATCGCACTTAGAAAGCCGAGCGTTCCCATTGTGATGGTAAACAGCATAATATGTGCAAGTGGTTTGACCAGCTGTAGTAACTGCCACATCACTAAAAATCCGTTTTTACGCATTTACCACCTCTCTAATTTGCTCTAAAGATTTTTGTTGTCGGAACATTTCCGCATAAGCGCCATTTTCTGTTATTAAGGTAGTATGCGTGCCTTGCTCAATCAATTTACCTTTTTCCAACACATAAATATTATCTGCATTCACTGCGTTAGCAAGGCGATGGGAAATCATCACAATCGTTTTGTGTTGTTTAAATTGTCGGATAAATTTCAAGATCACCTCTTCGCTTTCTACATCAATATTACTGGTGGCTTCGTCAAAAATATAAAACCTCGCATTATGCAACAACGCTCTAGCCAAGGCTAAACGCTGAATTTGACCGCCGGATAAATTTGTGCCACGGCTTAATAAAGGCATATCCAAACCGCCATTTTCACGCACAAAGTCGGCTAAATTGACTTGTTCCAAACATTGGTAAATTTGTTCATCGGAGGCATCGGTTTTTGCCATTTGCATATTTTCACGCAAAGAACCTTTAAACACATAGCTGCTATGGCTAACCAATGAAACATTTTCGTAAAAGGAAGTTCGGTTAATTTCAACGACATTTTGCCCATTAAATAAAATCTCACCTTTCTGCGGTTTGTAAAATCCCATTAATAACGATACCAGTGTGGATTTTCCGCAACCGCTTTTACCGACAAAAACCGTGAGTTGATTTGACGGAATCGTTAAATTCAAACCTTGAATCGCTGGTTTTTCCTCGGAGTAGGCAAAATGTAAATCCTGTATTTCTACTTGCACATTATTTTTTGCAGCAAAACCGACCGCACTTTGTTGTGTTTCCACAGGCGTATCAAGCAAAGTAAAAATCTTATCGGAGGCGGCTTTACCGTTCATTGCCACATGGAAAAAAGAACCTAATAAACGCAAGGGAATAAAAAATTCCGAGGCAAGCAAGATAAACAATATCACACCTAAAATACTGATTTGATTCTCTTGATATTGCAAAAGTGCGGTTAATATCCCGATAGCTGTGCCACCATAGGCGAGTAAATCCATTAATGAAACGGAATTAAGCTGCATTGTCAGCACTTTCATTGTAATGGTGCGAAATTGTTCCGCTTCCGCATCCATTTGTTTAGCTTTATAGCCGTCATCTTGATAGATTTTTAGTGTAATCAAACCCTGTAAATTATCTAAAAAACTACTTCCCAGCCCGACATAGATCGCCCAATATTTTGCCAAGAGTTTTTTGGCAATTTTATTCACGGCAATAATAGACATTGGGATAAGCGGTACGCACACCAACAAAATGAATGCGGTCGGTACATTAAAAAAGACTAAGAAAAAGAATAAGGTGAGAGGGGCAAGCAAGCTATAAAATAACTGGGGTAAGTAACGCCCAAAATAGATTTCTAATTGCTCCACGCCTTCTGAGGCAACCTGAATAATACTTGAGGTAGATTGTTGATTAACTTGATTAAGCGGCATTCCCGCCAATTTACGATAAATCAAACTGCGTAATTCATGCTTCACCCTTGTGCTGGCAAAATAAGATGCCTGTACGGATTTTTTACCGGCAAATACCCGCAGAGCCAGTGCAGCCAGCAAAATTGCGCCCAAACCAACCGCACTTGGTATGCGAAGATCGCCTAACAATGAGGCTTGTAAGATATATGAAAATACGACTGCCGTGACAATACCGACGACTAAAGCAAACCAGTTCCAAAGTACGGTAACTGCAATCCATTTTTTACTCTCCGCCACAGTATTAATCAGACGCTTATCTATCATCATAACGATTACTCCTAAAACGAAAATAAGTACGCCTAACAAAATGCGTACTCTCTGTATAACAGCTTAAAAAATGCTAGAAACGAATCTCAACGGAAGCGGCAACGTTTCTGCCCGGTGCGTAGAAACGTTGAAGCCCGTGACCGTTACGGTCAACGGCATTTGTTGTGCTATGCGCATTAATTCCCCGTAACGCATCCCAGGTGTGATATTTTTTATCAAACAGATTATAAACACCCGCACGTAACGTAATGTTATCCGTTGGGTTGTAATAACCGAATAAATCGGTAATAAAAGCGGATTTATTGAGATATTTGTAAGTCACAATTTCTTGTTTGTATTCATGTTCGACACATTGAAGCATGCCATACCAATAATCAAATTCTTCTCGAATACAATATCGATTATTTTCAATCGTTTTTGCCTCTTTTGCTTTTTTACCGCCTAAATAAGTGAAACGGCTAAAAATACCCCATTTCCCGTTCGGATCTTCATAATCCAATCCAAATACGGTTTTTATTGGTTGGATAGAGAGTAAATCGGTTCCGTTTGAAAGTTTACCTTTGCTATAACCTAACGAACCATAAAATTTAAACCCTTTTGGAATAAATGAAGCCATTTGATCTAAATTTAAGTGGGTTTTTATTTCAATGCCGCTCACTCTCGCACGATCAATATTGACCATTTGTTGTTCTAAACTCTGAAATTTTTTCCCATAAGAATAAGAGGTGATAACACTTTCTTGTTCAAATAAGAAATTGTGATAGCGGGACTGATAAACACTGACATCAAATAATCCTACATCACTACGGGATTGCGCGAAAATGGTATGGCTAACACTACGTTCTGATTTTAAATCCGGATTTGCCCGCCAAGAACCATAAGCATTTTGAAAGGTGAAATACATTTCCGATGCCGTTGGAATACGATAGCCGGTGGAAAGCTGATAACCTAGTTTCCATGTTTCCGTAACCTGAGCATTTAATCCAATAAAACCGCTCCAATTCGCAAAGCTACTTGGGTTTAGTTCTCCGCCTTCCAAACAAGCTTTAGAACATTGTGCATTAAGGGCTTTAGGTTTTAATTTGGCATAGTCATAACGAATGCCTAAATCAGAAGAAAAAATAGGATTCCATACAATGTGATCTTTTAAAGAAATGCCATACATTTTTGTTTTAACCGGACGTTGAATCGTGTACCAATCATCGCTTTCATAACTTTTCCCAATACCGATTCTATCGTGGTTAATATTTTTAAATTCACGTTCACTCATATAGCTTTTTAACGTGAGTGTATGCTCTCCCAATAAATTAAACGGCATACTTTCAAATTCTAGATTTGCACGTTTAAACTCAGTTTTCATTCTTCTGTCAAAAATTTCATCAAGTTCTTTCTCTTGCGTCAATCTGTTAGTGCCGCCTTTGTAATTAACCGCCGCAAGATTCGTTTTTTGATAATCCAAATCCAGTTTCGCAAAAGATAACCAACTTGATTCGGATACATAGGTATAATTTAGGTTAATATTGTAGCGTTTATTTTGGTCATCGGCTTCGCGCCAAGCTCCGCCGTAAAGCGTGTAACTACGTTCATCCGTATAACGATTGCCCTTTTGACCGTTTATAGCAAAGGCAATCCGATGATGATCATTAATTTGATAGCCTAATTTAGCTAAATAGCTATGAAAACGATGTGTTGACGGATCGGGATGCTGGCTTTCACTGTGGTAATATAAATCCCCATCACCATTACTTTTCATTTCATGGCCGGTACGTTGGGAATACATAAGTAATGCATCAAACTTATCACCAACATAACCTATGCCAAAGGTACGAACCCATTCACTATTTTTTCCGGCATAGCCGCCACGTAATAGCGCACCAAATTTTTTGCCGGGCTTAACTATATCAATTGCTTCAAGTGTACGATAAGCCACAACGCCACCCAACGCACCGCTTCCTGAGTTAAATGCATCTGCGCCTCTCACAATATCGATCTCACGAACTAATTCGGAATCAATAGATAAACGTGAACTATTAAAGTTGCCATAACGGGCATATAAAGAATTTTCTTCACTATCCGGTAAATTAATACCATCAACACTTATGCCAACTCGGTTACCCTCAACACCTCGAATAGAAAAACCTTTCAAAAAACGACCGTTATCACTGATACCAACATCGGAGGTATAACGAACTAAATCTCGAGTATCGCGAATCAACTCTTTTTGAATGGTTTCTGCATTTTTGTGAATTACTGAGGATTGGGTTTGGCGGGTTGAAACCAGTTCATCTTGAACGTTAATTTCATCTAATTTTTCTTCTGCATTTGCGACATTAATATTTGATAAAACAATGCCCATAGGTAACAGGCTGTAAGCCGTTATTCGTAGTTTATTCTTTTTCATAATGATTTCCTTAGATAAAACTTACGGCGAATTATAAAAAAGAAAACCAAAGAAAAAAATAATGATATTGAGAATAATTTTTATTTTGTGATCTTTATCAAAAAAACCGCACTTTATAAAAGTAAAAGTGCGGTCATTTTTTTCTGCTTTTTGATTAAATATCGAGATTTGCTCTTAATGCATTCAATTCGATAAACTCTCGACGCGGTTCTACCTCATCGCCCATTAGGGTTGTAAAGAGTTGATCAGCCGCTACGGCATCTTTAATAGACACTTTCAACATACGGCGTGCATTTGGATCCATCGTCGTTTCCCAAAGCTGATCAGCATTCATTTCACCTAATCCTTTGTAGCGTTGAACTTCCAAACCTTTGCGAGATTCTTTCACTAACCATTCTACGGCTTGTTCAAAGGTGCGTACCGGCTGTACTTTTTCACCACGAGCAACATAGGCTCCGTCCTCTAACAAGCCATTTAATTGATTATTGAGTGAAACAATTTTCGCATATTCATTACCGCTTACGAAATCAAAGTTAATAAAGTAATCGTTATCTATGCCGTGTTTACGAACGGTAATGACCGCTTCATAGACTTGACGTTCGGCATTGAATTGAGTACGCATCGCATATTGATGTGCTTCGATTTCTTTTTCTTCTAGTTGTTGAATGAAAGATTTACCCCAATTTTCAACCGCACTTTCGTCACGCATCATCTCAATAGTAAGCGGAGCTTGATAGATTAAGCCTTGCAATAATGGCGTTGGATAATGACGACTTAAACGCACAATTAATTTTTGTACGCTGTTATATTCTGCGACCAATTTTTCAAAAACAAGGCTATTCATTGCTGGCGCGTTTTCACTGATATGTAACGTAGCACCATCAAGCGCAAGCGTTAGTTCATATTGTTCCATCTCGTCCGCATCTTTGATGTAACGTTCTTGTTTGCCTTTTTTCACTTTATAAAGCGGTGGTTGGGCGATATACACATAACCGCGCTCAATAAGCTCCGGCATTTGACGATAGAAAAATGTAAGTAAAAGCGTACGAATATGTGAGCCATCCACATCCGCATCAGTCATAATAATGATATGGTGGTAACGCAATTTATCCGGATTATATTCATCGCGTCCGATACCACAACCCAATGCAGTAATTAATGTACCCACTTCTTGGGAAGAAAGCATTTTGTCAAAACGCGCTTTCTCAACATTCAGAATCTTTCCCTTTAACGGCAAAATAGCTTGGGTTTTACGATCTCGTCCCACTTTTGCCGAACCACCCGCAGAATCCCCCTCCACTAAATAAAGTTCTGAAAGTGCAGGGTCTTTTTCTTGGCAATCTGCCAGTTTGCCCGGAAGCCCGGCAATATCTAATGCTCCTTTACGGCGTGTCATCTCACGGGCTTTACGCGCGGCTTCACGAGCCCGTGCCGCCATAATAATTTGATTAACAATAATTTTCGCATCCGCAGGGTTTTCCAATAAGTATTCCTGCATTTTCTCATTCATCGCTGACTCCACCGCACTTTTCACTTCGGAAGACACTAATTTATCTTTCGTTTGAGAAGAAAACTTCGGATCAGGCACTTTCACAGAAATAATCGCCACTAAACCTTCACGAGCATCATCGCCTGAAGTTGCGACTTTTTCTTTTTTCAATAGACCTTCACTTTCCATATAGTTGTTTAAACTACGGGTCAGCGCACCACGAAAACCGGCTAAGTGTGTGCCACCATCACGTTGCGGAATATTATTGGTGAAGCAATAAACGTTTTCATTCACACCATCATTCCATTGCAATGCCACTTCCACACCTATACCGTCTTTTTCTGCCGTAAAGTAGAAAGGTTTCGGGTGAATTGGATTTTTATTTTTGTTTAAGTACTCAACAAAGGCTTGAATCCCACCTTCATAGTGGAAATGATCTTCTGCGCCATCACGTTTATCAATCAAGCGAATAGATACACCGGAATTCAAAAACGAAAGTTCACGTAAGCGTTTTGCAAGAATTTTGTAATCAAACGTTGTGATGGCAAAAATATCCGGACTTGGCCAGAAACGCACGGTCGTACCGCTGACATCAGTATCACCAATCACGGTTAATGGCGCTTGCGGTTCACCTAAATGATAAAATTGCTCATGCACATGACCTTGACGACGAATAGTGAGCTGTAATTTGTCAGAAAGCGCATTGACTACCGATACCCCCACGCCGTGCAAACCACCTGATACTTTATAAGAGTTATCGTCGAATTTACCGCCTGCGTGAAGCACTGTCATAATCACCTCCGCTGCTGAAACACCTTCTTCCGGATGAATATCCACTGGAATTCCACGACCATCATCTTGCACAGATACCGAATTATCATCATGAATTGTCACGATAATATCGGAACAATGACCTGCCAATGCCTCATCAATCGCGTTATCCACCACCTCAAACACCATGTGGTGCAAGCCGGTGCCATCATCGGTATCACCAATATACATACCCGGGCGTTTGCGTACTGCATCTAGCCCTTTTAATACTTTGATACTGGATGCACCGTAGTTATCGGTCATGGTAGTTTCTGACATAATTAATCTCTATTTTGTAAATGAAAATTGGGCGAGATTATAGCAAAAAATGCGCTAATTAGCGAATAATTACCAAAAAGCACCCATTCTTAAAAGCTAGCCTTACAATGCGAAAATTATCCGGTATGACGCTGTTTTAATTTACTAATCACATCTTCCCAAGCTAAATCGGCATCTTGCAATAACACCGTAAGATGATAAACCAGATCCGCAGCCTCGCAAATTGTCTCCTCACGATCTTTCACCGTTGCCGCTAGAGCGGTTTCCACCCCTTCTTCACCCACTTTTTGGGCGATCCGTTTTGTGCCTTTCGCATAAAGCTCGGCGGTGTAGGATGTTTGTGGATCGCTCCCTTTACGACTGGCGATCAAACTCTCCAATTTACTGAAAAAAATCCAAGCGGGTTCGCTAGATGAGCTAAATTGGTGAAAACAGCTTTCTTTCCCTGTATGGCAGGTTTCCCCTATCGGATCGACAAGGATTAACAGGCTGTCATTATCACAATCAAGGCTCATATCCACTACGTTAAGAAAATTGCCTGAAGTTTCGCCCTTTGTCCATAGCCGCTGTTTTGTACGGGAATAGAAAGTGACTCTTTTTTCGGCGAGTGTTTTTTCTAAGGCTTCAGGGTTCATATAACCGAGCATTAGCACTTCACAGGTTTTTGCATGTTGAACGATAACGGGGAGTAAATTATTGACTTTTTGCCAGTTGATATTTTTCATGTTTAACATAGTATTCCTTAATCCCATCACACTTCTTCATAAATAGCATATTTTTCATCGTTGAAAATTATAGCTTGATGATTATTAATAGGAAGTAGATTTAACTGTTCAGCATAGCTCTGCATCGTATTCCTCGTACTCTCGACAAATGGAAACTCTTCGTAATGTGGCAATATATAAAAATTTACTAAATTTAATCCTGAATATTCTTCTAATGCTGATGCTTTATTTTTATCGTCTAAAAGTTGAATATAATCTATGTTTTCTGATGCAATAATTGCACCTGCTGACTCTCCAATATAGATCAAATTCTCCAAAATTCTCTTTTTAATAACGGCAATGAGATCTTTTTTCTTTAATTCCTGTAATAAGTAAAATGTATTTCCTCCAGACACATATAAACAAGGGAAATTTTCAAGTGCTGAAATAACGTATTCCCTTTCAGCTTGACTGATATCTAAAACATGAACATCAATGCCTAAATGTTTAAAAACAGATAATGCTTCATCTACATATGCTGTATATTCTTCAACATTGGCAGCAGTCGGTATAAATAAAACACGTTTATCTTTTAATGGAGAAAGAAACATACTAAGTAAATTTTTTGTCCCTGCTAAATATGATGTTAAAAATAATTTCTTACTCATTTTCTTACCTCTACACCTTGTGTAGTTAAATAGGCTTTCAATTCGCCAATCTGAATAATCTGTTTATGAAACACACTCGCCGCCAATGCACCGTCCACGTTCGCTTCAATAAACACATCGCGGAAATGCACCATTTCTCCTGCTCCGCCTGAAGCAATCAAAGGAATATTGCAAACCGACCGCACTTTTTTAAGCTGCTCCAGATCGTAGCCCTTTCGCACACCGTCTTGATTCATCATATTTAGCACGATTTCCCCCGTTCCCCGTTGCTGCACTTCCTTCACCCAATCTAATAACTGCCATTGGGTTTGGCGAGTACGTTTTTCATCACCGGTGTATTGATTGACCCAATATCTACCGCTTTCCGCTTCAAACCAGCTGTCGATCCCCACCACGATCGCCTGCACGCCAAAGCGATCCGCCAATCTGGAAATCAGAGCGGGATCGGCTAACGCCGGTGAGTTGATCGAAATTTTATCCGCTCCAAAGGCAAACAGTTTTTCAGCATCTGCTACCGTCTTGATACCGCCTGCCACGCAAAACGGAATATCAATCACCTTAGCCACTCGCTCCACCCAGCTTTTATCCACGGTTCGACCGTCCGATGAGGCGGTGATGTCATAAAACACCAGCTCATCTGCGCCCTCTTGGGCATAGCGTTGTGCAAGCGGTACGATGTCGCCGATAATCTCGTGGTTGCGGAATTGCACCCCTTTAACCACTTGCCCGTCTTTCACATCTAAGCAAGGAATTATCCGTTTTGCCAACATTTAATTGCCTCCTCGACATTAAATTTGCCTTCCAATAAGGCGCGTCCGACAATCACACCTGCAACGCCCGTGCCTTTGAGTGCAACAATATCGGCAAGTGAACCGATACCGCCTGAAGATTGAAATTGAACTTCAGGGAAAGCCGCACAAATTTTACGGTAAAGGGAAACATTTGAACCGGCAAGCGTGCCGTCTCTTGAAATATCGGTACATAACACGTGTTGTAAACCGACCGCTTGGTATTCTTCGATCAATTCTTCAAGGGATACCCCGCTTGCCTCTTGCCAACCGCTAATCGCAATGATTTTCTGACCGCTTGAATCAATATTGACATCTAAGGCAAGGACGAATTTGTCCGCCCCATATTGCTCAAACCAGCCTTTTACCATTGCACAATCTTTCACTGCCGTTGAGCCAATCACGACACGATTTGCACCGACTGCCAGTAAATCCGTCACATCTCGCTCGGTACGGATACCACCGCCTACCTGAATTTTACAATTTGTCGCTTCAATAATCTTGCCGATAAGCGCAGTCTGTCTTTTAGCAGGATCTTTCGCCCCAGTTAGATCAACCAAATGCAGTTGCTTCGCCCCTTGGCTGATATATTCGGCAAATTGAGCGATAGGGTCATCGCTATAAGTCGTTTGTTTGGCATAATCCCCTTGATGTAACCGCACGACTTTGCCGTCAATCAAATCAAGGGCGGGGATAATTTGTGTTTTTTTCATCATTCTTCCTATTATTTAATTTTTAAAATATCTAAATGAGGTAAAACGCCCGTATCTAAAATATGCTTTTCTAACTCAATTAAATAAGTCTCTAATTTTTGCTGATATTTTTGGCATTTATCTTGATGTTTTAGTACCCTACATATTTCTAACTGGCTATAAATATCTAACAGCGAATCTTTTAAATGATAAATATAGTTATCCGGCAAATTTAAACTATTTAAGTAACTAAAATCCGTACTAAATATTTCCTTTTCTCTAAAAAGTTTGACGATTAATTTTAACTTTTGTCGTTCTTCAAAAGAAATAAATTCATTTAGAACATCAAATATTTTTAAAGGATTATCCCGAAAATTAAAAGAGATTAATTCAAGATATACCTTTTGTGGAAATAGCGTTTCTGCCAGTTTAGAATAAAGCCAAATTTCAAAACATTGACTATCTTGATAGCCAGTTAAAACAGGCAGAACTTTCCATATCCAATTGGGGATTTTATCATCAACGATACCCATAATTAGCAATCATAGATTTTCTACAAAGTTTCTCAATAGCATAGCCCCATTTTTCCCCGAACGCTCCGGGTGGAATTGTACTCCATAGAAATTATCCCGTTGAATCACAGCGGAAAACGGTACGCCATAATTAGCCGTTGCTATCGTATGTTGATTTGGCAATACCGCATAACTATGCACAAAGTAAAAATGGCTATCTTGCTCAATCCCGGCAAAAAGCGGGTGATCTGGCTCATAACCGACCTTATTCCAACCAATATGCGGCAAGGGTAAATCGCAATTTGGTAACAGGCTCGTTTTACCTTGCATTACGTTTAATGTTGCGACATTGCCTTCGGCAGAAAATTCGGTCATTAACTGCATTCCCAAGCAAATGCCAAGCATTGGCTGGGCCGCATTTCGGATTGCATCAATCAAATTGCGATCTTGCAAAATCTGCATCGCAGCCTGTGCTGTTCCCACGCCGGGGAGCAACAATTTGTCTGCGGATTTGATTTTAGCTAAATCACGGCTAATTTCCGCCTGAATATTCAGGCGATCAAAGGCAAATTTGACAGATGACAGGTTTGCACAGCCTGTGTCGATGATGGTGATGTTCACATAATGTCCTTAATTATTATTTTTAAATCTTAGAAAGAGATAATATTTGCTTGCCGTTTTCATCAAAATTGTCATTCGCCAGCCAACGTTGAAAACGGGCTTTATTTTTCTCCCATTCACTATCTAGCATAGAAAACCAAGCCGTATCTCTATTTCTTCCCTTATAAACTTGTGCTTGTCTAAAAGTACCTTCATAAATAAAGCCTAGACGTAACGCAGCTTTGCGAGAAGGCTCGTTTAAACTATCACATTTCCATTCATAACGGCGATATTTCAATGTTTCAAACACATATTCAGCAAGTAAAAATTGGGCTTCTGTCGCTATTCTGGTTTGCTGTAATTTGGGAGAATAGATCACCCAGCCCACTTCAATCACTCGATTACGCTGATCAATCCGCATTAACGCAAATGTCCCGATAGCCTGTTGAGTCGATTCATCAATAATCACAAAATAATAAGGATCTTGTGAGGTTTCAATCTGGCTTAAATAAGCCATTAACGCCTCTTTTTGCTGAAAAAGCTCTAAAGGCAAATAAGTCCAATAATGCTGTGGTGCAGAATAGACTTCAAATAAATCATCAATATGTTTAGTAGCGGATAATTTCTCCAAACGGCAATATTGCCCCTGTAATAACGCAATATTCGGTAACTCGCCGTTAGAAAAATCGGGCAGAGCTTTACCTATCGGTTGATTAAATTGATTGTATCTCACTGATTTTCTCCTTATACAAGCGGTCAAATATCCCAAAAACTTTGCAAAATTCCACCGCACTTTCAAGCTAATCATTTTAGGGACGCCACGCTGGCTTCCGTTTTAAATCACGCTCCGTTTTCATAATAGACGCCAGCGTGGCGTCCCTACTGATCACAGTATTTCCGTTTTGTGGAAAATTACAATACTCCCTTCGAACTCGGCAACTCACTCCCCTCCACCTTAATTGCCTGTCTTAACGTTCTGCCGAACACTTTAAACAGGCTTTCGATTTTGTGGTGGTCGTTGTCGCCTTTGGTTTTCAGATGCAGGGTCGCCATTAGGGTATAGGCGAGGGATTGGAAAAAATGCTCGGTCATTTCGGTGCTGAAATCACCGACTTTATCCCGTTTGAACTTCGCTTTGAATTTGAAATAGGGGCGACCCGATAAGTCGAGAGTACATTCTGCTTTACATTCGTCCATTGGTAGCACAAAGCCGAAACGGGCAATGCCTCGTTTATCGCCCAAGGCTTGTTTAATTGCCGTCCCAAGGGCAAGGGCGGTATCTTCGACAGTGTGATGTTCATCAATCCATAAATCCCCTTTGCAAGACACGTTCATTCTGAACCCGCCGTGTGTCGCAATTTGATCGAGCATATGGTCGAAAAAGCCCACGCCGGTACTGATATCATTCATTCCCGTTTTGTCCAACCAAACTTGCACCTTAATGTCGGTTTCTTTGGTTTTACGCACCACTTCGGCGTAGCGTGGGGGACACTCAGTGCAAGCGGTCGGTTGCATTGATAATTTTTCAACAATCAGATCCCAACTCAACTTTTCAGGGTGATATTGTAAGGCTCGAACTCCCAGATTTTCAGCAAGTTGCACATCTGTTTCCCGATCGCCGATCACAAAACTTTGGCTGGGATCAAAGCGTTTCTCATCAAGATATTTTTGTAATAATTTCGTTTTCGGCTTGCGGCAATCGCAGTGATCTTCAGGCTTATGCGGGCAGATCAACACCTCGTCAAAATAAATGCCTTGTGATGAAAAGAGTTGCATCATCGCATTATGCGGTTTGTCAAAATCCGCTTGCGGAAAGGATTTTGTGCCTAAGCCGTCTTGGTTGCTCACCATTACCAAGCGGTAACGTTTTTGCAATGTCAGCAAAGCAGGAATAACGTTCGGCTCAAATTTCAGTTTTTCCAAACTGTCGATTTGGAAATCGGTTTTCGGTTCGTCAATCAGTGTGCCGTCTCGGTCGATAAATAGAGTGGGTTGCATCTTGTTGTCCTCTTTGTTTATCCTGTTCAATAGGGGTTAATACAATATCAATGCAGAGTGTAAAATAGTGCCTTTAATCAATTTAGGCAAACAGAGTCATTAAATATTTAAAATAGCTTGAATGACTTTCGCATTTTCCGCTGCTGTGCCAATCGTAATCCGAATGCAATTTTGCAAGCCGAGGGCGTTATGTTGATTGCGTAGAATAATACCTTGATCCCACAGGGCGTTAAATAACTGTTGCCCCTCTTTAAATTTCACTAAAATATAATTGGCTTCGCTTGGGAAAATATATTCAACAAGCGGTGAGTTAGCCAGATTTTTTTGCAAATCGGTACGATTTGCCAGCGTCTCTGCTACTTGGCGTTGCATTTGGGCAATCCCGTTCGGCTGTAAGGCTTGGGCGGCAATATCCGCAACGGGAATCGGCAAAGGATAAGGGGCGATCACCTTTTGTAAAATTTGGATCAGCTCGGCATTCGCCAAGGTAAAACCGCAACGTAACCCGGCTAAACCAAAGGCTTTGGAGAGCGTGCGGATAATGGCTAAATGCGGATAGTCTGCTAACGCGGTTGCCATTGTCGCTTCGGGGCAAAATTCAATATAGGCTTCGTCCACTACCACAATCGCACGTCCTGCGGTCATTTGCAAAAGTTCGAGCAAATCCGACCGCTTGAGCAGGTTGCCGGTCGGGTTATTCGGGCTACAAACAAACACTACTTTCACGCCGTCTAATTGCCGTTCAATTTCCGTCAAATTAAGCTGGAAATCAGCGGTCAGCGGCACAGTTTTACAGGCAATGCCACAGGTTTCCGCACTGACGGCATACATTCCGTAGGTCGGCGGGCAGTATAAAACAGCGTCGTCCGCTTCACAGAATGCACGGATAATCAGCTCAATGCTTTCATCACCGCCACGGCTGACTAATACATTTTCCGGCTGAACACCGGCATAGCGTGCATAGCCCTCTACCACTGCCTGCGGCTGCGGTTCAGGGTAGCGGTTAAACGTGCGGTCGGTTAAATCAAAATTGGGCGAAGTCGGGTATTCGTTGGCATTTAACCACACATCACCCTTGCCGCCTAAACGGCGAGCGGATTGATAGGGCGTAAGTGCTTGAATATTTTTTCTGGAAAGTTGTGAAATTGTCATAGTAGCTTCCTGTTTTTATGTTTTAGGTAATAATTTTGGGATAATCAATAATGGAATGACGATAGCTAAACTGCCACCTGAAAATTTATTGATGTTATTATAAAAAGGTATATTAAAGCTGATTAAAATACCTATATTGATAAACCATACAATTAAAATAGCTGCAAATACTTTAACCTCATTTTGTTGTGTATATTGTTTATAAATCATCCATAACAGACTTAAAATAGTAGGTATTGTAGAAATAAAAAATACCTTATTAAATACTGCATTGATATTTTCAAACGGATTATCATATTCTCTTGCTAACCAATAAGAGATAAAAATTGTTAATATCATTAGTATTTGAGTGTAAAAAAGACTTTTTACAAAAATCTGTAATTTAGGATAATGATATTTTAATTCTGTCATTTTATTGTCTCCTTTTATTTTGTATCACCCTAAGAGGTAATATTTTATCTAATCACGACTATACTCTAAAATAGTTACACTAAAACACCCGTGTTTTTCAAGAAAAATACAAGAAAAGCCTTGTTTTAATAGTGTGTTTTTTATTTCTCGAATCACAAAACCGTGTGCAATAATCACACAACGTCGTTCTGCCGGCAGTTGCTGTATAAAATGCTTTACCCTTAATTTTTCTTGTTTCACTGTTTTAGTCGCTTGATTTAGCCCGATGAGCCAAAGTAAACGAGAAATCACAAACCAATACTGTACGGATAATGAAATAAAGGGAATATTTGCAATATGTAAATTAAATTCTTTAAGCGCATCGCAGACGATTATTTTATGCTATCCAAACAAATGGCGCGCTGTGAGATATGCACGAGGTAAAGGAGAACTATATACATACTCGCACTGTTTAATTTCATTCATTATTGCAGGAGAAGAAAAAGCTGCAATCTGATCAAAGCAAATATTTTCCGTCTTATCGTATTCTTCTAAATAATGACCAGCCTGCTTAGCCGAACACACGGCATTAGGGATATTCGGTGTGCAATGTCTAATCAAAATAATACGTCTTTTCATATTTAGTCTATTTCTCGTTTTATTATCGTGTTTAATTTTTTAACATATGCATAATCAGAAATTAACGTTAATGCCTGTTCCAATTCCACCGCATTTTGTTGCAAGCGTTTTTGGTTTAAGGCATAGCCTTTAACAAGATAATCTTTCAAGCGAGCGGTCGCCCAACGGCGAAATGCGACGCCTTGCGGAGATTTAATTCGATAGCCAACAGAAATAACCGTTTCTAAATCATAGAATGTTACTGGACGGTCTGAAGAAGCAATTTGCATTTTTTGCAAATTGCTTTTTTCGCTAATTTCTCCTTCATCAAGTGCATTACGAATATGACGAGAAATTACAGACACATCTCTACCAAATAAAGTAACCATCTGTGCCTGTGAAAGCCACACAGTATCATTGTCAAACCACACTTCAACTTGGGTTTGCCCGTCTTGAGTTTGGTAGATTTCAATCGGATTTTGCATTGGGTTCTCCATTTATAAAAAATCAGCCCTTAATTTAATTCGGCAATTAAACATTCAATTTTTCCAACCGCACTTCTACCGCTTGTCTGTGAGCGTCCAACTGCTCGGAGGCAGCCATTGCGATAACTGTTGGGGCAAGGGCTTTAAAACCTTGCGGGCTGAGTTCTTGGACCGTCATTCGTTTGCTGAAATCTGCTAAACCGAGGCTTGAGTAGGTTTTTGTGTAGCCGTAAGTTGGAAGAACGTGGTTCGTGCCGCTGGCGTAGTCGCCCATACTTTCCGGACTGTATGCGCCTAAGAAAATAGAACCGGCGTTATCGAGTCGGTCGAGCAAGGCTCTTGGGTTTGCTATTTGTACGACCAAATGCTCCGGTGCATAGGCATTGCTAATTGCAATACATTGGGCTAAATCCTCGGCAAGAAATATGCGGCTGTGAGCAAGGGCTTGGCAAGCGGTCTGTTTTCGTGGCAAGTTTGCAAGTTGTTTTTCAATCGAAAGTGCGGTCGATTTTGCCACGGTTTCACTATTTGTAACTAAAATTACTTGGCTATCCGCACCGTGTTCCGCTTGTGAGAGCAGATCGCTGGCGACAAAATCGGGATCGGCAAATTCATCGGCAATCACCAATACTTCGGACGGGCCTGCCGGCATATCAATCGCTGCACCGTCAAGCCGTTGGCTCACTTGGCGTTTTGCTTCTGTTACAAACGCATTGCCCGGCCCAAAGATTTTATCGACCTTCGCCACACTTTCCGTCCCAAACGCCATCGCCGCAATCGCCTGCGCACCGCCAACAGCATAGACCGTTTCAATACCGCACAACTCGGCAGTATAAAGAATTTCATCGGCAATCGGCGGTGGCGTGCAAAGCACAATTTTTTTGCAACCGGCAATCCGTGCCGGCACGGCAAGCATTAACACGGTAGAAAACAGGGGCGCTGAACCGCCGGGGATATATAATCCCACCCGTTCAATCGGACGGGTCAGCACTTGGCAACGCACGCCGCTTTGGGTTTCAATATCTATCGCCTGCGGTTGTTGCGCTTGGTGGAAGGTGGCGATGTTCTGTTTCGCCGTTTGGATTGCCTGTTTTAACTCACTCGAAAGGCGTTCCCCTGCCTGCTGAATAGCGGTTTGCGACACGGTTAGGCTCTCTAATTTGACCTTATCAAATTTTTCAGTCAGCTCAAATAACGCTCGATCGCCCTGTGATTTTACAAGATCGAGGATATTTCCGACCGCTTGTTTAATCTCATCGGAAGCCGAAATTGCCGGACGAGTTAAAGCCTGCTGCCGTTCGGTGTCGGTTAGGTTATTCCAAATAAGTGTTTGCATAATCAATTCCTTGTCGTGTTAATTTAAAAAACCGCTGATGCCGAGATAAATCAATAATGTGCCGAAAAGTGCGGTCATTATTTTGCGGACGTAAAGTTGGTTGACAAACCGTTTGGCAAAATGGGCGCTCAAGGCGTAACCGCCCATTACGATTGCCACGGCAATTAAAAATAAGCCGGCTAATAGCAGCAGTTGCCGGGTGGTGCTCCAATCGCTATCGGCGTCCATAAATTGCGGAAAATATGCCAGTAAAAACACGATGGTTTTCGGGTTAATCACAGTAATGAAAAAACCGGTTTTCCAATCGGTTTGGCTGGCTTGATTTTCTTGTGCCAAATGCAGCGAACGCAACGCCCAAAGCGTGATGATACCGAGGTAAATTAAGTAGCCGTTGGCAGCAATCCCCATTATGCTTAACGCGGTCGGGGATTGGCTTAATAGCTCACCGATCCCGGCAATCACAGCAATAAGAAGAACAATATCGCCCAACAAAATACCCAGCGTAATTGCCATACCCTTCCGCCAACCCCGTTCAATGCTGCCTTGAATTGTGAGCATCATTGCCGGCCCGGGTAGCGCGGCGATCAGCAGGCTGGAGAGGGTGAAATAAACCAGTAGGGATAATGCCATTCGTATTCCTTTTATTTTAAATAATGAGAAATCAGGCGCTATTTCATCATCTTCTCAATCGGTAACACCAAAATTGAACTTGCGCCAATCTCTTTCAATTTTTCCATTGTTTCCCAAAACAGATTTTCTTGGCTGACGACGTGCATCGCAACTTGATTAGTATCGTGGGCAAGCGGGAGAATTGTCGGGTTTTCTACCCCCGGTAAAAGAGCGGTAATGTCCGCCAGCCGATCTTTTGGAGCGTGGAGCATTATGTACTTCGATTCTGCTGCCTGTTGCACCCCTTGAATACGGGTAAGCAAACGGTCGATAAGCGCCTGTTTTTTGCAATCGAGCGCAGCCGCACGCTGTACCAAACAAGCAGTAGAGCGGTAAATCACCTCGACTTCTCGTAGGCCGTTCGCTTCCAAAGTCGCACCGGACGACACCAAATCGCAAATGGCGTTGGCTAAACCGGCGGTTGGGGCAACTTCCACCGAACCGGTCAGCAGACAGTTTTTGAACGGGACATTCTGTTGCTGCATATAGCGTTTAAGCAGATTGGGGTAGGAGGTCGCAATGCGGGCATCGGTTAAATCGGCGATATTGCGATAAGCGGCATCTCGCGGCAATGCGAGGGAAAGGCGGCAACCGCCAAAATCAAGGCGCTTAAGCAGTTTGTAATCGGCATTTTCACCGCCGGCGAGTCGCCCTAACGCCACTTCCTCCAGCACATTTTCGCCGATAATACCGAGATCGACCACGCCGTCAAAAATTAGCCCCGGAATATCGTCATCTCGCACCCGTAAAATATCAATCGGCAGGTTTTCGGAATAAGCGATAAGGCGCTGTTCATTCCAGTTAATCTTCACGCCACACTGTTTTAAGAGAGTTTGGCCGTCGCTGCTAAGCCGTCCGGATTTTTGCATTGCAATGCGAAGTCTGTTGGTTGTCATATTGTGTTCCTGTTATTTTTGATAAAGAAAAACCCCTCGAAATCGCTTCCGAGGGGTTGAATTGTGTTGTGCTTCATTCGTACTCGGAAGTTATCTTCCGAACACACCAAATGCCCGAAAGATTATTCAGGAAAATGATGGTGATGATGTGTTGTACGAATAAAGGTCATAACTTGCTCCAAAATTGAATGTTTTCGACTATACGAAAAAATGAACGACCGTGCAACCCCTTTTTTTAATAAAATACGCAAACGATTGTATATAAAAAAAATGAGTTATTTTGCTCTAAAAATGAATAAGATGATTCAATAAACAAGATAAAGTGCGGTCTGTTTTCTGCTATTTTTTCACTATTTTGTGGCAATTTATCTAATTGTTTTTTTTGCCTAATAATGCGTGAGCCCATACCGTTTTTTTCGCTTCTTCCAGCTGATTTTTTACGCTAAATACGTTGTAAAGTCATCACGATAACTTTTTGATTCACTACTAATTTCTCCAATTTTTCAAATAACAATTCTTGCTATGCTAATTTATCAAACTCAGGACAAGAATTTTTAATCTAAGGTTCTAACAAATTGTACAGCTAAACTTTCGTGCAAAAGAATCACTAAATAACCGATTAGGGCATAGATCATAGGTTTCAATAACAGGTGTGGTGATTTCTATAAATAAGATAAAAACACCGGTAAGGTGGACTGTAACGGTATGACCAATAGCTTTTTTCTCTAATAGAAATGAACTTTTAGAGATAGATTGTGTTTTTTATGTTAAAAAAATGTGAAACACCTCATATTTTTGAAAGAAAACGATTGCGCATATTGGCGCACAAGTATATGTTGTCAGGGTTATTGAATAAAAATAACACAACATCTTACTAAATTTTCTACAATCCACGATAAGAGGGCTTTACAATGAAAAAATATTCCACTCTTTCTCTTGCTGCATTATTAGCAATGGGTGCACTCTCTGCTCAAGCCGCAGAAAAATTTGTCACCATCGGTACCGGCGGACAAACCGGTGTTTATTATGTGGTGGGTCAATCCATTTGCCAATTAGTGAATCGCGATACGGCAAAAACCCAAATTAAGTGTAATGCCCCTTCTACCGGTGCGTCTGTTGCCAATTTGAATGCGATTGCGGCAAATCAAATGGAAATGGGAATCGCCCAATCCGATTGGCAATATCACGCTTATAACGGCACAAGTTCATTTGCAGGCAAGAAAAATGATAAATTGCGCGCCATTTTTTCTATTCACCCCGAACCTTTTACGCTAATGGCCCGCGACGATTCGGGGATTCAACAATTTGATGATTTAAAAGGCAAACGTGTCAATGTGGGCGATCCAGGTTCCGGTACGCGGGCAACAATGAATGTGATTTTAGCCGCGAAAGGTTGGACGGATAAAGAATTTAAAGTCGCGTCAGAATTAAAACCGGCAGAAATGGCGTCGGTAATGTGTGATAACAATTTAGATGCGATTACTTATAATGTCGGTCATCCGAATGGCGCATTAAAAGAAGCTGCGGCTTCGTGTAATGCGCATTTAGTGCCGATTACCGGTACGGAAATTGACAAATTGGTTGCTGATAATCCGTATTATGCGAAAGCAACCATTCCGGGCGGTTTGTATAAAGGAACGGATAATCCGGTGGATACCTTTGGGGTTTATGCAACCTTAGTAACCTCCTCCGATGTGGATGCGGACAGTGTTTATGCCATTGTTAAAGCCGTTTTCGACAATTTTGATCGCTTTAAACGCCTCCATCCGGCATTTGCTCATTTAAAACAGGAAGATATGATCAAAAATGCGCTATCCGCACCATTGCATGAAGGCGCAATACGTTATTACAAAGAAAAAGGCTGGTTAAAATAACCGAGCATATTAAATTTAGGCAGGTGTTATCCTGCCTTTCCTGTTTTAATCGGTAATATTTATTTTCGGAGGTTTTATGTCGGTAAAATCTGAAAAATCGGATTATGACGATCTGCAAGATATGGTTGCATCCAATGATGCAGGAGGACGAAATCCAAAAGGCTTAACCAAAAATTTAATTATTGTTACGGCTATTTTGTGGTCAATCTTCCAGCTTTATTACACTTCGCCGTTTCCGTTTTGGCTGCAAGAAGTAATCCGTAGTTGGGGTTGGGAATGGAATGTGGTGGTTGATGATACCAAAGCGCGTTCCATTCACTTAGCTTTTGCTTTATTTCTGGCTTACTTGGCATTTCCGGCGTTTGCCGCTTCTCCAAAACACCGTGTTCCTTATCAAGATTGGTTGTTTGCCGTTTTAGGCGCATTTTTAGGGGCATATTATATTTTCTTTTATGAGGGATTGGTTACCCGTTTCGGCGCACCCAATACATCGGATATTATCGCCGGTTGTTTAGGTATTATTTTATTACTGGAGGCTTGTCGACGTAGTTTGGGATTACCCTTGGTTATTATCGCATCCGTCTTTTTACTGTATAACTATTTCGGACAATTTTTGCCGACAGACTGGATTATCAGCCACCGCTCAGGTTCACTTTCTCAAATAATCAATCAGCAATGGGTAACCACAGAAGGCGTATTCGGCGTAGCATTGGGCGTTTCAACGAAATATGTCTTTTTATTTGTTTTATTCGGCGCGTTACTGGATAAAGCAGGTGCAGGCAACTATTTTATTAAAACAGCCTTTGCCTATTTAGGGCATTTACGCGGTGGCCCGGCGAAAGCAGCTGTCGTGTCCTCAGGCTTAACCGGATTAATTTCCGGTTCATCCATTGCCAATGTGGTAACTACAGGAACCTTTACTATTCCAATGATGAAACGGGTCGGCTTTTCCGCCGAAAAAGCCGGTGCGGTTGAAGTCGCCTCCTCCGTAAACGGGCAGATTATGCCGCCGGTTATGGGGGCTGCCGCCTTTTTGATGATTGAATATGTGAATATGCCGTATAGCCAATTAATCACCCACGCGGCGTTACCGGCATTAATTTCATATATTGCCTTGGTTTATATCGTTCATTTGGAAGCCTTAAAAATGAATTTACAAGGTTTACCAAGAACTGATCCGCCCAATCCGATTTTAATCGTTTTATTAAAAATATTGACCGCACTTTTGGTTGTCATTGGCTTAACCGGCGTGGTTCATTTTGGTTTGGGGTGGATTAAAACCGTTGCACCGAATTATTCCTTCCTGATTGTTTGCGCATTGCTTACAGCGGTTTATTTATTACTTATCCGCCGAGTGGCAACATTTCCTGATTTGGAAGTCGATGATCCTAATGCGCCGATGGTCGCACTGCCGTCAGCCAAACCGACGGTGAATGCTGGGCTGCATTTTCTCATTCCCGTCGTGGTATTAATTTGGTGTTTAATGGTGGAAATGTTATCGCCGGGGCTTTCCGCATTCTGGGGAACAATGGCGCTTGCAGTTATTTTACTCACACAAAAACCGCTACTACATTATTTCCGTAAGCAGCCGATTAACTCCTCGCTTTTCATTGAAGGTGTAAAAACATTAATTGACGGATTAGAAACCGGGGCGAGAAATATGATTGGTATCGGCATTGCAACGGCAACCGCAGGAATTATCGTCGGTGTTGTTTCTTTAACCGGATTCGGCGTACAGCTATCGGGGATTATTGAAGTGTTGTCGATGGGCAATATTTTATTAATGCTTATTCTCGTCGCCATATTCAGTTTGATTTTGGGAATGGGATTGCCGACAACGGCTAACTACATTGTTGTTTCCTCATTAATGGCATTGGTTATCGTTGAAGTCGGCAAACAAAACGGATTAATAGTGCCACTTATCGCCGTACATTTATTTGTATTCTATTTCGGCATTATGGCAGATGTAACACCTCCTGTGGGATTAGCCTCGTTTGCCGCCGCTGCGGTTTCGGGCGGAAATCCGATAAAAACCGGAATGATTGCGTTCTTTTATAGCCTGCGTACGGCAATTCTTCCTTTCTTGTTTATTTTTAATACGGATTTATTGTTACTGGATGTCGGTTGGGCAAAAGGAACTCTAGTTGCGGTGGTTTCGACATTGGCTATATTAGCATTTACCGCGGCAACGATGAATCATTTCTTTGTGAAAAACAAATGGTGGGAAACGGCACTATTAATTTTGGGCGCATTTGTCATTTTCCGACCGGGCTTTTTTATGGAGTATATATCACCGACATCTCATCATATTGAGCCGTCATATTTAGTACAAGAGCTGGAAAAAACACCGGTCGGGCAAAATCTGTTGCTCAAGGTATCGGGAATGAATCCTTATGGTAAACAAATCGAATTTTACTCGCAACTTTCCGTACCACAGGGAGAAACCGGCGAACAACGTTTGCAAAATCTCGGTTTAACCCTGTTGCATACGCAGGAAAAAATTGAGGTGGACGGAAAACAAATAGATAAAGTAATAATTGATATGGTGGAAACCGATTCTCCGGCGGCAAAAGCAGGATTGAATTGGGATCAAACCATTATTGATATTTCTTTACCGCTTGTTTCATTGGAAAAAGAATGGATGTTTATTCCTGGATTAATGATAATTTTCTTGGTTGGCTGGAATCAGCGGCGAAGAGCAAAATCTTAATAGAAAGTGCGGTCATTTTTGAATGTGTTTCGATTAACATTAAGAATGTCCGCCATACTGATGAAAAGGATAAATTATGTATAACAAATTACTACTCGCCATTGATCTGAACAATCCAAAAGGTTCAGAAAAAGTAGTTGAAACGGCATTACGCTTGGTTGAACATTATCCCAATACACTATTTCGTGTCGTTACTATTGTCGAACCGGTAGATGATAGCTTTATTTCCGCTTTCCTGCCAAAAAATTTTGATAAATCGTTGATAGCAGAAGTGAATAAAGCGTTACACGATTTTACTGCCAAACATTTTCCGGCAAATGCTAAAGTGCAACACATCGTCGCACACGGCACAATTTATGAGGAAATTAATCGGATTGCGGAAGAAAAATCGGTAGATTTAATCATTATGCTTGCCAGTAGTAAGCCTCACACTAAAGGCTTAAGTAATAATACCCGGCGAGTGGCAAAATATGGGAACAAACCGATATTGATTTTGAAATAACAAAAATCCCTGCCTGAAATACTCACGCAGGGATTTTTATATTTATTAGAATCCTAATGTTTTTCCATCAGGATTACGAGGGTCGGAATAACCATAGAAGCCGCCGTCGCGCGCTTGAATAATTTGTACACGTCCCATTGGGGCTTTTAGCTTGATTTTATGCCCTTTAGCAGTGAGTAATGCTAGGGTGTCGGGGCTAATCCCTTCCTCAATGCGTAATTCATCCGGTAACCATTGATGATGAATTCTTGGCGCAACAATCGCTTCCGCAGGGTTCATATTATGGTCAATAGTATTAGAAATACTTTGTAGAACCGTCGTAATAATTCGAGCGCCACCCGGACTACCTGTTACCAGCCAAGGTTTATTATCTTTTAGCACGATAGTCGGTGTCATTGACGAAAGCGGACGTTTTTTCGCTTCAATTGCATTTGCATCACCGCCGATTAAGCCGAATGCATTAGCCACTCCGGGTTTAGCCGAAAAATCATCCATTTCATTGTTTAGTAAAATACCTGTTCCTTCAGCAACAATACCGCTACCAAAATTCAGATTTAGTGTATAAGTAACGGCAACGGCATTACCGGCATTATCCATAACCGAATAGTGCGTGGTTTGATCACTTTCATAGGGTTGAGGCTTACCGGGCTTAATTTCCGTTGCAGGGCGGGCATAATTTTCCCTAATGTTTTGAATCAAAGAGTTAGCATAATTTTTTGAAGTTAAACCGGATACGGGAATCTTTACAAAATCCGGATCACCAAGATATTCCGAACGATCCGCATAAGCCAATTTCATCGATTCGGCTAAATAATGAATAGTTTTTGCACTGTTTGCGCCGAATTCATTAAGCGGATAATTTTCCAACATATTAAACAATTGTACTAAATGGATACCACCCGAGCTTGGTGGCGGCATAGTTACGATTTTATAACCGCGATAATTCCCCACTATCGGCTGACGCTCAATTGCTTGATAGTTGCGCATATCTTCAAGGCTGATTAAACCATTATGTTGCTTCATTTCTTGTACAATTTTTTCCGCAATTTCTCCCTCATAGAAGGCCTTAGCGCCTTCTTTAGCAATGAGTTTTAAAGAATTAGCCAAATCTTTTTGGATTAACAGTTCACCGGCTACTAAAGTGCGGTCATTTTTGAAGAAGATTTTGCGGCTGCTCTGCCATTTACCTAATACATCTTTCTCCGTATCCAGTAAGTTAGCAAGTGTTTGGCTGATAGGAAAACCTTCCTCCGCCAACTTGATTGCCGGTTCTAACACTTTATGCAAAGGCATTGTTCCCCATTTTTGTAAAGCTAGCTCCATGCCGGCTACCGTACCCGGTACGCCGACAGCAAAATGTGTAAACAATGACTTTCCGTCTTCAACTTGTCCGTTTGCATCCAAATACATATCACGAGAGGCTTTTAATGGTGCGGTTTCTCTAAAATCAAGGGCAAAATCCTCCCCTGTTTTTTCATTATGTAATACCATAAAACCTCCACCGCCGATATTACCGGCATTTGGTAACACAACGGCTAAGGTAAACCCGACGGCAACTGCCGCATCTACCGCATTACCACCCTGTTTCAGTATTTCAACACCAACTTGAGTTGCAATAGCCTGTTCGGAAGCTACCATACCGTTTTTTGCATAGACAGGTTGAAAAATATCGGTACTGCTGTCATAACGTGCAGCGGCGGTATTTGTGGTAAGCGCAGAGTTACTTGCCCAACTGACTTGGGAAAGGCTGACTACCGAAGTAAATAAGCCCGCAAGTAATATTTTTCTGAACGGTATCTGCATGTTTTTTCTCCTTTTTGATGAATAATTCATCAACAAGACTATGCTTTTACTTACCAAAATACAATAAAAATTTCACGAAATATTAACAAGTATCAGAGAATAAATGTTGAGAAGAGAGTTATTACAAAAATTTGTGCTACCCTAAAATTTTCCGTTTAGAGCAAGGTATCTAAATGAGAAGCAATGAAACCTGATAGCATTATTGAAAACAGAATCACATTAAAATTGGCATCAATACTGAAGTTCAAAGGTATTCTCAAAGCTCATTTTAAGTATAGTTGACGGAGTGTGAACAGCATATAAACAATAGGGACTTAAATGGAAATTTGTTTTAGTCATCCAGACAGTCCCTATTTTTAAAGTTATGAATAATGTAAAAAACACATTAAATTTTAACCGCACTTTTATTATCGCTAACTTCTCAAAATATTATAAATTTCGAAATCTTTGCGATCCAAATAATGGGTGGATTGGATTTTACGAATAGTACGTGATTTGCCTCTAATTAATAGGGTTTCAGTGGTAGCAAGATTGCCTCGACGGGAAATTCCTTTAAGTAATTCACCGTGTGTAATACCGGTGGCGGCAAACACCAGATTATCATCACGCACGAGATCTTCTAGTTTTAATATTTCATTCACTTTAACACCTAATTCTTCACAACGTTGGATTTCTTCCGCCGCAATTTTTCTATTTTCTTCCGTATCCCCTTTTACTTCATTACGAGGGATTAACCGTGCCTGCATATCACCGCCTAATGCTCGAACTGCCGCTGCAGCAGCAACACCTTCCGGCGCACCGCCAATACCATAAACCATATCGACTTCGGCATCAGGCAGGCAACATAAGACAGAAGCGGCAACATCACCATCGGGAATAGCCATAACCCGAATTCCTAAATTATACATTTGTTGGATAACTGCATCATGACGGGGCTTGGCTAATACCATCACAGTTAAATCGGATAAGGATTTTCCTAATCGGGAAGCGGTACGACGAAGATTTTGTTCAATCGGTAAACTGAGATCAATCATTCCTTTGACTTCCGGCCCTACTACAATTTTTTCCATGTACATATCCGGTGCTTTTAAGAAAGTTCGTTTTCCACCTGCGGCGAGAACAGAAATAGCGTTGGATTGTCCCATTGCTGTCATACGCGTACCATCAATCGGATCAACAGCGATAGAAACCAGTTCTCCATTACCCGAACCGACTTTTTCACCGATATAAAGCATAGGAGCTTTATCAATTTCACCCTCTCCTATAACAATCTCACCGTCCATATGAATAAGATTCAGCATATATCGCATTGCTTTTACCGCAGCTTCATCGGCCGCGTGTTTATTGCCACGTCCAAGCCAAGTGTAAGCCGCTAATGCCGCAGCCTCTGTTACACGAGAAAATTCAATAGCCAGTGCACGATTCATTTTTTATCTCCAATTGTGTTGCAAGCAAAAGATCGCGCTATTCTAACACTATGCAAACGTTTGCATAATAAATTTTTATGGCAGGCTTTAAAAAGAAAAATGAAGTGGGTACAATAGAGCCGTTTCAGATGTTATTTAAAAGGAAATTACTATGTCATTAGAAATCTTAAACCAGCTTGAAGATAAAATTAAGCAAGCGGTAGAAACCATTCAATTACTTCAACTTGAAGTGGAAGAATTAAAAGAACAAAACAGCCAATCTCAGCAAACCGTTGAAACATTACAAAATGAAAATGAGCAATTAAAAAATGAACATCGTAACTGGCAAGAACATATTCGCTCATTGCTTGGCAAATTTGATAACGTTTAACTCAATTTTAAAGGCTTAGATTTTCTAAGCCTTTGTTTTAGATAATTTTTATGAAAGTTTGTATTATTTCAGGCAGTACTTTAGGCACTGCCGAGTATGTCGCCGAGCATCTAGCGGATTGTTTAAAAAACCAAGGGTTTTCAACCGCTCTTTTTCACGGTGCTCAATATGATGATGTAATTAGTGAACCATTATGGTTAATCGTAACCTCTACCCATGGAGCGGGAGAAATTCCGGATAATTTACGATCACTGTTTGATCAAATATCACAATCCGATCTTGATCTTTCCTATTCGCGTTTTGCCATTGTCGGCTTAGGCAATTCGGATTACGATACCTTTTGTTATGCCACAAATCACATTGAAAAAATTTTAGAGCAAAAAAGTGCGGTCAAACTTTGTGAAACCTTAAAAATCGATGTGCTCAATATCGATGATCCGGAAAGTTACAGTGAAGAATGGCTTCCTCTATTCATTCGATCCCTTTAATAAAAAAGACGATGATTTTAACGATCATCGTTTTCCCCCTGTGTATAACTCATAAAAAATCTGTCAAAAACCTGTATTTTATCGCTGAATAAGATCAAAAGTTTTATCAGCTGTGTATAAATAGCTAAATTATCCACAACAAATAATGACCGTTTTTATCATTGATCAACATTTTCCAATAAGATCTAATCCATTAATTTATAAAAAGAAAAAACGGTTATTCACACAATAAAGGATCCTTAATAGTAACAATAATAAGATCTCTATATATAAAAAGATCTTAATTTTATTACCTCAAGATCTTTGGATCCTTTATGTCTCTATCAAGATCCAATTCTTTCTTTCAAGAAAAACTGAATTTCTGTAAAATAGCGCAAATTTTATGTCCGAATAATTAGAGAAAACGATGTTTTATATTGAAACTTACGATGTGATCGTTATTGGTGGCGGTCATGCAGGTACTGAAGCCGCCCTTGCACCGGCACGTATGGGTTTAAAAACCCTTTTATTAACCCATAATGTTGATACTTTAGGACAAATGTCCTGCAATCCTGCTATTGGTGGGATCGGCAAAGGTCATTTAGTGAAAGAAATTGATGCGATGGGTGGATTAATGGCACATGCCGCCGATAAAGCAGGGATCCAATTTCGTACGCTAAATAGTAGCAAAGGTCCTGCAGTACGTGCTACCCGCGCTCAAGCGGATCGTGTTTTATACCGTCAAGTAGTAAGAGTTGCGTTAGAAAATCAACCAAATCTGGATATTTTCCAACAGGAAGCCACGGATATCTTAATAGAAAATGATAAAGTAAGCGGAGTGGTAACCAAAATGGGATTAAAATTCCGTGCTAAATCTGTGATCTTAACAGCCGGTACTTTTTTAGCAGGTAAGATCCATATCGGTTTGGAAAACTACACCGGCGGTCGTGCAGGCGATCCTGCTTCAACCAGGCTGGCAGAACGTTTACGCGATCTAAATTTACGGGTGGATCGACTAAAAACCGGTACGCCGCCGCGCATTGATGCTCGCACGATCAATTTTGATGTGCTGACAAAACAGCATGGTGATGCAGTATTGCCGGTATTTTCTTTTATGGGATCGGTTTCGGATCACCCACAACAAATCCCATGCTATATCACGCATACTAATGAACAAACCCACGAAGTGATCCGCAATAATTTGGATCGTAGCCCGATGTATACCGGAGTGATAGAAGGGATCGGCCCACGTTATTGTCCGTCAATCGAAGATAAAGTTATGCGTTTTGCTGATCGAAATTCCCATCAAATTTATCTTGAACCGGAAGGATTAACCAGTAATGAGGTTTATCCGAATGGGATCTCTACAAGCCTACCTTTCGATGTTCAGATGGGAATAGTTAATTCAATGAAAGGATTAGAAAAAGCCCGTATAGTGAAACCGGGTTATGCGATCGAATATGATTATTTTGATCCGCGTGATCTGAAACCTACCCTCGAAACTAAGGGGATCTCAGGTTTATTTTTTGCCGGTCAAATTAATGGGACCACAGGTTATGAAGAAGCCGCCGCACAAGGCTTACTTGCAGGAATTAATTCTGGACTTTATGTACAAGAGAAAGAGGGATGGTTTCCTCGCCGTGACCAAGCTTATATCGGGGTATTGGTGGACGATCTTTGTACTCTTGGAACGAAAGAGCCCTATCGCGTGTTTACCTCTCGTGCGGAATACCGTTTATTGTTACGTGAAGATAATGCTGATATTCGCTTAACGCCGATTGCCCGTGAATTTGGTTTGATTGATGAAAAACGTTGGGTGCGTTTCAATCAGAAAATGGAAAACATTGAGCTTGAACGTCAACGTTTACGCAGTATTTGGTTACATCCCCGTTCGGAATATTTAGAAGAAGCCAATAAAGTGCTAAGCAGTCCGCTTGTACGTGAGGCCAATGGGGAAGATTTATTACGCCGCCCTGAAATGAATTATGAGATTTTAACCGCCTTAACCCCTTATCAACCGGCAATGGCTGATAAAGAAGCGGTGGAACAGGTGGAAATCGCCATAAAATATCAAGGCTATATTGAACATCAGGAAGAAGAAATCGAAAAACAAAAACGTCATGAGAATACGGCTATTCCGGCTCAATTTGATTATTCCAAGGTATCGGGGTTATCCAATGAAGTCCGAGCTAAGTTAGAACAACATCGTCCGGTTTCTATTGGGCAGGCAAGCCGAATTTCCGGCATTACTCCGGCGGCTATTTCGATTATCTTGGTGAATTTGAAAAAACAAGGGATGTTGAAACGTGGGGAATAATTTTTTCTATGGTTGAGATAAAAAGTGCGGTTAATTTAGCCGCACTTTTTTTGGTTATAGAACCCGTTTCAATACCGCATTTAGTGTCGCTTCTGTTAGTTTCGCTCGAAGTGCGGATTCAATAGCAGAACTATAGAAAGCATGATTTGCTAATGTTGCTGGGATTGGAAGCCTAGACGGAATCTTGCAACAGAAATCAAAAAATGCATAGAATACTGACCGCACTTTCAAGTAAAATGTGAAAGATTTTTAAAAGAGCAATTGATTAATGAAAAAAAGACTGGATAACCTACTTGCACAAGCTGAAATTCAACTCAGTGAGATACAAAAACAGAAGTTGATTGATCTTGTTAATTTATTAGATAAATGGAATAAAGCCTATAATTTAACTTCTGTACGTGATCCAAATGAAATGTTAGTGAAACATATTTTGGATAGCATTGTAGTAAGTTCTTATTTACAGGGTGATCGTTTTATTGATGTGGGAACAGGACCGGGTTTACCGGGGTTACCTTTGGCGATTGTCAATCCGGATAAACAATTTGTTTTGCTAGATAGTCTTGGCAAGCGTATTAGTTTTATTCGTAATGCAGTGCGTGAGCTGAAATTAACCAATGTGATACCTATATTGAGCCGTGTAGAGGAATATCAATCTGAAGAAAAATTTGACGGCGTGTTAAGTCGAGCCTTTGCATCACTTAAAGATATGACGGATTGGTGTGGCCATTTGCCCAAAGAAAACGGCTATTTTTATGCCCTTAAAGGGATTTATCAAGAAGATGAGGTAAAAGCAATGGATAAAAGATATACTATTCAGCATGTTGTTGAATTGCATGTTCCTGAGCTAGTAGGTGAACGACATTTAATCATTTTGCGATAAAGCGTAATATTTTTATAAATTATTTTCTAAAAGTGTGATTTAGTTAACATTTTTTAGGTTGAATCTCGTTTTTTCAAAGGTATAATTGCTCCGTTTTAAGGTTTTAAAAGTGATGTCTAGAGTTTTAACGCAAGCCCGAACTAAATATAAAACGTCTATTTATATTGAATTTTTTATTGGTCTTGTTTTGGGCTCTATTGTTATGTTATTGCTTGATATCCAAAGTGCGGTTGATTTTTTCTTAGGTTTTTTTTCTGCATTCATACCTTTTTCTATCTTTGTTTATGTTGTGTTTTATCGCAATCAGCATTTATCAAAAAAACTAAGCGCATTTTATCGTGCCGAAGCGTTGAAATTTACTTGTACTATTGTACTTATCATTATTTCGTTTAAATGGCTGGCGGTAGAGCATTTTATAACGTTCTTTGCTGGTTTTTTTATTGCATTGATATTGAATAATTTAGTGCCTTTTTTGTTATATAAGGCGTGATTTTTATTAAAATTCAAAGGGTTAATTATGTCTGGACAAACTACTTCGGAATATATCGGACATCACTTATCGTTTTTAAAAACAGGTGATGGCTTTTGGCATGTTCATGTTGATACTTTATTTTTTTCCGTCATCTCCGCTATCATTTTCCTTTTTATTTTTTCTCGAGTAGCAAAAAAAGCAACAAGCGGTGTACCAGGAAAAATGCAATGTCTGGTTGAAATTGTGGTTGAATGGGTAAACGGAATCGTTAAAGAAAATTTCCACGGTCCGCGCGATGTTGTTGCTCCTTTAGCGTTAACCATTTTCTGTTGGGTATTCATTATGAATGCGATTGATTTGGTTCCGGTCGATTTTCTTCCTCAACTGGCCGGATTATTCGGTATTCATTATTTAAGAGCGGTACCGACAGCAGATATTAGTGCAACACTTGGAATGTCAATTTGTGTATTCTTTTTAATTTTATTTTATACCGTTAAATCTAAAGGATTTAGTGGTTTAGTAAAAGAATATACTTTACATCCTTTCAATCACTGGGCATTTATCCCTGTCAATTTTATTCTTGAAACGGTAACCTTATTGGCTAAACCTATTTCTCTTGCGTTCCGTTTATTCGGTAATATGTATGCAGGAGAATTAATCTTTATTCTTATTGCTGTCATGTATTCCGCCAATATGGCTATTGCGGCATTAGGTATTCCGTTACATCTTGCTTGGGCTATTTTTCATATATTGGTAATTACGTTACAAGCGTTTATTTTTATGATGTTAACGGTTGTTTATTTAAGCATTGCTTACAATAAATCCGAACATTGATTTTTTATTAACCGGCTCTAGGGCTAAATTTAAACTTCTATTGGAGAACATTTATGGAAACTGTAATTACAGCAACAATTATCGGCGCATCAATCCTTCTTGCATTCGCTGCATTAGGAACTGCGATTGGTTTTGCGATTTTAGGTGGAAAGTTTTTAGAGTCTTCTGCTCGCCAGCCTGAATTAGCATCAAGCTTACAAACTAAAATGTTTATTGTTGCTGGTCTATTGGATGCGATTGCGATGATTGCAGTTGGTATTTCATTACTTTTCATCTTCGCAAATCCATTTATCGGTTTACTACAGTAATTGCCTTATTTGCTTATCAACGTAAAACAAGCATATTAGGGAGGACGTTGTGAATCTAAATGCAACATTAATCGGTCAACTGATTGCATTCGCACTTTTTGTGTGGTTTTGTATGAAATTTGTTTGGCCGCCGATTATTAAAGCCATCGAAACACGTCAAAGCCAAATTGCTAATGCGCTTGCTTCTGCCGAAGCGGCAAAAAAAGAGCAAGCTGATACAAAAATGCTTGTAGAACAAGAAATTTCTAAAGCGAAAGTTCAAGCTCAAGAAATTTTGGATGCTGCTAATAAACGTCGCAATGAAGTATTAGATGAAGTAAAAGCCGAAGCGGAAGAACTGAAAGCAAAAATTATTGAACAAGGTCATGCTGAAGTTGAAGCGGAACGCAAACGTGTTCAAGAAGAGTTACGCCTTAAAGTGGCTTCATTGGCTGTTGCCGGTGCTGAGAAAATTGTGGGTCGTTCTATTGATGAGGCGGCGAACAATGACATTATTGATAAATTAGTTGCAGAGTTGTAGAGGCTTAAGCTTATGTCGGAATTAACTACGATAGCTCGCCCTTATGCCAAAGCAGCGTTTGATTTCGCTATTGAAAAGAGTGCGGTCGAAAAATGGGCTGAAATGTTAAGTTTTGTCTCGGCAGTTATTGAGAACGAAACGGTAAAAACATTACTAAATAGTGTTGCTTCAGCACAAAAATTAGCTGATACGGTTATTTCTATTTGTGGTGAACAATTGGATCAATATGGGCAAAATTTTATTCGGTTAATGGCTGAAAATAAGCGTTTGAGTGCTATTCCTGCAGTATTTAATGAATTTAAACATTATGTAGAAGATCACCAAGCCATTGCAGAAGTCGATGTAGTTTCTGCTCAACCATTGAATGTAACGCAAATTGAAAAAATAACAGCGGCAATGGAAAAAAGATTAGCTCGCAAAGTAAAATTAAATTGCAATGTAGATAGCTCACTGATTGCCGGTGTGGTAATTCGTACTGAGGATTTTGTCATTGACGGAAGTAGTCGCGGACAGCTAACTCGTCTGGCAAATGAGTTGCAAGTGTAAGAGGAATAAAAGATGCAACTAAATTCTACTGAAATTAGTGAATTAATTAAAAAACGTATTGCTCAATTTGATGTGGTCAGCGAAGCTCGTAATACAGGAACAATTGTCTCTGTTAGCGACGGTATTCTTCGTATTCACGGATTAAGTGATGTAATGCAAGGGGAAATGATTGCATTACCGGGTAATCGTTATGCAATGGCACTTAACTTAGAAAGAGATTCGGTTGGTGCGGTTGTTATGGGACCTTATGCCGATTTGGCTGAAGGAATGGAAGTTCAATGTACCGGAAGAATTCTTGAAGTACCTGTTGGACGAGGATTATTAGGACGTGTAGTAAATACATTAGGTCAACCGATTGACGGAAAGGGAGAAATTGAAAACGACGGTTTTTCTCCTGTTGAAGTTATCGCTCCTGGGGTAATTGATCGTAAATCCGTTGATCAACCGGTACAAACCGGTTATAAAGCGGTTGACTCAATGGTGCCTATCGGTCGAGGACAACGTGAGTTAATTATCGGTGACCGTCAAACCGGTAAAACGGCATTAGCGATTGATGCTATCATTAACCAACGTGATTCTGGTATTAAATGTATTTATGTTGCAATAGGTCAAAAAGCTTCGACTATTGCAAATGTTGTGCGTAAATTGGAAGAACACGGTGCGTTGGCAAATACAATTGTTGTTGCTGCCTCGGCTTCGGAATCTGCGGCATTGCAATATCTTGCACCTTATGCAGGTTGTGCAATGGGAGAATACTTCCGTGATCGCGGTGAAGATGCGTTAATTGTGTATGACGATTTATCAAAACAAGCCGTTGCTTATCGCCAAATTTCATTATTATTACGCCGTCCACCGGGTCGTGAGGCCTATCCGGGTGATGTATTCTATTTACACTCACGCTTACTTGAGCGCGCAGCCCGAGTAAATGAAGAATATGTTGAAAAATTCACTGAAGGTAAAGTAACCGGAAAAACAGGTTCTTTAACTGCTCTGCCGATTATTGAAACTCAAGCAGGGGATGTTTCTGCGTTCGTTCCAACTAACGTTATTTCAATTACTGACGGTCAAATCTTCTTAGAATCCAATTTATTTAACTCAGGTATTCGCCCTGCGGTAAACCCGGGTATTTCCGTTTCTCGGGTAGGTGGCGCTGCACAAACTAAAGTGGTGAAAAAATTAGCCGGGGGGATTCGTACCGCTCTTGCGCAATATCGTGAGTTAGCTGCATTTGCTCAATTTGCTTCTGATCTTGATGATGCTACCCGTAAGCAACTTACCCACGGGGAAAAAGTGACAGAATTATTGAAACAGAAACAATATGCACCGTTAAGTGTTGCGGAACAAGCTATTTTACTTTTCGCTGTTGAATTTGGTTATCTTGAAGATGTGGAATTGCAGAAAATTGCAAGTTTTGAGACCGCACTTTTAGATTATGCACACCGTAACCATAGCGAATTTATGGCTGATTTAACTAAAACGGGTAATTATAATGATGAAATTAAAGACACATTAAAATCTATTTTAGATAATTTTAAAGCCAATAGTGCATGGTAATTAGGTCAATGGAGAAATAAGATGGCAGGTGCAAAAGAGATAAAAACCAAAATTGCCAGTGTACAGAGTACACAAAAAATTACTAAGGCAATGGAAATGGTTGCTACCTCGAAAATGCGTAAAACGCAAGATCGTATGGCAGCTTCTCGCCCGTATTCTGAGACAATACGTAATGTTATCAGCCACGTATCTAAAGCAAATATTGATTACAAACATCCATTTTTAGTTGAACGTGAAATAAAAAAAGTGGGTGTATTGGTTATTTCTACTGACCGCGGAATGTGTGGTGGTCTAAATATTAATTTATTTAAAAATGTGATTGCTGAAATAAAGCAATGGAAAAATTCGGGTGTTCAAGTTGAGCTAGGATTAATCGGCTCTAAAGGTATCGCATTTTTCCGTTCTTTAGGTTTAAGCATCAAAAGCCAGCATTCCGGATTGGGAGATAATCCGACAATGGAAGAACTAATAGGTGTGGCATCAACAATGTTTGAAGCATATAAAAGCGGAAAAATTGATGCTATTTATATTGCCTATAATAAATTTGTCAATACGATGTCGCAAACACCTGTATTTCAACAGCTTGTCCCATTGCCGGAATTAGAAACCGATCATTTGGAAGAAAGAGCAAATACTTGGGATTATATTTATGAACCAAATCCAAAAGTGTTATTGGATTGTTTACTAACACGTTATTTAGAATCTCAAGTATATCAATCCGTAGTAGATAATCTTGCTTCAGAACAAGCAGCGCGTATGGTTGCAATGAAAGCGGCAACTGATAATGCTGGTAATTTAATCAATGACTTGCAGTTAGTGTATAACAAAGCTCGTCAGGCAAGTATTACGAATGAATTAAATGAAATCGTTGCGGGTGCCGCAGCAATTTAACAAAAATTAGAGGAACGGTAATGGCAGCAGGAAAAATTGTACAAATCATCGGTGCGGTGATTGACGTTGAATTCCCACAAAATGCAGTACCAAAAGTTTATGATGCATTAAAAGTTGAATCAGGTTTAACCCTTGAGGTTCAACAACAACTCGGCGGTGGTGTTGTTCGTTGTATCGCACTTGGTACGTCGGACGGTTTAAAACGCGGATTAGCTGTAGAAAATACGGGTAATCCTATTCAAGTACCGGTAGGAACAAAAACCTTAGGACGTATTATGAACGTTTTAGGTGAGCCTATTGATGAACGCGGTGAAATCGGTGCTGAAGAAGCTTGGCCTATCCATCGTGCAGCACCAAGTTATGAAGAACAATCCAACAGTACGGAATTATTGGAAACCGGTATCAAAGTTATCGACTTAATTTGCCCGTTTGCGAAAGGGGGGAAAGTTGGTTTATTTGGTGGTGCGGGTGTAGGTAAAACCGTTAATATGATGGAATTAATCCGTAATATTGCGATTGAGCACTCCGGTTATTCTGTTTTTGCCGGTGTGGGTGAGCGTACCCGTGAGGGGAACGACTTCTACCATGAAATGACAGAATCTAACGTATTGGATAAAGTATCGTTGGTTTACGGTCAAATGAATGAACCACCGGGTAACCGTTTACGTGTTGCTTTAACTGGTTTGACAATGGCGGAAAAATTCCGTGATGAAGGTCGTGATGTATTATTCTTTGTAGATAATATTTATCGTTATACACTCGCAGGTACTGAAGTTTCGGCTCTTTTGGGTCGTATGCCGTCAGCTGTAGGTTACCAACCTACTCTTGCAGAAGAAATGGGCGTATTGCAAGAACGTATTACTTCAACTAAAACAGGATCGATTACTTCCGTCCAAGCAGTTTATGTTCCAGCCGATGACTTAACAGACCCTTCTCCTGCGACAACCTTTGCTCACTTGGATTCTACGGTAGTATTAAGTCGTCAAATTGCATCTTTAGGGATTTATCCCGCGGTAGATCCGTTGGATTCTACATCACGTCAGCTTGATCCGTTAGTAGTAGGGCAAGAACATTATGATGTTGCACGCGGTGTACAAGGTATCTTACAGCGTTATAAAGAATTAAAAGATATTATTGCTATCCTTGGTATGGACGAACTTTCCGAAGATGACAAATTAGTTGTGGCTAGAGCACGTAAAATTGAACGATTCTTATCGCAACCGTTCTTCGTTGCCGAAGTATTTACCGGTTCTCCGGGTAAATATGTATCATTAAAAGATACGATTCGTGGTTTCAAAGGTATTTTAAACGGTGAATACGACCATATTCCTGAACAAGCGTTCTATATGGTGGGTTCAATCGAAGAAGTGCTAGAAAAAGCCAAAAATATGTAATCGCTTCAAGTAATTGAAGGAGAACAAAATGGCGACATTTGATTTAATTATAGTCAGTGCGGAACATAAAATTTTTGAAGGTAAAGTAAAGCAAATTCTGGCTACGGGAACAGAAGGGGAATTAGGTATTTTGCCGAATCATACCCCTTTACTGACTGCGATAAAACCGGGAATTGTCAAATTAACCTTAGAGAATGATAGCGAAGATGTTATTTATGTCTCCGGTGGTTTTTTAGAGGTTCAACCAAGCGTAGTAACCGTTCTCGCTGATGTAGCGATTCGTGGATCTGAATTAGATTCCGAACGAATTCTAGAAGCTAAGCGCAAAGCCGAAGAAAATATTGTGACACACTCAGCTGATGTGGATCATGAATTGTTGGTAGCGAAACTCTCCAAAGAGTTAGCAAAACTTCGAGCTTATGAGCTAACAGAAAAACTTGTGAAATCAAAAAGATAATAAAAAAGTGCGGTTGATTTTAACCGCACTTTTTGTTTATGGATTATCATTTATTAAAAACGATTAAATTTCGTCTATTTTTGTGGTATTTTACCGACCGTTTCACAGTTAATTTTGATGAATTATGGAAAAGATCATTATTGATGAAAATCAGTTTCAGCGCACAATTTCTCGTATTTCCCACGAAATTATTGAAAAACACCCAAGTTTAGATAATATCGTGATTGTTGGTATTAAACGTCGTGGCGCGGAAATTGCCGCTCTAATCAAACGTAAAATTGCAGATTTAATTAAGATAGAACTTCCTTCAATGGAACTGGATATTACTTTCTATCGTGATGATTTACAGCATGTTGAATCTGAAAATTTAATGCCGGTGTATAGTGGAGCATCACAGTATCTGAATGTAAAAGATAAAGAAGTCATTTTAATTGATGATGTATTATTTACAGGTCGTACGATTCGCGCTGCGATGGATGCATTGACTGACTTTGGCCGTGCGGCAAAGATAGAATTGGTTATTTTTGTTGATCGTGGACATCGAGAACTACCTATTCGGGCAGATTATGTAGGTAAAAATGTACCCACTAATCGGGAAGAAAAAGTACAGGTTCGAACTGAAAAGTATGATGGTTGTTACGAAGTAGCATTATTGGCAAAATAATGCCAATCTATTGTGAACCTTGTTTAAAATTGATACTCTAACCAGCGTCGTTGGCTCATTTTAAAGAAAAAATAAATATGAAAAAATCAGTATTAAAATCTCTTTTTATTGTCATGTTAGGTGCTCTTTCATTTTCTTCTGCTTATGCAGAAGAGCGTGTTGTTGCAACGGTAGATGGCGTTCCTGTTCTAGAAAGTCAGGTGCGTGAAGCAATGGGGAAAAAAGGTAATTACCAAGCAGCATTAGATAAAGTCATAGATGATATTTTGGTACAAAAAGCTATTCAACAATCCAGTGTAAAAATAAACCCTCGTGAAATTGATCGCATTGTAGATAATATTGCTGAACAAAATGGTTTAACCTATGGTCAGTTTTTAGATGCGTTGGATTATCAGGGTATTTCTTTGAAAGCCTTTCGTCAGCAAATTGTTAATCAAATGATGATGTCTGGCGTGCGTGATCACGCAATTAGTAACAGTGTGCAGGTAACCCGTGAAGAAGTGAATGAATTGGGTAAAAAAATGTTAAAAGATGCAAGAGCTAGTGGTACCGAGCACAAAGTAACAGGTAAAGAATATGAAGTTCGTCATATTCTTTTAAAACTTAATCCAATGTTGAATGATGCACAGGCAAAAGCGGAACTTCAAAAAATTCGTGCGGATATTATTTCCGGCAAAACAACTTTCGCCGATGCAGCATTAAAATATTCTAAAGATTATTTATCCGGGGCTAATGGTGGAAGTTTAGGTTATGCGTTCCCTGAAACCTATGTCGGGCCTTTTGCTAAAGCTGTACAAACGACTAAACAAGGTAGCATTTCTGCACCTTTTAAATCCGAATTTGGCTGGCATATTTTAGAAGTTACCGGTACACGTGATGGCGATAAAACTGAAGAGGCATACCGCCAAAAAGCTTACGAGCAAATTGTAAACAGCCAATTAAAAGATGCGACGAAAGATTGGGTAAAAGCCCTGCGTAAAACTGCCGATATTCAATATTTTAATCAATAAGTTTGCATTTTATATGAGAGGGGCGTTTTGCCCCTTTTATTGTTTTTATTCCATTATTTTGATTCTATGAAAAAATTTTTTATTAGCTTATTTATTCTTCTTTTGATTATTATTGCCGGTGGTTTTTGGGGTTATCAGAAATTAAACGATTTTCAACAACAAACAGTAAATGTGCGAGCCGATCAACTTTTAATTGTTGAACGTGGTACGACCGGGCAAAAATTAGCTACGCTTTTTGAGCAGGAAAAATTAGTTGAGAATGCAGTTTTTCTTCCTTACTTATTGAAATTAAAGCCCGAACTAAACAAAATCAAAGCCGGAACTTATTCTTTAAGCGGTATCAAAACCATACAAGATCTGTTAATCCTACTAAATTCTGGAAAAGAGGCTCAATTTAACGTGAAATTCATCGAAGGAAAAACATTCAAAGAATGGCGAAAAAACCTCGAAAAAGCACCGCACTTAAAGCAAACTTTAAAGGATAAAAGCAATCAAGAAATTTTTGATTTACTTAAAATTTCGAATTTTGTAAAAAACATTCACGAATATAGAAATCTTGATGGCTGGTTATATCCCGATACCTACAGTTATACGCCAAACTCAACGGATTTTGAATTGCTCCAACGTTCGGCAGAACGTTTAAAAAAAGCCTTAGATAACGCTTGGAATGAACGTGATGAAAATCTTCCGTTAGCAAACCCTCACGAGATGTTAGTGTTAGCTTCTATCGTAGAAAAAGAAACCGGTATTGCGGAAGAACGTGCTAAAGTGGCTTCTGTATTTATTAATCGACTCAATGCAAAAATGAAATTACAAACGGATCCCACTGTAATTTACGGTATGGGTGAAAATTATCAGGGAAATATCCGTAAAAAAGATTTAGAAACCCCCACAGCATATAATACTTATGTGATTGACGGATTACCTCCCACCCCAATTGCAATGGTGAGTGAAGGTGCTTTGCAGGCGGTCACACACCCTGAAAAAACCGATTTTTACTATTTCGTCGCAGATGGAAGCGGTGGTCATAAATTCAGTCGTAATTTAAACGAGCATAATAAAGCGGTTCAACAATATTTACGTTGGTATCGTAGCCAGAAAAATGGAAAATAATATGAGTGGAAAATTTATTGTTATTGAAGGGTTGGAAGGCGCAGGAAAAAGCACGGCCCATCAGTCAGTAGTAAAGATATTGAATGAATTAGGCATTCATAATGTCGTGTTTACCCGTGAACCGGGCGGTACGCCTCTAGCTGAAAAATTACGCCAACTTATCAAACATGAAACGGAAGAACCGGTTACAGACAAAGCTGAATTACTAATGCTTTATGCCGCTCGGATTCAATTAGTGGAAAATGTGATTAAACCGGCCCTTGCTGGAGGAAAATGGGTAGTGGGAGATCGTCACGATATGTCGTCACAAGCTTATCAAGGTGGCGGTCGTCGGTTAGATCCTCATTTTATGAAAACCTTAAAAGATGCGGTATTAGGTAATTTTGAACCGGATCTTACTATTTATCTAGATATTGATCCCGTATTAGGTTTGGCTCGAGCCCGTGGACGTGGCGAATTAGATCGTATTGAACAAATGAATCTTGATTTTTTCCATCGCACCCGCAGCCGTTATTTAGAATTGGTGAAAGATAATCCGAAAGCGGTTATCATCAATGCGGCGCAAAGTATTGAGCAAGTTCAGGCTGATATTACAAATGCGGTGAAAAATTGGTGGAAACATAACGAAAAATGACCGCACTTTATCCTTGGCTAACACCTACCTATGTGAACATTGCCCAAACTTTTTCCGAAGGTTTAGGACATCATGCGATACTTATTAAAGCCGATCAGGGGATGGGCGTAGAACATCTCTTTGATGCGCTTTCTCGCCGCATTATGTGTATGAATCCGAAAGATAATCAACCTTGCGGGCAATGCCATGCCTGCCATTTAATGCAAGCGAACAGCCATCCTGATTATCACCAACTTTATTCTGTCGATGGAAAAGATATCGGTGTTGATCAAGTGCGTGAAATTAACGAAATTGTCGCCCAACATGCTCAACAGAATGGCAATAAAATCGTCTATGTGCAAGGAGCTGAACGCTTAACGGAAGCTGCCGCTAACGCTTTGCTTAAAACCTTGGAAGAACCCCGTCCGAACACCTATTTTTTGTTACTGGCAGATAGTTCTGCAAGTTTGTTAGCGACAATTTACAGCCGCTGTCAAGTATGGAATCTACCTACACCGAATGAACAAATGGCGAAGGATTGGCTACAAAATCAAACAGTAGCGGAAACACATGAAATATTGACCGCACTTGCCATGGATTTAGGCCGTCCTCTGCTTGCATTGGAAACCTTGCAGCAAGGCTTAATTGAACAACGAAAAAATTTTCTTCGTCAGTTTTGGCTTTTTTACCGTCGTCGTTCGCCTTTGGAGATTCTTCCATTATTTGATAAGGAACGCTATATCCAACAATTAGATTGGATTTTGGCTTTTCTTTCCGACTGCTTAAAGCACAAACTTGAAATAGGCGGCCATCGTCAAACGATGGATTTAGCCAAAGGAATTGAACAATTTAGTGATGAACAACCTGTTTTAGGTTTATTGCAATCAATCCGAATTATGCAAAAAGTGCGATCCGATTTACTTTCAATTAATGGTGTCAACGTAGAATTAATGTTGTTAGACGGATTGACTAAACTTATCACGAATGTGTTTGAAACCTGATAGAGGGTGTATTTCCCACTGAAAATAAAAAATAAAGGAAAAATAATTTATGTTTATCGTTGATTCCCACTGCCATTTAGATGCACTGGATTATGATAATTTACACAAAAACGTTGCCGATGTAGTGGAAAAAGCACAAAAACGCGATGTGAAACATATGCTTGCCATTGGGGTAACGCTAAGTCGATTTGAAAAGGCTTATGACTTATTAAACCCGTTTGAAAATATTTCACTGGCGTGCGGCGTGCATCCGTTAGATTTTGAAGAAGAACCCTACGATGCCGAACGTTTATTCCGCTTAGTGCAAGATAAAAAAGTCATTGCCATTGGTGAAATCGGACTGGATTATTATTACAGCGCGGATAACAAAATAGCACAGCAAGACATTTTTGCCAGCCAAATTGACATCGCAAACCAACTGAATAAGCCAGTGATTATTCACACCCGTTCAGCTGGTGATGATACCATTTCGATGCTCCGTAAACATCAGGCAGAAAAGTGCGGCGGTGTTATTCATTGTTTTACCGAAACCTTGGATTTTGCGAAAAAAGCATTAGATTTGGGTTTTTATATTTCTTGTTCCGGTATTATTACTTTTAAAAATGCGGAAGCGATTCGTGAAGCGATTCGTTATGTACCGACGGATCGTTTGTTAGTGGAAACGGATTCGCCTTATCTTGCGCCCGTGCCATATCGTGGCAAAGAAAATCAGCCGGCTTATACCCGTGAAGTATGTGAGTACGTGGCGGCATTAAAAGGAGTTTCTCTAGGGGAATTCGCCCAAATTACGACACAAAATTTCGAACGTTTGTTTAAAATTAATGTACAATAAACACTCAATATGAAAGAGAGAAAAGATTATGCGTAAATTTTTCAAATATTTTTTATTTTTAGTGGTATTTGCGTTCCACGGTTTTATGTTTTCTGTGGTGAATTATGTATTTCCTCATTACGATGTGACTCGGGTAACGGGGGTAGAAGTAAAGCGGGTTGATAAAGACGGACCGATTACCAAATCCAATCCGGCTGACGGCCCGACGCGTGATGTGTACTATATTAATACACAAAATGATGACGGCAAAATTATGGTTTACCGCAACGAAGATACCCGTTGGGGTTTTCCTTTCTATTTTAAATTCGGTTCGGCCAACTTACAGGCCGAAGCACAAGCTATGGGGAATGAAAATAAACTGGTTCAAATTAAATATTACGGTTGGCGTTTAACCATGTTTGATGAGTTTCGTAACGCGGTTTCCGTGAAAGAAATCAGTGGTGATGTTACACCGAGTCATCCTATTTTATCTTGGGTGTTTTATGCTTTCTTGTTGGTGACATTATTCCTTTCTATTCAATTTATCCGTGGCTGGTTTGACAGCGAAAATTAGATTTTCATTTCCTTGAAAGTGCGGTGGTTTTGACCGCACTTTTTATCAAAATTATCAAATCGATTTATTAAATTAACGAGAAAATTATGAGTTTATTTGCAGCGATTTTAGTCATAATCGTGTTAATTATTATCAGTGCCATTGTTTCATCAGCGGAAATTTCCCTTGCCGGAGCCCGCCGCATTAAATTGCAAAATATGGCAAATGAAGGCAATCTTAAAGCCGAACAGGTATTGAAACTACAAGAGCAGCCCGGACGTTTTATCACCGTCGTGCAAATTGGCTTAAATATGGTTGCAGTATTAGGGGGGATGATTGGTGAGGCGAACCTTAGTATTCATTTACAACAGTTTTTAAACGGACATATTCGGGATACTTGGGTTGAACCCGCTTCATCTTGGATGGCCTTTTTGCTTGTTACCTGCTCTTTCATTCTTTTAGCGGATTTAATGCCTAAACGCCTTGCCTTGATTAACCCGGAAGCGGTTGCATTGCGTACGGTCGGCATTATGCAGGTGTTTATTTTCTTATTAAAACCTATCGTATGGGTGTTTGACGGGATGTCAAATTTACTTTTCAAACTTTTTGGCGTTTCAACATTGCGTGATGACAATATGACACCGGAAGATATTGTGGCGGTGGTTGAGGCGGGTGCCGAAGCCGGCGTACTAAAAACCCAACAGCATTATCTGATTGAAAATATTTTTGATATGCAGGAGCGTACGGTCACTTCCACCATGACGACACGTGAAAATATCGTGTATTTAGACCGCACTTTTAGCCGTCAAGAAGTGGTGGATACCCTTTCCCGTGATTCTCATTCCAAAATTGTTATTTGTGACAATAGTTTGGATAGAATTTTAGGCTACGTGGAATCCCATACTTTGCTGACTATGTATTTGCAAAATGCGAACGTATCATTGACCGATTCTAAATTGTTACGCAAAGCCCTATTTGTGCCGGATACCCTTTCGCTTTATGAAGTATTGGAATTATTTAAATCAACCGGTGAAGATTTTGCCATTATTGTCAACGAATATGCGTTGGTGGTGGGCATTGTAACGCTCAATGATGTGATGAGTATTGTAATGGGGGAATTGGTGTCCAATGAGGAAGAGCAAATTGTTAGTCGTGATGAAAATTCTTGGCTGATTGATGGGGCAACACCGCTTGAAGATGTGATGCGGGCATTGGATATAGAATCTTTCCCTGATGAAGAAAATTATGAAACAATCAGTGGTTTTATGATGTATATGTTACGCAAAATCCCGAAAAAGACCGATTTTGTCATTTATGGTAAGTATAAGTTTGAAGTGATTGATACGGAAAATTTTAAAATTGACCAAATTTTAGTATCACTGGTGAAAGAGAGCGAGTAGCCCGCTTTCTTGCTTAATCCCCCGCAGTCAGTATAATGGCGGCGATTTATTTTTAAGTTGAAATAGGAATAATCATTATGTTAAAAAAAATCTCTATCTTATTGTTTTCCATTAGTTTAGCAGCTTGTTCCTCAATGACGTCCTATATTCCTTTTATGGATAGTGACAAGAAAGTGATTAATTTGGATGAAGACAAGATTGATCAAAAATCTTATGCTGCGGCTTATGAGGCAACAGTGGCGACATATAAAGGTCGTGTAAATGAAGATTTCTATGTAGACAATTTTGCCAGTGGTGCTAATGACTGGTATTTAGGGCGTATTTTAGTGCCGATTAAGCAAATCCAAGACAAACTTTACAGTGGCGGGCATGATTCCGATGTTTATGCTTATTATAGCGGTGTATTGCACGCCGAAGCCTTACAAAATAATTTCAATCGTTTAAGCCAAACTTGCTGGAATAAATTAGATTCACCAAGTATTACTCAGGGAATTTATGACGCAATGCGTGATTTGAAGAAAGGTAAAGCGCGTGGCGAAAATGATGAATACATCGCAAAAGGTAGCGATGAATTGTTAAGAATTTGTACATCTAAATAATAAATAATAAATAAAACTGTTGCTAGAGTAATGCTATCAACGGTTTTTCTTTTTCTAAATCTTAGACTAAGGAGTAAGAATGTTAGAACTTTCGGAAAGCAACATTCATTTAAATGCCATTGCAGAAACCAAACAACAAACCATTGAGATGGTGGCGAATGCATTGGAAAATGCCGGCAATGTAGAACAGGGATATCTACAAGGAATGTTAGCGCGTGAGCAGCAAACTTCCACTTTTTTAGGAAACGGTATTGCGATTCCTCACGGCACATTGGAAACACGCGATATGGTGAAAAAAACCGGCGTGCAAGTCTTTCAATTTCCTCAAGGGATAGAATGGGGAGAAGGCAATATTGCCTACGTTGTGATTGGTATTGCCGCACGTTCCGATGAACATTTGACATTGTTACGCCAATTAACCCACGTACTTGGTGATGAAGAGGTTGCAGCAAAATTAGCCACACTAACGGATGTTGCACAATTTCGTGCCATTTTAATGGGCGAAACAAGCGAGAATTTTATCATTCCCGAAGAAAACATTCGCTTAGATATTGAGACGCAAAGTTTACTCACTTTGGTTGCGATGAATGCCGGTCAATTACAAGCACAAAGTGCGGTAGAAAATAGCTTTGTTTCCGAAGTGATTGGCAATGCCGCTTTACCTTTAGGCAAAGGCTTGTGGGTCACTGATGCGGTTTCCGGCAATGTAAAAAATGCCTTAGCATTTAGTCGGGCAAAAACGATTTTTAACCATAATGGAAAACCGGTGAAAGGCGTTATTACCGTTTCTGCCGTCAATGACGCTATTAATCCGGTATTAACCCGTTTATTAGAGGAAAATGTACAAACCGCTTTATTAGAGGGAAATTCTTCCGCTATTTTGAGCGCACTTTTAGGTGAAAATGCAGCGCTTTCCGGTTCAACGCAAGCACAAAAAACAGCGCTTGCTAATGCGGTGGTAGGGATATTTACTATTCGCAACGAACATGGTTTACACGCTCGTCCAAGTGCCGTACTAGTCAATGAAGTGAAAAAATTTGCGGCAAAAATCACTGTACAAAATATTACCCGCGGTAGCGAACCGGTGAGCGCAAAAAGTCTGATGAAAATTGTCGCTCTTGGTGTGACACAAGGTCATCGCTTGCGTTTTGTGGCGGAAGGGGACGATGCCAAACAAGCGATCGAATCTCTTGGTAAAGTGATTGCCGAAGGATTAGGTGAAAATGTTTCAGCAGTACCGCCGACAGAACCGGATGTTATTGAGATTGTCGGCGAACAAACCGCTACACCGACTATAGCAGAAGATAAAGATTTACCTTCCGATGCCATTGAAGCGGTATTTGTTATCCATAATGAACACGGTTTACATGCCCGTCCAAGCGCCGTATTAGTCAATGAAGTGAAAAAATACAACGCCTCTGTTGCAGTGCAGAATCTGGATCGCAATTCCCAACTGGTTAGCGCAAAAAGTTTAATGAAAATTGTAGCATTGGGGGTAGTGAAAGGTTCCCGTTTACGCTTTGTGGCAACCGGCGAACAGGCAAAAGAAGCTATCGAGGGCATTCGCCTTGCCATTGAATCCGGTCTTGGTGAAGGAAAAGGGGAATAACAATGGCAAAAGTTGCAACCATTACCTTAAATACCGCCTATGATTTAGTCGGTCGTTTGCCACGCATTGAATTGGGTGAAGTCAATACTGTGGAAACACTAGGGCTTTTTCCTGCCGGCAAAGGCATTAATGTGGCAAATGTATTGAATGATTTAGGGGTAGAAGTTGCCGTTGGCGGATTCTTAGGGGAAGACAATGCCGGTGATTTTGAACAAATGTTCAAAAAGAAAAACTTGGAAGATAAATTTCACCGCGTTACCGGTAAAACCCGTATTAATGTAAAAATTACGGAAACCGAAGCCGATGTAACGGATTTAAATTTTCTTGGTTATGAAATCAGCCCGCAATCTTGGCAGCAATTTGCCGCAGATACTTTAGCTTATTGCCTTGATTATGACATCGTGGCGGTATGCGGTAGTTTGCCGAGAGGAGTTACGCCGGAATTATTTGCCGATTGGTTAAACCAACTTCATCAATCTGGTGTAAAAGTGGTATTGGATAGTAGCAATGCGGCACTGACTGTCGGCTTGAAAGCCCACCCTTGGTTGGTAAAACCGAATCATCGTGAATTAGAGGCTTGGATTGGCCATTCACTTAATACTGAGGAAGAAATTATTAATGCCGCACAGCAATTAAGCAATCAAGGCATTGAAAATGTCATCATTTCTATGGGGGCGGAAGGTTCATTGTGGATCAATCATGAAGGCATTATAAAAGCCCAACCGCCAAAATGTGAAAATGTGGTAAGCACCGTAGGCGCAGGCGATTCAATGGTCGCCGGCTTAATTTATGGCTTTGCGCAAGGATTCGCTAAAGCAGAAACCCTTGCATTTGCCAGTGCGGTTTCCGCTTTTGCGGTATCACAAAGTAATGTGGGCGTAAGTGATCCAGCCTTATTAAAGCCGATTTTAAACCAAGTAAAAATTACTGTGATTGAAGGATAATAGAATGAAGTTATTTTTAACCCAATCAGATAATGTAGGTAGCGCAAAAGCCTATTTGTTGCGTGAGGTATTTCGTGCAGCGGCACAGAAAGCCGATATATCGCTAACAGAAAACTTTGCTGAGGCGGATATTGCTCTCGTTGTGGGGGCAACATTGCCAAATAATTCTGCCTTGGTAGGCAAAAAAGTCTTACTGGTGAGCGAAGAAAGTGCAATGAATGCACCGGAAGCAACCCTTACAAATGCACAAACTCAAGCGGTGGATTATGTTGCACCGGAAAGTGCGGTTAGTTTTAACGGTGTTTCCAAGGTAAAAAATATTGTTGCTGTTACCGCCTGTCCAACGGGCGTGGCGCATACTTTTATGTCCGCAGAGGCTATCGAAGCTTATGCGAAAAAACAGGGTTGGAATGTAAAAGTGGAAACCCGCGGTCAGGTGGGTGCGGGTAATGAAATTACGCCGGAAGAAGTTGCGGCTGCCGATCTTGTTTTTGTGGCGGCGGATATTGATGTGCCGTTAGACAAATTTAAAGGCAAACCTATGTATCGTACTTCCACCGGTTTAGCATTAAAGAAAACGGCACAAGAATTTGATAAAGCCTTTAAAGAAGCCAAGGTGTTTGAGGGCGGTAGCGCCAAAGCGGCAAACTCCGAGGAAAAAGGTGAGAAAAAAGGTATTTACAAACATTTAATGACGGGTGTGTCGCATATGTTGCCTTTCGTTGTTGCTGGTGGATTATTAATTGCTATTGCTTTTGCGTTAGGTGGTATTTATGCGGGAGATAAGGAAAATTTAGGAACATTAGCTTTTGATATTAAATATATTGGTGATACAGCGTTTGGATTGATGATAGCTGCTTTTGCTGGTTATGTTGCTTATTCTATCGCGGATAGACCGGGTTTAGTTGTTGGTTTTGTAAGTGGTATGCTTGCATACAAAGGTGAATTAGGTCTTGTTGATGGTAATCTCACTAATTTAGGTGGCGCAGGTATTTTAGGCGGTATTTTAGCAGGTTTCTTATCAGGTTATATTGTCAAACTTTTAAATATTACTATTAAGTTACCAGCAAGTTTTTTATCATTAAAGCCAATTTTAATTTTACCTTTACTGGGAACTGGAATAGTTAGTTTATTAATGCTTTATATTTTTATCCCGCCAATTAAAGTTATTATGGATAACTTAGTTGAATGGTTAAATTCTATGGGGCAAGCTAATGCTTTAATTCTTGGTGCTGTTGTCGGGGCAATGATGTGCGTTGATATGGGCGGACCAATTAATAAGGCCGCTTATACTTTCGGTACGGGGCTTATTGCATCACAAGTTTATACTCCGATGGCAGCTATTATGGCAGCAGGTATGGTGCCGCCAATCGGTATGGCGATTGCTACTTGGATTGCTCGCAATAAATTTACCGCCAACCAACGGGATGCGGGTAAAGCCTCTTTTGTGTTAGGGTTATGTTTTATTTCAGAAGGCGCATTGCCGTTTGTGGCGGCGGATCCGATTCGTGTGATTATCAGTTCTGTTGTCGGTGGGGCAACGGCCGGTGCGATTTCAATGGCTTCAGACATTACATTACAAGCGCCACATGGCGGTTTATTTGTAATCCCGTTTGTTTCCGAACCGGTTTGTTATTTAGCGGCAATTGCAGCCGGAGCCTTAATTACCGGTGTGATTTATGCGGTAATTAAACCAAGAGTAACAATGGAATAATCGAGCTAAAGTGCGGTTAGTTTTTCAGCTATTTTTAAAACGTTGGAAAATTTAACCGCTCTTTTATAAACAGGGGGCTGTATGGAAAAATATAATAAACTTCGCATTGAGTGGGATTGCCGTCGGGGAATGCTGGAACTTGATAAAATCATTATGCCGTTCTACAAACATCATTTTGATCAACTCTCGGATAAGCAAAAAGATATTTTTATTCGATTGCTTGCCTCTACCGATTTACAGCTTTTCTCTTGGTTTTTTAACCGTGGAAAATCTGAGGATATTGAACTCCAAAATATGGTGGAATATATTCAAACCATACAAAAAATACCCACCACCTAAATTTATTTTTTTAACCTTTGAACTTTTTAAACTCGCTTATGTCAGATAAAGCAAGTGAGAGCTTGATGTCTTGAGTATTAAGGCGTGTTAGGCATAGCATTAGGAGAAATATGGCTGAACAGCTAACCGATCAAGCTTTGGTAGAAAGGGTACAACAAGGCGATAAAAAAGCCTTTAATTTATTAGTTTCGCGTTATCAAAATAAAGTAGCCGGATTACTTACCCGCTATGTTTCGCGTAATGATATTCCTGATGTTGTGCAGGAATCCTTTATAAAAGCCTATCGTTCCATTGAATCTTTTCGGGGAGATAGCGCGTTCTACACTTGGCTATACAGAATTGCCGTTAATACGGCGAAAAATTATTTAACGGCACAGGGGCGTCGCCCTCCAAGCGAAGATATTTTAGCAGATGATGCCGAAAACTATGATGTGGGAACTCATCTTCGTGATGTGGATACGCCGGAAAATGAAATGTTATCCGACGAACTGGAAAAAATCGTATTTGATACGATTAACGGTATGCCGGAAGATTTAAAGAGTGCGATTACCCTTCGTGAATTAGAAGGATTAAGCTATGAAGATATCGCAGAAATTATGAACTGTCCCGTAGGCACTGTGCGTTCTCGAATTTTCCGTGCGCGTGAAATTATCGAAAACAAAATACAACCGCTTATGCAACGTTAATGAAGTCGGAGTTTAAAATGCAAAAAGAGTTACTTTCAGCCTATATGGATGGCGAGCAAGTGGATGCAGCATTCACAGAGGAATTGTGTAAAAATGAATCTTTACGCCAGTCTTGGGCAACGTATCATGTGGCTCGTGCAGTCATGCGTAAAGAAAGTGCGGTTATTTTAGGGGCTGATTTTACCGCAAAAATGGCCGATTTAATTGAACATGAAGAAATCGAAAGAGTTGAAATCACACAATCTCAGCCAACACCTGAAGAAACACAACGTTTGCCGTTTATGCGTAAATTTAAGTCTTTCTTTGCGCCAATGGCTCAAATTGCTGTCGCAGCCGGCGTATGTTTAGTCGCCGTGCTTGGCGTGCAGTCATTTAATGCAAAAAATGACGTAAATAATGCGCCGGAAACTCCGGTTTTACAAACATTGCCGTTTAATAATGCAGTCCAAGAAGTCAGCTATAATGCGCCGACTAAAGATGTGGCAACAGCTGATCAAATGGAACAAAAAAATCGGCGTATCGGCGCAATGTTACAAAACTATGAATTACAGCGTCGTATGCATGCCGATACCTTGAATATCGGTACTCATCAAGTAAAATAATTATTAAATAAAATAAATAAATTCACCACCAATCTCACGATGGCATGGTGAATTTTTTTATGAATTGTTAAGAATTTATGAAAAAAAACGCCTTCAAATTAACCGCACTTTTGCTTATAGCTTTGTTTAGCTTTTCTGTTTCTGCAGGAGAACTTTCAGCAAAGAAAACGTTGGAAAAAATGGCGAATGCGGTGAATAATCTCAATTACGAAATTGCCTTTGTGCAAACGTCGCCTTCTAATATGGATTCTTTCCGTTATCGACATATCAAACGGGATAACAAAATTTACGCACAGCTTGTCACATTGGACGGCGATCAGAAAGAAATAATTCAGCGTGATAATTTAGTGAGCTATTTCCAATTGGATTCACGGGCTTTTACATTGAACAGCGGAAGCATTGTTGATGCTTTACCGGCAGTGATTCGTAGTAATTTTAATAAATTAGCGGAAAACTATGATTTTATCCCCTTAGGGAAAAGCCGCGTTGCCGGACGTTTTGTCGATACTGTCCGTATTGTGCCGAAAGATGATTTTCGCTACCAATATTTGGTTTTTGTCGATGAAGAAAACGGCTTATTATTGCGTGGCGATATGCTTGATAGAGATGGTAAATTGCTTAATCAGTTCCGTGTAGTCACTCTTTATATTGATGATCGCTTAAAAGGATTAACTGAGTATTTAAATAAAGTTTCCATGCCACCGTTATTAAATGAAACACAAAATGCAGTTTCTTCTCTAAACTGGAAACCAAGCTGGTTGCCGAAAGGGTTTGAAAGTCTTCGCCACAGTCAGGATTTATTTGACGGAGAAACGATTGACAGCAGTTTATTTAGTGATGGCTTGTTTACTTTCACGTTATATGTCACCAAGGCAGAAGGGCAACAATTAAATCCCGATCAAGTGTGGAAACAAGGCGAATATACCCTGTATAGCGAGGTGGTCGGCGACAAAGAAATCACCTTTATTGGACAATTACCTATTGCTACCGCCAAGCGCATTGTGCAGGAAGTGCGGTTTTTCGGTAACTAAAAGAAAAGTGCGGTTGATTCTAACCGCATTTTTTATCTCTTATTTAAGTAATTAAATTTTTTGTAAAAAATCGTCAAACCCTTTCACTTTAAGGTAAACTAACGCGGTTAATTCTTATTTTTATAATATTTAGTGAATTAAAAATGAAAAAACATCTTCTCAAATTGACCGCACTTTTATTGTGTTTTCCGGCCTTCTCTGTATTTGCGGAACAAACCGTAGATATCGAAATTCGGGGTATTCGGGGTGAACGAGCAATTCGCAATACAAAACTCAATGTTGAGTTGATCAATAAAGAAGAAATGGATGGTTCTGACCGTTATAAACAACTTGTTACGGAAGCCGTTGATAAAGGTTTGCGAGTGTTTGGTTATTACGACTCTTCTGTCTCCTTTGAATTAAAAAAGCGTAAAAGCGGACATGATTTATTGATCGCTCATGTCAAACCGGGAGAACCAAGCAGAATTGCAGGTACGGATGTTAAGATAGAAGGGGAAGCGGCGCAGGATGAAAATTTTCAGGCATTACGTAAAAATTTACCCAAAGAGGGAGAATTGGTCGAACATCAAAAATATGATGATTATAAAAGTAGTATTTCTACCCTTGCCCTTGCGCGTGGTTATTTAGATGGAAAATTTACCGTTTCCCGTTTAGAAATCAGCCCCGAAACCCATCAAGCTTGGTGGCGAATGCTGTTCGACAGCGGTGTACGCTATCATTATGGCGAGATTAAATTTAGTCGTTCACAGATTCGTGACGATTATTTACAGAATATGTTAAAGATCCAACGCGGCGATCCTTATTTATTAACCCAACTTTCCGGATTAACCAATGATTTTTCTTCTACCGGTTGGTTCGGTTCCGTTTTGTTACAACCGCATGTGGATGAACAAAATAAAGTGGTGAATTTAGAAGTATTGTTGAATCCGCGTAAAAAAAATGCCGTGGAACTTGGTGTAGGGTTTGCTACGGACACCGGGCCGCATTTACAAATCGGTTGGACAAAACCTTGGATTAATAATCGTGGGCATAGCTTTAGAACCAATCTTTATGTTTCTTCTCCGAAGCAAACCCTTGAGGCATCTTACAAAATTCCGCTGTTAAAAAATCCATTAAATTATTATTACGAATTTTCCGGCGGTTTGGAAAATGAGGATAAAAATGATACTAAAACCACGGCTATCACCTTGGCTGGGTTGCGTTATTGGAATAATAACGAAGGTTGGCAATATTTTGCCGGTGTGCGTGCCCGTTATGATAAATTTACTCAAGCGGATATTGATGATAAAACCCTTTTAGTTTATCCGACCGGCGGATTTAATCGTACCCGTTTACGTGGCGGAATATTTCCGACTTGGGGTGATTCGCAGAAAATTACCGTTGATGTGGCCTACAAAGGGCTACTTTCCGATGTGAGCTTTTATAAAGTGCAAGCCTCAACGGGTTGGATTCGCACTTATGCGGAAAATCACCGTATTATTACTCGTGCCGAAATAGGTTATTTACATACCAAAGATATTAATAAGATCCCGCCAACATTACGTTTTTTTGCCGGAGGAGATCGGAGCGTGCGGGGTTACGGCTATAAAAAAATCTCACCGAAAGATCATAATAACAAACTCGTGGGTGGCTCCCGTTTGCTCGCCGGATCCTTTGAGTATCAATATCAAGTTTATCCTGCTTGGTGGGGGGCAACTTTTGTAGATACAGGACTTGCGGCAAATAATTTTAGTAATGAAGCATTACGCTATGGTGCCGGTGTGGGCGTGCGTTGGGCATCGCCGGTGGGGGCAATCAAATTTGATATTGCGACGCCGATTCGTGACAAAGACAACAGTAAAAATATTCAATTCTATATTGGCTTAGGCACAGAAATTTAGGTTAAATTATGTCGGAACAAGAAATAAAACAAACGGAAGAAACACCCCCTAAAACGATGTCAAAAAAGAAAAAAGGTTGTTTACGTAAAGCCATTTGTTTGGGAAGTGCAGTCATTTTTGTACCTGTTTTTGCCCTTGTGGGAATGCTTTCTTTTGCAGCCGGGCAACGGAGCCTTATCCAACTGGCGGATAAACTGCTTGATGATCTTTCAATCGAACATATTGAGGGGGGGCTTCAACAAGGGTTGATTTTGCAAAACGTGCGTTATCAAACGGCAGGTATCGATAGCCAAATTACCCAAGCTCGCCTACAACTCGACTTTAGTTGCTTACTTTCTCGCAAAATTTGTGTGGAAGATATTTCTGTCAAATCCCCTAATATTTTAATCGACACATCAAAATTACCGCCCTCAGCCCCTCGGCAGACTGAAAATAGCAAGCTGGAAAAATTGAATTTGCCGATCAGTCTTGATGTGAAAAATATAACGGTAGAAGCCCTTCATCTTCAACTTGATCAAACCCATATTGCCCTCGATCGTTTTCAAAGTGCGGTCGGTTTAAATAATAAATCGGGTTTGACCTTAGCACCGACTGAACTTGATACGCTTAATGTTAAAAGTATTCAATTCAATCAAACGGAAAAAACGGCTGAACCGAAAAATAATCCACCGGTGGATTGGGATCGGATTGAGCAAAATCTGACACCCGCATTTTTAGGCAATTTAAATGAAGTAAATTTACCCTTTGATATTCATATTCCAAGCCTTGTGGCGAAAGATTGGCTGTATCTCTCTCAAAACGAACAAGCGGAAGAATTGCAACGCATTACCCTGCCTTCCCTCATCTTGCAGGCTGATGCTACGGGGCATCATGTTGAACTGAAGAAATTTGCTTTAGAAAGTTCGTTAGGCAATGTTAATTCACAGGGTTCATTACAACTTAATGGCGATTTTCCTGTGAATTTGACCCTCACTTCCGAATTGAAGGCTATTCAATCCAAAGGAAAAGAAATCCTACCTAAAAGTGATGTGCAATTTTTGCTTTCCGGATCGTTGAAAAAAACGACCGCACTTTCTCTTAATACAAAAGGCGTAGTAAATGCGGAATTAAAGGGTGAAGTAAAATTGGCTGAAGACAAAATGCCATTGAATTTCAACCTAAAAGTCTCCAATGGGCAATATGCTTTTGCAGAAGGACTGTCGCCACTTAAGTGGAATGATGTAGCATTAAAATTAAACGGTGATTTACTGAATTATCGTGCGGAACTTGAGGGAAAAATGGAAGGAATGGGACATATTCCGCCGACCCGTTTAACCCTTGATGCCGAAGGCAAATTATACGAGGTAAACATCAATCAATTAGATCTAGCTGCGCTTGGCGGTTCAGCGAAATTGAGCGGATCGGCAAATTGGAAACAGGGCGTGAAATGGAAGGTGGATACGGATCTAAATAAAATGAATATCCGCCCTTACGTTCCCACAATGCCGGCGGTGCTATCCGGTTCATTGGCAACATCGGGTTCTGCGGGGAGTGCCGGTTGGCACGTGGATATCCCTATGTTGGATTTAAACGGTACACTTTCTAACCGTCCGTTAAGTTTGAAAGGTAACCTGATCTTAAATGATAAAGTATTACTCAATACCCCTCATCTCTTGCTAAATTATGGCGATAATCGGCTTCACGCTAAAGGTTCGCTAAGTGAGCAATCGGATTTAGTCTTGGAGATTAATGCGCCGAATTTACAGGGATTGTATGGTGATTTGGCGGGTTCTGTAGTTGGGAACGCTGCAATAAAAGGTAGATTGAGTGAACCGAATGTGGCGATTGATCTCAAGACGCAAAACCTCCACTGGCAAACCCTAAATATTGCCAATGCGGCGATTAGGGGCAATATTTCGAGTTCTCCGCTACTGAAAGGGGATTTGACGGTGAAAGGCGGTAATATTCGCTATGGCGATGCGGTGGCAATGCGCTCGGTCGATTTAATGTTTTCCGGCGATGAAAAAAATCACAAATTGGTTTTAGCGTCTCAGGGGGAACCCGCTGCGGCGAATTTACAACTCTCCGGAAATTTTGACCGCACTTCGCAGCAATGGCAAGGGAGTTTAAGTCAGGTAAAAATTGATACGCCGATTGGTGAAGTTAAATCGAATCAGTCTATTCCGGTTACTTATAACAATAAAAAAGCCCAAGTCTCGGTTGGGGCGCACTGTTGGGTCAATACGGATGTGGATTTATGTTTTCCGCAGACCTTTACTGCTGGCGCAAATGGTGAAATTCCATTTAATATAAAACGTATTAACTTGGAATTGGTGAATAAACTGACTCAACAAGACAGCTTAAAGGGTCAGCTTCGCAGCGAGGGAAAAGTCGCCTGGTTTGCCGATAAGCCGTTCGTTTTAAATGTTGCATTAAACGGTGATAACTTGGGTATTACGCAAAAGTTGGATTATCGCACTTTTAAATTGAATGTGCCTAAATTGTCACTTAATGCGGATATTCAAAATAATAATTTGACCTTAAAATCCGACATTAATGTACAAAATCAAGGCCGTATTCATACCAATTTAAAATTGAATGATTTAAGCGGGGCGCGTCATCTTGGCGGAACGCTCAATATTGAACGCTTGAATTTAGCATTAGTAAACCAACTATTCAGCAATGGCGAAAGCATCAACGGTGAAATTGTTTCAACACTGACGTTAGCGGGAAATCTTGAAAAACCGTTATTGAACGGTTATTTTGATGTTCGGAATGTGGCAACCAAGCTGAAAATGTTACCTTTTGAAGTAACAAAAGGTGATATCGCCATTCGTTTTAACGGCACTAGCTCAACGCTGCAAGGTAATGTACAAACGCCGGAAGGACGTTTAACTATGACGGGGCGTGCAAATTGGGCAAATTTAGCCAATTGGAATACGGAAGTGCGGGCAGAAACGGAGAATTTTAAGCTCGATTTGCCTTCTATGGGTAAACTTCGCCTTTCTACCAATGTATTGGCAAAGGCTACACCGAAATTATTGGAATTATCGGGTAATGTGGATATTCCATGGGCGAGAATTAAAGTAGATACCTTGCCGGATAATGCGGAGCCGGTGAGCGAAGATGAAGTCATTTTAAACGGGCCGCGCAAGAGTAAAGAAGAATTAATTAACCGTGAATTTGCTTCAACCACCAAGTCGGGTATGGAAATTCGTTCTGATCTGAAAATCAAAATCGGCAACGATGTCCATTTTGATGCCTATGGTTTCAAATCCAATTTGGAAGGCTTGCTTTCCGTGAAACAGGAAAAGGGGCGGCTGGGATTGTACGGTCAAATAGATTTGAAAAATGGGCGTTACGCTTCTTTTGGACAAGATTTGCTTATTCGCAAAGGGCAAATTAATTTCGCGGGTTTACCTTCACAACCTATGTTAAATATTGAGGCAATCCGTAATCCGGAAGCCATGGAGGATAGCAATATTACCGCCGGTGTAAAAGTGGTGGGGGTAGCAAGCAATCCGGAAGTGACGATATTCTCAAACCCGAGTAAACCACAAGATCAGGCGCTTTCCTACTTATTAACCGGGCGTTCTTTGGAAGACAGCGGACAAGCCGGAAGCGGTGGCTCTGTGGGCGCTGCATTGCTTGGTATGGGCTTGGCGAAGAGCGGCAAACTTGTGGGGGGAATTGGCGAAGCCTTTGGGATTCAAGATTTGAACTTAGGTACTGCCGGAGTGGGTGATAGCTCTAAAGTACAAGTAAGCGGTAATATCGGTAAACGCTTACAGGTAAAATATGGGGTCGGTTTGTTTGATGGTTTAGCCGAAGTTACCCTACGCTATCGTTTACTGCCACAACTTTATTTTCAATCGGTTTCCGGCACAAACCAAGTTTTCGATTTACTTTATCAATTTGAATTTTAGGAATCATTTTTATGAGTAACAAAATACAGACTGAACAAGATACACAGCCTTATCCCCGTGTTAATGTGCGGGAAATTGCGGCGATTGATCTCGGTTCAAACAGTTTTCATATGATTGTGGCACGCATTATGAACGGCTCGATTCAGGTGCTGTCACGTTTAAAACAAAAAGTAAAATTAGCAGAAGGGTTAGATGAAAACGGCGTGTTAAATCAAGAGGCGATTACCCGCGGTGTCGATTGTTTGGCGCTCTTTGCCGAACGTTTGCAAGGTTTTGCCTCGGAAAATGTGTGTGTAGTAGGCACTTACACGTTACGAAGAGCGGTCAATAACGATGAATTTTTACGTCAGGCTGCGAAAGTATTTCCTTATCCGATCAATATTATCAGTGGGCAAGCCGAAGCTAAAACTATTTATGCCGGTGTGTGCCATACCCAGCCGGAAAGAGGCAGAAAATTGGTGATTGATATTGGCGGCGGTTCGACCGAAATGATCATTGGAGATGATTTTACTCCGATTGTAGCAGAAAGTCGTCATATGGGTTGTGTCAGCTTTGCTTCAAAATATTTCAAAAACGGCGAAATTTCCAAAGAAAATTTTGAAAAAGCTTATCAAAATGCAACGAATAAAATTGAAGATTTAGGCTGGGAATACCGCAATCTCGGTTGGCAATCCGTATTGGGTTCGTCCGGTACAATAAAAGCGGTACATCAAGTCATTGCAACCACCTTTGAACCAAACGGGATTATTACGAAAGCACGTTTAGAGGATTTAATCGAACAAACTTTGCGTGCGAAACATTTTAATGAACTCAATATTGTTGGGTTGAATCCGGAGCGGGTGGATGTATTTGTACCGGGATTGGCTATTTTAAATGCAATATTTGATGTATTCCATATTGAGCAGATGCGTTATTCTGACGGTGCATTGCGTGAAGGGGTGATGTATAACCTTGAGAAAAATTTCCAAGTAGCGGATATTCGCGCGCGTACCGCATGGGGATTAACGGAACAATTTGATATTGATTCGGATCAAGCACACCGTACAGCCGGTAGTGCAAATTTATTGGCGCATCAATATACCGGATGGGTCAAGCTGGAACTGGCAGAAGAAATGCGGGATTTGTTGCTTTGGTCGGCACGCTTACACGAGGTTGGTATTGTGATTAATCATAAAGGTATGCAAAAACATTCTGCCTATATTCTGCAAAATATGAAATTACCGGGATTTGATCGTGAGCAACAACGCTTACTTGTATTGCTTGTTCGTCTGCATCTCGGCATATTAAAAATGGCGGATTTGGTGAAATTTTCCCGCTATGATGAACAGGACGTGGTGGCGTTAATCCGATTGTTGCGCCTTGCCGTAATCTTAAATAAATCACGTCAAGCCACAGAAAAAACACAAAAAATCACCCTCAAAACCAACCGCACTTTTAAGGATTGGATATTGGGATTTGAACCGGGTTATCTGGATCGCAACCCATTGATTTGGAATGAGCTTAGACAAGAAAGTAACGGATTGAAAGAATTGGGATTAGGATTGGTATTTAATTAATCGGTGGGAGTAGTGGTTGGCGTTTGGTAAATTTGTTCTTGCTCCAGTAGCAACGAATAAATATTTGCTAAAAAATAAGTTTGTTCTGCATGAGGAATCTCAAAAGGTATGAAAGAGAGGAGATCCTCATGAATCGCCAAAACCTGAGGCAAAATAGTTGCACGCTGGATTTCTTCAAATATGTCCTGATAGAGTGGAGAAACACAGCCGCCGCGTTCTATACGACCTAAGCTACAGGCGATATGGAACAACAACATATTGACTAATGCCGTGTTCACGTCCGCTTGCCAGTGGTTTTTGAGGCGATCATGTAGTTGAAGTACGATGTCAATAATCGGTTGATTAATTTGCCCACGTAATTTCCAACGCTCAAGCTGATCAAGCAGTCGCATTTTTTCTCCCGTTCCACTAAAATCACTTTCATAATCTACCGCACTTTATATAAAGAAAACAGTGCAGAGATCACAAATCTGTAACAAATCATAAATCTCATAAGGAATTAAGAAATAAAGATGATAGACAATGCACTTTTCGACCGCTATGAAGGGTTGATTTTTGATATGGATGGCACATTGATTGACACAATGCTGGTACATGCTCGTGCTTGGGGAATGGTGGGTGAGCAATTCGGCTATGATTTTGACAGCCAAATTATGTATCAGCTAGGCGGTGCTACGGTGCGAACCATTGCCTTGGCGATTATGGAAAAAGCCGGTATGCCACAACGCCATCTTGATGAGGTGATTGAGGCGAAACGGGCGCTTTCCTATCAGCTTATCCCAACTGAATCCAAATTGCTTCCTACCTTTGAGGTTGTTCGACACTATTATCGGAAAAAACCGATTTCGCTTGGTTCCGGTTCTCACCGCCATTTGATCGATATGTTAATGAATAAACTTGCCATTGCGCCTTATTTTAATGCGATTGTCAGTGCCGACGATGTAAAAGAACACAAACCGCATCCGGAAACGTTTTTACGTTGTGCGGAATTAACCGGGGTGAATCCGATAAACTGCATTGTATTTGAGGATGCGGATTTAGGCATTCAGGCAGGGCTTAGCGCAGGAATGGACGTATTTGATGTGCGTTCTCACCAAATCATTAAGGCATAAATAATGACGGAATATGAAAAAATGATGGCGGGTTTGGCTCACTTGCCGATGAAATCCGAATTAACGGTGATGCGCCAACGTGCAAGGGAAATTTTGTTTGAGTTTAACCGCACTTCACCAAATGATGAGGAAATGCAAAATAACTTGATTAGAAAGTTGTTTGGTCAGGCCGATGAAACTACTTCGATTAATGAACCTTTTCATTGTGATTACGGGATAAATATTAAAGTCGGAAAAAATTTTTTTGCGAATTACCATTGTGTAATGTTAGATAATGGCGGAATTACCATTGGTGACGATGTGATGTTCGCACCCAATGTTAGCCTTTATACGGTGGGACATCCTTTAGATGCGGAATTACGTAATATTGGCTGGGAACAGGCAAAGCCGATCACCATCGGCAATAATGTTTGGGTTGGTGGCAATGTGGTGGTTTTGCCGGGGGTTACTATCGGAGATAATGTCGTTATTGGGGCGGGCAGTGTGGTCAGTAAAGATCTGCCGAATAACGTGCTTGCGTTTGGTAACCCTTGCCGTATCGTGCGTGAAATTACTAAACAGGATCGTGAATATTATATTCGGACTTATCGGCCGGATGTCTAGCGATGGATTGGTTTTCCTTTAGCTTTTGGGCTGATTTCTGGCAGAATCACGCATTATGGTTGATGTTCGCCAGTGCCTTTTTAAGTGCTACGGTATTGCCCGGTAATTCGGAAATTGTGTTTATGACATTGGCTATCCCTAAATTAACCCTCAATCCGCTCTTAAGTGCGGATGTTTTGGGGCTTATTTTTATTGCCACGTTGGGAAATACTTTGGGAAGTCTTACGACCTATGCGATTGGATGTTGGTTTCCTAAATTTGAAAGCAAAAATGACCGCACTTTATGGATAATGGAAAAACTTCAACGTTATGGTGCGGTGGCATTATTATTGAGCTGGTTACCTGTTGTAGGCGATTTATTTTGTGCTATTGCGGGCTGGCTACGTCTAAACTTTGCAGCAAGCTGTTTATTTATTTTTCTTGGTAAATTAGCACGTTATACACTGTTATTGTTTTTAAGTACGGCGTTCTTATTATAAAATGCAAAAAAATGCCCTTCAGCAAGTGAAGGGCGAATAACCTAAGGAACCAATTTTATTAAACAACTGCAAGTTGCTTACTCTATAAGACTAAGGCTTTGCAGAAAAGTTCAAAGGGAATTGAGAAAATTGACAATTTCTTGAAGAAAATTTACAACCAAATGATTTATAAGGAAAAGTTTATGCCGTTACTTGATAGTTTTAAAGTGGATCACACGAAAATGAATGCACCGGCCGTGCGTATTGCCAAAACAATGCAAACGCCAAAGGGCGATGACATCACAATTTTTGATTTACGTTTCTGTATTCCAAACAAGGAAATTCTGCCGCCAAAAGGGATCCATACCCTTGAGCATTTGTTTGCCGGCTTTATGCGCGATCATTTAAATAGTGAGAGTGTGGAAATTATTGATATTTCTCCAATGGGTTGCCGTACCGGTTTTTATATGTCATTAATCGGTACTCCGAACGAACAGCAGGTGGCGCAGGCGTGGTTGGCTGCGATGCAGGATATTTTAAACGTGAAAGATCAAACAGCAATTCCGGAATTAAATATTTACCAATGCGGCACTTATACGGAACATTCTCTTGATGAAGCGCACGAGATTGCCAAAAATATCATTGCTCGAGGGGTTGGTGTGAATAAGAATTCTGATCTTACCCTTGACGAATCATTACTAAAATAAGGAGAGAATATGACAACCCTTGGCACCGCATTAAGCCCGAATGCAACTAAAGTGATGATGTTGGGATCCGGTGAGTTAGGCAAAGAAGTCGTCATTGAATTACAGCGTTTAGGTGTAGAAGTGATCGCGGTAGATCGTTACGAAAATGCACCGGCACAACAAGTGGCGCACCGTGCTTATACGATTTCTATGCTAGACGGTGATGCACTGAAAGCTTTAGTCGAAAAGGAAAAACCTGATTATATTGTGCCAGAAGTGGAAGCGATTGCCACGGCGACTTTAGTGGAATTGGAACAAGCCGGTTTTAATGTCGTTCCAACGGCAAAAGCTACGCAGCTCACCATGAATCGGGAAGGCATTCGCCGTTTGGCTTCCGAGGAATTAGGCTTGCCTACTTCACCTTATCAATTTGTCGATAATTTTGTTGATTTTCAAAGTGCGGTAGAAAAAATAGGCATTCCTTGTGTGGTGAAACCGATTATGTCTTCTTCGGGCCATGGTCAAAGTATTTTGAAATCAAAAGACGATCTACAAAAAGCGTGGGACTATGCGCAGGAGGGTGGGCGTGCCGGAGCAGGACGTGTCATTGTAGAAGGTTTTGTTAAATTTGATTACGAAATTACGTTATTAACCGTTCGCCATATTAATGGAACGAGTTTCCTTGCGCCAATCGGACATCGCCAAGAGGACGGTGATTATCGCGAATCTTGGCAACCGCAGGCAATGTCTGAGATTGCTTTACAAAAAGCACAAGCTATTGCGGAAAAAATCACCGGCGCATTAGGTGGACGTGGCATTTTCGGAGTAGAAATGTTTGTCTGTGGTGATGAGGTGATTTTTAATGAAGTTTCACCACGCCCGCATGATACCGGTATGGTCACTTTAATTTCACAAGAATTATCCGAATTTGCCTTACACGCTCGTGCCATTTTGGGGTTACCTATTCCCGAAATAACCTTAATTAGCCCATCGGCTTCTAAAGCTATTGTAGTGGAGGGGCAATCAAAGAATGTTCAATTTGGTGGCATTGATAAATTGCTTGCCGAATCGCACACCAATATCCGTTTGTTTGGAAAACCGGAAGTAAACGGTCATCGCCGCTTGGGCGTGGTACTGGCTCGTGATATTTCGGTAGAAAAAGCATTAGAAAAAGTAAAACGGGCTTATGAAAAATTAGACGTTAAGTTGTAAATTATTTCATTATTTAGGCATATTTTAGGATATGCCTTTTTATTAAGAATAAACCCAAATTTAATAAAAGGGGATAAGTCACGATATTATGAATAATGTGCAAAAGAAATATTTTATTGGATTAACCCATTTTTTAGGTAATGTACTTGGGCCAAAATATGAGGTGGTTTTTCATTCTGTTGATAAAAATAAAACTTCAATGGAAGCGATAGCAAATAATCACGTTAGTGGGAGAACGCTTTCTTCACCGCTAAGTTCTTTTGCCTTAAATATGTTACAGGATAAAGTTTATTTAGATAAAGACTTTGTTTCTAATTATAAAGCCGTGGGGGATTCTGATAAGCTCATTCGAGGTTCAACTTATTTTATAAAAAATGGAGATAAACTAGAAGGAATATTGTGTATTAATCATGATACATCCGAGCTTGTTGATACGATGAGCAAACTAATCTCACTAGAAAATTTAGGGGTGTTTGTTAATTTATTAGGTATCGATTCGGCATTTGCAGAAATGGAAGAATCGGAAATAATTAGTCAGGAAAAACTTGAAAATTCAGTCGAAGATATTTTGTCTGAATATATAGATCTCACGTTACTGGACTCCGAGAAAAGTTTAACACTAAGACAAAAAGAAAATTCTATCCGTGTTTTATTTGAGAAAGGAATATTTAATATTAAAGGTGCGGTTCCTTTTGTGGCAAAATATTTGAGAATATCAGAGCCTAGCGTTTATCGATATTTAAAAAATATTAAGCAGAAAAAATAAGAGGAACATTGACATTCTAAATAAGAATGTCAATTTTTTTATTAGCCAACAACTGCCGGTAAAAATCCTAATTTTATGAGGAAAGGGATATTGACAATGATCATACCTAAAATAGAAATCACTATTAGAATACCCTTACCGCCAATAACCCGATAGGGAAGATTAGGATACAGTTTTCGCGCTTTCCATACTAATGCTGCCGGTAATACAACCGCATAGAATGCAAACATTTGTCCTGCGTAACCCAGTGCTAAAATAAAACCTTCGGGATAGAAGAATGCGAATAGGAGAGGAGGAAGAAAAGTTAAAAATCCTAGGCATAATCGATTCGTTGAAATATTACAGGCACGTTTGAGTAGATCCTCAATACATTCGAGTAAACCTAGTGCGACACCTAAGAAAGAGGTTATCAGGGCAAGTGCTGAGAAGATTTTTACTATGCCTGCAATAATGCTGCTTCCGGTGATTGTTCTAACCGCTTCAATAAGCCCGTTTAGGGTCGGATCTTGATGTAGTATTTCAAGGAATTTTGTTTGACTTAATACGCCGTGAGTTGAACATTGCCATAAAATATAGCCAATTAAGGTCATCGCAGAACCCAAAATAATCGAAATTCTGAGCGCTCTTACGTCTCCTTCAAGGTATTTATTAAGACATGGAATCGAACCGTGAAAACCAAATGCAGTGAAGAAAACCGGACTTGCTGAAATGAGCAACGTGCTATCTATTGGCATCGCCATAAGGTTGTCTAATTTAATTTCCGGAATCATTAAGCCTAAAACAATGAGTAATGCTAGAAGCATAAACACAAACAAAATTCGATTTAATATATCGACAATTTGTGTACCAATAATGATAAAAATTCCAAAAAATATAGTGAATAGTAGGATAGCGGCTTTCATTTTCAGATTAGGCATTGCAAAATCAGGCAATGTTGAGAAAAGAATTGCGCCTCCTCCCGTGATGTAAGCGGACAATAAAGCATATAAAAAGATCATTAATACGCTTGTTGTAACGATTCTTCCCAATTTCCCAAAATATTGTGAAGCTAACGTGCCTATTCCGGCATCATATTCAGCCGTTTGATACACCTCGACAAAAAGCAATGCACTGTATGTCAGTAATACCCATAAAATGCCAAGTAAAATAATTGTGAAGGTTAATCCCATTCCTGCAGAGGTGAGTGGCATAGCAAGCATTCCCGCGCCAATCATAGTTCCGGAAGTAATGAGTGTACTGCCCAGTGTTTTGTTCATGAGTTTTCTCCTTTCTTATTTTTATAGAAAGGCGAGTCACGTCCTTATTTGACAACACATCAAAAAAACAATGTCATTAGAATGTTTTCGCTTTAAGTTCGGACATAAAAAGCGCCTACTCCATTGCTGAAGTAGGAGCATTACACTTATTTTTGTTCAAAACGTGCGGTGAAGAAACGCAACTGTTTTGGCTCATATACAAAACGAAGGCCTTTAATATCTTCTTTGTGTTTGAACAAGTGAATAATACCGTCTGCAACAAGATCCATATGGGCATAGGTATAAACACGACGAGGAATGGTGATACGCACGGTTTCCAATTTTGGATGATGATTTTCACCGGTTTTAATATCTCGGCCTGCGGAAATAATACCGCGTTCCATGGTACGCACACCACACTCAACATAAATTGCCGCTGCCAGTGCTTGTGCGGGGAAGTCCTCTTCTTGCTTCAAATGTGGGCAGAAACGGCGGGCATCCAAGAATACGGCATGGCCACCGATGGGTTCAACTATTGGCACACCGGCTGCTTTTAGTTTTTCACCAAGGTAACGGACTTGTTTCACACGATGCTCAATATATTCTTCTTGAGCGGCTTCTTTTAAGCCGATTGCCATCGCTTCCATATCACGCCCTGCCATACCGCCATAAGACGGCATACCTTCAAAGACCACCACCATTTCTTTTGATTTCATAAATAATTCTTCATCATTCATACATAAGAAACCGCCAATATTGGTTAAGCAGTCTTTCTTGCCGCTCATCGTACAACCATCGGCATAGCTGAACATTTCATAAATAATGGATTTAATAGAGCGATCTTGGTAGCCTTCTTCCTGTTCTTTAATGAAATAAGCGTTCTCAACACAGCGCGTTGCATCATAAAATACCTTAATGCCGTGTTTTTTGGTTAATTCACGCACCGCTTTCATATTGGCGATGGAAACAGGTTGGCCGCCCGCAAGGTTCACTGTTACCGCTAAGCAAACATAAGCAATGTTTTCTGCCCCTTTTTCATTAATTAAACTTTCTAGCTTTTTAAGATCAATATCTCCTTTAAATGGTATATTGAGCGTTGCATCATGGGCTTCATCACGAATGATGTCGTAGAAAATACCACCATTTGTTTCTTGGTGATAGCGGGTGGTTGTAAAGTACATATTGCCAGGCACATATTGTCCGGGTTTAATAGCTATACGGGAAAGAATATTTTCCGCACCGCGTCCTTGATGGGTCGGTACAATGTACTTAAAGCCAAATAATTCCTGCACGGTTTCTTGAAGATGGTAGAAGTTTCGACTGCCGGCATAGGCTTCATCACCTAACATAATACCTGCCCATTGACGATCGCTCATGGCATTTGTGCCGCTATCGGTAAGGAGATCGATATATACATCTTTAGAATCAAGTAGGAAAGTATTATATCCTGCTTCTTTCATCGCTTTTTCACGTTCTGCTTTTGGCAAAATAGAGACGGGTTCAACGCTTTTAATACGGAACGGTTCGGCTGGATAGTATGTCATAATATTTCTCCTAAAATAGTGAGTTAAGATTCTTTGCCTTTATAACTCGTCCATCAACATCCATCATCGAGTTATGGCTATATTAATAAAAAATTTTTATATAAACTGTGATCTCTGTCTCAAATAATAAAAATTTATTAAAAATAGCAAGAGAATAGTATAAATGACAATTTTTTAGTGAGTTTGAGTTGGAATGCTTTACTCGTTTTTTAACGACTTACTATCTCGAATTGGTAAAGCAGGGGTAAGAGATAATACTTGAATAGGAAGGATTACGGTATTATGTAGCAGTTGCACAAACTTAAATTTTATTTCATAGGTAGGGACGATATGCTGGCGTCTCTACATTTTCTTTAAATTGTGCATTTGCTACATAATACCAAAAGATTAAAAAAGAGCGGTCAAAATGACCGCTCTTTTTACGTCTTATAGAGGATTATTACCATTGATAGCGATATACTGCTTGAATTTGATAAGGTTTATCGTAACGTTTTCCGTCAGCTCGGCTAATTTCTAAACCGATGTGATGGCCGGTTATCCCTGCATTCACGCCCAGAATACTTTCAAAACGTCCGCGGCTATCTTCAACATTAAGCGCAGCGTTTGCATAATGAACTTTGCTACTATTATTGCGACTTGTAATAGCATTAATTTCCGCATAAGGTTGCAAGTTCCAACCGTTGGCTAGAGCAAAATTTTTCGCCACACGCAAGCCGACACGAGAGTAAATGGAAGAAAGGCTATCTTCATTCTCTTTACCTTGAATGTGCGTCCAAGCTAATTGCGCTTGTGGTGTAATTATCCAATCACCACTCAATTTGAATTGTTTACCGAGCTCGCTTGATACTGTGTAAGCGTTGTAATGGCGTTTTTCCGTGTGATCGGATTGAGCTTTCAAACGGCTATATTTCACAATGTTATCCATGTAAATACCGTTATCGGCGAGGTAAGTAGCGTATAAGCCCACGCTGTTGCTGCGTACTTTGCCATCACCGTAATTACCGTTGAAATCAACATCGGCTTGGCTGCGACCAATAAACCCGCCCAGACGGAAATTATCCTTCACGGCAACATCCGCTCCTAATTGTAAGCTATGAACATTTTGCTTAAAGCCTGAAGTTTGGCTATCACCAGTAGAAAGTGCGGTCAATTTTTTACGAGAATTCACATTACGCACCCACACATTGCCTTTTTCGCCGTTTTTCATATCGCCTAAACGTTGATGAATACCGCTGAGTTCGCTTTCTACCAGCAATAATTGGGCTTGACGGAGCGAGACTTGCGCATTGGCTAAATTGCTAAGTAATGGTGAACTTGGCAATGTCGGATTGCTTGGTTGAATTGGCTTGACCGGCAGTACGACCGATGGATTTGGTATGCCTGGCGTTTCCGGCTGCACGTTCGGATTTGTTGAAGCTGTTGGTGTGCTTGGTATTTCTGGTTGTATATTAGGATTTTCCGGCGTTGTCGGCGTACTTGGTGTTTCCGGTTGTACATTAGGTGTTGTTGGTGGCGTGATCACACTTTGTGAATTCGCCAAGACCCAGTTATTTCCTTCTTTGGTTAGGAAATACTGATATGCACCTAAATCCACTCGGTTATTTGGAGTAGTTAAGTTAAATTTTGCGTTCCCGCCGTTTGTTTCAACGAGAGTCAATTTTTTATTTGCGGCTGCTACACCGTGATCTTTCACCCCTAGTTTGTGATTGCCCTCCGCAGTCCCTTCAATAATAATTTTATCACCTTTGTTTTCTGCGATATTGGTATTGAGATTAAATATGCCTGAACCTGTGAGGTTACCTTTGATGGTGAGGGTTTGGAAATCATCGGTTTGTTCCAAATTTATCACGCTATTGTTAAGTGCAAGATTTGTCACGCTGGCAGAATGTAATTCACTTTCCTCTTCTTCATCTTCATAAAAATATGGTTTAATTGTCCAAGTGGAATTCGTTAACGTTACGTCGAGCTTACTTTTATTATCCTCAACATTCATTAAACCGGTTAATTTACTATTACTGGCTGTGAACGTAATATTTTCAGTGATAGAAAAACCATCCACAATATCGGTTTCTGCTCTAATAATTCTAGGTGCATCGAATATTGAATTATTAATATTCACCCGGAATCGACCTTCAGTATTTTGATCGGCACTTGTAACCATTCCAAATAAAACTTCATCTGCTTTTAATGTGGAATTCGAAATATTAATACCTGAGCGGGTATTATTGTTGTCTGCATCGTAAAATACTGCATCTGCTCCATTGATTGCGGTAATTGTGACATTCTCCAAATTGGCAATGCTATTATTTTCTAATGATAAACCACTACCGGCTTCTCCACTGAGGGAAATGGTTGCATTTTTTACATTTAAAGTAGAATTATTTAAACGAAAGGCTTCACTTGTTTCTTGAGTGGTCTCTGTTTTATAGTGTCCCCCATTAATATTCACAGCCGAGTTTATTGCTTCAACTGCGACTTGGCTTATTTGTTTCGCTTCAATAAGCGTTGCGGATAAAGTTACATTATTGAGCTCTACATTAGAATTCATAATGTGGATACCTGAAAATATATCATTTGGAACAGATATTTGGGTATTATTGACAACCGTATTTGGGCTATTTTCGATGTGGATTTTCCCGTATTTAGCGGGTTGATCGATTACACAGTTATTTAGCATAGCTCCATTTTGTCCGATAATCTCAACACGACTATTATTACAAGCCACCTCACCAGCCCATGCCAAATTCGTCATACTTAACGCCATGGCTACTAAACTCAGTTTAAAAGTGCGGTCATTTTTCTTATTGTTTTTCATTTTTGGTTCCCTCTAAATATAAAAAAAGCCGATTTCATACTAAATCGACTTAAATTTTATCTGTTTAATTATTAACCCGCAACTGCGATACGTTTCATATCCGTCATATAACCACGTAACTCTTGACCGATCAATTCAACCGGATGGTTATGGATAGCCTCATTCACATCGCGTAAGGTGATATTGTCGATTTCAACGGTTGGAGTTGGTTCGCCTAAGTCACCTTTTTGCAGGGTTGGGATAATTTCTTTGGCAAGAATTGGGGTCGCTATGTTAGAGAATAAATAGTTACCGTATTCTGCCGTGTCAGAAATCACCACGTTCATTTCATATAAACGTTTACGTGCGATCGTGTTCGCAATTAATGGTAATTCGTGAAGTGATTCGTAGTAGGCGGATTCTTCATAAATACCACTTTCTACCATGGCGTCAAAGGCAAGTTCAACACCGGCTTTTACCATTGCGATCATTAATACACCGTTATCAAAATATTCTTGCTCGCTGATTTTGCCATCATATTTTGGGGCATTCTCAAAGGCAGTTTTGGCGGTTGCTTCACGCCATGCGAATAAATCTTTATCGCCGGTTGCCCAGTCTGCCATCATGGTTTCAGAGAAGTGACCGCTGATGATGTCATCCATATGTTTGTAGTATAAGAAACCGAGTTTTTCTTTAATTTGTTCGGAAAGCTCGAATGCACGTAATTTTGCACTATTGGATAAGCGATCCATCATTAATGTGATACCGCCTTGTTTTAAGGCTTCGGTGATGGTTTCCCAACCGTATTGGATTAATTTTCCGGCATAGGCAGGATCTTTGCCGTCAGCGACTAATTTGTCGTAGCACACGATAGAACCTGCTTGTAACATACCGCACAGAATGGTTTGCTCTCCCATTAAATCGGATTTCACTTCTGCTACGAATGAAGACTCTAACACGCCCGCACGATGGCCACCGGTTGCTGCCGCCCATGCTTTGGCAATTGCCATACCTTCACCTTTCGGGTCATTTTCAGGGTGAACGGCGATTAATGTCGGTACGCCGAAACCACGTTTGTATTCTTCACGCACTTCCGTACCCGGACATTTTGGCGCGACCATGACAACAGTTAAATCAGAGCGAATTTGCTCGCCTTGTTCAACAATGTTAAAACCGTGAGAATAGCCGAATGCCGCACCTTGTTTCATTAATGGCATTACATCAGCCACCACTTTTGAGTGTTGTTTATCCGGTGTGAGGTTCACCACTAAATCTGCGGTTGGAATTAATTCTTGGTAAGTGCCTACTTTGAAACCGTTTTCGGTAGCACGTTGAAATGAAGCGCGTTTTTCTGCAATGGCTTCAGGGCGTAACGCATAGCTGACATCTAAACCCGAATCACGCATATTTAAACCTTGATTTAAGCCCTGTGCACCACAGCCTACGATGACAATTTTTTTACCTTTTAAGAAGTTTGCTTCATCGGCAAATTCTTCGCGATTCATAAAGCGACAACGACCTAACTGGTCTAATTTTTGACGTAAATTCAATGTGTTGAAATAGTTAGCCATATATTTTCCTTAATTTTGTAAGGGTGGTGATTGTATGATGTTGTGTTTGCATATTATTTTGTTGTGAGTGGGATTATAAGGTTTTTGGTGGTTGCGTAAAGTGATATTATGGGAATGTGATGTTGTGGTTTTTGCAATAATAATGTTTTTTTGTTTAACTTAATATCGTATTTCGCCGATGGCGACCTACTTTCTTTTACTCGTGTAGAAGAAAGTAGGCAAAGAAAACACGCCCAGTTAAATCGCTGTTATTCGCAACTCAGCATAGTTGACTTGCTCACCCCTTCGGGGCAGTCGGCAAAGCCGACGTTCAAAATCCTTTGGATTTTGTCTTTGCTTTGTTGTCATTTTTTTAACGCTAAATTTGTAAACTCGCTACGCTCAAACAGTACAAATTTAGCTAAAAATGCCAAGTCGCAAAGGCGATTTATATGGGGCCCCGAATCTATCAGAGCATTTAATGTAAAAGTGCGGTTGATTTTAAAATTATTTTACTCTACAAAAAACATAGCGAATTTTAACCGCACTTTTGGGGTTCATAGAAATAACAAGTCAGGTTCCCTTCTTTCCGCCTTTGTGGAGTTGAATTTATAGGAAATTTTCGTCTGTTTGAGCAACGTAGTTGCGAGTTTAGAAAATTTTCGTCAAGCAAATTCAATGTAACAAAGGAAATAAGGAAAAGCAGGGGGCATTTTTCTTTGCCTTCTTTCTTTTGGGCAAGCAAAAGAAAGTAGGTCGCCATCGGCGAAACCCAATATTAATTTATAAAAAAATTAAGAGAAAAAATAATGGAATTTAACGATCTCAACGTATTCATCAAACTAGCGGAAACAAAAAACTTCGCCAAAACCGCCACCCAAAACCACATGTCCCCCTCCACCCTTTCACGCCAAATTCAACGTATGGAAGAAGAGCTTGGGAAAACCCTTTTCATTCGTGATAACCGCCAAGTCAATCTCACAGAATATGGCGAGAGGTTTCTCCAATTTGCTAAGACGGAATGGCAAAATTGGCAACAATTAAAACAGCAACTCTATGATGAGGCGGACGAACTGAGCGGTGAACTCAAACTGTTTTGTTCCGTAACGGCATCTTATAGTCATTTGCCACAGGTACTAAAACAATTTCGCCAACGTTATCCAAAAGTAGAAATTCAGCTCACTACCGGTGATCCTGCACTCGCTTTGGAATTCATTCAAACTCAGCAAGCCGATCTTGCTCTTGCAGGGAAACCCAATAATCTGCCTACAAGCATGGCATTTCATAAAATTGACGATATTCATCTTTCACTTATTGCACCGCGTATTGCCTGTTTGGCAACACAATTATTGCAGGAGAAACCCATTAACTGGCAGCAAATACCTTTTATTTTTCCTGTGGAAGGTCACGCAAGGCAACGAATTGAACAATGGTTGCGCGAAAAACATATTAAACATCCGAAAATTTATGCCACGGTGGCTGGGCATGAGGGAATTGTGCCAATGGTCGGTTTGGGATTTGGTTTGGCGATGTTACCCGATGCAGTGATTAATAACAGCCCGATGCGTGATCAAATTTTCCGTTTAAATTTAGATGTACCCGTTGAACCTTTTGAATTAGGGATTTGTACACAAAAAAGGAATTTAGCCCAGCCCTTAACTCGTGCCTTTTGGGCAATGTTGGAATAGAATGGCGTGACAATTCAGATTAAGGATTTCCTATGTTAAAAGGTATTCTCGTTTCACTGTTAGCCTCCTTTTTGTTTGGCTATCTATATTATTTTTCTACGTTGCTCAAACCTCTGAGCGGTACGGATATTTTCGGTTATCGAATGATTTTTACTTTTCCTTTTGTCATATTAGCCGTGCTGATTTTTAAACAAAAAAATACCCTTATCGAACGTTTAAAACACCTTCAAAAACGACCGCACTTTGCGCTTTCCTATATTCTTTGCGGAGCATTAATGGGATTTCAAATGTGGTTGTTTTTATGGGCACCGAACAATGGGAGTTCATTAAGCGTCTCTTTTGGCTATTTATTGTTACCCATTGTGATGGTGGCAGCCGGACGGTTAATTTTTAAAGAACGTATTTCCGCCTTTAAACTTATTGCCGTATTAATTGCTGCTCTCGGTGTGATTTCAAATATTGTGATTAAAGGTGGGCTATCTTGGGAAGCTATTGTGATTTGTATCGGTTATACCTCATATTTTTCAATCCGAAAAGCGTTAAAAAATACCGATCTTGCTTCCTTTTGCCTTGAGATGCTCAGTTTAATCCCGATTAGTATTTATTTTGCTTTGCAGACGGATTTTATAGTGGTGGAACAAACTAACCCGAATATCTGGGGATTATTGATATTGCTTGGTTTAATCAGTGGTACAGCGCTGATTGCTTATGTGATCGCCAGCAATATGCTACCGATGAATTTACTCGGACTATTGGGCTATGTGGAAACCATTATGATGGTGTTTGTTTCGTTTTTTATTGGCGAAAAAATTGATGCGGAAAGCTATCCGCTTTTTATTTGTTTAGTGTTGGCGATGAGCCTCGTGATTATTGATGGCGTGTATAAACAGCACGCAAAAGGATCTTTATAATGTCGTTTAAAGAAATTACCCCTCAACAAGCGTGGGAAATGATGCAGCAAGGGGCAATACTTGCCGATGTGCGCGATGCACAGCGTTATACCTATTCACACCCAAAGGATGCCTTTCATTTAACCAATCAAACCTTTTTACAATTTGAGGAATTAGTGGATTTTGATTCTCCAATCATTATTATTTGCTATCACGGTATAAGTAGCCGTAACGTAGCAGAATTTTTAGCGAAACAAGGTTATGAAAATGTCTATAGCATAGTTGGCGGATTTGATAGTTGGATGAGATCTGACTTACCGATTAAAATAGAGTATTAAAAGTGGTATATATAAATTTTGAAATTGTTTAATTAAGTGTTGTTTTTATCTTTTTAAGATGTAACATCTTGATTTATTTATTTATTTATTTATTTATTTATTTATTTATTTATTTATTTATTTATTTATTTATTTATTTATTTATTTATTTATTTATTTATTTATTTATTTATTTATTTATTTATTTATTTATTTAATTTACATTTCCTTTACAAAAAATAGGTTGTTTTTGCAACAAACTTTAAGATAGAATCTGGCAATTTTTATACTCTAGGAGTATAGAAATGAGCTTAACTATAATTGACTTTAGGTCGATTTGGATGACATTGATGAAAAGGAAATCACATGAATAAAATATTTAAAGTAATTTGGAACCAATCAATTAGCGCTTGGGTGGCTGTATCTGAGTTAGCGAAAGGGTATAGTAAATCAAGTTCATTATTTTCGGATGTAGTTGGGAGCAAATCAGCAAAAGAGAAGATATCTTTTAGTTTATCCAAGATAGCTGTAGCGTTATTAGCAGTTGGATCTGCTAGCTTATCTATGGCGGCTGTTGAGGGTGGAACTGCGCCTTACGGTACGATCGCGATTAGTGAATCAGGGGTGTTAGGTGGTATCCAAGGTGGCTATGAATCTCGTACAACCAGAGCTCGTGTAGTTGGGAGCGGTGCTGTTAGTGATCCTGCTAGCGCAAACAGATTTGATGCAAGAGGTTCTATCGCTATTGGTGGCGCTGCATACATTGGTAACACTATTGAAGCTGTTGCGTTAGGACGTTCTGCAGCTGTTAGAAGTGTAGACAAAGCGCCAGCTGGTAGTGTTTCATTGGGCGCATATTCTGTATCTGGACCTCTAAATACCGGTAATGAAACGAAAAGCATAACGATAGGAGGTAATACCTATACTTATGCAGGACAACCAACGACTGATAAACAAAATACATCCGTATTATCCATTGGTTCAGGCTCTTTATTTGGCCAAGGTGGAACGAGTAGTGGTAGTTCCAATTGGGTATATCAGTATCGCCAAATTCAAAATGTAGCAGCCGGTCGCGTTGCGAGCAATTCTACCGATGCGATCAATGGTTCGCAACTTTATGCCGTAGTGAGGGCTTTAGATAATGTAAGTAGTGGCTTGACCGATTTTGTGGTAGGTGCTGATAAAAATCATAATGCTACGGGTATTAATGTCACTAAAGATCAAAAACGCTTTGACATTGTTAGCGGTAACGAAAGCTATCTTACTACAGCAGTTGATGGCACCAGTATCAAAGTAGATTTATCGCAAGACTCTAAAAATGCCATTGATAATGTGAGCAAAAATACGCAGAATATTACCAATAATGCACAAAATATTACTAAAAATGCTCAGAATATCACCAAGAATGCTGGGGATATTGCCAAAGGTTTTGGCTTAAAAGCACAAGATAATCAAACGGTTAATAAAAAGTTAGGTGAGTATGTCGATGTTATTGGCGGCAATAGTAATATTAATACTACTGTTGCTAACGGGAAAATTCAGGTCAACTTAAATAATAGTTTGGATTTGGGTAATAACGGAAATGTAAAACTTGGCAATACTAATCTGAACAGCACAGGTTTAACCATTAATAATGGCCCAAGTGTAACTACTACCGGAATTAATGCGGGTAATAAAAAACTTACTAACGTGTCTGACGGTACAATTGGTGCGAATAGCAAAGATGCGGTAAACGGTAGTCAGCTTCATGCAACTAATCAAAATGTTACGAATGTAAGTAATAATGTAACCAATCTAAAAAATGAAGTTGCAAAAGGTTGGAATATCACGACCTCTAAATCCGGTACAGGTAATGTGACTAATACGACATTATCAAAAGTTGCAATGGGTGAGAACGTAACTATTGATGCAGGCGATAATATCAACATTACTCAAGCAGGTAAAAAAGTTACTATTGCGACCTCTTCTACACCTAACTTTAGTAGTGTCAATACCGGTAATTTAACGGTTCGACCAAACGGCAATGTGAATTTTGGTGGTAATGTTTTAGCGAATATTGGTGCGCCAACCAATAATACCGATGCTACTAATAAAAAATATGTTGATGACGGCCGTACAAAAGTTACTTCCAATGACGGTTCTGTAACGATTAAAGAAACGAATGGGAACAACAATAAAACCTATGATTTGTCCGTAAATGTCAGCAAGATTCCGCAAAATATCAAGTATAAAGGCGATACCGGAAACGGTACAAATAAACTGAGTGAAGAACTTCATTTCAAAGGTTCTAGCTTAGTGACGACCAAAGCTGAAAACGGTACAGTTTCCTTTGATTTAAGCAATAATGCGACCTTTGGCTTAAATACTCAAAGCGGTAATGTCAGCAAGAAAGTTGGCAATACTATTGATATTGAAGGCAATAATTCAAACATTAATACGCTTGTAGATAGTGGCAAGGTTAAAATCAACTTAAACAATAATTTGAATTTAACTGATAGCGGTAGTGTAACTATTGGCGATACAACACTAAACAGCACTGGCTTAACAATTAACGGTGGCCCTAAAGTCGTTAAAAGCGGTATTGATGCGGGCAATAAAAAAGTTACTAATGTATCTAACGGTACGATAGATGCGAATAGCAAAGATGCCGTAAACGGTAGCCAACTTTATGCCACTAACTTAAACGTAACTAACCTTAGTACTGAAGTAGCGAAAGGTTGGAACGTAAACACTTCTAAATCCGGTACGGGTAATGTATCCGGCAATTCATTAAAAAATATTAAAATGGGTGATACAGTTACCTTTGATGCCGGTAATAATATCAATATCACTCAAAATAACAGCACAATCAGTATTGCTACCTCGTTAACCCCTAACTTTACTTCTGTGGATACTGGAAGTTTGATGGTTAGAGGCGGCGGAAAAGTTGATTTCGGCGGTAATACCTTGACCAATGTTGGCAATGGTACAAACGGTACTGATGCGGTGAACTTAAGTCAATTAAATGCATCAGCGGCAGCTTCAAAAACAGAAGTGAAAGCGGGTAATAACGTTAATGTTACTGAAACCAAAGGGGCTAATAATCAGACTATTTATACGGTAAATGCCGATAAATCTACAGTAACAAACGGGTCTGACAAAGTAAAAGTAACGGAGACAGTTGCTGCAAATAATGTAACAAATTACTCGGTTGATCTTTCTGATGAGGCAAAAAATCAGCTTAAAAAAGAAGAAAGTGTTAATTCAACCACTTCTAATTTAATTGTTACTCAAAATACAACAAATGATACCGGCGGTAAAAATTATTCTGTCACTCTAAACAATACTCTTGATTTAACAAATGCAGGTAGCGTTAAGTTAGGCGATACAACGTTAAACAGCACAGGTTTAACCATTAATGATGGCCCTAAAGTCGTTAAAGGCGGTATTGATGCGGGTAATAAGAAGATTACTAATGTGTCTGAAGGTGAAATTTCTAATACCAGCAAAGATGCAGTAAACGGTAGCCAGCTTTATGCAACTAACCAAAATGTAACTAATATCAGCAATGAAGTAGCGAAAGGTTGGAATCTCACCACATCTAAATTAGGCACAGGTAATGTTTCTAATAATACAACTGAAAAAGTTGCCATGGGTGAAACAGTTACCATTGAAGCGGGTGACAATATTAATATTACTCAAGCCGCTAAGAAAGTAACTATTGCCACTTCATTAATGCCTAACTTTACTTCTGTGGACACCGGAAATTTAACGGTTCGAAACGGTGGTAAAGTCGATTTTGGTGGTAATAACATTACTAATGTTGGTGCGCCGGTAGCAGATAATGATGCGACAACCAAAAAATATGTGGATGATGGTCGTACGACAGTGAATTCCACGGACGGTAGCGTAACAGTAAACGGCACAGGCACAAATCCGAAAAATTACGATTTGTCCGTGAATATGACTAAAGTTGCTGAAGATGTGAAATTTAAATACTCCGGCGACAATAACTCTAGCGGTGAAAACAAATTAAGTGAAACCGTGAAGTTTAAAGGTTCTGATTATGTTACGACCAATGCCTCAAACGGACAAATTGCCTTTGATTTAAGTGATACTGCTAAAAATAAAATCAATAATGCAATTCAAAACTTTACCGTAGGAGCTGATAAAAATAACCAAGCAACAGGGTTAAATATTACGAACGGCGGACGTTTTGATATTGTCGGCAAAGACGGCAACTACATCGAAACCAATGTGAGCGGTAAAAATATCACGGTTGCACTAAATCAAAATGCGACTTCAGCGATTGAAAAAGCACACAAAGGCTTTGGTTTAAAAGCACAAGATGGTAGCAATGTTACCAAACAATTAGGTGAAGCGATCGAGATTGAAGGCGGTAACAGCAACCTAAATACTACAGTGGCTGACGGTAAAGTTAAGATTAACTTAAATAACAGCCTCAATTTGACCGATGCCGGTAATGTAAAAATTGGTGATGTTAATCTGACTAAAGATGGCTTAACCATTAACGGCGGACCGAATATTACTAAAGCAGGTATTGATGCGGGTAGCAAGAAAATTACCAACGTTCAAGACGGCGATATTGCGGAAAACAGCAAAGATGCGGTAAATGGTAGCCAGTTGTATGCAACTAACCAAAATGTAACTAATATCAGCAATGAAGTAGCGAAAGGTTGGAATCTCACCACATCTAAATCAGGCACAGGTAATGTTTCTAATAATACAACTGAAAAAGTTGCCATGGGTGAAACAGTTACTATTGAAGCGGGTGATAACATCAATATTACTCAAGCTGCTAAGAAAGTAACTATTGCCACTTCATTAACACCTAACTTTAGTTCTGTGGATACCGGAAATTTAACGGTTCGAAACGGTGGTAAAGTCGATTTTGGTGGTAATAACATTACTAATGTCGGTACGCCGATTGCAGATAATGATGCGACAACCAAAAAATATGTGGACGATGGTCGTACAACTGTTACTTCAACAGATGGTAGCGTAATGGTAACGCCAAATGGAACGCAACCAAAAAATTATGACTTGTCTGTCAATATGAGCAAACTTACCGGAGATGTGAGCTTAAAATATAAAGCTGATACAGGTAACGGAACGAATAAATTAAGTGATGAAATCACTTTCAAAGGTTCGGATTATATTAATACGACTGCTAAAAATGGTGAGATTGGCTTTGATTTAAGCAAAACAGCGAAAGATAAAATTGATAATGCAATTCAAAACTTTACGGTTGGCGCGGATCAAAATAATACAGCTACGGGAATTAATGTTACCAACGGCGGACGTTTTGATATTGTCGGTAGTAACTATACCACTACGGCTGTAAATGGAAGCAATATCACTGTTGGTTTAGATGCTAACGCAACTGATGCGATTGACAAAGCGCGCAAAGGTTTCGGCTTAAAAGCACAAGACGGTAATAATGTAACCCACCAATTAGGTGATGTAATTGAAGTGGTTGGCGGCAACAGCAATCTTAATACGACAATTGAAGATGGTAAAGTAAAAGTCAATCTCAATAACACCTTAAATTTGACTAAAGACGGTAGCGTTACAATCGGCAATACCACAGTCAATGATAATGGCTTAACTATTAATGGTGGGCCAAATGTGACTATTGATGGTATTAATGCCGGTAATAAGAAAATTACCAATGTTGCGGATGGTGAAGTTGCCCAAGACAGTAAAGAGGCTGTTAACGGCGGTCAGCTCTATACGGCGATTGCAAATTCAGGCTTCGAGCTTGCAACTAATGGTGATGCAACACAGGCCAAAGACAAACGTATCAATAACAATGAAACCTTTAACCTAAATCAAAGCACCAATATTCTGGTTAAACAAGTTGATAATGGTTATGAAATTGCCACGGCGGAAAATGTAAGCTTTACCAATGTTACTGTCGGCAAAGACGGTAAAGATGGCACGATCGGTGTGAACGGTAAAGATGGTTCATCTGTTGTGCTCAATGGTAAAGACGGCACAATTGGCATCAACGGTAAAGACGGCGCATCAGCGAACTTCACTGTTGCAAACGGTAGCGGTACTTTAGATAACGCAACTCACGGTGGTAATGGCATTAACCGTTTAGTTTACAACACCACTAACACGGACGGCTCAATCACTACCCGTGAAATCGCAACCAAAGATGACGGCTTGAAGTTCCAAGGCGACAGCGGTGATGAAATTGCGAAGAAATTAGGTTCTACCCTAAACATTACCGGTGGTGCGAATAAAGATGTCTTAACCGATAATAATATCGGCGTTATCAGCAAAGACGGTAATTTAACCGTTAAATTGGCGAAAGACTTGAATCTGACCGAAAACGGTAGCGTAACAATCGGTGATTTAACGATCAATAAAGATGGTTTCAATGCCGGCAATACAACCATTACCAATGTAAAAGGTAATTTAGATAATGTTACGAATACAACCACCTCTAATCCGAATACCACAAATTATGAGGATAAGAAAAATAATGCCGCGACGGTAGGCGATGTCTTGAATGCCGGTTGGAACTTACAAAACAACGGTCAAGCGGTTGATTTTGTAACACACGGTAATACGGTGAACTTTAATAATGGTACAGGTGTATCGGTTAACGCAGTTTATGACAATGCAACAGGTACAACCAACATTACCTTTAACACTACAAATAGTTATGTTGATAGTAATGGCACACTTACTAGCGTACCGAGTAACACAGTGAAATTTATCGGCGGCAATGCTTCTACACCGGTATTAATTACTAATGTAGATAGCGGCGTATTACCAAACGGCGCAACTATTCCGGTAGATAAAACCTTTAATGATGTGTTAAATAATATCTCCGGTGATGCCTTGAAGAATGCTGTCAATGTAGGCGACTTACAAAATGCAACTAAAGATATTACCAACACAGCGTTAAGCGGTGTTAAATTCAATCTTGCAACAAAATCAGTCGCTGATACTAATGGTAATGCTACGGTAGCGGACAATTTATCTGATAATGACAAGCAGTTGACTAACAATGAAACCTTCACATTAGATGCGGGTAACAATATTGTTATTAAACAAATTGCGAATGGTTATGAGATTGCTACATCAAATAACATTACAGTTGGTCAGGCAGGTAAAGACGGTAAAGATGGTGTGGACGGTTCTATCGGCGTGAACGGTAAAGACGGTTCATCTGTTGTGATCAACGGTAAAGACGGTTCAATCGGCTTAACCGGTCCAAAAGGTGCGGACGGCAAAAATGCGTCGGCTAATATTACTGTTGCTAACGGAACAGGTACCTTAGATACCGACGATAAAGGTGGTAAAGGCATTGAGCGTTTGGTGTACAACACCACCAATCCGGACGGAACAACCAAAACGCGTGAAATTGCAACCAAAGATGACGGCTTGAAATTCAAAGGTGATAAGGGTGAAGAAATTGCGAAGAAACTCGGCGAAACCCTAAACATTACCGGTGGCGTCAACGATGAAGCGAAATTGACGGATAACAACCTCGGTGTCATCAACAAAGACGGCAATTTAAGCGTGAAACTCGCCAAAGACCTGAACTTAACCGAAAACGGTAGCGTGAAAGTTGGAAATGTGAATCTCACCAAAGACGGCTTAACTATCGCTAACGGTCCGAGCGTAATGGGCGACGGTATCAATGCTGGTGATAAGAAAATCACCAATGTAACAGCAGGAACACTTTCAGCAGACAGTAAAGATGCGGTAAACGGCAGCCAGTTGTATGCGACTAACCAAAATGTAACTAATATCAGCAATGAAGTGGCGAAAGGTTGGAACTTGACTACTGCACAATCTGGTACGGGTAAAGTCAGCGGCAATACCACTGAAAAAGTGGCAATGGGTGAAACCGTGACCATTGAAGCAGGTGATAATATCAATATCACTCAAAGCGGTAAGAAAGTAACGATTGCAACTTCTAACAATATTACCGTAGGTGCAGCCGGTAAAAACGGTCAAGATGGCGTGGACGGCACAATCGGCGTAAACGGCAAAGACGGTTCTGCGGTGGTCATTAACGGTAAGGACGGTTCTATCGGCTTAACCGGTCCGAAAGGTGCGGATGGTAAAAATGGTGCAGGTATTGCCTTAAACGGTAAAGATGGCACAATCGGTATCAACGGTAAAGACGGTGCATCAGCGAACTTCACGGTGAAAGACGGTTCTGGTACGTTAGATGAAACTGGTAAAGGCAAAGAGGGTATTACCCGTTTAGTGTACAACACGACGAATACCGATGGCACAACTACCACCCGTGAAATTGCAACTAAAGATGACGGCTTGAAGTTCAAAGGCGACAATGGTAACGAGATTGCGAAGAAACTGGGCGAAACCTTAAATATTATCGGCGGGGTCAACGATGAAGCGAAACTGACCGACAATAATATTGGGGTGATCAACAAAGACGGCAACCTCACCGTGAAATTAGCCAAAGATCTGAACTTAACCGAGAACGGTAGTGTGGCGATCGGCAATGTGACCCTCAACAAAGACGGGTTCAATGCCGGTAATACCACCATTACTAACGTCACCAGCAATTTAGATCCTGTGGCGAATAACACCACCTCTAATCCGGATAGTACGGGTAATAAGTATGCGAATGTGACAAACAACGCAGCGACAGTGGGTGATGTGTTAAATGCAGGCTGGAATTTACAGAATAACGGCCAAGCGGTGGACTTTGTTACTCATGGTAATACGGTGAATTTCAAAAACGGTCAAGGTGTGAAAGTGGGTACAACCTACAACAGCACAACGGGCACCACCGACATTACCTTTAACTCCACCAACAGCTATGTGGACGATAACGGCAATGCGACTGCTGAGCCAACCAATAAAGTGAAATTTATCGGCGCCAATGCATCAGCACCGGTTGCGATTACCAACGTGGATAGCGGCGTATTGCCAAATAATGCCACTATACCGACAGGTCAAACCTTTAATGATGTGTTAAACAATCTTTCTGGTGATGCGTTGAATAATGCCGTGAATGCGGGCGATTTGAAAAACGCGACCAAAGACATTACCAATAGCACGTTAAGTGCGGTCGGATTTGCGCTGACATCGAAAGCGGTAGCGAATACTAACGGTCAATCCAGCGAGAAAGACGGGTTATCCGAGGCAGACAAACGTCTCACTAATAACGAGACCTTCACCTTAGATGCCGGCAATAATGTTCGCATTAAACAGATTGAAAACGGCTATGAAGTTGCTACGGCAGAAAATGTCACCTTTACCAACATCACAGTAGGTAAAGACGGCAAGGACGGCGTGGACGGCACAATCGGTGTGAACGGTAAAGACGGTGCCTCTGTGGTGCTTAACGGCAAAGACGGTTCAATCGGCTTAACCGGTCCGAAAGGCAAAGATGGTAAAGACGGCGCTTCCGCGAACCTCACTGTGGTGAATGGTACTGGCACATTAGATGAAACCGGTAAAGGCAAAGAAGGCATTACCCGTTTGGTGTACAACACCACCAATACCGATGGTTCAACCACGACCCGTGAAATTGCGACCAAAGATGACGGCTTGAAATTCAAAGGCGATAACGGTGACGAGATTGCGAAGAAACTGGGCGAAACCTTGAATATCACCGGCGGATTAACGGACAGCAATAAACTGACCGATAATAACCTCGGTGTGGTGAATCAAGCGGGCAGTTTAGTCATTAAATTAGCAAAAGATCTTAACTTAACCAAAGACGGTAGCTTAACCATTGGCAATACCACCTTGAATGACAACGGCTTCACCCTAGTTGGCGGGCCAAATGTCACCACAAGCGGTATTGATGCGGGTGATAAGAAAATTACCAATGTTTCAGACGGTGATGTCAGCAACAACAGTAAAGACGCAATTAACGGCGGTCAGCTCTACACTGCGATCACCAATAGCGGCTTTAACCTTACCACTAAATCAGTAGCTGGTACAAACGGTCAAGCCAGTGCAGACGGTCTGTCTGATGAAGATAAACGTTTAGCGAATAACGAAACCTTCACGCTAGATGCCGGTAACAACCTTGTGATCAAGCAAATTGCAAACGGGTATGAAATTGCAACTGCCAATAACATCACTGTGGGTGCGGCAGGTAAAGATGGTAAAGACGGTGTGGACGGTTCAATCGGCGTGAACGGTAAAGACGGTGCATCTGTGGTGCTTAACGGCAAAGATGGCTCAATCGGCTTAACCGGTCCGAAAGGTGCAGACGGTAAAGACGGCGTATCCGCTAATATTTCTGTGAAAGACGGTGCAAAAGGTCTTGATGGTAATGACGGCAAAAACGGTGAAAGCAAAACTCGTATTGAATACGTTAAACCAAACGGCGATAAAGAAACCGTTGCAACCTTGAACGATGGCTTGAAATTTAAAGGCGACGACGGCAAGGAAATTGCGAAGAAACTCAATGAAACGTTAAGCATCACAGGTGGAGCGGATAAAGATAAGCTGACAGACGGTAACATTGGTGTGAATAACAACAATGGTACGTTGGAAGTGAAATTATCGAAAGATCTGAACCTAACCGAAAACGGTAGCGTAACAATTGGCAATGTGACTATTAACAAAGATGGTTTCAACGCAGGTAATACAACTATTACTAATGTAAAAGGTAACTTAGGAAATGTAACAAATGACACCAAGTCTAATCCGGATACATCAGGTAATAAATACCAAAACATCACTAATAACGCAGCGACGGTTGGCGATGTCTTGAATGCCGGTTGGAACTTACAAAACAACGGTCAAGCGGTTGATTTTGTAACGCACGGTAATACAGTGAACTTTAATAACGGTACAGGTGTATCGGTTAATGCAGTTTATGACAATGCAACAGGTACAACCAACATTACCTTTAACACTACAAACAGTTATGTAGATAGCAATGGTGCATTAACCAACGTACCGAGTAACACGGTGAAATTTATCGGCGGCAATGCTACCGCACCGGTATTAATTACCAATGTGGATAGTGGCGTATTACCAAACGGTACCTTGATTTCAGGTAACGACACTTTCAATGACGTTTTGAATAACATCACGGGTGATGCGTTGAAGAATGCCGTGAATGTGGGCGATTTGAAAAATGCGACCAAAGATATCACCAACACCACCTTAAGTGCGGTCGGATTTGCACTGAAATCTGCAAAAGTAGCGGGTTCTAACGGTGTGGTCGAGACGGCTGACGACTTGAGCGAAGAAGGTAAACGTTTAACCAATAACGAAACGTTCAACCTCAATGCGGGTAATAACATTGTGATTAAGCAAATCAACGATGGTTATGAAATTGCAACCTCAAATAACATCACGGTTGGTAAAGACGGCAAAGACGGTGTGGACGGTAAGATTGGCGTAAACGGTAAAGATGGTGCGTCTGTGGTCTTAAACGGTAAAGACGGTTCAATCGGCTTAACCGGCCCGAGAGGTGCTGACGGCAAAGATGGTGCATCAGTCAATATCACTGTTGCTAACGGTACCGGTACCTTAGATACCGATGATAAAGGCGGTAAAGGCATTGAGCGTTTGGTTTACAACACGACCAATGCTGACGGTTCAACCACGACTCGTGAAATCGCAACCAAAGACGATGGCTTGAAGTTCAAAGGCGACAATGGTAAAGAAATTGCGAAGAAATTGGGTGAAACCCTGAATATTACTGGTGGTGTAACGGATACAACCAAACTGACCAACAATAATATCGGTGTAACCAATGAAAACGGCAACTTATCTGTTAAATTGAGCAAAGATCTGAACCTCACCAAAGACGGTAGCGTGACTATCGGCAACACCACCCTTAATGATAAAGGGCTAACTATTGCCGGTGGACCAAGTGTTACCATTGACGGTATCGATGCAGGGAATAAACGCATCACCAAAGTTGCGGACGGCGTGGATCCGACGGATGCAGTTAATCTTTCTCAGCTAAATAGAAGTATGGCTGCGGCGAAAACGGAAGTCACGGCTGGTAAGAACGTGAATGTGACGAGTAGCACAGGAGCTAACAATCAAACCATTTATACTGTGAATGCAGAAAAATCTGTGGTTAAAGGTTCCGATAGCGTGAAAGTGACAGCGAATCGTGATGAAGCAAACTTCACGACGACCTATGACATCGATCTTTCCGATGAAATGAAAAAACAGATCGCGAAAGAAGAAAGTGTCAGCACAGGTGATACAAACGTGAAAGTGGTTGCAAACGGTACTAACGCTTCGGGTGGTAAAGACTTTGCAGTCAGCCTCAATAAAGATCTGAACCTGACTAAAGACGGTAGTGTCACCATTGGCGGAACGACCTTGAAAGACGGCAACTTGACAATGGGTAACATCACAGTCGGCAACGATGGCCTCACCATCAAAGACGGCCCATCCATCACCCAAAACGGTATTAATGCCGGTAATAAAGTGGTGAACAATGTAGCAGATGGGGATATTAGCCCGAACAGCAAACAAGCGATCAATGGTGGTCAGCTCCATACGGCGATTGCAAACAGTGGCTTTAATCTTGCGACCAATGGTCAAGATACGGCGACGGATAAACGGATCAACAATAACGATACCTTTAATCTCAACCAAGGTAACAATATTGTTGTGAAACAGATCGACAACGGTTACGAAATTTCAACGGGTAATAACTTAGTTATCGGTGAAAAAGGCGAACCGGGTCAAAACGGTCAGCCGGGTAAAGACGGTGTTGATGGTTCAATCGGTGTAAACGGCAAAGACGGATCATCTATTGTGATCAACGGTAAAGACGGCTCAATCGGCTTAACCGGCCCGAAAGGTTCAGACGGTAAAGACGGCGTATCCGCTAATATTTCTGTGAAAGACGGAGCAAAAGGTCTGGACGGAAATGACGGTAAAAACGGCGAAAGCAAAACCCGTATTGTTTACGAAAAACCAAATGGTCAAACCGAAGAAGTCGCAACCTTAAATGACGGCTTGAAGTTCAAAGGCGATGACGGTAAAGAAATTGCTAAGAAATTGAACGAGACGTTAAACATCACGGGTGGTGCAAACGGTAAATTAACCGATAAGAACATTGGTGTTGTTAACGAAGGCGGTAACCTAACAGTGAAATTAGCTGAAAATATCACTTTAGGGGATAACGGTAGCGTGAATATCGGTAATACCACGGTTAATAATGATGGTTTAACTATTAAGGGCGGACCAAGCGTAACAACGAGCGGTATCAATGCCGGTAACAAAGTCATTAGCAATGTTGCACCGGGTGTGAAACCGACAGATGCTGTGAATAAAGCCCAGTTAGATCAGGTTCGTGGAGATGTCTATAACGTCAATAACCGTGTTGATAAGTTAGATAAACGCGTTCGTGGAATTGGTGCAAATGCCGCAGCCGCTGCGTCATTACCACAGGTAATGTTGCCGGGTAAATCAATGGTTGCCGCAGCCGCAGGCGGATATAGCGGTGCATCAGCGGTTGCCTTGGGTTACTCAAGAGCCAGCGATAACGGTAAGGTTATCTTGAAATTAACCGGTACGGCTAACTCTGCAGGTCACTATTCCGGTGGCGTAGGGGTAGGTTACCAGTGGTAATCTCTACTCGGTGAAGTTATTAAGTTTCTTAACTTAATAAAACATCATTAATTTAATCTGCACCTAAATGTTGGTAAAACCGACAGATTAAGGTGCAGATTTTTTATTGCCTTGATTTGGGGCTGTATCCCATTCAGTATCACTTGTCATTTTCCTCAAAGCAGGCATATTTCCCTTTTTGTAAAATGAAAAAATCAAAACAAATTTTGTGTTTTTCTCACAATGTTGCAAAATAGCCAAAATTAGAGACATACCTTAGAAAAAATGATTGTATTTAGTAATATTTCCTTAAAACGCGGGCAAACGGAATTACTTGAACATGCCAGCGCAACCATTAATCCAAAACAAAAAGTCGGCTTAGTGGGAAAAAACGGTTGTGGTAAATCTTCCCTATTTGCCTTATTGAAAAAAGAACTTCAGGCGGAAGGCGGAGAGGTCACTTACCCCGCTAATTGGGCGGTATCATGGGTGAATCAGGAAACACCAGCATTGGAAATTTCTGCCTTAGATTATGTGATTCAAGGGGATCGTGAATATTGCCGTTTACAGGCAGAACTTGCTCAAGCGAATGCGCGCAATGATGGCAACGCCATTGCACATATTCATGACAGGCTGGATGCGATTAATGCTTGGACAATTCAATCCCGCGCAGAAACACTGCTGCACGGATTGGGTTTTACACAAGCTGAGACCACGCATCGTGTAAAATCTTTCTCCGGCGGTTGGCGAATGAGATTGAATTTGGCACAGGCGTTGCTTTGTCCGTCAGATTTATTATTGCTTGATGAACCCACTAACCACTTAGACTTAGATGCGGTTATTTGGCTTGAACGCTGGTTGGTGAACTATCAAGGAACGTTAGTATTGATTTCTCACGACCGTGATTTTCTTGATCCTATTGTAAATAAAATTTTGCATATAGAACATCAAAAGCTAAACGAATATACCGGGGATTATTCTTCTTTTGAAGTTCAACGAGCCACTAAACTCGCCCAACAAGCGGCAATGTATCGCCAGCAGCAACAAAAAATTGCCCATCTGCAAAGCTATATTGATCGCTTTAAAGCCAAAGCTACGAAAGCAAAACAAGCGCAAAGCCGTGTGAAAGCCTTGCAGAGAATGGAGTTAATTGCGCCGGCTTATGCGGATAATCCTTTTACATTTACTTTTCGTCCTCCCGTTTCGTTGCCCAATCCGTTGGTGATGCTTGAACAAGCCAGTGCCGGTTACGGTAAAGGGGAAAGTGCGGTTGAAATTCTGCGTAAAATTAAACTCAATCTTGTGCCGGGTTCGCGCATTGGATTGCTGGGTAAGAATGGGGCGGGAAAATCCACCTTGATTAAACTTTTGGCACAAGAGCTAACCGCACTTTCCGGTATGGTACAGCTCGCGAAAGGGGTTAAATTGGGCTACTTCGCCCAACATCAGCTTGATACTCTCCGCGCGGAAGAGTCCGCTTTGTGGCATATGCAAAAACTTGCACCGGAGCAGACAGAGCAACAACTGCGGGATTACCTCGGTAGTTTTGCTTTTCAGGGTGATAAAGTCAATCAGCCCGTTTCCTCTTTTTCCGGTGGCGAAAAAGCGCGGTTGGTTTTAGCATTGATTGTGTGGCAACGCCCGAATTTACTGTTATTGGATGAACCGACCAACCATTTGGATCTTGATATGCGGCAGGCCTTAACGGAAGCGTTGGTGGATTATGAGGGATCGTTGGTCGTGGTATCGCACGACCGCCACTTATTACGCAATACGGTGGAAGAATTTTACTTAGTCCATGATAAACAAGTCGAACCCTTTAAAGGCGATTTAGAGGATTATCAAAAATGGTTGATGGAACAAAATAGCCAATCTTCTACAAGATCAGTAGAAGAAAATACAGCGACAGAAACTGCTCATTCCAATCAAAGTCGCAAAGAACAAAAACGTCGAGAAGCCGAATTGCGCCAACAAACCGCGCCGCTTCGGAAAAAAATCACGCAGTTAGAAGACAAAATGAATACCTTGACCGAACAGCTAGCGGAAATTGAACACAGCCTGGCGGATTCCGCACTTTATCAGGTAGAAAATAAAGAAAAATTGACCGCACTTTTAGCACAACAGGTGGAGACCAAAAAAGCCTTAGAAACTGTGGAGAAGGATTGGATGGAGGCGCAAGAGACATTGGAAGATATCGTATCGAATGCGGAGTGATTATGACCGAATCCCTTTTTCATCATACAAAACAACAAGAATACTGCCCGAAGTGCGGTTCGATTTTACAGATTAAACAGGGCAAAAAAGGGCTATTTCTTGGTTGCAGCGGCTATCCGAAATGTGATTATTTACGCCCTCTACAACGTATGGAACATAAAGTATTGAAAGAACTGGATGAGGCTTGTCCGCAATGCGCTAATCCGTTACAGTTGAAACAAGGGGCGTTCGGTATGTTTATCGGTTGTAGTGATTATCCGCAATGTGATTTTGTCGTACACGAAGAACAAAAAACGGCAGAAAAAATCGCTTGCCCGCAATGTCAAAAGGGGCATTTGGTTGCCCGTCGCGGGCGACAGGGGAAAACATTTTATGGCTGTAATGATTTTCCTCACTGCAAATTTTCTTTGCCGGCTAAGCCCTATGAAATGCCTTGCCCGCAATGCGGTTTTCCCCTTGCTTTATTAAAAAGTGAAAATGAAAAAGGGCAACAAATGCAATGTGCGAATAAAACTTGCCGCCATATTTTTGAGATTTCCAAATGACTTTACAACAAATTGTCGCCCGTTTATTACAAGATCAAGTTGTCGCCTATCCCACAGAAGCCGTATTTGGGTTGGGGTGTAACCCGTTCAGTGAAAGTGCGGTCAAAAAATTACTCGATTTAAAACAACGTCCTATGGAAAAAGGATTAATTTTGATTGCACCGAGTTTGATATTTTTACAGCCCTTTATTGATCTTGCAGGGGTGACAGAAACACAAATGGCGAGGCTGACTGCCCGTTATGATCGCCCGATCACTTGGGTTGTGCCGGCAAAATCGGATGTTTCCCCCTTACTTACCGGAAAATTTAACACAATTGCGGTGCGTTTAAGTGATCATCCGGCGGTAAAAGCGTTATGCGAGGCAACAGGTTTTGCATTGATTTCAACGAGTGCAAATTTAACCGGTGCGCCTCCCTGTCGGACAGGGGAGGAGGTGCGGTCGCAATTTGGCGAGGATTTTCCTGTCTTAGATTTAGCAGTAGGCAAAGCGAAAAATCCTTCTGAGATTTGTGATTTGATGACTAACCAATTGTTTAGACAAGGATAAGATATGGATTACTATGCGGTGTGGGGCAATCCCATTTCACAAAGTTTATCGCCGTTGATTCAAGGCAAATTTGCGACAGAAACCCAACAAGCGATGAGCTATGAGGCAAAATTAGGCGATCTTGATACCTTTGAGCAACAACTTGCCACATTTTTCTCTCAGGGGGCAAAAGGCTGTAATGTAACCGCACCTTTTAAAGCCCGAGCCTATCAACTTGCCGATGAACACAGCGAGCGGGCGAGACTTGCGCAGGCTTGTAATACGCTAAAAAAATTAGCGGACGGTCGGCTTTATGCTGATAATACGGACGGCATTGGTTTAGTGACGGATTTGGAACGTTTAAATTGGATTAAACCGAATCAGCGTACTTTGATTTTAGGCGCCGGTGGCGCAACTCAAGGCGTATTATTGCCCTTATTGCAAGCCCGACAACATATCGTGCTAGCCAACCGCACTTTAGCAAAAGCGCAAGCCTTGGCAGAAAAATTTCAGCCTTACGGCGAGATTCAAGCGGTGGCGATGGAGACTATTCCTGTTCAACCTTATGATCTGATTATTAACGCAACGTCTGCAGGGTTAAGTGGAACTACCGCGCCTGTCTCGGCGGATATGATTAAATTGGGACACGCCTTTTATGATATGCAATACGCCAAAGGATCAGATACGCCATTTATTACTTTTTGTAAAAGTTTAGGCTTGGTGAATGTGAACGACGGATTTGGAATGCTGGTGGCGCAAGCGGCACATTCATTTCATTTATGGCGGGGCGAGATGCCGAATTTTGCGAAGGTTTATAGCGAACTCAAAAAGGAGATCCTATGACAAGATGTTCGTGGGCGGGCGATTTGCCGATTTACATTGCTTATCACGATAACGAATGGGGTAAGCCGGAATTTGATAGCCAAAAATTATTCGAGAAAATTTGTTTAGAAGGGCAACAAGCGGGCTTGTCGTGGATTACGGTGTTAAAAAAACGTGAGGCGTATCGGGCGGCATTTCATCAATTTGATCCCGAAAAAGTGGCAAAAATGACCGCACTTGATATTGATGCTTGTATGCAAAATACGGGGCTGATTCGCCATCGTGCTAAATTGGAAGCCATTGTTAAAAATGCCAATGCTTATTTGGCGATGGAAAAGTGCGGTGAAAATTTTAGTGATTTTATTTGGTCGTTCGTCAATCACAAACCGATTGTGAATGATGTGCCGGATTTATCCGTTATACCGACTAGAACCGATATATCCAAAGCGATGTCAAAGGCATTGAAAAAACGCGGTTTTGTATTTGTAGGTGAAACCACTTGTTATGCTTTTATGCAATCAATGGGATTAGTCAATGACCATATAAATGATTGTCGTTGTAAATGATCTTCCAGTATAATCGCTCGGATTTTATCGATAAAAAGAATTAAATTATGAATAAAAAATATACTTTAATTTCGCTTTCTATTTTGACCGCACTTTATAGCCAAACGGCTTTAGCGGATTTACGTTCGCAATGTTTGCTAGGCGTGCCAACGTTTTCCGGTGAGGTAGTGTCAGGGAATCCAAATGATTTGCCTGTCTATATTGAGGCGGATGATGCGGAAATTAATCAGCCGACAAGCGCAATTTATAAAGGAAATGCGGATCTCAAGCAGGGAAACCGTCATCTGATTGCCGATTCCGTAGAAGTGAAACAAACCGGTGAAGGCAAGGCATTGCAACGTTTCGCTTATGTGCGTGGCGGATTTGATTATAAAGACGATCAAATCAATATGTTGGGGCAAAATGCGGATTTTAATTTAGAGTCGAAAGACGGTAATGTGACGGAAGCCGATTATCAGCTAGTCGGGCGTCAAGGTCGGGGAAAAGCGCAAGAAATTGAATTGCGTAATAATACCCGTGTGATGAAAAATGCCACTTTTACGTCCTGTTTACCGAATGATAATGCGTGGGCGGTGGATGCCTCGGAGATTCGTCAGTATATTAAAGAAGAGTATGCGGAAATGTGGCACGCACGCTTTAAGGTACTTGGCGTACCGGTATTTTATACGCCATATTTGCAACTCCCTATCGGTGATCGTCGTCGTTCCGGTTTATTAATCCCAAGTGCGGGAAGTTCGAGCCGTGATGGGTATTGGTATTCCCAACCGATTTATTGGAATATCGCACCGAATTATGATGCGACCATTATCCCGAAATATATGTCGCACCGCGGTTGGCAATTAAACGGTGAGTTTCGCTATTTAACACCGGTTGGTGAGGGTAAAGTTGCCGGTGAATATTTGGCACGTGATCGCTATGATGAATACTATGGCGAGAATCGGAAACGCCATCTTTTTTATTGGAATCACAGTTCCTCTTTCCTTCAAAATTGGCGTTTGAATATTGATTATACGCGAGTAAGTGATAAACGCTATTTCACGGATTTTACGTCTGACTATGGCAGTAGCACGGATGGTTATGCCAACCAATATGCACGTATTGCTTATTACCAGCCAAATTACAATTTCGCTATTTCTGCACGCCAATTCCAAATCTTTGATGAGGTGGATATCGGGCCTTATCGTGCCATGCCGCAAATTGATTTTAACTATTATAAAAATGATTTAGCGAATGGTTGGTTAGACTTTAAGTTATTCTCACAAGCAGTACGTTTTGATAATGATAGTAGCCTTATGCCAACGGCTTGGCGTTTTCATCTTGAGCCTAGTTTAGCCACGGCAATGTCGAATAAATACGGTAGCTTGAATATTGAAACCAAACTTTATGCCACCCATTACCAACAGAAAAAAGGAAAAGGAGCCGGTGCGGAAGAGGTGGAAAGTCGGGTAAATCGGGTTATTCCACAAATTAAAGTGGATTTACAGACCGTTTTAGCACGGGATACCACATTTTTAAAAGATTATACGCAAACCTTTGAACCGCGCGTGCAGTATTTATATCGCCCGTATCGCAATCAAAGCAATATCGGCTCAAGCCGTACCAATGATTATTTGGGGTATGGTTATGATTCCTCGTTGGTTCAACAAGATTACTATTCTTTATTCCGTGATCGCCGTTATAGCGGGTTAGACCGTATTGCTTCGGCTAACCAAGTGACGTTGGGGGGAACCACCCGTTTTTATGACAGACATTCAACAGAACGTTTTAATTTCTCTGCCGGACAAACTTATCACTTAACCGATTCCCGAATTGACAGCAATCCGGCAAATAGTACGCAACGTTCTTCTTCCTCTTGGGCGTTAGAGTCAAATTGGAAACTCAATGATAACTGGAACTGGCATGGTAGCTATCAATATGATACCCAGTTGAAGAAAACCTCATTAGTCAATACCAGTATTGAATATAATCCGGAAAGAAATAATTTAATTCAGTTAAATTATCGTTATGCGAGCCAAGCTTATATCGACCAAAACTTAGGGCGATCCGCCAATGCCTATAATCAAGATATTAAACAGTTAGGCTTGGTTGTGGCTTGGGAAGTGACGGATAATTGGGCGGTGGTCGGAAAATATTATCAGGACTTAGCCTTGAAAAAACCGGTAGAACAGTATCTTGGTGTGCAGTATAACAGTTGTTGTTGGGCTGTAGGTGTCGGGGCTAGACGTCATGTTACCAGCCGCCAAAATCAAGGGCAAGATGAAGTGCTGTATGATAACAGTATCGGTGTGACCTTTGAATTACGCGGTTTAGGCACGAATGATCACCAAAGTGGTATTCAAGATATGTTGAAAAAAGGTAAGTTGCCGTATATTAAAGCGTATAGTTTATAAGCATAGGCTTGCTCTACATTATCTTAGGAATGAGGTTTTTGCTTAAAGGATATGTTATGAAAAAACAACTAATATTGACCGCTCTTTTGGGGGCGATGGTATTAACCGGCTGTGCAACCAAGCCAAATGGAGAGCGTAATGATCCAATGGAAGGGTTTAACCGTACCATGTGGGATTTTAACTACAACGTCGTGGATCGCTATGTGTTGGAACCGGCGGCAAAAGGTTGGCGTGATTATTTGCCTAAGCCACTAACAAAAGGGCTTACTAATGTCGCGAATAATTTGGATGAGCCGGTGAGTTTTGTAAACCGTATGATTGAGGGCGAACCTAAAAAAGCCTTTGTGCATTTTAATCGTTTTTGGATTAATACCGTATTCGGTATCGGCGGTTTATTTGATTTCGCCAGTGCGAGCAAAGAATTACAAGTCTATGAACAACGCGGATTTGGTGAAACATTAGGGAGTTATGGGGTTGATGCCGGTGCCTATATGGTTCTGCCGCTTTATAATGCGACAACCCCGCGTCAATTAACCGGTGCAATTGTAGATGCTGCCTATATGTATCCGTTTTGGGAATGGGTGGTGGACGGTCCTTTTTCACTGGTTAAATATGGCGTTCAAGTGCTGGACTCCCGTGCGAAGAATTTAGATAACGCGGAATTGTTAAATCAAGCGCAAGATCCTTATGTAACTTTCCGTGAAGCTTATTTCCAAAATTTGGAATTTAAAGTCAATGACGGAAACGTAAAAGAAAGTTCACAGAAAGAACTTTCTGATGATGTGTTGAAAGAAATTGATTAATAAAAAGTGCGGTTAATTTTTACTGCATTTTTCTCTATGAAAGATAAGAAAAGGAGAACTGACTATGACAAAAATTATTCATACCGAGCAAGCCCCTGCCGCAATCGGCCCTTATGTTCAAGCGGTCGATTTAGGAAATTTGGTTTTGACTTCAGGCCAAATTCCGGTGAATCCGGCAACGGGCGAAGTGCCGACTGATATTGTGGCACAAGCCCGTCAATCGTTAGAAAATGTAAAAGCTATCATAGAACAAGCCGGTTTAAGTGTAGCGGATATTGTAAAAACCACCGTATTCGTGAAAGATTTAAATGATTTTGCTGTGGTGAATGCGGAATATGAGCGTTTCTTTAAAGAGAATAATCATCCGACTTTTCCAGCCCGCTCTTGTGTGGAAGTGGCACGTTTACCAAAAGATGTCGGGTTGGAAATTGAAGCCATCGCGGTAAGAAAATAATATAGGGCGCAGTTTTGGATCTTTTTTCGCCAAATAGCTTTACAAGAAAAAGGATTCACTTTATAATCTTGCGCCTTTGTTATGGCTTTAGGCTATAACCTCATTTCTGGTTGGTGCTTGACCTATTCAAGCCCCGTCCAAGACCGTAGGGGAGCAATCTTAATCATCCTACGTAGATGGTGTACAGAATAAGAATTTTTCTTGCTTCTGGGCACCGAAGTCGTCCTAATTTTAGATTAGGTAAATTAATTCCGAGCAATCGGAGTGTATTCAGGAGCTAAAAGCCAATGGCATTAAATCTTCAAGACAAACAAGCAATTGTTGCTGAAGTAAATGAAGCAGCCAAAGGTGCACTTTCAGCGGTTATCGCGGATTCACGCGGTGTAACTGTTGAGAAAATGACTGAATTACGTAAAGCAGCTCGTGAATCGGGTGTAACAATGCGTGTGGTTCGTAATACTTTATTACGCCGTGCGGTTGAAGGCACAGATTACGAATGCTTAAAAGATACGTTTGTAGGTCCAACACTTATCGCGTTCTCTAATGAACACCCGGGCGCAGCTGCTCGTTTGTTCAAAGAGTTTGCTAAAGCAAACGATAAGTTTGAAATTAAAGGTGCCGCCTTTGAAGGTAAGATTCAGGATGTTGAATTCTTAGCAACATTACCAACTTACGAAGAAGCAATTGCACGTTTAATGGGCACAATGAAAGAAGCAGCGGCAGGCAAGCTTGCTCGCACTTTTGCAGCATTACGCGACAAATTACAAGAAGCAGCTTAATTTCTAAGCGTTTCTTACTTCATTTAACTTTATTTATTTTAGGAATTGATTGTTATGTCATTAACTAACGAACAAATCATTGAAGCGATTGCTTCTAAAACTGTAACTGAAATCGTTGAATTAATCGCAGCGATGGAAGAAAAATTCGGCGTATCAGCAGCGGCAGCAGTAGCGGCAGCACCAGCAGCAGGCGGTGCAGCGGCAGCTGAAGAGAAAACTGAATTTGATGTGGTACTTGCTGAAGCTGGTGCAAATAAAGTAGCAGTAATCAAAGCAGTACGTGGTGCAACCGGTTTAGGCTTAAAAGAAGCTAAAGACTTAGTTGAATCTGCACCTGCAGCGTTAAAAGAAGGCATCTCTAAAGAAGAAGCTGAAGCGCTTAAGAAAGAATTAGAAGAAGCTGGTGCAAAAGTAGAAATCAAATAATTTTTGATTCTCTTATGTCCTGTTTCTCAGGCTTAATGGCTGGTGGGTTACCATCAGCCATTTTGTGCTATCAAAATAGGCACAAAAAACAGATAATAATTTTCCGTTTAATCTTATCTGTTTCCACTCAAGTTGATTATAGACGTTTTAATTTGAGTAGCCCACTACAGAAGTAAGGTTCAGAGTGCGGTTCCTGAAAACGGTGTCCATACCTTGATATGAGTTAAAATCCGGTCAAAATTGACCGCACTTTTTCTTGTGTCAGCTCAGTCTCACTAAAATTGATAGAGGAAAACCAACCAATGGGTCTCTCCTATTCTGAGAAAAAACGAATTCGTAAAGACTTCGGCAAACGTCCGCAAGTTTTAAATGTACCTTATTTATTAACTATCCAATTAGATTCGTTTGATAAATTTATTCAAAAAGATCCTGAAGGTCAGCAAGGTTTAGAAGCGGCTTTCCGTTCAGTCTTTCCAATTGTTAGCAACAATGGTTATACCGAATTACAATATGTTGACTACCGTTTAGAAGAACCGGAATTTGATGTACGTGAGTGCCAAATTCGTGGTTCGACTTATGCTGCAGGTTTACGTGTTAAATTACGTCTTGTAAGTTACGATAAAGAGTCATCTTCACGCGCCGTTAAAGATATTAAAGAAAATGAAGTGTATATGGGGGAAATCCCATTAATGACGGATAACGGTACTTTTGTCATCAATGGTACCGAGCGTGTTATCGTTTCACAATTACACCGCAGCCCGGGCGTATTTTTTGATTCCGATAAAGGTAAAACCCATTCATCGGGTAAGGTGCTTTATAACGCACGTATTATTCCTTATCGTGGTTCTTGGTTGGATTTTGAATTTGATCCGAAAGATAATCTTTATGCACGAATTGACCGTCGTCGTAAATTACCGGCAACCATTATTCTTCGTGCATTAGGTTACAACACCGAAGAAATCTTAAATTTATTCTTTGATAAAGTAACCTTTGAAATCGCCGATAATAAATTATTAATGACCCTAGTACCAGATCGTTTACGTGGTGAAACGGCGTCATTTGATATTGAAGCGAACGGTAAAGTCTATGTAGAGCGTGGTCGTCGTATTACTGCCCGCCACATTAAAGCATTAGAGAAAGATAATGTAAGCCAAGTTGTTGTGCCTACCGAGTATATTGTAGGTAAAGTGGCAGCCAAAGATTATGTAGATTTGGAGTCTGGTGAAATTATTTGTCCGGCAAACGGTGAGCTTTCTTTAGAAGTCTTAGCGAAATTAGCACAAGCAGGCTACAAGGTCATTGAAACCTTGTTCACCAATGACTTGGATTACGGCCCTTACATTTCAGAAACCTTACGGGTAGATCCAACCTACGATAAAACCAGTGCGCTTTATGAGATCTATCGTATGATGCGTCCGGGCGAGCCACCGACACCGGAATCATCGGAAGCCTTATTCCATAACTTATTTTTCTCTGCGGAACGTTATGATTTATCGGCAGTAGGTCGTATGAAATTTAACCGCTCTTTGGGGGTGCCTGAAGGTGAAGGTACAGGAATTTTAAGTAATGAAGATATCATTCGTGTTATGGAAAAACTCATTGATATTCGTAACGGTCGTGGTGAAGTGGATGATATTGACCACTTAGGTAATCGTCGTATTCGTTCTGTCGGTGAAATGGCTGAAAACCAATTCCGCATCGGTTTGGTGCGAGTGGAAAGAGCGGTCAAAGAGCGCTTATCTTTAGGTGATTTAGATGCGATTACGCCACAAGACTTAATTAATCCGAAACCAATTTCTGCAGCGGTGAAAGAATTCTTTGGTTCTTCACAACTTTCACAATTTATGGATCAAAACAATCCATTATCGGAAGTAACTCATAAACGCCGTATTTCTGCGTTAGGTCCGGGCGGTTTAACACGTGAACGTGCAGGGTTTGAGGTGCGTGACGTACATAACACCCACTATGGTCGTTTGTGTCCAATCGAAACGCCAGAAGGTCCGAACATTGGTTTGATCAACTCCCTTTCTGCCTTTGCCCGTACCAATGACTACGGTTTCTTAGAAACGCCGTATCGTAAAGTGGTAGATGGTCAAGTAACAGAAGAAATTGAGTATTTATCAGCAATTGATGAAGCAAATTATATCATCGCACAGGCAAACTCAAATCTCGATGAAAATAACCGCTTTACCGATGCCTTTGTTACAGCACGTGGTGAACGTGGTGAGTCTGGGTTATATAAACCTGAAGATATCCACTATATGGACGTTTCAACACAGCAAGTGGTATCTGTTGCGGCGGCGTTGATTCCATTCCTTGAGCATGATGATGCGAACCGTGCATTGATGGGAGCAAACATGCAACGTCAGGCGGTTCCGACTCTACGGGCGGATAAACCGTTGGTGGGAACAGGCATGGAAAAACCAATTGCGCTTGACTCCGGGGTAGCGGTTGTTGCTAAGCGTGGCGGTACTGTTCAATATGTGGATGCTTCACGTATCGTAATTAAGGTCAATGAAGATGAAACTGTAGCAGGTGAGGCGGGTATTGATATTTATAACCTCATCAAATACACCCGTTCTAACCAAAATACCTGTATCAACCAAATTCCTTGCGTGAATTTAGGCGATCCGATTAATCGTGGTGAAGTTTTGGCTGATGGCCCTTCAACCGATTTAGGGGAACTTGCGTTAGGTCAAAATATTCGCGTGGCGTTTATGCCATGGAATGGTTATAACTTTGAAGACTCAATGTTAGTTTCAGAACGCGTCGTTCAACAAGATCGTTTCACAACGATTCATATCCAAGAACTTTCTTGTGTGGCTCGCGATACGAAATTAGGTGCAGAAGAAATTACCGCCGATATTCCGAATGTAGGTGAATCCGCACTCAGCAAATTGGATGAATCCGGTATCGTTTATGTCGGGGCAGAAGTAAAAGGCGGCGACATCTTAGTGGGTAAAGTAACCCCGAAAGGTGAAACTCAATTAACGCCAGAAGAAAAATTGTTGCGTGCAATTTTTGGTGAAAAAGCCTCTGATGTGAAAGATTCTTCATTGCGCGTACCAAATAGCGTCAGCGGTACCATTATCGACGTACAAGTATTTACCCGTGATGGCGTAGAAAAAGACAAACGTGCGTTAGAAATTGAAGAAATGCAATTAAAAGAGGCGAAGAAAGATCTTTCTGATGAGTTGGAAATCTTAGAAGCCGGTTTATTTGCACGGGTTCGTAATCTTCTTATCGCAGGCGGTGTAGAGACGGCACAATTAGATAAGTTGGATCGTACTAAATGGTTAGAGCAAACCATTGCGGATGAAGATAAACAAAATCAGTTGGAACAGCTTGCCGAGCAATACGAAGAACTTCGCAAAGAGTTTGAACATAAACTTGAAGCGAAACGTAAGAAAATCATCAAAGGCGATGATCTTGCACCAGGCGTATTGAAAGTCGTGAAAGTTTATTTGGCGGTGAAACGTCAAATCCAGCCGGGTGATAAAATGGCGGGTCGTCACGGGAACAAAGGGGTTATCTCAAAAATCAATCCAGTGGAAGATATGCCGTATGATGAAAACGGTCAACCGGTTGAAATTGTGTTAAACCCGCTGGGCGTTCCGTCCCGTATGAATATCGGGCAGATTCTTGAAACCCACTTAGGTTTAGCGGCGAAAGGTATTGGTGATCAAATCAATGCCATGCTCAAACAAAAACAAGAAGTGGAAAAATTACGTAGCTATATGCAAAAAGCCTATGATTTAGGACAAGGTTCACAAAAAGTGGATTTAAGCACTTTCACTGATGAAGAAGTACTGCGTTTGGCTGAAAATCTACGTAAAGGTTTACCGGTTGCGACCCCTGTGTTCGATGGTGCAGATGAAACGGAAATCAAGGAGTTATTAAAACTCGGCGGTTTACCAACTTCTGGTCAGATTACCCTATACGATGGGCGTACCGGCGAGAAATTTGAGCGTCCGGTAACCGTGGGTTACATGTATATGCTCAAGTTGAACCACTTGGTTGATGACAAAATGCATGCCCGTTCAACCGGTTCTTACAGTCTCGTGACACAACAACCGTTAGGCGGTAAAGCGCAATTCGGGGGACAACGTTTCGGTGAGATGGAGGTATGGGCGCTTGAAGCATACGGCGCAGCTTACACGTTACAAGAAATGTTAACCGTGAAATCCGATGATGTGAACGGTCGTACGAAGATGTATAAAAACATCGTCAGCGGCAACCAACAAATGGATCCGGGTACACCGGAATCTTTCAACGTAATTATGAAAGAAATCCGTTCACTTGGTTTAAATATCGAGTTAGACGAAGAGTAATTAGGAAACTTTCCTTCTCCAAATAATGAGGAAGGAAAGAAAAATGACATCGCCGAAGTGCGGTCAAAATTCTCGGTAATTTTTAACCGCACTTTAAACTTTTAACTCCGACAGGAGAATGTTTGTGAAAGACTTAGTTAAGTTTTTAAAAGCACAGTCAAAAACCAGCGAAGATTTTGATGTGATTAAAATTGGGTTAGCCTCACCGGATATGATCCGTTCTTGGTCATTTGGTGAAGTGAAAAAACCGGAAACCATTAATTATCGCACCTTCAAGCCTGAGCGTGACGGTCTTTTCTGTGCACGTATTTTCGGACCGGTAAAAGATTACGAATGTTTATGCGGTAAATATAAACGTTTAAAACACCGGGGCGTTATTTGTGAAAAATGTGGCGTTGAAGTCACTCAAACCAAAGTTCGCCGTGAACGCATGGGGCATATTGAATTAGCCTCACCGGTTGCGCATATTTGGTTCTTAAAATCCCTTCCGTCCCGTATCGGTTTATTATTGGATATGCCGTTGCGTGATATTGAACGCGTACTTTATTTTGAAATGTACATCGTCACCGAGCCGGGCATGACGGATTTAGAGCGTGGTCAATTATTAACGGAAGAACAATATCTTGATGCTGAAGATCGTTGGCAAGATGAATTTGAAGCAAAAATGGGGGCGGAAGCAATCCAAGATCTATTAAAAGGTATGGATCTTGATGTGGAATGCGAAAAATTACGTGAAGAGTTACAAGAAACCAATTCTGAAACAAAACGTAAGAAAATTACTAAACGTCTAAAATTATTAGAAGCATTTATTCAGTCGGGTAACAAACCGGAATGGATGGTGATGACCGTATTACCGGTACTTCCACCGGATCTTCGTCCGTTAGTACCATTAGACGGCGGACGTTTTGCGACTTCCGATTTGAACGATTTATACCGTCGAGTGATTAACCGTAATAACCGTTTAAAACGTTTATTGGATCTTATCGCGCCGGATATTATTGTGCGTAATGAAAAACGGATGTTGCAAGAATCGGTCGATGCGTTATTGGATAACGGTCGCCGCGGTCGTGCAATTACCGGTTCTAATCGTCGTCCGTTAAAATCCTTAGCAGATATGATTAAGGGTAAACAAGGTCGTTTCCGTCAAAACCTATTGGGTAAACGTGTTGACTATTCCGGCCGTTCGGTAATCACCGTAGGTCCATACCTACACCTACATCAATGCGGTTTACCGAAGAAAATGGCATTGGAATTATTCCGTCCGTTTATCTATGCAAAATTAGAAAGTCGCGGTTATGCCACAACCATTAAAGCGGCGAAGAAAATGGTTGAGCGTGAAGAGGCGATTGTTTGGGATATTCTTGCGGAAGTTATTCGCGAACATCCGATTTTATTGAACCGTGCTCCAACACTTCACCGTTTGGGTATTCAAGCGTTTGAACCAATCTTAATCGAAGGTAAAGCGATTCAATTACACCCGCTCGTGTGTGCGGCGTTCAATGCGGACTTCGATGGTGACCAAATGGCGGTTCACGTTCCGTTAACCCTTGAGGCCCAATTAGAAGCCCGCGCGTTGATGATGTCCACCAATAACGTCCTTTCACCGGCGAACGGTGATCCTATTATCGTGCCATCACAAGACGTGGTATTGGGGCTTTATTATATGACCCGAGAAAAAGTGAACGGTAAAGGCGAAGGAATGTTATTGCAAGATCCGCGTGAGGCGGAAAGAGCTTATTCTACCGGTCAGGCAGAATTGCATTCTCGTGTCAAAGTACGGATCACTGAATATGTAAAAAATGAAGCCGGCGAACTTGATGCAGTGACAACATTAACGGATACCACCATTGGCCGTGCGATTTTATGGATGATTGCACCGAAAGGTATGCCTTATGCGTTGTTTAATCAAACATTAGGCAAAAAAGCGATCTCCAAATTAATTAATGAAGCATACCGTCGTTTAGGCTTAAAAGAATCGGTTATGTTTGCCGACCAAATTATGTACACCGGTTTTGCTTATGCGGCTCGCTCCGGTTCATCTGTCGGTATTGACGACATGGTGATCCCTGAGAAGAAATATGAAATTATTTCGGCAGCGGAAGACGAAGTAGCGGAAATCCAAGAGCAATTCCAATCCGGTCTTGTGACAGCAGGCGAACGTTACAATAAAGTGATCGATATTTGGGCTGCGGCAAACGAACGTGTTGCAAAAGCGATGATGGAAAATCTTTCTACGGAAGAAGTGCTGAACCGTGAAGGTAAACCTGAAAAACAAGCCTCGTTTAATAGTATTTTTATGATGGCGGATTCCGGTGCGCGTGGTTCTGCGGCACAGATTCGTCAGCTGGCGGGGATGCGTGGTTTGATGGCGCGTCCGGACGGCTCGATCATTGAAACGCCAATCACCGCGAACTTCCGTGAAGGGTTGAACGTACTTCAATACTTTATTTCAACCCACGGTGCGCGTAAAGGTTTGGCGGATACCGCATTGAAAACGGCGAACTCCGGTTATTTGACCCGTCGTCTAGTTGACGTGGCACAAGACTTGGTGATTATTGAAGATGACTGTGGTACGCACGAAGGCTTAGTGATGACCCCGTTAATTGAGGGGGGCGATGAAAAAGTCCCACTTCGCGAGTTAGTATTAGGTCGTGTAGCGGCAGAAGATATCTATAAGCCTGGAACAGAAGAAGTCTTAATTGCACGTAATACGTTACTAGATGAAAAACTTTGTGATGTGTTAGATGCAAATTCGGTAGATAGCGTGAAAGTACGCTCAGTAGTAACCTGTGATACCAATTATGGCGTCTGTGCTAAATGTTACGGTCGTGATTTGGCGCGCGGTCACTTAATCAACCAAGGTGAAGCGGTAGGCGTTATTGCGGCGCAATCTATCGGTGAACCGGGAACACAGTTAACCATGCGTACGTTCCATATTGGTGGTGCGGCGTCTGCGGCAGCAAAAGAATCTAGCGTACAAGCGAAAAATACCGGTACATTACACTTAGCCAATGCGAAATTTGTCACGAATGATGAAGGTAAATTAGTGTTAACTTCCCGTAATACGGAATTAACTGTTACTGACGCATTCGGTCGTACCAAAGAACACTATAAAGTGCCTTATGGTGCGGTATTAAGTAAAGGTGACGGTCAAGAAGTCACGGCGGGTGAAACCGTAGCGAACTGGGATCCTCATACTATGCCGGTTGTGTCTGAAGTGACCGGTTTCGTAAAATTCGTGGATATCGTGGACGGTTTAACCGTAACACGTCAAACCGATGAATTAACTGGTCTATCCTCGATTGTGGTACAAGATGTGGGTGAACGTGCAACGGCAGGTAAAGATTTACGCCCAACTATTAAATTAGTTGACGCAAACGGCAATGACGTTTTCTTACCGGAAACCGATGTCATCGCACAATACTTCTTACCGGGTAAAGCAATTGTAAGTTTAGACGATGGCGTAGCGGTAAAAGTGGGTGAACCTTTAGCCCGTATTCCACAAGAATCTGTGGGAACGAAAGATATTACCGGTGGTCTTCCACGCGTTGCAGACTTATTTGAAGCCCGTAAACCGAAAGAGCCGGCAATTTTGGCGGAGATTTCAGGTATCGTATCCTTCGGTAAAGAAACCAAAGGTAAACGTCGTTTACTGATCACACCGACTGAAGGCGAAGTGTACGAAGAAATGATTCCGAAATGGCGTCAGCTCAACGTATTTGAAGGTGAGATGGTTCAACGTGGTGATGTAATCTCCGATGGTGCGGAAACTCCACACGATATTTTACGTTTACGCGGTGTACGTGCCGTAACCGAATATATTGTGAATGAAGTGCAAGATGTTTACCGCTTACAAGGGGTAAAAATCAATGATAAGCACATTGAAGTCATCGTTCGCCAAATGTTGCGTAAAGCGATCGTCACAAATGCTTACGACTCTGAGTTCCTAGAAGGGGAGCAGGTAGAAGTGGCACGCGTGAAAATCGTAAACCGTAAACGTGAAGCGGAAGGTAAACCGCCGGTTGAATTTGAGCGCGAATTATTGGGTATCACCAAAGCGTCTCTTGCGACGGAATCCTTCATCTCTGCGGCATCGTTCCAAGAAACCACACGTGTGCTTACCGAAGCGGCAGTGGCAGGTAAGCGTGATGAATTACGTGGCTTGAAAGAAAATGTTATCGTTGGTCGTTTAATTCCGGCAGGTACCGGTTTTGCCTATCACCAAAACCGCATTAAAAACCGTCAAAAAGCAGCGGAATTAGTGGTGGAAGCGATCGAAGAGCCTATTTCTGCTTTCGCAACCGATGCGGATATCGAAGCGGAATTTGAATTTATCGCAGATGATGCAACGCAAAGCCTAGCGGCATTATTAAATTCCGAAATGGAAGAGTAATTTTGCAATATAGATAAAAAAGCCCCGAGAGGGGCTTTTTTGTTGATGATTATCGGATTAATGACTTCGCAATGGGAATTCAAAGTGCGGTCATTTTTTTACAAGAATTTGAGATTTTAAGAAAATCATACGATTTATTGTTAGACTTACTCAACGATTTTTATGAGAATGATTTAATGAATACAACAAAACCTTTCCCTTTACCTACCGCCTATTTTGGTATTCCTCTCGGATTAGCGGCGCTATCCTTAGCATGGTGGCATTTGGACACTTTCTCCCCTTGGGTACAAAGTGTTAGTGATGTGATCGGCATTACGGCTATCTTTGTCTGGTCGCTCTTTGTTGCCATGTATAGCTATAAATTACGCTATTATTTCCACGAAGTGAAGGAAGAATACCGCTGCCCCGTTCGCTTTTCTTTTATTGCATTAATTCCCATCACAACGATGTTAATCGGTGATATTGCGTATCGCTGGAATCCCGCTATTGCAGAAGTAATGATTTGGTTAGGAACTATCGGGCAGTTACTGTTTTCTTCTTTTAGGATGAGTGAACTGTGGAAAGGCGGTGTATTTGAGCAAAAATCAACACGTCCACCTTTTTATTTACCCTCTGTCGCCGCAAACTTCACCAGTGCAAGCTCACTGGCTTTACTTGGGTATCACGATCTCGGCTACTTATTTTTTGGCGCAGGCCTCATCTCATGGATTATTTTTGAGCCGGTATTGCTCCAGCATTTACGCATTTCTTCCTTAGAGCCGCCTTTCCGTGCCACGATGGGAATTATTCTCGCCCCTGCTTTTGTCGCCGCATCCGCTTATTTAGCGGTAAATCAAGGCGAAGTGGATACTTTCGTCAAAATCCTATGGGGCTATGGCTTTTTGCAAATGTTCTTTCTATTGAGAATTTTCCCTTGGATTATCGAAAAAGGCTTAAACATCGGTTTATGGGCATTCTCATTCGGATTAGCCTCAATGGCAAATAGCGCGGTTGTTTTTTACCATAATCAAGTGTTATCCGGCATTGCCATGTTTGCCTTTATTTTTTCAAATTTGATGATTGGATTACTTGTATTGATGACGTTGTATAAGTTGGTGAAGGGGCAGTTTTGGTTAAAATAAAAGTGTATCTTCCCATTTTGTAAATGATGCGGATATCGAAGCGGAATTTGAATTTATTGCTGATGATTCCACACAAAATCTTGTTGTATTATTAAGTTCTGAATGAAACACTAATTTTATAAGCAAAATAGAAATCTCTAAGGATAGAATTTCTAGGGGTTTATTTTTAATCGTATCTTTGCCATAATGGCTAATCATAAATTTTATACGATGATTATTATGAAAGAACAAGACAGAAATACTAATATATATAGAGATATTCCAGATTCTTTAGTTAAAGAAAACTTATCTTTCTTTGAGGAATTGAATAAATATAGTCAAGATGAGAATACTCCTATTTATATTATTAATAGACCTTTAACTGATCGTAGATATAGCTATGACATTAGAAAAGCATTTGTAATTTTAATACCAAAGCATAAATTAATTTTTGTAAATACAGGTGAGGACTCAAAGAAATTTGATGAGTTTATATTAGATTTCTTAGAAGATGCAGGTTCTTTATCTGATAAATATAACTTTAGAGAAAATTTGGGAAGATCTAGAACTTGGCAGGGAAAATTTACAGAAATTGTTAAAGATCTTTCTACTACAAATTTTTCTAAGTTATTAGAGTCATCAAGTGTAAAAGGTAATTTAATGTTAACCTGGCAGTGTGAACAGTTATTATCTTTATTGCTTGGAAGTATTAATGATGTATCTAGAATTGGAAATAGTCCAGCAGAAGCTGAATTAGATAAAATTAAGAAAAAAATAATCTTATTTGATGCTGAACAAACAAGGTTTATTTTTCAAGAACCTGATAATCATTCTAAGAAGATACGAATACAAGGATTATCAGGAACTGGTAAAACTGAATTATTGTTACATAAATTAAAGGAGCTATATACTCAACCAGATAGTCCTAAAATAGCCTTTAGTTGTCATAATAAAGTCTTAGCAAATAGTTTGAGAGAAAGAGTTCCTGATTTTTTTGATTTTATGAGAATTGAGCAGCAGATAAAGTGGGACGAAAAGTTATTTTGCTTTCATGCATGGGGATCAAGTTTTAATAAATTTTCTGGATTATATAGATATATATGTGATTTTTATAATATTCCTTTTATGTCTTATTCTAGAGTAAATACATTTGATAAAGTATGCAAGATTGCTTTAGAGAATATAAATATTTTAATTTCAAAGGAGGATTTTCAAGAACAAGAAAGATATGCATTTGATTATATATTATTAGATGAAAGCCAAGACTTTCCAAATGAGTTTATTGAGCTGTGTAATTTAGTTGTAAGAAATAAACTTTACATTGCAGGTGATATATTTCAATCAATATTTGATAGTAATATTTTGTCAGATGAAGAGCCCGACTATTTATTGAATAAATGCTATAGAACGGCTCCTAAAACTCTCATGCTGTCTCATAGTGTAGGAATGGGGCTTTTCGAAGATAAGAAAATTAGATGGTTATCTAAAGAAGCTTGGGAAGCTTGTGGATATTCTTATTCAGAAGATGAAAGTATTTATACTTTAAGGAGAGAGCCATTAAGAAGGTTTGAAGATATAGATTCATGCCCATTCCAAGTAGATTTCGTAGAATTTAATATTCATAATGTCTCTAATTATGTAGTAGAAAAAATTTCAGATATAGTTGCGCAGCATCCAACAGTTAAACCTGAAGATATATGTATAGTTTTTCCTGTCGGAAATGATATATATACGTATGCTGATTATATTGAGCGAAAAATAATAGAAAGATTTAACTATTTAGTAAATAAAGCATATGAATCTAAAGAATCTAAACAAGATAATGCTCTTTTCTTATCAAATAGAAATAATGTTAAAGGATTAGAATTTGCATTTGTCATATGTGTTGTCCCTAGTTTAAGTGACCACAAAGCAAAGTCTAATTTGTTTGATAGAAATTCAATTTATATGGCGTTAACAAGATCTTTTGTCCAATCATTTTTATTACTAAATTCAGGGGATAGTTATACAAATAGGAATGAGAAAAAAATATTAGATGGAGCAAAAGAAATTTTACAACATGGATATATTAAAGGGAAAATTCCTTCAGAGCAAGAGATTGCAGAGATTAGTGAAGAACTAAATGCATTAAAAACTAAGCCATCAGTTACCTTGTCTGAAGTGTTGGGCAAATTATTTTTAGAATATAATACGCCTAGTTCTAAAAGAGCTACTATTAGTGATATGGTTGAGGCTGGAGTGAAAGGTAAAGATTGGACAGAAGAAGATGTTTCTAGAATATTCTTGGCAGTAAGCAAGGCAGTTTAATAATGACCGAAATTATATTGCTCAAGAATATTAGCAAACGAGAGTTTCTTAATTATAGATTTAAGAGCCGCAGGGATGTCATAGATATATGGATTCATATACTATCGGAACTAATTTCTCATAGTTATGAGTATATAGATTCTCTTTATGATGAAAAACGAGAAAAAATTTTGCTGTCTTTTATTAATAATTCATATAAAGTTATCGTTCTTGATAAGAATCATGACGAGCATAGAAAAATAATGATTCTTTCACTTCCATTTAATATTAAAAATGAAGTGGAAGGAATGGTAGAAGTTAAATTTGATGAGAATAGAATAACGGAAAAGAAGTTATCACTAATTAAAACTGTTTTTAATTATTATGATAAATGTATTGAAAATAACCTTATTTTTTCTCTTGATGATGCAATTGTTGATTCACTGCTAGCTCATGAAATTCAAGATGGATATGATGATGAACTAGAGTTTCTAGCTAAGATATTTATGCATGTTTTTTCTATAGATAATGGATATATCAGGTATGATTTTGATACTGAAAATTCTACTGAATCTGATATAAATAAGAAGTATATTCATCCAACTTATCATTTAGATATTTTTCTAGATAAAAATTCAACATTTAAGTTAGGTTTAAAATCTAAATACGGGTTCACAGAATTGAAATCTATGTTAGATTTTCAGGAAAATTGCAAATTCTTAACAAATATAGAATGATTTTGGCATGGTAGACAAAATGGCAGAGTAAACCTGCCATTTTTTACCTTATTTAACAGAAACATCCCCCAACACTCTCACCAACACCTCCCAATAAGTCTTCACTGTGGAGATCTGTACTTTTTCATCCGGTGAGTGGGCGTTGCGGATTGTAGGCCCTAAGGAAACCATATCAATATGTGGGTAATGTTCTTTAAGCAAACCACATTCCAAGCCTGCATGGATCACTTTGATTTCAGGGTCTTTGCCTAATACGTCGGCATAATGTTTTTTCGTTAGGTTGAGAATGGCGGAGTCATTCACCGGTTTCCAGCCCGGGTAAGGGGCGGAGAATTCGGTTTTCGCACCGGCTAAGGTGGCAACGGAGCTTAATAGTTCGGTTACATAAGCCTTGCCGCTTTCAATCAATGAACGGATTAAAATCGTACCTTTTACTTTGTCACTTTCGGTTTTTAATACACCGATACTGAGCGAGCTTTCCACTACATTTTTAATCACATCACTGTTACGAATCACACCGTTTGGTAGGGCATTGAGCAAATGAATCACGGTTTTTGTGCTTTGTGCGGTGAATACCATTTCGGCTTTGGCTGTCGGCTCAACAAAGAGCGTTAAATTCGGTTCGGCAATTGCCAGCTCTTCTTTGAGTAAAACTTCAAGATTTTTGACCGCACTTTCAAGGGCATTAAGATCACCATTGAACGCCAGCACCGCTGCCGCTTCACGAGGAATCGCATTACGAATAGAACCGCCACGAATTTCCGCTAAAGCAAAGTGCGGTTGGTTTTGCGCCAGTTTTGCTAATACACGGGCTAACACTTTAATGGCGTTGGCTCTACCTGTGTGAATATCACAACCGGAATGCCCGCCGCGCAAGCCTTTTAAGGTGAGTTGAACGCAATGTTCGAAAGCATTGTTTTCTCGTTCTATCGGTAGTGCCAAATTGGCATTAATGCCACCGGCACAGCCAACATAAATTTCGCCGATTTCTTCCGTATCCGTATTAATAAGAATGTCCGATTGCAACCAATTACGGCGAAGATTTAATGCACCGTCCATACCGGTTTCTTCCGTCATCGTGAGTAATACTTCAAGAGGCGGATGCGCCACATCATCACTTTCCAACACCGCAAGGGCAGAGGCTAAACCAATTCCGTTGTCCGCTCCCAATGTGGTGCCTTGGGCTTTCACCCAATCGCCGTCAATATAAGGGCGGATCGGATCTTGGGTGAAATCGTGTGGATTGCCCTCATTGGCTTGCGGCACCATATCTAAATGAGCTTGCAATGCCACCGGCGTGCGATTTTCCATTCCGGCGGTTGCTGGTTTACGAATCAACACATTGCCGGCTTCATCACGTTCCACAAAAAATTGTTTTTCTTTCGCCCAATTCACAATGAAATTTGCCAATTCATCCTCATGATGAGAGGGATGGGGGATGGCACAAATTTGATCAAACCATTTCCATAATAATTGTGGTTGTAGGGTGGTAATTTCAGACATATTCGCTCCTTTTTACGAAAAATTTCACGAAATAATAGCATAAAACCTTGTTTCAGGTTATCCTTACGCAATTTTTATTTATTGATACTAAGGTGTAATTATGAGCGAAAAATATGTGGTGACTTGGGATATGTTCCAAATGCACGCCCGCAAATTATCAGAACGTTTACTTCCCGCTTCCCAATGGAAAGGCATTATTGCGGTGAGCCGTGGCGGTTTATTTCCGGCTGCCGTGCTATCGCGTGAACTAAATATTCGCCACGTAGAAACCGTTTGTATCGCCAGCTATCACGATCATAAAAATCAAGGTGAACTTCAAGTTTTACACGCTGCAGAAGTGCCAAACGGTGGGGAAGGCTTTATTGTGGTGGATGATTTGGTGGATACCGGCAACACCGCTCGTGCAATTCGTGAAATGTATCCTAATGCAAAATTTGTTACCGTTTTTGCCAAACCGGCAGGGGCGGAATTAGTGGATGATTATGTCATCGACATCCCACAAAATACTTGGATTGAACAACCTTGGGATTTAGGTTTAGCGTTTGTTCCTCCTCTTGCGAGAAAATAAGACTTTTAAAATAAAAGTGCGGTCGAAAATCCTTAAGATTTTACGACCACTTTTCATTATAGGTTTTAATTTGAAAAGAATAGACAGAATTTCGTCTAACTCATTTCTTACCCAGCATTAATATTTCAATACTTCACTCTCTTTTGGCACAGCAACTTTGCTCAAATTGTTTTCCTTCACGAATTTTCGCATTTCATCAGACGTCACCGAAGCGTGATTGACCGCATCCATATGGACCGTAATAATCTCAGCTTTTGGGGCAACCTGACGGGCTTTCGCCACATCGGCTTTCCCCATAATAATACTATCTGAATTACCTTCCAGCTGTGCATAACCCGTATTCATGACAATGACTTCAGGTTTATAGCGATTGAGTGCAAAATCCACCTCTTCATTCCAAATGGTATCGCCCACGATATACAGTGTTTTTGCTCCATCTGCTTGCATTACCACGCCCATTGCTTCACCTAATCTTTCAGCAAGTTGTGGAACGGAGTACATTTGATCCGTGCCGTGTTGACCACCTGTTTTGCTTAATTTCACCTTGTTGAATTCGGTATTTTTACCCACGACCCGAACATCTTTAAAACCTTGTGAACGAATAATTTGTGCATCACCTGCATTTTGTACGAAAATCGGTAAAGTTTTCGGTAACACTTTTTGTGCGTATTCGTCCCAGTGGTCGGCGTGCGTGTGGGTAACAATCACGGCATCTACGCCTTGAAGCACTTTATCTACAGGCTCTGCCATATCAATCAACGGATTACGTTTTTGACTGTTAATCGTGCCTTCAAAGCCTGCATAAGTGCCTTTAGGGGCAAGATAGGGATCGACTAAAAACGTGCTACCTGCCATTTCAATTTTGGCGGTCGCATTACGGATATGCTGATAGCTGATTTCGGCATGAGCCGTTGTTGCCAAGGTTGCAGCCACGAGTGTCAATAAGATAGGTTTTAATTTCATTTTGTTTCCTCTTGTAAAAATAAGATAAATTAAACCGCTTGTGTGCGGTGTGGTTATTATGAAAGAGAGATAAAATAAAAATATTGACTTATTATTCAAATATCGAAAAAATTGGGTCAAATTTATTCACATGAGAAAAAAATGCCTATTCCAACTGTTGCACTTGTACTTTATCCCCAATTTAACCCTTTTCAGTTTTCTGTGCCTTATATGGTTTTTTCAACAGAAATTGAGGGCAAATCCTTATTTAATGTCAAGATTGTGGCGGAAAATCCAAGGGTGGCACAGTCCTATCCTGCTACGATTGTAGCTGATGGCGATTTGGGTTTGTTAGCTCAAGCTGATTTTATTGTGATACCGGGTTGGGATAATGTTGATCAACCTCCCTCCGAGGCTTTAATACTAGCATTACAACAAGCGGCACAACGTGGAGCGATGATTGTGGGGCTGTGTTATGGGGCATATTCACTGGCTTATGCCGGATTGCTGAATGGTAAAAACGCCACGACACATTGGTTAGGTGAAACGGATTTTAAACAATGTTTCCCACAGGTAAAATTAGAGTGCAATGCAATTTACATTGAAGATGAAAATATCATCACCTCTGCAGGAACGTCTGCAGGGTTAGATTGCTGCCTTGCGATTGTTCGCCGACAATATGGGGTAAAAATTGCTAATCAACTGGCTCGTTTGTTGGTGATACCCTCTCATCGGGAGGGCGGACAAGCACAATTTATTGAACAACCTATCGCACGCAAAACCGCTAATGAAAACATCAACGAATGGTTAGATATCATGAGGACTAACCTAAACGCTGACTATTCTATTGATATACTCGCTGAAAAGTTAATGATGAGCCGCAGCACATTTACCCGTCATTTCCGTCAAGCAACCGGAATGGCATTCACTGAATGGTTGATTGAGGTTCGGTTACAAAAAGGGCGGGAATTATTAGAAAGTACCAAATTAACGATTGACGACATTGCTCACCAAATTGGCTTTCATTCCACAACAGCATTTCGCCAGCATTTTAAAGCCAAACACCATATCAGCCCAAAACAATGGCAAAAGCGGTTTTCTGTATCATAAGATATAAAAGGCAATATGGAATAAAACGAAGGCCAAATTGACATAGATCATTAAGACCTTTGTTTTCCCTTCAACCCAAATTTCCGTATAATACTCGCCTATAAAATGTATTCAAATTGACAGCACTTTCAAGGATTTTAAATGACACAACCCCGTTTCGTCCATCTCCGTACACACAGTGATTTTTCCATGATTGATGGGATTGCCAAGGTAAAACCATTGATTAAAACCTGTGCGGAAAATAATATGGTGGCGATGGCACTGACGGATTTCACCAATTTTTGTGGTGTCGTGCGTTTTTATGGGGAAGCATTGTCTGCCGGCATTAAACCGATTATTGGTGCGGATGTGCGAGTGCGTAGCGAGCTATGCGGTGATGAATTATTTGAGCTGACCTTACTTGCGAAAAATAATACGGGCTATAAAAATATCACACTGCTCTTATCGAAGGCTTACCAACGGGGCTATGACGATTTGCCTTACATCGATCAAGATTGGTTGATCGAACACCGTGAGGGCGTGATTATTTTATCCGGCGGAACAAAAGGTGATGTGGGTAAAAAATTGTTGAAAGAAAATGCGGCGGAAACACAAAGTGCGGTCGGTTTTTACCAAGAATTTTTTCCTGATCATTTTTATCTGGCATTAACCCGAACCGGCAAGCCTGATGAAGAACGTTATATCAAAGCCGCTTGTGCCCTTGCGGAGACTCAACATTTACCCCTTGTGGCAACCAATGATGTTGTATTTTTAAAGTCGGATGATGCGGAAGCCCATGAAATCCGCGTGGCGATTCATGACGGCTATACCTTGGATGATCCCAAACGCCCTAAACTTTACACGACACAGCAGTATTTCCGTACTGAAGAGGAAATGTGTGCGTTATTTGCCGATATTCCTTCCGCCCTTGAAAACACCCTATTAATCGCACAGCGTTGCAGTGTTACCTTGCGCCTTGGGCAATATTTCTTACCGCAATTCCCAACGGGGAAACTGAGTACGGAAGATTATTTGGTGATGAAATCGAAAGAGGGCTTGGAAGAACGGTTGGCGTTTTTATTTCCCGATGAAAAAGTGCGGTCGGAAAAACGTGCGGAATATGATGAACGTTTGCAAGTAGAACTTGATGTAATTAACCAAATGGGGTTTCCCGGTTACTTTTTGATCGTGATGGAGTTTATTCAATGGTCGAAAGATAATGATATTCCCGTGGGGCCGGGACGGGGTTCTGGTGCGGGGTCATTGGTGGCGTATGCGTTAAAAATTACCGATCTCGATCCCTTAGAATTTGATTTGCTTTTTGAACGTTTCTTAAACCCTGAACGTGTCTCCATGCCCGATTTTGACGTGGATTTCTGTATGGACGGACGGGATCGTGTGATTGAGCACGTAGCGGACACCTATGGGCGTGGTGCGGTATCACAAATTATTACTTTCGGTACGATGGCGGCGAAGGCGGTGATTCGCGATGTCGGGCGGGTATTGGGGCACCCCTACGGTTTTGTGGATCGCATTTCTAAATTGATTCCGCCCGATCCGGGCATGACACTTGCCAAGGCCTTTGAGATTGAGCCACAATTACAAGCCGCCTATGACAGCGATGAGGAAGTGCAAGCGCTAATTGATATGGCGCGCAAGCTGGAGGGCGTAACCCGAAATGCCGGTAAGCATGCCGGTGGCGTAGTGATTTCACCTACTTTAATTACCGATTTTGCCCCGCTTTATTGTGATAGTGAAGGCCTTCACCCGGTAACCCACTTTGATAAAAATGATGTGGAATATGCCGGTTTAGTCAAATTTGACTTCTTGGGATTACGCACCCTCACCATCATCAAATGGGCGTTGGATATGGTCAATGCCCGTATGGCACGGGAAGGCAAACCCATGGTGGATATTGCTTCGATTCCGTTGGATGATCCGGATTCTTTCGAATTGCTCAAACGTTCCGAAACGACAGCCGTATTCCAGTTGGAATCGCGCGGTATGAAAGATTTGATTAAACGCCTACAACCGGACTGTTTTGAAGATATTATCGCATTGGTGGCACTGTTTCGCCCCGGCCCGCTGCAATCGGGGATGGTGGATAACTTTATCGACCGTAAACACGGCCGTGAAGAGGTTTCTTATCCCGATGCGAATTATCAGCACGAAAGTCTGAAACCGATTTTGGAGCCTACCTATGGCATTATTTTGTATCAAGAGCAAGTCATGCAAATTGCACAGGTTCTTGCCGGCTATACATTAGGCGGTGCGGATTTATTGCGACGGGCAATGGGTAAGAAAAAACCGGAAGAAATGGCGAAACAACGTTCTGTTTTTGAACAAGGCGCGATCAAAAACGGTGTTGACGGCGAACTTGCGATGAAGATTTTCGATTTGGTGGAAAAATTCGCCGGTTATGGCTTTAATAAATCCCACTCGGCAGCCTATGCACTGGTTTCTTATCAAACACTTTGGTTGAAAACCCATTTCCCGGCGGAATTTATGGCGGCGGTGATGACATCGGAAATGGACAATACCGATAAAATTGTCGGTTTGTACGATGAATGTTTGCGAATGGGATTAAAAGTTACCCCACCGGATATTAATGTGGGTAAACATCATTTCAGTGTGAATGAAAACGGTGAAATCGTCTATGGTATCGGTGCGATTAAAGGCGTGGGAGAAGGCCCGATTGAGGCATTGGTTAGTGCACGGAATGAAGGCGGGTTTTTTAAAGATTTATTTGACCTGTGTGCCCGTGTCGATTTGAAAAAAATCAATCGGCGCACCTTTGAAAGCCTGATTATGTCCGGTGCATTTGATAAATTGGGTCCGCACCGTGCCGCACTGGCTAAAAATTTAGAAGATGCCCTTAAAGCATCTGATCAACACGCCAAAGATGAAGCGATGGGGCAATCGGATATGTTCGGGGTGCTGACGGAAAGCCATGAAGAAGTTGAAAATGCTTACGCCAATACACCGCCTTACACGGAAAAACAAATTTTAGACGGCGAACGAGAAACCCTAGGGCTTTATTTAAGCAGCCATCCGGTCAGCCGTTATTTAAAAGAGCTATCTCATTACAGCTCAACCCGTTTAAAAGAACTGACACCGAATCGTCGCGGACAAATGAGTACGGCAGCCGGCTTAGTTGTTTCGTCGCGTATTTCGATTACCAAAAAGGGGAATCGACTGGGGATTGCGACATTAGATGATCGCTCGGGACGTTTAGATATTACGTTATTTGGCGAAAGTTTGGAGCAGTTTGGTGAAAAACTGCAAAAAGACACAGTAGTGGTGGTATCGGGGCAAGTGAGTTTTGATGATTTTTCCGGCGGTTTAAAAATGACCGTACGGGATATGATGACGTTAGATGAAGCCCGTTCCCGCTATGCAAAATCCCTTGCCATTAGTTTATCGGACGAACAAATCACGCCGGTGTTTATTAAACAACTGAAACAAATGCTTGAACCGGTTAGCGGCGGAACGTTACCGATCAATGTGTATTATCAAAGCGCAAAAGGCAGAGCGTTGCTACGTCTTGGCGTTCAGTGGTCGATTACCCCGACCGATGAAATTTTAACGGAATTAGCCAATATGTTGGGCGAAAGTGCGGTTGAGTTGGAGTTCGGATAACGGAACTCTTACCAATCATCCAAATTAAGGACAGACAGAGCTTCCTGTGCTACAATCGCGCAACGAATTGCAATTTAAAAAATAAGAGAAATTATGACCGCACTTAATGTATTAATTTATCCTGACGAACACTTAAAAGTCGTTTGTGAACCTGTTTCCGAAGTCAATGATGCTATTCGCAAAATTGTCGATGATATGTTTGATACCATGTATCAACAGGAAGGCATTGGGTTAGCCGCACCGCAAGTGGATATCTTACAACGTATTATTACCATTGATATTGAGGGAGATAAACAAAATCAATTGGTATTGATTAATCCGGAAATTTTGGCGTCAGAAGGCGAAACCGGTATTGAAGAAGGCTGTTTATCCATTCCGGGTGTGCGTGCGCTTGTGCCTCGGAAAGAAAAAGTGACGGTGAAAGCCCTTGATCGTGACGGTAACGAATTTACCTTAAATGCAGACGGCTTACTCGCCATTTGTATTCAACACGAAATTGATCACCTCAACGGGATTTTGTTTGTGGATTATCTTTCCCCTCTTAAACGCCAACGCATTAAAGAAAAATTAGTAAAATACAAAAAGCAACTGGCAAAACAATAACGAAAAATGCGGTTAATTTTGACCGCATTTTACTTTCTCTCTCGTATTATCGGGAATATTCTTAAACATAACGCAGAACATGATGAAACCACTCAATATTATCTTCGCAGGTACGCCTGATTTTGCCGCCCGGCATTTACAAGCCTTAATCAATTCTCAACATAATGTGATCGCGGTTTATACGCAGCCCGATAAACCGGCTGGGCGAGGCAAAAAATTACAGGCGAGTCCGGTAAAACAGCTTGCCGAACAACATCATATTCCTGTTTATCAGCCTAAATCTTTACGTAAAGAAGAGGCGCAACTTGAATTAAAGGCATTAAATGCCGATGTAATGGTCGTAGTGGCGTATGGCTTAATTTTGCCGAAAGCGATTCTGGATGCACCGCGTTTAGGCTGTTTGAATGTGCACGGTTCTATTTTGCCGCGTTGGCGTGGTGCCGCACCGATTCAGCGTGCGATTTGGGCGGGCGATGTTCAAACCGGTGTGACCATTATGCAAATGGATGAGGGGCTAGATACCGGTGATATGTTGCATAAAGTTTATTGTGATATTTTACCGACAGAAACCTCCGCCGGTCTTTATGATAAATTGGCGAAATTAGCACCGTCGGCATTAATTGAGGTGCTTGATCAGCTTGAAAATGGAAAATTTATCGCTGAAAAACAAGATAATAGCCAAAGCAATTATGCGGATAAACTTTCCAAACAGGAAGCCGAGTTGGATTGGTCTCTTTCCGCAGCACAACTTGAACGGAATATTCGGGCATTCAACCCTTGGCCGATGGCTTATTTCAGCACGACGGATCAAGCGGGCAATTCGCAAACCTTAAAAGTGTATCAAGCGGAAGTATTGCCCCATCAAGATAAACCGGCGGGTATGATTCTGTGTGCCGATAAAACCGGTATTCAAATTGCCACGACTGAAGGTGTGCTGAATATTCTGCAATTGCAACCGGCAGGTAAAAAGCCGATGTCGGTACAGGATTTGTTAAACGGACGGGCAGATTGGTTTCCTGTCTGTAAGGTGTTAGCCTAATGAAAGTTCAACGTTCATCTCAAAAACCGAGAAAAAATCAGCCGATGAAAAAAACACGGGAAAAATCAACCGCACTTTCCACAAGAGCGGTTGCTGCACAGATCATTTTACAAGTGCTTGATGAAGGGAAATCCCTTTCCGGCTTAATTCCTATCGTACAGAACAGCGTAAAAATACAAGATCTCCCGCTTCTGCAAGAAATTTGTTTTGGCGTATGTCGTGTACTGCCTCGTTTGGAGCAAATTATCCAACGTCTTGTGGATAAACCGCTCAAAGGCAAAACCCGCATTGTGCATTGTTTGTTACTGGTCGGGCTGTATCAACTTCTCTATATGCGTGTCCCCGCACATGCTGCGGTTGATGAGGTGGTGAACGCAACAAAAACATTGAAATCGGATAGTTTTCGAGGGTTGGTGAACGGCGTGCTACGTCGTTTTTTGCGTGAACAAGAAAGTATTTTGGCGCAAGTGGATAAACATTGGCAAACATTGCACCCTGAATGGTTTGTGAATAAATTGAAAAAGGCTTATCCAACTTGGCGTGAAATCATTGAGGCGAATAATCAAAAACCGCCAATGTGGTTGCGGGTTAATTCACAACAAAACAGCACGGAAAATTACCGCACTTTATTGGCAGAATCGGAAATTGAGGCAGAAAACGGTATTCATCCCAATGCGCTACGTCTCAGCTCGCCTATTGCAGTACAAAAATTACCCCGGTTTGCGGAAGGCGTAGTAACGGTACAGGATGTCAGCGCACAATGGGCGGCAACCTTGCTTGAACCGCAAAATGATGAGTGGATTTTAGATGCCTGTGCCGCCCCCGGAGGGAAAACGACGCATATTTTAGAACTTGCTCCACGAGCGAAAGTCATCGCGTTGGATATTGAAGCACAGCGTTTGAGCCGGGTGGAAGAAAACTTGGCACGTTTAAACCAACAGGCAATTGTAGTTTGCGGTGATGCGACTAAACCGGATCAATGGCTGGCAGAAATTGGACAAAGTGCGGTGAAATTTGACCGTATTTTACTTGATGCGCCTTGTTCCGCCACCGGTGTTATCCGCCGTCACCCTGATATTAAATGGCTACGCCAAGAAACGGACATTGCACAACTTGTGGCATTACAAAAAAGTATCTTAAAAGCCCTTTGGGCGAAATTGAAACCGAATGGCATTTTATTGTATGCCACCTGTTCCGTTTTAGCTGAAGAAAATCGCGAGCAAATTGCCGCGTTTCTCGCAGAACAACATGATGCCGAATTACTGCCGTTACCTTTCACCGATAATGAAAGTGCGGTCGGTTTTCAGTTTATTCCGCAGCAAAATGGCGGTGACGGGTTTTATTACGCAAAATTGCGTAAACGGGCATAAACCAAGGGGGCGATAGTGTTTCCTCATATTGATGTGATTATTCCCTGCTATAACGTGGAAAAAACATTAACACGGGCGGTGGAATCTGTTTTGAGTCAACCTTATTTAGGCAAAATTTGGTTGGTTGATGATGCCTCGACCGATGGTACGCTTGCATTGGCGAATCACTTTGCCGCACAGTATCCGGAACGGATTTTTGTCGAGTCAATGAGTAAAAACGGCGGTGTTGCAAAGGCACGAAATTGGGGCGCATTGCAATCCACCAACGAATTGATCGCTTTTTTGGATGCGGACGATGCCTATGAGCAAGGCGCATTAGAAGTGGCGGCGGCAACCTTTCATTTTCAGCCGGATACTTCGTTGGTACGTTTAGCCTTAAAACCGATAGGGTTGGCGACTCGTTATGCCGAACACCCTAATTTTGATTTTGCTTGGCAGCATATGAGAATGACCTGTGGTGGAAATGTGGTGTTTCGCCGTGCTTTTTTCTTGGCTTGCGGCGGATTTCCGCAGCATGCGTTATTCCGAGAATTAGGCGGTGAAGACGGCGCACTGGGTATTGCAACCACAAAAATTGCGAAAGTGGCAACCCTATTTGATGAGGCGGGCGTGTTACATTATTGCCGTGACGGTATGCACGCAGAGCGCTTACTGGATGCGGTTTTATTTCAAAAAATCGATGAACAGATCAGCGAAGAGAAAATGGCGCAAGCCAATGCAGTCACGGATGAAATCTGTCGCCAAGTGAATGCGTTAAAGTGCGGTCTAAATTCGGTGAAAATCGGAATTCAACCTCTGATCTTAACAAGGAGTGAGGCATGAAAATAATGATCCTGGGTGCCGGACAAGTGGGAACGACACTAGCGGAAAGTCTGGTCAGTGAAGATAATGATATTACCTTGGTGGATAATGAATCACCACGACTACAAGCGTTACAGGAAAAACATGATTTAAAAGTCGTGCAGGGTTCGCCTTCTTCCCCGAAAATCTTGCGTGATGCCGGGGCGGCAGATGCAGATTTAATGGTGGCGGTGACATCATCGGATGAAATCAATATGGTGGCTTGCCAAATCGGCTATACGCTATTTAATACGCCGACACGTATTGCTCGTATTCGTAATTCGGAATATTTACGGGAAAAAGACAAGTTATTCAATGATGAAAATGTGCCTATCAGCCATTTGATTTCACCGGAAAATTTAGTCACGGATGAAATTACCCGGCTCATTGCTTATCCGGGGGCATTGCAAGTGGCGCATTTCGCTAAAAACCGTATCAGCGTGGTAGTAGTGAAAGCGTATTACGGCGGTGCATTGGTGGGGCATGCCTTGTCCGCTTTCAAAGAGCATATGCCGCATATTGAATTTCGTATTGTCTCGATTTTACGCAGTGACAAAACGATTCGTCCGCAAGGTTCGACAATTATTGAAGCCGGTGATGAAATTACATTTATTTGTGCGACAGAGCATATTAAAGCGGTAATGAGTGAATTACAACGCCTCGAAAAACCTTATAAACGCGTGATGATTGTCGGTGGGGGTAATATTGCCGCCGGTGTAGCAAAACAATTGGAAGAGCATTGTACGGTAAAATTAATCGAGCGTAATGCGGAACGGGCGCAAGCCTTAGCGGAAAAATTAGCGAAAACCTTGGTTTTTCACGGTGATGCTTCCGATCAAAACTTGTTGTTTGAAGAACATATTGAGCATGTTGATGTGTTTTTATCATTAAGCAGCGACGATGAAGCCAATATTATGTCGGCATTGTTGGCAAAACGCTTAGGGGCAAAAAAAGCCATGGTGCTGATTCAGCGTATGGCGTATATCAGCCTAATTCAGGGCGGGACGATTGATATAGCCGTTTCTCCGCAGCAAGCGACAATTTCCGCTTTGTTGGGGTATGTGCGTAAAGGTGATGTGAAAAATGTAGCGAGCTTACATCATGGCGTTTCCGAGTCGATTGAAATTGTTGCCCACGGTGATTTGAATACTTCCAATATTGTGGGAAAAACGATTCGTCATATTCGTTTGCCTGCCGGTTGCATTATCGGTGCGATTTTACGCAATAATGAAGTGATTATCGGGCATAAAAATGTTGAAATTCAGGACGGTGACCATGTCATCGTATATTTAGGCGATAAAAAAGCGGTTTCTGAAATCGAAAAATTATTCCAACCAAGTTCGTTCTTTATCTAAAGGGTTTACTTTTTAACCAAAGAACATATAATACGCCATGTCTTTAACTATAAGTAAAAGGAAAAACTTATGAGCTTTATAAAGGAATTTCGTGAATTCGCGATGCGTGGCAATGTTGTTGATATGGCTGTCGGTGTAATTATCGGTGGTGCGTTTGGCAAAATTGTAAGTTCACTTGTGGGTGATGTTGTGATGCCTGTATTGGGTATCTTAACCGGCGGCGTAGATTTTAAAGATTTAAAATTTATTTTAGAACCGGCAAAAGGTGATATTCCGGCAGTAACATTGAACTACGGTATGTTTATTCAAAACGTCTTCGACTTCGTCATTATTGCGTTTGCAATTTTCTTAATGGTAAAAGGTATCAACAAATTGAAAAAACCGGTTGAAGCTGCACCGGCAGAACCTTCAAACGAAGAAAAATTACTTACTGAAATTCGTGATTTGTTGAAAAAATAATTTATCTTAGAACAGAATAAAAAAGTTGGCTTATGCCAACTTTTTTATTTTCTATGTAGAGCAAAAGCAAGTTAAAAAATAACAGCTTTTTTTACCGCACTTTTGCCTATTAAGCTTTTAAACACGCCACAAAATGTGTCCCGTTGTCGCTATGAAAGGACGGTTTTTGTAAACGACAATGTTCGTCTGCCAGCGGACATCGGGTACGAAATACGCAACCTGAAGGCGGGTTAATCGGCGAAGGAAGATCGCCTTCTAACAGCTGAATATTTTTGTTTCGTTCCAATTTGGGATCGGGAATCGGTACGGCGGACATTAACGCTTTGGTGTAGGGGTGTTTGGTATGGTTATATACTTCATCGTCACTTCCTAATTCCATGGCATTGCCTAAATACATCACCAGTACACGGTCGGAAATATGTTTTACCACCGCAAGATCATGGGCAATAAAAATTAGCGACAGCCCCATTTCTTCTTGTAATGATTTCAATAAATTCACCACTTGGGCTTGAATAGATACATCCAATGCGGAAACCGGCTCATCACAAATAATCATTTTCGGTTCAATAATTAATGCACGGGCAATACCGATGCGCTGGCATTGACCTCCGGAAAACTCGTGCGGATAGCGATTGACTAAATTTGGCAATAACCCCACTTTTAACATCATCGCTTGCACTTTTTCTTTCACTTGTTCTGCATTCAAATGAGGTTGATAAATTTTGAGCGGCTCCGCAATAATTTCACCAATATTCATGCGAGGATTGAGCGAGGCGAGCGGATCTTGGAAAATCATTTGAATATCTTTGCGTGTATCATGCCATTGTTTGGGCGATTGTTTACGTAAATCTTTGCCCAGCCAAACAATTTCGCCTTCGTTTGATTCCACTAAGCCAATAATGGCACGGGCAAGGGTGGATTTTCCACAGCCCGATTCTCCAACGACACCTAAGGTTTCGCCGGCATAAAGTTGAAAAGACACATTTTTCACCGCCTTTAGGGTTTGTGGTTTAGCAAAAAAGAGGGCTTTATTATTTTTAATTTTGAAAGATACGCCCAGATTTTTGACCTCTAATAACAGATTTTTCTCTTTAATCATAAGTGTTGTCCTTAAAATTGTTCCGGCGGAATCCAGCAATTCCGTAAACGCCCTTGGGAAAGTGCGGTCAGTTTTGGCGCAGTTTTGCATTGTGCTTCGGCATAATGGCAACGGGGTGAAAACGGACAGCCTGTCGGTAAATGTAATAAATTTGGCGGATTCCCCGGAATTGTGACGAGTGTTTCATTTTTACCGTCAAGGCGGGGAATCGCCTCCATCAGCCCAAGGGAATAAGGATGGGTCGGATGATAGAAAATTTGTTCCGCCGTGCCGTATTCCATTGTCCGACCGGCATACATCACGAGTACTTGATCGCAAATACCTGCGACCACACCAAGATCATGCGTGATCATAATAATCGCCGTGTTAAATTCCCGTTTGAGTTCATTTAATAAGGTCATAATTTGAGCCTGTACCGTCACATCCAGTGCGGTGGTCGGTTCATCGGCGATCAGTAATTGGGGGCGACAAAGTAATGCCATGGCAATCATCACACGTTGGCGCATCCCGCCGGAAAATTCGTGCGGATACATCCCCATACGTTTTTTGGCTTCCGGCATTTTCACTGCGTCCAACATGTTTACCGATTCATTGAATGCCGTTTGTTTGTCGTACCCTTTGTGCAGCATCAAGACTTCCATTAATTGTTCGCCTATCTTCATATAGGGATTTAAGGATGTCATTGGATCTTGGAAAATCATTGCAATTTGTTCTGCTCGGATTTTATTAAGTTGTGCCGTCGGTAAATTGACCAGTTGCGTGCCGTTAAATAAGGCTGAACCGGAAACCTTCCCGTTTGCTGCAAGCAAGCCCATTAAGGCAAAGGCTGTTTGGGATTTACCGGAACCGGATTCCCCCACAATGCCGAGGGTTTGTCCGGCATCTAAGGTGAAATTGAGATCATTCACCGCCGTAACAATACCGTCAGGCGTATGAAAATTGACATAGAGGTTTTGCACAGCCAATAAGTGCGGTTGATTTTGATGTTGTTTTTCCATAAACCTCTCCTAGCGATCTTTCGGGTCGAGCGCATCGCGTAAGCCATCGCCGATAAAGTTAAAACAAAATAGTGTTAAACAGAGGAAGAAGGCAGGGAAGATTAAAAGCCAAGGGGAAACTTCCATTTGTGCCGCGCCATCACTTAATAATGCGCCCCAACTGCTCATTGGTTCTTGTGTTCCCAAACCTAAAAAACTCAAGAAAGATTCAAATAAAATTAATCCCGGCACTTCCAACGAGGCATAGACCGCGACTAAACCTAATACATTGGGAATAATGTGCTTGAGAATAATCTGGCGGCGCGGCACACCGCATACAATAGCGGCTTCGACAAACTCTTTATTTTTGAGACTAAGGGTTTGACCGCGTACAATCCGAGCCAAACCCAGCCAAGCAATCGCCCCGATGGCAATGAAGATCAATAAAATATTCTGCCCGAAAAGGGTGACCAGCAAAATCACAAAAAACATAAAAGGGAATGAGCTGAGAATTTCTAAGAATCGCATCATCACCATATCAATTTTGCCGCCAAAGTAGCCGGAAATCGCGCCATAAATTGTCCCGATCATCACCGAAATTAACGCACCGGCAATCCCCACCATCAGGGAAATCCGCCCGCCAATGGCAACCCGAACCAGAAGATCGCGACCCGATGAATCCGTGCCGAAGAAATGCAATCCCTCCGTAGTCGGGGCAACGCCCATCATATTCCAATCCGTATCTTCATAGGTAAAGGGAAAAAATAGAGGCGCAAAAGTGATAAACAATATGATGAGTGCCAATAAAATTAAACTGGCTACGGCGGCTTTATTGCGGAAGAAACGGCGTTTTGCATCTTGCCAGAGGCTCCGCCCCTCAAGTTGCATTTCCTCTATATGTTCTGCAAGTTGTTCCACAAATTCAGTATTTTTTTGGTTAATCGGTTGGCTCATTGCACACTCCTAATAACGAATTTTCGGGTCAATGACCGCATATAAAATATCGACAATCATATTAAACAAAATAGTCAGCGTGCCAACCAGAATGGTTAAACTTAATACTAAAGAATAATCACGGTTTAGTGCGCCATTCACAAATAATTTACCCATGCCCGGTAAACCGAATACGCTTTCGATTACCATTGAACCGGTGATAATGCCCACAAATGCGGGGCCGAGATAAGTGATGACGGGCAAAAGTGCGGGGCGCAGTGCGTGTTTTAAAATAATTCGACGGGTAGAAAGCCCTTTGGCTTTGGCGGTGCGAATAAAATTGGAATGAAGCACTTCAATCATTGAACCCCGCATAATCCGAGCAATTCCCGCCACATAGCCGATAGTGAGTGAGGCAACCGGTAAAATTAAATAAGGCAAGGCGCCTTCATTCCAACCGCCGGCAGGCAACCAACCAAGCCAAATGGCAAAAAACAATACAAGGAGCGGGGCAAATACAAAACTGGGCATAATGACCCCTGTCATCGAGATACTCATCAAAATGTAATCCCACCGACTGTTTTGTTTTAGTGCGGCGATTGTGCCGGCAGAAATACCTAGGGTGAGGGCAAACAAAAAAGCAATGCTGCCGAGTTTGAGTGACACCGGAAATGCCGCGCCGATTAAATCGTTTACAGATTGATCTTTATATTTAAACGAAGGGCCGAAATCACCTTTCGCCAAGTTTTCCAAATAGCGTACATATTGTTTGTGCAGCGGTTCGTTTAGGTGATATTTTGCTTCAATATTTGCCATCACTTCAGGCGGATAGGCGCGTTCGGAAGTGAAAGGGCTGCCTGGCGCCAAACGCATGAGGAAAAAAGAAAAAGTAATTAAAATAAACAGGGTCGGAATCGCTTCCAACACGCGTTTAAGAATAAATTTGAACATGATTACTCCAACCCCAAATATCACAGCGATATTTTCTTTCCTTGTTTATCAGGCAAGGATTTTATAAAAATAAAAGTGCGGTCAAAAAAACAATCGTTTTTTCAACCGCACTTTTTCTTAATGTTTAATGATATAAAGATTACGCAATAAAATATGATCTTGCGGATCTTTAGCGGTATAACCGCCCACATAAGGTTTTACCAGACGCGGATTAACGTAATTGTAAACCGGCACGATAGCGAAATCTTTCGCCAAAATCGCTTCTGCTTTTGCATAGGCTTGCGCACGGCCTTTAGCATCACTGGCTAAATAAGATTCCGCCATTGCCTTATCATATTCCGCATTGGCGTATTTTGCCGTGTTGTTACTGGAGGTCGATAAGAAATAGTTACCGAAAGTGGTCGCTTGGTTGTAATCGGCACTCCAGCCGGCACGAGCCACATCGTAACGACCGGCACGGCGACTATCAATGTAAGTTTTCCATTCTTGGTTTTCTAATTTCACGTCAATCAAGCCTTTGGTATTGGCTTTCCACATAGAAGCGGCGGCGATTGCCACTTTTTTATGGTTTTCGTTGGTGTTGTAAAGAATGGTAAATTTCAACGGATTAGATTTGCTGAAACCCGCATCTTCCAATAATTTAATCGCCTCTTCGTTACGTTTTGCCATTGGTTGTTGGGAATAAGCCGGTTGTTGGATTTGTTCTCCCTCTGCAATATAAGGTGGCGTGAAAACGTAAGTCGGTGTTTGACCTTGTGCCAGCACTTTATCTGTAATCACATTACGATCAAGGGCATAGTTTAAGGCTTGGCGTACCCGTTTATCATTGAAAGGCGCTTTCAGATTATTGATTTCATAGGTATAAGTCGCCAAAGTACGGGCAGTGAATACTTGATCGGGCAATTCTTTTTTCAACTTGGCAAATTGCTCCGGAGGAAGAGCGTAGCTGGTAATATCTAAATCCCCGGCACGATAACGGGAAACATCGGTACTCGGATTTTCGATTGCTAAGAAAGTCGCCGTGTTGATTACGGTTTCTTTATCATTCCAATAAAGCGGGTTACGTTCAAACTCAATTTTTTCATTGATAATGTGATTTTTTAGTTTGTAAGCACCATTGGTCACAATATTTTCTTTTTTCACCCAAGCATCGCCAAATTTTTCAACGATTTTTTGTGGGGCAGGTAATAAAGATTGGTGAGTGGTTAAACCGGCGGCATAGGGTACGGGATTGGAGGAATAAACTACAAAGGTGTAATCGTCTTTGGCTTCAACGCCTAATTCTTCCGGTTTTTTCTTGCCGTCAATAATATCTTGCGCGTTCACCACTTGCATGTAGTCTAAAAAGCTGGCGTAAGGCGAGGCGGTGTTTGGATTGACTAAACGGCGCCAAGAATACACAAAATCTTGGGCGGTAACAGGATCACCGTTTGACCATTTCGCCTCTTTGCGAAGATGGAACGTCCAAGTTTTATAATCCGGTGAGCTTTCCCAACTTTCTGCTACCCCCGGTACTAATTCACCGTCCGAATTGGTGCTTATTAACCCCTCAAATAGTTGATAAAGCACTTGTGATTCCGGTACGCCCTCAGTTTTGTGCGGATCAAAACTTTGTGGTTCCGAACCGTTATTAATGACAATATTTTGTACCGGGGCAAGATCGGTTCCCACTGGAACTTGAGCGGCATAAAGACTGCCGGAGAGCGCCAAAGTGAGGGAGAAAAAGATACATTTATTGAGTAGGTTACGTTGCATAGTCACTCCTTTTGGGGTTAATTGTTGTGAAATCATCATTATTAAAATCGTTGAATTTATTGATTTATCTTAAATGTTTAAATTTGTAAAGGCTTTATTTTCCAACAAAGGTGATATTGATCACAGTTTTGATAAAAAACTAAAAATTCTTCTTTTTCTGCTGTAAAACTATTCGATCTATTGCGATTTCTTACTATCACTTTAAATTCAATTTATGCTATCGTAACGCCCATCAATCAAAATAAGGAGAAGACAATGACAACTCAATTAGATTCACTTCGTAGTATGACTGTGGTAGTGGCGGATACCGGCGATATTGAAGCCATCAAAAAATATCAACCGCAAGATGCTACAACCAACCCTTCTTTAATTTTAAGCGCGTCGGCATTACCGCAATATGCGCCGTTAATTGATGAAGCCGTGAGTTATGCAAAATCACAAAGCAATGATAAAACACAACAACTGATTGATGCGGAAGATAAATTAGCGGTAAATATTGGTTTAGAAATCTTAAAAATTGTTCCGGGACGTATTTCGACAGAAGTAGATGCCCGCCTTTCTTACAATACGCAAGCCACCGTTGAAAAAGCCCGTAAACTGATCGCACTTTACAATGCCGCAGGCATTTCCAATGATCGTATTTTGATTAAAATCGCTTCAACATGGCAAGGTATCCGTGCCGCAGAAATTCTTGAAAAAGAGGGGATTAACTGTAACCTAACCTTATTATTCTCCGAAGCACAAGCGCGTGCCTGTGCCGAAGCGGGCGTATATTTAATTTCACCGTTTGTTGGACGCATTCTAGACTGGTATAAAGCAAACAGTGATAAAAAAGATTATGCACCTGCGGAAGATCCGGGCGTGATTTCCGTTACCAAAATTTATAATTACTACAAAGAATACGGTTACAACACCGTGGTGATGGGGGCAAGTTTCCGCAATGTGGGTGAAATTATTGAATTAGCCGGCTGTGATCGTTTAACCATCGCGCCGCCGTTACTCAAAGAATTGCAAGAAAATTCAACCGCACTTGAGCGTAAACTTGACTTCAAAGGTGAAGTCAAAGCAAAACCTCAACCGCTCACTGAAGCCGAATTTTATTGGCAACATAACAGCGATGCCATGGCGGTAGAAAAATTGGCTGAAGGTATTCGTAAATTCGCCGTTGATCAAGAGAAATTAGAGGCGATGTTGGCGGCAAAATTATAATTTTTGCTGAATCAAGATTAACGCCTGCGCCCGTTATGTTGAACGTAACGGGCGCATTTTTATAACAGAGAGGGCTTATCGTATTTTCTCCGTTTCTTTAAATTGTGTATTGCTACATCATGCCGGAAAATTTGGGGTAAATACTCTTTTTTGAGTAGGAAATAGCTTTAAATCTTGACTGTTTATTTAAATTGGTGAAGAATTTAAAACCACGTTTTGCCATTAATTATCGGTGATTTATTTTTTTCGATAACAAAAATAAATGTTCGGTAATTTAAGCGGCGAAATGTTGCAGCCCACTTTTTGGTGATATTGAATCACAAGTGCGGTTAATTTTTTCTTACATCTTCGGAGCAAAATATGTCAGGTATTTTCACTCAAACTCCGCCAAACCGCCGCCGTTATAGTGTGGCGATTCTTGTCGGTATCATTGCAGGTATTATCTCTGCATTTGTAAAATGGGGTGCGGAGCATCCGTTCCCGCCACGCAGCCCGATTGATTTCTTCGCTGCGGCTTGTAAAGTGGACATCACGGGATTGACCCAAGATCAGGTATTGCAAGTTTGTTCGCGTGCTTTTTTAAACCCGCCACACGTTTTCTTGCGTGATTATTTAGGCATTGACCCGACAGAAGCGGCGTTTACTTTTGCAGATCATGCCTTTAACTGGATTGGTGTGACACACATCATTTTCTCATTAGTGTTCGCTATCGGTTATTGCTTAGTAGCGGAACGTTTCCCAAAAATCAAATTCTGGCAAGGTATCGGTGCAGGTATCATCGCAAATATCTGTGTACACTACATCACGTTCCCGGTATTAGGTTTAACGCCTCCGGTTGCAGAATGGCCGTTATACGAACATATTTCCGAATTAGTCGGTCATATTTTCTGGTTTTGGACGATTGAAATTATCCGTCGTGACTTACGCAATCGAATTACCGGTCAACCGGATCCGGAAGTTCCTTTGAAAGAGGCAACGGAATAAAAATCAAAAAAGACAAGGCAACGGAATGTTGCCTTTTTTACACTTCAATTATGTTCGCAGCGTAACCCGGCAACCGCAAAATGGTTTTCCCGAATGCGACTCGCTCTATTTCAAACTAAGCGCATTTTTTAGACTAGATTGATTTCCTATAAATTTTGACCGCACTTTAATGTCGTTCTCGAAACGTTTTTGGGGCAATAGGTTGGTTTTTTAAAATTTGACAAAATGTACGTGTTCTTGAAACCCCAACATATCACTGACTTCTGTACACTTTTATCGCAGTGCACCAATTTCCGTTTTGCTTCTAAAATTAATCGCTTGCCAATAATTGTTTCGCCGATTTTTTTGCAACCAATAAATATGCTCGGCTGTGCATTTTCGTAAACATTTTACTGCCGATATAGGTGGTAACGTGTGCATCTTCGGTAAAACATGTTTCTTGTTCTGCAACTTTTTTTCTCGTCCGCAAGGTTGAAGAAAGTGTCCGCTAAAGTCTTTAGTAATAGGTTATTCAACGTTTGTCAGTTGTTTGTAAATGATAAGGCATTATTTTATTATAGGACTAATACACAGCAAGTTTTACAAACAAGCACTGAAAAGTCAGTAACAAATCTTTTACAATTTCAAGCGATTCTCATCAATCAAACAGGAGTAAATATGAAACTCAAAACCTTACTTTTAGCGATTCCTTTCATCACCACTGCATTTGTAGCTCATGCAGAGAACGATTCTATGAAAACTGTCAAAAGTGAATACACTGCTGTGGAAACGGTAGAAAAAATCAAAAATGCCGTCACCGAAAAAGGCATGAGTGTCTTTACCGTGATTGATCACCAAGCTGCCGCGAAAGATAAAGGCTTAACGATGCCGTTTGCGAGCGTGGTAATCTTTGGCATGCCTACCATAGGTACACCAATGATGATTAAAGCCCCTACCCTCGCTATAGATCTCCCGCTCAAAGCCTTAGTTTGGGAAGATGACAACGGTGCGGTTTTTGTCACGCTCAATAACGCAGACGACATCGGCAAAAAACACGGTTTGAGCGAAGAGGTGTATGGTAAATTAAAAGGTGCGGAAAAATTAATTCCGAGTGTGGTGACGAAGAAGTAAAATATAAATACTAAAGCCCTTGTTAAATAAAGCAAGGGCTATTTTATGGGAGCTGTCGGACGATAAAAAACTTTAAGATTGAAATAGCCTGAGTTTGAAAATATCAATAGCTTAGCTTAGTCATCGAAATTTGGCATAAAGGAGATTTTAGTTACTGATATTAAGATAGTACAAAATATTAGGGACGCCATGCAGTGCGTCCCTAATAATTAAGCAATAATACTGAGGATTTTTGTAAACCGTCTCAGTCTTTCAGATTTTTACGTTAAATATTAATGACCGCCGCAGCCACAACCGCCATGTCCGTGATGATCGTGCTTATGACCACCGCCACAACAGCCGCCGTGTCCATGATCGTGGTCATGATGACCGCCACAACCACAGCCATGACCTTCTTCATCGCTATCATGATGATGACCGTGCGCACCGTGAACGTGACCGTGCGCAATTTCTTCCAATGTGGCTTCACGTGTGCTGACGACTTCAACGGTGAAATGTAATTCTTGACCGGCTAACATATGGTTACCGTCCACCACGACCTCATCGCCGTCCACCTCGGTAATGACTACCGGAACAGGCCCAATATCCGTATCAGCCAAGAAACGCATTCCCACTACTAATTCATCGACACCTTGGAAAACATCTTTCGGGACGCGTTGAACCATATTTTCATTGTATTCGCCGTAGCCTTCTTCCGGTTGAACACGCACCTCAAATTTATCGCCTACCGCTTTGCCTTCTAGGGCTTTTTCTAAACCAATCACTAAGTTATTGTGACCTTGTAAATATTCTAAAGGTTGATTTGTTGGTGCTTCATCCACCAATACGCCATCTTGGGTACGAACTTGGTAAGCAATGCCTACCACCACATTTTTTGCTACATTCATGAGGGTTTCCTTATTGTTTGAAAATCGCTGCCATTGTATAGAAGAAAAAATAATTGTATAGAAAATTAATCTTTAAGTAATTCAATTTGTGCGGTCGCCTGAACCCGTACCGCTTCTTTTCCGTTTTCTAAAAAAGCATTCGGTGCGGTATCGGAGGACAACATTGCCACTTTAGCCGCACGTGATGAGGTGTAAGGACGGATTGCTGTCGATTCATTCACCGATGAAATGTCTAAATTAAGAATACGGTAATTGTTCATTTGTAATGAATGTTGAATTAATGTCGCTTTATTTTTAAATTTTTCAATAACAGCCTGTGTTAATTCGCTTTCTACACTCATTAATTTTTCCGGTGAAATAGTGGCATTTACATCTTCAATCGCAAGAATGCCATCAAGTGAATTGAGCACCTCTGATAAGGCTTGGAAATCTTTACTTTCCAACACAAGATTGGCGCGGGCAATCCAACCTGTTTTCTTCCCTTCATTATTGTAACGAACAGAAGTATTACGGGAATTACCTTTAATTTCCACCGCACTTTGTTTTTGAACAATGCCGACCGCTTTATCTAAACGTTCTGAAATCGTCTTATTTAAGTCCGCTAAATCTTTTCCATCAACTTGATAAAATAAACGCACATTTAATAAATCACGTTCAATGCTTTTTTCTGCTTCAGTATTAAATGAAACAATATTGGTTTGCCGGGCGACGGCATTTTCTGCTAAGACTGAGGTACTAAAGGGTAACGCTAATAGTATGAGACCGAATGATTTTAGTTTCATAAATTTCTCCAAAAAATGACCGCACTTTATTTATGCGGTCAGGTTAGTCAATTAGTGTAAACGTGATTCTTCGACCTCATCCTCATCAAAAAATTCACCATCGTTGCCGTATTCGTCCTCATCATCACTCGGGTCTTCAAAGTAGGTTCCCCAACCGTCATAAATCCCTTTATGTTTTTCAATTAACGGCAAAATTTCTTTTTGTTGGGCATCAATAATTTCTGCTTTTAATTCCACTTCGCTGATGATGTCAAAACAGAAAATGGCTTTTCCATTATCATCTTCAAATTCTTCCGCCTCGGAGACTTCATAGCCGGCTTTAAACGCATCTACGGCAATTTTTTCCAATAAATCAAAATCATAGTGTGACACATGATGTTCAATAATATACAGGGCGGAAGGATCGCTGCCGTCATTTAATAAATCGGTGATAATTTCCCGTGTTTCTGCTTGAAGGGCGACAAAATCAGTCATAGTAAATTCCTTAGTTGGCGTGAAAAGTGCGGTTATTTTAGTGGATAAATCTACAAAAGTCGCATAAAATCTCGCAAAACCTAACAATACACGTCAAAATCATGCTTGAACAACTCCCTTATCTCACCTTAAAAACGCCGCCAAAATCCACCGCACTTTTAAAGCAAGAATGTGCTGATTTTATAGTGATTGAAGATCTTGGCTATGACATGTCGGGGGAAGGGGAATTTGTGGCGGTAAAAGTACGAAAAACCGGTTGTAACACCCTATTTGTCGGCGAAAAACTGGCAAAATTTGCCGGCGTGCCGGAACGAAATATGGGCTATGCCGGTTTAAAGGATCGCCAAGCGATAACGGAACAATGGTTCTGCCTGCAAATGCCCGGACAGGAAACGCCGGATTTCACTCAATTTGACGTGGAAGGCGTAGAGATTTTAGCGGTCACCCGCCATCATCGCAAAATTCGCACGGGAAGTTTACAAGGCAATTATTTTGAAATTTTGCTGCGTGACGCACAGGAAAGCGATGAGTTAAACACTCGGTTAAATTTTGTGGCAAATTTTGGTTTTCCCAATTATTTTACGGAACAACGCTTTGGGCGTGACGGTCATAATCTCACACAAGCCTTACGTTGGGCACAAGGCGAAATTAAGGTGAAAGATCGCAAAAAACGCAGTTTTTACCTCTCTGCAGCACGTAGTGAGATTTTTAATTTAGTGGTAGCGGCACGCATTGAGCAGGGGCTTGCCCAACAAATTTTGCCAAATGATATTGTGCAATTAAATGGTTCGCACAGTTGGTTTAAAGCGGATGAATCGGAAGATTTAGCGGCATTACAAGTGCGGTTAGATTCACGAGATATTTTACTCACCGCTCCGTTAATCGGGGAAGAAAATCTTGTGAGCTCAAATATTGAAAATGCCATTGTGGAACAACATAATGCCTTTTCACCTTTGATGAAACAAGAAAAAATGAAAGCGGCGCGCCGTCCACTGTTAATGCGGGCACAGAATTTCCAATGGCAATTTATTGAGGAAGGATTAAAACTCTCTTTTTATTTGCCGTCAGGCAGCTATGCCACGGCACTTATTCGAGAATTAGTGAATTATAAGGAAGCATAATGCGAATTTTATTAAGTAATGATGATGGTTTTCACGCAGAAGGCATTCAAGTTTTAGCGGCGGAATTACGCAAGTTTGCCGATGTAGTGATAGTCGCCCCGGATCGTAATCGAAGTGCGGCATCAAGTGCCTTAACTTTAGTTGAACCGTTACGTCCGCGCCATTTAGATAACGGTGATTATTGTATTAACGGAACGCCGGCGGATTGCGTGCATTTGGCATTAAATGGTTTTTTATCCGGTCAAGTGGATTTGGTCGTATCGGGCATTAATGCGGGTTGTAATATGGGCGATGACACGATTTATTCCGGCACAGTGGCGGCAGCATTAGAAGGGCGTCATTTGGGACTGCCTTCAATTGCCGTATCCTTAGACGGTCGCCAACATTATGAAACGGCGGCTCGGGTTGTGGCGGATTTAATTCCTAAATTACATAATCGGTTAGTCAATCCCCGTGAAATTATTAATATTAATGTTCCTGATTTACCTTATGACGAACTCAAAGGCTATAAAGTTTGCCATTTAGGTTATCGTTCTTCTGCGGCAGAAGTGATTAAACAAGAGGATCCCCGTGGTGAAGCCATCTATTGGATTGGCCCTGCCGGTTTACCGGAAAACGAGCAAGAGGGAACGGATTTCCATGCGGTAAAAAACGGTTATGTTTCGATTACCCCTATTCAAGCCGATATGACCGCCCACCATTCAATTCAGGCTTTACAAGATTGGCTGGAACGTGAATAATGCGGAGTTTTGTCTCAATGACAATCAAAGGTGAATAGAATGAATATTTTTGGGGCAATGTATGATAAAACCATGGAATGGTCGAAACATCGTTTTGCAACGTTTTGGCTGTCTTTTGTGAGTTTTATTGAAGCGATCTTTTTCCCGATTCCGCCGGATGTGATGTTGATTCCCATGTCGATGTCGAAGCCCAAAAGTGCGGTCAAATTTGCGCTTTATACTGCAATCGCCTCCGTTCTCGGCGGTATGGTGGGTTATGCTATTGGTTATTTTGCTACGGACTGGGTACAGGGTATCGTGCAACAATGGGGCTATGGCGACCATTGGGCAACGGCGATAAAATGGTTTGAGCAATGGGGCGTACTCGTCGTTTTTGTTGCCGGTTTCAGCCCGATTCCTTATAAAGTGTTTACGATTTGTGCCGGCGTGATGCAAATGGCATTTTTCCCATTTGTACTGACCGCATTTATTTCCCGAGCGGTGCGTTTCTTGCTTGTCGCAAAATTAGCTGCATGGGGCGGAGAAAAATTTGCGGTTAAATTACGTAAATCGATTGAAATTATTGGTTGGTCGGTCGTTGCGCTTGCGGTGGCGGCTTACTTTATTTTGAAATAATGGGATTTATTATGAATAAATGTTTATTTGCGTTGTCTATGTCGGTAGTTTTAGCAGCGTGTTCTTCACCTAAAGTTGAAATGAGCGATCCTGATGCCTTACCGAATGGCATTATGCAACCTGTTGAGGGAACAGGAGCGATTGCCGGGGGCGGTTTTATGCCGGAAATAGAACGACAAGCTATGCCGAATACAATGAAATAAGAAGGAAAAATAAATGAAAAAATCGTTTTTATTGTTACCCTTGAGTGTGGCAATTTTGACTGCCTGTTCATCCAATACTCAGGCGCCTATTGAAAATGCCGGCGGTACGCTTTCACCGGGTATTATGCAACCGGTAGATAATAACGGTGGCGGCACTTGGCAGCCTGAAATTCAACAAAATACCATGCCAAATCATATGGGAACCCACGCAACAGGTAATATGCCTGTCGGCACTCAAACACCGCAGCCGAATTTTCAACCGACTTATCAACCGGTACAGCCGGCTCAACCTGTCGCACCGGTACAACCTCAAACCAAAACGGTAACTAAAACGGTATCCGATTGTACAGGCTCTGCGATGGTGAATGTACCGCGTAACCCAAATACTAACGCGCCGGATTACAGCCAAATTCAAAAAGGTTCGTACAAAGGGGAGACTTATAAAGTCAATAAAGGCGATACAATGTTTCTAATCGCTTACCTAGCAGGTATGGATGTAAAAGAACTGGCGGCAATGAATAATATGTCAGAGCCTTATAGTTTAAGTGTCGGTCAAACATTAAAAATAGGTAAGTGCGTTACTAAAACCGTAACGACGACAGTACCGGTCAATACAAACGCAGCTCCGGTGAAACAGGTAGAACCTGCCGTTACTTATAGAGCGGGGGCAAACGGTACGCAAATTGGTTCTGACGGTACGATTATCGGGCCGGTGAAATCAAGTGCTGGTGTTCCTTCTTCCGCACCGACTTACCCGACTTCGACAGCGCCGGTTGCAACGGGGAATACAACACCGGTGAACGCAAATGTTGTTGCGCCGATTGCCTCCAATACAAGATGGATGTGGCCGGCAAACGGCAATATTATCCAAGGTTTCTCAAGTTCTGACGGTGGCAATAAAGGGATTGATATTTCCGGTTCTCGCGGACAATCGGTGAAAGCCGCGGCAGCCGGTCGGGTGGTGTATGCGGGGAACGCATTGCGTGGTTATGGCAACCTCATTATTATCAAACACGATGATGATTTCTTGAGTGCCTATGCACACAACGACAGAATCCTTGTTAGCGATCAGCAAGAAATCAGAGCTGGACAGGAAATTGCCAAAATGGGGAGTACCGGTACCAATAGCGTAAAACTTCATTTTGAAATTCGTTATAAAGGTAAATCGGTCGATCCTATTCGTTACTTACCAAGAAGATAACCAATAGGCAAAAGAGCGGTCAATTTGACCGCTCTTTTTTTATCCCTTATTTTTATATGCTTACTTTTAGGTATAATGGTGAAGATTTTTTATACTATTTGGAGATCAATTTTATGCTCGACAATTCACCTTCTATTTGGGTTCAAGATGCTTTCCAAATTACAGATAAAAGCCAAGATAAAGTATTGATTTTGGTTCTCGGCGAGAATGAGAATATTGCAAAAAGCTATATTCAGTATTATCAGATGAAGCACCAACTTCGTTTTTCTTTCTCATTCAATATCTTACCTTTAGAAACCTACGCGCAATATCATGCAGATGAGGATTTGAGAGAAATACTTTATTCGGAAGCGCAAAAACTCTCGAAAAATCAACCGCTCTTTTTGTTTTACCCTGATCGCGATCTTCTTCCTCAAACAAATACAACCAATCTTAAAAAACAGATTTATGCTATTCCCTCTTGGCAAGAACAATGTGCCGTTTCAACATTTGCCCTATTTGAAGTACCGCCTGTTATTGAATCTTGTTTATGGAATAACGAACCTGATGATAAATGTTATGCCGTTATTCTGGCGGCAAGTGTTTGGATTTTTCCCGATTTGTTTCGTCAGGAAAGATTACGCTACGCCTGTTTATTTCAAGATGAAAAAGCCGAAACTTATGCAAAAGCGGCACCCTATTTAGTTGAGTTACCCAAAAATCATCCTGTTTTGTCCCGTTTATTTTGTCGTAACGGAGACAATCACATCGAAGGCATTAATTACGGCGAACGCAATATCGGCACTTTCTTCCGTTCGTCGGCGGATTTCGACGCACTGCTTAATCATTTCCGCAAGTGGCTGATGTTGCAGGATTATACCGGACATTGGTACTACCTGCGCTTTTTTGACCCTACAGGCTTAGAAAAGTATCTTGACCGTCTGCAAACTTACCCGACCAAACTATCTGCCTTTTTTAACGGTAGTATGATAGAAAAAATCTTTTGTATCAAAAACGGTGATGAATTAGTGGAATATGTGCCTAACATTGATTTATCGGCAGTGAAACAAGCAAAAAAACAATTTGATAAATTTGAAATCGAAGCCTTTATCGAACTGCACGATCGTTCATTATGTGAAAAAATTATTGGGGAAATTATGGTGCAATATCCCGAATTTGCTCACGCTTATGGCAAGGAGATCGTAGAAAAAACGGTCGATCATGCTTATCGTTTGGCAAAGTACGCAAAAATGAAAGGAACCATTAGTATTTTACAGTTGGCATTGGCAAATCTTATTTACGGGGATTCGGTTAATTATCTGGATCCTGAAAAGAAATTGAATGATATTTTAGTGAGCGATTTAACCGAACAAGAGAAACAGTTTTATTTAGAAAAGCGCTTTGATCAACTCGAAAAACAAGGTCGCATTCGTCATCAATTACAACCAACAGGAGCACACAATGTCTAGTGTAGATACTGCACTTAATAAGATGATGGCATCTCATCAGCCGGAACAAATTGACCGATCGACAAATATGTGTCGCGCGGATGTGACAATTTATCACCATGACAGCTTAGCTGAATACCGTAAGCTGCCGGATGGTATTGTGGTAACGGTGTTTGATAGCTCTGGTAAGGCGTATCCGGCTAAGATTGAAAGTGGTGAAAGCGTGCATAACAGCGTGCTCTGCGGTGAGATTTCGTGGCAGCTATCGAGTGGTGAAGCGGTGTCTTCAACCTATACAAAAAAAGATAACCGCCGCTTAACCGAACAATCCGAACATACGCCGCTTAAAGCCTCAGACGGGTATGTATTGATAAAAGCCCGAAATCAATCTGATGATGAATTTACTATCTCAAAAGAACCCTTGAAACAACTTGCCGATCCCTTAAAAGTACAAGTGAGCTTTACGGAAAACAAAGTAGAAGCGGTGTATTTACCGCCCCCGATTTTGGTGAATCTGCGCTTACGACAGAATGAACCGGTGGTTCAATTAAAAGAGAAGGTTATTCAGCAGCTTATTGATGACGGCGGACATGCAACATTATTTATCCATGGTTATAACGTCCCTTTGGGGAGTTTAGGGCGTTTTGCTTCAAGTGAAGAACTTGGCGAACAAATTCAATATAAGAACCAATTATCACCGGAGCAAGTTCAAAAACCTTATCTATACTATGACAATAAATTGATGAAACAGGCGGTTAATGTCGATTTACATAAGAAGTTAGAGAAAAATTATTTATCCGAAGGCGTGAGTTATACAAAAGTAGGAGATCGGGATGTTTTTGCCCTTTCTGAAGTAAATAAAAGCTATGATAAATTGTCACCGCTCCTGAATGGTAAAGAAGCCTTATCTTGGTTTCCTCATGTTGAATTTCATTTGAATCTTGCTGCTTCGGGAAAAAAGAAACTGGCGGAATTTAATCAATGGGATAAATATAGTCGGATTGTTGGCGTAACTTGGTCGGGCAGTGTCGATCCGGATTTAAATTTTTTTCGTGCGGAAATGTACGCTAATGAAGCCGGACGGGAACTTGCCGACGTGTTGAAACAGTTGCTTGAGCAAAGAGTAATAAAAATCAACATTATCACTCATTCTTTAGGGGCAAGGGTTGCACTTTCTGCCATGAATATCTTAGGCGATATGGCGGGTGAATATGATAATCGGATTGATAACCTGATTTTATGGGAACCTGCGGTGGCGGATAATGCGCTAACGAATTTGGATAATTACGATGCGAAGAAAGTATTCAATCCGCTTGCTATGGAAATTTTCCCTTATGCTCACAAAGTGCCGAAACATATTACCGTGTTATATTCACAAGAAGACGGCGTATTAGGCAGCGATCATAGTTATAGCGACTACGAACCGGTTGCGTTAATCGGCGGGGCTTATCCGAGCAAATATCTGTCTTTTACCACGGGTAATTCGGCACTAAAAGAATATTATAAAGATACGCGAATTTATGATTATGAGAAATCGGTTATTCAGATCAAACATACTTGTGATTTGTTGTATGCCGGTGCAGAGAAACAATACCGCCCCGATGAATGTGCGAAACTGCCTCATGCTTATCAAGTTAACCGTTATAAGCAAGAAATAGCAGCATTGATTCGAGAGGAGGCGGCAAGAGTGAATGATCCGGCAAACCATACCTTTATTCCGCCATTAACCTATTTAAAGCCTTGGAGCCATTTCAAATGCTTCCCTGAAGAAGTGTTAAATCACATTATTGATGTATTAATCGGAAATGCCTTGTCCGATTGGGAGAAAAGGGAAAATTATTTTAAAGTACGGGCAGCGTTGGGGCATCAGGGCGATCGGCAAACTATTGATCATTTAGATAAAAATCTTGAACGTTTATCTAAAAAACGAGACTTGATGCTACATGACACATTTATTAAAAAATTGAGGGAAGAAGAAAAAAAATTAGAATATTTTGGTCAGGTAATTGAGGAGGATGGTTCGCAACGTTACTATTTTATTTCTCATTCGGCAATGCGAACCTGGGAGTGGTTAGACTTGGATCGACATCAAGTTTTTCCATTGATTTACGAATACAGCTATAAACGGGAAATGATGGATAAGAAAATTCAAAAACATTCAAAATTTGGTCGGTATCCTAATAATTCGGGAGATGAACAATGAAAAATCTCTTTTTTTTAGTTTTATTTATCGCCTTAGGTTGGGGAGGATACTATGTGTATGAAAACCGCCATGATGTTTTTTCCAGTACCAAAGGTGTCAGAAATTTAAGTATTTCCAGTGATGGTCGGTATGTTGTGAGTGCGCATTACGGAAAAAAACTGGTACTTTGGGATATAGAAAAACGCACTAAGACAGTGCTTGCAGAAAGAGTTAATACAAACAGCCCTTATTTTATTCCGAACAGTCATGATTTTATGTGGCAGGATAAACATAATGTTGTACATATTCAAAATGTAGAGGGACAAGAGATTGCTCATTTTAAGCATTATAAAGTCGAACGGCATTTAATGAGTGAAGATCGGGCACTCTATATCAGTGCAGATCAGACGGGGGAAATTTATAAAGGTTATGGCGATGATATGACACCGATTTATACCGATACTCCAATTCGGAATTATTATAATTTTTCCTTGTCAGAAAAATATTTTTTATCCGCTTCTCCGGGCGGACCTTACGATCCTGATTCTGCGGTAGAGCTAAATCCTAAAGCAGATCCGATTCAACCGAGTGATTATAAAAAAAGCAGCTATAATGGTGTCACGTTGTGGGACCGGGAAACCTTGAAACCGGTAGCCCGTCTTGGTGGTTTTGGTGGACGCTCGGATGCCTTATTTAGTCCTGATGGAAAATGGGTTATTGGGGGGGGGGAGAACAAGCGAGATTATATGTGGTTGGTCGATAATTTAAATTACCGCCTACCATTGGCATCAATAAATGGATTTTATAATGAAGAAACCAAAACTCGTGAAACAGGAGGGAATCGCCCTATTCCTGAAGGCGTTTTACTTGCAACACCACATACTGTTGCTTATGCCTTTGTTACTGATACAGAATTTATACAGTTAACTCAAACTGGTATGAAGGATGGTACGGGGAACGATTATATGAATTTATACACAGTTGGTGATCCATGGATAAAAGCCTATGTGAACATTGGTTTTTATCCTGCGATCTCAACTAATGCTTTTGAAAAATCAAATAGTGTTGATTCCGCTCCTAAAGCTCATATCTTAGTAACGGGACAAGCGGTTCACGGCGGCATCAACGTTTACCGCTATCACCCCGATAAAATGGAATTGGAGAAAATCTGGGTAGCGTATTAGTGGGAAAGTGTGATTGGTTTTCTAAGAGTTTTTTATATTTAAAATTTAACGGGAAAATTGACCGCACTTTTTGTTTCATTACTTGGTCGGATAGCGTCGATCCGGATTTACATTAAGCTATTGTTATGATAATGCTGTATTAAAATCTCATTGTAGGAGAATGTTGTGTTTAGATTTTTCATTGGAATACTTGGTATACTTTTTCTAGGGCTTCTTATCAGCTTTGGAATGGGGTCACTCAGTATCTTTGTATTTGCTGTGTTTATCCCTTATTTCGTTATTTTCGTTTTTGCCTATTATTTTTTATATTTTATTATTCATTTTTTTTATAAAAAGCCATTTTCTAGTGAGTTTAAATTCTTTTTACTTATTCCTACAGCACTCTCTTTTTGGGGATATTATGAGCTTAATTCTTTCTATGAAGAGAAAACAAGAGTTATCGAATTAAATAAAGAGAAATTATTTCTTCGAAAAGCATTAGAAAACCTCCCTTCCAATATTGAAATTTCAGATAGATTTATTATTTCGACCCAAGATAGATTTGATAATCAAGGTAACCCTATTACTTTTAAATGGGGAGAATTAAATTTAACTAGTCTTGATGCAGATGGTTTATATAAAATTAAAGTGTCTAGCTTAAATCAACCTAAAGAATTACCAAAAGGAATGTTATGTAGTTCAGATATTATATTTGAAAGAAAAGATGAAAGTAAGCAAGATGTAGACGATAATACTTACCGCTATGAAAATTATAGATTTGATAGTTGTAAAATAAAAAATTGGATTTTAGAGTTGAATAATCAGAAGATTCAGCTAGAAAATTTTATACTCCATTCTAATGATAAAGAATATATTGGGTATAAATACGATAATATTGCTGGAGAAATAAAAAAAGCTGCGAATAAATTAAATCTTACCCATTATTGGGTTGCTGTATTAGATGGCTATGCAAGATTGGATAATGAGTGGATAGTTGATGGAATAGCTCTTCTTTTAAACGAAGAAGCACAAGTCATCTCATTATTAGGGACGATTCAGCACTCATCTGGTTTAAATAATATACAGATACAAGGTTGTTTAATTAAGCCTAGTCAGTTTGTTGCTTTACTATCTAACCCTAATAATGGAAGAACAGCTGTAGATTTGGAAGGGGTAAACACGACTTGCCCAAGTACCATAGAACCTTCATTTGCCTATTTTAATAAGCCATTAAATAGCGAAACATCATTTTATAATCGTGTCGGAGATATTCAAGAGCAAGCGAAAACACTTTTATCTCCTTTTTTATTTCCTGATCCTGATATTCGTATTGCTTGGAAAGAAGAATTGCCTCGATTATATACTATATACTCTGATAATCAGATACCGTTCTTCTGGAATAATTTAAAAATGAAAAGACTAGAGTTTAGTAATTCGTCTGCATATGTAGAATTAGCAAACGATAGTTTACTTAAATTAGAAACATTTTATTGTGCAGGAATTGCCTATTTTAAACATAATTTATATCCTATTGATAATTCCTTAACAAAGAAAAATTTTACCTTGATAGGATGTAATATTAATAATGGAAAAATGAAATTGAATAATCAAGATATTAATCTATATAGTGGTAAAGTTTCTTACTTCTTTCCAAAAAATTTATCTGTTGAAAATAATGAGTTTTTTCATCATCAGGAAGAGGATGGTAAATTAGTTTCAGATTATATAAAAATAGAGCTTGAGGAGGAATTACTCATAATGAAAGTAGAAGATAGTTTTTATTATTTAAAGAAAGCGATACTAGATAATAAGGGAAATGTGATTGCTTTATCTGGAAGGTTAGAAAATGAAAATAAAGAAGAAACATTTAGTTTAGAGAATGGTCGTTATAATGATAATGGTGTAGGATTTAAGTTATTTAATTTTTCAAAGAATGAAGTAGATATGACATTATCTTATTATCTGAGTTGCAAGGATTTTATGACTTCCCAAAAAAATAGTTATTGCGATGGTGCTATTCAACGACATACTTATGAGCTTATTCATTAATGAGAGAAAGCAAATAGTGGTTCTTGTAAAATTGTAACGGTTCAAAATTCAATAATGTCTCCTTTGCCCCAAAATCGCATATTTTAGTGACAGGACAGGCATTTCACGGCGGTATCAATGTTTACCGCTACCACCCCGACAAAATGGAATTAGAAAAAATCTGGGTGGCATATTAGTGGGAAAGTGCGGTTGGTTTTCTAAGTGTTTTTAAACTGTAAGGTAACACTATTTACTTTTTGTGATGTGAAGTATAAAATCCTTTCCACATTTAATTAATAGGGGAAGCCTTATGCTAAAAATGAATGATTTGGTGAAGCTCAGCCAAACACCGAAATCGACAGTGTTGTACTATGTAAAAGAAGGGCTATTGCCTGAACCCTTGAAAGATAAACCGAATTTTCATCTCTATGATGATCGCTGTGTGGAATTGTTGGCGTTTATTAAATATCTGCAAACCAATTTCAATGCCAGCATTTCTCAAATTAAACAACTTTTTTCCCACCCTGATTTTGACTGGCAAAATCCTTACGAAAGTTTAATTTCGTTGATTGGTATTATCATGGGGGCGGAAAATGAAACCTTTTTGCCCTCAGAACTTTGTCAAGAATTCTCAATTTCAGAAACCGAATTGCAAGCTATGGTCGATGACGCTTTGCTTAACCCGCGTGAGGGTGTTTTTACGGCAAAAGAGCGGGATATTCTAGCCATTGTTTGCCGTTGTAATGAGGCGGAACGTGAAATGGTGAAAACCTATTTACAAACCGCGAAAATGCTTGCGACACAAGAAGTAAATCTCACCTTATCAGCGCTAAAAGACAGTGGGAAAAAAGATGAAAAACTTAAACATCTTTTTGATTTACTGTTGGTGCTGAAGCCTTATGTATTCAATATGCAAACTTTAAAAATTTACCAAACGGAGAGTGTGAAATGAAACTCTTAAAATATGCGGGTTTTGTGCCTTATTTGGCGATTGCTTTTTTGAATGCGAGCGTGGATCTCGCCCACAAAATCACGATTCAAAATGTGTTGCTGAAAAGTTTTGAAGGCAATACGTTAGTAGTACTAACCGCGTTAATCAACGCAATGATTTTATTACCCTTTATTTTTCTTTTTTCACCTTCGGCATTTATTAATGATAAATTCTGTCGCACCAGGGTGATTCGCTGGAGCAGCTTGGCTGTGGTGGGTATTTCAACGGCAATTTTATTCAGTTATGTGATTGGCGAATTTTATCTTGCCTTTGCCTTAACACTGATTTTGGCAGCGCAAAGTGCGGTCTATTCTCCGGCTAAATATAGCCTTATCAAATCCATTGTCGGCACGGAAAACATCGGGTTTGCCAACGGCGTGATTCAGGCTTTAACCATTGTGGCGATTTTGTTTAGTTCTTTTGCGTTTTCGATTTTCTTTGAAAGTTATTATGTGCCCTCTAATGATCCGAATGAGGTGCTACAAAGCGTTTGGATGATTGGCATAGGTTTAGTCGTGTTTAGTTCCCTTGAAGCGTTTTTCGCTTTCAAAATTCCTTTCTTTCCACAAGAAAAAGAAGAAAATGAAACATTCTCTGCCGCAAAATATTTCTCTTTCGGTTATTTGAAAGACAACCTCCGTACCTTGCGTAGCGATAAAAATATTTGGTTAAGTGTGATTGGCTTGAGCCTTTTCTGGGGCGTTGCTCAAGTGATTGTGGCGGCATTCCCCGCCCATTACAAAGCGCTGTTTAATGCGGATAATGCGGTGATTATTCAAGCTATTTTGGCGGTAAGCGGTTTGGGATTAATCATCGGGTCTTACCTTGCCGGGCGTGCTTCCCGATTACATATTGAATTAGGCATTGTACCGGTTGGTGCATTGGGTATTTTTGTTTCGATCTTTGGTTTAACACTGGTGAGTACCAATGTCTCATTGATGTTATGTTCCTTCGGATTTGGTTTTTTTGGCGGTTTATTTATCGTGCCGTTAAATTCGACCATTCAATATTTCGCCCCTGAAAAAATCAGCGGCAAAATTTTGGCGGGTAACAACTTTATCCAAAATGTCTTTATGGTCGGCTTTTTACTACTTAGCATTGTATTCGTCGAATTTAGCCTTTACACTGCCGGTATTTTTTTAACGATTTCTGTGGTTTGCTTATTAGGCAGCCTTTATGCGATGTGGCAACTTCCACATTTATTCGTCCGTTTGTTACTCTTGCCCTTGTTGAAGACCAATTACCGTTTCCACGTAGAGGGATTAAAAAATCTCCCGCAAAGTGGCGGTGTGTTAATGTTGGGTAACCACATTAGCTGGATTGACTGGATGGTGTTGCAGGCAGCAAGTCCTCGAGCGATTAAATTCGTGATGTTCCGTCCGATTTACAATAAATGGTATTTGACTTGGTTCCTACGTGTTTTCCGTGTGATCCCTATTGGTGCGGGTTCAAGCCGAGAGTCCATTGAAACAATTCGTGAATATTTGTTGCGTGGTGAAGTGGTAGCGTTATTTCCGGAAGGACATATCAGCTACAACGGTCAGATCAATGAGTTTAAAAAAGGCTTTGAACACGTATTAAAAGACTTGGATAACGTGACGACCGTACCGTTTTATTTACGTGGCTTATGGGGTAGCAGTTTTTCCCGCGCGGATAGTTTCTATAAAAATCTCACGAAAAAACAAGGCAAACGTGAAATTTTAGTGGCGTTCGGTAAACCGATTCACGGCTTTATTGATGCGGTGGCGATGAAACAAAAAGTGCTTGAGCTTTCTTTCTCTGTGTGGGAAAAAGTGATAGCAAAACGCAAACCGATCACACACCATTGGTTGAACAGCGCGAAATCCAACTTGTTCAAGGAATGTGTGGTAGACGGGCAGGGTATGAAACTGAATAACCTCAAGTTTATCGCTGCCGTGTTGATGTTCGGCAAACAACTTAAACACACTTTAGGTAATGAGAAAAATGTTGGTGTGTTGTTGCCAAGCTCGGCTATCGGAGCCATTGTGAATATGGCATTGATGGTGATGGGGAAAGTGCCGGTCAATTTGAATTATACCCTCAGCCCTGAAGTGATGGAAAAAGCCCTTGCCAAAGCAAATATTAACAAGGTTATTACTGCGGAGAAATTCTTAAATAAACTGAATGCTAAAGGCTTTGCCTTTGATGAAGTATTGGCGGGAAAAACAATTTTTGCGGAACAATTAGGCAAGAAAATGACAAAAAGTGAGAAAGTGCGGTCATTTTTAACGGCGTTTTTCGCCCCACGTTGGTGGATTAAATTAATGTATTTTGCTGATGTGCGTTTGAATGACACGGCAACGATTTTATTCAGCAGCGGTAGTGAAGGTACGCCAAAGGGCATTGAATTAAGCCATAAAAACTTGCTCACTAATATCAAACAGGTGAGTGAATTACTTAACTTTCAAGAAGATGACGTTATTTTAAATTCTTTACCGATCTTTCACTCTTTTGGTTTAACGGTAACCACCTTAATGCCGTTGTGTGAAGGAATCAAAATGGTGAGTGTTGCTGATCCGACCGATGGCGCAGAAGTGGGCAAAATGTGTGCCCGCCATAATGTGAGTATTATATTTGGTACCTCAACATTCTTCCGTTTATACGCCCGTAATAAAAAATTGCATCCATTAATGTTACAAAGTGTGCGAATGGTGATTGCCGGCGCGGAAAAATTGAAAGCGGATGTGAAAGAAGCCTTCCGTTTGAAATTCGGTTTAGAAATCTACGAGGGATACGGGGCGACGGAAACGGCACCGGTTGCAAGCGTGAATATGCCAAATATTTTAGATCCCGATAGTTTAAAAGAATTTACCTTTAATAAAGTGGGAACCGTAGGTATGCCATTGCCTGGTACAATTATCAAAATTGTCGATCCGAATACTTTAGTAGCATTGCCAACGGGCGAAGACGGGTTGATTTTGATTGGCGGTGGACAAGTGATGAAAGGTTATTTGGCTGACCCTGAAAAAACTAATGAAGTCATTGTCGAACTTGACGGCGTGCGTTATTACAAAACCGGTGACAAAGGGCATATTGATGAAAACGGCTTTATCACCATTGTGGATCGCTATTCCCGTTTCGCAAAAATCGGGGGAGAGATGATTAGTCTCGGCAGTGTGGAAGAAAATATCGCTCAAGTGTTGAACGATGAAAACCAATTTGTTGCTATTGCTGTGAATGATGAGAAAAAAGGCGAAAGTGTCGTGTTGTTAGTGAAATCGCTGCTCAGTCTTGAGGAAATTAATACTCGCATTAAATCCCTCAACGTACCGCCAATTATGCTCCCAAGCCAAGTATTCTTAGTCAATGAAATACCGCTTCTCGGCAGTGGAAAAGTGGATTTTAAAGGTGCGAAGAAATTGGCTGAGGAAATATTAAGTGCATAAAGTAAAAGAGCGGTCAGATTTTGAAATTTGATCGCTTAGGTTTATGGCTATCGGAATTAACAAAACCGTTAAGATTAACTTTATTTTTACTGAGCGATGCTCTGACCGGGAGGAAATTATGGGAAATTGGCGAATTGTATTATTCGGCTTTTATATGCTCGGACAATGCACCATGGGGCAAGCGTTAGAGGGGATCCGATTTCAGCATAAAGATTGGGAATTGGCCTGTGATAATATCGGAACTTGCCGTATGGCAGGCTATGGTTCGTCTGAAGGAGAAGAATCGTTCCCAGTCTCTTTATACATCGAACGAAAGGCAGGTAATGAGGCATTAATCGGTTTAGCCCGCATTGAGGAATACGCTTATGACGAGAGAGAAAAAGAGCGTACTTTACAGGCGGAATTATGGGTAGATCAAAAAAATTTGGGTATTATCAAATTTGATCAAAAAGATGAGTGGAATTTAGAATATTTTGCACGTTTAAATCCTGAACAAACTCACTCAGTTATTTATAGCTTAGTGAAGAAATCAAGCCAAATTGAATTGAAAACCCCTAAGCAAGTATGGAGAATTTCTGATCAGGGCGTTACTGCTGTTATGCTTAAAGCCGATGAATTTCAAAAGCGACGGGATACCCCCTCAGCATTTTTAAAGAAAAGAAATAGCCATTCTCCCGTATTAGAACAAATTGATAAACCCATTGTAAATATTCCTAAGTTCCATACTGACCGAGAACAGATTTTTAAGTTTGACTCTCCAACAGGACAACGCTTGCTTAAATTGTTAAAGTCGATTGGCGGTATTGATGGAGGGTGTTCTCGATTATCTGAGGATGATGAATATAATTGCTTTTCGGTTTATGAACTTAGTGAGGGGAAGAAACTGGTTGAGGCCGCTTGTGAACTTTTTGCATACAATGATTGGATTTTGTCGGTTGTGATGAATCATGACTTGACTAAAATTGAGCAGGAGGTCTCGACTGTAGGGGAGTATAACGGTTATGAAGGCAAAGGGATTATTTCTTCAAAGATGAAATGGCGTGGATTGGGAGATTGTTGGTCAATCAGAAAGGCAGCTTGGAACGGAAAGGTGTTTGAACCTATTTTGAATACAGATACGGGAATGTGTAGAGGTTTTGTCGGAGGCGCTTGGAATATGCCGACTTATGTCGCTGATATTAATTATCTTCCCTAGACTAAATGACACTCTCCATATTTCATTAGGCTGTATCTAATATTAAACGGAATGAAAAAAGACGAATAATCGTCACTATTAAAAGAGCGGTCAAACTTGACCGCTCTTTTTTACTGCTTAGTCTGTAAATTATGCGTTTTTGTCGTCAATTAAAATACTTTCTAATGCGATTTCAATCATTTCGTTGAAGGTTAATTGGCGCTCCTCCGCACTGGTTTGTTCGTGAGTTCGAATGTGGTCGGAAACCGTACAGATGGTTAATGCACGGGCGCCGAATTCAGCCGCTACGCCGTAGATTCCTGCAGCTTCCATTTCCACACCAAGAATGCCGTATTTTTCCATCACATCGAACATTTCAACATCCGGTGTGTAGAATAAATCTGCTGAGAACAAATTCCCGACTTTCACCGCAATGCCTTTCTCTTTTGCCGCTGCAACTGCCGCACTTGTTAAACCGAAATCGGCAATAGCGGCAAAGTCATTATCTTTAAAACGGATACGGTTTACTTTAGAGTCCGTACAAGCCCCTAACCCAATCACGACATCACGCAATTTGACATCCATTTTTACTGCGCCACAAGAACCGACACGAATGAGCTTTTTCACGCCATATTCGGTAATTAATTCTTTAGTGTAGATTGAGCAAGATGGAATCCCCATACCGTGTCCCATTACTGAGATTTTACGACCTTTATAGGTGCCTGTGAAACCAAGCATATTGCGTACATTGGTGACTTCTTTAGCATCATCTAAAAATGTTTCTGCGATATATTTCGCACGAAGCGGATCTCCCGGCATTAATACCGCATCAGCAAATGCACCTTCAGGTGCGTTGATATGTGGAGTCATTGTATTTACCTCTTTTTTGACAATAATGAAAAGAAACGCACCACGTTAATCGTGGTGCAAAATGTGGCGGGATTTGACCGCACTTATTATAGTGCGCCACTTAATCCGATGAAAAGACCGGCAATGGTGGCACTCATTAAGTTGGCTAATGTTCCTCCGATAACTGCTTTTAATCCTAAACGGGCGATATCGCCACGGCGATTCGGTGCCATACCGCCCAAGCCGCCAATTAGGATGGCGATAGAGCTAAAGTTTGCAAAGCCACAGAGCGCGAAAGTGATAATGGCTTTGGTTTTTTCAGTTAATACGACGGGTGTATCCGGTTGTAAATATTTTGTGAATTCAAGGTAGCCAACGAATTCATTCACGGCTAATTTCATCCCGATCATTTGTCCTGCAATGCCAGATTCTTCCCAAGACACCCCGATTAAGTAGGCAAGAGGTTTAAAAATCCAGCCGAAGATGGTTTGTAAGGTTAAATCGCCATAACCAAACCAGCCGCCGATACCGCCTAAAATACCATTAATTAGGGCAATTAAGGCTACAAAAGCGATTAACATTGCGCCGACATTGAGTGCTAATTGCATACCGGCACTTGCGCCACTCGCCATAGCTTCCAGCACATTGGACGGTTTTTCGCTGTCGTCGGCTTCCGGTTGAGAATCAATGAACTGTTGGGTTTGTGGATAAAGAATTTTGGCAAATAATAATCCTGCAGGAGCCGCCATAAAGGATGCTGCGATCAAATAATTAAGCGGTACGCCCATGCCTGCGTAGCCTGCCATGACCGAGCCGGCGATAGAAGCCAATCCGCCTACCATAATGGCGAATAATTCGGATTCCGTCATACGGCTGATATAAGGTTTCACCACTAATGGTGCTTCTGTTTGTCCAACGAAAATATTGGCAGCGGCAGACATAGATTCTGCTTTTGATGTACCTAATAGCCTTTGCAAGGCACCACCAATGATTCTAATCACCAATTGCATAATGCCTAAGTAATAAAGCACGGAAATTAATCCGGAGAAGAAGACGATAATCGGTAATACTTTCACCGCAAAAATAAAGCCTACATTGCTTGGATCTGCCAATCCGCCAAAGACGAAGTTAATCCCTTCATTACCGTAAGCAATTACGTTAGCTACGGCATCGGCGGTTGTGCCCAATACTTTTCGACCAGCCGGTACATATAAAATAAGGGCTGCAAATCCAATTTGGATTACGAACGCCCCTAGTACTGTTCGCCAATTAATCGCACGACGATTATTTGAGAATAATAATGCGATGGCAATTAATACCACCATGCCAAGAATGCTCATTAAAACGTCCATAGTAAACCTCAATTATTAAAGATAAAAACTTGCGCTATTTTACTGTTTTTTTGCCTAATCGTGTGAACTTTTTCCCAAAAAAGTAATGTAATTATCTAATAAATTATTAATCTGTGATCGATACCCTATTTTGCCTTGAAACTTTTATTGGTATGTATTCGGGATAACCAACAATTCCGATGTGATGTAGTAAGCGTACAAAATAAAAAAATTTAAACAATACGTAGGGAGTTGTAGATGGTTTTTTGTAACTTATTGAAATTATTGGTGTTAAATACACGGATGTTTTTATGCTCAGATTGAAATATCGGTTTTGTATATTTGCTATATAACACCAAAAAATTCTTTATAAAAAATGACCGCACTTTCCTACTCTATGGTATGTGAAATTAACCGATTGTTGAAATATTACGGATTCCTATTTAATGTCATCAAAGTGTCATAATGCTTTTTTAGAATGCCTTCGTTCAATTCATACGATAGGAGAAAAAAATGAAATTGAAATCAATAGGAAAACAAGCATTATTAGGTTTATCTTTGAATGCTCTTATGTTATCTGTGAATGCGGTTGAGCCGAGTACAGTGAATAATGATATTTCCCAACGAGGTGGAGCCAAGCGTTTAGTAGAAAGTAAAAAATCGGTATTAAGCGAGTTACTGGAAAAAAATCAGGTTAAAAATGTTATTTTATTAATTGGCGACGGCATGGGCGATTCTGAAATTACCATTGCTCGAAATTATGCGGAAGGGGCGGCTGGTTCGTTTAAAGGAATTGATGCTTTGCCTTTTTCCGGTCATATCACGACTTATGCGCTTGATAAAGAGACAAAACTTGTCGAACAGGTGACGGATTCTGCGGCTTCGGCGACAGCTTGGACATCGGGAATTAAAACCTACAATGGTGCGATAGGTGTGGATGTTTACGGAAAACCTGTAATAAACCTGGCGGAAATTGCCAAAAAATTGGGGAAAGGTACGGGTAATATCACCACTGCTGAAATTCAAGATGCAACTCCTGCCTCACTTTTAGCTCATATTAGTCACCGAAAATGTTATGGTCCGACTGCGACCGCTGAACGTTGTCCGGAAAGTGCTTTAGAAAACGGTGGTTTAGGTTCTATTACAGAGCAATTTTTATCTAATCCTCCGGATATTGTTTTTGGCGGCGGACGTAAAACCTTTGATGAAAAGCCTAATGCTGGAGAATTTAAAGACCGTACATTATGGCAGCAAGCGGTTGATAAAGGGTTTAGTTTAGTGAATAACCTTGAAGGATTAAATAAACTGGATAAAAACAATAAGTTTCCTATTCTAGGTTTATTCTCCGCCGGAAATATGCCCGTTCGTTGGTTAGGCGGACAAGCTACGTTTGAGGGAAATCATGCTAATCCGATAGAGTGTAAAGCGAACCCGGAACGTGATGTAACAATTCCAAATTTAGCTCAGATGACAGAAAAAGCCATTGAGTTACTACAGGAGAATCCGAACGGCTTTTTCCTACAAGTTGAGGGGGCTTCTATTGATAAGCAAGATCATAAAGCGAACCCTTGTGGGCAAATTGGTGAAACCGTTGATTTAGATGAAGCGGTACAATCAGCCTTGGAATTTGCCCGCAAAGATGGACAAACTTTAGTGATTGTTACAGCGGATCACGCTCACACTAGCCAATTAGTGCCGAATAAAGCGAAACCGGCAGGTTTAACTCAAACGCTTAAAGCAAAAGATAATTCAATCATGACGGTTAGTTACGGCACAGGAAAAGAGGCTGATGATCAACAGCATACAGGAAGCCAACTTCGCATTGCCGCATACGGCCCGAAAGCTTATGAATTTTCAGGATTGCTGGATCAAACGGATATTTTCTTTATCATTAAACAGGCATTACAAGGTAAATAATTTATTAATTACAACTTAGAGTATAAGCAAAGGGAGGCATAGGGATGTGCCCCCTTTTTTATTTTTTATGAGCGTTAATTGTTATTTAAGGTGAAAGGCGTTCGCGAATCCAACTATTATTTTCGAGACGATATTGAATGCGATCATGTAAACGACTTGGACGACCCTGCCAGAATTCTACACAATCCGGTATAACTATGTAGCCGCCCCAATGTGTGGGACGTGGTACGTGAATCGGGTATTTAGCGGCAATAAGTGCGGCTTTTGCCAATAAAGATTTATAGCCGGAAATGACCGCACTTTGTTTGCTTGCCCAAGCACCAATTCGGCTTGTATAAGGTCGGCTGGCAAAATATTCATCGGATTGTTGATCTGAAATTTTAACGGCTTTGCCTTCAATACGAACTTGGCGTTCCAGCTCAGGCCAAAAGAAAGTCAGGGCAACATAAGGATTATGCTCGACTGATCGTCCTTTTTTACTATGATAGTTGGTGAAAAAGACAAAACCCTGTTGATTGACTTCTTTGAGCAATACCATACGACTACTCGGTTTGCCGTTTTCATCCACCGTTGCAACATTCATCGCCGTTGGTTCATTGACTTGGCTGGTGATGGCTTCATTCATCCATAATTCAAATTGTGAAATTGGATTTTCGTTACAATCGTATTGGGATAGCACTCGTTTACGGTACTCTTCTCGAATATTATGCAAATCCATTTTTATCTCCTTTTGCAAGAAAAAGCCCCAGTGAAAATACTGAGGCTAGGATAGATCTTGTAAAAACGTTCGTCAATTAAGATTGGTTAGCGGTCGCTTTTTCGTGTGGGTTGCCTTTAACACCAATGTGTGAAATTTCCCCATTCGGAGTGATTGAGTAGGCTTGGCCAAAACCTCGCACAAAACGCCCTGCACCAAAAGTTAATTCAATAAGATCAAAATCGGTAAAGTCTCTAATCGTTTTAATACCGCTAACGTTATTCATGGTTTCGGCTAATTTATCAAGGGCTTTTTCTACGATTGGATCTTCTCTTGGTATGAATCGGGCAGTAGCTTTGTAGCGAAGGCGGGTACGTACAATAATTGATTTGGCTTGGCTTTCGTCTTCTAAAAACATGACTTCAACTTGATTTGGATTTCGTTTCAGATTGTCGTAATGTTCTGCAACGGCACTGATATAAATATAATTTTTACCATCAAGAGAAATGATGGGCGCATAAGAAGCAATCGGTGCGCCTTCAGCATCAAGTGTTGAAAGTACACAGCTTTTCACACTTTGCCGAAATTCATCAATTTTTGCTTTAATTCGGCCATAGTTTTCCACGGGTTTATTTTCGACACAGAGCGTAATGATGGCTTGTTTGATTGAATTTTCATCTGTAGGTTGAGGGAATTCTATGCGTAGTTTTTTGCCATTGTTGTATTCAAAATCTAAACCGCCAAAATCAACATTAATCAGTTTGATTTCGGTGATTTCTTTTTCTCCACCAAATTTTTTACAAAGCGCAAGCATATCATCTTGATGATGATCATTCATGTGAGTGATAATTCGATTGAAATCCATTTGAACTCCTATTTTTTGTCAATGATTTTTTAATCATTTCACGATGTGATAAATAAAAGAAATAGCGAACTCATTATACGGAAGAAAAAAAGATTTTATAGCTAATTTGCAAAATATAATTATTCTTATTTGAGGAGAGAGGGGAATAGGAGGCTAATACAGTATTGGTAGCAGTTGCACAAACCTAATTTAGGATTTATTTGTAGGAATACACTGCGTGTGTTTGTTTATAACATACTAAAATAAGTTGGTTTTATAACGGACACACGAAGTGTGTCCCCACATTTTGTTGAAATTCCTTGCTACATAATATCGGGGTAAGAAAAAAGTGCGGTTAATTTTAACCGCACTTTCATTAGTCATTATTTGCCATCAACACTCACGCCATAAAAGGCATCATAGCCGAATGGGCTTTGAACATAGCCTTTAACACGTGGGCTTAGTGGTGAAAATCCGACGGAGTGAGCAACTGGAATCCAAGGTGCTTGTTCGTGGACGATAACCTGAGCTTGTTTATAAAGTGCAGCACGCTCCTCTTTATTGGTTAAACTGAGCGCTTTGTCTAATAAGGCATCAAATTCAGGATTTTTGAAACGGGCATAATTTGAGTTTCCCGCATTCGCGCTGGCTAATAGTGGTGATAAGAAATTATCCGGATCACCGTTATCGCCTGACCAACCAAAAATACCTGCCGTTAATTCACCGACTTTTGCCCGTTTTTGGTAATCCGCCCATTCATAAGTTACCGGATTGGTTTTTACCCCCACTTTTGCCCAGTCAGCCATAATCAGTTCAGCCATACGTTTTGGATTTGGGTTTGATGAGCGAATCACCGGTTGAATCCAGAAATCAGTTTCAAAGCCATTCGGATAGCCTGCTTCTACTAAGAGTTGTTTCGCTTTCTCGGGATTATATGGATAATCTTGAACCTCATCGTTATAACTCCAAATAGTTGGTGGCAACGGATTTTTTGCCGGTGTGCCGGCGCCTTGATACACAGCATCAATAATGGCTTTTTTATCCACCGCATAATTTAATGCCTGACGCACTTTTACGTTGTCAAAAGGTGCTTTTTCTGTGTTAAATGCGATATAGGCTACGTTCAAGCCTTTTTGTTCCAAGAGCTGTACTTTCGGATCGGTTTTCATTTTTGCCAAATCCGCCACATTTGGGAATAAAATTAAATCGCAAGTTCCTGATTGTAATTTTGCATAACGGGTGGAAGCATCCGGTACGATACTGATCACTAAGCGATCGAGCGGTGTACGTCCTTTCCAGTAATTTTCATTTGCCACATATTGTGCCGCCTGATCAATTTTATAGTCCACAAAGACAAACGGACCCGTCCCCACAGGACGGTTATCAATGGTTTCCGGTTTACCTGCTTTTAGCATCTCATCCGCATACTCTGCAGAATAAATGGAAATAAAATCCATCCCTAAACTTGCTAAGAACGTCGCATCTTTTTTATTTAAGGTAATACGAACAGTATTGTCATCCACTTTCTCTACGGATTTTAATAAATCAGGAAATTTCATTGCTTTGAAATAGGGATAAGTACCTTTTGATACATTGTGATAAGGATGATTTGGATCTAACTGGCGTTGGAATGAAAAAAGTACATCATCGGCATTGAAATCACGGCTTGGCGTAAATTCCTTGGTGGTATGGAATTTTACCCCTTTACGGAGATGAAACGTATAAGTTAAACCGTCCTCGCTAATGTCCCAACTTTCTGCTAAGGCAGGCTCAATATCCGTTGAACCTTTTTTAAACTCTACCAATCGGTTATATACTTGCTGTGAACTCGCATTATAAGAGGTGCCTTCCATCACAAGTGCAGGACTAAAACCCAATGGTGCTTTCGCTGTGCAATACACAAAAGTATTGTTTGATGATGAAACATTTGCTGCTTGAGCATTTTTATCAGGAGAACCGAATTGATCACAAGCTGCTAAAAGTAATGAAGCAGCCGTAAATGTTAGGCTTGTTTTTAATTTCATAGTTGTGTCCTCATTTTTAATTAGATTGGTAGAAGGTATGGTTCTTGATGAGTAGCTCATAAATAGCAATTTATAATTAAGCTTAGCAACAGTGAATACCGAATTTTTCGTAAAATCACTGCATTATCGTTTAGATATTACAAAATGAGCGTACTTTAAGTACGCTCATTATTTATATCAGATTTTGTGCAGCCAGGGTAAAGATTAAAAACTTTACTAATTTTGACCGCACTTTTAGGTTAATTAGAACTTCCAACCAACCGCTGCACCACCGGCATAATCTCCTGAATTGTTCGCACTACCACCGATTTTGATAATAACGCGACCGTTGTCGGTCACTCTGGAGTAGCCCACTGCGATTGCCGATGCACCACGGTAAGTACCACCACCCACACTCACAACACTTTCACCTGCACGATAAGATTGCGGTAGTAAGCTCATTGCAACAGCGGAAGCGATACCACTGCGTAAGCGACGATCAACCCGATTAATACGACTATGCACATCGCGCATATTTAGCGACAATTTCTTGTCAAAATAACCGAGATTTACTGCATCGCTGGCTTCTTTCGGATCTGCGACATTTGTTACCCGTACAGGTTTGTCCGAGCCGCTATTGAGTCTTACAACATCTGTTCGATGTTGAACATCTTTGTTTGTTTTAGGATCGACATAAACGAGTGGTCCGGTCATTTGTAATTGATCCAATGCCTGACTAAGCGTTTTTTTGTCGGTATTGCCATAAATATTAAAGCTACCTTCAATATCAGAATTACCTAAATCAATTTTCGCATTATCCGCAAGAGTTAAAGATTTATTAATCGTTACATCTTGTAAAACAGTATTGCCTTCAACGGTTAGACTTCCTCCAATCGTTGAATTCCCCTTCGTGGTACTGTCGCCATTCACCAAAAGATCTTGAGTGGTGGTTGTACCTTCAATCGTTGCATTACCTTTCACAAGACTGTCACCCTCAACCGTTGCGTTACCTTTCGTTAAGGTGTCTTTCTCAAAGGTTGCATTGCCTTTAACGGTGCTGTCACCTTCGACCGTAGAGTTACCTTTCACAAGACTGTCACCCTCAACGGTTGCGTTACCTTTCGTTAAGGTGTCTTTCTCAAAGGTCGCATTGCCTTTAACGGTGCTGTCACCTTCAACCGTAGAGTTACCTTTCACAAGGCTGTCGCCCTCAACGGTTGCGTTACCTTTCGTTAAGGTGTCTTTCTCAAAGGTTGCATTGCCTTTAACGGTGCTGTCACCTTCAACCGTAGAGTTACCTTTCACAAGGCTGTCGCCCTCAACGGTTGCGTTACCTTTCGTTAAGGTGTCTTTCTCAAAGGTTGCATTGCCTTTAACGGTGCTGTCACCTTCAACGGTTGAATTGCCTTTCACAAGGCTATCACCATTAACCGTTGCATTTCCTTTAGTAAGAGTATCTTTCTCAAAGGTAGCATTTCCCTTAACGGTGCTGTCGCCTTCAACAGTTGCGTTACCTTTCGTTAAGGTATCTTTTTCAAAGGTCGCATTGCCTTTAGTAAGAGTATCTTTCTCAAAGGTAGCATTTCCTTTAACGGTGCTGTCGCCTTCAACAGTTGCGTTACCTTTCGTTAAGGTATCTTTTTCAAAGGTCGCATTGCCTTTAACGGTGCTGTCACCTTCAACCGTAGAGTTACCTTTCACAAGGCTGTCGCCCTCAACGGTTGCGTTACCTTTCGTTAAGGTGTCTTTCTCAAAGGTTGCATTGCCTTTAACGGTGCTGTCACCTTCAACGGTTGAATTGCCTTTCACAAGGCTATCACCATTAACCGTTGCATTTCCTTTAGTAAGAGTATCTTTCTCAAAGGTAGCATTTCCTTTAACGGTGCTGTCGCCTTCAACGGTTGCGTTACCTTTCGTTAAGGTGTCTTTCTCAAAGGTCGCATTGCCTTTAACGGTGCTGTCACCTTCAACCGTAGAGTTACCTTTCACAAGGCTGTCGCCCTCAACGGTTGCGTTACCTTTCGTTAAGGTGTCTTTCTCAAAGGTTGCATTGCCTTTAACGGTGCTGTCACCTTCAACGGTTGAATTGCCTTTCACAAGGCTATCACCATTAACCGTTGCATTTCCTTTAGTAAGAGTATCTTTCTCAAAGGTAGCATTTCCCTTAACGGTGCTGTCGCCTTCAACAGTTGCGTTACCTTTCGTTAAGGTATCTTTTTCAAAGGTCGCATTGCCTTTAGTAAGAGTATCTTTCTCAAAGGTAGCATTTCCTTTAACGGTGCTGTCGCCTTCAACAGTTGCGTTACCTTTCGTTAAGGTATCTTTTTCAAAGGTCGCATTTCCTTTAGTAAGGGTATCTTTCTCAAAGGTCGCATTGCCTTTAGTAAGAGTATCTTTCTCAAAGGTAGCATTTCCTTTAACGGTACTATCACCGTCAACGGTTGAATTCCCCTTAACTGCTAAGTCTTTTTCAATTGTAGCGTTATTAGTAACAGTCAGATCTTTAGTTGTGGTTGTGCCATCTACATCTAAGTTACCACCAATAGTTGCATTACCTGTGGTTGTTAAATTACGGAAAGTAGGATCTTTCGCCATTAGAATTTCTATCGCACCTGTTGTTGCATTAGCTACAGTACGAATATTACTACTATCAGCCTCTTTATCCTCTGCTAAACTGCCTTTAACTGTCAGTGTTTCGCCTAATTTACGGTTGACAATTTCACCATTATTTCCCGTGAAATTCAGACCTTTACCTGTAAGATTACTGAAGTCTTGGATCGTTGTGTAAAGTTGACCACCTGTTACTGCATCTTTACTACCCTCTGTGACATTTCCTTCACCAATATTGCTGATAACATTGCCACCCATATCCACTTTTGTGCCATTCGCTACAGTAAAGGTTTTATCTTGACCACCTACAGTTGTATTACCGGATAATACGGTTTCACCTGTGGAAGTCAGTTTATTGCTAAACGTGCCATTTTCAGAAGTTAAATTGGTGATTGTGCCGTTTGTCGCAGTTAAATTATTCACTGTCGCGTTATTCGTGACAGTAAGATCTTTGGTGGTTGTTGTGCCTTCAACAGTCGCATTACCTTTGGTGACAGTATCTTTCTCAAAAGTCGCATTGCCTTTGACCGTGCTATCACCCTCAACAGTAGAGTTACCTTTCACCGTTGAATTGCCCTTCACCGTCAAATCTTTTTCGATATTGGCATTGTTGGTTACATTTAAATCTTTGGTTGTAGTCGTGCCTTCAACAGTCGCATTACCTCTGGTGACAGTATCTTTCTCAAAAGTTGCATTGCCTTTGACCGTGCTATCACCCTCAACAGTAGAGTTACCTTTCACCGTTGAATTGCCCTTCACCGTCAAATCTTTTTCGATATTGGCATTGTTGGTCACATTCAAGTCTTTGGTTGTGGTCGTGCCTTCAACAGTCGCATTACCTTTGGTGACAGTATCTTTCTCAAAAGTTGCATTGCCTTTGACCGTGCTATCGCCCTCAACAGTAGAGTTACCTTTCACCGTTGAATTGCCCTTCACCGTCAAATCTTTTTCGATATTGGCATTGTTGGTTACATTTAAATCTTTGGTTGTAGTCGTGCCTTCAACTGTCGCATTACCTCTGGTGACAGTATCTTTCTCAAAAGTCGCATTGCCTTTGATCGTGCTATCACCCTCAACAGTAGAGTTACCTTTCACCGTTGAATTGCCCTTCACCGTCAAATCTTTTTCGATATTGGCATTGTTGGTTACATTCAAATCTTTGGTTGTAGTCGTGCCTTCAACTGTCGCATTACCTCTGGTGATAGTATCTTTCTCAAAAGTTGCATTGCCTTTGACAGTGCTATCACCCTCAACAGTAGAGTTACCTTTCACCGTTGAATTGCCCTTCACCGTCAAATCTTTTTCGATATTGGCATTGTTGGTTACATTCAAATCTTTGGTTGTAGTCGTGCCTTCAACTGTTGCATTACCTTTGGTGACAGTATCTTTCTCAAAAGTTGCATTGCCTTTGACTGTGCTATCTCCCTCAACAGTAGAGTTGCCATTCACGGTTGAATTGCCCTTCACCGTCAAATCTTTTTCGATATTGGCATTGTTGGTCACATTCAAGTCTTTGGTTGTGGTCGTGCCTTCAACTGTCGCATTACCTTTGGTGACAGTATCTTTCTCAAAAGTCGCATTGCCTTTGACTGTGCTATCACCGTTCACTGTTGAATTACCACCAATTGTTGCATCACCCGTGGTTGAAATTGTTTCAAATTCAGGTCTTTCTGCAATTTGAATTTCAACTTTACCCTCGGTCACCACGGTTTTGACATTTTTAGAGCTATAGTTACCGCTTGTTGTAGCTGTTCCCGTGATATTTAATGTTTCACCTAATTTACGACTTGTATTTCCTGAATTACCTGTAAAGCTTAACCCTTTATCTGTTAGGCTTGAGGTGATATTTTGAATTGTGGTGTGTAATTGACCACCTGTTATCGCATCTTTACTACCTTCGGAGATATTTCCGTCAGTAATGTTGCTGATAACATTGCCACCCATATCCACTTTTGTGCCATTCGCTACAGTAAAGGTTTTATCTTGACCACCTACAGTTGTATTACCAGATAATACGGTTTCACCAGTGGAAGTCAGGTTCTTGCTAAACGTACCATTTTCAGAAGTTAAATTGGTGATTGTGCCGTTTGTCGCAGTTAAATTGTTCACTGTTGCGTTATTAGTGACAGTAAGATCTTTAGTGGTTGTTGAACCTTCAACTGTCACATTACCTTTGACCGTGCTATCGCCCTCAACAGTAGAACTACCTTTCACCGTTGAATTCCCCTTCACTGTCAAATCTTTTTCGATATTGGCGTTGTTGGTCACATTCAGATCTTTGGTTGTGGTCGTGCCATCAACGGTTGAATTGCCTTTTACCGTCAAATCTTTTTCGATATTGGCATTGTTGGTCACATTCAGATCTTTGGTTGTGGTCGTGCCATTAACCGTTGAGTTGCCATCAACGGTTGAATTACCTTTTACCGTTAAATCTTTTTCGATATTGGCGTTGTTGGTCACATTCAGATCTTTGGTTGTGGTGGTGCCATTAACCGTTGAGTTGCCATCAACGGTTGAATTACCTTTTACCGTTAAATCTTTTTCGATATTGGCGTTGTTGGTCACATTCAGATCTTTGGTTGTGGTGGTGCCATTAACCGTTGAGTTGCCATCAACGGTTGAATTACCTTTTACCGTTAAATCTTTTTCGATATTGGCATTGTTGGTCACATTCAAGTCTTTTGTTGTGGTTGTACCATTTACACCTAAATCACCGCCTACGGTTGCATTACCAGTCGCTGTTAAGTTACGAAATGTAGGGTCTTTTGCCATCACAATTTCTATCGCACCTGTCGTTGCATTTGCAACTGTACGAATATTGCTGCTATCAGCTTCTTTATTCTCTGCTAAGCTACCTTGAACCGTAAGTGTTTCACCTAATTTACGGGTGACAACTACACCATTGTTCCCCGTAAAATTCATACCCTGATTGGTTAGACTTGTTGTAATGTTTTGAATTGTCGAGTGAAGCTGACCACCTGTTATCGCATCTTTACTGCCTTCGGAGATATTTCCGTCAGTAATGTTGCTGATAACATTGCCACCCATATCCACTTTTGTGCCATTCGCTACCGTAAATGTTTTACCTTGACCACCTACAGTTGTGTTACCGGATAATAGAGTTTCACCTGTGGAAGTCAGGTTATTGCTAAACGTGCCATTTTCAGACGTTAAATTGGTGATTGTACCATTGGTAGAATTCAAGTTAGTGATTGTACCGTTGGTAGAATTCAAGTTAGTAATTGTACCGTTAGTTGAATTCAGGTTAGTGATTGTACCGTTGGTAGAATTCAAGTTAGTAATTGTACCGTTGGTAGAATTCAAGTTAGTAATTGTACCGTTGGTAGAATTCAAGTTAGTAATTGTACCGTTAGTTGAATTCAGGTTAGTGATTGTACCGTTGGTAGAATTCAAGTTAGTAATTGTACCGTTAGTTGAATTCAGGTTAGTGATTGTACCGTTAGTTGAATTCAGGTTAGTGATCGTACCGTTAGTCGAATTCAGGTTAGTGATTGTACTGTTAGTTGAATTCAGGTTAGTGATTGTACCGTTGGTAGAATTCAAGTTAGTAATTGTACCGTTAGTTGAATTCAGGTTAGTGATTGTACCGTTAGTTGAATTCAGGTTAGTGATTGTACCGTTGGTAGAATTCAAGTTAGTAATTGTACCGTTAGTCGAATTCAGGTTAGTGATCGTACCATTGGTAGAATTCAAGTTAGTGATCGTACCATTGGTAGAATTCAAGTTAGTAATTGTACCGTTAGTCGAATTTAGGTTAGTGATTGTACTGTTGGTAGAATTCAAGTTAGTAATTGTACCGTTAGTTGAATTCAGGTTAGTGATTGTACCGTTGGTAGAATTCAAGTTAGTAATTGTACCGTTAGTTGAATTCAGGTTAGTGATTGTACCATTGGTAGAATTCAAGTTAGTAATTGTACCGTTAGTTGAATTCAGGTTAGTGATTGTACCGTTAGTTGAATTCAAGTTAGTGATTGTACCGTTAGTCGAATTCAGGTTAGTGATCGTACCGTTGGTTGCTGTTAAATTATTAACGGTAGCATTATTGGTGACATTTAAGTCTTTGGTTGTGGTTGTCCCTTCAACAGCAGAGTTACCTTTCACCGTAGAATCACCTTTAACGGTTAAGTTTTTCTCAATGTTTGCATTGTTGGTGACATTTAAGTCTTTAGTTTTGGTTGTGCCATTAACAGTTAAATCTCCGCCAATCGTTGCACCATTGCTCGTTGTAATGCTGGTGAAATTCGGTGAATCATTAACAGATAATGTAATATCTTTGCCGCTTTGAGTGATATTAAGATTTTTTCCTGCAATAACTTTTACAGTATCGCCCATCTGAACATTGGTCGAACTATTACCTTCTACATTACCGCCTTCGGCCTTTCCTGTATTGATGTTCCAACCTTGATTAACTTTATTTAGGGCGGTGTTTGCCGTAGTGTTAGCCGCATTCGCAGTTGTATTAGCAGTATTTGCAGTTGTGTTAGCTGCATTCGCAGTTGCATTAGCAGTATTTGCAGTTGTGTTAGCTGCATTCGCAGTTGAATTAGCGGTATTTGCGGTTGTATTGGCTGCATTTGCCGTAGTATTAGCAGCGTTAGCAACCTTGCTTACATCATCTAACTGTCCTTTATTTACCGCATCCGTTTTTGCTGTACCATTATTTACATTAGTGATCTTATTATCACCCATGTGTACAGTGGAACCACTTTGGAAAGTAATATTTTTACCTTCACCTCCAAGTAGAATGTTACCACGTAAATTTGATGTACCGGATACTGTTAATGAACCACCTGCGGCTACATTCAATTGCTTGTCCACATCGACTTGCTTAAATTTCGGATTATCAACGGTCTTGACTGTAATTGTGCTACCGTTACGCTCTACATTAATATTTTTTCCTTGAGCAATATTGATTGAACTATTTCGTGTGATCTTCTCACCGGCATCATCATTAGCTTTAAGCAAGAAACTAGAATTATTGAGTGCATTATTAATTGCATCTGATACGGTTTTAGCGGTTGTTAAACCTGCTGTATTACCTGAAACGTTGGTAACACCTCTTGCATCAGTAGAAATATTTTGTGTCACCACATTCATTTTGACAGATGAACTATTATCACCATCGGTAACCACTGCTGTTGTATAGTCGCCATTAGTGAAATTCACTAAACCATCATTATTAATACGAGATTTTGTACTGCCGTTTTGTTGAATATTAAAACCCGTATGTTTCATTGCTTGATAAAGTTGGCTACCATTGATTGCATCGGTTGATGTTGCTGAAACCCGCCCTGCTGCAACATTAATAATTTGGCGTTTCATTGTTCCATTGCCAACAGATACAACCCTAGTAATATCATTACTATCGCTAGGATCCCCTGTTTTGGCTGCTCCAGCAAAATTATCAGTGTTAATATTGTTGCCAGAATCATTCTTTACTGTAAAGTTTGTTGATGTTCCAGCTCGTTCAGTTTCTGAATAAAAGCCTAATGCCACACCACCTTGATGAACGGCTTTAGAATTAGCCCCTATCGCAGTTGCATGGTTCTGCCAAGGAGCGCCTGCCGTAGCATTCGCTCCTAACGCTACGGTTTCACCTGACTTAGCAGTAGCCCCTGTTCCAATAGCGGTTGTTAATTCACCATTTGCAGTTGCCTTTACCCCTACTGCCACACTGGCTTTATCAGTACGACCATTTGATGCAGAGGCATCTTGACCAATCGCAACACCTGTTCCTGCGGTAGTATTCGTACCAATAGCTGTACCACCTGCCGCTGTCGCTTTAGATAAAAAACCAACAGCTGTTGAACCTGCGCCATTTGTCGTAGTATTTGCTCCTAAAGCAACAGCTCCTTTACCGGTAGCATTTGAATTTCCCCCTACTGCGGTGGCTGTTTCACCATTAGCAAGACTACTCGTACCTACTGCTGTTGTGCCAGCATTTGTTGCATTACTTTTAAAACCGACTGCCGTTGCTCCTTCACCATTTGCTGTAGCGTTGGCTCCGAAGGATGCAGTACCTCTTCCGTCTGCTTGAGAGCGACCACCAACTGCAGTAGCTTCCAAACCATTAGCATTTGTATATCCACCAACTGCTACTGAAGGGAAATCCTGATCACCGTTATTACTTCCCGTAGCACTTGCCCGATAACCAAGTGCTACCCCAACTCTTGTTGTTACATTCGAGCCGGTACCAATTGCGATAGCTCCTGGGGCTGCGGCTTTTGCTCGAGTTTCACCCCACTGTTTATTATTTTCTATACCAATAGCAATTGCATTACTATCACCGGTTGCTTCACCACCTGCAATTGCAGTACCTTGCCCCGATTTGTGTTTAATTTCCCCACTACCGGCTTGTATGGCGAAAGCATTTGGTACCACCACTGCCATCATCACTGCAGATGTAATAGCAATAGTCTTAATACCGGCAAAAGATTTCCCTTTTACTTCACTTTTATCCGAAACCTCAACGGTGCTATTAGAGGAGGATTTACAATGCCCTTTTGCTAACTCAGATACCGCCATCCAAGTTTGCGTGGTGTGGTTGAAAATTACTTTAAAGATTTTGTTCATGATAATATTCCTATAGGTTGAATTAGTATAATTTTACCCTTCATAAAAAGTGTCGGGTAAAAACCAACTTAGCTACTCGGTATAAATATTGTCGAATAGTAACGCAATTTTTGAATAGAGTATAGAAAAATAAAGAACACGAAAAAATAAGCCAAGAATAAAATTTTTCTTCGACGTAATGAGGGCTAACTACAATTCTTGCGTAAATGATTTCCATCTCCTTTGTGTAGTTTGGCTAAGATCAAGAGCAATAAAACAGCAAAAATAGATGAGGTTAAGAATGTATAGCTGAAGGCTTGTTGCAATAGCTCCCCTTCATCACCAAACAGTTGACGATAAACATTCAAAATAATAGATGAGACGGCAATCCCAAAGCTAATGCCCACTTGTTGGACAATGCTGAGCACTGTTGCTCCTGCACTGGCTTGTGCTTGAGAAAGATCGCCTACAGCCAATGTATTCACAGCGGTGAAAATCATTGACATACAGGCCCCATACCACATTAAATTACAGATAATCCAGCCAAGTGAGGTTTGAGCGCTGAGCCATGCCATTGAGATAATCCCCATAGCCATAAAAAGTGCGGATGAAATCAGCGTAGTTTTATAGCCGAATTTATTCAGAATATGTCCGATGAAGATTTTGAATATCACTGACATTAAGGCAATGGGCATAAGTAACCAACCGGACATTTCAGCACTATATCCAAAAGAAAGTTGAAACATTAACGGTAATAAAAATGGTACGCCGGAAGCGGACAAACGAATAAATAAATTAGCCAGTATGCCCAAGCTAAATGTTCTAGTGCGAAATAGGGAAAGTGGTAGGAGCGCCCGTTCATTTCCTTTCGCATAAATCACATAAATAGCCAATAAGCAGATGCCGAGAATAAGTGCACTATAAGTGGGTAATGGATTTTGACGAGTTTCACCCAGTAAATCTAAACTGAGCGTTAATCCCACCAAACCTAGCGCGAACAATAAAAAGCCTATCCAATCCAACTTTTCTTCATCGCCCTTGATATTGTTCATTACCCTACTAGAAGCCCAAATACCCAATATACCAATAGGGATATTAATTAAAAAGATCCAGTGCCAAGTTGCATGAATCACCAACCATCCCCCTAAGATCGGTCCTAAAATCGGTCCGATTAAACCGGCCGTTGCCATTAAATTCCAAGCATTGAGGAGTTGATATTTAGGCACGGATTGAATAATCGCTAAGCGGGCGACCGGCATCATAAAGGCACCGCCAATACCTTGAATAACACGTGCGAGAATGAGACTGTCTAAGTTAGGTGCTGAAGCACAAGCTACCGAGCCCAATACAAATATAAAGACGGCACTGCGAAACACCGCAAGCGTACCGAATTTTGCCGTCACCCATGCTGTGAGGGGAATAAACAAGGCGACAGCTAAAGAATAGGCGATAATCGCCATTTGCATTTCAAACGCCGGTTTATGCAAATCGACAGAAATTGCCGGTAATGCGGTATTTAAGATAGTCGCATCAAGGCTTTGCATAAAAAGCGCCATTGCCGCCACCCAAGCCAAACCCCGATAAGTTCTATCATCCTTCATTTTATATCCTGTGAGCGGAGCCAAGTTTCAATAAAATCGGCAATCTGTGGAATTCGGTTAATATCTAACAAAGTGCGGTCGGTTTCAAGAGAATAATTGGTGGCAAGAGCAAGGACACAGCCGTCTATTTCCGGCAAGGGCTTCTCCATTTCTTGGCGATGTAAAAGAATTTTCGGGATCGGTTCTTGTTTAAATCCTTCCACGAGAATTAAATCCGTTAATGCGCCATCAAATTGTTGGGCTAGATAATCCAGCGAAACGGGCGCCGCGGTTTCCGTCATCATCGCCCAACGGTTATCGCAAGCCATCATGACTTGGGCAGTGCCGGCTTCTTTCATTCGCCAACTGTCTTTCCCTGCTTTATCCACCTGTGCATTATGATGGCTGTGTTTGATCACAGAAACTTGAATGCCACGAGCAATTAATTCGGGGATAAGTTTTTCTAATAGCGTAGTTTTACCGCTGCCGCTATAACCGGTAATACCAAGAAGGGGAATTTGAACACGCATAAAAATAACCTTAAAAATGACCGCACTTTAACGATTTTCAAACAGTAAAAACCCCGATAAATCGGGGTTGATGATATTTATCGGGAATTTTTTAAGAGATGATTTGCCCAAATAGCGCCAGCGATGCCAATCAATGCAATAATGCCAAGACCAATTGTAAGTCCCATATTATCTTTCCTCCGATAGTTGACGAAAAAACCGGCCCATTACTAAAAAAATATAAGCAATGATAAGTAAAAAAGCAATATTAGCCCCTTTAAAAGCAAGGGAATTTTCGCCATAGAGTATAACAGGCATCGCTAGAATGGCAACTTTTGCAATATCATCCGTTAATTTTGACCACGCCTCTAATGAGCTTTTTTCAATGGGGGATTGGAATAAATTAAACATTGTTTGCTTTCAAGAAAGTACGCGTAATAAGACCGGCTGAAATTCTGTTTGTCTCCCTCGCTTTTTTGTATAGTGCTTAATGAAAACAAAAGAAAGCACGGTAAAAAGAAGAATAATGAGGGCTCGGATCAATTCATTTTCGCTAATGTAATCGGATAACAGCGTTGTGATAAGCAAAGTAACAAGCGGTACGATGTACATGAATAATGCGGAAAACAGCATTGATTTTTCTGCTAAGCCAATTTCCACCACTTGCCCTTCGCGTAACGGCATCATGGTTTCCACATTAAAAATATGTTCCCCGCGTTTGCCGTTGAGTTCGGAAAGGTTGGAAGTGCCGCAGTTGTTTTTTGCCGCACACTGTCCGCAGGCACCTTGGGATTGACATTTTACTTTTGCCACGCCGTTTTCATAGCCAATGACGACCGCACTTTCTTTTAACATTGCGCTTCTCCCAAATAAATATCAAAGCGGTGATTCTTCGTTTCACGACAAAAGTGCGGTTGTTTTTTTGCGAGAAATTCCGCATAGTCGGGGCGTTTTACCACCACTCGTTGTCGGGCTAATTGTAACGCAGGGGCAAGCAGTGCGTCTGCATCCAAATCTGCTCCGACTAAATGCTGAAACACGCGCATTTCTTTTTTTACCAAAGCGGATTTTTGTTTGTGCGGATACATCGGATCGAGATATACCACATCGGCAAAATCCGTTTCGGGATTTAATTCATGAATATGACGAACAGTTAATAAACGCAAATTTTGCCACAACATTTCCCCTATCTCTTCATCCTGATAGGCGCGATTTAAGCCGTCTTGCAACAATAAATAGACAATGGGATGGCGTTCTACTAAACGCACTTGACAACCGATGGCGGCTAAGACGAAGGCATCACGTGCCAGCCCTGCGGTAGCATCAATTACCGTTGGTAATGCATTGCCTTTGATTCCCACCGCTTTTGCTATTGCTTCGCCGCGTCCACCGCCGAATTTTCGCCGATGTGCCATTGTGCCCCCCACAAAATCCACATACACCGCACCAAGTTTGGGTTCGTCTAATTTGCGTAACTCCAAACGCTCATCCGTTTGTACTAGGGCAAGCGGGCTTTGATCATCAGGGATAATGTTCATTGCGCCACAAAGTGCGGTTAAATTTTCGAGCGTTTTTTCCGTGGATTCGGAAATGAGCCGAATCTTTACTTGCGAATCAGCCATACGCCGCTTTCCATGTGATCGGTATAAGGGAATTGATCGAACAACGCCGCTTTTTCAATACGGTGCGTTTTTGACAGCTCTTGCAAATTATCACATAAGGAATGAGGGTTGCATGAAATATACAAAATACGATCATAGCCTTGCACGAGTTTTACGGTGTCGGGATCAAGCCCGGCACGAGGAGGATCGACAAAAATGGTATGACATTCGTAAGTGGTTAAATCAATGTCTTTTAATCGATTAAAGGTTCGCACTCCGTTTATCGCTTGGGTAAACTCTTCCGCTGACATACGAATAATCTGCAAATTGTTGATGTTATTTTCTGCGATATTAAATTGTGCGGCGGCCACCGATGGTTTTGCTATTTCCGTGGCGAGGACTTTGCGGAAATTTTGTGCCAAGGCGATAGAAAAATTACCATTGCCACAATAAAGTTCAAGCAAATCGCCCTCGCTCTCTTTTGTGCAATCTATCGCCCATTCCAGCATTTTGCAATTTACCGCGGCGTTAGGTTGGGTAAAACTGTTTTCCACTTGGCGATAGATATAGTCCCGTCCAGCCACAGGCAAGATTTCATCCACGTAATCATGATCCAAGCAAATTTTTTGTTTACTCGCGCGTCCGATAATTTGCACATCGAAACTAAGTGCGGTCAATTTTTCTTTCAAATTTTTAGCCGCACTTTCCCATTCTTCGGAAAGCGGTTTGTGATAAAGCAGGCTGACGATGATTTTATTACTCAAGGTGCTGAGATAATCAATTTGAAAGAGTTTTTTGTGCAGGATTTCTTGTTGTTTAAGCAAAGGCAGCAAGGTTTTCATCATACGATTAATCAGCCGGCTGGCGATAGGAAATTCGTCCACTCGGTAAGGTTTGCGGGTGGTTTGATCAAACATAATATGATAAAAATCATCCTGTTCGTGCCAAATACGAAACTCCGCCCGCATACGATAATGGCTGGTCGGTGAATCAAACACTTGAATTATTGGTGCGTTAAACGGGCGCAGAAGTGCGGTTAGTTTTTCTTGTTTTTTTTGTAGTAATTCGGTGTATTGAGAAATGGGGAGTTGCATTTGTTGAGTCCAACTGTATGGGGCCAAAGCAATTTATAAAATAAACAAAAGGCAGACTTCAGCCTGCCTTGTCTCATTGATTTTATTCGCCGGAATAATCATCACCGCCGGATGCAGCTTCACTCACATCACCGGAGAGGGTATAAACACGTTTGGTGGTGTTGATGCGGGTGCGGTATTTATTCCATGTTTTTTCAAAGAAAGTTTCCGCTGCACGTTCTCCGCGACAGAAGGCGACAAACTCTTTTTCTTCTTTTGTTGCCGGTTCACGCTCACCTAAATCTAATGCTTTGAACGCTTGTCCGTATTGCTCAAGCACTTGTGATTCTTTGATGGTGTAATCACCGTGACGCGAAAATCCGCGCGGATAGTTTTTGTCGTCAAAAAAACGACGGGTAACGCTAAAACTTGCAGCCATGATCATCTCTCTTTCTTTGATTGCTTAAAAAAGGCTGGCATTAAACCAATTTTTCGCTATTTTTGCAATAAACCTTTTACGGTTTCCACGTAATCCTTAACGAAATTATCATAATTTAATCCTTCAGGGTTAACTCGGAATTTACCGTTTACATAGAAATCCGGTACGCCGTGTACACCGAATTGTTCAGCTGCATTGGTTTGTTTGTTTACTAAGCCGTTCACCGCAAAACTATTGATTCCTCCATCAAATTGTTCCGCTGTAATGCCGTTATCTAAGAAGATCGCGCGAATATCGTCCATTGACTTTAAACGATCTTTTTGCGCCGCTTCAAATAAAGGCATTTTGACTTTATTTTCTACACCTAATGCCATTGCCAGCGCCCAAGCACGGGTTAGGTTTTCAGACTGACGTCCTAAAAAACTTACATGATATTGTTTAAATGCGACACCTTCTGGTAATTCGTCTTTCACTTGTTGAGGAATTTTATATTCCATTTCAAAGGAATAGCAATGAGGGCAATAAAAAGAGAAAAATTCAATCACTTCTTTTTGCATTGCCGCTTGTTGGTTGACTTGGATATATTGTTTACCTTCTTGTAAATTGGTGGCGAAGGCATTGACAGAAATTAACGCGCCTAATGCAAGTAAAAATTTTTTCATTTGTTTTTTCCTTATTTAATAATGCCGCGGGCTTTTAACAGCGCGGTTTTAAAATCTTCTTCGTAATCTTTTTTTATACCGGGAATGGGCTCGTGTTTATCCGTTCCATCCATTTTGAGTTGATAAATAATCACTTCATCAGTCAGTTCATTTAATGGTTGTTTAAAACCGGATTCATCGGCGATTTTTTGTAAGATTTCCATCAAACTCAAATCCGGGGCTTTAGACCAATAAGGTTGTAAAAGTTCCAAAACTTCATTTAAACGCTTACATTTCATTGCTATTTTCTTTTTAATCGTAAAAAATAGGCGCATAATACTGCAAATTTTCACAGAATAAAATATGTTAACGATAAGTGCGGTGATTTTAGCGGGAGGAAAAGCTCGCAGAATGGGAGGACGTGACAAGGGGTTACAGGTTTTGCACGGTAAGCCTTTGATTCAATATATGATTGAACGTTTACGACCACAAATCACGGATATTTCCATTAATGCCAATCGAAACCAAGCCGCGTACGCAAAATTCGGTTTTCCCGTTTTTGCCGATGAACTGGCTGATTTTCAAGGCCCGCTTAGCGGTATGCTGAGTGGGCTTGAAAAAACCAAGACGGATTTTGTTTTGTTTACTCCTTGCGATAGTCCTTTCTTTCCTAACAATTTACTCGAAAAACTCAAAAGTGCAGTGGAAAATGACCGCACTTTGATTGCTTATGCTTGCGATGAAGAAAGGGAACATCCCACATTTTGTTTGATGTCGGTCGAATTAAAAAGGGCATTACGGGCTTACCTTGCCTTCGGTGAACGGCGGTTGTTGCAATTTATGCGGGAAAATAAAGGAATTGCGGTGAAGTTTACAACAGATGAAGGGCAATTTATGAATGTTAATTCCTTGGACGATTTACGATAATTATTTTTACGGTACTGAGAGTTGATTAAGAGACGTATTATTTTATGAAAAATTCTGATTTATCCCATTATTTTACACCGCTACACATTATTACCGCGATCTGTATCATTGTGTATTTATTACAACAGCTCGGCTTTGAAGAAAGTATTATGGAAATTTTTCATTATCCTGTTTATTTTGATCAGGATGGGGAACTTTGGCGTTATATCACACATACTTTTGTGCATTTGTCGAATATTCACATTATTGCAAATTTATCATGGTTTTGGTTATTTGGCAGTGTGATTGAACGCTATTTTGGCGGTGGAAAGCTTTTTCTTATTTTTTTAGTTTCTGCCATTGTGAGCGGTATCGTACAAAATTATTTTTCGGGTGCGGGCTTTTTTGGATTATCGGGTGTGGTGTATGCGGTGTTGGGTTATGTCTTTGTCGTCGATAAACTGAATGCTAACATTTTTAATTTGCCGAAGGGGTTTTTTACAATGTTACTTGTGGGGCTAATATTTGGATTTATTAGCCCTTTATTTAATATTTATATTGGTAATGCCGCCCATATTTCAGGTTTCATAGTCGGGTTATTTTGGGGATTTATTGATAGTAAAATTTATTTGAATCGGGTAGAGTAACAGCGCTATTTATTTAGGGGATACGATATGAAACAATCCATTCGCCATCAAAAAATTATGGAGCTTGTCAATCAGCATGGCTATTTAAGTACAGAAGATTTAGTTATCCGACTGGATGTCAGTCCGCAAACTATCCGACGAGATTTGAATGTGCTTGCAGAACTGAATTTTATCCGCCGTCATCATGGTGGGGCAGCCTCTCCTTCTTCCGCAGAAAATTCCGATTATATTGATCGCAAACAGTTCTTCTCTTCACAAAAAAATTGCATTGCCCAAGAAGTTGCAAAACTTATTCCCAATGGCGCTTCGTTATTTATTGATATTGGTACGACGCCGGAAGCGGTCGCAAACGCATTACTTGATCACAAATCGTTACGTATTGTTACGAATAATCTGAATGCCGCTCATTTGCTCCGTCAAAATGAAAGTTTTGATATTACTATGGCGAGCGGTTCGTTACGGATGGATGGGGGGATTATTGGTGAGGCTACAGTGAATTTTATTTCCCAGTTTCGGTTAGACTTCGGTATTCTTGGTATCAGTGCGATTGATGAAGACGGTTCCTTATTGGATTATGATTATCACGAAGTGCAAGTGAAACGAGCGATTATGGAAAGTTCACGTCAAACATTGTTGGTGACCGATCATTCAAAATTTACCCGACAAGCAATCGTCCGCCTAGGGGAATTGGGGGATGTGGAATATCTGTTTACAGATGAAGTGCCATTTCCTATTTGTCAATATTTACAGAATGTTAAAACGAAGTTAGTGATATGTCAGTAAGAAAGTGCGGTTATTTCTAACCGCACTTTTGTTTTTTTAACATCCATGTAAAACCACTAATGCAGTTAAGACCAATTCAAAAAAATAAAACAGGATTAAATTAGAATTTATAAACAGAAGAGAGACTCAAGATGCCAAGAAGTGTAAGACTTGATACTCCAAGAAACACGATGATCTCCCTCTCAAATCTTGGGTCTGATTATAGTATAAAATAGAGATAAAGAGAAAGAAAAAAATTGAAATTTGTGAAATGTGTCACATTTTTAGCTTGGGTTTTAATTTTCAACAAAACCAAGTGCTGTTTCAATAACTTCAATCCCTGCCCCCTGTTTGAATGCATTTTCACTTAAATAACGACGCCATTGGCGTGCGCCTTTACAATGTTGAAATGTTCCCAGCATATGGCGAACGATATGATTGAGATAAACACCTTGGCTCAGTTGTTTTTCAATATAAGGTAGCATTGCTAACACCGCTTCTCGTGGGGTGATAATCGGCATACGAGAATCAAACAAGGCTTGATCGATCGTGCCGAGTAAACTTGGGTTTTGATAAGCTTCACGCCCCACCATTACGCCATCGACAAATTGCAAATGTTGTTTCATTTCTTCCACGGTTTTGATTCCGCCATTAATGACGATTTTCAAATGGGGAAAGTCGCGCTTTAACTGATAGACGCGTTCATAATCAAGTGGTGGAATTTCACGATTTTCTTTAGGGCTTAAACCAGAAAGCCACGCTTTGCGTGCATGAATAATAAATTCCTGACAGCCTTTATTCTGCACTTTTTCGATAAAATCACATAAAAATTCGTAACTATCGAGATCATCAATGCCAATACGGGTTTTCACCGTTACGGGAATATTCACCGCTTGTTGCATCTTTTCGACAGATTCCGCCACCAAATCCGCTTTTGCCATTAAGCACGCACCAAACATCCCATTTTGCACCCGATCAGAAGGGCAACCCACATTCAGATTAATTTCATAATACCCCCGTTTTTCCGCCAGTTTTGCACAATGTTGGAGCTGCTCAGGATCACTTCCGCCTAATTGCAACGCAACGGGATTTTCACAGGGATCAAAATCCAAGTGGTCATATTTGGCGTGAATAATTGCCGGCGCAGTCACCATCTCCGTATAAAGCAAAGCATATTGGGAGAATTGGCGATGAAAATAACGGCAATGACGCGTCGTCCAATCAAGCATTGGCGCAACAGAAAAACGTCCGCGATAAAAGTGCGGTTGATTTTGAGGCATTTTTATTTCTCTTGTTTATTGTTGCACTTATGTCTTCCCCAGAGGCAACTGGATGAGGAAATCTCTTGCAACAAAATAATAAAGGGGTTCAAACAGGGCGAAATTATGGGGACAATCATAGGGGAAATCAAGCTCAGGATTTACTTAGCTTAGTTAATTGCTGATGCGATACGGTTGCTAATCAGCTTTCTATATCCAACCATTGCTCGGAAAAAACTTCAGAGGCTATCGGATTTGAAGAAGCGCAAGCGCACGTATTGATATTTTCGTGTATAAAACTTGTTTCGCACACTATAACTTGCAGTCAAATTCTTTTGAATATTTAGCCGCGTCTTTTGCTAAAAGCTCTAAGTTTCTTAATTTTTTATACGATTACTGATTACTAAAAATAATTATTCTTTTAAAGATAAATTTCCTAACTTCCATTCACTTAAAATAGTCTCGGCATCAAGTCCAAATATATCTGAAGTATTAGCTATTTCTGCTAATTTTTCTTGACTGATTTTTGAAAAATTTTTACTAAATAATAAATAGCTTGCAGCCCAATTTACGACGGATGTCGATTTGTTATGTAACAACACTGCTAAACTATCTATTTCATTAATAGAGAGAAGATAATTTTTAGCACTAACTATTTTCTTATAGCTACTGTTAGCTAATTTATAGTTTCCTTCTAAAGTTGCTTTTCCATGTATATCAGAATACTTTTCAAAATACTGAATAGCTTGAGCTGTATTATTAAACTTCATATTTATATTCCTACTCCTAAAAATTCCAACTAAATCGTTCAAGAGCTTTAATGCCGTATTGATACTGTTCATTAAGATTTTTATTTTTCAACCAGTCTCGAACTCTCATAGATGTTCCACGACGTATAGATGAATAAAATCCAGAAATTTGTGCATGAATAGTTCCCTTACCATATAGTAATTTTATTAGGTTGTTTATATTATGAATTTTAATTCATTCTAGATTTCGCTATGTTACTTGGGGGCAACGACTTGATGCCAAGCTTGCTCTTTTAAACTGAGAAAAACTATCAAATCTCTTTGTAAAAGACCTAAATTTCTTATACGCCTAGTATTGTTCCACTGAAATTTTATAGGTTTACCTCCAGATCCCCAAATAGCTTAACCCCATTCCACAGATTCCTCTTTAAATTAGATTTTGCGTGACTACTATCATACAGAAAAATTACTAAAATTTAACCGCACTTTCTTCCCTCCGACTATTAAGGATCCAGGCTGCGATCCTCGTCATTGTTTGTTGACAAGCTGCGTCATAATGATTAAAATTCGCCGTCTATTTCTATATTGAAGTAGATTTTTTGAACAACATTCTATTATGAATAACATTTAAACTGGAGCTTTTTTAATGGCAACTATCAACCAGCTAGTACGCAAACCGCGTGTGAAAAAGGTTGTAAAAAGCAACGTTCCTGCATTAGAGGCTTGCCCGCAGAAACGTGGTGTATGTACTCGTGTATATACTACAACTCCGAAAAAACCGAACTCAGCGTTACGTAAAGTATGTCGTATCCGCTTAACAAACGGTTTTGAAGTGACTTCTTATATCGGTGGTGAAGGTCATAACCTTCAAGAGCACAGTGTTGTGCTTATCCGTGGTGGTCGTGTTAAAGACTTACCGGGTGTGCGTTATCACACCGTACGTGGTGCATTAGACTGTGCCGGCGTTAAAGACCGTAAACAAGGTCGTTCTAAATACGGCGTTAAACGCCCTAAAGCTTAATGGTTCTCCGTTAAGTAAGGCCAAACGTCTAAATTAGCAAAAAAATTTAAACCATAAACTCCAGTCAACAAAGCGCTTTGCGCTGCAAAGTTTCTCAATGAGAAATATTGCTGATGGGTTTTGGATATCCTGAAGATTAAAATACGGAGAAATTCGCAATGCCACGTCGTCGTAGTGTTGAACCTCGCAAGATTCTTCCAGATCCGAAGTTCGGTTCAGAATTACTTGCAAAATTTATTAATGTAATCATGGTTGACGGTAAAAAATCCGTCGCTGAGTCAATTGTTTACGGTGCGTTAGAAACGTTAGCCGAGCGTACAGGTAAAGAGCCTTTAGAAGCGTTTGAAATAGCACTTGAAAATGTGCGTCCAACCGTTGAGGTTAAATCTCGTCGTGTTGGTGGTTCTACTTACCAAGTACCGGTTGAAGTTCGTCCGGTTCGTCGTAACGCATTAGGTATGCGTTGGATTGTTGAAGCTGCACGTAAACGTGGTGATAAATCAATGGCTTTACGTCTTGCAAACGAGTTATCGGATGCTTCTGATAACAAAGGTGCAGCAGTGAAAAAACGTGAAGACGTTCACCGTATGGCTGAAGCTAACAAAGCATTTGCTCACTATCGTTGGTAATAAGCTTTTGAATTTAAAGGGCTTCATCGTTGATGAAGCCTTACCCTTATATAAACATATATTAAACTAAACAAGGTTATAATAATGGCACGTACAACTCCTATTGAAAGATATCGCAATATCGGTATTAGTGCGCATATTGATGCAGGTAAAACAACTACTACTGAACGTATCTTATTCTATACAGGTGTGAGCCACAAAATCGGTGAAGTACACGATGGCGCGGCAACAATGGACTGGATGGAACAAGAGCAAGAGCGCGGTATCACCATCACCTCTGCGGCAACAACTGCATTCTGGTCTGGTATGTCCCAACAATTTCCACAACACCGTATCAATGTTATCGACACTCCGGGACACGTAGACTTTACTGTTGAAGTAGAACGTTCTATGCGTGTTCTTGATGGTGCCGTAATGGTTTACTGTGCGGTGGGTGGTGTTCAACCTCAGTCTGAAACCGTATGGCGTCAAGCTAACAAATACGAAGTTCCACGTATTGCGTTCGTTAATAAGATGGACCGTACTGGTGCAAATTTCTTGCGTGTGGTTGACCAACTAAAAACTCGTTTAGGTGCGAATGCCGTTCCTCTTCAACTTCCAATCGGCTCTGAAGAGAACTTTACCGGTGTTGTTGACCTAATTAAAATGAAAGCAATCAACTGGAATGAAGCAGATCAAGGTATGACTTTTACTTATGAAGACATTCCTGCAAATATGGTTGCTGATTGTGAAGAATGGCGTCAAAACCTTGTTGAAGCGGCAGCTGAAGCCTCTGAAGAATTAATGGAAAAATACCTTGGTGGTGAAGAATTAAGCGAAGAAGAAATTAAAGCAGGTCTTCGTCAGCGCGTATTGGCGAATGAAATCATCTTGGTAACCTGTGGTTCTGCGTTTAAAAACAAAGGTGTTCAGGCGATGCTTGATGCAGTTGTTGAATATTTACCGGCACCAACAGATATTCCTGCAATTAAAGGTATCAATCCTGATGAAACAGAAGGTGAGCGTCATGCAAGCGATGAAGAGCCGTTCTCTTCATTAGCGTTTAAAATTGCGACCGACCCATTCGTAGGAAACTTAACCTTCTTCCGTGTATACTCTGGTGTAATCAATTCCGGTGATACTGTATTGAACTCAGTACGTCAAAAACGTGAACGTTTCGGTCGTATCGTTCAAATGCACGCAAACAAACGTGAAGAAATTAAAGAAGTTCGCGCAGGTGATATTGCTGCTGCAATCGGTTTAAAAGATGTAACAACCGGTGATACATTATGTGCAATTGATGCACCAATCATTCTTGAGCGTATGGAATTCCCTGAGCCGGTAATTTCTGTTGCGGTAGAACCGAAAACTAAAGCAGACCAAGAAAAAATGGGTATTGCATTAGGTCGTTTGGCGCAAGAAGACCCTTCATTCCGTGTACATACAGATGAAGAGTCCGGTGAAACCATCATTTCCGGTATGGGTGAGTTACACTTAGATATCATTGTTGACCGTATGAAACGTGAGTTCAAAGTGGAAGCTAACATTGGTAAACCTCAAGTATCTTACCGTGAAACTATCCGTACCCGTGTTAATGATGTTGAAGGTAAACACGCAAAACAATCCGGTGGTCGCGGTCAATACGGTCATGTTGTTATCGACTTGTATCCATTAGAGCCAGAAGGTCCGGGTTATGAATTTGTTAACGAAATCAAAGGTGGTGTTATTCCTGGTGAATACATCCCGGCTGTTGACAAAGGTATCCAAGAACAACTTAAATCCGGTCCATTAGCGGGTTATCCGGTAGTTGACCTTGGTGTGCGTTTACACTTCGGTTCATACCATGATGTGGACTCATCCGAACTTGCGTTTAAACTTGCTGCATCTTTAGCGTTTAAAGCGGCATTCGCAAAAGCAAACCCGGTTCTACTAGAGCCAATCATGAAAGTAGAAGTTGAAACGCCACCTGAGTATGTGGGTGACGTAATCGGTGATTTAAGCCGTCGTCGCGCAATGGTTAACGGTCAAGAAGCGAACGAATTTGTTGTTAAAATCGATGCAGAAGTGCCACTTTCTGAAATGTTCGGTTATGCAACAGACTTACGTTCACAAACTCAAGGTCGTGCATCATACTCAATGGAACCGTTAAAATACTCTGAAGCACCAACGAGTGTTGCTGCTGCAGTTATTGAAGCGCGTAAAAAATAGTATTTTTGTAACATAAGCGGTATAAAATTCTTAATTTTTATACCGCACTTTTAGGAAACATTAACAATGTCTAAAGAAAAATTTGAACGTACAAAACCGCACGTAAACGTGGGTACAATCGGCCACGTTGACCACGGTAAAACAACTTTAACAGCAGCAATCACGACAGTATTGGCAAAACACTACGGTGGTGCGGCTCGTGCATTTGACCAAATCGATAACGCGCCGGAAGAAAAAGCGCGTGGTATTACCATCAATACTTCACACGTTGAATACGATACACCAACCCGTCACTACGCACACGTTGACTGTCCGGGACACGCCGACTACGTTAAAAACATGATTACCGGTGCGGCACAAATGGACGGTGCAATCTTAGTGGTTGCGGCGACTGACGGTCCTATGCCACAAACTCGTGAGCACATCTTATTAGGTCGCCAAGTAGGTGTACCTTACATCATCGTATTCTTAAACAAATGCGATATGGTTGATGACGAAGAGTTATTAGAATTAGTCGAAATGGAAGTTCGTGAACTTCTTTCTCAATATGACTTCCCGGGTGATGACACCCCAATCGTACGTGGTTCAGCATTAAAAGCGTTAGAAGGCGATGCGGCATGGGAAGAAAAAATCCTTGAATTAGCAAACCACTTAGATACTTATATCCCGGAACCTGAGCGTGCAATTGACCAACCGTTCCTTCTTCCAATTGAAGACGTGTTCTCAATCTCAGGTCGTGGTACGGTAGTAACCGGTCGTGTAGAGCGTGGTATCATCCGTACAGGTGATGAAGTTGAAATCGTAGGTATCAAAGATACCACTAAAACAACGGTAACCGGTGTTGAAATGTTCCGTAAATTGCTTGACGAAGGTCGTGCGGGTGAAAACATTGGTGCGTTATTACGTGGTACCAAACGTGAAGAAATTGAGCGTGGTCAAGTATTGGCGAAACCGGGTTCAATCACGCCACACACTGACTTCGAATCAGAAGTGTACGTATTATCAAAAGATGAAGGTGGTCGTCACACCCCATTCTTCAAAGGTTACCGTCCACAATTCTATTTCCGTACAACAGACGTAACCGGTACTATTGAGTTACCGGAAGGTGTGGAAATGGTAATGCCTGGCGATAACATCAAAATGACTGTATCCTTAATCCACCCGATTGCGATGGACCAAGGTTTACGTTTCGCAATTCGTGAAGGTGGTCGTACTGTAGGTGCGGGCGTTGTTGCGAAAATTATTAAATAATTAATTTGATAAATTAAGTGAGAAGGCAGGTCTTTTATTGATCTGCCTTTTTAGTTTTATACTTTTGCCTATTTGTGTTCAATCAAAAGTGCGGTCATTTTATGCCTCGTTTTTTGATATGATCAGGAAAAACTTTTTAGAGGACTTCTTTATGTCAAAACAACTTTTTCGTGCTGTTGTTTCTGATCTAGATGGTACATTATTAAACACTAATCATGTCATCGGAGACTTTACGATTGATACACTGAATCGACTTGAACAGAATGGTATTGATATTATCCTTGCTACGGGAAGAAATCACACTGATGTTACTTCTATTCTTGGAAAAATCGGTGCAGAACGTGCGGTAATGATTACCTCAAACGGAGCAAGAGTGCGAGATATGGCGGGAAACCTTATTTATAGCAATAGTTTACCGGAAGATATTGTATTTGATCTTTATAAAACACCATTTGATGAAACAAAGGTTTGTTTAAATACCTATCAAGACGAAGGATGGTTTATTAATAAAGACGTCCCTGAATTGAGAAAATTTCATCAGGATTCAGGTTTCATGTATGAAGTAGTTGATTTTTCTAAACATCATGCCCGTAGTGTGGAGAAAATATTTTTTATTGGAAAAACACCGGAAGATTTAATTGAAGTAGAAAAATATTTACGTGAACATTTTGGTGATAAAACAACTATTGTTTATTCTGCATTAGCATGTTTGGAAGTGATGAACAAAAATGTTTCCAAAGGTGAAGCTTTAAAACATGTGTTAGAACAACGAGATTACGGTTTGGAAAACTGTATCGCTTTTGGCGATGGGATGAATGATGTAGAAATGCTTTCCAGTGTTGGGAAAGGCTGCATCATGGAAAATGCTGATAAACGTTTGAAACAAGCTTGCCCGGAATTAGAGCAAATCGGTTCAAATCAAAATGAGTCAGTTGCAAAATATCTTCAACTTCAATTCGGAATTAAATAATGCTCCAAGCTATGTTATGTATTAGCTGCGGCGCAATATTAGGTGCTTTAGGAAGATGGGGGTTAACTTATAGCTTTAATTCACTCTTTTCTAGCTTTGCTTTTGGAACTTTACTTGTTAATCTTATCGGTTGTTTTCTGATAGGTATGTTGATGGCACTTTTCTGGCAATATCCACAAGTTAATGATTTATGGAAATTGTTTCTAGTGACCGGTTTTCTTGGTGCGTTTACTACATTCTCATCTTTTTCAATTGAAGTGATTGAGCTTCTAATGTCAGACAAATGGTTTAATGCACTTGGTGTGATTGCTTTCCATTTAATAGGCGGATTAATCAGTACGACATTAGGTATTTTATTGTATAAACTACTATCTAAGTCTTAGATTAGAAATTTATCCGGAAGTAGAACCGATAAGATCAATGTTCACTGCAACATCTATAAGAAAGCATATAATCTAGGATTTTTGTTTTTTAACACGGCAAGAGCTAATGACTGCCAACCAATATTTATTTTCATAAAACCTCATCAATAACTTCACTTGATGAACACCATAGTCTCGTTATGATCGTGCATGGATATAGTTTTCGTAAAAGGCACTTTTTCTGCTGATACCATTTAGTGTGTTTTCAATTTGTTCTTATGGAAATGCTTTTTTCTTACATTTTACTACCAAGACCGAATTCACTATACTCTCAATGCGCTAATAAACTTACAACATTATTTAACACGATTGAAGATATGCTTTTTTCCATAAAAAGTGCGGTCAAAATTTAGAGAAAATTTGACCGCACTTCTATGATATTAAACGCTAATTATCATTCATCCGAATAATTATTTTCGGCTTGTTCAATATCGACTATTAATGATTGTTCTGGGTTTGCAACCAATTCCGCACGAAGTCTGGTTTCTAATTCTTGCGCTTTTTCCGGATTTTCATGTAACCACTTCATTGCATTTGCTTTGCCTTGACCTATTTTTCCATTGTTGTAGGCATACCAAGCGCCGGATTTATCCACAAGTTTGTGTTTTACACCGAGCTCAATTAATTCTCCTGCTTTTGAAATTCCTTCGCCGTAAAGAATTTGAAACTCTACTTGGCGGAATGGCGCAGCAAGTTTGTTTTTTACTACTTTCACTTTCGTTTCGTTACCAATAACGTCCTCGCCGTCTTTTACAGAGCCGGTACGACGGATATCTAAACGAACAGATGAATAAAATTTTAGCGCGTTGCCACCGGTTGTCGTTTCCGGATTGCCAAACATTACACCAATTTTCATACGAATTTGATTGATGAAAATAACGAGGCAGTTGGCATTTTTAATTTGACCGGTTAGTTTACGTAAGGCTTGGGACATCAAGCGTGCTTGCAAACCCATATGGGAATCGCCCATCTCACCTTCAATTTCTGCTTTTGGTGTAAGTGCTGCCACAGAGTCTACGATGATGACATCAACCGCGCCTGAACGAACAAGTGCGTCACAGATTTCTAGTGCTTGTTCACCATTATCAGGTTGAGAGACTAATAATTCTTTGACATCAACCCCTAATTTGGCTGCATAAATCGGATCAAGTGCATGTTCGGCATCAATGAATGCACAGGTTTTACCTGCTTTTTGGGCTTGTGCAATGACAGATAAGGTCAGGGTTGTTTTACCGGAAGACTCAGGGCCGAAAATTTCAACGATACGCCCCATAGGTAAACCTCCGATACCTAATGCTACATCTAGACCAATGGAGCCGGTGGAAATGGATTCAACATCCAATGCTTTGGTATCACCCAATTTCATAATAGAGCCTTTACCAAATTGTTTTTCGATTTGTCCTAACGCTGCAATAAGTGCTTTTTGTTTTTCTTCTTGAGTAGTCATTTTTTACCTCACTTGATCGTAGCAAAATTGTATCTGTGTTGATGTACAGCAGCAAGTGAAATTTTGGATCCCGCAGGGAAATGTAGTGGGTTGGAAGAGCATAAAAATTTATCTAAGTAGGGGGATTTAGAGCTTTTTTAGTTTTAGAGAGAAGAACATATTCTTTTAGTACCTTGAGGAAATATAAATACTGTAAATTAATTTTTTAATAGCTGTTATTTTAACCGACTATGCTGCTCTTCTTTCTAAAATTAAACATATTTATATCAATATTCACTTCTATTGACTTGTATGAGTTTATTGAAAGCTATTACATCCATTAAGTGTAAGTTATTAAATAGAAAATTCATTATATAACTGTATTTTTTACAATAAGTTTTAAATTTACGATCTATGTCACAAATTTGTAAACAGATTGTTTTGTTATGATGACATTAATGTTATAAGTGGAAGGGAGAATTACTTATCCATTAACATATTGCAGTTTAATGTGGAGGGCTTATGGCAATATTAAACATTAAAGATAAACATATTGATGACATTTGTATGATGACTAATGAATTAATCGGAAATGTGACTTCGAAGAATTTATTCACCGGTTACGGGTTGTTTTACAATAAAGAACTTATGTTCGGTTTATGGTTGAATGGAAAGTTTTACCTTCAAGCAAAAGATGAATTATCTAACCGATTGATAAATTCAGGATGTGTGGCTTTCACAAAAAACGAAGTTGATGCCAAGTTTGTTTTGTCGGATTACTATTGTCTTACTAAGGATATTCTAGGTGATCGGGTTTTACTGCGTAAATTGCTTATGCTTTCTATTAAACAAATTCAGGATAGAAAGAATGAGATTGCCTTATCAAAGGCAAACCGCTTAAAAGATCTTCCTAATCTCTCCATAAAATATGAACGAATGTTAAAGAAGGTAGGTATTCATGACGTCAACACACTAAAGATAGTGGGCGCTGAGAATGCGATTGTCAGGTTAAGGAAATTTGGAATACCGGCTACTTTAAACACTTATTGGAAACTAGCTTGTGCATTACTGAATAAAAATAGTGAAATGTTAAATAGACAGCAAAAGGAAATACTACTGAAGAAGCTAAATAAAGTCTTATATGAAGCGGGGTTTAGAAGATATAGAAAGATTGATGATGAATAAAAATTAATCTTTCAAATAAAATATGTAAAAAATTCATTGCAAAGTATTTTTAAATGCCTATAATACGCGACACACAACGACGCGCTGTTGTGAAGTTTGAGAATTTGCCGGTGCGTCGTTATTTTTTGCTCTTTAACAACGAATCAGACAATCTGTGTGGGCACTTGTTAATAGACTTGTTAAAAAAATTTTAATTTTGAAGTCTTAATAGGTGCTTAAACTAGAAATTCATTATTACTTTTATAGTAGTGTTTATTAATAGCTAAGCAGTTTATTGAGCGATTGAACTTTGAATTGAAGAGTTTGATCATGGCTCAGATTGAACGCTGGCGGCAGGCTTAACACATGCAAGTCGAACGGTAGCAGGAAGGAAGCTTGCTTTCTTTGCTGACGAGTGGCGGACGGGTGAGTAATGCTTGGGAATCTGGCTTATGGAGGGGGATAACTGCGGGAAACTGCAGCTAATACCGCGTAAAGTCTTTGGACTAAAGGGGGCGTTTGCTCTTGCCATAAGATGAGCCCAAGTGGGATTAGGTAGTTGGTGGGGTAATGGCTCACCAAGCCGTCGATCTCTAGCTGGTCTGAGAGGATGACCAGCCACACCGGGACTGAGACACGGCCCGGACTCCTACGGGAGGCAGCAGTGGGGAATATTGCGCAATGGGGGGAACCCTGACGCAGCCATGCCGCGTGAATGAAGAAGGCCTTCGGGTTGTAAAGTTCTTTCGGTGATGAGGAAGGCAGTTTGGTTAATAGCCAAGCTGATTGACGTTAGTCACAGAAGAAGCACCGGCTAACTCCGTGCCAGCAGCCGCGGTAATACGGAGGGTGCGAGCGTTAATCGGAATAACTGGGCGTAAAGGGCACGCAGGCGGATTTTTAAGTGAGGTGTGAAAGCCCCGGGCTTAACCTGGGAATTGCATTTCAGACTGGGAATCTAGAGTACTTTAGGGAGGGGTAGAATTCCACGTGTAGCGGTGAAATGCGTAGAGATGTGGAGGAATACCGAAGGCGAAGGCAGCCCCTTGGGAATGTACTGACGCTCATGTGCGAAAGCGTGGGGAGCAAACAGGATTAGATACCCTGGTAGTCCACGCTGTAAACGCTGTCGATTTGGGGGTTGGGGTTTAACTCTGGCGCCCGTAGCTAACGTGATAAATCGACCGTCTGGGGAGTACGGCCGCAAGGTTAAAACTCAAATGAATTGACGGGGGCCCGCACAAGCGGTGGAGCATGTGGTTTAATTCGATGCAACGCGAAGAACCTTACCTACTCTTGACATCCAGAGAATCCTGTAGAGATACGGGAGTGCCTTAGGGAGCTTTGAGACAGGTGCTGCATGGCTGTCGTCAGCTCGTGTTGTGAAATGTTGGGTTAAGTCCCGCAACGAGCGCAACCCTTATCCTTTGTTGCCAGCGATACGGTCGGGAACTCAAAGGAGACTGCCGGTGATAAACCGGAGGAAGGTGGGGATGACGTCAAGTCATCATGGCCCTTACGAGTAGGGCTACACACGTGCTACAATGGCGTATACAGAGGGAGGCGAAGCAGCGATGTGGAGCGAATCTCACAAAGTACGTCTAAGTCCGGATTGGAGTCTGCAACTCGACTCCATGAAGTCGGAATCGCTAGTAATCGCGAATCAGAATGTCGCGGTGAATACGTTCCCGGGCCTTGTACACACCGCCCGTCACACCATGGGAGTGGGTTGTACCAGAAGTAGATAGCTTAACCGTAAGGGGGGCGTTTACCACGGTATGATTCATGACTGGGGTGAAGTCGTAACAAGGTAACCGTAGGGGAACCTGCGGTTGGATCACCTCCTTACCGAGACGAGCTATAGTAAGTGTCCACACAGATTGACTGATAGTTGTAGACAAGACAGAGAGCGGAAATCAACATTGTCCTTGGGTCTGTAGCTCAGGTGGTTAGAGCGCACCCCTGATAAGGGTGAGGTCGGTGGTTCAAGTCCACTCAGACCCACCACTCTAAGAGTGAGTGAAGTAAGGGCAAGTATCTGCAAATTAATGATAACTGGGGATATAGCTCAGCTGGGAGAGCGCCTGCCTTGCACGCAGGAGGTCAGCGGTTCGATCCCGCTTATCTCCACCACTTATCATCGTTAAGTAAATGTTGCATTGATAGAAAATGGTATTGCGTTTACTTAACGATGATAACTGAAAAGTTTTATCTTCTGTTCTTTAAAAAATTGGAAACAAGCTGAAAACTGAAGAGACTTTTAAGTTCCGAAAGGAATAGAGGAAGTCTGAGTAGAAAAATCTTGACTGGAGAAAGGCAGTCAAGTGTTTAGTTGAATTAAAGATTCGCTTCAAGATGTAGGCCTGACTGAGTAGGCAGGCTGAAAACATTTGAGGTTGTATAGTTAAGTGACTAAGCGTACAAGGTGGATGCCTTGGCAATCAGAGGCGATGAAGGACGTGCTAATCTGCGAAAAGCTTGGATGAGTTGATAAGAAGCGTTTAATCCAAGATATCCGAATGGGGAAACCCGATGGATGAAGAATCCATCATTTCATTATGAATTCATAGTAATGAAAAGCAAACCGGGAGAACTGAAACATCTAAGTACCCCGAGGAAAAGAAATCAACCGAGATTCCGTGAGTAGCGGCGAGCGAAGGCGGAAGAGCCGGTAAGTGATAGTGAGCGTGTTAGGAGAATGAGTTGGGAAGCTCAACCGTAGGGGGTGATAGTCCCGTATCTTAAAACACGTTGATGGTACTAAGCTTACGATAAGTAGGGCGGGACACGTGATATCCTGTCTGAAGAGGGGGGGACCATCCTCCAAGGCTAAATACTCCTGATTGACCGATAGTGAACCAGTACTGTGAAGGAAAGGCGAAAAGAACCCCGGCGAGGGGAGTGAAATAGAACCTGAAACCTTGTACGTACAAGCAGTGGGAGCCTGAAAGGGTGACTGCGTACCTTTTGTATAATGGGTCAGCGACTTATATTTTGTAGCAAGGTTAACCGAATAGGGAAGCCGAAGGGAAACCGAGTCTTAACTGGGCGATTAGTTGCAAGGTATAGACCCGAAACCCGGTGATCTAGCCATGGGCAGGTTGAAGGTTGGGTAACACTAACTGGAGGACCGAACCGACTAATGTTGAAAAATTAGCGGATGACTTGTGGCTGGGGGTGAAAGGCCAATCAAACCGGGAGATAGCTGGTTCTCCCCGAAATCTATTTAGGTAGAGCCTTGAGCGGACACCTTCGGGGGTAGAGCACTGTTTCGGCTAGGGGGCCATCCCGGCTTACCAACCCGATGCAAACTGCGAATACCGAAGAGTGATACTCAGGAGACACACGGCGGGTGCTAACGTCCGTCGTGGAGAGGGAAACAACCCAGACCGCCAGCTAAGGTCCCAAAGTGTATGTTAAGTGGGAAACGAAGTGGGAAGGCTTAGACAGCTAGGATGTTGGCTTAGAAGCAGCCACCATTTAAAGAAAGCGTAATAGCTCACTAGTCGAGTCGGCCTGCGCGGAAGATGTAACGGGGCTCAAACATAGCACCGAAGCTGCGGCATCAGGATTAATCCTGTTGGGTAGGGGAGCGTTGTGTAAGCGGATGAAGGTGTATCGGGAGGTATGCTGGACGTATCACAAGTGCGAATGCTGACATAAGTAACGATAAAACGGGTGAAAAACCCGTTCGCCGGAAGACCAAGGTTTCCTGTCCAACGTTAATCGGGGCAGGGTGAGTCGGCCCCTAAGGCGAGGCTGAAAAGCGTAGTCGATGGGAAACGGGTTAATATTCCCGTACTTGGTAAAGCTGCGATGTGGGGACGGAGCAGGTTAGGTTAGCGTGCTGTTGGATATGCACGTTTAAGTTGGTAGGTGGGGTGCTTAGGCAAATCCGGGCGCTTATTAACACCGAGAAATGATGACGAGGCCTCAAGGGGCTGAAGTAACTGATACCACACTTCCAGGAAAAGCCACTAAGCTTCAGGCTTTATTAAACCGTACTGAAAACCGACACAGGTGGTCAGGTAGAGAATACTCAGGCGCTTGAGAGAACTCGGGTGAAGGAACTAGGCAAAATAGCACCGTAACTTCGGGAGAAGGTGCGCCGGCGTAGCTTGTAGCCCCTAGCGGGTGAAGGGTGAACCGGTCGAAGATACCAGCTGGCTGCAACTGTTTATTAAAAACACAGCACTCTGCAAACACGAAAGTGGACGTATAGGGTGTGATGCCTGCCCGGTGCTGGAAGGTTAATTGATGGTGTAATCGAAAGAGAAGCTCCTGATCGAAGCCCCAGTAAACGGCGGCCGTAACTATAACGGTCCTAAGGTAGCGAAATTCCTTGTCGGGTAAGTTCCGACCTGCACGAATGGCATAATGATGGCCAGGCTGTCTCCACCCGAGACTCAGTGAAATTGAAATCGCCGTGAAGATGCGGTGTACCCGCGGCTAGACGGAAAGACCCCGTGAACCTTTACTATAGCTTGACACTGAACATTGAATTTTGATGTGTAGGATAGGTGGGAGCCTTTGAAGCGGTCACGCCAGTGATTGTGGAGGCGTCCTTGAAATACCACCCTTTAACGTTTGGTGTTCTAACGAAGATTGCGGAACGCGGTCTCGGACAGTGTCTGGTGGGTAGTTTGACTGGGGCGGTCTCCTCCCAAAGAGTAACGGAGGAGCACGAAGGTTTGCTAATGACGGTCGGACATCGTCAGGTTAGTGCAATGGTATAAGCAAGCTTAACTGCGAGACGGACAAGTCGAGCAGGTACGAAAGTAGGTCATAGTGATCCGGTGGTTCTGAATGGAAGGGCCATCGCTCAACGGATAAAAGGTACTCCGGGGATAACAGGCTGATACCGCCCAAGAGTTCATATCGACGGCGGTGTTTGGCACCTCGATGTCGGCTCATCACATCCTGGGGCTGAAGTAGGTCCCAAGGGTATGGCTGTTCGCCATTTAAAGTGGTACGCGAGCTGGGTTTAGAACGTCGTGAGACAGTTCGGTCCCTATCTGCCGTGGGCGTAGGAGAATTGAGGGGGGCTGCTCCTAGTACGAGAGGACCGGAGTGGACGCACCACTGGTGTTTCGGTTGTGTCGCCAGACGCATTGCCGAGTAGCTAAGTGCGGAAGAGATAAGTGCTGAAAGCATCTAAGCACGAAACTTGCCTCAAGATGAGTTCTCCCAGACTTAGAGTCTGTAAGGGTTGTTGGAGACGACGACGTAGATAGGTGGGGTGTGTAAGTGTAGTGATACATTGAGCTAACCCATACTAATTGCCCGAGGGGCTTAACTATACAACGCTCAAGTGTTTTTGGGCGGTTAATGTGAAATACAACGAATTAAAGTATACAGTCATCAGTCATCAGCTTGTATCCGATAGAACAGATGAAAAAGATAAAAGAGATAAAACGAGATAAAAAGATAGAACGAGATAAAAAGATAGAACGAGATAAAAAGATAGAACAAGATAAAACTTGAAGAGAAGAAGTTATCGAAGAATTATCCCGGCGGCGAGAGTGCAGTGGTTCCACCTGAATCCATCCCGAACTCAGAAGTGAAATGCTGTAATGCCGATGGTAGTGTGGGGTATCCCCATGTGAGAGTAGGGCACTGCCGGGTTTTTAATTATTTTGTTAGTTTATTTTTTGAGTGAATTAACAAAATAATTTTGGCAGCAATAGTGTAATGGTCCCACCTGAATCCATACCGAACTCAGAAGTGAAACATTATTACGCCGATGGTAGTGTGGGGTTTCCCCATGTGAGAGTAGGTCACTGCCAAGTATACCAAATATCTGCGGAGTGGTAGTTCAGCTGGTTAGAATACCTGCCTGTCACGCAGGGGGTCGCGGGTTCGAGTCCCGTCCATTCCGCCAATCTTTTCATACCAGTAGGGGCGTAGTTCAATTGGTAGAGCACCGGTCTCCAAAACCGGGTGTTGGGAGTTCGAGCCTCTCCGCCCCTGCCATCTAAATAAATTTCATTTTTTCATAAATAAACTTTATACTTAGCCTATTTTTATTTAGAGGTTTATTTATGTCACATTCAATTCAAGACTTTATCGAATTAATTGCTCAACTTCGTCATCCGGATAAAGGTTGTCCTTGGGATCTTAAGCAAAATTATGATTCAATGATTCCCTGTTTAACAGAGGAAACTTATGAAGTCATTGAGGCAATTCAAAAGAAAGATATAGCAAATTTAAGAGAAGAATTGGGTGACTTATTGTTACAAGTTGTGTTTTTTAGCCAACTTGCAACCGAGGATAACTATTTTACTTTTGATGATGTGCTTAATGATGTTGCTGAAAAAATTATTCGTCGGCACCCACATGTATTTGCAAATGCCACGGCAAAAAATGAAGAGGAAGCGCTTGCCCGTTGGAATGGCATTAAAGCATTAGAAAAATCTGAAAAACAAACTCAATCTATTTTAGATAATGTTCCTTCGGCTTTTCCCGCATTAATGAGGGCACAGAAGTTGCAAAAACAATGCGCTAAAATCGGTTTTGATTGGACTGAAATTGAACCTGTTTTCGCAAAAGTAGAAGAAGAGCTGCAAGAAGTGAGAGATGAATTTAACCGTCAGCCTCAAGATCAAACGAAGATTGAAGAAGAAATTGGTGATTTGTTTTTTGCTACGGTAAATTTGGCGCGACACTTAAAATGCGGTGCAGAGGAAAGCCTTCGTAAGGCAAATAATAAATTTGAGCAACGTTTTCGCAAAGTTGAACAGAAAGCAAAAGAAAGAAATACTAAATTAGAGGAGCTCTCCTTAATTGAAATGGATTTTTTGTGGAACGAAGTAAAGGAAGAGGAAAAATGATTAAAAGGTAGAAGGGAATCCTTCTACCTTTTCTATTATTAATAGGTACTTTGTGTATCGCTACTATTACTGATAATTGCTATGCCTGCACTGGCACCAATACGTGTTGCCCCTGCTTCAATCATAGCCAATGCAGTTTTCGTATCGCGTACTCCGCCTGAGGCTTTTACACCAATATTACCTACGATTTTTTTCATTAATGCCACATCTTCAACGGTAGCGCCGCCTTTGCTGAATCCGGTAGAAGTTTTGACGAATATTACACCTAATTCTCGACAAATTTCACAGGCTTTAATGATTTCTTCTTTGGATAATAAACAGGTTTCTAAAATCACTTTCAGAGGTACTCCATTGCAGGCAATTAACACGGCTTGAATATCTTCTTTTACCGCTTGCCATTTATTGGATTTAATCCAACCCATATTGATTACCATATCAATTTCATTTGCGCCGGCTTTGATCGCCTCTTGTGTCTCAAAGGCTTTTACTGAGGTTAAATTAGCACCGAGAGGAAAACCGACTACCGTACAAATCTTCACCTCAGAGCCTGCTAATTTTTCTTTTGCTAAAGGGATATAACCTGAATTGATACAAACAGAATAAAAACCATATTTCATGGCTTCGTCACAGAGCGTTAAAATATCCTGCTCATTTTTCTCAGCGGTAAGTGCAGTATGATCAATATATTTTGCAAGGCTTTTACTGTCCATTTTTGTTCTCCTTTATAATAAAAATTTGCTTGGCTATGATAGCAAAATATTATGAAATTTGACCGCACTTTTATGGTAAATTAGCCGAATTTTTCTCATTAGGTATTTTATGAATTTAACAAGATTACTCAAAAACGGTATTTCTTTAGGGCTTACATTGATTATCGTTAGTAGCATTCTGGATTTTATCCGTAAGCCCGAAATTCCATCGGAAATCAATACAACGGCATTATATGATTTGCAGGGTAACGGGTTTTTTCTCCCACAAATTGCCCAAGATAAACCCACATTAATTTATTTTTGGGGAACTTGGTGTGGTTATTGCCGATACACATCACCGGCAATTAATGATTTGACAAAAGAAGGTTATCCGGTTGTTTCTATTGCATTGCGTTCAGGGAGTGCCGGTGAGGTAGGAAAGTATTTGGCCGAACATCATTATACCTTTACTACTGTCAATGATCCTCAAGGGGAAATTGCACAAAAATGGCAAATCAATGTGACCCCAACGATCATTATTTTGAACAAAGGCAAAATGGATCTCGCTACTACGGGCTGGACAAGTTATTGGGGGCTAAAAGTGCGGTTGTTTTTCACTGAGTTTTTAGGTTAAGGGATGAGTAGCTTTTACCTTATCCCTAAAATCAATTACAATGGCAACAATTTCACATAATTAATAAAGGACAAGATTATGATTATTGTAACTGGCGGTGCCGGCATGATTGGCAGCAACATTGTTAAAGCATTAAATGAAATAGGGCGTAAAGATATTTTGGTCGTCGATAACTTAAAAGATGGAACTAAATTTATTAATTTAGTGGATTTGGATATTGCCGATTATTGCGACAAAGAAGATTTTATCGCTTCCATTATTGCCGGTGATGATTTTGGCGCTATTGATGCCGTATTCCACGAAGGAGCGTGTTCTGCCACTACCGAATGGGACGGCAAATATTTAATGCAGAATAATTATGAATATTCTAAAGAATTGCTGCATTACTGCTTAGATCGCCGAATTCCGTTTTTCTATGCTTCAAGTGCGGCGACTTACGGTGGACGAATCGATAATTTTATTGAAAAACGGGAGTTTGAAAGTCCGCTTAATGCCTATGGCTACTCAAAATTTTTATTTGATGAATATGTGAGAAAAATTTTACCCACGGCAGAATCGCCGGTTTGCGGTTTCAAATATTTCAATGTTTATGGCCCGAGAGAGCAACACAAAGGCTCGATGGCAAGTGTGGCATTCCATTTAAATAATCAAATGCTGAAAGGAGAAAATCCAAAATTATTTGCCGGATCGGAAACGTTTCTCCGTGATTTTGTTTATGTGGAAGATGTCGCGAAAGTCAATATTTGGGCGTGGCAAAATCGTATTTCCGGCATTTACAATCTCGGTACCGGCAATGCGGAATCCTTCCAAGCTGTTGCGGAAGCGGTGATTGCATTCCATGGTAAGGGGCAAATCGAAACGATTCTTTTCCCTGAACATTTGAAATCCCGCTATCAAACCTTTACCCAAGCGGATTTAACCGCATTACGCACGGCCGGTTATACAGGCGAATTTAAATCCGTTGCCGAAGGTACGGCAACATATATGGCGTGGCTCAATAAAAAGTAATTGATCATTCAATTGAGTTTATCTGAGACATTTAAAAAGCAAAGTGCGGTCAAAAATTCATTTATTTTTTAACCGCACTTTTCTACAAGGTGAAATATGAATATCCTCGTTATCGGCCCGTCTTGGGTCGGCGATATGATGATGTCGCACAGTTTGTATCAACAACTCAAAATTCAGTATCCACACTGCCAAATTGATGTAATGGCGCCGAATTGGTGTAAACCTTTATTGGCACGTATGCCGGAAGTACGCAATGCCATTGAAATGTCTTTAGGGCACGGTACTTTTGCTCTTGGTGAACGTTATCGTTTAGGGAAAGCATTGCGTGGGCGATATGAAATGGCGATTGTGTTGCCGAATTCATTGAAATCCGCACTGATTCCGCTCTTTGCGAAAATTGCCGTACGACGTGGTTGGAAGGGCGAAAGCCGTTATTTTTTATTGAATGATTTACGCAACAACAAGCGGGATTATCCGATGATGGTGCAGCGTTATGTGGCATTAGCTTTTGAGAAAAACGCCGTGCCGAACGCGCAAGCAATCCCACTGTTAAAACCTTATCTCGCCATCGAATCAGGCAATCAACAAGAAACGTTAAAAACATTCTCAAAACAGACCGCACTTTTAGGTGAACGCCCGATTATCGGTTTTTGTCCGGGGGCGGAATTCGGGCCGGCGAAACGTTGGCCCCATTATCATTATGCTGAGTTGGCGGGAATGCTGATTGAGCAGGGTTACGCGGTGGAAATTTTCGGTTCGCCGAAAGATATTGAAGCGGGTGAGCAAATACGTAATGCTTTGTCTCAAGAACAGCAACGCTTTTGTGTCAATTTAGCGGGGCAAACGAATTTAAATCAAGCCGTCGATCTTATCGAAAATTGTACGGCGGTGGTGAGCAACGACAGCGGATTAATGCACATTGCTGCCGCAACAAATCGCCCGTTAGTCGCTCTTTACGGCCCGACCAGCCCGACTTACACGCCGCCACTTTCCGATAAAGCAGTGATTATTCGGTTAATTGAAGGCGATTTAATCAAAGTGCGTAAAAGCAAGGATAGTACAGAGGGGTATCACCAAAGTCTCATTGATATTACGCCAAAAATGGTGATGGAAAAGTTAAACGCATTATTAGCAAAATCATGAAAATTTGTTTAATTAAAACTTCCTCTATGGGTGATGTGATCCACACATTGCCTGCATTAACCGATGCCCAACAAATGATCCCAAATTTAACCGTGGATTGGGTGGTAGAAGAAAATTTTGCCGAAATTCCCCAATGGCATTCGGCTCTTCATCAAGTGATACCCATTGCCTTACGCCGTTGGCGTAAATCCCCTTTTTCCTCACAAACAAAAAATGAGTGGAAAATTTACCGCACTTTACTCCAAAAAGAACGTTATGATGCCGTTATTGACGCTCAAGGATTATTTAAAAGTGCATTTTTTGCTACCCGTCTCGCTAACGGCACAACGCATGGCTATGATTGCCATAGCATTCGAGAGCCGATTGCTTCCTTTTTTTATGAGAAAAAATACGCAATTTCTTATCAGCAACACGCCGTTGAACGTATTCGGCAGTTATTTGCACTAAGCCTTAATTATGAATTGCCGCATTCGCAAGGTGATTACGGCATCGCACAACATTTTACTGCCGCCTCCATTGAGCCTTATGTGATTTTTTTTCATGCCACTACCCGAGATGATAAACATTGGCTTGAATCGGAATGGGAAAATTTAATTGAAAAAATGACCGCACTTTCCGTGCAAATCCGTTTACCTTGGGGGAATGAAAAAGAAAAAGAGCGGGCGGAACGCTTGGCAAAAAATTATCCGAATGTTCAAGTACTGCCAAAACTAACGCTCACCGAATTGGCAAAGCAAATTGCGAATGCGACTGCGGTAGTCTCTGTGGATACGGGCTTGTCGCATTTAACCGCGGCTTTAGATAAACCGAATATTACCCTTTATGGTGCAACAGATCCGACCTTAATCGGTTGTTATGGTAAGAATCAGCAATATTTATCTGCCTCAAGTATGGCTGAAATCTCAGCCGAACAAGTATTTTCAAGGCTTGAACCTCTATTAAATGGCAATCAGTAAACAAAGAAGGTTTATTTTTTTGATTGATTTTTATCAAAAAACAGTTTCTTTTTTACAATATTGGTATAACCTTGCATTGAATATCTAATCTGGAGTGTATAAACTCCAAAAAATCCAATTTTTTTGTTTTATTTTTATTTAGAACGAAAAGGAAAGCACAATGAAAAAGACACTTCTTGCTTTAATGGTTACGGTATGTGCCGCAAACTCAGCTCAAGCCTATCAATTCAACATTGAAGAAACAGGTACTGAAATTGACTTCAACGGTTCTCTCCGTTTGAAATGGGAAAACATTAATCGTAAAACAGAAGAGACGACCACCACGAAAAATATTTCTCATGGTGATATTGATAATAACGGCTCTCGTTTTGGCTTCAAGCTTAAACAACAGCTAGGTAATGATTTTTATACGGTTGGTCATGTCGAATGGCGTTTCCGTGATAATACCGGACATCGTGGTTCAGCGGACGAACCTAACTTGGCGAGTAATCGTCACAATAATTTTGGTCATATTTATACACGTCAACTTTATGCCGGTTTTGGTCACAAAACCTATGGTGAATTAGTTTACGGTAATATGACAACCTTCACTGACGAAATCAAACAAACCGATTTACCGAACACTTATAGTTTGAGTGACGGTTTATTGAATAATAATGCCCGCCGAGTGGTTCAATATACAAACCGCGGAGGTTTTCTTCCTAACTTAAAATTCGGTGCGTATTATGGTGCAACAAGCCCGCGTGGCACACAGGGATTAGATATCAATCCGAATCGTAATCACGTGTGGGGTAGCGGTGCCGTTTACAAACATAATATTGATGATTTACAGGACTGGACAACAGCAGCCGGTTTCTCTCGTGAAACCTTTGTAAACGGTCGACAAGTTACTGCCTATTCATTTGGTAACGCATACCGCTTTGATCACACCATATTGGGTTTAGATTTAGAACATCGTAATACCACAAATCTTTCAACAAATTTTGGTAATGCTGTCAAACGTGCCCAATATGAAGCGCGTGCGATTGTTTTCCAAGAATTAAATGAAGATTGGAACGCTTACGCGATGTATGCTTATCGTCATAACAAATTAAAAGAGACTTCCGTACCGGCTGCGACAGAGAAACGGAGTGAAGTGATGCTTGGTAGCGAATATTACGTTTATAAAAACGGCAGTTTAAAATTAAAACCGTTTGTTGAAGGTAAAGTTGTGCGTGTAAGAAATCTTGCTAATGAACAGGATGTAAAACAACGTGATTATGCCGCCGTTGTCGGTTTACGTGCATATTGGTAATGAAACCTTAAATATGAAAAGCGGGCCACAAACGGCTCGCTTTTTCTTTGTGCTTGTAATTGTCTAAATTGCCCCCATTATAGGGAAAAGACGAAAAGTGCGGTGGTTTTTGACCGCACTTTTTACTGCAAAAAATATAGGAACAAAAAATGAATGACTTAAAAGACAATGACAAACTTTACCGCTATCTTTTTCAAAACCGTGCAGTACGTGGTGAATGGGTGCGTTTAAACCAAAGTTTTGTTGATACCTTAAACACTCATCATTATCCTCAACCGGTGCAAAATTTATTGGGTGAAATGATGGTGGCAACCGCATTGCTTACGGCAACTTTAAAATTTGAAGGCAATATTACCGTGCAAATTCAGGGGGACGGTCCACTTCGTCTTGCATTGGTGAACGGTAATGATCAGCAACAAATTCGTGCTTTAGCACGAGTAGAGGGAGATATTTCTCCTGAAATGACGTTGCATGAGATGATTGGGAAGGGCGTATTGGTTATCACGATAGCACCTAAAGAAGGCGAGCGTTATCAAGGCGTAATCGGATTGGATAAACCAACAATTACCGAGTGTTTAGAAGACTATTTTGTTCGCTCCGAACAGCTTCAAACCCAATTAATTATTCGCACGGGAGAATATCAGGGTAAACCGGTGGCAGCCGGGATGTTGCTACAAATTATGCCTGATGGTGAAGGTTCACCTGAGGATTTTGAACATCTTGCAACATTAGCGGCAACGGCAAAAAACGAAGAATTATTTGGTTTACCTGCAGAGGAAATGCTTTATCGGCTTTATCACGAAGAAATCGTGGAAGTGTATGCGCCACAAGCTATTCAATTTTTTTGTGGTTGTTCGGCAGAACGTTCCGGAGCGGCATTATTGTTGATTCCCGATGAAGAAATCGATGAAATTTTGGAAGAACACAAAGGCAGTATTGATATGCAGTGTGAATGTTGTGGTACCCATTATTTCTTTAATAAAGAAGCGATTAATAAATTAAAATCACGGATATAAATGGAATAAAACTACATTATGATGTAGTAAATGCACAAAAACGGTTATTTCAATTAAGTGTGGGATACCGGTACCATGCTGGCATTTTTGCAAGATAAATTAAATATTCCCAGATATCCTAATGAAAAGAAAATTTCTAGTGGATTTTTTCATCAATATTTCATATGGTACGAATGCAAATGGAGCAGGAAGTACTGTAAGCTATTGGTATTGATGCCAAAGCAGGGAATGGAGGTAGTGTCGCCATTGGTAAGAGCGCTTAAGAAAAGCCTGATATAATACAATACCTTCTAATGGCGATTGGTCTGCTATAGGACAGTAAACTAAAGCCTTCTGGTGCAGTGGCTATAGGTATCGGAGCAAAAGTTGAGGGCGATCACGTATATTCTATGGTATTAGGTAAAAATTCACAAACGTAAGGTAGTGTGCTACAAAATGGGAAATGATTTTGTCACCGATGTGGAGAATTTCTTATTCGATAAACAAGCCACGTGTGTTTTTAACGGGGCAATGTTTAACAGTGTGTGGCTTATTCCTCAAAATGAGAACACCTGCCGTTCTTACTTCTCTATTATGTATCATTAGTCTTATGTTGTGCCTGCCATTTGGTCTCCACTGTTTTGCGATAAAGTGATTAAGCAAATTAAAGATCAGCATAATATTGATTTCGGCTATCGCACAAATACCGATAGTGTGGGCTGACGGATCGCCTGCTTTTATCCTAATTTAATTATGACTAAAACGAGCTTTATGTCTATCCTCATTTGTGAGCAGGCTTACCGAGCAGCACCGGAAAAAATTCAGCATTTTTACGCTTGCAATACTTACGACAAAAAAGATAATCCGACATTCTTCAATTTTATTGGTAGAACCGATATGGTACGAAACAATATTATGACGGTAGAGGGGTGCTACCAAATGCTGGATTTCTTGTCTCGCTACGTTGATATTGTGCTAAGCCATCAGTGGGAAAGCGAACTAAACTATGCTTATAACGACGCCCTTTACGGCGGTTATCCTTTTATTCATAATTCTAAGTTATTGCCTAAGGGGGTTGGCTATTATTATGATCAATTTGATGCTTTCTATGGTGCAAGAGTCTTGTTGGATGTGATTGAAAATCACGATAAACACCATCAAGCGTATGTTGAAAGGGCTAATGAGTATCTTGACTCTCTGTTGCCGACAAATCCGGTTAATGTGTATTTGTATGAAAAAGAGATCAAACGCTTATTTGAACGATGATGTGGCACTTATGAATATCGGGAGAAGATATTTCTAAAACGTTCAATATTATGAATATTACATAACACGCTACACTCTCAATATTTTCTCTTAATGAGTCGGGATAAATCATCCCGACTTTTGTTAGATTAGTCTTAAAAATATATTTCAAGTGCGGTCAAATTGTGTATTGTTTTACTCTGGAGTAATCCATTCTACCGTCCAACTACCTGTTCCTTCTGGTATGAGTGTTTTTACTAAATAAGGTAAAATCTCCCTCATTTGGTTTTCTAGTGTCCAAGGCGGGTTGATGATCACCATACCACTTGCTGTCATACCCCGTTGATCACTATCAGGGCGTATGGCCAATTCAATTTTTAGAATTTTACGAATGCCGCTGGCTTCTAAACCTTTAAAAATACGCTTCGTTTGTTGGCGTAGCACCACAGGATACCAGATAGCATAAGTGCCAGTGGCAAATCGCTTGTAACCTTCTTCCACCGCTTTTACCACCAAATCGTAATCTTCCTTAAGTTCGTAGGGCGGATCGATTAACACGAGACCCCGTCGTTCCTTAGGTGGCAATGTTGATTTTACTTGTTGGAATCCGTTATCGCATTTTACCGAGATATTTTTAAATTCTTTAAAATTATTGCGTAGTAGGGGGAAGTCGCTGGGGTGTAATTCCGTGAGTAATGCACGATCTTGAGGTCTCAATAATTGTGCCGCAATCATTGGCGATCCGGCATAATAGCGGAGCGTTTTACCGCCGTTATTAAGACCTTTAATTAAATTAACATAGCGGGTTAATTCTTCGGGTAAATCAGTTTGTTCCCACAAACGCCCGATTCCTTCTTTATATTCACCGGTTTTTTCGGCTTCGTTTGAGGATAAGCGATAACGCCCCACACCGGAGTGGGTATCTAAATAATAGAATCCTTTTTCTTTGAGTTTCAGGTTTTCTAAAATTAACATTAACACAATGTGTTTTAATACATCGGCATGATTTCCTGCATGGAAGGAGTGTCGATAACTGAGCATAATTGTCCCTTTGAGTTAAAAAAGTGCGGTTAAAATTAACCGCACTTTTGTGATAAATAATTAGAATAATTCTTCCGGTTGTGCCGCAGGCACCGCATCTTGCGTTTTCCCTGAGCCGCCATTTAAGCGTTGCTGTAATTCAGGCGGTACATAATAGCCACGTTCCATCATTTCGGCAATATAGGTGCGTTTCGGTTCTGTACCCACGATAAAGTATTCCTTACGTCCACCATATTCTGAAAGTAAACCCGAGCTACTATCAATGGTTTTTTCCATGATATTCGGTGGTAAATCAAGGTTTCGTTCCGGAATATCGGCAAGGGCGACTTTCATGTAAGCAATCCATACCGGCATTGCCGTTTTACCGCCGGATTCCCCACGACCCAATACACGTTTATTATCATCGAAACCTACGTAGGTCGTGGTGACTAAGTTGGCGCCAAATCCTGCATACCAAGCCACTTTTGAATTGTTCGTTGTACCGGTTTTACCGCCAATATCTTTGCGTTGCTTGATTTCTTTTGACATCCGCCAACTTGTCCCTTTCCAACTTAATCCTTGTTCGCCGTAAATTGCCGTATTTAATGCACTACGGATTAAGAAAGCAAGTTCACCACTGATAACACGGGGGGCATATTCTACTTTTGATGTAGCATCTTTGCCACTTGCCATTAAATCAATAGCATCATCATTTAATGCCCCGCCTTGTGCTTGCAATTCCGGTAAATCCGGCACGTTTTCAGGTTGGACGTCACCTTCTTCCGTATCGGTATTGGTATTTCCTTTGGCTGCTTTTAAGTCATCCGGTTTTGCCACTTCGGCGATATTTTGGAAACCATCAATTTTATCTTTGGTTTCGCCATAAATCACCGGAATATTATTACAAGTGATACAAGCAATTTTCGGATTAGCGATAAATAAATCCTTGCCGGTATTATCCTGAATTTTTTCAATAATATAAGGATCAATTAAAAAACCGCCATTATCAAACACGGCATAAGCCAGAGCCATTTCCAGCGGGGTAAAAGAGGCGGCACCCAATGCCAAAGCCTCACTGGCAAAGTATTGTTCCCGTTTAAAACCGAAACGTTGTAAGAAATCAGCGGTGAAACTAATACCGGCTGTTTGTAAAGCGCGAATCGCGATCATATTTTTTGATTGACCCAACCCCACACGCAAACGCATCGGACCATCATAGCGATCCGGTGAGTTTTTAGGGTTCCATACGGCTTGTCCCGGTTTGGAGATTGAAATCGGACTATCTTGTAATACGCTAGAAAGGGTTAAACCTTTTTCTAAAGCGGCGGCATAAATAAACGGTTTGATAGAAGAGCCCACTTGAACTAAAGATTGTGTCGCACGGTTAAATTTGCTTTGCTCGAAGCTAAAGCCACCGACTAAGGCCTCAATTGCGCCATTATCGGAATTTAAGGACACCAAGGCAGAGTTAGCCGCCGGAATTTGTCCTAAAATCCATTCACCGTTATCGCGTTGGCGAATCCAAATTTGATCACCGATTTTTACCGGTGCTTTTCCCGCCCAACGCATCGCATTAGATGAAAGGGTCATCGTTTGATTATTTGCCAGTAACAATTCAGCTCCATTTTTGCTTAATGAAGTGACGGCAGCCGGCACAAAAGGTTCGGAATTCGGTAATTTTCTTAAGAAAGCCACAATGCGTTCATTATCCCATGCCGCTTCACCTTTTTTCCATAGCGGTGCGCCGCCACGCCAACCATGGCGCATATCGTAGTTAATCAAATTATTACGCACTGCTTTTTGTGCTTCCGCTTGATCTTTAGAAAGCACGGTAGTAAACACTTTATAGCCTCGAGTATAGGCATTTTCTTCCCCGAAACGTTTTACCATTTCCTGACGTACCATTTCGGTGACATAATCCGCCCGAAAATCAAACTTGGCTCCGTGATAACTGGCATTAATCGGTTCTTTGAGAGCGGTATCGTATTCTTCTTTAGTAATATATTTTTCATCCAACATACGGGCTAAAACGATATTACGACGCTCTTCAGCCCGTTTCGGCGAATACAATGGATTCATTGTGGAAGGCGCTTTTGGTAAGCCGGCAATCACTGCCATCTCGGACAAAGTGAGTTCGTCTAAGGATTTACCAAAATAGGTTTGAGCTGCAGCGGCAACACCGTAAGAGCGGTAACCCAAGAAAATTTTGTTTAAATAAAGCTCAAGAATTTCCTGTTTGCTTAATGCGTTCTCTATTTCAATGGCAAGCACAGCCTCTCTCGCTTTACGTATCAATGTTTTTTCCGGAGTTAAGAAAAAATTACGTGCCAACTGTTGCGTAATGGTACTTGCTCCCTGTGAAGCTCCACCATTGCTTATTGCAACAAATAGCGCCCGCGTAATTCCCACCGGATCTAAACCGTGGTGATCATAAAAACGGCTGTCTTCCGTGGCTAAAAATGCCTCAATTAAACGTTGTGGTACATTTTCTAATTTCACCGGAATACGGCGTTGCTCGCCAACTTCACCGATTAATTTCCCATCAGCCGTATAAATTTGCATCGGTTGTTGTAATTCAACGGTTTTTAAACTTTCCACTGAAGGTAATTCAGATTTGAGGTGGACATATAATCCCCCCCCTATTGCTAACCCTAAAATACATAAGGTTAAGAGACTGCTAAATATTAATTTTGCGATCCGCATCGTAGAATTCTCTCTTGATTGATGAGCATAAATAAAATCACATTATGATTTGGCTAACAAGTATAAAAGATTCACCGTCCAAATAATAGGAAAAGCATATACTGATGTCTTATAAAAAACGGAAAATCGTGCAAGTTGGTGTGTATCAACAACATAGCCATGTTCAATTTGTTTGGTTAGATAACCTAAAACAAGTTCAATTTCTTTCATTTTTGATGAGTGAAACAAACATCAAAGCGCAATTAATCGCACGTGTAATGCAGGATTTTCCACAAAATCACTTGCAGTTGTATCTCGTCGGTTGTGTTTCACCTCATCTCACTTGGTCAAAAAACTTAATCTTACCGCATGCATTAAATGCACAAGAATGTGAGCAACAGTGCAGTTTTATTTTGCAAGAAGAATTACCCATTCCTCTTGAAGAACTTTGGTTTGATTATCTCACCACTGATTTAAAACAAGGTTTTCGTCTTGATATCTATGCCATTCGTCGGCAAATAGCCTGTGAAACTCAGCGGATCAGTGATGAATTATTACTTAATGTCTTAGATGTTGCCTATCACTCAATGATGCGCGCATTCCGCTTTCTTTTAGGGGACGTTCAGAAAAATTCTTTATATTTATATCAAGACGAATCACACTGTTTTGCCCTTACGGATACGGCTCATAGCCAACAGTTTTTACAAACATCGGAAAATTTAACCGCACTTTATAGCAAATTTTGCCAACGTTTTAATGTTGAAATTGAGTATGTCTATGTTTATCGAACTACGAATGTCGAGCAAACCGATTTGCCGGAAAATTGGCGGCAAGTGAAAACGGATATTCCTTTTATTGCTTTAGGTAACGCGTTGTGGCGAATAGATTGGGTACAGAATAATTCTCTTGTCTCAACAGCATCTTCAAGTGGAGCGGGCGATGAACGGGATTAATTTACTACCTTGGCGGTTAGAGAAATATCAGAGGTTATTGTGCTTATTTATAGTAAAAATGTTTGCCGTGTTAATAGTAGGGGTTGCCCTATATGCTGTATTGACAGCATTTCAACGGCAACAACAGGGTGAATTAAACACTCAACAGCAATTTTTTATAGAGCAGAAAAAACGCCTCGCCCAAACCGTTCAGCAAATCACCGAAGTTAAGCAGACCATACGGAATTTAACGGAATTACAGGAAATTTCACCGAATAGAGTGGAACAAGTGATTTCGCTATTACCCCGGTTACCTCTTCAACAAGGGGAGCTAGAGGCATTGAGTTTTAATGAGGAAGGGATTCGGCTTAATGGATTTTGTGTGACAAAAGAGGAATTTGAAACGTTTCGTGAGTTTTTAAGCCGGCATTTTGCTTCTTTCAAACTCACCCAATTTCAACCCGAACAAGGACGTTGGGTTTTTCAGTTTGATCTTTCTCCTGAAGTGAACGAGAAATAAGAGGAACAAAAAGTGAAAAGGTTCATCAAGCAACGTTATCCCTTTGTTGAAAGAGGATTAATGCTGCCAAAAATTTATCACTGGGGATTTTTTATATGTTGTCTAAGTGCGGTCAATTTTTCCGTTGTTTTAGATCTTTGGCAAAGTTATTGGCAGCGGCAAGCGATCACACTAGAGGTGATAAAACAATCTACCGAATTAACACACCAAGAAAAATTGCTTGCTACGCTCAAACAGCATTCTGAGCGGCATGAATTATCTCCGCAATTAACCAAACGGATTATTGCATTGGATGAGCAGATCCATGATCTGCTAAATGATGAGGTTGAACTCGTTGCTTATCAATGGGATTTCTCATCCCGTCCTGTTTTACAGATTCAATTGGAAGGATATTTTCAATATTTACATAATTTTCTTACTGCACTTTTAACGCAGCAAAAGGCGCTTTTTTTTTGCGCAATTGGATATGCAAAAAGTGGAAGGAGGGAGAGTGCAATGTCACTTAATTTTACCACTCAACATTGAGGAATAGAACGTGCCAATATTTCGTCATTTACTTAGTTTATGTTGTCTTTTTGTCAGCCTAAATGTTATCGCAGTCGATCCTTTTAATCATTCGCAACGGCAACCGGAGAAGCTAATAGAAGGGGCTAAAACACAGACAACAAAATGTGCTTTTAATGAACCTTCTTTTGCGTCTGAAAGCCCTTTTAATCGGCTAAAACTGGTTGGGGTCATTCTCTATAAACAGTCGCCTAAGGCATTGTTTTTAGATATTAATCAGCAATTAATTGTTGTTAAACAAGGGCAGCGTTTGGGGCAGGAAAGGTATCTGTTGCAACAGATTCACAAAGATAGCGTTCATTTGCAGTATTCAAAATCGGGACGATGTGAACAAACAGATCAGCTTGATCTTCGATTCTAGGAGAAAATATGAAAGTGTGGATAAAAAAGTGCGGTCTCTTTTTTCTGTGTTTTTGTTGTGGCAATGAGGTAGCGGCAGAGTTTAAGGAAAATCAGGTTTTTTCTATTCGTTTGAAACAGGCGCCGATGGTGTCAGCCTTACAAGAACTTGCTTTAGTGCAAGGAGCTAATTTAATTATTGATGATGCATTGGACGATTCGCTTTCATTACAATTAGATAATGTAGATTTTGATCGTGTATTGCGTTCTGTTGCAAAAATGAAAGGGCTTTCGTTACGGCTGGAAGATGATATTTATTATTTAGGAAAAAAGGACGTGGTTTTCTCTGAAACGTCATTGCAGCCCACAGAGAACGAAGTGTTGGCGAACATAAAGCAGATTGAACCTTCTCTTGTGAGCAAAACAATTAAATTGAATTTTGCGAAAGCGTCAGAGGTGATGAAATCGCTCACCACCGGTAGTGGGTCTTTATTGTCTGCTTCAGGAAGTATTGCTTTTGATGATCGCAGTAATTTATTAATCATTCAAGATGACGCAAAATCCGTTAAAAATCTGGTAAAACTCATTGCTGAGTTAGATAAACCTATTGAACAAATCGCTATTGAAGCTCGCATTGTAACCATTACGGATGAAAGTCTTAAAGAATTAGGTGTGCGTTGGGGAATTTTTACGCCAACGGAGAATGCGCATCGGGTGGGCGGTAGCCTTGCTGCTAACGGTTTTGCCAATATAGCGGATAATTTAAATATCAATTTTGCAACGAGTACTACTCCTGCTGGTTCTCTCGCATTGCAAGTGGCGAAAATTAACGGGAGATTATTGGATTTGGAATTAACCGCACTTGAACGTGAAAATAACGTAGAGATTATAGCCAGTCCAAGGTTACTGACAACGAATAAAAAAAGTGCAAGTATTAAGCAAGGTACTGAGATTCCTTATGTCGTCAAGGGCAAAAGTGATATACAAACCGTTGAATTTCGTGAGGCTGTATTAGGCTTAGAAGTGACACCGCATATTTCCAAGGATAACAATATCCTACTTGATTTATTGGTTAGTCAAAACTCACCGGGTAATCGAATATCCTATGGGCAACAAAATAACGAGATTGTGTCCATCGATAAACAGGAAATTAATACTCAGGTTTTTGCGAAAGATGGCGAAACCATCGTATTGGGCGGGGTGTTTCATGACACGATCACGAAAGGGATTGATAAAGTTCCAGTATTGGGCGATATCCCACTGGTAAAGCATTTATTTAGTAAAGAAAGTGAACGTCACCAAAAACGTGAATTGGTCATTTTTGTTACGCCGCGTATTTTAAAACAAGGCGAAAGTTTAAAAGGATTGAAACAAAAAACGGCAGATAAAAGGAAATAAAAGTGCAGTTAGATTTTAGTGCGTTTTTTCGGTTTAATTGCATGCTGTGCCAATCCTCATTAAAACAAGGTCAAAATGGATTGTGTTCGACTTGTCAAAGACAAATTAAACAATATGTCTATTGCGGTGGCTGTGGTGCGCCATTGCAACATTTCAGCCGCTATTGTGGTCGTTGTGGAAATAATGAATTTGCTTGGGATCGCATGGTAATTGTTGGACACTATGACGAATCGCTTTCCCGTTTAATTCATCGTTTCAAATATCAAAAACAATTTTGGCTTGATCGTACTTTGGCTTGTTTGCTTTTATTGTCTGTTTATGAGGCAAGGCGTAACCATGGTTTAACCTTTCCTCAAGCAATTATTCCGGTGCCACTTTATCATCTTCGTCAATGGCAACGTGGCTATAATCAAGCGGATTTATTGGCGAAAACTATCAGTCGATGGCTTGAAATTCCTTGTCTATCCCATATTGTTAAACGTGTGAAACATACGCATACCCAGCGTGGCTTAAGTGCTGCGATACGTCGTCAGAATTTGAAAAACGCGTTTAAAATCGATCTTTCCAAACCTTTTCCCTATCAGAGAGTAGCTTTGCTAGATGATGTGATTACTACGGGAAGTACACTCAATGAGATTGCGAAATTATTGCGTAGTCTCGGTGTTCGGGAAATTCAAGTATGGGGGCTGGCACGCGTTTAATCGGGTTAAATGATAAGAGTGATTGTGATAAAAAAGTGGAAAAAATACTGAGGTAGGCGTATCATTTCTGACAAATTTTCTCAAGTATTAAGGAATATTTATGGAACAAATTGCTATTTCAAAAGCGGCGCAGGAACATTTTCGCAAATTATTGGATACCCAAGAAGAGGGCACAAATATTCGTATTTTTGTGGTGAACCCGGGTACGCCAAATGCGGAGTGTGGTGTGTCCTACTGCCCACCAAATGCAGTAGAAGAAAGTGATGTAGAAATGAAATATGATACTTTTTCCGCCTTTGTTGATGAGGTGAGTTTACCTTTTTTGGAAGAAGCTGAAATTGATTATGTGACGGAAGAATTGGGCGCGCAGCTTACGTTAAAAGCACCAAATGCGAAAATGCGTAAAGTGGCGGACGATGCACCATTAATTGAACGTGTAGAGTATGTCATTCAAACCCAAATAAACCCACAATTGGCAAGCCACGGTGGTCGAATCACATTGATTGAAATTACGGAAGACGGCTATGCCGTTCTACAATTCGGTGGTGGTTGTAATGGTTGTTCGATGGTGGATGTAACATTAAAAGATGGCGTAGAAAAACAACTGGTCGGCTTATTCCCTAATGAATTAAAAGGGGCGAAAGATGTTACCGAGCATCAGCGTGGGGAACATTCTTATTATTAAGTTATTTGTTATTGATTATTTCTAATCTAAGGGCGTTATATACGCCCTTAGATTTTTCAAGACAGTAATAAACAAGAATTTTCAGGTTTATCCTATGTTTCTAGAATATGGTTACGCATGGCTTAATTTTTGTAGTAATCGATCCATTGCACGGTAGCCCAATGCTTCTGCTAAATGAAGTTGGGAAATTTGTTTTTCTCCATTAAGATCGGCAATGGTGCGTGAGACTTTCAGAATACGATGGTAGGCTCGTACGGAAAGCCCGAGTTTATTTAATGTGTTTTCAAGAAATAACGCTTCTTTTTCATCTAATTTACAATCCCGTTCAATCTCTTTACTGGTTAAATAAGCATTGATTTTTCCGGCTCGGGCTAATTGAATTTCCCGTACTCTTAATACTTTTTCCCGCACTTGTTCACTGGTTTCGCCTCGATTGTCCGAATGTTGTAAACTCCCCTGTGGTAGTAACGGTACTTCAATAGATAAATCAAACCTATCTAAAAATGGCCCGGATAGGCGGTTTAAATAGCGCATGATTTGTTGGGGTGAAGTGCGGTTATGTGTGCCGGTATAATGTCCGGTTGGGCTGGGATTCATTGCTGCAACCAATTGAAAGCGTGCAGGAAATTGAATTTTGGCATTGGCTCGTGAGATAACAATTTCGCCACTTTCTAGCGGTTGACGCAGGGCATCAAGTACTTTTCGCTCAAATTCCGGTAATTCGTCTAAAAACAGTACGCCATTATGTGCCAAGGAAATTTCTCCCGGTTTGGGAATAGTGCCTCCACCGACTAATGCCGGTAGAGAGGTACTATGATGTGGTGCCCGAAATGGGCGTTGTTTCCAATTATGGAGATTTAATTCATTGTGTACGAGGCTTGTTACAGAGGCGGTTTCAATGGCTTCCTGAGAGCTCATTTCCGGCAACAGTGTCGTTAAACGACTTGCCAGCATCGTTTTACCGGTTCCCGGAGGGCCAAGAAAAAGCAAATTGTGTTGTCCGGCAGCGGCAATAGTAAGAGCCCGCTTAGCATGTTGTTGTCCGATAATATCGGTTAAATCAACGTAATTATGATGGAAATTAACCGCACTTTCATGGCTTAATTCCGTCGCAAGAGGCAGTGTTTTCTGATTATTAAGAAATTGCACAACATCAAGTAAAGTTTGAGCAAAATAGGTATTTTGCTCCGAAACTAATGAGGCTTCGTTCGCATTTTGCTGAGCAATAACCAGTTCACGTTTGGATTTTTGTGCGGCGAGAATAGCCGGAATGACGCCGTGAATCCCTCTCAGATGGCCTGTTAGAGCCAATTCTCCGACAAACTCAAGTTGTTTTAAACGGCTACCGTCTAATTGATCGGATGCTACAAGAATTCCAATAGCAATGGGTAAATCAAATCGCCCGCCTTCCTTGGGTAAATCCGCCGGGGCGAGATTTACAGTGATACGTTTTGCCGGATATTTAAATTGTGCGTTGATTAACGCGCTACGCACGCGGTCTTGCGCTTCCTTGACTGTTTTTTCAGGTAATCCCACGAGTGTAAATCCGGGTTTCCCGTTACTTAAATGGACTTCAATCGTAACAAGCGGGGCTTGTACGCCCATGGAGGCTCGACTATAAACGATGGCAAGGGACATGGAGATCCTAAAAGTGCGGTTAAAATTGAAGAAGTTTTCACACTATAAAAAAAGCGTGTGATGAAATCATTCATTACACGCTTTTTTTGCGAGCAAGATCGCAATATTTACATTTTATTCCGCAAAAACCGGAGAAAACCAGTAGTCTAATTTTGTCGCAAGTTTATCAATACCAATTTTATGTTGTGCTGAAAAGGCTTCCACTTGTATATCACCTTGGAAGGGAAGAATGGCTTCCCGCACCATTTTTACTTGTTTGCTACGTGCACTTTGGCTTAATTTATCCGCTTTGGTTAGCAGGAGTAAAACCGGCAAATTTGCCGACACTGCCCATTCAATCATTTGTTGATCGAGATCTTTTAAGGGGTGACGAATATCCATCAATACGACTAAACCTGCCAGACATTCCCGTTTTTGCAAATATTCCCCTAAGGATTTTTGCCACTGGATTTTCATTTGTTCCGGTACTGCGGCGTAACCGTAGCCCGGTAAATCCACAAGTTTACAATTCGGTTCGACTTCAAATAAGTTGATAAGCTGAGTTCGCCCCGGGGTTTTAGAGGTGCGAGCCAGATTTTTTTGATTTGTTAATGCGTTGAGTGCGGTAGATTTTCCCGCATTTGATCGACCGGCAAAGGCAATTTCAATACCGCTATCTTCCGGAATAGCACGAATATTGGGCGCGCTCGTAAGAAAGTGGGTTTTGTGATAATTCAGTTTAATTTCAGACATAATTTTTCCTCTGATATTGCGGCGCTAAGCATATCATAGATCGTAATTTTGCTGAAATTGTGTAAAATAGTTTCGCTTAAGAATCTATTCATATAACAAGAAAAATGACAACAAAACAGCAATATACTTGGGTAAAAGCGAATGTTATTCATCCCGACCGCCCCGGTCGTTATGATTATTTAAAACGTTTTCGTTACAATTTGCGCAGCCTTTTGCATTGGCATTGGATCAAACGGTTTGAGGGCTTTATTAACCGACACCCTGCCCTTATTCCGATATTTAATGAGCGTGTAAATTATGCCTATCCATTGGTGTCGCGTTTTTTAGATAAACGCTTTAGCGCATCTAAACGCTTTCAATATATGTGTGATAACCTTCTGTTTTTACCTGAAAAATTAACTGCACTTTCCAAACCATTATGGGAACAATCATTAAGTTTTGGTGAGGTTATCCCCGATTTTGAAATCACATTAAGTATGACGACGCATCAACCGATGGAGGGCTATTGGGTGCTCGAGCTGTGGCACAAACCTAAAAATGAATTGGTGTATTTGCTCACCTTCGCCAAACTTGAAAATGCCTTGCTTATTGCCGTTGTGCAAGGGCCGAATTTTGAAGGCTCAAAAGAAATGGTGAAACACCTGACTAAATCTTGCCATGGTTTACGTCCGGCTTACTTGATGGTAGAAACGATGAAGGCCCTCACTAAGATTCTAGGTTTTAAAACATTACTTGGCATTCCTCAAAAATATCAAAATAAATCTCGCTTTATTCAATCGAAAAGCTATACCGTGGATTATGATGCCATTTTTTCGGAATCAGGCGGACAACGAAAAGATTATTGGGTTTTGCCTTTGGAAGAGAATAGAAATCTTGATGATGTGCCAAGTAAAAAACGTTCTATGTATCGGAAACGTTATGCTATGTTGAATGACTTGGCAAAATCCATGACGGAAAAATTAGGACTTTAAGAATGAAAAAGTGCGGTGAAATTTGACCGCACTTTTGCTTTTACCTTCTTTAAGGATTATTTCCTCTTATTCCGCATCTTCCTTCGCCCATTCCAGTGAACGTTTTACCGCTTTTTTCCAGCCTTTATAGCGGCGTTCGCGTTTTTCATTGTCGTTATCCGGTGTGAAAGTACGCTCTACCCGTGCTTTATCGCGAAGTTCGTCTAAGTCTTTCCAAAAACCGGTGGCAAGACCTGCCAGATAGGCTGCACCTAATGCGGTCACTTCTTTCACTACGGGGCGTTCCACATTCACATCTAGAATATCCGCTTGGAATTGCATTAAGAAATTGTTATTTGTAGCACCGCCATCGACACGGAGGTATTGTAAGCGTTCACCCGAATCGGATTGCATGGCTTCTAATACGTCACGGGTTTGATAGGCGATAGACTCAAGAGTAGCGCGAACAATGTGGTTACGATTTGCGCCACGGGAAAGCCCGAAAATAGCGCCGCGAGCATAAGGATCCCAATAAGGTGCGCCTAAACCGGTGAACGCGGGTACGACATAAACACCGTTGCTGTCCTGTACTTTTTGGGCAAAGTATTCGGAATCGAAACTATCGTGAACAATTTTGAGTTCATCCCGTAACCATTGAATAGAGGCACCGGCAATAAATACCGAGCCTTCTAATGCGTATTCCGGTTCGCCTTTCGCATTACAGGCGATGGTGGTAAGCAAGCCGTTTTTTGAGGTGATCGCTTTATCACCGGTGTGGAGCAACATAAAACAACCTGTGCCGTAAGTGTTTTTGGCTTGTCCGGCATGCACACATAAATGACCGTAAAGCGCAGCCTGTTGGTCTCCGGCAATACCCGCAACCGGAATACGTACACCGCCCTTACCGCCAATGTTGGTTTGACCGTAAATTTCAGAAGAATTACGCACTTCAGGCAACATGGAGCGTGGGATATTCAAGATTTCAAGCATCTTGTCATCCCACTGTTTGGTGTGAATATTAAATAACATAGTGCGTGAGGCATTCGTGTAATCGGTTACGTGTACACGGCCTTGAGTTAGTTTCCACACAAGCCACGTATCCACAGTACCGAATAATAATTCACCACGTTCTGCTTTTTCACGCGCACCTTCTACATTGTCCAAAATCCATTTTACTTTAGTACCGGAGAAATAAGGATCGACTACTAATCCTGTGGTATGGCGAATATAATCCTCGTAACCGTCTGCTTTCAGTTTATCGGTAATGTCAGCGGTACGGCGACATTGCCAAACAATGGCGTTATAAACAGGTACACCTGTTGATTTTTCCCACACAATCGTGGTTTCACGTTGGTTGGTGATACCAATTGCGGCGATTTCATCAGAAGTGATACCAGCTTTGGCAACGACTTCATTGAGGGTGGAGCTTTGCGTTGCCCAAATTTCCATTGGGTTGTGTTCTACCCAACCTGCACGCGGGTAAATTTGAGTAAATTCGCGTTGCGCAATTTCAACAATGTTAGCGTTATGATCCAATAGTACGGCTCGAGAGCTGGTAGTCCCCTGATCTAGAGCAATAATGTATTTTTTGTCAGTCATGATAAAAACTCCTTGATAGTACGTTTTTTATTGTAAACGAATGTTTTGAACTAAAAACGAACAAATTGCGCTCGTAAGCTAATTGAATTATCACTGAATTTAAATACCCATTTTGCAATTTTATGACAATGATCACAAAAAAATGTTCTTTTTCGATAGATTATGTGATCAAGTTCGCATTTCTAAAATTTACTTGGAATACCTACTTGAAGAGTAGGGTTTTTAGAAGATAATAAGTGCGCTCACATTGAGTTTCTCAAGTTTGAAAAAATACGAACATAATTGCTTACTTGTACTTCTTAGCGGGTTTTTTTAGCGTTGTCGGCAAAAGTGGCTAGAGACCCTATTTAGAAATGCTTTCTTCAACTATTCGATGGAGATTCTCTTATGAATGCTTATTTTGCAGAGTTTTTCGGCACCGCGCTTATGATTTTGTTAGGGAATGGCGTGGTTGCCAATGTTTGTTTGGATAAAACAAAAGGGCAAAGTTCCGGCTGGATTGTGATTACCACCGCATGGGCGTTTGCCGTGTATGTGGCAGTTGTTGTTGTCGGACCTTACAGCGGTGCACATTTGAATCCAGCCGTTACCTTAGGGCTTGCCGCAAAAGGTGCATTCGACTGGGGATTAGTCGCAGGGTATGTTATCGCTCAAGTTTTTGGCGGTATGGTGGGAGCGTTGTTGGTTTATATAATGTACCGCAACCATTTCTTAGCCACAGAAAATGAAGGTTTAAAACGTGCTTGTTTCTGCACGGAACCTGCAATTCGTCATTATCCAAGCAACCTTATTAGTGAAATTATCGGTACGTTTGTCTTGGTATTTGTGGTTTTTTATCTGGTCGGTGCGGATATTACCTTGCCGGGAACAACGGAAGTAACGCCTATCGGTTTAGGTTCTATCGGGGCGTTACCGGTGGCTATTCTTGTTTGGGCAATCGGTTTAAGTTTGGGGGGAACAACCGGCTATGCCATCAATCCGGCTCGGGATTTTGGGCCGCGTTTAACCTTAGGACTTTTCCTCAGTCGTCAATTAAATACTAAACCGGATTGGGGATATAGCTGGGTGCCGATTGTGGGGCCAATCATCGGATCATTATTGGCAGCGGCAGCTTATGCGGTGGTGATGTAACTAATGTAAAAAATAAGTTGAAAATCAACCGCACTTTTTCAAACATACAAAAAAGAACCCAGTCTTTTATAGATTGGGTTCTTTTGTTGTGCACAGAAAAATTATTTTTTACCTTTCAAAAATTCAACTCCGGTATCAGGGAAATCCGTAAACACTCCCGTTGCCCCGGCTTTATTTAGCAAGGTATCATACATTTGATTTACATTGGTAAAAAATTCCGGTAAAGCATCTTTACGAACGGTATAAGGATGTAACTCCACATTATATTGTGCTAACTCTTTCACTAATGGGGTGTATTGAATATTACCGACTTTTGATTTTTCTTTATCAACTAACATATACCAACCCGGCCCTACGCCATCCGCATATTTCACTACTTCAGCCATTGCACCCGGTTTGAACATCCAATCATAATCATAGTTCACCCATTTGCCTTGCGCATTTTTTTCCTCGGTTTCGTGCCAATCGGTGTATGCCACTAATTGCACTAATTTCAAATCCATTCCCATTTTCGGTAGTAATTCGGTTTTGATACGTTTTAACTCGTTGAAATCAAAGGTTTGCAAATAAACTCTATCGGTTTTTTTGTCATAACCGTATTTTTTCAATACTTTGAGTGTTTCGGCGGCAATATCTTTACCATTTTGATGATGGAACCAAGGTGCTTTAATTTCAGGGTAAATGCCCACTTTTTTACCGGTGGATTTTTCTAAACCTTGAATAAATTCAATTTCATCTTCAAAGGTATGGATTTTGAAATGGGATTTCCAAAGTGGGAAACGTTTCGGATAAACGGCAACTTGCTTACCGTCTTTGGTTTCAAAGTTTTCCGTCATATTCAAACTTTGAATTTCTTTTAAGGTGAAGTCAATCACATAATAACGACCGTCTTTACGATGACGGTTTGGGAATTTTTTTGCCACATCGGTTAAACCGTCTAAAAAGTGATCATGAATGACAATGAGACGACCATCTTTTGTCATGGCTAAATCTTGTTCTAAATAATCCGCTTGTTGACCAAAGGCAAGCGCTTTGGATTCCAGTGTATGCTCCGGTAAGTAGCCGCTTGCACCACGGTGAGCGATAATAAGTTTTTCTGATTTCATATTACTTGCCATCATTGAAGATTGACTGCTACAGCCGACTAATACGCTAGTGGCCAGTAAAGAAAAGGCTAATGTTTTAAGTTTCATTAATATTTCTCCTTGAAGAAGTGCGGTTAATTTTAAGACTGTTTTCGTGAATGAATAATGTTGAATCAATATAATCCATTAATATTAAGGATTTATTAAATGAAAAAGGCGACTTCAGCACTTGCTTGTCGCCTTTTTGACACGAATTATTTCGTACCGTAGGTATCACCTAATTTTGCTTTGTGTTTGCCTTCTTCAATCATTACATTGAGAAGTAATAACACTGCTAAGATACCGCCGGCGATCATGACGTAGAAACCGCCATCCCAGCCGTAGTATTCTGCCGCCCAGCCGACAACGGCAGAGGCCGATACGGTACCGCCTAAATAACCGAATAATCCGGTGAAACCGGCTGCCGTACCCGCAGCTTTTTTCGGTGCAAGTTCAAGGGCATGTAAGCCGATTAACATCACCGGGCCATAAATTAAGAAGCCGATAGTCGTCATTAAAATGAAGTCGGTTAATTGATATGGGTTTTCATACCATGCACTGTAGCTGGCAATCTCAGCTTCAGGCGTAGCCGGGTTTTTCCATAATGCCACAACAGCAATGGTGGTTAAGATCATGAAGATAAAACCGGTTAATCCCCGTTTACCCTTGAATACGTGGTCAGATACCCAACCGCATAATAATGTACCCGGAATAGCGGCCAATTCATAAATGGTGTATGCCCATGCCGTACCTTTAATGTTGAAGTGTTTTACTTCACCTAAGTAAACCGGAGACCATTTCAACACACCGTAGCGGATTAAGTAAACGAACACGTTAGCAATGGCGATGTACCATAATAATTTGTTTTTCAAGACATAAGTCATAAAGATTTCTTTGGTAGAAAGCTCATGCTCGTAAGTTTTTTCGTTATAGTCGTCCGGATAGTCATTACGCCATTTTTCAACCGGCGGTAAGCCACAAGATTGTGGGGTATCTTTCATTACAAGATAAATTGGAATAGCGATGATCATCGCAGCGATACCTGGATAGTAAAGCGCTTGTTGCCATACATCTTTTGCGGTTGCTTCAACGCCGTGTGTGCTGAAATAAATTGCTCCGGCTAGAAGTACCATCGCCCCCGGCACCATACCTCCGAGGTTGTGTGCGGTATTCCAAATAGAAACAATGGTTCCACGTTCGGATTTAGACCACCAGTGAACCATCGTTCGTCCGCATGGAGGCCAGCCCATTCCTTGAAACCAACCGTTTAAAAAGATCATAATCCACATGATCACGATACCGGATGTTGCCCACGGGAATAAACCCATCATGGTCATACATAAACCGGATAATAATAAACCGAATGGTAAAAATACTTTCGGGTTAGAACGATCCGAAAGCATTGCCATAAAGAATTTTGACAAACCGTAAGCTAAACCGGCAGCCGTACCGACAAGACCCAATTCCGCCTTGTTATACATACCGGCTTCAATTAAACCTTTTTGAGCCAAGTCAAAGTTTGCACGCACAAAATAATAAGCGGCATAACCAAAGAATATCCCTGCGAATACCTGCCAACGTAAGCGTTTATAGGTAGAATCAATTTTTTCCGCAGGAAGTTCCGCAATATGCGGTGCGGGTTTAAATGGTCCAAACATAATTTTTCTCCAACATTTATAATTATGATTTTCCCTTCTGAACAAAAAAGAAAGGGACAGCGTGCATAATAATGAAAAATAAAAAATAAGAAAGTTTTCGAGTTAAAAAATGTGAAGTTGTTCACAAAAAATCATGTCTGCATGAGCGAGTGCGAAAATATAGTGATCTTGCTCACAAATATATTTTCTTTTTCGCTCAATATGTTGTTAATTTAGGCATTATTCTCTACAATCAAACGAAGTGGGTTTATTTTTTATTATTTATTGTGGGATCTGGAGGTAAACATGGGATTATCACCTAATTTATATCAAGATGTCGGAAGCTTTTCTTCCTTATCCACGGATGTAATTATAATCGGTGGTGGGGCGACCGGTGCGGGTATTGCACGTGATTGTGCGTTGCGCGGTATTAATTGTATTTTGCTGGAGCGTCGTGATATTGCGACCGGCGCAACGGGTCGTAATCATGGTCTTTTACATAGCGGTGCGCGCTATGCGGTGAACGATCGGGAATCGGCGGAAGAATGTATTAAAGAAAATCGTATCTTACGCAACATCGCACGTCATTGTGTGGATGAAACGGAAGGGTTATTTATTACGTTACCTGAAGATTCTCTCGACTATCAAAAAAACTTCATTGAAAGTTGTACAAAATCCGGTATTGAGGCGGTTGCTATTGATCCTAAACTTGCAAGAATTATGGAACCTTCCGTTAATCCTGATTTAGTGGGGGCAGTTGTGGTGCCGGACGGTTCTATTGATCCTTTTCGTTTAACCGCCTCTAACATGATGGACGCAGCAGAAAACGGCGCCAAAATATTCACCTACTGCGAAGTGAAAAATCTTATTCGGGAAGGCGGGAGAGTCATTGGTGTGGACGTTTATGATCATAAAAACAAAATTAAACGCCAATTTTTTGCGCCGCTCGTTGTCAATGCCAGTGGGATCTGGGGGCAAGGGATAGCAGAATATGCTGATCTCAACATTAAAATGTTTCCGGCAAAGGGAGCGTTACTCGTTATGGGGCATCGTATCAATAAAATGGTGATTAACCGCTGTCGTAAACCTGCTGACGCCGATATTCTCGTGCCGGGTGATACCATTTGTGTGATTGGCACGACTTCTAGCCGAATTCCTTATGATCAAATCGATAATATGCAAGTGACCCCCGAAGAAGTGGATATTCTTTTCCGTGAAGGGGAAAAACTCGCACCAAGTTTACGGCATACCCGTGTGCTGCGTGCCTATGCCGGGGTGCGCCCATTGGTGGCAACGGATGATGATCCTTCCGGTCGAAACGTCAGCCGTGGTATTGTTTTGCTGGATCATGCAGAACGTGACGGTTTAGACGGTTTTATTACTATCACCGGCGGTAAATTAATGACTTATCGTTTAATGGCGGAATGGACAACGGATTTAGTTTGCAAAAAACTTAATAAAACCGCCCGTTGTGTGACGGCAGAACAACCGCTGCCGGGTTCAACGGAAAGCCGTCAAGAAACCAATCAAAAAGTCATTTCATTGCCGAGTACTATTCGTTATTCCGCCGTGTACCGCCACGGTTCCCGCGCCACCCGTTTGCTAGACAAAGCCCGTTTAGACCGTTCTATGGTATGTGAATGTGAAGCGGTCACTGCCGGTGAAGTACGTTATGCGGTAGATGAACTAGACGTTCACAATCTGGTGGATTTGCGCCGTCGTACCCGAGTGGGGATGGGGACATGTCAAGCGGAACTTTGCGCCTGTCGTGCCGCGGGACTAATGAGCCGTTTTGAGGTCGCCACTCCGCGCCAATCGACCACCCAACTCAATGCCTTTATGGAAGAGCGTTGGCGTGGTATTGAACCCATCGCTTGGGGGGAAGCCATTCGGGAAGCCGAATTTACCTCTTGGATGTATGGTAGCGTATTGGGTTTGAATGATGTGAAACCGCTTGAGGAACAAGCACAACAAGGGACGGATAGCAATGAATTTTGACGTAGTGATTATTGGCGGTGGTTTGGCGGGCTTAACCTGTGGTATCGCCCTTCAACAAAACGGTAAGCAATGTGTGATTATCAATAACGGTCAAGCGGCGATGGATTTCGCCTCCGGTTCCTTTGATCTATTAAGCCGTATGCCATCAGGCAGTGAGGTGGAAAATTTGCAAGAAAATTTAACCGCACTTTGCTCAACCTTACCATCGCACCCATATAGCTTATTGGGTACAGAAAAAGTGATGAGCAAGGCACGGGAATTTGAAGCTTTGGCACAATCCCTCAATCTTGATTTAATTGGCTTTGGCGAAAAAAATCACCGGCGGGTAACCGGGCTTGGCAGTTTGCGTGGCACATGGCTTTCCCCGAATAGTGTTCCAACCGTCGAGGGTCATGAACCTTTTCCACATAAACGTATTGCGGTGCTTGGTATTGAAGGCTATCACGATTTTCAACCCCAGCTTTTGTCGGCGAATTTAGTGCTTAACCCACAGTTTGCCCATTGCGAGGTGAGTAGTGGTTTCTTGAATATCCCGCAATTAGACGAACTGCGTGAAAATTCACGGGAGTTTCGCAGTGTGAATATCGCACAACTTTTAGAACACAAATTGGCCTTTGATGATTTAGTAACAGAAATTGTGGAATCCGCACAAGGCGCGGACGCCGTATTTTTACCGGCTTGTTTTGGTCTGGAAAATCAAGAGTTTATGACCGTACTTCGCAAGGCAACAAAGCTTGCCTTATTTGAGTTACCGACCCTTCCGCCTTCACTCCTGGGTATGCGGCAACGTATTCAATTACGTCGTAAATTTGAATCCCTCGGGGGCTTGATGATGAATGGCGATAGTGCTGTAAAAGCACATTTTGACGGTAACCGAGTGCGTTGTGTGATGACCCGTTTACACAATGACGAAGAAATGATTGCCGATAATTTCGTACTTGCGTCAGGTAGTTTCTTCAGTAAGGGGTTAGTGGCGGAATTCGATAAAATTTTTGAACCGGTATTTTATTCGGATATTACGGGAGTAAAAGGATTTGAGGCTAATGACCGCTTTAGCTGGACGGATCGTCGCTTTGCTAACCCCCAACCTTATCAATCTGCCGGCGTGGTGATTAACGAACATTGCCAAGTGCAAAAGAGCGGTCAATTTTTAACGAATTTATATGCCGTAGGGAATGTGATTGGCGGCTTTAATGCTTTAGCGCTTGGTTGTGGTTCCGGTGTGGCGGTGGTAACTGCCTTGGCGGTGGCGGAAGAAATTCTGGCGAAATAAGGAGGCGATATGAGTATGAATATTCAACGATTAATTGATAGTGCGAAACAGTCCCTTAATTCGCCGGCAAGCCATCAATATATTGATGAAAGTTTTGAAAGCTGTATTAAATGTACCGCCTGTACTGCCGTTTGTCCGGTTTCGCGTAATAACCCGCTTTATCCCGGCCCGAAACAGTCGGGGCCTGACGGTGAGCGTTTACGTTTAAAATCTGCCGAACTTTATGATGAAGCCCTCAAATATTGCACCAACTGTAAACGTTGCGAGGTGGCTTGTCCGTCCGATGTAAAAATCGGTGATCTTATTGTTCGGGCGCGCAATAATCATCTGGCACAACAGAAAAAAACGTTAACGAACAAGTTGCGTGACGCCATTTTGAGTAATACCGACATCATGGGCAAGCTCAATACGCCTCTTGCGCCTATTGTGAATACGATCACCGGATTAAGCGCCACAAAATTTGTCCTTGAGAAAACCCTTAATATCAGCAAAAAAAGAACCTTACCAAAATATGCTTTTGGCACGTTCCGCAGTTGGTATATGAAAAATGCCTTGGAAGAACAGAAAAAGTTTGAACGCAAAGTGGCGTATTTTCACGGCTGTTATGTGAACTATAACAATCCCCAACTAGGCAAGGAATTTCTTAAAGTGTTCAATGCAATGGGGATCGGCGTGATGTTGTTGGAAAAAGAAAAATGCTGCGGTTTGCCTTTAACTGTGAACGGATTTCCTGAACGAGCCCGTAGCATTGCCCGATTCAATACCGACCACATTGGCAAAATGGTGGATGAAAAGGGGTTAGAGGTGATTAGCGAAGCCTCAAGTTGTGCGTTAAATTTACGGGATGAATATCATCATATTTTAGGCATCGACAATGCCAAAGTACGCCCGCATATCCACATGGTAACCCCTTTCCTATATCGGCTTTTTAAAGAGGGTAACACTTTACCTCTTAAGCCGCTTAAATTGCGGGTGGCGTACCATACGGCTTGCCATGTGGAGAAAGCCGGTTGGGCGCCTTACACCTTGGACGTGTTGAAACAAATTCCGGGTTTGGAAATCATAATGTTACCATCACAATGTTGTGGCATTGCCGGTACTTACGGCTTTAAAGCGGAAAATTACGACACCGCCCAATCTATCGGCAAAACCTTGTTTGACAATATCAATGAGGGTGGATTTGATTATGTCATTTCCGAATGTCAAACCTGTAAATGGCAAATTGATATGTCTTCCAATATCACCTGTATTCACCCCTTGACTTTACTCTGTATGTCGATGGAGGCGTAGGATACAAAAAAGTACGGTCAATTTTGACCGCACTTTTTACTTTGATCTTAAGCTTTCGCCAAAATTGCTTTATGTTCTTTAATCAACATGATAAAGGGTTGGGCAAATCGTTCTAATTTTATTGTGCCCACGCCGTTAATTTGTAACATTTCAATATTAGATGTTGGCATGTACTGTGCCATTTCCTGCAATGTTGCGTCATTGAACACGATATAGGGCGGGATATTTTCTTTATCGGCAATTTGTTTACGTAAAAAGCGCAGGCGGGCAAACAGATCTTTATCATAATTGAGCAGCGCATTTCGTTGTGGGTTATGAGCCATTTTGCTAATCGCGGAAATACGCGGCATTGCAAGCTCCAAAGGCACTTCTCCTTTTAGCACGGGTTTGGCATTTTCTGTGAGTTGTAAGGTGGTGTTAAACTCTCCGATCACCTGCTGTATAAAGCCTAAGTGAATCAATTGGCGAATCACCGATTGCCAATGTTCCTTACTTTTATCTTTCCCAATACCATAAACGCTAAGTTTATCGTGTTGACGTTCGAGGATTTTCTGATTTTGCATTCCTCGTAATACCCCAATCACATATTGTGCCCCGAAACATTGTCCCACACGGTAAATAGCCGACATCACTTTTTGTGCATCCACTAAACCGTCATATTTTTTCGGCGGATCCAAACAAATATCGCAGTTATTGCAAGGTGTTTGACGATGTTCGCCGAAATAATTGAGTAACACCAAACGACGGCAAGTTTGACTTTCGGCAAATTCGCCGATGGCTTCTAATTTATGTTGTTCAATTTGCCGTTGGGGCGTTTCCGGTTTTTCAAGCAAAATTTTTTGTAACCACGCATAATCTGCCGCTTCATAAAATAATACGGCTTCAGCGGGTAAGTCATCCCGCCCCGCACGGCCGGTTTCTTGATAGTAAGATTCGATGCTGCGCGGTAAATCAAAATGTGCGACGAAACGGACATTGGATTTATTAATCCCCATACCAAAAGCTATGGTTGCGACTACCACTTGCACATTGTCGCGTTGAAAATCCTGCTGTACACGTTCACGTTGTGCCGTTTCCATGCCTGCGTGGTAAGCCGCAGCGGATATCCCTTTATTACGTAAACTTTCCGCTATCCGTTCGACCTTATTACGGCTGTTACAATAAACAATGCCGCTTTTGCCTTTCTGAGCCAATACAAAACGGGTCAATTGTTCTGTCGGTTTGAATTTTTCTTCCAGTGTATAGCGAATATTTGGGCGATCAAAACTACCCACATATTTATATGGATTGTGCAGTTTAAGGTGGGTGAGGATATCTTGCCGTGTTGTGTAATCTGCCGTTGCGGTGAGCGCCATAATAGGGGCATTCGGAAAGCTGGATTTTAACCCGCCGAGTTGAGTATATTCAGGGCGAAAATCATGCCCCCATTGAGAAATACAATGTGCCTCATCAATGGCGATAAAACTGACTTGGCAATAGGAAATCAGCTTAAAAAAGCTGTTCGTCATCACCTTTTCCGGTGAAATATAAAGGAGTTTGAGGTTTCCGGAAATTAACTTATTTTGTACCAGCTGTTGCTGTTCAAGTGTTTGACTGGAGTTAAGGAACGCCGCTTCAATACCGTTAGCCTGTAATTGATCCACCTGATCTTTCATTAAGGAAATGAGAGGGGAGATCACCAGTGTAAGCCCATCGAAACAGAGTGCAGGAATTTGATAACAAAGTGATTTACCGTTTCCTGTTGCCATCACGACCAGCGTATCTTGCCCATTTAGTGCGGCATTAATTACTTCTTCCTGCCCTTTACGAAAAGATTGGTAGCCGAATACCGAGTTCAGCACGGAAAGTGCGGTTGATTTTTCAACGGTTTTCGGTAAAAGAGACGGCGTGCTCATTTTAGAATTGAATCGTTTCACCATGAGCCGCACAGGCTTCCGTTAAACTATCCCAGAATCGTTGTCCGTCATTGGAAATCCACTCGCCATTTTTGAAGGCAAAATGAAAGCCGCCTAATTTACTGGCAAGCCAAAGTTCAAGCAATGGTTCTTGTTTATTGATGACAATTTGTGTGCGATTATCAAATGTCATGGTGAATACGGCACCTTGCGTTTCGCAATCGACATCCGCATCTTGTTGTTCTAATTTTTCCTCAATTTTTTGCCAAATGTGTTCAATGTTTTGATGAAATTCTGCAACATTCATAAAGTTTTTCTCTGCAAATCTGATAGAATGCGGCAGATTATAAAGCCTTTTTCCCCCTTATAAAAGGCGGATTTAACGATTAGTGAGAGAGAAAAAATGAAAAAATTACTGTCAATTTTAGTATTAAGTGCAGTTTGTGTGTTAGCAACCGGTTGTGGCGTGAAAGGCCCATTGTATTTTCCGGAAAAAGAGCAAACCCAACAACATCAATAATTGGTGAGACATAATATGAATTTTTTCCAATATCAAAATAATCGACTCTACGCCGAGCAAGTGCCGGTACAAAAACTTGCCGAACAGTTCGGTACGCCGCTTTATGTCTATTCCCGTGCGACATTGGAACGTCATTGGCATGCGTTTAATGAGGCGTTAGGTTCACATCCCCATTTAATTTGTTTTGCGGTGAAATCCTGTTCCAATATTGGTGTACTAAGTGTAATGGCGAAATTAGGTTCAGGTTTTGATATTGTCTCGCAAGGCGAATTGGAACGTGTGCTGGCTGTCGGTGGTGAGGCATCGAAAGTCGTCTTTTCCGGTGTGGCAAAATCCCGTGAAGAAATTATGCGTGCATTAGAAGTCGGCATCCGTTGCTTTAATGTTGAGTCGGTTTCCGAACTTAACCACATCAACCTCATTGCCGGAGAAATGGGTAAAATTGCCCCTATTTCCTTGCGTGTGAATCCGGATGTGAATGCCCATACTCACCCTTATATTTCCACCGGATTAAAAGAAAACAAATTTGGGATAGGCGTCGATGAAGCACGCGAAGTGTATCGATTGGCGGCAAGTTTGCCGAATGTCAAAATTAGCGGAATGGATTGTCATATCGGTTCTCAACTTACCGAATTGCAACCGTTTTTGGACGCGACAGATCGTCTAATTGTGTTAATGGAACAACTCAAACAAGATGGCATTGCTTTGAAACATTTAGACTTAGGCGGCGGTTTAGGGGTGACTTATACCAATGAAACCCCACCTCATCCCAGCGAGTATGCCAAAGCCTTATTGGAAAAATTAAAAGATTATCAGGATCTTGAAATTATTCTTGAACCGGGACGGGCAATCACCGCCAATGCAGGCATTTTGGTGGCAAAAGTCCAGTATTTGAAAAGTAACGAAAGCCGCAATTTTGCCATTACAGATACCGGTATGAACGATATGATTCGTCCTGCATTGTATGAGGCTTATATGAATATTGTGGAAATTGACCGCACTTTAGTACGTGAAAAAGCGGTTTACGATGTGGTCGGGCCGGTGTGCGAAACCTCGGATTTTTTAGGCAAACAGCGAGAACTTGCCATTGCCGAGGGGGATTATATCGCACAATGTTCTGCCGGCGCTTATGGGGCGAGTATGTCTTCCAACTACAATTCCCGCCCGCGTACTGCCGAAGTGTTAGTGGATGGCGACAAAGCGCATTTAATCCGCCGACGTGAAAGTTTGCAAGAACTTTGGGCGTTGGAATCCGTCATTTAATATTCTCTTAAAAAAGAAAGTGCGGTTGAAAAATAAATAGATTTTTAACCGCACTTTTTGATAGGAAAGAGACTCGTTTATCTCACCTTATTTAACAATATCTCCTTTAAGTGCTACGCCGCTAATAATATTTCCTGCATGGCATTCGTATTCCGTACGACTTTTAAAGGTATTCTTTTTATAGTAACTCACAATATTTCCAACCTTTGTCGCACCTTTTGATGCGGCTTTATCTTGCAACTGTTTTACAGCAGATAAAAATACCCACTGGCATGCTTTCTCATCACTTTTATTTGCCGCATTAGTTTTCTTATTTGTTACTGCGTTTGCGATAAGTACTTTTCCCGGTGCTGGTGTACCAAAATAAAGTTTGATATTTGGATTAAGTACCTCTGCAGCTTCTGGTGATTTTAATGCTTGACTAATAGATAAATGATGGGTTGTATCACGTGGAGCGCAGGCTGCGATTGCTAAAGTTGATACAATAATGCCGAGTTTTGCACTTAGTTTCATAGGGGAATTCTCCAAGGTAAATGAGTTGAAACGGGATCTTTATTTCAGATCGAAATTAAGTATAACATTTTTATTCTGATTTAAAATTATCTACATTGCTTTCAATGAATTAGCTAGGTAAAATTAGCTCGTTTTAAAGATTTTAATTTGAACAGGAGAGGGGATGAAAAACATTATTTTAGGGTTAATGGCATTTGGTTTAGCCGCATGTTCTGCGGGTGGGGTTGATGAAGGCAGCTTAAAACCTGTGAATCGTGCTTTGAATGTAAAGCATGTTTGTGTAAAAGGTAGTACGCGTGGTGCACCGGATCAATTTGTAGCCAGTTTAAAAACAAGCCTGAAAAAGAAAAATATTACCTCTGAATCAATCGCTAGCTCCAGTGATGCGAAGTGTGATTATATTTTAGCCTTTGGCGTAAAAGGTAACCGTAACATTGTGGCAAAAGCAAAACTACGTTTAATGGAAGTTAAAAATCAAAGTGAAGTTGGCTTTGTTCTTTATGCTCGCAAAGGTGATGAAAAAGATCGTGTTGCCGAAGTAGGTTTGCAAGGTCAAACTGATACTATGATTGGTCAATTATTCAAAGATTATTAATTATGTCAATCTGCCGCTTTTCATTCAATATTAAAAACTGGGCAATGGTTTGTTCTAAAAAACTAGAGTCAGACGATTGGAAAAAAGGAGAAACCTTTTGGCAAGAAAATGCGGTTAATTTTGAAGATGTTTCTCCTAAGTTAGCTTTTTTACCTCCGTTAAAACGTCGCCGATTAAGCCCATCCGCTCGTTTGTTTTTTGAATCAGCGTGGGATTTATTAGGCGAAAATAAAAATATTCCGGTAGTGTATGCCTCTTCAAATGGGGAAATTAATCGTAATTTTGATCTTTGGCATAGTTTATTGACAGAGGGAGATGTTTCCCCCACTTCCTTTAGCCTTTCCGTGCATAATGCTTTGGTAGGGCAATGGTCAGAACTTAATGGTGTAAAAGCGGAAACCACCGCATTAACCGCTCAACAAGATAATTTAGAGATCGCCTTGTTAGAAGCCCATTTATTATTGAACGAAGGAATAAAGCAAGTGTTGGTTGTTGTGGCAGAATCGCCTTTAGGGGATTCATACAATGTTTCACCCATTTATCGCCAGCCTTTTTCTTATGCGTTAAGTTTGTTAGTCGAAAAAGGGGGGGATTACACATTGGAGTTAGACGAGAGCGAGGGCGATCCTTCAGGCTCCGATAATGCATTAACTTGGGTAAAACATCAGCACTTAAGTATTAAAAAATGGCAAACGAAAAGTAGTGTAAAAGGAACGTGGCAATGGGGAAAAAACTAGATTGGATTCGCCGTTTTATTGCCACTGCATTAGGTTTTCTTTTTTGGGGCGTGGCTGGTAGCTTATTTCAGCTCTATCTTTATCCTTATGCTAAAAATCATAAAAAAAATAGTTTGGCTACCCAATTTAAGATTCGTCGTCTAGTTAGTAAAATTTGGGCATATTTTATCCGATATTTAACTATTTCGGGTGTTCTTGAGGTGAAATATCAAGGTTTTGAACGTTTAGGGTGTCAGGGACAATTAGTGTTGGTAAACCACCCGTCGCTACTCGATGTAGTATTGATTCTCTCTAAAGCCCCCGAACTGAATTGTATTGTAAAGAAAGAATTACTGAATAATCCTACAATGAGAAACCAAATTTTAGCCTGCGGTTTTTTACCCAATACCGAATCATTGGAACTTCTGGAAGAATGCGATGAGGTACTAAAAGAACAAGCGCTTTTGCTTTTCCCTGAAGGCACAAGAACCGGTTGGGATGGTGACATTAAACTCAATCGTGGTGCCGTATCTATTGGCTTGCGTAGTGCAAATATTATTACTCCAATCGTCATTAGAATGAATCCGCTGAATTTTAAAAAAGGGCAACCTTGGTATCAGTTGCCGAAAAAACGTATTCAATATGAACTTATTGTAGGAGAAGACATCAATCCGAAGGATTGGCTGGCAGAAAAACCATTACCGATTGCTTCTCGCCGATTAACCGAATATTTACAACATTATTTTAACTCTCAAACTAAGGATAATGAAAATGACACTCGAACAGCAACTTAAACAACTAATTATTGATAGTCTCGCACTAGAAGATGTTTCTATAAATGATATCGAAGACAATACGGTATTATTTTCTGATGAGGGTTTAGGACTTGATTCGGTGGATGCACTTGAATTAGGTTTGGCGGTACAAAAAACATTTGGTTTGCAGTTGGATAGCGAACAAAATCAATTACGTGAACATTTTGAAAGTGTTGCAACACTGGCACAATTTATTCGTAGTAAAAAAGGGGAAGTTTGATTGTGACTGAACAAGAAATCAGAGATTTACTCAGCGAAGCACTTCAATCGCTGTTTGAAATTGAACCGGAGCGAATTAAACCGGAAACCAATCTTTATGAAGAGTTAGAGATTGACAGCATTGATGCGATTGACTTGATTGATCATATCAAACGAAAAACGGGGCATAAATTACAGGCAGAAGATTTTCGCAATGTGCGTACCGTAGACGATGTGGTGCAAGCAGTGTTAAAACAACAAAACTCTGTGTAATGTTAGCCTATCTCCCTTCAGATCTCGTTGCCAATCAACCGGCTTGGACTTATGCGGATTTTGAGCAACGAGCCTTGCAGATTTCTGCGGAGCTCAGCATCCGCCAATTTCATTCTATTGCCGTTTGGATGGAAGATGGTGCTAAGTTGGCTTGCCTATTACTCGGTGCATGGCATGCTAATGTTCGTATATTATTTCCATCTAATTTTACCGAAGAAAGTATTCAATGGGTCAATCAGCATGCTCAATGTTGGATTACCGATCGCGAAGGAGAATTAGAGAACGCCTTTCAATTTGATGAATTTGCATCGCCCCCTTTTCAAAAAACTACACAAAATCGACCGCTCTTTGATTTCAACAATCAAACCGAAATTTGGTTAAAAACCTCGGGGAGTACGGGGGAGGCAAAAACTATTGTTAAAACTGCACAGCAAATGTGGCTCGGGGCTAATGTGCTTGCGCAAACCTTACCTTTTGCAAATGGCAATGCCACTACGGTGATTAGCACTGTGAGTATTCAGCATATTTACGGTTTAACCGTACATATTCTGATGGCATTGGTAAAAGGTTGGCGAATTGGGCGCATTCAACAGTTTTATCCGGAATGTATTTTTGTGCAAGCGAAGCAATGCAAATCAGCTGTGGTGGTGAGTAGCCCGTCAATGTTAGCAAGTATGGAATGGAAGCAAGCTAAATTGCCACAAAGTGTAATTGGTCTTATTTCATCGGGCGGTATGTTGGCGGAAGATTTATCGCAAACTATCCGTCGTTATGTACCGCTTGTTGAAATTTACGGCAGTACAGAGACCGGGCCAATCGCTATCCGTGAAGATATCGGTTTATGGCAATCTTTACCTGAAAGTCGGCTTGGCACCAATGAGCAAGGGGAATTATGGATTGAGGGAAGTTGGCTTTCCCAACGAGAACAAACCGCTGATGTCGTGAAGTTTGAAAATAGTGGTTTTCTCTTACTGGGGCGTTCCGATCGGATTGTGAAAATTGGAGATAAACGCATTTCTTTGATTAACGTAGAAAATACGTTAATTCAGCACAACTGGGTAAGTGATTGTTATATTGCAGAGCATCCAGAAAAAAAACGCTTAGCATCTTGGGTTGAATTGAACTGGGAGGGCATCGCATTTCTGCGTGAAAAAGGTCATCGGGCATTGGTTCGGATCTTAAAAACCAGTCTTAAATATTCTCAGGAAGAGGCTGCCATTCCACGTTTTTGGCGTTTTACCGATGCTTTACCTCGTAATACCCAATCAAAAATAAATAAACTGGCATTTAACCGCACTTTCTTAGAAGATTGCAAAGAGCCTATTTGGCTAGAAGAAAAATGTGAGGGCAATATATTTCAGGCTATGGGTAAAGTACCGTTAGACTTGGTTTACTTGAAAGATCATTTCTCTGAATTTCCACTTGTACCGGGTGTGGTGGAATTACAATGGATCTTTGAGCAAATAGCAAAACTTGTGCCACAACACTACACGTGTTCACACCTTGATAAATTAAAGTTCCAAAAATTTCTTCGTCCGGCGGATCAATTTACATTAAACCTCAAATGGGATGAAGCCAAAGGCAAGGTAGTTTTCCAACTCACCACTGAAAATGAGGTATGCTGTAGTGGCGTGGCGGTGTTGGTAAATTAGGCGGTTTTGATGAAAGCCATTATCAATTTAGTTTTATTTTTTGCTAGTCTTGCTTATCCGATTTATTGGTTATGGGGAGAAAGTTCACAGGTTTTGGTTTTACTGCCTTTTATTATCGGCTTTTTTTGGGGATTAAAAGGGATTTACGAACAAACTGCTATGCGGTATTTCTCGTGGGGTATTGCCATATTACTGATGATTGTCGGTATCACCCGCACCGATGAGATGATGTATGGTTATCCGATTATGATAAACGGCTTGATGTTGGTTATTTTCGGCACAAGTTTATGGCAAAAACAAACCATCATTGAACGTTTTGCCCGTATGCAAACCCCGAACCTGAGTGAAAAAGGTGTACGTTATACCCGTAATGTTACCCTGATTTGGTGCGGCTTTTTTATCTTCAACATTGCGATTTCAAGTATTACGATTTATTCCAATTTACTCGATTATTGGGCATTATATAACGGTTTCATTTCGTATCTTTTAATGGGCATATTAATGGCGGGAGAATGGATTGTCCGCCAATATATGAAGAAGCATTATGAAAAATAATTTTACGCCTAACACCTTAATTGCATTAAACCCTGAGTGGAAATGGCAGGATTTTGCCGAACGCTCACAACAAATTACCGCACAACTCAAACAAGATAATGTACATTCGGTGGCATTTTGGTTTGATGATGCTGCCAGTTTTGCTTGTGCTATATTGGCTTGTTTTAATGCCAATGTTCGAATTTTACTTCCGCCTAACTTATTGCCGGAAAACCAACAGTGGATCGCCGAGCATAGTGATTTTTTATTTGATGACAAGCGGTTTGAAACTTACGGAATTTTGCAAAAAGTTAGCGAAAACCGACCGCTCTTTGATAAAGAAAATCAAACGGAAATTTGGTTGAAGACTTCAGGTAGCAGTAGCGAACCCAAAATTCTATGTAAAACGGCACAACAAATGTGGATTGAATCACAAGCGATCGTCTCTTCTATCCCTTTTAACACGCCGGATTTTCACATCGTTTCAAGCGTTTCCGCACAACATCATTATGGATTGTCTTATCGCATTATGCTGCCGTTAGCGATGGGCTGGACAATTGGTCGTCAACAGTTGCCTTATCCTGAATATATGATCGCGGAGAGTCTATATGCCAAAAAATGTCTTTGGATCAGCAGTCCTGCGTTATTAAACCACTTAAATACGGCTGACTCACGTTTTGCTGATTTTAATCTTGCCGGCATCATTTCAGCAGGTGGCGTATTGCCTATTCACGTGGGCAATGCTTTACGGGAAAAACTCAACACAACCGTGGTGGAGTGCTATGGTAGTACGGAAACCGGCGCGATTGCTTTTCGGGCTGACGATGGACTTTGGCGCTCAACCCCATTTACTCAAGTGGGATTGAATGAACAGGGCGCATTGTGGGTGGATTCCCAATGGCTTAATCAGCGGGAACAAACCGCCGATGCGGCAGAATTTTACGGTGAACAATTTAAACTACTAGGGCGGATTGATCGCATTATCAAGTTTGGTGATAAGCGAATTTCGCTCGTCAGTATTGAGCAGCATTTACTCCAACAACCTTTGGTCGCAGATTGCTACATTGCCCCACACCCGAAGAAAGCACGCCCTGCCGCCTGGGTAGCCTTAACGGAGGAGGGGATTCATGCGTATCATCAACAAGGGAGAACAGCATTGATTGAACGACTTCGTCATTTTCTAATGCAATCGCAAGAAATGGCGGGTATTCCTCGGTTTTGGCGTTTCACTCAACAGCTGCCACGCAATAGTCAATCTAAAATCAGTCGTGTGGATTTTAACCGGGTTTTTCTCACCGGACAGGACGATAACTTGTAATGTATAAGGTAATAGCAGTAATCCCTCACTACAATCACTCAGGCACAATTTGCAATGTAGTTCAACAGTTTTTAGACCTCGGCTTACCTGTATTGGTCGTGGATGATGGTTCGACTATTGAACACCAAGCCACCTTACAAAGCCTACAAAATAGACAAGATGTTTCCGTTTATTTTCGTTCACAAAATGGCGGCAAAGGGGCGGCAATGAAAAGCGGCTTCAAGTATGCTGTAAAAATGGGATTTGATTATGTCATACAAGCGGATGCCGATGGGCAACATCATCTTGCTGATGTAAAAATAATGCTGGAAAAAATGCAAAAAAATCCGACCGCACTTATTTGTGGTCGCCCGATTTACAGCAATGATGCACCCAAATCACGCCTTTACGGACGTAAAATCACGAATTTTTGGAATGCCATTCATACCCACTCTTTTGACATTAAAGATGGTATGTGTGGCTTTCGCCTTTACCCACTTAAGCCTTTGCAAAACTTACTAAACAACGAACCGCTTGGAGATAGAATGGATTTCGACGTTGAAATTCTGGTTAAAGCTCATTGGTATCAAATACCGTTTATTTGGGTGGACACTCCGGTGCGGTATGAGTTAGGGGGCATATCACATTTTAGGGCGTGGGCAGATAATTGGCTGATTAGCAAAATGCATACCAAACTTTTCTTCGGTATGCTAGCCCGTTGGTTTACAGGAAAGCCACTATGAGTGGGCAACAGCAGCATTGGGCGAGGCAGCAGGAGCGTGGTAATCATTTTTTCTTAAATCTTACCCGCTTAATTGTGCAGTATTTACCGTTAGTTGCTATTCGTGTCGTGACCTTTTTGGTGGTGTGTTATTTCTTTGCCACATCAAAAAACGCCCGTAAAAATATCCGCACTTACCAATACAATCTTAGTCGGTGTTATCCGAAAGTAAAACTCCCTACCTTCTCGGTTTTTCGACAATTTTTAGCTTTTGGCGAATCTATTACCGATCGCTTTGCGGTATGGCAACATAAGATTACTTATAAAGATTTAACCGTTGATGATGCAGATAACCTTTATCAAGATATTCATGAAAGCCGGCAGTATCGCGGACAATTACTCGTTTGTTCCCATTTCGGCAACATTGAAGTATGCCGTTCTTTGGTGGACGATGGACATCACCCAAATTTTCGCTTAAATGTATTAGTACATAGCCGCCACGCAGAAGCCTTTAATCAAGCGTTGGTGAAAGCGGGAGCAAGTGAGTTATCACTGATTCAAGTGGAGGATTTGGATGCCGCAAAAATGTTAGAGTTGCACAAACGTTTGGAAGATGGCGAGTGGATTGCTATTGCGGCGGATCGTATTCCCGTGCGGGGTGATAAAAGGGCGAAAATTAATTTTCTCGGGCAAGAAGTCGACTTTCCGCAAGGGGCATGGTTCTTAGCCTCACTGTTAAAAGCCCCGATTAACACCGTCTTTTGTTTAAAAGAACAAGGGCGTTACCGCTTGAAATTACGCCGTTTTTGTCCGCAAATTACGGGGCGTGGAAAAGTGCGGGAAGAAAACATTCGCCAAGCTATGCAACAATATGCCGATTGCCTTGCCAAAGAATGTGAAGCCAATCCGCTTCTTTGGTTTAATTTTTACGATTTCTGGAAAAAATCCGAATGAAAAAACACATTTTCTGCCACCACACTTCTGAATACGACATTCAATTTTTCGATGTGGATTCGATGGATATTATGTGGCACGGACATTACGTCAAATATTTAGAAATGGCTCGTTGTGCTTTATTGGAAGAAATTCATTACACCTACGATGTGATGAAAAACCAAGGTTACGCTTGGCCGATTGTGCAGTTGAACGTGAAATATGTTCGTCCTGCCTTATTTCGCCAAAAAATCCGTATTGAGCTGAACCTAGTTGAATATGAGAGCAGTCTTCGCATTGATTATGTCATCCGCGATGCCCTTTCAGGAAAAAAACTCACCACGGCGAGTACCACTCAAGTAGCGGTGGAAATCGCAAGCGGAGAAATGCAATTCCAAACGCCGAACTGTTGGCGAAGTGCGGTTGAAAGTCACCCGAGTTTTAAAGCGGAGCAAAGATGATGAAGAAAATTATTTTTCTCTTGGGCTTATTGATAAGCACTTGGTCGTATGGTTTTTCAGAGCAAGATTTAATCAGTCAGCTGCAAAAACCACAAAGTGTACAAGGCGATTTTGTGCAAGAACGCCATCTTAAAGCTCTCAGTCGCCCGATTATAACTGAAGGGGAATTTACGCTTGTGGCAAATAAAGGGTTGTTATGGCAAATGGAAAAACCCTTCCCCATCCAACTTCGAGTGACCGAAAAGGGCATTATGCAGTGGAACGGCAAGCAATGGATCAATAATGGCAAATTAGGGCAAGCAGAGCAAATCCGACTTTTTTTAGGCTTGCTTTCGGGGGATGTGAATGGGTTGAAGACGCAGTTTAAACTGGCATTAAGCGGTACGACAGAACAATGGAAAGTCACGCTAACGCCGGACTCCCTATTGATGAAACAGATCTTTAATCAGATCACAATTCAAGGTAATGAGGTAGTGAAAAGAATTCAGCTTGATGAAACTCAGGGCGATAGAACTGACATCACGTTTAAAAATAATCGAATTAATCAGCCTTTGGCAGATTTTGTCCGTCAGGCATTGGAATAATTTGCAAATTTAATGAAAAAATCAACCGCTCTTTCTGTTCTTTCAACTTTTTTCTTACTTACTGTTTGTGGCTTGTTTACCTTTCTCATTTGTCAAGGAAACTGGCTGCAAACGGATCTGCGTACTTTGTTACCTGAAGAGCAAAGTTGGCAGTCTATTCAAATCCAAGCCGATCAAAAACAAGAAACCCGTTTTAACCAACAGCTAATTGCAATGGTTGGTCATCAGGATGCAGAGCAAGCCTTTCAGTTAGCGACAGAGATTGTCCGACAATGGCAAGCAAGTGATCTATTTTCGCAAATTAATGACAACATCCAACCCGATTTACCCGCTTTACAACAAGAACTCAATTTATTGAAGTTTGCCACCTTGCCAGCCCCAGTACGTAAGCAGTTGGCTGAACAACCTGAAACTTATTTTCAGCATTACGCCGAGCAGATCCTAAACCCATTCGAGAAAGCAAATTTATTGCCATTAGAACAAGATTGGCTGGGCTTTGGGCGTTTTGTGTTTAACTCGTCAGCCATTGCGATGCAGTGGAATATGGATAACGGTATGCTTTACACCGAGCAAGATGGCATTACTTGGGTGCTATTGCGTGGCGAATTGGCACAAGCTGAAACAGTAAAACCTGTCCACACCTTATTAAATATGGTGGGCGAAAATCGCCTCTTGGCAGAAGCAAAACAAGCCACATTTTTAGTAACCGGTGCTGCCCTATTTACCGCAGATGCCCAACAAAAAGCAGAAACCGAAAGCAGCGTTATGAGTGTATTATGCATTTCTTTAATACTGATATTATTGCTATTTGTATTCCGAACATGGCGGATTGTATGGTTATTTTTACCGATCTTAGTCGGTATGCTAAGTGGGTTATGCGGGGTGATTTTAGGTTTTGGTCAGGTGCATATTCTCACTATTGTAATTGGTACGAGCCTTGTGGGTGTACTAATTGATTTCCCATTGCACTGGCTTGCCTCTTCCTTGTTTGCGTCGAATTGGCAAGGGACGCAGGCAATGCGTTCGCTACGTTTTACCTTTTTGATTAGTTTACTGATTACCTTTGTAGGTTATGCATTGCTTGGTTTTACCCATTTACCGATTTTAAAACAAACGGCATTATTTTCGATGGTGGCATTAGTCGGGGCGGTTTTAACGACAATATTTATCTTGCCAAACTTATTCTGGCATTGGCAGGTAGCTTGCCCTTCATTATTTTTGAGCAAAGTGCGGTCAATTTTAGATCGATTTTTTACCCAGCCTTTCCATAAAATAACGATATTGTTTTGGGTGCTTTTTTCCGTTGCGGGCATTTACCAAACTCAATGGCAAGACGATATTCGTCAATGGGTTGCTTTACCGGATGAGATGTTGAAGGAAGCCCAACAAATTGCTCAATTAACGGGGGTTAACTTAAGTAGCCAATACTTGTTAGTGATCGCCCCCGATGATGAAAAACTGTTGCAAAAAGAGAGTGAACTTACAGAACAGTTACTCCAGAAAGGCATTGCATTTCAAGCTGTTTCGCAATGGCTAATGCCAAAAGCACAGCAACAAGCATGGGGAGAAAGACTAAGTCAATTACCACCGAAAAGTTATGCGGTTATGGAACAAATTGGGGTGTCGGTTAGTGAGATCCGACAAGCCACTCACCAGTTAAAAACAACTAAAACGGTATCTTTAAACGAAGCGTTACAAACACAGATAGGGCAAGGCTGGCAAGGATTTTATTTAGGCAAGCTGGAAGATAATCAGGTAGCAAGTCTTGTTCGGGTAAACTTGCAAGCGGGTCAATCAGCCGAACAATTTGCTAATGGCAAAGATATTTTTTGGCAAGACAAACGCGCTCACTTAAATGCATCTTTTGAACATACCCGCAATCAAGCAGCATGGTTGAAGCTGCTTTCTTTTATTTTGGCTGGCATTTTATTGTGGCGGTTTGGGGGGATAAAACGTGGTGTGATGATGTTGTTGCCACCACTACTTGCCATTGTAATGACGATTGCTGTTTTCGGTTGGTTCGGTTTGCCAATAGGACTGTTTTCACTATTCGGTCTGTTGCTTGTTTCTGCCATTGGTGTGGATTACACCGCCTATATGCAAACTGCTCAAGAACCTTTATCTAATAAGCGGATTGCGATATTATTAGCCGCACTTACTACATTAATTTCTTTTATGTTATTGGGGATTAGTTCTACCCCTGCGGTGGCGATATTTGGGTTAAGCGTCAGTATCGGCGTATTGTTTAGCGTAGCAATCACATTTAAATTATTTCGTTAAATTTGGAGAATTATCTATGGCGTTATTTGATGTCGCAATTATTGGCGCCGGTCCGTCCGGTTCGGTTGCTGCCGCCTTATTGCACAAACAAGGCCTAAAGGTTTGTGTGATTGAAAAACAGCATTTCCCACGTTTTGTGATTGGCGAAAGTTTACTGCCTTATTGTATGGATATGTTGGAAGAAGCAGGCTTAGTCGATGCCGTTCACGCAGAGCCAAGTTTCCAATTTAAAAACGGTGCAGCGTTCACTTGGGGTAATCGTTATACCTATTTTGATTTTACGGATAAATTCACCCCCGGCCCCGGTACGACTTACCAAGTTCGCCGAGGCATTTTTGATAAAATTTTAATTGATGAAGTGGCGAAAAAAGGTGTAGATGTTCGTTTTGGTGAAGAAGTGTTGGCGTTCGATAATTCGCAAGAAAATGCAGAGCTTTCCATTCGCAAAGAAAACGGCGAAGAATACCGCTTATCAGCTCGTTTTGTGTTAGATGCCAGTGGTTACGGACGAGTATTGCCCCGTTTACTTGATTTAGAAACGCCATCATGTTTGCCTGCCCGTGTGGCACGTTTTACGCATATTGATGACAACATTACCGATCCTGATTTTGACCGTAACAAAATTTTGATTACTACCCACCCAGTACACCGTGATGTGTGGTTATGGCTCATTCCATTTGCGGATAACCGCTGTTCTATCGGGGTGGTAGGTTTACCTGAAACCCTTGAAGGTGATAATGAAACCGTATTGAAAAAATTTGCCCTAGAATGCCCAATGCTAAAACGCATTTTAGTGAATGCAAATTGGGAAAACGAATTTCCGTTCCGCAGTATTCAAGGTTATTCTGCAAACGTGAAAACCTTATTCGGTAAACACTTTGCTTTGTTAGGCAATGCAGCAGAATTTTTAGATCCGGTCTTCTCATCAGGAGTAACCATTGCATTACACTCTGCTCGTTTAGCAACAGGTTTAATTATCCGTCAATTAAACGGAGAAAATGTGGATTGGAAAACTGAATTCAGTGATGAGTTAATGGTTGGTGTAAATGCGTTCAGAACTTATGTAACAGGTTGGTATGAAGGATCATTCCAAGATGTAGTATATGCCCGTAATCCTCAACCGGAGATCCGCCAAATGATTTCTTCGATTTTGGCAGGTTATGCTTGGGATACCAATAATCCTTATGTGGCGAAATCTGAAGCACGTTTAAAAGCTTTGGCTGAAGTGTGCGGAGTTGCGACACAAGATTAATGATGAAAAAATACCTTTTGTTGGGCTTGTTCGGTTTGTTTTTAACTGCCTGTTCAAATCTACCCAGAGTTCAAACTTTGCCACTACAACAAAAAACGGAGCGGTTATTTAAAGTGGAACAACGGGATATAAATGGTGGGTTGAAACAATCCAGCTTGCTGAGTTTATCCGCTCAACCACAGGTATGGCGATGGGTGCAAAGTGATCCTTTGGGTGCACCTATCGCCCGCGTCATTTTGAATAATGAAGGGTGGCAAAATGACGGTTTTGTTATGCCAAATCAGCAAGCCAAACAGCTATTTTCGGCGATTGCTACTGCACTTAATACGGAGTCGTTGTTTACATTTAGCCACATTGAGCGAACCCAACAGGCGACTACCTATTTTGTAGATAAAAAACAAGTTTGGCGAATTATTCCCCGGCAGTCGGGTATCGATATTGAACTGGCTGATATGAGTTATTGGCACATTGAAGAACTAAATTAAAAATGACCGCACTTTATTTAAGCCGTCCGGCTATTCTGAGTTGCTTGGGTGAAGGTATTGCCCATCATATCCAAACCTTATTGGAAAGGGTCGATTCACCATTAACATTATCCGATCAGCTATTCCGAGCAGAAAATCTTAATGGGTCAGCCTATATACTTGGATCGATTAAAACGGATTTACGCCCTTTCCTGGTGAGTTTGTCTGATGAACATCGTAGCCGAAACAACCAAGTACTATGGCATTGTTTACAGCAACTGGAACCACAAATTGAGGTGGCAATCACAAAATTTGGTGAGCATCGCATTGCGGTCGTTATCGGCTCTTCTACCACTGGTGTGGATGAAAACATTCCCGTGTTTAAATATGAAGCCGCACATCCAAATGATTGGTCTGGGGAAAAATTCAAACAACAACAGCAATATTTTTCTGCTCCGGCTGATTTCATTGCACATCAATATGGCTTGAAAGGCTTGGTTTATGGCATTTCTACCGCTTGCACCTCAGGGGCAAAGGCACTGATCACTGCGGCACGTTTGCTCAAAGTCAATATATGCGATGCAGTGATTTGTGGTGGCGTGGATACCCTCTCCTTGCTCACAGTAAAGGGTTTTAACTCACTTTCTGTATTATCGGATAAAAGAACCAATCCGTTTTCCGTTAATCGTCAAGGTATTAATATTGGTGAAGGCGCGGCCGTGTTTATCATGAGTCGTGAAAAACTTGATGACACATCCGTACAACTATTAGGTTACGGGGCAAGTAGCGATGCATATCATATGTCATCGCCACACCCACAGGGGGAAGGCGCAATGACCGCTTTTCATGCCGCATTAGCCTCAGCACAAGTAGAACCACATCAAATCGGTTGGATTAATTTACACGGTACAGGCACAATCCATAATGATCAAATGGAATCTCTTGCTGTCAGCGTTGTATTTGGCAATCAAACTTTTTGTACCAGTACCAAACCTTATACCGGGCATACTCTAGGGGCTGCGGGTGCAATTGAAGCGGCGATTTTATGGGGAATGATTGACCGAACATTAAATCCAACCGGGCAATTACCCGCTCAATTATGGGATGGCGAAAAGGATCCACTGCTACCAGACATTGCATTAACGGATTCTCACAGTCGTTGGATAAATGACAAACGAATAGGGGCAAGTAGCTCTTTCGCTTTTGGCGGTAATAATACGGTACTTATTTTGGGGGAAACAGATGATTGACTTGACATGTCCGATAACCAATGTTGCTTCCCTTATACCGCATAGTGGAAAAATGGTGATGTTGGAAAAAATTACCGATTTTGGCGATAATTTTCTGATTGCTGAAGCCACACCAACGGAAGCTTGTTTATTGGTCAAAAATGGGGAATTACCTACTTATATGGCGGCTGAGATTATGGCACAAGGTATTGCGGCTTGGGCGGGTTGTAAATGTATGAAAGCCGGACAGCCAATTAGTTTAGGTTATTGGATTGGTTCTCGAAAGCTAAAATTTTACACCCCCTTGGTCACACTGGGACATCGGTTGCAGATTCGTATTCAACTTTCTATTGAAGATGCAACCGGGTTTGGTGTGTTTGACTGCTCCCTGACAGATTTAGACACCGAGCAAGTTTTAATTGAAGGAGCGTTGAATGTTTACCGTCCTCAAGTAAATACCGATAAAAAAACACACAGAAAATTAACCGCACTTTTTTAAAAAGAGAATACAATGAAGCAAACTATTTTAATTACCGGCTCTAGCCGAGGCATTGGCAAAGCGATTGCCTTGCGTCTCGCTCAATCAGGCTTTGATATTGTCGTACATTGCCGCAACCGTATTGAAGAGGCGGAAGATGTCGCTCAATCAATCAGAAATTTAGGGAAAAGTGCAAGAGTGCTACAATTTGATGTGAGCAATCGTGAGCAAACCGCCCAGAAATTATTGGCAGACGTAGAAGAGTATGGTGCGTATTATGGTGTGGTGCTTAATGCTGGTTTAACCCGTGATAATGCCTTTCCTGCACTGACCAATGAGGATTGGGATGTGGTACTACGTACTAATTTGGACGGTTTTTACAATGTGCTTCATCCGATTATGATGCCAATGATCCGTCGTCGAAAAGCCGGACGCATTGTTTGTATTACCTCTGTTTCTGGCATTATTGGTAATCGTGGGCAAGTGAATTATAGTGCATCGAAAGCGGGTATTATTGGGGCGGCAAAAGCCCTTGCAGTAGAATTGGCAAAACGCAAAATTACCGTTAACTGTGTCGCTCCGGGATTAATTGATACGGAAATTTTAGATGAAAATCTACCGATTGATGAAATTTTAAAAATGATCCCAACCGGCAGAATGGGTAATCCTGATGAAGTGGCTCATACTGTTGATTTCTTGATGGATGAAAGAGCTGCCTATATTACCCGACAAGTTATCGGCGTAAATGGTGGCTTGTGCTAACTGTGTAAGGGCTGATTCTATATCAGCCTGTTTTATAATAAATAATGAGAGCAAAGATGAAACGAGTTGTTGTCACCGGTATTGGGGCTGTTACTGCCTTTGGTAAAGAATGGCAAGAAATAAAGTCTGCATTTCAACGCAAACAAAATGCCGTGCAAGCTAAAAAAGATTGGGTTGAACGCTACCCTGAATTAGAAGCACGTTTAGGTGCAGAAATTCACAATTACCAACCACCAAAACATTGGACGCGGAAACAATTACGCAGTCTTGGGCGTGTTTCACAGTTTGTTGTGGAGGCTAGCGAGCGTGCTTTGGCTAACGCTAATTTACTTGATGGAAACGGTGAAATTTTAGCTTATCTCAAAGATGGCAGAATGGGCGTGGCTTGTGGTTCTTCAACCGGCTCTACCAACGACATCAAAGATGCGGCCGAACTTTTGATGACAGGTAAATCGGACGGTTTCAATGCCAATACTTATGTTCGAATGATGCCTCATACCACTGCGGCAAACATTGGTATTTTCTTTGGTTTAACAGGGCGAATTATCCCAACCTCCAGTGCTTGTTCTTCAGGCAGCCAAGGAATCGGTTATGCTTATGAAGCAATTAAGTATGGGCTTATTCCAATGATGCTAGCTGGTGGTGGTGAGGAATTTTGTCCGTCGGAAGTCTATGTTTTCGATTCCCTTTATGCAGCAAGTCGAAACGTGGACAATCCAAGCAAAACCCCACGTCCGTACGATAAAGATCGGGACGGTCTCGTCATTGGTGAGGGAGCAGGAATGTTTGTATTAGAAGAATTAGAACACGCCCTTGCACGCGGTGCGAACATCATTGCCGAGCTGGTCGGTTATGGAGCAAACAGTGATGGGGCACATGTTACCCGTCCACAAAAAGACACTATGCAACGCTGTATGGAATTAGCACTTAAAGATGCCAATCTATCACCCGAAAAAATTGGTTATGTGAATGGGCACGGTACGGCGACAGAACAAGGCGATATTGCTGAAACCCTCGCAACCGAAGCTATCTTCGGAAAAATTCCACTCAGTTCACAAAAAAGCTATTTTGGTCATACACTCGGTGCTTGTGGTGCTTTGGAGTCGTGGTTCTCCATTGAAATGATGAGGGATGCTTGGTTTGCCCCAACGTTAAACTTAGATAATATTGATGAACGCTGTGGTAAGCTAGATTATATTCGAGGGGAGGGGCGTGAAATTCACACAGATTATGTGATGAATAATAACTTTGCCTTTGGCGGTGTAAATACCTCATTGATTTTTAAGCGGTGGAAAGCATAATTTAATCGGTCGGGTGAAACCCGACCAAATTAAATCTTTTGCACAATCGACAAAAAATCCAAATTTTGCATATCTTCACATTTTGGCAAAACTGCTAATTTTTTGACCGCACTTTCTGACTCTTTGGATACTAGCCAAAATATCGCGCCTTCCGGTTGTTTTTCTAGGTTTCCTTCCAGCACCCATCCGATCAAAGCTTGTTCTATATCACCGTTGATTAAATCTAGTTTTGCTAATTGAAGTGGTTGCCAGATTGTTTTTTGATTAATCGGTAGAAAGATTGAATTTCCCATTATTTGAAAGATTTGAGCAAGTTGAAACGTCGCTGCATTATTGATATTCGCCATAAAATCTAATGGACTCGGCATATCGTATTCATTAAGTTGATGAAACATCTTGTCAAATTTACTTGGTGAGTTAAAGGGGGAACCAAGATAAATACCACAAGTGGGCTGAATACTATTTTTTAGTGGTAATGCACCCAACAAGGCGAGCTGGGTGAAACGGCTAAAACGACGGGGATCAATGCCCTCTATTTGTAGTTGTTGGCGAAGGGCTTTATCCGTCTTTCCGTTTGCTATAAACGTATTTTTCTGTTGTAAATAAATCATTCACCCACCTTGGTTACCCATGCGATATGACTGCCGCCGAAACCTAAAAAATAGTGTAAATAATAACCGCACTTTAAGGCTTTTCCATGGGCTGTCCATTGATTTTTATCTTCCATTTGCCAAGGTAATTCGGTAAGGTATTGGGTTTGTAAACTTTGATAAAAAAATACTGTTTCCAATACACCGCTTGCGCCGAGTGTGTGTCCCATATAAGGTTTGACTAACATCCACTCTGTTTGTGGGAAAAGTTCTCTCAGTACTTGTTTTTCCATTTCATCACTACTACCGCCCACACCATGAATTTTGATGCCTTGGATTTGTTCCGCCGATATTTGGACTTTTTTAAGGCATTGCTTAAGCAAGGTTTTCAATGAGTTTTTGTTGCTATTGGTCAGATTTTCATTATCTGTTACGCTCGTTACACCTAAGATTTCGCAATATAAGGAGCGATTTGGTTGGATAGATAATGCTATACACCCCATACCCTCACCTAAAATCATGCCATTGGATGCGATCATCGGTAAATAAGATGGCTCTTGGGAAAGTAAATTCATTGCTTGAAAATGCTCAAACGTTAAGCGATTAAACATTTCAAAACCGAGTACTAAGGCTTTTTCTGCTATGTTATTTTTCAGCATTTTATAGGCATAGCCAATGGCTTGGGCGGAAGAGGTGCAGGAGGTTGCAAAACTAAATACTTGTGTTTGATACCGTTCTCGTAAATGATCAGCTATCACCGCCAAGCTGTATTCTTTTGGTAGCGGTTGTTGATTGGCAATACGGGCTTCGCAATCACTCATGACATAAGCTGTGGAGCCAAGCAAAATGGGAATATTTTTAACTTCAGTTTTATTCCAATTTACTTGTTTTAAAGTGCCGTCGATTTGCTCATCAAAATAAGCATAAAGCCGTTCAAGGGAAAGCAGTGGTTCTTTAAATGCATTGAAGTAAGGTAATACTGTTGTTTGCCCTAACATTTGGCTGGTTCGTTGTCCGAGTTTTTCCGCAAATTGGGCAGAAACGGCGTTAATATAGACGGTCATTTTTGGTGTTGTTCACGAATAAAAGCCGCAAGATCGCGCACGTTCATCATATGCTTACGCACCATTCGGTCACCCTGTAAACGTACTTTAAAATGTGCCTGTAATGCCACCGCAATTTGTAACGCATCAAGGGAATCTAACTGAATACGGCTTTGCCCGCCAAAAAGAGGTTCGTCATCAGAAATTTCATCAGGTTCAAGTTCCTCTTTTTCCGATTCCTGTAAAATGAGTTTTTTTAACTCTAATTCAAGCAAATTTGATTCAAGAGTAAAAAGATAAGCCATTAAAATCTCACTTGTTTTTTCAATTGTTGTTGATAGAGAACAGCCGCCAACCCGATCATCAGTATGCCGAAAGCAGTCAATTTTATTAAATAATCGGCAATTTGGATTAGTTCATACCGGTTGAGCAATAAATTTTGGAAACCGCTTAACGCCCATCCCATCGGTGAAAATTCCGCAACTGTTTGCATCATATCGGGCATCACATAGGTCGGCACCATAATACCGCCGATAGCCGCCATAATGATAATTCCTCCACCACCTAACACAACGGCGTGTTCGGTTGTACGCGCGATAACACTCACGAATAAACCATAGCCGAGTGCGGCAATGCTGACCGTCATTGATAACACCCCATATTGCCACCATTCACCATTCAAAGAAAATGCCGGCATATCAAAGTATGGCAATACAAAATACCCCAGTGAAATCATACCGATAAATTGTAATTGGTTAATCAAAAAATAGGGGAGCAATTTCGCTACGATTAAATTTAATGCCGAAGCCCTAGCCATTCGTAAGCGAGTAATGGTATTGGTTTGGCGTTCCATTGCCATCACATTTGACAGCGGAATCATAATAAAAAACATGCCAAAAATCAGCCAAGCAGGTACACTATGCTGTACCGAGTTAGGCTTTGTGACTTGCTCTCCTTGACGATTAAGATAGACTTCCTGCCACTGTGCTTTGGCTAAATAATCATTGATTTGTGCAAATTTTTCATCTAGATTCTGATTGACTTTTTTCTCTATCTCTTTGATTTGCTTCTGCTGACGATTTTTCAACTTGATGTGATTGTCCGCTAAATATTGTTCCAAGCGTAGTCTTGTGTAGTGCTTTTGTAAAATGCCTTTCACACCTAACAACCAGCCTCGATCAATACTTGGATTTAAACGTAATTCCAACGGTTTTTCGCCGGAAAGAGCGGTCAATTTTGAGTTAGAATTGATAATTAATAAAGAATATATGCCCTCTGTTAATGCATTTTCTGCTTTTATCCGCTCTGACCGAATATTACCCTGCACTACACTCAGCCCTTCCTCTTTTAAAGCCTGAAATAAAGCCTCATTTAATGGATTTTCCCTTTCCGATAACAGCATAATCGGTGTTTCTTGGCTTAATTCACTCTCATTACTTAATGCGGCGGACATAATAAACATAAATAAGATCGGCATAATAAATAACACCGCAACCCCGTGTAAATCGCGACTTAACAGGCGAAGTTCTTTACAGATTGAAGCTATTAACATAATTATTGTCGATTTATTTAGGCTTTAAGCAGTGCGTTCATCTCTTTTAATAACGCAATTTCTCTTTTTTGTTGCTCAATGAGTTGTTCTTGAAAAGAGAGTGAAAGCTTTAATTTTTCATTTTCAATAATTAAGGCATCATCAGAATTATAATAATTTGAACTTGATTGACTATTCTCACTAATTAAGAAACAAATATTTTTTGTATTAATTAGATCAGTTATGTCAAGATTAAAAACCTGTGCAATTTGTTCAAGTTTTTCTAAATATAATTTGGTTTCGCCCCGTTCAATTTTTGCATAACCACTTGGCGACATATTCAATCGTTCAGCCATTTCTTCCTGCGAAAGCCTATTTTGCTCACGCAATCCTCTGATTTTATCTTGTACACTCATTCGGTTACCTATTTGTCTTTTCAGTACTGTTTTTGGATTAAAAAGGCGGTTTTCTGTCTTATCTGTCAATGGAGAAAAAAGACGACTCTTTTACAATAACCATCGCTTTTAAGCGCAACCATACGAATCAATTTTCACACATTTAGCGAGGCTTTTCTATGAAAAAAACAACATTAGTGGGTATTCTGGCAGTTTCGGTTAGCAGTTTTGCCGTAGCGGAAGGCAATTTTACAGGATTTGCAGTTGGTACAGAATTAAGTTCAACTAAGCATACTTTTGAAATCCCGGGTTTTGGGGTGAGTGCCAATAGTTCAAACAAAGCGAGTATTGGTGTATTTGGCCAATATGGCTTTGACTTTGCAAAAGATTTTGTCGGCATTGGAGAAGTCAAATTAAGAACGGGCGGCTCTGAAACCAGTAATGCAGGTAGTTCTGTTTCCAAAGAAACATTCAATATTGGCATTGCTTACTTACAAGGCTATCGTGTGACTGATAGCATTTTACCTTATGTAAAAATTGGTGCTGAAGTCAGCTCCTTTGATTTAGGCGAAGAAGTTTCTCAATATGTCGAAGGTTCAAGTCTCTTTGGTGTCGCCTACGGTGCAGGTGTTAAATTTGCACTCACCGACAAACTTGAAGCAGGCGTAGAATATACGCAAACAAGATTGCGCAATATTGAATCAGACATCAAAGCAAAAGTGAATAAAATTGCTCTGAATGTCTCTTATCGTTTCTAATTTTTTAAGCCTCTTTTACGAGAGGCTTATTTATTTTGACGAGGTTTATAATGAAAAAATTTTTTAATTTTTTAGGATTAAGTGCCGTTTTATTCTTAACGGCTTGTGCAAAAACAGAAATGGCATCACCACAACAAGACGCTCAAGCGAAAAGATTTGATACACCAAAGAAAGGTTTATCCGGTCTTTATATCTATCGTGATTCTGTCTTTGGTGCAGCCTTGAAGAAAAATCTTTATGTCGATGATAAATTTATTGGTGAATCGGCGCCAAAAGTTTTTTTCTACAAACAAGTAAAAGCGGGTGATCATAAAATTTCAACTGAATCGGAATTCAGTAACAATGATCTCAATATCAAGACGGATTCAGGCAAAAATTACTTTATCCGACAGTATATAAAAATGGGTGTTTTTGTTGGTGGCGCTAATTTAGAACAAGTTTCTGAAGAAAAAGGAAAAGCGGCGGTTCAAAAACTGAAAATGGCAAAAACTAAGCAATAAATTAGATAATCCCACACCTGTGGGATTCTTTATATCTGCTTATCCAAAAAATCCAAATAAAACTTCTCAAGCGGTTGATTACCGATAATTTCTTGCAAATTACCTTGATAAATGACTTTTCCCTCGTTTAATAGCACTAATTGTGAACAAAGTTGTTCAATTTCTTGTAGATAGTGGGAGGTATAAATTACCGTTACGCCTTGATCGGTTAGATCTGCTACACTATTTAAAATAAATTGACGGGATTGTGGATCGATTCCAACTGTGATTTCGTCTAAGAAAATTACTTTCGGGCGGTTAATTAACCCAATAGCAAAATTTAAACGGCGTTTTAATCCGCCGGATAAATGTTTTGCTAGCTTGGATTTATGTGTGGTTAATCCTGTTTTTTCCAACAATTCCAACAACCAATTTTTATCCGAAATAGCATAAAGAGCGGCAAAAAATATCAAATTTTCCCACACCGTTAATAACGGATAAAACGCAAAATCCTGAGGCACAAGAGAGATTTGATGGCGCTGTTTTTTGGTTAAACGTTCAAAGGGGACATCATCAAACAAAATCTGCCCGGATTGTACTTCTTGTAATCCAGCCATTAATGACATTAACGTGGTTTTCCCTGCACCGTTAGGGCCGAGTAAACCGATGGAGGAACCTTGGAGAATGTGTAGGTTTACATCTCGCAAAGCAGAAATTGGAGAGTTGGGGTATTGATGGTTTACATTAGTTATTTGTATCATTAGATAAATATCTATCCATATCAATTTCTTCTAACTTATATCTATAAGGAGCGTATAAAGGATGCCTTGGATGACCACATACTAACATTGGACCAATTCTTAACCATTTTATATCTTGATTAAGATTTTGTATTTCTCTATAAATTTGATTTAAACACGGTCTTAAATAATTTCTACTATTTATTAATTTACCATACGCTAATAGAATATGAGGATTATTTATATCACTCAATATCTCTTTAATAACATTTAAATTCTGGTTAAAAATATCATCATTCATTTCTGGTGGCAGTTTATAGGGATATGTTTCTCTCAAGGGATATACATTAAACATTACAAAGCTAGAATAGCTATTGTGTTCAGCAAATCCTATTACCTTCTTAATTGTATGGTCAGGTTTCTGATCATCTGCAGTACTAGGATTAATACCAAATACAAATAATGTACTGTTCGTAATATTTTCTAATGCAATGTTTCCTAATGCAAATCTACACTGGTTATATTCATCTGTTTCATAAATTTCAATGTTATAATCCATATCCTAATAATCCTATTTTATCCATCCAAACATTTGCACGCTTCCAATGGCTATTTTAGTATTCTCCACAAAGTTTCTTCCCTCTCCGCAATCCCTCGCAAAAACGCCGCCACTTCTTTATACCCTTCCATACTCGGTTTACGACATTGTTTCACGCAAAGGGTGGCGAATTCTCGCCAGAGGTCGCCAATTTCAGTCATCTGTTCAGAAGCCTGTTTGAATTTAGGTTCGTTACAGATTTCAGCAGCTTGTTCAAGAAAATAGGCATAGAGATAACGAAAACCGGCACCGCCTGTGCCGATTTCTTCCTGCATACGCACAATATGCCCGAGATACAAGCGGTTATATTTCTCGCCTTTTTTACCAATAGCAAGGTTTTCAATAGATTTCGCTACCGTACGAATCCCTTTCACGCCAACAAAAAATAGTGGCGCAAACATTTGTTTCGCCTGTTTGCGAATGGCTTTGCGGACTAAAGTTGGTAGGTCAATCTGGGTAAAATCAGGCGTTTGCTCAAAATAATACATCAACCCTTTTGCCGCCAATGCCCCTTTAGCAAAACGGGCTTTTTGCAAATCGCCTGTTGGGCAACGTTGCACCGTTTCAAACACAGGGTCGCTGATTAAATAATCATCTTGATCCTTACCATATACCAATAAATTATGCGCATTAAAATGAAAGCGCATTTCAGGCGGGAAATAAGGCAGCCAAAAAACCGACGTCTGCAAGCCGACTAATTTACCCTTCTGCAACGCCTGATCTAACGCCATTTGCCCTGCCGTTTCATTAGAAAATTTCTGCATTTTCAACCGCACTTTCAGCATTTTCGATACATTTTTGATAATACTCTTCGGCGGCATACGGTAAGAAATCAAAGGCATTCCGCTGACTTTGATAATCGGCAGATAAACAAAGGTTAAAGCTGAGGCTAAACCAAAAACCATAGCTTCGTTTAAATCTATCCCCTGTGATTTTAGCAAGGTGGACATTACCCCGCTCTCGCAATGAGCGGTGTGTTGGTGGGGGAAGTTTTTCATTTGCAAAATTTCTATAAAAAATGACTGCTTATTTCTTTAATTTTAGGAGCTGCTCAATATAATTTTCGCCCGCTTTTTCTTTTTCTAAACGGCGTTGTTGATTAAATTTATCATATTCCAACAAAGCTTTTTCATCTGCTTGTTTTTTTGTTATAGAGCCTTGATTTTTCAACATATTTCTCTCATTAAAGACAAGGAAACTATCCAATTTGTCTTCCCAATCTTTTAAGAAAAATTGCTTTTTACGGCTAGCCTGATCTTCGGCAAAATCCAACCACATTGAAACGATCCGATTTAATGCTGTAATTTCTTGCTCATTCAAATAATTTTTCGCAATGGTGACATCTTTTCTTATCACTTCTGAACCACGAAAATTTGTTAGTCCCATATTTGGCAATTCAGCATTTGAACGTTGAAAAATAAGCTCTGCCGCTGTTTTATCAGTACAAGCAAAATGCAATTTATTTTGGATTTTTTGGAAAAATTGATTAGTTTCCCTAAAGCTTGGCTGATAATCTGCCGCTAGTGTAAAAATTTCTCGCACACGCAAGTACATTCGCCGTTCACTCGCCCGAATATCCCGAATTTTTTCCAATAATAGATCGAAATAATCGTCTGCCTGATTTGTACCAATCGGCGGATTTTTTAACCGCTCCTCATCTAGCACAAAGCCCTTTTGGATATATTCACCCAATGTACGAGTTGCCCACTGACGAAACTGTGTGCCACGAGTAGAACGCACACGGTAGCCAATGGCTAAAATCATTGGTAATGCATAAATCTGTGTATTGTAATTCTTACCGTCAGTGGCAGTTGTCAACTGAAAGTTGACAACTGAATGTTCACTCAACTCATTTTCTGCCAAAATTGCTTTAATATGCTTGCTGATATTTTGTTTAGTGGTTTGATAGAGTTCAGCAATTTCCAACTGGCTTAGCCACAGTTGCGATCCCAATTCACGCAGGGTAAATTGGGATAAACCGTCTTCGGTAGTGTAGATAATAATATTGTTATTTGACATTTTAAATGCTCAAATTTCCCCCAAACGCCCCTGCATACACTTCCAACTTCCCCTCCGACAACTTCGCAAAAACCTCCGGTCTAAAATGCCGTTTAATTTGCCATTGCCAGAAGCCTGTGGCTTGGGCGAGGCTTTGGAGATCATAGCGGTTTTTATACATCAGGTAGTAAATGACCGATTTTTCGCCGTTTTTGACCGCTTGTAAAGCGGCTTCGGTGAGTTGGTTAAGTTCGTCCACCGCTTGTTCGGTGGCAAATTCTTCCGCTTGCCAACCTGTGCTAGTGCCTGCTTCAAATTTTCCATTACGGGTGGCGTAAATCACTTTTTTCTGCCCGTGGAAAACTTTGCTGCTGTCTTGGGGAATGTCTTCAATTTCCATTAACCACCTCTAGCAACATAAAACAACTTGAAAATCGACCGCTCTCCGGCACATAACACAGTACTTTTTGTCCCGATTTAAGCGGGAAAGTGCGGGCAAATTCTTCCAACATAATGTAGAGCGAGGCCGATCCCGTATTGCCTTTGGTGGTGAGGTTGGTGAACCATTTTTGCTGTGGAATTTCAAAGTCAATATTGCGTAAGCCGTCTAGCAGACGATCACGGAAGAAGCCCGACGAATAATGCGGTAGGAAATAGTCGATATTGTCTGCTTGCAAATTATGCTTAGCAATAAACCGCTTGAGTGCATTTTCTACGGTGCAACGCACAATATTTTCGTTAAGCAACTTCACATCTTGTTTGATCGCCATAAAACTTTGGCTGTCTCGCTCAGTTTGCGACACCGATTTCCAACTTACAAATTGTCCATTTTTTACATCACCGCCTGCGTACATACACACGGGCATTTCATTGGCGAAGGAAACCAATTCAATCCAATTGATTTTAAAGCTCAAACCTGTTTCATTCGGTCGATTGGAAAGTGCAACCGCCCCAGCTCCGTCTGATAACATCCAACGTAAAAAATCTTTCTCAAAACCAATTTCGGGCTTGGCGTTTTCCAGCAATTTGCTGTCTGCTTCTGCCTTAAAATTCTCACTCCGCATAATTGCTGAAGCACATTCCGATGCTACCGCCACGGCACATTGATGCTCCCCTGTGCGAACAGCATTGAAAGCGTGCTTCATCGCCGCCATTCCCGCCGCACATACACCCGACATTGACATCACCTCCATCGGCGGAGCGTTTTCCAACAAACCGTGTACCATCACCCCTTGCCCCGGCATAATTTGATCGGGATAGGAGGTTGCCACCGCAAGACTGGTAAAATCCGTTGCAGAAATCCCCAAATTTTTGACCGCTTGCACGGCTAATTCGGTGCTGGTGTGGGTCGCTTGGCGAGTGGCAGGATCAATCGCATAGTAACGTTGTTGAATACCGTTGGAGCGTAAAATCATTTTCCGTACACGAGATGGTGTTTCTCCCACCATACCAAGAACCGACTCCATTTTCTCGTTGGCAATCGGCTTATTAGGTAAGAACGCAGAAATTTTATTGATATAAACATTTGATAACATAATTTATCCTGTAGAAAAATTTTACTCTCCACTTGGTTCGGCAAAATACCGTTTTTGCTCATCTAATTTTTTCCGTATCAATGGTTTTAATACACGTTTTATGATCGCTGAAATGGGGACAACGGTTAAAATCATTGCAATTAAAAAAGCGATGTAGAAACATAGCACGATTTTGCGAAAACTCGGCGAAATTTGACCGCACTTTATCAGTAATTTTCCCCAAGTATGGAAACTGCGGCTACCAACTTTTTCACTCATCATTAATTTTTCATCGATTTTGACTGCCCCCATTCCTTGAAAAATAGAACGATCAAGTGGTCGATTTTCACTAAAAATTTGTAAAAGTTTTTCGCCAAAGCGTTGCATATCTTTTATTTCACTTTCGGCAATTCCCGCACTTGGCAACCAAGAGAGTGCTTTTTTCTTGCCTGTGAGCATCCACATTGGTGTGGTAATAAAACTTGCCCAATCATTAGATTGATCCACTTTTACCACATTCGCAATCAAATTTGCACCACAAGCCGCCAATAAGGTTTTCATTTTTTCTTGTGCTTGTAACCACATATTACGGCAGCCGATCAGAGTAATGACCGGCGTATTTTTTAAACGTCTTTTGGCTTGTTCTGATTGTAAAAAAGCAGTTATCGGTTGACTTGGCGAAAGAAACCAAACTGTGTAGGCGATAATCACGAGATCGTATTTTTCTTGTTGGAATTCGGGGGAATGAATAGGGGCTGGTTGTAAATGTACGGATTCAGGAAATTGGTTAAAAAAGGAAAGAAATTTCCAAGGGAAAGGGTAAGATTCGCATGGCTTAATGATGTAATGTTCTACGTGAATACTATTACTTTGTAACGGTGTAAGAAAATGTTCCACAAGACGGGAAAGTTGTCCTGTTTGTGAATAGGAAATGACAAGGATATTTTGAGATTCTTTTTGCATGGGTATGGTCATATCAAATTCAAAAATAGATTCAATTTAATTCTTGATGTTTAAACTTCAATAAATCCCGACGCTCTTTTTTATTTGGGCGACGGTCGGGGTGGGGCATTGAAAGGGCGTTATTTTTTCTTGCCCATGTCATTTCTTCCCGTTTTTTCACACTTTGAGCCGTTTCACGATAAAGCAACTGTGCTTCGGGTGCGCCACGTCGTTGGTCGCTTAATGCCAGTATTTCCACTTCTTTTTCTTCATTGCCTTGGCGTAATTTTAAGATTGCTCCGATTTCGACAGTTTTGCTCACTTTTGCGCGTTGTCCGTTGTAATGTACCTTGCCTCCCTCAATCATTGCTTTGGCAATACTGCGGGTTTTATAGAAACGGGCTGCCCATAACCATTTATCGAGGCGAACGTCTTTTTCTTCCATTTACGATCTCTCTTTGTTCAATTTATGATACAGTTTGCTCCCATGGTATCACAAAATAAAGGAAAACCTATGATGTCGGATGATCAAACATCGTTGCCGAAAATTTTATCTGCACGTACAGTCGCAAAATCCCGTTTATTTGAAATTCAGGCGGTTGATTTAGAATTTAGCAACGGTGAAAAGCGAACCTACGAACGTTTTAAACCCGGTTCACATCAGGCGGTGATGATTGTGCCGATTGATGGAAATGATCTTTTACTGATTAGAGAATACGCCGTGGGGACGGAACGTTACGAGCTTGGTTTTCCAAAAGGTGGCGTAGATATGGGGGAAATCCCGCAAGAGGCGGCAAATCGTGAGCTAAAAGAAGAAATTGGCTTGGGTGCAAAACAGTTTCATTTTTTGCGTACGGTCATAACCAGTCCGAGTTATATGCGTAATCCAATGCATATTTTTGTCGCGCAGGATTTTTACCCCTGTAAACTTGAAGGGGATGAGCCAGAACCGTTGGAATTGGTTCGTTTTCCGCTTGCTAACTTAAATGAATTGATTCGCGATCCTAATTTTAATGAAGCCCGAAATTTGACCGCACTTTATGCTTTAAGAGATTATTTGAACTGCCGAGGAGAATAAATATTAATAATTTTTCTGATAAAGATATAATTTATTAAATATTTTCTACTTTAATTGAGGAAATATTAAAATAATTCTTGAGTTTTTTAGCATTTCTTGGGAAAGTGAACATCTTGTTATTTAACCTAAGGAAACATTATGCCTCATTCAAATTTAAAAGAACTCACGTTTCGTGGGATGATTCTCGGGGCGTTAATTACGGTGATTTTCACTGCATCTAACGTCTATTTAGGATTAAAAGTCGGGATGACTTTTGCTTCTTCCATTCCTGCCGCAGTTATTTCTATGGCGGTGTTAAAATTCTTTAAAGATTCCAGTATTTTAGAAAATAACATGGTGCAAACTCAGGCTTCCGCAGCCGGTACTTTATCTTCCGTTATTTTCGTTTTGCCGGGCTTATTAATGATGGGATACTGGAATGATTTTCCATTTTGGCAAACGATGTTGATTTGTGCCTCCGGCGGAACATTAGGGGTATTGTTCACTATTCCATTACGTCGGGCGATGGTAGTCAATAGTGATTTACCTTATCCGGAGGGCGTTGCCGCCGCTGAAATTTTAAAGGCGGGGAATCATGACAAGGGCGATAGTGGTGTAAAAGATATTGCGTATGGCGGTGTGTTAGCCGGTATAGTGGCATTTTTAACAAACGGCTTACGTGTGATGGCGGACGGCGCGAGTGCATGGATTCAAACCAGTAAAGCCGCTTTCCAATTACCAATGGGATTCTCTCTTGCGTTGTTAGGTGCCGGTTATTTGATTGGTATCGTCGGCGGGATTGCCATGTTAGTCGGGTTGGTATTGACTTGGGGCGTAGCCGTTCCATTCTTTACTATGTCCGGTGATATGCCGACAGATATGGGCTTAATCGATTTTGCCATGAGTACATGGAAAACCAAAGTCCGTTTTATTGGTGTCGGTACTATCGGTATTGCCGCAATCTGGACATTATTGGTTTTAATGAAACCTATGATAGAAGGCATGGTGCATTCATTCCGTATGTTAAAAAGAGGTCAAGCCGAATCGGAACATCGCATTGATATCGATCTTTCACCAAAAACGATGATTTATATCCTTATTGCAACTGTTGTGTTGATTGTGATTTCACTCCATCACTTTATTGCTGCTTCACCTATTTCTCCGGAACTTTCCATTTTATTGGTGGTGGTTTGTACTTTCTTAGCGGTATTTATTGGCTTTTTTGTAGCAGCTGCTTCCGGTTATATGGCGGGGTTAGTGGGATCGTCATCCAGTCCAATTTCCGGTATCGGGATTATTTCGGTGATTGTGATTTCTCTTGTATTGCTTTCTATCGGTAATGCGACGGGTTTGTTTGAAACCACAGATGGTCAGAAATTTTTAACCGCACTTACGCTGTTTACTGCGTCTATTGTGTTAACCACCGCAACGATTTCTAACGATAACTTACAAGATTTAAAAACCGGTCTATTGGTTGAGGCAACGCCATGGCGTCAGCAAGTTGCTTTGATTATTGGCTGTTTTGTCGGTGCACTGGTGATTGCGCCGGTATTGGAAATTTTATATCACGCTTATGGTTTCAGCGGCGCATTGCCACGTCCGGATATGGATCCGACCCAAGCACTTTCCGCACCGCAAGCCACAATTATGACGACCATCTCGCAAGGTATCTTTACCAACCAATTAGAATGGACGTACATTTTAACCGGCATAGGTTTAGGGGCGGTGTTAATTCTTATTGATGCTTTCTTAAAAAAAGTGAGTAATAAAGCCTTTGCATTGCCGGTATTAGCGGTGGGGATTGGTATTTATTTACCGCCGTCTATTAATACACCGGTTGTGGTTGGTGCTGTCTTAGCTTGGTTGATTAACCGCCATATTACAAAATATGCGGCACGCACTGGCGATAAACAAATTTCGGCTAAAGCAGAACGTTTTGGTACGCTTTTCTCAGCAGGATTGATTGTGGGAGAAAGTTTAATGGGGGTTATTCTTGCCTTTATTATTGCGGCGTCCGTTACATCCGGCGGTTCCGAAGCCCCATTGGCGCTTAACCTTGAAAATTGGGAAGGCATTGCTGAAATACTCGGTTTAACAGTATTTATTCTAGGGATCATCATTTTTGCTTCTCGTGTATTACGTGCGAAAAAATCTGATTAATCGCTAAAATTCCTTTAAAATAGGCTATCTTTCCCGATAGCCTATTTTTTATGAAACCTTATCTTAACGCATTAATTTTATTTCCTCTCATTTTACAGGGATTAGTGACCGCACTATTTTGGTTTTTGAATTGGGACTTTGAACCAACTCCTTTTACTCGCTATCTTATGGTGGCATTTTTTCTCGCCACAATCCCTGCTTTTTTGATTGCCTTGGTCGCCGCGAGGTTTCGCTATATTCGTCATAATATTGCTGCCATCGTATTATGTTCATCATTGATTAGCTTTTTTTATTGTAATATTGCCTCCTATTTCTATTTATTGATCATGGCAGAACAGGAGGCTTCATTTTGGCAATGGCTTACCGAAGGCGGTTTAACATTAGGAATATTAAGTGCTTGCGGTATGGTATTTTATGCCTTATTTGTATTGCCATGGCTGTTGCCAAAAACAAAATCATCGTAATTAGGTTTTATCAAAAACGTTGTAGGGGGATTTTATGTTGCTGCTTAATGAACAGTTGCTCAATCAAGTTTTACCGATTGCCTACCAAGCCGGTAATCATCTACAACATTTTTATCAACAGCATATTGATGTACAAATTAAACAAGATAATACGCCGGTGACCGAAGCCGATCTTTTTGTTAGCCAATTTTTAACAGAAAAACTGACCGCACTTTTCCCTCAAACACCGGTACTTTCCGAAGAAAATTGTGATATTCCTTTTGAGGAACGCAAAGCTTGGAAAGAATATTGGTTAATCGATCCCCTTGACGGTACACAACAATTTATTAATCGTACGGATCAATTTTCCGTTTTAATTACCCTCGTACGTCAAAATAAACCGGTGTTAAGCATTGTTCATGCGCCGATTTTATCGCTCACTTATTATGCGATGGAGAATTTTGGCGCATTTAAAAAACAAGGCGAACAAGTCAAAAAATTGGTTAAAAACACCACAGATTTTAACTGCACTTCTTGTTCCCCGATATTACGCATTGCGGTGGGAGCAACAACGTCGCAGGAAAAAGTGCGGTCAATTTTACCGAAAGATTTGCCTTGTGAATTTGTTGTGATGGGGTCGAGCAGTTTAAAAAGCGGTTTCGTGGCGGAAGGTATGGTAGATTGCTATGTTCGTCTTGGGCAAACCGGAGAATGGGATACGGCAGGAGCGGAAGTGTTATTGGGGGAAACGAACGGGCAAATTTTTGATCTGCAATTTGCACCGCTGACATACAATCAACACGAAACATTGATTAATCCCGCTTTTGTGATGGTGGCGGATAAATCGAGAAATTGGAAATCTATCTTTCGATTTAATTGATTGGTTAGATGGGGAATTTTCGTTAGAATAGCCTGTCGTTTCACTCGGTATTTTATAAGGATAATTATGCAAACTGAGAACAGCTGTATCGTCATTTTTGGCGCATCCGGTGATTTAACCCACCGAAAACTCATTCCGGCACTCTATAATCTCTTCAAAATTGGAAGATTGGGTGGGCACTTCTCTGTGCTTGGTGTTGCACGTTCGGAGCTTAACGATGAAACTTTCCGTATGAAAATGCGTGAAGCCTTAATCAATAATGAAGATACCACACCTGAAACTCTTGATGAATTTTGTCATCATCTTTATTACCAAACTGTGAATACGGCGGACGCCGCAGACTATGGCAAATTAGTGCCTCGTTTGGACGAATTACACGATAAATATCAAACCTGTGGCAACACACTCTATTATATGTCCACTCCACCAAGCCTTTATGGTGTTATTCCTGAATGTTTGGCGGCACATGGGTTAAATACGGAAGAATACGGTTGGAAGCGTATTATCGTAGAAAAACCTTTTGGTTACGATGAAAAAACGGCACAAGTGTTAGATGTGCAAATTCACCGTTTCTTTGAAGAACATCAAATCTACCGTATCGACCATTATCTTGGTAAAGAAACCGTACAAAACTTGCTCGTATTGCGTTTTTCTAACGGTTGGTTTGAACCGCTTTGGAATCGTAATTTTATTGACTATGTTGAAATCACTGGTGCTGAATCCATTGGCGTTGAAGAGCGGGGCGGCTATTATGATGGTTCCGGTGCAATGCGGGATATGTTCCAAAATCACTTATTGCAAGTGCTTGCGATGGTGGCAATGGAACCGCCGGCAATCATTAATGCGGACTCAATGCGTGATGAAGTGGCAAAAGTAATGCACTGTTTGCGTCCGCTTACGCAAGAAGATGTGGAGCATAATTTAGTGCTTGGGCAATATTCTGCCGGTGAAGTGAATGGCAACATAGTGAAAGGGTATTTAGAAGAAAAAGGCGTACCGGCAGATTCACACACGGAAACTTATATGGCACTGCGTTGTGAAATTGAAAACTGGCGTTGGGCAGGCGTCCCTTTCTATGTGCGTACGGGTAAACGCTTACCTGCTCGCGTAACAGAAATTGTGATTCATTTTAAAACCACACCTCATCCGGTATTCAGTCAAAATGCGCCGGAAAATAAACTGATCATCCGTATTCAACCTGATGAAGGCATTTCAATGCGTTTTGGTTTGAAAAAACCGGGCGCCGGTTTTGAGGCCAAAGAAGTATCAATGGATTTCCGCTATGCGGATCTTGCCGGCGCACAAGTCTTGACGGCCTATGAACGTTTATTGCTGGATGCGATGAAAGGTGATGCGACGCTATTCGCCCGTACCGATGCCGTCCACGCCGCATGGAAATTCGTTCAACCGATTTTAGATTACAAAGCCAACGGCGGGCGAATTCATGAATACGAAGCCGGTACTTGGGGGCCGGTGGCTGCGGATAAACTCATTGCCAGACAGGGCAGAGTATGGCGTAAACCGAACGGATTGATGAAGAAAAAGGTATAAAAAATGAACACCATAATTTTTGATACAGCCCAACAAGCGGTTGAAAAAATTGCGCAAGAATTAAAAACATATAGTGAACAACAACGCCCGATTCATATTTCGTTATCGGGTGGAAGTACGCCAAAATTATTGTTTAAAACCTTAGCACAGCCTCCTTACAATACGGAAATTCATTGGCAAAACCTCCATTTCTGGTGGGGGGATGAGCGAATGGTTGCGGCACAAGATCCTGAAAGTAATTATGGCGAAGTGCAAAAACTGTTGTTCGATCACATTCAAATTCCTGCTGAGAACATTCACCGAATTTGTGGCGAAAATGAACCGCTCTTTGAGCTAAAACGTTTCCAAGAAGAACTAAGTGCGGTCATTTCTGACGGTGTTTTTGATTGGATTATTTTGGGTATGGGGGCTGACGGACACACGGCTTCGTTATTCCCAAATCAAACTAATTTTGATGATGAAAACCTTGCGGTGATTGCGACACATCCTGAAAGCGGGCAAATCCGTATTTCGAAAACAGCAAAATTAATTGAGCGGGCAAAGCGCATTACTTATCTTGTCACGGGGGAAAGTAAGGCAGAAATTTTAAAAGAAATCCAAACTGTACCGGCTGAAGATTTACCTTATCCGGCAGCGAAAATTAAAGCCCAAAACGGCATAACGGAGTGGTACTTGGATAAAGCAGCGGCAGAATTGTTATAGTGGAAATTGTAGCCCATATTTTGACCGCACTTGTGGCACTCGAACATTTTTATATTCTTTATTTAGAAATGTTCGCTGTTGAAGGAAAAATAGCCAAACGCATTTTTGGTCTAACGGACGAGTTTATCGCCCAACAGAAAGTGAAGGTGATGTTTGCCAATCAAGGGTTGTACAACGGTTTTCTGGCTGCCGGGATTATTTTCGGTTATGCCATTCAGCAAATTTCAGTGATTTATTTCTTTTTAGCTTGTGTGATTATTGCTGCGATTTTTGGAGCGATGACAACGAAGAATAAAGGGATTTTGATGAAGCAGGGATTGCCGGCGGTGTTGGCATTGGTTTTACAAATTGCAGCTCAAAATTAATATTCTGTGGGAGAAAATTAAAGGGACTAATTATGCTTGATTTTACACCATTGGAAAAAGCGATTTTCCGTTTAGAAGAAGGGCTAAATCGCTATCTGCAAGATATTAATGATATTCAGATTCGTGATGGTTTAATTCAACGCTTTGAATTTACCTATGAACTTAGTCATAAAATGTTAAAACGTCATTTGGTTGCAATTTCGCCTAATTCGGAACTTTATGAAGGTATCAGTTTTCAAGATCTCATTCGTACCGGTAACGAATATGGATTATTGCAGGGAGAATGGTTAGATTGGAAACAGTATCGTGAAATGCGTAGCCGAACGAGTCATACTTACGATGAAGATACGGCAATTCTAGTGGTGCAAGGAATTCCTAAATTTTTAAGTGAAGTGAAACATCTTCACGCAAAATTAAAGTGCGGTCAAAATGGATAAAGTTTTTGATATCGAACCCAAACATCTCGCAATTGTGCAGGATATTTTACGCACATATTTACCAGACTATGAAGTGCGCGCATTTGGTTCAAGAGTGAAAGGGACGGCTCGCAAATTTTCTGATTTGGATTTGGTAGTGATGAGCGAGCAACCACTTTCTTTACAGCGCTTTGCAGATGTCTCGGAAGCTTTTAGCGAAAGTGATCTGCCTTATAAAGTTGATCTGCTTGATTGGGCTACTACTTCCGAAGGGTTTCGAGAAATTATTGCACAAAAGTACGTCATCATTTCGGATAGTGAATAAATACGAATTTAAATATAAAAGTGGGCGAATATTCTTCCCCACAACCAACAGGAGAAAAACATGTCAGTAAAAGGCGACATCGGTGTTATCGGCTTAGCCGTGATGGGGCAGAACCTCATTTTAAATATGAACGACCACGGCTTTAACGTGGTGGCGTATAACCGAACCACCTCTAAAGTGGATGAGTTTTTGCAAGGTGCGGCGAAAGGAACAAACATTATTGGGGCATATTCCTTGGAAGATTTAGCCGCTAAATTGGAAAAACCGCGTAAAGTGATGTTAATGGTGCGTGCGGGCGAGGTGGTGGATCAATTTATTGACGCATTACTACCGCATCTAGAAGAAGGCGATATTATTATTGATGGGGGGAACTCCAACTATCCGGATACCAATCGTCGTGTAGCTGCATTGCGTGAAAAAGGAATTCGTTTCCTTGGTACAGGGGTTTCCGGTGGTGAGGAGGGGGCAAGACACGGGCCTTCTATTATGCCGGGTGGTAACGAAGATGCCTGGCAATTTGTGAAACCGATTTTACAAGGTATTGCAGCTAAAACAGAACAAGGTGAGCCTTGCTGTGATTGGGTAGGTAAAGATGGTGCAGGCCATTTTGTCAAAATGGTGCATAACGGTATTGAATACGGCGATATGCAGTTAATTTGTGAAGCCTACCAATTCTTAAAAGAGGGCGTGGGATTATCCGATGATGAATTGGAAGCTACTTTTAATGAATGGCGCAAAACCGAATTGGATAGTTATTTAATTGATATTACCGCGGATATTTTAGGCTATAAAGATTCCGATGGTGCACGTTTAGTCGATAAAATTTTAGATACGGCAGGGCAAAAAGGCACAGGGAAATGGACGGGAATTAATGCCCTTGATTTTGGTATTCCATTGACCTTAATTACCGAATCGGTCTTTGCCCGTTGTGTCTCTGCGTTTAAAGATCAACGTGTTGCGGCAAGCCAATCATTCCATAAAACCATCGGAAAAGTAGAAGGTGATAAAAAAGTTTGGATTGAAGCGGTGCGTAAAGCATTATTGGCGTCTAAAATCATTTCTTACGCACAAGGTTTTATGTTGATTCGCGAAGCGTCGGAAAACTTCAGTTGGAATATTAACTATGGTAATACTGCCTTGTTATGGCGTGAAGGTTGTATTATCCGTAGCCGTTTCTTAGGGAACATTCGCGATGCTTATGAAGCCAATCCGGATTTGATTTTCTTAGGTTCCGATGCGTATTTCAAAGGTGTTTTAGAAAATGCGATGAGTGATTGGCGTAAAGTTGTGGCAAAATCCATTGAAGTGGGCATTCCAATGCCGTGTATGGCGTCAGCGATTACCTTCTTAGACGGTTACACGTCCGCCCGTTTACCGGCTAATTTATTGCAGGCTCAACGGGATTATTTTGGGGCGCACACTTACGAACGAACCGATAAACCGCGCGGCGAGTTTTTCCATACCAACTGGACAGGGCGTGGTGGTAACACGGCTTCCACGACCTATGATGTGTAATTAAAAACACAGTATAAATTGACCGCACTTTCAAGGCCAAAGTGCGGTTTATTTTATCTTATTTTGGAGAGAACAATGTTACCTCAAACACGCCTGGCACAATTAGCCGAGATGGAAAAGATTCTGAATGAAGCCAATGAGTTTTTGACGGAGGCGGAGACTTTTCTTGCAAAATGGCAAGCCTTTTTACCTAAAATGCAACGTTTAGAGCATTATTATTTTGAAGGTGATTGGCGGGAAGATTTTGAAGCCTATGAAAAAGGCGAGATTCCTAATTCGCAACCTTGCGGCGTGCTTTCAGAAGATCTTATTTTTAATGCCAGTGCAGAGCAACAAAGCCTTGCTATCGACTATTTAAAAGTGATAACCGAAATTTTGGATCAAAGAAACCGTTAAGCATGACTGTGCAAAAGTAAGATTCTTTTCTAAGAATGAACTTTTATTCAGTGATGTTAGTCTTACAATTGCTATCACGATGGATAGTTTTTAATTTTATACGTTTTATACGGAGAGATTTTATGAAATTAATAACAAAATCATTGGTTATTGGTATGACACTTATTTCATTAGCCGCTTGCAGTCATATGAACCGAACGCAAAAAAATACGGCTGTCGGTGCGGCAATTGGCGGTGCAGCCGGTTATATGATTAAAGGCAATACCGCAACGACATTAGGCGGCGCGGCATTAGGCGGTTTAATCGGTAGCCAAGTGGGCAAATAAAGCGAGATTATATCGACCGCACTTTGTTTTCTTTACTAAAAGAACATTCAAAGTGTGGTTATTTTTTCTCAAGTTTTCTGCAAATAATCAGGGCAATTCGTAAACTTACGTAGTAAACTAGGGCAACAACGAGCTTCTTGGAGATAACAATGAAACCTTACCTTATTGCCCCTTCCATTCTTTCCGCCGATCTTGCACGCCTTGGCGATGATGTTCAACATGTGCTTAATGCCGGTGCGGATGTTATTCATTTTGATGTGATGGATAATCATTATGTACCGAATTTGACTTTCGGTCCGTCGGTTTGCCAAGCTTTACGTGATTATGGGATTACCGCACCGATTGATGTACATTTGATGGTTAAGCCGGTGGATCGGATTATCCCTGATTTCGCCAAAGCTGGTGCGAATTATATTACTTTCCATCCGGAAAGTTCCGAGCATATTGACCGCTCTTTGCAATTGATTCGTGATCACGGTTGTAAATCCGGTTTAGTATTTAATCCCGCAACGCCGTTGAGTTATTTGGATTATGTATTGGATAAAATCGACATCGTTTTGTTAATGTCGGTAAATCCGGGATTTGGCGGGCAATCTTTCTTGCCTTCTACATTAAAAAAATTACAACAAGTACGCCAAATCATTGATAACAGCGGTTTTGATATCCGCTTAGAAGTTGATGGCGGAGTGAAAGTGAATAACATCGCAGAAATCGCCGCCGCCGGTGCGGATATGTTTGTGGCGGGATCCGCGATTTTTGACCAGCCGGATTATAAGCAAGTGATTGATCAAATGAGAACCCAACTTGCCGGAATCAAGAAATAACCCTTTGAATTTTTCCCATTTATGTAGGATAGAGATATTGAATGAACACACAATTTAAATTAATTGGCTTTGATTTAGACGGCACGTTAGTCGATAGTTTGCCGGATTTAGCCTTATCGGTGAATTCAGCGTTGGCTGAATTTGATTTACCGCAAGCACCGGAATCGCTGGTTTTAACTTGGATTGGCAATGGCGCACCGGTATTGATTGCGCGTGCATTGGGTTGGGCAAAAGAACAAACAGGCAAAACCTTAACTGAAGCGGATGTAGAAAAAGTAAAAGAACGTTTTAGTTATTATTACGGCGAAAATCTTTGCAATGTGAGCCGATTATATCCGAATGTAAAAGAAACGTTGGAAGCATTAAAGGCGGAAGGCTACATATTGGCGGTAGTAACCAATAAACCGACCAAACATGTTCAACCCGTTTTGGCGGCATTTGGTATCGATCATTTATTTAGTGAAACCTTGGGCGGGCAATCGTTACCTGCTATCAAACCTCATCCTGCACCGCTTTATTATCTATGCGGTAAATTTGGGGTTGAGCCTCGACAAGTATTATTTGTCGGGGATTCTAAAAATGATATTCTTGCTGCACACGCTGCCGGTTGTGCCGTGGTAGGTTTAACCTACGGTTATAACTATAATATTCCGATTAGTGAATCCAATCCGGATTGGGTGTTTGATGATTTTGATAAACTATTAGAGATTCTTTAATTTTTCTCAAAAAGTGCGGTGAAAAATGACCGCACTTTTACTCTGAACAACCCGATTCCCTTGAATTCAGCAAACCTATCCCCATATAGTTTCCAATCATTAAGATAGTTAGAGAGAAGATATGACTACCAAAAGAACACAATATACGATGCCCGTACTGCCATTACGTGATGTTGTGGTTTTTCCTTATATGGTGATGCCGCTTTTTGTCGGGCGTGCAAAATCCATTAATGCTCTTGAAGAAGCGATGAATGAAAATAAACAGCTTCTTTTGGTTTCACAAAAACAAGCGGATTTAGAAGAACCGACCATTGATGATGTGTATGATGTCGGGACGATTGCCAATATTATCCAGCTTTTAAAATTACCGGACGGAACGGTTAAAGTGTTGGTGGAAGGGCAGCAACGCGCGAAAATTAATCAACTTGAAGAGAATGAACAATTCTTTTCGGCGAAGGTTGCACCGATCGAAACGACTTATGGCAATGAAAAAGAATTGGATGTCGTAAAAAGTGCGGTACTTTCTGAGTTTGAAAATTACCTGACGTTAAACAAAAAAGTGCCTGCCGATATATTAAACGCACTTCAACGCATTGATAATGCAGATCGTCTTGCTGATACCATGGCGGCGCATTTGCCGGTGAGTGTTCGTCATAAACAAAGCGTATTGGAACTTGCCGATGTTCAAGCACGTTTAGAATATTTGCTGGGTATGATGGAATCGGAAGCGGATATCCTACAAGTGGAAAAACGCGTTCGTGGTCGAGTGAAAAAACAAATGGAAAAAAGCCAGCGTAACTATTATTTGAGCGAGCAAATTAAAGCGATTCGCAAAGAAATGGACGATGGCGAAAATGAAGACACTATTGATGAAGTAGAACAACTTCGTCAAAAAGTAGATGCCGCAGGGATGCCGGCAGAAGTGCGTGAGAAAGTGGAAAGCGAGTTGCAAAAACTCAAAATGATGTCAGCAATGTCAGCGGAAGCGACCGTTGTTCGTAGTTACATTGAATGGATGATTCAAGTTCCATGGCATCAACGCACAAAAGTGAAAAAAGATATTAGTAAAGCACAGCAAGTGTTAGACGCTGACCATTATGGTTTAGAGCGGGTGAAAGAACGCATTTTAGAATACCTTGCGGTGCAAGCGCGTCTCAATAAAGTGAAAGGGCCGATTCTTTGTTTGGTTGGCCCACCAGGGGTAGGTAAAACTTCATTGGGTCAATCCATTGCCAATGCAACGGGGCGTAAGTATGTGCGCATGGCGCTTGGCGGTGTGCGTGATGAAGCGGAAATTCGGGGGCACCGTAAAACCTATATCGGTGCATTACCGGGCAAACTCATTCAAAAAATGGCAAAAGTGGGGGTGAAAAACCCATTATTCCTACTGGATGAGATTGATAAAATGGCATCGGATATGCGTGGCGATCCGGCTTCCGCTTTATTAGAAGTGCTTGATCCGGAACAAAATACGAGCTTTAACGATCATTATTTAGAAGTGGATTATGATCTTTCCGATGTCATGTTTGTGGCAACGTCAAACTCCATGAATATCCCGGGGCCGTTACTTGATCGTATGGAAGTGATTCGCCTTTCCGGTTACACGGAAGATGAAAAACTCAATATCGCTATGCGTCATTTGTTACAAAAACAAATTGAACGTAACGGGTTGAAAAAAGGCGAGTTAGTGGTAGAAGAAAGTGCCGTTTTAGACATTATTCGCTATTACACCCGTGAGGCAGGCGTTCGTAGTTTAGAACGTGAAATTTCCAAAATCTGCCGTAAAGCGGTGAAAAATTTATTGGTGGATGGGAAACTGAAATCCATTACGGTGAATGCCGATAATTTAAAAGATTATCTTGGCGTGAAACGTTTTGAGTTTGGCAAAGCCGATACGCAAAACCGAGTCGGTGAAGTGACCGGTTTGGCATGGACGGAAGTCGGCGGCGATTTACTTACCATCGAAACCGCCTCTGTGCTGGGCAAAGGTAAATTAACCTTTACCGGTTCACTGGGTGATGTGATGAAAGAATCCATTCAAACGGCAATGACGGTGGTGCGTTCACGTGCCGATAAACTGGGTATTAACCCTGAGTTCCACGAGAAACGAGATATTCATATTCACGTGCCGGACGGCGCAACGCCGAAAGACGGCCCAAGTGCGGGTATCGCAATGTGTACCGCCCTTGTCTCTTGTTTGACGGGCAATCCGGTACGTGCGGATGTGGCAATGACGGGGGAAATCAGCTTACGCGGTAAAGTGTTGCCAATCGGCGGTTTAAAAGAAAAACTTTTAGCGGCGCACCGTGGCGGTATTAAAACCGTATTGATTCCAAAAGATAACGTGAAAGATTTGGAAGAGATTCCGGATAACGTAAAACAAAGTCTTGCTATTCATGCGGTAGAAACGATTGATGAGGTGCTTGGCTTGGCATTGGAAAATCCACCGGAAGGCGTGGAGTTCGTCAAGGTAGCAGCCAAACCCAAAACACCGCGTCGTAAAGCTGTCACGAAAACAACAAGAGCGGTCAATTAATCAACTATTTTTTAGGGCTTGTGAAAACAAGCCCTTTTTGTATCGTTAAATACTGATTTTTGACGAAAATGTCATGTTATTATTGGATAAGTGAAACTTTATTTTTTTGAGTTTGCTAAAAAATATGCGAATATGGAGTTCATTCTTTAACCAATTCAAAAGGATACGCCTATGTCATCAACAATTTCTCAAAAAAACAGCCGGATTCAGCATTTTTTAAAAGGGGTGGAATGGCTTGGAAATTTACTGCCGTACCCTATTATTTTATTTATGTTGATGTGTGGCATTTTGATCGTACTTTCAGCCGTTTTGCACTACTTTGGCGTGAGCGTTTTGGATCCTCGCCCGAATCACGCCGGCGACATTATCGTGAAAAGTTTATTTAGCCAAGAAGGGCTGGCTTATATGGTCAGCAGTCTGGTAAAAAACTTCACGGGTTTTGCGCCGCTCGGTACTGTTTTAGTAGCAATGCTCGGGGTATCCATTGCTGAATCTTCAGGTATGATTTCTGCCGCATTGAGAGGGTTGGTTGTTGGTACACCGAAAAAATTGGTGACGTTCACTATTGTATTTGCCGGTGTGATTTCAAATACGGCGGCAGAACTTGGTTATGTGGTATTAATTCCTCTTGCTGCAATGATTTTTCACGCATTGGGTCGTCATCCGCTTGCAGGACTTGCAGCCGCATTTGCCGGTGTTTCAGGCGGATATAGCGCGAATTTGTTATTAGGTACGGTCGATCCGCTTTTATCGGGCATTACGCAAGAGGCTGCCCGTTTAATTGACCCCAATTATGTCGTCGGGCCTGAAGCAAACTGGTATTTTATGTTTGTTAGTACCTTTTTAGTGAGCATTTTAGGCTATTTGGTTACAGAAAAAATCGTTGAGCCTCAGTTAGGAAGCTACGATCCCCAAGCTGCAGATGACCCTTCAATTCTTCAACATAAAGTGGAAAAATTAGCACCTAATGAGAAAAAAGGCTTGATGTGGGCCGGCATAGCAATGTTAATTTTTTCCTTACTACTTGCCTGGACCATTGTTCCCGAAGACGGCATTTTGCGTAATACCAAAACAGGGCTTGTAGCGGGTTCCCCTTTCTTACACGGTATCGTGGTCTTCATTTTTATCTTTTTTGCCATTCCCGGTTATATTTATGGACGAGTGACCGGTTCAATGCGATTTTCTCAAGACATCGTAAAAGCGATGTCGAAAGGTATGGCTTCAATGGGGATGTACATTGTACTGGTATTCTTTGCTGCACAGTTTGTGGCATTTTTTAAATGGACAAACTTAGGTTCAATTGTTGCGGTAAAAGGGGCTAATTTACTGATCAATCTCGGTTTAACCGGGCCTATACTTTTTGTCGGTTTCATCTTGGTTTGTGCATTTATCAATTTGATGATTTCCTCCGCGTCGGCACAGTGGGCATTAACTGCGCCTATTTTTGTGCCGATGCTGATGTTGGTGGGTTATGCGCCGGAAGTGATTCAGGCGGCATATCGTATTGGTGATTCAACAACGAATATTATTACGCCGATGATGAGTTATTTTGGCTTGATTATGGCGGTAGCGGTTCGTTACAAAAAAGATACGGGGGTAGGTACGTTAATGGCGATGATGATTCCTTATTCATTTGTTTTTATCATCGGTTGGATAACCCTTTTCTACCTCTGGGTTTTTGTGTTTGGTTTACCGGTCGGGCCGGGCTCATTTACTTATTTCTCAACGCCATAACTAAGCAGTATGTTGAAATGACCATCAATAATCAGGCTCTTAATACAGAGCCTATTATTTTTCCTAATAAAACGTTGCCCTGTATCTAACTGATTTAAAGTTAAAATGATAGTTAAAAGAGTAATCCTTTAAAATTTTTTCCGTTGAATTTTAGAATCGCATAAAATAGCGCAAAATATTTTTTAATCTATTAATTATCATGCTTAGACTTCCCCCGCTTTCTCTTTATATCCATATTCCTTGGTGTGTGCAGAAATGCCCCTATTGCGATTTTAATTCCCATGCCCAAAAAGGTGATATTCCCGAACAAGACTATATTCACCATTTGCTACAAGATTTGAAAGCGGATTTAGTCCGTTTTCAGGCAAGTATTCAAGAGCGAAAATTACATTCGATTTTTATCGGCGGCGGCACGCCGAGTTTGTTTTCGGCGGATAGTATTGCTTATTTGTTAAGTGAAATAAAAAAATCTATTCCTTTTCAAGATGATATCGAAATTACCTTGGAAGCCAATCCCGGCACGGTAGAAGCCGAACGGTTTAAGGGATATGTAGCGGCTGGCGTTACCCGTATTTCAATGGGAATTCAAAGTTTTAATGATGACAAACTTAAGCGTCTAGGGCGTATTCACAATGCGGAGGAAGCCAAAAGTGCGGTCGGTTTAGCGAAAGTTTCCGGTCTTAAAAGTTTCAACTTGGATTTAATGCACGGTTTGCCGAATCAAACCCTTGCTGAAGCCTTGGACGATTTACGCCAAGCCATTGAGCTTGCTCCGCCGCATATTTCTTGGTATCAGCTTACGATTGAACCCAATACGATGTTTGCTTACCGCCCGCCGCAATTACCGGATGAAGACAATCTGTGGGCGATTTTTGAGCAAGGCCATCAACTTCTTACTGCGGCAGGTTATCAACAGTATGAAACTTCCGCTTATGCCAAACCGGGTTTTCAATGTCGACATAATTTGAATTATTGGCGCTTTGGTGATTATTTGGCGATTGGTTGTGGGGCACACGGAAAATTAACTTTTTCAAATGGTGGAATTCGGCGTTTTTCTAAAACTAAGCACCCGCGGGGATATTTGCGGGGCGAATATCTTTATGAAGAAAAAAACGTCTCTGAAATTGACCGCCCTTTTGAATTTTTTATGAACCGTTTTCGTTTATTGGAAGCAGTGCCGAAAAGGGAGTTTGAATACTATACCGGATTACCGCAAAGTGCGGTCAAAAACCGGATTGATTTTGCCCTTAAGCAGAACTACATCGTAGAAACCGACACATCTTGGCAGATTACCGAACATGGCAAATTGTTTTTAAATGAATTACTCACACTATTTTTACCGGAAGATGAATAAGTGTTATTTTTTTCATAATGACTTATCAAAATTTGCACTTGTTTATTTAATGCGTGCATATTAAAGTAACGCAATCGTTTACTTTTAAACAAAAAGAGCAGAATAATGAATCAATTAGAAATGAAAAAATTGGCGGCAAAAGCCGCGTTGCAGTATGTGAAAGCGGATACGATTGTCGGCGTGGGCAGTGGTTCAACCGTAAATTGTTTTATTGAAGCCTTAGGCGCGATGAAAGATCAAATTAAAGGTGCCGTGGCTGCTTCAAAAAACTCAGAGGAATTATTACGCAAACAAGGCATTGAAGTCTTTAGCGCCAATGAAGTTTCAGGCTTGGATATCTATGTGGACGGCGCAGATGAAATTAATCCGCAAAAAATGATGATTAAAGGCGGTGGTGCGGCACTGACTCGGGAAAAAATTGTGGCGGCATTAGCGAAAAAATTTATTTGCATTGTCGATGAAAGTAAGCAAGTCGATGTGTTAGGTTCAACTTTCCCATTGCCTGTGGAAGTCATTCCAATGGCACGTTCGCAAGTGGGGAGAAAATTAGTCGTACTTGGTGGCGCGCCGGAATACCGTGAAGGTGTGGTAACGGATAACGGTAATGTGATTTTAGATGTACATAATTTTGCTATTTTAAATCCGGTCGAAATGGAAAAAGAATTAAATAATATTGCCGGTGTGGTAACAAATGGTATTTTTGCTCTCCGTGGCGCAGATGTCGTGATTATCGGTACGCCTGAAGGTGCAAAAATTATCGAATAATTTATAGAAATAAATATAAGGAAGGCAAACATGACAAATAAAGTTTCACTCGACAAATCAAAAATCAAATTTGTATTACTGGAGGGGGTACACCAAAGTGCGTTGGATACGCTGCATGCGGCGGGTTATACCAATATTGATTATTACAAAAAAGCCCTTGATGGTGATGAACTAAAAGCAGCGATTAAGGACGCGCATTTTATCGGTTTGCGTTCGCGTACGCATTTAACCGAGGCAATGATTGATGCCGCACCAAAACTTATTGCTATCGGCTGCTTTTGTATTGGTACCAATCAGGTTGATCTTAATACGGCAAAAGCGCGGGGTATTCCAGTATTTAATGCACCATTCTCAAATACCCGTTCGGTTGCTGAATTGGTTTTAGGTGAGATTTTGCTTTTGATGCGTAATGTTCCGCAAGCCAATGCGGAAGTACATCGCGGTATATGGAATAAATCCGCCACCGGTTCGCACGAAGTACGCGGTAAAAAATTAGGCATCGTCGGTTATGGCCATATCGGTTCGCAATTAAGTATTATTGCAGAGTCCTTAGGAATGGATGTGCATTTCTATGATATTGAAAATAAATTGCCGCTCGGTAATGCGAAACAAGTACGTAGTTTAGAAGAATTGCTGGGTTCTTGTGATGTGATTTCTTTACATGTGCCGGAATTACCTTCGACCCGTAATTTAATGAGTGCGGAACGTATTGCACAACTGAAACAAGGGGCTATTTTAATCAATGCGGCACGCGGATCGGTTGTCGATATTGATGCCCTTGCCCACGCCTTAAAAGAGGGCAAAATTCATGGGGCGGCTATTGATGTGTTCCCGGTTGAACCGGCTTCAATCAATGAAGAATTTGTCTCGCCATTACGTGAGTTTGATAATGTGATTTTAACGCCGCATATTGGCGGATCAACGGCAGAAGCACAGGAAAATATTGGTTTTGAAGTGGCGGGAAAATTCGTTAAATATTCCGATAACGGCTCAACATTATCCTCAGTGAATTTCCCAGAGGTTTCCCTACCGGAACACGCAGGCACCAAACGTTTATTGCATATTCACGAAAATCGTCCGGGCGTATTGAATAAGCTTAACCAAATTTTTGTAGAAGCCAATATTAATATCGCCGCACAATACTTACAAACCGATCCTAAAATTGGTTATGTCGTAGTGGATGTGGAAACGGAAAATGCAGAACCGCTATTAGTTAAATTGCGTGAAATTGACGGCACAATACGGGCTAGAGTGTTGTATTAGAATAAAAAAGTGCGGTTAATTTTAACCGCACTTTTTTTAGCAAATTAAAGAATGTGTTGATATTGCGCTAACATTTCTTTTGGCCATACGCTTGATTGAACTTCACCGATATGTTTCTTACGCAACAAGAACATGGCTAAACGTGATTGACCGATTCCGCCACCAATTGAGAGAGGTAATTTTCCGTCCAGCAACTCTTGATGCCAATCCATTTTTAGACAATCTTCTTTGCCGCTTAAAGCGACTTGCAAACGAAGCGCGGATTCATCGACACGAATTCCCATAGAAGACAGTTCAAACGCCGTATTAAGTTGCTCGTTCCAAACAAGAATATCGCCATTTAAACCTTTGTAGCCGTTTTCGGATTCTGTTGTCCAGTCGTCATAATCCGGTGCGCGCCCATCGTGTGGTTTGCCATCAGATAGTTCACCACCGATACCCACTAAAAATACCGCGCCATATTCTTTACAGATTGCGTTTTCCCGCTCTTTGCTGGTGAGATTCGGATAACGTTTTACTAAATCTTCACTATGCACAAAGGTAATTTGTCTTGGCAAAACTGAAGGAATGTCAAAACGGGCTTCCACCGCAAGTTCTGTTAAACGAATTGCACGATAAATAGAATTGACGGTCTCTTTTAAATAGGCAAAATTGCGGTGACCGGCAGGAATCACTTTTTCCCAGTCCCATTGATCAACATAAATAGAGTGGGTTGGATCTAAAGAATCTTCATCGGGGCGTAACGCTTTCATATGAACAAACAGCCCTTCCCCTTCTTTAAAGTGAAAACGTGCAAGAGTATGACGTTTCCATTTTGCCAGCGAGTGAACCACCTCATACACTGCGTTCGGAATACATTTCACGTGGACTTGAACCGCTTTTTCAATACCGGACAAGTTATCTTGCATTCCGTTGCCCACTTCACTAAGAATTGGCCCTTGAACCTCAATAATACCGAGTTGTTCGATTAGGTTTTGAGTAAAGGTATTTTTCACAAAACTAATTTCTTGCTGTTGTAAAATAAATGTTTTCTTCATATTTTCCGCCTGTTATTTAACAATAAGTAAGGTTTTGCGCATTATTCAATAAATTGTGATTATTTTTCAAGTATTTTATTTACATTTCAAATAACCTTGAATAATATCTAATTAATTTGTGATTTATTAGAATAATTCTAAAGGAGAGTGTTTTATGCACAATATTGATAACCTTGATCAAAAAATTCTGCGCGTACTGACTAAAGATGCACGCACACCCTATGCGGAAATGGCAAAAAATTTTGGCGTTAGTCCCGGTACCATTCACGTTCGTGTGGAAAAAATGCGCCAATCCGGCATTATTGAAGGCACAAAAGTGATTATTGATGAACGGAAACTCGGCTATGACGTATGCTGCTTTATCGGGATCATTTTAAAAAGTGCAAAGGATTATGAGAAAGTGATTAAAAAGCTGGAAACCTTTGATGAAGTAGTAGAAGCCTATTATACAACGGGAAATTACTCAATTTTCATCAAAGTCATGACCCACACCATTGCTGAATTACATTCAGTTCTCGCCACGAAAATTCAATTAATTGATGAAATCCAATCTACCGAAACACTGATTTCAATGCAAAACCCTATTTTGAGGGATATTAAGCCTTGACTTTGTTTACTTGGTGGACGTTTACCATTTCTAATGGACTATGCTGGCTACTTGGTTTCTTTTATCTATGAGGAAAATTTGTTTGGTGCTAAGAGCATTCATTCAGCATTGCGAACAGAATATTATATTGGGCAACGATTCCATCAAGTTCTTTTTATTGGCAAAGTTGTACCAACTTAAGACAATTAGCTATTTCTCAATCTACTCTGCATTCTCTGTCACCAAGATTTAGTTTGCACGATATATCGTGCAATGCTAAAAATTGAGTCTCTAGCAACTTTCTCCTACATTGTAATCAATACTTAAACTTATGGAGAAAAATACAATGCCGAAAGAAATTGCCCTAATGTTAATGAGCCACGGAAATTTTGCTAAGGCTGCAATAGAAAGTGCGGAGTTAATTGTAGGGAAACAAACTAACTTCGATACCTTATCAGTATTTACCGTAGATAATGTAGCTCATTTAAAACAAGAGCTACAAGAAAAAATTGACGCATTAGATACACAATCGGGGATTATCTTTTTAACCGATATTCTCGGTGGTACCCCTATGAATTTGGCCTCTCACTTACTCACGAAAGAAAACATCTTAGTCTGTTGTGGCTTAAATTTACCACTATTGTTAGATGTACTCATGAATCGTGATTTGCCATTTGATGAAATGAAATCACTCATTAAAAATGCCTATCAAAACGGATTAACCATTCGAGATTTCAATGACCTACAAAAACAGGAGGATGAAGATGATTTGCTTTAGTCGTATTGATGATCGCTTGATTCACGGCCAGGTCGTCACAACTTGGGTCAATCTATTCAAAGTGGAACAAATTGTGGTGCTAAACGATAAATTAGCGATAGATCAAACCCAAAAAAATATTTTGACCATGGCAGCACCGCAAGGTATCAAAGTCGTCGTACTTACGATTGAAAAATTTGCAGAAATTTATCAAACAAAAGGACTCAGCAGACGCACAATGTTGCTGTTCACTAACAGCATTGATGTGTTATCAACCGTCAATGCCGGCGTTCCTATTAATGAACTAAATGTTGGCGGAATGCGTTTTCAAGAGGGGAGAACTCAATTAACTAAAGCTTTATCGGTGACTAACGAAGAGCGTTCTGCTTTCCAACAACTGTTGGATAAAGAGGTTACGGTTACTATTCAAATGGTACCGAACGATGAAAAAATCAACTTGACGGAGGTGATTAAATGATAGCAGCACTTTTCGTTGCATTATGGGCGGGCATTTGTGCAATTGACGATATTGGTACGCAAATGATTAGACGACCACTATTGATCGCAACAGTTGTCGGCTTGATTATGGGCGACTTACAAACCGCACTTTTAATTGGTGCAACTTTAGAAGTGATGTGGATGGGGGTAGGCAATGTTGGAGCTTATTCTGCACCGGATATGATTTCAGGCACCGCAATTGGCACCGCATTAGGGATTGCCGCCGGAGGTACGGAAGCAGCTATCGCTCTTGCCGTTCCAACGTCGTTACTTGCTCAGCAGCTCTTGATTTTATACCGTTCTGGCATTGTGGCTCTAAATCCAATTGCAGAACGTTGGGCAGAAGAAGGGGATTTCGATAAGATTTTTCGGATTCAATATATTCCGATGATAATCGCTTTCTTGATTCGCGCTGTACCTACCTTTTTAGCTGTCTATTTCGGTGCGGATTTAATTGCACAAATCGTGGCGCAATTACCGGATAAAATCATTACCGGTTTGAATGTTGCCGGCAAAATCATTCCCTCTATCGGCATTGGTTTACTCATGTTAATGATGTTGAAAAAAGCAGAACTTTGGCTTTTCTTAGTCGCGGGTTTTACGTTAGCCGTTTACCTTAAATTATCCGTCTTGCCGATTACTCTGATCGCTTTACCGTTAGCATTAATTTATGACTTAGCAATTCATAAAAATACTCAAGCGATAGTTTCTAATCAAAATACTAATGATGAGGATTATGATCTATGACCGAACAAACGTCACACCAAATTACGAAACAAGATTTAAACAAAGTCTTCTGGCGAATGCAGTTACTCAATGTCACCAACAATTATCAATCTATGCAGGCAATCGGTTTTCTATCAAGTTTCATTCCTGTTTTAAAACGTCTCTATCAAGACAAGCCTAAAGAACAGAAAGTAGAGGCAATGAAACGTCACCTAAAATTCTTTAATAGCCATGTTAATTCAGATGCGCTGATTCTAGGTATTGCCGCAGCAGTGGAAGAGTCCACCCAAGAAAGTGAAAAAGAAACGGTCACTGCAATAAAAACCGGTTTAATGGGACCGCTGGCGGGATTAGGCGACAGTATTTTGAAATTCACTTGGTTACCTATCTGTGGCAGTATCGGTGCGGCACTAGCACTAAATGGTAGCGTATTAGGCCCAATTTTAATGTTCCTGCTTTACAATATTGTGAATGTTGCGTCTAAATATTACGGCATCCATTATGGTTACCATAAAGGTATGGATATGATTAACGGTAACAGCAATGTTTTACAACGAGTCAGCAATATGGCGAATGTTGTGGGGCTAATGGTGATTGGCGCTTTAATCGCTTCGGTTGTGAGGGTGAAATTCGGTGTCGAATTTAGTGTCGGTGAAAATACGATCAAACTCCAAGAAATGTTTGATAAAGTGATGCCCGGTTTGTTCAGTTTATTAGTGACGGTGGGGATTTATTCAATACTGAAGAAAACCAATGGTAAATATGCCGCCACATTAATTATCGGCACAATGCTACTCTGTATCGCCCTCGTATATTTGGGAGTATTAGTAAAATGACGGCAAATTTAAAACAGCAAGCCCAGTTACGAACCCTCTCCATAGAAGGAATGAATAACTTTCGTGATATGGGTGGGTATCTCACACGGGATCATCGAAAAGTCAAATGGCAACGGCTTTATCGTTCAGATCATTTATACAATGCGAGCGAAAATGGGATAGCAATGTTAAAACCACTCAACATTCAGGCGGTAATTGACTATCGTAGCCCCAATGAAATTGCCAAATACCCCAATAAGATTATTGGAACGGAGCAAATTTACCAATTTGATCCCAATGCCCATACGGCAGAATTGGCAGCACAATTCACCTCATCAAAGGAAAACGAAGATGAAAATTTAGTGAATAAAATCATTGAGCAGAAACAAAACGGTAGCTTGGTACATTATGATGATATTGTGATGAGACAATACAAAAATTTTGTGGAAAAGCCGGAATGCCAACAGGCTTTTGCTTCAATGTTAAAAGTTGCCGCAAATCTGAAAGGTGGCGCTTTTATACAGCATTGTCGTGGAGGGAAAGATCGCACCGGTTTTGGAGCAATGTTACTGTTAGGGGTTTTAGGAGTCGATAAGAATCAAATAATTGATGATTATATGCTGACCCATATCAATCGCTTAGAACGCAATCGACAGAAAATGGCGGTTTATCGCCAAGTCACTCAAGATCAAGAAGTATTGAATTATCTTTACTCGCTCATTGATACCAAACCTGAGTTTATTGAAATGTCGATCAATACCATTGAGCGACAATATGGTTCAATTCAATACTATGCCGAACAACAGCTTGGTATCAGTCGTGCGGAAATCCTTCAATTACAAGCGGATTATCTTGAATAATCGGGCAATATCTTCTCAAAGTGCGGTCAACTTTGCCGATATTTTTGCATTATGCCGCACTATTCACTCATTGAGGTCTAACATGACAAAATCCTGCCTTCTACTACTCTGTGCTATGAGCTTTAAAATAAAGGAAATTGAATGGACATCAGTCAAATTTTAAGGATATTAGATAAAAACAAACGGTATAAAGCGATTTTTTTACTACTATTGAGAAGTAATCAATATATCAATAGTGAAAAATTATCAACTGAAATACAGGTAAGTAGCCGAACAATAAAAAATGACATTAAATATTTGAAAGAAATGCTAGAGAAATATCATGTTGTTATTTTGTCTAAAGCGGCTTATGGTTATAAATTACATATCGAGCAAGACGAACTCGCCAATGCCTTACTTTCTCACTTTCAAATCTCGCAACTCTCTAATATTAATAATAAATTTGAACATCGGGTGAATTATATTCTGCGTAGATTACTTTCCAGTGAACACTATATTAAAATTGAGAAATTACAAGAAGCACTATTCTTAAGTTTTAATAGCTCATTAAGTAAAGAGTTATGTCAAGTGAGAAAAACACTTGAAAAGTATGATTTAAAATTAGTAAGCAAGCCTTATTATGGTATAAAAGTTGAAGGGGCAACCTTTAAGAAAATCATGCTCACAATAAGAATGTATAAGTATTTTAACTATAAAACGAAACCAAATTTTTTCATACCTCAATTTAATCAACTTTTCATCCACCCTAACAAAGAAAAAATTCGACTTATATTAAATAAAACATTAATTCAATCTGAAATTTTACTTTCCGATATTTATGCAGAAAGATTTTTATTATATTTAATCTATTTTTATCACCAATATGATCGCCAACAAGATTATCGTATTGATTTACCCGTCCTACCCTTCCATTATAAGAAAACAAAAGAATATCTATTTTTAATCCAACTGTTGGAAAATCTACAAAAAGAAGATATAGCTTGCTATTTCTCCCCGGAAGTAATACGTTTTCTCACTTATGTTCTCATTATGAGTAATGATCTTTACCGTTATGCTGATTGCAGTAAGGAAAACTACAATAACCTCATCAAACAAACCGCTGAAATTCATCAATTTATTTTTAATGAAATCACCGCTATTTTATATGTAGATATTTCAACGGATCACACAGGCTTCAAGGATCTGTTTAAATTACTCATTCCGATTACAATGAAAATTTCACTTGGCATATCGGATGATGTAGATCTTGGTTTTTACAATACAAATATTACTCAATCTAACCCTTTACTACTGAAAGTTGTTGAACGTTTAAACAAGGTATTTAAACAAAAATATTATTATCAATTCTCACAGCGTGAGAATTATTTTATTTTTGATGTACTTTCCGGTATTTTCAATCGTATAAAATTGAATAAGAAAAAACTTAAACTGGCTATTATCTCAATCAATGGCAGATTAAGTACTCAACAAATAAAATTCAATTTGAGAAATTATTTTAGTGATGAGATACTTAAAATTGATACAAAGATGCTCTATGAATTAGACTTAAATAAAAATCTTGATTATGACTATTACTTATGTAATAGCTATGGTAAAAATATGGATATTCCTTATTCTCCTATTTATTATGCTGATGATAATATGAAGGAGAATGAATATGTTAGTTCACTTTCTACTATTTTCTATCATACCTACCAATATGATAAAATCTTACCCAAAATCACACCTAGCCCCATTCCAAAAGAATACAAGCTCAACATATTTCCTATTCAAGAATACTTAGAGAAAGATAAATATTATCTATGTTTAGATATTTTATCTAAAAAACAAAAAATAGGTATTTATTGTAATTTATCTGCAAAAGAAGAAACCCTTGATATTCACTATTTTCACGACAGTGAAGATTTCACTTTACATAGTGAAATTGTTTTTATGGTAATTAATCTTAATATTAATCAGAATACTCAGAAGCTAAAAATGTTGATGAATATTATTAAACAAATAGCAAGGCATCAACTTAATTTACGCCAGCTTTGTTTAAGCGAAAATCCGAATTATCAATTCTTTTTTATGAAGGATGATTACAACATTTAAAGCGATAGAAAATGAAGATATTATCTTCATTATTCCCAAACTGAATATTGTTAAGGAGTGAGCCATGAAAATGTTTAAAACCCGCCAAATTTTAACCGCACTTTTATTGGGAATGGGCGCATTCTCTCTAACTGGATGCGTGCAAAATGCTCAACCGATTTCACCTCTTGGATTGACCTTATCGGACAGTATTAGTGCACCACTAGGTAAAGAAAGCGGGCGTGGGCAACCGATCGAGAATCTCGTAGTAAAATATGCAGAAGATTATGTGAATGATCCTTACTTGAGAGAAGATGTGGTAGCTTTTCGCCGTTGGGAATGGCAGAAACTTTATCATTCTTTAGATCAAAAAGTGAAACAAACTCCCGATTATCTTAATAGTTACCGTGTTCAGGCCGAAGCCTATCTCATTAATAAAGACTACCGCCCCGCGCTTTCCCAATTAGACCAAATTTTGCGCCGTAAACCGGATGATTTACATGCACTTGCCGTCAGTATTTTGGCGGCGAAAACGCTGGAAGATGAGACACAAGTGAAACAACGTTTAAATGCCTTGGAAAAACGTTCGCCACAAGCCGCACAAGCTATGCGTGATTTTTTTCGTTTCACCGAAAGTATTCTACAACAATCGTTTTCCGACCAACCTCAAAGCCAATTATCATTTGATGCCATTGCTGTATTCGGGCAATCCCCCAATCCGGATGGATCACCCTCAAAAGGCTTATTACAACGTTTAGAAAAAACCAAGGAAATGGCGGAAAAATATCCCAATGCCAAATTGGTGCTAAGTGGTGGACCGGTTAAAACGCATTATGCAGAATCCGATGTGATGGCAAAATGGCTTAAAGAAAATGGGGTAAATCCAAACCGTTTTTTACTTGATCCGATTGCCCGTGATACGCCGGGAAATGCAATTGGTATGGTCAAACTATTTAAGCAACATAACTTGCATACTATTCTCGGTATAGGGACACAACTTCATATCCCAAGAGCCACCGCTGTTCTAAAAGGTTACGCTGATTATGTGGGCTATCCACTCAAGATTGATGGCGTAGGTGGCGGTAATCCACCAAGTGCCGAGAAAAAACATATTGAAGCGCTTTACACCTATGTCAATGTTGCTCGTTCAATGGGATTATTTACTCTCAGTGATTTTCAACGTTTCCAATAATCATTAAAAACCTACAATTTTTCGAGTCATCCCTCCCCGTTTAAAAGCAAAACGGGGAAGGGCTTAACACGCTTTTTATAAGGTAAATCTGATGAAAAAACTATGTTTATTTTTACTGGTTTCGAGCATTATTCCTTCTTCTTTTGCCGTCCCGCTCTACCAACAAGAAAATTCCCGTATAGATTTACGCGGTTCACTTCGCTTTCAATTACAACATAAACAAGGTGTTCCCACAGACTTGGTCGATAACAGTTCTCGCATCAGTTTACGGCTTACCCATAAAATTAATGAAAATTTGACCGCACTTGGTAACCTAGAAATGCGTTTTACCGATAAAAGTCTCGGAGATTCAGTTTATACCCGCTATCTTTATGCAGGCTTTCAGCATAAATCACTAGGCACATTGACTTTCGGTAAACAAACCACGAATGGTGATTTACTTAGCACTGCCGATTATAGTTATAACTTAACTGATGTAAAAAAAGTAATTAAACGAGCTGACCAAGTGATTCACCTTACGTCGAAGGATTTCTATGGTTTTAAACTGGGAGCTGATTATATTTTTGGTGCAAGTGGGAAACAAACCACCGACAAAAACGGGAAGGTCAAAAACCTACCCAATACCAACGGCTATGTCCTCGCACTATTTTTCAATAAAGCTTTTCAAGATTGGAAAATAGATGTTAAAGCGGGGTTTAGCCGACAGCGAAAATCAGAAACGAATGTTGATCGCAGTTTAGGCTTCGGTATGGCATTCCGCTATCAGGATTTCGCAGTCGGGTTAGATTACGGCAAGCGCCGTTATTATCAACAATACGGATTTGGCTGGCGGGGGCAACAAGTTGAATCAAAAGGCAAACAAAGTAATGCACAATTCCGTCAAGTGGAAGAATGGTTGATTGCTGCCAAATATCAACTTAATCCGAAAAGTAAAATCTTCGCCGGCTATTTATGGGGTAAAGCCCGATCACCCATTAAAAATGGAAAAGAAAATTTCACAGCGAGAAAATTAAAAGGGGTGATTTTAGGTGCAGATTACAAATTACATCGTCAGGTTATCGCTTTTCTTGAAGGGGCGAAGTACCGCTATTCGGGAGGTGAATCAGTAAAATGGAATTTTGTTAATAATTCGGACTATGTGGTTAGTTTAGGGCTGAGAATTCATCTTTAAAGAAACGCATAAGGCTGCCGCTTTTAATTGATATGACAGTATCTGTACAGATACTGTCATATTGGCAAACTCATTAAATCAGCACTATTAAAGTGCGGTCAATTTTAAATCTGTTTTTAACGATATTTATCTAAAAACTGATAGTATTTTACCCCAATCTTCGTGGCTAAATTTTTCACCCATTTTCCGCCATAAACAGAAGGCACTTTTAATCCTTCAAAAATTTGCAGACGTTCGTCGTTGCCTAAAATAGCTTCCGCGACAATACGCCCGGCCAATCCCGTTAAAGCTACGCCATGCCCCGAATAACCATGGGCAAAGTAAATATGAGGGGAAATTCGCCCAAAATGCGGGGTTGAGTTCATGGTCATATCAATTGGCCCCGCCCAACCGTAGTCGATTTTCACATCTTCTAACTGCGGGAAAACGTGCAACATATTTTGTCGCATTACCGATACCATATCTTTTTCCGAACTGGAATCGCTACCGAAAAGCAAGCGATTATCCGCACTCAACCGATAATAATCGAGCAATAAATTGTTGTCGCATACGGACATCCCATTATTAATCACAGAATCTGCCACGGCTTGGCTTAATGGTTCGGTGGCTATAATAAAACTTTCTACCGGCATAATTTTTCGGTTAATGCCATGGTGAATAGATTTAGGGAGCGCGTCAATATAAGCATTGGTGGCTAAAACAACATCTTTAGCAATGACCGCACTTTGGTCGGTTTTTACTTCAATACAACCGTTTTTTTCAATGAGATCCACTACCGGCGATTGTTCAAAAATCTGCACGCCAAGATCTAAGCAGGCTTTTGCCAGCCCTAAGCAATAATTGAAAGGATGTAAGTGACCTGAATTGTCATCATATAAACCGCCTACATAAATATCACTACCTAGATGCTGTTTGAGTTTCACTTTATCCCAAAGCTGCATATGTTGATAGCCAAAATTTTCACGCCCGGCTTTTTCTATCGCAATCAGATCATCCATACGGCGGGGGTTGAGTGCAAGGGTCGCATAGCCTTTTTTCCAATCGCATTGAATATTATATTTTGTAATGCGTTCATCAATAATCTCTATCGCTTCCAGTGACATTTCCCAAAGCTTGCGTGCTTTATCAAAACCTACTTGTTTTATGTACTCATCAATGCCTTCTTCAAAACCGTTTATGGCTTGCCCACCACTACGACCGGAAGCGCCGAAACCAACCCGAGCCCCTTCCAATACCACCACTTTTTTCCCTTTTTCCGCCAGTTCTAATGCCGCGGATAAGCCAAAAAAACCGGCACCGACAACACAGACATCGGCGTGTTCAAGTTGTGTTAAAGCGGGAAGTGATAAGTCCTGATTGCGTGAATCGAAATAATAGGAAGGAACGTGTTCTTGATGAGCAAAAGTTAGCATAAAACCTCTCGTTGATAAGAATTGGCAAAATCTTACTCGGATGGGGAAATATGTCAAATTCTTTGTAAAAAAATATTATTAGCTTGTATTTGTACACTTTATGTGCTATTTATCTCGCCTTGAAATTCAGTAGTAGTTTGATATGTAAGACATAAGGATTGTCATCTAATAATTTACTATTTAATAAAGAATTATAACCATGGAATCATAATCATGAAAAAATTGTCTTTTCTTCTTATTCTTCCCTGCTTGAGTTATGCTGACGTGATAAAAAGCGGGAGGGTTAACCTAGCACTAAAAGAACCTTCTCCCGATGCAGAGGGATTCAGTGTTTATGGAGGGGCTTATATTGAAAATGGTGAAGTGACTATTAATAAAGGGGAAAAAATAAAATTTTATGGGAAAACCCTTATTGGTAATCATAACAAGAGAAACTTGGGGATATTAAGAGTTGATGGTAAGGGAACAATTTTAAAAACATATGAACCCCTTACTGTTGGTAATCAAGGTGCTAATGCTGAACTTCATGTTACAAATGGGGCTGAAGTTATTCAGGTTAGTAGAACTCATGAAGATAATTATTGGGGGCACTGGAGAGACAATGGACCCGGTGAATATGCTCGTATTTTTGTCGATGGTAAAAATTCAAAGCTAACTTATAAGAATCGTATTGATACATACTGGTACAGTTCAGCTCACCTTTTTAATGGTGGAACATTTAATCTTGACTATAAGGGGGCTATGACAGTTTATCATATTGAGAATCAAGGACATTTTAATGCCCCCAATGGTATTTATCTTGAGGGATGGTTAAAAATAGGGAGCGATGACCACCAACAACCCGGTGAATTTAATTTTGCTAAGGGAATTAAATCCACAAGAAATGGAGTTAGATTTATTTTTAAAAAATTAAAAGAAGATAATATTACTTTTCCGTTGCTAAGTTGTTATAACTGCAATATTGAATATGATGCCACTGAAAAAATGAAAATTGACAGTAGCCCTATTCCTGATAGTCCAGTAAATGGTAATTATGTTCAAGTTAATAACCTTGAAATTAAGCAAGGTTCGTTAGAATTAGCTAATCAATCCACCTTTAAGAAATTTACAACAAATAATTTAACAATTTCCCCGGATGGGGCACTTTCTCTCAGCAATACTGGGCAAACTGCCCCTTATGATGAAAATAATTTGAGTTATTCACCTTTTGTGAAAGAAAATTTTATTCATCAAGGCACTCTTGATTTGGCAGATGGCTCAAATCAGCCCAATTTCACTCATTTTGTTGTAAACAACTATACTTCCGGCGGAACATTACTTGTTGATACCGTTTGGAATCAAGATCCAGCGACATCCGGCAGTGATATTTTGCACATCTTAGGAAATATTGATTCCTCACGCGGTGCAACTACCGTCAAAACGAAAAACGGAATTTTTGGTGATATCGAAAAGACAAATCAAAAACAAACTTCTTCCCTCGTCGCTATTGCCGAAAAAGATCACAATGGTCTGGCATTTATAGGCAAATCGGCAACATTGAATGCCGGAGAAGCGCAATTAGTTAAAGTGGGCAACAAATATTATTGGACACTTGAAGCACTTGAGTCGAAACCTGAGCCTCAACCGCAACCTGAGCCTCAACCACAGCCTGAGCCTCAACCACAGCCTGAGCCTCAACCACAGCCTGAGCCTCAACCACAGCCTGAGCCTCAACCACAGCCTGAACAGCCAAAACCGAATAAGGAAATTAGAACAGTAGCATCATCCGCTTATATTCAAATGCCTTATACTAATATGGAGTTGGCTTACAGTGCTATTGATACGTTGGCTAAACGACGCGGTAGTACGGTTAATCCACAAACCACTACACAACATGGTGTTTGGGGACGCGTTGTGAGTAAATACCTTAAAGCTGATGGAAAACATCGTTTGAATAATAAACAACATCAATATCTTGCTCAGGTAGGTGTTGATTTGGATAGACATACACAAGATGCAGTAACTAAACAAACTGGGATTTATGCAACCTTTGGTTATAACCACATTAATTTTTCCGACAGATTCCGTGCCGAAAACGGTCGGATTGTCAGCGATAAACATACGGGAACAGGAAAAACCAAAGCAGGATTGTTCGGAGTTTATCACTCGGTCTTTTGGCAAAACGAATCTTATCTTGATCTTATCGGACAAGTAGGTTACTTACGCAATGAATATCGCCCAAGAGAAGGAAACAAAATGACTCAAGAGGGTATGACAGCCTTAATCTCAACAGAGATGGGGCGAACATTCCATTTGAATGAAAATTGGTCATTTGAGCCACAAACTCAGTTAATTTATCAACATTTATATTTAAAAGATCTGTATGATAAACACCTTAATATTCAATATCGTAACCAATCCGGATTACGTGGACGACTGGGTTCAAGCCTTAATTTCCGAGATAATGCCTATTTATTTGCGCTTACGGCAAATGTTTGGCATGATTTCTTGAACAATAAGCCGGTAAAAATTGGTAATCGGGATTATCGCGAATATTATGCAAAAACTTGGTTGGATACGGGATTACAGTTCCAATGGAATGCAACGAATAATCTCTCTTTTTACGCTCACACGCATATTGAACATTCTTTGCAAAAACAAACACGCCGCGCTTACCAAATTGGTGCCGGTGTACAATATGTTTGGTAGCAAATAAATTCGGCTCGGTAATGCTATTACTGAGCTAATATTTCTTTACTTGTAATAATCCCCCTAGGAGACTGATAAATTGAAAAAATCTGTTGTTTGTTCCATCAAAAACCTTTTCCTCTCTGCGACCGCACTTTTTGCGGCCTCTGCTTTTGCCAACAACAAACTTTATGTGTATAACTGGACGGACTATGTGCCGCCCGAACTCGTCGCTCAATTTACCAAAGAAACCGGTGTGGAAGTCATTTATTCCACCTTTGAGAGCAACGAAGAAATGTATGCCAAACTAAAATTAACGGAGAATACCGGTTCCGGCTATGATTTGGTATTCCCGTCAAGCTATTATGTGAATAAGATGATCAAGGAAAATATGTTGCAACCCCTTGATCACAGCAAATTAAGTAATTTAAAACAGATTCCGACACATTTGCTTAATAAAGAATTTGATCCTGAGAATAAATATTCCCTACCTTATGTGTATGGTTTAACTGGAATTGAAGTGAACGCGGATGAGATTGATCCGAAAACCATCACAAGCTGGGCGGATCTTTGGAAACCTGAATTTAAACACAAAGTATTGATGACCAGCGATGCCCGTGAAGTGTTCCACATCGCTTTATTGTTGGAGGGAAAATCGCCCAACACCACAAATGAAGAGGAGATAAAAGCCGCCTACGAGCGTTTGCTGAAATTATTGCCTAATGTGGTAACTTTCAACTCCGACTCACCGGAAGTGCCTTATGTACAGGGGGAAGCCACCATTGGGATGATTTGGAACGGTTCGGCTTATCTCGCTCGTAAAGAAAACCCAAGCCTGCAATTTGTGTATCCGCAAGAGGGGGCGATTTTCTGGATGGATAACTATGCCATCCCTAAAACCGCAAAAAATGTGGAAGGGGCGCACAAATTTATCGATTTCCTACTTCGTCCTGAAAATGCCAAAGTGGTAGTGGAACGCATGGGCTTTTCGATGCCGAATGAGGGCGTAAAAGCGTTACTCAGCCCTGAATTAGTGAATGATCCGACCTTATTCCCGCCTTCAGAAGAAGTGGAAAAAGGTATCATGCAAGGTGATGTCGGCGATGCCGTGGATATCTACGAAAAATACTGGAATAAATTAAAAACCAATTAATTTTTTCTTTCAAAAAAGTGCGGTTAAAAATGACCGCACTTTTTGTTATACTCCCACCAATTTTTTCTTCATTTAACGAATTTAAGGTTAATTCAATGCGTACAAGTCAATATTTATTTTCGACATTAAAAGAAACCCCGGCGGAAGCCGCCATTGTCAGCCACCAATTGATGTTACGTGCGGGAATGATTCGCCCTCTCGCCGCTGGACTTTATAACTGGATGCCAACAGGTTGGCGCGTATTGCGTAAAGTGGAAAAGGTGATTCGCGAAGAAATGGATAAAAGCGGTGCGCTTGAAATTAAAATGCCGGTGGTACAACCGGCAGAACTGTGGCAAGAGTCCGGTCGTTGGGAGCAATATGGCCCGGAATTATTGCGTTTTACCGATCGTGGAGAGCGTGGTTTTGTGATTGGCCCGACGAATGAAGAAGCCATTACTGATTTAATGCGTCGCGAAATTACCTCTTATCGCCAGTTACCTATTAATCTTTATCATATTCAAACCAAATTCCGTGATGAAGTCCGCCCACGTTTTGGTGTGATGCGTAGCCGTGAATTTATCATGAAAGATGCCTATTCTTTCCACACCGATAAAGAAAGTTTGCAACAGACTTATGATGTGATGTACCAAACCTATAGTAATATTTTCACTCGGTTAGGGTTGGATTTCCGTGCGGTGCAAGCAGATACGGGCTCCATTGGCGGCAGCGCTTCCCATGAATTCCAAGTGTTGGCGAATAGTGGGGAAGACGATGTGATTTTCTCGACCGAATCCGATTATGCCGCCAATATTGAATTGGCCGAAGCGGTGGCGATAGGTGAGCGTGTCGCACCGACCAAAGCAATGGAATTGGTTGATACACCAAATGCGAAAACCATTGCGGAATTAGTGGCGCAATTTGACCAACCGATTGAAAAAACCGTGAAAACCTTAATTGTTAAAGGTGCGGCGGAAGATGCGCCATTAGTGGCATTAATTATCCGTGGCGATCACGAACTGAATGAGATTAAAGCGGAAAAATTAGCAGAAGTGGCTTCCCCTTTTGAATTTGCCGATGAGGTGGAAATCCAAGCTAAAATTGGGGCTGGGGTGGGTTCTTTAGGGCCGATCAATCTTAATATTCCTGTGATTATCGATCGTTCGGTAGCCCTGATGTCAGATTTTAGCGCTGGCGCAAATATTGACGGCAAACATTATTTCAATATTAACTGGGAACGTGATGTAGCCTTGCCGAAAATCGCCGATATTCGCAATGTGGTAGAAGGCGATCCGAGTCCGGACGGCAAGGGAACGCTACTGATTAAACGTGGCATTGAAGTCGGGCATATTTTCCAACTTGGCAAAAAATATTCCGAAGCAATGAATGCAACCGTACAAGGGGAAGACGGTCGCCCAATGGTCGTGACGATGGGATGTTATGGTATCGGGGTAACCCGAGTGGTTGCCGCGGCGATTGAACAACATCATGACGAGCGTGGTATTATTTGGCCGACCGATGAAATTGCACCTTTCACCGTGGCGATTGTGCCGATGAATATGCATAAATCCGAAACCGTACAACAATATGCCGAAGAACTTTACCGCACGCTACAAGCACAGGGCGTGGATGTGATTTTGGATGATCGCAAAGAACGTCCCGGCGTGATGTTTGCGGATATGGAGCTGATCGGTGTTCCGCATATGATCGTGATCGGTGAGAAAAATTTAGCAAACGGTGAAATCGAATATAAAAATCGCCGTACCGGTGAGAAAGAAATGATTGCAAAAGATCAATTATTTGATTTCCTGAAAGCAAAATTAGCTTAATTTACATCAGTGATCAGCCCCTCAAAATATCGCTATTTTGAGGGGCTGATTGTTTTATGGCTAACCTAATGGTCTAAAGTGCGGTCAATTATTGGCGTAAAATTGCCTCAAAACGAGCAGGTTTAGCGAGCGCTTTTTTGGCTAATGCTTCAATCTTAGCTTTAGTGGTAAGTTGTTCTAAACTTTGATAGAGATAAACCAATTGCGGATTGCCCTGTTGCCAATAGCTTTCTTCAATCAGGCTTGCCACCGAGACCAATGAGTCAAATTGACGTTTAATTTGTTGCAACTGTTCAGCCTGTTTTTTGCGAAGCAAAGTTTCATCAATGCCTTGTTCAATAATGTCATCTAAAATTTGATGCGTTAATTTTATCAGCTCATTGGCTCTCTCTGGTGCGCAACTAAATTCAATTTTTCCTTCAATTTGCGGCATATAAGATTCTTGATTAAACCAACTATTGACGGAATAAATACCCGATGCTTTTTCCCTCAACACAAGGCGTAGTTTTTCTTGCACGATATCGCCAAGAATGTCTAACGCGTATTTTTGCTCTGCTTGCCATTGGTTTTCAGTAGTAAGATAAATTTCCACATCGGTGCGAGGCTCGCGTAATCCGCTCATCAAAAATGATTTTTTCGGCGTGTGGATGGTATGGATTTGAAGTTTACGCGGCTGCGTTTTTACTTCAACCGTTGCCAAATATTGTTTTGCTAATTTTTCAACATCACGTCGTGAAATATCACCGATAATGAAATAAGTAAAATCCGTGTTAGCCAAAATTTTTTCTTGATAGATTCGGCTTAATTGCGCAGCCGTAAAACCTAATAACTCGCTTTGTTTTTGCGTGTAAGCCGTGGCTATATTAGGTTGGCGCAAGCGGGATATGGCTTGCATAAACAGTGTTTCTGCATCAATTTGTTTAAAATAATCCTGTGTTTCTCGGCGATATTTTTGTAATGCACTATCGGAAATCGGGGCGGATTGCAGTTTTAACCGAAACAGCGTGAGTAAATTAGCCAGATCCTGTGATTTTGCCACACCGGTGAAGCCTTGTTTATCCTCATCAATCACCGTAGCCAACACGAGAGGATTTTGCCCAAAGAGATGATTAACATCCGCCGCAGCGAGTTCACCGACACCGCTATCATCCGCCAAAATGGTCGCAGTGCGCAACAAATGATAATCCTGATTTGGCACGGCGCGTAATCCGCCGTGGGTTACTGCGCGGAAATGAACTTGATTTGGTGTTTTATCGCTGTAATGGTAAATCAATTTTGCCCCGTTACTCAGGCGATATTCATCAATATTACCTTTATCCCAATGTTTTTCCAGCACCAATGCACCGCCTTCAGAAGTAAAGTGCGGTCGTTTTGCTTGGTGTTTTTCATGTTGCCAAGGGGTTTGGGTTTGACGCATGATTTGTTCCCAACGTTGTTCAATATCTGTGGCATTGAATGGGAGTTTTTGTTCTGGTAGCGGTTGGGTTACCAATAATAATTTGGCTTTTAATGCTAACGTCTTATTAAAGGTTTCATTGATATCGCTGAGCTTGATTTCATCTAAAAAACGGCGGTTTAGCTTGTAGCGATCTTTTGCATTTAACGTGATTTGATGATTTGCCGCAACAACAATTAGCTCATCGGCAATTTTTAAGCTGCCGCTACGAATCTCTTTTTGTTTTTCATTGAGGCGGTGAAGCCTTGTGATTTCCGCATTGAGTTCTTCCTGAGTAAAGCCGTGTTGTCGAATTTCAGCCAGAAAGGTAAATAGTGCGGTAATATTTTTTAAGTAATGCGTATTGAATAATTGCAATGAAAAAACCGTTTGTAGGGTTTCTTTACCAAGATGAGAACGGTAAAAATTAGCTGAATCCAACCAGTCACCTTGATGTTCTTCCCATTTTTGCAAACGTAAATTGACCAAACGGGTCACAATTTGCTGAATGAGATCTTGTTTGTAATCCGTAACAGTTTCCTGCTGTTTATCCTCTTCAAAAAAACTGAGTTCCAATGCCGGAATGTTTGTGCCTTGTTCGGCAACACTTGCCACCCGCCAATGCTGAATAAGCGGAATAGAAAAGTCGATTTTATTAAGAGGTGTTTGTAAGCGTGGATCGGATTGTGCTAAGGCGTTATTCAGCAAGGTTTTGACTTCATTGGGGTCAATATCCCCCACTACGATCACCGACATATTATCCGGTCGATACCATTTATGATAAAAATCCGCCACTCGATCACGGGAAATATGGCGAATAATCTTCATATCGCCAATGGGGTCACGTAATATATAGCGGGATCCCACCATTTCTATGGCGCTTTTTTTATCGCCGAGGCGCAACATCGGGCTTAATCGGCGACGCCATTCTTCTTCAACCACACCACGCTCACCGTCAAGGTCTTTCGGCAAAATGGTGAGATGATTCATCCATTGATTGATGACATCAAAGGCAAGAGAGAGTTTTTGTGGGCTGTTATCGTCCAGATTTAGGGTATAAACGGTATTTTCAAAATCGGTAAAGGCATTGATATCTCGGGCAAATTTCATGCCTAACTTTTCCAGTGCGTTAATAATGGTATTTTCAGGGTATTTTGTTGAACCGTTAAATGCCATATGTTCCACTAAATGGGCGATCCCCTTTTGATCGTCGTCCTCGTGCATTGAACCGGCATTCACCACTAAACGAAGATACACCCGATTTTTAGGCTCGCTGTTGTGTAAAATATAATATTGCAGTCCATTAGCCAGCTTGCCCTGTTTAATATCGGGATCAAAAGGTAATGTGTCGGAATCGACGTTGCTTTGGCAGGCGATAAGCATGCCAAAAGTACAAAAGAGTAAAAAAAGTGCGGTTAGTTTTTTCATCATTTTTGCTTAAATATAAAAAAAGAAAAGCTACGCTAATTCGTATTAGCGTAGCAGAAATTAATATTAACTTAGAATTTGTAGCCTATTTCCAACCAAAATTCTCGGCCGGGTGTGTAGATACCATATTCATCATTCGTTGAAATAGCTCTAACGGTTTTGGATTTACGGGTCTGATTGAGTACGTTTAGAATATCAAGTTGTAAATAAACACTGTGATTGCCGGTAATTGTCGGTTGCCAGCGAATACCGGAATCCCATTGGGTGTGGCGACCGTAATGATAGGAACGATAGCGGGAAATACCATCATTAAAATCACTATCCAGTAATTCGTAACTGCGAATCGGGGCTTTCATATAAACTTTATTTGACCAAGTAATATGGTAGTCAGGGATTGCCATATCTACACCCAATCGGGCAATCCAATCTTCGGTAGAACTATTGACTTTATTGAGCATGGCACGGCGGGTCATTAATTTACCGTCAAGATATACCGCTTCATTGGGATCAAGTTCCCGTCCGATATCTGCACGTTTGGTTTTTAACCAATCAAATCCCAAAGAGGTTGTCCAATAGCTTTTTGCCACTTGCCAAGGCTGATCATTATTTATTTGGAATGTGTAAACATCCACGCTGAAATCACCGCCGTTATGATAGGAATTCACTCGGTTGGCATCACGTTTTAACACAATTCGATTTTTATTTTGGCGGTGAATGTAATTCACTTTAAATGCCAAATTCCCCAGTTTTTGTTCAAAACCAAGGCTAAGCTCATCGGCATAAGGGGTTTTTAGCGAACTAAATTCCTGATATTTACGGTTAGTATCACGATTGATTTTTAAAATGTCATTGGTCAGTTTTAATGAGGCGAAAGAGCGGCCGTAATAACGGTTCAATCCCAATGTCAAACCGGTTTCTTCCCAAGGTTTATAACGTGCCACAAAGCGTGGGGCAATGTTGTTATTTTGCAAATAATCATCCCGCTCGATACGTACTCCGGGGCGAAACTCTAAGTTGTTCCAGGTGATTAAATCTTCCGCATAAAAGACGAAATTTTGATAACGGGTTTTTGCATTGCCTTTATAGGTGATATCGGTGGACTCAATCGGATCCATGTTAGGATAGCGCTGAATAATTTTAGAATGCACATCTTGAGGGCGATTAAATTTATAGTGTGTTGCCTGATAAATACCACCAACGGAAATAGAGTGGCGACTTGTGCCTAAATCAAAAGGATCAACGGCAAATTCCGTTGAGAAATGAAGATTATTTTGTGTCAGAGAACTGTTACCGTAACCGCCTTTTTCATAATCATAAATCTGATCAAAATTTTCATCAAAAACAGAAACCGTTTCTACATTGGCAGAGGAGGATTTTCGTTTATCTTTAAAGCGATCGTAAGCTAAGGTATTTGTCCAAATTCCCGAATCAAAGGAGTGAACCCAGGCCAATGTCGTGCCGAAGGCTTGATGATAATCGCTGACATCGCTATCAATATTGGTAGCGTAATATTTTTGTTCTTTATAATTGGAATAACGGAATCCTAGTTCAAAACGATCTTTTTCACTTGCCGCTAAGTTGAAATTCAGCAATAAATTATCGGAATTGCGTAGGTGATTTTGTTTATTTAGTTTGGCTTCTGTATCGTATCCGATGAGTCGATTTTGTTGGATACGGGAATGACGTTTACTGTAACCCAGCACCATACCTAAATTATCCGTTAAGCCTTTTTCTAAAACGATGTTAAATGTCTGCTTACGGTATTTAGGCTGAAATTCGGCGACACCGCCGGCATCAGGTCTGATTTTATCCAATAAATGTTGTGCCGAACTATCAGCATTCATTTTCGCCCAGCCGGAATTTGTTGTGCGATACTTGAGTGACACGCTATCTTGCCCATTGTACTGTTTCGTTTTGGCAACTACCGCTCCGCCCATGAAACCGCCTAAACCGGCAGAAATGTTGCTGTCGTGCACTTCAACTTTTGACAGCATAGAGGCATCAAAGAAATAAGCCTGTGTATGGCTAATTCCCGGCAAGACTTGCATTGCACCGTCAAAGATTTCACTATCCACCGTTAAATCGTTGTTCACATTTACATTATCGACAAAATAAGCGGTTTGGTTTGTATCCGCACCATTAATAGAGATATTTTGCGGCTTAATTTCGCCACGTTGAAAACCGTCTTGATCGCTGTCTTCATAACGAATATGCGGGTTAGAACGCAAATAATCGGTAATGTTATTATTGCTTGTAGGTGTTTTTTCTATCTCTGTGGAAGTGAGCGTTTGAGTGGAGGAAAGGGATTTATTATTGTCTCCATATACCACAATTTCTGGCAGCATATTAGCGTGATTTGTCGTTTTTTCTTCAGAAAAAGCGCGAGAGGCGCATAATGTTAAGCAAATAAAAAATGTAATTTGGTTTTTATACATGGTATTCCTTATGGCTTAAAAATAAGAATTGTTATCATATTCATCTTATTTTTAATGTAAAGGAATTTTTATCAATTAACGAACGTTTGAATTTTTATTGTGCTTAAAATAGAAAAAGACAAAATGATGAAAACTATTTGGGAATAAAACTAGCGAAAGGCAAATAGCTGAGAAATGGACGATGATAGGCGGTAAATAGTTTTAAACAATATTTAAAAGAATGAAGGGGAACAACCATTCCCCTTTTTTTAATTTTCAAATAATTCAACGCTCAGCACACCTTCTTCCGTTTTTAATAATGTGTAAATATCTTTAATCATCGCACTATCAATGGCAAAACATCGGATCTGAACTCTAACCTCTCCATTGGGTAAATCTTTTACGAAAAGATTTTCAATGCGGTAATCATTTTGAATCAATAGATTTGTAATGATTGCAATCGAGGTAGATGAACTGAGATGAATGATAATTTTGGTTTTCTTTTTTTTCCCTCTATGACGGACTAAACGCTGTATCATAGGGCTAAAACGAATAGCGATTAAAATCATCGCCGTTGCAATAAAGGCATCAAAAGTAAAACCGGCACCGGTTGCAATACCGATTGCGGCGGCAGCCCAAATAATCGCCGCGGTAGTTAATCCTGAAATCGCATCATTTTTCTTATGTAAAATCACACCGGCACCTAAGAAACCGATGCCGCTAATAACTTGTGCCGCAAGACGCATCGGGTCGGTGCGAATGTTTTCGGATACTTGTGCGTAATGTTCTGCCGCTTGAATAGAAACCATGGTTAATACACAGGTTGTAATCGCAATAATTGAGCAAGTTTTAATGCCAACGGGTTTGTGTTTTAACTCACGTTCTAAACCGATAATACTACCTAAAAGTAATGCCAGAAACATTTTGCCGAGAATCGTTAAATGATGGGGGCTTAAAAGTGCGGTCAAAATAAGGGATGAATTTTCCATAGTGCTGTTTTTTATTCATAAAGTATAGGATTCTACCCACTTGAAAAATAAAAATATAGTTAATTTTATAATCTTTTGCTTTTCTTTGGTCGCATTTTACTCGGAAATTCAGTAAAATTAAGCGCTTTATGGATGTGGAATAGAGATAAACTTATGCAAAATTCAACCCCGAATATTGGCTTTGTGAGCTTGGGTTGTCCTAAAAACTTAGTGGATTCTGAACGTATTCTGACAGAATTACGTAGTGATGGTTACAATATCGTACCGAATTATGAAAACGTTGATTTGGTGATCGTCAATACATGCGGTTTTATTGATAGCGCAGTGCAAGAATCTTTAGAAGCCATCGGAGAGGCGTTAGAAGAAAATGGTCGGGTGATTGTTACCGGTTGTCTTGGTGCAAAAGAAGATCGTATTCGTGAGGTACACCCGAAAGTATTGGAAGTCTCCGGCCCTCATAGCTATGAAGCTGTAATGGCTCAAGTACATAAATACGTGCCGAAACCGACACATAATCCTTACTTTAGCCTTGTGCCTAAACAAGGGGTGAAATTAACCCCAAAACATTATGCTTATTTGAAGATTTCTGAAGGCTGTGATCATCGCTGCACATTTTGCATTATACCTTCCATGCGTGGTGATTTGGAAAGCCGCTCTATCACTCAGGTATTAGAGGAAGCCAAACGTTTAGCTGAAGCCGGGGTGAAAGAGTTGCTCGTCGTATCGCAAGATACTTCCGCCTATTCTCTGGATTTAAAACGCCAAGAGGGAGGGGTAAAAACCTCATTCTGGAACGGAATGCCGATTAAAAACGATTTAATGACACTTTGTAAACAGCTAGGAAAACTCGGCATTTGGGTGCGTTTGCATTATGTTTATCCGTATCCACACGTTGATGATTTAATCCCTCTTATGGCAGACGGTACGTTACTGCCTTATTTGGATATTCCTTTGCAGCACGCCAGCCCGAAAATTCTCAAAGCAATGAAAAGGCCGGGAAGTATTGACCGCACTTTAGAGCGGATTAAAAAATGGCGTGAAATTTGCCCCGATTTAACCTTGCGTTCCACCTTTATTGTGGGGTTCCCGGGGGAAACGGAAGAGGATTTTCAATTATTACTTGATTTCTTAAAAGAGGCCCAACTCGATCGTGTCGGCTGTTTTAAATTTAGTCCGGTGGAAGGCGCGCCTGCAACGGATATGCTGGATCAAGTGTCGGAAGAGGTTAAAGAAGCACGCTTCCATCGCTTTATGCAATTACAACAGAAAATTTCAGCCGAGCGTTTAACACAAAAAGTGGGAAAAACCTTAGATGTATTGGTCGATGAAATAGATGAAGAAGGTATCATCGGACGTTCCAAAGCGGATGCACCGGAAGTGGATGGTCTGGTTTATGTTGAGAATATCAGCGGCATGGATGTGAAAGTCGGTGATGTCATTAAAGTTACTATTACCCAATCAGATGAATATGATCTGTGGGGAACTTGTTAAATTAAAATAAAAAGGAAAATAAAATGTCTGAAGTGAAAAAGCCAAGTGTTGTACGTTTTGAAGAAAAAGTGGCAGCCAAAAACTATGAAGACGCTTGCGTTGAGCTACTTGATATTCTTGGTCAGATCGATTCAAATTTCGGTGAAATTAAGGATATTGAAATTGATGTTCCCAAACAGCTTGAACATCTTACCCAAGATAGACATATCTACTTTGCTACTCGCATGGCGGTAGCTATTACAGAATTATTCACCGACCCGAAATTAGACATTTCTGTTTCCGGCGCACGACGTTTCTTAACGTTACAACGCTGGCTAAATCTGATTTTTGCTGCATCGCCTTTTGTTAATGCGGATCATATTTTACAAACCTATAATCGGAAGCCAAATCCTGAGAACCCGTTAGATATTCATTTGGATACGTCAGAATCTGCATTGATTAAGTTCTGCATTTTATATTTGCCAGAATCAAATGTTAACCTTAATTTAGATGCGTTATGGAATATTAATCCGGAACTTTGTGCCTCTCTGTGTTTTGCATTACAGTCACCTCGTTTTATTGGTACGGAACAATCATTTGGTAAACGTGCAGCCCTCTTGCAATGGTTCCCTAAAAAATTAGCGCAGATTGAAAATCTAAACAATCTTCCTAGTGGTATTTCTCATGATGTATATATGCATTGTAGTTATGATGTTGCACAGAATAAACATGATGTAAAACGGGGACTAAACCAGGTTATACGTCGCTTTCTTCTTGAGCAAGGCTGGACTGATCGTGATGTAACAAAATTAGGTGAGCGTAATGGTAAGCCGGTGATGGTTGTACTTTTAGAACATTTCCACTCCGCACACTCAATCTATCGCACGCATTCAACATCAATGATTGCCGCACGTGAACATTTCTATTTAATTGGTATCGGTGGTAAGGCTGTGGATGATTCGGGTAGAGGCGTATTTGACGAGTTCCATTTAATCAACGGTAATAATATCCTTGATAAATTGACGTTCTTAAAAGGGATTTGTGATGAAAACGGCGCAGCTATATTTTATATGCCAAGTATTGGAATGGATCTCACAACCATTTTTGCCAGCAATACCCGCCTTGCGCCGATTCAGACTATTGCATTAGGGCACCCAGCCACGACTCACTCAGACTTTATTGAATATGTGATTGTTGAAGATGATTACGTGGGTTCGGAAGCCTGTTTTAGTGAAACCTTATTACGTTTACCAAAAGATGCACTTCCTTATGTGCCATCCGCTCTCGCACCACAGAATGTGGAATACCGCTTACGCGCTCATCCGGAAGTGGTGAATATCGGTATTGCCTCCACAACAATGAAATTAAATCCTTATTTCTTGGAAGCATTAAAAGCCATTCGTGATCGTGCTAACGTAAAAGTACACTTCCATTTTGCATTGGGGCAATCTAGCGGTATTACCCATCCTTATGTAACACGTTTTATTAAATCTTATCTAGGTGATGATGCCACGGCACACCCACACTCGGCTTATCACCAATATCTTCAAATTTTGCATAATTGCGATATGATGGTAAACCCGTTCCCATTTGGGAATACAAACGGCATTATTGATATGGTGACTCTTGGTTTAGTCGGTATCTGTAAAACCGGTTCTGAAGTACATGAACATATTGATGAGGGCTTATTCAAACGTTTGGGCTTACCTGAATGGCTAATTGCCAATACCGTCGATGAATATGTAGAGAGAGCGATTCGTTTAGCTGAAAATCATGAAGAACGTTTGGCATTACGTCGTCATATTATTGAAAATAACGGCTTACAAACTCTCTTTACCGGTGATCCAAGCCCGATGGGGAAAGTCTTGTTAGAAAAATTTAATGAGTGGAAAGTGGTTAATTTAGGTGAAAAAACCAAGAAAAAAACGGTAACAAGAAGACCGGCAACAAAAAAAGCGACCACTCAAGCAAAAACTTCAAAAACTACAGCTAGGAAAAGTGCGGTCAAATCTGAAACTAAATCTACTTCGAAAAAAGTTGCAGTGAAAAAAGCAACCGGCAAGACAGCTTAAAAAAATGAAAACCCCCGAAAGGGGATTTTTTGTTGGTAAGAATTAATGAATTTCTTGAGATTAATTATAAAAATACTTGATTTTGATTGCGCTATCTTGTAATTAATAAACCCATTCAAACACAACATTAACAAAGGAAAAAACTATGAAAAACGTCGGTTTTATCGGATGGCGCGGAATGGTCGGTTCCGTATTAATGGATCGAATGGTGCAAGAAAATGATTTTGCCAACATCAATCCTATTTTCTTCACCACTTCCCAAGCAGGGCAAAAAGCCCCTGTCTTTGCCTGCAAAGAGGCGGGCGAACTCAAAAATGCTTTTGATATTGACGAACTCAAAAAATTAGACATCATCGTCACTTGTCAAGGTGGTGACTACACCAACGAAGTGTATCCAAAATTAAAAGCAACGGGTTGGAACGGCTACTGGGTTGATGCCGCCTCAGCATTACGTATGGAACAAGACGCCATCATCGTACTTGATCCGGTAAACCAAAATGTGATTGACGAAGGCTTAAAAAATGGCATTAAAACCTTTGTAGGCGGAAACTGCACAGTAAGCCTAATGTTAATGGCGATCGGCGGTTTATTTGAACGTGATTTGGTGGAATGGGTCTCTGTGGCAACCTACCAAGCAGCCTCTGGCGCAGGGGCGAAAAATATGCGTGAATTACTTTCGCAAATGGGCTTATTACGTGATGTCGTGAAAGATGAATTAGCCAACCCTGCTGCTTCTATTTTAGACATTGAACGTAAAGTCACCGCAGAAATGCGTTCAAATGATTTCCCAACAGAAAACTTTGGTGCCGCATTGGGTGGCAGTCTTATCCCTTGGATCGACAAATTATTGCCTGAAACCGGACAAACCAAAGAGGAATGGAAAGGCTATGCGGAAACTAACAAAATTCTTGGTTTAAGCGACAACCCGATTCCGGTTGACGGTTTGTGTGTGCGTATCGGTGCATTACGTTGCCACAGCCAAGCCTTTACGATCAAACTGAAAAAAGATTTACCGTTAGCGGAAATTGAACAAATCATTGCCTCACACAATGAATGGGTCAAAGTGATTCCGAATGATAAAGAAACCACATTACGTGAATTAACTCCGGCGAAAGTGACGGGAACGTTAAGTGTACCGGTCGGCCGTTTACGCAAACTTGCCATGGGTGGCGAATACCTTGCCGCTTTCACCGTAGGCGACCAACTTTTATGGGGGGCGGCAGAACCGGTTCGCCGTATTTTGAAACAGTTAGTAAAATAATTTTACCCACCAATAGGGCGTTGTTTACGCCCTTTATTTTATAAATCCTTATGATTCGAGAACCCCGTTTTTGCCAATTTGCCTTGTTGGAATTATTGCCTTTTTTTGAAAGCACGCCGACTCAATATCTTATTGGAAAAGGAAATATTCGCATTGCTTATCGTCATTTCGTGCAGCCTGAAAATAAAACCAAAAAATTGATGATTTTGGTGAACGGGCGGGCGGAAAATATGATGAAATGGTCGGAGCTGAGCTATGATTTTTATCATCAGGGCTACGATGTGTTGTTATTTGATCATCGCGGGCAGGGCTATTCCGAACGGCTTTTATCTGATCCGGAAAAAGGGCATTTAGACGAATTTCGTTTTTATGTCGCGGATATGCAAAAAGTGATCGAAAAAACTACCGCACTTTTTGACTATCAAACCCAACATTTGGTGTCGCATTCCCTTGGCTCGCTGATTGCTGCCTACTATTTGGCGAATTGCGATCATCATATTGAAAAAGCTGTGTTATCTTCGCCTTTTTTCGGCGTGCCGTTAAAACATCCGCTGCGTGATGAATTGATTATTGCCACCATGAATTTACTGGGGCAGGGCACGCGTTATGTGTTTGGCAAAGGGGCTTACAAACCGGCACATCTTGAACGTAATGAATTAAGCTTTTGTAAAACCCGAATGAAATGGATGAATCGAATCAACCGAAAATACCCTGCTCTTCATCTTGGCGGTCCGACTTTTCGCTGGGTGCATTTATGCCTCAATGCGATAAAACGCCTTCCTTCCATTCTCCCCCGGATTGAAATTCCCGTGCTGATTTTGCAATCGGAAAAAGAAAAAATCGTGGACAACAAAACTCTGCAAAAACTGACCGCACTTTTCCCCAATGCAAGTTGTGAATTGGTTCATCAGGCAAAACATGAGATTTTATTTGAACGGGACGGTTTAAGGGAAAATGTCATGAAAAACATCACGCAATTTTTTGAAAAGCCGAATTGATAGCCATTGGCTTTTTCTGCGTTTAAAAACTCATCATATATCGCATTATTTCCAATCCCGATATGGGGTGAATGTTAAAAAGATGTTGCAAATTTGACCTTTTGCCCTACAATCACTGAGCCTCAAATACTAAGGTTCTTCCCTCTTTGAGTGTGGCGATCTTACTTTACGGAGATCTGGTTTTATTTTCTGTTACCAGGAGAATAAAAAATTATGAAAAAATGGACCGCACTTTTTACTTCAAGTGTATTTTTATTAGGCACTCACAATATTGCAACCGCAAATGACAATACGGTTTATCTCTATACTTGGAGTGAATATGTGCCGGAGGGGTTACTGGATAACTTTACCAAGGAAACCGGTATTAAAGTCATTGTGTCCAGTTTGGAATCAAACGAAACAATGTATGCCAAACTGAAAACGCAAGGCGAAAACGGCGGTTATGATGTGATTGCGCCAACCAGCTATTTTGTATCCAAAATGATACGGGAAAATATGCTGAAAGAATTAAATCACGAAAAACTGCCCGTTATCAAAGAATTAGATCCGAATATGCTGGATAAACCTTTTGATAAGGGCAACAAATATTCATTACCGCAATTATTCGGGGCGACCGGCATTGCCTATAACGCAGAAACACAGAATCCCGCCCAATTTCAATCTTGGGGCGATCTATGGAACGCTGAATTTAAGGGGCGCTTACAAATGTTGGATGATCCAAGAGAATTGTTCAATATTGCCCTGTTAAAAATGAACAAAGACCCGAATACGCAAGATCCAAAAGTATTGGAAGAGGCTTATCAAGAATTGCTCAAGTTGCGTGGGAATATCTTGGCATTTAATTCGGATAATCCGTCCAACAGCTTTATTTCGGGAGAAACCGAAGTGGGCTTATTGTGGAATGGCTCCGTGCGTATTGCAAAAAACGAAGGGGTTAAAATTGACATGGTTTACCCGAAAGAGGGCACGATGCTCTGGATTGATAATTTAGCTATTCCGAAAACCGCTAAAAATGTGGAAGGGGCACATAAGCTGATTAATTATCTGTTAAGCGCCGATGTAGCTGAGAAACTGACCTTACAAATCGGTTATCCCACTTCCAATCTCAATGCATTGAAACGTTTGCCGAAAGAATTGACGGATGATCGTGCGACATTTATCGCTCAAGATGTGATCGATAGAAGTCAATGGCAACTTGATGTTGATGATGCCATTGAGCTGTATGAAGGCTATTATCAAAAATTAAAAGCCGCTCAATAAGATTGACGATGGCAACATAAACCGCACAAAAGTGCGGTTTATTTTTCTTTAGTTTTATTCCTCGTAGATAATCAAACCTAATTTGAGCCTCTCATTAAGTAGTAAAAGCAAGCAGCGTAGTAAGTTTTAAATAAAAACCAATGTTATAACGACCGCACTTTTTCTTGTGTTTTGGTTCATCATTTCAGTGCCACAGTAATTGTGATTGGCTTTTTCCTCTCTCAACCTCTAAAATAGCCTACTCGAAAACCTATATTTGCCGGCCGATATTGCCGTCTATTTTCTTATCAAAAACAGGTAACTCAATGATTTCAGAAGATAATTTTTCTCAGCACACTCCCATGATGCAACAATATCTCAAACTCAAAGCAGAAAATCCGGATATTTTGCTGTTTTATCGTATGGGGGATTTCTACGAGCTGTTTTATGACGATGCTAAAAAAGCCGCCGCCTTGTTGGATATTTCCTTAACCAAAAGAGGACAATCGGCAGGCGAGCCGATCCCGATGGCAGGTGTACCCTATCATGCCGTTGAAGGTTATTTAGCGAAGTTAGTTGCATTGGGCGAGCCGGTGGCAATTTGTGAACAAGTGGGCGATCCTGCAACGAGCAAAGGGCCGGTAGAACGCCAAGTCGTGCGTATTGTGACGCCCGGTACGGTGAGTGATGAAGCCCTGTTACCGGAACGCCAAGACAATTTGATTGCCTCTGTGTATCAAGAAAAAGACAAATTTGGGCTGGCGACGCTGGATATGACATCCGGACGTTTTCAGCTATGCGAACTCGATGGTAAAGAAACCTTGCAAGCGGAACTGCAACGTATTGCACCGGTAGAATTACTGTACTGTGAAGATTTCGGTGAGATGGCATTAATTGAGCACTACAAAGGTTTACGCCGTCGTCCTATTTGGGAATTTGAACTTAGTACGGCGATTAGCCAGCTCAATCGTCAATTCGGTACGAGAGACCTACGTGCCTTTGGCGTAGAAAAATCACCGCTTGGACTGAGTGCGGCGGGGTGTTTGTTGCAATATGCAAAGGAAACCCAACGTACGGCGTTACCTCATATTCAAAGCATTAGTGCCGTGCAAAATCAAGATTACGTTCAGTTGGATGCCGCAACCCGACGCAATTTAGAATTAACGCAAAATCTTGCCGGCGGGAGTGATAATACACTGGTTGCCGTATTGGATAAATGTGTAACTCCAATGGGGAGCCGTCTTTTGAAACGTTGGATTCATCAGCCGATCCGTCATATTGAAAAACTCCAACAACGCCAACAAAGCATCGCAGAAATTCTGAATTTTGATTTGGTGGATGAATTACAACCTTACTTACAACAGGTGGGGGATATGGAACGCATTTTGGCTCGGGTGGCGTTACGTTCGGCACGTCCGCGTGATTTAACCCGTTTGCGTACCGCTTTGGAACAAATTCCGAACCTGCGTTCAGTTATCCGACAAAAAACACCGCCGTTTATGACCGCACTTTTTGAGAAAGTTGCCGATTTCACCGAGCAATGCGACTTACTACAACGGGCAATTGTTGAAATGCCACCGTTGCTGATTCGTGATGGTGGCGTAATTGCAGAAGGGTATCATAGCGAATTGGACGAATGGCGTATTCTTTCTGAGGGGGCAACCCAATATTTAGAAAATTTGGAACAACGCGAACGTGAAAGCACCGGCATTGATACCCTGAAAATCGGTTTTAATGCGGTTCACGGTTATTATATTCAAATCAGCCAAGGACAAGCACATAAAGCCCCGATTCATTATGTTCGTCGTCAAACTTTAAAAAATGCCGAGCGTTACATTATTCCTGAACTGAAAGAGTACGAAGACAAAGTATTGAAATCCAAAGGTGCGGCATTGGCATTGGAAAAACAGCTTTATGATGAACTCTTTGATTTATTGCTCCCACACTTGGGCGCATTACAGTTGGCAAGTCTTGTGTTATCGGAATTGGATGTATTGGTAAACTTGGCGGAACGTGCCGATACCTTAAATTATGTGATGCCGACATTTTGTGATGATATTTGTGTCAGCATTGAAAACGGCCGTCATCCGGTTGTGGAACAAGTGCTGAAAGAACCTTTTATCGCGAATCCCGTTGAATTGCATAGAGACCGCCATTTGCTTATCATCACCGGCCCGAATATGGGGGGGAAAAGCACCTATATGCGACAAACCGCGCTGATCACGTTAATGGCGTATATCGGCAGCTTTGTGCCGGCAGATAAGGCAAAAATCGGGCCTATTGATCGTATTTTTACCCGAATCGGTGCTTCGGATGATCTTGCCTCAGGTCGTTCGACTTTTATGGTGGAAATGACCGAAATGGCAAATATTTTGCATCAAGCCGGTGCTCAAAGTCTTGTGCTAATTGATGAAATCGGACGTGGAACGTCCACCTATGATGGGCTTTCTCTTGCTTGGGCATGTGCGGAATATCTGGCGAAAATTCATGCGCTGACTTTATTTGCGACCCACTATTTTGAGCTCACGGCTTTACCGGAGCAATTTCCCGGCATTATTAATGTTCATTTGGATGCCCTTGAACACAATAACACCATTGCCTTTATGCACGCCGTGCAGGAGGGAGCGGCAAGTAAAAGTTACGGGTTGGCGGTTGCGGCTTTAGCCGGAGTACCGCAATCGGTAATTAAACTGGCAAAACAAAAACTAACGCAATTAGAAAAAATATCGGGGCATGCTGCTGAACAGCAAATTCAAGCCTTGCGTGAGGCGAATCGACATCAAGGGGAACTTACCTTTGAACAGGAAACAGACGCACTTCGCGAAGCCATTGAAAAGCTTGATCCGGACGAACTAAGCCCGAAACAGGCTTTAGCGTATTTATATCAACTGAAGAAAATGGTGGAGTAAAACACAAAGAAAAACGACCGCATTTGCGGTCGTATATTCAGATGATATCGGGCTTTAAGCATAAATTACATCGATATATTTAAAGCCCAACCGTTCCTGATTATTTAAACTGCACCCGTGCATTTCTAAACAATCGCATCCAAGCGCCATCCTCGCTCCAATCTTCCGGATACCAAGAGTTACTCACGGCACGGAATACCCGTTCAGGGTGAGGCATCATTGCTGCGATTCGCCCATCCGCATTAGAAATCGCCGTGATACCTAATACAGAACCGTTAGGGTTTGCCGGATAGCTTTCCGTTACATTTAGGTGGCTATCAATATATTGCGCAATAATTAAATTTTGTGCTTGAAGTGCGGTTAAATTTTCCGCTGTTTTGAATTCAACACGTCCCTCACCATGGGATACGGCGATTGGCATATGTGAACCCGCCATACCTTGGAACCATAAGGAATGTGTGTCATTGATTTTCACTAAACCGACCCGGGCTTCGAAACGTTCCGATTTATTTCGCACAAAGCGAGGCCAGTTTTCCGCACCCGGAATGATTTCCGCAAGATTGGAGATAAACTGACAACCGTTACACACCCCTAAAGAAAGGGTGTTTTCATTGGCGAAGAATTGACTGAATTGTTCACGTAATTGTGGGTTAAACAAAATAGATTTTGCCCAACCACCGCCGGCACCGAGAACGTCACCGTAAGAGAAACCGCCGCACGCGACCATCGCATTAAAATCATTTAAATGGTAACGACCCGCCATTAAATCACTCATATGCACATCAACCGCAGCAAATCCGGCACGGTCAAATGCCGCCGCCATTTCCACATGGCTGTTTACGCCTTGTTCACGCAACACGGCAACTTTCGGTTTTGCCCCTTTCGCAATATAAGGCGCGGCAATATCTTCATTCGGATCATAGGTTAAGAAAGCAGATAATCCATTGTTGTTCGGATCTTTTTTCGCCTCAAATTCTTGATCGGCACATTCCGGATTATCCCGTAAACGTTGCATTTGATGGGTTAATTCAGCCCAGACTCCACGCAATTCAGAACGTTTTTCACTGAGTAATTTTTTATTGCCGCGAGCGATTTCAATGTGATTTTCCGTTGTAACTGCACCGAGTTCGTGGGTAAGCGGTAATAAATTATGCGCATTCAAGACTTCACGTACAGCGGTTAATTCGCTTTCCGCTACTTGAATGACTGCTCCCAGTTCTTCGTTAAATAACACGGCGAGATCATTATCGCCTAAGGCGGAAATATCCACCTCGATACCACAGTTTCCGGCAAATGCCATTTCCGCCAAGGTGACGATTAATCCACCGTCGGAACGGTCGTGGTAAGCTAATAATTTACGTTCAGCCACAAGGGTTTGCATTGCTTCAAAGAAGTGTTTCAATGCACCCGCATTTTCTACATCTGCCGGTTTATCGCCCAGTTGTTTGTAAACCTGGGCAAGTGCGGTCGCACCAAGACGATTTTTACCTTCACCCAAATCAATTAGCAACAGTCGGGACGCACCTTTATCGGTACGAAGTTGCGGTGTGACGGTTTTGCGAACATCTTCCACGCGGGCAAACGCACTGATCACTAAAGAAAGTGGAGCGGTGACCGCTTTTTTCTCGCCATTCTCTTCCCAGGTCGTTTTCATTGACATGGAGTCTTTGCCTACCGGAATGGTGATACCGAGAGTCGGGCAAAGTTCTTCACCGACGGCTTTTACCGCTTCATAAAGTCCGGCATCTTCACCACCGTGACCGGCTGCCGACATCCAGTTAGCGGAAAGTTTGATACGCTTAATATCGCCGATATTGGTTGCCGCAATATTGGTGATGGATTCCGCTACTGCCAAACGTGCCGACGCGCCAAAATCCAATAAGGCGACCGGTGCACGTTCTCCCATTGTCATGGCTTCGCCGTGATAGCTGTCAAGGCTGGCGGTTGTTACCGCTACATCGGATACCGGAATTTGCCATGGCCCGACCATTTGATCCCGTGCGACCATACCGGTGACAGAGCGGTCACCAATGGTAATTAAGAAGGTTTTTTCTGCTACCACAGGTAAGCGTAAGACACGATGAAGCGCCTCTTTTAATTCAATGCCCTCTTGTGAAACAGGGGGATTTTGCACCGCACTTGATTGCACGTTACGGGTCATTTTAGGTGTTTTGCCGAGAAGAACATTCATTGGCAAATCAATCGGATCATTGTTGAAATGGCTGTCGTGCAAGGTTAAATGTTTTTCTTCTGTGGCTTCACCAATCACCGCAAACGGTGCACGTTCGCGTTCGCACAGTGCGGTAAATAAATCCAATTTTTCCGGTGCAATGGCTAAAACATAGCGTTCTTGTGATTCGTTACACCAAATTTCGAGCGGAGACATTCCTTTTTCGTCACAAAGGATGGAACGTAAATCGAATTTACCGCCGCGCTCGCCATCGTGTACCAATTCAGGCATAGCATTAGATAAACCGCCTGCCCCTACATCATGGATAAATAAGATTGGGTTATCTTCACCGAGTTGCCAGCAACGGTCGATGACTTCTTGGCAACGGCGTTCCATTTCCGGATTTTCCCGTTGAACGGAGGCAAAATCCAAATCTTCTTTTGATTTACCGCTGTCCATAGAAGATGCCGCACCGCCGCCTAAGCCGATATTCATCGCCGGGCCGCCTAATACAATAAGTTTTGCTCCAACAGGAATTTCGCCTTTTTGGACATGTTCTGCACGAATATTGCCGATACCGCCTGCCAGCATAATGGGCTTATGATAGCCACGGATTTCCTCGCCATTAAAACTGTTTACTTTTTCTTCATAAGTACGGAAATAACCGAGTAATGCAGGGCGACCAAATTCATTATTAAATGCCGCACCGCCTAACGGGCCTTCAATCATAATATCAAGGGCGGAGGCAATGCGATTAGGTTTAGAAAGCGGGTTTTCCCAAGGTTGTTCAAAGTTTGGAATCACCAAATTTGATACGGAGAAACCGGTTAAGCCCGCCTTCGGTTTTGCACCACGACCGGTTGCGCCTTCATCACGAATTTCGCCGCCGGAACCGGTTGCTGCACCGGGGAAAGGTGAGATCGCAGTTGGGTGATTGTGGGTTTCCACTTTCATTAAAATGTGCGTATCTTCATTGTGGTAACGATATTGCCCGTCTTGATCGGCAAAGAAGCGACCAACTTTTGAACCTTCCATCACTGCGGCATTGTCTTTATAAGCGGAAAGCACGAAATCCGGAGTTTTCTCGAAGGTATTTTTGATCATTTTGAACAAGGATTTTTCTTGTTTTTCACCATCAATCACCCAGTCCGCATTAAAGATTTTATGGCGGCAGTGTTCGGAATTTGCTTGGGCGAACATATAAAGTTCGATGTCGTTCGGGTTGCGGCTGAGTGCGGTGAAATTTTCCACCAAATAATCAATTTCATCTTCAGCTAAAGCGAGCCCCAATTCAATATTGGCGTTTTCCAAGGCTTGGCGCCCCCCGCCTAAAATATCCACTGTGGTGAAGGCCTTTGGCGCTTGGTGGCGGAATAAAATTTCGGCATATTTGGCATCACGTATTACTGTTTCCATCATACGGTCGTGCAAAAGTGCGGTTAATTTTTCTTGTGTTTTTTCATCTAAAGGTTGGTTAAATTCAAAGTAATAGGCAAGACCGCGTTCAATCCGATCCACTTCTTTCAAGCCACAATTATGGGCAATATCTGTCGCTTTGGACGACCAAGAAGAAATGGTACCGACACGTGGAATAACAATAAAGGTTTCACCGTTTGCTTCGTGTTCTGCCAATGTCGGGCCGTAGTGGAGCAAGGCTTTTAGCTTCGTTTCCTGTTCGCCGGAAAGGGGCGTATTGAGTTCGACAAAATGGACATATTCGGCATAGACGGATTGCACTGCCAGCCCGTTTTGTTGGAATTTTTGCATTAAGCCATTGATGCGGAATTCGGAAAGGGCAGGTGAGCCACGGAAAATTTGAAACATAAGGATTCCCTTTGAGTCTGAATAGAAATGAAAATTGCGCGCTATTATAAAGGAAAAGGTAGGAAAACGAAAACGTTTGCGTGTTGTTTTACAGCATTCTTTATCAAGTGGTTTTCTTGTAAAATATCGTTCGTTTTATTATTAACAGGAGAGAGAAATGGCTTATCAACAGGTACTTGATTTTTGGTTTAATGAGGCAACAAAACCGTTTTGGTTTGCTAAAAGTGAGGAATTTGATCGTCAGATCAGTGAGCGGTTTTATGATTTATGGCGGCAAGCGGCTCAATCGGAATTAAGCCATTGGCGTGAAACGGTGCAGGGGCGGTTAGCCGAAATTATTGTGTTAGACCAGTTTTCTCGTAATTTACATCGTGATAGTCCTTTAGCATTTGCTCAAGACAATATGGCAATTGCATTGGCACAAGAGTCGGTTAAACAACCCGAATTTAAAAATATGACCGTGCGTGAACGCCATTTTATGCTAATGCCTTTAATGCATAGCGAAAGCAAAGTGATTCATGCACAAGCACTGCCTTTATTTGAACAATTTGGCCCTGAGGAAAGCGTTGATTTTGAATTGAAACATAAGGTCATTATTGATCGTTTCGGTCGTTATCCGCATCGTAATGCTGTGTTAGGGCGGGAAAGTAGCGCTGAAGAAATCGAGTTTTTAACACAACCGGGATCGAGTTTCTAATCGATGAAATGAAAAGTGCGGTTGATTTTAACCGCACTTTATGACATCTAGATCTGATAGTCTTCTTTCAATAAATGACGGTAAGCGTATAGATAAGAAGCTCCCACAAACGCCGCGCCACCGGTAACATTGCCGAGAAAAACCGGAATCATATTTAAGAAGAATTCACCCCATGTTACCTTTGCGCCGGCAAAGATTCCCGCCGGAATAATAAACATATTGGCGACGAAATGTTGTAAGCCGATAAGGACGAAGATCATCACAGGAAACCACATAGCAAGAATTCGACCCGATGTTTGTTTTGCACCAAAATAAAACCAAATACCCATACAAACCATCCAGTTACAGGCAATGGCAGAAATAAATGCCCGTGAAAAATCCATTTGCACTTTCGCTTCGGCAATGGCTATTGTTTTAGAGGCAGCAGCCCCTTCGGTTAATCCCACGTAATGACCTAAGAAAAATGCCATAAAGAGTGCGCCGGCAAGATTTCCAAGGCTAACGATAATCCAGTTTCGTGTGAGTTTTTTAAGGCTTACCAGCTTACTTAAACGACCTAATGCCATCATCATCATCATATTTCCCGTCGCAAGCTCACCGCCACCGATGAGAATACAAATTAAGCAAATCGGGAATACCGCCGCTCCTAACAGGGTGGCAAGTCCGCCCCATTCGGATGGGATACCGCTGATAACTTTCAGATAAGCCATATAACCGAAACCCACATAACCGCCGCCTAAAAAGCTTAATATGGTTAAGGTTTTTAGATGACCTTGTGATTTGGCATAACTCTTGTCAATGACATCTTGTAGAATTTCATGGGGATAAAGGTCTCGTTGTGTCATAGTGATTCCTTTTATTAACGGGTAACGGGGTGAAAAATGAAAAGGTGAAAGTATGGGGACTGTGTAGTTTTGATAATGCAGGCAAAAAATAAAGTGTGCACAGTCCCTATTTTCTATCTCGTCATATTTGGTTATAACGAAAATGAATAACAGACGGTAACGAGATCTACTGCCGTCGTTAAGACATTAATCCCTATGCAAAAGGTTGAAGTTCAGGATTAAGCGGCGTGTCGGCAATGTTATTAACGTAATTACACAATGTAGCCAAGCTGACACCTAAGATCACATCAATAGCATTTTGTTGGGTGTATCCCGCAGCAAAGAAAGTTTGCAGTTGTGCCGGTGTTAGTTTGGCTTTTTGTAGTATGACGGCAAGGGTAAAGCGTGCCAGTGTATCTAATTTCTGATCTTGCTCAATACGTGCGGTGGCACGAATTTGATTCACTAATTCTTCCTCTAACTTTAATACTTTTAAGGCAATTTTAGTGTGGCCTGCAACACAGAACCCACAGCCGTTCACCACTGCTGCCGTAATTTGTACGACTTCCCGTTCTGTTGTGGTAAGGCTGTTTCTACCGTTTATCCCGCCCACGGTACGGTAGGTTTCTAAAGCCGTCGGAGCATTGGCTAATACACCAATTAAATTTGGAATAAATCCATTGGCATTTTTAACCGCAGTTAATGCATCTTTTGCTTCTTCTGGTGCGCTTTCAATAGTGTGAATGGAAAATTGCGACATAAAAAAACTCCTCTCATAATAATCACTTGCAGATTGATAGTACGTGAGGAGTTTGGCTTTTGGAAAGAAATAAAGGCTATTTGATAGATGAAAAAGTTATAAGTGTGAAAAGATGATCTGCAACACTTGAGGTGTTATTTTAGGAAATAAATTTCGCCATTCTCTTCCGATACTAAAATTGAGGCGTAATCAGTTCGCCAATCACCTAATACAATGCGCTTTTTGCCATCATATTGATGAACCGCTTCACGGTGGGTATGCCCGTGAATCAGGAGTGGAGCATTGAATTGCTGCATTTTGGCTAAAGTGAAAGACTGATTAACATCCATAATGTCATCAGGTTTTTGTGCTTTGTCTTTGCGGCTTGTTGCTCGAATTTTCTCCGCAATTTTTAACCGCACTTTTAAGGGTAAATGGAGAAACAGCCATTGTCGCCACTTTTGATGGACTTTTTGGCGGAATTGTTGGTATTTCACATCATCAATGCAAAGCGTGTCGCCGTGGCAGAGCAGTGTCGGCGTGCCGTAAAGATCAATAAGTTGATAATCAGGTAATAAGACCATACCGGTTTCTTTGGCAAAACGCTGACCGATAAGAAAATCCCGATTGCCGTGGATAAAATAGCAGGCAATGCCTTTTTCCGTGATATTTTTAATGGCTCTTTTTACTTGAGCGATTAATGGCGATTGTTCGTCATCACCAATCCAAAAATCAAATAAGTCACCGAGAATATAAACCGCCTCGGCAGTTGGGGCAACATTGTGCATAAAGTCTAAGAAAAGTGCGGTCAATTTGGGCTGGATTTCGCTCAGGTGAAGATCTGAAATGAAATAAGTCTTTTTCATAAAATTTCCGTAAATTTTTGTCTAGATTAGCACAAAATCCCTTCTAATTTGCTATACTTTTGCGAAATTTTCTCATAGGTATTGATATGTTAAAACTGGCTCGAATCCTCATTGTGGTGGTTTGTTGTATTTTAATTTGTGTGCTTGGCACAATTTATTCATTTATTCGCTTTAAAAACCCAAGTAATGTGGGTGTGATGGCGCGTTGGTTCGGGCGTTTGTATCCGCTTTTCGGTTTACAGGTGGAACACCGTTTCCCGAAAAATAAACAAAACCTTGGACGGGCGATTTATATTGGTAATCACCAAAATAATTACGATATGGTGACGATTTCTTATATGGTGCAGCCTCGTACCGTGAGTGTCGGAAAAAAAAGCCTGATTTGGATACCGTTTTTTGGCATTTTGTATTGGGTGACGGGCAATATTTTTCTTGATAGAGAAAATCGCTCGAGAGCCCATAGCACAATGACCCGGCTGGCAGAACGGATTAATAAGGATAACCTTTCTATTTGGATGTTTCCGGAAGGTACACGTAGTCGCGGACGCGGTTTGTTACCGTTTAAAACCGGTGCGTTTTATGCGGCGGTAGCGGCGGGAGTGCCGATTATTCCGGTGGTTTGTTCCACGACACATAACAAAATTGATTTAAATCGTTGGGATAACGGCAACGTGATTTGTGAAATGATGGAGCCTATTGATACTCGCAATTATAGCAAAGAAACGGTTCGGGATTTAGCGGCATATTGTCATGATGTGATGGAAAAACGCATTGCCGAATTAGATGCTGAAATCGCACAAATCGAAAAGGAAAGTATGAATGCCTAAACTTTCACGCCGTCGTTTTTTAAAAAGCACGGCAATTTCAACCGCACTTGCCTGCGTACCCGCTCCTTTAATGGCGGCAAGCCGTGCAAAATTGACGGTGCCGCCGTTGATTGAGGTTCGTCGCGGTCGCCCGATTATTTTGACGATGGAAGAAACGGGATATCAGTTAGACGGCAAACATCAAGTTAGCGTATGGGGCTTTAATGGCAATTATTTAGGGCCGACAATCAAAATTAAGTCGGGCAGTTTTGCAAAACTTAATTATCACAATAATTTACCTCAACATGTTTCTCTTTCTATCCAAGGTTTACAGGCTTCCGGTGAGTTGTTTGGCGGGGCGGCCCGTGTACTTAAAAAAGGTGAATCTTGGGCTCCGATTGTGCCGATTGAGCAACCGGCAGCGACTTGTTGGTATCGTTCTGCGACATTGGCTAACTCTGCGTATCAAACCTATCGTGGCTTGGTGGGAATGTGGTTGATTGAAGATGAACAAAGCGTTAAATCAGCACTTCCACGTAAATACGGCGTGGATGATATTCCATTGATTTTACAGGATATGGAATTTAATAGTGAAGGGTTACAACTATTCAGACAAAATCAACCGCACTTTGTGGGGAACCGTTTATTAGTCAATGGGGTGGAAGCCCCTTATTTAGACGTGCCGCGTGGTTGGGTGAGATTGCGTTTGCTCAATGCTTCTTTAGCTCGGGCTTATGATCTGCGTTTGGATAATGACCAAGATATCACGGTGATTGCAAAAGATTTAGGTTTTCTTCCGCAAGGTAACGTGGTGAAATCTTTTATTTTGGCTCCGGGTGAGCGGACAGAGATCTTAATTAATTTAAGTGAGGGAGGAAATGTTTCGCTCATTTCAGGGCATAAACGGGGTATTTTTGACAAGGTAAAACAGGTTTTTTCCTCTGATGGCGAATTAGTAGAGAATACTGTGTTAGAACTACGGCCCCAAGGTGATTTTTCCGCTTTTGCGCAGAAAATGGATGTGAAATTTGAAACCGATGCCGTATCTGTGTTAAATACGAAAATTGAACGGGAACGAACATTTGTTTTGGATGTCACAAGCGGTTTAATTAACCAAAAACGTTTTGATCCGCGTCGTGTGGACGTGGTGGCAAAACAAGGTTCGATTGAACGGTGGATTCTGACTAGTTCTTTACCGGTTGGATTTACCCTCCAAGGAGCAAAATTCATTGTAGAGCGCGATGCAAACGGTGTATCGAAAGACAATGAATTAGCTTGGAAAGATACGGTGTGGGTAAGAGGTAAAACACAAATTTTGGTACGCTTTGATCAGTTTTCCTCTAATAACTATCCGTTTATTTTTGGCGCATCAAATCTTATGCTTGCCGATATCGGCTGCATTGGTATGATGGTTGTGCAATAAAGTGCGGTTATAAAAAACAACATTTTTTGAACGTTGGCTTTGCCAACTGCTGCCCCGATAGGGGGGAACAAACGAGTCAGCGAGTTTGTGAATAATTTTTAGTTTATTTTTAATTGAAGGAAAAGAGATGAATAAAACACTCGGTTTAATTTCTACTGTAGCTCTGCTATTTGGTGCGATAAATGTGGTGGAGGCTAAAACGTCTGATAATCAAAAAGAGAAAAAAATGGTTTCACCGGAAATTTATCTTTCTGTGTTTGACGCTTCAACAAAGCCTTTTACCGATCTAAAAACGACCGTATTATCGCGTAGTCAACCCAACCTTTGGCTGTGTTGGGTTGCTGAGGGTCAATTTCCTGAAATGGTTAGCACGATAGAAACTCTAAAAGCACCGGAAAAACAAGTGATTGAGGCAAGGGGTTCTCAAGTATCAACTTCAAAAGACGGCAAAGTGAATGTTATTCGTGGTAGATTAGGGACGTTGGATAGCGGTAAACGTTTAGTAAAATGTTGGTATTTTGACGAGTCTGATCCACTTGGTAACTATAAGTTTCAAATACAAATTATGGGGAAAGTTTATAAAGACTTACCGTTTAGCGTAGTAAAATAATCACAAGTAAAATGGATAATCATATTGTTGATTATCCATTTTTTCAGTAATGCGGCGGCGGAGTTTCTTCTGCTTGGCTTGCGATATTTGAGGGTTGGAAATCTTTCAATTTATTCGCTACATAACGCAACTGTAGTTGAATTTTATCCATATCAAATTGTTGTTGAACTAACGCTTGGTTTAATTCCTCTAACAATTGTTCTTGAAATGCCACTTTCATTTCAAGTTCGGCAATGCGATTTTCTAACATTTGTTGAATTTGCATGATTTATCTCTAATATTTAAAAAAAAGTTGAGAATAGCTTAAATCCGATTTAATCTATTCGTTGCTTTTCTATTATAAAGGATTAATAAAAATGTTAAAAATTCAAAAGTTTTCCTTCACTGCATTAATCATAAGTGCGGTTGTTTCCGGAACAGTTTTTGCAGATGAAAAGGCGGATGTGAAATTTAATGATGATGTATCCTATGCCTTAACCGCCTATTCTATGACGCAAGCAAAATTAATGGCAGAACAAGGCGAGATTAAGTTAAATGAAGCCCAAGTGAATAAAGCGGTAGAAGATGTGTTGAAAGGTAAATTTACCGAAGAAAAGATTGATGAATTGACACAAACTTTAGAACGGTTTCAACAAAAAATCGTTGCTCGCGAACAAGCGAAAATGAAAGAAATTGCACAGAAGGCACAAGATGAGGGAGATAAATATCGTGCTGAGTTTGTTAAAAAAGAGGGCGTAAAAACCACAAAATCCGGTTTGTTATATCGTGTTGTTGAGGCTGGAAAAGGCGAGGTGATTAAACCAACGGATACGGTGAAAGTCCATTACACCGGTAAATTACCGGACGGTAAAGTTTTCGATAGTTCGGTAGTGCGTGGTCAACCGGCGGAGTTTCGTTTAGATCAAGTTGTAAAAGGTTGGACTGAAGGGCTTCAATTAGTGAAAAAAGGCGGCAAAATTGAGTTGGTGCTTCCTCCTGATTTAGCTTATGGCAAACAGGGTGCAGGTGCTTCCATCCCACCAAATTCAACGCTGTATTTTGAAGTAGAAGTATTGGATGTAAATCCTAAAGATAAATAATTTATCAAATTGAATAAAACATAGCCTTTGGTTATGTTTTATTCTTACCCTCCCTCGCAAAAGAGCGGTTATTTTTTAGCGTAGATTCGGAACTTATTCATGTTACATGACGAATATATTTTCACAGATGAAGATCATACCATTTTGAATTCTTATAAAGCGGTAGTGAATGGTGTGAGCGCACTTATTGGTGAGCATTGTGAGATTGTTTTGCATTCCCTAGACGATATAGAACATTCCGCTATTTGTATTGCTAACGGGCATAATACTAATCGCCAAGTGGGTTCTCCTATTACGGATTTAGCGCTGCGATCTTTGCATAATATGCAAAGTGAAGGGGGCTCAAAGCCTTATTTTACAAGAGTAAAAAGCAATGTTTTGATGAAATCCGTGACCATTGCAATTCGTAATAAAAACCAAAGAATAATAGGATTGTTGTGTATTAATATTAATCTTGATGTACCGGTTTCAAAATTTATTCAATCTTTTATGCCTACTATTGAGGCAGAAGAAACCTCTTCGGTGAATTTTGCTAACTCTATGGAGGATTTGGTTTCGCAAACCGTTGAAAAAACTATTGAGGAAGTTAATGCAGATCGCTCGGTAGCAAATAATAATAAAAATCGTCAAATTGTAATTTCATTATATGAAAAAGGGATTTTTGATATTAAAGATGCGATCAATTTAGTGGCGGAACGTTTGGATATTTCTCGTCATACGGTTTATCTTTACATTCGTCAAATTAAACAAGAGCAAGAATAATGAACTATGTACTCGCGGTAAAAAGCCCTATTTACGGTACGCAAGGGGCTTATCTTGCTTATCAATTTGCAGAGGCCTTAATTGAAAAAGGGCATAGCATTAAACAAATTTTCTTTTTCCAAGATGGGGTGAGCAATGGTAATCGCTTTGTTTACCCTGCCGCTGATGAAGTGAATTTACAACGATATTGGCAGGTTTTCTCTACCAAATATGGCGTGCCTTTATACTTATGTGTGGCTGCCTCACAACGTCGCGGAGTGGTAAATGAAATGACGGCAGAAAATAAGAATAATCATAATCTGGCAGAAGGGTTTGTAATTACAGGCTTAGGGGAGTTTATGACTGCAACATTAAACGCCGATAGAGTCATCACATTATGAAAATGGCTTTTTTATTTCGTTCCGCTCCCCATGGCATATCTTCTTCACGAGAAGGGCTCGATGCCTTATTAGCTGCAACGGCATTTTGTGATGAAGAGGACATCGGTGTGTTTTTTATTGATGATGGTGTGCTTAATTTGTTGAATGGGCAACAACTGGAGCAATTATTACAAAAAGATTTTATCCGCACCTTTAAGTTATTGGATTTATACAATATCAAACAGCGTTTTATTTGTCGAAAAACGCTTGATAAATTGGGGATCGTAGAGGATAACCTTATCATATCGGCAAAAAAAATTGACCGCACTTTATTACTCGCTAAGCTGAACCAAGCAGAGAAATTGCTAACATTTTAAGGGATAGTTATGCTCTATTGTTTTTCTCAGGCCAATTACGATAAAGAAGAATTAATGAGTTATCTGTCTTTGATGACGGAAAGCGATGCCGTTGTGCTTTGGCAAGACGCCGTGTTATTGATGGTAAAACACCCCAATCATTTTAAGCATTGTAAAGCGCATTGTTTTGCATTGGAACAAGATATTCTAGCAAGAAATTTGACCGCACTTTTACCGAAAGAGAATACGGTGCAATTAATTTCTTTATTGGATTTAGTCGATATTACAGCAGAGTATTTCCCTCAGATGGCATTATAAAAATACCTGTTTTTTCTCAGATTTTTTTCACATTTTATCTATAAATCTTATTGATTCACCTAGTCCTTTATGCTATATTCCGCAACCTCTTACATCTGTCTTATGCTTATGTAAGTAGGTTCGTCCCGAAAGGGTGTTTTTTTTAACTTAACGGAGCACTAATATGATCCAAGAACAGACTATGCTGGATGTTGCTGATAACTCAGGCGCTCGCAGCGTAATGTGTATCAAGGTTCTAGGTGGATCGCACCGTCGTTATGCTGCAATTGGTGACATCATCAAAATTACTGTAAAAGAAGCGATTCCTCGCGGTAAAGTAAAGAAAGGTGATGTGTTAAAAGCAGTTGTTGTGCGCACCAAGAAGGGTGTTCGTCGCCCAGATGGATCAGTCATTCGCTTCGATGGCAATGCTTGTGTCATTTTAAATAATAACACTGAGCAACCAATCGGTACTCGTATTTTTGGACCTGTGACTCGTGAACTTCGTTCTGAGAAGTTTATGAAGATCATTTCTTTGGCACCAGAAGTACTGTAAGGAGAAGTGACAAATGGCTGCAAAAATTCGTCAAAACGATGAAGTAATCGTGCTTGCCGGTAAAGATAAAGGCAAGCGTGGCAAGGTAACCAAAGTGTTACCAAACGGTAAAGTATTTGTTGAAGGCATTAATATTGTCACTAAGCATGAAAAACCGGTTCCTGCATTAGGCAAGGCTGGCGGTTTAGTGAAAAAAGAAGCGGCAATTGATGTTTCAAATGTTGCGATTTTTAATCCGAAAACGAATAAGGCTGATCGTGTAGGTTTTAGATTCGAAGAAGGTAAAAAAGTACGTTTCTTTAAATCTAACAATGAAATTATCTAACAAACTGGAGTAATGCGATGGCGAAACTGCATGATTACTACAGAGATCAAGTAGTAAACGAATTAAAAAATAAATTCGGCTACAAATCTGTCATGCAAGTCCCACGAATCGAAAAGATTACCCTGAATATGGGTGTGGGTGAAGCATTGACCGACAAAAAATTGCTAGACAACGCAGTAGCGGACTTAACAGCAATCAGCGGTCAAAAACCTTTAGTAACTAAAGCTCGTAAATCTGTTGCTGGCTTTAAGATCCGTCAGGGATATCCAATCGGTTGTAAAGTGACACTACGCGGAGAGCGTATGTGGGAGTTCTTTGAACGTTTAATTACAATTGCTGTTCCACGTATTCGTGACTTCCGCGGTTTAAGTGCGAAATCATTTGATGGTCGTGGCAATTACAGCATGGGTGTGCGTGAACAAATCATCTTCCCTGAGATCGATTACGATAAAGTAGATCGTGTTCGTGGTTTAGATATCACTATCACAACTACTGCTAAGAATGATGAAGAAGGTCAAGCACTACTTGCTGCCTTTAATTTCCCATTCCGTAAATAAGGCAGGTTATCATGGCTAAACAATCAATGAAAGCACGCGATGTAAAACGCGTTAAATTGGCTGAAAAATTCTATGCTAAACGTGTAGAGTTAAAGAAAATCATTTCTGATGTAAATGCCTCTGACGAGGATCGTTGGAATGCGGTATTAAAGTTACAAACTTTACCACGCGATTCTAGCCCGTCCCGTCAACGTAACCGTTGCCGCCAAACAGGACGTCCACATGGCGTTCTTCGTAAGTTTGGTTTAAGCCGTATTAAGGTCCGCGAAGCTGCGATGCGTGGTGAAATCCCAGGCCTTAAAAAAGCGAGTTGGTAATATACCACTTTATTTTGGAATCGGAGAAAAAGTACAATGAGTATGCAAGATCCAATCGCAGATATGCTGACCCGAATTCGTAACGGTCAAGCTGCGAACAAAGTTGCGATCAGTATGCCTTCATCCAAGCTAAAAGTGGCAATTGCCAATGTGTTAGCTGCTGAAGGTTATATCGAAAGCGTTAAAGTTTCAGAAGGTGTAAAACCTGAGTTGGAAATTACTTTAAAATATTTCCAAGGAAAACCGGTTGTAGAGAGTATCCAACGTGTAAGCCGTCCTGGTCTTCGTATTTATAAACGTAAAGACGAATTACCAAAAGTTATGGGCGGGTTAGGTGTTGCTGTTGTTTCTACATCTAAAGGTGTTATGACTGACCGTGCAGCTCGTCAAGCTGGTTTAGGCGGTGAGATCATCTGTTATGTAGCTTAATAGAGAGGTAGGAAAATGTCTCGTGTTGCAAAAGCACCTGTTAATATTCCTGCCGGTGTTGAGGTTAAACTTAACGGTCAGTTATTAACAGTAAAAGGTAAAAATGGCGAGTTATCTCGCACAATTCATAATTCAGTTGAAGTTAAACAAGATAATGGTCAACTAACTTTTACTCCACGTGAAGGTTTTGTTGAGGCGAATGCTCAATCGGGTACAGCTCGTGCATTAGTTAATGCAATGGTTATCGGTGTTAATGAAGGCTTCACTAAAAAATTAGTATTGGTTGGTGTTGGTTACAGAGCACAACTTAAAGGTAACGTAGTTGCATTAAGTTTAGGCTATTCCCACCCGGTAGAGCACACTTTGCCGGCAGGTATTACTGCTGAATGCCCTTCTCAAACAGAGGTTGTATTGAAAGGTGCTGATAAGCAGTTAATCGGTCAAGTTGCAGCAGATATTCGCGCTTATCGCCGTCCTGAACCTTATAAAGGTAAAGGGGTACGTTACTCTGATGAAGTGGTACGTATCAAAGAGGCTAAGAAGAAATAATTAAGGTAACACTATGGATAAGAAATCAGCTCGTATCCGTCGTGCAGCTCGTGCACGCTATATGATGAGAGAGCAAGGTGTAACTCGTTTAGTTATTCACCGTACTCCACGTCATATTTATGCACAAGTTATTGCACCAAACGGTTCAGAAGTGCTTGCCGCTGCTTCAACTGTTGAGAAAGCAATTCGTGAGCAAGTAAAATATACTGGTAACAAAGATGCTGCTGCTGTAGTAGGTAAAACTGTTGCAGAGCGTGCCTTGGCAAAAGGCGTAAAGGCAGTTGCTTTTGATCGTTCCGGTTTTAAATATCATGGACGTGTCCAAACTTTAGCGGACGCTGCTCGTGAAGCTGGTCTACAGTTCTAATGGGGTAAATTTAGATGTCAAACATCGAAAAACAAGCTGGTGAACTGCAAGAGAAGCTAATCGCAGTAAACCGTGTATCAAAAACTGTAAAAGGTGGTCGTATTATGAGCTTTACCGCATTGACTGTGGTTGGTGATGGTAACGGCCGTGTCGGTTTTGGTTATGGTAAAGCGCGCGAGGTTCCGGCAGCGATCCAAAAAGCGATGGAGAAAGCTCGTCGCAATATGATTAATGTAGCTTTAAATGAAGGTACATTGCAACACCCGGTTAAAGGTGTTCATACTGGTTCTCGTGTATTTATGCAACCGGCTAGCGAAGGTACAGGTATCATTGCTGGTGGTGCGATGCGTGCAGTATTAGAAGTTACTGGTATACGTAATGTTCTTTCGAAAGCATACGGTTCTACCAACCCAATTAATGTTGTTCGTGCAACTATTGATGCATTAGCAAACATGAAATCACCAGAAATGGTTGCTGCGAAACGTGGTAAGACCGTTGATGAAATTTTGGGGTAATTGATAATGGCTAAAACTATTAAAGTAACACAAGTTCGTAGTTCGATTGCTCGTTTACCGAAGCATAAAGCTACCTTGCGTGGTCTTGGTCTTCGCCATATGCACCACACAGTTGAGTTAATTGATACACCAGCAGTACGTGGAATGATTAACCAGGTTTCATACATGGTTAAAGTAGAGGAGTAAGAGATGCGTTTAAATACTCTATCCCCGGCTGAAGGCGCAAAACATAGTTCTAAACGCCTTGGTCGTGGTATTGGTTCTGGTCTAGGTAAAACTGGTGGACGTGGTCATAAAGGTCAAAAATCTCGTACCGGTGGCGGAGTTCGTCGAGGTTTTGAGGGTGGTCAAATGCCATTGTACCGTCGTTTACCAAAATTTGGTTTTACTTCAATGAAAGCTGCCGTTACTGCAGAAGTTCGTTTGAATGACTTGAATAAAGTAGAAAACGGTGTGGTAACTTTAGAAACACTAAAAACTGCAAATATTTTAACCAAGGATATTCAATTTGCTAAAGTTATTTTGGCAGGCGAGTTGAAATCTGCAGTAGTTGTTCGCGGTTTACGTGTGACTAAAGGTGCGAAAGCAGCAATTGAGGCTGCTGGCGGTTCAATTGAGGAATAATTAGCAAATGGCTAAACAACCAGGTTATCAAGCTAGAAGTACCAATAGTGGTAAAAGTGAGCTAAGAAGTAGATTGCTTTTTGTTTTAGGTGCACTTATTGTTTATCGTATTGGTTCATTTATTCCGGTTCCTGGTATTGATGCAGCCGTACTCGCTCAATTAGTTGAACAACAAAAAGGTACCATCATTGATATGTTTAACATGTTCTCTGGTGGTGCATTAAGTCGAGCATCAATTCTTGCGCTAGGGATTATGCCGTACATCTCGGCATCTATCGTGATTCAATTGTTAGCAACGGTTTCTCCTGCTCTAGCTGAATTGAAGAAAGAAGGAGCAGCTGGTCAGAGAAAGATTACCAAGTATACTCGTTATGCCACGGTAGTTTTTGCGACTATTCAGGCTGTTGCGATCTCTACGGGTTTACCAAATATGTTACCTGGACTGGTTCCAAATGTTGGATTCAGTTTTTATTTTACCTCGATAGTAAGTTTAGTAACTGGTACTATATTTTTAATGTGGTTAGGTGAACAAATTACAGAGAGGGGAATTGGTAATGGTATTTCGATTCTTGTTTTCGGAGGGATTGTAGCAGGATTGCCTACTGCTATTCTAGAAACAATTGAGCAGGCTCGCCAAGGACAAATGCATCCATTAGTTCTTTTGCTAATAGCTGCAATTGTGTTTGCAGTAACTTATTTTGTTGTTTTTGTAGAAAGAGGACAACGTCGAATTCGGATTGAGTATGCTAAACGTCAGCAAGGTCGTCAGATCTTAGGTGGACATTCAACACATTTACCGTTAAAAGTTAATATGGCAAATGTAATGCCGGCAATCTTTGCATCCAGCATTATCTTATTTCCTGCAACATTGACGCAATGGTTTGGTCAAAATGATAAATTTGAGTGGTTGAATAATTTATCAATGCTGTTGAATCCTGGTCAACCTTTATATTTGCTTGTTTATGCAATTGCAATTATTTTCTTCAGTTTCTTCTACACTGGAATGCAATATAACCCGCGTGATACGGCAGATAACTTAAAAAAATCTGGTGCATTTATCCCAGGAATTAGACCGGGTGAGCAAACATCGCGTTACATTGATAAAGTAATGACCCGACTAACTTTAATTGGTGGTCTTTATGTAACGTTTGTCTGTTTGGTTCCTTATATTATGACATCGGCTTGGGATGTTAAATTCTACTTCGGTGGAACATCATTATTGATCGTTGTCGTTGTAATTATGGATTTCATTGTACAGGTTCAAAGTCACTTAATGTCGTCTCAATATGAATCTGCATTGAAAAAAGCAAACCTCAAGGGGTTAGGACAATAATTGTCCAATTAACGTAAAAAAGGATAAGCAATGAAAGTTCGTGCTTCCGTAAAGAAAATGTGTCGTAACTGTAAAATTGTTAAACGTGAAGGTGTTGTGCGTGTATTATGTAGCGACCCTAAACATAAGCAACGTCAAGGTTAATTGATAACTTTTTCTTGCAAAGAACCAGTTGAGCAGCTATACTGCCCAACTCATTTACATCCTTGATATTCTGTTTGAGTATCCTGAAACGGGCTTTTCAAGATCAGAATATCAATTAATTTAGAATATAGGAGTGCATAGTGGCCCGTATTGCAGGCATTAACATTCCTGATCATAAACACACTGTAATTGCTTTAACTGCAATTTATGGTATCGGTAAAACTCGTTCAAAAGCTATTTGTGCTGCTGCGGGGATTGCCGAAGATGTTAAGATCAGAGAGTTGTCTGAAGAGCAGATTGACAAACTGCGTGACGAAGTTGGTAAATTTACCGTTGAAGGTGACTTACGTCGTGAAGTAACACTAAACATCAAACGTCTTCTTGACTTAGGTTGTTACCGTGGTTTACGCCATCGTCGTAGTTTACCTGTACGTGGTCAACGTACTAAAACAAACGCGCGTACCCGTAAGGGTCCTCGTAAGCCGATCAAAAAATAGTCGGGGTAAATAATGGCTAAAACACCAGTTCGTGCACGTAAACGTGTAAAAAAACAAGTTGTAGATGGCGTAGCTCATATTCACGCATCTTTCAATAACACAATCGTTACTATTACCGACCGCCAAGGCAATGCTTTAGCATGGGCAACTGCTGGTGGTTCAGGTTTCCGTGGTTCTCGTAAATCAACTCCGTTTGCTGCACAAGTTGCTGCTGAACGTTGTGCTGAAATTGTTAAAGAATTCGGCTTAAAGAACTTGGAAGTTATGGTTAAAGGTCCGGGGCCAGGTCGTGAGTCAACAATTCGTGCATTAAATGCAGCGGGTTTCCGTATCACGAACATTACAGATGTAACCCCGATTCCTCATAACGGTTGTCGTCCACCGAAAAAACGTCGTGTTTAATGGCGTAATAGGATAGTTGGAGAAAGAAAATGGCAAGATATTTGGGCCCTAAACTCAAGCTGAGCCGTCGTGAAGGCACTGATTTATTTCTTAAATCAGGTGTGCGTGCGATCGATTCAAAATGTAAAATTGATACAGCACCAGGTCAACATGGTGCTCGTAAACCGCGTTTATCTGACTATGGTAGTCAGTTACGTGAAAAGCAAAAAGTTCGTCGTATTTATGGTATTTTAGAACGTCAGTTCCGTAACTACTATAAAGAAGCGAATCGTTTAAAAGGTAACACTGGTGAAAACTTATTAGTGTTATTGGAAGGTAGATTAGATAACGTTGTTTATCGTATGGGATTTGCTGCAACTCGAGCAGAAGCTCGTCAGTTAGTAAGTCATAAAGCGATCGTGGTAAATGGTCGTGTTGTGAATATCCCATCTTTCCAAGTTGCAGTTAATGATGTTATTGCTGTTAGAGAAAAATCTAAAAAACAAGCACGTATTAAGGCGTCATTAGAATTAGCAGAACAAAGAGAGAAGCCAACTTGGTTAGAAGTTGATGTAGCTAAAATGGAAGGTGTTTTTAAACGTATTCCTGAACGTTCTGATTTATCAGCAGATATTAATGAACATCTGATCGTTGAGCTTTACTCTAAATAGTAGTGAAGCTTAAAAGTAAAGAGAGGATAAAATGCAGGGTTCTGTTACAGAATTTTTAAAACCACGTTTAGTAGATATTGAGCAGATTAGCTCAACACATGCTAAGGTGATCCTTGAACCGTTAGAGCGTGGCTTTGGTCATACTCTAGGTAATGCATTACGTCGTATTCTTCTATCTTCAATGCCGGGTTGTGCTGTAACTGAAGTAGAGATCGAGGGAGTACTGCATGAGTATAGTAGTAAGGAAGGTGTTCAAGAAGATATTCTTGAAGTGCTTTTAAACCTTAAAGGTCTAGCGGTCAAAGTACAGAATAAAGATGATGTTATTCTGACACTAAATAAATCTGGAATTGGCCCTGTTGTTGCAGCGGATATCTCCCATGATGGGGATGTTGAAATTGTAAATCAAGACCATGTGATTTGTCACTTAACTGACGAAAATGCTTCGATTAGTATGCGTATTCGCGTTCAGCGTGGTAGAGGATATGTTCCAGCTTCAACTCGCATTCAAATAGATGAACGTCCAATTGGTCGTTTACTTGTTGATGCTTGTTATAGCCCTGTTGAAAGCATTTCTTATAATGTTGAAGCAGCCCGTGTTGAACAACGTACGGACTTGGATAAATTAGTTATTAATTTAGAAACAAATGGTACGTTGGATCCTGAGGAAGCAATTCGTCGTGCAGCAACAATCTTAGCAGAGCAACTTGATGCATTCGTTGATTTACGTGATGTTCGTCAGCCTGAAATTAAGGAAGAAAAACCGGAGTTTGATCCGATTTTATTACGTCCTGTAGATGATTTAGAGTTGACAGTTCGTTCTGCTAACTGTTTGAAAGCAGAAACAATTCACTATATCGGTGACTTAGTACAACGTACAGAAGTTGAGTTATTAAAAACACCTAATCTCGGTAAGAAATCGCTTACTGAAATTAAGGATGTACTTGCTTCACGTGGCTTGTCACTTGGTATGCGCCTTGAGAATTGGCCGCCAGCAAGTATTGCTGAAGACTAATTTGGTCATAGATTAAGGTTTTTCTTAGAAGGATAAGATCATGCGCCATCGTAAGAGTGGTCGTCAACTAAACCGTAATAGCAGCCATCGCCAAGCGATGTTCCGTAATTTAGCCAGTGCGTTAGTTAGTCACGAAATTATCAAGACAACTTTGCCTAAAGCTAAAGAATTACGTCGTGTAGTTGAACCGTTAATTACATTAGCAAAAGAAGATAGCGTTGCAAACCGTCGTTTGGCATTCGCTCGTACTCGTAACATTGATACTGTTGCGAAATTATTCAATGAATTGGGCCCACGTTTTGCTCAGCGTGCAGGTGGTTACACCCGTATTTTAAAATGTGGTTTCCGTGCAGGTGATAATGCTCCAATGGCTTACATTGAGTTAGTTGAGCGCCCAGAAGCTGTAGAAACAGTGACAGAATAATTTAGTTGAATAATAAAGTAAAAAAGCTCGCGAATCTGCGAGCTTTTTATTATTTGGAGTTCATAGGTAGGATAGATATGATCAATTCTATTTTTATAGAATATAATTTATATCGAAAAAATAGAAAATTTAGAGTAAAACTCATAGCATAGGTTTTACTGAATGTTCATAGGATGTTTGATTTGAAATTTGTGGAGCTTTGATGCTATCTATCAGAGAAACCAGTCAAAAATACTCACCTTTAATTTATCAAGCTCTATATTTGCCTTGTAGTATCTTATGAGGCTAGGATAATAAAAAAGCGGTAAAATTTACCGCTCTTTTCATAACTTTTATAAGCTCTTGGCAAGGTTTTTAATAAATATTTTAAAATCTTTACCTAATTTTTCATGTCGAATACCGTATTCAACAAAGGCCTGCATGTAACCGATTTTATCACCGCAATCAAAAGAGGTACCGGTCATATGGAATGCTTCGACATTTTCTTTCTCAATAAGCATATCAATCGCATCGGTTAATTGAATTTCATCGCCTACTCCAACTGGGGTCTTTTCTAATAAATCCCAAATCGCAGAAGAAAATACATAACGACCGACTACCGCAAGGTTAGATGGGGCATCTTCAATTGAAGGTTTTTCAACAATGTTTTCAATTTTAGCACTTTCCCCATCTTTTACTTCTACATTGCCGCAATCAACAATACCATAACTACTCACTTCTTCCTGATTGACGGGAGCCACCATGATTTGACTGGATCGAGTATCATTAAAACGTTTAATCATAGCGGACAAATTTTCTTTTTTTTGATTTGCGCTAAAATCGGCAAGTAGTACATCCGGTAGCACAACAGCAAAAGGTTCATTGCCTACTACTGGACGTCCACATAATACAGCATGCCCTAAACCCTTTGCATTACCTTGACGTACATGTATAAGGGTTACATCTTTAGGACAGATAGAACGAACTTCCTCTAAAAGTTGGCGTTTTACACGCTTTTCCAACATTGTTTCAAGTTCAAAAGATGTATCGAAATGGTTTTCTATAGCATTTTTTGATGAATGAGTAACGAGCACAATCTCTTTAATACCGGCAGCAACACATTCACTTACTACATATTGGATTAATGGTTTGTCTACCAATGTAAGCATTTCTTTTGGAATTGCCTTCGTGGCAGGTAACATACGAGTGCCTAAACCGGCAACAGGAATGATCACTTTCATATATTAAAATCCATAATAATTAAGATAAATCATCAGAAGATGGTTCATCTTGTTTCTTTTTTATTTGTTGGTAAATCTCTTCTCGGTGAACAGATACTTCTTTAGGTGCTTGTACGCCAAGCTTTACTTGGTTTCCGCGAACACTTAAAACTGTGATAGAAATATCGTCTCCAATAAGTACACTTTCGCCAACTTTACGAGTTAAGATTAACATCTTTTATCTCCCTAGGTCGCATTTATTAGATATCCCTATCAATCAAAAAATGGTTGGCATCCGACCAACCAAGGATTGTACTACAGATTTTCATTTAGCCAGCTCTGGGCAACAATTAAGGCTTCTGTCACATTTTCCGGTTGGGAGCCTCCTGCCATTGCCATATCCGGGCGACCGCCACCTTTACCGCCAACCTGCTGCGCCATTAAATTCACAAGCTCACCGGCTTTTATTTTAGTGGTTAAATCTTTTGTTACACCAACAATAAGATTAACTTTTTCATCCAAAATAGATGCAAACACAATAACACCGGAACCAAGCTGATTTTTTAAATCATCAACCAGCACCCGCAGTGATTTTGTCTCAACACCATCTAATTGACGAAGGATAACGGAAACATTATTAATTTTGACCGCACTTTTGACTAAATCAGAGCCAGCCTGTACTGCTGCTTTTTCTTTTAAACTTTGAAGTTCTTTCTCTAGTTTCTTTGCTTTATCCTGAAGTTGCTGGATTTTATCTACAAGAGTATTTGTATCTGATTTTAGCAATTCTGTACTTTGGTTCAAAATATCCTGTTGTTTTAATATCCAATTGATCGCATTTTCTGCGGTTACTGCTTCGATTCGGCGAATTCCTGCAGCAACAGCCGTTTCTGTTGTAATTTTAAATAAACCTATATCTCCGGTTCGTTTTGCGTGAATACCTCCACATAGTTCAATAGAGAAATCTCCCATTGTTAATACTCGAACCTGATCGCCATATTTTTCACCAAACAGTGCCATAGCCCCTTTTTCTTTTGCGACTTCAATTCCCATAATCTCTGTTTGAATTGGGAAATTTGCGCGTATTTTTTGGTTTACAAGGCGTTCTATTTCCGAGATCTGTTCTTTATTCAGTGCTTCCGGATGTGAAAAATCAAAACGTAAGGCTGCTTCTGAAACAAGAGAACCTTTTTGTGCAACATGAGTTCCTAATAGTTGGCGTAAGGCAGCATGTAGCAAGTGTGTTGCAGAGTGGTTAAGTGCGGTTTGGTTACGGCGCTCAATATCTACTACCGCTTTCACAGTTTGTCCAACGGACAATGATCCTTGCTCTAATTCACCAATATGTCCAAATATTTGACCATATTTTTGGGTGTCTTTCACATTAAAAGCAACGCCTTCTATAGTTAAGTAACCACTGTCGCCAATTTGGCCGCCTGATTCTGCATAAAATGGTGTATTTTCTAATACAACTACAGCACTTTGACCGGAGGAGATCTGTTCTACCGATTTGCCGTCATGGAAAAGTGCGGTGATTTTTGCTAAAGATTCCGATTCGGTATAGCCTTCAAATTGTGTTTCGCCCTCAACACGAATGACATTATTGTAATCTACACCGAACTGGCTTGCTGCTTGGGCACGAGTGCGCTGCGCTGCCATTTCACGTTCAAATCCCGCTTCATCAATAGTAATATTACGCTCACGACATACATCAGCGGTTAAATCCAATGGGAAACCATAGGTATCATAAAGTTTGAAAGCGATTTCACCGGAAAGCACACCATCTTTCACTTCAGAAAGTGCTTCATCTAAAAGGGTTAAACCACGCTCCAATGTGCGAGCAAACTGCTCTTCTTCCAAACGCAGTAATTTTTCGACATTTGCTTGTTTTTCTTTGATATCTTGACCGGCTTCCGCCATCACTTCAATCAAAGTAGGTACCAATTTGTAGAAAAATGCGTCTTTTGCACCAAGTAAGTGTCCATGACGCACTGCACGGCGAATAATGCGACGTAATACATACCCACGTCCTTCATTCGATGGAATGACGCCATCTGCAATTAAGTAGGCACAAGAACGAATATGGTCTGCAATTACACGAAGTGATTTATTGGCTAGATCGGTTGTGCCAACAATTTCTGCGGTTTTTGCGATTAATGTTTTAAAAATATCAATATCGTAGTTTGAATTGACATGTTGTAGCACTGCGGCAATACGCTCTAAGCCCATACCGGTATCCACCGATGGACGTGGTAATTTTTCCATTGTTCCATCAGCCAAACGATTGTATTGCATGAATACAACATTCCAAATTTCGATGTAACGATCGCCATCTTCTTCCGGTGAGCCCGGAGGTCCGCCCCAAATATGCTCGCCATGATCATAGAAAATTTCAGTACAAGGACCGCAAGGGCCGGTATCTCCCATTGCCCAGAAATTATCCGAGGCATAAGGTGCACCTTTGTTATCTCCGATTCTGATAATGCGCTCTGCTGGCACGCCAACTTCTTTATTCCAAATATCGTAGGCTTCATTATCCGTTTCATAAACGGTTACCCACAATTTTTCTTTCGGTAAGCCAAGCCACTGCGGTGAGGTTAAAAATTCCCAAGCAAAATTAATCGCATCATGTTTAAAGTAATCACCAAAGCTGAAGTTACCCAACATTTCAAAAAAAGTATGGTGGCGAGCGGTATAACCTACGTTTTCTAAGTCATTATGTTTACCACCGGCACGCACACAACGTTGAGCCGTTGTCGCACGCGAATAAGGGCGTTTGTCCAAACCTAAGAATACATCTTTGAATTGGTTCATTCCCGCATTGGTAAAAAGTAACGTTGGATCATTTTCAGGTACAAGCGAGCTACTTGCGACCACTTGGTGTTCTTTACTATGAAAGAAATTAAGGAACGATTGTCTAATTTCCGCTGTCGTTTTCATCATAAACCCGTTGTAAAAATAATTTAAAGTTAAAAAGTAAAGCGCTCCATTGTTGCATATTTTTTGAGTTTATAAAAACTTTTTACGTGTGATTATCTAATGTTGTTTGTTATTTGAGCGATTTGTTATTTTCCTTGTGGAAAAATGTCATTAGATAAAATATCCGCTAAAATCTAAAAATAAAAACCGCACTTCACTACATAATGCAAGAAGTACGGTTGAAGTTTATTTTTTAGTTTAAAAATAGGCAACAACTGTTATTTAATCGTCAAGAAGTGGAACGACTAACATATCAATTTTAATCGTATTCATTACTTGGCGTGTTGAAGACATTAACTTACTCCAAAAATCTTGGTGATGACCTGTAACCAATAAATCAACATCATACTGTTCTATCGCATCGGTCAGCACCTGTCCGAGATCACCACTACCGCTCAATTTCTCTAAAATAGGATAATCAGCTTGCTCTGCGAGTTCCAACAATGCTTTTTGAGTCTCACTTGAAATTCGATCTTGCATAGAATACATATTGACATCAATCAATCCGGTATAAAGATCCGAAAAGTTTACATCTACGTGGATGATTGAAAGTTTCGCCTCATGACGTTTTGCAATTCCTACCGCTTTTTTTACTAAGAATTCACTTTCATCTGAAAGATCCACGGCGACTAAAACATGTTTATACATAATCGACTCCTTATCTGTTGGACTTATTTACTCTGCTAGGATAGTAGCATTTCACCATTTAAAAAAACTTGCTCTAGATCACATTTTGAGAAATTACCGGTCTTTTTCCATTAGATTTTCAATCTCTTCGATTTCTTTTGGTACCGCTGCTGTTAAGATTTTATTGCCGTATTCCGTCATTAATAAATTATCTTCAATACGTACACCAATTCCTTTATATTGTTCCGGCACATAGGCGTCTTCGGAAATATACAAACCGGGTTCCACTGTAATCACCATGCCAACTTCTAAAGTGCGGCTGCGTTCTTCGCCATATTCACCTACATCGTGTACGTCTAAGCCGAGCCAATGGCCTAATCCGTGCATATAAAATTGACGGTAGGCTTTCTGCTCAATGAGTTCCTCTACATTTCCATGTAAAATACCTAACTCAACTAAGCCCTGCACTTTTATGCGGATCACCTCATCATTCACAGTCTTTATTGAATTACCCGGTACTAATAATTCAATAGCGCGTTTTTGTGCTTTTAGAACGAGTTCGTAGATTTCACGTTGAGCTTGGCTAAATTTACCGTTGACTGGAAATGTGCGTGTAATATCCCCTGCATACATCGCAAATTCACAACCGGCATCAATTAAAACTAAATCGCCTTCTTTCAAGGGTTGATCATTTTCTGTGTAATGCAAAATACAGGCATTATCTCCACTGGCGATAATCGAATTGTAAGATGCAAAACGTGCGCCATGGCGGTTAAATTCGTGCAAAATTTCACTTTCAATTTCATATTCAAAACGATTAGGGCGTGTTTTTTGCATTGCTCTAATATGTGCTAATGCGCTAATTTGCCCTGCTTGTTGCATTAAGCGGATTTCATTGGGGGATTTAATCAGACGCATTTCGCTAATCATAGGACTCCAATCCAAAACCTCCGTAAAATTAACCGCACTTTCTGAAAGCAGCTTATCTCCCCATAAATGAAATTCAGGCATATAATAAAGTGCGGTCAGATTTTTGGTCATTTTAGGAAAAACGGCATTAAAATCATCAATAGAGTAGGCCTCGTCTAGCTTGAGTTTTTGTGGGGCTCGTTCAACACCTAAACGACGCCCATTCCAAGTTTCAAGTAAAGGATCTCGCGGTCGAAGAAAGATAATCGCCTTTTCCGATTGTGCGGTTTTCACTAATAGCAAAGCGGCATTAGGCTCATTAAAACCGGTTAAATACCAAAAGTAGCTATCTTGGCGAAAGGGAAAAGTACAATCATTGTTGCGACGTTTTTCAATTTCGGAAAACAGTAACAACGCAGAATGAGGCTGCATGTTTGCCAAAACCCGTTTCCGACGTTCAATAAATTCTTCTTGGGGCAATTCGAGCATATACGCAAGATCCATTTTTCTCTCCTTTTATGTGTGTTTTTTCGTTAGTGTAATACTGGTTTTTCCGTGTTTGATGCTTGATTAAATTGTGTGTAGAACAATGTTGCGATAGTTCTTACGTATTCAATGATTTCTTCAAGCGCTTCGTTCATTTCCTCTTCATCATCGTTTTCATCATAGCCCAATTGGCAAATATCATGTAAATCAGCTACGGCCTCACCGATTTCACCTTTTTCTTTGTCTAAATGAGGCTGTGCTAATCCTAATCCGAGTAAAAAATGATTTGACCATTCGGATAGGCTATCTGCACGTGTGAATACATTTTCGCTCTCAATTAATCCCAATTCAAAAGAAAAACTTTCGACATCTGCCAATGTTTCAGAAATTGTTTGATAAAGTTCACTTACTTGTTCTAAAAGTGCGGTCGGATAAGCGTGATTATCGTGAGTAAATTGGTAGAGCAGTGGTTGCCAACTTTGATCTTTGACGCCACCACAAATTAATCCGCTTAGAAAGCCGTGAAGTTCCGTTGCGTTAATACCGATACCGGCAGATTGGAGTTGTTTGTTAAGTTCGTTTTGAGCAATTGTCATTATTTATTTCCATGATAAAAATTCTTTTCAGTGTAAACCTTTATAAATAAAAAAGCGATCGCTTTCCATTGGAAAACGACCGCACTTTTTATTTGATGATAGGTGGCGATTACATCATTCCGCCCATACCACCCATGCTGCCCATACCGGCGCCTAAGTCTGCTTTTTCATCTTTTGGTAGCTCGGTTACCATACATTCCGTAGTAATCATCAAACCTGCTACAGATGCGGCAAATTGTAATGCAGAACGGGTTACTTTGGTTGGATCTAAGATACCCATTTCCAACATATCGCCATATTGTTCAGTGCTGGCATTGTAACCAAAGTTGCCTTCACCGGCTTTTACTGCGCTTGCAACCACAGAGGCTTCTTCGCCCGCGTTAGTCACGATTTGACGTAAAGGTGCTTCCATTGCGCGTAACGCAAGTTTGATTCCCACGTTTTGTTCTTCGTTATCACCGTTTAATGTTGTCGCAACTTTAGACGCTGCTCGAACCAGCGCAACACCGCCGCCGGCAACGATACCTTCTTCTACTGCCGCACGAGTGGCGTGTAATGCGTCGTCAACACGGTCTTTTTTCTCTTTCATTTCTACTTCGGTCGCCGCACCAACTTTGATAACAGCAACACCGCCGGCTAATTTAGCCACACGTTCTTGAAGTTTTTCTTTATCATAATCAGACGTGGATTCTTCGATTTGCTGACGAATTTGTGCGACACGACCATTGATTTGCGTTTGGTCGCCGATACCGTCAATAATGGTTGTATTATCTTTATTGATTACAACACGTTTTGCTTGACCAAGATCTTCTAATGTCGCTTTTTCAAGCTCCATACCGATTTCTTCGGAAATTACGGTACCTGCCGTTAAGATAGCAATATCTTGTAGCATTGCTTTACGACGATCACCAAAGCCCGGCGCTTTTACCGCTGCCACTTTTACAATACCGCGCATGGTATTCACGACTAAAGTTGCAAGTGCTTCACCTTCCACATCTTCAGCAATGATGAGTAATGGTTTACCTGCTTTCGCTACGGCTTCCAATACCGGTAGTAGTTCACGGATATTGGAGATTTTTTTATCTACCAATAAAATGTATGGGTTGTCTAATTCAACAATTGCGGCTTCCGGTTTATTAATAAAGTACGGAGAGAGATAACCGCGATCGAATTGCATCCCTTCTACTACGGCAAGTTCATCTTCCAAACCGGTACCGTCTTCCACGGTGATTACACCTTCTTTACCCACTTTTTCCATCGCCTGTGCGATCAATTGACCGACAACGCTGTCTGAATTTGCCGAAATTGTCCCTACTTGTTCAATTTCTTTTGACGTTTCGCAAGGTTTAGAAAGATTTTTAAGCTCAGAAACAACCGCACTGACTGCTTTATCAATACCGCGTTTTAAATCCATGGGGTTCATGCCTGCCGCTACGGCTTTTAAGCCTTCGCTGACAATTGCCTGTGCAAGAACGGTTGCGGTGGTTGTACCGTCACCTGCGGCATCATTGGCTTTAGAGGCAACCTCTTTCACCATTTGTGCGCCCATGTTTTCAAATTTATCTTCTAATTCAATTTCACGCGCTACAGAGACACCATCTTTAGTGATGGTTGGCGCTCCGAATGATTTATCTAAAATAACATTACGACCTTTCGGACCAAGAGTTACTTTCACTGCATCCGCTAATACGTTCACGCCGTTTAACATTTTTACGCGCGCATCATTACCAAATTTTACGTCTTTTGCTGCCATTTTATTGTTTCCTTTCATTTAATTTGTTTCAAAGTGCGGTGATGTTTTGTGAAGTTTTATTCAACAATCGCCAAAACATCGCTTTCAGAGATGATTAATACTTCTTCTCCGTCGATTTTTTCGCTTTTCACACCATAACCGTCATTGAAAATCACCGTATCACCTACTTTAACATCCAAAGGTTGAACTGTGCCGTTTTCCAAAATACGACCTTTTCCCACTGCTAATACTTTTGCACGGGTTGATTTTGTCGCCGCAGAGCCGGTTAATACGATACCGCCTGCCGATAAGGTTTCAACTTCTTCACGTTTGATAATCAAACGATCGTGTAATGGACGAATATTCATGATTAATTTCCTTCTTTAAAAAATGTGAAATTCCCACCTTATATGGGAATAAAAATTTTACTTTCAAGAGAAAAATTTAAAAATTTTTAGCCCTAAAAAAACTAATTTGAATGATGAAAATATGTCTTGAAGCCTCATTCAAAAATGTGATCTCAATCAATTTTTTTCTTATGAAAATTTCTATAATGTTGGCAGGTTAATTAACTCAAATAGGTGAGAAAAATGACACAATTTAGAAAAGAAGTGGATTTATTGGGTGAACGTGAAGTACCGGCGGATGCTTACTGGGGGATCCATACGCTAAGAGCGGTTGAAAATTTCAATATTTCTAATGTGACCATTTCTGACGTACCGGAATTTGTACGTGGTATGGTGATGGTAAAAAAAGCGACCGCTTTAGCGAACGGCGAGTTAGGCGCTATTCCGGCAGATATCGCAAAAGCGATTGTTTCAGCCAGCGATGAAATTTTGACGACCGGTAAATGTCTTGATCAATTTCCGTCAGATGTGTATCAGGGCGGTGCGGGCACTTCGGTAAATATGAATACCAATGAAGTGGTTGCTAATCTTGCGTTGGAAAAACTGGGCCATCAAAAAGGGGAATATCAATTCTTAGATCCAATGGATCACGTGAACGCTAGTCAATCGACTAACGATGCTTATCCTACCGGCTTCCGTATTGCGGTATATAACAGTATTTTAAAACTGGTTGATAAAATTCAATACCTGCAAGAAGGGTTTGAAAACAAGGCAAAAGAATTCAATAACATACTGAAAATGGGGCGTACTCAGTTGCAAGATGCGGTGCCAATGACCGTAGGACAAGAATTTAAAGCCTTCGCAATATTGCTTGAAGAAGAAGTCCGTAATTTAAAACGTACCGCCGAATTATTACTTGAGGTTAACCTTGGTGCGACGGCGATCGGTACCGGTTTAAACACACCACAAGGTTACGCGCAACTTGCTGTGAAACACCTTGCGGAAGTAACCGGTTTACCGTGCGTATTAGCTGAAAACTTAATTGAAGCAACCTCTGACTGCGGGGCCTACGTCATGGTACACGGTGCATTAAAACGCACCGCAGTAAAACTTTCTAAAGTATGTAATGACTTACGTTTACTTTCTTCCGGTCCGCGTGCAGGATTAAAAGAAATCAATCTTCCTGAGTTGCAAGCCGGTTCTTCCATTATGCCGGCAAAAGTGAATCCGGTTGTGCCTGAAGTAGTAAATCAAGTCTGCTTTAAAGTGATTGGTAACGATACTACCGTGACTTTTGCCTCTGAGGCGGGTCAATTACAATTAAATGTAATGGAACCGGTAATCGGTCAAACTATGTTTGAATCTATCGACATTTTAACTAACGCTTGTGTCAATTTACGTGATAAATGTGTTGACGGAATCACCGTAAATAAAGAAATTTGCGAAAACTATGTGTTTAACTCAATCGGTATTGTGACTTACTTAAACCCATTTATTGGCCACCATAATGGTGATTTAGTCGGTAAAATTTGTGCCGAAACCGGTAAGGGTGTACGCGAAGTCGTGTTAGAAAAAGGATTACTCACCGCAGAACAATTAGATGATATTCTCTCTGTTGAGAACCTGATGAATCCGACTTATAAGGCGAAATTAAATAAATAGTTTTATAAGTTAAGAGAACCAAGTGTGGTCAAGTTGGCCACACTTTTTTATTGGTAAAAATACAGTCAACGTTACCTAAGTTTTGTGTCGTGGAGATTAAAAATTAGAGGGGGACTTGTTGGTGTGAGCCGAAATTTAACGAAAAAAACCGCACTGAAAAGTGCGGTTGAATTATCTAAGATATTTTCCGATTATGCTTCAGGGCCTGCTGAGATTAATGCTTTACCTTCAGCATTGGTTGCATATTTTTCAAAGTTTTTCACAAAACGACCCGCCAAGTCTTTCGCTTTTGCTTGCCATTGATCTTTGTCGGCATAGGTATCACGCGGATCTAAAATCGCAGAATCGACGCCCGGCAACGCTTTTGGAATCGTTAAGTTAAAGATTGGTAATTTACCCATTTCCGCTTTTTCGATTGAGCCGTCTAAGATAGCGTCAATAATACCTCGGGTATCTTTAATCGAGATACGTTTGCCCGTGCCGTTCCAACCGGTATTGACTAAATAGGCTTCTGCACCTGCCGCTTCCATTCGTTTTACCAACACTTCAGCATACTGTGTCGGGTGCAGAGTTAGGAAAGCCGCACCAAAACAGGCGGAGAAAGTTGGCGTTGGCTCGGTAATGCCTCGTTCCGTACCTGCCAATTTTGCAGTGAAACCAGATAAGAAATAGTATTTGGTTTGTTCCGGTGTTAATTTAGAAACCGGCGGTAAAACACCAAAAGCATCAGCCGTTAAGAAAATCACTTTAGTTGCATGGCCTGCACGGGAAATCGGTTTAACGATATTATCAATATGGTGAATCGGGTAAGATACACGTGTATTTTCGGTTTTTGATGCGTCATCGAAATCAATAGAACCGTCAGCACGTACAACAACATTTTCTAACAACGCATCACGGCGGATTGCACGATAAATATCCGGCTCGTTTGCTTCAGAAAGATGAATGGTTTTGGCATAGCACCCGCCTTCAAAGTTGAAGACACCGACATCATCCCAGCCGTGTTCATCATCACCGATTAATTCACGTTTCGGATCGGTTGAAAGCGTCGTTTTACCGGTACCGGATAACCCGAAGAAAATAGCAACATCACCATCTTTACCAACGTTCGCGGAGCAGTGCATTGCACCTACGCCTTTTAACGGTAGGAAGTAGTTCATCATGGAGAACATCCCTTTTTTCATTTCACCGCCGTACCAAGTACCGCCGATTAATTGAATTCCCTCAGTTAAATTGAACGCAACAAAATTTTCAGAATTTAAACCCTGTTCTTTCCAGTTTGGATTGGTCACTTTTGAGCCGTTCATTACGACAAAGTCAGGTTCAAAGTCTTTCAGTTGTTCCTCTGTTGGACGGATGAACATATTTTTCACAAAATGCGCTTGCCATGCCACTTCAGTGACGATACGAACGGCGATACGATCTTTTTCGCTCGCGCCGCAGAAACCATCAACGACAAACAAACGCTTACGGGATAGTTGTTTAGTCACCAAGTCTTTTAAGCTTTGCCAAGTCGCTTGATTCATCGGTTTATTATCATTTTTTGCGGCTTCGGATGTCCACCAAACGGTATCTTTGGTTTTTTCATCCAAAACAATATATTTATCTTTCGGTGAACGGCCGGTAAAGATACCGGTATCAACGGCTACGGCGCCGGTATTGGTTAATGTCCCTTTTTCAAAACCCTCCAATCCGGGTTTGGTTTCTTCCTCAAATAATTGCTCGTAGCTTGGGTTATAGACAACTTCTTTTACGTCATAAATACCAAGGGTTTCAAGCGCTTTAATTACTTTGTTTAAGTCTGTCATAAGTCACCTCTGTATAAAAGATTAAAATTTAGCTACGCGCTATTTTAAAGAAAGTAAATCAGAAAAAATGTTAACTTGATCTCATTTTTGAAAATTCACATTAATTTCTACCTATTTAGAGTTGGTTTGACGGGCAAAATGAAAAAAATAAGGGGAATATGTACATTCCCCTATAAATATCGATTATTTTTTCCAATTTTTTAGTGCATCCGCAAAAGCATTACCCATTGAGCTATTGCCACGTGGATTACGCTCTTGGCGTGCAGTATTGCCCCGAGGTTTTGCCGATAAAGTGCGGTCGGATTTATCAGTATTTTTTACCGCACTTTCATCCAATCGCATTGTCAGTGCAATGCGTTTACGCGGTATATCCACATCTAATACTTTGACTTTCACAATATCGCCGGTTTTCACGACTTGATGTGGGTCTTCCACGAACTTATCACTAAGTGATGAAATATGTACCAGCCCGTCCTGATGTACGCCAATATCGACGAACGCGCCAAAATTGGTGACATTCGTAATCGTGCCTTCTAAAATCATGCCGGCTTTTAAATCCGAAATGTCTTCCACGCCCTCAATAAAAGTAGCCGTTTTAAATTCGCCACGAGGGTCACGCCCCGGTTTTTCCAATTCTTTGAAAATATCTTGTACCGTCGGTAAACCAAAACGCTCATCAGTAAACTGTGCAGCATTCAGCTGGCGCACAGTATGGCTTCCCATTAATTCTTGAATGGACTGTTGGGTCGCTTGTAAGATTTTTTCTACCAATGAATAAGCCTCCGGATGAACGCCTGAGGCATCCAGCGGATTTTTCCCATCTGCAATGCGCATAAAACCGGCACATTGTTCAAAGGCTTTTGGTCCGAGACGAGGCACTTTTTTTAGTTGCTCACGGCTGTCAAAACGACCGTTTTCATCACGATAAGCCACAATATTTTGCGCCAAGGTTTTTGTCATTCCTGCGACACGAGCGAGTAGTGGGGCGGAAGCCGTATTTAAATCAACGCCTACCGCATTCACACAATCCTCAACGACCGCATCCAATTTACGCGCTAATTGAGATTGATTGACATCGTGTTGATATTGCCCCACACCGATCGCCTTAGGTTCGATTTTCACCAGTTCAGCCAACGGATCCTGTAATCGGCGTGCAATGGATACCGCGCCACGCAAAGAAACATCTAAATGCGGGAATTCATTCGCGGCAAATTCTGAGGCGGAATAAACCGAGGCGCCCGCCTCACTCACTACTACGGTTTGCGGTTTATTGTCTTTGATTTCTTTAATCACTTCTTTCGCAAAACGTTCCGTTTCACGGGAGGCCGTACCATTACCAATCGCAATAAGTTCAACATTATGCTTGTGAATGAGATTAAATAAGGTCATTGTGGATTCGCTCTCACTACCGGTATGGGGATAAATGGTGGCGGTATCCAATAATTTCCCCGTGTTATCCACAACGGCAACTTTCACACCGGTACGTAATCCCGGATCAAGCCCCATCGTATTTTTTGAGCCGGCAGGTGCTGCCATTAAAAGTGCGGTCAGATTTCGGGCGAAAACATCAATGGCTTCTTCTTCCGCTTTTTCACGCAATGCTCCCATCAATTCTGTTTCTAAATGCAAGGACACTTTGATTTTCCATGTCCATGCAATCACTTGCTCACGCCATTTATCCGCCGGCTGACCGCTGAAACGCACGCCCAAATGTTCTCGAATAATGTCTTCACAATAACTGTGGCGCACCCCTTCCTCTGCCTCAGGATCTGCGTTTAAAGTTAGTTGTAAAATGCTTTCATTACGCCCTCGGAACATCGCCAAGGCACGGTGAGAGGGCACATTTTTCAGCAATTCTTGATGGTCAAAATAATCTTGGAATTTCGCGCCTTCCTGCTCTTTTCCTTCAACCACTTTCGCTTCAAGTTGGGCATTTTGCTGCAAATATTGTCGCACTTTTGCCAATAATTGCGCATCTTCGGCAAAACGCTCCATTAAAATATAGCGTGCGCCATCCAAGGCGGCCTTGACATCTGCCACGCCATTTTCGGCATTCACAAAAGAAAGTGCGGTCGTTTCCGGATCATTTTTTGGCTCGTTCCAAAGTAACTCGGCGAGAGGTTCAAGCCCCGCTTCAATGGCGATTTGCCCCTTTGTACGGCGTTTAGGCTTATAGGGCAAATACAAATCCTCAAGCTCGGTTTTGCTTTGGGTTGCTTCGATTTGTGCGCGCAATTCATCGCTGAGTTTGCCTTGCTCATCAATAGATTTCAAAATACTTTGACGGCGTTCTTCAAGCTCACGTAAATAGCCTAAACGGGTTTCAAAATGGCGTAGTTGAGTATCATCTAAACCACCGGTGGCCTCTTTACGATAACGTGCAATAAATGGAATGGTGTTGCCGTCATCGACAAGTTGAATGGCGGCGAGAATTTGATTAGGTGCAACGTTAAGCTCTGTTGCGATAATTTGACTGATTTGTTGATTTAACATCGGAATACGTCTTTGTTGAAAATAAAGTTAATGAAAATCGGAAATAGAATACTGGTTTTGATAACTTGGCTCAAATATAATTCAATAAATTTTCCGACCTTTATAAAATAAATGGCAAAATCAAACTACATCACACGTCAAGGCTGGAACAGCTTAGATAAAGAACTCAAATTTTTGTGGAAAGAAGAACGCCCAAAAGTCACTCAGGCGGTTTCTGATGCGGCAGCGTTAGGCGATCGCAGTGAAAATGCCGAGTATATTTACGGCAAGCGCCGATTACGGGAAATTGATCGCCGTGTGCGTTTTCTCACCAAACGTTTAGAGGTTTTACAAATTGTGGATTACAACCCTAAGCAAGAGGGCAAAGTCTTTTTTGGCGCGTGGGTGGAATTAGAAGATGACGAGGGGGAGGTAAAACAATATCGTTTGGTCGGTTGCGATGAGTTTGAGCCGGCGAAAAACTGGATCTCCATTGATTCACCTGTGGCTCGAGCCTTGATTGGTAAAACCATTGATGATGAAGTGAGTGTAGAAACCCCTTCCGGACGCATAACCCTTTATGTGAACCGTATTTGGTATGAGGAAAGTTAGGCACAGCACTAAAGAGCGGTTGAAATTTAAGGCAAATTTTAACCGCTCTTTTTATTCGATCCGATCTTCTTTTGCTGTCACCCCAAAAAATCGTTTATATTCACGCGAAAATTGCGAGGGACTTTCGTAGTCGACTAAGCTTGCTGCTTCAGCAATCGGGCGTTTTTCTTGCAAAATCAACACACGAGCTTGCTGTAGGCGTAACTGTTTTTGGAATTTCATCGGGCTAATGCCGACAATAGCGCGGAAATGTTGGCGAAATGCAGATTCACTCATCAATGCCCGTTCGGCAAGGCTTGAAAGCGTATTTTTTGATTGCAGATGCTGTTTCATCCAGGCCATCGTTTCAATAATTTTATGTGTTGCAGTGCCATCTTTTAATAATGTCACCAATTCCGGATGAGCATGAAAAATCCGTAAAGCAATTTCCTGCTTAATCAGTTCTGCAAGAGGGCGGATAAGTGTTTCCTCTTGTAGGGTATCTACCAGTCGGGAAAGGCTTTCAAGCAGCTTTTCATTGGCATCAAACAGGTTGAAAATACGATTGGGCGTATTGTGTTGCTGCGTATTTTTATTGTTCAGTGCCAATGTACACGCCAAGTGAGAAAGTTGGTTAAAATCAAATTCTAACGCTAAACCTAAAAAAGGCTTATTGAACGAGCATTCCGGCATATAAGCAAAGCCTGAAATATTCGCACCAATAAACAAAATCTGTCCCACTTCATAACAAATATGCTCGTTCTCCAGAGAAATTTCCTTTCGTCCTTGAAGGGCTACGACAATACCAAGCGGTTGTACACAAGGTAATGAATAATTCGGATGGTCGTGGCGATAAAAACTCAAGCCTTCTATTTTGGTATGAATACGCCCTTCTTTCGGCATATAAGGCAACACTTTTGTAACCAGTTGATGGTAAAGTGCGGTCAATTTCTCAGGTGTTTTTGAAATTGTCATTTTCTACAATAACTCATGAACTAAATTTTCTGAAAATTTTAATTAAAATCAAGGTAAGAGTAGAGTTCTAAATTTGAAATTTATCAGAAAAGGCAATAAAAATATCATTTTAGGCAAGTGTTTTGTATTTGGCTTTCGTTATAATACGTGGCGGTTCATACAACCGTATAAACAATAGCAAAATAGGAGCTTTACAATGACTGAATTAAGCAAACAACCTGTACGTGATTTTGCAGAACACAATGCTTATTTCCCATCAGAATATTCATTATCGCAATACACCAGCCCAAAAACTGATTTTGACGGTGTGAAGTTCGAAACACGTTACCAAGGCGATAAAAAAGTACTGATGATTGCCACCGATGAACGCTATTTACAAATGCAAAACGGTAAATGGTTTTCAACGGGGAATCATCCGGTAGAAACCTTATTACCGATGCTTCATATTCATAAAGCCGGTTTTGAAATTGATGTGGCGACTCTCTCAGGCAATCACGCAAAATTTGAAATGTGGGCAATGCCGGCAGAAGATCAAGCCGTCGCTGACATCTACAATGAGTATTTGCCGAAATTAGATAAACCGGCAAAATTAGCGGATATCATTGATGAAGTTACCGCTGAAAATTCACCTTATGTGGCGGTATTAATTCCAGGCGGTCATGGCACATTTAATAAAATTCCGGAAAGCCGTGAAGTAAAACGGCTATTGGATTGGGCGATGGCGACCAATAAATTTATCATCACCCTTTGTCACGGCCCGGCGGCATTAGCGGCAGCTGCAATTGATAAGCACGAGGCGGATTTTCCATTCAAAGGCTATGAACTATGTGTCTTCCCGGATGCGTTGGATGAAGGCGCAAACATTGATATCGGTTATATGCCCGGTAAATTACCTTGGTTATTAGCCGCTCGCTTGGAACAATTAGGGATGAAAGTGATGAATCAAGGCATTAGCGGTCAGGTTCACAAAGACCGTAATCTATTAACAGGTGATAGCCCGTTAGCAGGCAATAAACTTGGTATTTTAGCCGCCGAAGAATTATTAAAATCTGTGGGTTTGAAATAATTTAATCCTTTTCCGATGCCGTTGATTTCAACGGCATTTTTGTTTTAGATAATAGAATTAGTTAAATGTGATGAATATGCAACAAATCAATATGCGTGAAGCGGGCGATCCCAGCGTATTATTTATCGAACATGCGCGCATTCCGCAACCTAAAGCTGATGAACTGTTAGTGAGAGTAGCATTTGCGGGAGTAAATCGTCCGGATATTATGCAGCGTCAAGGTTTATACCCAATGCCAAAAGATGTAACACCGATCATGGGATTAGAACTTTCAGGTGAAGTGGTGGCATTAGGGAAAGAGGTAAAAAATTTTAATATTGGTGATCTTGTCTGTGCTTTAACTGACGGTGGTGCCTATGCGGAATATTGTGTGGTTAAAGCAGGGCAAGTTTTGCCGCTTCCGAAAGGCTATACCTTGCAAGAGGCTGCAATGCTACCGGAAACGTTTTTCACCGTGTGGGCGAATCTTTTTATGCAACAGCAAATGAAACCGGGTGAAAGCCTGCTTGTGCATGGCGGAACCAGCGGCATTGGGATTACGGCATTGGCAATCGCAAAAAGCCTTGGGATAACAACTTTTGCAACAGTAGGAAATGCAGAAAAATGTGAGGCGGTAGCACAATTTGGGGCAATTGCAATCAACTATAAAACTGAAAATTTTGTGAAAAGGATTCGTCAATATCAAACAGGGGTTGATGGTGTACTGGATTTAGTGGGCGCAAGCTATTTTGCACAAAACCTTGACATTCTCAATAAAGACGGGCGGATTTTCCTGATCGGTTTTATGGGGGGACATATTGCGGAACAGGTTGATTTGCTCAACATTGCAGTAAAACGAGCTACCCTCACCGGTTCGACCATGCGCGGTAGAACAGCGGAAGAAAAAGCGGTAATTGCTCAATCTCTGTTGGAAAATGTATGGGACAAACTTGCTAAAGGGGAAATTGCTAAACCTATTTTACACAAGTGCTATGACTTCAGAGAAGTTACACAAGCACATAGAGAAATGGATAAAGGCACGCATATTGGCAAGATTTTATTGGCGTTTTAATAAGCCGGCGATTCCTAAAGTGCGATTGGTTTTGGCGGGTTTTTTTAGCGGCTCGCCAAATAAATATAAATTAAAATGCCATAGAAACCGGCAGCGCTTATCCCGAGTAATCGTCCAGCAAGTTTCGGGCGTTTAGCATGTAATTTATACAGTAAACGCGAAATAATGGCGAGAATGAAAGGGTAGATCCAAAATAGGGTAGAGAACAAATTGCTTTGCCCTTCCGTTAATGCATGATTTTGAGCGAAATAGGGGGAAATAATCAACGCGAGCGGCCACAGTAAAACCGGCGTGCAAAAAGCCGCAAGCCCCCAAGCGAACCCACTAAATTTTGTTGGCATAGACGGTCGTTCCATAAGCGCAATCCCGCAGTAAAATGACAGAGTGGGAAATATAGCAAATACGCTTGAGATTGGGTAGTAATTCTTTGCTTTAACCTGCTTAAAGTGGTAGAGTATTGGCAACTTTTTCCATTCGGTAGGATGCCGCTTGAAATACGATCTCGATCGAGCAAAAAAATGTGTGGAAATTCTTGATAAGCGTCGTTTGGAACGTGCATTATCGGGATCCGGTGATGGGTTTCGACACGTTTTATCTCTGTTTCCTTTACTGTTTCAATTGAACCATTCGAGTTTATCCGGTTATGTGGCGCAATCCCCTTGTGGCGTGGCAAATTTTAAGTTGTCGGCTTATCAGCAACAATTCCTTTCTTCCGAATCTCCTGAACTTTACGAGCAAATAAAAGATCAAGCCTATGGTGGTAATCCACCGATTTTAGGTATTTATGTGATGGGCAGTTTTGGCTCTATCAGCCAAAGTAGTAGCTCTGATATGGATACATGGATTTGCTGCCGTGAAGATTTAACGGAAAATGAACGGAATTTATTAGAACAAAAAGCCCAAAAAATCAAAGAATGGGCAATGGGGTTTGAGGTTGAAATTAATTTCTATCTGGTTGATCAACAGCGTTTCCGGCATGGATATTATTCCGAACCTTTGACGAGCGAAAACAGTGGCTCTGCACAATATATGTTATTGCTTGACGAGTTTTATCGCTCTGCCGTTCGCTTGGCTGGGAAACCGTTACTGTGGCTACATTTATGGGTAGAAAATGAAGCGGACTATGAAAACGAAGTCAAAACACGCATTCAGAACGGTTCGCTTGATTCACAAGATTGGGTTGATTTTGGCGGATTAGCGCAGTTTTCCGCTAAGGAATACTTTGGTGCAGGCTTGTGGCAACTTTACAAAGGAATTGATTCGCCGTATAAATCCGTACTAAAAATTTTGTTGTTGGAAGTTTATTCGAAAGAATATCCGAACCCTCATCTTATTGCTCGTCAGTTTAAAGAAGATCTCTTTTCCGGCAACACCACGCCTGCCCATCATTTTGATCCTTATATTGCAATTCTTTCTAAAGTGACGGATTATTTGACCGCACTTTCCGAATTTAAGCGCCTTGATTTTGTTCGTCGCTGTTTTTATGTCAAAGTAACAGAAGATTTAGCCTTATATCAAACCCATAACTGGCGGACTGATTACATACAAATTTTGGCTCAGGAATGGGGCTGGGGTGCCGAACAAATTCACGAACTGAATTATCGCCCGTTTTGGAAAATTAAGCGTGCCAAAGAAAGCCATGATAACTTAGTGAAGTTTTTGATGATGAGCTATCATAATTTGGTGAGTTTTGCCCGTAAATATAAAATTAACTCAAGCGTTGTACCACAAGATATTAATGTTCTTACCCGTAAACTCTACACGACATTTGAGGAACTACCGGGCAAGGTGATTTTACTTAATTCGCAGATTTCCCGTAATTTATCCGAGCCGCATATTTCATTTTTAGAAGTGAGGGGTAATAAGCATTTACAAGATGGTTGGTATCTTATCAATCGAGCACCAAATACGATGATGTTTTCTCAACATCGTATTATTGAGTATAACAAAAGCCTTAATAAGCTGGTCGCGTGGGCATATTTTAATCGCTTGCTTACTGCGGAAACGCAACTTCACTTATTTAGTCGCACTATTGAGATTGAAACTTTGCGTAATTTTGTCGCTGATCTTCGGTTGTCTTTTTCACGGGAAAACTCAGTAGCAGGCGGTGATATTTTGGCAACCGCTTGTGAAATTCGTAATATTGTTATTGCCGTGAATTTAACCTCTGATCCTACGGCAAGGATTACGGAATTTAAAGATAGTCTTTCAGCCTGTGATTTATTTAGTTTCGGTTCGCTAGAACAAAATCTTGTGGGGAGCATTGATTTTACTTATCGCAATATATGGAATGAAATTCGCACGCTGCACTTTGAAGGGCCAAATGCTATTTTGATTGCGTTAAAAGTGCTATCAAATAAAATTTATCGAGATGCGAATAATCCCCCTTCCGTACAGGTTTTTTGTTACAGCCGGCATTATCGCCGAACATTACGCAATCTTGTCAGCGCGTTAGTAAATCGTTGCATAAACATTCAGCTTGGTAACCAAACCTTCAATATTCCACGTTTACGCGTAGCGGGAAAAAATTGGCAATTTTTCTTTGAAGAAAGCGGACTTAGCTTGCAAGAAGTTGAGAATAGCAGTCAAAGTGCGGTAGATTTTGATGATGTTTTACAAAGTCCGGTGGAAGAAAAAAGTGATATTTATAGTAAACATCGCAAATATCCGATTGAAATCGATCTTTTGGCGAGAGAAGGTTTCCTGCAATTTTTCTTTGAGGACAATAAAGATAATACCTTTAATGTCTATTTACTGAATGAAACCAATCAGTTAGAGATTTATCGCCATTGCGACGGTTCAAAAGATGAAAAAGTACAACAGATTAACCAACTTTATCAAGCTCTAGAGTCGGGTGATGAAAATCCGTATCACATTGAGTCTCGTAATTTTAATTATCCACAGTTTTATCAAATTCAATATAGTGATCAAGGTGATGTGCAAATTCAATCTTTTAAATATCAACAACATGTATCGGCAGTGCATTAGACGCTGTAAAATAATGAACTAGATCAAGTTTCCTGAGTTTCTTGATTGGAAGAGGGGAAAAATCCCGATAGAATGGCTCGTTTTTAGGTGACAGGTTAATAAATGTTATTGTTCACCGATGGGGGGGAAATGCAAGAAAAGTTAAAAGTTTTACTCATCGACGATCATCCGTTAATGCGTCGAGGTATCAAACAACTAATTGAATTAGAAGAAAATTTCGAAGTCGTCGCTGATGTTGGGAGTGGTACGGAAGGCATTTCTGTTGCCTTACAGACATCGCCGGATTTAATTATTTTAGATCTTAATATGAAAGGACTTTCAGGGTTGGATACACTGAAAGGTTTACGTGCTGAAGGGGTGGATGCACGTATCGTTATTTTGACGGTATCAGATGCTAAAAATGATATTTTTGCCTTAATTGATGCAGGCGCGGACGGCTATTTATTAAAAGATACAGAGCCGGAAACCTTACTTGAAGAAATCAAACGTATTGCAAAAGGCGAGGTCATTTTAAGTAACTCAATCAAAGATTTATTGATTGAACGTGAGCATCGTCGTGACCCAATGGATTTACTCACCGATCGTGAAATGGGCGTTTTACGCTTAATTGCCACCGGATTATCAAACAAACAAATTGCAGGGCAGTTATTTATTTCCGAAGAAACGGTAAAAGTACATATTCGTAATTTATTGCGTAAATTAAACGTACATTCCCGCGTCGCGGCTACCGTATTATATTTTGAATACAACGGACGCTAACAACACATTATTAGATAAAAGTGCGGTCAGAAAAATACTTCATTTCTGACCGCACTTTTTTATTTCGGTACACCTCGCAATAGTGGGATCGGCTCGTAAGGCGCTATTGAAGTCGGGGCGGGGACATCGCTAAACAGTAAAATAAACGGTTTTGGCGGTACGATACGTTCGTTTCGCCATAAACTTCCCATACCGACAAGCTGAATATCTGAGGGTAAATGACGCAAATTTTGCTGCAATACCGCAACGGTGTTTTTACGTGGATGTCCGATAGCGATTGCCGTACCATGCTTTCTTGCATATTGAACGGCAGCTTGAAATTGGCGCTGCACATCAGAAAACTCATTGCTGTCATCTAAGAAAATATGGCGGTCTAACGAACGAACCCCTTGCTCTCTGGCGATTTTGCCGGCAACGGAGCGACCAATCGTGCGGCTATCCAAGAAGAATAAATGCTGTGTACGAAGCGCATTCATTAAATGTGTCATTAGCGGCGTGTCAGCCGTGGCGGCACTGCCCATATGATTATTCATACCGATTGCGTGGGTCACAATATTTTTTGCCTGTTGAACGCGCTTTATTACCTGTTCTGCCGACATACCTAAATGCAATCCCCCTTCTTCAATTCTTGTTTGCTTCAAAGGTTGCATTGGCATATGAATGAGAATATCACGTCCTTGTTTTTTTGCCTCTTGGTTACGGGCTTGAGCATAGGGCGCAGAGGGAATAATTGCCACGGAAATTTCACGCGGCATGGCAAAAATCGCCGCATCTTCTTTGGGGTGGTAGCCCACGTCGTCAATGACAATGGCGAGTTTACTTTGGGCGATTGTAAATGTGGAGAAAAGTGCAGTGGAAAAAACGACGAGATTTTTGACCGCATTTTTAAATGCTATATTCATTATTTTATCCATCCGGCGGGGTTCACCGGTACACCTTTTCGACTGATACCGAAATATAATGCGGGGCGGGAAATTTCACCGGTATTGCCTACCTGTGCAATAGTTTGACCGGCTGAAACAAGTTGGTTTGGTTTGACAAAAACGGCTTGGTTAAAACCATACAAACTCAGATCGCTGTCGCCGTGTTTGATGATAACCATATAGCCATAACCGGTAAGCTGGCCGGCTAAAATGACCCGTCCGTTGGCAATGGCACGAACCGGCGTACCGTTTGAGGCGGCAATGACCATACCTTTCCAACGAACCTCACCGGCTTGAGTGGAACCAAAAGCATAAAGTGTCGAGCCGTTTACCGGTTTATTATACTGACGCTTTGCCGCGCCTAAACCACTGGTACTGTTAATCAACTGACGTTCTTGCGCAGTCGGAGTATAAGGTTTGGCGGTTCGTTTCTCCTCTGCTTGTTTCCGTTGTGCCAGCGCTTCCCGCTCACGCTGTTCTTGCTGGCGAGCGGCTTGTTCGGCACGTTGAATCTCTTGTTTCAGCGCCGTTTCGTTCGCCCGTAAACTGGATAATCTATCCTGATCTTTATTAATATTTTGATTAATTTCATTCAACGTGGATTGCCGTTCACGCTGAATTTTTTCTAATTCTTGCTGTTGTTTTTTCTGCGTGGCAAGTTGATCCCGGTGAGTTTGTTGTTGCCCTAAGATCGCTTCTTTTTGTTTAACAATTTGTGCCTGTGTCGCCTGAAGATTGCTAATCATCTCAATACGGGCTTGGTTTAAATGCTCGTAATAAACCTTCATTCTTGCCGCTTTCTTAGCATCTTCCGACAGCATTCTTTCCAAAGTGGAGGGATTTAACCCCGAGCGGTAAATGGCGTCCATTTGCTTGGCGAGTTTGGCTTTTTGTTCTTTTTCTTGTTTTTCTAGTTGTTTGATTTGTTTATCGGCTTCTGAGATTTGCTTACGGATTTCTTTTAAACTTAATTCGGTTTCACGTAATTCCCCGGCAACCGCATTGATTTTGCTCTCTTGACTTTTTAAGGTGGACTGAAGTTTTGCCTGTTCACGCTTTTGCTTGGCAAGTTTTGATTCTTGTTGCTTAATTTGCTGTTGGATTTGGTTGAGGTCATTGCCATAACTGGCTGATGAAAATCCGATAAGTCCACATGCAACGAAAAGTGCGGTCGATTTTGAAAGTGTTTTTGTCATCAATTGCCAATATTGCATAGGTTAAACTCAAGAGATAAAAATCAGTGAAAGCTATTTTTGTCCACAAAGTACAAATAGTAGCATTATTTTGATGGGGCTAAAATGGCTAGGTTTAATTTTTTGCGGAAGATCAGGAAATCCCGCCTTTTTGCTTTTAAACACAGGGATTTTTTGCTATAAAGTGCGCATTCTTTTTTACTTAAATATTAGGAGATCCCTATGGAATTAGTATTTATTCGTCACGGTTTTAGTGAATGGAATGCGAAAAATTTATTCACCGGTTGGCGTGATGTTAATTTGACCGAACGTGGTGTGGAAGAAGCCAAAGCTGCGGGTAAAAAATTGTTAGATGCCGGCTATGAATTTGATATTGCTTTCACCTCTGTATTAACCCGTGCTATTAAAACCTGTAATATCGTGTTGGAAGAATCCCATCAATTATGGATTCCTCAAGTGAAAAACTGGCGTTTAAATGAACGTCACTATGGTGCATTACAAGGCTTAGATAAAAAAGCAACAGCAGAGCAATATGGTGATGAACAAGTGCATATTTGGCGTCGTTCTTACGATATTTCTCCGCCGGATTTAGACCCACAAGATCCAAACTCTGCCCACAATGACCGCCGTTATGCGAATATTCCATCGGATGTTGTGCCGAATGCAGAGAACTTAAAACTTACCTTAGAACGTGCTCTTCCTTTCTGGGAAGATCAAATTGCTCCGGCAATGCTTTCCGGTAAACGTGTTTTGGTGGTGGCGCATGGTAATTCTCTTCGTGCATTGGCGAAACATATTATCGGTATTTCTGATGAAGAAATTATGGATTTTGAAATTCCGACCGGACAACCATTAGTTCTAAAACTTGATGACAAATTAAATTTTGTAGAATATTACTATCTTTAATTTTCAGGTTTGATAAAAGTGCGGTTAATTTAGCCGCACTTTTTGTTTAAGGAGACATTTATGAAAAAATTATTTCAGGTTTTATTTACTGTGTTTTTCTTTATTGGTAGCAATACGGTTGCCGCCTCACAAAATAAAAATGCAACAACGAAACAAGTGATTAAGCAAACTAAACAAACACAAGCGAAAAAGACGATAGAGAAAAAAACGACGAAAAAAGTGGTAGAAAAGAAAAAAGCAGCACAGAAAAAGTCGGCAACCAAGGTGAGTAAAACGACTACTAAGAATCAGGTTTCAACCGGTAAAAAAGTAGTGAAATCACAGCCGGCGAAGAATCAGCGGAAAGAAATGAAGAAAGCTGAAAAAATGAAAACAACCGCACAAAAAGCTTCTACAAAGAAAACCGAGAAGGTGGAAAAGCAAGCCGACACAGTAAAAAACACACCGTCTAAACAAATAACAAAAGCCGTTATCGTACCAAAATGCCAAGATAACTACGTTACTAAAGTGCTTTCCGACGCATTTAAGCAACAAGGTAAGACGACCGGAACACAAATGACCGTGAAACAAATTCGACAAGTACATGAAACACAATATTATCCGCAGCAAAGTATTCGCAGCTGTCATGCGTTGGTGGAAACCCATGGTAAGCACTATCAAACGGATTATAGTATTATTCTGAATGGAAACGGTTTTTTTGTTCAGGTAGAAAATGCTCAACCGACGATTTAATTACAAACTATAGAAGATCAAACCCAATTTGACAGGCTCACAATTTTAAACGGGAGCTGTCAGGTTGGGTTTGATCTTTCTATACTTATCGCATAAATAAACCCACTATTTTTTATATAGTGGGTTTATTTTTCATTGAAGTTTAAATTAAATGAGGTTTATTTAAAAGGTGTAGCCCAATTTTAGTTCCGCAATAGTACCATTTCCTGAGCGGCTAAACGTTTTCCGTGCATTTGTATCAATTGCAAAACCATTATTCCATTCATAGCCTATTCCCCCTCCAACACTGGTAATATGACTATTGGGTTCTGAGCGAATAGTAAATTTCCCTCCATTTTGGAATCCCCCTTGTAAATCTTTTCCTCCCGTAATAAGGGTGTAATCTGCTGAAGCTTTCAATGAGGCTTTACCGCTTGCCATTGGTAAAATGGCAATCATATCTTGCCCAATACGGCTTTCAATACGAGATGTTTGGTATTTATCAATATATAACCCTGCTGTACCTCTTTCGTTAATAACATCTTGTGTTAAGCGGAGATAAGCGACATCTAATCTTGGTACAAATTGCCAATTTTCACTTAATGGGAAAATATATTTGGCTTGAGTATAAAGGCTTGTTGCTTTTAGGTCGGTATTGACATCAAATTGATGGTGACTATATCCATTACTAATATGACGAGTCCCTTTAATATTAGTTGAGATCTGGTTAATACCTGCAGTTAAGCGCAAATTACCCATAGCTTGAGTTAAATAGGCACCAAAAGATAGCCCTTTACCATTTAATAGGCTTTGTCCACCTATTATTTTTTGCTTATGTGTTGAAAGATAAATACCTGAGGTCAAAGTATCATTCATTCCATAATGTATGCCAAGCATTGTCCCTTTTGTTGTTGCATTATCTGCATTATCTGCGGTATCTCGATAGTGATGGCGAGAATAAAGCCCTTGAGCTGCAACATGCCATTGTTGTGTTTTTAAAGGTTTCATCATCGATAAAAGTGCATTACGTTCATCTTGATTTATTTGAGCAAGCCGGTAAGCCATAGCACCATAAATATTATGCTTAACTGTGTTCTCTAAATAGAGATTAACCGCTTTTGCTGCTTCTTGTGGCGTTTTATCAGTTGTGAGTGATGAGGCTTCTAATGCATTAACACCTGCATTTTTCCAATTCATTAAATAACTTTGATAGGCCTCGACAAATGGCGTACTAAATGAGGTATTTTCCTGTTTCGACTCGGTCATTTTATGATTTAACTGAGTAATTTTTTGTTGTAACTCACTCAGTTGTTTACCTAACTGTTCAGTCTGCGTATTGAGTGTTGTATCCGCTTTCTCAAGCTTAGCAAGGTTATTTTTCAACTCCTTTTCTAACGCTGTTTTGCTTGTTTCTACCTCATTGATTTTCGCTGTTGCTGTAGATAATTCCTGTTTAGTTTTATCCTGTTGCGCCTGCGCATTTTCAAGTGATTTTTTGAGCTCATCTTTTTGCTTTTCTGCTTCCTGCAATTGAGCCTGTAACTGAGCTTGCTGTTGTGCTTGTTTCTCAGCCTCTTCAGCAGTCATTACCACTTTAGGTTGAATCAGTAATTTACCGTTTTTAACGACCGCACTTTGTAGCACATTATTGGTATCAAACTGAATATTTTGAGGTTCAAGCTGAAAACCGCCAAATTTGATTTCATATTCACTCGCCACTTTGGTGGTATCCACAATGAATTTGCCTAATCCACTTAGGGTTATTTTTTCACTACGCTCAGGGTCAAACAATGCGTGAGTTTCAGCATCAAGTACTTGATAGTGTAAGTCATTATTCAGAGTAATAGTATTTGTGCCTCGAATTTTTGCATTCGCTAATAAATTCGTATCCTGATTAACAATTATATCTTCCGCATTATAGATAGTATAATCTACCTTAATCGGTTGAGAATTTTTCCTATTAGATTGACCGAAATGCAATTTATCCAAGCCATTGCCTAAATCAATAGTCTGTCCGTTAAATTTCACCTGGTTATCCGCAATAGTAAGCTCATCATTGCCTGCTGTAAGATCAATATCACCATTAATAAGGGTTTGATTGGTTAATACAACTTGGTTAGAACCGGCATCCCCTAAAATCGCCAACGGTTTTTCTGATTGATTAACCTTAAAACCATTTGTATTTAAAATGGTATTATTCAAATGGACTTGGGCGTTTTCTCCTAATTTTAATGCTGTTTTATAGCCATTAATAATAGAGTCAGTGAGGTGTGTGGTATGTTTAGCAAACAATGCGCCGTTCTCCATTCCTACACCATTAATAATTTTATTATTGATAGTGCTTTCCGCTGTTGTTATCTTTTCGCTATCTTTTTTATTTGATGACAATGGCGCATTTTCTATTTGATAAGTTTTTCCATTATAACTGAATGGACTGAGAGTATGATTACCAACAGTGATTTTTTCAACCTGTTCATTTTTATCTAACGTAATGTATAAACCGGCATTTTTCACATTATTTGCATTTAATGTCTCAAAATAGCGATAGTATTGGTTAGATGTCGGAGCTAATTCGTATCCACCGGCAATTAAGCGCCCGGCTAAAATACCATAGTTCTCAACCTTACCTTTAAAACCTGTTTCATAGGTTGGGTTGCTTGAGCTATAAGCTCTATTCGCTTTGCCTCTAACTAATAAAGCACTATGGTTACCTGAAATCACTCCGGCATTGGTAATATTTGCATTACTACTTGCATTTAATGCAACGCCCGCGCCGTTATTGCGATAATCCACCCGAGTATAGCCATCTTGAGAAAATCCGTGCCAGACTTTCGCATAACCACTGATCGAACCTGCATTGATAAGCCCTCCTAGTTGTGCTTTTTGTGGAGAATATTCACTAGACTCATTATAAGTCCAAGCGGTAATACCGTTACCACTTGAATGGGCGGTGGCTACACTCTGAATTGAATTAGAAGACAGATCTGATCTTGTGACTTCAGTAGAAGTATTTGATGTATTGGTTTCAGGCTCACAACCAGGCGTATTTTTTGCTAACCAACGGCAAAGATCTTCGCTTAACCGAGGTGTGTTGGGCTTATTTGGTGAAGTTTGCAATACAATATCAGGGATAAATGCTTTATCTTCTTTACTTGCATTTGATTTGCCGCCACTGACTTCAATCTGTCCGGAAATAATACCTCGGTTATCTACACGACCAATCGTTGCAAATTCTCCACTATTTCCTCTGGCAAAAACAGAAATACCATTACCCGTAGCAATTGCATTCGCCATAATCTCACCGGTACCATTACCCGCCTTGACTAAGGCGTTGCCACGCATACTACCACTATTTGTAATATTGCCGATAGTTGAATTGGCAGGATAACGAGTTTGTGCATTAATGGCTTCGCTTGTAATAGACAGCGCATTTCCACTGCCGAGAGCATCCGCATTTGAATATAAATGAACGCCCGGATAATGAGAGTTATGACCAGAAATCTGAGTTAATTGTCCTTTAATCTGCCCACTATTCTGAATATTTCCTATTGCTGATTCAGTTCGATTTTTCGCAAATCGCCCTGTTTTAGCAAGTGCAGAGATTCCGTTTCCGCTATTACTTGATGTCGTACGAGTATGGGTCGTATTTTGTCCTCCTAATAGTTTAGCTTCGCCAACTAAACTTCCACTATTAGTAATATCCCCCAATTTCGCAAAATTTTGTTTGTTTTCAGAGTAAGTGTATCTATCAATAGTATTGACATAAGAAGAGATGGAAACAGCATTACCGGATGAGCTCCCCGTCACAGAATAAAATTGAGGTTTATAGTTTGCAGTATGAGGGGGAACGGAAGCGCCTTCAGCATGAATTTTTCCCGTTATTTGACCGCTATTTAGAATATTTTGCAGGCTAACATTAACTGTTTTCCCTTCAAAATCAACTTTGTCTAGTAACGGAGAGCTTTGTGTCGTTGAACTTACTGAACGTGTTGAGGTGCGACTGACACTGTTACGACGGGATACTCCGGTTGCACCACTATAACCATCTACAAAGCCATCAGCACCCACTTCTACATTATGCTTACCAAAATCAGCGAGTCCAACTACAGAAATACCGTTACCACTTCCATAAGATTGAACATCACCGTTCGTTTCTGCCGCCCCGCCTTTCAAGTTGGCTTCTGCTGAAATAGCACCATTGTTTTCTACTTTCTGTAATACAAATACAACATCGTTCGCATTACTTGGTGCAGACCAACCAAGCGCATCAATACCATTTGCTACCCCATCAATTGAAATGGCGCTTCGTCTATCTGCCGATTCTGTCGTATCTTTACCTTTTGCTATCACTTTGCCCACAATGTGTCCTTGATTGTGAGCCCCGGTTTGAGCAACACGACCATCTCCATCTTGTGGATTTCCATACCAAATGATCCGTACTGGATTACCAGAACGATTAAATCGCCCTTGAATTCGCTCTTCAGTACTATCGCTGGTAATCGAATCAATTTTTTCAATTTTTTCTTCAGCATTAATAACGGCCGTTGCACCTTTACCTTGTTCATAAGCATAGACAGAAACGGAACTCATTGCTGCTGCAACCGCACTAATCTTTAGCCCTGTTAATAATAAATTCGATCTATTATTCATATTTGTCTCCTGTGGCGATAAAATTGCGTGCGATTCTAGTTTAAATCTAATTGATATTCAATATCATTTAGAAATATTTAATATTAATCCCTATTTTCGTTTTTTGTAACGTTCGGGATTGCTTTTTAGTACCATCTTACCGTTTGTCATATTCCTGAAACATTTCTCTTTTATACTTCGGACGCGTTTAATTTATTTTTAAGGATCAACATGAAAAATCAGCATATATCGTCACATTTTAATCAAGAATTGGAAGGCGTTCGCACAGAAGTTATGCAAATGGGCGGCATTGTCGAGCAGCAAATTCAAATTATTCTGCAAAGTCTGAGCCAAGCTAATCCGCAAGGATTACAGGAAGTCATTGAAAGTGAGAAGAAAATCAATGAAATGGAAGAATTAATTGATGATCACTGCCAAACAATTATTGCTCGACGCCAACCTGCTGCCGGTGATTTACGTTTTGTTTTAACGACTTCTAGAATTATTGTTGATCTGGAACGTATTGGCGATGAGCTAAAAAAAATTGCCTTCTATACAAATAATTTATTAATTAATAACAAAATTTCGGCTTCCGGCTTATACGATACCCACCGCATTTTAGAAATGTCATTTGTAATGATTCGTCGTGCATTGGATGCTTTTGCCCGATTAGATGAGAATGCAGCGGTTGAATTACGTTTATCAGATGAAAAATTAGATATGGATTATCGCAATCAATTGCGCTTACTCACCACGAATATTTTTGAACAACCGCAAAATATCAGCACTTGGATTGATGTCATGATGATGAATAAAGCGGTCGAGCGGATTGGCGATCATGCTAAAAATATCGCAGAACATGTTGTGTATTTGGTGCGTGGTATTGATATTCGCCATAAAGGACTGGCAGAAATTGAGTCTAACTTAAAATAAGTGTGAAAAGTGCGGTTGATTTTTTCTTTGTTTTGAAATGCAGGCAAAGCGCATTCCACTTGATGTAAATAAATGTTTGTTTGTCATACTCATGAAATATTTCTTTACTATATTAACGGCGTGACTAACTTAATCATCCAAACTTAAGGAGAATATAATGAAAATACGTACTGTCACTCTTGCTTTATTATCTGTTTTTGCTTTCAGCCAAGCGGCAAAAGCAACAACGGTAACCGGAGCCGGGGCTTCTTTCCCTCAACCGATTTATGTGCAATGGGCAATGAACTATAAGGCTGAAACCGATAATCAAATAAATTATCAGTCTATCGGTTCTTCCGGTGGTGTGAAACAAATTCTCTCCGGTACTGTTGATTTTGGTGCGTCGGATTCACCAATGAAAGAAGATGATCTTGAAAAAAATAATCTTGTCCAATTCCCAACCGTTATTGGCGGTGTTGTACCGGTAATCAACGTAGAGGGAATAAAACCCGGAGAGTTAAAATTAACCGGTGAATTGTTAGCCGATATTTACTTAGGAAAAGTGACTCATTGGAATGATGAAAAAATTAAGCAATTAAATCCTTCGTTAAATTTGCCTGATAAAGCAATCACCACTGTGTTTCGTGCGGACGGATCCGGTACGAGTTTTATCTTTACCCACTATTTAAGCCAAGTTTCACCAGATTGGAAAGATAAGGTCGGTGCGGCGAATACGGTTAAATGGCCGACTTCTGCAAGCGGTGCGGCAGGAAAAGGTAATGAGGGCGTATCAATTTATGTAGGGCGTGTTAAGAATTCCATCGGCTATGTTGAGTATGCTTATGCGAAACAAAATAAAATGACTCACGTTCAGTTAAAGAATGCTGCGGGTAACTTTGTTTTACCTTCCCAAGAAAGTTTTGCAGCGGCGGCAAATGTTGATTGGAATAAATCGAAAGGATTCAGTTTAGTATTAACTAACCAGCCTGCTGCGCAAGCTTGGCCACTCGCTGCGGCAACCTTTATCTTAGTACCGAAAAATGTAGCGGATAAGCAAAGAGCGGAAACCGTCTTGAATTTCTTTGACTGGGCATACAAAAAAGGTAATGAGCAAGCGCAAAAATTGGATTATGTTCCTTTACCGGATAATGTAAAACAGCTTGTGCGCGATGAATGGAAAAAAGTTAATTTGAAATAAAAAATGTATTCCCTCCCTTTAACGGGAGGGGATAAGGAAAAATGATGACACTTTCCCAAAAACTAAAACAACAAGCACTTATTGATGCTTTATTTGTTAATACTACCCGTTTTTTTGCTTTGTTTGTACTAGCGATACTCAGTGGCATTTTACTCTCATTGATTATCGGTGCTTATCCCGCAATGCAACAATTTGGTTTTGAATTTTTTAGTTCAAACGAATGGGATACCGTACAAGGCAAATATGGTGCACTCGCGCCAATATACGGTACATTAGTGACTTCTATTATTGCGCTGATTATTGCTGTGCCGGTTAGCTTCGGGATTGCGGTTTTTCTTACCGAACTTTGTCCTGTGGTACTACGCCGTCCGTTAAGTATTGCAATAGAATTATTAGCCGGTATTCCTTCAATCATCTACGGGATGTGGGGATTATTTGTGTTTGCCCCTATATTTTCCGAAACGGTTCAGCCGTTTATGATTGAACATTTTAGCGATATTCCGTTAATCGGCGTGTTATTTGATGGTATTCCAATGGGAATAGGATTATTTGCGGCAGGTTTAATCCTTGCGATTATGATAATTCCTTATATCGCCTCGGTGATGCGCGATGTATTTGAAGTAACGCCGACAATGCTAAAAGAGTCAGCCTATGGTTTAGGTTGTACCCGCTGGGAAGTTATTCGTCGTATTGTACTGCCTTATACTAAGGTGGGGGTAATAGGCGGCGTGATTCTCGGCTTGGGGCGTGCTTTAGGTGAAACGATGGCGGTTACCTTTGTTATTGGTAATACCTTTAATATCAGTGCGAGTCTAAATAACTCTGGTGTGTCGATCACTTCCGCACTTGCAAATGAATTTGCGGAAGCCGTTGATCCAATGCATTTGTCCTCCTTACTTTATCTCGGATTAATTCTTTTCGTCATAACATTTACCGTACTGTGCTTGTCAAAATTACTATTATTAAAAGCGGTAAAATCAGAGGGACGCTAGATGAAAAACACAATAAATCATTCGTTATATGTACGCCGCCAGTGGCTTAACCGCTTCTATTTAATGCTAGCTTGGGTAATGATGGGATTCGGTTTATTTTGGCTTGGCTGGATTTTTTATACACTTTTGGCAAACGGTATAAACGGGTTAGGTCTTCATCTTTTTCGGGTTGATACCCTGCCTCCTGATGCAGGTGGTGGTTTACGCAATGCTATTTGGGGGAGTTTGCTCATCACCTTATTCGGGCTTTTTATCGGTACACCAATCGGCATTTTAACTGGTGTTTATTTAGCGGAATTTGGCAGACATAGCAAAATAGCCGGTATGACTCGATTTATGAACGATATCTTATTGTCAGCACCATCAATTGTTATCGGTTTATTTATCTATGGCATTATTATTGTCAAGCAAGGGCATTTTTCCGGTTGGGCAGGCGCTTTAGCACTATCGCTATTGGTTATTCCGGTTGTCGTTCGCACCACCGAAAATATGTTGAAATTAGTACCGAACGGCTTACGGGAAGCAGCTTATGCGTTAGGAACGCCAAAATGGAAAATGGTTTCAATGGTGACACTGAAAGCAGCGAAAACGGGCGTTTTAACCGGTGTTCTACTTGCATTTGCCCGAATTTCCGGTGAAACCGCACCATTGTTATTTACTGCATTAAACAATCAGTTTTTCAGTTCGGATATGAATCAACCTATTGCTAATTTGCCAAATGTTATTTATCAATTTGCGATGAGCCCTTACAAAGATTGGCAATCACTTGCTTGGGCAGGGGCGCTACTTATCGCGTTTACCGTATTAATTACTAATATAATGGCGAGAATTTTAGGTCGTAAGAAACACTAAGGAATAATGATGAAAACAAAACTCTCAACCCAAAATTTAAATTTTTACTATGGTCATTTCCACGCACTAAAAAATATTAATGTTGATATTTTAGAAAAAAAAGTTACCGCCTTTATCGGCCCTTCCGGTTGTGGTAAGTCCACTTTGTTGCGCATATTTAATCGGATGTATGATCTTTATCCTAATATGCGAGCGGAAGGTCAATTATTATTGGATAACAAAAATATTCTTGATGCGGATGTTGATGTTAACTTATTGCGGGCTAAAGTCGGGATGGTTTTCCAAAAACCAACCCCTTTCCCAATGTCCATTTATGACAATGTGACTTTTGGTGTAAAACTATACGAGAAACTCAGCAAAAGTGATTTAGATGATCGCGTGGAATGGGCATTAAAAAAATCTGCATTGTGGGCAGAGGTGAAAGATAAATTGAAACAATCCGGTAATTCTCTTTCCGGTGGACAACAACAACGTTTATGTATTGCTCGAGCCATAGCTTGCCAGCCCGAAGTGTTATTACTTGACGAACCGACATCCGCTCTTGATCCTATATCAACGGCTTATATTGAAGAGTTGATTACAGAACTTAAGAATGACTATACTATTGCAATTGTAACCCACAATATGCAGCAAGCAGCGCGGGTCTCCGATATGACGGCTTATATGTATCTTGGCGAGCTTATCGAGATCGGTGATACCAAACAGATCTTTACGAAACCGAAGCGTAAAGAAACCGAGGATTATATTACAGGTAAATTCGGTTAAAACGGCTCTAAATTTAACCGCACTTTTCAGAAAAATCCAGGGAGTAGACTATGCCAAAAGCAAATATTTTAGTGGTTGAAGACGAAGAGTCTATTATGACATTAATTAAATTTATCTTAGAACAAGCCGGTTTTGAGGTACGAACGGCGGAAACTGTACCACAAGCAAGGCAACACATTAATGATCAGCTCCCTCATCTTATTTTATTGGACTGGATGCTGCCCGGTGTTTCTGGTGTTGAATTTACCAAAGAATTGCGTTCAATGAAGCGCACGGAAAGTTTACCTATTATTTTATTAACCGCGCGTAGTGATGAATTAGATAAGGAGAAAGGTTTAAATATCGGTGCCGACGATTATGTTACCAAGCCTTTTTCTCCAAGAGAATTGGTGGCGCGGGTCAATGCATTTTTACGTCGTCACCATCCTCATAAAACGGAGCAACCGATCAATATTAAAGGATTAAGTTTAGATCCGGTTAATAAAATTGTGATTGGTAATAATATTAGGTTAAATTTAGGGGCAACCGAATTTAAATTACTTCACTTCTTTATGACTCACCCAAATCGTCTATACAGTCGCACACAGCTCCTCGATTTTGTTTGGGGGGATCACGTTTTTATGGAAGAGAGAACTATTGATGTGCATATCCGTCGTTTACGCCAAGCCCTTGAGCCAAGTCGATTAGATTGTTTATTACAAACCGTACGGGGTTCCGGTTATCGTTTCAATGCGGAAGAAGAATAATGAAATTATTTTTTCCGACCTTATTCAGATTAATCCTCACTCTATTTTGTACTGCCGGAGTGGGATATTTAATTGCCGGTACGGAAATGATGTGGATTTCGCTGAATGTCGTATTGCTGGGGTGGATAAGTATTCAGCTATTTTATTTAGTCCGCTTAATTCGTTGGTTAAACGATCAGGAAAACCCGATACAGGGTTTTGGGCTCTGGGGACATATTTTTGAGAAAATTTTATCTTTACGGAAAGCCAGTATAAAACGTAAAAAGGAACTTTCCGCTTCTCTAGATCGTTTTAATCAAGTGATAGAGGCTATTCCCAGTGGAATTGTTATTTTAACCGAAGGTCGTATTGAATGGTTTAACCCTCTTGCTTGCAAACATCTTAATCTGAACTATGAAAATGATCTCAAAGGTATCCTGCAAAATCTCATCCGTTTACCTGAATTCCAACAATTTCTACAAAAGAAACTGGAAAATGAGCCTCTTACATTAAAAGTTAGTTTACCTAACGGAAATTATTTCAAGCGGATTTTGCGAATCAGCCGCCAACCTTTCTATCAAAATAGCGAATTATTAATCACACAAGATATTACTCAAGAAGAACAATTAGATGATGCTCAAATTGCCTTTGTTGCCAATGTTTCGCACGAGTTACGAACACCACTTACGGTGATTAACGGTTTTATAGAAACATTATCGGATATGCCCGATTTAGCGATTGAACAACGCCAACAGTTCTTAGGTTTAATGCAAAAAGAAGGGCAGCGAATGTTAAATCTTTTATCGGATTTACTGACGCTGTCTCGTTTAGAACGCGGACAGTCCACCGCCGGAGAATTTCAACATTTTGATTTATCCAAAATGGTTCATCAGGTTGTTGAGGCAACACAAAATTTTTCACGAGAAAAGCATAAGTTTATTGTAAAAATTGAACCGAATATTCATTTTTATGGATTGGAACCTGAGTTGTACAGTGCATTAAGTAATATGACTTTCAATGCGGTTCGATATACGCCGGAAAAAGGCACGATTACAATTGAGCTTAGCAAACAGGCGGATAACGCGTTTTTTTCTGTGACTGATACCGGTGTAGGTATTGCGGCAGAACATATTCCTCGATTAACAGAACGTTTTTATCGTGTTGATAATGCCCGCTCACGTCAAACCGGTGGAACGGGGCTTGGGCTTTCTATTACCAAATTTGCGTTGGCAAAATACAATGCAGAATTAGAAATAAAAAGTGAATTAGGCAAGGGAAGTTGCTTTAAAGTTGCACTCCCTATAGTAAAAGTATAGAAACGGACGATTCATATCAAAATGAATGCCGATTAGTCAAAAAATGTCGAGTCATTCCCAACAAAGTGTGAAAATTGTTCGGAGGAAAAACCGTGGGAAAGCATATAGTTCCAAATTTTTTGTTTTACTTTTGGAGAATGCTTTTCTTTGTAATTAGGGAATTTCTTACGCAAAACGGTTAAAGCAAGTTCAAACCAATCTATATCACATTCCGCTAATACTTCATTAATAATTGATGATGATATCCCCTTTAAATGTTTTAGTTCCTGTCTGATTCTATTTTCGCCATAGCCTCGTTGGCTCCGGTAGTGTAAATAATTTTCCGCAAAACGTTTGTCATTTTGCCAATTTTTTTGTTGGCAGTGGGCAATAATTTCATCAATTTCTAATTCGGAAAAGGCTTTTTCTTGCATTTTATTGCGTAGTTCAAACTCACTATATTCACGACGGGCAAGTAAATTAACCACATAACCTAGTGCAATAGAGGACATAACAACTCCTTTAGAAAAAAGTACGGTCAATTTTGACCGCACTTTTAAGCATTAAAATAGCAAATAAATTAAAATTCATCTTCCGAACTGACTTTTTCATCGGTTTGTTCAGTATCGGCGACTAAACCCTGATCAGGATTTGCAACCAATTCGGCACGTAATTTGTTTTCTAATACTTGTGCTTTGTCAGGATTATCCAGTAACCATTTCATTGCATTCATCTTACCTTGACCAATTTTCTCGCCGTCGTAAGAGTACCAAGCACCGGATTTATTCACTAATTTATGTGTAACGCCAAGCTCTATTAATTCCCCGGTTTTAGAAATACCTTCTCCATAAAGAATTTGGAATTCGACTTGGCGGAACGGAGGCGCTAATTTATTTTTAACCACTTTAACTCTAGTGTCATTACCAATAACATTTTCACCCTCTTTCACAGACCCTATACGGCGAATATCCAAGCGAACCGACGCATAAAATTTTAGTGCATTACCGCCGGTTGTGGTTTCAGGATTCCCAAAAGATACCCCGATTTTCATCCGAATTTGGTTAATAAATATCACCAAGCAATTTGCATTTTTAATTTGTCCGGTTAATTTACGCAAGGCTTGCGACATCAAACGCGCTTGTAACCCCATATGGGAATCGCCCATATCGCCCTCAATTTCGGCTTTTGGCGTTAATGCCGCTACGGAGTCAACAATAATCACATCAACTGCTCCGGAACGTACCAAAGCATCGCAAATTTCAAGAGCTTGTTCGCCGTTATCCGGCTGAGAAACTAATAATTCTTTGACATCAACACCTAATTTAGCGGCATAAATAGGATCTAAAGCATGCTCGGCATCAATAAATGCACAGGTTTTACCCGCTTTTTGTGCCTGAGCGATAACTGAAAGTGTTAATGTTGTTTTACCGGAAGATTCAGGGCCGAAGATTTCAACGATACGCCCCATAGGTAAACCACCGATACCTAAAGCAACATCGAGTCCGATAGAACCGGTAGAAATAGATTCCACATCAAGTTTTTGATTATCCCCTAACTTCATAATGGAGCCTTTACCGAATTGTTTTTCAATTTGCCCCAATGCTGCTGCAAGGGCTTTTTGTTTTTCTTCCTGTGTTGCAGGTGTTGTAGCCGTTGTTTTTCCTTTCTTTTTTTCGTCTTGTGATGCCATTTATTTTTCCTCGTTAAACAAAATTTAGCGCATTATAACTGTATCAATATACAGTATCAAGATTATTTTAGATAATTTTATATAAACTAAAAAAAACGCCAACTTTTGGTTGGCGTTTCTGCAGGAGAAATACGGTTTATTGCTAGTGGTTTTTGTGACTGGTGCTGTATAAAATTTTATCGGTGTAAGCTAAGGCAATGGCCGAAACCAAGAATCCGAGATGTAAGAAAAGTTGCCACATCATGGTTTTTTCCGGCAAATTGCTGACATTAACGAAAGTTTGCAACATGTGAATGGAAGAAATCGTGATGATGGACATCGAAAGTTTGACTTTCAATACAGTCGCATTCACATGACTCATCCATTCCGGTTGATCAGGGTGATTGCGTGTTCTTAATTTCGAGACAAAAATTTCATAACCCCCGATGGTAACCATAACCAATAAGTTGGCGATCATCACTACATCAATTAAATTCAACACGGCAAGCATAATGGTGTTGGAATCCATTTCATTGATGTTAGTGAGTAAATGCCAAAGTGATTTCATAAATTTGTAGGCATAAATCCCTTGTACGGCGACCAAACCAAGATAAATCGGTAGTTGCAACCAACGGCTGGCAAAAATAATTTTGCTGATAGTGCTGGATTGGGCATTGTATTTGGCGTAAGGATCTTGAGGTTTTTGCTGTTCCATTTAACTTTCCTAAAATATCAGAATAAAAAACCGCAGAAAAATAGCAGTTTTTTAGAAAATATCAATAACAAATAGAAGTTTATTCTTTGTTTTCTTGCGGTATTAACGCCAAGCGCGACAAATCCACGCCATTATTTAATAATTCTACGTTTGGCATAGTTTTGTTAGCTTTAGCGGAAAGATCTTTAAAGCGTTCTACTTTGCCAACCAAGCCTTGCTGTCCTACCAACGCCGTTACCGTGCTGTTATATTGATTACTCACGGTAGAAAGCGTGTTCCCCAGTTTATTGAGACGCTCTGCAACCAAACAAATTTGGTTATAAATCTCACCGGCTTTTTCGGCGATTTCTTTCGCTTCGGCATTACCGCGTTCAATTCGCCACAGGTTTGCCACAGTACGCAAAATAGGCATAAGGGTTGTGTGCGATACCATAATGACATTTTTCTCATAACCGTAATTGAACAGGCTTGGATCTAATTTTAACGCTTCAATATAAGCCGGTTCTACCGCAATAAACATCAACACAAAATTTGGGCTATGCATACCAATTAAGTTGCTGTAATCTTTTTTGTGCAGATCATCAATATGGTTTTTCAGCGCTTTAATATGCTCTCGAAGCAGGCGTTCACGGTCAAAATCATCCTCGGAATTGACCGCACTTTCATAGGCGATGAGGGACATTTTGCTATCGATAATAATGTTTTTGTCATCAGGGAGATTTAGGACAAAATCCGGATAATTACGCCCGCCTTGTTCATCTTTAAAATGGGCTTGCGCACTGTAATGGACGTTTTCAACTAAGCCGGCGAGTTGTAAAGCCCGTTCCAATTGCACTTCGCCCCAATTGCCAAGGGTTTTCTTTTCACCTTTTAGAGCTGAAGTCAGATTGTTTGCTTCTTGCGACATACTTAGCCCGATTTCCAGCACTTTCTTGATTTCTGCCTCTAAACCGGCATTGCCTTTTAGTGATTCCGAGTGAATTTCATTGACACGTTTTTGAAAACCTTCAATTTGTTCACGAAAAGGTTTAAGCAGCGTTTCCAATGCGGTTTGGTTGGTTTGATTAAAAGATCGGCTTTTTTCATCTAAAATACGATTGGCAAGATTTTGAAATTCAATCCCAAGTTGTTGTTTAGATTGTTCAATATTTTGTTGTTGCTCGACAAAATGCTTTTCTTTTTCCGCCAAGGTGGTTTTCAAACCGGTCAGTTCTTGTGAAAGTGCGGTCAATTTTTCTGTTAAATTTTGTTGCTCTTGTTCTTTACGCAAGAGGTGGCTCTGACTTTGTTGTAGTTGGCTTTGTAAACTCTCAGCCTGTGCGGAGGCTATGCCAAAACGTTCTTTTAATGCCGTGATTTGTGTCGCGATTTGCTCATAACGAAGTTGTGATTCATCTAATTCTTTAGAAAGATAGGCGATTTTTTCATCACGTTCGGTCAAACGAATTTGTAGCCCTTCACTTTCTGTTTGGGCTTTAACGGTTTGCTGTTGCAAAAGATTTTTTTGTTGATTGAGCAAATCAAAGCGTTCGGCAAGTTGATTAAAATCAAGGTTGGTTTTATTTAAATCTTGTTGTAACTCTTGAGCGTCACGTGTACGGCGAGCCAGTAGAAAACCGAGAACAATTAAAATAAAAAGCGATATGCCAAGGAGTGTAAGGAAAGAGGGAGTTATCCAAGTTATCATAATGAGCCTCAAAATTTTTGCGAATTTTACCACAAGGAAACATTTGGGGGGAGGGGCACAGTTAAGCGCAAAGTGCGGTCATTTTTTATCGTATTTTTTGTTCATTGCCCCGTTACCCTTGAATTTTCCAAATCCTGTCGCCATATAACGGGCAAGTTTTTTCAAAAAAGGACAAAAGAATGACAACAATCGTCAGTGTGCGCCGTAATGGGCAAGTGGTGGTAGGAGGAGACGGACAAGTTTCTTTAGGCAATACCGTGATGAAAGGCAATGCACGCAAGGTACGCCGTTTATACAACGGCAAGGTGTTAGCCGGTTTTGCCGGCGGGACGGCGGATGCTTTCACGCTGTTTGAATTATTTGAACGTAAGTTGGAAATGCACCAAGGGCATTTATTGAAAAGTGCGGTGGAATTGGCGAAAGATTGGCGAACGGATCGGGCGTTGCGTAAATTAGAAGCAATGTTGATTGTGGCGGATGAAAAAGAAAGCCTGATTATCACCGGAATCGGCGATGTGGTACAACCGGAAGAGGATCAAATTTTGGCGATTGGTTCAGGCGGTAATTATGCCTTATCTGCCGCTCGTGCGTTAGTTGAAAATACGGATCTTTCCGCTCGTGAAATTGTCGAAAAATCATTAAAAATTGCAGGTGATATTTGTGTGTTTACCAACACCAATTTCACTATTGAAGAATTACCGAATTAAGGAAAATATTATGTCTGAAATGACTCCTCGAGAAATTGTTTCTGAATTAGATCAACACATTATTGGACAAGCAGATGCCAAAAGAGCGGTCGCTATTGCACTTCGTAATCGTTGGCGTCGTATGCAACTGCAAGAACCGTTACGCCATGAAGTTACCCCTAAAAATATTTTAATGATTGGGCCTACCGGTGTGGGTAAAACCGAAATTGCTCGTCGTTTGGCAAAGTTAGCCAATGCTCCTTTTATTAAAGTAGAAGCCACTAAATTTACCGAAGTAGGCTATGTAGGAAAGGAAGTCGATTCGATTATTCGTGATTTAACGGATAGCGCAATGAAATTGGTTCGCCAACAAGAAATTGCAAAAAATCGGGCTAAAGCGGAAGATGCAGCGGAAGAACGTATTCTTGATGCGTTGTTGCCACCGGCAAAAAATCAGTGGGGTGAAGTTGAAAACCACGATAGTAACGGTAGTACGCGTCAGGCATTCCGTAAAAAATTACGTGAAGGTCAGTTAGACGATAAAGAGATTGAAATTGATGTGCCCGCCGGTGTTTCCATGGGCGTGGAAATTATGGCACCTCCGGGCATGGAAGAAATGACTAACCAGTTGCAATCCATGTTCCAAAACCTTGGTAGCGAAAAAACCAAAAAACGCAAAATGAAAATCAAAGACGCGTTAAAAACGTTGATTGATGATGAAGCGGCAAAATTGATTAATCCTGAAGAATTAAAACAAAAAGCCATTGATGCGGTAGAGCAAAACGGTATCGTGTTTATTGATGAGATTGATAAAATTTGTAAAAAAGGCGAATACAGTGGGGCGGATGTTTCACGTGAAGGTGTACAACGCGATTTACTGCCTTTGGTGGAAGGTTCAACGGTAAGTACCAAACACGGTATGGTCAAAACGGATCATATTTTATTTATCGCGTCTGGTGCTTTCCAAGTGGCGCGTCCTTCCGATTTAATTCCGGAATTACAGGGTCGTTTGCCGATTCGTGTTGAACTTTCCGCATTAAGTGCGGCTGATTTTGAGCGTATTTTAACGGAACCTAACGCGTCTCTTACCGAGCAATATAAAGCCTTAATGGCAACGGAAGGGGTGGATATTGCGTTTACGGCAGATGCAGTGAAGAAAATTGCAGAAGCCGCGTTTCGTGTGAACGAGAAAACTGAAAATATCGGCGCTCGTCGTTTACATACGGTGATGGAACGTTTGATGGATAAAATATCCTTTAATGCGAGTGATATGACGGGTCAAACCGTGAATATTGATGAGGCTTATGTGGCGGATGCACTAGGTGAAGTCGTCGAAAACGAAGATTTGAGTCGTTTTATTCTCTAATTCATTTTTAAGCAAAAAAAGGTCTAGCAAACGCTAGACCTTTCTTTTTTTAATTGAACGTATCACACTGGCTCGGATTGCCCGTTTGTAGCCCTTTTCTAAACCACGTTAGGCGTTGTGCAGAGGTGCCATGGGTGAAACTATCCGGTACCACATAGCCTTGTCCGCGTTTTTGTAGGCGGTCGTCCCCAACCGCTTCCGCCGCGTTAAAGGCTTTTTCCTCATCTCCTCGTTCAAATAAGCCGCTTTTCACGGCTTGGCTTGCCCAAACTCCGGCAAAACAATCCGCTTGTAGTTCCAATTTTACTGAAAGTTGATTAGCCGTTTTGCGATCGGTACTTTGTTGTGCGCGGTGAACTTGCCCTAAGACGCCGAGTAAGTTTTGCACATGATGTCCCACTTCGTGAGCAATCACATAGGCAAATGCTGAATCACCGGCCGCGCCCAATTTATTTTTCATATCATTATAAAAGGATAAATCCAAGTAAACCTTGTGATCATTCGGACAGTAGAAGGGCCCCATCGCCGATTGCCCTGTGCCGCAGGCAGTAGAGGTTGCACCGCTGTAGAGTACCATTACGGGCTCTTGATATTGAGCCCCCCTTTGTTTGAAGTAATTTCCCCACACGGTTTCGGTATCTGCTAACACGACTTTTGATAACCCGGCAAGTTGTTGTTCTTCGTGGGTTTCTAATCGTTGAGAGGATTGACCTGAAAAATCAGGCGTACCGACCAAGCCGGATAAATCAACGCCATAATAAGCTCCAACCAATAAAATAATAAATCCTAAAATACCGGTGCCTTTTCCTCCGCCAAAATTACCACCGGAACCCCGTCTGTCTTCAATATTTGAACTCTCTCTTCTACCTTGCCAACGCATAGTCGCCTCTTTATCTATGATTAAAAATGAGTGCATTCTACCAAAGTGCGGTCAGCTTTAAAGCCTTTTTACTGAAAGATTTACAAGTATTTACGCAGTGTTTTATGGACTTCCTCATTATTTTTCAGTATTGTAGGGGGCGAAATTCACAACTGAAAAGGAGTAAAAATGGGCTTATTTGATTTTGTTGGCGATATCGGCAGAAAACTTTTTTCTAAAGAGGAAGAAGCATCAAAAGCGGTGACTGAGCACATCGCAGAAGATAATCCCGGTGTAGAAAATCTTTCTGTGACCGTTGAAAATGGGGTGGCAAATATTCAAGGTGTCGCTTCTACTGCCGCGGCTTTGGAAAAAGCGGTGTTAATGGCGGGAAACATTCAAGGTATTACTTCCGTTACCAGCGATGCTACCATCAGTAGTGGTGAAACTTTAGCATCTGACGATACTTTCTATGTGATTCAAAAAGGCGATACGCTTTGGAAAATTGCAGAAAAAACTTATGGTAACGGGGCAAAATACACCGCGATTGTCGAAGCCAATAAAGAGGTGATTAAAGACGCGGATAAAATTTTCCCGGGACAGAAAATTCGCTTACCGAAAGGTTTATAAGAAGTTAAAAGTGCGGTCATTTTCAACCGCACTTTTTTATTTAGATTTTGTTGATTAATTCATCAAATTGGGTGACTTTTTGTTTGATTTATCGACTTTCTATCGACTGGTTGATTTTATTTCGTTATAATTCCGCAGTTTTTTCATTATTATTTTTAACAACGTGTTCGGTGTGAGTTTTACCGAGTGCAACATTAATTGAGGTTACAAATGTCATTAAATATTGAAACAACCCAAGGTTTAGAGCGCCGTGTGGCTATCACCGTTCCTGCGGAAACTGTTGAAAAGGCAACCCGTGAAGAATTTAAACGTACGGCAAAAAATGTGCGTGTAGACGGATTCCGTAAAGGTAAAGTTCCTGCACACATTATTGAACAACGTTTTGGCGCATCAATTCGTCAAGATGTATTAAACGATTTATTACCTCGTCATTTTTTTGATGCGGTGATCGCAGAAAAAATTAACATTGCAGGTCGTCCGACATTTGCAATCGAAACCTTTGAACAAGGCAAAGATTTAGTCTTTAACGCCACTTTTGAAGTCTATCCGGAAGTGCAGTTACAAGGTTTGGAAAATATCAAAGTTGAAAAACCAACAGTTGAAATTACGGATGCAGACATTGATAAAATGATTGATGTGTTGCGTAAACAACAAGCGACTTGGGCTGAGAGCCAAGATGTCGCAAAAGCTGACGATCGTGTCACGATTGACTTCGTAGGCTCTATCGATGGCGAAGAATTTGAGGGCGGAAAAGCCTCTGATTTCGTCTTATTTATGGGGCAAGGCCGTATGATCCCGGGTTTTGAAGACGGTATCGTAGGTCATAAAGCCGGTGAGCAATTTGATATTGATGTGACTTTCCCTGCGGAGTACCACGCAGAGAATTTGAAAGGTAAAGCGGCAAAATTTGCAATTACTTTGAAAAAAGTTGAAAACATGGTATTACCTGAATTAACCGATGAATTTGTGACTAAATTCGGTCCTAATACCAAAACCGTTGAAGATTTGCGTGCAGAAATCCGTAAAAATATGGCTCGTGAATTGAAAAATGCATTAGTTTCTCGTGTTAAACAACAGGTTATTAACGGTTTAATCGAACAAAACCCAATTGATGTTCCGGCTTCTGCAGTTGAAGAAGAAATCAATGTACTGCGTAATCAAGCGGCACAACGTTTTGGCGGTAATGCCCAACAAACTGCACAATTACCGCGTGAGTTGTTTGAAGCAGAGGCGAAACGCCGTGTTCAAGTCGGTTTATTATTCTCAGAAGTGATCAAATCAAACGAATTGAAAGCGGATGAAGCACGTGCGAAAGCAATGATCGAAGATATTGCTTCAGCATACGAGCAACCGGCGGAAGTCGTTGAATATTACAGCAAAAATGAAGAATTAATGAGTAATATTCGTAATGTCGTGTTAGAAGAACAAGCGGTTGATGCGGTTCTTGCCAAAGCACAAGTGACGGAAAAAGTTTCTTCATTTGATGAAGTAATGAATCCACAAGCATAATTATTTTTGATTAAAAAGTGCGGTCGTTATTTATAGTGAATTTCGACCGCATTTTTGTTTTAACTGAAAATCGAGTAAAATACTGCCCGATTTTTATATGATTTAGGTAGGGGCGAAAATGAGCGTAATTCCTATGGTCGTAGAACAAACCTCACGAGGTGAACGTTCTTACGATATTTATTCCCGTCTATTAAAAGAACGTGTGATTTTCCTAAGCGGTGAAGTCGAAGACCGTATGGCAAACCTGATTGTGGCACAACTACTTTTTTTAGAATCAGAAGATCCGACGAAAGACATTAATATTTATATTAATTCTCCGGGTGGTTCAGTCACTGCAGGTATGGCAATTTACGATACGATGCAATTTATCAAACCGGATATACGAACGCTCTGTATTGGACAGGCATGCTCTATGGGAGCATTCTTATTGGCAGGTGGTACGGCGGGTAAACGTGCGGCACTGCCGAATGCACGTGTTATGATTCACCAACCGTTGGGCGGATTCCGTGGTCAAGCGTCGGATATTCAGATTCATGCGCAAGAAATTTTGAAAATCAAGCACACCTTAAATGAACGTTTAGCCTTTCATACAGGGCAAAGTATTGAGCGTATTGAGCAAGATACCGATCGCGATAACTTTATGTCTGCAGAAGAAGCAAAAAATTATGGGTTAGTGGATAGCGTGTTGATTAAGCGTTAAGGATGTAAGATGACAACTGAGAATAAAGAGCTGCATTGTTCTTTTTGTGGTAAAGAAAAAAGTGAAGTCGATAAATTGATTGCCGGAGCAGAGGGCTATATTTGCAATGAATGTATCGAACTTTGTCATTCAATGCTGGAAGAGAATCACGAAGATAATAATGAAGAAACGGCTGAAAGTGCGGTTGAAAATGAAGCTAAATTGCCGACACCCCATGAAATCCGAGCGAATTTAGATGATTATGTAATTGGTCAAGACTATGCGAAAAAAGTGCTTTCGGTGGCTGTGTATAATCACTATAAACGCTTACGTACCAATCATGAAAGTAATGAAGTTGAATTAGGTAAAAGTAATATTTTGCTGATTGGCCCGACCGGAAGCGGTAAAACATTGCTTGCACAAACTTTGGCTCGCCGTTTGAATGTCCCTTTTGCGATAGCGGATGCAACGACATTGACTGAGGCTGGTTATGTGGGCGAGGATGTTGAAAATGTATTACAAAAACTTCTGCAAAATTGTGACTACGATACAGAAAAAGCCGAGCAAGGCATTATTTACATTGATGAAATTGATAAGATTAGCCGCAAGTCAGAGGGAGCCTCTATTACTCGTGATGTTTCTGGTGAAGGCGTACAACAGGCATTATTGAAATTGATTGAAGGCACAATTGCTTCAGTACCGCCACAAGGGGGGCGTAAGCATCCTCAACAAGAAATGCTGAAAGTAGATACGTCAAAAATATTGTTTATTTGCGGTGGTGCATTTGCCGGTTTGGATAAAATTATCGGTAAACGCACCCAAACGAATACCGGCATCGGTTTTGATGCTCAAGTGGAAAAAGATGGTGAAGATCAATCTTTATCCGAATTATTCCGTCAGGTAGAGCCGGATGATCTGATGAAATTTGGATTAATTCCGGAATTCATTGGTCGTTTACCGATGATTGCACCGTTAAGTGAATTGGATGAAGAAGCACTGGTACAAATTCTTACCCAACCTAAAAATGCTTTAATAAAACAATATCAAGCATTATTCGGGTTAGAAAACGTAGTGCTAGAGTTTACGTCGGAGGGGTTGAAAGCCATGGCGAAGAAAGCCCTTGAGCGTAAAACCGGAGCTCGTGGTTTGCGTTCAATTGTTGAGGCGGTACTCCTTGATACTATGTATGATTTACCATCCATTGAAAATCTGGAAAAAGTGATTGTGGATGAATCAACGATTGTTGATAACGAAGCACCTAAGTTGATTTATCGCGCTTAGCGTTTGCTTACATAAAAGTGCGGTTGATTTTTTGATTGTTTTCTAGGTTACTCATTTTTCAATAGGAAACAGGCGAAGAAAGTGCTACAATCGCACGTTCTTAAATTTATTCTTATTTCTCCCTTTTTAAACGGATTCAATTATGGCAACTGAAATTGTTGATAAAAAGAAAAAAACAGAAGAGCCGATAGAAGGTAAATCAAAAGGCTTAAATACACTCCTTTGGATATTAGTTGTAGTTTTCTTCTCTGTCGCTGCCATTGGCAATGCTTATTTCCAAAAAGATTATTCGACACCTGTTCGCGTGATTGGTGTAGCGGTTATCCTTGTATTGGCTTTTGTTTTTGCTGCAATTACTAATCAAGGAACAAAGGCACGTAATTTCTTTAAAGAATCAAGAAATGAAGCACGTAAAGTTGTATGGCCGACTCGTTCGGAAACTCGTCAGACTACCTTGATTGTGATAGGGGTGACGATTATTGCTTCATTATTTTTCTGGGCGATAGATTCTATTATCGTATCAATCATTAACTTTTTAACCGATTTGAGATTCTAAAATGACCGAAGAAATAACAGTATCAAAAAAACGTTGGTATGTTTTACAAGCGTTTTCTGGGTTTGAAAGCCGTGTCGCATTAACTTTGCGTGAATATATTAAACAGCATCAAATGGAAGATCAGTTTGGTGAGGTTTTGGTGCCTACGGAAGAAGTCGTCGAAAATGTAGCGGGTAAACGTCGTAAAAGTGAACGTAAATTTTTCCCCGGCTATGTGCTTGTAGAAATGGAAATGAATGATGACACTTGGCACTTAGTGAAGAGTGTACCTCGAGTAATGGGCTTTATTGGCGGAACGCCGGATAAGCCAGCTCCGATTTCTAAACGTGAAGCAGATACCATTTTAAATCGTTTGGAGCAAAGTTCGGAGAAACCGCGCCACCGTAATGAATATCATCCTGGTGAAGAAGTCCGTGTAACGGAAGGGCCGTTTGCCGACTTTAACGGTACAGTGGAAGAAGTTGATTATGAAAAAGGTCGCTTGAAAGTATCCGTTTCTATTTTTGGCCGTGCGACACCGGTTGAGCTTGAATTCAGTCAAGTGGAAAAAGCTTATTAGTGATAGAAATTATCTGAATAAATAACCGCATTTAGAATATAAAACGCGGTTATTTTTTTAGCATCTTTTTCTATGTAAAATGCTTGAAAAACAAGCTTACCTTTTATATAATCCGTAACCTATTATGAGCCATCTATTGGCTCATATTTTTGTGTGCATATTTTCTTTTAGATATGTGTCGAAGTCATCGGGGAGCTATTTATAGCGTTATTACCCAATTAGAGGAAAACAAAAATGGCAAAAAAAGTCCAAGCCTATGTTAAGTTGCAAGTTGCAGCTGGTATGGCAAATCCATCACCACCGGTTGGTCCTGCATTAGGTCAACAAGGTGTGAACATTATGGAATTCTGTAAAGCGTTCAATGCTCGTACTGAGAGCTTAGAAAAAGGTTTACCTATTCCGGTTGTGATCACTGTATATGCAGACCGTTCATTCACCTTTATTACTAAAACTCCGCCGGCAGCCGTATTATTGAAAAAAGCAGCGGGTATCAAATCCGGTTCTGGTAAACCGAATAAAGATAAAGTGGGTAAAGTAACTTTAGATCAAATCCGTCAAATTGCTGAAACTAAAGCAGCAGATATGACTGGTGCGACTATTGAAACCAAAATGAAATCAATCGCTGGTACTGCTCGTTCTATGGGCTTAGTGGTGGAGGAATAATACGATGGCTAAATTGACTAAAAAAATGAAAGCAATCAAAGCTGGCGTAGATTCTACTAAAGCATACGAAATTAACGAAGCAATTGCATTGTTAAAACAATTTGCAACCGCTAAATTTGTTGAAAGCGTTGATGTTGCGGTAAACCTAGGTATTGATCCTCGTAAATCCGATCAAAATGTACGTGGTGCAACCGTATTACCACACGGTACCGGTCGTGAAGTTCGCGTAGCTGTATTCACTCAAGGGGAGAACGCTGATGCTGCAAAAGCTGCGGGTGCTGATTTAGTGGGTATGGAAGATTTAGCAGAGCAAATCAAGAAAGGCGAAATGAACTTTGATGTAGTTATTGCTTCTCCTGATGCTATGCGTGTTGTGGGTCAATTAGGTCAAGTATTAGGGCCGCGTGGTTTAATGCCAAACCCTAAAGTAGGTACTGTGACACCAAACGTTGCTGAAGCCGTAAAAAATGCGAAATCTGGTCAGATCCGTTATCGCAATGATAAAAACGGTATCATTCACACCACTATTGGTAAAGCAAACTTCTCTGAAGAACAATTAAAAGAAAATCTTCAAGCATTGTTGGCTGCATTAACAAAAGCAAAACCAACCACTGCAAAAGGTATTTTCATTAAGAAAGTAAGCATTTCTACCACTATGGGTGCAGGCGTTGCAGTAGATCAAGCATCGCTATAATTGAATTAAAAAACTTAGATAAATTTAACCGCACTTTGTTATGCAAAGTGCGGTTTTTTATATAAAAGTTTAAGGAATTTGATAGCGTATATTCTCTCATCTATTTTTTATAAAGTGATTAATTCTAACCTCTAACCCAAGAAAAATGGGGCAGTCTTTTAGTAGCTAATCCCATTTTATTCAATAAAAAAACCGCAGGTTTTATCTGCGGCTTTCTTTAACGTGCGCTAAAAATTACCAGCCTTTCACGACTCCATCTTTGAAGTGTTTTTTAGCTTCTTGATAGACTTCTTCGGTTTGATAAGATTTCACGAAATCTTGTACGGCTTTGCTGTCTTTGTTATCTGTGCGTGAAACGATAATGTTTACATAAGGAGAATCTTTATCTTCCACAAACACACCATTATCTTGTGCATTCAAGCCAACCTGACCGGCGTAAGTATTATTTACGACAGCTAAATCAACATCATCTAATGCGCGAGCCGCAATAGAAGTATCTACTTCGGTGATATTCAGGTTTTTTGGATTTTCAACGATATCCAATACTGTTGATAATAGATTATTGGCATCTTTAAGTTTAATTAAGCCTTGTTTTTCAAGCAAAATTAATGCACGTCCACGGTTACTTGGATCGTTTGGTACGACTACCTTCGCACCTTCTTGTAGATCATTTAGATTCTTAATCTTTTTAGAATAACCCGCTAACGGATAAACAAAGGTATTGCCTACAATTACCAGATTATTTAAGTTTTTGGCTTTTGCATCTTGATCTAGATAAGGTTTATGTTGCATTGCATTTGCATCTAAATCACCGGTGGAAACCGCAGTATTCGGTAACGCATAGTCATTAAATTCTACAAACTGTACATCTAATCCGTATTTTTCTTTTGCTACTTTTGCTGCAATTTCTGCTACTTGATGTTCCGGACCTGACATTACCCCAACTTTGATTTTAAGCGGTGCAGTAGTTACCGACGTTTCGGTTTTTTTATCATCCTTACATCCTGTTAGAACAAGGGCGGATGCGATGGCTGTGATAGCGAATAAATTTTTTAATTTCATAAGGTTTCCTCTTTTGGTTAGTAGTAAGTTGTGTTTTAGCGATGATCAACTTTCTTCGCCAACGTATCACCGAGTTTTTGGCTAATCATGACGAAAAGAACGATAATAATAGTAGCAACCCAGGTAATATAAGGCATATTGCGATATACACCATAGTTGATAGCCAGACTTCCAAGCCCGCCACCACCTTGTGTTCCCGCCATGGCTGAATAACCTACCAAGGTAACGAGCGTAAGTGTGATACCGTTAATCAGAGTCGGTAAGGCTTCCGGTAAGTAAAATTTACGGACAATTTGCCATTTGGTCGCACCCATTGCTTGGGCAGCTTCAGTTAACCCATTCGGAATTTCCATTAGAGCATTGGCGGTTAAACGTGCGACAAAAGGCATTGCACAGATACTTAATGGAATAATTGCTGCGGTGGTGCCAAGTACAGTGCCGACAATAAAGCGTGTTACAGGCAGTAAAATCAAAAGTAAAATGATAAATGGAATAGAGCGCCCAATGTTAATGATGGTATTCAAAATAAAGTGGGTACGTTTATTTTGTAAAATTTCATTTTTACCGGTCAAGAAGGTCCATACACCTATGGGTAAACCTATGATAACTGCCAATAAAGTAGAAACAAAACTAATATAGACGGTTTCATAAGTTGCTGTTGCGACAACACCCCACATTTGTGGTGTGAGCTGTTGGGTAAATGTTGTCCAGAAATCATTGAACATAACCGAGAACCTCCACACGTACGTTGTTTTCCATTAAATAAATTTTGGTTTGTGTAATAGCATCTTCATCACCTTCTACTTCAGCAATGGTATAACCAAATTTCACACCGCCGGCATAATCAATTTGAGATGTTAAAATACTCAGCTCCACACCAAATTTTTTTGATGCTTGTGAAAGTAACGGTGCATCGACGGAACGTCCGGTAAACTCAAATTTAATAATCGGATAGGCTTTACTGTGTTTAGGAGTATCGGTGAGATTTTCCAAATACTCATCAGGTAAACTGATATGAAAGGTTGAACGGATAAAGTTTTGTGCCAATTCGGTTTTCGGGTTAGAAAAAATTTCACCCACCGAGCCTTGTTCTACCAGCTGTCCTTTATCAATGACTGCTACCTGATCACAGATTTGCTTTACGACTTCCATCTCATGTGTGATGAGTAAAATTGTGATACCTAAAGTGCGGTTGATTTCTTTAAGTAATTTTAGAATAGATTGCGTAGTTGCCGGATCTAAGGCACTCGTAGCTTCATCACATAATAGTATTTTGGGATCACTTGCTAAAGCACGAGCGATGGCAACACGTTGTTTTTGACCACCGGAAAGATTGCTAGGATAAGCATCGCGTTTTTCACTCAACCCCACAAGAGCCAAAAGTGCGGTGATTTTTTCTTGAATTTTTGCTTTTGATGTTCCTTCTAATTCTAATGGCAGAGCAACATTTTCAAATACTGTGCGTGAATTGAGCAAATTAAAGTGTTGGAAAATCATCCCAATATGACGGCGTGCACGAACCAATTCTCGCTCAGAAAGTTGGGTCAGTTCCACTCCATCTACCATTACGGAACCGCTACTTGGTTTTTCCAATAAATTTACACAGCGAATTAGCGTACTTTTTCCTGCTCCGGATGCACCAATTACCCCACAAATCTGTCCTTTTTCAACATTAAGCGAGACATTATCAAGTGCGGTCAGTTTTTTGCCCGATAACTCAAAAATTTTCGTAATATTACTTAGCTTAATCATATAAGCCCTTGTTCTTTTGCTATTTTCAAATCTATTTTCAGTATTCTAGACGTCTAGATTGCCGTGTCAATACATAGGGGAATCTTTTTTAGATGAATTGGTTATAGCTTATATTTGCTAATTGATAGAATTAAAGGGATAATTTTAAATATTGAACTAACATAGAGTAAAAGATGAACAAAGCTATTTTTTTGGATCGTGATGGCACATTAAATATTGATTATGGTTACGTGCACGAAATTGATAATTTCAAATTTATAGATGGAGCAATCGGGGCATTACGGGAATTAAAAGCGATGGGCTATCTATTAATTTTAGTCACAAATCAATCGGGAATTGCGCGCGGTTATTTTTCTGAAGAGCAGTTTTTGCAGCTGACAGAATGGTTTGATTGGTCGTTAGCAGAACAGGGTGTAGATTTCGATGGTATCTATTATTGCCCTCATCACCCGGAAGGAAAAGGCGAATATAAAGCAGATTGCAATTGTCGTAAGCCAAAATCGGGAATGTTATTGCAGGCAATGAAAGAGTTAAAAATCGATCCGGCAAAATCGGTAATGGTTGGGGATAAAGTCGATGATCTAAAAGCGGGAATTGGCGCAAATGTGAGAATGAATGTGCTGGTTCGCACTGGAAAAGCAGTGACAGAGGAAGGCGAACAGCTGGCTGATTATGTATTGGATTCGGTGACGGATTTACCAAATATTTTAAAACGCGCAATAAAATAACAGAAAAGAACGAAATTTTAACCATTTTGTATGAACTTCAAGCGAAAGATCATTTTTTCAAATTTTTTGCAAAAAAGTGCTTGCATTGATTTTGAATTTCCCTATAATGCGCACTACACAACGACGCGCTGTTGTGAAGTAAGAAGATTTGCCGGTGCGTCGTTATTTTTTGCTCTTTAACAACGAATCAGACAATCTGTGTGGGCACTTGTTAATAGACTTGTTAAAAAAATTTTAATTTTGAAGTCTTAATAGGTGCTTAAACTAGAAATTCATTATTACTTTTATAGTAGTGTTTATTAATAGCTAAGCAGTTTATTGAGCGATTGAACTTTGAATTGAAGAGTTTGATCATGGCTCAGATTGAACGCTGGCGGCAGGCTTAACACATGCAAGTCGAACGGTAGCAGGAAGGAAGCTTGCTTTCTTTGCTGACGAGTGGCGGACGGGTGAGTAATGCTTGGGAATCTGGCTTATGGAGGGGGATAACTGCGGGAAACTGCAGCTAATACCGCGTAAAGTCTTTGGACTAAAGGGGGCGTTTGCTCTTGCCATAAGATGAGCCCAAGTGGGATTAGGTAGTTGGTGGGGTAATGGCTCACCAAGCCGTCGATCTCTAGCTGGTCTGAGAGGATGACCAGCCACACCGGGACTGAGACACGGCCCGGACTCCTACGGGAGGCAGCAGTGGGGAATATTGCGCAATGGGGGGAACCCTGACGCAGCCATGCCGCGTGAATGAAGAAGGCCTTCGGGTTGTAAAGTTCTTTCGGTGATGAGGAAGGCAGTTTGGTTAATAGCCAAGCTGATTGACGTTAGTCACAGAAGAAGCACCGGCTAACTCCGTGCCAGCAGCCGCGGTAATACGGAGGGTGCGAGCGTTAATCGGAATAACTGGGCGTAAAGGGCACGCAGGCGGATTTTTAAGTGAGGTGTGAAAGCCCCGGGCTTAACCTGGGAATTGCATTTCAGACTGGGAATCTAGAGTACTTTAGGGAGGGGTAGAATTCCACGTGTAGCGGTGAAATGCGTAGAGATGTGGAGGAATACCGAAGGCGAAGGCAGCCCCTTGGGAATGTACTGACGCTCATGTGCGAAAGCGTGGGGAGCAAACAGGATTAGATACCCTGGTAGTCCACGCTGTAAACGCTGTCGATTTGGGGGTTGGGGTTTAACTCTGGCGCCCGTAGCTAACGTGATAAATCGACCGTCTGGGGAGTACGGCCGCAAGGTTAAAACTCAAATGAATTGACGGGGGCCCGCACAAGCGGTGGAGCATGTGGTTTAATTCGATGCAACGCGAAGAACCTTACCTACTCTTGACATCCAGAGAATCCTGTAGAGATACGGGAGTGCCTTAGGGAGCTTTGAGACAGGTGCTGCATGGCTGTCGTCAGCTCGTGTTGTGAAATGTTGGGTTAAGTCCCGCAACGAGCGCAACCCTTATCCTTTGTTGCCAGCGATACGGTCGGGAACTCAAAGGAGACTGCCGGTGATAAACCGGAGGAAGGTGGGGATGACGTCAAGTCATCATGGCCCTTACGAGTAGGGCTACACACGTGCTACAATGGCGTATACAGAGGGAGGCGAAGCAGCGATGTGGAGCGAATCTCACAAAGTACGTCTAAGTCCGGATTGGAGTCTGCAACTCGACTCCATGAAGTCGGAATCGCTAGTAATCGCGAATCAGAATGTCGCGGTGAATACGTTCCCGGGCCTTGTACACACCGCCCGTCACACCATGGGAGTGGGTTGTACCAGAAGTAGATAGCTTAACCGTAAGGGGGGCGTTTACCACGGTATGATTCATGACTGGGGTGAAGTCGTAACAAGGTAACCGTAGGGGAACCTGCGGTTGGATCACCTCCTTACCGAACGAGCTATAGTAAGTGTCCACACAGATTGACTGATAGTTGTAGACAAGACAGAGAGCGGAAATCAACATTGTCCTTGGGTCTGTAGCTCAGGTGGTTAGAGCGCACCCCTGATAAGGGTGAGGTCGGTGGTTCAAGTCCACTCAGACCCACCACTCTAAGAGTGAGTGAAGTAAGGGCAAGTATCTGCAAATTAATGATAACTGGGGATATAGCTCAGCTGGGAGAGCGCCTGCCTTGCACGCAGGAGGTCAGCGGTTCGATCCCGCTTATCTCCACCACTTATCATCGTTAAGTAAATGTTGCATTGATAGAAAATGGTATTGCGTTTACTTAACGATGATAACTGAAAAGTTTTATCTTCTGTTCTTTAAAAAATTGGAAACAAGCTGAAAACTGAAGAGACTTTTAAGTTCCGAAAGGAATAGAGGAAGTCTGAGTAGAAAAATCTTGACTGGAGAAAGGCAGTCAAGTGTTTAGTTGAATTAAAGATTCGCTTCAAGATGTAGGCCTGACTGAGTAGGCAGGCTGAAAACATTTGAGGTTGTATAGTTAAGTGACTAAGCGTACAAGGTGGATGCCTTGGCAATCAGAGGCGATGAAGGACGTGCTAATCTGCGAAAAGCTTGGATGAGTTGATAAGAAGCGTTTAATCCAAGATATCCGAATGGGGAAACCCGATGGATGAAGAATCCATCATTTCATTATGAATTCATAGTAATGAAAAGCAAACCGGGAGAACTGAAACATCTAAGTACCCCGAGGAAAAGAAATCAACCGAGATTCCGTGAGTAGCGGCGAGCGAAGGCGGAAGAGCCGGTAAGTGATAGTGAGCGTGTTAGGAGAATGAGTTGGGAAGCTCAACCGTAGGGGGTGATAGTCCCGTATCTTAAAACACGTTGATGGTACTAAGCTTACGATAAGTAGGGCGGGACACGTGATATCCTGTCTGAAGAGGGGGGGACCATCCTCCAAGGCTAAATACTCCTGATTGACCGATAGTGAACCAGTACTGTGAAGGAAAGGCGAAAAGAACCCCGGCGAGGGGAGTGAAATAGAACCTGAAACCTTGTACGTACAAGCAGTGGGAGCCTGAAAGGGTGACTGCGTACCTTTTGTATAATGGGTCAGCGACTTATATTTTGTAGCAAGGTTAACCGAATAGGGAAGCCGAAGGGAAACCGAGTCTTAACTGGGCGATTAGTTGCAAGGTATAGACCCGAAACCCGGTGATCTAGCCATGGGCAGGTTGAAGGTTGGGTAACACTAACTGGAGGACCGAACCGACTAATGTTGAAAAATTAGCGGATGACTTGTGGCTGGGGGTGAAAGGCCAATCAAACCGGGAGATAGCTGGTTCTCCCCGAAATCTATTTAGGTAGAGCCTTGAGCGGACACCTTCGGGGGTAGAGCACTGTTTCGGCTAGGGGGCCATCCCGGCTTACCAACCCGATGCAAACTGCGAATACCGAAGAGTGATACTCAGGAGACACACGGCGGGTGCTAACGTCCGTCGTGGAGAGGGAAACAACCCAGACCGCCAGCTAAGGTCCCAAAGTGTATGTTAAGTGGGAAACGAAGTGGGAAGGCTTAGACAGCTAGGATGTTGGCTTAGAAGCAGCCACCATTTAAAGAAAGCGTAATAGCTCACTAGTCGAGTCGGCCTGCGCGGAAGATGTAACGGGGCTCAAACATAGCACCGAAGCTGCGGCATCAGGATTAATCCTGTTGGGTAGGGGAGCGTTGTGTAAGCGGATGAAGGTGTATCGGGAGGTATGCTGGACGTATCACAAGTGCGAATGCTGACATAAGTAACGATAAAACGGGTGAAAAACCCGTTCGCCGGAAGACCAAGGTTTCCTGTCCAACGTTAATCGGGGCAGGGTGAGTCGGCCCCTAAGGCGAGGCTGAAAAGCGTAGTCGATGGGAAACGGGTTAATATTCCCGTACTTGGTAAAGCTGCGATGTGGGGACGGAGCAGGTTAGGTTAGCGTGCTGTTGGATATGCACGTTTAAGTTGGTAGGTGGGGTGCTTAGGCAAATCCGGGCGCTTATTAACACCGAGAAATGATGACGAGGCCTCAAGGGGCTGAAGTAACTGATACCACACTTCCAGGAAAAGCCACTAAGCTTCAGGCTTTATTAAACCGTACTGAAAACCGACACAGGTGGTCAGGTAGAGAATACTCAGGCGCTTGAGAGAACTCGGGTGAAGGAACTAGGCAAAATAGCACCGTAACTTCGGGAGAAGGTGCGCCGGCGTAGCTTGTAGCCCCTAGCGGGTGAAGGGTGAACCGGTCGAAGATACCAGCTGGCTGCAACTGTTTATTAAAAACACAGCACTCTGCAAACACGAAAGTGGACGTATAGGGTGTGATGCCTGCCCGGTGCTGGAAGGTTAATTGATGGTGTAATCGAAAGAGAAGCTCCTGATCGAAGCCCCAGTAAACGGCGGCCGTAACTATAACGGTCCTAAGGTAGCGAAATTCCTTGTCGGGTAAGTTCCGACCTGCACGAATGGCATAATGATGGCCAGGCTGTCTCCACCCGAGACTCAGTGAAATTGAAATCGCCGTGAAGATGCGGTGTACCCGCGGCTAGACGGAAAGACCCCGTGAACCTTTACTATAGCTTGACACTGAACATTGAATTTTGATGTGTAGGATAGGTGGGAGCCTTTGAAGCGGTCACGCCAGTGATTGTGGAGGCGTCCTTGAAATACCACCCTTTAACGTTTGGTGTTCTAACGAAGATTGCGGAACGCGGTCTCGGACAGTGTCTGGTGGGTAGTTTGACTGGGGCGGTCTCCTCCCAAAGAGTAACGGAGGAGCACGAAGGTTTGCTAATGACGGTCGGACATCGTCAGGTTAGTGCAATGGTATAAGCAAGCTTAACTGCGAGACGGACAAGTCGAGCAGGTACGAAAGTAGGTCATAGTGATCCGGTGGTTCTGAATGGAAGGGCCATCGCTCAACGGATAAAAGGTACTCCGGGGATAACAGGCTGATACCGCCCAAGAGTTCATATCGACGGCGGTGTTTGGCACCTCGATGTCGGCTCATCACATCCTGGGGCTGAAGTAGGTCCCAAGGGTATGGCTGTTCGCCATTTAAAGTGGTACGCGAGCTGGGTTTAGAACGTCGTGAGACAGTTCGGTCCCTATCTGCCGTGGGCGTAGGAGAATTGAGGGGGGCTGCTCCTAGTACGAGAGGACCGGAGTGGACGCACCACTGGTGTTTCGGTTGTGTCGCCAGACGCATTGCCGAGTAGCTAAGTGCGGAAGAGATAAGTGCTGAAAGCATCTAAGCACGAAACTTGCCTCAAGATGAGTTCTCCCAGACTTAGAGTCTGTAAGGGTTGTTGGAGACGACGACGTAGATAGGTGGGGTGTGTAAGTGTAGTGATACATTGAGCTAACCCATACTAATTGCCCGAGGGGCTTAACTATACAACGCTCAAGTGTTTTTGGGCGGTTAATGTGAAATACAACGAATTAAAGTATATAGTAATCAGTCATCAGCTTGTATCCGATAGAACAGATGAAAAAGATAAAAGAGATAAAACAAGATAAAAAGACAAGATAAAGTCGAAGAGAGAAGTTATCGAAGAATTATCCCGGCGGCGAGAGTGCAGTGGTTCCACCTGAATCCATCCCGAACTCAGAAGTGAAATGCTGTAATGCCGATGGTAGTGTGGGGTATCCCCATGTGAGAGTAGGGCACTGCCGGGTTTTATATTATATCATCCCCTGAATCGAGAGGTTCAGGGGTTTTTGCATTTTGATTTAATTTTATTTGGTTAGTAAAAATACAATTTTGGGATGATTATTTCTATTTATGGATATTAGACTTATCGTTAAATTAACCTATTTTATTAATGAGAAAAAGTTGCCCAAATGATACAATCCACCAAATTTTATTGAAAGGATAAATATCTTAATGGCTCGAAAGAAGAAAACACGTCGAATTACTGATGTTATGCCAATACGTAAAGCTGATAAAAAAACTGAAATGCCAAAACGTTCCGGTAAAAAACTTACTCGTTATGAGCTTGATGCAAAAGCCCGTGAGGATAAGAAAAAACGTAAACATAAAGGCTTAGATTCAGGTTCACGCCATAGTATGGTAGAAAATCGCTCAACGAAACCTCTTCAAGCAATCAAAGATCCTAAAATTGGGAGTAAAAAGAAAATACCTTTAGTTGTGGAATTCGTGAATAAACCGGAAAAAGGTCAAATTATTCCTGTGTTAGGCGCTGTGAAAAAACAAGATCCGATGCAAGAGTTGGAGAGTTTGGAAAATAACGAAATTCTTAATGAATTATTGGATATATTGGAAGAAGGTAAAACTATTAGTAAGGCGGATCAACAGTTCGTTGATGAATGTTTGGATCGTATTGCAGAATTAATGGAAGAGCTCGGTATTGAAGACGAAGAAGAAAACGAAGCTGATTTATACCGCACTTTTGAGAAAATAAATATCGAGCAATTTAGATAAAAGATGATTTGGATAATTATTCTAGGCTTACTTGGAATTTTTGTTATTGCAACTCTGTCTTGGTATGCGTTGCGTTTATTGAAGCAGTTGAAACAGCAAAAACAAGTTCTCTTACAAGCTAAAATGGTGAGAGCAACGCGATTAAAAGAAAGTATCGAAATTATTGCAAAAGCAATGAAAAGTAAGGAATGTAACCATTCTGAAGGCGTGATTCGCCTTACGATGTTGTTAATGCCTTTCGGTAAAAACCTGCAGCCTTATCCTAGCATGATGCAACTTTATGAGATCGTGCGGGATATGCCAACGCATGAGGCGAGAAAAACACTTGAAAAGAAAGAAAGGTTGCGTCTTGATCTTAAACGTGAAAGCGCTGAGGCTAAATTTGAGCAGGATATACTGGAAGAATTACAGCAATTACTTGATGATGTGAGAAAATTTGGAGTGCTTTAATGTCCGAGATTATTTGGGATGACAAACTTATACAAAAATACAATCAATCGGGTCCGCGTTATACATCATATCCTACCGCATTAGAGTTTCACGAAAATTATACTAATCAGGATTTTATTCGTGCGGCGGAGCGTTATCCGGATCGTCCCCTGTCCTTATATGTACATATTCCGTTTTGTCATCAGCTTTGCTATTTCTGTGCCTGTAACAAAGTGATTACCCGTCATCAGCATAAAGCGGATATCTATCTTGATTATCTTGAGAAAGAGATAATTGCTCGTGCTCAGTTGTTTAAGCATCGAGTTGTAACCCAAATTCACTGGGGCGGTGGTACGCCAACTTATTTAAGTGAAGCGCAATCGGCACGTTTAATGGAAATGTTAAAAACGCATTTTACAATTGCGGATAATGCAGAAATTTCTATTGAGATGGATCCCCGTAGAATTGAACTTTCAATGCTTGATCATTTACGTGCGATTGATTTTAACCGAATGAGCATGGGGGTGCAGGATTTTAATAAAGAAGTGCAAAAAGCCGTCAATCGTGAGCAAGATGAAAACTTTATTGCCGCTTTATTAGAACGAGCCCGAGAGCTAGGATTTCAATCAACCAACCTTGACTTGATTTATGGTTTACCGTTGCAAAATGTAGAAAGCTTTATGTTTACTCTGAAAAAGGTGATTGAATTAAATCCTGATCGTTTGAGTATTTTTAATTATGCCCATTTACCAAGCCGTGTACCCGGCCAAGCAAAAATTAAAGAAGAACAATTGCCGAAGCCGGAAACTAAACTAACTATTTTACAGAAAACAATTGAAACCTTGGGGGATGCCGGTTACCAATTTATTGGTATGGACCACTTTGCAAAGCCTTATGATGAATTGGCTATTGCACAGGAAAAAGGCATATTGCATCGTAATTTCCAAGGCTATACCACACAAGAAGAATGCGATCTACTTGGTTTGGGTGTTTCTTCTATCAGTTTACTAGGGGATACTTACGCGCAAAATGAAAAAGATCTCAAAGCCTATTATGCTCTGGTTGAGGAGAATGCTCATGCCTTACATAAGGGGCTTGCATTAACGAAAGAGGATTGCCTGCGCCGTGATGTAATCAAGCAATTAATTTGTAATTTTAAACTAGACTTTGAACCGATCGAGAGAGAGTATAATATCTGCTTTACAGCGCATTTTGCTGAAGATTTAATGCTGCTCCGGCCTTTAATTGAAGATGAACTCATTAGTCTAACCGAGCAAGGGTTAAAGGTTTCACCTAAAGGTCGTTTGCTCATTCGGAATATTTGTTTATGTTTTGACACTTATTCTCGTGTCGCGGCAAAACGCCAGCAATTCTCAAGAATTATTTAATGCTATATGCCACCTTTCGGTGGCATTCTTTTTTCTATTGATCCGTAAAAAACTGTCTTAAAATTCTTTCCAATTCTTCAAATACCTTAAGAACCCTTTTAGGGGTAACGGTTTCATAAGGACGATATAAAAACAGTTGCCATTTTTGGATCTTTATTTCTGGAAATAATTGGTGTAATTCGCCTGTTTGTAAATAAGGTTGAGCGATAAAATCACTCACTAAACCGACCGCACTTCCCTGTAGTACGGCTTGTAATTTACTATAAATATTGTTGCTTTGGAAAGTAATGCGGTGTGGTTTTAGTGTACGTTCGGGAGTAAGTGGAAAATGCCAAGGGCGACAGGTACTCACATTAATCAGTGCTGCAAACGGGAAACGTTGCTCCATATCTTCGAGTGATTTTGGTTCGCCTAAGCGTTCCAGCAAACTTGGTGCGGCAACTAATACATCGCCAATGTCGGCGATTTTCCGTACAATAAAATTCGGCTCGGATTTTGGCCCGATACGTATGCCAATATCAATGCGATGACTAACCGAATCCAGCTTGCTCATATCATCACGCCAATCGATAATCAAGTTGGGATAAGGCGAAAGTGCGGTCAATAATTTCGCTAAAATTTCATCATTAATTCGCCAGCTTGGTGCAGTAATTCGTACAATACCGTTCATTTCAGCATAGGCTCTCTGTTTGTTTGGTATGAATAGTTTTTCGCTATCTACCAATAATTGTTGTGCCTGTGGTAAAAATTGCTCGCCAAAATCCGTTAAATGCACTTGTCGGGTATTGCGTTGGAATAGGGATTCTCCCAAATAATCCTCCAACTCGGCAATCAATCTTGTTACCACCGGTGGCGATATTGCAAGGCGATTGGCTGTTTCTTTAAATTGCAAGGTTTCCGCAAGGGAGCAAAAAACTTTTAGCGTTTCAAAGCGGTTATTCATTTGATTATTCCATTTATAGAAATTGTGAAGTTTATTTTTGCAAATTTACAGGAATAAATCTAATTTTTACAATAAGTGCCATAAACAAAAAGCACAGCAAAGAAAAATTCTTGTAGGATGATTGTTTGTTTTTTTGTGCAGTTTTTCAAATTTATGCATTTAATTTTTTATAGGAAAACAAAATGGTAAAAAAAATCTTAAAAACGACCGCACTTGCGGCAGCACTTTCCGCAACTTTTGTCACTTCAGCGATGGCGGATGTCAATATTACACCGATGAAAGGAGTACAGATTATGCCGTTAGAAAATAAATGGGACAAAACTTTCAAGCAATCCGACAAAGTAGAACATCATAAAGTAACCTTTAAAAACCGCTATGGCTTTACCCTTGTCGGCGATTTGTATGTACCGAAAAATGCAAAAGGTAAACTACCGGCAATTGCAGTGAGCGGGCCGTTTGGTGCAGTGAAAGAGCAAACATCGGGCATTTATGCGCAAACATTGGCGGAGCGCGGTTTTGTTACGCTTGCTTTTGACGGTTCATATACCGGCGAAAGTTTGGGCGAACCACGTAATATTGCCAGCCCTGAAATTGCAACGGAAGATTTTAGTGCGGCAGTGGATTTCTTAGGTTTGCAAGATTTTGTTAAGCGTGAAGAAATCGGGATTTTAGGTATCTGCGGATGGGGAGGTTTTGCGTTAAATGCGGCACTCTCGGATACCCGTGTCAAAGCAGTCGCAGTCAGTACGATGTATGATATGACAAAAGTAATGGGTGAGGGTTATGAAATTAACTTCACGCCAAATGCCAAAGGTACTTATGATAGAACGTCGGCGATTAATGCGGATACTCGCTATAAAATGAAAGAGGCGATGAATACCCAACGTTGGGCGGATGCAGAAAAAGGCGAACCAGAACATACGGCGGCAAACGAACATTTACCTGCGCCGGAAATACATACTGCTGAGACGCCTAAATTTGTGAAAGAATATGCGGATTATTATAAAACCTCGCGCGGTTACCATCCCCGTTCGGTCAATTCAAATACGGGTTGGTCAAAAACCACACCGCTTGCGTTTATCAATATGCCGATTTTACAGCGAGCCTCAGAAATGCGTACGCCGGCGTTAGTGGTTCACGGCGAAAAAGCGCACTCGCGTTATTTTGGCGAAGAAGCGTTTCAATCCCTTGGTTCAAAAAATAAAGAGTTGTACATCGTGCCGGAGGCGACTCACGTTGATTTATACGATAATCAAGCGAACAAAATCCCATTTGATAAATTTGAAACATTCTTCAAAGCAAATTTAAAATAATCACTAAGATAAAATTAAAGGCCGCTCAAAAGAGCGGTCGTTTTTTAGCGAGATTTTATCAATGAAAGTCTTAATCACTATTTTACTTAGCTTAACCAGTTTATATGTCGGAGCAGAAATGAAAGTAAAAGTCAGCCTTGATAGCGGTGTTTATTCCGCCACTCTAGCCGATAATCCAACCAGCCAAAGTTTTTGGCAAAAATTACCCCTTGAATCCAAATTGGATAACTACGCGCATAATGAAAAAGTCGTTTATATGAACGATAAACTCAGTACTGAAAATGCCCCTGCCGCCTACACAGCCAAAGCTGGGGATATTACCTATTATGCCCCTTGGGGAAACATTGCGATGTTTCTCGATAAAGGGACCCATGCACCGGGTTTAATTTACATGGGGAAATTTGACGGCGATTTGACCGCACTTTCCCGCTCAACGCATATTAAATTTGAACGGGAAGAATGAATCAACAAGATAGTATTAATTGCTGTTGTGCCGCTTATTTAATTCGTTGAGATTTTCGATACACCATTGCGTGAGTCATTGTCGGTATTATGTAGCCGTTGCACAACCTAAATTTTATTTCATAGGTAGAGATACCATGCCGGCATCCGTAAAAAATTAAATGATTTTAAAAGGTTGTATGGCCGACGCCAGTGTGGCGTCTCTACATTTTCTTTAAATTGTACATTTGCGACATAATGCCGGTAATTGTAAAAAGTGCGGTCATTTTTAACCGCACTTTCAACTATTGATAACCGCAAATTACGCTTCAATACCTTCAAACAACGCAGTACTTAGGTAGCGCTCAGAGGCGGAAGGGAGTACGGCGACAATAAGTTTATCTTTAAATTCAGGTAATTTTGCAATGCGATCAGCGGCGGCAACCGCTGCCCCGGAGGAAATACCGGCTAAAATGCCTTCCTCTGCCATTAAGCGACGGGCTGTCGCAATAGCTGTCTCGCTGTCCACGGTTTCTACACGATCAACTAATGATAAGTCTAAGTTTTTCGGTATGAAACCTGCACCGATACCTTGGATTTTATGAGGCGCCGGTTTCAATTCTTCTCCGGCTAAAGTTTGGCTAATCACCGGTGATTCGGCCGGTTCTACCACGACAGAAGTAATTGCCTTACCGAAATCTAATTTAATTGCACGTGAAACGCCGGTAATTGTGCCGCCTGTACCAACCCCTGCCACAACGACATCCACTTTACCTTCCGTATCCTGCCAAATTTCCGTGCCGGTTGTTTCTCGGTGAATTTGGGGATTAGCCGGATTTTCAAATTGTTTTAGCATGACATAACGGCTTGGATCGGAAGCCACGATTTCTTCGGCTTTGGCAATCGCCCCTTTCATTCCTTTTGCCCCTTCGGTTAATACAAGATTTACGCCTAATCCGCGTAATAAACGTTTACGTTCCAAACTCATCGTTTCCGGCATGGTGAGGGTGATTTTATAACCCCGTGCGGCTGCCACATAGGCGAGCGCAATACCGGTATTACCGCTGGTGGCATCAACAATTTCTTTGCCTTTGGTGAGAATACCGTCTTTTTCTGCTTGCCACACCATGTTAGCGCCAATACGGCATTTCACACTGAAACTTGGGTTTCGTCCTTCAATTTTTACCACGATATTATCGTGACCAAAGTGCTTTAATCGTACAAGCGGTGTGTTGCCGATAGTGTAAGAGTTGTCTGCATAAATTGTCATATTTATTCCCTTATTTTGAGATTATTAGTAGCCTAGTTATAGCATTGGCGGTTTTATTCAAAAAATAGTTATTTGATCTATTTTATAACCAAACGCTATTTTATGATTTGATTGTTGTTTGTGCGAATATCAGTACTATCACTGCGAGTCGCGATTTTGATGGAACGGTTGTCACGGCGATAATTAAAATTCATATCAAAGCGTAACCGATCACGATAATTTTCTACCCACATTACCGTTGCACCACATACGGCAACGGGAATAATCACTAAATTCACCACAGGTAAAAAGGTGCAACAAGTCACCAATCCACCGAAAGTGAGGCTTTGTGAGCGTTGCTCGCCTAAAGCGTTTTTCATCACATTGAAAGAGATTTTATGATTGTCGAAAGGATAATCGCAATATTGAATCGCCATCATCCATGCAGTGAATAAAAATGTTAAAACCGGTACGATGGTTTGCCCTACAACAGGGATAAAACTTAATAAGAATAAGCCGATAATTTTGGGTAGGCTATACCATGATTTTTGCCATTCGCGGCGTAGCATACGCGGTATATCTTTCATCACATCTAACCAGTTATCGTCATTAATGCTTTCTCCCGTTAGCATTTTTTCCAATTTCTCCGCCAGTAATCCGTTAAAAGGAGCGGCAATAAAACCGGAAAGTGTGGTGAACATAAAATAAAATAATAACAAAATCATACCGATAGAAAGCACGAGTAAAATAACGCTTAGAAATCCGAGCCAATCCGGTACGAAAGTCATCATCCAATCGATCATTGAGCTAATCTGCGAAACCAGCAGCCAAAGTAAAGCACTCAGTAAAACAATATTGAATAAAATAGGCATAATGACGAAACGGCGCAGCCCTTTTTGGGCAATAAAATGCCATCCCATCACAAAATAATGGAATCCCGATTTGATTTCTTGCGGATTAATCATGCTTTTTTCCTTTTGTTATATTAATAAACTCAAGAAGAGCGGTTAATTCTGACAGCATTTTTGCTGTTAAATTCCCTATGGGTTTTGTTTTTTCACCCTTTAAAATATGGTAGCATTAGCTCAGTTTTATTGCCTGTAAGGAGCAAAAATGGATCTGAATACCATTTTGATTATTTTAGGGGTGGTGGCACTCATTGCCCTTGTTGCACACGGATTATGGTCAAATCATCGTGAGAAATCAAAGTATTTTAAAAACTCGACGACCTTTGATCGCTCTTTTACTCAAGAACAGCAGAGTCGGGAACAACAAGAATTTTCCAGCGCGGTTATTCAAAATACGCCTTCACCGGCGCTTGCTCAAAAGGTACGGCAACCATCCTTTGAAGAGAATCAAGCAACATCACAAGTGGATTATCGCCAAACCGAGCGCACAGTAGATGATATTAAAATTTCTATTCCCAATGTTGAGCCGGCACCTGAACCTGTTTGCGTAGAATACGATATGAAACAGGCGGAAGCTAAGCCGAATCTTGCAACTATGACGCTTGAACAACTGGAAGCGCAAACCAATGAACTTGAAGGGATTAATCCTTCTTCACCTGAATTGCGGGAACAGCTTTCGCAAATGTCATTAGGGGAGTTGGATGGGATAAAATCTACCGTGCATTTTAATGAAGCGCGCACATTGGAGGCAAACACGGAAAAACAAACCTCCGGTTACATTCAACTTTATGTCGTTTCACCACAACATCGTGAATTTCACGGTTTAAGGTTGATACAATCCCTTGAAAATTTAGGCTTTATCTTTGGCGAATACAATATGTATCACCGTCATTTTGATTTAAGCGTGGCAAGCCCAACATTATTCAGTGTGGCAAATTTGCAAGATGACGGCGGTTTTAACCCGTATAACACGGAGTTTAACACCATTGGCTTGGCATTATTTATGAAACTGCCTTCTCCTGGTAGTGATCTTGCCAATCTTAAATTAATGATTCGTGCCGCTAAAACTCTTGCGGAAGATTTAGGCGGTTCGGTGCTTACCGAAGATGAACAAATTTTTGATGATTACCAAGAACAACGTTATCTTTCACGTGTGTAAAACAGATTGATTTTCCACCGCACTTTTAATTTGGGCGAACATTGGGTTCGCCTTTATTGTGTAAAGCATTAGAAAGTGCGGTTATTTTTCACCGAGATTTTTTATGACTGACATTCAAACCCAGATTAACAATTTACGAAAAAAACTGCGTCAATATGAATATGAATATCACGTTTTGGATAATCCAAGCGTGCCGGATAGTGAATACGATCGCCTTTTTCATCAGCTTAAAGCCTTAGAATTGGAACATCCTGAATGGGTTACTGCCGATTCTCCAACTCAGCGGGTCGGAGCAAAACCGCTTTCTGCTTTTCACCAGATTCGCCATGAAATTCCTATGTTGTCTTTGGATAATGCCTTTTCCGATGAAGAATTTTATGCCTTTGTAAAGCGTATTGAAGATCGATTGGGAAAATCAGTTTCACCTTTAACCTTTTGTGCCGAGCCTAAATTGGATGGGCTTGCCGTGAGTATTTTGTATGAGAATGGTGTTCTAACCCAAGCCGCAACCCGTGGAGACGGGACAACGGGTGAGGATATAACCTTGAATATTCGCACCGTTCGTAATATTCCTTTGCAACTCCTTACAGAAAATCCGCCGGCGCGTTTAGAAGTGCGGGGCGAGGTATTTATGCCGCATGAAGGGTTTGAGCGCTTGAACGAATATGCCCTCGAACACGGCGAGAAAACCTTTGCCAATCCGCGTAATGCCGCAGCGGGATCGCTGCGTCAGCTCGATCCAAAGATTACCAGTAAACGTCCGTTGGTATTAAATGCCTATAGTGTCGGTATTGCCGAAGGCGTGGATTTACCAGTCACCCATTATGAACGTTTACAATGGCTGAAATCAATTGGTATTCCGGTAAATCCGGAAATCCGTCTTTGTCATGATGTTGAGGCTGTGTTGGCGTTTTATCACGCTATGCAAAATAAACGTAGCGACCTTGGCTATGATATTGACGGCACCGTATTGAAAATTAATGATATTGCCCTGCAAAACGAACTCGGTTTTATTTCTAAAGCCCCCCGTTGGGCGATTGCTTATAAATTCCCTGCACAAGAAGAATTAACGGTATTAAACGATGTGGAATTCCAAGTGGGGCGCACCGGTGCAATTACACCAGTAGCAAAACTTGAACCGGTATTTGTCGCAGGCGTTACCGTGAGTAATGCCACCTTACACAATGGTGATGAAATTGCACGTTTGGATATTGCCATTGGCGATACCGTGATTGTTCGCCGTGCTGGTGATGTGATTCCGCAAATTATTGGTGTTTTGCGTGAACGCCGCCCTGAAAATGCCAAACCAATTGTTTTCCCAACACATTGCCCGGTGTGCAATTCGCAGATTATTCGTATTGAAGGCGAAGCCGTGGCACGCTGCACCGGCGGATTATTTTGTGAAGCACAACGCAAGGAAGCGTTAAAACATTTTGTTTCACGCAAAGCAATGGATATTGACGGCGTAGGCGGTAAATTAATAGAACAATTGGTGGATCGTGAGCTGATTCATACCCCAGCGGATTTATTCAAACTTGATCTTACTACTTTGACACGCTTAGAACGTATGGGGAAAAAATCAGCGGAAAATGCTTTAAACAGCTTAGAAAAAGCTAAACATACAACCCTTGCCCGTTTTATTTTTGCTTTGGGTATTCGTGAAGTGGGCGAAGCTACGGCATTGAATTTAGCCAATCATTTTAAAACGCTTGAGGCGTTGCAAAATGCTGATTTTGAACAGCTCCAACAAGTGTCGGATGTGGGGGAAGTGGTGGCCAATCGTATTTTGGCATTCTGGCGTGAACCGCATAATGTAGAGGTGGTGAACGATCTACTTGCACAAGGGGTACATTGGGACACCGTGGAAATCAAAGAAGTGCAGGATAATCCGTTCAAAGACAAAACAATCGTCCTCACAGGTACGCTCACTCAAATGGGGCGTAATGAAGCCAAAGTGTTACTGCAAGAAATGGGGGCAAAAGTCAGCGGTTCTGTTTCGGCTAAAACGGATTTCGTTATCGCCGGCGAAGCCGCAGGGTCAAAACTCACCAAAGCACAGGAATTGGGCGTGGCAATATTAACAGAAGAAGAATTTCTAGCACAGATTCGTTGATCATCATCAGGGCAAAAATGTGAGTGAGAAACCCGTTATTTCAAACCGCAGTTTATTTGCCCTTTCTGAAAATGTTTGAAAACGAAAAATCACACCGATTTATCCGTTGAAGTGCGGTTAATTTTGTGAATGTTTTAGATTGGTATAAAAAATTTTCTTGACCCTGTACTCACTACGGACTTTACACTTGCGTCAAGTTAATTAATTGGAAAGGGCATATCATGGAAACTATTCTTGTCAAGAAAGTGCAGCATAGTAAACATCAACATTCTCACACGCCGAAAGATAAAAAAATTCTAACCATCAGTTTGTTGATCATCACAAGTTATATGGTGGTGGAGTTTTTAGGCGGCTATTTTTTCAATAGTCTTACTTTAATGGCGGATGCCGTCCATATGGTAAATGATAGTTTGTCGCTTGCGTTAGCGTTAATCGCACTCTTTTTAAGTGTGAAATGGCAAAAATGGTTTGCGTTGTTAAATGGCATTTCGTTAATCGGCGTGGCAATTTGGATTTTACTGGAGGCCGTAGAGCGTTGGCTGACCCCGATAGAAATGACGGCATTGCCCATGTTAGGCGTGGCGATAGTCGGACTTTTAGTAAATATTTTAGTGGCATGGATAATGCTCAAAAGTGATCAGGATAATTTAAATGCCCGCGCGGCTTATTTACATGTATTAGCCGATTTATTCGGTTCGGTGGCTGCGATTTTGGCAGGGGTAAGTGCATATTGGCTAAATTGGCAATGGGTTGATGTGGTGGCTAGTGTCGTGTTGGGCTTATTGGTATTACGCAGTGGCGGCTCCGTAGTATGGCAGGCATTCAACGCGTTACGTGATCATTCCGAACATTTTTCGATGGGAAAGCATAAGCACTAAATAGAGGGGATTTAGCTCCGATTTCGTAAGATGAATTGAGGAAAATAATGAAAGCCAATGAGTTAAGTCTTCGTACCGGAGTCAATCTTGAAACGATTCGTTATTATGAACGACAAGGGATTTTGCCCGAGCCTAAGCGGGCGCTAAACGGCTATCGCTACTATGATGAGGAGAGCGTTACGCTGCTAAACTTCATTAAAAAATGTCGCACTTTAGGTTTTTCTCTAGAAGCTATTCATGAACTGAATCGTTTGAAATTAGGTTTAGCCGATCATTATCAGGTTGATCAAATGGTGTTAAAGCAACTTGCCCAAGTGGAGAAGAAAATTACTCAGCTACTGGAAATTAAGGCTTTTTTACAATCTATTGCAATAAAAGAAGCGCATAGCGAGACAGACTGTAAGGCAATGGCTGGGTTGGAGGGTAAACTTGATTTTTGACAGGGCTATTTAAGATAAAAAGGAAACCGCATTATTTGGGGTTTCCTTTTTTAAAGGATAAAAAATCAATGAAAAATTGACCGCACTTTATCCCGCAACCGCCGGTAAATAGCCTGTTTGGATTAAGAACGGGATCAGCATAATTATGATACCTATAATTAATGCTACGGCTAATGCGGTATTTCCGCCCATCACCCGATAAGGAAGATTAGGGTGGGTTTGACGGGTTCGCCACGCTAAACCGATCGGTAAAATCAAGCAATAAAAAGCACATAATAAACCGGCATAACTTAAAGCGGATATAAAGCCCTCGGGGTAAAATAACGCAAATATCAACGGTGGAGTAAAGGCGGTAACCGTCAGAGAAATACGGTTATGCGGCAAATGACAACGTTTGAATAAATCGACTAATCCTTCAAAAACACCAAGCATTACGCCAAGGAAAGAGGTGATCAATGCGAGCGCAGAAAAAATACGCACCATTTCCCCCATCATATTTGACCCCGTAATTTCACGCACCGCATTAACTAACCCGTTTAAGGTCGGATCGGCTTGTAGAATCCGTACAAATTCACTTTGTGCCAATACGCCATGGGTGGCGAGTTGCCATACTAAATAGGCAAAGAGCGGGATCGCGGTGCCGACCAAAATCGCTTTTCGGAATTGGCGAACATCGCCGTCCAAATAACTGTTTACACTTGCCATAATGACGTGGTAACCGAAAGAAGTGAAAAAAATCGGCGCGGCAGAAATCACAAAGGCATAATTGAGGGGGAGTGCCATAAGATTGTCCGTTGCCACTTTCGGTAGCATCATAAACAGTACAAAAGCAAAGGCGAGTAATTTCCCGATGAAGAGTAGGCGTGTGATTCCATCAACCCCTTTTGTACCGATCACAACGAAAGAGCCCAGTACGACGGTGAAAAGAATAATCGCTGTTTTAAGTGATATGGCTTCCATACCGAATGCAGTGGGTAAGCCCGAAAGTAAAGAACCGCCACCGGTAATATAGGCCGCCGAAAGTGCGTAAAGCAAAATCAACAAACTTAAGGTTGCGAGAATCCGTCCCGGTACGCCGAAATATTTTTCTGCCAAGGTTGCTACGCCGTCATTAAGTTGATCGGCGGTTTGATACACTTCGACAAACAGCAGACCGCTATAAACAAGCAACGTCCAAAGCCCTACAAGCAATAATACGGTATAACCGAAACCCATTCCGGCAGAGGTTAAGGGCATGGCAAGCATGCCTGCTCCGATGGTTGTTCCGGCGATAATTAAGGCGCTTCCGAAAGTTTTATTTTTTAGCATAACACTGACCTTTTTATATGTTGTTGTGTTTGAAGATAACGTTAAAACGTGGCTAAATTTGACCGCACTTTTCTTTGTAATGGTAGCGGCAAACAGAAAGGTAGCTATCGTTTCCGCCGATTTGGATTTGTTCGCCTTCTTTTATGACTTCACCGTTTTCAGTAAGACGAAGGACAAAATTCGCTTTGCGTCCACAATAACAAATGGTTTTAAGTTCTTCCAATTGATCCGCCCAAGCGAGTAAATATTTGCTGCCTTCAAAAAGTTCGGCTTGGAAATCGGTACGCAGACCGTAGCATAATGTAGGAATGTTGAGTTTATCAACCACATCACTAAGCTGATAAACTTGCTGCTTGGTGAGAAATTGTGCCTCATCGACCAACACGCAATGTATTTTTTCTTGTTGTAAGTGCCGGCTAATTTCATTAAATAAATTAGTGTTTGCGTTGAACAATCGGGCATCTTGACTAATCCCAATACGCGATGTGACTTTTCCCACACCAAAACGATCATCAATAGCTGCGGTGTAAACCATTGTGTTCATATTACGTTCACGATAGTTATAGGAGGATTGCAGTAAGGTTGTCGACTTACCGGCATTCATGGTGGAATAATAAAAATACAATTTTGCCATTATTTAATGATCCATTTCCAAATGTGATAAACCATAAAACCGGCAAAAGGGGGCAATGCTGAGAGCAAAAAGACGCCGTAGGTCGTGCCGCCTCCCACCTGCTGACCGACGAGGGTAAGGAGATTAACCATTTCATCACTTGATGTGGTAAAAACCCATACGCCGATTATGATTAATACGGTAAAGCAAGCAATACCTGCAGCACGCATAGCTCGGAATTTAATATCGTTCATGTTTGTTCCCTAAATGGTTGAGAGCTCTGTCATTGGCCAACGAGGTTTAACCTCTATCTCTAATTCATCGTGTTGACCTTGTTTTAAACGTAAAAAACCGGTATAGGCAATCATTGCACCGTTATCAGTACAGAATTGAGGCTGGGGATAAAATACTTCTCCTTGTAAATCCTTCATCATTGTAGCTAAGGTTTCACGCAATTTTTTATTTGCGCTCACACCGCCGGCAATGACTAAACGCTGATACCCCGTTTCCTTTAAGGCGCGTTTGCATTTTATTGCCAATGTATCAATAACCGCTTCTTGAAATGCATAGGCAATATCCGCTTTGGTTTGCTCTGCTAGTTCGCCCTCTGCTTTAATTGCTTGATTTACCGTATTGGCAGCAAAGGTTTTTAAACCGGAAAAGCTAAAATCCAACCCCGGACGATCCGTCATTGGGCGTGGAAAGGTAAAGCGGGTTGGCGAGCCTTTTTCTGCTAAACGAGACAGTGCCACCCCGCCGGGATAGTCTAAACCAAGCAATTTAGCGGTTTTATCAAAGGCTTCACCGGCGGCATCATCAATAGATTCGCCAATGACGTTATATTTTCCCACGCCTTCCACTTGCACCAATTGGGTATGTCCGCCCGAAACTAATAAGGCAATAAACGGAAAGTGCGGTCGATTTTCATCTAACATCGGAGCAAGTAAATGCCCTTCCATATGATGTACCCCGATTGCCGGCACATTCCACGCATAAGCAAGGGAGCGGGCAATCGTAGAACCTACCAGTAATGCTCCCACAAGTCCGGGGCCGCTCGTGTAAGCCACACCGTCGATTTGCTCGGCGGTTAGGTTTGCTTCGGCTAGGGCGGCTTGAATGAGCGGTGTCGTTTTGCGGATGTGATCGCGTGAGGCAAGTTCCGGCACTACACCGCCGTAATCGGCGTGAAGTGCAATTTGTGTATAAAGTTGATTCGCAATTAACCCTTTTTCTTCATCATAAATTGCGACGCCTGTTTCATCACAGGAGGTTTCAATTCCCAAGATTTTCATTGATTTTCTTAATTTATTTTATAAAAATGACGCGTGATTTTACCTTGTTTATGTGTTTTTAGCCAGTTGAAACCACGAAATTCAACGAGGTTGAGTATTCTCCCCTTTACTTTTGCCCCTAAAGTAGATTAGAATTGCGACCTTTATTAAGTTTGTCGTATTTGCGACAAAAATAAAATTTAAAATTGCAATTAAATTAAACTCATTGAGGTGATTGGCTTATGCCTGTAATTAAAGTACGTGAAAACGAATCATTTGACGTAGCTTTACGTCGTTTCAAACGTTCCTGCGAAAAAGCGGGTATCCTAGCGGAAGTTCGCGCTCGTGAATTCTATGAAAAACCAACGACAGTTCGTAAACGTGAAAAAGCAACACTTGCTAAACGTCACGCTAAACGTAATGCTCGTGAAAATGCGCGCAACACCCGTTTATACTAATTTGTAGTATTTTTAACTCGAGTTAACGCAAACCGTGATTCCTTTGGTATCACGGTTTTGTTACATTTCAATAAATGTAAAAAATACCAACAAAATTAACCTCACTTTCACATCATATTTAAGGAGGCAAAAGCGATGAAAGGCTTAATTCCGCGCCCGTTTATTGATGATTTGCTGACAAAATCCAACATTATTGATGTGATCAATTCACGCATCAAACTCAAGAAAGCCGGGCGGGACTACCAAGCGTGTTGTCCTTTCCATCACGAAAAAACGCCGTCTTTTACAGTGAGTGAAAAGAAGCAATTTTATCATTGCTTCGGTTGTGGTGCACACGGTAATGCGATTTCCTTTTTGATGGATTATGACAAATTAGAATTTGTTGAGGCAATTGAAGAACTTGCGGCAATGGCTGGCTTGGAAGTACCTTATGAAAAACGTAATAATTCCGCTAACCAGCGACCGCAAGCAAACTATCAGACTAAGCGTAATTTATATGAGTTAATGCAAGAAATTGCTAAATTCTACCAAGCACAATTACCCTTGAATATTCCGGCACAGAGCTATCTGCAACAGCGCGGGCTTTCTGCAGAAGTGATTGAACGATTTCAAATTGGGTTTGTGCCAAATGCAATGGATAGCGTTCTCCGCAAGTTTGCCGTCAACCGTGAAGAACAGCAAAAGTTACTCGATCTTGGTATGCTCTCTCGCAATGATCGGGGCAATATTTATGATAAGTTCCGTAACCGGATTATGTTCCCCATTCGGGATAAACGCGGGCGTACGGTAGCGTTCGGAGGACGAGTTTTAGGTGATGAGAAACCCAAATATCTCAATTCACCGGAAACGATTACTTATCATAAAGGCAATGAACTTTACGGTTTATACGAAGCGCTACAAATGAATGATGAACCGCAAAAATTGCTGGTGGTTGAAGGGTATATGGATGTTGTGGCGTTAGCGCAGTTCGGTGTGGATTATGCGGTTGCCTCTCTTGGTACTTCGACAACATCAGAACAAATTCAACTGCTTTTTCGATCCACAGAACAGGTTATTTGTTGTTATGACGGTGACAGAGCGGGTAGGGATGCCGCGTGGCGTGCCTTGGAAAATGCTTTACCTTATTTGGAAGACGGGCGACAAATTAAATTCATTTTTTTGCCGGATGGCGAAGATCCGGACACTTATGTCCGCCAATATGGTAAAGCAAAATTTGAAGAATATATCGAAAGTGCGCAATCACTCACGGAATTTTTGTTCGCCCATTTAAATCCGCAAGTGGATTTTTCCACTAAAGAGGGACGAAGTAAATTAGTCGCACTTGCCGTACCGTTAATTCGACAAATTCCGGGTGAGGCATTACGTCTATCTTTACGCAATACGTTGGCGCAAAAATTAGGTATTTTTAACGAATCGCAACTAGAGAGTTTAATCCCAAAACAAGTGGAAAATCACAAGGTAAAGAGAGCGGATTCACAACCAAAAATTAAACAAACGCCAATGCGTGTATTGATTTCACTTTTATTGCAAAACACGCATTTGGTTAATCGTATTACCGAATCCGGTCTTGTCGCACTACGCGCAGAGGCGGGTTACGATTTATTGGAAAAATTGACCGCACTTTGCCGGGCAAGGGAAGGGATTACTGTCGGACAAATTTTAGAATATTTTCGCGATACGGAATATAGTCGCCCCCTTGAAATTTTGGCGACTTGGGAGCATTTACTAGATGATACGGAAATTATTAATGCTTTTTCACAAAATTATCGCCGTTTGAACATTCAGGCTATTGAGCGGAATATTGAAATGCTCATTGCCAAAGAACGAGCTGAAGGATTAACCGAGCAAGAAAGAGAAATGCTTGTCACACTACTTACGAGTAAAGAAGAACAGAAAAAACAGTTAGTTAATCCTCAGTAACAATGATAAAATTCTTCGCTTAAGCGAAAAATTCATCCATAAAATAATGCGACACGGGTATGAAAATGGAACAAAACCAACAATCTACTGCTGAACAATATTCAGAGCAAATTGAACAACTGATGGAATTAGGTCGTACGCAGGGCTATTTAACCTATGCGGAAATTAACGACTTATTGCCAGAAGATGTGATTGACCCTGAATATTACGATAAATTACTACAAACCTTGCAAAATGATGCGGGTATTCCGGTGTTGGATGAACCGCCGGAAAGTGATGACATGATCTTAAATGACACGATTCCGGATGAAGACGCAGTGGAAGAAGCCACACAAATTCTGTCCAATGTGGAGTCTGAAATTGGTCGTACAACCGATCCTGTCCGTATGTATATGCGAGAGATGGGGACGGTGGATTTGCTGACCCGTGAAGATGAAATTAGCATTGCTAAACGCATTGAAGAAGGTATTGATGAAGTTCAAACTTCAATTGCCGCTTATCCGGAAGCACTTTCGGATTTATTGGCTCAATATGATCAAGTAGAAGACGGACACGTTCGTCTTGCGGATCTTATTACCGGTTTTGTCGATCCGAATGCGACCGAAGAGGATACTCCGGAACTATCTGAAGATTTTGATGAAGACGAAGAAGACTATGATACCGACACCGATGTGGATGATAGTGAAGAGGAAGAAGATGAGGGAGATTCGGCTTCAGATAAAAGCGATTCGGATAACAGTATTGACCCTGAGGTTGCCCGTGAAAAATTTACTGCATTAAAAGAACAACACATAAAAACGCTTGCGGCAATTACCAAATATGGTCGTAACCACAAAAAGGCACAGGAGCAAGTGGTTATCCTTGCTGAAATTTTTAAACAATTCCGTCTTGTTCCGAAACAATTCGATCAGCTTGTTTTATTGATAAAAAATATCATGAAACGTGTGCGTACCGAAGAACGCCAATTACAAAAAGTATTGGTTGATATTGCAGGTATGCCGAAAGATGAATTCGAAGCCATTATTATTAAGTTCGGAAGTAGTGATGCTTGGTTGGATAAAGCCTTAAAATCCTCTAAACCATGGGCAAAACGTTTAACAAAATACGAAGATCGTGTCCGTCAAGCACTGACCAATTTGGTGACATTTGAAGAAAATTCAAACTTGACCATCCAACAGATGCGTACAATTTGTGATGCGGTGGCGCGTGGTGAACAGAAAGCACGCCGTGCGAAAAAAGAAATGGTAGAGGCGAACCTCCGCTTAGTGATTTCTATTGCCAAAAAATATACCAACCGCGGCTTACAATTTTTGGATTTAATTCAAGAAGGTAATATTGGTTTGATGAAAGCGGTGGATAAATTTGAATACCGTCGCGGTTACAAATTTTCTACTTATGCAACGTGGTGGATTCGTCAAGCGATTACACGTTCTATTGCGGATCAGGCACGTACTATTCGTATTCCGGTTCATATGATTGAAACCATCAATAAGCTCAATCGTATCTCTCGCCAAATGTTGCAGGAAATGGGGCGTGAAGCGACACCGGAGGAACTAGCGGATCGGATGGGAATGCCGGAAGATAAAATTCGTAAAGTATTGAAAATTGCCAAAGAACCAATTTCTATGGAAACGCCAATCGGTGATGACGATGATTCACATTTAGGTGATTTTATTGAGGACAATACCCTTGAATCACCATTGGATTCGGCGACGGCACAGAGCTTGAGAGTGGCGATACAAGATGTATTGGAAGGTTTAACGCCACGCGAGGCTAAAGTATTACGTATGCGTTTCGGTATTGATATGAATACCGATCATACCCTTGAAGAAGTCGGCAAACAATTTGATGTCACGCGTGAACGTATTCGTCAAATTGAAGCCAAAGCCTTGCGTAAGCTCCGCCACCCGAGCCGCTCGGAGATTCTGCGTAGTTTCTTAGACGCTTGGATGCACAATTAAAGTTATTAAATAATAAAAGGTAACCGACAGGTTACCTTTTTTATTATATCGGTAAAAATAAAATGACGCCTCGAAATAGAATTTGAGGCGTCAAATAGGGCAAAGTGCGGTTGGATTTTACCGTGTTTTATTAACCTACAACAAAAGGTAAGTAACCGGCACGGATTGCGAACGGAATAGACGTGATCACCACGCCAAGCACGAGTACGATAAGCAAGGTTAAATTGCCACCCCATACGTGGTATGGAAGAGCTGGATGCATACGGCGTGCTTTCCATACAAGGCTAACCGGTAATACCACTGCATAGAAGGCGAACATTTGACCGGCATAGCCCAATGCCAAGATGAAACCTTCCGGATAGAATAAGGCGAAAGCAAGCGGTGGAATAAAGGTGAGCAATCCGAGGGAAATTCGCCCTGCGGAAATATTAAAAGAACGCTTTAATAGATCCTCTATACATTCTAGTAAACCTAACCCCACGCCTAAGAAAGAGGTCACCAAGGCTAAAGTTGAGAATAATTTGACCGCACTTGTGATCACAGAACTACCGGTGATGGCAAGTGTCGCTTTTACCAAACCGTTTAATGTGGCGTCTTCTTTTAATATCTGTAAAAACTCATTTTGTGTGAGCAAGCCGTGGGTGGATAGTTGCCATAAAATATAAGCACCCAGAGTAATACTCGAACCGACTAGAATCGAAATACGCAAAGCTTTTACATTCCCACCTAAGTATTTATTCAAACTTGGAATAGAACCGTGGAAACCAAACGCGGTAAAAAATACCGGGCTGGCAGAAATGATCAATGCATTATCAATAGGCATGGCTAATAAATTATCCATTTTAATTTCAGGCAGCATTAATCCCAGTACGATCACAAAAGAGGCAAGCATCACAAAAAAGAGTAGGCGATTAATTTTATCTACACTGTGCGTGCCGATCACAATAAACGACCCAAAAATGACAGTGAACAATAAGATACTGATTTTATTATCGAAACTTTCCGGCAATAAATCATTTAATAGAGAACCGCCACCACTGACATAGGCCGCAATGAGGGCATATAAAAAGATAATAAGTACCGCAGTGGCGACAATCCGCCCGAATTTTCCGAAATATTGTTCTGCCAGCGTGCCAATGCCCGCATCGCTTTCAGCGGTTTGGTAGAGTTCCACAAATAACAACGCTGTAAAAGTGAGCAATGTCCAAAGTGCCAATAATAAAACTAACGTAAAACCGAAACCGATTCCGGCAGATGTGAGAGGCATTGCCAACATTCCTGCACCAATCATCGTGCCGGAAACAAGTAAAGTACTACCAACCGTTTTGTTCATTTTCTTTCCTTGAGTGTAATTTAAAATTTACGGCGATTGTATTTTAAAATTTACACCATGTAAACATCTTGCTGATAAAAATATTTTTAGAATTCATTACGCTTTCTCGTTACAATAATTGACAAATCAACTAAGGCAGAAAATCAGGAGTTCTTATGATTTATAGTATGACAGCCTTTGCCCGGCTCGAATTGAAAAAAGATTGGGGTGATGCGGTGTGGGAAATCCGCTCGGTAAATCAACGTTATTTGGAAAATTTCTTTCGATTACCGGAGCAATTTCGCGGTTTGGAAAATGTTTTACGTGAGAAACTTCGTCAAAATTTGACGCGTGGTAAAATCGAATGTTCTTTACGTATTGAAAGCAAAAAACAAACGAATAGCGAACTTAATATTAATCGGGAATTAGCAAATCAGGTGCTTCAATCTTTGCAGTGGCTGAAAGCACAAGCCGGCGAGGGCGAAATTAATTTAACGGATGTATTGCGTTATCCCGGTGTAGTGGAAGCGCAGGAACAGGATTTAGATGCGATTAGCCAAGATTTATTGGCTGCTTTTGATAAGCTGCTAAAAGAATTTATTGCTATGCGTGCTCGTGAAGGGGATAAATTACAAACAATTATTCAACAACGTTTAGAGGCTATTGGCATAGAGGCGGACAAAGTGCGGTCACAAATGCCGGAGATTTTGCAATGGCAACGTGAGCGTTTAATACAGCGTTTTGAAGAGGCGAAAATTAGTCTTGAACCGCAGCGCGTGGAACAGGAAATGGTTTTATTGGCGCAGCGTGTGGATGTTGCGGAAGAACTTGATCGCCTGCAAATGCACGTAAAAGAAACGGCGAATATCTTAAAAAAAGGGGGAGCTGTCGGGCGTAAATTGGATTTTATGATGCAAGAGCTTAATCGTGAATCCAATACCTTGGCATCTAAATCCATTAATGCGGATATCACTGCCTCAGCGGTTGAATTAAAAGTGCTGATCGAGCAAATGCGTGAGCAAATTCAGAATTTGGAATAGGAGAGAAGATGACTCAATTTATTCAACTGAATCAATATCAATTGATAGAAGCGCATGGTGTGGATGCTGAAAAATATTTACAAGGACAACTTACCACTGATGTTGTGGCATTAGCCAGCGGAGCGAGCACGATCACTGCACATTGTGATCCGAAAGGCAAAGTGAATGCCATTTTTCGTTTATTGAAAGTGAGTAGCGAGCGGTTTTTTTTATTAGTGAACAAGGATTTGCTACCAAGTGCCCTAGAGGCCTTGAAAAAATATGCCGTGTTTTCCAAAGTCAGCTTTGATTTACGTGATTGGCAAATTGTTGGTGTGATCGGTGAAAGATGCGGAAAAATTCAACCGCTCTTTACATTAGAAATTGATGAACAGCGAGCGATTTTATTAAATGAAATCCCATTCGCAATGACTTTCAATGCCGATGAGAAAGCATGGCATATTGCCGATATTCAAGCCGGAATTCCTCATTTAAGTGCAAAAATGCAGAATGAATTGATTCCTCAAGCAATGAATTTACAAGCTATCGAGCAGGCTATTTCCTTTACTAAAGGTTGCTATATCGGGCAAGAAACCGTAGCACGGGCGAAATATCGCGGAGCAAACAAGCGGGCGATGTTTGTTTTCAAAGGTGACACCCAAGAAACACCTGAAGTCGGTAGTGAAATTGAAATGCAGCTTGAAAGCCACTGGCGCAAAACCGGCACAATTATAAGTGCGGTCAATATTAAGGGCGTTTTATGGTTACAAGTCGTGATGAACAATGATATTAATCCGACTCAAACCTTCCGTTTACCGGAAGACGGTTGCATTCTGACTATTCAACCTTTACCTTATATACTCAATTAAAATGAATGCAAAATATTATATCGGCATTATGTCCGGTACGAGCTTGGATGGCGTAGATATTGCATTAGTCGATTTTAGTTTACCCAAACCCAAATTAGTGGCATCGGATTTTACCCCGATGCCAAAGGATTTACGTGAAAAAATAACCGAACTTGTACGGTTGGGCGAGACAACATTACAGCAGTTGGGTGAGTTGGATCATCAACTTGGCTTACTTTATGCGGATTGCGTAAACCGTTTTTTACAGTCTAGCCAGATTCCTGCGGAACACATTCAAGCCATTGGCTGCCATGGACAAACCGTATGGCATTCACCGCAAGGGCAATTTCCTTTCACAATACAAATTGGCGATATGAATTTGCTTGCCGCCCGTACCAATATAACAACGGTGGGGGATTTCCGTCGTAAGGATATGGCATTTGGCGGACAAGGTGCACCGCTCGTGCCGGCGTTCCATCAAGCGGTTTTTTTTGATCCGAATTATGCCACCGTCGTGTTGAATATCGGCGGAATAAGTAATCTATCTTTATTGATTCCAAATCAGCCTGTTATCGGGTTTGACACCGGTACGGGGAATACTTTGCTTGATCAGTGGATCGAAAAACACCGCGGCATACCCTATGATAAAAATGGTGAATGGGCGGCAACAGGTCTGGTTAATGAAGCCTTGTTAGAGCATTTGTTAGACGAGCCTTTTTTTCGACAAGCTCCACCTAAAAGCACAGGGCGGGAATTATTTAATCTGCCTTGGTTAGCACAAAAAATTCAGCATATTGCAGCAAATTCAACCGCACTTTTACCACAGGATGTACAGGCAACATTGGTAGAATTTACCGTGAGTAGTATTACCGCAAGTCTGAATAGTATTGATACTACCTTGCCAAAACGACTACTGGTTTGCGGTGGAGGGGCAAAAAATAAATTCATGATGCAGCGTCTTGCAAATTGTTTATTGCACTGGGAAATTTTTACGACTAACGAATTTGGTATGGAGGCGGATTATGTGGAAGCAGCGGCTTTTGCATGGTTGGCTTATCGAAGAATGAATCACCAAACAGGCAATTTGCCCGAGGTTACCGGGGCGCAAAGTGCGGTAGGATTAGGTGCTATTTTTCCTATGCCATAAATATCGTTATTGCGCATTTTCGAATAAAAATAAACTAGAATTTAACCGCACTTTGTGGTATAAATCGCACCGCTCTTTTTCTATCTGAAAAGAGTAAATTTTTAACTTAAATAACACACACATATCACCAAGGCTTCATCGGGGTGCCAAACGGTCGATGAGCTGATATGTGGAGGCTCAACCCCAATTAAAAGGAAAATATTATGGCACAAGTTTCAATGCGCGATATGATCAACGCAGGCGTACACTTCGGACACCAAACCCGTTATTGGAATCCACAAATGAAACCTTTCATTTTTGGTGCCCGTAATGGTGTTCACATCGTCAACCTTGAAAAAACCTTACCATTATTCAACGAAGCATTAGCGGAATTAACCCGTATTGCAAGCAACAACGGTAAAGTGCTTTTCGTCGGTACAAAACGCGCTGCGTCTGAAGCCGTTCAAGCTGCAGCATTAGACTGTCAACAATATTATGTAAATCACCGTTGGTTAGGTGGTATGTTGACTAACTGGAAAACAGTACGTCAATCAATTAAACGTTTAAAAGATTTAGAAGCGCAATCTCAAGACGGTACATTTGATAAATTAACTAAAAAAGAAGCGTTAATGCGTACCCGTGAGATGGAAAAACTTGAATTAAGCCTTGGCGGTATCAAAGATATGGGCGGTTTACCGGATGCATTATTTGTGATCGGTGCTGACCACGAACATATCGCTGTGAAAGAAGCAAATAATCTGGGTATCCCTGTATTTGCTATCGTCGATACCAATTCTACTCCGGCCGGCGTAGATTTCGTTATTCCGGGTAACGATGATGCGACCCGTGCGATTCAACTTTACTTAACGGCTGCAGCTGCGGCAGTAAAAGAAGGTCGTGGCAACGAAGCAGCGGTGACTGAAGAATTAGTGGCTGCGGTTGAAGCGGAATAATTTAAGTTTTGCAATAAGGCGAAAGCCCTTATTAATCAAACGATTAATTGGCACAGGGGCGAGAAATTGCCCCTGTATTTTTATCTAAAAAGTTCGGTAAAAAATAACCGCACTTTCAGACAGAGGATTGGAAAAATGGCTGAAATTACAGCAGCATTAGTTAAAGAACTTCGTGAACGTACCGGCGCAGGTATGATGGAATGTAAAAAAGCATTAGTTGAAGCGAACGGCGATATTGAATTAGCCATCGATAATATGCGTAAATCCGGCCAAGCAAAAGCAGCGAAAAAAGCGGGCCGTGTGGCAGCTGAAGGCGTTATTATTGCACGTGTTGAAGCAGGTTTCGGCGTGTTAGTGGAAATGAACTGTGAAACCGACTTCGTGGCAAAAGATAGTGGTTTCTTAGCATTAGCCAATGAAGTAGCTGATTACGCAGCGGCAAATAAAGGTTCTACTATCGAACAATTACAAGCACATTTTGAAGAAAAACGTGCAGCATTAGTTGCGAAAATCGGTGAGAATATGACTATCCGCCGTGTTGCTTACTTAGAAGGTAACGTTATCGCACAATACTTACACGGTGCGAAAATCGGTGTATTAGTTGCCGGTGAAGGTTCTGTTGAAGAATTGAAAAAAGTGGCGATGCATGTTGCCGCATCTAAACCTGATTTCGTCAATCCGGAAGATGTTTCTGCCGAAGTTGTGGAACACGAGCGTCAAATCCAAATCGACATCGCAATTAATTCAGGAAAACCAAAAGAAATCGCAGAGAAAATGGTTGAAGGCCGTATGAAGAAATTCACCGGTGAAGTTTCTTTAACCGGTCAAGCGTTCGTTATGGATCCTTCTCAATCTGTGGGAGACTACTTAAAATCAGTCAATACTTCTGTTTCTAACTTCATTCGTTTAGAAGTGGGTGAAGGGATTGAAAAAGTAGAAGAAGATTTCGCTGCAGAAGTAGCAAAAATTACCGGTGGTAATGCTTAATTCTTCTTATTGTTGAAAGATAAAAAAGCCGATATTAATTTATCGGCTTTTTGTTATTTATGCTTGGGGAGAATATCAATAGCAGGATCGTTTCCTTTTTCATATTTCTCATCAATCCGTTTTTGCAACCCAAAATCATCTTTATCCGCTTCAGCAGAAAATAAATCCTCTTCGACGGTGAGTTTTGGATTTTTGATACCTATCCAATTTGCAATGCCTTCCACAAAATTCAAGCCGGATTTAAATACTTTATATTCTTTACGTTCAGTATCGTCAGAAGCGATTTTAAACAATGGAATATTGTGATGGCTACGGCTAAAGCAGTTTTGATTGAACAATATTAGATTATGTTTTTCATCTTTTTGGTGGCATAACCCGTGATCAGAGAAATAAATCATCGAAAAAGTGCGGTGATTTTTTTGTGTGTTTTGTTGCAATTGTTTATAGACGCGTTCTAAAAATTCATCGGTTTTCTTGATAGAAGAAATATAACAATTTAAATAGGCATATTTCGGATCAATTTCGTCATCCTTAAAAATTTTCGGGTAGTCTTCCACACGATCGCAAGCCAAAGGGTGAGAACCGTAAATATGCAAGACAATGAAACGTTTGCTTTCTGTCGGGTTTTCCAATATTTGGACGAATTTGGGTAATAAATCAAAATCGCTATAATTCGTGGAGTTGAAACTGCCGCCTTTTTTTAAAAAGAAGGTTTCATCGGATTTTGCAGCAAGAGAGGAAACCGGCGTATCAAATTCACCCAGTAACCCTTGATTGGATAACCAATAGGTTTTAATACCGGCAGATTTGATGAGATCCACTAAACTTAAATCATAGTTCGGTTCCCATTTTTCTTTGTTTGGTAGCGTAAGCATTAAACGTAAAGAGGCGATTGTATTGGTACCGGCAGAGCGGAATCCGTTAATGAGAGTACCTTTTGCATTTGACATAAAAGGCGTGTTTTTCACGGGATAACCATAAGCATGATGATAATCTTGGCGTGCACTTTCTCCAATGATTAACACATAATCATCGTAGCGGGAATCTTCTAAAGTTGATTTTCCCCAGTTATGCGAATGTGACATTTGTTTGAGTTTTTTGACTTCATCATAAATTTTTAACGTTGAATTAACGCTTTCTTTTACGGGAGCGGCGAGGGGAAGATGATAAGCAAAAAGTAATGCCGACAGGGTAAGAAAAGTTTTGTTACGATAAAATTTAATGCTGAATTTGACCGCACTTTTATATTGGATAAATATTAAAATCGGAATAGCTAAAGCAATGAGGTAGCCGATCGTCGGAATTTGCAATAAAAATTCTCTGGTTTCCAACATATCCGTGGCAAAAACCGAGGCAATATATTGATAGCTCGGTGCGCCGAAATTGAGGCCGACAGGTGTGTAAAACGCATGTACACAGGCGATCGGCAACAAAATAAAATAGAACGTTTTTTTACTGCTACTCAATAAAAGAATCAGGATGGCGGCAAGTAAAATGAACCCAATATCGGGCTGAGGAAACATTCCTGTACCAATCAGTATGAAATAACCAGCCACCATGGCACAAATAAAAATCCAAAGTGCGGTTAAAATCAGCGGTATTTTTGGGGTGTTCATACTATCTCTATGGAGAAATAAATGCGCTTATTATCCAGTTTTTAATGAGAATTTCCATCTTTAATATCTTCACTCTTGCGCAGTTATTTTATAGAATAGGGCAATTTTTTAAGCCCAAAAAGGAAAAGACAATGAGCCAACCAATTTACAAACGTATTTTATTGAAATTAAGCGGTGAAGCATTACAAGGTGATGAAGGGTTTGGGATTGACCCGTCAATTCTCGATCGTATGGCATTAGAGATCAAAGAATTAGTGGAGATGGGGGTTGAAGTTGGTGTTGTGTTGGGCGGCGGTAATTTATTTCGCGGCGCAAAATTAGCGAAAGCCGGTATGAATCGTGTAGTGGGCGACCATATGGGTATGCTTGCTACGGTGATGAACGGTTTGGCAATGCGTGATGCACTACATCGTGCCGACGTGAATGCAAAATTAATGTCGGCTTTTCAGTTAAACGGTATTTGCGATACTTATAACTGGTCGGAAGCGATTAAAATGTTACGGGAAAAACGTGTGGTGATTTTCTCGGCAGGAACGGGCAGTCCATTCTTCACGACCGATTCTGCAGCCTGCTTGCGTGGCATTGAAATTGAAGCGGATGTGGTGTTGAAAGCGACTAAAGTGGACGGCGTGTATGATTGCGATCCGGCTAAAAATCCACAAGCAAAATTATATCAACATCTTACCTATGCAGAAGTAATTGATAAGGAATTACAGGTAATGGATTTAGCCGCGTTTACCTTAGCCCGTGACCACGGCATGCCGATTCGTGTCTTTAATATGGTTAAACCCGGCGCATTACGCAATGTGGTACTGGGTACAACGGAAGGCACAACGATTTGTTAATTGAATCGGATTGGTGAATTGAACTAGGAAAACGCAATGGAATTGAGTACAATCGTTGCGTTTTTAATTTTTACTAAAAGGAATAGAATACATGATTAATGAAATTAAAAAAGATGCGCAAGATCGTATGGATAAGAGCCTTGAAGCGTTAAAAGGATATATTGCTAAAATTCGTACAGGTCGTGCCCAACCAAGTTTATTAGATGCGATCCAAGTAGAATACTACGGCGCTGCAACACCACTTCGCCAATTAGCCAATGTAGTCGCGGAAGATGCGCGTACACTTGCGGTAACGGTATTTGATCGTTCATTAATCGGAGCGGTGGAAAAAGCGATTTTAACTTCCGATCTCGGTTTAAACCCGTCTTCTGCCGGTACGACGATTCGCGTACCGCTTCCGCCATTAACGGAAGAACGCCGCCGTGATTTAATTAAAATTGTTAAGGCAGAAGGTGAGCAAGGCAAAGTCGCTATCCGTAATGTACGTCGTGATGCGAATGATAAAATCAAAGCATTGCTAAAAGACAAAGAAATCAGTGAAAACGAACAGCATAAAGCGGAAGAGGATATTCAAAAAATTACTGATCAATTTATTAAGAAAGTTGATGAAGTTTTAGCAGAAAAAGAAAAAGAGCTATTAGATTTTTAATTGTTACCAAGGTAAAGATACAAACATGTTTGGCGGATTAATGACAAAAAATATTAAATCTGATTTGGTTACAGATTTATGTTTTTCTATTATTTTGCAAGTATCTTTGAAACAAAAATAATCTTAATCGCGAAATAAAGGACGCATTGGCGTCCTTTTTACTCAATATAAAGTGCGGTCAAAAATTTATGCAAAAACAAAATATTGTGATTCTTGGTGCAACGGGCTCGATTGGACAAAGCACCTTATCCGTAATTGAACATAATCCGGAAAAATATCATGCCTTTGCCCTTGTCGGTGGAAAAAATGTTGAGGCAATGTTTGAAAAATGCGTGAAATTTCGACCGCACTTTGCTGCGCTTGATGATGTCGCGGCCGCCGATATGCTAGGTAAAAAGCTTTTGGCACAGGGCGTGGTAACGGAAGTATTGGCGGGACAAAAAGCAATTTGTGAACTCGCCGCGCATCCTGATGCCGATCAAGTTATGGCTGCTATTGTCGGTGCGGCGGGGCTATTACCGACCTTATCTGCGATAAAAGCCGGTAAACGTGTGCTATTAGCCAATAAAGAGGCATTGGTAACTTGTGGAAAAATTTTCATTGATGCATTGAAACGGCACAATGCCACTTTGTTACCGGTAGATAGCGAACATAATGCGATTTTCCAGTCTTTACCGCCTGACGCACAACAAAAAATCGGTTTTTGCCCGTTAGCCGAATTAGGCATTAGTAAAATTGTGCTAACCGGATCAGGTGGCCCTTTTCGTTATACCGCATTAAACGAATTTAAACATATCACACCGGAGCAAGCGGTTGCTCACCCGAATTGGTCAATGGGTAAAAAAATTTCTGTGGATTCAGCCACAATGATGAATAAGGGGTTGGAATACATTGAAGCACGTTGGCTGTTCAATGCCAACGCGGATGAAATGGAAGTTATTATTCACCCGCAATCCATCATTCATTCTATGGTGCGTTATGTGGACGGATCGGTTATTGCACAAATGGGGAATCCTGATATGCGAACGCCGATTGCCGAAACGATGGCTTATCCCTATCGTACCTTTGCCGGGGTTGAACCTTTAGATTTCTTTAAAATCAAAGAACTCAGCTTTCTTGAGCCTGATTTTAACCGTTATCCGAATTTAAAACTTGCGATAGATGCCTTCGCCGAAGGGCAGTATGCGACAACCGCAATGAATGCCGCAAATGAAATTGCGGTACAGGCTTTCTTGGAGCGTCGTATTTCATTTACCGATATTGCCAAAATTAATCAAGAATCGGTATTAAAAATGCCAAGTATGGTTATCTCAAATATTGATGATGTGTTATCTGTTGATGAGCAGGCTCGTATTATTGCCAAACAATTAATTGAACGATAGTAAAAGTGCGGTCACAAACAAACTTATTTTATGATAGAACTTGATAAGAATAATATCCCGTTACATGTCGCCATTATTATGGATGGTAACGGACGTTGGGCAAAGCAGCGTAATAAATTACGTGTATTTGGTCATACCCAAGGTGTCGGTGCGGTTCGCCGGGCTGTCAGCTATGCCCGTCAAATCGGTGTGAAAGTGCTGACACTTTATGCTTTTAGCAGTGAAAATTGGAATCGTCAGGAACACGAAGTCAGTGCCTTGATGCAACTTTTTATGCAAGCATTGGATCGTGAGGTGAAAAAATTACATAAAAATAATATTTGCCTAAAAATTATTGGCGATACCTCACGTTTTAGTGAAAAATTACAAGAAAAAATTAAAAGAGCAGAAAATTTAACGGAAAAAAATACCGCACTTACTCTAAATATTGCCGCGAATTACGGTGGTTGTTGGGACATCGTACAGGCAACCAAACAAATCGCGAATAAAGTAAAAAATAATGAGATAGAGTTGGAAGAAATTACCGAACAATATTTTCAGCAACATTTGATCACGCAAGATCAGCCGCAAGTGGATTTATTAATTCGTACCAGCGGTGAGCAGCGGATTAGTAATTTTCTACTTTGGCAAATTGCCTATGCGGAACTGTGTTTTTTAAATGTTTTATGGCCGGATTTTAATGAACAGGATTTTAATCAAGCCATTGCGAGTTATCAACAACGTCATCGCCGTTTTGGCGGGACAGAATAAATGGAGAAATTATGCTTAAGGAACGTGTATTATCGGCTATTGTGCTTATTGCGCTGGTACTTTGTGCCTTGTTCTTGTTTAGCCCTTTTTATTTTGCTTTAGGATTAGGTTTTGTCGCCACATTGGGGATCTGGGAATGGACTCAATTTGCACGTTTTAAACAACCACTGATACGCTTAGGTATTGCCGCATTTTTAGGGTCGTTTATCTTCTTATGGATTTTCACCGAAAGTCATTATTTAGATGCCGGTCGTGTTTTTGAGAATTATCTTCCGTTTATATTGCTTAATTCGGTGATTTGGTGGGGGATTGCATTATTGTTTGTTATCACTTATCCCAATTCTGCAAAATATTGGGGCAAAAATAAGCCTATTCATTTGCTATTTGCTTTTGCAACCTTGATTCCTTTCATTGCTGCTGTCTTGCGTTTGCGTCTGGAACAATATACGCAAAATCCTCATCACGGCTTATTTTTACTGCTTTATGTGTTTGTGCTGGTTTGGGCGGCAGATTCCGGGGCATATTTTGCCGGTCGGGCATTGGGTAAACATAAACTTGCCCCAAATGTTTCACCAGGTAAAACTTGGGAGGGCGTATTCGGTGGGTTAATTACCGCGGCACTCCTTGCTTGTGCATTTATTTACTTTTCTCGTGAAACCTTACTTGGTAACCGTGCGATGACAGAATTTGTGATTCTCTCGGTGGCGACGGTTGCGATTTCGGTTTTAGGTGATTTAACGGAGAGTATGTTTAAGCGGGAATCAGGGATCAAGGACAGCAGCCAACTTATTCCCGGTCATGGCGGGATTTTGGATCGTATCGATAGCTTAACGGCAGCCGTCCCCTTTTTCACCTACTTTTATTTCTTTGTATTGTAAGGATTGATCATGTCATTTTTATGGTCGCTAGGTTCTTTTCTGATCGCTATCTCGGTATTAGTGGCGGTTCACGAATACGGCCATTTTTGGGCGGCACGCAAGTGCAGTGTAAAAGTACATCGTTTTTCTATCGGTTTCGGTAAAGTGCTTTGGCGGCGCACCGATAAACAAGGAACGGAATTTGCCCTATCGATGCTCCCCTTGGGGGGCTACGTTAAAATGTTAGACGGACGGGTGGAAGATGTTCCTCAATCATTAAAATCCCAAGCGTTTGATCAAAAGTCGGTATTACAACGCGCCTTTATTATTGTCGCGGGACCGTTAGCCAATTTTATTTTTGCGATTATGGCGTATTGGCTGATTTATTCCGTTGGTATTCCAAGTGTAAAACCGGTGATTGAAAGTGTTGCACCGAACTCCATTGCCGCGCAGGCAAAAATTGAAGCAAACTCACAAATTATGACAATCGACGGACGAGAAGCGCCGGATTGGGAAACCATTAATATGCTACTGGCTGCAAAGTTAGGGGAATCTCAAGTGGATATTGGTTTTGCACCTTTTGGCTCAAGTGTTACTTATGAAAAACGCTTGGATTTATCCGATTGGCGATTTGATCCTGAAAAAGAGAATGCTTTTGAATCTTTGGGAATGAACCCGGTTCGTGCGAAAGTGGAAATGACTTTATCTAAAGTAGTCGATAATTCACCGGCACAGAAAGCTGGCTTGCAAGTCGGCGATAGAATTTTAAATGAAAATTTGACCGCACTTTCTTGGCAGGATTTTGTTAAACAGGTCGAACAAGGCTTGCCGATTCCTTTAAAAATTGAACGTGACGGCAATATTTTTGACAAAACGGTGCAGCCGGAAAAAAATCAAGAGAATCGTTGGTTTGTGGGAGTAAGCCCAACCTTTTTAAATATCGGTGAGCAGTACCGTACAGAATTAAAATATGGTATTCTTGATGCGCTATCGAAAGGCATAGAAAAAACGGGACAATTATCTTGGTTAACCGTTAAAGTGATGGGCAAATTATTTACCGGTGATCTTTCTTTAAATAATTTAAGCGGCCCAATTTCGATTGCAAAAGGCGCAGGCGTTTCATCAAGTATAGGATGGGTTTATTTCCTGAGCTTTATGGCGTTAATCAGCGTCAATTTAGGTATTATGAATTTATTTCCGTTGCCGGTTCTGGATGGAGGACATCTGGTGTTTTTGGCAGCTGAAGGCATTAAAGGAAAACCTGTTTCCGAACAGGTACAAAATTTAAGTTATCGCATTGGGGCGGCATTGCTATTAAGCTTAATGGTATTTGCACTTTTCAATGATTTCTTACGTTTATAAATTTTTATAGTAAATAGGATACAGTCGATGAAAAAACTTCTAATCGCAAGTTTATTATTCGGTACGACAACAAGCGTGTTTGCTGCTCCTTTCTTGGCAAAAGACATTCGCATAGATGGCGTTCAGGGTGAATTAGAACAGCAAATTCTCGCAAGTTTGCCAGTTCGTGCAGGTCAACGTGTGACCGATAATGATGTGGCAAATATTGTTCGCAATTTATTCGTAAGTGGTCGATTTGATGATGTAAAAGCTTATCGTGACGGAGATTCTCTTGTCGTGAGTATCATTGCTAAACCGATTATTTCGGAAGTGCATATTAAGGGGAATTCTTTAATTCCAACGGAAGCGTTAAAACAAAATTTGGATGCGAACGGCTTTAAAACCGGTGATGTACTGAATCGTGCAAAACTTGACGAATTCGTGAAAGGCGTAAGAGAACATTATAAAAGTGTAGGACGCTATAATGCGAAAGTCGAAGCGATTGTAAATACGCTGCCAAATAATCGTGCGGAAATCAATCTTCAGATTGATGAAGATGATACGGCAAAATTAAAATCCGTTACCTTTAATGGTAATACGGCGGTTTCCAGCAGTACGTTGCAAGAACAAATGGAATTACAACCGGACTCATGGTGGAAGCTATGGGGCAATAAATTCGATGCAACCCAATTTGATAAAGATTTACAATCTATCCAACAGTACTATCAAAATAATGGTTATGCAAAAGCGCATATTACTAATACGGATGTCCGGTTAAATGATGAACAAACCAAGGCGGAAGTCACTATCGATATTAACGAGGGTGAAAAATACGATTTAATCGGCGCGCGTATTGTTGGTAACTTAGGCGGTATGGCAGAAGAATTACAACCGTTATTAAACAACCTTCACTTAAACGATACTTTTAGCCGAGCCGATGTTACCGACGTTGAAAATGCCATCAAAGCAAAATTGGGTGAGCGTGGTTACGGTAGTGCAACCGTTAATGCGGCTCCGACATTTGATGATGCGAATAAAACAATCGCACTAACGTTTGTGGTTGATGCCGGTCGTCGTTTATCTGTTCGTCAAGTTCAATTTGAAGGTAACACCGTTTCAGCCGATAGCACGCTACGTCAAGAAATGCGCCAACAGGAAGGCTCTTGGTATAACGCTCAATTAGTTGAATTGGGTAAAGTTCGTTTAGATAGAACGGGTTTTTTTGAAACCGTTGAAAGCCGAGTTGATCCGGTTGAAGGTACTAATGACGAAGTTAATGTGGTGTATAAAGTAAAAGAGCGTAATACAGGTAGTATTAACTTTGGGGTAGGGTACGGTACGGAAAGCGGTATCAGCTACCAAGCCAGTATTAAACAGGACAACTTTTTAGGTACGGGAGCTGCGGTAAGTTTAGCCGGTTCGCGTAATGACTACGGTACGACAATTAACCTTGGGTACACCGAGCCGTATTTCACGAAAGATGGCGTAAGTTTGGGCGGAAACGTATTTTATGAAACTTACGATAACTCTGATAGCGATACATCGTCTAACTATAAACGTACGACTTACGGTGGCAATGTTACTTTAGGTTTCCCGGTAAATGAAAATAACTCCTACTATTTAGGACTAGGTTACACCTATAATAAAATTAGTAATTTCTCTAGAGAATATAACCGTGATCTCTATTTGGCATCAATGAATTTCAATTCTACCTCAATTAAATCGAGTGACTTTGATTTTTCCTTTGGCTGGAATTATAACAGTTTGAACCGTGGTTATTTTCCAACTAAAGGGGTGAAAGCAAGTATTGGTGGTCGTGTCACCATTCCGGGATCCGATAACAAATATTACAAACTTAGTGCTGATGTTCAAGGTTATTACCCGCTTGATCGTGAACACCATTGGGTTATTTCAGGGAAAGCCGGCGTTGGTTATGCAAACGGTTTTGGCGGTAAACGTTTACCGTTCTACCAAAACTACACGGCGGGTGGCATTGGATCATTACGTGGCTTTGCGTATGGTGCAGTAGGACCGAACGCGATTTATTGGGTAAAAGATCAGAGTGGTAATGAAGGATATAACACTAAGGGTAGTGATGATATTGTTGGTGGGAACGCTATTGCCACAGCAAATGTTGAATTGATTATACCGACGCCGTTCGTGGCAGAAAAAAATCAGAATTCTGTAAGAACCTCGTTGTTTGTTGATGCGGCAAGCGTTTGGAATACAAAATGGAAGGAACAGGACAAAGCAAGATTCCCTAATTTACCGGATTACAGCGATCCAAGCCGTGTTCGTGCTTCTGCGGGGGTGGGCTTTCAATGGCAATCACCAATCGGGCCGTTGGTATTCTCTTACGCTAAACCGATCAAAAAATATGAGAATGACGATGTAGAACAGTTCCAATTTAGTATTGGTGGTTCTTTCTAATCGAACTTTTTATTTATCTTCTAGTCAAAACAAACACTTGCACAGCACTTATTCAGGCTGTGCAAGCATGATTAACTACTTAACCTAATAAGGAAATTTCAATGAAAAATGTTTTAAAAGTGACCGCACTTTCAGTAGGTATTGCACTTGCATCAGGTTTTGCTGCGGCAGATGAAAATATCGCATTCATTAATGCAGGATATTTATTCCAAAATCACCCGGATCGTCAAGCTATTGCCGATAAATTAGATGCAGAATTGAAACCGACGGCAGACAAATTAGCCGCAAGTAAAAAAGAAATTGATGATAAAATTGCCGCAGCACGTAAAAAGGTAGAAGCAAAAGTTGAGGCATTGAAAAAAGATGCACCACGTTTACGTCAAGCTGAAATCCAAAAACGTGAAGAAGAAATTAATAAATTTGGTGCGAATGAAGAAGCTGCATTGACTAAATTGATGCAAGAGCAAGATAAAAAAGTGGCGGCGTTCCAAGAAGAAAGTGATAAACGCCAAGCAGAAGCTCGTGCAAAATTATTAGAAAGTATTCAAGTGGCAACCAACAATGTGGCAAAAACAAAAGGTTATACCTATGTGCTTGATGCAAACTCTGTGGTATTTGCAGTAGAAGGTAAGGATATTACCGAAGAAGTATTAAAATCAATTCCTGTGACAGAAAAAGCTGCAGCACCGGCTAAAGCGGAAGAGAAAAAATAATAGGTTCTCATAATGCAAAAATCCTATTCTTTACAAGAATTGGCCAATCAAATCGGCGCGACCATTCGTGGTAGCGCCGATACTATTGTCACAAACATCGCTCCTCTTGATAAAGCGCAAGCTCATCAACTCACTTTCATTTCCAATGCAAAATTTCGCCCATTATTAAAAACATCTCAAGCCGGTATTTTAGTGGTATCCGAAGCAGACGTTGAGTTTTGTGCGAAAGAAAGTAATTTACTCATTGTTAATGATCCTTATGTAGCTTATGCGATTTTAGCGCAATATATGGACACTACACCAAAAGCAGCGCAAGGTATCGCACCAAGTGCGGTGATTTCTGAGGGCGTTTCTTTGGGTGAAAATGTGTCAATTGGAGCAAATAGCGTTATCGAAGAAGGGGCTGTATTAGGCGATAACGTGATTATCAGTGCAAATTGCTTTGTGGGTAAAAACACAAAAATTGCGGCCGGCACGCAACTGTGGGCGAATGTAACCATTTATCATGATGTAGAAATCGGCAAAAACTGCTTAATTCAGTCCGGTGCGGTGATTGGCAGTGATGGTTTCGGTTATGCCAATGATCGTGGTCGTTGGATTAAAATTCCACAAGTGGGACAAGTTATTATCGGTAACAATGTTGAAATCGGCGCTTGTACCTGTATCGATCGGGGCGCATTAGATGCAACGGTGATCGAGGATAACGTTATTATTGATAATCTTTGTCAAATTGCCCATAACGTTCATATTGGCACCGGCACGGCAGTCGCGGGTGGTGTGATTATGGCGGGTAGCCTGACAGTAGGACGCTACTGTTTAATTGGTGGGGCGAGTGTGATTAACGGTCATATGGAAATCTGCGATAAGGTGACAATTACCGGTATGGGAATGGTAATGCGGCCAATTACCGAACCGGGTGTTTATTCTTCCGGTATTCCATTACAAACCAATAAAGAGTGGCGTAAAACAGCCGCGCTGACTTTAGGGATTGATGGAATGAATAAGCGTCTAAAAGCGCTTGAAAAGAAAATCGGCTAATCCATCCGTTTTAAAAACGCACCGCACTTTAGTGGTGCGTTTTGTTTTTAACCGTAAATATCGTATAATTCATGCGAATTTAGTGTTTATTTGTAAAGGTATCAACGTGTCAGAACAGCAAACAAGAGTGATCGAAGCAAAAGAAATTATGACTTTATTACCACACCGTTATCCGTTTTTGTTGGTGGATCGTGTGTTGGATTTTAAGGAAGGCGAATGGTTAAAAGCAATCAAAAATATCAGTGTAAATGAGCCTTGTTTTACCGGTCATTTTCCTGGTGAACCTATTTTACCGGGCGTGTTGATTTTAGAAGCGCTTGCACAAGCCATGGGAATTCTGGCATTTAAAACCCATGAATTAAAAGGTGGAGAATTATTCTATTTTGCGGGAATTGACGAAGCGCGTTTTAAACGTCCTGTGTTACCCGGTGATCAAATGGAATTGAACGTTCAAGTCGTTAAAGAACGCCGCGGAATTACCGCTTTTACCGGTATTGCAACGGTAAACGGTGAAGTAGCTTGTGAAGCTAAATTAATGTGTGCTCGTCGTTAATATAAATAAGGGGATAAATATGATCCATCCAAGTGCAAAAATTCACCCGACGGCACTCGTTGAACAAGGGGCGGTTATTGGTGAAGGCGTTTTTATTGGCCCTTTCTGTATTGTTGAAGGTTCCGTTGAGATTAAAGCACGCACTGTGTTGAAATCACACGTCGTTGTACGCGGTGATACCGTGATTGGTGAAGATAACGAAATTTACCAATTTGCGACGATTGGTGAAGTCAATCAAGATTTAAAATACAAAGGCGAAGCAACGAAAACCGTTGTTGGCAATGGCAATCGAATTCGCGAGCATGTCACCATTCACCGTGGCACAATCCAAGGCGGAGGCGTAACGAGTATCGGTAATAATAATCTTCTGATGATTAACGTACATGTAGCGCATGATTGCCAAATTAAAAATAATTGTATCTTGGCAAATAACGCGACTCTTGCCGGTCATGTCGAATTGGATGATTTTGTGATTGTAGGCGGTATGTCGGCGATTCATCAATTTGTCGTTGTGGGGGCGCATGTGATGTTAGGCGGCGGCTCCATGGTTAGTCAAGACGTGCCGCCTTATGTGATGGCACAAGGTAATCATGCCCGTCCGTTTGGGGTTAATTTAGAAGGTTTAAAACGCCGAGGGTTTGATAAGCCGACTATGCACGCAATTCGTAATGTGTATAAAATGATTTATCGCAGCGGTAAAACTCTTGAAGAAATCATCCCGGAAATTGAACAAATTGCTGAAACCGATTCCGCAATCAGTTTCTTTACCAATTTCTTTAAACGCTCAACCCGCGGAATTATTCGTTAACAGCGTTTCTCTCTTTAGAAAGAGTAAACCTCATTAACCAATTAACCGCACTTTAGTCCAAAGTGCGGTTATTTTTTAGGATAAATTTAATGAACAAGGAAAATCCTACTATTGCGCTTGTGGCGGGAGAAATCTCTGGGGATATTCTCGGTGCAGGCTTAATTAGCCGGCTTAAAGCCCATTATCCCAATGCTCGTTTTATCGGAATTGCCGGCCCTAAAATGATCGCTGAAGGTTGCGAAACCTTGGTGGATATGGAAGAACTTTCTGTTATGGGGTTAGCCGAAATTGTTAAACATCTTCCACGCCTACTAAGAATCCGTAAAAATGTGATTCAAACTATGCTGCGCGAAAAGCCCGATGTCTATATCGGCATTGATGCACCGGATTTTAATTTAGATGTAGAACTGAAACTCAAAGCCGGTGGCATCAAAACTATTCATTATGTCAGCCCTTCCGTATGGGCGTGGCGACAGAATAGAATCCACAAAATTGCTAAAGCGACAAATCAAGTGCTGGCATTTTTACCCTTTGAAAAAGCATTTTATGATAAATTCAATGTGCCTTGCCGATTTATCGGTCACACGATGGCGGATGCAATTCCTCTAAAACCTAATCGGGAGGAGGCTTGCCAATTTCTCAACATTGATCCTGCACAACGTTATTTAGCGATTCTTGTGGGAAGTAGGGGCGCTGAAGTAGAATTTTTAACCGAGCCTTTTTTGAAAACGGCATTATTGCTGAAAGCGCAATTTTCGGATCTGCAATTTCTTGTTCCCTTAGTGAATGAAAAACGGCGACAACAATTTGAAGCAATTAAAGCCCGAGTCGCTCCGGATTTAGCGATGCATCTGATTGACGGCAATGCACGCCAAGTATTAATCGCAGCGGATGCCACTTTACTGGCTTCCGGCACCGCTGCTCTTGAGGCGATGCTGTGTAAATCACCCATGGTGGTAGGCTATAAAATGAAACCGCTCACTTATTTCTTAGCGAAGCGTTTGGTGAAAACCAACTATATTTCTCTGCCGAATCTATTAGCAAATGAAATGTTAGTGCCGGAAATGATTCAAGAAAATTGTGAGCCGACATTACTCGCAGAAAAACTGTCGGTCTATTTTTCGGATGAACAAAGTGCGGTTAAAAATCGCCACATATTAATTCAACGTTTCACGGATTTACACAGACAAATTCAATGTGATGCGGATAAGCAGGCCGCTCAAGCGGTGATTGATCTATTAGAGGAAAAATAACATGTTTGAATATCCGCAAGGTTATCAGTTAATTGCCGGCGTAGATGAAGTGGGGCGGGGGCCTTTAGTCGGGGCAGTCGTGACTGCGGCGGTGATTTTAGATCCCAATAATCCCATTGAAGGATTAGCCGATTCAAAAAAACTCACTGAAAAAAAACGTCTTGCCTTAGCAGAAGAAATTAAACAAAAAGCACTTGTATGGTCATTAGGGAGAGCGGAAGCGGAAGAAATTGATGAACTGAATATTTTGCAGGCATCCTTACTTGCCATGACGCGAGCGGTAAAATCGTTAAAAATTCAACCGCACTTTGTACTGGTCGATGGCAATAAAATTCCTAAAGATCTTAATATTCCTGCCCAAGCTATTGTAAAAGGCGATAGTTTGGTGGCGGAAATTAGTGCCGCTTCTATTTTGGCAAAAGTCGCACGGGATCAAGAAATGGAAGCGTTGGATCGCCAATACCCGGAGTATGCTTTTGCCCAACATAAAGGATATCCGACGAAGTTACACCTAGAAAAATTAGCCGAATTAGGGGCATTGCCACAGCACCGCCGTAGTTTTGCTCCGGTTCGTAAAGTATTAGAAAGTCGCTAAACATGAGAGGTAGGAGATGAATACCATATTCACAAATGCACTTTGGGTTAGCCCGCTTTTCTGGACACTTGCTCTGTTAGCCGTTGCAGTGATTTTATTCGTGAGAAATAAAGTGCGGATGGATGCCGTGGCACTTTTAGTGATGTTGGCGTTTTATTTGAGCGGTATTTTAACCACCAACGAAATTTTTGCCGGATTTAGCGATCCGAATATTATTTTGATCGCATTGTTGTTTATTATTGGCGAAGGATTGGTGCGTACTGGGGTTGCCTATCAAGTGAGTGAAGGGATCTTAAAACTTGCCGGAAATAGTGAAACCAAAGTCTTGGTGTTACTCATGCTTGCCGTGGCAGGCTTAGGGGCGTTTATGAGCTCCACAGGCGTGGTGGCGATTTTTATCCCCGTGGTTCTGATGATTTGTCGCCAAATGAACCTTTCCCCAAAACGCTTAATGATGCCGTTGAGTGTGGCAGGTTTGATTAGCGGTATGATGACACTTATCGCCACCGCACCTAACTTGGTGGTGAATGCAGAATTAGTCAAAGATACCGGTACTCGTTTAAGATTTTTTGATTTCACCCCGATTGGTCTCGTTATTTTGTTGTTAGGTATCGGCTATATGTTGCTAACCCGCCGCTGGCTTGGGGGAAACATTGCTACGGATCACCAAGAAAATAACCAACGCTCAATGGCTGAATTGATTGATGAATATGGTTTACGCGGTCGAGCAAAACGTTTTGTGGTGCGTACCGGTTCGCCTTTTATCGGCAAAAATTTAGATGAATTACATTTACGTTCCAACTATGGGGTAAATGTGTTAGCGATTGAACGTTGGAAACGTTTTCGCCCAACTTATATGATGCCCCTTGCCACCTCTGAAATTCACGAAAAAGATATTTTAATGATCGATATCGGGCAGCAAGAATTTAATTTAGCGGAGTTTTGTCAAACCTATAATTTGGAGCCGGCAGAGATCAAGTCTCAATCTTTTGACGAACAGGCAAAATCTATTGGGATGGCAGAATTAGCCTTAGTACCAGGTTCGGCGTTGATTGATAAAACCACACAAGAGGTGGCGTTTCGCTCTCGTTACGGATTAAATGTGGTGGGTATCAAGCGGGATGGCGAATTGATTTCCGACAGTTTTTCCGGCACGCCTTATAAGCTTGGCGATTTAATTCTTGTTATTGGCGATTGGAAAGTGATTCAACAAATGCGTAACCGCACCAAGGATTTTGTTGTGCTCACCTACCCGAAAGAAATAGATCGTGTTGCACCGGCACAAAGCCAAGCCCCGCAAGCCTTACTTTCCGTATTGGTGATGGTGTTGTTAATGGTATCCGGCCTTGTACCGAATGTGATAGCCGCCCTCATCGGTTGCTTAATGTTGGGCTATTTCCGTTGCGTCGATGCGAAAAGTGCTTATGATTCTATTCATTGGCCAAGTTTAATTTTGATTATCGGTATGATGCCGTTTGCTACCGCACTACAAAAAACTGGCGGGATTCAACTTGCTGTGGAGACGATGTTGCAGTTAGTGGGGGATTGGGGAATGCATTGCGTGTTGATGATGTTATTTCTTTTTTGTGCCGTGATCGGATTATTCATCTCTAATACCGCGACGGCGATTTTAGTTGCCCCTATTGCCATTTCATTGGCACAGCAACTCCAAGTGTCGCCTATCCCCTTTGCGATGGTGGTGGCAATTGCCGCATCTGCCGCATTTATGACACCGGTTTCTTCACCGGTTAATACAATGGTCGTGGGGCCCGGTGGATACAAGTTTAGTGATTTCTTAAAAATTGGTGCTCCCTTTACATTGATTGTAATGGTGGTGAGTGTATTTTTAATTCCACTCTTATTTCCATTTTAAGCATATAGATTTAATACAAAAATTTAAGGAAAAATATGACCGCACTTTTAAAAATAGGCCTTGTTTCCGTATCTGATCGGGCTTCATCGGGCATCTATCAGGATCAAGGTATTCCCGAATTACAGGCTTGGTTAGAGAACGCGCTAATCGATCCTTTCCATCTGGAAACCCGATTAATTCCCGATGAACAAGAAATTATTGAGCAAACGCTAAAAGAATTGGTGGATGAACAAGGTTGCCACCTTGTCTTAACTACCGGCGGGACGGGGCCGGCAAAACGTGATGTCACCCCGGATGCCACACTTGCCGTTGCCGATCGTGAAATGCCCGGTTTTGGTGAGCAAATGCGCCAAGTGAGTTTACACTTTGTACCTACGGCAATTTTATCCCGCCAAGTGGGCGTGATTCGTAAAGCAAGTTTGATTTTAAATTTACCGGGGCAACCCAAAGCCATCAAAGAAACCTTAGAGGGCGTGAAAGACAAAGACGGAAACGTGCTTGTGAGCGGTATTTTTAGCGCAGTACCTTATTGTTTACAACTCATTAATGGTTTGTATATTGATACTCACCCTAATGTGATTGAGAGTTTCCGCCCAAAAGCGGCAAGACGAGAAAATTTGGAGAAATAGGATGAAAAAGATCGAAGCGATGATTCGCCCGTTTAAACTTGATGATGTGCGTGAAAATCTTTCCGATATCGGTATCACCGGGATGACCGTGACAGAGGTGCGTGGTTTTGGCCGCCAGAAAGGACATACGGAACTTTACCGAGGGGCAGAATATATGGTGGATTTTTTACCAAAAGTAAAAATGGAAATCGTGGTGCCTGATGATTTGCTGGAACAGTGTTTGGAAACCATTATAGAAACTTGTCAAACCGGTAAAATCGGCGATGGAAAAATTTTTGTTTATGACGTGGAACGGGTGATCCGCATTCGCACCGGTGAAGAAAATGAGGAAGCGATTTAGTGGAAAATAACCTAAATTTACACCGCACTTTGCTGGGGATTGCCGCCGTTATTATTATTTTAGCCGGTATCAAATTAGCCGCTGAAATTGTTGTGCCGTTTTTGCTGGCGCTCTTTATTGCGATTATTTGTTCTCCGATTATTAAAGCAATGACTGCCCGTCGTCTTCCCCACTGGCTTGCGATAGTATTACTCTTTGTGTTGATTTCCCTTATTTTCTTCTCTTTATTGGGATTGATTAACAGTAGTGTGCGTGAATTTACCCAATCGATTCCGCAATATAAAACCTTACTTTCTGAACGGGTGAATGATCTGATGGCATTGGCACAACGTTTCAATTTGCCCGTTTATTTTTCAAGGGAAACCATTCAAGAAAATTTCGACCCAAGTATCATTATGAATTTTGTTAGCCGCGTATTGCTCAATTTTTCCGGTGTGGTGAGCAATGTGTTCGTGTTAGTGCTTGTGGTAATTTTCATGCTCTCTGAAGCCCCGACAATGAAGCACAAAGTTGCGGTGGTGATAAGTTCTACCCCGAATGATGTAGAAAAAGAAGAGCGCCATATTAATCGTATTTTGCAAGGCGTGATTGGCTATCTTGGAATTAAAAGTATCACCAGCCTGCTTACGGGATTCGCCGTGTTTATTCTATTGGAAGTGTGCGGTGTACAATATGCGATTTTGTGGGCGACATTAAGTTTTTTATTAAATTACATTCCGAATATCGGTTCGATCATTGCTGCTATTCCCATTATCGTACAGGCTTTATTATTGAATGGTTTCGGTATCGGTTTTGGCGTGATAGTCGGTGTGATTGCGATCAATATGATCATCGGTAATATTCTCGAACCTAAAATGATGGGGCAACGTCTTGGGCTTTCCACTTTAGTCGTTTTTCTTTCCCTGTTATTTTGGGGATGGCTACTGGGCACGGTAGGAATGTTACTTTCCGTCCCTCTTACCATGGCATTAAAAATCGCCTTAGAGTCCAGCCCAAATACAGTGAAATATGCTGCCTTGTTGGGCGATGTAGAAAGGGATTAACATTGTTTAGAGACATAAAAAAGTGCGGTCAATTTTGACCGCACTTTTGCTATGTGTATCTAGCAGAACAACCTTCTCTGTTTTCTGTTTTTTTTCACCTGAGCAATCAATATCACCACAAGGACAAGCACATATACGGCAAAGATAAACACCAACCATTGCACCATGGTGATACCGAATAGCGACCATTGGCTGTTATCGCAGGAACCGGAGGGGTTGAAAATGCTTGGCAACCAGTGGTGGAATGGGAGAGTTTCCGGGAAATTAGGGATAAATTCACATTGTTTCCAAGGTGCAGGGTTCATTTGCAGATCAAGGTGACGAATGGAGATCATCAAGCCTTTAACCGCACTAAATAAACCTAATGCAAGGGCGATTAAGCGCAGGATCAGTGAACGGGGCGCGAGAAGACCAATAATGCCCGCAAGGAATAAACCACTCATTGCTAAACGTTCATACACGCAAAGAACACAGGGTTGTAACCCCATACCATATTGGAAATAAAGTGCGGTCAATTCTAAGGCTAAACTCGAAAGCACAAGTAATAACCAGGATGAGCGTTTTTCTGAAAATTGTTTAAAAAATGCGAGCATTTGTTCTCCTTAAATTGGCTGAATTAAGCCTAAATTTGCTAACCAAACGGTAGCAGTCGGTAAAATGTACTCAATAGCAAATAAGCCCACTAAGGATAACACAATGGTGTAAGGTAATGCCATGTAAACCATTCTGCCATAGGAGAGACGAATTAACGGGGCAAGCGATGAGGTTAATAAGAATAAGAAAGCGGCTTGACCGTTTGGCGTTGCAACTGACGGCAAGTTTGTTCCGGTATTGATTGCAACAGCAAGTAATTCAAATTGATGTGGTGTAATCACACCGTTAGTGAGTGCAGTTTTGACCTCATTAATATAGACGGTTGCGACAAAGACATTATCGGAAATAGCAGAGAGCAAGCCATTAAAGGCATAGAATAAAATAAGCTGTGTGCTTTCACTGGCGGATAAAACATAGTGAATAATGGGTGAGAACAGTTTTTGATCGATAATCACGGCAACCACAGTAAAGAATACGACAAGTAATGCGGTGAATGGTAAAGATTCTTGGAATGCTTTGCCAATCACATGCTCATTGGTAATACCGGTTAATGCAGTTGCAAGAACGATCACGCTTAAACCTATTAGACCTACGGCAGCTAAATGAAATGCCAAACCGATAACCAGCCAAAGTGCGATAACAGCCTGTACAATCAATTTTATCTTTTCTTGCTTTGACATTTTTTGCGTGTTATTGCGATCTAAACGTGCCAACACCGCCCATACTTTACGAGGTAGTTTTGCACCGTAGCCAAATAATTTAAATTTTTCTACCAAATAGCAAGTCAGCAAACCAAACATTAAAACCGGTAGGGTGACGGGCGCCATACGGAAGAAAAATTCAATAAAGTGCCAATTTGCTTGTTCTGCAATAATTAAATTTTGTGGTTCGCCTACCATAGTCATAACACCGCCGAGTGCGGTTCCTACCCCGGCATGCATCATTAAACTTCTTAAAAATGCACGAAATTGTTCCAATGTAGCGCGTTTATCACCTAATTTATCATCGTTGGTAATATCCACAAGATCATTTAATTTATTGCCTGAGGCAACTTTGTGATATACACCGTAAAAGCCCATGGCGACACTAATAATTACGGCAACGACGGTTAATGCATCTAAAAACGCAGATAAAAATGCGGCACTGATACAGAAAGCTAAAGAAAGGGTAATCTTAGATTCAATGGCGACCAGCAAGCGGGTAAACACAAACAATAGGAGCTGTTTCATAAAATAAATGCCTGCCACCATAAACATCAGTAATAAAACAACTTCAAAATTTGCCATAATTTCAGTCTTTACATGGGCAGGATGTGTCATGCCGATAGCAATGGCTTCAATGGCGAGTAAACCACCGGGTTGTAGCGGATAGCATTTTAATGCCATAGCGAGGGTAAAAATAAACTCGGCAACTAAAACCCAGCCGGCGAGAAAGGGGCTAATAAAAAAGAAGATAATCGGGTTAATAATAAGAAAGAGGATAATGGCAAGTTTATACCAATCCGGGCTGGCACCCAGGAAATTTTTCATAAAAGCTTGTGTGTAAGTCATAAATGGCTCCTGTTTTTTATAATACGCTCATTGTAATATAGTGTGCTTTAAAGGATAATAACGAAAGTAAGAATTTGTCAAATAAGTTACATTTTTTTGATCTTGTTAGGTTTTTTCCTAACATCTGGTTATTATGAATACAGAAAACACACTTTTAAAAGCACAAAGTCCCGCAGCGCTTGCCGAAGAATATATTGTAAAAAGTATTTGGAGTAATGTATTTCCTGCTGGTAAAAATTTGCCTTCAGAACGGGATCTCGCCGATAAAATCGGAGTAACCCGTACGACATTGCGGGAAGTTTTGCAACGCTTAGCGCGAGACGGTTGGTTGACTATTCAACATGGTAAACCAACCAAAGTAAATAATATTTGGGACACGGCAAACCCCAGTATTATTGAAACCTTGATTACCCTTGATCAAAATTCCGCACCGCTCATTATCGATAATATGTTGTCGTTACGTAGCAAAATGTCGGAGTTTTATATTTATGAAGCAGTGAAAAATTCCCCGCAACAATCTGCCATGTTATTTAGTGAATTGAGCGAATTAAAAAATTCGGCGGAAGATTATACGGAGTTTGATTATTGTATCTTTCGCCAATTTACCGTTCTGGCAAAAAAACCTTTTTACCGTTTAATCTTTAACAGTTTAAAAGGGGTATATCAGAAAATTGGGCTGCTGTTTTTCAGTTATGAAAAACACCGTGAATTGGCGAAGCAGTTTTATCTCGAATTACAAAAAATTTGTCAAGAAGGCAACGCAGATGCCGTGGTGGATTGTATTCGTAAACATAATCTAAGATCGGCAACTCATTGGCGTATGATTTTAGAACATCTGCCTCAAAATCTTTCCGATTAATCATCAAAAGTGCGGTTAAATTAATCGTACTTTTTACATATATCTTTATATCTTATGCGCATACCTCGAATTTATCATCCTGAATCCCTTGAAAATCAAACGCAGTGCTATCTTTCTGACGAGGCGGCAAATCATGTCGGTCGAGTGTTGCGGATGGTTGAGGGCGAGCAAATAGAGTTATTTGACGGCTCTAATCATATTTATCCGGCACGGATTATTGAATCGGGCAAAAAGAGAGTCAAAGTTGAGATTTTAGGATCTGAATTTGTCGATAAGGAATCAAATCTCAAGATTCATTTGGGGCAAGTCATTTCTCGTGGCGAGCGTATGGAATTTACCATTCAGAAGTCGGTAGAATTGGGCGTGAATGTCATTACGCCGCTTTGGTCGGAACGCTGCGGGGTGAAATTAGACGGCGAGCGTATGGACAAAAAAATTCAACAATGGCAAAAAATTGCTATTGCCGCTTGTGAGCAATGCGGTCGTAATGTGGTACCCGAAATTCGACCGCTAATGAAATTGCAGGATTGGTGTGCGGAAAATGACGGCGCATTAAAGTTGAATTTACATCCTCGTGCCCAATATTCGATTAAAACTTTGCCGAATATGCCGACGGCGGGCGTGCGTTTGTTGATCGGTTCCGAAGGCGGTTTATCGCCACAGGAAATTGCTCAGACGGAGCAGCAGGGGTTTACTGAAATTTTATTAGGAAAGCGTGTATTGCGTACTGAAACCGCCTCTTTAGCGGCAATCAGCGCATTACAAATTTGTTTTGGAGATTTAGGTGAATGATGGAATTACAAGGAAAATTGTTAATTGCAATGCCTCATTTGGAAGATTATTTTCAGAGTACGGTAATATTTATTTGTGAGCATAACGATCAGGGTTCTATAGGATTAGTCATTAATCAACCGACCGATTTAAGCATTGCAGAACTTTATTCCAAACTGAATTTTATGATGAAAAATGACCGCACTTTTGATGATGCGATGGTGGTGGCAGGCGGCCCTATGCATACGGAACGCGGTTTTATTGTTCATAAAAAAACAGCAAATGATTTTCAACATAGCTACAAGATAACGGATAATCTTTTTCTTACAACCTCTGCCGATGTTGTGGATACTTTCGGCGCGTTGCAGGCGCCGGAAAAATACTTAGTGGCATTGGGGTGTTCAAGTTGGTCAGCTGGTCAGTTAGTGAAAGAAATCGCAGACAATGCTTGGTTGGTTGTGCCATTGGATGAAACTATTTTATTTGATACGCCTTACGAAGAACGTTACCTTGCGGCAAATCGATTGTTAGGTATCAATTTGCATAATTTTGCTACGGCACAAGTGGGGCATAGTTAATGGGCATTACCGCACTTGCTTTTGATTTTGGCACAAAAAGCATCGGATGTGCCGTGGGACAGAGTATTACCGGTACGGCACAGGCTTTACCGGCTTTTAATGCGCGAGACGGTATTCCAAATTGGGAAAATATCGAAAAATGCTTAACGGAATGGAAACCCGATCTTGTTGTTGTGGGGCTTCCGTTGAATATGGACGGTACGGAACAGGAATTAACATTGCGGGCGAGAAAATTTGCTCATCGCTTAAACGGGCGTTTCGGCGTTAAAGTCGTATTCCAGGATGAGCGCTTAACCACAACTCAAGCACGTAGTGAAATCTTTGATCGCGGCGGTTTTCGAGCATTGAAAAAGGGCAAAGTGGATGGCATTTCCGCTTGTTTAATTTTAGAAAGCTGGTTTGAAAATAATCCGGATTTTTGATGAAAAATCGGGTTTAAATAGGATACTTCAAAGACCTAATCAAACCAAATAACACTCGCCATTCTGCCTGTTTTTCCGTCTCGTCGATAAGAGAAAAACAGGTCTTTCTCATTAAATGTGCAATGATCCCCGCCCGAAATTTCTGTAATCCCCAATTTATTTAAGCGTTGTCTGGCAATCTGATAAAGATTACCGAAGTACTTGCCTTGTACGGAAGAATCGGTTCGGAAAGCGGTTTCTGCAATCGGGTCAATGCGTATAAATTGTTCAAGGACTTCACCCCCTACCTGAAATGCGTTCGGTCCGATAGCGGGGCCAAGCCAAACGATAATATCTTGTGCTTGAGCTTTAAAACATTTTACCGTTTCCTCTAATATCCCATCACATAATCCACGCCAGCCGGCATGAGCCGCAGCCACTTCATTGCCTTGACGGGTAGTGAACAATACGGGCAAGCAATCGGCGGTCATTACGGTACACACTTGATTGGACTGTCGGGTATAGACCGCATCCGCATTAAAATTATTGCCGGAATAAGGGAGTTGGATAACCTCAGTGCTATGAGTTTGAGTGAGAAATAACGGCGGTTGCGGTAAATTGAATTTTTCCACTAATAAAGTGCGGTTAGTTTTGACCGCACTTTTTTCATCATCAACGTGATCGCCTAAATTAAAACTATCAAACGGTGCAGCACTCACTCCCCCTTGGCGTGTCGTTGTAAACGCGTGGATATTGGAGGGTGCTTGCCAATTGGGAAAAATCGCCTGCATATTAATAATCCAAACTGTCTTTGTGTTCAAGATAATCTGTTTTTAGCGCATTAAGCAATTCGACAAAATCCTCCGGTAGAGGGGCGTGCCATTCCATCATTTCACCGGTAATAGGGTGGGCTAAACGTAGCATAACCGCATGTAAAGCCTGACGTTTGAAATTACGCAATACTTCCATAAAATTTTCACTGGCATTTTTGGGTGGGCGAGGGCGACCGCCATAAGTTTGATCGCCTAATAACGGGTGGGCAATGTGTGCCATGTGAACGCGAATTTGATGGGTTCTGCCCGTTTCCAAACGTAAGCGTAGGCGGGTATAGTTACGAAAGTTTTCCATAATGCGGTAGTGGGTTACTGCCGGTTTTCCCATCGGATGAACCGCCATAAGCGTACGCTTAGTCGCATGGCGTGCCATCGGTTGATCGACCAAGCCACCTTTGGTCATAATGCCTAGGGCTACGGCTTCGTATTCACGGGTAATTTTTCGTTTTTGTAAATCTCGCACCAATTTTGTTTGGGCGGGTATAGTTTTTGCTACGACCATTAAGCCGGTAGTGTCTTTATCTAAACGATGCACAATACCTGCACGTGGTACTTCGGCAATTGGCGGGTAGTGGTAAAGAAGAGCGTTTAATACCGTACCGTTTGGGTTGCCCGCACCAGGGTGAACGACAAGATCTTTGGGTTTATTGATAACGATAATGTGCTCATCTTCATAGACGATATTAAGTGGGATATTTTCAGGCTCAAAGCGTGTTTCGTCTTCTATCTCAACGATGATTTCGATATGCTCGCCGCCCAATACTTTTTCACGGGGAATATTGGCAATGCAATTGTTGATTTTCACCAGATCCGCTTCAATCCAAGTTTTTAGACGTGATCGGGAATATTCGGGGAACAACTCAGCGAGAGTCTGGTCTAAGCGCTGTCCGATTTGTTCGGGTTGTACCTCTGCCGAAAGGGTAATTTGTGGCATAAAATTTATCTCAATAAGTTTAAAAAGTTGGCTTATTTATTAATGTTCTATACAATGTCGGCTAATTGTATCTTATTTATTGGTTTTCGTAAAAATTAAGGAAAAAAAACAATGCGTAAAATGAAATCATTGGCTTTGCTTGCGGTAGTATTTGCTGTGATCGGTTGTTCAAGCGGTAAACAAGAAGTCGAGCAATTATCGGTAGATGAACTTTACAATAAAGGCGCGAGTTCTTTACAGGAAGGCGGTTATTCTGAGGCTATTCGTTATTTAAATGCGACCACGGAACGTTTCCCGGGAAGTACATATCAAGAACAAGCAATGTTGGATCTCATTTATGCAAACTATAAATCGCAGGATTACACAGCCGTATTGGTGACGGTAGATAATTTCTTAAACCAATTTCCACAAAGCCCGAATCGCGATTATGCGGTGTATATGGCCGGTCTAACTAATGTTGCAACGGCGGATAATGCCATTCAGGATTTCTTTGGCATCGATCGCGCAACGCGTGAAACAACCTCTTTAAAAACCGCATTTTCAAATTTCCAAAGTTTAGTACGCGCATTTCCTAATAGTCCTTATGCACAAGATGCCTTAGCCCGTATGGTGTATATTAAAGATTCTTTAGCACGCCATGAATTGGAAATTGCTAAATTCTATGCAAAGCGTAATGCGGATGTTGCGGTGGCAAACCGTATTGTAGGAATGCTGCAATTATATCCTGACACGCAAGCGACTTATGAAGGTTTATTCTTAATGCGTGATGCGTACCAAAAAATGTGGCTGGACACTTTGGCAAATCAAACCCAACAAATTATTGATGCAAATAAGGATAAACAGTTTGCAAAAGTAGAAAGACCGGAAGAACCGGAATTGGTTGTTCCCACGGCAACAAAATAATTAATAAAAAACCCGATACTGATATCGGGGTTTTCTATACATAAAATACCTTAAAATTTAACCGCACTTTAGGAAATGAAAGTGCGGTTTTATTTAGCAATAAATTTCTTGTACGACAAATTGCATAGCATGGCGTTCAAATTGCTTTTGTTTACGATGTTTTAATCGTTTTAAACGTAAGTTACGTGAAGTGGAGATATCGCGTGATTTTATTTTCTTCAAAAAGGTTTTGCGTTTTAACATATTACTCTCCTATTCTTGTTTATTTTCCATGATATTGTCAGAATCGTTGTTGTTCTGATTTCCTTGAACCCGATGGTAATTCACAATACTTTTCATATAGCGGCGGATATTTTCCACATATTGGTAGGCTTCATAGCCACGGGCATAACCATATTTTAGATTATTATAATGACGTTTTTCTGACAGTAAGGGTAAGTTATTTTTTACATCCAGCCAATTATCCGGATTTACCCCTAATTTTTTTGTTAAGCGACGTACATCCAACACATGGCCCAATCCCATATTATACGCGGCGAGAGCGTACCAAATGCGATCCTCTTGTGCAATGCTGTCGGGTATTTGGCTCAATAACCAATGTAAATAATCCGACCCTGCTTTGATACTTTGTTCCGGATCCGTTCGATTGCTGATTTTCATTCGTTCCGCCGTATCTTTGGTGAGCATCATCATTCCCCGCACACCGGTAGGTGAGGTGGCATCAGGGTTCCAATGGGATTCCTGATATGCCATGGCTGCCAACAAACGCCAGTCTAATGTGCCTTTGTATTTTTCAAAGATCGGTTGATACTGGGGGAGCGTTTTTTCTATGGCATTTAAATAGGCACGGCTATCGACATAATCGAATTGGGCGATATGACGGAAATATTTCTCTTCAATACGATCAATTAAACCGGTGTCTAATGCATTGTTCATAAAATCTAACAAACCGGCTTGTAGTTCATTATAAGAATTATTGGCGAGATACCAATGAACCGTCGCTTCATCTGTTACATCAAAGGCGATCGCAAGATTGGGACGGATTTGTTGCGTCGTGGCGACATCAATGGAGTTAGCAATCGTGTAAGGAATCTTACCTTCTGCCACTTGAATTAATAATTCTTCTTGAGTGAGTTGCTTGTTATTTTTCCACTGTAAATTAGGGAATTGTTTCTTAAATTGAGTCAATAACTCATTGAGTTCTTCTCCACCGGCGATGGTGATTTCTTGTTGTATTTGGCTTAAATCTTTTGGTCGATTTTCCCCTTTTTTATAGACTAATTGCCAAGATGCAGAGGTATAAGCCGGCCCGATTTGGAACTGTTCCGCACGGCGGGGGTAAAAAAGTAAATTGGCGGCGGCAAAATCAATTTGGTTATTGGCGAGTGCATTAAAAAGTGCATCCGTATTTTCAAGGGTTTTAATTTCCAGAGTTACGCCTAAATAATCAGCAAAATTTTTTGCTAATTCGTATTCTAAACCGGATTCCCCTTCAGGGCCGATCAAATAATAAATAGGGTTGTTGATTGTTCCAACAATAAGGCTGCCTCGAGATTTAATTGCCGTATAATGATTTTCTTCCGAGCGCATTATTTTTTGCCAAGGAAACACCATATCAATCGCCCAAAGTAGCAGCGCAAGCGCAGCGATAATACGTAAAAATAAACCTTTCAAATATATGTTCCTATTTATAAGAGTACCAAATAGCTAATTTATATCCGATGAATGATACCAGCGATTGTTCCGGTTTGTATCATCATATTCATCAAGTAGATGGCATTTAAAATCAATGGAATCAAAGATTTCATTGAGAAATTTTTGTGTTTTATTCATACTGGAAACTACTTTATCATCATAGTTTGCTTCATTATCATAATTTAATTTTTCATAGATGTGAATTTCCAACAACCAAGCACAATTTTTATATTGTTCTTCCCGCCATTTCCTCGCTAAGTCTTGATTGGGAATAATAGCAATGAATGTTTTCATTTCTTTATTTAAATTCCAATAAAAATGCTTATATTTAAAAGGTAAATAACTTTCCAAAAGAGTAGATTTGCATTTTGTGAAGGTTCTATTGTGTGTTTTAAAGTAGGCTTGAATTGGTTTTATTAACCTGCTTTCATCTTTTGCTACGCTTTGAATGGCCAAATAACTGTGATTTTTAAAATTCATTTTTTTATCCTTAATAGAAAGGGTAGGGATATATCCTATCTCTACCCTTTAATATTAACTATTAACTACGGCGACCTCTTCGAGGTTTCTCGTTAAAAGTGCGGTTATTTTTTTCACTAAATTTCCGCCCGCCGCGATCACCATTATCGTTACCACGACCTTTCCGTTTTCCTCCGAAATCATCACGTTCGCGTGAGTTTTCAGCTTTTACCGCGCCAAGGAATGACATTCTCATTTGCTTGTTTAGCACTCGGGTTTTGCCGAATTGTTGAAGCAATTCTTTTGGCATACCTTGTGGTAATTCCACCGTGGTGTAGTCATCATAAAGTTTAATATGACCGATATAACGACTATTAATATCGCCTTCGTTTGCAATTGCTCCGACGATATGACGAACTTCAACACCATCCATTCTTCCGACTTCAATACGATATAAATCCATCGGTTGCGGATTGCCGTAACCTTTTCGTTCACCGCGACGCTCTGCCGAACGAGGATTTTCGCGACGCTCACCACGATCACTACGGCGACGTTTTTCCATTGGCGGATCTGGTGGAAGAATCAGTTTTTGCTTGCCTTGTAGTAACATTAGCATAGCTGCCGCAATATCTTCTTGATCTTGATCCGCGGTAAATAAATCTTCTAACAGGCTACGATATTGTTCTAAATCGTGATGTTCAAGTTGTTTGGTGATTTTCGCCACAAATTTTTTACGGCGGCATTCTTGCAATATTAAATGATTCGGCAGTTCTACTTCATTAATCGGTTTTTTCATCAAATGTTCAATATTGCGGAGTAAACGGCGTTCCCGAGACTCTACAAACAACAATGCACGACCGGAACGACCGGCACGACCGGTACGACCGATACGATGCACGTAAGATTCGGCGTCAAGCGGAATGTCGTAGTTCACGACAAGGCTGATTCGTTCAATGTCAATACCGCGTGCGGCAACATCCGTTGCGACAACAATATCAAGACTGCCGTTACGTAAGCGATCAAGGGTTTGCTCACGCAGTTGTTGGGTCATATCACCGTTCAGTGCGGCAGAACGGAAACCGTTTTTCTCTAATAGCTCGGTAATATCCAATGTGCCTGTTTTAGTACGGGCAAAGATAATGGCGGCATCAAAATCTTCCACTTCTAAGAAACGAAGCAGTGCTTCATTTTTGCGTACACCGTGCACATACCAACAACTTTGTTCAATATCCGGCGCATTTTCGTTATTAACTTTAATCTTCACTTCTTGCGGATCATTCATAAAACGCTTGGTGATACGGCGAATCGGTTCCGGCATTGTGGCAGAGAAAAGGGCAGTTTGATGATGTTCCGGTAATTCGGCCATTACCGTTTCAACATCGTCAATAAAGCCCATGCGCAGCATTTCATCAGCTTCATCCAACACGATGAAACGAAGTTCGGATAAATCTAATGTGCCACGACGAATATGATCAAGGATACGCCCCGGCGTACCTACGACGACTTGTGCACCTTGTTTTAATGCGCGTAATTGAATGTCATAGCGTTGCCCACCGTAAAGGGTAACAACACGTATGCCCTGTATATGTTTTATAAATTGATCGCAGGCATCCGCCACTTGAATGGCAAGTTCACGTGTCGGTGCCATTACTAACATTTGAGGGTGTTTTGCTTCAGTATTAATTTGAGCCAGTAAAGGCAATGAGAAAGCTGCAGTTTTACCACTGCCGGTTTGTGCCATACCCAACACATCTTTGCCGTTGAGCAAGTGAGGGATACAGGCTTGTTGAATTGGAGAAGGTGTTTCAAAACCTAGGTCAGAAACGGCTTTTAAGATGAACTCAGGCAACCCTAAGTCATTAAAAGTGATTTTTTCAGTCATTAAAATACTCGAATATAAAAAGGAAAGCTCAAGGGGACTTTCGGTTTAATTGTTGAACACTGAGAATAAATTATCCTCAATGTAAAGTGCGGTCTAAAAATTTCCTGTTTTTGTCACCGCACTTTTTACTTCTTTTTCCTGTTCTGTTTGAGCCGGTTTTAATTTCATTAGCTCAAAAGAGGCAAAACGATACTCAACAAAGTCATAAACCTGATTCGCCATAGCCAGTTTAAATAAAGCTGCCGCTTCATCAACCAGCCCTACATTGAGTTTTTGTTTTGCTAGATAAAAATAGGTTTCTGTGAGAATTTCAGCGTATTGTTGTACGTTTTCAGCGAATTTGCCGGCACGTTGCTGTAATTCTTCTAAAGAAATGTGTCCTAAGTAGTATTGAACGATATTTGTACCCCAGAAGTCCTTTGACAGCCCTTTTGCTCGTTCGACAAGGTTTTTACGGGCTTCTTGCGGTTTTAATTTTTGTTCGTTCAAATACAACCATAAAACACGATAAGGATCAGTTGTATCGGCTTGGTAGAACTGTAAGAAATCCTGTTCGGCAAGATTATAACGTCCTACATAATAAAAATTTAAACCACGATTAAGGTGGGTGTAATTATAACTTGGATCTAATTCAAACACGGCATTGAACGTTTCCAATGCGCCGTCATAATCTTCCTCAAGCAATAAATAAAGCCCTAAATAATTATACACGGCCGCCATTTTCGGCTGCAATGCAAGGGCTTGAGTAAAATCGTAACGAGCCAGCCCCCATAAACCGAGGGAGTCATACAGAACGCCGCGTTCAAAATGCAACAAAGCACGTTCTTCATTACTCATTTTTCCAACCAATAATACTTGGCTAATCCGTACAATCATCACTTCTTGTTCAAAGTGTGAATTCGGGTTTTGCTCAGCAAGTATTACGTGATTTTTAGATACAAAAGTGCCTCTATACTGGACACAGCCGGCAAGAAACAATATCGCGCATAAGCCAAATAAATAGGCTAAATAATGGCGGGATAATCGAAAACACTGCATTGGCTTTCTTCTTGTGTACTAATATTTGTTGGAAACAACCAAACTTGACGGAATTTACCGTCAAGTTTTGATTTATCAAGATTATTCTTGTTCTTCGCTAGAATTTTCTTGGATTAGTTCAGCTTCTTGTTTTGGTACAAGGTCTTTCATCGTTAAGCGAATACGACCCTGACGATCGATTTCCACCACTTTCACACTAACCTCTTGACCTACTTGAAGATAATCGCTGACTTTTTCAACGCGTTCTTCGGCAATTTGTGAAATATGGACTAAACCTTCTTTATTGCCGACAATAGCAACGAATGCACCGAAATCAGCCAAGCGGCTTACTTTACCTTTATAAATTGCACCGGTTTCAACTTCCGCCACAATTTCTTCAATGCGAGCCATCACATTTTTTGCCGCATTATTATCGACTGCGGCAATTTTTACCGTACCATCATCGTCAATATCAATTGACGTACCGGTTTCTTCGGTTAATGCACGAATTGTCGCTCCGCCTTTACCAATTACATCTTTGATTTTTTTCGGATCAATCTTCATTGTGTGAATACGCGGTGCGTAGTCGGAAATATCTTCACGCGGAGCAGGAATTGCTTGTTCCATCACACCAAGAATGTGCATACGTGCGCTTTTCGCTTGGTTTAAAGCGATTTGCATAATTTCCGGTGTAATCCCTTCAATTTTGATGTCCATTTGAAGTGCGGTCACACCTTCACGTGTACCTGCTACTTTAAAGTCCATATCGCCAAGGTGATCTTCATCACCCAAAATATCGGAAAGTACAACGAATTTTTCTTCTTCTTTCACGAGCCCCATAGCGATACCGGCTACTGCTGCTTTAATCGGTACACCGGCATCCATTAAGGCAAGAGAAGCACCACATACGGAAGCCATAGAGGAAGAACCGTTAGATTCGGTGATTTCGGATACGACACGTACTACATAAGGGAACTCTGCAAGGCTTGGCATCACCGCAGCTACCCCGCGTTTTGCTAAACGTCCGTGACCGATCTCACGACGTTTCGGTGAACCGATCATGCCGGTTTCGCCGACAGAGTATGGCGGGAAGTTATAGTGGAATAAGAAATGATCGGAACGCTCACCGGTCAATTCATCAATAATTTGTGCATCACGCTCAGTACCAAGAGTTGCCACCGCTAATGCTTGGGTTTCACCACGGGTGAAAATTGCTGAACCATGGGTACGCGGTAATACGCCTGTGCAAATATCTAAAGCTCGAACTGTATCTACGGTACGACCATCAATGCGTGGCTCGCCGGCAATGATACGACCGCGTACGATTTGGCTTTCAAGTGCAGTGAAAATATCAATGATTTTGCCTTCACTGATTTCCTCGTCTTCTGCAGTAATTTGTGCGATAACATCAGCTTTAATCGCATCAATTTGCTCATAGCGAGTTTGTTTTTCTGTAATACGGTACGCATCACCTAAACGTGCTTCCGCAATGGCTTTTACTTTATTGATTAAATCGGTATTTGGCTCAGGTGCCACCCAATTCCAACGAGGTTTACCGGCTTCTGCTGCAAATTCTTTGATCGCTTCAACCACAACTTGTTGTTGTTGATGGCCGAATACTACGGCAGACAGCATTTGTTCTTCCGTTAAAATATCGGCTTCGGATTCCACCATTAATACGGCTTTATCCGTTCCCGCCACGACTAAATCCAAACGGCTTTGTTTTTGTTCCGCCATGGTCGGATTCAATACAAATTGCTCGTTAATAAAACCAACGCGTGCTGCGCCGATTGGGCCGTTAAACGGCACACCGGATAAAGATAACGCGGCAGAAGCACCAATCATCGCCACTAAATCAGGGCTAATTTGCGGATTGACGGAAACAACGGTTGCTACGACTTGAATTTCATTGAAGAAACCTTCGGGGAATAATGGACGGATAGGACGATCGATTAAGCGGGCAATTAAGGTTTCGCCTTCGGATGGACGACCTTCACGCTTGAAAAAACCGCCGGGAATACGACCGGCAGCATAAGTACGTTCTTGATAGTTAACGGTTAACGGGAAGAAATCTTGACCTTCTTTCACATCTTTTTTAGCCACAACGGTAACGAACACACTGGTGTCGTCCATACTAGCCATCACTGCGGCTGTGGCTTGGCGAGCAATCGCACCGGTTTCTAACGTGACGGTGTGTTGCCCGTATTTAAATTGTTTAACAATTGGATTCACAATGTTTTCCTTTGATTTTGATATTAAAACAACGTTTTATTTTCCAGATTGCGACTAGCAAAAGAAATCTTTGAGAAAATTATTCAAAAAAACCTTTACTCATCTCTATACTGGGCATTAGCAAAGCTAAAGTTCAAAAAACGTTGTTTTTTGTGACCGCACTTTTGCGAAAAAATTTCTTTTGTTAGCCGCACGCTAATACAGAAAATAAAACTTGTACATTATACAGATGTTTTGATGTGATTGGTAACTTTATTTCATACCACCAACTTGTTATGATAGGTCAATTTTCATTCAGGCATTTATAAGGAGAAAATATGATTATTAGTAGCCTAACCAACCCGAATTTTAAAGTGGGTTTACCAAAAGTGATTGTAGAAGTGTGCGATTATCTCAATACATTAGACTTAAGTGTATTAGAAACCGGCCGCCACGATATTAACGATCAAATTTATATGAACGTGATGGAGCCGGAAACCGCCGAATCAAGCAGCAAAAAAGCGGAATTGCACCATGAATATTTAGATGTGCAAGTCTTAATTCGAGGAACGGAGAATATTGAAGTCGGCGCAACCTATCCGGATTTAACAAAATACGAAGATTACAATGATGCCGATGATTATCAACTGACTGCAGCGGATATTGAGAATAAATTTACGGTTACATTAACGCCTAAAATGTTTGCCGTATTCTACCCTTATGAACCGCACAAGCCATGCTGTATTGTGAATGGAAAATCGGAAAAGATTAAAAAATTAGTTGTCAAAGTACCGGTTAAATTACTTTGATTTTATATAAAAGTAGCACTCTATCGGAAGGGCGCTACTCCTATCATATTTGCTTAGTTTCTTTCTATCGCTTTTGGCGCAGATTTCAGTTAAATAGTTTCAAAAAAGTTGCATTCTGATCTTGATTTTCTTATATTAGCACTTGACTTTGTTTAGGAGGATTTATCTAATCATGACGAGCAACGAGCAACGAGCAACGAGCAACGAGCAACGAGCAACGAGCAACGAGCAACGAGCAACGAGCAACGAGCAACGAGCAACGAGCAACGAGCAACGAGCAACGAGCAACGAGCAACGAGCAACGAGCAACGAGCAACGAGCAACGAGCAACGAGCAACGAGCAACGAGCAACGAGCAACGAGCAACGAGCAACGAGCAACGAGCAACGAGCAACGAGCAACGAGCAACGAGCAACGAGCAACGAGCAACGAGCAACGAGCAACGAGCAACGAGCAATTAGCTACTAGAACTGCATCGGAAAAAAGAACAGAACACAGGGATAATTTAATTATCCCTGTGTTCTGTTCTTTTTTTTTTAGATAAGGGACAGAGTGCTGCTTAGAGAATGCTAATTTTGATCCGTTAATAAAGTAAATTTATCGGAACAATTTTAGCTTTAGCGGAAATTTAGAAACATTTATTTTATTGACGAATTTAGGGGGGATGTATGTCTACCACATTAAAAGTGTTAAATGCTAAAACGGTTATTGCAGAGCACAAAATTAAGCAAGGCGAAACGTTAACGTTAGCTGCAAAAGTCGAAGCTAATTATCAACTTATTGATGATAAAACAGGCTTTGGGCCGGAGAATATTATTACTAAACGGGAAGATAATGATTTAAAAATCTTCTTAAAAGATGGTGACGTTAAAGAAGATATTGTCATCAAAGATTACTATGATGAAGAGGCAGGAAAAGAAACAAGCAACTTATTAATTGGTCAAGCCGATAATGGCAAGATCTATGCATATATTCCAGAATCGGGTGTAAAAACTGATGCGGTGAGTTTACTTGCTGATCAAGTAGCAGCACCACAAATTCTAGGTGGTGACGAATTAGCTAGTGCGTTCTGGGCATTTAACCCATGGTGGTTAGCCGCATTAGTTCCATTGGCAGCAGGTATCACTATTGCAGCGAGCAACAGCGGAGGTAGTTCAGGTAACAATAATGGTTCTAATAATGAAGAACCGGACAATACAGCTCCAGTAAAAGCAGCAAAAAATGCAGTAGCTGCAGCAGAGAAGGCAGCATCTGACCTAGATAAAGCGATTGCGGAAGCCCAAAAAGGCGGTTTAACTGCGGAAGAAAAGTCTAAGTTAGACGAGCAAGCAAAAGAAGCGGATGCATTAAAAGATGCAGCGAAAGCGGCAGTGGATGCGTTACCGGATACGAGTACGGATAAAACGGATTTAACTACACGTGTTGAGGTGATTGACAACCGTGTGCCTGATGTAGCGGAAGACCCGGCAACTGAAGCGAAAGCCGCAGTAGAAGCAGCAGAAAAAGCGGCCAAAGCATTAGATGAAGCGATTGCAAATGCGGAGAAAAATCCGGATGGCAGCTTAAAAGATGAAGTAGCATTAAAAGCCCAGCAAGATGAAGCGAATGCGTTAAAAGAGGCGGCGAAAGAAGCGATTGCAAAAATCACTGATGATGCACAGAAAGCCGAGCTTGATAAGCAAGCGGATGCGATTAACAACGACTTCCCGACGGCAGACCCGGTGAAAGCGGCGGATGAGGCGTTAGCGAAGGCAAAAGCTGCGGAAGCGGCATTAGATGAAGCGATTGCAAATGCAGAGAAAAATCCGGATGGCAGCCTCAAAGATGAAGCAGCATTAAAAGCACAGCAAGATGAAGCGAATGCGTTAAAAGAGGCGGCGAAAGAAGCGATTGCGAAAGTGACCGATGATGCACAGAAAGCCGAGCTTGATAAGCAAGCAGATGCGATTAACAACGACTTCCCGACGGCAGACCCGGTGAAAGCGGCGGATGAGGCGTTAGCGAAGGCAAAAGCTGCGGAAGCGGCATTAGATGAAGCGATTGCAAATGCGGAGAAAAATCCGGATGGCAGCTTAAAAGATGAAGTAGCATTAAAAGCCCAGCAAGATGAAGCGAATGCGTTAAAAGAGGCGGCGAAAGAAGCGATTGCGAAAGTGACTGATGATGCACAGAAAGCCGAGCTTGATAAGCAAGCAGATGCGATTAACAACGACTTCCCGACGGCAGACCCGGTGAAAGCGGCGGATGAGGCGTTAGCGAAGGCGAAAGCAGCGGAAGCGGCATTAGATGAAGCGATTGCAAATGCGGAGAAAAATCCGGATGGCAGCCTCAAAGATGAAGCAGCATTAAAAGCACAGCAAGATGAAGCGAATGCGTTAAAAGAGGCGGCGAAAGAAGCGATTGCAAAAATCACTGATGATGCACAGAAAGCCGAGCTTGATAAGCAAGCGGATGCGATTAACAACGACTTCCCGACGGCAGACCCGGTGAAAGCGGCGGATGAGGCGTTAGCGAAGGCAAAAGCTGCGGAAGCGGCATTAGATGAAGCGATTGCAAATGCAGAGAAAAATCCGGATGGCAGCTTAAAAGATGAAGTAGCATTAAAAGCCCAGCAAGATGAAGCGAATGCGTTAAAAGAGGCGGCGAAAGAAGCGATTGCAAAAATCACTGATGATGCACAGAAAGCCGAGCTTGATAAGCAAGCGGATGCGATTAACAACGACTTCCCGACGGCAGACCCGGTGAAAGCGGCGGATGAGGCGTTAGCGAAGGCAAAAGCTGCGGAAGCGGCATTAGATGAAGCGATTGCAAATGCGGAGAAAAATCCGGATGGCAGCTTAAAAGATGAAGTAGCATTAAAAGCCCAGCAAGATGAAGCGAATGCGTTAAAAGAGGCGGCGAAAGAAGCGATTGCAAAAATCACTGATGATGCACAGAAAGCCGAGCTTGATAAGCAAGCGGATGCGATTAACAACGACTTCCCGACGGCAGACCCGGTGAAAGCGGCGGATGAGGCGTTAGCGAAGGCGAAAGCTGCGGAAGCGGCATTAGATGAAGCGATTGCAAATGCAGAGAAAAATCCGGATGGCAGCCTCAAAGATGAAGCAGCATTAAAAGCACAGCAAGATGAAGCGAATGCGTTAAAAGAGGCGGCGAAAGAAGCGATTGCGAAAGTGACTGATGATGCACAGAAAGCCGAGCTTGATAAGCAAGCAGATGCGATTAACAACGACTTCCCGACGGCAGACCCGGTGAAAGTGGCGGATGAGGCGTTAGCGAAGGCAAAAGCTGCGGAAGCGGCATTAGATGAAGCGATTGCAAATGCGGAGAAAAATCCGGACGGCAGCTTAAAAGACGAGTCAGATGTAGACTTACTAGTCGCTCAAAATAACGCTAATGCCTTTAAAGATTTTGCTAAAAGATTAATTGAACGTTTGCCGGATAGTATGAAGAAAACTGAGTTAGCAGAACAAGTTGAGTCAATTAACAATGATTTTCCGGTAGGGGATCCCCTGAAAGCGGCGGAATATATCTTAGCAGAAGCGAAAGAGGCTGAAGCGGCATTAGATGAAGCGATTGCAAATGCAGAGAAAAATCCGGATGGCAGCCTCAAAGATGAAGCAGCATTAAAAGCCCAGCAAGATGAAGCGAATGCGTTAAAAGAGGCGGCGAAAGAAGCGATTGCGAAAGTGACCGATGATGCACAGAAAGCCGAGCTTGATAAGCAAGCAGATGCGATTAACAACGACTTCCCGACGGCAGACCCGGTGAAAGCGGCGGATGAGGCGTTAGCGAAGGCAAAAGCTGCGGAAGCGGCATTAGATGAAGCGATTGCAAATGCAGAGAAAAATCCGGATGGCAGCTTAAAAGATGAAGTAGCATTAAAAGCCCAGCAAGATGAAGCGAATGCGTTAAAAGAGGCGGCGAAAGAAGCGATTGCAAAAATCACTGATGATGCACAGAAAGCCGAGCTTGATAAGCAAGCGGATGCGATTAACAACGACTTCCCGACGGCAGACCCGGTGAAAGCGGCGGATGAGGCGTTAGCGAAGGCAAAAGCTGCGGAAGCGGCATTAGATGAAGCGATTGCAAATGCAGAGAAAAATCCGGATGGCAGCCTCAAAGATGAAGCAGCATTAAAAGCACAGCAAGATGAAGCGAATGCGTTAAAAGAGGCGGCGAAAGAAGCGATTGCGAAAGTGACCGATGATGCACAGAAAGCCGAGCTTGATAAGCAAGCGGATGAGATTAACAATGACTTCCCGGAGGTAGAAGAGCCATATCCATTGCCAGATCAAACGGATACAAGCGCTTGGGAAGATGATGGCGAGGATTCGGATGACCCGAGAGATGCAGATCCTAGAGATGATAGTGAAGTAGATGATACACCGCAACTTGAACCGAATGTTATTATAACAGGTCGTCCAATTCCATCGGCTAAGCCTAGTAAATCGGTTGTTGATAAGATCAAAGCAAAAAATCCTAATTCAGTTGATCAAATTAATGATCAAGCTCAGATTGATGGAAATGAGGCAGCCAATCTTGTTGTCGTTGGTCGGGGGACGGATAGTACTAATATTGCGGGAAGACAATCAATCACTGCTGGTAGTATTAAAACTAACGGTGGTGATGATACGGTGGTTATTACTAATAATGTGATTCGTTCCACAATTGATACCGGTGCTGATAATGATAAGTTGGATATTCGAGGTAATTCCCGTTCCTCTATCTTATCAATGGGAACCGGAGATGATGTACTCACCATTCGTGGTAAGTTAGCCGGTATAAATAATCAAGTGAACCTTGGAGATGGTGATGATACGATGATTGTTGCTGGTGGTGCGGTATTCAACGGTTCTGCAGCGAGTAGCCATGCAACTAAGACAAACTGGAATAAGATTGATTTAGGTGCAGGTAATGACAAATTATCAATTGGTGAAAAAGGTGCAGGTAATATCCAATATACGGATATTCAAGCAGGTAGCGGAGATGATGTGATCACGTTATCTCCAAACAGAGGCAAAGGGGATTTATTCTGGGTCAATGTTGATTTGGGCGATGGAAATGATGAACTTATCGTCAAAGCCAGTGATTTACGTATGACGTATATCAATGGAGGGGAAGGTAATGATACGATTGATTTAAGCCAAGCTCAATTCACAACCACTTATCATACTCATGTAGGTGATACACGTATTGATGGTGGAAACGGCAACGATAAGATTATTTTAGGTGATGTTGGTTATACTACAGATGCTCATTACTATAAGATAACTGGTGGTGCTGGCGATGATATTGTTGAATTTACTCAAGATTATAGTATTCATGAATATAATACTGGTGGAGCTGAAATAAACACTAATCGTAATCAAGTTGATATTCAAGGCGGTGAAGGTTTTGATACCGTATCAATTACTGGTAGTGGTACAACAGTGGATATGAGTTCGGGCACTAGCAGTTCAAATAGACCGGAAGGACTGAGAGATTTTGAAGCGGTTGATATGACTGCGAGCGGGAGTCAAACGGTAAAAGTGAAATTAGCTGATGTATTGGCAAATTCTGGTACTCTTTATGTTGCAGGGGATAGTTCCGATACCGTTGATCTTGGATCTGACGGAAATGGCAGTTTAGGTGGATTTAGTAAAACGACCGAAACAACGACAAGAACTGCGTTAGACGGTTCAGAACATACTTATACTGCTTATACAAACGGGAATGCTAAAGTATATATTGATGATACAATCACTAATATTATCTAATTGCAGATAACCAAAGTTTACCGTTCGAAAGGTGGTAAACTTTTAAGTTGAATTAAAACGGTACGATTGGCAATTTTACTTGCTGCTCGTACCGTTTTTTATTCTTGTGAAATAATATTTAATTTTACTTTTGCTATGGAAAGTAAAAATAAAAGTGCGGTTAAAAACTTCCTTGTTTTTGACGCGCACTTCAGCGCGTTATTTCAGGACAGTAATTGTCCACTTTGCATCACCAATTTGTTCAAAATTGCTTACTTCATAACCTTCTTCTGCTGCCCAAACTGGGATAGCTTCTGTGGCTTGAGTACAGTCAAATTCAATTTCAAGACCGTCGCCTTTATTGAGTTTCGCCATTTCTGCCTTTGCTTCCACTAATGGAAAGGGGCAAACTAAACCAAGTGTCGGTAATTTAACAATCATTTTTTCTCCTCAAATTAAGCGGTTACTGCTTTTAATCGTTGTGGACGGATAATGGTGAAATAAGCGGCAAACCAAGTGCCAAGCACCATTAATGGGAGGGAGATCCAACCCTGCCATGAAAAGTATGCCGTGGCGACAAGGGCATTACCGATTGAGCAGCCTCCCGCTAAGCTCGCCCCGATACCCATTAGTGAGCCGCCGAATGCACTATGTACCATGGTTTGCGTATCCGGTAGGCGGAGACGAAATTCATTACTGCCTTTTGCCGCAATAAATGAACCGATAAAGATTCCCAATACTAAGAATACGCCCCAATTAATAAATTTTGCTTCATTGGTGATGAGGTATTGCATAATGTTTGCCGATGGTGTGGTGATACCCAAACCGCCAATTCGTCCGGTTGCCACACTTAACGGCCAAGCTGCAAATGCAATCAAACCGATTAATATGGCTGAAACAAAGGGATGCCAACGTTTTTCAAATAAAATGTGGGCAATGCCGGTTTTTTTAGGTTTTAGCGTGGCGAACTTTACCTGTGGCTTCGCAAGATGTTTGTACACGTAATAGCCGGTGATAACGGTTAATAATGCCACGAGCCACCATGCGGATACACCGATGCTTTCATAAATATTGCGTTCGTCTATTTTGATACTACGCAGTGTTTGATTGAATTCGCCAAGCGGGCCGGTACGCATCATGGCACTAAATAACATATACATGATTAACGCCGCCCAGCTACCGATTAAACCTTCCGCCGCGCGATACCAAGTTCCTGTCGCACAACCGCCGGCATAAATAATACCGATACCGAAAATAAATGATCCGGCGATCACGGCAACAAATTCAAAATTTTTGGCGGGCTCAATATTCAACCAGCCAATTTCTTTTAAAATGAAAAAACCGATAGATTGCACGGTGATGGCAATGAGTAAGGCGACAAACATTTTATTGTTTTTTGTTACATATAAGTCACGAAATGCACCGGTGATACAAAAACGTCCGCGTTGCATGACAAAGCCGAGCAAAATACCACAACATAACCCTTCAAAAGCATAAAACCTCCTTAGATTAAAAATCGTCTTTAAGTAAGACCGGTTTTATTTTTAATAAAATTAAGTTATATGCGCCAAGAATTTTTAGTTAATTGATATGTGCTTTTGGAATAAAAAGTGCGGTTAAAAAACGGGCTCTGTATAGCAGCCAGATAAAAATTTAATCGACTAAAAAGGGTAAAATCCCGATTGAATTTAACTCAATCGGGATTTTATTATGTTCGAAAGCGATTTGAGTTCGCCGCATTGAATATCGCTTAATACGCTTAGACGGAAGTATTTAAGTGGTATTTTAATAATGGCGAATAGGCTAACATATCGTCGAAAATAGAAAATTCAACCGTATTTATTTCAAGCAACGGATTTTGTTGTTTAAACGTGTCGGACCAAATTTTTCTTTGGATTTCAGCACGGGCTAATTGTTCCGGTGTATATTTTTTCCAGTTGTGTGCTAGTATCTTGTGGAACATGGCTAACAATTGAATTTCCGGGATAACGTAGTGCTTGCCCGTCATAATCAAATTTATAGCTTGTCCCTACGGTTGGTAAAATTCATTTTGAAACAATAATTTTTACAGGCGAAAACAACTGTTTTAATTATAAAAATTGCGGTGAATTGAAGAGTATTTACCTTGAGAGTGACTCTGTAAATTGGATTGGTCGATAAATTGCGCTTTTGCAACGGTCATCGGGGAAATCCCCTTAATTGGCGGTATCGCCTTTGGGGGGAGTTTTTGACGAAGAAATTAAGAGCAGGGCTTACTCACCATAATTTCAATCACTTGGCGATCAATATACTGCATACTTTTTGAGGCGATGGCGCAGAGGTTGTCAATAGTGCGATCAAGATCATGTTCAACGATACCTTCGTTACCGGTGACACGGGTTTCATCCATTGCCATCAATACGGATTTGTAGCCTGATGCCACACTGGTGGAGACTTTCATTGCGCAACTGTTTGCCGCACCGTCGCAAATGATGCCGCTAATATCGCCGATCATACTGCAAATACCCATGCTGGCGGTTTCAAATTTCCCCGTTAATAAATAAGCAATGCCGGCACAGCTTCCCATGGATGCGGTGGTTACCGCACAAAGTGCGGATAATTTCGGCAGTTTACTGTGAATATAAATCGCCATTAAATGTGATAAAAATAACGCGCGTAGGCGTTTTTCTTCATTGATATTCAAATAATCGGCGACCACCACCACGGGCATGGTGGCGGTAATCCCTTGATTTCCCGAACCGGAATTACTCATTGCAGGCAAGGTTGCCCCACCCATTCGGGCATCGGAGGCTGCGGTGGTTTCGATCATTATTTTGCTAAGTAGATCGTCTGAAATTAGGCCGCTGCCAACTTGTTTACGTAAAGTTCGCCCGATATGTAAGCCGTAGTTTTCCCGTAAACCCTCATTAGAAAGGGCTCGATTGAGTTCGGCGGTTTGCCCGATAAAGCGAATTTTGTCTAGCGGAACTTGGCAGGAAAATTCAAAAATTTCACGCGCAGTAACCTGTTTGAAAATCTCGTAGGGGGCACCATCGGTATATTCATTTTCTGTTTTTTCAAAGAGGATTTCGCCATTTTTTTCAACCAAAATTACATTCGTATGTTGATCTTGAATGACCACTCTCACCCAATCTTTATCGGCTAAAAGCACCGCCTCTGAATAGAGAATGTGATCCGTTGGGTGAATATCAACAGTCACAAGTTTTTGATCGAGCATGGCTCTTGCTGCTGAAACTTGTTGTGGTGTGATATGTTTTAACACTTCCAAGCCCCCCTCAGAATCGCCACCTAATGCACCAATTGCTGCGGCAATGGGCAAGCCAACCATACCCGTTCCCGGCACGGCTACACCCAAACCGTTTTTCATTAGGTTTGGTGATACTTTGGCTGCAATACGTTCTGGCTTTTTGCCTAAATATTTAGCCGCTGTTGCAGAGGCAAGGGCAAGGGAAATCGGTTCGGTACAACCGAGTGCCGGAACCACATCTTTTTGAACGATGGCGATGAGTTGATCGCCAATGTGTTGCAATTTGTTATTCATAATGGGCTCCTATAAAAAGGTAAGGAAAGGAGATATGCACAATAAAATACCCGTGATGATAATGATGTAAAGTGAGACACCTTTGTATTTATGTAACATTGGCACTTTATACACTAAGTATGCAGGGATTAAACAACCGACTAAACCAAAAATGGGGCTACAAATTGAAGTGAAGCTCAATACTGGCGCATTGAGTACAATAGCTCCCCAAGCCAGTAAAATTGCGCCAATCATAATGCCTTTTTGTACATAATGTTGATTGATTTTATCTTCAGGCATAATACGCGCGAGTAGGTTTATTACAATCCCTTGGGTGGCTTCACGAAAGCCAAGATATACACCAAAGAATGCTGTCATTACGGCGAAGATATTTAAAATCATGCCAACATAGGTTGCCCAAGAGCCCGGGAAGAATTGTGCGACGATGGCAAGGGCTGAAATATTTTGTTCATAGGCTTTTACCGCTTCTTCGTGCCCTATGGCAAGGGTGAAAGATACTGCGTAGAAAAATACTGTGGTAAACAAAATAAAGAATGCGATATTCATGGCGCGTAAGGCTTTACGGCGGGCTATTTCATGATTCACTTCTTTTTGACGGTAGGATATGACCATCGGACTCAAGGTTTGAATAAATAAAATTGAGGTTAAGGTGAACGGCAGGGTGATGATTGCGTTTTTAATTAACAAACCGGCAGGCGGCAGTGCAGCAATGTTATATAAATGCCACATACCGATCATGGCAAAGCCAAGTGCAGCGACGACAAATAATTTAGTCAGAACCATAAAGCTGGAAAGTTTAAATAATAGTTTTTCACCTCTAGATGAAATTGCTACCAAAATACAGATAAGAATTAAACCGTAAAATGGATTTTCAGAGAGTAAGGTTTTGGTTACGCCAAAGGTGTGTAAATATGAGGCACTGTCATTTGTAATCGCGGTGGAATACACAAACATCCAAATAATTAACATCACAAAATAAAGTGCGCCTAATAAAATCCCCCAGTTTTTGCCAAGATAACCTGAAATGACACTTGGATAATCTTGACATTTTGGTGATTCGGCAAGGGTGTTAATAAATAATCGTTGAAACAAATACATGGCGGGGTAGCCAATAACGGAGGACAACAAAAATACCCACATGCCCATCAATCCCACTTGTACAGGCAAAAATACGATGCCCGCACCAATTGCCATACCAATACTCATAATGACCCAACCGAAATCGGTAGCATCAAATTTCATTACGGCTTTAAGTTCCGCTTTTGAAAGTTCATTTTTCATCGTTTTCTCCAAGTAAGAAAATAAGTTTGTTTCTTTATTTGCTTTCCTTGAGTGAAAAAAACATCAATTAAAAATTATTCACCTTTGAGTTCGCGGAGGTGCTTATAAATGGCATATTTAGTTAAACGAAGATTCTCTGCCACAAACATTACGGCATCTTTTAATTCAAAAAAACCGTTGTCATATAAATCAGTAATAATAGCTTTTTTGTAGTTTTTTTGATGAGGTGTAATATGTTGCTCAACAGTAGAAATGGCTTTGGAAAGCGAATATTTCATCATGTCCTGATGGTTTGACACAAAAGTTTCGTCTTTTGGTGGAATCGCTAAATTTTGTTGTGGCATTAAATTTGCCATAATTTTATCTAATGGATAAGACAAATTCAGATTAATACAAAATAATCCAATGGGTTTGCCGTTTCCGCCTAAAATAATATGAGTGGTGGATTTAACTAAATGCCCGTAATTGGTGGTGGAAAAATAACTTTGTTTTAACTGTTTAGGAGCTTTTTGATAGTCTTTGAGGATTTTTAAGGCTTTATCTGTAATTGGCGCGCCCACGGAACGCCCTGTGTGAAAGCCGTTTACAATTTTTATTACAGAAGAACTGAGTTCACCTAATTGGTGAACCACTACTTCGCAACATTCCCCTAATAAATGGGCGATAGAATCGGCTAAATGAAGATAAGATTGCAGTATATGTTGATCGACATCTTGTGCAATTAAAGTTAGTTGCTCATCGCTCATTTTCTTCTCCTCACCACTTTATGGTTGAGGCAAAGTATGATGAAGTTATTTTAAATAGTCAAATTAATTTAACTACAATCTTGATTTTGGTTAAGTTTTTTATACTTTTTAGAAGAAAAAATCCATTGTGAAAACACAGGGGATGTTAAACTTAGCAACTATTTTATGGCTCAATTAAATTGAACCTGCTTTCTCGATCACCAAAATCCGAGCTTCACCTTGTGGGATAGCGAGATGTTCAGTGCCAATTCCGGCGTAGAAAATGTCGCCGGTTTTAAGTAATGTCATTTTTTCTTCGTTATTTTCTTTGTAACGCATTTCTACTATACCATCCAAGACAGCAAAAACTTCTTCGCCATCATTGATATGCCATTTATAAGGTTGATTCGTCCAATGTAAACGTACACTGATACCGTTCATTTCAGTGATATCTAGGGCCCCCCAGGGACGTTTGGCTGTGAAATCTTTACTACAAATAATTTGATATGTCATATTGCCTCCATTTAATGCGCTTCATCCCAGTTTTTCCCGACGCCGACATCTACAATCAAAGGTACGACAAGTTCAGCGGCGGTTTCCATATTTTGTTTGATTAGTTTGCTAAAAAACTCGACTTTTTCCGACCGCACTTCAAACACTAATTCATCATGTACTTGCATAATCATATCAATATCGGGATCCTGGCGAAAGAGTTCGTCAAGTTTAATCATCGCACGTTTAATAATATCTGCTGCCGTGCCTTGCATTGGGGCATTGATGGCAACCCGTTCCGCCCCTTTTCGGCGCATTGCGTTAGCGGCATTAATATCCGGCAAATATAAACGACGACCGAATAGGGTTTCCACATAGCCTTGTGCTTTGGCTTTCTCGCGGATATCCTGCATAAAGGTTTGTACCCCCGGATAACGTTGGAAATATAAATCCATATATTTTTGTGCATCGCCACGTGGAATGCCAAGTTGGCGGGAAAGCCCAAAAGCGGACATCCCATAAATCAAACCAAAGTTGATGGCTTTTGCATTGCGGCGTTGCTCACCGGTTACTTCATTCAATGGTACGCCAAAGATTTCAGCAGCAGTGGAACGGTGAATATCTTTACCTTGTGCAAAGGCATTAATCAAACCTTGATCCTGAGATAAATGCGCCATAATGCGCAATTCGATTTGGGAATAGTCGGCAGCCAAGACGGAATAGCCTTCACGGGCAATAAAAGCTTGACGAATACGGCGACCTTCTTCATTACGGATCGGAATGTTTTGTAAATTTGGATCACTGGAGGATAAACGCCCTGTTGCGGTTACCGCTTGATGGTAAGAAGTATGAACACGCCCTGTGTTCGGCTCTACCATTTGTGGTAATTTATCCGTATAGGTCGATTTTAATTTGCTTAAGCCTCGATGTTCTACTAATACTTTTGGCAACTCGTGACTGTATGCCAATTCTTCCAATACTTCTTCATTGGTAGAAGGGGCACCTTTCGGGGTTTTTTGCAGCACTGGCAAACCGAGTTTATCAAATAAAATTTCTTGTAGTTGTTTGGTGGATGCTAGATTAAAGGTTTGCCCGGCGAGTTCGTAAGCGCGTGCTTCAAGTGCGATCAATCTTGTGGCAATTTCATTGGATTGCATGAACAGGGCATCACTATCAATCAATACGCCGGTGCGTTCCATACGGGAAAGTACGCTTAACAACGGCAATTCCATTTCTTCAAAAAGTGTGACTAAACTTGGCGTTTGCTGTAATTTCTGCCATAGTGCTTGTTGGAGTTTCATCGTGACATCTGCATCTTCGGCGGCATATTCCGCCGCTTGTTCCAATGGAATTTGATTGAATGTCAGTTGATTTTTACCTTTACCGGCAATATCTTCAAAGCTGATAGTCTGATGTCCTAAATAGCGTTTAGCGAGATCATCCATATTGTGACGACCGGTGCTGTCCAGCACATAGGATTCTAACATCGTATCAAAAGCAACACCTTGCACATCAATGCCATTTCGCACCAAAATGGTGAGATCATATTTGATATTTTGTCCTACTTTTTTGATGTTGGCATTTTCAAGAATCGGTTTGAGTGCAGAAAGTGCGGTTGTTTTTTCGAGTGTTTGAGGCGCACCGAGATAATCCAGTTGTAGCGGAAGGTAAGCCGCTTCACCGTTCTCAAGCGCAAAAGAAAGCCCGACAAGATTCGCCGCCATATAATTCAGACTGTCGGTTTCGGTATCTAAGGCAAATAGGGAGGCTTTTGATAGCTTATCAATCCAACGCTCAAGATCAGCTGAAGTGAGTAAGGTTTCATATCGGCTGCGATCAATTTGAATTTCCGGTAATTTTTCAACCGCACTTCCCGACGGAATACTTTGTGTGGCTTGATACGGATTTATTTTCACCGATTGATCGTTTGCCTGTGTGATGGAATCCGAACCGTTCATGACTTCATTTAACCAACGTTTAAATTCATAGCGACCAAAATATTCAATCAATCGGTCATTATCACTTTCACCGAGCAATAATTCGTCAGGCGTTATGTTTAATAGCACATCGGTTTTAATCGTTGCAAGGGTGTAAGATAAATCCGCATTTTGTTTTTCGGCAATCAATTTTTCACCGAGCTTTTTTGCCCCTCGAATCGGCAACTCAGCCACCTTATCAAGATTGGCATAAATTTCGGCCATATTGCCGAGACCTTGTAAAAGCCCCAGTGCGGTTTTTTCTCCCACACCGGCAACCCCCGGAATGTTATCCGAGCTATCGCCCATCAGTGCAAGGTAATCAATAATGAGTTCCGGCGGAATACCGTATTTTTCAATCACACCTTGGCGGTCCAATAAGCTATTGTTCATGGTATTGATGAGCATAATATTGTCATCTACCAGTTGTGCCATATCTTTATCGCCGGTGCTGATAAGCACTTTTTTACCGTTGTGGGACGCTTGTCTGGCGAGTGTGCCGATAACATCATCCGCTTCTACGCCCTCTACCACTAAAAGGGGAATACCAAGGGCGCGGATCATATCGTGTAACGGTTGAATTTGCTTTCTGAGATCATCGGGCATAGGCGGGCGATGAGATTTGTATTGTTCGAACAGCTCATCCCGGAAGGTTTTCCCTTTGGCATCAAATACCACGGCAATGTGGCTAGGCTGCACCTGTGAAATCAGGCTTTTAAGCATATTTAATACACCATACATTGCACCGGTTGGCTCACCGGCGGAATTCGTTAAAGGGGGAAATGCATGAAATGCGCGATATAAGTAAGAAGAACCATCCACTAATACCAATGGATTTGCTGCGATCTGTGCCATAAAAATCTCATATGAAAGCTAAAGATGGCGACATTATAGCGTAAATTCAGAGTCGGTGCGAAGCGCTAAAGCCGACTGACGCGATGTAAAAAATATGACGAAAAAGTTTGCTTATGGCATAATGCCGTCCCGTTCAAAAATGAAAATTAAAGGAAATACAATGTCATTAAAATCGGTTGAAATTGTCGTATTGGGACAAGTATTACGTTTAAATGTGCCTTATGAGCAGGAAGAGGATTTACGCCAAGCGGCACGTAATTTAGATGCGTTGGTTTCTGAAATGAAAGAAAAAACAGGGTTAATTCAGCTTGATCGTGTGCTTTCTATTGTGGCATTAAATTTGAGTTTTGAACTGACTCAAGAGAAACACAAAAATGCACAAATCGAAGAAGTGTTGAAAACACGGATTCGCCAGTTAGATCATTCTTTGGAGAGCATTCGTTCTGCAAGAGAATAATTTGTGAGCAAGATCGCAGATTTTAAAAATAAAGGCTGGTAAAAACACCTGCTTTTCGCTAGTATAACGGCATAGAGATTTCCTGGAATGTTCGACAATGGGTTATGTCCCTGAGCCGATACTTAAAATCTTATAAATCGGTTTCCCGTCATTGGTGTGTAGGCTTTGCCTTTATTCTTCTCCTGAAAAATAAAGGAATTAAGAAACCTGAAAATGACCTTATCGATTTCCTTGAACCGTCGGGTTCAAGGACTACCACCCATAACGGCATTCCGGGTTCTTTCCTTCTACCTTTATGAATATTCAGCAACAACGCCAACAAATTCGTCGTCAGATTCGAAAAACTCGCTCGAATTTGACCGCACTTCAACAACAGCAGGCAGAGCAAACCGTTACGCAGCAAGCCCTTAATTTGATAGAACGCCGTCAGGCAAAAAATATCGCGTTATATCTCTCTTTTGATGGTGAAATTTCAACCCAATCCCTAATAAAAACCCTCTGGAAAAAAAATAAAAAAGTATTTTTACCCGTCTTGCACCCTTTTGCGAAAAATCACTTACTCTTTTTACAGTATTTGCCTGACACTCCGATGGTGCAAAACCGTTTTGGCATTTGGGAACCAAAATTGAATGTTCAGAATGTGTTACCAATCAATGAGTTGGATATTCTTTTTACTCCCTTGGTCGCATTTGACAAACAGGGAAACCGATTGGGAATGGGCGGTGGATTTTATGATCGTACATTGCAGAATTGGCAACAAAAAGCCTTTATTCCTGTTGGTTTAGCCCATGCTTGCCAGCAGGTTGAGACATTGCCAATTGAACATTGGGATATCCCGCTTTTTAATATTTTGATTGGGTAAAATCTATCATTTCAATTTAATTGATAGGTAAAATCAAAAATATTTCATTTTTCCCCTTGAAATCCCCCCAAATGATCTTACTTACCTTGTGTGAACGGCGAAAGCCAAATTGAATGTAACTTAAGAGGGAAAGATAAAATGAATATAGAAAAATTTACCACAAAATTCCAACAAGCCTTGAGTGAGGCACAATCTCTCGCGCTTGGCAAAGATAATCAATTTATCGAACCGGTGCATTTATTGACCGCACTTTTAAACCAACAAGACGGCTCGGTTGCCCCGATTTTAACTGCAAGCGGGGTAAATGTTGCCTTATTGCGTAATGAGTTAAATAGCGAACTCAATAAATTGCCGCAAGTTTCCGGCAATGGGGGAGATGTGCAAATTTCCCGTCAATTACTTAACTTATTGAATTTATGCGACAAACTTGCCCAACAAAGACAAGATAAATTTATTTCAAGCGAGTTGTTTTTGCTTGCCACATTAGAGGAACGCGGCGTGTTAAAGGATGTTTTAACCAAATGCGGGGCGAAAAAAGAACAAATTGCGCAAACGATTCAACAAATTCGTGGAGGACAAAGCGTGAACGATCAAAATGCGGAAGAAAGCAGACAAGCTCTTGAAAAATATACGATTGATTTAACTAAACGGGCAGAAAGCGGCAAACTTGATCCGGTGATTGGACGTGATGAAGAAATCCGTCGAACCATTCAAGTTTTGCAACGCCGGACTAAAAATAACCCGGTCTTAATTGGCGAACCGGGCGTGGGGAAAACCGCCATTGTAGAAGGTTTGGCGCAGCGTATTGTAAACGGTGAAGTGCCGGAAGGGCTGAAAAATAAACGTGTTCTTTCTTTAGATATGGGCGCGTTGATTGCGGGCGCAAAATATCGTGGTGAATTTGAGGAACGCTTGAAAGCGGTATTGAATGAATTAGCAAAAGAAGAAGGCAGAGTCATTCTATTTATTGATGAAATTCACACCATGGTTGGCGCTGGTAAAACAGATGGTGCCATGGATGCCGGTAACTTGTTAAAACCAAGTTTGGCACGTGGTGAATTGCACTGTGTAGGGGCGACAACCTTAGATGAATATCGTCAATATATTGAAAAAGATGCGGCATTGGAGCGTCGTTTTCAAAAAGTGTTTGTGGACGAACCAAGCGTAGAAGATACTATCGCCATTTTACGTGGTTTAAAAGAGCGTTATGAAATTCACCACCATGTGGATATTACCGACCCAGCGATTGTGGCGGCGGCGACCCTTTCACATCGTTATATTTCCGATCGCCAATTGCCGGATAAAGCCATTGATTTAATTGATGAAGCAGCATCCAGTATTCGTATGGAAATTGATTCCAAACCGGAACCGCTTGATCGTCTTGAACGTCGCATTATCCAATTAAAATTGGAGCAACAAGCACTGAAAAAAGAGGAAGATGAGGCAAGCCGTAAACGTTTGGAAACCTTAGAAAAAGAACTTGCCGATAAAGAACGTGAATATGCGGAATTAGAGGAAGTATGGAAATCTGAAAAAGCCACACTTTCCGGTTCACAACATATTAAACAAGCACTGGATGCGGCGAAAACTGAAATGGAGCAAGCCCGCCGTGCCGGTGATTTAAACAAAATGTCGGAACTACAATACGGTCGCATTCCTGAATTGGAAAAACAACTTGCTCAGGCTGAAACGAGCGAAGGCAAAGAAATGAGCTTATTACGTTATCGTGTGACCGATGAAGAAATTGCAGAAGTGCTTTCCAAAGCGACAGGGATTCCAGTGTCCAAAATGATGGAAGGGGAAAAAGAAAAACTGTTGCGGATGGAAGAAGAATTGCACAAACGTGTGATTGGTCAGAACGAAGCGGTGAATGCCGTAGCCAATGCGATTCGCCGTAGCCGTGCCGGGCTTTCCGATCCAAACCGTCCGATTGGTTCTTTCTTATTCTTAGGGCCAACCGGTGTAGGGAAAACGGAATTGTGTAAAACTTTGGCAAAATTCCTCTTTGACAGTGATGATGCAATGGTGCGCATTGATATGTCGGAATTTATGGAAAAACACAGCGTTTCCCGTTTAGTCGGTGCGCCTCCGGGTTATGTGGGCTATGAAGAAGGCGGTTATTTAACGGAGGCGGTTCGTCGTCGTCCTTATTCTGTGATTTTACTTGACGAGGTTGAGAAAGCGCACGCCGATGTATTCAATATCTTGTTACAAGTGTTGGATGACGGGCGTTTAACCGATGGTCAAGGAAGAACGGTGGATTTCCGTAATACCGTGGTGATTATGACCTCAAACTTGGGTTCCCATTTAATTCAGGAACATCAAGGCGAAGGCTATGAGGAAATGAAAAATCGAGTGATGTCGGTTGTGGGGCAACATTTCCGTCCGGAATTTATCAACCGTATTGATGAAACCGTGGTGTTCCACCCGTTGGAGAAAGAAAATATCCGTTCCATTGCAAGCATTCAATTAGAACGTCTGGCAAAACGTATGGAAAGCCGTGGCTATGAAATTGTATTCAGCGAAGCACTCATTGATTTCATTGGTGAAGTAGGCTATGACCCTCTTTATGGTGCGCGCCCGTTAAAACGAGCGATTCAGCAAGAGATCGAAAATCCATTGGCACAACAAATCCTTTCCGGTAAATTGCTGCCAAGCAGTGTGGTAACTGTGGATTATACCGATGGCAAGGTTGTAGCAAAACAATAAATCTAAAATACAAAAAGTGCGGTCATTTTTAACCGCACTTTTTTACTTTCTACTTAAAATCAAAAACCGACAATCATAAGGATTTTTTTTGTCTTTTTCTCGATATTCTTCAAATTCAATATGCCATTCATCCCAATTTAATTCAGGGAAAAAGGTATCGCCATCAATTTCCGCTTGAATTTGGGTTAAATAGAGTTTATCCGCTTGGGGTAAATATTGTTTAAACAGTTCACCGCCGCCAATTAGCATAGTTTCCTCAGAATCTCTGACAAAATCAACCGCACTTTCGAGGCTGTTTTTCCAGATGATACCTTCCTGTTCAAACGGTTTGCGCGAAAGCACAATATTCACCCGTTTAGGGAGAGGGCGACCAATACTCTCAAAGGTTTTGCGCCCCATAATGACCGGTTTCCCTGTGGTATTTTTTCTGAACCAAGCAAGGTCAGCCGGCAGATGCCAAGGCATTTGGTTATCTTTGCCGATTACATGGTTAAGGGTTGTTGCGACAATTAAACTGAACGTCATAAAAGCTCCTTGTTGAATTGCTGAGCAATATATCATAGCACAATACAAATTTAATGCTTTTTAATGAGTTTAGTGCTAACGTATGCGACATTTTTTGATAATTAAAAAGGGTTAATAAAATGAATAAAACCATTGTTGTGAAGTTCGGTACCAGCACCTTAACCCAAGGTTCACCCAAATTAAATTCACCGCATATGATGGAAATTGTGCGACAAATTGCACAACTTCATCATGAAGGTTTTCGTATTGTGATTGTTACCTCCGGTGCTATTGCCGCAGGTCGCCATTATTTGAACCACCCGCAATTACCGCCAACCATTGCATCGAAACAATTACTTGCCGCTGTGGGGCAAAGCCAGCTCATTCAAGCGTGGGAAAAATTGTTTGCGATTTATGATATTCATATCGGTCAAATTTTACTGACTCGTGCGGATATTGAAGATCGCGAGCGTTTTCTTAATGCGCGGGATACCTTGCACGCATTGTTAGATAACCGAATCATTCCCGTGATTAACGAAAACGATGCGGTGGCAACGGCGGAAATTAAAGTAGGGGATAATGATAACTTATCGGCATTGGTGGCGATTTTGGTGCAAGCGGAACAACTTTATCTTTTAACGGATCAGCAAGGGTTATTTGATAGTGATCCGCGTAAAAATCCGGAGGCAAAATTGATTCCGGTCGTGGATAAAATTACCGATCATATTCGTTCCATTGCGGGAGGAAGTGGTACAACCCTGGGTACGGGCGGAATGAGTACTAAGATTATTGCCGCTGATGTAGCAACACGTTCCGGTATTGAAACGATTATTGCTCCGGGTAATCGTTCAAATGTGATTGTGGATTTGGCACACGAACAGGATATTGGCTCGAAGTTTACCGCCCATCATACCGATCGCTTGGAAAGTCGTAAGCAATGGTTATTTGCCGCACCTTCAGCCGGTGTGATTACTATTGATGAAGGGGCGGAACAGGCGATGCTGGTTCAAAATAAATCCCTTTTACCGGCGGGGATTGTTGCTGTGGAGGGGCGTTTTTCCCGTGGTGAAGTCGTGAAAATTCGCAATCAGGCGGGCAAAGACATTGCGCTCGGCATGCCACGTTATAACAATGAGGCTTTGTTACGCATTATGGGAAAAAAATCGCAAGATATTGAAGCGATTTTGGGCTATGAATATGGCGCAGTTGCGCTTCACCGTGATGATATGATTATTTTATAAAGGATGTAGTTGTGAAAAAAGTGTTTATTTTTAGTTTTTTATGTGGTTTTTTTACGTTAAATGTGTCGGCAGATAGTGGTGTCGGGCGTTCTCCCTTTTATGTGAATGCCTCAACAAAACGCCTAAATACGGCTGATTGTAATGATGTCGATGATTGGTACTTGGATGGTTTTAGAGTGGGAAAAACGTTCAGCACCTATCAACAAAGTTTATTGCAGCAGCGTATTAGCTACTGCCAACAGTACGGTGGCGTTTCTAATGGGTTGAAATCTGCATGGATGCAGGGCTACAAAAAAGGTGCGCCGGTTCAGAAAAAACAAGGGAAGAAAAAACGAAAAAAACAAGCTCGAGTTTAGTCTTCAAGTGCGGTCAGAAAATCACATAACTTTTTGACCGCACTTTTCTTTTAAATTATTGTCCTCAATTTGTGTTTTTATTTAAGGAAGTAAATGATGAAAAAATTAATGCTCGCGTCGATGATTTTAGCTTTATCCGCTTGTGGGCAACATTCCACACGTTCGCCTATTTCAGTCAATCAATATGAAAAGCGCCTTAACACCATTGTTTGTCATGATGTGGATGATTGGTATTTGGATGGCTATCGTGTGGGAAAGGATTATGCCAAATACAGTCAAAGCCAATTAAATCAACGTATTCAATATTGTGACGGGATGACAAGTACGCAACGTAGCGCATGGTTTGACGGATTTAGTTCGGGTAATGGGGGACGCAACAGATACCGTTAAAAAGACGAAGAATAAAAAAGTGCGGTGAATTTCAACCGCACTTTTTATCTTTTTGTTATTGAGAATTAAAGAATATCCAATAATTCTACTTCAAATACAAGGGTAGAGAATGGTGGGATAGAAGCACCTGCGCCCCGTTCACCGTAGGCTAATTCGTGTGGAATGGTGAGTTTCCATTTAGATCCTACCGGCATCATTTGTAATGCTTCTACCCAGCCGCGAATTACACCATTTACCGGAAATTCCGCAGGCTGACCGCGTGATACAGAACTATCAAACACGGTTCCGTTTGGTAATGTACCGGTATAGTGAACGCGAATTTTATCGGTTGCCGATGGTTTTGCGCCCGTACCTTCCGTGATGATTTCATATTGAAGTCCACTATCGGTGACGGTTACACCGGATTTTTTTGCATTTTCCGCTAAAAAGGCTTTCCCTTCTTCTTCAATGGTTTTGAATTGAGCTTGTTGTGCTTCTGCCGCTTGTTGCTGAAGTTGTTGCACGGAAAGCATTAAATCATTAATGTCTAAGGCGGGTTGATTATGATTTAACGCATCGAAAATGCCTTTTGCGAGAGCTTCTACGGTAATATCCATTTGGCTTTCGAGTAATTGCTGACCGATTTGTAAACCAATACCGTAGCTTCCTTTTTCAGAAAGGTTTTCTAATTTAATTTGTTCAAAATTCATGTGTTTTCCTTTTAATTAAAAATTAATTTTTATATGCCAAAATTTCACCCATGCGCACCGGCTCGCCCGCAGTGAGGTGAGAGGCTAAATGCACTTGATTTTCTTGGAATAAATTGATGACGGTCGAGCCGAGTTGGAACCAGCCCATTTCTTGACCTTTGGTAAATTTCACCGCACTTTCACCTTCATAAGTCCAAGTTTTCACTTCATTGTGACGTGGCGGATTAATTATTCCCGCCCACGTTGTGCCGATACTGGCGGTAATGGTTGCACCCACGAGGATTTGCACCATTGTGCCGAATGTCGTATCAAAAACACAAATAAGGCGCTCGTTACGGGCGAATAAATTTGGTACGTGTCGGGCTAAAAACGGATTCACTGAAAATAAATCGCCCGGTACGTAAATCATTTTACGAAGCGTCGCATCACAGGGCATATGTACACGGTGATAATCACGAGGTGAAAGGTAAGTGGTGGCAAACTCCCCGTTTTTAAAGGTTTCGACCAATTCTTTATCCTCTGCTAAGAGATCTTCTAAACGAAAAAAATGGCCTTTTGCCTGCAATAAAAGGTTGTCATCAATATGACCGCATTCGCTAATATGGCCGTCCGCCGGTAGGCAAAGTGCGGTCGGATTTTGATTAATTGGGCGACTGTTGTTTTTTAGCGGACGAATAAAAAATTCGTTAAAACTGGCGTATTCATTGAATTGTTCTTTTTGTGCAATGCTCATATCAATGTTGTATTTTTTGGCAAAGGCTTTAATGGCAAGATGTGTCACGGCTCCCCATTTTTGCTTTGCAAACCACCCGGCAAATCGGGTTAAATAGAGTTGAGGCATCACATATTGAAAAGCGATTTTCAGGCGTTGCCAGTAAGAAATTGAGTTCATACTTGTTTTTCCTCATAAAAAATGAGGGGTGATTATAGCAATTTTTGTCGTTCTTCCAACTTTTAAATTTATAGAAAAAAACTACCGCACTTTGCGTTAGATCAGAAAATAATCCCCCTTAGCTATTGTTCAACGAAATCAAAAAGAGTATATTCAGCCCCAAATTTTCATTTTTAGAACGGAGTTTTATTATGTTTGGTTTATCCCCTGCACAAATGATCATTTTATTAGTGGTGATTTTGTTGGTTTTCGGTACGAAAAAATTAAGAAATGCAGGCTCTGATCTTGGTGCTGCGGTAAAAGGTTTTAAAAAAGCGATGCAAGATGATGAGCCAAAAACCAAGGATGCAGAGTTTAAGTCTATTGATAACAATACTGAAGCTGCAAAAACTGAGACAGTAAAAGAAAAAGAACAGGTATAACCCGTGTTTGATGTTGGTTTTTCCGAACTTGTTTTATTAATGATCGTGGGGCTGGTTGTACTGGGGCCTAAGCGCTTGCCTGTGGCGATCAGAACTGTTATGGGCTGGGTAAAAACCATTCGCGGGCTAGCGGCTAATGTTCAAAATGAATTAAAACAAGAACTGAAATTACAAGAATTGCAGGATAGTATTAAGAAGGCGGAATCTTTGAATTTGCAAACGCTTTCTCCCGAGCTAAGTAAAACCGTTGAAGAGTTAAAAGTACAAGCGGATAAAATGCGTGCCGAACTGGAAAGTAAGGCGGCAGAGGCGGGCACAACGGTAGAAGAGCAAATTAAAGAAATTAAAAGTGCGGCTGAAAATAGGGATAAATTTACGGAGTCGCCAATTCCTGAAGAAGAGCCTATGGAAAACCAAGAGGATGAAAAAACGGCGTCGAATTTGACCGCACTTGAGCCGCATGAGCAAGCGGAATTAACCGAACGCTTATCTGATTATTATCCGCCGGATGATATAGGTGTTGCGCCGCCAACAAAATTAAAATCCCAACCATAGAGAGTTTTTATGAGTCACGTGGATGAATCTCAACCCCTCATAACCCACCTTGTCGAATTAAGAAACCGCTTGCTACGTAGTGTGATTTGCGTGGTTTTGGTGTTTCTTGCCTTGGTGTATTTTTCAAACGATATTTATCATTTTGTCGCTGCGCCGCTAACAGCGGTGATGCCGAAAGGGGCAACAATGATTGCGACAAATATTCAAACACCGTTTTTCACACCGATTAAATTAACCGCAATTGTGGCAGTGTTTATTTCCGTGCCTTATTTGCTTTATCAAATTTGGGCATTTGTTGCCCCCGCGTTGTATCAGCATGAAAAACGGATGATTTACCCATTACTGTTTTCCAGCACGATTTTATTCTATTGCGGCGTTGCATTTGCCTACTACGTGGTATTTCCGTTCGTATTTGGCTTTTTTACCCAAACTGCACCGGAAGGGGTTGCTATTGCTACGGATATTAGTAGCTATCTTGATTTTGCTTTAGCATTATTCCTTGCTTTCGGTATATGTTTTGAAGTACCGGTTGCCATTATTTTGCTTTGTTGGACAGGCGTTACTACGGTGAAATCCCTTTCTGAAAAGCGCCCTTATGTTATCGTTGGGGCATTTTTTGTTGGGATGATTTTGACACCGCCCGATATCTTTTCACAGACTTTACTTGCCGTGCCGATGTGTTTATTGTTTGAACTCGGCTTATTAGTGGCACGTTTTTATCAACCGAAAGACAATGATGAAGAAAGTGCGGTTGAAAATTCGTCAGAATCTGAAAAATCAGAATAATGAATGGGGGCATAGCCCCCCTTATTGTAATTAAGCAGCCAGATAATTAAGGATGAAATATGACTCAACAAATTTTTACCGGATTTCCTGCCCGTCGCCTACGCCGTTTGCGTAAACAGGATTTTAGCCGCCGTTTAGTGGCCGAAAACAAATTGACAGCGGATGATTTAATCTATCCCGTGTTTATTTTAGAAGGCGAAAACTACCGTGAGCCCGTGCCTTCTATGCTGGGCGTGGAACGTTTAACCATTGATCAATTATTAATTGAAGCCAGACTTTTGGTGAAATATGGTGTGCCGGTTATTGCTCTTTTTCCAGTCATTGAGGCTGGCAAAAAATCCCTCATGGCAGAAGAAGCCTACAATCCGAATGGTCTGGTTCAACGAGCGGTAAGCGCGTTAAAATCGACTTATCCCGAATTAGGTGTGCTGACGGATGTAGCGCTTGATCCGTACACGATTCACGGGCAAGACGGTATTATTGATGAAGAAGGCTATGTACTAAACGACACGACAACGGATGTTTTAGTTAAACAAGCCCTTTCTCATGCCGAAGCCGGGGCGGATATTGTCGCACCTAGCGATATGATGGACGGACGTATTGGGCGAATCCGTCAAGCATTGGAAGACAACGGTTTTGTTAATACGCAAATTATGGCGTATTCTGCAAAATATGCCTCTAATTATTACGGGCCTTTCCGTGATGCGGTCGGATCATCGGGTAACTTGAAAGGCGGTGATAAGAAAACTTATCAACTGGATCCGGCAAACGGTGATGAAGGTTTGCAGGAAGTTGCCTTTGATTTACAGGAAGGTGCTGATATGGTGATGGTGAAACCGGGTATGCCGTATTTGGATATGGTTTATCGGGTAAAAGAATATTTCGGTGTGCCGACTTTTGCTTATCAGGTATCCGGTGAATATGCGATGCATATGGCGGCCATTCAAAATGGTTGGCTGAAAGAGAAAGAATGTATTATGGAATCGCTACTTTGTTTTAAACGCGCCGGAGCAGATGGTATTTTGACTTATTTCGCCAAACAAGTAGCTGAATGGTTGTATTTGGAAGGAAAGGATAAATAGCCTTTTTCGGTAAAATGTGATCTTTATCATCAAAATTAGATAAAATTCAATAGAAATGAGAAAATATTAAATATTTTCTCATTTTTTATTTTTTCTTCATTTTTTCCTTAAAAAAATAATTGCAATATTAAATAAGTCATTGCATATTGTTTCTCACTCCGTCATAGAACGGTGGTAAATAATAAAAAACAAACACAACATTAATACGTTAAGAAGGAAACGAGTATGTCAACAATCACATCTTTAGACGAGTTTTTAGCAAAAGTTGCACAACGTGATGGTCACCAACCGGAGTTTTTGCAAGCGGTTCGTGAAGTTTTTACGTCCATTTGGCCGTTTTTGGAAGCGAATCCGAAATATCGTTCCGAAGCGTTATTAGAGCGCTTGGTCGAACCGGAACGAGCCTTTCAGTTTCGTGTAGCGTGGACGGATGATAAAGGTCAAGTTCAAGTAAATCGTGCATTCCGTGTACAATTTAATAGTGCAATCGGGCCTTACAAAGGCGGAATGCGTTTTCATCCTTCCGTTAATCTCTCAATCTTAAAATTTTTAGGTTTTGAACAAATTTTCAAAAATGCGTTGACAACCTTACCAATGGGGGGCGCTAAAGGCGGTTCGGATTTTGATCCCAAAGGTAAATCTGATGCGGAAGTGATGCGTTTTTGTCAGGCGTTGATATCAGAATTGTATCGCCATATCGGGTCGGATACGGATGTGCCTGCCGGGGATATTGGAGTGGGTGCTCGCGAAGTGGGATACCTTGCCGGTTATATGAAAAAATTATCCAATCAGGCTGCTTGTGTATTTACCGGTCGTGGTTTATCTTTCGGCGGTAGCTTAATTCGCCCTGAAGCAACCGGCTATGGTTTGGTTTATTTTGCCCAAGCCATGTTAGCGGAAAAAGGAGATAGTTTTGCAGGGAAAGTGGTGTCTGTTTCAGGCTCGGGAAATGTGGCGCAATATGCTATTGAAAAAGCTTTGTCACTAGGTGCAAAAGTCGTTACTTGCTCGGATTCATCCGGTTATGTTTATGATCCGGAAGGCTTTACCGCTGAAAAATTAACCGCACTTTTATATATCAAAAATGTTAAACGCGGTCGAGTGAAAGACTATGCGGAACAATTCGGCTTGCAGTATGTGGAAGGTAAACGCCCTTGGGAAGTTAAAGCGGATATCGCACTTCCTTGTGCAACACAAAATGAACTTGAAATTGCCGATGCAAAAGCATTAATTGCAAATGGGGTGCAATTGGTAGCAGAAGGGGCGAATATGCCAACTTCTATTGAAGCAACCGATGCGTTTTTAGAAGCCGGTGTATTATTCGGCCCGGGTAAAGCGGCAAATGCAGGCGGGGTGGCAACCTCCGGTTTGGAAATGGCACAAAGTTCGCAACGTTTATATTGGACGGCAGAAGAAGTGGATGCCAAATTACACCGCATTATGTTGGATATTCACGCGAACTGTAAAAAATACGGTGTAGTGAAAGGTCAAGAAAACATTAATTATGTTGTTGGCGCAAATGTTGCCGGTTTTGTAAAAGTGGCTGATGCGATGTTGGCGCAAGGGGTTTATTAACTTCTAAATGTTTAACAAAAATGACTGCTCTTTTTGTAAAGTGCGGTCATTTTGTTTATAGAATTTATGTCTCTCCATCGTTGTTTTAACTTGCCTTTTTGTTCAAAAAGTGTAAAATCCTTGGGCTTTTTGTCTATATATACAGAGAAAAAAGTAAGTTATATTTTAAGTGTCTTTCGAACTTGAAAATATTCTTTTAGTAATCAAACATTTAGAGGAAGGTTATGGTAACCATTCGTTTATCTCGTGGCGGAGCTAAAAAACGCCCATTTTATCAAATCGTAGTCGCTGACAGCCGTTCACCGCGTGACGGTCGTTTCATTGAGCGTGTAGGTTTTTTCAACCCTATCGCACAAGGTAAAGCAGAACGTGTTCGCATTGATTTAGACCGTGTAAACCACTGGGTAGGTCAAGGCGCATCATTATCTGATCGTGTTGCGAGCTTGGTAAAAGAAGTTCAAAAAGCGGCTTAATTCGCTTTTAAACGAGAGATAGGTGAAAAATATGGAACAACAACGTATTGAAGTTGTGGGCAAATTAGGCTCAACTTACGGTATTCGTGGGTGGTTGCGTATTTATTCATCAACCGAATATGCTGAAAGCATTTTTGACTATCAGCCTTGGTTTTTAAAAATTAAGGGTGAGTGGCAACCAACAGAACTTGAAAATTGGCGTCATCATAACCACGAACTGATTGTTAAGCTGAAGGGTGTGGATGATCGTGAATCCGCACAGGTTTTAGCAAATATTGAAATCGGTGTGGATTTGTCCGTTTTCCCTGAGCTTGAAGAAGGCGATTATTACTGGCATGATTTAATCGGCTGTTCCGTCGTAAATCTTCAAGGTTATACTATGGGAACGGTAACGGAGATGATGGAAACCGGTTCTAATGATGTTTTGGTGGTTAAAGCAAATACAAAAGATGCTTTTGGAAAACAGGAACGGTTAATTCCGTTTTTGTATGAACAAGTAGTTAAAAGAGTCGATCTCACCACGAAAACTATCGAAGTGGATTGGGACGCTGGTTTCTAATCTCAAGTATGCATAAACGTAATGCTGTATGTTTTTAAACTAAAGTAGGGTCAAATCATGTGGATTGGGATAATTAGTTTATTCCCCGAAATGTTTAAAGCGATTACGGAATTTGGGGTAACCGGCAAAGCTGTAAAACACAATCTCTTGCAGGTGCAATGTTGGAATCCTCGTGATTTCACGCATGATAAGCATAAAACCGTTGATGACCGACCTTATGGTGGCGGTCCGGGGATGCTGATGATGGTACAACCTTTACGGGATGCTATTCATGCGGCAAAAGCGGTTGCGGGAGAGGGTGCAAAGGTAATTTATCTTTCACCGCAAGGACGTAAACTTGATCAAAACGGTGTAACGACATTAGCACAAAACCAAAAATTAATTTTGGTCTGTGGTCGTTATGAAGGTATTGATGAACGATTGATTGAAACTGAAATTGATGAAGAATGGTCAGTCGGAGATTACGTCTTAACTGGCGGAGAATTGCCGGCAATGACATTAATTGATGCTATTGCCCGTTTTATTCCCGGTGTATTAGGCAAGCAGGCTTCGGCAGAAGAGGATTCTTTTGCAGACGGATTGCTGGATTGTCCGCATTACACCCGTCCGGAAGTGTTAGAAGGCTTAACCGTACCACCAGTGCTGATGTCGGGGCATCATGAAGAAATTCGTAAGTGGCGATTAAAACAATCACTAAAACGAACATGGCTCCGCCGCCCTGAGCTCTTAGAAAGCCTAGCTCTGACTGACGAACAATGTAGGCTGTTAAAACAGGTGCAAACCGAGCATAACAGTAAAATCAGTTAATTCTAGGATAACAAAGGATTAAAAATGTCTAACATTATCAAACAACTTGAACAAGAACAATTAAAACAAAATGTACCTAGCTTTCGCCCAGGTGATACTTTAGAAGTTAAAGTATGGGTTGTTGAAGGTAGCAAACGCCGCTTGCAGGCATTCGAAGGCGTGGTTATTGCAATTCGTAACCGTGGCTTGCACTCTGCGTTCACTTTACGCAAAGTATCTAATGGCGTAGGTGTTGAGCGTGTATTCCAAACTCACTCACCGGCGGTAGATTCAATCTCTGTTAAACGTAAAGGTGCGGTACGTAAAGCGAAACTTTACTACTTACGTGAGCGTTCAGGTAAGTCTGCTCGTATTAAAGAGCGTTTGGGTGAATAATTTCACTGAAAAAAATATAAAAGCTTGGTTTTTTCCAAGCTTTTTTTATATTGAAAAATAAAACTTTAACAAAAGTTGTAAAATATCAAATTTTGTTTATTAATGTTTATTGCAAAGAATAGTTAAGAGAGTAAAATGTCTCCAAATTATAACTACAATACTAAAAATGAAGGCTCTATATAAGGTGTTTTATGCCAGATGTTAAAAATTCTTCAATAGTAGCATTAACTCCAATCGAAGCGACAAATTTCGCAGAAGATAGCGCAACTTATAAAGCTCGAAAACGACCTTTACTTTCTTTTATGTCGGGTATCAGTGCCGGTGCTTGCATTGCACTAGCATTTGTATTTTATACAACCACGCAGACCGCACTTGTTGAAGTATCATGGGGATTAGCTAAACTGGTAGGCGGAATAGTTTTCTCTATCGGAGTCATTATGGTGGTGTTATTGGGGGCGGAACTCTTTACTTCATCCACTATCACATTTATTGCCCGTATTGCTGGTAAAATCACAACATGGCAAATGCTTCGTAATTGGATTGCAGTATATTTTGGAAACTTTATCGGTGGTCTAATTATTACCGCGCTTATTTGGTTTGGCGGTCAAACTATGGTTGCAAACGGTCAATGGGGTCTAACTATACTTACAGTGGCACAACATAAAATTCATCATACTTGGTTTGAAGCCTTTAATTTAGGCATTTTATGTAACATTATGGTGTGCTTGGCGGTTTGGTTATCTTATTCGGGAAAGACAGTTGTAGATAAGGCATTTATTATGATTTTGCCGATTGCCTTATTTGTGGCATCAGGTTTTGAACACTGTGTGGCGAATATGTTTATGATTCCTATGGGAATTATGACCGCACATTATAGTAGTCCTGAATTTTGGCTACAATTAGGCATTGAAGCGAACAAATACGCTGATTTAAATGTCTACAATTTTATTGTAAAGAATTTAATACCGGTAACGTTGGGTAATATTGTAGGCGGTGCAGTTTGCGTTGCCTTATTTCAACGTTACTTGACAAGATCTCATTAGCCATTAATGAATTGAAAGGGTTTATTTTTAATAATTAACAAAGGAAATGACTATGTCAGAACTTAATGATGCACAAAAAGTTGCTTGGGCTGGTTTTACAGGCGGTGATTGGCAAGAAAATGTCAATGTACGTGATTTTATTCAAAAAAACTATACACCATATGAAGGTGACGATTCTTTCTTAGCAGGGCCGACCGAAGCGACAACTAAGCTTTGGGAAACCGTTATGGAAGGGATTAAAATTGAAAACCGCACACATGCCCCATTGGACTTTGATGAGCATACACCATCAACGATCATTTCTCACGCACCGGGTTATATCAATAAAGATTTAGAAAAAATCGTTGGTCTTCAGACCGATGCACCTTTAAAACGTGCGATCATGCCATTTGGTGGTATCAAAATGGTAGAGGGGTCATGTAAAGTTTATGGTCGCGAGCTTGATCCGGAAGTGAAAAAAATCTTTACCGAATATCGTAAAACCCATAACCAAGGGGTGTTTGATGTTTATACTCCGGACATTTTACGTTGTCGTAAATCCGGTGTGTTAACCGGTTTACCGGATGCTTATGGTCGTGGTCGTATCATCGGGGATTATCGCCGCGTTGCACTTTACGGTGTCGATTTCTTAATGAAAGATAAATACGCCCAATTCTCCTCTCTACAAGAAAATCTTGAAAATGGTATTGATCTTGAAGCAACGATTCGTTTACGTGAAGAAATCGCAGAGCAACACCGTGCACTTGCTCAAATGAAACAAATGGCGGCAAGTTACGGCTACGATATTTCTAATCCGGCAACGAATGCACAAGAAGCAATTCAATGGATGTATTTTGCTTATTTAGCCGCAATTAAATCGCAAAATGGTGCGGCAATGTCATTTGGTCGTACTGCTACCTTCATTGATATTTACATTGAACGCGACTTAAAAGCAGGCAAAATCACGGAAGGGGAAGCACAAGAATTAGTTGATCACTTAGTGATGAAACTACGTATGGTGCGTTTCTTACGTACGCCTGAATATGATCAATTATTCTCCGGCGACCCAATGTGGGCAACAGAAACCATCGCCGGTATGGGATTGGACGGTCGTACATTAGTGACCAAAAATACCTTCCGTATTTTGCATACCCTTTATAATATGGGAACTTCTCCGGAGCCAAACCTTACTATTCTTTGGTCTGAACAATTACCGGAAAACTTCAAACGTTTCTGTGCAAAAGTTTCTATTGATACTTCATCCGTTCAGTATGAAAACGATGATTTAATGCGTCCTGACTTCAATAACGATGATTATGCAATCGCATGTTGCGTATCACCGATGATTGTCGGTAAACAAATGCAATTCTTCGGGGCTCGTGCGAACTTAGCGAAAACCTTGCTATACGCAATCAATGGTGGTGTTGATGAAAAATTAGGTATGCAAGTTGGACCTAAAACTGCACCGATTACAGATGAAGTATTAGATTTTGATACTGTAATGACCCGCATGGATAGTTTCATGGATTGGTTAGCAAAACAATATGTGACTGCGCTAAATATTATCCACTATATGCATGATAAATATTCATATGAAGCGGCATTAATGGCATTACATGATCGTGATGTATATCGCACAATGGCGTGTGGTATTGCTGGTCTTTCTGTGGCGGCGGATTCACTTTCTGCAATCAAATATGCCAAAGTAAAACCAATCCGTGGCGACATTAAAGATAAAGAAGGGAATGTTGTTGCTTCTAACGTAGCAATCGATTTTGAAATCGAAGGCGAATATCCACAATATGGTAACAACGATAACCGTGTAGATGACATTGCGTGTGATTTGGTTGAACGCTTTATGAAGAAAATTCAAAAACTCAAAACTTATCGCAATGCAGTACCTACTCAATCCGTACTTACTATCACCTCTAACGTGGTATATGGTAAGAAAACAGGTAATACACCGGATGGTCGCCGTGCCGGTGCACCATTCGGACCTGGGGCAAACCCAATGCACGGTCGTGACCAAAAGGGTGCGGTAGCGTCATTAACATCTGTAGCTAAACTTCCGTTTGCTTATGCAAAAGATGGAATTTCTTACACTTTCTCAATCGTACCAAATGCATTAGGTAAAGATGCAGAAGCACAACGTCGTAACCTTGCAGGTTTGATGGATGGTTATTTCCATCATGAAGCAACCGTTGAAGGCGGCCAACACTTAAATGTTAATGTGTTGAACCGTGAAATGTTGTTAGATGCAATGGAAAATCCGGATAAATATCCACAATTAACCATTCGTGTGTCAGGCTATGCGGTGCGTTTTAACTCTTTGACTAAAGAGCAACAACAAGACGTGATTACCCGTACCTTTACGGAAACCATGTAAAATTTTGAAAAAATTGACCGCACTTTAGCGGAAATATCGAAATAGTGAGCCTGAGTGAAATCAGGCTCATTTTTTATTATTGTATATTCTGATAAAATTTAGCTATATTTTTAATTGTGAGTTTATTATGTCTGTTTTAGGAAGAATTCATTCATTTGAGTCTTGTGGTACGGTAGACGGTCCGGGCATTCGTTTTATTTTATTTATGCAAGGCTGTCTTATGCGTTGTAAATACTGTCACAACCGAGATACTTGGGATTTGGATGGCGGTAGAGAAATCAGTGTTGACGAGCTAATGAAAGAAGTGGTGAGTTATCGTCATTTTATGAATGCAACGGGTGGCGGTGTGACGGCATCAGGTGGTGAGGCGATTCTTCAGGCGGAATTTGTACGGGACTGGTTCCGTGCTTGTAAAAAAGAGGGGATTAATACTTGTCTTGATACCAATGGTTTTGTCCGTCATTATGATCCCGTGATTGATGAACTCTTGGATGTTACCGATCTTGTTTTACTCGATTTGAAGGAACTAAATGATCAAGTTCACCAAAATTTGATCGGTGTGCCTAATAAACGAACGCTGGAATTCGCTAAATATTTGCAAAAACGTAATCAAAGAACCTGGATTCGCTATGTAGTGGTTCCGGGTTATACAGACAGTGATCATGATGTCCATCTGCTTGGACAATTTATTGAAGGAATGGAAAATATTGAAAAAGTTGAGCTATTGCCTTATCACCGTCTTGGGGCGCATAAATGGAAAACACTCGGTTTTGATTATGAGCTTGAAGATGTAATACCGCCGACACGTGAATCGTTGGAACATATTAAATCAATTTTAGAGGGTTACGGACATATTATTAAATTCTAATTGAAGATAAACTCATTAAATCTAAGGAGGAAATGATGAAAAAACTGATTTTGGTCTTTCCTATTCTGTTACTGACCGCTTGTTCTATCCACTCGCAACAAAATACAGCGTTTCAGAATGTTAAACTGACACCGCCAACGCAAGATCGCCAGGGATATGTGCGCTTGGTGAAAGATGTGACTTATTACATAGATACGGATTCTATTTGGGTTGATAACGAAGAACCTAAAGAAGTGCATTTTGACGCAGTAATTAATTTAGACCAAGGTTTATATGTTTACCCAAAAGAATCGAAACGCTATGCACGTTCTGTTCGCCAATATAAAATTTTAAATTGTAAAAATTATCGCCTAACACAAGTACGCACTGATTTTTATGATGAGTTTTGGGGAGAGGGGCTACGTGCCGCACCGAAAAAACAAGAGAAGTATAGTATTCGTTTAATACCCAAAACCACGCTTTATAATGCAGCACAGATTATTTGTGTGAATTACAGTAAATAATCTAGTTAGATAGTAAAAGGTCGCTCATCTGCGACCTTTGCATATTTCAATATTTAAAAAGTTAAGCGATCACGATTTTTTTCAAGGGTTGCTTTGCCAATCCCTTGCACTTCAAGCAGTTGCTCGGCTGTAGTGAAATTACCGTATTTTTCACGATATTGCACGATTGCTTCTGCTTTTTTCGCCCCAATACCGGTTAAGAATTTTTGAATTTCACTTGCCGTTGCCGTATTGATATTGAGTTTATCGCCTATATTTTTTGAGAGCACATTTTCGGTAATCTCGGTTTGTGTAGCCGTAGGCTCCACAGTTTTTTCTTCTGCAAATGAGCTTGCACTAATTAATGCACTTCCTAAAAGGAGTGTGCGAATTAAGGTTTTAATTAATTTCATAGTGTTTCCTTGTTAATGATGAAAATGTTGATAAAATCAACACCAATATTTTTTCTATTTCCATGAAAATAAACAAGAAATCAACCGCACTTTTGCGATCATGCTCGAAAAGTTTAGGTGTTATGAAATAAAAACGGCTGTTTATGAATAATGGTCGCCATTGATTTAGTATCAAAATTGGTATGCTATGTTTAAATTTTTTGTTTGTTCAACCGCTCTTTTTTTTGCGATGGCAACGGCACGGGCAGAACAGTTTGTCTCCTTGACCCTGTGTAGCGATCGCCTGTTACTGGACATTGCCCGCCCGGAGCAAATCGCAGCAATGTCCGCCTACTCTAAAAAACCGTTGATGATGTTAGACAAAGTGAACACCGATAAGCCCGCTCTTGAGCCGCAGCTAGCCGTTTTATTACCTTATTTAGACAAAACTATATTTATCAACGAAACATTTTATCCTCAGCTTGTACAGGATTTGAAAAAACTGGGAGCAAATATTATCCCCCTTAACGATACTCCGCAAACACCCGATGAACTCTTCGCGTTGATATTGAAGCTGGGCAAAATCACCGGTAATGAAATTCATGCAACGCATTTGGTAAAAACATTGCAATTAAAGAATTTTAAGTTAAATCTATCTTTTACCGATACCTTAATGCTTTCTGATACAGGCGTAGCGGAGAGTGATTTTCCACAATATTCCACGTTGCTTAATGTGCTTGGATTAACCCCGCTGAAAATGCTGCTCACTGCACAAAATTTTTCTCTCGAAAGAATGTTGCTTTCCCAGCCGAATGTACTGATTGAAATCTCAGATAAACAAAGTTATAACCAACAAGCGGCGTTACTTAATCATCCGATTTTACAAAAACTTTTTCAAAACCGACCGCACTTTCGTATTCCAATGAAATACACCTATTGTTTTGATCACGGCGTGTGGCAGGGGGCAGAACTGATTTATAACCAATACAACACCTTACATTAGGGCTAGCGAAATGAAGAAAATAATATCCATTGTACTGTTATTTGTTGTGATTATTGGTGGTGTGGCTTTTTTAATGCTAAAATCAATGCCCGACAGTATTTTAAAAGGCGAAAAAGAAGCCAATCCACAGGTTTTAAATACGCAACCATTACCCGAAAATACGCCGATTACCCGATTAGTTGTGATGAAAAGTGAACGGCAAATGTGGGCATATCATCAAGATAAACTTGTGAAAATTTACCCGATTTCTCTCGGTAAATCACCGGTGGGACATAAGCAATTTGAAGGGGATAAAAAAACACCGGAGGGGGTTTATCGTATTAACGAACGTAATGCCAATAGTCATTATCACAAAAATTTAGGCATTTCATACCCCAATTCTACCGATAAAGCCTATGCCCAATCTCAAGGAAAATCGCCCGGCGGATTAATAAAAATTCACGGATTACCCAATAAATCCTTTGATATTGGTCGCCAACATTTACGCAAAGATTGGACCGATGGCTGTATTGCCGTAACTAATGAGGAAATTGATGAACTATTTAATGCCGTGATACACAATGCTGAAATTGATATTCGCCCATAAACGTAAATTAAAATGACCGCACTTTAAATGAAAAAATATCTTAACCTATTATTGTTTATACTTTTAATATTGATTGTGGTGTTGGCTCTCAATTACCAACTTCATCATTTTAGCGCATTACGCAACGCGGACGGTATTATCAGCGATATGCGTTCATTAGTGATATGGGATATTCGTCTCCCCCGCATTTTATTGGCTGTGCTGACAGGGGCAAGTTTAGCCCTAGCCGGCAATGCAATGCAGGGCATTTTCCAAAATCCCCTTGCCAGCCCCGGTTTACTCGGCAGTGCCAACGGGGCAACCACCACCAGCGTTTTTCTACTCTACTATTTTTCTCTTCCCGCCGTGCTATTGCTGATGGGGGGCGTATTGGGCGCATTAGCCAGCTTTATGCTGGTTTATATGATCGCCCGCAAACAGGGCTCAACAGTGATGATTTTAAGCGGTGTGGCAGTCAATATGTTATTGGGGGCGGCCATCGCGCTACTACTTTCCAACGCACAAAGCCCTTGGGCATTGGCGGAACTCTATCGCTGGTTACAAGGCTCGCTGGTTTGGGCAAAAAGGGAGACTCTATTGTGGTCGTTACCGATTATGTTACTCGGTATGCTTTGCATTTTTCAGCAACGCCGTTATGTCGATTTACTCACCTTTGGCGAAGAAACCGCCGCGACAATGGGGATCAACCCGAAACGGAGCTTTTTCATCACCGCACTCGGCGTAGCATTATTGGTCGGGGCAACCATTCCGCAAACCGGCACAATTGGCTTTATCGGTTTAATCGCCCCCCATTTAGCCCGAATATTACTCAAAAAACGTCCGTCCCAACTCTATTTGACCAGTGCGTTAATCGGGGCATTATTGTTATTGATCGCTGACTTATGCGTGTTATACCTCCCGCTCTTCTCCCATATCTATATCGGCACGCTCACCGCTATTATCGGCGCCCCTTGCCTGATCTGGATTTTACTGACTCAACAACGCAAACTCGCCGGCTAAACGGAGTAACGCAATGATTAAAATCGACAATTTAACCCTAGCTTATGCTTTAACCGACGTCAGTTGCCATATATCCAAAGGAAAATTGGTCGGTATAATGGGGGCAAATGGGGCGGGAAAATCCACGCTGTTGAAAAGTATTGCAGGGATCTTACCCTTTGTAAGCGGTCAGATTTGGCTAAATGCTTGCAAATTAAGCGAAATGACCGCCCGCCAAAAAAGCGAGCAGTTGGCATATCTGGCACAAAATACCGCTATTCAATGGGACTTATCCGCCTATGACGTGATTGCGTTAGGTTTGCCTTTCCCGCTCAAGCCCAAGTATGAGCAGGAAAAAGTGCGGTCGATTTCAGACAGATTTTCTGTTTCCGCCTTATTGGATAAACCCTTTCAGCAACTTTCAGGCGGTGAAAAAGCCCGTGTACAACTTGCACGTTGCTGTATTAAAAATGCCCCATTACTGCTTGCTGACGAGCCAATCGCTTCGCTCGATCCTTATTATCAGCTCGACATTATGGAACAGCTTAAATCCCTCACGCCCAAACAGACGTGCGTGGTGGCAATTCATCATTTACCACTGGCATATAAATTTTGCGATGAAGTGATTTTGCTTGATAAAGGAAAAATACTTGCCAGCGGTGAAACGCAAGCGGTGTTAAATGCGGAAAATCTTGCAAAAACCCTTGGCGTACGTGCCGAATTTGATTTAGAGAGAAAAGAGATATTGCGTGTAGAGAAGTTGGAAAGCTAATGCTAACTGCTTGGATGTTTAGGAAAGTTGGAAGTTGATTTTCAATTTAGAAAACCAACCACACAATCGCTAACTTTCTTTACAACTCAACCAGTGCACCTGCGTGCCTTGATGGTTTTTATAATACGTCGAACGATTTTGGCGTGCGACTAAATCCACAATGCTCCCCTCAATCGGCTGATAGGAACGGTAAATGACCTCAAATCTCGAACCGCGTGTATTTAACGCTCGGTTCTCAATATGATCAAACGGCACTGCCTTGCCCCCATCTAATTGAAAATAAATCCCAAAATTCTCTTTCAAACGGCTCTCTCTTGAAAGCGGGAAATAGGTTGTTAAATAAGAAGTAGATTGAGTTTCGATATTTTGACAAATATAGTAATAGAGTTTATAAGCTGTAGGATTATTGAGTTCCGCTTGGGTGATGTTTTCTTTTAAGAAACGGGTTTTAACAGGCTTCTTCGGCGGTTGTGTCATGTAGGCAAAGAGAGCGAAGAGCGTAGCCAAAAGGAAAAGTCGTTTAAGTTTGTTCATCGTTAAACAATAAATAGAAAATCAGGTGGAGTATGATAGCGGAAATCGGATAGAGTGCAAGTTTGAGAAAATAGATGATTTGAATATGGTTTCCTATTTATTATAGGAAAGTTTTACAAATTGGAAATAAATTCCAATTTTGTCACTATAATTTTTCGTAAACACTTATAAAACAAAACAATATAGGTTAATTTGGGGTACCCTACGGAAATCACCACATCAAGATTGTAGTGTTTAGTGTTGTAGTTTTTGCCATCGGTGTCAGTTATCCGGAAATTCCGGATAACTGAAATCTCGTTTAATTCTTCGCCATCAAAGATATTTTTCAAATGTTCATTTACCGTACGCACATTCACACCAAAAAGCTCAGCAATACATTTTTGCGTCAGCCAAATTTCGTTATCTTCATACCGCACTTCAATACTTTAATCGCCAGTTTGGTTGGTGAAAATCAGAAATTCAGCGGTGCTGTTGTGAATAAGTTTAGTCATAAGTTATTCCTTACAAAATTTTGGATAAATTTAACCGCTTATAGCCTGATTGCCGTCAGCCAAACATAGCTCTTTTCTTTTTATCCGCTTCAATATGGCGGATATATTCTTCAAAAGGCTCTTTAGTCATTCTGTTTTTCCGTAGTGAAACATTTTAGGTAAATGTAACTGCTTGTGGGGTAAATGTCGAATAGAAACGAGAGATTTTTCGATGGGGATCGTAAAATACATGACTTACAAGCGTAGGCCTTGAGAAGGGCTTGCAAATTTTTTAGAGGAATTGACCACTTGGTGTATTTCTGTATAAAAATTTACAGTTTGACATTCTACCGTTCTTTATCGCTTTTCTATATGGTAGAATTTACAGCATTCCTAAACACTCAGATTTGTTGTATGGATAAATTACCCCCCCGAACAGCGCCGAAAATGTATGCAGGCAAGTAAAAATAAAGGTACAAAACCCGGAGTATTATTGGATCAAGCCTTGTAGAGCTTGGGATTGCGTTATAGGAAAAATGACAAAAACATCTTCGGAAAGCCTGATTTTAGCTTTAAAAAATACAAGGTTGTCGTATTTGTTGATGGTGAATTTTGGCACGGAAAAGATTGGGAAATTCGTAAAAACGATATAAAAAGCAATCAAGCCTTTTGGATTGCCAAAATTGAACGAAATATTGCAAGAGACAGGGAAATGACGGAAATGCTATTAAAGAGCGGTTAGAAAATTCTCCGTTTTTTTGGAAAAAAAGCACCTTTGATTAGTTAGTGTTATTCCCTATATTGATTTATAAAAATAGAGATGCATTTATGAATAACTCACAGCAAAAAATACGTAAAAATTGGACATTTGAAGAAACAATTGTTGCATTATATCTTTATTTTACTATTCCATTTCAGCGAGTTAGCAAATCAAATCCTATAATCCAAGAATATGGTCAATTATTAAATCGCACACCATCTGCATTAGGTATGAAAATAGGAAATATCGGTCGCTTAGATCCAACACTGAGAATGCAGAATATCACAGGGTTATCCAACGGAAGTAAACTAGATGAGGAAGTATGGAACACCTATCTAGGAAAATGGGATAAACTTGTGCTAGATTTCGAGAAAGTTATTCAATATTTGCAAAAAGTACCGGACATACAAGATGAACCGATCTATACTTTTCCCGAAGGTAAAGAACGAGTTACACAAGTTAGCGTGAGAACAAACCAAAATTTCTTTCGGCAAAGTGTTTTGGCTGCATACAATAATAAATGTTGCATTACGGGAATTGATATTCCAGAATTATTGGTCGCAAGTCATATAAAACCATGGAAAGATGATTTGGGTAACCGTCTAAATCCTAGGAATGGACTTTGTCTAAATAACTTGCACGATAAGGCTTTTGATCGAGGATTTATTACATTTGATGATGAATTTAGGCTAATTCTATCTTCTCATCTAACCTGTTCAAAAGAAGCTCTACAATTCTTTATTCCTTATGAAAATAAGGTTATTGCTTTACCTGATAGGCTAAGCCCAGAATTGGGATTTTTAGATTTTCATCGTAAAAATATCTTTAAAGAATAGTATGACAAAAGTATGGATTACTAATGGTATAAATAATAAAAAAAGTACTAAATTATTTAACGCAAGTCAAAGCACAAATTTCACTTTTAAAATCCCTAACTGGGATAATAAAAGAACAGCTGAAATAAATAGCCTAATGAACGTTCGTGGTAGTTCTGATGTGAAAAGACGTGTTCAAAAAATTTTAGAGTATGGTTATGACCTGGAATTTGAAAGTGTTGATAAGCCTGTTTTCAAAAATAATTTAGTGATGGTTGATAGTTACTTTCCTGAAATAATATCAAAAATGTTGAAAATTTATTTTTCAGGGTTGGCGACTAACGTAAGCGATATTGTAGCTAAAACATGTGATGCTAACCCAATACAATATGATAAAGAGTTCCATCATAAATTTTATATTTATAAAGTTAAACATTTCCTGAATATCGTTGCGTTAGGAATGCAACCGACACAAGTATGGCAAGGTATATATGATGCAACAGGCGGTTATCTTGTTGTGAAAGAAGACGGTGAAATTGTTTGCTATCATATCTATAGTAGAAATGAATTTGATAACTATCTTTTTTATAATACTAAATTTGATACACCAAGTGCCGGCCGAAATAAGTTCGGTGAAATATATGAGAAAAACGGAGAATTTTTCTTTAAACTGAATTTTCAAATCAGATTTCAATAATAGAATAGGCGGGTTAAAACCCGCCACTATATTACATCCCTTTAGTCTGCAACTTCACCTCCTACTTCATCGCCACCCCTAACCACTTCACCATTTCTCTTTCACTCCACCCTTTGCGTTTGGCATAATCCACTGCCTGATCTTCATCAATTCTGCCTAATGTGAAGTAATTGGAAGCAGGGTGGGTGAAATACCAGCCGCAAACCGAGGCAGCGGGCCACATTGCGTAGCTTTCGGAGAGTTTCATTCCGATGCGTTGTTCCACTTCAAGCAAATCCCAGATAATCTGTTTTTCAGTGTGTTCCGGGCAGCTTGGGTATCCGGGGGCGGGGCGGATGCCGATGTAATCTTCTCGGATCAAGCGGTCGTTTTCAAAGGTTTCTTTGCTATATCCCCACACTTTGGTGCGTAGCTCAAAATGCAGATATTCCGCCATTGCTTCGGCGAGGCGGTCGCCGACCGCTTGCAGGAGAATAGCGTTATAGTCGTCCCCTGCCGCTTTGTAACCTTCGACTAAATCGTGTTCTTCAATGCCTGCGCAGACGGCGAACATTCCGAACCAATCTTGTTTTCCACTCGCTTTGTCGGCGATAAAATCGCTCAAACAGAGGTTGTACGGGCTTTTGCTGTTTTTGCCTCGTTCGCTTTGTTGGCGGAGATGGTAGGCTTTGCCTGCGACTAAAGTGCGGTCAGCATTTTGGTAGATTTCAATATCATCGCCTACGCCGTTAGCAGGGAAAATCCCCATTACACCGCTTGGGTTGAGTTTGCGGTTTTGTTCAAGTTCGTCCAGCACTTTCTGCGCATCATTATAGACTTTGCGGGCTTCTTCGCCGCCTTCAGGGTAATCAAAGGCATCGGGATAACCGCCCATCAAGCCCCATAAGCGGAAGAATGGCGACCAGTCGATAAATTTTCGCAGCGTGGCAATCGGCACATTTTTATATTCGATAATGCCTGTTTGATTTGGTACGGGGACTTGATAATCCGCCCATTTGCCACTGAACCCGTCAAAACAGTTTGCCCGTGCCTCCTCAATCGGTAACTGCTTGCGAGGGGCTTTTTTATTGGCAAACGCCTGTTGAATTTGCTCGTACTCTTTTTTCGTTCTCGCCCACAATTCCGCTTTGGTGTCAGGGTTCATCAAGGCAGCACACACGGTTACGGCACGGGAGGCATTGGTGGTGTAAATCACTTCGTGTTGATATTTCGGGTAAAGTTTAATTGCCGTATGTTCTTTGGAGGTGGTCGCCCCGCCGATAATCACTGGAATATTGAGGTTAAGACGGTTCATTTCGCCCAAAAAATACTCCATTTCATCAAGGGACGGGGTAATTAAGCCGCTCAAGCCGATAATATCCGCTTTTTCGTCAATCGCCGTTTGAATGATTTTATCCGCCGGTACCATCACGCCAAGATCAATTACCTCAAAATTGTTACATTGCAACACCACGCTCACGATATTTTTGCCGATGTCGTGAACATCACCTTTCACGGTCGCAATCACTACTTTGCCGCTGCTTGAGCCTTTTTGTTTGGTCGCATTGATAAACGGCTCTAAATAGGCGACCGACTGCTTCATTACCCGAGCGGATTTCACCACTTGCGGCAGGAACATTTTGCCGTCCCCGAACAGATCGCCCACCACGTCCATTCCAGCCATTAGCGGTCCTTCAATCACCTCCAGTGGTGAGCTGAACTGCTGGCGGGCTTCTTCGGTATCTTCAATAATAAAATTGGTGATCCCTTTCACCAAGGCGTGTTTTAAGCGTTCTTCCACCGCCCACGTCCGCCATTCCGCCACGCTGTTATCCTCGTTGCAAGCGGTCTGATTGCGGTATTTTTCTGCAATATCCAACAAACGTTCGGTTGCATCAGAGCGGCGGTTTAACACCGCATCTTCCACCACTTCACGCAGTTCCGGATCAAGATCATCATAAATCGCCAACTGCCCCGCATTGACAATCCCCATATCCATTCCCTGCTTAATGGCGTGATAGAGGAACACGGCGTGAATGGCTTCCCGCATCGGATTATTGCCCCGAAACGAGAACGATACGTTCGACACACCGCCGGAAATCTTGGCGTGCGGCAAGGTTTGCTTAATCCGCCCCGTCGCATTGATGAAATCCACGCCGTAGTTGTTGTGTTCCTCAATCCCCGTGCCAATCGCAAAAATATTCGGGTCGAAAATAATATCTTCCGGCGGAAAACCGACTTGATCGACCAAGATCCGATAAGCACGGCTACAAATTTCGACCTTGCGTTCTTCCGTATCCGCCTGCCCGACCTCATCAAACGCCATCACCACCACAGCCGCACCGTAACGGCGGACTAATTTGGCTTGTCGGATAAATTTTTCCTCGCCCTCTTTGAGCGAGATGGAGTTCACAATCCCTTTGCCTTGAATAGACTGCAAGCCTGCTTCAATCACTTCCCATTTTGACGAGTCGATCATCACCGGCACTTTTGCCGCTTCCGGTTCGGTCGCCATAATGTTGAGAAAACGGGTCATACATTTTTGGCTGTCGAGCAATGCCTCGTCCATATTCACGTCAATCACCTGCGCCCCGTTTTCCACTTGATCGATCGCAATTTCAATCGCTTCTGCAAATTTTTCTTCTTTAATCAAGCGTTTGAATTTTGCCGAACCGGTAACATTGTTCCGCTCGCCGACATTCACAAAGAGACTTTCATCATCAATCGTCAGCGGTTCTAAGCCCGACAAACGCATTGCGGTTTTAATGGCGGGAAGTGGACGAGGTTTTACCCCCGCCATTGCCTCTGCAAAGGCTTTGATATGCTCCGGTGTTGTGCCGCAACAGCCGCCGACAATATTGAGAAAGCCGTTTTGCGCCCACTCTTTGAGTTGTGCCGCCATTTCAGCCGCCCCCAAATCGTAACCGCCAAAGGCATTCGGCAAGCCAGCGTTCGGGTGTGCCGACACATAACATTCGCAAATTTTCGGCAGTTGCTCCATATATTGACGCAGCTCTTTCGGGCCGAGCGCACAGTTCAAGCCAAAACTGATCGGCTTAACGTGGCGGAGGGAGTTATAAAACGCTTCGGTCGTCTGCCCTGACAATGTTCGTCCCGACGCATCGGTGATCGTGCCGGAAATCATAATCGGCAACTCAACGCCCAGTTCTTCAAACACGGTGTCAATAGCAAAGGCAGCCGCTTTCGCATTCAAAGTGTCGAAAATGGTTTCGATCATAATAATATCCGCTCCACCTTCGATCAGCCCTCGTGCTGCCTCGGCGTAGGCTTCAACAAGCTGCATAAAGGTAATATTACGAAAACCGGGATCGTTCACATCGGGAGAAATCGAGGCAGTGCGGTTGGTCGGGCCTAAAATCCCTGCCACAAAGCGCGGCTTTTCGGGGGTGCTATATTTATCAGCGGCAAGGCGCGCCAATCTCGCTCCTGCAACATTCAGCTCATAAGCGACCGCTTGCAGATCGTAATCGGCTTGGGCAATGGTGGTCGCACTGAAAGTATTGGTCTCAATAATATCTGCGCCTGCCTCAAGGTATTTTTCGTGAATGGCGGAAATCAGTAAAGGCTGGGTAAGGGTCAGTAAATCATTATTGCCACGCAAATCAATCGGACTATCGGCAAAACGCTCGCCTCGGAAATCGGCTTCGGTCAGCTTATATTTTTGGATCATCGTTCCCATTGCACCATCTAAAATTAAAATGCGTTGGGCGAGGGCGGTTTTTAAAAGTGCGGTTGTTTTTTCTGACATATTATCTCGTTATTTATGAATAGGGTGAGGAATAGAAAAATAATAGAAAGATGTCACAATGCTGTCAAATTTTATCTCTAGCAAAATATAGAGTATGATTAGACGCTTAGTTTATTTTAGGATCTCGTATGAAATATCTTATCCACCTTATCTTTTGCAGTCCTTTGTTCGCTTTGGCAAACAACGTAATAACTTCCTCAGCGACTGAATTTAACCGCTTTCAACAGCAAAACAAAAACCGAAATGAAGAATTACAACAGGCGCAGCAGCAACGTTGGGTAGAACAACACCAATATCAACCCAAACAAAAAGAGGAAACCGTTTCCGATTTATCCCAAGTTTGCTTGCCTTATGAGCGTGTGCGCTTTGTCGGTTTCACCTTGATTGATCCAACGACGTTTGCACCAAAGCCGAACGAATGTTTAAACGAAGTGAGATTAAATCAGCTCAGCCAAGACATCACCGCTGCCTATTTACAAAAAGGCTATATTTACAATCCATTCCGATTTGAGAACGACCACAGCGGAACGCTCACCATGCGAGTAACGGAAGGGCGGGTGAGTAAAATATCAGGCGACAGCAAGCGATTAAATTTTTCGACCTTATTACCCAATGTAGAGGGGCAGGCGCTTAATATTAAAGATTTAGACCAAGCCCTTGATCAAGCCAATAAAATGCCGGGGAGTAAAGTGACGGTTGATGTGTTGCCGGCAACAAATGGGGAAATCGAACTCGCTTTTGTTAATGAGGAAAAATCCCGCATTAGTGGATTTATCGGGTTGGATAATTTCGCCTCTCAACGTGCGGGACGTTGGCAGGCAAAAACAGGGGTTCAATTCGATAGTCCGCTCGGTTTATCCGATACCCTCTATGTGAATGCCGCCCACACCTTAAAATCGTTTCATCGAAATTACAGCCGCTCCCTCTCATTTTTTCATACCATCCCTTACGGCTATTGGACATTCAGCAGTTTTGGTTCTTTTTCGTCCTTTAAATCCGATGTACCGTTACAATATCTTAAAGCACAACAAAACGGAAAAAACTGGCAAATTGCGTTCCGCACAGATTACACGTTCCAACGGGATTCAAATTCTATCTCTTCTCTCTACGTCCAACTTGAGCGAAGCAAAAACAGAAGTTATTTTCAAGACAGTCTGATTCTATTACAAAGCCCAACGCTGACGACAGCCCAATTTGGTATCAATCATCTACAACTCTTTCCGAACGGTTCATTAATTGCTGATTTTAGTTACGAACGGGGATTAAAATGGTGGAATGCCACGCCAAGTCAAGGACGGGATCAACCTGAAGGGCAATTCAACCTATGGCGTTCGGATTTACAGCTCCACTATTATCACCAAGTAAAATCGCAAATTATTCACCAATCCGCACGCCTAATCGGACAATACAGTAAAAATTATTTACCTGCCATTAAACAAGCGGATCTATTAGGGCGATATTCCGTGCGGGGCTTTAATGATCTTTTTCAATCTGCGGAAAAAAATCTCGTGTTACAAAATAACATAGGGTGGCTATACCGATACAATCAATGGCAACTGGAACCTTACCTTGGTGTGGATTTCGGCATACAAAAAACCACTGCCAGCGATGCGAAAAGCCAAAAAGCCTTCGGATATGCCGTCGGTATCAAAGCTACTCACCCACATTGGCAAATGCAACTGGAATGGGCGACTGGACGGCTGTTTCAAGCAGATAAAATTCAGCAAGAGCGTAGTGTTAATGCAAATATCAGCTATATTTTCTAAGCAGTTGTAAAAAGGTTGGCGAGCCGACCTTTTATTCTGACGAAAAGTGCGGTCTAAAAAATCATTGATTCTTAATAAGTGAACCCGTTCCCTATTTGACTCATGTTCAGTAGGGAATAGCGTTATCACTTCACCGATTAAGGCATTTTTCTTGAAGTCGTTTAATCATGTCGCTTTAACCGACCGGCTATTGCTCTTTAAGACCGTTAGTTTTCGTAGTGATAAGCTTTAGCCGCACGGTTTTTAGTTGCGCTAAGTCAGCTCTCTATTCAATTCGCCTGCTAACTATTACTTTCCGTAGTAATTTATTTTCTTTCCAATCCTAGTTAATAATGAGCGATAAATTTCTTCCGAAATTTTGACCGCACTTTCCTGTGCGTCGCTAAATCTGTCGGTATAAAAACCGTGGCTAACCACGAATCTTAGCGCATTTCTGGTACTCAAATTAATATGAAACATATTCCTTAAAAGCAAGCAATAGCTCTGTACAGAGGTTAAATAAGCCAGTAAATGAAAAGCCCCATGATCAAAACAAAAAAATTGGCTAAGTTTCCTTAGCCAATTTTCGTTCTTTAGAAAATAATGATTATCTGCGTCTTCTGGCTTTCATCATATTGAGAAGCTGTTCTTTCTTTTTGGTGGTTAAAACAACATTGGTTTTCACCACCTTGTCTTTGACTACTTGAGGTTTCTCCGGATTAATCCCGCCTTGTTTTATCGTTTCGGTTTTGGTGGAATCTACTTTCACATTCACATCGGCTTTCACGCCTGCGATTGTGCCGTTATCCCAATCCTTCTTAACACTTTCAGTCCATTTATCCGCCGGATATGGAGTAAATTTACCACTACCGTTCGCAGAAAGATGAACGCTGGTTTCATTGATTTTATCAGTAACCGGAGTAGTGGTAATGCTACCTGTAAGATTGTTATTCATATTTTCCGCATTAATGCTACTGCCGTTAAAATGGGCATTATTACCGGAGATTGTGGCATTTTGAACATTCAAATCAGTTGTCGTGTGAGTTTCATTACGCACCACATCAACATTTAATTTTCCCGAGCCTTCTGCCGGCGTCCATTTATTCTCACTAATGCCGCCACTCAGTGATAAACCGACATCCACTCCAGTTTTGTTCACATTGTTTTTCGCCGCATTTAAGATCACATCACCTTTGCCACTATTGAGGTTAAGGTCGGTGCTGTTTGAGCTTACACCGGTTAAATTCACACCATTATTAGCTTGAATGTTCACGTTTTGACCGTTGATCGACACACCTTGATGAGTGGTACTGTTTTCGTGTTGTACGTTCACATTGCCGTTAATGCCAAGACTAGAGGTATTTGCACCGACGCTTACTCCGCCACCAACACTTACATTGAGATCCTGTACTTGGCTTTTACCTGGCTGTACGTTGACGATTTCGCCAGTGATCGATACATTATTGCCTGCCACAACATTTGTTCCTTGTAAATTCACACCCTCTTTACCGTGAATACCCACATTGTTGCCACTTTGAACATTATGCGAGACAGCATCTGTACGCTTACCTTTATGCCCATTAGCCGTGAAATTTACATCGACAGATGGTACTGCTGCACCAGCAGCTGGAACGACAATCGCACCAACACCAACATTAAGGGTAAAACCCCCTCCTTTATGGCTACTAGTATTTTGCGATTGAGTAAAGTTTGCTTGATCAGCATTGATATTCACATTGTGTGTTGCCGAAATATCCCCCTGGCTGTTTAATGTCCCTGTGGTGATATTAACATTATCCCCCTGTACATTTGCTTTATGAGCTGTTGTTGAATTGCTCTGATCTTTTTGGAAATGAATGCCTGCATTTACCCCAACATTTGCACTTGCAAAATCTTTTGTACTGGCACTAACCCCAATAGTAACCCCCGCATTTAATTTATCATTCTGCTTGGTGTTTTGAGCCGATTGAATATTGTGCAACTGTGAGTTGAGATTTACATCGCCACCACCTTGATATTGTGTCCCTATATCAGTTAGTTGATTGGCATTCACGTTTACATTTTTACCTGCAGTTATAGTCGTACTTTGAGCATTTGTCGCAGAGCTTTGCTCACGACCACCCGAAGCTCCCAATACAAGGCTACCACTTACAACTTTGTTTTTATCAAGGGAGGTCGTTAAGGTTAAGCCAATATCAACATTTTTCTTATAGCTGTTTTCTGTATTTTTTTCCGATTTATGACTCACATTTTGTGCGTTTTCAGCTATATTCTGTCCGGCATTAAGCTGTGAACCGTTATGGTTAATGGCTTGATTTGCATTGATATTCAGATTATTAGCAGCAGATAATTGACTGCCTTGTGCGGAAGTTGTTGAACTATTGGCTTGTGAATGTTGGATTCCTAATGAGAGTTTATTTGTAATACCGCTTTCGGTTACGGTTACCGTATTAGTAATCCCTACATCCGTATTTTTCTTCGTAGAAGTCGCAGAATTATGCTGTGCCTGCGTATTGACATTGTTTGCATTGATATTCAAATCGGTCTTTGTTGCAGACACTTTACTCCCCGCTATATTTACATTATTAGCGGCTAAATTGGTTTCACCACCGCTCACTGACGATGCGGTATACGTACCTTCCATCAATGATTTATTATGTTTATAAAAACCGAGAGTGGCGCTAGCTTCGCCTTTAAACTTCAAATTGTCTTTGACATTACTCACTAAATTTTTAGCGAACTCATCACGTTTAACCTTACCCTCAATCACATTGACAAGAAGATCAACGGAAGATTTTACAACGCCTTCTTTATCCAGCGATAATGTTGGTTTTTCCACTTTAGTGGTAAACCCAATACCTGATTGGGTATGATTTTGGGATAAATAGTCTCGGCTGCCTTGAATATTAATATCGCCACCGGCAACAATATCAAGTACGGCACCAGCTTGTATGCGACTACCAATAATATCTACATTTTTATCGGTAACTAATTTCAAATTGGACTGAGAACGTAAAACTGCCCCCTGTTGGGTAGAAACAACCTTATAGCCCTTAGTACGCTCTTTCGTAATATTGAAAATTGTCCCTATACGACCTTGTTCTTGATAAGAGCTGAAGTTTTCTACAGAATCTAATTGCAGGCTCCCTTCATTCGCTTTAACTAACGCATCTTTACCTGCAATGACCCGGCTACCTGAAATATTCACTCCTTTCTTAGCATCAGCTAAAATTGTCCCTTGTACAGTAAAATCCGCTCCGTGCTGCTCTCTATCATTACGGGTAGAAACCAAGGTTTTCGAGCCTGCTAAACCTCCCCAGTATTTTTCTTTATCATCAACATTATGACTATTTTTAACTTCCTCTGACTTGAACTGAAGTTCCCCATTATTTGCAACAACCACATCACCATCAATACGTCCAATTGTTCCTGCAAATTGAATATCTGCCCCACTTGAAATAATCAAATTATCTTTCACATTCAATTCGCTTGCCACATAATTCTGAGTAGCTGCAGATTGTGAACTTTTACCGGTCTTACGTTTAGACGAAATATTTTTAAAGGTTGAAGAATCAGCATAGTAGCTCTGTTCTGTTACTCCTTGGAACGTAATCCCTTTTTCACCGTGTAAAACAAGATTTTGAGCATTAATCTTAGACGCATCACCTGTTAATTTTCCATTTGTTGCAATGAGTTTAAGATTATCCGATACAATTTTTGTGCTGTGAGCCTTTTCAGTCGTACCAAATGAACTTTCGGATATTTTTGCATTTCCTTTTGCACGATCTTCAGATGATATAGTTCTTTCTTTCGTTTTTACCGTGCCTAAATGGGTTTTTCCACCGACTAATACTACATCTTTAGCTTGAATATCTGCACCCTCTAATGTCAAGTGATTAGACGCAACCACAGTCGCAGAATCCGCATTCACATAGGTTTTATCAAACTGTTGAGTGTCTTTACGTAATTTACCTTTACCTACAAGCCGATCCTTATCACTAATATTTTTAGAGGAAGAAGCAGTATTGTTAACCATCTTCCCATTTAATTTCACATTACCGCCAGTTACTGTCACTTGCTTCGCGGTTAAGTTGCTACCGGTAACCTCTAAACTAGCACGCTCGTCTGTTGAATGGATACGAATTCGCCCCGCTTGAATACTACCTGCGACTGTGCCGTCTAATACTTTTTCTTGCTGTGGTAGTACACTAACGGTTAATTGACCATCATCCGCACGTTCAATTTTATTACGACCTTGTAAAATATTAACACTACCGTCTTTAGCCTGAATTTTGCCGGAAATATTCACTGTTGGAGCAATTAAATCAATATTTGATGCACCAGATATTTCACCTTGAGTGGTTAAACGATTTTCGCCATCCACTTGATAGCCGGTTAATTTACCGCTTTCAACCGTTGCTTTACCAACGACTAATGATGCTCTTGGTGTATTAATAAAACCACCGCCATCAACACTGATACCGTTCGGGTTAGCTAATACATAGTCCGCTTTTTGCCCTGCAATTTCCTGTTTACCGGCAATATGTGAAGGATTACGGCTCACCACTTCATTAAGAATAACCGTTGCCGCTTGCCCTCTTAAATTTGGGTTGGCAGAAACCTGACCGGCTAACTGGGTTTGAGCATTTTGCTGAGCATTATTTAAAACTGCACCCGCTTTATCTACGTTATATTTATTATATTGGTTATGTGACAGCCCCGACTGACTTGGCGTAGCAATATTAATAATTTCCACACCTTGTTGACGGGCAACTTGAGTATTACCATTAGCGGATTGAATATCAGCGTAGCTGAACGGAGTTACATAGCATAGAGATAATGCAATTGTAATTTTGGAAGGAGACATTTTCTTCATAATATATCCAAAAAATAAGGGGAACTTGAATCGACAAACACTATTAGTGATATTTGCCACCGGAAGCTAAATCACGACAATTTATGATGTGATTGTGCCTATTTTTAACAAAACCAAACCATCATTTGGTACACCGCGTATGTTATATCACCTCCACATTAAAATTTGGTGACATGTTTCAATAAAAATGTAAATTTTGTGATGAGTATCACAAAATTTAATGTAATTAAATTCGAATTCTATTGCCTTTGGCACTGAATCAAAATAATAAGATAGTTTAAGAAAATACATTTGATCGAGAAAAAGCCGGCTATCCGCTACACGGCACACGAATTTAAATTTATTTGATTCTAGAGTGAAAGGGGAACATAGATCAATGTCGTTCATCAGTTGAATTATACGGCGGATACAGTGAAATAAAGGCATTATTAATTAGGTGATGTGAGGAAAATTTGTTACCTATTTTGTAACGATAAGCGAATAATGCGTATTTTATCCCCATCAATACCAAAATCATTGTCATTAACTAAAATCCATTCTTGAGGTGAAATAATCGCTAATCCTTCGATTTTAGTTGGAAACTTGTCTAAATCATCTGTGTTGACTATTAATTCTTTATTTACGGCTTTTTCAGTTGTGTTAGGTTTAAGTTTAATTTTGTAAAATTTAGTCGTTTTACTAATCCGTTCTAAAACGATCAGTTCATTATCACCGATGGTGGCTATTTCGCTTATTTTTACATCATTTTGAATACGTGCTTTTTTAGCATTATCTTTGATAAAAGTATCTGGGGTATCCAATTCATATAGCCATTGTCCGTTAATGGTTTGAGATTGAATATCCATAGAATATAGTGTGACGGTTCGTTTTTCGGGATCATAAGGACTTTGTAGCATAAAAAAGAGTGTTTTTTCATCTTCGCTTAAGGCTAGGGCTTCAAAACCTCTGTTAAGTTGGCGGTTTCTCAATTCTGCCGGTAAGTTCTCTGTTACGGTATAATCTGCGCCGTTTAATTCAGATTTCACCCCCTTAGGTACAAAACGATTCTTAATCACTCCGTTTTGATCCGCGTAAATAATACTCGGACCATATTCATCGGCAAGGTAAAATTCGCCACTTTGTGTGACAACTAATGCTTCGGTATCAAAACCGTTTACCTCATCCTTGAGTAAGTTTTTATTAATATCATACGCCGTTTCGGTATTCGGATTGGATATACCCGAGGCAAGTTTTCCTGATTGTGTTCTGAGCGGTATTTTATCTAAAATCTTTGCGGAAGATTGGTTATTTTCAGACAGTTGTAGGCGGTAAATAGTGGGGGCAAAATTAGGAACAGGAAAAACTTTACCTTTAGCACAATATGATAAGCCTAAAATTTTAGGGCTATCGCCACAATCAATATTAGGTCCTCGATCCGTCACCGTATAAAAAACATCGGCTGGATCGCTCCGGCGATGAAATGCCCCGCTTCCGATTCCGACCGATAAGTTTAATGTTTTTTCGGGCGTGATTATTGTACTGAGCGCTTCATGAAATGATGAACTACTGTAAGTATGCGCCATCGCGATACTCGGTATAAAAACAAATAAAGCCAATTTTTTCATATTTTTCCCCAATGGATTTAGCGATTATCGGCGGTATTTTATTGTTCTTTGATGTCAAAAAGATGACATTGCTTTTACTCATACTTCACTCGTAAGCCTTTTTCCATAAGTTTGTAAAAATTTAGTGGAATTTGACCGCTCTTTTCTGTTTTAACAGTTGTCATATCAAGTCATGTACTTGTAAAAGTGCGGTCAAAATTCCTTGAGTTTTTGGTGAATTCTCAGTGCTAACCATGGAGGGAGGATTAAGATGATCCCTGAAAGTTATCTTTTGGGGATCTTTTATAAATTAGTGTTGTATCACGATTGTTGATGGCTAATTATTGAATTATTTAGCCTTATTATTTCTTCTTTCTAAACGTAATACACCTAGGTGGGTCATATAACAGCAAAAAATACAACCGCATACTGCAAACAGAAGTAAATAAAAGCCTGCATTCCAGCCAAAACGTTCGGCGAGAATACCAAACAATGCCGTTCCGGAGAAACTTCCGAGAATATAGCTGAGTAATCCTCTTAAACCCGTTGCGGAACCCGCAGCAAATGAAGGCACAAGTTCAATGGTTTGCAAAGAAGAAAGGAACATTGGTACATAGATTAAGCACCCGATAACACCTGCACCGATAGTAACGGTGAGCAAATCTTGCCCTCCCCAGTACGCAAACATCGCTATACCGACCCCAACCAGTGTTATGATTGCTAATGGCATACGGCGACCTTTAAAGTAGGTATCCGTCAACCAACCTGCTAACAGGGTAGAGGGGATGGCAGCCCATTCAAAGATAGCAAAAGCGGTTGCCATTTGCCCCTTAGAAAAGCCTTTAGTTTCCAGTAAATACAGAGGAAGCCAAGTTAATACCCCGAAACGGATCATATAGGTGAATACATCAATAAAAGAAACAAACCAAACGTTAATGTCTTTAACGATATAATCTCTAAAAATTTCCCATGTGGTTAAATTGACATTTTCTTCTTTGGTGACAACCAATTCTTCTTGTTCTGTACCCAGAATTTTACTAGTAGGCGGTAAACCTTCGTTATAGGTTCGACCCGTGCCGAAAATATAGAAAATAATGGCAACCACAGTAGCAATAGCTGTCGGCACGATAAAATGTGCCGCTTGCCAATGTTCCTGCCCTAACCAGGCAATACTTGCACCCGCTATCGGTGCAACCAAGCCACCTCCCACATTATGGGAAATATTGAATGCTGCCGTTGTAACACCACGGGACTTTCGAGGGAACCAACTGGCTAGTACAACATAAGCAGGCCCGGCTCCCATTCCTTGAAAAATACCATTCAAAATACATAAAAATAAGAATACCCAAAATGATGCACTAAATCCCATCATTAGGTTTACGACTGCTGACATCATTAAGCCGAAAATCATAAAATGTTTTGGATTGGATTTGTCGGCAAAAGCAGACATAAATCCTTTACTTAATCCGTACACAATCAGCATTGTGCCGGAAATAAAACCAATATCTTTTTTGCTAAAGCCAAATTCACTGATTAGTTCTGGTGACGAAAGTAAAAAATTATTGCGTAAAATATAGTAGGCGGCATAGCCTATAAAAATCCCAAACAATGCGTGCCATCTCAGATGGTTGTAACGTTCTCTGATTTCACTGTCGGGAATGGGGTTACCCGGTTTAGATGCTAAAAAAGAAAGCATAGAAATTCCTCTTATTTAAATGATGAAAAAAGAATGTTTCTTACTTTGTAGTAATTATTTGGTATGTTAGCCTGATTAAAACGATGGGTAAAATCAGTGAAAAATGTACAAAAATGACTGATCTTTTATTTTTTCCGTGTCAAAAATGACCCATAACTTATTAAGCTGAAGAAAGTGATTTGTTGGCTATCGAAATTGAGTTAATTTCACGCCATAATGAAAAATAATTAGAAAAAAGAAAATTTAAAATTTGTGATTTAGATCACAAAATAGAGACGAACTGTGTGATGAAATTTTTACTTTTTATTTTGCTGTCTTGGATTAGTCCGTTGTTATTAGCCAATGAAATTGTGATAGCGACGACTTTTTCTCCGGAAACGACCGAACATATCATTAAACAATGGCAAAATAGTTTTCCCAACCAAGAAGTCCGTTTGATTAATCGAACATCAAATTCACTTAAGCGTTTATTAGTCCAACCGGATATAGAAAAAGTCGATTTAGTGTTGAGTTCTTCTCCTTTTCTGTTTCAAGATTTACAGGAAAAGGGATTATTGTTGGAATTGCCGAAAACTTATCAAAATGCACTTGTACCCTCTCAACTAAAATCAACGACAACGGCGATTGCTTTTTCCGGTTACGGCATTTTATTCAACCGAAATTTACTTAAACAACGCCATTTAGCCGAGCCTACTGATTGGAACAGTCTCTCTGATTAGGCTTATTTTAATAGTTTGCTAATCAGTTCTCCTTCTCGCTCGGGCAGCACCCACATTATGTTGGAAATGCTTTTACAACAAAAAGGGTGGGGTAGCGGATGGCAAGAAATTTTAACGCTATCAGGTAATCTATCCTTGATTTCTTCCCGTAGTTTTAATGTGGCAGAAAAAATTAAACTAGGCTTAGCAACCGCCGGCATTAGTATTGATAGCTATGCGAATAATCTAAATAATGATCCTGATTTTGGTTTTGTTTATTTTCCTCATTCTATTGCTTCACCGGCGTTTATTGCCGTATATAAAAATAACCAAAATCCGAAACAGGCTCTTGAATTTATTCAATTTTTGTTAAGTGCGGAAGGGCAGGAGGTTGTTACTTCTCCAAATATTGCAAAATTTCCACTTAAACCTTCTGCGCCGAGTAGCCTGCAATACAAACAACAGCAAAAGTTGTTGGCGCAGACACCGATTGATTACGATATTTTGTTATTAAGACAACATTTAATTGAGAAATTATTTGATAATGCAATCACATTTCGTCTCAATCAGTTGAAAGATGTGTGGGCGTTAATTTATCAACAAGAGCAAAAAAAAGCTCGCAAATTGACCGCACTTCGCCATCAATTAACTTTAGTTCCGGTGAGTGAACAGCAAGCGATAGATCCTATTTATTTAGAAAAAATCAAAAATGACCGATATTTTTTGTTGGAGCAAGAGAAGCAATGGACGGACTTTTTTCAACAACAGATTAATGCGGTACTTGCACAATTAGAGGACATAAAATGAAACAGGGAAAAATAACCCAACATTTGAAAAGAGCCTCAATGATCGGATTAATTTTGACCTTGTTTATTGGTATTGTGAGTTTATCTGCTTGGTATATTCAATATCGACAAGTGAATTATATTATTGAAGATTATTTCCCGAAAACCAATACAGCCTTAAAATTGGAAGATAAGTTTAATGTGTTTTTTAATGACTTAGAGCGTTTTTACTATTCACAAAATAATTTAAACCGTCAAGTTATGTTTAAAAACATTAAGCATCAGCTAAATGAAATTGAAATATTATCTTCTTTGTTATTTGAACAAACAGAAAAATCAACGATTAAACGGTACTTAAATGATTTAATTCAACTAACGAATCGGATTGATAACAATTTATCCAATAATTTTTTAATTTTACAGCGAAAACAAGCATTATTAACGAAGATTCAATGGTTAAATGATGATTTTAATAATGAAATTATTTCTCAAATTAAAGAATTAAACTGGCAGAATAATTATTTTTTGAAGTATTCTTCTTTATCAAATGAGCAAAAGCAAGCGAATTCAGAAAACGAATTACTGTATTTGTATCAATTAGCGGATAAAAAAGAGCAAATCAGAACCGAGTTAGTGCAGTTTTTATATAATTTACAGCCCAATCAAACCACCATTTTGCAGGATTATGCTTATTTAAAACAGTTAATTACAGCATTAACCCAAGGTTCTTCTTATACAATCAAGAACCCAAGTATTGTGCCGTTGCAGCAGATGTTTAATGATTTATATCAAATGATTGAATCTCATCATGAATTAGATAGTCTTATTCAAGAAATCACTCATTATCAAACTGAATTAAAAAATATCCAATCTCAGAAAAATGATATCGTTGCAAAAACTCAACAAATGATAAAGCAAGAATTAAATAAAACCAGAGAAAGTTTTAGCCGACTAAATGAGAATTTAAAAATACAAACTCAAATAAGTGGCGTACTTATTATTTCTTCATTGCTTATTTTTCTGGTTCTAATTGCTTTATTTAACCAATATTATGTTAAGCGACGTTTAAGCCAACGTTTTTCACAACTCATTTATGCTATTGAAAATCTTAATCAGGGTAGAACAAAGCAAGCGCTCAATATTAATGGCAAAGATGAGCTGACAGAAATCAGTTTGTTATTAAATAATCATATTCAAATTTTGCAAGAGCGGGAAAAAATTGAACAAGATTTACAGGAAACCCAAAATGAATTGATTCAAGCTGCCAAAATGGCAATCGTCGGGCAAACAATGACAACACTTGCTCATGAAATTAATCAACCTTTGAATGCAATATCAATTTATCTTTTCACGCTAAAAAAACGTCTTGAACAACGACAAGATCAACAAAATTACCTTGATGTTGAAAAGATAGAAAAATTAACAGAGCGAATCGCTAATATTATTAAAGCATTACGCCAATTTGCTAAAAATGAAATTTCATCGACACCTTATCAAGTTGTTTCTCTTAAACAAAGTTTGACTGAAGCGTGGAATTTATTGGAGCTCCGTCATAAGCCTCTTAATGCCGAATTACAGATAAAACGGGATGTTCATTTGCTTGTAAATCCAATTTTGTTGGAACAGGTTTTCGTTAATATTCTTTCAAATGCCTTAGAAGCAGGTCAAACCACACCGATTATTCAAGTTGATGTAGTTTGTTATCAAAATAAAATTTGTGTTTTTATTGAAGACAATGGAGACGGTTGGCAAACGGATAATGCTGATAAATTATTACAACCTTTTTTCACCACTAAAAGTGTCGGATTAGGGTTAGGTTTAACGATTTGCCAACGTATTATGCAACAATTTGGGGGGAAATTGGCGATTGCCTCTGCTTTTTCTAAAAGTGCGGTTGTTATTTTAGAATTTTCACATCATAGTGAGGAAGAAAAATGATGTTAGCTCAAGAAACGGTGTTACTGGTTGATGACGATAATGATGTATTAAACGCCTACCAATCATTATTAAGTGCAGAGGGATATCGAATTAAAGCGATCAATAACCCGTTGCAGGCACTGGAGATCATACCTGAAAACTGGAAAGGGGTAGTGGTGAGTGATATTTATATGCCGCAACTGTCCGGTTGGGAACTTTTGAGCCGTTTACATCAAAGGGATAAACACCTACCGGTGATTTTAATTACCGGACACGGAGATGTGCCAATGGCTATCGAAGCCATGCAAAAAGGGGCGTTTTATTTTATTGAAAAACCCATCAAACCGGAAAAATTATTGATACAGCTTGAGCAAGCGCTGAGTCAACGACAACACCAATTAGCAATTAAAAATGCTCAACAAGAAGCACTGGAAACCCGTTTTATCGGACAGAGCCATTGGATTAAACAGTTTCGCCAACGTTTACAACAACTTGGAGAAACTTCGTTACCGATTTTTATTTTTGGTGAAATTGGCACGGGGCGAACCTTAGCGGCCCAACATCTCATCCGTTTTTCTACAGACCGTTTTTCGCCTCAACATAGCCTAGAATTACTTGCCCCCTGTGATATTGAAGAATTACAGCCTCACCTTGATCAAGCCAAGCAGGGTTTATTACAACTTAAAAATATTGAATATCTCTCACAAGCGGCACAGAAAAGACTGGCATTATCAATTCAGCAACAGCATTTTCGTTTTATTGGTATTAGTCAATATTCACCGTACCAATTATTAACGAAATTCGCTCTTTTGCCGGAGCTTTTTTATGCATTTAATTTAACTCAAATAGAATGTTTGCCACTTTCCCGTCGAACCTCTGACATTGAGCCGATTTTTCGCCATTATTTAGCCCAAACTTGTAAAAAATTAAATAAGAAGAAACCACTTGTGAGTGAAAATTTTATTAAGCAGCTGATTTCTCAACAGTGGCTAGGTAATATCACTCAATTAGTTCACACTGCAGAGCTTTATGCCGTTGGCGTTACCGTGCAAAATGATCGTTTTTCGTTGATGCAGGAGCAAAGCGAACTATCGCTTGATAATCTTATTGATGAGTATGAAAAGCAGATCATTATAGAGGTATTGGATCGCTTTCAAGGGAGAATTAATGACGCGGCAAATTATCTACAAATTCCCCGTAAGAAATTGTATTTACGAATGAAAAAATATGCCTTGAATAAAGCGGATTATAAAGAGTTGTTTTAACTTTTTTATAGGTGAGAGTGGTTGAGCGTAGTACAAAGTAGCAATGTGATAATAAATATATCTGGTATCGTGTACCAACCAAGTCACTTTGGTATAGTAAAATGCCTGGAAGTCTTATAGAAATATTTAGTGTTTAGAGGCAACATGAATAGTATATTAGGTTAGATAATATTTCCTCGAAGTTTTCTCTGTCGATTGTTCTATTTAGAAATATATAAAGCCGAATTATATTGATGCTATTTTATACGCCTTAAATAAGGACGTTTATGACAAGTCAATCTGGCTACTGTTATACCCTCAATACAATTTTGATGTAGTTAGTTTTCATTTAACTTAAGGGTTTTACGAATCGTTTAAATTAGAATTGATGTTATTAAGTTTTGACCCGAATATTCTGTTTTCGGTATTGATGGTAAATAGGTGATCCTCACTTTTAGGGCAATGACCGTGCCGAATAAGTTAGTTATAACGAAACCGTCCCCCAAGCCCGCACTATCAGTCGAGACCAAATCCAAAATATTGGATGCAATCACATTACTAAAGTGGAATAAAGCAACATACTCAAGGCTATAAACTGATATGTGAATGTCCATGGTGACACCATCACCACGTTGGTAATGATCTCAACACCGAAGTAGTGTAAACGGCATCTGGTATATTGGCTAGTTGTTTGAGCAGATTTTTTGAACAATTTGATTTGTAAGGTTATGAAACAGTAAGAATCAGTGGGCAGAGTGGTTTAATAATCATTAACTGAGAGGGGATGGAGTTGGTGGGGAATGTGTATATTGAGGAGGGACTTTGCAAGTAAAATGCAGCTAGTGGAAAACGTTACGTGTTCTGAAATGGAAAATCATACGATAAATTTTCCTATAATGCAGATTCACTTTTTCTTATCGCCTAATTCAATAGGACCATTAGTGGGAACCTATACGATATATGCTGATAGAAAATAAATTAGCAAAGATATTACTGATGATAAAGGGGAAATTGAAAATAATATGAAGTTAAATTTATTAATCGTACTTATTATGAAATTTTAATGAGTTAAGGATTTGAAGTGAATTCTGAAAAAGATGAAGTAGTGAACCAAGGTATTTACTTAGATTTAGGAAAACATAAATACTGCTTTGGAAAAATCTAAAAATTACGTAACGTTAATTGGAAAACTGATATAAGAAAAGGTAATTGTATGATTAGACACCAAAAAATAAGGGGTTGCCCTAGATAACTTGGCTAATCTATTCTTCACTAGATGTTTTAAAATGGAAATCAGAGATTTTTTATATCTCTGTGATTGCAACTTGCATTCCCTTAAACAGAGCTTAAAATGCGCTGCACTTTAGAATACCCTTAAACTTGTACAAATGACCTTATTTGGTTCCAAAAATTCTCAATTTCGTTTATGTGCTCATGATTTTCAGTAAAATGTGTGTTGCGATGAGTGCAAAATCGGCTAAATTCATCATCAAGGAGATCATAACTACGATAGATATCGGTACAAGTCTGACTCTAGCTTCTCTCTAATAATCGGGAGCAATGTTGATTGTGTATTCGGTACAGCAACGGTATAAATCTTACCATTAAGTTTGGGAAAACCAAATACTGCGGCTTTGCCCCATGCATAATACCGCCTTTACTTTGAGCGTCATTGGAATAGCTTTCATCGGCTTTAATTTCACCATAAAGCACTCTATTTAGACAACAAGCTATTGCAAATAGGGTAACTAAAATTGTAAATAATGACCTAAATGATAGAATATCTAGTACAGTAAGATTAAATAGTATAAACTAATGTTCCTAGAGGATATATAAGAGTTATTTTAATGTTTTTTAATTTATTACCTCTCAGGTTTCTAATGAATGCGAGAAACGAACGATTAATTCTAGGCAACCTTGTACAATCCAACCGATTCCAGCGGCAAAAATAAGCGTGCCGATACCCACTATTCCTCCCAGAAAAAAACCGAATAAGCAAACCGATATTTCAATAGCGGTACGGACGAATCCTACTTTTAGGTGGAAGCGTTGACAAATCCCCACCATAAGCCCGTCACGAGGGCCCGCCCCCAAATGGCAAGTGAGATATAATGCTGTGCCTAACCCATAGAGAAAAATCCCGATTATTCCAAAAGCCATGCGTGACAAAAGTGCGGTCGGTTCCGGTAGAATTTTTGTCGTAATGTCTAAGAAAAAAGCAATCATAATAATATTTAGAAGAGTGCCTAGTCCAAAACGTAGTTTTAAAGGTAGCCATGCCAACATTACTACAACGCTGATAAAAAACGATGTCCAACCAATGCTGATTCCACTTTGTAAGGCAATGCCTTGAGAAAGTACTGTCCAAGGCGTGGAACCAAAATTGGACAATACAATTAGCCCGTCGCCAATTCCCAATATCGCTAATGCAAATAACAACACGCAGATCGTTTTACTTTCTATCGACCATAATGAACTTGCCGCCCAGTTTGTATGAGGTATTGCTCGTGCTTTTTTCATAACGTACCTATGATTAAGAAGATATGGCTATCATAAAGGGGAATAAGTGAAAGGCAAAACACTTTAATACCATATTATATAGCGAAATTAACTATGTAGATTTTCACTTTTTGTGAAATCTAGGTATTGGTTAATGTAGGAAACCGCTCTTTTTAATGGGAGACTCTTGAAAATAGGTTAATAACCAACACGCCGGCAATAATTAACCCGATTCCAATTGTTCCAGCCGTATCAATTTTTTGTCCAAAAGCAAAATAGGCAACGACTGCCGTAAGGACAATCCCCACCCCTGACCAAATGGCGTAAACCAAACCAACGGGTAAAGAACGAAAAATAATTGAAACAAAATAAAAAGAAATTGCATAGAGCGTGAGTGAGCCTACGGTAGGAAGAAGTTTGGTAAAACCATCGCTCAGTTTTAATAAATTTGTTGCAGCAATTTCTAAGCAAATGGAAATTGCGAGTAAAATCCAAGGGTTCATTTGTTTATTCCTCATGAAATAAAAAAGAGATGCAATTAGGCATCTCTTTTATTGCATTATCGTAACTGTTTAATTATTAACATTCTTGTTTGCCGTAGGCATCTTGGCGAAGAATGTTACGCACGCCTTCATCAAAATCAGCAAGCACTTGTTCTGCATTTTTCGGATCGGTACTCCGTGCATCCAAATAGAATTTAATTTTCGGTTCGGTACCGGAAGGACGAACGATTAAGCGACCACCGTTTTCAAGTGTGAACACCAGAATATCACTTTGACGATCGGTTTTGGTGTGGTCAATCAATTGTGTCACATTCACACCGCCGATGATACTTGGCGGTGTATTGCGAAGTGCGGTCATTAATTTACCGATTTCGGCAAGATCGCTGACACGAATAGAGATTTGTCCGCTTACATAAGCGCCAAATTCTTGAGTAAATTCATCGGCATAATCCGCCAAGGTTTTACCTTGTTTTTTCAAGTTACGAACAAGATCTAAGAACATAATCGCCGCCGAGATACCGTCTTTATCGCGTACTTTATCTGGATCAACTAAATAACCGAGCGCTTCTTCAAAGCCGAATAATAAGCCCTGTACTTTACCGATATATTTGAAACCGGTTAAGGTTTCTTCCGATTGGAAACCGTACTTTTTGGCAATTTCCGCTAGTGCCGGTGAGGAAACGAGCGAGCAAGCCAATACTCCTTGTTTGCCTTGTGCGTGGTATTGTTTGGCTAAATACCAACCTAAGAAACACCCCACCACATTGCCGTGTAAAGGTTTCCAGTTACCTTCCGCATCAGGTACGGCAACGGCTAAACGATCAGCATCAGGGTCGTTTGCGATAATAAATTCTGCATTGTTTTCTTTCGCCACTTTAATTGCAAGATCCAAGGCGCCTTTTTCTTCCGGATTAGGGAAATTAACCGTTGGGAAAGAGCCGTCCGGCCAGACTTGTTCTGCGACAATATGAGGTTGTGGTAAACCCGCTTTGGCTAGCGTTTTGCTTAGGACTTCATAACCCACGCCGTGCATAGCGGTGTACACATAGTTGATGTCGCATTGCGGTTCTTTGGCGAGAGAGGCGGTTTTCGTAATATAAGCCTCCACCACTTCATCATTTAATACCACATAATCATCACTACGCGGTAAATCTTGAATATTGCCGGCTGCGACCTTGTCGATTAATGCGGCAATTTGTTGATCGGCAGGGGAAACGATTTGACCGCCACCGTTGGCCTTACCCAAATAGACTTTATAACCGTTATCTTCAGGTGGGTTGTGACTTGCGGTCACCATCACGCCTGCTGTGGTGTCGAAATATTGAATCGCATAAGCTAATACCGGCGTTGGCAGTTTGCGTGGTAACAAATACGCTTTCACGCCGGCGCCCGCCATAATCTCCGCGGTATCGCGTGCAAACACATCTGAATTTTTACGTCCGTCGTAGCCTATCACGATAGAAGGTTGCTTGTCGTAGTCTTTCAAGAAATCCGCTAAACCGCCGGCGGCTTGCGCCACTAAAACACGGTTCATCCCCATTGAACCGGCTTGTAAGGGGCCGCGTAAGCCGGCAGTACCAAATTGCAAACGACCGTCAAAACGAGCCTGTAATTCAGCTTCGGCTTTTACATCGCCTTCTTTTGCCGCTTCTAAAAGTGCGGTTAATTCTGCACGGGTTTCTGCATCAGGATCCTGGTTTAACCAATTTTGTGCTATATCAAAAAGAGTTGCCATAATTTCACCTTCTTAAGTTAAAAGAAATATTCTCGCTAGACTATCGGAAAACGATTGAAGTTCAAAGGCTTATTTACTGAAAGTTTGATCTGTTTAACACTTTTTATTCGTCTAATCGTTTACTTAAAAAACGGTATTTGATTTTTTATGTTAAGTGATGTCTGGGGTTATTGATCAACCTTATAGTAGTAGCGCCGAACCCCATTTTATAATGTCAAAAAAGAATTTATTTTGATTGGTTGCAACACCGTCAGTATTTTTTTGTGTGCCGCCTTCATTCTTTGAATTATCCACCATGCCGTTTTTATATTGCCCTTTCACGACATCTAAGTCATCACGTGCTTGGGTGCGTAAAATTAGGCAGTTTTTATTTTCCAACGGTTCAACATTAGCTATTTCCGTCCGAAATTTTTTAAATTGATACGTGGCGTAATTCATCGATTTTTCATCGTTCTGAATGATTTTGACATAATCTTCACCAATAATTTTTTCCAATGGATAGAAAAAAATATATTGGGAGTGAATATAACTGTCCTCTTTAGCGAAATGCTGTTGCTGAATACGGGTGAGATTGGGATAAATGCATTGTTCCGCCTGTTTGCTGGCTATCGCCCATTGTTTCGCATTTTTATCCGACAGTTGATAATCCGCCCCCGCAAATTCGGCCGGAATAGGGGATTGTGAAGCGTTGAAAAAGCTGCAAGCACTGAGTAATAGTATGCTGCCGAGTGTAAAAATAAATTTCATATTTGATCTCGAGAGATTGCTTTAATGTGGACGAAATTTTAGCAATAAGCACAGAATAGATAAAGGCTGAAATAAATTTTCATTTTCCCGAACCGAAAAACTTCCGTTATAATGACCGCACTTTTCATTAATTAAAAAGGAATATTCATGCAAAATCCAAAAGATGATGTGCTTTATGCACCCGTTGAATGGGTCGATCACAGTGAGGGCTATACGGACATTCGTTATCATAAGTCCACCGATGGTATTGCAAAAATCACCATTAACCGCCCTGAAGTGCGTAATGCCTTCCGTCCGCAAACCGTAAAAGAAATGATTCATGCCTTTTCTGATGCCCGTTTTGATGAAAAAATCGGGGTAATTGTTCTGACCGGCGAAGGTGAAAAAGCATTTTGTTCCGGCGGAGATCAGAAAATTCGTGGGGATTACGGCGGCTACAAAGATGAAAGCGGCGTACATCATCTAAATGTATTGGATTTCCAACGGGATATTCGTACTTGTCCAAAACCGGTGGTGGCAATGGTGGCTGGTTATGCCATTGGCGGCGGCCATGTATTACATATGTTATGTGATTTAACCATTGCCGCGGATAATGCTATTTTTGGTCAAACGGGGCCGAAAGTAGGATCCTTTGACGGTGGTTGGGGGGCAAGCTATATGGCGCGTTTAGTCGGTCAGAAAAAAGCCCGTGAAATTTGGTTCTTATGTCGTCAGTATAATGCGCAAGAAGCCTTGGATATGGGCTTAGTGAATACCGTAGTACCTTATGCCGATCTTGAAAAAGAAACCGTGCGTTGGTGCCGTGAGATGTTGCGTAACAGCCCGATTGCTTTACGTTGTTTAAAAGCTGCATTAAATGCGGATTGCGACGGTCAATCCGGTTTACAAGAGCTCGCAGGCAATGCCACTATGTTGTTCTATATGACGGAAGAAGGTCAAGAAGGTCGCAATGCGTTTAATGAAAAACGTGCGCCGGACTTCAGTAAATTCAGACGTAATCCTTAATTATTCAGTCAAAAGTGCGGTTTATTTCAACCGCACTTTTTGTAAGCAAAATTTATGACAATTCGACACTATAATCTTTATCGTTATTCTATTCCTGTTGATAGCCAACTCATTTTGCGGGGGCGCTTTCTAAAACGTCGTGAAGGCTTGCTCGTGCGTATCCAATGTCAGCATAATGAAGGTTGGGGAGAAATTGCGCCGTTGCCGGGATTTAGTGAAGAATCCTTAGAAATGGCGGAAAGCCAAGCGATACAATGGCTTGTCGATTGGGATGTGGCACGTAGTCGTGATGAAAAATTATCTCTTGATGGGCTTTATCCGTCCGTAGCCTTTGGCTTGAGCTGTGCACTGGCAGAACTCAAGGGTAAACTCAATGCAGAGGGAAATTATCACACTGCTCCTTTGTGTTATGGCGATCCCGATGAGCTTTATGGAAAATTATCCCATCTTTCCGGTGAGAAAGTGGCAAAAATCAAAGTGGGGATGTATGAAGCTAACCGAGACGGGTTGATCGCGGATATGTTTTTAGAAGCCATTCCCGACTTACAACTGCGTCTTGATGCAAACTGTCGTTGGTCGCTTGAAAAAGCATTGTTGTTTGCGGCAAAAATAAAACCGGCGCATCGTGCCCGCATTCAATTTTTGGAAGAGCCTTGTCATACGCAGGAACTAAGCCTTGAGTTTGCGGCTCAATCTGGAATTGCTATTGCTTGGGACGAATCGTTACGAACTCCCGATTTTCAGCTTAAAAAAGCGCCTCAGCTGGTGGCAATTGTGATTAAGCCGACATTAATCGGTTCCCTTGAGCGCTGTATTGAATTAATCAAAAAAGCTCATACGTTGGGATTAAAAGCAGTGATTAGTTCAAGTATTGAAAGTAGCTTTGGCTTAACCCAACTGGCACGAATGGCACAACAATATACACCGAATGTGATACCGGGTTTAGATACGTTGGATTTAATGGCTTATCAAGTGCTTCGTCCATGGAAAGAATCGACATTACCGCTTATTGATTTGGATTCCGAATTGATCACAAGGATTATCTGATTCGACCACCGTTTATTGAAAAATCCGTATAATGCACAACCTTAAAAGGAAGAGAAAATGTCGCAAAAATCCCGAATTTTGTTACTAAATGGCCCGAACTTAAATATGTTAGGCGTGCGTGAGCCTAAACATTACGGTAGTTTATCCCTTGCGGTCATTGAAGAAAATTTGAAAGCATTAGCTAACCGACACAATATTGAACTGGATTGTTTCCAAGCAAATAGCGAGGAAAAATTGATTGAGAAAATCCACCAAAGTTTCCAAACGATAGATTTTATTTTAATTAATCCTGCCGCTTATACGCATACGAGCGTAGCTTTGCGAGACGCGTTATTGGCGGTATCCATTCCTTTTGTGGAAATTCATTTGTCTAACGTACACAAACGTGAGCCGTTTCGTCATCATTCTTATTTTAGTGATGTTGCGGAAGGTGTGATTTGCGGGTTTGGCGCAAAGGGGTATGAATTTGCCTTTTTATTTGCCTTGGATTTTTTGGCGAAAAAGTAATGAAAATAAGCATTTTAGGCGAAATTCATAGAATTTTATCGCAATTTAGCTAAATTTAATGTAATCTTTGCCTGTTTAAAGACAAGTTTATAACTGATCGCAATTTTGTGTACTTAATTTGGATAGATAAAAGTGCGGTCAAAAATTTTATTCTTTTAGGAAGAACATAATGGACATTCGTAAAATTAAAAAACTGATCGAATTAGTGGAAGAATCAGGTATCACTGAATTAGAAGTTCAAGAAGAAGAGGGGACGGTTCGTATTAGTCGTGCCGCTCCTGCCGTTGTACCGGCGGCGGTACAATATTCCGCACCTATTGCGGCACCGGCAGTTGTACCGGCTCAGGTCAATGCACCTGCGCCAACTGCTGCTCAGGCAGTGTCTGAAGAAGTGGTTGGTCACCAAGTTCGTTCCCCGATGGTTGGCACATTCTACCGTAGCCCAAGCCCGGAAGCGAAGGCATTTGTTGATGTAGGACAGTCGGTTAAAGTCGGTGATACGCTTTGTATCGTTGAGGCAATGAAAATGATGAACCGTATTGAAGCGGACAAAGCCGGCATAGTAAAAGCAATCCTCGTCAATGATGGCGAGCCGGTTGAATTTGATCAACCATTGATCGTTATCGAATAATCCTATCAATTATCCAAAATGGCGGGCTTGCCCGCCATTTTTTAACAAGTGGAATTTCTTATGTTAGAAAAAGTTGTGATTGCCAACCGTGGTGAAATTGCGTTACGCATTTTACGCGCGTGTAAGGAATTAGGCATTAAAACCGTTGCGGTTCACTCCACAGCAGATCGTGATTTAAAACATGTATTATTGGCAGATGAAACCGTTTGCATCGGGCCCGCACCTTCGGCAAAAAGCTATCTAAATATTCCTGCGATTATTGCAGCAGCCGAAGTAACGGGGGCAGATGCCATTCATCCGGGATATGGTTTTTTATCTGAAAATGCGGATTTTGCCGAGCAAGTAGAGCGTTCCGGTTTTACCTTTATTGGGCCGACAGCAGATGTTATTCGTTTAATGGGTGATAAAGTCTCTGCGATTAAAGCAATGAAAAAAGCCGGGGTGCCTTGTGTGCCGGGGTCTGATGGCCCTGTCGGAAACGACATAGCCAAAAATAAAGAAATTGCAAAACGTATCGGTTATCCAATTATTATTAAAGCCTCCGGTGGCGGTGGCGGTCGCGGTATGCGTGTTGTCCGTAGCGAAGAAGCATTAGAAGAATCCATTGCGATGACAAAAGCGGAAGCAAAAGCGGCGTTTAATAATGATATGGTTTATATGGAAAAATACTTAGAAAATCCACGTCATGTGGAAATTCAAGTACTGGCGGATACTCACGGCAATGCGGTGTATTTGGCGGAGCGTGACTGTTCTATGCAACGCCGCCATCAAAAAGTGGTGGAAGAAGCGCCGGCACCGGGAATTACCGAAGAATTACGCCGTGATATCGGTTCTCGTTGTGCCAATGCTTGTGTGGAAATTGGTTATCGTGGTGCGGGTACCTTTGAGTTCTTATATGAAAATGGTGAGTTTTATTTCATCGAAATGAATACCCGTATCCAAGTAGAGCACCCTGTTACCGAAATGATTACCGGCATTGATTTGGTGAAAGAGCAGTTACGCATTGCCACAGGGCTACCACTTTCCTTTAAACAAGAAGATGTGAAAGTGAAAGGGCATGCGATTGAGTGCCGTATCAATGCGGAAGATCCAAAATCCTTCTTGCCTTCACCAGGCAAAGTTGCTCACTTACATTCACCGGGTGGGTTCGGTGTACGTTGGGATTCTCACGTGTATGGTGGTTATACTGTGCCTCCGCATTATGATTCCATGATTGCAAAATTGATTACTTATGGCGATACACGTGAAGTGGCAATTCGTCGTATGCAAAATGCCTTAGCGGAAACTATTATTGATGGCATCAAAACAAATATCCCATTGCATGAAATGATTTTAGAAGATGAAAATTTTCAAAAGGGAGGAACAAATATTCACTACCTTGAGAAAAAACTAGGATTACATGATTAACAAAAAAGCTCACATTGGTGAGCTTTTTTATTGCCAACTAAAAATCTTTCTAAAGGTGAAGTTTTATTTCCGATGTACGCGATTTCTTAGCGGTACTCGGGAATTATTTGAGCGGGATTTTAAAGGCAACGGCTTAGGTAAACTTAATAAAGAATTCTGATCATATTGGCTTACCGGAATTGAATGCCCGATATATTCCTCAATAGCAGGAAGATTCATTGCATATTCTTCACAGGCAAAACTAATTGAAACACCGCTTTCACCGGCGCGACCGGTACGTCCGATGCGATGTACGTAATCTTCACGATCATCCGGTAAATCATAGTTAAATACATGGGTAACATCTGCAATGTGTAAACCCCGAGCCGCTACATCGGTTGCGACAAGAATATCTAGCACACCGTCAGTGAATTGTTTTAATAGTGTCAAACGTTTTTTCTGTGCGACATCGCCGGTGAGTAATCCCACACGATGTCCGTCAGCCGCTAAATAACGCCAAATTTCTTCACAACGATGTTTCGTATTCGCAAATACAATACAGCGCTCAGGCCATTCTTCTTCTATTAATGTTAGCAATAATGCCATTTTGTCTTGGTTAGAAGGGTAAAATAATTCTTCCTTAATACGATGACCGGTTTTTTGTTCGGGTTCAATTTCGATGTACTCCGGATCATTCATATCTTCAAAGGCAAGTTCACGTACTTTGTAAGATAGGGTTGCCGAGAAGAGCATTGTTAAACGCTTTTGTGGGGAAGGACATTTACGCAATAAATAACGAATATCGCGAATGAAACCTAAATCAAACATTCGATCCGCTTCATCCAATACCACAACTTGGATCTGTTCTAAACGAATCGTACCTTGTTTTACATAATCAATAATACGCCCCGTGGTGCCGATTAAAATATCTACTCCGCGCTCAATGGCTTGTAGTTGTTTGTCATAACCGTCCCCACCATAGGCAAGCGCGGTTTTTAATCCGCTTGCATTTGCCAAAAACTCCGCATCGTTGCTAATTTGAACTGCAAGTTCACGGGTTGGAGCAAGGATCAAGGCGCGTGGTTGGTTATAGTCCGTCTTATCTTTTTGATAAGCCAGTAAATGATGAAAAGTTGTAGTTAAAAACGCGATGGTTTTACCGGTACCGGTTTGCGCTTGTCCTGCAATATCTTTACCTTGCAAGCTGATAGGCAATGAAAGTGCCTGAATAGGTGTACAATACTCAAAGCCTTTGATCTGTAAGGCTTTTAAAACAATCGGGTGTAAAGGAAAATCAGTAAATCGCTGTTGGCTTAAATAATCTTGTTGCATGGAAATTATAGTTTCTTAAAAATGCACTGAGGATAGCACAGATGGGAAAATTACTCAAAAATGACCGCACTTTACATTAACATAGAATAGGAAAATGATTTTATCCCTTGTTATTATTTCTTTCCCATTTGCATTTGATATAACTGCAAGTCGGATGAAGTGCTAACTGCTTTTCCGTGATAAAGGTAAGTAATGCTTGATAAAGTTTATCGGCGATACCTTGCCCGCGGAGTTGGTTTGATACAAAGGTGTGATTCGCATTAATTGTATTTTCCGTTTCGTAAAAATACGTGAGTTCGGCGATTTTCTCCCCTTGTTCATTTAAAATAAAAAATTCACCTTGTTGGTGATCTTCCTGATGTTGAATTCTCATTTTATATTCCATTCATCTCTTAAATTAGGATCCATAGCAAAATCGGCGGTATCGCTTGGAATGGCTTTTTCTTCAGCGGCCCATTCGCCAAGATCGATAAGTTGGCAACGTTTGCTACAGAAAGGTCGAAATGGGCTTTCTGTCGTCCAGGGAACGGCTTTTTGGCAAATTGGGCAGGGGACTTCAATAATTTCTTCAGACATGTGTCGTTTTCGCTTGTTGTAAATAAAATTGGTGCAATTCTAGCACTTTTTGCTTTAGGTGCGGTAAGTTTTCAGCCAGCTCTTTGTCATTGTTAATGATATCCGTTGCCCATTTTAGGCGCTCTGCCCGACTGACTTGTGCATTCATAATTTGTCGGATTTGTTCAAGGTTATTTTTATCGCGTTTTGTCGCCCGCATCAGCTGGGTTTGTGGGTTGACATCAATAACAAGCACACGATGACAAAGCTCGGTAAGGTTATTTTCAATAAGCAGCGGTACAACAAAAAGCGTATAGGGAGCAGTTTGTGCGGAAAGTTGTTTTAGCATAGATTCCCGAATAGCCGGGTGTAATAAACCGTTGAGCCAATTTTTTTCCGATTCCTTAGCAAAGATAATCTTGCGTAGTGCAGGGCGATTGAGTTCGCCATTTTCTAATAAAATAGATGTACCGAAATGTTCGGTAATTTGTTCAAGCAAAGGTGTGCCTTTTGCAACTACTTCACGTGCAACAATATCAGCATCTACTATGGGTACGCCAAGCTCGGCAAATAAATTGGCAACGGTGCTTTTGCCGCTGCCAATACCACCGGTTAACCCTACGATATAAGTCATTACGATTCCTTATGAGTAATAATTGAATAACCATACTACAAAACTTGAGAGACAGAGAAAAGGCGCAAAAGGCAAAAAAGCCTTTCTTTTTTGGGAAAGTAGGGCAAATAAAATACCGGATAAACAGGCGAGCAATAAAAAGACGGGTAATTGTTTTAACGGTAAGTAACTACCGATTCCAAGTGCGAGCCAATAATCACCTTGTCCAAACGCTTCTTTTTTATAGTGCCACTTTGCTAACCAATAAATACTATAAAAAACGAAGAAAAAAATAACCGCACTTTGTAGGCTTTCTTCCAATATTAAAAAAGAAAAGGATTGAGAAGCACCAATGAAGCCTAAAGCAGTTAATATGAGACAAGATGTTGTTGATATCAGTTGATATTGCCAGTCGAGATAAGCGATTGTCCACAGTAAGAGGAGTGTACAGGCTAACCATAAACTAAAAAAAGCATTTTCTGTGGTGAAGAGCAGCACGCTAAATAGCGATCCAACGGTAAAAAAATAGCGAAAAAAATGACCGCACTTTTTTTCTTGAATAGCGGCAAAATGCGGTTGAAATATGGGGGGATTTTGTGGGAACAGCGCTGTGTAAGTGCTATAAATATCGGTTTGTAAGCGTTCAATAAAAGTGGAGATATAAAGCCATAAAGTGATACCGAAGATTCCACCGAGTAAAAAGCTTGCAAGATAGATCATTACACCACCGATCCCATATTAAAAATCGGTAAATACATTCCCATCATAATGATGCCTATGAGGCTTCCAATAATCACCATCATCATTGGTTCTAACATTTGAGAAAGGAGGTCAATTTGATGATTGAGTTTTTCCTGATAGTTTTCTGCAATATGTTGTAACATCAAAGCCAGTTTTCCACTTTTTTCTCCGATTTGCAGCATTTGTTGTGCCTCCATAGGAAATAGGTGGCTACTTATGCTATCTGAAAAGGCATAACCTTGTGAAACCCAATGTAAAATTGACCTAACTTCAGTATCAAGAATTTGATCACTCAAGATGGCTTTTTTAGTTTGCCAAGTTTGTATGCGTGGTAGAAAACTATGTAAAGCCTGATTAAGTGGCACACCGGCTTGTAACATAATGTATAGACTTTGGCTGAAATTTACTAAACGGGAGAGCTGCTGAATATTGCCAAAAATCGGCATCACAGCAATGATTTGAGCTTTTTTCCGTTGAAAGTGTGAGGAATGCTTTAATTTTAATTGATAAAACAGGATGAATATCAGCGTAAAAAATAGCAAGATGCCGATATCTTCTTTAAGCAGATTTGAGGTGGAAAGTAACAGCGAAGTGAGTGCGGGTAACTCAGTATTATTACCTTGATACATTTCGGCAAATTGCGGCACGATAAAAAGTAAAAGTGCAAGTGTTAGCAATAAAGAGATTCCCAATACCATAGCGGGATACAGCATAATTTTTTGTAATCTGCGTTGTAGTGTTAGGGATTGATGGCGATGTGATGCAATTTTGCTGCAAACAGTTGCCAGTTTTCCCGTCATTTCGCCAACCTGAATTAATTGAATTTCTTGTTGGGTAAGATACTTGCCTTGTTGCTCAATACTTTGGGAAAAAGATAATCCGGCTTCAATAGATTTTAACAGCTGTTCCAGCCAGGCATTTAAAGCAAGTTGGGTACAATTTTGTTGCAAAATTTGTAAACTGTGTTTAAGCGGAATCGCAGATTGTAGAAGCGTGGTAAGTTGATTCAATAATGCACTAATTTCTGTTTTTTTCGGTTTACTGTTGAGTTGCCAGTTTTTTTGTAATTTGACATTGGTGAGCCCTCGGTTCATCAATCGAAATTGCGCTTGTTGCATTGAGTCGGCAATGATTGAGCCTCTTTGCATTTGCTTTAGGGCATTATGTGCCCGGTAGTAAAAAAGTTTTTTTGCCATTTTATTCGCCTCCCAAAACACGATAAATTTCCGCCTCATCGGTGATGCCTTGTTTTACTTTTTCTAACCCGCTTTGACGGAGATTGGCAAAATCGGTTTGATAGTTGTTTTGTTGACGATGTAAGAATTGATAAACGCCAATTCTGCCGCGATAACCTTGATGGCAATCGCAAGAATCAATGGAAAATTGACCGCACTTTTGGCAGCGTTTTCGCACAAGCCGTTGGGCTATCACCAGTAATAAACTACTTTCTATTTCGTGTTGTTGAATCCCAAGTTGTTGTAAGCGTGATATAGCAGAAATGGCATCATTTGTATGTAAGGTTGAAAGCACTAAATGGCCGGTTTGCGCCGCCCGTAGTGCCATTGTCGCACTTTCTTCATCTCGGATTTCACCGAGCATAATAATGTCGGGATCTTGTCGTAAAAATGAACGTAATAAGCGGCTAAAATCCAGTCCGATTTGCGGATTAATTTGGCTTTGGATAATCCCCGTTAATTCAATTTCGATGGGATCCTCTGCGGTCATAATGTGTTTATCGGGTGTATTTAACCACTGAAGTGCGGTATAAAGGGAGATACTTTTTCCGCTACCGGTTGGGCCGGTAACCAGAATTAAACCTTGAGGTTGACGGAGTGCCTGCTGAAAAGTGTGTTGTTGTGATTCCGTCATGCCCAGTTCTGCAAAACTCAATTCCACCGGTTTATTTTGTTGTGCGCGAAGTACGACTTTTTCGCCCCAATGGGTAGGCAGTGTAGAAAGGCGAAAATCAAGAATATCGGAGAACGTTGTTTTAAATTGAAAACGCCCGTCTTGTGGTAATCGGGTTTCGCTGATATCAAGTTTAGCAAGCAGTTTTAATCGGGAAATTAACCGATTGGCTAAATTTTTACTAATCGGTGCTTGGGGTTGTAAAACCCCGTCAATTCTAAACCGCACTTGAAAACAATCCTGTAAAGTTTCTAAGTGAATATCGGAAGCGTTTTTTTGTAGTGCTGCCTCAAAAATACGATTGAGTAATTGGATAATAGGTTCGTCATCGTTTTTTTCCTGATGTTCTTGCTCTTGAGGGTGGTAGAAATTTATTTGCTCTTCTACTTGTACGGATTGCGGCGAAAGTTGTTGCAGAAGATCTTTGAGTTGTGTGCTGTCAAGCAAAACCGGTTCAACCAATTTTCCGGTAACAAAAGCAATAGTTTCGCAAGCTGAGAGATTGGAGAGAGAATCGACACCGAGCCATAGACGATTTTCCTCTTCTTTTAAAGGCAGGGAAAAATAGTGCAAAAATAGAGCCTGTTGCTGTTTATTGCGTTCCCATAGCTCTGATGAGATCGAAAAGATCTCACCGTTTTGTGCCGTTATACGATGTTCAAGTAATGCCGGTGTCATTTTGAACAGAATCCTGCCGGAAATAAGGACGTATCGCCGATACAGGTGGTTGACCAAGTCACACCTTTCGATTTATCGCCGTTTGCGGTGAGGGTATATTCTATTCCATCTAATGTGCCGTTACCTGTAACAGTTATTACGCCTGCACTCGTGTTTACACTTTTTATGTAGCCTTTTGCGGTGGTAATGTTGGCGGCAACACCATTTGAGCCGCCACTACAATTTGAGGTGTTGCCGGTGCCGTAAACACAGAGTTCGACATCTGATTTAAATGGGGCAGAGGCTTGTAGCAATTCGGACATTGCCGCCTTTTTGGTATAATTTTGATAAGACGGAATGGCGATAGTGGCAAGAATTGCAATGATTGCAATCACGATCATTAATTCAATGAGCGTAAATCCTTTTTTCAGTCCGGGTTGAGAGATGAGTTTCATTGATTTTCCTTTATAAATGCGGGTTAAGCCGATATTGGCGAGAGCATTGTCTAGAAGGAAAAAAACTTTGTAAAATTGACCGCACTTTTTCTGCGATCATACTCGCAAAAATAGGAGAAAATAATGAAAAAACTGAAATGTATTGAACAAGGTTGGTTGACTGATTGCCGACGAATTCTTTCGCCCCATTTTGATGAACGTTTGGATAAGGAAGATATTTCTTTGTTGGTGATTCATTATATTAGCCTACCACCGGAACAATTTGGTGGTGGGTATATTGATGATTTTTTTCAGGGTAAGTTAGATCCTAAACTTCATCCTTATTTTGAGGAAATTCATTCAATGCGTGTATCGGCCCATTGTTTGATCGATCGTTGTGGCATTATTACACAATATGTGAATTTTAATGATCGTGCCTGGCATGCTGGGATCTCCAGCTTTGAGGGACGTGAAAGATGTAATGATTTTTCCATTGGTATTGAGCTTGAAGGGAGTAATGAGCAACCTTTTACCGATGCTCAATACGACGCGCTACAACAACTTACCAAGTGTATTATGGCGGCTTATCTAAACATCACGCAAAACCGTATTGTGGGACATTCGGATATATCTCCAGGGCGTAAGATCGATCCGGGTCAATACTTTGATTGGGAACGTTATTTGAACGGGATCGACGGTCAGCCTAAAAAATAGACAGCAATATTTATTCTGTTATTCACATTACAGCTGCTTGATAGAATTTAATCTAACTATTTGAATTATAAAGAATTAAATTAACTGTAAAATCTCGCCTAGCGGATTGGGAAAAGTTATACCGCCTTTTGAATTTTCTCAATCACAATTTTATCCACAGAAATATTGGATAATCTTCAGGAGAAGCTGAAATTTCAGCTGACAATTGCTTACTTGGGAATAATGAATAGTTTTCAACCGTACTTTGATGAAATAAAGTGCGGATCCTTTTTAAAAAGGATCTTGGCAAAAAATTTTATTAAAGTGAGAGGATCCAACGAGAATAAAAGCCTCTTGTAATTTTTCACACAGATTTATTGTGGATTATGATTGAGTTAATCACAATGTTATCCACAATCTGAAAATGGTTTGAGAAATGACCGCACTTTTGCCGCTTTGGTTGATAAAAACACGGATTTATGGAACAATTCACAGATTATTTTTATAAAAATTTAAGGTAAAACGATAGTGATCGATTTTGATGGCTACCGTCCAAATGTGGGAATTGTGATTTGCAATCGAAAAGGACAGGTGCTTTGGGCTAAACGCTATGGGCAGAATTCTTGGCAGTTCCCACAAGGCGGCATTAATGATAATGAGAGTGCCGAGCAAGCGATGTATCGGGAATTATATGAAGAAGTGGGATTACAGCCGAAAGATGTACGTATCTTATCTGTTTCGAAACATTGGCTGCGTTATAAATTACCAAAGCGTTTGTTGCGTTATGACAGTAAGCCGATGTGTATCGGGCAAAAACAGCGTTGGTTTTTATTACAGCTGATTTCTGATGAAAAAAATATCAATATGCAAACGACTAAATCCCCTGAATTTGATGGCTGGCGTTGGGTAAGTTTTTGGTATCCCGTACGCCAAGTCGTATCATTTAAGAAAGAAGTGTATCGTCGGGCGATGAAAGAATTTGCTACTTTTTTATTTTCTAATGAGAAAGAGAAATCGGTAGATCAATCGGAACGAGAACAAAAATTCACACCTTCGCGTAAATCCCATTATTCAAAATATTCTAAACGTCCGTTTAATAAAAGAGGTTAGGCTATGCTGGCTTTTATTGTAATTTGCCTGTTAGTTGGCGCCCTTGTCGGGTTTCTTGCCGGCTTATTCGGTATTGGCGGCGGTTTGGTGATCGTGCCTGTATTGGTTTATTTGTTGCCAATGATGGGGGTACCTGAACCGTTGCTGATGTCAACCGCACTTGGCACTTCTTTTGCTACTATTGTGATTACAGGATTTTCTTCGGCACAACGTCATCATAAATTGGGCAATATTGTGTGGGAGGCAGTAAAAATTCTCGCTCCCGTGATTATGATTACAGTCTTTATTTCCGGTTTATTCATTGGCAAATTAGATCGCGATATTGTGGCAAAGTTATTTGCTTGCCTTGTGGTTTATTTAGCCGTAAAAATGGTAATTTCTATCAAACCGAAAGCAACGGAATCGACAAAAACACTGACGACAAAATCCTCCATTATCGGCGGTATTTTAATCGGTATGGCATCCAGTGCGGCAGGTATTGGCGGTGGCGGTTTTATCGTGCCGTTTTTAAATTCACGCGGAATCGATATGAAAAAAGCGATCGGTTCCTCCGCTTTTTGCGGTATGTTACTTGGTCTATCCGGTATGTTGAGTTTTATGGTGAGCGGTTGGGATAATCCTGCTATGCCCGATTATTCTTTGGGTTATATTTATTTGCCCGCAGTATTCGGTATTACCGCTACCTCGTTTTTCACCTCGAAATTAGGCGCAACGGCAACCACGAAATTACCGGTGTCAATGTTGAAAAAGGGCTTTGCATTATTATTAATTGCCATCGCCATTGATATGTTTCTGAAATAAGGAAAATTATGAATCAATATCTACTCCTTCCCCATTTTGATCCGAGCATTTTTACCTTTGGTGATAGCAATATCGGCTTGCGTTGGTACGGTTTAATGTATTTGCTTGGTTTTGTTTTTGCCCGTTGGCTTGCCGTGAGACGTGCTAACCAACCCAATAGCGGTTGGACGGTTGAACAAGTGGATACCTTACTTTTCAACGGTTTTATGGGGGTATTTTTAGGAGGGCGTATTGGTGATGTGTTCTTCTATAACTTGGATCATTTCTTACGGGATCCGCTTTACTTATTCCGAGTATGGGAAGGAGGAATGTCGTTCCATGGCGGGTTAATCGGGGTAATTGTTGCGATGATTTGGACTTCCCGTTCGCAAAAGCGTCAGTTTTGGGTAACGGCAGATTTTATGGCACCGTTGATCCCATTCGGTTTGGGTTTAGGGCGTATTGGCAATTTTATTAACCTTGAACTTTGGGGACGTGAAACCGATGTACCTTGGGCGATGATTTTCCCGAATGACCCGCTTTTATTGCCACGCCATCCTTCACAGCTTTATGAAGCCTTTTTAGAAGGCTTGGTGTTATTTACTATCCTTAACTTTTTCATTAAAAAACCACGTCCGGCAGGATCGGTTTCCGGTCTATTTTTAATCGGTTATGGTGTATTTCGTTTTGTTGTGGAATATGTGCGTGAACCGGAGGTTGAATCATTCCTAGGGGTGATGACCCGCGGTCAAGCATTATGTTTACCAATGATTATTGGCGGCGGTTTGATTATGTTATGGGCTTATACCCGCAAAAGTGCGGTGAAAAATTAAGGAGTTTTTATGAAACAATATCTTGATCTTTGCCGTCGAATTATTGATGAAGGAGAATGGATCGCCAATAAACGCACGGGCAAACGTTGTCTAACGGTGATTAATGCCGATTTGGAATATGATGTTGCGAATAACCAATTTCCGCTTATCACGACTCGCAAAAGTTATTGGAAAGCCGCGATTGCGGAATTTTTAGGCTACATTCGGGGCTATGATAATGCGGCGGACTTCCGCAAACTCGGCACCAAAACGTGGGATGCAAATGCTAATGACAATGTGGCTTGGTTGGCAAATCCTCATCGTAAAGGCACTGATGATATGGGGCGTGTTTACGGTGTTCAGGGCAGATCATGGCGAAAACCGAACGGCGAAACCGTCGATCAGTTACGTAAAATTGTGAATAATCTTACTCAAGGCATTGATGATCGTGGTGAAATTATGACGTTTTTCAACCCGGGGGAGATTGATCTTGGCTGCTTGCGCCCTTGTATGCACACCCATACCTTTTCCCTGGTAGGCGATACTTTACATCTCACCAGTTATCAACGTTCTTGCGATGTGCCGTTAGGATTAAATTTCAATCAAATTCAAGTTTTTACTTTTTTAGCGTTAATGGCTCAAATTACCGGAAAGAAAGCGGGCAAAGCCTTCCATAAAATTATTAATGCACACATTTATGAAGATCAATTGGAATTAATGCGTGATGTGCAATTAAAACGTGAACCGTTTCCGTTACCGAAACTGGAGATAAATCCGGATATCAAAACCCTAGAAGATTTGGAAACTTGGGTAACGATGGATGATTTCAAGGTGATTGGCTATCAATCTCACGAGCCGATTAAGTATCCTTTCTCTGTATAAGGCGGAAAAGTGCGGTCGGATTTTGATGAAAAATTTATGCGTCTTGCTCTAGACTTGGCGGATAAGGCCGAATCTTTAGGGGAAATTCCGGTGGGAGCTGTGTTGGTGGATAGCGAGGGGAATGTACTCGGGGAAGGTTGGAATCTTTCGATTACTGAAAATGATCCGACCGCCCATGCAGAAATTGTGGCATTACGCCATGCGGCAAAAAAGGTACAAAACTACCGTTTGCTTGATACTACCCTTTATGTGACACTTGAACCCTGCACGATGTGCGCCGGTGCAATTTTACACAGCCGAATTCGGCGTTTGGTATTTGGTGCGTCTGACTATAAAACCGGGGCGGTTGGTTCCCGTTTCCATTTCTTTGATGATTATCAAATGAATCATACCGTAGAAATTACCGGCGGAATATTAGCGGAAGAATGTGGTGAGAAATTAAGTGCATTTTTTCGTAAAAGGCGGGCTGAGAAGCGGTCAGAAAAGGTAAATGCAAGATTGTAGGTTACACTTTTCCCTCCCATAAACATTTTTTAATACTTATTTAAGCGGTTTTGGAATTACCCTGTTAATCTATAACTTTCTTCCATTAACCGACATAACTCATCATCAGGGACGTTGTTATCCAGTATAACGGTAATCCAATGTTCCTTGTTCATGTGATAAGCGGGGAAAATATTTTTATTTTGTCGTAAGGCTCCGACTAATTCGGGAATACACTTAAAATTGGCAATTTCTACATTTCCTTCCTCGTTTAAACCCAGTTTCATTTTAGGTACGTTTGCAATGAGGGCATACCATTTTGCTCTCAGATTATTATGGCGAAGAACGGCATAACTTGGGAATTTTTTCCATAAATATTCAGGTGATGTACCATATTGTTCGGCAGCGTAGGTCAGCAACATCTCACGCTGATTCATTACTTTCCTCCTTTAATTGGAATTTACTTAGCGAATCACTAAATGTCTCTATAAAAAACCATGAAAAATTGACCGCACTTTAAACTTGCCAATTAATTTCTTTGATCCCGTTTTCCCTCAGGTAAGCATTGGTTTGGGAAAAATGGCGGCAACCTAAAAAACCTCGATGTGCTGAAAGGGGAGACGGGTGAGGCGCACTAAGAACCAGATGACGAGAGCGATCAATCATTCTACCTTTTTTCTGCGCATGGCTACCCCAGAGCAAAAAAACTAAATTTTTACGATAGTGATTAAGTGCCTCAATAACGCGATCGGTAAAGGTTTCCCAATTTAAATTGGCATGTGAATGGGCAAGTCCCCGCTCAACGGTTAATACGGTATTGAGCAATAACACCCCTTGTTCCGACCATTTCACTAAATAACCGTGGGAGGGCATTTGAAAACCGGCAATATCTTGGCTTAATTCTTTATAGATATTCACGAGGGACGGAGGGATTGCCACCTCCGGTTTAACTGAAAAAGCAAGCCCGTGTGCTTGATTTGGACCATGGTACGGATCTTGACCTAAAATGACCACTTTAACATCTTCAAATGCGGTGTATTTAAACGCGTTGAACACTTCATCTTGCGGAGGATAAACGGTTTTCCCACTTTGTCTAGCAAGGTGAACTTGTTTTAATGTGTGCTGGAAATAAGGTTGCTCTTTTTCTTTGCCGATCACATCTGTCCATGTTTTCATTATTGAATCCTCTTTAAATTGAGTTGTCGCATTATAAACTAAGTTATAACCTATGGAACGAGATAATTTGTTGATGAACTGTTAATTTAAGTCTTGTAACTCGATTAGGCTACAAGAAAATTTTTTGATCTCACGAAAAATTTGCAAAAAGCTGCTTATTCTTAATCAAAAGAATTTGATGTATTAAAATTTTTTGATAAAATTTGCACAGTTTTATGATTATACCCATACCAACTTAGGAGTCTATTATGATTAAAGGTATTCAAATTACCCAAGCAGCAAATGACAATTTACTCAACTCATTCTGGTTGTTAGATAGTGAGACGAATGAGGCTCGTTGCCTATGCGCAAAAGGGGATTTCAAGGAAGATCAAGTTGTTGCAGTAAGCGAACTTGGTCAAATCGAATACCGTGAATTACCGGTAAACGTTGCGCCAACCGTAAAAGTGGAAGGCGGTCAACACTTAAATGTGAACGTGTTACGTCGCGAAACATTAGAAGATGCGGTAAACAATCCGGATAAATATCCACAATTAACAATCCGTGTTTCCGGTTACGCAGTGCGTTTCAATTCTTTAACTCCGGAACAGCAACGTGATGTTATTACCCGTACTTTCACTGAAAGTCTGTAATTGAAAGATTAAATAGAAACCCCGATTTTGTCGGGGTTTTGTTTTTCTAAAACTCAGAAAAAATCCACCGCACTTTCCTTTCTTCCCTAGCGGTTTTGGTGCTTTTCAGGTACAATCCGCCAGTTAAATTTGATGATTTTTTGAGAAAACCAAAACTTTTATGAAGAATATTCGTAACTTTTCTATTATTGCCCATATTGACCATGGTAAATCAACCCTTTCCGACCGTTTGATTCAAACCTGTGGCGGTCTTTCAGATCGTGAAATGGAAGCACAAGTGTTGGATTCAATGGATCTTGAACGTGAACGCGGTATCACCATTAAAGCTCAAAGCGTAACTTTAAATTACCAAGCCAAAGATGGGGAAACCTATCAATTAAACTTTATTGATACACCGGGACACGTGGATTTTTCCTATGAGGTTTCCCGTTCTCTTGCCGCTTGTGAAGGCGCATTGTTAGTGGTGGACGCCGGGCAAGGGGTAGAAGCACAAACTCTAGCGAACTGTTATACCGCCATTGAAATGAATCTGGAGGTTGTGCCGATTTTAAATAAAATTGATCTACCGGCAGCAGATCCTGAACGGGTTGCCGAAGAAATTGAAGATATTGTGGGTATTGACGCGATGGAAGCGGTGCGTTGTTCTGCAAAAACCGGACAGGGCATTGAAGATGTATTGGAAGAAATTGTGGCGAAAATCCCTGCTCCTGAGGGCGATCCGAATGCGCCGTTACAAGCCCTGATTATTGATTCTTGGTTTGATAACTATCTTGGCGTGGTTTCCTTAGTACGGATAAAAAATGGCGTATTACGAAAAGGCGATAAAATTAAAGTGATGTCCACAGGGCAGGCTTATAATGTGGATCGTCTTGGTATTTTCACACCAAAGCAAGTGGACACAACGGTATTAAATTGTGGCGAAGTCGGCTGGGTCGTTTGTGCGATTAAAGATATTTTAGGTGCACCGGTGGGGGATACATTAACTCATCAACATAACCCGGCAAGTAGTGTTTTACCCGGCTTTAAAAAAGTCAAACCTCAAGTTTACGCCGGTTTGTTCCCCGTCAGTTCGGATGATTATGAGGCGTTTCGTGATGCGTTGGGTAAACTAAGTCTCAATGATGCCTCATTATTCTATGAACCGGAAAATTCAACCGCACTTGGCTTTGGTTTCCGTTGCGGCTTCTTGGGACTTCTTCATATGGAGATCATCCAAGAACGCTTAGAACGGGAGTATGATCTTGATTTAATCACCACAGCACCAACGGTAATTTATGAAGTTGAAATGACCAGTGGCGAAGTGGTGTATGTGGATAGTCCGGCTAAATTACCGCCGCTTAATAATATTTCCGAAATTCGTGAACCGATTGCAGAATGTAATATGCTCGTGCCGCAAGAATACTTAGGAAACGTTATTACACTATGTGTGGAAAAGCGTGGCGTACAAACCAATATGGTCTATCACGGGAATCAAATTGCATTGACTTATGAAATCCCAATGGGCGAAGTGGTGCTGGATTTCTTCGATCGTCTAAAATCAACCTCCCGCGGTTATGCCTCGCTGGATTATGGTTTTAAACGTTTCCAAGCGGCGGATATGGTGCGTGTCGATATTATGATTAATGGTGAGCGTGTGGATGCGTTAGCGTTAATTGTCCACAAAGATAATTCACAATATCGTGGTCGTGAATTAGTGGAAAAAATGCGCGAGCTGATCCCTCGCCAACAATTTGATATTGCTATTCAAGCCGCTATCGGTAATCACATTATTGCACGTTCAACGGTGAAACAATTACGCAAAAACGTGTTAGCGAAATGTTATGGTGGTGATGTTAGCCGTAAGAAAAAACTTTTACAGAAACAAAAAGAAGGTAAAAAACGAATGAAATCCTTAGGTAATGTAGAAGTACCGCAAGAGGCGTTTTTAGCAATTTTACACGTAGGTAAGGATAAATAAGGAAAGCTATGTCGAATTTATTTTTTATCATTTTACTGGCCGTTGGTTTCGGTATTTGGAAAGCTTTGGATTATTTCCAGTTGCCGAATACCTTCGGTATTTTATTGTTGATTTTGACCACGGTTTCAGGCGTATTATGGTGTTACCATCGCTTTGTTGTTATGCCGAAACGCCAACGTAAAATAGCTCGTGCCGAGCAGCGTTCTGGTCAGGCATTAACAGATGAAGAAAAGGCAAAAATCGAACCTATTTCAGAAGGTTCGGAGTTTTTGTCTTCATTATTTCCTGTGCTTGCTGTGGTGTTCTTTGTCCGTTCGTTTTTATTTGAACCTTTCCAAATCCCTTCCGGCTCAATGGAGTCAACATTGCGTGTAGGCGATTTTTTGGTGGTGAATAAATATGCTTATGGCGTCAAAGATCCTATTTTTCAAAATACGATTATTGCAGGTGATAAGCCACAACGTGGTGATGTCATCGTATTTAAAGCGCCGGAACAAGCCTTACTTCGTACCGGATTGGGGGCAACCCGAGCGGCTTATGCGGAAAATTTAGCGTTAACCTCAAAAAATAATATGTCCGGTGTGGATTATATTAAACGTATTGTAGGGCAAGGCGGAGACCGTATCATTTTCGATATGGATCAAAAAACATTGAAGATTGTGTATGGTAAAGAAGGTAAACCTTGCGAAGTAAACTGTGAAAGTAAAGCGTTTGAATATAGTCAAAATCCAACGAATCCGGCATTTCCGAATGAATTGGAATTGACAGAAAAAGGTGATGTGGTACACAACGTATTGATTAGCCCGTATCGCTATTATGCCGGCCCGGAATTTTTTACCCAAGAGGGGAATCCGATCGCAGAATGGGTCGTACCGGAAGGGCAATATTTTGTCATGGGTGATAATCGCGATCACAGTGATGATAGTCGTTTTTGGGGATTTGTACCGGAAAAAAATATTGTCGGTAAAGCCACTTATATTTGGATGAGTCTGGAAAAAGAACCAAACGAATGGCCGACAGGCTTGCGTTTTGAACGTTTCTTTACAGCAATTAAATAAGATGAATCATTTAGATAGATTAGAGCGAAAAATCGGTTACCAATTTAAGGATAGTTCGCTCTTAAAATTGGCACTAACACATCGAAGTGCTGCCACAAAACACAATGAACGCCTAGAATTTCTGGGCGATTCCATCCTCAATTTCACTATTGCAGAAGCCTTGTATCATCAATTTCCCCGTTGTAATGAAGGGGAATTGAGCCGTATGCGTGCGACCTTAGTAAGGGAAAAAACGTTGGCAATGTTAGCGCGTCAGTTTGAACTGGGGGAATATATGTCGCTTGGTTCCGGGGAGTTAAAGAGCGGCGGTTTTCGCCGTGAATCAATCCTTGCGGACTGCATGGAGGCCATTATTGGCGCGATGTCGTTGGATCAAGGCATTATTCTCACGACACAAGTGATTCGAACCTGGTATCAGACTCTGTTGGCAGAAATCAAACCGGGTGACAATCAAAAAGACGCGAAAACCCGCCTACAGGAATATTTACAAGGTAAGGGGTTGGCATTACCAAGTTATGAAGTTATTAATATTCAAGGTGAACCCCATTGCCAGACTTTCACTGTTGAATGCAAAGTGAAAAATGTGGCTAAAATTGACCGCACTTTTGTGGCGAAAGGATCAAGTCGCCGTAAAGCAGAACAGGCTGCGGCAGAACAAATTTTACAAGAATTGGAAATCAAATGACCGAACAATTTAACAAAACCTATTGTGGCTTTATTGCTATTGTAGGTCGCCCGAATGTCGGGAAATCAACGCTCTTAAATAAAATTTTAGGGCAGAAAATCTCCATTACCTCACGTAAAGCCCAAACCACCCGTCACCGTATTGTGGGGATCAAAACAGAAGGGGCTTATCAAGAAATTTATGTGGATACTCCGGGGCTTCACATTGAAGAAAAACGTGCTATCAATCGTTTAATGAACCGTGCGGCGAGTAGTGCCATTGGCGATGTGGATCTTATCATTTTTGTGGTGGACGGCACCCATTGGAATGCCGATGATGAAATGGTGTTAAACAAACTTCGCAACGCGAAAGTACCGGTAGTATTGGCGATTAACAAGGTAGATAACATCAAAAATAAAGATGATTTATTGCCGTTTATCACTGAATTAAGCGGTAAATTTGATTTTGCCCATATCGTACCGATTTCTGCCCAACGTGGTAATAATGTTGGTGAACTTAAAAAAATTGTGCGTGTTTCCTTACGGGAAGGTGTACATCATTTTCCTGAAGATTATGTCACAGATCGCTCGCAACGTTTTATGGCATCGGAAATTATCCGTGAAAAATTAATGCGTTTTACCGGCGAAGAATTGCCTTATTCGGTCACTGTTGAAATTGAACAATTTAAACTGAATGAACGTGGCACTTATGAAATCAACGGGTTGATTTTGGTTGAACGTGAAGGGCAAAAGAAAATGGTGATTGGCGCACAGGGGCAGAAAATTAAAACTATTGGTATGGAAGCCCGTGCGGATATGGAACGTTTATTTGATAACAAAGTCCATCTCGAACTTTGGGTAAAAGTGAAGTCCGGCTGGGCGGATGATGAACGTGCATTACGTAGCTTAGGCTATATGGACGAATAAAAGTGCGGTTCGTTTTCCGTAAGTTTTATCATGTAGAAAGCCAAGGTGAATCCTTGGCTTTTTGTTTGAAAATGAACTAAAAAAACAACCGCACTTTATGCTTAAAAAGGATTAAGCCTCATTGCCAATCCCTAAGGCACAAGCATAAGCGGAACTCCATGCCCATTGGAAGTTATAACCCCCAAGCCAACCGGCAACATCCAATACTTCACCGATAAAATATAGTCCTTTTATTTGCTGACTTTCCATAGTTTTGGAAGAAATATGATGAGTGTCCACCCCACCCATGGTAACTTCCGCCGTACGATAACCTTCCGTTCCATTTGGTACAAATTGCCAATGATGAACTAAATCCAGCAGATTTTTTAACCGCTCTTTGTTGAGGTTAGCGATCGCTTCATCTTGAATAAACCCTTGTTCGAGCCAAAGCTCGACTAATTTTTTCGGCAGTAATCGCGTCAGCACGGTTTTTAGCATGAGTTTTGGTGATTGTTGCTTGGTTTGATGGATTTCTTCTTGCAGATTGTGTGTCGGCAATAAATCAATTTCCACACTTTCATTCGGTTGCCAATAATTAGAGATTTGTAGTACGGCGGGACCTGAAATACCACGATGAGTGAAAAGTAACTGATTGTGAAAAGACTTTCCGCATGTTGCCGTGATCGTGACCGGTAGGCTAATGCCTGAAAGCGCGGTCAAAAATCGATCGGTTTCCCGATAAGTGAAAGGCACAAGGCTGGCTCGTGGTGGAATGACGTTAATGCCAAATTGTTCCGCCAGTTTATAACCAAAGGGGGTTGCGCCTAAGCCGGGCATTGAAAGTCCGCCGGTTGCGATAACCAAATTTCTACATTGCCATTGAGCTGAATTTACCTGTAAAATGAACCGCACTTTCTCATCATTTTCAACCCGTTCGACTTGCGATATTTCATTGCGTAAGTGTATCTTTACTTGGTATTTCTTACATTCGTTCGCCAACATTTCTACAATATTTTCCGCACCTTCATCACAAAAAAGCTGTCCAAGCTCTTTTTCATGATAAGCAATACCGTATTCTGCAATCATTGAGATAAAATCCCAGTTGGTATAACGGGCAAGCGCGGATTTCACAAAATGTGGATTTTGCGAAAGATAGTGTGCCGGTGTCACCTCAAGATTCGTAAAATTACAGAACCCACCTCCGGACATTAAGATTTTTCGTCCAATTTTTTTACCATTATCCAGCACGGTTACTTCTTTGCCTAATTTTCCTAATTGTGCCGCACAAAATAAGCCGGCAGCACCGGCACCGATAATCAGGGTTTCGGAATAATGGTTCACTGTGCTTGTCCTCGGTCTAAAAATTCTAACATCTTCATACGTTGAATCACCATGCGGCGATCAACAGCAGCATTACCGGTGTCTAATAATTGCTGTAAATAATTTTTTGCTTGTGAATAATTGCGTTGTTCAAGTTCAATCCTAGCCAGCAAAGAAATACTCGAAACTTCTTTTTTATCCTGTTTTAGGGCTTGTGTTAAAAGTTGCTGAATTTCGGGGGTAAGCCGCTGACCTGCCTGATAATAAAGTGCGGTCGCTTTTAAGCCTAAAATATTCGGTTTGCTGCCCGATAATTTTTCTGCGTTTGCATAGGCAATGAGGGCATGGTCAAACTCATTATTTTGTACATAAGCCTCGCCGAGTTGAATCCACGCCTCGTCATTATTTGGATTGGCACGTAATTTATCTTGGATTTTAGTAATGACATCTTCTTTTTTGTGAAAGTCCGTCATTTCAATTTGCTTATTATGCTGAGAAATCATCGCTTGCTCACCTTCTTGTAAGCGTGAAAAACGATCAAGAGATAAATAATAGCTAAGTGGGATGGCTAGGAGTAACGCAAAAATACATAGCATGATTTTTCCATTGCTCTTTTGCGGAAAATGCGTATTTTGCTCGACTTGCTCAAGGTTATTGAATGCCGAAAGGGAAGTATTATCCTCAAGCCGAAAAGTTCTTTGTCGGGAATACCAAATCACCCCGACAGATAAAATAAGTAATCCTATCGGTAATAGCCATAATAATGCCGTATTCCATTGGAAAGGCGGTTTGTAATTGACAAAATCACCGAATCTTGCCGTCATTGTGTCGATAATTTGCTGATTTGTTTTGCCTTCATTTATCATATTATAGACTTCAATCCGCAAGTCATAAGCGATGGGTGAATTGGATTCTACCAAGTTTTGGTTTTGGCATTGCGGGCAACGTAAAGATTTTGCCAGTTGTACGGCTCGGGTGCGATCCGCCTGGTTTTTAAATTGGTAGGTATCGACTATTTCAGCTTGGGCAAACAAGCTGAATAGGAATAAAAGTGTGGTTAAAAACGTTCTCATTTTTTCATTAATTCTTGAATTTTCGGCACAAAAATGTTTTCCCAGGTTTCACGTTCAAGTAATCCTGAATGGCGATAACGAATCACGCCGTGCATATCCACCAAATAAGTTTCCGGTGCTCCATCTACGCCAAGTTTTAGAGCAAGCTCGCCGTGGCTGTCATCAATCGTGAAAAGAAAGGGATTGCCCATTCTTTTGAGCATTTCACGTCCATTTTGTGGGTTGTCCCGATAATCAATACCGATGATCGGTGTGGTTTTGGCAATATCCATTAATAGCGGATGTTCTTCCTTGCAATAGCCGCACCAACTGCCCCAAACATTCAATAAAAATGCTTGCTTCGGGAAATTTTTCGGGCTGATCTTTTGCGAGGGGGCAAGTAAATTTGCCTGATAAAATTCCGGTACGGGTTTATCAATTAGCGCAGAGGAGATTTTTTTCGGATCCTGATTTAGCCCGGCGATTAATAAAATACATACCGCTAAAAGCATAAAGAGCGGTGTAAAAAAAAGTAGTTTTTTCTTCATTATTTTTCCCGTTTTCGACGCAAAGTCAGCGTACTAAAAAATGCGCCCAATGCCATTAAAATTCCGCCAGCCCAAAGCCAACGAATCAGCGGTTTATAATGTAGGCGGAAGGTAAATTCGCCTTTGCCGAGGGCATCGCCCATGACGATATATAAATCCCCCCAAAAATTTCCGTTTAAGCCGACTTCACTCATAGTCATGGTGCGAACATCGTAATAACGGCGTTCGGGAACAATTGTTGCGTAAACTTTACCATTTTCGGTTACATCGAAAACAGCGACTTCAGCGGTGAAATTCGGGCCGATTTCATTAGAAAATTGACGATAATAAAATTCATATTGCCCTAGCTTTTGGCTTTGTTGCGGCGCAAGACGAACACCAATTTCACTACCAAAATAACTGCTCATCACCGCCCCCATCGTTGCAATAGCAACACCGCAATGGGCAAGAATCATACCAAACTGAGTTAAACGAATTTTGCGCCAGTTTTGCCATAAAGTAGCAAAGAAAAGCCAGATAGCAAGACTTAATAATGAGAAAGCAAAGCTGTGAAAAGTGAGCGTATCATTATTGTGAATTTGCTGCCAAATCATTAAGGCGGATAGTCCGAAAGAGGGGATGAGTAGTAATAAACAACGTGCGAAAAAAGCACGATCAAATTTTGATTGGCGTAATGCGAGGGAAACGACCATGGCAATGAGCATCCCCGTTAAAATGGGTAAGAAAATACTGTTGAAATAGGGGCTGCCGACAGAAATCGATCCCCAATTCATAGCTTGAAACAGCATAGGATAGAATGTGCCTAAAAAGGTGGAAACAATCGCAATCGTTAATAGAATATTGAATAATAAAATACCGCCAGTTTTAGAAATCAGCCGAAATCTGACCGCACTTTGCGTATTATTGCTTGCGCGCAGAGCAAATAACCCGAAGGCAAATAGCGTGAGTAAAAAGAAAATTAATAGCAGTATATAACCACGGGTGTTATCCAAAGCAAAAGCATGAACCGAGGTGAGTGCACCGGAGCGTACGATAAATGTTCCCAGTATGCTGAAGGCGAAAGCAAGGAGAGAAAACAGGGTTGTCCAATAATTAAACGCCCCTTGTTTTTCAGTAATCGTTAAACTATGCAACAAACCAATCCCCACTAACCATGGCATCAGCGAGGCATTTTCCACCGGATCCCAAAACCACCAGCCGCCCCAACCCAGCTCGTAATATGCCCACCAAGCACCCAATACAATACCAAGTGTGAGAAATAACCAAGAAAACAATATCCAGCCACGCATTTTATGGGCAATTTGTTTGACAGGCAGGTTATAAATCAGCGCGGATAGCGTCATTGCAAAATTCACTGCAAAGCCCACATAACCAATATATAGCAATGGCGGGTGAAAAATTAATCCCACATCTTGAAGCATTGGATTGAGATCCCGCCCTTCCATTGGTGCAGGAAAAATACGCCCAAAGGGATTAGAATAAAATAGAATAAAAACGGCAAATCCTAAGCAGATTAAACCGAGTAAGGAGAGCGTTTGCGTGGAAAAAGTGCGGTCATTTTTTCGGTTGAAAATAGCAAAAGCGGCAAGCCATAAGCTTAATGAAAATAACCAGAACAGCATGGATCCTTCGTGCCCTCCCCACGTGGCGGCAATTTTGAAGAATGTCGGGAGCTGGGAATTGGAGTGGGCTGCCACATATTCAAGCGTGAAATCGTCCACTGCAAAAGAATAGGCGAGAATGCTAATGGAGATGATCGTTGATAGAGTAAAAATATAGCTTAACCACCAAGCGGAATTAATTAACGTTGAATTTTTTTTGAGTAAGCCGATTTGTGGCAGCAATGCAAGGAACAAAGCACTAATAGTGGCAACTAAAAGAGAAAGGAAACCAAGTTCTGGGAGCATAATAAAATTTATTTTTAAATGATTAAAATCGGGTTTCAAAAAAGAAAGGCGCATATTAATACGCCTTTCTCTATAAAACAACTATTACCTAAGCAACCGTTAACTGTCCCGCATACAAAATAAAGTACCGCAGACAGAGTACACCGATTAAGTCAAAAACCGATACTAGAATGATAAAGTTACGGTTATATTTGAGTCGTTCGGATGAAAGCATATTTGCAATTAACGGTATTAAAATCCCGATAAAGAATACACCAATCCAGAATACCATTCCCCAAAATCCGGAAAGCGCATTGTGAAGTGCAACGGTTTTTTGCCCGCCACCAAAATGTAATCCCACAAAGAAACACACTAACAATCCAAGCTCTGTTACCATAACCGGCACTTCAAATTTGTGTATAAAGTGGGATTCGTGGGAATCGCCTTTTAGTTTGCCGGCAATCAAAATCATTAAGAATGTTGCCGCAATACCGGAGGATGTGCCTGAAGCTAAGAACAATGCCGGCAATACAGGGTTATTCAGCATTGGATAACTAATTAGGGCAGAAAGTAAGAAACCGGTGTAAGCGCCTAGTACTGCCGCCAATATGAATAAAAGTACTTCCACCGGATTGGTTAAACGTTCTGCAAAGTTAATTAGCTTCATCACAAATTTTAGTTTTGGCATAAAGCGATGGACGATTGCTTCAATTTCATTTTTGAATATCGTAATGCCCCATAATACCAAGAACAGCATATAAATTTGGAAGAGCATAACCCCCATAGACATGACGGAATCAAACTGGTAGTTGAACATCAATTTCCAGAATGTCCAAGGGCGTGCCAAGTGGAAAATTAACAGTGTTAAGCCGATTAATGTCGGTACCGAGCCTAAAATCAAACCGGCACGAATAATCCAGTTTTGGCTTGGATTTTCCAATTTATGGCTACGTTTAAATGCAACGGCTAATTGTACTGCACCGGATGAGATCCCGAGTAAAAACAAATAGATCGCAATGGTTGAGTCCCACACTAAATTTGGTGTGTGGAACGGAACTGGATAATCTAACATCATCTTCTAGGCTCCCCATGTTGGAATGGAATATGGTAGAGATTTGGTTGTGTCCCTAATTCCACTTTTGTGCGATAAACCGGTTTTTCTTTTACCTTACGGGCTACTTCACTGGTCGGATCGTTCATATCGCCAAAGGTTAATGCTTTTGTCGGACAAGCCTCTACACAGGCAGGCTGTTTACCATTGGCTAAATTAGTGTCACGACAGAAGTTACATTTATCTGCTGTTAAATGTTCCGGATGAATGAAACGTACACGATACGGGCAAACTGCAATACAATATTGGCAGCCTACACATAAATCTTTATGCACATCGACAATACCGGTTTCTTTATCAATGAAAGATGCCCCGGTTGGACAAACCGCCACACAAGGCGCATTTGTACAGTGTTGGCAAGATTGACGGAAAAACTCATATTTTTGGTTTGGAAATTCGCCATAAGGTTCGCTGCGCAAAATCTCTAAACGAGATACGCCTTGCGGCACTTGGTTGACATCACGGCAAGCATCCATACAGGCCGTACAGCCAATGCAAGTCGTTTCATCATGCACCATTGCGTAACGTTTGGTTTTATCCGCCTTGTCTTCTTTTGCTAAAGAAGTTAAGGATGTTCCCGTCATAAGGATCACTGCCCCCATGCCGGAAACAAAGTTTCGGCGTGAGCAAGTTGTCATTGTTTATCCTTTTGTTCGGTTGATTTTTCTTGTTCGGCTTGGCGTTTTTGTTGTTCACCATGGCAGTCAACACAAAGTTTTACACGTTGTTTTGGTTCAATACCTTTCATAGCATCATCTTTAGGATGAAGTGTGTGGCAGCTGGCACAAGGTAATTTCATTGCGTGAACGTCATGAGCCCAAAGTTTTTCACGTAATTTATCAGGTTGGTGGCAAGCAAAACAAACTTGATTTTGTTCTTGCACGGAATACATCGGTTTTTTCTCACCAAAAATATCACCTTCAAAACGCATTACATCTTTTGCACCACGGCGGTGGTTTTCAGTGATATCTCCGTGACAGCTTACGCAGGTGATCGGTTTGCCGTTGTTTGGATTTTTTTGGTTTAAGTGTGCACCATGGAATTTGCCAAAGTGTAGCTCACCACCGGATTGATCCAATGTTTGATTTTTATCTACTTTGTCAAATTTATGACATTTCGCACAATATTGGTTTGGATCACGTTGGTTGTCTAATTGCGGTTCGTAATTTTGTGTAGAATCCGTTTGTGCATGTGCAATCATTGGTGTTGCAGTAGCAAAAATAAGCAATGCTACTGCTTTTGCCATATTGCGAATAAAAGAAGTTAAATTCATTTGGATTACCTCAAATTTATTGTTGAAAATAACCGCACTTTTTTGTTAAGACGCAAAGTGCGGTGATTTTTCTTATTGTTTTGGCCCTGCACCTTCAGCTAATTTGCCGTTGGCTTTTGCTTCTTTTTCCCATTGAGGTACAACTGTTTTTAAGAATTCTTCTTTTGCTTGACGTTCTTTTTCAATATCAATACCCATTACTTTCCAAGCTTTTTCCGCTGTGGAAATATCAGGGATTTCAACCGGTGTTTTCACGCCGTGTTTGGTTAAAATAACGGCAAGTTTAGTGCGTGCATCAGCGGCTTTGTCTAAACCGGAACCTAGTACACGAAGCATAATATCCGGTGCGTGCATATGACCGCCATGGCTCGCTGCCGAATAGTCCCAACGCCATTGTGCGTGACGGATATCTATTAATGCAGGTTCCATTTCTTCTTTACTTGCACCCGCATCCCAAGCAGCTTTTGCCTCAAAGTGAGCTTTCACAACTTGATCTTCTAAACGACCCATTACATCTTTAACATCTTTTTTACGTGAAGCAACGATGTCTTTTAGTTTTTCTTTGCTTTGATCGTGACAGTTTGCACAAGTTGATTCAAAGGCATCAAACGGATTTTGGATTTGGTGATCGGTATAAACTTTTCCATCTGCATCCTGTACTTTTGGCATATGACAATCCACACAGGTTACGCCGTTTTTACCGTGCATCCCTAAAGACCAAATTTCAAAGTCCGGATGCTGTGCTTTCAACATTGGTGCTTTAGAAAGAGAGTGAGTCCAGTCGCTGAAGCCAATATCATCATAGTATTTTTCAATGTCATCAACCGTTTGACCGTTATTCCAAGGGAATGTGACTTGTTTTATATCACCGGCAAAGTAGTATTCAACATGGCAGTTTGCACAGATTTCCGCACGTTGTTCTGTACGTGCAGCTGTGTTGAAACTAAGGTTCGCTTGCTCTTTTCCTTCTGCTTTTGCCTTGGCTTGTAAAGCATTGTTGAGGTGATCTAACGCACGTAAAACGTGTGGGCGTGCAATACGCAACGCAGGCTTTCCTTCTGCAAAATCTTTAGAGGTGGTATCGTGACAATCTGCACAACCTATTGCATTCACGATTTCAGGCCCGCCTTTTGCCCATTTCGCATTAAAGTAACCTTCTTCGCCCCATTCAGCGATTAAACGGGGAACATCAGGACCTTTACATGTCCAACATGCCATAGGCTGAGGACCGTCATTGGCCGTTTTCGGCGCACCGGTACGCAAAATATCACGCACGTCTTTAACCGCATAAGCGTGACCACGTGGTGCATTATATTCTTTAGAGAAAGCATATCCGCCCCAAAGTACAATCAAGCGTGGATTTTCTTCATTGGCATAAATTAATTTATCCCCTTTCTCCGTCGCTTTCCAAGACTGGAATTGTTTTGGATATTTTTCTGCGAATTTTTCATTTACGGCTTCAATTTTTAAATTTGGATTTGGTGCTTCAACCGGTTGTTCAACAGGTTTATAGACCATTTCTGCCATAGCTGAATTGTAGGTACCTAAAGTTGCGAAAGAAATTGCCAAAATCAGGCTTTTTCTCAATGCTTTCATAATAATCACTCCATAAAAAATAAGGAAAGTAAAATAGCATTAAATGCGAACCATTATTATTGATAAGCTATTGAAATAGCTTAAAAAAATAGAGGTTCATGTAATGGTAACAATAGCAAAAGTTCAATGATTTTCTAGAACGATTTGAGAAAAAGCTGTTTTAGATCAAAGTAACAATAAAAAATACCTCTAAATGAGTAATGATTTAATATGGTTAAAATGAGGATATAGAGAGAGGGAAAACAGAGAACTGTTTGGTTATAAATAGTCTGCTTATCTAAATGATTCTTTTAGTTTTTTTATAATATTCATTACAGAAAAACCACTACTGTAATCTGTGTTTTATTATTAAATAAAATTCTTTTTTGACAGATAAAAAATTGTGTTTTTTATAGGTAGATCCCATCAGATTTGTTATTCATTTGCAATGAAATAGTCGGATAAATAAAAAGAAACTTTTGCGATCCGGTTTGAGCAGGTTTTTACGAAAACTTCAAATTTAAAGCCCGTTAAATCGGGCTTTAAAATAGAGATAAGCGTTTATTTTTTCTTCTGGCAATTCGGACAAATATAGCTATTGCGTTGTCCAATAATTAAACTTTCAATTTTTGTACCGCACTTTGGACAAGGTTTGTCTTTGTTACCATATACTAATAATTCTTGTGCGAAATAGCCGGGGCGGCCATCCGGTTGTAAAAAATCTTTGAGTGTTGTTCCACCCTGTTGTATTGCTTTTTCTAACACAGATTTGATCGTATCTACTAATAATATGCATTGTTTTCGGGTGAGATTTGCTGTCACTTTTTGTGGATGTAAGCCGCATAAAAATAAACTTTCATTGGCATAAATATTACCGACGCCGACCACGACGGCATTATCCATTAAGAAAGTTTTAAGTGCGGTCAATTTTTTACGGGATTTTTTGAAGAGATATTCAGCATTAAACTCATCGGAAAGTGGCTCAGGGCCAAGTTTCAAGAAAAGATGAAATTCGTCAAGATTTTCTGTCCATAGCCATGCGCCAAAGCGGCGGGGATCGTTATAGCGCAATAATTTCCCGTTATTCATAATAATATCTAGGTGATCGTGTTTATCAATAGGGCTGTCGTGCGGCACAATTCGAACTGAGCCGGACATACCTAAATGCCCGATGATATAGCCTTGTTCTGTATGGATGATAAGATATTTTGCCCGACGTGAGAGTTTTAGAATTTTCACATTGGTCAGTTCCATTAATTCAGGTGAAACAGCCCAACGTAATTTAGGTTGGCGAACAGTTATTTTTTCAATAGTAAAACCTGTTAAATAGGGGCTTATACCACGTAGGGCAGTTTCAACTTCAGGTAATTCCGGCATAATTGAGTTCTCTAATGAATTTTTTGTACAAAAAAACCCGAGCGATGTCGGGCTTTTTCAAATCGGCAAAATTATTTGATTTTTGCTTCTTTATAGATAACGTGTTTACGTACTACCGGATCAAATTTTTTGATTTCCATTTTTTCAGGCATGTTACGTTTGTTTTTATCGGTTGTGTAGAAGTGACCGGTCTCTGCAGTAGAAACTAAACGGATTTTCTCACGAGCGCCTTTCGCTGCCATGTCTTAGCTCCTTTTATTAGATTTTTTCGCCACGAGCACGGATTTCAGCTAACACTGCATCAATGCCTTTTTTATCAATAATACGCATACCTTTTGCTGTTAAGCGCAAAGTTACGAAACGGTTTTCACTTTCAACCCAAAAACGGTGAGTGTGAAGGTTTGGAAGAAAACGACGACGTGTCGCATTCATTGCGTGTGAGCGGTTATTACCCACAGCCGGACGCTTGCCTGTTACTTGACAAACTCTAGACATAATAATCTCCAATAATTAAATATAAGCTCGAGCTTACGGTTCGGATTGCTCTAAATCTGGCTTAACCAGATTTGCTGCCTCGTCAGGTCGCGCAAATCCGACCCGCTTACTATATTAAAGGTGGCAGATTATACTGACTTTATTTCCATTTCTCAAGCATAAATACGATTTTCCTAAGGGAGTAGAAAAAAATCAGTAATTTTTATGAGAACTAAAGGAAATTATGCTCGGCAAAGGAATAGCAATCGCTTTTTCCCACAATGAAATGATCAAGAACACGAATTTCCATTAATTCTGCCGCCTCACAAATTTTTTGTGTGACGAGTTGATCCGCCTGGCTAGGTTCTGCTACCCCTGAAGGATGGTTATGTACCAAAATGAGCGCTGCAGCATTGCAATAAAGCGCTTCTTTGATTATTTCACGCGGATATACGTTTGCGACATTAATTGTGCCTAAAAACAACCGCTCTTTTTTAATGAGTCTGTGTTGATTGTCTAAAAATAACACCATAAAAATTTCACGTTCTTCATGTTGTAGCTCAATTCTTAAATAGAGTTTGACTGTCTCCGGGTCGGTAAAAATTTGTGAATGAAGCATTTCTTGTTTAAGGTAGCGCTTGGTCATTTCAGTAGTCGCTTGGAGTTGAATAAATTGCGTAATACCTAAACCTTTCATTGCACAAAAAGAAATTTGATCGGCTGAAAGCAGGGCTCGAAGTGAGCCAAAATGCTCAATGACTTGTTGTGAAAGTTGCAGAACAGGGCAGTCTTTTATGCCGGTACGTAAAAAAATTGCTAAGAGTTCTTGGTCTGAAAGAGTGGCGGCTCCATATTTTAATAACTTTTCTCGCGGCATAAGTTGGTGAATTTCCATTGGTTTTACCTTATATCAATAAAAATCTCCCAGATTTTGACCGCTCTTCTATGATTTGACTATTGAGGCATGTAAATACTGCGTAGCGGATCGTGAAAATAAAATTTTTTATTCAACTAAATTGAAGTAAAATACATAAATTGTGGTTAACCACTAACAAATTAAACGGAGAGGAAATGAAGCTAAGTGGAAAATGTATTGTTGTGGGAATAACAGGAGGAATTGCAGCCTATAAAACCATTGAGTTTATTCGCTTATTGCGTAAAGCTGAGGCTGAAGTCCGTGTGGTATTGACCCCCGCTGCCGCAGAATTTGTTACCCCCCTGACTTTACAAGCCATTTCCGGTAATGCGGTCGCACAATCTTTACTTGACCCGCAGGCGGAACTCGCTATGGGACATATTGAGCTTGCAAAATGGGCTGATGCGGTGATAATTGCGCCGGCTAGTGCGGATTTTATTGCTCGTTTTGCGGTGGGGATGGCAAATGATTTGCTTTCTACAATTTGTTTAGCAACCGATGCACCGATTTTTCTTGCTCCGGCAATGAATCAACAAATGTTCCGTCAACAAATTACCCGACAAAATTTGACCGCACTTCAAGCGAGAGGCATACAGATGATAGGTCCAAATAGTGGTTTTCAGGCTTGTGGTGATATGGGAGCAGGGCGGATGTCGGAGCCGATGGAAATATTTACGGCACTTTCGGTTTTTTTCACACAACGCCAAGACTTACAAGGATTAAATGTGGCGATCACTGCAGGCCCGACTCGAGAAGCCATTGATCCTGTCCGTTATATTTCCAATCATAGCTCTGGAAAAATGGGCTTTGCTATTGCAGACAGTTTTGCAAAACGTGGGGCGAATGTCACATTAATTAGCGGCCCTGTAAATTTACCGACACCGAATAATGTGACACGTATTGATGTCGTATCGGCAAAAGAAATGTGGCAAGTTTCCCTTGAAAATGCCGTTAAAAATCAGATTTTTATTGGCTGTGCAGCGGTGGCCGATTATCGTGTTGCGGATATTGCCGAACAGAAAATTAAAAAATCTGCTGAGGAAATGTTGCTTAAATTAGTTAAAAATCCGGATATTATTGCAGATGTAGGGCATTTAACGAGAAATCGTCCTTTTACAGTGGGATTTGCAGCAGAAACGCAAAATCTTGCTGATTATGCAAAGGCGAAACTAAAACGTAAAAATTTAGATATGATTTGTGCGAATGATGTATCTGGCGGGCAAGTGTTTAATGCTGATGACAATGCTTTACAGCTTTTCTGGAAAGCAGGCGGGGCAACCCTTTCTTTTAAATCGAAAACTGAACTTGCAGCTGATTTAGTTGATGAGATCGTTAAACAATATCAAAAAACATAGTAATTTTTGACCGCACTTTATGCAAGAAATAGAATTTCAAACGGAGTATAAAATGAAAAAAATTGATGTGAAAATTTTAGATCAACGTATTGGAAAAGAATTTCCTTTACCTACTTATGCCACAGCAGGCTCTGCCGGTCTGGATTTGCGGGCTCTAATTGATGAAAGTTTTGAAATTAAACCGAATGAAACAAAATTGATTCCGACAGGTTTATCCGTCTATATCGCCGATCCCAATCTAGCAGCGATTATTTTACCGCGTTCCGGTTTAGGGCATAAACACGGAATCGTGTTAGGAAATTTAGTGGGGTTGATTGATTCGGACTATCAAGGTCCATTGATGGTTTCCGTGTGGAATCGAGGTTCTGAACCTTTTAAAATTGAAGTGGGTGATCGGATTGCGCAGTTAGTATTTGTTCCCGTGGTACAGGCAGAATTCAATCTTGTTCAGGATTTTCAACAAACCGAGCGTGGTGAAGGCGGTTTTGGACATTCAGGCAAACAGTAACCTATGATAGAAGAACAGTTATCTTTATCCGGTGTAGATGAAATTGCACCGGAAGTAAAAATACCGAAAATTGAAAAACGTACCGTGAAAGAGCGTCGTCAGCAAGTATTAACGGTATTAACCCATATGCTACATTCTGAACGGGGAATGGAGCGTATGACTACTGCCCGTCTGGCACAGGAAGTTGGTGTGTCGGAGGCTGCACTCTATCGTTATTTCCCGAGTAAAACAAAAATATTTGAAGCGTTGATTGAAAATATTGAAAGTAATTTATTGAGCCGAATCAATGCTTCTATACGTAATGAAACCAATACGCTGAATCGTGTCCATGATATTTTACAAATGATTTTGGATTTTGCCCGTAAAAATCCCGGTTTCACACGCATTTTAACGGGGCATGCGTTAATGTTTGAAGGGGCGGAATTACAGGCACGCGTAGCAATGTTTTTTGATCGCCTTGAAATGCAATTTGTGAATATTCTACAAATGCGTAAATTACGGGAAGGAAAGGGATTTGCAGTGGATATTCGTATTATTGCCGCACATTTAGTAACCTTATGCGAGGGACAATTTATGCGTTATGTTCGAACGAATTTCCGCGTAACATCAAGCCAATCTTTTGAACAACAATGGCGCTTTATTGAACCTTTATTTGCCTAATTGACTTTATTAAGGAAATGTATGATTATTCCATGGCAGAGTTTGGAATCCGAAACCTTTGATAATATTGTTGAAAGTGTCATATTACGCGAGGGTACCGATTACGGAGCGGAAGAAATTCCATTTTCACGTAAAAAAGAACAATTATTAGAAAAAATCCGTAATGGAAGTGCGGTCATTATTTGGTCAGAATTACACGAATCCATTGATATAAAAGATAAAATGGAGTTTTTGAAGTAGAAACTGCTAAGGAGTCAATATGTCAAATTACATTGATGCTGACATTGAGGTGGAACAATTACATGCTGAGCACCCAGCAAGAGATCCGGCTTTAGATTGGTTTTTGACACATTGCCATTTACATAAATACCCAGCGAAATCAACTTTGATTTATGCCGGGGAAGATGCAACCACGCTTTATTATGTAATTAAAGGTACTGTGATGGTTTCAGCAAAAGATGATGAAGGCAAAGAGATGATTTTAACTTATCTCGGCGCGGGGGAATTTTTTGGTGAAGCGGGTTTGTTTGATGAAGGATCAAAGCGCTCGGCTTGGGTAAAAACCAAAACACCTTGCGAGATTGCTGAAGTTTCTTATAAAAAATATCGTCAATTGATCCAAATTAATCCTGAGATTTTAATGTTTTTAACTGCACAATTAGCACGTCGGGTGCAGAATACTTCTCGCCAAGTAAGTAATTTGGCATTTTTAGATGTTGCCGGACGTATTGCTCAAACGCTGATTAACCTTGCCAAACAACCTGAGGCAATGACTCATCCGGATGGTATGCAAATTAAAATTACCCGCCAAGAAATTGGGCAAATGGTCGGTTGTTCTCGTGAAACAGTAGGACGCATTATCAAAATGCTAGAGGATCAAAATTTGATTTATGCCCATGGTAAAACGATTGTTGTTTATGGCGTAAGATAACAGGTAAGACCACTGAAAAGTGGTTTTTTTATAATGTCGGAAAAGTTTTTTGCATATTTAATATTCAAATAGATATACATTAAATTGACAATAGGGGAAAAGGATTCTATTATACGCACATTCTTACAAATGTGTAGGAATACAGGATTGGTCTCCTGAAAAGTGGCTTAAAAGGTTGAAAAACCTTTTTTATTGTTTTATGTCGCGCAGACTAGAACACCTCCATGGTGAGCTAGGTAGAAATTCCGCAAGGATGCGTACAGTAAGCCACTTGCTGTTAAGACCAATTCTGCTTAGTTCACCACCCTAGAAATAGTCTAATAAACTTTCCAAATTTTATTCTCCCAAATTAACGTATCATAAATAATCCTGAGGGTAGTTTTTATCTTTAGTTTTTTATAAAAATATTGCTCAATGGTTTGAACAGTATGTAAAGTCATTATTTTTTAGCTAACTAAAAACTCCCTTCTGTTAAAGTGGATTTTCACTTAAAAACCAGGGTATTTTTATGTTAGACTGACACGAATTTTTCTATAAAGGCATTCCAGTGCAGTTCACTCGTTCAGTTTCTTTACGTATTGCAAAATATCTTTCTCTTATCATTATTGCAGCCGGGGTTATCAGTTCTCTGAGTTTAGCGATTATGGCGAGTAATGAATCCGATGCTGAAGCGATTAACGTTTCCGGTTCATTGCGTATGCAAAGTTATCGTTTGTTGTACTTGATGGAAAAGCGGCCGGATACCGTTGAAAAAAATCTAGATTTTTATGAAAAAAGCCTCTATGCCCCAAGTTTGGTGAATATTCAGCATCAATTATTTGCTCCCGATGCAGTGAAACAATCGTACCAAACCATTCTTCAACGTTGGGCGGTAATGGAAAATTTTGCCCGACAAAATGATATTCAACAATACAGTCAAAATCTCATGGATTATGTTAGTGAAGTGGACTATTTTGTGTTTGAATTGCAGCGTTTTAGTGAGCAAAAATGGCTTTTTGCGTTATCCGTACTGTGTTTTTCGATGTTACTCATTGTGGGGATGGTGTCTTATGTCATTTGGTTTACGCAACGTGAAGTAGTGAAACCGTTAAAATTGCTCACACGAGCCAGTATACAAGTACAAATGCGCCAGTTTAACCATATTCCGCTTGATACGAAAAATGATAATGAGCTTGGTACGTTAGCGCGCGTGTTCACGCAAATGTCAACAGAATTGGGTAAATTGTATTCACGTCTTGAAGATGCAGTGAATGAAAAAACGCAAAAATTACGTCAAACCAACCGCTCTTTATCGACCCTCTACCAAAGCTCACAGTTACTTACTGTGAATGCCATTAATGATAAAATTCTTAGCCAAGTATTGCAGCAGATTTTTGTTAGTGAACATTTGAGCTATATTGAACTGGATATTTTGGGGGCGGAACATTGGGATATTGCATTAGGACAGAAAAACACGTCTCAGAGTTTGGAAACACAAGAATTGAAAGTGGAAAGTGAGACCCTGGGTGTACTTTCATGGCAAGCAGGACTACCTTGCCCTGATCCTCGAATGATGCAAAATTTGGTGCAAATGTTAGCTCGAGCCTTATATTTCCACAAAAATCAACGTCAGCAAGAACAACTTTTATTAATGGAAGAACGATCAATTATTGCACGAGAGTTACATGATTCATTGGCTCAAGTATTATCTTTTTTACAGATCCAACTTGCCTTGTTGAAATATAATTTGAAGAAGAATGATGAGGCGGCACAACAGAAAAGTTTTGCCATTATTGATAGCTTTGAACAAGCCCTTTCTAGCGGTTATGTGCAGTTGCGTGAGTTGTTGGCTACCTTTCGTCTAACCGTACAAGAGGCTAATTTACAACAGGCATTGGAACAAGTTGTTGATTCTTTGCGTCCGCAAACCAATATGCGAATGAGGGTAAATAGCCAACTCCCGTCACAAAGCTTAAATCCTCAGCAACTCGTCCATTTGCTGCAAGTTGTACGTGAAGCTACTTTAAATGCGATTAAGCATTCTCAAGGAACAACAATTGAAATTACCGCGCATATCAATACGGAGGGGGAGTACGAAATCCTTATTCAGGATGATGGTGTTGGTATTCCAAGTTTAGATGAACCGGAAGGTCATTACGGATTAAATATTATGGCGGAACGTTGTGGTCAGCTTGGTGCAGAATTAACCATTAGTCGCCGTGAACAGGGCGGGACACAAGTTAAAATTACGTTGCCGCAAAAATTATTTTAAGGAAATACAATGAAAAGTTTACAACCCTTTCACACTTTTCATATCTCAGCCAATGCAAATGAGATTATTGAAGTAAAAAATCTTGAACAGTTGAAAAGGGCTTGGATCGGAGCAAAGGCTCAGAATCTTCCCGTGCTTTTTCTTGGGCAAGGGAGTAACATGCTTTTTGTCGAAGATTTTAATGGGATCGTTATTATCAATCGATTGTTGGGGATTACTCATGAACAAGATGAGCATTTTCACTATCTCCATGTTAATGCTGGGGAAAATTGGCATAATTTGGTGAGATACAGTCTTGAACAGGACATTGGAGGGCTAGAAAATCTTGCACTGATTCCGGGCTGTGCTGGGTCGGCACCGATTCAAAATATTGGCGCTTACGGTGTGGAATTTAAAGATGTTTGCCATTATGTTGATGTACTTGATTTGGCAACGGACAAACAATTTCGATTAAGTACGGAAGAATGTGATTTGGGTTATCGGGAAAGTATTTTTAAGCACCGTTATCGGAATGATCACGTGATTACCGCGATAGGATTAAAACTGTCAAAAAATTGGCAACCCGTATTGGAATACGGTACGCTTGTGAACTTTGATAGGGAAAAGGTAACCGCGAAGGAAATATTTGATGAAGTTTGCCATATTCGTCAAAGTAAATTACCGAATCCTGACGAGTTTGGCAATGCGGGGAGTTTTTTCAAGAACCCGGTGGTTAGTGTCGAACAGTTTGCTGAACTGAAAAAACTTAACGAAAATCTACCGCACTTTCCACAGCCTGATGGACGTGTAAAGCTCGCGGCAGGTTGGCTAATTGATCAATGTAATCTTAAAGGCTTTAAAATTGGTGGTGCCTCAGTGCATAAAAAACAAGCGTTAGTGCTGATTAATGAAAGTAATGCTATGGGACAAGATGTCGTAGATCTTGCTCGTTATATTCGTCAGTCGGTAGCTGAAAAATTTGCCGTCTATCTCCAACCGGAAGTTCGTTTTATCGGTGCAGAGGGAGAGATCGATAGTGAAAAGGTGATTGCTTAATTTTTTCGTGTATAAGTGGTAGAATCTGTCGTCGTATTTGAAGATTCCTGGCAATAAAGGAAAATAGAATGAACTTTAAAGAGATTTTGGATACATTTCCAGTAATTGATCATCTAACCGGATTAAATGTAAAACAAGATGGTGAGATCATCCATAATATTCCCGCCATAGCAGGAAAACTAGGGTCGTTGCGCCTTTATAACGCTCTTGCAGAAAAATTTAATGGAAAATTAGACCGCACTTCGGCGCAACAGGGCATAGATTGGTTTGCGGAATATGTGGAAGATGCGAAGAAAAATCCGGGTAAACACCCCAATATTGATTTGCTTTTTAAGGTACTTAATGAAGGTTTGGTTTTAGAACTTGAAGTGCTAAAAAATAACTGAGTATATTGAACTTTTAATAGGTAAAACCTGTCTTAGAAAGCAAATTAGTTCAATAAACCCTTTTATTGTGCTATAAGGAAAATCACTAATTGGCAAAGTCCAAACAGAAGGAAAAAGATGGATAAAGAGACACAAATGATGTTAGTTCCTCAAGGTAGCATTGAAGGCTATATTCGTGCGGCAAATGAATATCCAATGTTGACCGCAGAGGAAGAAAAAGAATTAGCGGAACGTTTATATTATAACGGTGATATTGACGCAGCTAAGAAGTTAGTGTTGTCACATCTTCGTTTTGTTATTCACGTTGCGCGTGGCTATTCCGGTTATGGTTTACCACAGGCAGATCTTATTCAAGAAGGCAATATCGGTTTAATGAAAGCCGTAAAACGTTTTAATCCGGAGGTCGGGGTGCGTTTAGTTTCCTTTGCCGTTCATTGGATTAAGGCTGAAATCCATGAATATGTATTACGCAACTGGCGTATTGTGAAAGTGGCGACTACAAAAGCACAGCGCAAATTATTTTTCAATCTACGCAAAACGAAACAGCGCTTAGGTTGGTTCAATGAAAATGAATTAGACATCGTGGCAAACGAGTTAGGCGTATCAAAAGAAGATGTGATCGAAATGGAATCACGTATGACCGGTGCCGACGTTGGCTTTGACTTACCAACCGATGACAGTGAAAGCGAAACTTATTCACCATCGCTTTATTTGGAAGATAAAAGTTCTAACTTCGCTGCGGAGTTAGAGAACGAAAATTTTGAAAGCCAAGCGACTGAGCAGTTAAGCAATGCCTTGCAAAGCCTTGATGAACGTAGTCAGGATATTATTAAAGCTCGTTGGTTAGATGAGAATAAAGCGACATTACATGATTTAGCAGCAAAATATAATGTGTCTGCAGAACGTATCCGCCAACTTGAGGCTAATGCTCTTAAAAAATTGAAAAATGCGGTGAGTTTTTAGTGACTTTTGAAGAAAGAAAACCTGCTAAATGATCAGCCCAAAAAGTTAGATTCATTTAATTTGAGGACTGAGTCCTGTGGAATACAGAGCTCAGTCCTTTTAACTTTACTTGAATACGCTCATTATTGTAGTAATGAATAGACTGGTGAATCGTTTCTTCAAGTTCGACGAAAGTATCAAACCGCCAGCCCAAATAACATTCCGTTTTTAACCGACCGAAAAGCTTTCCATCATCCTGTTATCCAAGCAATTTCCTTTTTTCGACATACTTTGCACAATGCTATTTGTCTCCAATATCGCTCAATAGTCCGGCAATTTGATATTGCCAACCTTGGTCGGAATGCAATATTGGCTTCGACCTGGTAAGTCTGACCGTTGCATGATGATCTGAACCCGTTTGTGGTTAATTGTCCGGTTTTTTCAATGCAAGCGTGATTCGTCGGTAACTATAGTTTCTATTGTTTTCATGATAAATCTCGGTAACTGCCTGTGTAGTCGAAAATTACCTATTTTTAACCACTTGTATGACGGACAATTTAAATTCAGGTAGGTTTTGTACCAAGTACAGCTAATTCGTTGCAACCATTAATGATTATATTGGTTAATCTAATACTGTAATGTTATTTCTTCCAGCTGAAAAGATTGATGGGTGAGTACGATTTTTCTATTTCGAAGATAAAACTCAATCACTTGTTATTTGAAAGACAGGCTGTATTCAGTCGTAAAAAATCTGCATCTCAATCAGTTGGTTGTTTACTCCAACTTTTGAGGGTAGAGCAGTTTTATGTGCGGATTGTTATTTGCTAACTCAAAAAACTATTTGTGAGGATAGTTATAGGTTTAAAAGTTTTATCTGGGTAAATTGCCTCAGAGAATATCCTTTTGGAAGTATTTCCATAATCAATGTATGGAAAATGTATGAGGCGGTTTAAAAGATCATCGCATTTGATATGGATACCGAAATTCTGTTTTAGAATATTAAAAGATAAAAGAGCCTATGTTCAGCTAGGAGTTTTATATGGATAACTGAAAATGGAAATAATAGAATTAAATGTCTAAGTGGCTTATGTTTATTTGTTAGTCTAAACTTCATTCGAAACTGTCAGTTTCAGCGGTAATGGGATCTTTAGAAAGTAGGATAGTGATAAGGTTGTTCAATAAGTTCTCGTATTTAAGGACAAATTAATTATGTGGTGAATAGTTTTGGACAAGAGAGTTACTGTGTATACCGCAGGTGTTAATGCAGAAATGATACAAAGATATGTGAAGTATCAAGAGATGAAGATAAGTAATTAAGTCTTTTAACAATTTAAAAATGTAAACTTGGGTTCTAAGAGTCGGTACTTAGAAACGCCTCTATGAGGCGTTAATCAAGGTCATCTTCTATCTATGAAGGATTATTTCTATTTAGCCAGTAGAACGCTTAAAGCAGTATAGAGCGTTTTAGCCGCTTCGTCGTTTATTGTGTTGCCATCTTCATCGCTAATGACAACGGCACTTTGTTTTCCGATAGCAGAAATCTGCATCATATAAGTGCCTTTTTCAAGCTCCGGTTCATCGACTCCTAAACGTAACCAATCTTCTTTATCCAACGGCGAATATTTCAATTCCCGTTGTCCGCGACCGGCAGTTTCCGATTTGATGGCAAATCCCAATTTTGGCAAGACAGCACCTAATTTTTCCCATGCTTGACCAAAGGAGGCATTCATACCCAATGCGGTTCTCCCGTTTGTATCGGTAATTAACTCAGATTGAAATGCGTCCACTGAGACATTATTGAGATCTTGCTGTTGCTTATTGTAATTATGGGTTAATGTTGAAACAAAACGATTTAAACGAGCAGAGGTGTAGCGCTGTTTTTCTGCTACACTTGGCGTGAAAAGAATATTATTGCGACGCATCTGCGCTACCGAAACACCTAATGCACTGGCGTCATGTGTGGTAAATTGTTCCACTTGATAACGAATTTCCATGTCGGATTTGTCGTCTGCCCGTTCCGTACTGTGCCAATCTGTTAATAAAACCGCACCATCAATAGTAGAATCAATCCCTTCTTCTTTTAGTAAGCGTTGAATTTGCTGTAAGTTGTAGAGAGAGGCTTGCTCGTTGGAATAAACGATTAAAGCACGTTCACCATCAAATTGTGTGAGTGAATTTTTTATGATCGCCAAGGGGACTGATGGAGGACGAATATCAACGGTTGTATCTTTTTTTATGGCAATATTGGGTAAATCATAGGTGGATGCCTGTTGTGGCAGATTAACCCCACCGCTTGCTAAAGGTGCGAAATTTGGAATAGGAGAGTTTGATTTTTGATAACTATCATTTGCGCTTTGTAATTTTTCAGGATCGGTCGAACAGGCGGATAGTAAGGCTGCCGTTGCTAATCCTAAGAAAATTTTCTTCATAATAAATCCTTAAAAATAAATGAAAAACTGACCGCACTTCGACAATTAGTTATTCAGAAAGTTTGGGGGCTGGCAGTCAGTCCCTTATGATTAATTAAATCAAACCTGCTGTTTTTAATGCTGCTTCAACTCTTGGTTGTGCGTTTTCACTGAGAATTGTTAATGGTAAACGAAGAGAAGGCGATTTTATTAATCCCAAACGATAAGCCGCCCATTTCACCGGAATTGGGTTGGGTTCCACAAACAAATCACGATGTAATGCCATTAAACGCCGGTTAATTTCTTCTGCTTTGGAAAGTTCGTCAACACGCACTAAACGACACATTTCCGCCATATCTTTTGCAGCCAGGTTGTTGGTAACGGAAATGACACCTTCAGCCCCTAGCTTCATCGCTTCTAATCCCGTTGCATCATCACCGCTTAATACGATGAAATTTTCTCCTGCTAATTTTTTGATTTCTGTTATACGATGGACTTCACCGGTTGCTTCTTTAATACCAACGATATTTTCAATCTGTGCCAAACGGGCAACGGTTTCAGGTTTCATATCGCTTCCCGTACGCCCCGGTACATTGTAAAGAATTTGAGGTAAATCGGTACATTCCGCAATAGCTTTAAAGTGTTGGAACATTCCTTCTTGTGTCGGCTTGTTATAATACGGCACAACGGAAAGACACCCGGCCACACCGCTATCACGCAATAGTTTTGTCATCACAATCGCTTCGCTGGTTGCATTTGCGCCTGTTCCTGCAATGATTGGAATACGTCCTTTTGCCAGTTCTACAGTTTTCTCAATCACCTTAACATTTTCTTCAATACTTAATGTAGCGGATTCACCGGTCGTGCCTACTGAAACGATAGCATTAGTGCCTGCATCAATATGAAACTCTACTAATTTTTCTAGGGCTTCAAAATCAATTCCGCCGTGATTATCCATAGGGGTGACTAAAGCAACAATGCTGCCAAAAAATAAGGGATTTTGCGTAGACATAAAACCTCCGTTTCAGATTATCGTGATTAATATTTGAAAAACACCTGCTAGGATCGCTAAAATGATTAAAATTTGCAAATCATTTTTTTATTTTAAGGAATTTTCTATGAAAACATTACAAGCGGGTGATACCGCGCCGCAGTTTACATTACATAATCAGGCTGAAATACCGGTTTCCCTTGCGGAATTTAAAGGTAAAAAAGTGCTTGTTTATTTTTACCCCAAAGCACTCACACCCGGTTGCACAACACAAGCTTGCGGATTACGGGATGCAAAAAATGAATTAGAAAAATTGGGTATAGTCATTTTAGGTATTAGCCCTGATAGCCCTAAAAAATTAGCGCAGTTTGCTGAGAAAAAAGCACTCAATTTCACTTTACTTTCGGATGAAAACCATCAAGTTGCCGAGCAATTTGGCGTATGGGGCGAAAAGAAATTTATGGGAAGAACTTACGATGGTATCCATCGAATAAGCTTTCTCATAGATGAACAAGGCAAAATTCAGCAAGTATTTGATAAATTTAAAACCGGCGACCATCATCAGGTGGTTTTAGATTATCTTCAATCCCTCTTTTTATAAAATTGACCGGTATGATGTTGCAAACTCACAAAACAAAATGTAGGTGCGAATTGTGTGTGCCCTAATCGATAAATTTGATAGCGGGCGCACATAGTGTGTTCCTACACTCAGATTAAATCGAAAAAATTGACTGTACTTTAAGATTTAAACAATAGGAATCAAATGAAACTTCTCGAAAAATGGCTTCATTTTACCGCACTTACACCTTGAGTTATTCCATTCGCCGGGTGAATCCCGATGAATTGGAAATTCGCCAAGTCTGAAATATATCGGACGTTGCTATACATTCCCGTATCTATTTTGAAAAAAGTAGGGCGTTTTGCTATCAAGCGGTTAATTTTTACGGATAATTTGAAAAAAATTGCGTAGGGGTAAAAGCCTACGTAGTGTCATATCAATCCACTTTTACAGTGTTACAAGAGCGTTGAAACTGCTCATCTTTCGACAGGCTCAGGAATCATAATTTCAGCGTTGTACAATGGCTACGCAATTTCGGCGTTTTTCCCCAATTAATATTTACGAGCTCATTTCCTTTTGCTAGAATTAGTTTCTAATTGAAACTAATTCTCAATTGCCTTTTATGTTTTAAGGATAAAAAATGCCTCAACTTTTTGAATTTTTACAACAATACAGTGATTACATTATTATCGGGCTTTTATTTGTGATGAGCGTGATTATGCTTGCGATGGTTATTGAACGCTTTATTTTTCTAAGCAGGATTAATGTAGGTAAATATTCTAATATCCATGCGCTGGATATTGATTTGAATCGTAATATGACCACGATTTCAACTGTTGGTGCGAATGCGCCCTATGTAGGGTTATTAGGTACGGTTATCGGTATTTTATTAACTTTCTATCAAATTGGTCAGGGTGGTGGCGATGTGGATGCCGGTAAAATTATGCTGCATCTTTCTTTAGCGTTAAAAGCAACCGCACTTGGGATTTTGGTGGCTATTCCGGCGATGGTGTTTTATAGCGGTTTAAACCGTAAAATTGAAGTAAACCGCTTAAAATGGAAAGTGTTAAATTCACAGAAAGATAAGGAATAATCGTGAAAAAATTTGATGAAATCAACATTATTCCTTTCATTGACATTATGTTGGTGCTGTTAGCCATTGTTTTGATTACCGCTTCTTTTATTTCTCAGGGAAAAATTCAAGTCAATGTGCCAAAGGCAAGTACGGCGGTCGCTTTTAAATCTGATGATTTGGCTAAATTACTCACGGTTACGGCGAAAGGAGAGCTCTACTTCAACGATAAACCTATCTCACAAGAAGCACTAGAGGTGGAAATTAACCAATGGGATAAGGGGCAAAAAGTGACATTAAAAATTGATGCGGAAGCGAGTTTTCAGGATTTTGTCACTATTACCGATTTACTTGCCAAAAATGAGATCAAAAATGTGGCATTGGTATCAATGAAAGATAAAAAACGTATGACACCTGCCGGAAAATAGGAATGGTTATGCAACAAGCTAAACGTTTATCCCTAGCTTTGCTTATTTCTCTTCTCGTTCATAGCTCTGTGGTTGGGGCATTGTTGTGGAATTGGCAGGAATCTGATGATAGTGCAAATAACCATATTGGTGAGTTGGCGACGACAATTTCAATGGAAATGTTGCAGGGAATGCGCATTGAAGAGCCGGAATCGGAGCCGACATCTCAAAAGAGTGAGCCAGAGCCGGAGCTAAAAGAAGAGATAGTCGCGGATCCGACAAAAAAACCGGAACCTGAGAAGAAAAAACAACCTGAGAATAAACAGGAAAAACCAAAACCGCCCAAAGAAAAACCAAAAAAACAGGTTCAACAAGCTGAAAAACCACAGAAATTACCGCAACATTTGCCGGTAGGCGAGCGTAATGTCAATTCTGCTTCGGTGGTAAATTCAAAAGCGACAACAATTGGAACGGCGGTAAATACCAATGCCAATATGGTAGGGAGCGGTTCAAATACCAATGAAATTGCTGCGTATCGGGCCGCACTTTATCGTGAAATAGAGCGTCGAAAAGAATATCCGACACGGGCTAAAATGATGCGTAAACAGGGAATCGCTTATGTTTCATTTAGTGTTGGTCATGACGGCTCATTAAGCGGAGAAAATTTGGTGAAATCCTCCGGCGATGAAAGCTTGGATAAGGCCGCATTAAAAGCAGTGAAAAGAGCAAGATCTGTTGGACCTAAACCAAATGGATTTGAGAGTAGAGTTTCTGTCCCGATTCGCTTTAGTTTGCAATAAAAGCAGAGTTTAACTCTGCTTTTTTATTATGACATCAGCTCTTATTTTTTCTTAACAGGGCGTTGCCAGCCCTGAATATGACGTTGTGGCACACGTGTAATCACTAACTCATCTTTTGCGACATTACGCGTGATGGTTGAACCCGCACCAATTGTTGCACCGTCTTCAACCGTAACAGGTGCTACTAATTGTGTATCGGAACCCACGAAAACATTATCACCAATAATGGTTTTAAATTTATTTGCTCCGTCATAATTACAGGTGATAACCCCTGCGCCAATATTACAATGTGCGCCGATTTCACTGTCTCCTACATAGGTTAAATGGTTCACTTTTGAACCTTTACCGACGACGGATTTTTTAATTTCTACAAAGTTACCAATGTGGGTTTCGGCAGCAAGTTCTGTGCCGGGACGTAAACGGGAGAACGGACCGATTGCCGCTTTTTCGCCAATGCTGGCATCTTCTAGTACGGAATAAGGTTTTACTTCCACATCATCACCGATCACTACATTTTTCAATAGACAACCGGCACCAATTTTTACCCGATTTCCTAACCGCACTTTGCCTTCAATAATCACATTCACATCAATTTCAACATCTTTACCGTGTTCTAGCGAACCACGTAAATCGAAACGAGTCGGATCAAATAACATCACACCTTCTAACAATAAGCGTTCAGCTTGTTTATGTTGATAGTAACGTTCAAGTGCGGCTAGCTGTAAACGATTATTCGCCCCTTTCACTTCCATTCTATCCATTGCTTGAACGGCAACAACTTGGTAACCGTCTTGGTTTGCGAGAGCAATTAAATCCGTTAAATAATATTCGCCTTGTGCATTATTGTTGCCGACACGTGCAAGCCATTTTTTGAGGCTTGCCCCATCGGATACCATCACACCGGTGTTTACTTCCTGAACCTTTAATTGTTCTGCATTCGCATCTTTTTGTTCCACAATGGCAACGACACGACCATTTTCACGAATAATACGCCCATAACCGGTCGGATTGTCGAGTTGTACGGTCAATAACGCAATGCCGTTTTCCGGTTTTGCTGCGATCAGTTTTTCTAGAGTTGCTTTGGTAATGAGCGGTGCATCGCCGTAAAGCACCACAATATTTTCATCGTCTTTAAAAAACGGTGCAGCCTGTTGCACTGCGTGTGCCGTGCCAAGTTGTTCGGTTTGCAATACCCAATTGACGTTTTCATTGGCAAGGCGTTCACGCATTAATTCACCGCCATGTCCGTAAATTAAATGTACGTTTTCAGCCCCTAAGGAATTTGCCGTATCAATCACGTGCTTCACCATCGGCTTGCCTGCCACCGTATGCAATACTTTTGGCAAATCCGAGTACATCCGCGTACCTTTTCCTGCCGCCAAAATGACCGCACTTAATGTTTTGTTTACCATAAATTCTCTCTTGTGATCAAAAAGTCGAAATATTTTAGCGTAGAAAGGAAAAGATGATAAGTTGTTTATTTTTTCTAAAAAACTCTATAATGAGACAATTTTTGAGCGATTTGGGGTGAATATGCGTAATAGGGATGACATGATTTTGCAATGGATTAATCAGCAAGGAAAAGCGAGTGTGATTGAACTGGCTGAAAAGTGCGACATATCTGTTGAAACTATCCGACGTGATCTTAATCGACTTGAAAAACAAGGATTGCTTTATCGTACCCATGGTGGGGCGATAAGTAATAAAACGACAGATCTGGGCTCTTTTTTTCAGACTAGGCGATATATTAATGCAACAGAAAAACGCTATATTGCTAAAAATGCGCTTGAATTACTTTATGAAAATGCGGTGATTGGATTAGATGCAAGTTCTACAAGTTGGTATTTTGCACATTTAATGCCGGATATCCCTTGTACTGTGGTAACTAATTCTATGCTGAATATCAACGCATTGGTTAATAAGCCCAACATCAAAACCATTGTGACCGGTGGAGTTTATTCATCAAAATATGAAGCATTTTATGGGCCGTTATCAGAATATTTATTACAACGCCTCCATATTAACTTTTCTATTTTTTCTTGTTCCGGTATTGATAATCAAGGAAACATTTGGGAGTCCAACGAGTTAAATGCATCTGTAAAGCGTAAAATGATGGAAGCATCAGAGCATGCTTATCTTTTGGCGGATCATTCCAAATTTGAGAAAAAAAGCCTTATCCAATTAACTGAATTGAGTGAAATTAATACTCTTTTTACTGATTCCGATTTGTCCGAAACGCTTCAGGCATATTGTGAAAAAAACGATATTTTGACCATTTTATAATAAATAATGACCGAATTTACCGTTTTCTAAAAATATAAGCAATAATCGGGCATTATTTTCCCGAAAAAATACCCAATTATTGTGATCCCTTTCACAAATTTGAAATCAACTTCATTTTTCTCCTATTTTCTTTCATTTTTTTATTCAAAAATAATTTCAAGTTAAGCAGATAAACCGCTTATCCGAGATTTCAATATGAATGTTAAAAATGATAGGAGAGACTCTATTATGACATCTTTTACCCAAACCAATCGTATTAAAATCGGTATTCGTCCAACCATTGACGGTCGTCGTATGGGCGTACGTGAATCGTTAGAAGATCAAACCATGCGTATGGCAAAATCTGTTGCAGACTTATTACAAACACATATCCGCCATACTGACGGTTCTTTTGTCACTTGTGTGATTGCCGATACTTGTATCGGTGGCGTTGCGGAAGCCGCAGCTTGTGCGGATAAGTTTAAACGTGAAAACGTGGGATTAACCATTACTGTAACCCCTTGCTGGTGCTACGGTTCCGAAACTATTGATATGGATCCACATATGCCAAAAGCCATTTGGGGATTTAACGGCACTGAGCGTCCGGGCGCGGTTTATCTTGCCGCTGCACTTGCAGGTCATTCCCAATTAGGTTTACCGGCATTCTCAATTTATGGAACAGAAGTTCAAGAAGCGGATGACACAGAAATTCCGGAGGATGTAAAAGAAAAACTCTTACGTTTTGCCCGTGCCGGTCTCACCGTCGCAACCATTCGCGGTAAATCTTATTTGTCCATCGGTTCTGTTTCTATGGGGATCGCCGGCTCCATTGTGAACCAACAATTTTTCCAAGAATACCTCGGTATGCGTAATGAATACGTTGATATGACCGAAATCAAACGTCGTTTAGATCGCAAAATTTATGATCAAGAAGAAGTGGATCTCGCACTTTCTTGGGTAAAACAATATTGCAAAGAGGGCGTTGATGTAAATAGCCTTGAAAATCAACGCAGTGCAGAAGAACGTGCCGAGCTTTGGGAAAATGTGGTGAAAATGACCATCATTACCCGAGATTTAATGGTGGGCAATCCAAAATTAGCGAAATTAAATTATGCGGAAGAAGCATTAGGTCATAACGCCATTGCAGCCGGTTTCCAAGGTCAACGTCATTGGACCGATCATTTACCAAACGGTGACTTTATGGAGGCGATGTTGAATTCTACTTATGATTGGAATGGCGTTCGACCACCCTATATTCTCGCCACTGAAAATGACAGTTTGAATGCGGTGTGTATGCTGTTCGGACATCAATTGACCGGTCAGGCTCAAGTTTTTGCTGATGTGCGTACTTATTGGAGCCCTGAATCCGTTGAGCGTGTGACCGGTTGGAAACCGGAAAGCGGCTTTATTCATTTAATTAACTCCGGTTCCGCAGCGCTTGACGGTACGGGGCAACACAGAGATGAAAGTGGCAAACCCGCCATTAAACCGGTTTGGCAAGTAACCGAACAAGACGGCAAACGTTGTTTGGCGCATACCCGTTGGTGTCCGGCAGTACATGAATATTTCCGTGGCGGTGGTTTATCTTCTCAATTTTTAACTCAAGGCGGTATGCCGTTCACAATGCATCGTATTAACCTGATCAAAGGATTAGGGCCGGTATTGCAAATTGCCGAAGGTTGGTCAATCGATTTACCAGAACAAGTACACGATATCCTCAACAAACGCACGAATGAAACTTGGCCGACGACGTGGTTTGTTCCTCGTTTAACAGGCAAGGGCGCATTCACCGATGTGTATTCCGTCATGGCAAATTGGGGAGCGAACCATTGTGCCGCCACTTATGGAAATATTGGTTCAGATCTCATCACCCTTGCCTCAATGTTACGTATTCCGGTTTGTATGCATAACGTTGATGAACGCAATATATTCCGTCCAAGTGCTTGGAATGGTTTTGGTCAAGATAAAGAAGGCCAGGATTATCGCGCCTGTAAAAACTTCGGGCCACTTTATAAATAAGTGATGATTGGCACGTGCTTTGCAACGCGTGTCACCATTCCATCCAGAACCCACATTGAAGTGCGGTCAAAAATTCATTTATTTTTTCAACCGCACTTTTTTCTCAATTTTAGGGAGGGCTTATGCCTATCGTACTGATTTTTGATTGCGGTGCGACCAATTTACGTACTATTGCGATGAGTGATAAAGGCGAAATTTTGGCATCCCATCATATTGCGAACAATACCCAACCTGATCTCAAATTCGCTGATTATCATATTTGGGATTTTGAAGAAATTTGGCAAAAGTTATCCGATTGTGCTGATCACACGATTAATCAATTAAAACAACAACATATTGATCTAAACGATATTGTTGGCATTTCCGTTACCACATTTGGTGTGGATGGCGCGCCATTTGATCATGAGGGGCAACAGCTTTATCCGATTATCTCTTGGAAATGCCCGCGTACACTTCCGGTGATGGAAGCCCTACCACGGTTGCTTGATATTGAAGATCTCTATCAACGCAATGGTATCGGGCAATACAGTTTTAATACCTTATTTAAATTGCTTTGGTTGAAAGAACATGAACCGGAAATTTTCCAAAAAATGGATAAGTTTATGTTCATTTCTTCCATGATAACCCAACGTTTAACCGGCGAATGGACAACCGATCACAGCATGGCGGGCACCTCTATGATGACGGATCTTGCTAGCGGTGATTGGGACGAAGGCATTTTGCAGTTGCTTGGGTTAACCCCAAATCATTTTCCACCAATGCGTCATGCCGGTGAAAAAGTGGGAGAACTCACCAGCGCACTTGCCGCCCGTTGGGGGCTAAATTGCATTCCGGTGATTGCTTGCGGACATGATACTCAGTTTGCCGTATTCGGTTCCGGAGCAGCATTAAATCAACCTGTGCTGAGTTCCGGTACGTGGGAAATTTTAATGGTTCGTACGCCATATGCAAAACCGCAATTTGATTTTATTTCGCAAGGATTAACAACGGAATTTGACGTTCAACCGAATTGCTTTAACCCGGCGGTGCAATGGGTCGGCTCAGGCATTATGGAATGGCTTGGAAAACTGTTGTTTGCAGATGTATATGGCGCAGACAAATATTATTCGACGATGATTGCAGAAGCGATAGCGGCTGAGAAAAGTGCGGTTGATTTTCAGGGCGTTTTTAGCCAACTAGGACAAGGGCATATTGCCGGACTTTCTATGTTTACTTCTCGTGGCGAAATTTATCGTGCGGCACTTTATTACATGGCAAATCAGCTTAAGCAAGGCTTGGCGGTGCTACAACAGGTGAGTCATTTTAAAGCGGAAAGTTTGATCTGCGTTGGCGGCGGATCAAAAAATTCATTATGGAACCAAATTCGTGCCGACGTTTTAGGTTTGCCCATTGATGTAGTTGATGTTGCAGAAACAACAGTATTAGGTGCAGCGATGTTTACTTTTGCCGGTATTGGTGTTTATGACAACGCGGAAGCGGCACAAAAAGCGATGCAACCGAAGCGCAAACGTATTTATCCTCAGTTTAATTTTGCAAACCAATAGGAGCAAATCTCATGTTAAAAGGTATTCATCCGGCAATTTCCCCGGAATTACTCAAAATTCTAACCGAAATGGGGCATGGCGATGAACTCGTGCTTGCTGATGCGCATTTTCCCGCTCATTCGCTTCATCACAATGTAGTGCGTGCCGATGGGATTTCTGTTGCCACCTTATTACAAGGAATCGCACCGTTATTTGAGTTTGATGCTTATGTGGCGGCGCCGCTTGTCATGATGCAGGTAGTACAAGGGGATACCTTGGATCCCGAGGTGGAAAAACGCTATTTAGCGGCAATTCAATGTGCGGTCGATTTTGTGCCGAATCTCAGCCGTATCGATCGCTTTGATTTCTATCAGCGTGCAAAACATGCTTATGCCGTTGTCGTGAGTGGCGAAACCGCAAAATACGGCAACATTATTATCAAAAAAGGGGTTACACCTGTTTTATAACAACTTAGAGGTACTTAAAAATGAATAGAAAAGCGCTTTCACAAAAAATTATTGACACCTGCCTTGAAATGACCCGATTAGGGCTAAACCAAGGTACCGCAGGAAATGTAAGTGTACGCTACAAAGACGGTATGCTGATTACCCCCACAGGTATGCCGTATCATTTAATCACACCGGAAAACATCGTTTATGTCGATAGTAACGGTAAATACGAAGACGGAAAGTTGCCTTCCAGCGAATGGCAATTTCATTTAGCCGTCTATCAAGTACGCGCCGAAGCCAATGCGGTGGTACATAATCATTCTCTTCATTGCGCCGGTTTATCTATTCTCCAAAAACCGATTCCGGCTATTCACTATATGGTCGCGGTAGGGGGAACCGATCATATTCCTTGCGTACCCTACGCAACATTTGGTACGCAGGAACTTGCCTCTTATGTGGCGGATGGAATCAAAAAAAGTAAGGCAATTTTGTTGGCTCACCACGGTTTAATTGCTTGTGCTGAAAATCTTGACAAAGCGTTGTGGCTGGCGCAAGAAGTAGAGGTATTGGCTTCTTGGTATTTGAAATTACTTGCCACCGGGTTGGAGATTCCGCTTTTGAGCCGTGAGCAAATGCAGGTGGTATTAGGAAAATTCCATACGTATGGATTACGCATTGAAGAATAGCAATTCTTTACTCCTCTCTACTAATTAATATAAGGAAGGTATTATGAGTGCCAAAGTATTAGAAAAGAAATTTGTTGTCCCATTTATTTTAATTACCAGCTTATTTGCGTTATGGGGATTTGCAAATGATATTACCAATCCAATGGTCGCCGTATTTCAAACTGTGATGGAAATTCCGGCTTCAGAAGCGGCTTTGGTGCAATTTGCATTTTATGGCGGTTACGGCACAATGGCGATTCCTGCCGCGATATTCGCCAGTCGTTATAGCTACAAATCAGGAATTATGTTATGGCTTATTCTCTATGCTATCGGTGCTTTTTTATTTTGGCCGGCGGCAAAATATGAAGTGTTTAATTTTTTCTTGATCTCGCTTTATATTTTAACTTTCGGTCTGGCTTTCTTAGAAACGACGGCAAACCCTTATATTCTTGCGATGGGCGATCCGCAAACGGCGACTCGTCGCTTGAATTTAGCTCAATCTTTTAACCCGTTAGGTTCAATTACAGGTATGTTTGTGGCTTCTCAACTGGTACTAACAAATCTTGAGTCCGATAAACGCGATGCTGCGGGTAGTTTGATTTTCCATACTTTATCTGAAGCAGAAAAAATGAGTATTCGTACACATGATTTGGCTGAAATTCGTGACCCCTATATTGTATTAGGTTTTGTGGTGATAGCAGTACTCGTGATTATAAGCCTCTATAAAATGCCGAAAGTAAGAGTTGAAGAGGGCGATTGTCATATTACCTTTAAAGAGGTGGTTAGTCGCCTGATACAAAAAGCAAAATATCGCGAGGGCGTTATTGCGCAAGTCTTTTATGTCGGTGTGCAAATTATGTGTTGGACATTTATTGTTCAATATGCGGAACGTTTAGGCTTTACTAAGGCGGAAGGGCAAAATTTCAATATTATTGCGATGGGTATTTTTATTGCCAGCCGTTTCATTAGTACCAGTTTAATGAAATATCTCAAAGCCGAATTTATGTTAATGCTCTTTGCTATCGGTGGTTTCTTTAGCATTCTCGGGGTGATTTTTATTGATGGTATCGGGGGATTGTATTGCTTAATTTTAACTTCCGGGTTTATGTCACTGATGTTCCCGACTATTTATGGTATTGCGCTTAATGGTTTAAAAGAAGAATCGACAATCGGTGCCGCAGGCTTAGTGATGGCGATTGTAGGCGGTGCATTGATGCCGCCACTGCAAGGTATGATTATTGACCAAGGTGAAGTCATGGGGCTACCAGCGGTGAACTTCTCCTTTATTCTACCGCTTGTCTGCTTTGTCGTCATTGCTATCTACGGATTTAGATCTTGGAAAATTCTTAGCTAATCGTAAATTTGACCGCACTTAAAGTGCGGTCATTTTTTTATCAGTTTATTGATAATCCTGACGTTTAATTTCCGTATCCCCGTTGAGTTGGATCAATAAATCGGGTAAACTATCGTCCCGTCTTTGATAGCTAATCTTCTTCAATTTCCGACCGCACTTTTGTGAAATGTCTAGCAAGATGATTAGCTATAATCATTTATATCCCAATAAAGAATTAGGTTCCCTATGGCTACAAATTATATTTTCGTCACCGGCGGTGTTGTATCATCGTTAGGTAAAGGCATTGCGGCGGCATCATTGGCGGCAATTTTAGAAGCGCGTGGTTTAAACGTTACGATTATGAAACTTGATCCCTATATTAATGTGGATCCGGGAACGATGAGCCCTACTCAGCACGGTGAAGTCTTTGTGACACAAGACGGCGCGGAGACCGATTTGGATTTAGGTCATTATGAGCGTTTTATCCGCACGAAAATGACAAAACGCAATAATTTCACTACCGGTAAAATTTATTCGGAAGTGTTGCGTAAAGAACGCCGTGGTGATTATCTCGGTGCGACCATTCAAGTGATTCCGCATATTACCAATGAAATTAAAGATCGCGTAATTGCCGGTGCGCAAGGTTATGATGTGGTTATCGTGGAAGTGGGCGGAACAGTAGGTGATATTGAATCCCTCCCATTTTTGGAGGCGTTACGCCAGCTTGCCGTACAAGTGGGGCGCGAGCATACGTTGTTTATGCACTTAACCCTTGTTCCTTATATCCCGACAGCCGGTGAAGTAAAAACCAAACCGACCCAGCATTCGGTGAAAGAATTATTGTCTATCGGGATTCAGCCGGATGTATTAATTTGTCGCTCCGATCGTATGATCCCGCCAAATGAACGGGCGAAAATTGCGCTATTTTGTAATGTACCGGAACGTGCGGTAATTTCGTTAAAAGATGTGAATTCGATCTATCAAATTCCTGCGTTATTGAAATCGCAAGGTTTGGATAGTTTTGTCTGTGATCGTTTCCGTTTAAATTGTCCAGAAGCGGATCTTTCCGAATGGGAACAAGTACTTTATAAACAAGCTAATCCGGTAGGTGAAGTGACGATTGGTATGGTGGGTAAATATACGGAATTGCCGGATGCTTATAAATCGGTGAATGAAGCCTTAAAACACGCGGGCTTGACCAATCGTTTATCGGTGAACATTAAATACATTGATTCGCAAGATGTGGAAACTAAAGGCGTAGAAATACTGAAAGGTATTGATGGGATTTTGGTTCCGGGCGGATTTGGTTACCGTGGTGTAGAGGGGAAAATTCGCACGGCGCAATACGCACGTGAGAACAACATTCCTTACCTCGGTATTTGTTTAGGGATGCAAATTGCACTGATTGAATACGCACGTAATGTAGCGGGGCTAACCAAAGCAAATTCTTCAGAATTCGATCGTGATTGCGAACAGCCGGTAGTGGCATTAATCACCGAATGGCAAGATGCCGAAGGCAATACTGAAGTGCGTTCCGACAAATCCGATCTTGGCGGAACAATGCGTTTAGGGGCGCAGCAATGTCATTTGGTAGAGGGTAGCCGAGTTCGTGAATTATATGGAGCCGAAACGATTGAAGAACGTCATCGTCATCGTTATGAAGTGAATAACGTATTACTTCCGCAAATTGAAAAAGCCGGATTAAAAGTAACGGGTTTATCCGCAGATAAAAAATTAGTGGAAATCATTGAAGTGCCAAATCACCCTTGGTTTGTTGCCTGTCAATTCCATCCGGAATTTACTTCCACACCACGTGATGGTCATCCGTTATTTGCCGGTTTTGTGAAAGCAGCCTACGAAAATCATAAAAAATCAGCCTAATTTTTGAATATAAAAAGTGCGGTTAAAAATCTTGATGAATTTTAACCGCACTTTTTTGTTTTATTAAGCATTGGAAGTGCGCTGGGCTAGTAAAGTGATTTGTCAAAAAGCTGCCAAAATTTATTCATATAATTAAGACTATTATTTCTTTTTAGTAAATTATATTTTAACTGATTGGTTGTTTATTTAATTTTTTGAAATTATATAATGCGCTCCATCAACAGAACAATTGGTTCTAACAAGAAATGAAGGAGTTTTATATGAAAAAAGTAGCAAACGTTTTTACTGCACCGGAAAAACACTGGGTAGGTAATGGTTTCCATGTTGCGTCAATGTTTAGTTACAACGATAAAGATAAAAATCTTGATCCGTTTCTTTTAATGGATTACAACCCGCCAAAATACTTCCAAGGCGGTCGTCGTGATAATTCTGAATTTGATTTACGCGGTGTAGAAGAACATCCTCACCGTGGTTTTGAAACAGTAACGATTGCTTATCAGGGCGAAGTTTCTCACCGCGATTCTCACGGTGGCCGCGGTACAATCGGTACGGGCGACGTTCAATGGATGACAGCGGGTTCCGGTGTGATGCACGAAGAAATGCACTCAGAAAAATTTGCTAAAGAGGGCGGATTATTCGAAATGGTGCAACTTTGGGTAAATTTACCGGCAAAAGATAAAATGACCGAACCGAAATATCAAGCGATTAAATCGGCGGATATTCCGGTAGTAAAATTGCCTAACGATGCCGGTCAAGTCCGAGTGATTGCCGGTGAATTGTTAGGAGCAACAGGGTCTGCCAGTACTTTTAGCCCGATTAATATGTGGGATACGACCATGAATGCAAATGCGACACATACTTTTAGTGTGCCGGAAAGCCATAATGTCGTCATCCTTGTATTAGAGGGAACGATCCAAGTCGGCGGAGAGGCGATTGCACGGCGTGGAGAGTTAGTCACTTTTGAGCGTGGCGGTGCGGATGTACTCATTGAATCTAACAATGAAGCGAAATTGTTAATTCTTACCGGTGAACCGCTTAATGAACCGATTGTCGGTTACGGCCCGTTCGTGATGAATACCCGCGAGCAAATTGTTGAGGCTTTTAACGATGTGCAAAGCGGTAAATTCGGTCGTTTAAACTAAAAAATGCTTTAGGTATGACTCAATCTAGGGGTAAATTCTATTAGTTAAGGATTTACCCCTTAATTTTTCCCGAATGTTTGACAAATTTTATCGTGAATTAAAGCTAACCTTGTCGGTTTGGAAATTGCTACAATAATTAAAAAAGTGCGGTCATTTTGGAGAAGATTTTATGTGCGACATTCAATCAACGGACTTAGGCTATTGGCTCCTCACACAGGGTTCCAATTTACATTTAATACAGGGCAAATTACCTTACGGAACGGCTGCCTCATTTGGCTTGGAAAATTTAAAAGGTATGTTAATTGGCGAATGGGAAGAGCAGCCCCTATGGCTTATTGAAGAACAGCAAGATGATCAACGCGCCTATTTTAGTTTACGGGATTTGCTTTTTCTTCCCGAAGAAAAGTTTTATTTATTAAATCGTGGTGTGGAAATTAATCATTTTTTGAAAACCCACCAATTTTGTGGTCGGTGCGGTCATTCCAATAGCCAAACGGAAGATGAACTTGCTATGCAGTGTACACAGTGCGGTTATCGTACTTATCCCGGCATTTGCCCTTCCATTATTGTTGCCGTACGCCGTGACACGCATATTTTACTCGCCAATCATAAACGCCATTATCAGCCCGGCGGAGGAATGTACACAACGCTTGCCGGTTTTGTCGAAGTAGGTGAAACCTTTGAACAAACGGTTCAACGTGAAGTTTTTGAAGAAACCGGTATTCGAATTAAAAATATTCGTTATTTCGGTAGCCAGCCTTGGGCATTTCCGAATTCACAAATGGTAGGATTTTTAGCTGACTATGAAAGTGGTGAAATTGCTTTACAGGAAACGGAAATTCATGATGCACAATGGTTTTCTTATCATCAACCCTTGCCAGAATTGCCGCCAACAGGTACTATCGCACGTAAATTGATTGATGCTACGCTTCAACTTTGCAAAGCATCTGATAACAGAAAGGAAACCTAAATGTCAGCACTAAAAAATGATCGTTATTTAAAAGCCTTATTACGCCAACCTGTGGATTGTACGCCGGTTTGGATGATGCGTCAGGCTGGACGTTATTTGCCGGAATATAAAGCAACACGGGCGCAAGCAGGGGATTTTATGTCGCTTTGCCGCAATGCGGATTTGGCATGTGAGGTGACCTTACAGCCGCTCCGTCGTTATGCTCTAGATGCAGCAATTTTATTTTCCGATATTTTAACCATTCCGGATGCCATGGGGCTTGGTTTAAGTTTTGGTGTTGGCGAAGGCCCTAAATTTGCCAGACCGATTGAAAGCAAAAGTGCGGTTGAAAATCTGCCGATTCCTGATCCGGAAAAGGAATTGCAATATGTGATGAATGCAGTACGCACTATTCGCCGTGAACTAAACGGCGAAGTCCCGCTTATCGGTTTTTCCGGTAGCCCGTGGACGCTTGCTACTTATATGGTGGAAGGCGGCAGCAGTAAAACTTTCAATAAAATCAAAAAAATGATGTATGCAGAACCGCAAACATTGCATTTATTGTTAGATAAACTTGCAGATGCCGTGATCCTCTATCTTAACGGGCAAATTAAAGCCGGTGCGCAATCGGTGATGGTTTTTGATACTTGGGGCGGAGTATTGGGCCATCGTGAATATTTGGATTTTTCTCTTCAATATATGCATAAAATTGTTGATGGTTTGATTCGTGAAAATGAGGGACGTGCTGTACCGGTAACGCTCTTTACCAAAGGCGGCGGATTATGGCTTGAAGCGATCGCGAATACCGGTTGTGATGCCATCGGCTTAGACTGGACGGTCAATCTGGCTGAGGCAAAAGCACGTGTCGGTCATAAAGTTGCTTTGCAAGGCAATATGGATCCAAGTGTACTTTACGCACCGGCAGAACGAATTGAGCAAGAAGTGCGGTCAATTTTGGCAGATTTTGGAGAAGGCAGTGGCCATGTATTTAATCTCGGGCACGGTATCCATCAAGATGTGCCGGAAAATGCACCAAAAGTGTTTGTTGATGCGGTTCACGAATATTCTAAAATCTATCATAAATAAAAAAATAAGATGCGAAATCCTATCCATAAACGTCTGGAAAACCTTGAGAGCTGGCAGCATTTAACTTTTATGGCGGCATTATGCGAGCGTATGATGCCGAATTTTAAATTATTCTGCCAAATGAATAATCAGGAAACCGAAGGCAAAATCTACCAAAATATTCTCAACTTAGTGTGGGAATATTTAACGGTAAAAAATTGTAAAATTAATTTTGAGAATCAGTTGGAAAAATTGGAAACCGTTATTCCCGATGTGAATAACTATGACAATTTTGGTGTTGTACCCGCACTTGATGCTTGTGAAGCCTTGGCAGAGATTTTGCATGCTATTATTGCAGGAGAAACCTTAGAAAGAGCGGTTAAAATTAGCCACATTTCTTTGGGGACGGTGACGGCATTATTGGAAACGGAAAACGGCCGCCATTTTTCTGAAACTGAGCTCAAAGAAAATGGAGATATTCAAGCCGAATTGGATGTGCAGTGGCAAATTTATCGTTTGTTAAAAGAATGTGAAAAACGAGATGTTGCACTGATTTTAGATCTAAAAAATGAGATTAGAACTGAAGGTATATCCAATATCGGTATAGAATTTAACCAATAACGTGAGATTTATCACAAATTTAAAAAATCTTACTTTTATTTCATTGAAAGTTAGATTATGCTTTACGTAGCAGTTGTTGCCTGGGCTGAATGCTTGGTGGCGCGCTTTATTAAAGAAACAAATTAAATTTAACGAAAGGTAAAGTCTATGAACAAAACAGATTTAATTGATGCAATCGCAAGTGCTGCAGAGCTAAATAAAAAACAAGCTAAAGCAGCATTGGAAGCAACTTTAGAAGCAATCGCTGCAAGCCTTAAAAAAGGTGAGCCGGTACAATTGATTGGTTTCGGTACATTTAAAGTAAACCAACGTGCGGCACGTACAGGCCGTAACCCACAAACCGGTGCGGAAATTAAAATTGCTGCATCTAAAGTGCCTGCATTTGTATCTGGCAAAGCATTAAAAGAAGCAATCAAATAATTCATTGCATAAATTATTATAAACCCTGCCTTGAGCAGGGTTTTTTGTTGCTTGAAATTTCCTTTACAAAATAGTTCTATTTCTATAATATTTTGAACCGAAATTTTATTCGAAAGTTATTTTGCATTTTAAGATGAAACGAAATAATCAACCCCGTAATACACAGCAACGTCGCCACAAGATAATGCAGCTTTTACAGCAACAAGGTGAAGTTGGTGTGGAGCAGTTAGTTAGGCTATTTGACACCTCTGAAGTCACCATTCGTAAAGATTTAACCGCGTTGGAGAGCAGCGGTTTTTTATTGCGTAAATATGGCGGCGCGATCTTAATGCCAAAAGAAATTATTGATGAAAGCGAAAATGAAGAACTTTCGAAACGAAAGATTGTCATAGCCAAGGCTGCAGCAGAGCGTATTCGCGATCATAATCGTATTATTGTAGATAGTGGTAGTACGACGGCGGCTTTGATTAAGCAGCTCAACCGCAAACAAGGTTTGATTGTGATGACAAATTCCCTTTCTGTGGCAACAGAGCTGAGGGCTTTGGAAAATGAACCGACGCTACTAATGACTGGGGGAACATGGGATACACGCTCCGAATCATTCCAAGGCAAAGTAGCGGAGCAGGTATTACGATCCTATGATTTTGATCAGCTCTTTATTGGAGCGGACGGTATTGATTTAGAACGGGGAACAACGACATTTAATGAGTTAGTCGGGCTAAGTCAAGTGATGGCAGAGGTTTCTCGTGAAGTGATCGTGATGGTAGAGTCCCAAAAAATTGGCAGAAAAATGCCCAATTTAGAATTAACTTGGCAGAAAATTGACGTACTGATTACCGATAACGGGCTGTCCGAACAAGACAAGCAAGCAATTTTGGCACAAGGTGTCGAAGTCATCTGTGTGTGAAAGTGCGGTCAAAATAACAATTATTTTTTAAATTAATCAACAAATAAAGGAAAGCTTATGTGTGGTATTGTTGGCGCAGTGGCGCAGCGTGATGTTGCAGAAATCTTAATTAACGGGTTACATCGTTTAGAGTATCGCGGGTATGACTCTGCTGGAGTGGCGGTGGTCAATGAACAGCATGAATTACAACGTGTACGTTGTTTGGGTAAAGTTAAAGCATTGGACGAAGCTGTTACGACGAAGCCGTTAATTGGCGGGACGGGGATTGCCCATACCCGTTGGGCAACTCATGGTGAACCGTCAGAAGCCAATGCCCACCCTCATATTTCAGGCAATTTTGCCGTGGTACATAATGGCATTATTGAAAATCACGAAGAATTGCGTGAATTACTAAAATCACGGGGCTATGTGTTCCTTTCTCAAACCGATACCGAAGTGATAGCACATCTTGTGGAATGGGAAATGCGTAGCACGGATTCTTTGCTTGAAGCAGTACAAAAAGTAGTGAAGCAACTCACAGGTGCTTATGGTATGGTCGTGATGGATCGTAATCAACCGAAGCATCTTGTGGCAGCCCGCTCAGGCAGCCCATTAGTCATCGGTTTAGGTATCGGTGAAAATTTCCTAGCCTCAGATCAACTGGCATTATTAAGTGTGACCCGTCGTTTCATTTTCTTGGAAGAGGGGGATATTGCAGAAATCACCCGTCGTACGGTAGATATTTATGATGTGCAAGGTAACAAGATTGAGCGTGAAGTGCATGAATCCAATCTTGAAAATGATGCCGCCGAGAAAGGCAAATTCCGTCATTTTATGCAGAAAGAAATTTTTGAACAACCGACCACACTTATCAACACGATGGAAGGGCGTATTAATCACAGTAACGTGATTGTAGAATCTATCGGCAATGGCGCGAAAGATATTTTAGAGAAAGTACAACATATCCAAATTGTCGCTTGTGGTACATCTTACAATGCCGGTATGGTGGCACGTTATTGGTTTGAGGCGCTTGCCGGTGTCAGTTGTGACGTGGAAATCGCCTCTGAGTTTCGTTATCGTAAATTTGTTACCCGTCCAAATAGTTTGTTGCTTACCCTTTCTCAATCCGGTGAAACCGCGGATACATTAGCTGCACTCCGTTTAGCAAAAGAAAAAAGGTACATGGCGGCAATGACAATTTGTAACGTTGCAGGCTCTTCTCTAGTGCGTGAATCCGATCTTGCCTTTATGACTCGTGCAGGGGTAGAAATTGGCGTGGCATCGACAAAAGCCTTTACTACCCAATTAGCTGCCATGCTAATGTTAGTGACAGCGATTGGAAAACTTAACGGTAATATTTCCGATGAAAAAGAGAAAGAAATTGTTAAAGCATTGCATTCTCTTCCGGCCGATATTGAAAAAAGTTTAGCTTTTGACAAAGATATTGAACTTCTTGCCGAAGATTTTGCTGAAAAACATCATGCGTTATTCTTAGGTCGTGGTGAATATTATCCGATTGCCATGGAAGCCTCTTTAAAATTAAAAGAAATTTCTTACATTCATGCGGAAGCCTACGCAGCAGGTGAATTAAAACACGGCCCGTTAGCATTAATTGATGCGGATATGCCGGTGATCGTAGTGGCTCCAACTAATGATTTATTAGAAAAAGTGAAATCGAATGTTGAAGAAGTACGCGCCCGTGGTGGTCAATTATATGTCTTTGCCGATCAAGATGCCGGTTTTACCGAAACGGCAGGGATGAAAATTATCACTATGCCAAAAGTGAATGAAATTATTGCGCCAATTTTTTATACGGTACCGATGCAATTATTGGCTTATCACGTGGCTTTAATTAAAGGAACGGATGTGGATCAACCGCGTAATCTTGCAAAAGCGGTAACCGTTGAATAAAGTACGGTTGGTTTAGTCATTATCTTAAAGGCACGAAATATGGTTTTCGTGCTTTTTTATTTGCCTAAAATAAAAAGATTCTTTAAACTACGCCCCGGTTTTGAGCATGGGCAATTTTGCCGCTCATGACATAGTCTTATCCCTCTTTAAACACTACCTGTGAGTAGTAAAAGGACATCAACATGACAACTAAAGTCAATCAATATGGCTGGAAAGCCCTTATCGGATCTGCCGTCGGCTACGCTATGGACGGTTTTGATTTACTTATTCTTGGTTTTATGCTCAGCGCTATTTCTGCCGATCTGAGTCTTACGCCTGCTCAGTCAGGATCGCTTGTTACTTGGACGCTAATCGGTGCCGTATTCGGTGGCATTGTATTTGGTGCATTAAGTGATAAATACGGTCGTGTACGTGTACTGACTTGGACAATCGTATTATTTGCTGTTTTCACCGGTTTATGTGCATTAGCCCAAGGTTACTGGGATTTGCTTATTTACCGCACTATCGCAGGTATTGGTTTGGGCGGAGAGTTTGGTATCGGTATGGCACTTGCGATTGAGGCTTGGCCGGCACGCCATCGTGCTAGAGCCGCCTCTTATGTCGCTTTGGGCTGGCAAGTCGGCGTGTTAGGCGCAGCATTATTAACGCCGGTATTACTACCGTATATTGGCTGGCGTGGTATGTTTATTCTTGGTATTTTCCCTGCATTTGTGGCGTGGTATTTACGGGCCAGATTGCACGAACCTGAAATTTTCACCCAAAAACAGACCGCGCTTTCAGCACAAAAAACATCAAAATTGGAATCCTTTAAACTTTTAGTGAAAGATAAAGCGACGGCTAAAGTGAGTTTAGGGGTTGTTGTGCTGACATCCGTACAAAATTTTGGTTACTACGGCATTATGATCTGGATGCCAAATTTTTTAGCTAAACAACTTGGCTTTAGTCTAACGAAATCAGGTATTTGGACAGCGGTAACGGTATGTGGAATGATGTTAGGCATCTTGGTTTTTGGTCGCCTTGCCGATAAATTAGGGCGAAAACCAAGTTTCTTATTATTCCAATTCGGTGCGGTTGTCAGCATTATTGCCTATTCTCAACTTACTGATCCGACCATAATGCTTATCGCCGGTGCGTTTCTCGGGATGTTTGTGAACGGTATGATGGGAGGATACGGAGCATTAATGGCGGAGGCTTACCCTACGGAAGCGCGGGCTACTGCACAAAATGTCTTATTCAACTTAGGACGGGCTGTCGGTGGTTTTGGGCCTGTTGTAGTCGGCGCGATTGTTTCTGCCTACTCATTTAGCCTTGCTATTGCATTCTTAGCGATTATTTACCTCATTGATATGATTGCCACCCTTGCGCTTATTCCGGAACTAAAAGGTAGCGAATTAAAATAAAGTGCGGTTGATTTTGAGCTTATTTTAAATCCGTCTTATGGTAGGTAAGGCGGATTTTTTTATTGCTAACGAAACACCACTATTGAAAAGACTGCACCGCCATAAGGTTGCGAATAAGTTTCCGTATTTAAAAAAACGAAATGATATGGGATTTACTTTTGAGCAAGAGGCGGCTGTGAGGACAGAGTAGGTATCAATGTAGAAATGATATGAAGGTATGGTGAAGTCTCAAAAGAAACATGAGATTAAGGATAAGCAATGAAAGTTTTCAACGAGGTAAAATTCGGATTCAGGGAGGCGGAATTTAGAAACGCCCCTTGGGCGGGGCGTTAATTAAAAGCGTTGCTTAATGGAGCTGGCGTTTAATGGCGTCAGCAACTAATTCCGCTTCAGGGCCTAAGATAACTTGTAAACCATCATTACCAATTTTTACTGTCCCTTTCGAACCTAATGATTTGAGTTGTTCTTCATTAATATTATTGTGATCATTCAAGGTTAGTCGCAAGCGGGTAATACAAGCGTCAACATTCTTGAGGTTATTTTTTCCACCCAACGCATCGATAAATTTAATCGCTCTTTCTTCGCGCGAAGATGTTGTTGCAGCTAGGGGAGCCTCAAGAGATTCTTCTTGTTCCTCACGACCAATTGTTTTAAGGTTAAACGCTTTGATTGCCACACGGAAAATGACATAGTAAATCACAAAGAAAACAATGCCTTGTATGATGAGCATATACCAATCTACGGCAAGTGGATTACGTGAAGAAAGTACCATATCAACTAAACCGGCACTGAAACCAAAACCGGCGATCCAATGCATACTTGCTGCAATAAATACCGAAATCCCGGTTAAAAATGCATGGATAACATAAAGAATTGGCGCGACGAACATAAATGAAAATTCAAGCGGTTCGGTAATTCCGGTAAAGAACGAAGCAAATGCACCGGCAAGCATAATTGAGGCAACTTTTGCTTTTTGACTTGGTTTTGCACTGTGATAAATAGCAAATGCCGCGCCGGGTAAGCCAAACATCATAACTGGGAAGAAGCCTGCTTGATACATTCCTGTTACCCCTACGGTTGCGGTTCCTTCAGCAAGGGATTTTGCCCCGCCAAGGAAGTTCGGAATATCGTTAATGCCTGCCACATCAAACCAGAAAACAGAATTTAATGCGTGGTGTAAGCCTACCGAAATCAGTAAGCGGTTAAAGAAACCGTAAATTCCGGCACCAACCGCACCCAAATCTTTAATTGATTCACCAAAAGAGACAAGCGCATTAAAAATATGCGGCCAAACATAGAGGAGAACAAAAGAAATGGCGATCATAACAAAAGCGACCACAATGGGTACGAGACGTTTTCCACTAAAGAAGGAAAGGGCTTTTGGTAATTCTACTTGGTAGAAACGATTATAAAGTTCTGCAGAAATCACACCTATCAAAATCCCAATAAATTGGTTATTGATTTTATTAAATGCTGCCGGAACCTGATCCGATGCAATATGTTGTAGCTGTGCAACTCCGGCTGGAGAAAGAAGGGTGGTAACTACATAGAACCCGACCAGACCGGAAAGTGCGGCCGAACCGTGCTTATCTCTTGATAAACCGAAAGCAACCCCCACGGCGAATAATAAGCCCATATTATCAATAATTGCCGCTCCGGATTTGATTAATAATGCCGCTAATTGACTGTTGGCCCCCCATCCGTCAGGATCGATCCAATAACCGATTCCCATTAATAACGCCGCTGCCGGTAATGCAGCCACGGGGACCATTAAGGCTTGACCAATTTTTTGTGCATAACTGAGAATACTCATAAATACTCCTTAGGTTTCACTAAAATGCTTGTGAACAAATAGAATGTTCCCAAGCAGTCCTTGTTACGTGATTGACGATTATTCTATTGTCAATTTTTTACCGTCGTAGCTTAATGTTTTCACGGAAGTTAAGGCTTTTCCGCCATCAGTTTCACCACCAATTAATAGCATTTTATTATCATAAGAAACGGATAATCCATAGCCGATATTCATTGGTAACTCGCCAATAATACGCCATTTGCCATTATTTAACGTATAAATATCCTTGTGCCATGTTTTGGTTAAACCTTTGTGTGCGTGTAGCATACCTTCTTTAAATTGTTTAACGGAGCCGGGGAAGTTTGCCCCTCCGGTCACTAAATAATGACCATGGCTATAGCCCGCCATAGCGCCGGCTAAACCATCTTGGCTTTTACCTTTTGGAGCCGGTAAATCCGGTAAGTTTTTCCATTGCACGCCTTTGGCGGTGAATTTACCTTGGTGGGTTTCAGCCGTACGAAGTCCGGGCTTAATTTCCCCATTTACGACGATTAAATCATTGCCTTGAATGGTAAATGCCGCACCTGCACGACCGGAGAACGGTACTCGACCTTCGTTACGCCATTTATTCGTAGAAGGTTCATAACTTAATAATTCCGTAGTAAAGAAGTAATCTTCCGGACGTTGGTTGAAATAGGCCGCCGTTATTTCGTCCTTTTTCATTTTATCTTCTCCAGCAGCGATTGTATCTTGAAAGAAACCGTTAAAGATAGACAGATTGGAGCCACCTATAATATAAACTTTATCACCTTGTGAGGCACCGGATGAGCCGACTAAACCACGTGGAGAACGAGTTGGCAGCTGCGTCCAAGTATTATCTGTCGGGTTATATTGATAGGCATCATTGATCAGTTGCAGCTCGCCTTTTTCATTTTTTTGCAAGCCGCCAAACACGTAGAGTTTCCCATCTACGGCAGCAACAACGGGCTGGTTACGCTCTCCACCCGGGAACGCGGCAATCTCTTTCCATTGTGCAGCCGGATCTTTTAAGTTGAGGGAGTAGAACTTGTCTCCGCCGGAACCTAATCCTACATATACAATATCGCCGATTAACGCACCTGCACCGCTTTTAATGCCTACCGGAAGATCAGGATAGGCTTGAATGCTTGCGGAAAATGCGAGGGTGGTGAAAAGTGCGGTGCATAATGCTGTTTTTGTTAATGTCATAATAAACCTCATTTGAGTAATGTTATGATTTGCTATTCATAAAACGGCATTGAATAGAGTGTTATTTAAAGTGCGGTCAAAAATGTGATGATTTTTAACCGCACTTTAGCTATGGAATCAAGAGATTCGGTATAAAGGTAATAATTTGTGGGAAGACAGTGATTAAAACCAACATAGCAAAAATTGGAATTAAGAACGGTAGTACACCTTTTGTTACAGTGGATACCGACATATTGCCAACACGTGCTACGACAAAGAGAGCCATTCCCATTGGTGGTGTTAAAATTCCGATCATCATATTTAGTGTTGTCATCACACCGAAAAAGACAAGATCGATATTAAACTGCATGGCAATTGGAATCAGCATCGGCAGAACTAAGAATTGTAATGCCAGAGCGTCAATAAACATACCGAGGAAGAGCAACAAAGCATTGATCATCACAAGTACCATTAACGGTGAATCCGCAACGGCAACAAAGACATCGGCAATACGCATTGCCACTTGTTCACGGGCGATCATATCTCCGAAGAAGGTAACCGTCATAATCATTAATGCAACGACACCGGTAATCGCCATGGCTTCCACACAGCTGTTGAAGAGCATTTTTAAGGTGAGCTCTTTATAGACAAACTTACCAATAATGACGGAGTAAGCCGCCGCAACTACGGCAGATTCTGTCGGGCTGAATAGACCGGAGAATATACCTCCAATAATCAATATTGGCGTTAAAATTGCCCAGAAAGCACGCTTGAATGAATCGCATAGCTCTGCACGAGTGGCTTTTGGCGTTCTTGGATAGCCGCGTTTTTTAGAAACGTAATAGTTCATTGCCATGAGCGCGATAGTCACTAATACACCGGGTACAAAGCCGGCAATAAAGAGTTTGGCAATGGATTCGTTAGCAATAACACCATAAATAATCATTGCAATACTTGGCGGTACCAAAGGGCCGATAATGCAAGAAGCCGCGGTAATTCCACCGCAAATGTCATCATCATAACCTGCATCGCGCATCGCTTTAATTTCTAACTGGCCTAAACCGCCTGCATCAGCAAGGGCTGATCCGGACATACCTGAAAATAGTAAACTTGCACCGATATTTACGTGCCCCATTCCGCCGGTGTAGTGGCCGAGTAAGGCTTTTGCAAAGTTGAAAATACGTTCCGTGATTCCGCCCGTATTCATCAAAATACCGGTTAAGATGTAGAACGGTACGGCAAGCAGTGGGAAACTATTCAGGCTATATACTAATTTGTCCGATGCCGCATTCACGACATTCCACCGAGTCATGGTGAAATAGAGAAGGGTTGCAATGAAAAGTGACCAACCCACAGGCACACCTAAGAACATAATGACAAGCCATACAAGCAGGGCGACATAAACGGCACTAGAACCCAGTTTTATGTAGTTTGTAATACGTAAAACTTTAAACCAATCCGGCGCAAAAAATAAAATTGCCAGTAAAATGACCGCACTTACAATAAAGAAAGTGGCGGGTAAATAGCTTTTATCTTCCTTGAAATTTTGTGCTTGAGCCTGAAAAAAGCGAATCATCATTAAGGCAGCAACAACAGGTAAAGCGGCAAAAATCCACTTTTCCGAAATACCGCCCAAAGCATCAATCGGGAAAGACGCATTGGTAAAGGTTCGAATGCCGAAATGGATAAAAAAGAAGATACAGGCAAAAATAATGAGTTGTACAAAGGTATTTGATAGCTTTCTCACTTTAGCCGGCATTAAATTGGTTAAGAAATCAATGTAAACATGATCTTGTTTTCTGATAGCAACGCTAATGCCGAGCATACCTACATATACAAAAAGCAGTTTGGCAAGTTCCTCACTCCAAATAAGGGGGGAGTGAAATACCTGTCTGGAAAGAATTTGCGCGATAAGAATGCAGAAAATGACGAGAAATAGAGCGCCACCAATCCATTCCTCTAATTTATTAAAAATTTTCATGCTTTACTCCATGCACGAAGACGAAAAGAAAAGGACGAAATTGAATGCACCGGACAGTAGGTGCATTCAAGGTTAATTATTTGATTGCTTGAATTTCTTTTAAAGCTTCTTCACCTTTGCTACCGGTTTGTTTTACAAAGTCATCATAGAAAGGTTTCATTGAGGCTTTGAACGGTGCAAGATCAGGTTTGGTTACTGTGACACCTTGCTTTTCAAAGAAAGAAATCAAATCTTTTTCACCATCGGAAAATAATTGGGTGTGATATTTTGCTGCCGTTTCAGCAGCCTCTTTCACCACTTTTTGTAAATCTTCCGGTAGATCTTGGTAGGTTTCATTGCTCACCAAATACAGTTGATCGTTCAAAATGTGGTTTGTCATGGCTAAGAATTTTTGTACTTCATAGAATTTTTGTGCTTGTACGGTCGCTAACGGATTTTCCTGACCGTCAACCGAGTTGGTTTGAAGGGCAAGATATACCTCAGAAAATGCCATCGGTGTTGGAGAGGCTCCTACATATTTTGCGTATGCCAAGTTGGTTGCCGCATTAGGTACACGGAGTTTCAAACCCTTCATATCTTCAATACTGTTAATGGCACGATTTGAGGTCGTTTGACGTGTTCCGTTATAGGCTTGAGAAAGTAAAGTTACCCCGAGATCTTTATTCATTTTTTGAATTAAATCTTTACCGAATGCGGTTTCATACAAGGCTTTCTGTGCTACATTGTAATCAGTGATCACATAAGGAAGGGCGAATACGGCAACTTCAGGATAGAATAATTGGAAACGTGCCGATTCAGCAAAAGTGAAATCAAGGGAACCATCTTTTAGCTGTTTTAGCATGGCACGATCATCGCCCAATTGTGAGCTGGGATAGAGCGATACTTCAATTTTGCCGCCTGATTTTTCTTTTACTTCTTTCGCGAACATTTCTGCAGCTTTATATTCATTAGACGATGTTCCGGCATTCATACCGAATTTTAAATCATAGTCTGCAGCGAAAACGGCGGAAGACAGACCGGCAGTCATGGTAGCTGTAAGAAAAAGTTTAGTAAATTTCATAATGTGGCTCCTAATGTGGAAACTATCTGAGTTGGTAGTACTAGCATAAGAATTTTGGTAAAACAGTACCCAAAACAATTCTTCAATTTTTATTCTAAGAGTAAAAAAACAGTTTTTAAATAGCCCTATGGAGTTTTATTTCAAAATTGAGACATTGATCACATTTAAGAAAATATACTTCAAAAATAAATTTAAAATTAAGTTTTATTTCTATATAATGAGGAAAAGTAGCGAAAATTGAGATTTTAATGATCTCGGTTTATCCGAAGATGAAATGAGGGTTTTTATGTCTAGACTTACACACGAACAGATTTTTCAGCGTATTCAAAATGGTTTAATCGCCTCTTGTCAGCCGGTGGATGATGGTCCGATGGATAAACCGGAAATTGTGGCGGCAATGGCTCAAGCTTCAGTAGTAGGCGGTGCGGCCGGTCTCCGTATTGAAGGCGTAGAAAATTTAAAAGCAACCCGTCCAACGGTAAATGTTCCGATTATCGGCATCGTAAAGCGTGATCTACCCGATAGTCCGGTTCGTATTACCCCGTTTCTGAATGACATTGAAGATCTTGCTAATGCGGGGGCGGACATTATTGCGGTGGACGGCACTCATCGCCCTCGTCCGGTTGAATTGGAAAGTGCGGTCAAAAAAATCCATGAATTGGGTTGTCTTGCGATGGCGGATTGTTCCAATTTGGAAGAAGGATTACACTGCCAAACATTAGGATTTGATATTATTGGTAGCACTATGTCGGGTTATACCGGCGGAACAGTGCCAGAAGAACCGGATTATCAATTAGTGAAAGATTTAAAAGCCGCTGGTTGTCGGGTGATGGCGGAAGGGCGTTACAATTCTCCTGAATTGGCTAAAACCGCCATCGAAATCGGGGCGGATTTTGTGACGGTTGGTTCCGCATTGACCCGTCTTGAACATATTGTCGGTTGGTTTGCCGAAGCAGTGAAATGGGCAAAATAAGATAAGAAGGAATTCACGATGCGTTGTTTGGCTTTAGATATTGGCGGAACTAAGATTGCCGCTGCAATTGTTGAAAAGGGCGGAGTTGCTCAACGCCAACAAATTTCTACCCCTCAAAATAATGCAGCAGAAGCATTACACCAAAGTATCGCTCAATTATTAACGGAATATGCCGGCCAGTTTGATTATGTTGCGGTTGCTTCTACCGGAATTATCAATCAGGGTATTTTGACCGCACTGAATCCTAAAAATCTAGGGGGACTAGCGGAATTTCCGCTTAAAGCAAGTATTGCCCGCCATACGGATAAACCGATAGGATTGCTAAATGACGTTCAGGCTGCCGCTTATGCGGAATATCAATTACAGGAACGGGATACATTAGCCAATTTTGCCTTTATCACTGTTTCGACTGGAGTGGGCGGCGGATTGATTATTAATCGTCAGTTACTCACGGAACCGAATGGTATTTCAGGGCATATCGGTCATACCTTGGCAGACCCGAATGGGCCGTTGTGCGGTTGTGGTCGTCGCGGTTGCGTAGAAGCAATCGCTTCAGGTCGTGCTATTGAAGCGGTATCTTCCACTTGGGATGTTTCTTGTTCTCCAAAAGAAGTATTTGATCGTTTTAGAAAAAATGATGAAAAAGCAACCGCACTTGTTGCCCGTTCAGCCATTGCCATTGCTAATTTAGTCGCCGATTTAAAAATTACTCTAGATATGCAGAAAATTGCTATTGGAGGAAGTGTTGGTTTGGCGGAAGGTTATTTGCCTTTGGTGCAGCAGTTTTTGAATGAAATGCCGAAAGTTTATCATTGTGAACTGATTCCCGCCCAACTCGGGCAAGATGCCGGTTTAGTGGGCGCCGCCTATTGGGTTAAAGATTGCTTACTCGCACAATTGCAAGGAGGAAGCCATGACTAGAAATGGGAATATTTTAAATACCATAAGCTCGCTTTATCAAAGTTTGACCAAAACTGAGAAAAAAATTGCCGATACCGTTTTAACCTCTCCGGATCTTGTTGTGGGGTATCCGCTTTCCGAAATTGCCGAGAGTTTAGGCGTAGGAGAAGCTACTTTCGTCCGTTTTTGTCGCTCGGTGGGCTTTAAAGGTTTTAGTGATTTTAAACTGGAGCTTTCCATTGAATTGGCGACAAAAGACAATCATTCCCACCCATTGTTAGAAAACGATATTGAACCTACCGATAGCTCACGCCATATTGCACAAAAATTACAAACCTCTATTACTAGCGTAATAGATGAAACCATTAATTTACTCGATTTTAATCAGTTAGAAGAAACCGTTAGTGCGATACGCCGTGCAAATCGTGTTTTTTTATTTGGTGTGGGTTCATCGGGGATAACGGCGGAAGAGGCAAAAAATAAATTAATGCGTATCGGGTTCCAAGTCGATGCGACCGGCAATAACCATTTTATGTATATGCAGGCGGCATTACTCAAACCGCGGGATGTTGCTATTGGGATAAGCCATTCAGGGTATTCGCAAGAAACCGCACATGCGTTAAAAATTGCCAAACAAAATGGGGCAACGACAGTGGCAATCACTCATAGCTTGCGTTCGCCGGTTACAAGCTCTGCGGATTTTGTTTTAGTAAACGGTAATAAACAGGGTAAATTGCAGGGGGATTCCATTGGTACCAAAATCGCCCAGCTTTTTGTATTAGATTTGATTTACGCTTTATTAGTGCAAAGTGAGCAAGATAAAGCGATAGAGATAAAGCAAAAAACGCTCGATGTGATTCTTGAACAACGTATAAAATAGGAGAAAAGTATGCGTGATTTAAAGGGTATTTTCAGTGCGTTATTAGTGTCATTCAACGAAGACGGTTCAATCAATGAAAAAGGATTGCGCCAAATTATTCGTTATAACATTGATAAAATGAAAGTGGACGGTTTATATGTCGGTGGTTCTACCGGTGAAAACTTTATGCTTTCTACCGCAGAGAAAAAAGAAATTTTCCGTATTGCAAAAGATGAAGTAAAAGATCAAGTAGCGCTTATCGCCCAAGTAGGTAGCGTCAATTTGCAGGAAGCCGTTGAATTAGGTCAATATGCAACCGAATTAGGCTATGACTGTTTATCGGCAGTTACTCCTTTCTACTATAAATTCAGTTTTCCTGAAATCAAACATTATTACGATACCATCATTGAGAAAACCGGTAATAATATGATCGTCTATTCCATACCGTTTTTAACCGGTGTTAATATGGGAATTGAGCAATTCGGCGAACTTTATAAAAACCCAAAAGTGCTTGGTGTGAAATTTACTGCGGGCGATTTCTATCTCTTAGAACGTTTGAAAAAGGCGTATCCAAATCACCTCATTTGGGCTGGGTTTGATGAAATGATGTTACCGGCAGCCTCTTTAGGGGTGGACGGTGCAATTGGTTCGACATTCAATGTGAATGGTGTACGTGCCCGCGAAATCTTTGAATTAACCAAAGCGGGTAAACTTCAAGAAGCCCTAGATATTCAGCATGTAACTAATGATTTGATTGAAGGTATTTTAGCCAACGGTTTATATTTAACCATCAAAGAATTGCTCAAATTAGAAGGGGTCGAAGCGGGGTATTGTCGTGAACCGATGACGGCAAAAGCCACACCGGAACAGCTTGCAAAAGCAAAAGAATTAAAACAGAAATATTTATAAATTCATAAAAATTGATCGCACTTGTTGAATGAGTCTTTCTTTTTATTTATAGAAAGGGGAGGGGAAACTAAACGTTTATATTAAAGTTTTCCGTGAGATATGATGGGATAAGTGCGGTCAAACTAAAGGAAGTTTTCTTATGCGTCTTATCCCTTTACAAACAAATGATCAAGTGAGCCGTTGGGCAGCTCGTCATATTGCGGATCGAATTAACCATTTCAAACCGACTGCAGAACGTCCGTTTATACTTGGTTTGCCTACCGGTAGCACACCGCTTAAAACCTATCAGGAATTGATCAAACTTTATCAAGCCGGTGAAGTGAGTTTCAAACATGTTGTTACCTTTAACATGGATGAATACGTGGATTTACCACAAGATCATCCTGAAAGTTATCATAGCTTTATGTATAAAAACTTCTTTAATCATATCGATATTCAACCGCAAAATATTAATATTTTGAATGGTAATACGGAAGATCATGATGAAGAATGTCGCCGCTATGAAGAAAAAATTAAATCTTACGGAAAAATCAATTTATTTATGGGCGGAGTGGGAAATGACGGACATATAGCCTTTAATGAGCCGGCATCATCATTGAATTCTCGCACACGGATTAAAACTTTGACGCAGGATACGCTTATTGCCAATTCCCGTTTCTTTGATAATGATGTGAATAAAGTGCCGAAGTATGCTCTAACCATTGGCGTTGCCACCTTATTAGATGCGGAAGAAGTGATGATTCTTGCCACCGGGCATCAAAAAGCCCTTGCCGTGCAAGCCGCTGTTGAAGGGGCGGTGAACCATATGTGGACGGTCAGCGCATTACAGTTGCATCGCCACTTTATCTTAGTATGTGATGAACCGGCACAGCAAGAATTAAAAGTGAAAACAGTAAAATATTTCAGTGAATTAGAGCAACGAGCCATTCATAGCGTGTTGTCATAATTCAGCAACACCGCAGAAAGTGCGGTCACAAAAACACTGTTTTTGGAATGTTGGCTTTGCCAACGACCCCTTTAGGGGGAACAAACGAGTAAGCGAGTTTGTGAATAATTTTAGGAAGATAAAATGAAATACGCATTAGTTAATTCAGTGATTTACACAAAATACGAGGTATTGCGTGATTTTGCGGTGGTGATTAACGAGGAAATCATAGAAGCCGTTATTCCGCAAAATGAACTTGAGGCGGGCATTAAAACCATTGATTTACAGGGCAATAATTTAACTGCCGGTTTTATTGATCTTCAACTCAACGGTTGTGGCGGTGTGATGTTTAATGATCAAACCACGGTGGAAACCTTGGAAATTATGCAAGCCACCAATTTAAAATCCGGCTGTACCAGTTTCTTACCAACCTTTATTACCGCACCGGACGAAGGCATTAAAAGTGCGGTTAAAATTATGCGGGAATATTTAACTAAGCATAAGAACCAAGCACTCGGTTTACACATTGAAGGGCCTTATATTAGCGTGGAGAAAAAAGGCGTACACCGTCCTGAATATATCCGTGAAATCTCGCCTGAAATGAAAGGTTTTCTGTGTGAGAACGGTGATGTGATTACTAAGATCACGATTGCCGCGGAAAATCCAACCTCACAATATATTCCCGATTTTGTAAAAAGCGGTATTGTTGTTTCCATTGGGCATTCTAATGCGACTTATGAAACCGCTAAAGCGGCATTCCGTAAAGGCGCAACCTTTGCAACACATCTACATAATGCTATGTCGCCAATCAGCTCCGGTCGGGCTATGGGGGTTGTCGGTGCGGTGTTGGATTCTGATATTTACACCGCTATTATTATAGATGGCGTGCATGTTGACTATGGTAACGTCAGAATCGACAAGAAGATTAAAGGTGATAAATTGTGCATTGTGACCGATTCTATTGCGGCAGCGGGTGCAGGGCCTGAATTAGAAAGTTTCACCTTTGAAGGCAAAACCATTTATGTAAAAGAAGGTCGTTGTTATGATGCTAACGGTACTATTGCGGGAGCTTCGATCACGATGATGGAGTCCATCAAAAATGCGGTGGAATATGTAGAAATTCCTCTTGCAGAAGCGATTCGTATGAGTAACCTCTATCCGGCACGGGCTATTGGCGTGGATGATCGTTTAGGTTCGGTAGAAAAAGGTAAAGTGGCAAATCTTGCCGTGTTTACACCAAATTATGAGGTGATTGGCACGGTGGTGAATGGGGAATGGAAACCGAATTTGTCATCATAAAAAATAGACTGAATAAAAAATAAGAAAAATCCATATCGTAGCCACGGTATGGATTTTTTTCTTTATTGCTTTAATAAGAATAATTTTTATCTATAATGTAAAAACTTAGTTTAAGAGTAGGAGATTAAAATGGCGAAAGAAGAAGTCGGACATAATTTTTTGGCCCATTTAGGAAAAACACGTTTACGTCCCGGCGGTAAAAAAGCAACGGATTGGTTGATTGGTAACGGTGATTTTAATCAGAATAAAAAAGTATTAGAAGTGGCGTGTAATATGGGGACAACGGCGATTGATTTGGCGAAACAATTCGGTTGTCAGATTGAGGGCGTTGATTTAGATGAGGAGGCGTTAGAAAAGGCGAAAGCCAATATCGTCGCCAATAACTTGCAAGATAAAATTCACGTTCAGCGTGCCAATGCAATGAAATTACCTTTTGAAGATGAGACTTTTGACATTGTGATCAATGAGGCGATGTTGACGATGTTGCCGGTAGAGGCGAAGAAAAAAGCCATTGCAGAATATTTTCGGGTGTTAAAACCGAGTGGTTTTTTGCTCACTCATGATGTGATGTTGGTGGGCGAAGATCATCAAATTATTCTTGATAATATGCGTAAGGCGACTAATGTAACGGTAACCCCTTTAACTAAAGAAGGTTGGAAAGGGATTTTCCAAGAAAGCGGATTCCGTAATGTGGATACATTTTCAGGCGAAATGACATTACTTTCACCAAAGGGAATGATTTATGACGAGGGCATTTTAGGCACGCTAAAGATCGTTAAAAATGCGATGAAAACAGAAAACCGTGCGCAATTTAAACGTATGTTTAAAACCTTTAACGATCCGAAACATAAATTGCATTTTATTGCAGTGTGTAGCCAAAAATAATCAGGAAGTTGAAAAAACAATGTTCAAAAAACGTTGGTTTTTATGACAGGTGGTTAAAAGTAAAAAGGCGAATCTTAAGATTCGCCTTTCTTGTGAGTTCTCTAGTTTAACAATTAGAAGAATACACGCAGACCTACACCAATAGCTTTATCTTTGACTTTTGAATTTTCGTCATAATTGCCGTTAGTATAGTCTTTAGACTGAACATACTTACCTTCTACATAAGTGATAACTTGTTTATGAAGTTTATAATCAACACCTAACAAGAAACCATGAGTTTTGGTTTTATCATCACCAGATTTAGATTGCTCATATAAGTAGTTACCATATACCTTACTGACATCAGCAATTACAGGAACTTGGAAACCTGGAGAAACGAAGAAAGATTTAGTAGATTCACTACCATCAGTTTTGTCTTTTTGGTAACCAGCATCAACTGATATTAAGAAACTTTTGAAATCGTAGCCTGCACTCAACATCAAACCATCGACATTGCGTTTAGCATTTGAATTAAGTTCTGATTTATAGTTAGTGCGGCCATAAACCCCTTCAAGGATTAACCCATTGTTTTCATATAAGAAACCTGCTTGAACACCATTTGATAATGAGCCGTGGTTAACTTCATTGTTAGTACGGTCTTCAGCAAATTGATAGCTTGCACCTAATTGTAAACCTTCAACACCATAGTAGTCATAACGGATTACAGAGCGACCGGATGTTGGTACATAATCCGGTAAAATACCATAGTCGTAGTCTTCTGCAATACCGACATCATCGCCGATAGTTACTTGGCGACCGAATGTAACTTGACCTAATTCTTTTTTACCAAGACCAATATAGGCACGGTGAGCTCTAACTGAACCAAACCCGTCTTCTTTTGCCGCACTCTTCCCGCTCTCATCTTTTCCATCAAAACGTAGCTCTGCACGACCCAAAGCATAGAAATCATCGCTTAAATCATGTTTCACTTTAAATTCAACGCGAGATCCCGCATTTCTTAAGCCAGTATGAGAATACTTTTTACCTTCAGAAGTAACATCCCCATTGGCATCTTTCTTTTCCCAATGACCGCCTTGGTTAGACTTCTCTAACATAAGACGAAGCGAACCGTTTACTTCAAATTTAGTACCTTCGTTGTCATAAACTACTGCTGCATTCGCTGCTGAAGCTGCAAATGCACCGACGATTAATGCTGCTAGTGTTTTTTTCATAATTGTTATTCCTTATTGGTATGTTAATGACCAAGACTGAACTTTTCATTATTTAAAATGTCAATCGCCTAAATAGGCGATTCGGATCTTTACAAAAAGCAATTTTTCTGTCAATGGAAAAGGGCTGTAAAATTTTAAATATCAGATCAAGATCACATTTTTAAATGTGATAAGTTCGAAATTTAAACAATCTTTGCTTATAAAACAGAAAAATTTAATCATCATTTTGTTCTAGAGAGTAGCCTTTATCCTCAAAAGTAGGATTTTCCGCCCCTTTTTTTGCCAAAACATCACAAATTTCATTTTCACGGTGTCCTACATGGCCTTTTACCCATTGCCATTCAATTTTGTGAGGTTGAATAGCATCATCAAGTGCCAACCATAAATCTTGGTTTTTTACCGGCTTACCGTTGCTGGTTTTCCAATTATTTTTCTTCCAATTTGTTATCCACTTAGTGATACCGTTTTTCATATATTGGCTATCACTGTAAAGAGTAACTTGGCAAGGTTCTTTTAATGTATTGAGCGCTTCGATTACTGCACGTAATTCCATGCGATTGTTTGTGGTGTTGAAATAACCTTTGGAAAGTTGTTTTTCATGCTCTTTATAGCGTAATAGAATACCAATTCCCCCTGTACCGGGATTGCCGAGGCACGAACCGTCAGTAAAAATTTCAATCTGTTTTTGCATAACAAAATCGTTGTTGTGTAAAATACCGGTCATTCTAAAGGAAAGAAATAGGTTGAACAAATGATTAATCCAAATCGCCAAATTGTACTGGATACGGAAACAACGGGGATGAACCAGCTAGGTGCACATTATGAAGGACACGGTATTATTGAAATTGGTGCGGTTGAATTGGTGAATCGCCGTTATACGGGAAATAATTTCCATATTTATATTAATCCGAACCGACCGGTCGATCCAGAGGCAATTAAAGTTCACGGTATTACCGATGCGATGCTTGCCGATAAACCGGAATTTAAGGCGGTCGCCCAAGAATTTTTAGATTATATTAAGGGGGCGGAACTTTTAATTCACAATGCGCCCTTTGATGTGGGATTTATGGATTATGAATTTCGTAAATTAGGATTGGATGTCAAAACAACGGATATTTGCGTGGTAACGGATACCTTGCAAATGGCACGTCAGATGTATCCTGGTAAGCGTAATAGTTTGGATGCGTTGTGTGATCGATTAGGTATTGACAATAGTAAGCGAACGTTGCACGGGGCATTACTGGATGCGGAAATTTTAGCAGACGTTTATCTTTCCATGACAGGCGGACAAACCAGCTTGTTTGAGGAGGGGGAAGAGGAAATCCCTATGGTGGCTACGATAGAAAGAAGCGCTGCGGAATCAATAGAAAGTGCGGTTACTTTTTCTAATAATTTAAAACGCTTACAACCGAATGAAGAAGAATTACAAGCCCATTTGGAGTTATTGAAAATGATCAATAAAAAGAGTAATGGAAAATGCGTGTGGGATTTACGTGCAAATGATGAATCCGTGCATTAAATGAACGAATAGGTGTGAAATTAGAAAAAAAAGATTGACGAGACAAAGGCGGATCATTATTATACGCTCCACTTAGCGGAGTGGTAGTTCAGCTGGTTAGAATACCTGCCTGTCACGCAGGGGGTCGCGGGTTCGAGTCCCGTCCATTCCGCCAATTTTCGTTTACTCCTTATTGATGTGTTTACAAAAGTGAACAATAACGATATTTAGTTGCGGAGTGGTAGTTCAGCTGGTTAGAATACCTGCCTGTCACGCAGGGGGTCGCGGGTTCGAGTCCCGTCCATTCCGCCAATTTTTTAACAATAAATAGCACCTATGGGTGCTTTTTTTATTTGTTTTCAAATGATTTTTTACCAACACCCTAACTTCCGCTATAATGCCCCCATTTTTGACAAGATAAGAGATTTTTTATGGCAACTCCTGTTGTAGCCCTTGTTGGGCGTCCAAATGTAGGAAAATCAACGCTGTTTAATCGCCTAACACGCACCCGTGATGCCTTGGTAGCAGATTTTCCCGGTTTAACCCGTGATCGTAAATATGGTCATGCACATATTGCCGGACATGAATTTATTGTGATTGATACCGGTGGTATTGATGGTACGGAAGAAGGCGTAGAAGAAAAAATGGCAGAGCAATCGTTGCTTGCTATTGAAGAAGCGGATATTGTGCTTTTTCTCGTTGATGCTCGTGCGGGGCTGACCGCCGCAGATATCGGCATTGCAAATTATTTGCGCCAACGGGAGAATAAAATCACGGTTGTGGTTGCAAATAAAACCGATGGCATTGATGCTGATTCTCACTGTGCGGAATTTTATCAATTAGGCTTGGGCAATATCGAACAAATTGCCGCGTCGCAAGGGCGTGGCGTTACCCAGTTAATGGAACAGGTGCTTGCTCCTTTTGCCGAACAAATAGAAAACGTAGAAGAAACCGACCGCACTTCCGATGAAGAGCAGGATGAATGGGCGCAAGGGTTTGATTTTGATTCGGAAGAAGATACCGCATTACTTGATGAAAGTCTGGAAGAAGAAATTGATAGCGAACAAGATAAACATATCAAAATTGCGATAGTCGGTCGTCCTAATGTCGGTAAATCTACGTTAACCAACCGTATTTTAGGTGAAGACCGGGTGGTGGTTTATGATATGCCGGGAACCACACGGGATAGCGTTTATATTCCAATGGAACGTGACGGACAGCACTATACGTTGATTGATACGGCAGGGGTGCGTAAGCGGGGGAAAGTACATCTTGCGGTCGAGAAGTTCTCCGTGATAAAAACCCTGCAAGCTATTCAAGATGCGAATGTGGTGTTGCTTACCATTGATGCACGTGAAAATATTTCAGACCAAGATTTGTCTTTGCTTGGTTTCATTTTGAATGCAGGTCGTTCTCTTGTCATTGTGGTGAATAAATGGGACGGTTTGGATCAAGAAATCAAAGATCGTGTGAAATCGGAACTTGACCGCCGTTTAGATTTTATTGATTTTGCCCGTGTGCATTTTATTTCTGCGTTACACGGCAGTGGTGTGGGTAATTTGTTTGATTCCATTAAAGAAGCTTATGCTTGCGCCACACAAAAAATGACGACCTCAATGCTTACCCGCATTTTGCAAATGGCGACAGATGAACATCAACCGCCAATGATCGGGGGGCGTCGTATTAAATTAAAATATGCCCATCCGGGTGGTTATAACCCGCCGATTATCGTAGTACATGGTAATCAAATGGAAAAATTGCCGGATTCCTACAAACGTTATTTATCAAACTATTATCGTAAAAGCTTGAAAATTATCGGTTCGCCGATTCGTTTGATCTTCCAGGAAGGCGATAATCCGTTTGCCGGACGTAAAAATAAGCTCACGCCGAATCAGTTACGCAAACGTAAACGTTTGATGAAATTTATTAAGAAATCGAAAAAATGATAGGGAAAAGTGCGGTTAAATTGACCGCACTTTTTGTCTTTATAGTCCCAACGTTTCCTTCACAAAGGGAATAGTAAGGTTACGTTGAGCCTGTAATGAGGCTTTATCGAGCCTTTCTAAGGCTTGTAATAAGGTGTGTGTGTCGCGATTTAGGCGTTTAAGTAAAAACTGTGCCGTTTCAGCAGGTAAGTCAATACCGCGTTGACGGGCGTTTTTTTGTAACACCTCAAGTTTTTGTTCATCCGTTAGCGCTGAAAGATGATAAATTTCACCCCATTTTAGACGTGATGCTAAATCGGGTAATTGTACGTTTAATGCGGAAGGAGAGAGTGTGGCACTCACGAGCAAAAGCGTTTGACCGCTTGCTTTGATTCGATTAAATAAATCGAAAATTGCGATTTCCCACTCCGGATCGCCCATAACGGAATCAAGATCATCCAAACAGACTAATTCCTGTTGTTCTAAATTTTCCAGCACTGCCGGAGAGAAATAACGGGATTTGCTTAGCGGTACATAAATTGCGACACGTTGTTCATTTAAATATTGATTGTTGAGGGCGCGAAGTAAATGGCTTTTACCACAGCCTGTCGTTCCCCAAATATAGAAAAATTGTTGTTGAATCTGCTGCGAATTTTTGCGTAGAGAATCAAGCAGTAACAAATTATTGTCTGCATAAAAATTCTCAAATGTACAATCATCAATTTGATGAATGGGCAAAGGTAATTGCTGATTCAAAATGATATAACGCTGTTGATTTAGGGGGAAGAAAGGGCTATTTTTTTAGCCCTTAATTTTAGGCTTTATTCTACGTTATTTTTTGCTTTTGGCAAAATCAAGTTCAACACAATTGCAACGATCGCACATAAACTAATGCCTTTTAACGCAACGATATCGCCGACATTGACAAACATATTGCCGATACCAAAGGTCATTACTACGGAGATAATACAAAGGTTGCGAGGTTCAGTCACATCGACTTTACCTTTGATTAAGGTACTCATCCCTACTACGGCGATAGAGCCAAAGACCAGCATCATAATGCCGCCCATAACGATGGTTGGAATGGTGGAAAGGAATGCTCCCACTTTGCCGCAGAAAGAGATCGCAATTGCCCACACCGCTGCCCAAGTCATGATATTAGGATTAAAGTTGCGGGTGAGCATAACCGCACCGGTGACTTCCGCATAAGTTGTATTTGGAGGGCCGCCAATCAATGAAGCGGCAGTGGTTGCTACGCCATCACCTAATAAGGTGCGATGTAATCCCGGTTTTTTTAGGAAATCTTTTCCTGTTACGGAGCTAATCGCCATAATACCGCCCACGTGTTCCACTGCAGGTGCAATAGCAATCGGCAGCATATAGAGAATGGCTTCAAGGTTGAATTCCGGTTTTGTCAATTTAGGCAGTTCAAACCAAGGGGCGTCTATTACCGGTTGAAAATTGATTAAACCGAGGAAAAGACAAAGAATATAACCTGCCGTGATACCAAACATAATCGGGATCAACTTCATTAATCCTTTTGCAAATACCGCAACAGAAAGGGTAACGATTAAGGTGATCATAGAAACGAGCACGGCATCATTATAAGCATAGGCACTATCTTTGCCTAATGCCATATTGACGGCAACAGGGGCAAGCCCCATCCCAATAATGATGATTACCGGTCCGACAACAACCGGCGGGAAGATACGCTCTAAGGCTTGGCTGCCACGAATTTTAACCAGTGAAGAAAGGGCAAAATAGACCAAGCCGGCACAAGCCAAGCCTCCCATCGTAGTTGGGATTCCCCAAGTTTGTACGCCATATTGAATAGGGGCAATAAAAGCGAAAGAGGAGGCTAGGAAAATGGGCACTTGTTTGCCGGTACAAAGCTGAAATAATAGCGTGCCTATGCCGGCGGTAAGTAAGGCGGTATTTGAATCTAAACCGGTGATGAGCGGTACAAGCACAAGGGCACCAAAGGCAACGAAGAGCATTTGTAAGCCGACAAAGGATTGCTTGGCAAGGCTTTGTACTTCTTCTGTTTGAGTAGAAGGTGTTTGATTTTGATTGGTCATTTTAGTTTCAACTCTCTGTTTGAATTAACTTGAAAGTGCGGTCAGTTTGATATCTGTTTTCCGCCCGAAAAAAGACGGCTTGAAAGCCGCCTTGATGTTTTAGAACCTTGTCTTATTTTGTTCCAAAAATTTTATCACCCGCATCACCCAATCCCGGGATAATGTAGCCGTGTTCATTTAAGTGATCATCGACAGAAGCGCAATAGAGCTCAATATCGGGATGTGCCGCTTCTAATGCTTTAATTCCTTCAGGGGCTGCCACAAGCACTAATACTTTAATGTGTTTACAACCTTTCGCTTTTAATAAATCAAGGGTTGCAATCATTGAACCGCCGGTCGCCAACATCGGGTCGACCACAATCGCAAGACGTTCTTCCAAATCGCTCGCTAATTTTTGAAAATAAGGTACGGGCTCAAGGGTTTCTTCATTACGGTAAATCCCCACAACGCTGATACGTGCGCTTGGAATATGTTCCAATACGCCGTCCATCATTCCGAGACCGGCACGCAAAATCGGTACGACGGTTACTTTTTTTCCTTTAATGCGATCAATTTCAACGGGGCCGTTCCAACCATCGATAATGACTTTTTCCGTTTCTAAATCAGCCGTAGCCTCATAGGTTAATAAACTGCCGATTTCTGTTGCAAGTTCACGGAATTTTTTCGTATCAATTTCTGCTTCGCGCATAACACCCAATTTGTGTTTTACCAGCGGATGTTTAACTTCGACAAGTTTCATGATTTTACCCCTTAGCTGCAAGTGAATGGATTAATGTGAGTGATGAAAAATTAAATCGCACGATTCTAAATCAGAAAATAGAAAAACTCTAGTAATTTATTGATAAAAAATCTTATATAGCGTTTATATTTCTGTGGTTTAAAACGTGATTTTGGAAAAAATTTTCAAGAAAAACGAGGAGATAGAAAATTAAATTTTGACAGAGATCACTAATTTAAATAAAAGTCGTTGTATTTATTTTAAGCAAGACTAGAATGAAATTAAGTTGTTATTTGTTGTGTGTTTAGTCGTATGGAATGGGAACTGCTTCAACAATCCGCCCAAAAGTTGGGAATTATCCCCACAAATGATAATCTTGATGGGCGGCTCATTTATGCAGAAACGGAAACGTTATCGCCTTTTATTGAGTTGCTGAAGCCGATTGAAAGTAAATGCCGAATAGCTGAATTTGATGATGTTTTGGCTTGCTTTGAAAATGAGCCCATCCATTATAATGTTGAACGGATTGCTCTTACCGAACCGATAATATGCCTTGAATTGCTTGATGAAAATAGCGTTTCAATCGCACAAAAAATTACTCAAAATTCTACCGCACTTTCTTTGCTCCCACTTTCTTTTGGTTATTATCAATTACTCGTTTCAACAAAATCCCAATACGATTCAATTCGGCTACCGGTTTTACTAAAGAATGTTTCTACCGTACTGAAAAAGATAAATCTTTGTAGTGCTTTTTCTCTTTGCTGGTTGAAGTTCCTCTATTTAAATATTCCAAGTTTATCCGGCATTTTGTATGAATATCCGAATTGGCGTAAAAAACTCACCCAATTCTTGGAATTGATGTTTAACAATGAATCATTAAAAACTTGCTTTGCGATGCTTAAGACAGGGCGAAAAGTGTAAGGAGTCTGCTATGACAACAGCGATTACCCATTCCATAATTGATAGTTTCTTTGAAGCAACCAATGGTGATCCTTTTACCACATTGGGAATGCATAAAACGGAAAACGGCATTGAAGTTCGAGCCCTATTACCCGATGCAAATCGTGTGCTAGTGATAGATCGTGAGTCCGGTGAATCGGTTGCTGAACTAGCACGATTAGACGAACGTGGTTTTTTTGCTGCGGTGATGTTGAATCGTCAGCAATTTTTTGCCTATCAATTACAGGTTTTTTGGGGAAATGAAGCTCAAATTATTGAAGATCCATATCGATTCCCTTCCATAACGGACGACTTAGCGCAATGGTTACTTTCAGAAGGTTCGATGTTACGGCCTTATGAAGTTTTAGGCGCGCATTTTATTGAGTGCGATGGGGTGAGCGGGGTGAATTTCCGATTATGGGCGCCGAATGCAAAACGGGTTTCCTTGGTTGGAGATTTCAACTACTGGGACGGTCGCCGCCATCCGATGCGATACCATTCAAAAAGTGGTGTATGGGAATTATTCCTCCCGAAAGTCAGCCTTGGGCAATTCTATAAATTTGAACTCATTGATTGCTATGGCAATTTCCGTTTGAAGGCGGATCCTTATGCCTTTAGTTCTCAACTTCGTCCGGATACTGCCTCTCAAGTGAGTGTGTTACCGAATGTGGTGGAAATGACAGAAGCCCGCCGTAAAGCAAATCAAGCTAATCAGCCGATTTCGATTTATGAAGTCCATTTAGGATCATGGCGGCGTAATCTTGAAAATAATTTTTGGCTTGATTATGACCAAATTGCCGATGAACTCATTCCCTATGTGAAAGATATGGGCTTTACTCATATTGAGTTTTTACCACTTTCTGAATTTCCTTATGATGGTTCTTGGGGATATCAACCTCTTGGGCTTTATTCTCCAACCAGCCGTTTTGGCACGGCAGAAGGTTTTCGACGTTTGGTGAAACGGGCTCATGAAGCCGGTATTAATGTGATTTTAGATTGGGTACCGGGACATTTTCCTAGCGATACTCATGGATTAGTGGCTTTTGATGGTACGGCGTTGTATGAATATGCTGATCCGCGTGAAGGTTATCATCAAGATTGGAACTCGTTGATTTATAACTATGGGCGTAATGAGGTACGTAATTTTCTTTCCAGTAATGCCCTTTATTGGTTGGAACGTTTCGGGTTGGACGGTATTCGTGTGGATGCAGTGGCATCAATGATTTATCGAGATTATAGTCGTCCTGAGGGAGAATGGATTCCTAATCAGTATGGTGGGCGTGAAAATCTCGAAGCGATCGAATTTTTAAAACATACCAATTGGAAAATCCATAATGAAATGGAAGGAACAATTTCTATTGCGGAGGAATCAACTTCATTTGTCGGTGTAACTCATCCTAGTGAAAATGGCGGTTTAGGCTTTAATTTTAAATGGAATATGGGGTGGATGAATGACACGCTTTTTTATATGAAGCTCGATCCGATTTATCGCCAATATCATCATAATAAAATGACCTTTGGTATGGTTTATCAATACAGTGAAAATTTTGTGTTGCCGCTTTCCCATGATGAAGTGGTTCATGGAAAATGCTCTTTACTTGACAAAATGCCTGGTGATACATGGCAAAAATTTGCCAATTTACGTGCTTATTATGGCTATATGTGGGGATATCCGGGTAAAAAATTGCTCTTTATGGGGAATGAATTTGCGCAAGGCAGAGAGTGGAATTACGAAGAAAGTTTAGATTGGTTCTTACTTGATGAAAACATTGGCGGTGGTTGGCATAAAGGTGTGTTGAAACTGGTCAAAGACTTAAATCATATTTATCAGCAAAATCGGCCGCTCTTTGAACTTGATCATTCTCCGGAAGGCTTTGATTGGCTGGTTGTGAATGATGCCGAAAATTCTGTGTTTGCTTTTGAACGCCGAAGCGGTAATGGTGAAAGGATTGTTATCATCAGCAATTTTACTCCCGTCCCCCGCCATAATTACCGTATGGGCGTGAATATGGCTGGTAAGTATGAAGAAATTTTGAATACCGATTCAATGTATTATCAGGGTTCTAACGTAGGTAATTTTGGTTGTGTCCAAAGTGAAGCGATCGAAAGTCATGAAAGAGGAAATTCAATCTCGGTTTCTATTCCTCCATTAGCAACGATTTATTTGAAATATTTAGGATAGTTTATTTTTATCTCCGCCGATTAGGTTGGCGAGAATTATTTAGGAATTGATGATAAGGCGATGTTCAAAGTTTTTGATTTAGGCGTGCCGACCCCGTTTGGCTGTTCGGGAAAAGTCGAAAATGGCGTGGAACTGACTAATTTTAGTTTGTTTTCGGCTGCAGCAAGTCAGGTGGAACTCTGTTTATTTGAGGGCGAAACTGAAACCCGTTTCACCATGGCTTGTACCGATAATATTTGGCATTTGGCGGTTATCGGTGTACGAAATGGTACAGAATACGGTTTTCGTATTCACGGGCCATATTCAAACCCGCAAAAATTAATGATTGATCCTTATGCCAAAGCGGTAAGCCATAAACCTGATTTAAGTTGTGTGGAAAAACAGCAGTGGTTCTTGCTCAGTGATCACCGCAACAACGCCCATATTGCCCCAAGAGCGGTCATTATTGAAGATGATTTTGATTGGAACGGAGACCAAAAACCTCATACTCCTTGGGCTGAAACCATCGTATATGAATTGCATGTTAAAGGTTTTAGCCGATTAAACGAGAAAATCCCTGCAACCTTGCGGGGGACGTATGCCGGGTTGGCACACCCGATTAACCTTGCGTATTTAAAAGAGTTAGGTGTGACGACAATAGAATTATTACCTGTCAATTTTCACCTCAATGAACCGCACTTACAGGCACGTGGTTTGCAAAATTATTGGGGATATAATCCCCTTGCTATGTTTGCTGTTGAGCCTAAATATGCCGCAACGGATCAGCCGCTGACCGAATTTAAGTCGATGGTGAAGGCTTTTCACCAAGCGGGTATCGAAGTGGTGTTAGATGTCGTATTCAATCATTCCGCAGAATCAGAACAACATTTTCCCACATTTTGTCAGCGCGGAATTGATGATCAAACCTACTATTGGCGCAACGATAACGGGCATTACATTAACTGGACGGGCTGCGGCAATATGCTTAATTTATCCTCTGAGGTCGGGCGTAAATGGGTGGTGGATTGCTTACGTTATTGGGTGGAAGAATGTCATATTGACGGCTTTCGGTTTGATTTGGCAACGGTGCTTGGGCGGGATAAACCCGATTTTAATTCTTCAGCCCAACTTTTTGCCGATATAGTCAATGAACCGGGTTTACAAAATATTAAATTGATTGCAGAGCCATGGGATATCGGACATTACGGTTATCAGGCGGGGCATTTCCCCGATTATTTTGCCGAATGGAATGATCGTTTCCGTGATGATATTTGTCGTTTTTGGTTGTGGAAAAGTGGCGAAATCGGAGGATTTGCCGAGCGTTTTGCCGGTTCGAGCGATTTGTTTAAAAAAGAGGGGCGTTTGCCGCATTGTTCTCTTAATTTTATTACTGCCCATGATGGTTTTACATTGCAGGATTTAGTGAGTTATAACGAAAAGCATAATGAAGCGAATGGCGAACAAAACCGAGACGGGCGTAATGAAAATTACAGTTATAACCATGGCGTAGAAGGGGAATCCGTTACTCTTTGCGAAGCACAAAAAAATAGGATAGAAAACGACCGCACTTGCGCTCAAACAGCATTGTTGATGAGTTTATTGCTCGCTAATGGAACGCCAATGTTGTTAGCAGGCGATGAGTTTGGTAATACGCAGTACGGTAATAATAATGCTTACTGCCAAGATAACGAAATTGCTTGGTTGAAATGGGAAAACTTTAATAAAAATTTATTTGAAGTGACGAAGCAAACGATTGCACTTCGCAAAAAAATTTGGAGTTTGCAAAAAAATGCTTGGTGGTCAAATGATAATGTCAGTTGGTTGAGTGTACGGGGAACACCTATGCAGCAAGAGGATTGGCATAACTTTGGAGTTAAAGCGTTACAAATTTTATTGGACGAAAAATGGCTCTTTTTAATTAATGCGAAAGCAGAATCTCAGACTTTCATATTGCCTAATAGTGCTGTAAGCCAATGGAAAGCCTTTGTGGACACAACAAACTTAACATTTATCCAGTCACAGGAAGTAACGGTAAGCAGTATGGCATTTTGTTTGTTGTATAGCGTGGATAACTAAAGACAAACGGAGTTAATTATAATGAAAAGCCCTGACAAAAACGCTCTTGTAAAAGATACCTTGGTTCTTATTTTAGCCGGTGGACGCGGCTCACGTCTTCACGAACTAACCGATAAACGAGCGAAACCCGCACTCTATTTTGGCGGTAATCGTCGTATTATTGATTTTGCCCTGTCAAACTGTATTAATTCCGGCTTAAATCGGATTGGTGTCGTGACGCAATACGCGGCGCATTCCTTATTACGCCATTTACAAACCGGTTGGTCGTTTTTACCACAAGAACGAGGCGAATTTGTAGATATGCTTCCGGCCCGCCAACAAATTGATGATACCACGTGGTATCGTGGTACGGCAGATGCGGTTTATCAAAATATGGCGATTATTCGTGATCACTACTGTCCGAAATATATTTTAATTTTGGCGGGGGATCATATTTATAAGCAAGATTACAGTGTGATGTTGATGGATCATATAACCAGTGGTGCAAAATGTACCGTCGGTTGTATTGAAGTTCCCCGTTCGGAAGCCCATGAATTTGGTGTGATGGCGGTAAACGAAAACTTAAAAGTGAAAGCGTTTGTTGAGAAACCGAAAGATCCGCCGGCGATGGTTGGCAAGCCTGATATATCGCTTGCCTCAATGGGCATTTATGTATTTGATGCGGATTATCTTTATAAAATGCTGGAGTGTGAGGTACATAAGCCGCAAACCAGTCATGATTTTGGCAAAGATATATTACCGAGATGTTTAACGGAAGAAACACTTTATGCCCACCCATTCAGCCGTTCTTGCATGGGACGTAATACGGAGGGGGAAATCTATTGGCGCGATGTGGGAACATTGGATAGTTTTTGGCAATCCAATATCGATTTAGTATCGGAAAGACCACAATTGGATATTTATGATCAAAGTTGGCCGATTCGTGGTAATCCGGTACAAGCGTATCCTTCAAAATTTTTCTATAAAAATGCGAATATTCGTCCGGTTGATAATTCTTTAATTGGTGGCGGTTGTGTGATTACGGATGCGTCCATTAATTATTCCGTGCTTTTTGATCGCATCAAAATTGAAGAAGGCTCCCGTATTGATTATTGTGTTATCTTACCTGAAGTGGAAATCGGTAAAAATTGTACTTTAAGAAATTGTATTGTTGATCGTAATTGCAAAATTCCTGACGGTATGCGAATCGGTTTTGACATCGAAGAAGACAAAAAACATTTCCGAGTCAGCTCGACAGGCAAAGTCATTTTAGTAACTCATAGTATGCTACAAAGATTGAAAGGAGAGGAAGTGGCTTCGGAAGCGCATTTAGACTAATCAAATAAAAAGTGCGGTTGAAATTGACCGCACTTTGTTAATTAAATTTCTCCTGATTTTGATTAAATAATGGAAGTTGGGAGCGTGGTGTATGGTTAAAAAAATAGGATATCTAATGAAAGTATTACATGTTTGCTCGGAACTCTATCCCCTATTAAAAACAGGGGGGCTTGCCGATGTTATTGGCGCGCTGCCTTTTGCTCAAAAACAGATAGGGATAGATGCAAGAATTTTATTGCCTGCCTATCCTGCTATTTGTCGGGGGATTGGCGAAACTCATATTGTGGCGGAGTTTGATAATTTTGCGGGGCATGTTGTATTACGCTACGGCGAACACAAGGGTGTGGGAGTTTATTTAATTGATGCACCACATTTATATGATCGTGAGGGCAATCCTTATCACGATATACATTACAATGACTATACGGATAACTATAAACGTTTTGCTTTGTTAGGTTGGGTAGGGGCTGAATTGTCCACCGGGCTTGATTCGTGGTGGCGGGCTGAAATTGTACATGCGCATGACTGGCACGCCGGACTTAGCGCCGCGTATTTGTTTAATAAAGGCAAACCGGCAAAATCCGTTTTTACTATTCATAATTTAGCTTATCAAGGGATATTTCATCATCGTCACCTATATGAAATTGGGCTACCGGAAGGAATGTTCCACATAAATGGTCTGGAATTATTTGGTCAAATATCTTATTTAAAAGCCGGTTTATATTATTCTGATGTGGTTACTGCCGTGAGCCCGACTTATTCTCAAGAAATTACCACAGAAGAATTTGCTTATGGTTTGCAAGGTTTGTTAATCGGATTACGTGAACAGGGGAGATTGGTCGGTATTTTAAATGGCGTAGATGAAACAATTTGGCATCCGAGTGGTGATGGGTATATCCAGTATCACTACAAACAAAAAGCTATGGATGGCAAAAAGAAAAATAAATCGGCGCTTCAGACTTACTTCAATTTACCGGTAAGCGATGCGTTACTTTTTGTTATGGTTACCCGTTTAACAGAGCAAAAAGGCGTTGATTTGTTAGTTGAGAGTGCGGACGACATTGTTAAACAAGGCGGGCAACTCGTCATTCTCGGCTCAGGTTCCGCCCATTTGGAAGAGGCTATTCGCCGGCTTTCTGCCACTTACCCTCAAAATATTGCAGTGAAAATCGGATATGACGAAGCGCTTTCCCATTTGATGATCGCAGGCGGAGATGTGATTTTAGTGCCAAGCCGTTTTGAGCCTTGTGGCTTAACCCAACTTTATGGCTTGCAATATGGGACGTTACCGCTGGTAAGAAAAACAGGAGGACTAGCCGATACCGTTGTAAACAGCACATCGGAAAACATCAAAAAGCATACAGCAACAGGCTTTGTTTTCGACCATGCGAATCCAGAGGAACTTCGTTGTTGCTTACAAGAGGCTTTTGCTCTCTGGCAAGAACCTCGTACATGGGCAACGATTCAACGCAATGCAATGGAACAAGATTTTAGTTGGCGTAAAGTTGCCAAAGAATATGTTGGCTTATATCAGCGTTTATAATGGTGATTAAAAAACACCCAAATAAATATAAAATTTGGTTGTTTTTTAACTAATAAAGGCTAAAATTCACACGTTTTTTTGTGGTTAGATACTTGATAGTTAATCCAAAGGGATGTTTAGAAATAGGCTGTATTATTTTTGAAGTTTAGTATTTTTTTAAAATGCCTACTTGGTTCACGATGGAATTTTATATTGTTTAGCTATCTCTCCTGTTTCTCATTTTTTAATAGAGGTTTATTACCATGATAATGGATAATTTTGATTCTCCATTTCTTTATAATCGTCCTAAGTTGGATGTTCAAGCACTAAAAAAATCCATCGTTTATAAATTAATTTTTTCTATCGGCCGCTCACCACGGGAAGCAAGTAAACGGGATTGGTTAAATGCAACCTTATATGCGGTACGGGATCTTGTTACCGAAGGTTGGATTACCGCTGCGCGTCAAGCTCGTACTGAAGGTGCACGGCGCGTTCATTATCTTTCAATGGAGTTTTTAATCGGACGAACATTGTCTAATGCTCTGATTGCAGAAGAAGTCTATGATTTAACGAAAGAAGCGTTAAGTGAGCTTAATGTCGATTTAGAAGACATTATTGCAAAAGAAGTGGATCCGGGGTTAGGAAATGGCGGTTTAGGGCGTTTGGCTGCGTGCTTTATGGATTCTATCGCTACGCTTGGTTTGCCGGGAATGGGATATGGGATTCGTTATGAATATGGTATGTTCCGTCAAAAAATCGAAGACGGCCAGCAAGTAGAACGCCCTGACGCGTGGTTGGAAAAGGGGGCTCCGTGGGAGTTTTTACGTTTGTCCAAGCGTTTCCATGTTGCCTTTGGCGGCAACATCCATTTTGAGGGGGGAAAATGTATCTGGAATCCACAGGAAAAAGTCACCGCACTTGCTTATGATCAAATGATTCCGGGTTATAAAAATGATTCGGCAGCGACTTTACGCTTGTGGTCGGCTCATGGCGGTGAAATGTTTAATCTTGCGGAATTTAATCGTGGAGAACATTTGGCTGCGGTAGAGGCTCGTGCTTCCAGCCGAAATTTATCACGGGTTCTTTATCCTGATGATTCCACATGGAATGGGCGGGAGTTACGTTTACGTCAGGAATATTTTTTGGTGTCGGCGTCTCTACAAGACATTATTCGACGTCATAAGCGTGTTCACAATAGCCTTGAAAATTTAGCCGATAAAGTAGCGATTCACTTAAACGATACGCATCCAGCCTTAGCGATTCCGGAATTAATGCGGATGTTAGTTGATGAGGAAGGCTTTGAGTGGGAAAACGCCTGGGATATGACATGCCGTATTTTCTCTTACACTTGTCATACACTCATGTCAGAAGCGCTAGAAACTTGGCCGGTTGAGATGATGGCGAAAGTCTTGCCACGTCATTTACAAATGATTTTTGACATTAATGACCACTTCTTAGAATACGTGCGGACTTACATTACAACGGATAATGAGTTTATTCGTCGCGTATCACTGATTGAGGAAGGTTATCAACGCAAAGTACGTATGGGATGGTTATCCGTAGTCGGTTCACACAAAGTAAACGGCGTGGCGGCAATCCATTCCGATTTGATGGTGAAATCCACTTTCGCTGATTTTGCACGTATTTATCCGGAACGCTTTACTAATGTGACGAACGGTATTACGCCTCGCCGTTGGTTGGCTGTGGCAAACCCTCAATTAGCCGCGTTATTTGATCAATATATCGGTCAGGAATGGCGTTGTGATTTAAGCCAAATCAAAAAATTAGAAACCGTAGCGCATGAAAAGGCGTTTAAAGAAACGATTGCAGATATTAAATATGCCAATAAAGTTAAACTTGCCGATTATGTGAAACGGGAACTCGGTATTGAATTGAACCCTAAAGCTTTATTTGATGTACAGGTAAAACGTATTCACGAATACAAACGCCAAATATTGAATGTGTTACATATCATCGCCCGTTACAATGCGATGATTGCTAACCCTGAAAAAAATTGGCAACCGCGCGTATTTATCTTAGCGGGTAAAGCAGCCTCGGCTTACTACGCGGCAAAACAGACGATTCATCTTATCAATGATGTAGCCAAAATCATCAATAATGATGAACGCTTACAAGGGCGTTTAAAAGTAGTGTTTATTCCGAATTATAGTGTGAGTTTGGCACAACTTATCATTCCTGCGGCGGATATTTCCGAACAGATTTCCCTTGCGGGTACTGAGGCTTCGGGAACCAGTAATATGAAATTCGCGCTCAACGGCGCATTAACACTCGGAACCTTAGATGGTGCGAATGTGGAAATTTTGGATAATGTCGGCGAAGATCACATTTTTATTTTTGGTAATATGGTAGCACAAGTAGAGCAGCTTCGTCGTGATGGTTATCATCCGTTTGATTATTATCAAAATGATGTGGAATTACGCACGGTGGTTGAGCAGATTATTGCCGGGGTGTTTTCACCGGAGGAGCCGCAACGCTATTTACCACTATTGCAGGGATTACAATATTATGATTACTACCAAGTGTTTGCCGATTTCCGTAGTTATGTAGAGGCACAAAAATTGGTGGATGAAAAATACAAACATCGCGACCAATGGATTGAAAGCACCATCCAAAATATCATTAACATGGGATTTTTCTCATCAGATCGGACGATTTTGGAGTATGCAAAAAATATCTGGAAAATTGAGCCGCTTAATAAAACCAACTAAATAAAAATCCCCGTAAGGGGATTTTTTCTTTCGTTTACATAAAAAGTGCGGTTAAAATTGACCGCACTTTTCTTGTTTATGTCTCATTATTTTGCTTATACATCGCCTCAATCTGATTGCGATAACGCTCCATAATGACCTTACGTTTTAATTTCAACGTTGGTGTAATTTCCCCCAATTTAATACTAAAAGCTTGAGAGAGTAAGGTGAATTTTTTGACCTGTTCAAAATGAGCCAACTCTTTTTGTACCGTATTAATACGTTGTTCAAACATCTTCAAAATGTCAGAATTTTTAATCAATTCCATCCGATCTTTATATTTGATATTCAGTTGTTTGGCGTATTCTTCCAAACTATCAAAACACGGCACAATGAGAGCTGAGACATATTTCTTGGCATCGGCAACGATAGCAATTTGTTCGATGAATTTATCTTTACCGATTTTACTTTCAATATATTGTGGGGCGATATATTTCCCGTTAGAGGTTTTCATTAATTCTTTAATACGATCGGTAATAAAAAGGTTACCCTTTTCATCAAACTTGCCGGCATCGCCGGTTTTTAGGAAACCGTCTTCTGTAAAGGCTTGAGCGGTTTCTTCCGGTTTTTTGTAATAACCTTTCATTACCATGTCGCCACGCACCAGAATTTCGTTATTTTCACCAATTTTGACTTCTGCTTTCGGCATTAAAGTGCCAATAGAATTAGGGTTGAATTGATTATCCTGCCAACATGAAACAGTGGCGGTAGTTTCTGTCATCCCGTAACCAAGTTTAACGTTAATACCAATGCTATGAAAAAACAGCCCGATAGCCGGTTCTAATTTTGCACCGCCACAAGGCATCATTTTAATTCTTCCACCTAATAGACGGCGAAGTTTGGATAAGACGAGCTTATCTGCAAGTACATATTGTTTTTTTAGTAAAAAATGAATCGGTTTTTTTTCTGTTATCAATGTGAAATATTTTTGTCCGACAGCGATCGCCCAGTGAAAAAGAATCTGGCGAAATTTAGGCGCCTTTTGTACTTTATCTAATACGGCTGCGTAAATTTTTTCGTAAAAACGCGGTACGGCACACATGAGTGTTGGACGAATCTCGGCTAAAACCGACCGCACTTGGTTTGTGTCCTCCAAGTAACAAAGCATTGCACCACGATGAAGAATATAAGCCGCCCATGCCCGCTCGAAAATATGTGAGAAAGGCAAGAATGAGAGAGAAATATCCTGTGGTGTGACGTGAAGTGTAAGATCGTGCGCTTTTAATTGATGAGCAAGATTTGAATAATCCAACATCACGCCTTTTGGTTCACCTGTTGTTCCTGAGGTGTAGATAATGGTGAATAAGTCGTCCATTCGTTTATCATGCAAACGTCGATTTAATTCGGTTTGATGGTCCATTGTGCCTAGCTCAATAAATTGCTCCCAAGAACAAGAAAGAGTGCTGGGCTGAAGTTTGATACTAGGTTTCATCGCCACGATTTTTTGTAATTGAGGACAGAGTGAAGCAATGTCTAAGGCGTGGTCATATTGTTCTTGATCGCCTACGAATAGAATTTTGACATCGCCATGATTTAGTACAAATTCAGCCTGTTGTGCCGTGTTGGTTGCATAAATAGGAACTGTCACAGCGCGAATTTGTAATGCTGCAATGTCGGCAACCGTCCAACGTGGCATATTATGGGCAAAAATTGCAATTTTATCTTGTACTTGAATACCGCAAGCAAGTAATGCACGAGAAAGTTGGTTTAGCTGATTTTGGAATGCTATCCAAGTGATGTCTTTCCAAATGCCGTTTTCTTTATGGCGAAGTGCGGTCGTATTTCCCCGTGTTTTTACTTGTTGTTCAATACGATGAATAAAATGAAGATTGAGATTCATATTAACCTTATTTAGTTTAATGTTAATTGAGCTAACAATTGTGCGCTAATATAAGGTTAAATGAAAAGAAAAGCCAGATAAATCTTTAATATTTTTGATGATTTTGAGTGAACTTTCGTACAAATTGTGAGATGAGGCACAATGTGATTGAAAATAAAAAACCGCTCTAAAGAGCGGTTAGTATGTTAGCTATTTTGATTAGCCTTTGTAGTTGTAAACATGTGCTACTAAGTCTAATACTTTGTTAGAATAACCGACTTCGTTGTCGTACCAAGAAACAAGTTTCACAAAAGAATCGGTTAATGCGATACCTGCATCGGCATCAAACACAGAGGTTAATGTGCAACCGTTGAAGTCAGTAGATACAACCGCATCTTCGGTATAACCTAAAACATCTTTTAATTCACCGTTGAATGTTTTACCTTCTGCAGCATCTTTGATTGCTTGTTTGATTTGCTCATAAGTTGCAGGTTTTTCAAGGTTTACCGTTAAGTCAACAACAGAGACGTTTGGTGTTGGAACACGGAAAGCCATACCGGTTAATTTACCGTTTAATGCCGGTAATACTTTACCTACTGCTTTCGCCGCACCGGTTGATGATGGGATGATATTTTGTGATGCACCGCGACCACCACGCCAGTCTTTAGCAGACGGACCATCAACGGTTTTTTGCGTTGCTGTGGTTGCGTGAACGGTTGTCATTAAGCCATCTTTAATACCGAAAGTTTCATGAATAACACGTGCTAAAGGTGCTAAACAGTTTGTTGTACAAGAAGCGTTAGAAACGATATCTTGACCCGCATACGCACCAAAGTTTACACCACGCACAAACATTGGGGTTGCATCTTTAGATGGACCGGTTAAAACTACTTTTTTCGCACCGGCAGTGATGTGTTTACGTGCTGTTTCATCGGTTAAGAATAAACCTGTCGCTTCAACCGCGATATCAACACCGATAGCACCCCAGTTTAAGTTTGCCGGGTCACGTTCTGAGGTCACACGAATCGCTTTACCGTTAACCACTAAGTTACCGTCTTTAACTTCAACAGTACCATCAAAACGACCATGAGTTGAGTCGTATTTTAACATGTAAGCCATGTATTCAACATCAATTAAGTCGTTGATACCGACAACTTCAATGTCATCACGTTGTTGTGCTGCACGGAATACGATACGACCGATACGGCCGAAACCATTAATACCAATTTTAATAGCCATAAGATTTTCACCTTTTTAGTTAAGTTAAACAAACCGTTATGTTTATAAGAAATAAAGATATTGCTTAAAACGTTTCGGCGGATTATAGCATGAGCGTTTAGATAAAACTAGAAATCCGATTTTTTTGTGATCTGCATCAAAATTTAGAAATGAAAACTATCACTTTTAGCGATTTTTGAGCGAATGGCGTATTTACTTTATATTTCAATAATATTATATTAACCAGTTCAGTAAAAAAAGCATGTTTCATTTAAGGTAGTGTTTATTTGACACACTTTTTTGAAGAATTTAATGAAGAATGAACCTCATGTGAGGTTTAGCTGGTCTATTTAAATTTCATTTGATTAAAAACAACAAGGAGAATACAAAATGAAAATTTTGTTAAAATGCAGTTTATCCGCGATTTGTTTAGCATTAGTAGTTGGTTGCTCCGGTTCGGGCGATCACAGTGATGCACAACCACAACCACAACCACAACCACAACCACAACCACAACCACAACCACAACCACAACCACAACCACAACCACAACCACAACCACAACCACAACCACAACCACAACCACAACCACAACCACAACCACAACCACAACCGCAACCGCAGCCACAACCGCAACCGCAGCCACAACCGCAGCCACAACCACAGCCGCAGCCACAGCCACAACCACAGCCGCAGCCGCAGCCACAACCACAACCGCAGCCACAACCACAACCGCAGCCACAACCGCAGCCACAACCACAGCCACAACCACAGCCGCAGCCACAACCGCAGCCACAACCGCAGCCGCAACCGCAGCCGCAACCTCAGCCACAACCTGAAGCTCCTCAATTATCTAAAAATATTGTTGGTTTTTATGGTAACTATCTTGAGAGTAACGGAATAAAAGAAACCGGTGATAATATGGTGGGGCTGACAACTTTGGTCATTGATGGTGAGCCGCTTGATTTAGGAGCCGATAGCGAGAATATTAAATCTATAGAATATTCACGTTATGGTAGTGTTAAATTACCTACTGGTGATTGGGCTATTTTCTCACAAGGACATGATGTAACTGTGCTACCAACCGGAAAGGCAACGTATGAAGGTGGTTTTTTGGGTCTTTTAGGTTTCGGTAAAAATGTATCCGGAATTGCCCATTTTGATGTGGATTTTGCAAATAAGAAAATAGATGGTCGTTTTGAAAGGGATGTTAAGGTTGGATATACCCCTTATTTTCGTTTTTCTGGCTCTATCGCAGGCAATAAATTTGAAGGAAAGGGGACCGCGGAGGATTATAGTGCAGGTTCAAATTTGGATATAAAAGGGCGTTTTTATGGTCCGAACGCTGAAGAACTAGGCGGCATTTATGAATCTGATGCGACCAAGGGGGCGTTTGGTGCGAGTCAAATTAACAAACAAGACAGATAGTCCTAAAATTAGAGGTTTTTATGTCGCAAGGCAATTTGTACATTGTATCCGCTCCTAGTGGAGCGGGAAAATCGTCGCTGATTACCGCATTGTTGGAAAAAGAGGACAACATGCCGAAAATGATTTCCGTTTCGCATACAACACGCGATCCGAGACCTGGTGAAATTGATGGCGTACATTATTATTTTGTTTCTAAAGAAGAATTTGAATCCTTGATCAAACAAGATTTATTTTTGGAATATGCTACGGTGTTTGGTGGAAATTACTATGGCACATCATTGCCGGCAATTCAGGAAAATCTGGCAAAAGGAATTGATGTTTTTTTGGATATTGACTGGCAGGGAGCGCAACAGATTCGTAAAAAAGTGGCAAATGTAAAAAGTATTTTTATTCTTCCTCCGTCATTGCCGGAATTGGAGCTCCGTTTGATTGGTCGTGGTCAAGATAGCGAAACGGTCATTATGGAACGTATGGCAAAAGCCAAGAATGAGATTTCTCATTATGATGAATACGATTACGTTATTGTCAATGATAATTTTGAGCACGCATTAGCAGATTTACAGAGTATTTTACGTGCAGAACGTTTAACGAAAAATTATCAACAAACAGAAAATGCCAGCTTAATTTATCAGCTACTAGATAAAAAGCATAAGATTTAGTATGATAACTCCCCTTTGTATCCCTTATTTTTAAATGAACCGGAGTAATAGAATATGGCACGTGTTACAGTACAAGACGCAGTAGAAAAAATTGGCAACCGTTTTGATTTAATTTTGACCGCAGCACGTCGTGCGAGACAATTGCAATTGCATCAACGTGATCCCTTGGTACCGGAAGATAATGATAAACCGACCGTTATTGCATTGCGTGAGATAGAAAAAGGATTAATCTCTGATGAGATTATGGATGCTCAGGAACATCAAGCTATTACAGCAGTTCAGCATGTAGAAGCAGCTGCAGTGGCATTAATTTCCGAATAATTTCAAAAGTGCGGTTGATTTCAACCGCAGTTTTATTTCAACCATTCATTTAATAATCCGAAAAAGTCAGGTGTCCTTTGGAATTGTTTGCAGATTTAGAACGAATTATTCAAGGGTATTTGCCCGAAGATAAAGTTGAATTAGTCAGACGTGCATTTGTTATAGCAAGAGATGCACACGAGGGACAATTTCGTTCAAGTGGTGAACCCTATATTACCCATCCTGTATCGGTGGCTTCCATTATTGCGAAAATGAATCTTGATCATGAAGCAGTGATGGCAGCATTGTTGCACGATGTTATAGAGGACACACCTTATACGGAAGAAAATCTTAAAAAAGAATTTGGTGCAAGCGTTGCCGATATCGTTGAGGGCGTGTCAAAGCTCGATAAATTAAAATTCCGGACACGCCAAGAAGCTCAGGTAGAAAATTTTCGCAAAATGATTTTGGCGATGACCCGTGACATTCGAGTGGTATTGATTAAACTTGCAGACCGAACGCACAATATGCGTACATTAGGAGCATTGCGCCCTGATAAGCGTCGTCGTATTGCTAAAGAGACTCTTGAGATTTATTGCCCCCTAGCACATCGTTTAGGCATTGAGCATATCAAAAATGAACTAGAGGATTTATCCTTTGAAGCGATGTACCCGCACCGTTATAAGGTATTGAAGAAACTAGTGGAAGTTGCAAGAAATAATCGTCAAGACCTTATTGAACGTATTTCTAGTGAAATTAAAGAGCGGTTAGAAAATGTGGGGATTGTTGCTCGTGTGTGGGGGCGAGAAAAACATCTCTATAAGATATACCAAAAAATGCGTGCAAAAGATCAAGAATTTCACTCTATTATGGATATTTATGCGTTTCGTATTATTGTGAAAAATATTGACGATTGTTACCGAGTATTGGGGCAAATGCACAACCTCTATAAACCCCGCCCGGGACGGGTAAAAGATTATATCGCCGTGCCAAAGGCAAATGGCTATCAGTCTTTACAAACTTCTATGATTGGCCCGCATGGCGTACCGGTAGAAGTCCATATTCATACAGAAGATATGGAACAAGTGGCGGAAATGGGAGTGACAGCGTACTGGGTATATAAAGAAAGCGGTAAAAATGACAGTACAACCGCTCAGATCCGCGCTCAACGCTGGTTACAAAATTTGGTTGAAATTCAACAAAGTGTAGGAAACTCCTTTGAGTTCATTGAAAATGTAAAATCGGAATTCTTTCCAAAAGAAATTTTTGTTTTTACACCAAAAGGACGTATTGTTGAATTGCCGAAAGGAGCAACTGCGGTAGATTTTGCTTATGCGGTACATTCTGATATTGGTAATACTTGTGTAGGTGTAATGGTTGAATATAAACCTTATCCGTTATCAAAGGCGTTGGAATCCGGTCAAACGGTGAATGTTCTCACTGACCCGAATGCACATCCTAACGCTTCTTGGTTGAATTTTGTTGTAACTGCCCGTGCTAAAACCCGCATACGTCACTATTTAAAACAACGCTGTGAAGATGATGCTGTAAAACTTGGTGAAAGAGAATTAAACGCTGCATTGCAACCGCATCGTTTATCGGATCTTTCTCTACAACAAATTCAAACGGTTTTGGATGAACGAAAACTTTCTTCACTTGATGGATTGTTGCGCGAAATCGGTTTAGGCAATCAACTTGCCTCTGTTATTGCCCATCAATTAGTAGGAGAGTCAATGGAAATTGATGTGGACGGTAATACGGAAAATCATTCAAATACCTTAACAATTGCGCCAGCTTTAATGACTAACATGCAATTTGCCAAATGTTGCCACCCGATTCCGAATGATCCAATTATGGGATGTAGTACTCTGAATCATGGGCTCATTATTCACCACCAACAATGTGAAAATCTTAGAAATGCCCACCAATTAGTCAAAGCTAAATGGGAAAAAATGCAAAGTGCGGTTAATTTTGATGCTGAATTACAAATTGAAATCTTAAATGAAAAGAGTGCTTTGCCAAGTTTAATGACAGCGATCGGAGCAAGCGAAAGCAGCATTCAAAATATTTGGACGGAAGGGCTGGAAAATAATCTATTGCTCGTGATTTTACAAATTAGTGTAAAAGACACAAAACACCTCGCCAATATTTTATATCGCATTAAGAGAATTACCGGTGTGGTGAGTGCAAAGCGTAATATTAATGCCTAGTACATTATGGTTTCTTCTCTTCTTGACTCCGTCCCTCTTACCACGCTTTCAGGTGTAGGGGCTGCGGTTTCCAATAAACTCGCTAAAATCGGTATTCATAGTTTACAAGATCTGCTTTTTCATTTGCCGATTCGTTACGAGGATCGTACTCGTATCACACCGATTGCCAATTTACGACCTGAGCAATATTTCACGATTGAAGGGATTGTGCAAACCTGTGAGGTTACTTTTGCCCGCCGTCCGATTTTATCTGTCAGCTTATCTGATGGTACCTCAAAAATTATGTTACGTTTTTTCAATTTTAATACGGGAATGCGTAACAGTTTTCAAATCGGTGTGCGTGTTAAGGCGTTTGGTGAAGTAAAACGCGGGCGCTATATGCCGGAAATCCATCATCCGGAGTATCAAATTATCCGTGACAATACACCGATTGTACTGGAAGAAACGCTGACGCCTATTTATTCCACGACGGAAGGGCTAAAACAAAACTCATTACGAAAGTTGGTAGATCAAGCCCTAAATTTACTGGATAAAGTGAAAATTGAGGAAATTTTACCTAGTGAATTTAATCCACATCAATTCAGCTTAAAAGAAGCATTGTATTTATTGCATCGTCCGCCACCGGATATCCCCCTAGAAATATTAGAAAAAGGGCAACATCCCGCTCAACAACGATTAATTTTTGAAGAATTGCTCGCACATAATCTCGCTATGCAAAAAGTGCGGTTAGGAACACAACAGTTTTCTGCCTTGCCTTTAGGTTATCAAACGGATTTAAAACAACGATTTTTGATAAGTTTGCCTTTTCAATCAACGAATGCCCAAACGCGGGTCGTTGCCGATATCGAACAAGATTTAATAAAAGATTATCCCATGATGCGCTTAGTGCAAGGGGATGTCGGATCGGGAAAAACATTGGTAGCGGCATTAGCGGCGTTAATGGCGATTGATAACGGTAAACAAGTGGCCTTGATGGCACCAACAGAAATTTTAGCCGAGCAACATGCGAATAATTTTCGTCATTGGTTTGAGCCTTTAGGGATCAATGTTGGTTGGTTGGCCGGCAAAGTGAAAGGCAAAGCACGTCAAGCCGAGCTGGAAAAAATTAAAACCGGTGCAGTGCAAATGGTGGTGGGGACACACGCGCTATTCCAAGAAGAGGTCGAATTTGCGGATCTTGCTTTGGTCATTATTGATGAACAACATCGTTTTGGCGTACATCAACGTTTGATGTTACGTGAAAAAGGTGAAAAAGCGGGATTTTACCCTCATCAATTAATTATGACGGCAACCCCGATACCGAGAACGTTGGCAATGACAGTGTATGCGGATCTGGACACCTCTATTATTGATGAATTGCCGCCGGGGCGTACGCCAATTACAACGGTCGTGATTTCAGAAGAACGTCGCGATGAAATTGTTCAACGTGTGAAAAAAGCTTGTATAGATGAAAAGCGCCAAGCTTATTGGGTGTGTACATTGATTGATGAATCGGAAGTCTTAGAAGCACAGGCCGCCGAAGCGATTTGGGAAGATTTAACCAAAGCCTTACCAATGTTGAGAGTTGGTTTGGTACATGGAAGAATGAAACCGCAAGAAAAGCAAGACGTTATGCTGCGCTTCAAAAATGCCGAATTGGATTTGTTGGTGGCAACGACTGTGATTGAAGTCGGTGTTGATGTGCCGAACGCAAGTTTAATGATTATCGAAAATGCCGAACGTTTAGGATTATCGCAACTTCACCAATTACGTGGTCGTGTCGGACGGGGCAGTACGGCATCTTTTTGCGTATTGATGTATAAACCGCCATTAGGAAAAGTTTCACAAAAACGTTTGCAGGTGTTACGAGATAGCCAAGACGGTTTTGTTATTTCTGAAAAAGATTTGGAGATTCGTGGCCCCGGTGAAGTGCTAGGTACAAAACAAACGGGGGTTGCTGAGTTTAAAGTCGCCAATTTAATGCGTGATCGTAAAATGATTCCAACAGTGCAGTATTACGCTAAGCAACTAATACAGCAATATCCTGATGTTGCAGAGAGTTTGATTAAACGTTGGTTAAATAATAAAGAAATTTACTCAAACGCCTAAAGTGCGGTCAATAAAGGAAGCGTTTTTATGGATATAAAAAAAGAACGCCCGACAATCCTCTTCTGTGATTCGGGAATGGGCGGATTGAGTGTATATCGCGAAACAAAAAAATTATTACCCGATTGGCATTACCTTTATTGTTTTGATAATGGCGGTTTTCCCTATTCGGAACGCAGTGAAGAAAGCATTGTTCAACGAATGTTGGCGATATGCCAATGGATTGATGATTCACATCCTTTAGATGCGATTGTGATTGCTTGCAATACGGCAAGTACGGTCGCATTGCCGGTGTTACGGGAAAACTTTTCTATCCCCGTTATCGGTACAGTGCCAGCAATTAAACCGGCAGCAGAGGTCTCAAACACAAAACATATTGGTTTGCTGGCGACAAAAGGGACGGTAAAGCGTCACTATGTAGATGAACTGATCAATAAATTCGCGGTAGATTGCAAAGTAGAACGGCTAGGCTCGACAAAATTAGTTGAAATTGCCGAACAAAAGATTCGTGGACATTCCGTGGATATGAGTGCGTTAAAAAGTGAATTGTTACCTTGGATTAATATAATGGATTTGGATACAATGATTCTTGGGTGTACGCATTTCCCTTTAATTCGGGATGAAATTCAGTTTTGCTTACCGCAAGTGAAACACTTTATGGACTCGGGGGAGGCCATTGCAAAACGAGTTCAATCTTTATTGAGAGAAATAGAGATCAAAAATAAAAGTAAAAAATATAATGAAATGTTTTGTACCCAACATTTTGATGAAGAGGTGGGGTTCAAACAAATATTAGATTTGTGGGGATTTGAGTCCATAGAGGTTATAAAAATCGGGTAAAATATGTTGCTCTGTATGATTTTTCGGCAAACTAAACTTTTTTAAATTTTTTTGTAAAAAAGTGCTTGCATTGATTTTGAATTTCCCTATAATGCGCACCACACAACGACGCGCTGTTGTGAAGTTTGAGAATTTGCCGGTGCGTCGTTATTTTTTGCTCTTTAACAACGAATCAGACAATCTGTGTGGGCACTTGTTAATAGACTTGTTAAAAAATTTTAATTTTGAAGTCTTAATAGGTGCTTAAACTAGAAATTCATTATTACTTTTATAGTAGTGTTTATTAATAGCTAAGCAGTTTATTGAGCGATTGAACTTTGAATTGAAGAGTTTGATCATGGCTCAGATTGAACGCTGGCGGCAGGCTTAACACATGCAAGTCGAACGGTAGCAGGAAGGAAGCTTGCTTTCTTTGCTGACGAGTGGCGGACGGGTGAGTAATGCTTGGGAATCTGGCTTATGGAGGGGGATAACTGCGGGAAACTGCAGCTAATACCGCGTAAAGTCTTTGGACTAAAGGGGGCGTTTGCTCTTGCCATAAGATGAGCCCAAGTGGGATTAGGTAGTTGGTGGGGTAATGGCTCACCAAGCCGTCGATCTCTAGCTGGTCTGAGAGGATGACCAGCCACACCGGGACTGAGACACGGCCCGGACTCCTACGGGAGGCAGCAGTGGGGAATATTGCGCAATGGGGGGAACCCTGACGCAGCCATGCCGCGTGAATGAAGAAGGCCTTCGGGTTGTAAAGTTCTTTCGGTGATGAGGAAGGCAGTTTGGTTAATAGCCAAGCTGATTGACGTTAGTCACAGAAGAAGCACCGGCTAACTCCGTGCCAGCAGCCGCGGTAATACGGAGGGTGCGAGCGTTAATCGGAATAACTGGGCGTAAAGGGCACGCAGGCGGATTTTTAAGTGAGGTGTGAAAGCCCCGGGCTTAACCTGGGAATTGCATTTCAGACTGGGAATCTAGAGTACTTTAGGGAGGGGTAGAATTCCACGTGTAGCGGTGAAATGCGTAGAGATGTGGAGGAATACCGAAGGCGAAGGCAGCCCCTTGGGAATGTACTGACGCTCATGTGCGAAAGCGTGGGGAGCAAACAGGATTAGATACCCTGGTAGTCCACGCTGTAAACGCTGTCGATTTGGGGGTTGGGGTTTAACTCTGGCGCCCGTAGCTAACGTGATAAATCGACCGTCTGGGGAGTACGGCCGCAAGGTTAAAACTCAAATGAATTGACGGGGGCCCGCACAAGCGGTGGAGCATGTGGTTTAATTCGATGCAACGCGAAGAACCTTACCTACTCTTGACATCCAGAGAATCCTGTAGAGATACGGGAGTGCCTTAGGGAGCTTTGAGACAGGTGCTGCATGGCTGTCGTCAGCTCGTGTTGTGAAATGTTGGGTTAAGTCCCGCAACGAGCGCAACCCTTATCCTTTGTTGCCAGCGATACGGTCGGGAACTCAAAGGAGACTGCCGGTGATAAACCGGAGGAAGGTGGGGATGACGTCAAGTCATCATGGCCCTTACGAGTAGGGCTACACACGTGCTACAATGGCGTATACAGAGGGAGGCGAAGCAGCGATGTGGAGCGAATCTCACAAAGTACGTCTAAGTCCGGATTGGAGTCTGCAACTCGACTCCATGAAGTCGGAATCGCTAGTAATCGCGAATCAGAATGTCGCGGTGAATACGTTCCCGGGCCTTGTACACACCGCCCGTCACACCATGGGAGTGGGTTGTACCAGAAGTAGATAGCTTAACCGTAAGGGGGGCGTTTACCACGGTATGATTCATGACTGGGGTGAAGTCGTAACAAGGTAACCGTAGGGGAACCTGCGGTTGGATCACCTCCTTACCGAACGAGCTATAGTAAGTGTCCACACAGATTGGCTGATATGTTGTAAACAACGTAGTGAAGAGTCCGTGACTTAAGAGCAACATCTAATTGACTCAAATAGTCTGCGTAAAGATAAGTAAAAGGGTATCTTTTATTGTTGTCCCCATCGTCTAGAGGCCTAGGACATCGCCCTTTCACGGCGGTAACCGGGGTTCGAATCCCCGTGGGGACGCCAATGAAAGATAACTTTAACGAATTATCTTCTGTTCTTTAAAAAATTGGAAACAAGCTGAAAACTGAAGAGACTTTTAAGTTCCGAAAGGAATAGAGGAAGTCTGAGTAGAAAAATCTTGACTGGAGAAAGGCAGTCAAGTGTTTAGTTGAATTAAAGATTCGCTTCAAGATGTAGGCCTGACTGAGTAGGCAGGCTGAAAACATTTGAGGTTGTATAGTTAAGTGACTAAGCGTACAAGGTGGATGCCTTGGCAATCAGAGGCGATGAAGGACGTGCTAATCTGCGAAAAGCTTGGATGAGTTGATAAGAAGCGTTTAATCCAAGATATCCGAATGGGGAAACCCGATGGATGAAGAATCCATCATTTCATTATGAATTCATAGTAATGAAAAGCAAACCGGGAGAACTGAAACATCTAAGTACCCCGAGGAAAAGAAATCAACCGAGATTCCGTGAGTAGCGGCGAGCGAAGGCGGAAGAGCCGGTAAGTGATAGTGAGCGTGTTAGGAGAATGAGTTGGGAAGCTCAACCGTAGGGGGTGATAGTCCCGTATCTTAAAACACGTTGATGGTACTAAGCTTACGATAAGTAGGGCGGGACACGTGATATCCTGTCTGAAGAGGGGGGGACCATCCTCCAAGGCTAAATACTCCTGATTGACCGATAGTGAACCAGTACTGTGAAGGAAAGGCGAAAAGAACCCCGGCGAGGGGAGTGAAATAGAACCTGAAACCTTGTACGTACAAGCAGTGGGAGCCTGAAAGGGTGACTGCGTACCTTTTGTATAATGGGTCAGCGACTTATATTTTGTAGCAAGGTTAACCGAATAGGGAAGCCGAAGGGAAACCGAGTCTTAACTGGGCGATTAGTTGCAAGGTATAGACCCGAAACCCGGTGATCTAGCCATGGGCAGGTTGAAGGTTGGGTAACACTAACTGGAGGACCGAACCGACTAATGTTGAAAAATTAGCGGATGACTTGTGGCTGGGGGTGAAAGGCCAATCAAACCGGGAGATAGCTGGTTCTCCCCGAAATCTATTTAGGTAGAGCCTTGAGCGGACACCTTCGGGGGTAGAGCACTGTTTCGGCTAGGGGGCCATCCCGGCTTACCAACCCGATGCAAACTGCGAATACCGAAGAGTGATACTCAGGAGACACACGGCGGGTGCTAACGTCCGTCGTGGAGAGGGAAACAACCCAGACCGCCAGCTAAGGTCCCAAAGTGTATGTTAAGTGGGAAACGAAGTGGGAAGGCTTAGACAGCTAGGATGTTGGCTTAGAAGCAGCCACCATTTAAAGAAAGCGTAATAGCTCACTAGTCGAGTCGGCCTGCGCGGAAGATGTAACGGGGCTCAAACATAGCACCGAAGCTGCGGCATCAGGATTAATCCTGTTGGGTAGGGGAGCGTTGTGTAAGCGGATGAAGGTGTATCGGGAGGTATGCTGGACGTATCACAAGTGCGAATGCTGACATAAGTAACGATAAAACGGGTGAAAAACCCGTTCGCCGGAAGACCAAGGTTTCCTGTCCAACGTTAATCGGGGCAGGGTGAGTCGGCCCCTAAGGCGAGGCTGAAAAGCGTAGTCGATGGGAAACGGGTTAATATTCCCGTACTTGGTAAAGCTGCGATGTGGGGACGGAGCAGGTTAGGTTAGCGTGCTGTTGGATATGCACGTTTAAGTTGGTAGGTGGGGTGCTTAGGCAAATCCGGGCGCTTATTAACACCGAGAAATGATGACGAGGCCTCAAGGGGCTGAAGTAACTGATACCACACTTCCAGGAAAAGCCACTAAGCTTCAGGCTTTATTAAACCGTACTGAAAACCGACACAGGTGGTCAGGTAGAGAATACTCAGGCGCTTGAGAGAACTCGGGTGAAGGAACTAGGCAAAATAGCACCGTAACTTCGGGAGAAGGTGCGCCGGCGTAGCTTGTAGCCCCTAGCGGGTGAAGGGTGAACCGGTCGAAGATACCAGCTGGCTGCAACTGTTTATTAAAAACACAGCACTCTGCAAACACGAAAGTGGACGTATAGGGTGTGATGCCTGCCCGGTGCTGGAAGGTTAATTGATGGTGTAATCGAAAGAGAAGCTCCTGATCGAAGCCCCAGTAAACGGCGGCCGTAACTATAACGGTCCTAAGGTAGCGAAATTCCTTGTCGGGTAAGTTCCGACCTGCACGAATGGCATAATGATGGCCAGGCTGTCTCCACCCGAGACTCAGTGAAATTGAAATCGCCGTGAAGATGCGGTGTACCCGCGGCTAGACGGAAAGACCCCGTGAACCTTTACTATAGCTTGACACTGAACATTGAATTTTGATGTGTAGGATAGGTGGGAGCCTTTGAAGCGGTCACGCCAGTGATTGTGGAGGCGTCCTTGAAATACCACCCTTTAACGTTTGGTGTTCTAACGAAGATTGCGGAACGCGGTCTCGGACAGTGTCTGGTGGGTAGTTTGACTGGGGCGGTCTCCTCCCAAAGAGTAACGGAGGAGCACGAAGGTTTGCTAATGACGGTCGGACATCGTCAGGTTAGTGCAATGGTATAAGCAAGCTTAACTGCGAGACGGACAAGTCGAGCAGGTACGAAAGTAGGTCATAGTGATCCGGTGGTTCTGAATGGAAGGGCCATCGCTCAACGGATAAAAGGTACTCCGGGGATAACAGGCTGATACCGCCCAAGAGTTCATATCGACGGCGGTGTTTGGCACCTCGATGTCGGCTCATCACATCCTGGGGCTGAAGTAGGTCCCAAGGGTATGGCTGTTCGCCATTTAAAGTGGTACGCGAGCTGGGTTTAGAACGTCGTGAGACAGTTCGGTCCCTATCTGCCGTGGGCGTAGGAGAATTGAGGGGGGCTGCTCCTAGTACGAGAGGACCGGAGTGGACGCACCACTGGTGTTTCGGTTGTGTCGCCAGACGCATTGCCGAGTAGCTAAGTGCGGAAGAGATAAGTGCTGAAAGCATCTAAGCACGAAACTTGCCTCAAGATGAGTTCTCCCAGACTTAGAGTCTGTAAGGGTTGTTGGAGACGACGACGTAGATAGGTGGGGTGTGTAAGTGTAGTGATACATTGAGCTAACCCATACTAATTGCCCGAGGGGCTTAACTATACAACGCTCAAGTGTTTTTGGGCGGTTAATGTGAAATACAACGAATTAAAGTATACAGTCATCAGTCATCAGCTTGTATCCGATAGAACAGATGAAAAAGATAAAAGAGATAAAACGAGATAAAAAGATAGAACGAGATAAAAAGATAGAACGAGATAAAAAGATAGAACAAGATAAAACTTGAAGAGAAGAAGTTATCGAAGAATTATCCCGGCGGCGAGAGTGCAGTGGTTCCACCTGAATCCATCCCGAACTCAGAAGTGAAATGCTGTAATGCCGATGGTAGTGTGGGGTATCCCCATGTGAGAGTAGGGCACTGCCGGGTTTTATATTATGTCATCCCCTGAATCGAGCGGTTCAGGGGTTTTTTGTTATATGTAGAAAAAATGTTCTTTATACATTTATACATATGAAATTAAAGAATGAGAGTTTTAGCCAAAAAAATAATCCGTACGTTTTACGTGCGGATTTATTGATATAAATTATTTGTGTGAATAATCTCTAGCACCAAAAATAGCCGTACCAATTCTAACCATGGTTGAACCACATTTTATGGCGATCGGCATATCATCTGTCATTCCCATTGAAAGTGTATCAATTGGCTGATTTGGAAAGGTTTGTTTGAGTTGTTCAAATAACTCCGCCATTTTTTTAAAGACATTTTCTTGCTCGGCAGTATTTGCTGTTGGGGCAGGAATTGCCATTAAACCGCGTAAACATAAGTGCGGTAGATTTTCGACCTGTTTTGCAAGGTCGAACAGTGTTTCGGGCTGAATACCGGATTTGCTTGCTTCATCACTGATATTAATTTGAATCAGCACATTTAGCGGGGCTTTATTTATGGGTCTTTGTTCATTCAAGCGTTCGGCAATTTTTACTCGATCAAGAGTTTGCATCCAATCGAAATGCTCTGCTACCAAACGGCTTTTATTGGATTGCAAAGGCCCGATAAAATGCCACTCAAGTTTGATTTTTTGTTGTTCAAAATATTGAATTTTTTCCACCCCTTCTTGCACATAATTTTCACCAAAAGCGATTTGTCCTGCTTGATAGGCGGCTAGAATATTAGAAACAGGTTTGGTTTTGGAAACAGCCAGTAGTTTTACCTCATTTAAAGGTCGCTCGGCTTGTTCACACGCAGTATGAATACTTTGCTGAATACGTTGTAAGTTATGTTGAATATCCATTGAATTCTCCTTATTCAAAGTGCGGTTAGTTTACACGAAATTTAATGAGTTGAGAAAATTTCAGCTAAATTGTTATTTTATGTTTGACAACTTTATGAAATTTCGGTATTTCTTAGCGTATTCGTTTTTGAAAGATAAAAACACTGTGAAAATTAACCGCACTTTTTCTATTACCATTATTATGATGACTATTACGATGTTTAGTGGGGCGGGTTAATGCATGAAAAACAGAGTATTGAAAGCCCGCAATTCTGCTGAATGCGGGTTTTTTTATCAGTTTAAATAAAAATATTTCTAGGAGAATCAATTATGCGTGTACTCAAATTTGGTGGTACTTCCCTTGCAAATCCGGAACGTTTTTCCCAAGCCGCAAAACTTATTGAACAGGCTCATTTAGCTGAGCAGGCTGCCTGTGTTTTATCTGCCCCCGCTAAAATCACCAATCATCTTGTTGCTCTTTCCGAAAAAGCTGCTTTAAACCAACCTACCGATACGCATTTCAATGAGGCTCTTGAAATTTTCCATAATATTATTAATGGGTTGCATGCTGAAAATAATCAATTTGATTTAGAGTGTATGAAAGCTTTAATTGAGGCGGAATTTGCTCAAATTAAGGGGCTATTGGAAGGAATTCGCCAAGCGGGCAAAGTAGAAGATGCGGTAAAAGCAACGATTGATTGTCGTGGCGAAAAACTTTCAATTGCTATGATGAAAGCTTGGTTTGAAGCGCGTGGTTATAGCGTTCATATTGTTGATCCGGTAAAACAATTATTAGCTAAGGGCGGCTATTTAGAGTCTTCTGTTGAAATCGCCGAATCGACCAAACGTGTGGATGCGGCAAACATTGCAAAAGATAAAGTCGTATTAATGGCAGGTTTCACCGCAGGTAATGAAAAAGGCGAATTAGTACTTTTGGGACGTAACGGATCTGATTATTCTGCCGCCTGTTTAGCTGCCTGCTTAGGTGCAAGCGTATGTGAAATTTGGACGGATGTTGATGGCGTTTATACTTGTGATCCTCGTTTAGTGCCTGATGCTCGTTTGTTACCAACTCTATCTTATCGAGAAGCAATGGAGCTTTCTTATTTTGGTGCTAAAGTGATTCACCCTAGAACCATTGGTCCATTGTTGCCAAAAAATATTCCTTGTGTCATTAAGAATACCGGTAATCCGTCTGCACCGGGATCAATTATTGACGGTAATGAAAAATCCGAGGGGTTACAGGTTAAAGGCATCACCAACTTGGATAATTTGGCTATGTTCAATGTTTCCGGACCGGGAATGCAAGGTATGGTTGGCATGGCATCTCGAATATTCTCTGTTATGTCAGGAGCCGGCATTTCAGTAATTCTCATCACTCAGTCTTCCTCTGAATACAGTATTAGTTTTTGTGTGCCGGTAAAATCTGCCGAGGCGGCACTCTTAGCACTTGAGAGTGAGTTTACGAGTGAGCTGAAAGCTAATCAATTAGAGCCGATTGAGGTGATTAAAGATATGTCTATCATTTCTGTCGTAGGAGATGGCATGAAGCAAGCGAAAGGTATTGCTGCCCGTTTCTTCTCGGCATTAGCTCAAGCAAATATTAATATTGTTGCGATTGCGCAAGGTTCTAGTGAACGCTCTATCTCTGCGGTGGTGCCACAAAATAAAGCAATTGAAGCAGTCAAAGCTACCCACCAAGCCCTTTTTAACAATAAGAAAGTTGTGGATATGTTTTTAGTCGGGGTAGGCGGTGTAGGCAGCGAATTAATTGAACAAGTAAAACGCCAGAAGGAATATTTGGCAAAGAAGGATATTGAAATTCGTGTTTGTGCCATTGCAAACTCTAATAAAATGCTGCTTAATGAAAATGGCTTGAATTTGGATAATTGGAAAACTGATCTTGAAAATGCAACACAGCCTTCCGATTTTGATGTATTACTTTCTTTCATTAAATTACATCACGTGGTCAATCCGGTGTTTGTGGATTGCACTTCGGCGGAATCTGTGGCAGGTCTTTATGCACGTGCTTTAAGAGAAGGTTTCCACGTAGTAACACCAAATAAAAAAGCGAATACGCGTGAATTGGCATACTATCACGAGCTACGCAAGAGCGCTCAGGTCGGTCAGCATAAATTCCTCTATGAAACAAACGTAGGGGCGGGTTTACCTGTGATTGAAAATTTACAAAATTTATTGGCTGCCGGTGATGAATTGGAACGTTTTGAAGGGATTTTATCCGGTTCGCTTTCCTTTATTTTCGGTAAATTGGAAGAAGGTATTTCGTTGTCAAAAGTGACCGCACTTGCCCGCGAAAAAGGTTTTACCGAACCTGATCCGCGTGATGATTTATCCGGTCAAGATGTGGCCCGCAAATTATTAATTTTAGCCCGTGAAGCCGGATTGGAATTGGAGCTTTCCGATGTCGAAGTAGAAGGCGTATTACCGAAAAGTTTTGCGGAAGGTAAATCCACCGATGAATTTATGGCTATGCTGCCACAGCTTGATGCTGATTTTAACGCTCGTGTAGAAGCAGCAAAATCAGAGGGTAAAGTATTACGTTATGTGGGGCAAATCAATGGAGGAAAATGTAAAGTTTCGATTGTGGCAGTAGATCAAAACAATCCGCTTTACAAGGTGAAGGACGGTGAAAATGCCCTTGCTTTCTATACCCGCTATTATCAACCGATTCCGTTGTTATTACGTGGCTATGGGGCAGGCAATGCGGTTACCGCAGCAGGTATTTTTGCCGATATTTTAAGAACATTACAACATTAACAAGGAGCCACAATGTTAAGAATTTATGCACCGGCATCCAGCGCAAACATTAGTGTAGGCTTCGATACATTGGGGGCGGCGATTTCCCCCATTGACGGTTCATTATTAGGTGATGTTGTTCAAATTGAAGAAATTGCAAGCGGTTTTGAATTGGAAAGTGCGGGCTATTTTGTCCGTAAATTACCGAAAGAACCGCAAAAGAATATCGTCTATCAAGCCTATGTACTGTTTAGTGAACGCTTGAAATTACGTGGAACTCAAGTGAAACCGCTACGTTTAACGCTCGAAAAAAATATGCCGATTGGCTCAGGCTTAGGTTCAAGTGCTTGTTCAATTGTCGCGGCATTAGTTGCATTAAATCAGTTTCATCATGACCCCTTTTCTAAAATGGAATTGCTTGAAATGATGGGCGAATTGGAAGGGCGAATTTCCGGTTCTGTGCACTACGATAATGTTGCACCTTGCTATCTTGGCGGTGTACAGTTTATGGTGCAGTCGCTCGGTAATATTTGCCAAAAACTGCCGTTTTTCGATCATTGGTATTGGGTGTTGGCTTATCCGGGAATTGAAGTTTCTACTGCTGAAGCTCGGGCAATCCTGCCGAAAAGCTATACCCGACAAAATGTGATCGATCATGGTCGTCATTTGGGTGGTTTTGTGCATGCCTGCCACACGCAACAAGAAAATCTTGCTGCGATTATGATGAAAGACGTCATCGCTGAACCTTATCGTGAATCCTTATTACCTAATTTTGCAGAAGTGAAACAGGCTACACGTGATTTAGGGGCATTAGTGACGGGAATTTCAGGATCGGGGCCAACCATTTTTTCTATCGGCTCGGATTTACAGACAGCGACGAAACTTGCAACTTATCTAGAAAACCATTATTTACAAAATAACGAAGGTTTTGTACGTATTTGCAAAGTGGATAATCAAGGGGTAAGGAATTTAGCCTAATGTGAAGAAAACAGAGGTTTAATTTCAAAACAAGATAACGTTTAATCTATTTTATTTATCATTTATAAACGGTTTAACAATGAATTTATATAACATCAAACACCCGGAGGAACGGGTTAGTTTCGCTCAAGCTGTTCGTCAGGGGCTTGGAACAAATCAGGGCTTATTTTTTCCGGAAATCATTCCAACATTAAATAACATCAATGAATTATTAGATTTGCCATTGGTTGAACGTAGCCAAAAAATACTTTCCGCCATGATCGGCACGGAAATTCCAACGGAGATGCTCAATGCGATGGTCAAAAATGCCTTTACCTTTCCGGCACCTTTAGAAAAGGTAGAAGATAACATTTATGCCTTAGAATTATTCCACGGGCCGACCCTTGCTTTTAAGGATTTCGGTGGACGTTTTATGGCCCAAGCACTTGCTAATGTGCGTGGCGACGGCAAAATTACCATTTTAACGGCTACTTCAGGGGATACCGGTGCAGCGGTGGCTCATGCCTTTTACGGATTAGAAAATATTAATGTAGTGATTTTATATCCGAAAGGTAAAATAAGCCCACTGCAAGAAAAATTATTCTGTACCCTTGGCGGTAATATTCGCACTGTTGCTATTAATGGTGATTTCGATGCCTGTCAGGCATTGGTTAAGCAAGCCTTTGATGATGCGGAACTACGTGAAGCGATAGGGTTAAATTCCGCCAACTCCATTAACATTAGCCGTTTACTTGCACAAATTTGTTATTATTTTGAAGCGCTTGCTCAATTACCAAAAGAAAAACGCAATAATGTAGTTGTTTCTGTACCAAGTGGGAATTTTGGTAATTTAACGGCAGGATTAATTGCCAAAGCCTTAGGTTTACCAATTAAGCGCTTTATTGCGTCAACCAACGCTAATGATACCGTGCCGCGTTATTTACAATCAGGCAAGTGGGAACCGAATGAGACTGTGGCAACACTCTCTAATGCAATGGATGTTAGCCGTCCGAATAACTGGCCGCGTGTGGAAGAATTATTCAAGCGTAATGGTTGGGAACTAACCGATTTAGGTTCAGGTATGCTTACCGATGAGCAAACTGAAGAAACCTTAAAAGCATTGCATACAGAGGGGTATATTTGTGAACCGCACGGTGCGATAGCTTATCAACTGTTAAAAGATCAACTAAATGCCGATGAAACGGGTATTTTCCTTTGCACGGCACATCCGGCGAAATTTAAAGAGTCCGTTGAGAGAATTTTAAACCTTGAATTACCTCTACCGGAAGCATTAGATAAGCACAATAAGTTACCACTACTTTCCGATGAAATGGAAAATGACTTTGCGCAACTACGTGCTTATTTACTGAAATAACAAAAAGTGCGGTTAAATATGACCGCACTTTCACTTTTCAACTGTGCTATGACAACCTTAATCGCTTACGCCAATATTCAACAAGCTTTCCCTTTTTGTGAGATTCCGTCTGAACTTGTACCGAAAAGTTTACTTCCTCTTCAATCCGACAATCCACGTGTGTGGCAACGCCACCAATGTCGGGGATTAGCACATTTTCTACTTTGGCAATTATTAAAAATGACAGGAAAAAAGACCGCACTTTTGGCACATATTGAACGCACAGAGAGTGGGCGACCTTATTTTTCCAATGAAACCATTGATTTTAATATGAGTCATTCGGGGGATTGGGTGGCGGTTATTTTGGAGAGCAACGAGGAAAAGAAAAGTGTGGTTGGTATTGATATAGAATTTCCAAAACAACGTCATTTCCTTGACTTGATCAAACATTTTGCAGCGGAACAGGAAGTTATGTGGTTTACTCAACAATCGGACAGCGAAAGAGCGTTTTATCGTAGCTGGTGTTTGCGTGAAGCCATATTAAAATCCCAAGGCGTAGGCATTATGAAATTGTCTGAAGTGCGTCATTTACCCAATGAGTTAAAAATTTTTTCGGATTATTGTCCGCAGGGCGAACTGTTTTTTACTGATGAACTACCTTTTTATTTAGCGTTTTTTGTCAATCAACGCCAAAATCAACCGCACTTTTTCCATTGGAATGGTAAGGAATTGGTGAAAAGAACGCCAAATCATCTTGTTAGATATAACGTAAATTAGTGCAAAAAATCCTTGAAACCACTCAAGGATTTTTTATTGCTTGCATTCCTTGTATTTTCATAGACTAACCCCATTTATTTCGCTAAACTCGTAACAATTTTTTGACAAATGGAGAATGAAACGACATGTCGCAGAATTCTGGGCAAGACCCTTGGGGCAAGCCGGGGCAAAGCAATGAGCAAAAACCTGAAAACTCATCAAATAACGGATGGGATTCAAATCAAAACCGTGGAAAGCAAGATCAATCTCCACCGGATATTGAGGAAATTTTTAATAATTTACTGAAAAAACTCGGTGGCGGTAAAAAGGGCGGTCAAAATAATGGTAGCTCTAACAATCCGCCTTCTATTCCATTTAATTGGGGGAAAGCGTTACCGATTGCAGTTGCATTAGGTGCGATTGTTTGGGGCGCAAGCGGTTTCTATACCATTAAAGAAGCCGAGCGTGGCGTTGTGTTGCGTTTTGGCGAATTACATTCTATTGTTCAACCCGGTTTAAACTGGAAACCGACTTTTGTGGATAAAGTCTTGCCGGTCAATGTGGAACAAGTGAAGGAATTGAAAACCCAAGGTGCGATGTTAACCCAAGATGAGAACATGGTAAAAGTGGAAATGACCGTGCAGTACCGTGTGCAAGATCCGGCAAAATATCGTTTTAGCGTGACAAATGCTGATGATAGCTTAAATCAAGCGACAGATAGTGCGTTACGCTATGTTATAGGTCACATGACAATGAACGATATTCTTACCACAGGGCGTGCCGTGGTGCGTGAGAATACTTGGAAAACTTTAAACGAAATTATCAAACCTTATGATATGGGGCTTGATGTCATTGACGTGAACTTCCAATCTGCGCGTCCGCCGGAAGAAGTAAAAGATGCTTTTGACGATGCAATTAAAGCACAAGAAGATGAGCAGCGTTTTATTCGTGAAGCGGAAGCTTATGCCCGTGAAAGAGAGCCGATAGCACGAGGTGATGCACAACGTATTTTAGAAGAGGCAACGGCTTATAAAGATCGTATTGTGTTAGATGCGAAAGGGGAAGTAGAGCGACTACAACGCTTATTGCCGGAATTTAAAGCCGCGCCTGATTTATTGCGTGAGCGTTTATATATTCAAACCATGGAAAAAGTGATGGCTAATACACCTAAAATTATGTTGGACGGAAACAACGGTAATAATTTAACGGTGTTACCGATTGAACAAATTATGGGAAAAAGAACTGAATCAAAAGTACAACGTGCGGTTGATCCTATGCCTGTTTTAATGCAACCGGAAAATCAATCAAATAATTCCAAAAATAATATGGTTGAACCGATTCGCCAAGGGAGATTCAATTAATGCGTAAATTTTTATTACCCGTTATTTTCGTTATCGCTGCGGTGATTTATTCAAGTGTTATTGTTGTCGCTGAAGGTACGCGAGGCATTATGTTGCGGTTTAACAAAGTGCAGCGTGATGCGGATAATAAAGTTGTTGTGTATGAGCCGGGTTTACATTTTAAACTGCCGCTTATCGATAGTATTAAGGTGTTGGATGCCCGTATTCGCACTTTAGACGGTTCGGCAACACGCTTTGTCACCGTGGAGAAAAAAGACTTGTTGGTGGATTCCTATGTTAAATGGAAAATCAGTGATTTCGGGCGTTTTTACACCTCAACCGGTGGTGGAGATTACAGCCAAGCGGCAAGTTTATTAAGCAGAAAAGTAAATGATCGTCTTCGTTCTGAAATTGGTTCGCGTACAATTAAAGACATTGTTTCCGGTACCCGAGGCGAATTAATGGAAGGGGCAAAAAAAGCCCTGAATTCCGGTCAGGACAGTACGGCTGAACTTGGGATTGAAGTAGTCGATGTACGTGTAAAACAGATTAATTTGCCGGACGAAGTTTCTTCTTCAATTTACCAACGTATGCGCGCAGAGCGTGATGCAGTGGCACGGGAACATCGTTCACAAGGTAAAGAAAAAGCTGCTTTCATTCAAGCTGACGTCGATCGTAAAGTCACATTGATTTTGGCAAATGCCAATAAAACGGCGCAAGAGTTGCGCGGTTCGGGCGACGCGGCAGCGGCAAAACTTTACTCTGAGGCATTTTCACAAGAGCCACAATTTTTTAGTTTTGTGCGTAGCTTAAAAGCCTATGAAGAGAGTTTTGCAAATCCGGATAATATGATGATCTTAAAGCCGGATAGTGATTTCTTCCGCTTTATGAAAACACCGAATAAGTAGTTTGAAATAGCATAGAAGTGCGGTCTTATAATACCGCACTTTATTTTTGAGTTTTTTTTAAGCAATCAATCTATTTTTTACTATTTCTGTTTGACAGCATTTCATAAATCAGTAAAATGCATTCCGTTGTCCTGACAACAAATGCGGGAATAGCTCAGTTGGTAGAGCACGACCTTGCCAAGGTCGGGGTCGCGAGTTCGAGCCTCGTTTCCCGCTCCATCGCCCGAGTGGTGGAATCGGTAGACACAAGGGATTTAAAATCCCTCGCCTTTCGAGGCGTGCCAGTTCAAGTCTGGCTTCGGGCACCATCTAATAGCTGCTAACTATTCGCTGAAAAACCTCTTTAATATCCTATTCTTAGGGTCGTTAGCTCAGTCGGTAGAGCAGCGGACTTTTAATCCGTTGGTCGAAGGTTCGAATCCTTCACGACCCACCAATGCTATCTTAATTACTTACCTCTAGGCTTTTCATTAGTTTGCTCTTGACAAGAGAGTTTAACTATGGAAAATTTATCCCAAAATTCAGCATTTATCGTTACTGTTATGTCCACTAAAGGGGGCGTAACGAAATCAACGAATGTTGCCAATATCGGTGCGTTTTGTGCAGACTGTGGTTTGCGCACATTAATGATAGACACCGATGTTCAACCTACTTTATCTACCTACTATAATTTAAACTACACAGCACCTCAGGGATTATTTGAATTCCTTATTCAAAGTAATACAAACCCCGAGCAAGTCATTTCAAAAACAGAGTATACTCATCTCGATATTATCCAATCTAATGATCCTACGGATGCGATTACCACACACTTACGCAATTCTCCTGATGGGATGTTGCGTTTCAATGATCTTGTCCGTTCCTTAGAAAACTATGATTTAATTCTCGTTGATACAAGAGGAACAAAAGGGATCACGGTCGATATGTCTGTATTGGCAAGTGATTTGGTCATTTCGCCACTCAAACCTGAGTTGCTATCAGCCCGTGAATTTGTTCGGGGAACAATGGGGCTTTATCAGCAACTTCAAGTCTTTACCAAACATGGTTTCAAATTACCTCAATTAAAAGCCGTAATTAACTGCTTAGACAAAACTAATGATGCAAAATCAGTGGTTGAAAGTCTGCGTAAACTCTTTATCGAAAGCAATGATAGCTATATGGAATTGCTTGAATTAGCGATTCCGGCACGTGTGGCTTACCGTGAAGCAGCCAGTCTTGCACTTCCTGTTCATCGTCATAACAAGGATGAAAAAGAGAATATCCGCAAACTCTGTATTTCACTTTTCCCACAATGGGCAGATAAATTCCAAGCTCGTTAATGGAGGTGAAAGATGAATCAAAAACCTCCAATCATTTGCAATATTGAAGCAGAGCAATCCGTGATTGGCGGATTGCTCCTCGATAATAATAAATGGGATGAATTGAGTTCTATTGTAACCGCAGATAATTTCTATCTCGGTCATCATCGATTGATGTTTACCGTTATCGGTCAGCTCCTGATGAATAATGAACCGGCAGATATGGTGACGGTAGAACATGCGTTAAAACAACAGAACTGGCTTGAAGAGTGCGGTGGGCTTGCTTATTTGGCTGAAATTACAAATAAGACACCAAGTGCAACAAATGTTGAAGCCTATGCCAAGATTGTACGTACCGATAGTCAAGCCCGCCAACTTTATGCGTTAGGCGATTTTCTAAGAAAGGAAACAGGAAAAGTGAATTCCCAGGATTCACTTGATGCACTGATTTCTAATGCAGAAAAGCGATTGACTGAATTGACCCTTAATCGTTCAGATAAAGAAACAAATGTCAATTTATCTGAGGTACTCAATCTCGTTATAACAAGAATGGACGAAAGCAAAAAAAATCTTTCCCCTGTTACCGGGACATCGTTTGGTATTGATCGCCTTGATGTGAATACAACCGGTTCACAAGCCGGTGATTTGATTTTACTTGCTGCTCGTCCTTCAATGGGTAAAACCGCACTTTCACTGACCTTTGCCAAAGCAGCGCTTGAACAGAAAGAAGGAAGTACTGTTCAGTATTACAGTCTTGAGATGCCGGCAGAGCAAATTATGCAACGTTTCCTGGCACTCCTTGCCCGAGTTCCCTTACAAAGAATACGTCAAGCTATTCAAATTGATGAAACAGAGTGGGCAAGGATTGGTAACGCTTTTGGCATGATTGCACATCAGTGGAAAGACCGATTGTTATTAGATGATAACAGTTACCTCACGCCACAACTCCTACGGACGAAAGTGCGTCGTAATGTTCGTAAATATGGCATCCCTTCAGTCATTATTATTGATTATTTACAGTTAATGTCTGATCCGACCTATAAAGATGGTAAAAATCGGAACTTAGAAATTAGCAGTATTTCAACGCAGTTGAAACAGTTAGCAAAAGAAATCGGTTGCCCAATTATCGCCCTGTCCCAGTTAAATCGAAACCTAGAACAGCGTGCGGATAAACGACCTATCTCATCGGATTTACGGGATTCAGGCTCCTTGGAGCAGGATGCCGATATGATTTTCTTTATTTATCGGGATGAAGTGTATAACGACAATACGGAAATGCCGGGTATCGCTGAAATCATTATCGCCAAGCAACGTAACGGTCCAATTGGCACGGTATTGAGTCAGTTTAGAGGGGAGTTGTCACTTTTTGAGAATATCCCAGATGAAGAATATGAACGATTAGCGAGATTATAAAAATGAGTGTGAAAAATCCTTTTGTTCCTTCTAAAGATAAAGAAGAACGTGCAAAAAAAATGTTGGCTGCTTTATCCACACCGGCAATTATGAATCATTCGCCGGAATATGAAAAAATGGTACAAAGCCAAGCTCTCAATCCCTATCAGTCCGTTTCATCGGAAACAGAAATGCAAAGTGGTAATCGCTTAATTACGGTTACCTTAGATCAGCTACGTCCTTATGAAGGTAATCCCCGTCGTACTAAAAACCCGGCCTACGAAGAAATTAAGGCATCAATAAAATCCCGTGGATTGGATCATTCACCCAATATTACCCAACGTCCCGGAGATAGTTTTTACACGATTTTAGATGGCGGTAATACCCGTTTACAGGCACTTAATGAGCTCTTTAAGGAAACGAAAGATCTTCGTTTTTGGTCGATTGAGTGCGTTTTTAAACCTTGGCAAGGCGAAGCGGATGACATCAATTCACAACTTAATATTCTGATTGGACACTTAGCTGAAAATGATGTACGGGGTGAACTCTCTTTTATTGAGAAAGCCCTAGGGATTCGTGAGGTGAAAAAGTTATATGAGCAAAAATATGGCGAATATTTTTCACATCGTAAACTCTCTGAAAAACTGGGTGAGAATGGTTATCCGATCTCATATTCCTTAATAGCCAAAATGGAGCAATGTTTAACGTATTTATATCCGCATATTCCAAATGTGTTGTTAAATGGGATGGGAAAACATCAGATTGAAAAACTTCTAACAATTCGTCGCAATGCACAGCTTTCGTGGGAAAAGCATATAGAAGAAACGAAGGCTCATCAAGATTTTGATGTAATTTGGATGAGTGCGCTCACCGGATTTGATGAAGAGCCGACGGAGTTTGTTATTAATGATTTTCAAGATCAATTGATTGGTCATATCACCGAAGCATTCAGTTATCAGGTTCCCTATGAAACCTTTAAATTTGAAATTGATCTTGCCGAACAAAAACTGAAGAAGTTAGCTGAAAAGCAGCCGGAAATTTTACAACGAACGCAAGATAGCGAGAGCCGAATTAAAGAGGCAATATCCCAACAGATTGAACAATCCCAACGAAATACAACACGCCAAGAACAGAAGAAATGGGCACAGTCCGAGCAGTCTCAGGTAACAAAGCAAGATGATGAAATCACTCCGTCAATGATGACCTATCAAACGACTTCATCTGATAGTTCTTCTGTGCCGGAGGCTGATAGCGGTGACTCTCTACCTCATTTAGGGATTTCAGAGACTGATTTTTCCTCTGCAGTTATTCAGCATTTTAATGATCTGGGATTTACCCCGGGTGTCAATCCAGAAAAACAACGTCAAGAAGAAGCGGAACTTAATGGATTGGAATTTGCGAATTGTGGTAAACAGCCGGTCACCACTATTTGGAAAATCTACCCAAATCGCAAACATAAAATGGAAGCCTATTCTCTCGCCCTAGATATTGCCGAAGAAGTGGGATTGGGGCAGTTTGTGGAACATGTACAACATGATCCGATTGATTATAGCTACCGTATGCGTCCGCTCGATGGAGAGGAGTATTCAGAATTTACCTTGTTTGTCTATCACCTATTAACCATATTGGCGACAGAGCCACAACTCGCACCACAAGCTGATTTATTAAATTTAGATTATTTAATCGGTAATACGATGTCGGATTTAATGCTCGTTCGTTTATTCCGTTTAATTCGTTTATACCGTTATATCAACGCACAACATATTGGAGGTCAAAATGCTTAATACGAATTTGAATCAAGCGTTGATTTCAGAAATCATCGCCCACATTCGCCGTGGCGAACTTAATTATTGCTATCAGTTAGGTTTCGATGAATCTGAGTTGGCCGCCATTATGAATTTGAAAACGGAGGAAATTTGTGAGCTATGCGATAGTAGCAGTTCTTTTGCCTCTATTCAGATTAATCATTCTGTCTTTTGGAATCTTATCGAGTCAGTTCGTGTAAATTCACAAGAGCGTAACATTATTGACCGTGCGTTGAACCTGGGGATTTCCGGTGAAATGCTACGTTCTCGATTTGGCTGGAGCTCTTCAGAAGTATCGGCACGTCGAAAATTATTGGGGATTAAAGAACATATAGGTCGCAAGAAAAACGCAGATGAACAAGATGAGTTAAAAGTGTGGGAACTTTGGCAAGAGAATAAGCATTCAGTTTCATCAAATGAAATTGAACATTCTACAGAAGGATTAGATTTGCTGATGTATATCGCTGAGGAAACGGAGTTAAGTTTAACAGAAGTTTGGCGTCTTGTTTCGCAATGGATAAAAGAAGGGAAATAATTTTCCCCAAATAAAAAGCGAGTTGGGGAACTCGCTTGGGGATTGTCGTTTAATGCCGAGCACCTAGGGTTAGAAGGGTCAGTACTCATTTCATTGCATTAGGTGCTCCATAATATAGAAATTATTCAATATGGCAAGAGAAAAACTAAATAAAAGTATGGAGTAAAAAATGTTACCGGAAAATAAAGACTTTCAAGGTTTACTGTTTGTCGGGAATCGACATGAGACCGTACCGGTAAGGTTATTGATGGATAAATACCTCACATCAAGAGCAAAGACGGCTTGGCAGATTATTAAGCTACATTCAATGCAGTTTAAGGGGGCGATGTTTCCTTCTTATGACACTTTAGCGTTGTGGTTGTCAGATCGAAGCTATCAACAAAAACCGATATCACGTAAAGTGGTCAGCCAAACCGTTATGTTACTGCGTTTAACCCGTTGGCTGACATTATGTGAAACCGTACGAAATAGTCACGGACAAATATTGGGTAATGTCTATGTCATGAACGATGAACCTTTTAGTATTGCAGATAGTTTAGTGATTAATGATGACTATCTTCGTTTTGTCGAAAAGATGGCAAAACATCGTGATCCTATATTACGCGATGTCGCGCTTTCTATTGTTGATGAGGTTGTGCAAAGTTCGGATACCGTATGGCATTTAGTTTCTCATATTGAAATTATCCGTGAGCGTTATTTAGCGTTTGTTGAACAACAAACGCCTGAATCTGTATCTACATCCTTACCATCAAACTTGGCTCAAGCTATCGAAAAAACACAACAAAAATTACTGAGTTCCAATAGGGAACTCAGTAAAGAAGAAATGGAACTGGGTCAAAAAACAAACAATTTACTCAGTTCCAAAATGGAACTCAGTAAAAATTCACTGAGTTCCAATAGGGAACTGAGTCACCAAAATAACGATAAGTCATTGATTTTAGGCTTAGTTCCATTAGGGAACTCAGTAAAAACACAGTACAGTACTAGTACTATAAATACTCAGTACAGTACTAGTACGGAACGTACCGAATTTATTTATTCACAATTAGGGCAATTTAAATTGAGTGCGTTGGAAAAACAGTCTATCGCAAATGAGATGATGAAATTAGATCAAGAGACCCTACAAGCCGTCATTTTTGAAGCAATACAACGTATTCAAGATGGGAAAGTACTCAAGCCAGCCGGCTACTTGTTTAATTTGGTTAAGCGAGCCAACAGTGGGGAATTTAAACCTTATTTGTTGAATAAAAACCGTCAAACTTTGACAGTTCAAGTTGATGAAACAGGAGAGAGGAAACCTGGCTCTAAACGAATATTACCCGGTTTAACTGATTCATTACACCAAACGCATTATGTTGATTTTGATGAAATTCGGAAACTTGCCGGTTTAATGCGGGTATAGTCTGGTACAGGTTAAAGTTTAGTGGTTAGTACAAAAAACAGACAAAGTGTTTCCCTGGGAAACAGTTGGTACAAAAAACAGACAAAGTGTTTCCCTGGGAAACAGTTGGTACAAAAAATAGACAAAGTGTTTCCCCTGGAAACAGTTAGTACAAAAAATAGACAAAGTGTTTCCCCTGGAAACAGTTAGTACAAAAAATAGACAATAAATTCTTTACATAAAAAGAGGTAACACCATGATCGCAGAAAATACATCGCATGAACCACAATCAACGCAACCACAAATGGGCGCACTTCGTAGTGAGATTACATTAACATTGCATTCTCAATATGCTACAAGAATGTGGCAAGGTCGCCCTATCCTTCGTGAAGGAAAAAAAATTGTTCGTCCCGGGATTTTAAGCATACCGGGATGTCTATCACTTCTCTCTCAGCTCCAAAAAGATGCGGCAAATGACGATCCTTATGCGGATTATTATTTAGTCGAATTTGAAAATATGGTGCTCAATAATACAGAACAAATGAAAAAACTTATCGCAGATTTAGTTGAAATCCATGCAGAGCAGCTCCCTGATGGGATTGATATTCAACGCTGCAGTAATATTGAACCCGCTATTTATCAAATCTATGCCGACTCTCCTTTAGCGTATAAATTGATTTATTTACTTTGTGAGTTTGATACACTGGCAAAAACAACGATGACGGCTGCTTATATTGCCTTGCTGACAAAAGCCGAAGCCCGTGAATGGCTTGAAGCCGGTTCAATTTTATTACGTCGTTGTTTTGGGGTTATCGAAACGTACCGACATAGCGGAATTACCCGCCAAGATGTGCGCGATAATTCAGCGCGTTATCAAGAAGTGCGACAACGCTTTAAACTTGAATTGCCGCAGGACATTGTAGAAGGAACGCGTCGGGCACGTTTTGCACCGGATATTCATCCAAGTACATCCGATAATAGTGATGTTTTAGAGAGGGAGTAAATTATCACAATGAAAATTTATGCGTTAATTCCGGAAAATATGTACCGAGATCTTGCTGCTAAACATAATATCAACGGACTTATGCGAAATTTTTTCGGGGAATTATCTTCACCAGAAGAAATTAATCTACTACTGGAGCAGATTCGCATTGCACGTGACGGTATGATTGCAAATTATCCCACGATTGTTAGAAATATAACCGATACGCTCGTGGGAACACTTCCTCTTTTACTTTATCGTGATTCAGCCAGTAGTGCCGGATCAGTTTATTTACGTTGGCGCAATGTAGAAAATAATAAAAGCGGACAAAAAGCTTGGGAAAATATTGTTAGTGATGTGAGCTATTCCGATAAAGTCAGAAAATCGTTGGTGCAGATAGAAAAAGAGCGTCTGGTGCTGAATATGCAAGTTTCTATATTAACCTCTATTATGCGCCAGTTATCAGAGTGTGCGGAGAAAATGGAAAAAATTGATGAGCTATTTCAAGGTGGGGAACATATTTGATCCTCGATCCTTGTTGCCTGTATAGCCTTTTTTTCATTGCTTGTAATCCCTTGAAAATGGTTGCTTGTAAAGGTTTAAATAAAAGGCCTTTAAAGGTAAGGGAGCGAGCCCCTTACCTTTGACGAGGAAAAGGCAATGATAATTTAAGTGAAGTGTGATATTTTCAAGTGTGAATACATCGCAGTACATCACTTTTAAGGAGCAATTATGTCTGAGCCTGATAAAATGAATCTTGCATTTCTTATTGTGTTTGATCTAATTGGTTTTGCGATAATTTGGGGATTTTATAAATATCACCAGCAAGCTCGTATGACGGAGTTGAAGAAAATCATTAGGAATGCATTGCTAAGAGATTTTTTTAACGATGACTCATTGGATATTTATATTGCTAAAACTAAGCTTAAATATGATGAAGTTTGTACCACATTATTTGGGTTACTTGTTGAATTAGAGGATGATAGTGATTTTGATGATGAAGCTAAGTTAGCTTATTTACGGAAAATTTCTCTACGTTATCAAAATATGGGGTTTCTATCTGACTTACCTGTCACTTTGCGAAATAAGATGAGAGCACTTGTAAAAATGAATGAGTCTTCTTCAGAGCTAGTATTTCAAATTGCCCAAGAAATTCAAACCTTAAATACTAAAAATCAGTTTAAGTTATGTTGTACCGTAGTTATCGGTATCATTACAACATCAATCAGTATATTTCAAATTATTCCTGAAGGACTTATTCTTATTAATAAAATAGGAAATATTTTTTAATTTTTTAAAGCATTTGATTAATAGTTGGTTTTTGTCGGTTTATAAGTAATATCTCTACCAAATTTATTTGTAGAGGTAATCATGAAATTGCCATATTCTCAACGTTTGCGTTACCTATATATCCGATGGAGATTAAAAAAATTTCTGTTAAAAAAGCAAGAAAGTCAATTGGAAGTATTTTTGAAACATATTTCTTCTAACCGATGCTATATCGATATCGACCTTTTTGAATCTTTTCGCTCTCAATATAAATTATCTCTTGGTGAAATGGGTATCTTATTGAGAGAAATTCTTTGGAATCCCTATAAATTTTTTAGTTTGGAATCTGATCTTGTATTAGATTGGTTATATCCATCGCTGGACTATTATTCGGATTATGAAATTTTAAAGGTGGTTTTTAAACCTACTCTTCTCAGTCAAATTGACAATTCTCTAAAGAATGAAAAGCGGGATGAATTGGAGCTCGTTCAGGATTTTTATCGTAGTCTTGTGGAGTATATTATTAGAAAACGTTTGTATCTTTATTCAAATATTGAAAATAGAGTCGGTGTGGCTAAATAAGCGACTCAAAATTCTCTTATTTATCAAGTGAATTTCCGCTTAAGTATTCTTCATAATGTATGCACAATCTCCATCAATTCATTAATTACGCATGGGAGTAATATTATGGGAAAAGTGAATATTCATTTTAGTATCAGTATTGATGGAAAGTCGGTGGTTGATTCGTCAGTAGAGTACGAAAAAATTAAATCTTCCTTTAATGAGGATGATGAGAAAAGATTAGCGATTTATGTGCTTAACCAATTAAACCAGCTTGAAACTCGAAATCATATCTATGCCGAAAAGTGGGAAGAATAATATTTTTAAAATAAGGAGTTATTATGGCTGGCGTAAATAAAGTAATTATTGTTGGACACCTTGGAAATGATCCTGAAATTCGTACTATGCCAAACGGGGATGCTGTTGCGAATATTAGTGTGGCAACCAGTGAAAGTTGGACGGATAAAAATACCGGTGAACGCCGTGAAATGACTGAATGGCACAGAATTGTGTTTTACCGCCGTCAAGCCGAAATCTGCGGTGAATATTTGAAGAAAGGTTCGCAAGTTTATGTTGAAGGACGTTTGCGTACCCGTAAATGGCAAGACCAAAATGGTCAAGATCGCTACACAACCGAAATCCAGGGTGATGTGATGCAGATGTTAGGTTCTCGTCCGCAAAATTCAAATTCAGCACCTGGTCATCAATCTTCTCATCAGTCGGCTCAACAACCTCATTTAGAGCAGCCTCCAATGGGTGGATTTGATGATGATATTCCGTTCTGAATTCCATAAATATAAAACATGTAAAAATATGTCAGATTGAATGGAGATATTCTTGATGAAAAACGTTTTTCTTATTTCATTAATAGCATTAAGTTTGAATGGATGTGCCGAACTTACTGCTATTAATAATAAAGTAGGTGAATTTGCAGGCCAACTCAATAAAACATTGGGAATTGGGAGTATTCAGTCTTTTGATGACGAAGCCACTTCTAAGCGTGATATTGATACCCTATATGTTCGTTTAAAACGAGAATTTAATTTTCCAACGAAAGATGAATATCTAGGACGAGCGTACGGTGATGTGCGTAAATGGAAAACACATCAAATGGAACAAGATGGTATTGTCCACGAAACGAATCCGGGGGTTTATTATCGTATGGCGCGGGCGCTTGGTGAGAATAATCAATATTACCTTGATATTAGCCTTGAAAAAGATGGGAGAAATAGTAAAGTATACTGGAAAGTCCGTGGTACGCCTGAATTGGTCGCAGAAATTAAACAAGATATTTTAAAAACTATAAAATAATAAATGGTGAATTCTCCTTATTTGCTCCAACATCGGTTGGAGCTTTTTTTGAAAAATTATTTTTATGTTTTTTCTCTTTTTGTTTAAAAGATAAATTTTTATAATATTTTTGTATCTTATAACAATAACTTTCCTTGAGATCCTACCGGTCAATCCTTTGACCATTCATCTCATCTAAACTCTCGCCCCACGATGAAAAGGGGCTTTTTTTACCCAAAAGAATTTGTTTTTAGTGTAATTTTCATTCCTTTTACTTCGGTAAAACATTCATTTAGTTTTTCCATTTGAGGTTTGCTTAAGCTTAAGTTCTGATGAAGTTGTTCAAGTAAACTTTTAATGAATTTATGTTCTGGTTTCTTTTCTAGGAATACCCTTAACCAGAAATCAGTGGCATAGAGTGATTGTAATGATTTATAGGTAAATTTTGGATATTTATCGCCATGTATGACGATATTAAGGTATTTTTCATCATCCGGTGATATTTCGTTCTTAATTACATATTTTTGATAAATGCCACTTAACTTTTCTGACCTAAAATCTGAAATTTTTTGAATGTGAGCAAGTTTTTCAAACCTTAACAACAAATAAGCTTTAGCCGCATTTTCGTCAAAATAGTTATCATCATCTAATGACGTAGGCAAGTCTTCATCCTGAACTGTATTGATTGCTGTTTGTGTCTTATTTTTAGTGGTGGTATGTTCTTCTACACATCCTTTCGTTACATCTATAATTTTTTCTTTAGGGTTATCCACTTTATTTGGATCTTTCGCACAGCTTGGCCCCGCATAACTTAGCATCCCATTATCGTGTTGGACAATCACGGCCTTACCCGATGTAATATGTCGGGGACAAAATTGACATTTTACTGTTGTAGCAAAATCAATTCTAATTTTCTTCCATCCCATAAATATTCTCCTTTACTTACAATTGAATTATTGATTGTTTAGGTTTCATTGATTCGATTTAATTGTAGGAAATATAATTAAAAAGGATTTCTCATGTCATCATCGATCTTCCCTCGAACGATTGAGCAAGTTATGTCAGATTATCAAGAAGAATTAGAGAACTGGGTTATGTCTGCGCCAATAGAAGATATTCAGGATTTTTTTATCACCATTCATGGTGGCGTATATCCTGATGATTGGGAGTTCTTTGTCAGTCGCCATCAAAGTAATTCTAGCTTAGAACTAGAGACCATTTCTTCTTGTGAAGCATGTCGACCGCTACTTCTTGCTATTCAAACAACCGATCTTTATCGAAAAGAATTAAAATCGTTCTTCATAAAAAATGACCATAAAAAAAATTCTCTAAACATTCATAACAATTAATCATTACTTTTACCTTAAAACCGATTTAACTTCAATATAATTAATTAACATGAGTCAATTGGGTAACGATGAAATTATTTCTTTGTGAAAAACCTTCTCAAGGTAATGATATTGCCAAAGTATTAGGGGCAACAAAACGTGGTGAGGGTTGTTTATCAACACCGGATGGTCAATTGGTTGTGAGCTGGGGAATTGGGCATTTGGTTGAGCAGTTTAATCCGGAACAATACGATCCCGCTTTTAAAAAATGGGCATTTGAAACCTTACCTATCATTCCGTCACAATGGGGACTTTCACCTAAAAAAGAAACGAAAAAACAATACAGCATTGTGATAAAACTTATCAAGCAAGCACAATTGGTTGTGATTGCCACCGATATTGACCGAGAAGGGGAAACGATAGCCCGGGAGCTGCTTGATTTAGCGAAGTTTCGAGGTCAAATAAAACGCCTTTGGTTGTCTGCATTAGATGATGCCAGTATTCGTAAGGCATTAGGGACATTAAAGAATAACGAAGACACCTTACCGCTTTATTATGCAGGGCTTGCTCGTAGTCGCGCCGATTGGTTGATTGGCATGAATTTTTCTCGCCTTTTTACGTTACTCGCCCAACAAAAGGGTTATCAAGGTAAACCATTAAGTGTGGGGCGTGTACAAAGTCCTACATTGAGCTTAGTCGTTAATCGTGACCGTGAAATTAAAAATTTCATTCCAAAGCAGCACTTTACATTACAAGTCATTCTTTCTGAGGGAACGCAACCTTTTGTTACACAATATGTTATCCCTGAACAATATTGTGATGCTGATGGGCTTTGTTTATCCGCACAAGTGATACAGACTGCCAATCAGCAGATTCGGCAAATCGGTCAAGCGAAAGTTGAATCAGTTGAAACAAAACGGGAAAAACAAAGTGCGCCACTTTTATTTGCGCTAAGCGATTTACAATCTGAAGCCAATCGTCTTTATGGGTTGGGAGCGCAACAAGTGCTTGATATTGCTCAATCACTTTATGAAACTCATAAAGCAACCACCTATCCGCGTACTGATTGCGGTTATTTGCCGGAATCACAGTTAGCGGAGGCTCCGAGGGTAATTCACTGTCTCATTCAATCTGACAGCCGACTACAATCTATTGCCTCAAAACTTAATCTCAACCAAAAATCCCGAGCATGGAACGACAAAAAAATTACCGCTCACCACGGCATTATTCCGACCATGGCGAAGGTTGATATTAACAAAATGTCAGAGGAAGAATTTAAACTTTATGACCTTATCCGCCGTCGTTATCTTGCACAATTTTTACCGGTTAGTGAAACCGATAAAACCCAAATGACCTTAAAGTGCGGTCAACATGTGTTGGCTGCACGGGGGAATGTGTTGATTGCGCCCGGTTGGAAAATCTTATTTGGCAAAACGCTTGATGAAGAAGATGAATCTAAACAAGCGCTCCCGACCTTAACGCAAGGACAAACTTGCCGGGTTGTCGATACGGAAATGAAAACTCAGCAAACTACACCGCCAAACCATTTCACCGAAGGAACATTACTCACCGCAATGAAAAATGCGGCTAGATTTGTTACGGATGAGAGATTAAAACAACGGTTACGTGAAACGGAAGGGCTTGGCACAGAAGCTACTCGAGCGGGAACAATCCAAGGATTGATTGATAAAGGTTTCTTAGCCAAAAAAGGGAAATCATTGATTGCTACAAATGAAGCCGTTTCTTTGATTGATAACTTGCCGGTATTACTCAAAGATCCGGGTTTAACCGCGCTTTGGGAGCAAGCGCTAAATCAGATTGCAGAAAAAACGCTTTCACTTGATGTTTTTATGCAGAGACAAGAGCAGTTTATTCGGCAATTGATGAAAGAGTGTCTTGCAAAAGTGATCTCTTTAGGGAATATTGAAATTAAAAAGTGTTCTAAATGTGGTTCCCCGATGATCAAGCGGGAGGGAAAAAATGGTTTATTTTGGGGATGCAGCCAATACCCTAAATGTGATGGATTAGAAAGTATTGGCGGAAAACTAACAAGAAAGAAAAAAGTTGTGAGAGAAAGGGGAAATCAGATCCTCGTTTGATGTTGTTTTGTAGATTTGCTACAATTTGATTTGCAAAACCGCTTTGTATTGTCGGTCATCAATACAGAAAAATGTTCCTCAGCATTCTGAAAAGGACTCTGCTGTTGGCAGGAATGCAAACTAAACCATGCGATACGATTTTTTTGTCGCTACCTTACAAGTGATTTACTGTAAGGACAAAAGAGTATTGAGGTATTTTTTTGTCCTTGCAGTAATGCTCATTTATCCAAACCGGAGCTCACCGGTGAAACATTGAGTGCCCTTTGCATTGTAATAATGCGCGTTATATCGGTAAGAGGCTGCTTTGTTACCGAATAATAGAAGAATGTCGTTGTATTATGTTTTGACGAGGATGATACAGCACCACTTGTATTATATAGCCTGACTTATCAAATTTGTTCTTATCTGTATAGCCCCTGGTGCGTTTGCCTAGGGGCTATTTTATTGTCAAAACGTAATATTTAATTAAACCTATTTATTTTATTTTGAAGTGGCTACATTACGATCATTTCCTAATCTTAAGCCGCTATCGTTGATAGCACTTAAACATTGCTATCCCTTGAAAGAGCAATGACTCATCGTTGATGAGTAGGGAATTCAATGTCTCTCAGCGTTCTGAAAAGGGCTCCAATGGTAATTGGGAACGCTTACTTTACTTATCAATTAACCCTAGCGGGAAACATTTTTCCCGTGTTGGGCAAGGATGTTTCTCCGCTTTTTTTTACATTAGGAGAAACATTATGTCTACTCAAACTAACGCTAAAACTTATTTTAACTTACACACCACAGGCATCGGCTATTTAAGCGATATTCGCACGGTAACACCTAAAAAAGGTTCGCCTTTCTTAGCTTGCCGTATTGCCGCTTTAGTCGGTGATAACAATGATGTGGAGTATCGTTATTTCGATACCAATGTTGTTGGTAAAGAAGCCGAAAGTTTAATTAAACGTTGTGAACAAGCCGTGAATGAAAAGAAAAAAGTGCTCATTTCATTTAACATTTCTGATATATGGACTGATACCTTTACTTATTCAAAGGATACTCAGTACCATAAAAAAGGGGATGTTGGCGTGTCCTTAAAAGGGCGTTTAATTCGCATCGATATGATTAAAGTTGATGGTGAAGTTAAATATCAGCGAGAACAAAAATCGCAAAAATCGGCTGAACAAGGTGAAAATCAATAGTCAGCATGATCTTAAACAATAAAGACCAACAATGTTGTTGGTCTTTGTTTTACCGAAATAATGGTGATTTTTTCCATTACCCACAAAGGGAAGTTTTCCCTTCGTGGTGAATTTCTCTTTGTGTTATGATTAACCAATCTTAGGAGAAATTATATGGGGAATGCTATGGCAACCATTCGCTTTGATAAACTGCGCTTTGTAAAAAAATTGCAAGAGGCTAATCAATCGACCGAAATGGCCGAAGCCCTTGCAGATGCATTAGATGATGCACTGGAACAAAGCCAAAGCCCACTTGCAACCAAAGCTGATTTAAAAGAGTTAAAAGCTGAGCTTAGATTGGAAATGTCCCAATTGAGAACAGAATTAACTTCAGCCATGTACAAAATGGCAGGTTTAATTTTGGCTGGAACAGGTGTATTGATGAGCTTGATGAAGTTTATCAACTAATTCTTTCTTTTACCTTCCAAAGTGCGTTCAAATTTAACCGCACTTTTATCTTTCATTTACCCGTTGGGGAAACCTCCCCACGGATGTTTCCCCTTTGTTTTCTATGAGGAGAAACAAAATGATGGCGACCTATTTACCTTTACCAACGTTGTCCCGTAAAACAACCTATGAAAACGTGATGGAGAGCGTTTATCTCCTGAGAATCTATCAAAATGATTTGCTAGATCTAAGAGATTATCTTCGTCAACGGATTCAGTCTTCACCGGGATGGGCGGATATTTTACATCGGTTAAATACCGAGATTGCCGTGGCATCAGAGAAAGCCGATCAAGATGCGGCTTACTTAGATACCGTTGATGCGTTTAATATGGCAGAAAAATACGATGCGGGTTACTGTGCCATACCTTGGTACTTTTTTAGAGCCCCTTCTCTTTGCCGTCGCGTATTAAATCGGACACATCCTTTGGTTAAACTTTACGACAAATATGAATATTTATTTGTCGATATTGAAAAAGCCGAAGGCTATATCAGCTATTCACCTAGAAAGCTGTTTTAGATTAATTTTCTTTTACATTTTACACCCCTAAAGGGAAATAGGTTTCCCTTTGGGTGACGTATTTCCCTTACTTTTACATCGAGGAGAAATACGATGATAACTAATACTTATGCTAAGTTTGCCCCAAACGTCTTTGTTGCAAAATGCCAGGAACCCCATAAAAAGGGCGATATTATCGTTCTTACCAGCAGACATGGTAAAGAAGTTGAAGTAGAAATTCACAATTTGGTTAAACAAAGTGCGGATCACTACTTTTATTCTTTTACCCGCTGTGATGGGATGGATTGCCAAAAACGTGCTGAGCAAAGAGCGCAACGCTATCAAGATGCGGCGCATAATGCGATGAAACGTAGCCATCAGTATTTTGAGGCAGCCCAGGAAGGACGGGAATTTTTGAGTATGGGGGAGCCGATTAAAATCGGTCACCACAGCGAAAAGCGTCATCGGGCACTGATTGATCGTAATCATCGACGGATGGAAAAATCCGTTGAGGAAATGAGAAAAGCAGAAAGTTACGATGACAAAATCGCATATTGGGAAAGTCGAGCAGGAAAAATTGATTTATCTATGCCGGAAAGTCTTGAATTCTTTCAGTTTGAATTGGCAAAAGCTAAGGAAAAACATCAGAAATTGAAAGATAATCCCGAAAAACGTGCGCATCCTTTTTCGCTCACCTATGCCAAAAAAGCCGTGAATGAGCTTGAGAAAAAAGTGAAATTAGCGGAAGTACTTTGGGCATAATATTGACACTCAAGTGCGGTCAATTTTGACTGCACTTTTACCCATAGGGGAAAATCGCCTCTATGGAGGGTTTTCCCTTTGATTTATCATTTAGGGAGAACACGATGAATACTTTACCTTATAGCCATATGAATAGCACCAAATTTGGCATGCTTTCACTGAATTTTATTCCGTCGTTTTACATGAACGCAATCAGTCCCGCCTTAACCGGTTGGGAAAATGTGCTTTATCAATACGATTGCTGTGTGGAAGATGAGGAAATTTGGGCATTAGTACGAGGCAGTGAAGTAATACCGCACTTTGGTAACCTTTATCAAAGTCTCGTTTTAAATCGTTTGGAATCACTCTTTTTTGAGCTGACCGGGCTAGAAGAAGACGATGTAAACATATTCATTTTTATCAATGGTTTTGACACGCATTTTTGTATTAATGGTATTGCCGTTAATGATGAAAGTAGGTTTCAAGACACGGTAAAAATGTTTAAAAAATTACAACGTCATAAACAACGCATGCAGAAAAAAACTACATGAGTTGGGTTTACTTTAACGTGCGCTCAGATTTGACCGCACTTTACCCCATAAAGGGAATATTTTCCTTATGGGGATATTCCCTCTTTTTAGAAGGAATATCAAATGTATAAATTAGACGCAAATGAACAAACTATCTTAAATCAGGCGAAAGCAATTTTGACGAAAATAATGGAGAATACTCCAATATATCGTTCTGAAAAACAATTAACTGCACCGGAAATGATCGCGTTTCACTTCCAAACCCTAATAGGTTATGAAGAAAGAGAAATGTGTGCGGTGTTGTTTTTAGATCGTAGTCATCGTTTGGTTAAAGCTGAAATATTGTTTCAGGGTGATGTGACCTCTGTATCAATATCACCTCGTGAAATCATTAAGCGGGCATTACAGCTAAACGCGGTTTCAATTGTAATTGGGCACAATCATCCATCCGGAGATGTGGTACCCAGTTATCAAGACCAGAAGTTTACAGAGGGAATGATGAGAGCCTGTAGATTAATGGAAGTGAATTTACTTGATCACATCATTGTATCCGGTAGTGAATACTACAGTTTTTCAGAAAATAGCTTACTGATAGATTAGTTTGTACAGCCCATTGAGGGATAACATCCCCCAATGGTGATGTTATCCCCTTTACGTTTACATTAAAAAATTGAGGAGAACATCATGTGTCAAAAAAATTACCATTTAGAACTGGGTAAAACCGTTATTTCCCGTCGTATTTTAGCGGAATTAACGGTAGAGCAAATTAATCGGTTCATATCGTATCATCAATGTGGTTATGTGATGCTGGGAAGCGGTGAATGGGTTCAAACACCTTGTGATCCCAATGCACAAGTCATTGTCAGTTTCTACCAAGTAGGCAATGACACGGTCGTTATTGGCACCGATTTAGCATCAAAAAACTATCGGACGGAAGTTTTCTTCTTTGATGAAAGTGATGACTTGCAAAAGGGTTATTTTGATTGGGCGTTGTATCAGTCAAGAAAGACGCCTTTTACCCTTGGTAGGGTGGTATGCACCGCTGAAGTCAAGAAATCATTGGGTATGCAACATATCCATAGATTAATTGAAAAGCAACTGAGCTATGACTGGGGTATCATTTACCGAAGTGCTTGGGCGCACAACGATCAGGCTGTGGAAAACGGCGGACGGGTATTAAGTCACCATTATATTGGTGATGAATACGTTTATGTGCTCACTGAAGCCGATCGCAGTTCTACAACCATTATGCTCGAATACGAGTATTGATTTTAAATTATAAACTATCAAGCCTATCTACTTTTTGTGGGTAGGCTTTACTTTTTTACATACAATTAGGGGGCAAAAGGAAAGATAAATGACCGTGAAAGACATAACGAATACGCAACGAAATTTATTAAAATGGCTCGCACTTTTTACAATGTTTCTTGATCATGTTGGACTCATACTTGAGAGATATATCTCTGAATTTATATTATTTCGAGTCATTGGTCGGTTTTCTTTCTTGGCATTTGGTTTTTTAATGGCATTTAATTTGGCAAGTCGAAAATTAGACACTCGGCGTACTGTCAGTTATTTGTTAAAACTGAGTCTATTTGGTATACCGGCTCAATATGCTTACGCTTTCCTTATTCCTGGCGCAGGATTAAATATTTATGGGCAATTTATTGGGTTTATTTTAGTTATTTTTTCTTTCTCTCGCTTAATTCATCTTCAAACTATCCAATCTCAACGAGAGCAGGTTGTTTTTGTCATAAAATATGCTGTACTAGGTGGGGTAGGGGGAATTTTATCTTATTATTCGGATTATCATTTGGGCGGGCTCTTGTATTGTGTGGCGTGTTATTTTTTTGTTCGTTATTCACTAATAACAAAAATAGACCGCCAATTATGGTTTGTTGGATTAGTAGGGCTCGCATTTTTAGCAAATGAGGCTATGATGTCAGCATATTATGACACCACGATTGGCTTTCCAATGATATTGGCTATTATTATGTCTATCTATTTTATACTGTACCCATCTCAAGAGCATCGCATACCGGCTTGGTTTAATATGGAAGGGAGAAAACCCTCAAAATTTCAGACTTATTTTTTCTATGCGTTTTATCCGGTTCATCTTTGGCTATTATTGGGCGTTTTAGTACTGCTTAATCATATGTAGTACTTGATAAATTGTTTCAATCTTTTTTTTGTTTTTTCCTTAAAAACAACAATCGTTTTTTGCATAGTAACACCATCTTTTTACTATAAACTTGAGGTGACTATGAAAAAAGCGGTTTTAACCCTAGCCGTTGTAACCACATTGATGCTCTCCGGATGTGCACAAAATGCTACTTCCGATGAGTCGGTGCTTTCTCCCGGTATTCCAATGCCGACACAACAACCTATCACCACGACACAATCTACGACAATTCCGAATACGACGATTCGCCTAACAGAGCAAACCACAGGGAATGTAAAAGAGATAAATCCTTATCGTAAGGTTAGCGAGGATATTTATACCAATACAACCTACGAAGAATATCCCGAAGTGATTCGTTATGGTCGTTATACGCTCGTCACCAGTGCACCAATCGGTGGACAAAAATATCTTTTGGAGCAATTAGTCGATGTTAATGTACCGGTTAAGAAAAAACAATATACGGCGACAGTACGTCAAGGGTTGCAAACCACTTTAAATAATACCGGTTATAATTTATGTAGTTTGCCGGCAGATGAAGATGTGCGTCAGTTATTTGGACGTCTGTTACCAAAAGTCCATTATCAATTTGGCTCAATGCGATTACGGGATGCTTTACAAATGCTTGTTGGTGAGGCATTTGAATTGATTGTCGATGATACACGCCGTCAAGTCTGCTTTGAAAAACGTGCCTCAATTCCATTACCGACTCAACCCAAAGAACGGGTAGATGCGGATATCGGCATGAAGTAAATTATTTCCAATCACGATAGAATTTTTCATTACGATTTCCCAGTCTTTTTGGCATAGTCGCCTCAATGATTTTATTTATTGGAGCGACTATGAAATTTTCTAAGCCTCTCGCGTTATTGACTCCACTCTTCTTGAGTTTCCCTGCTTTCGCTACTTCCGTTTCTCAAAATGAAAATTTAACTAAGCAGGTTTTTTCTCAATCCAACACCTCTACCCAACAGCAGAATCATACTCAGACGTTGACTGAAAATAAATGGTCTGAGTGGGGATTGACCGAGCGTGATTGGCAACAATATGAAACGGTGATGAAACACGGTGCACGCGGTATTTGGACACCGAATATTGACCCATTGACAGCGTTAGGCGTAGAGGCCACAACAGAGGAAGAGCGGCAACGTTATGCGAGATTACTTGCTAAAAAAGAGTTTGAACGGACAGAAAAAGAAATCGCCTTTCAAATTGCTTATACGCAAGCATTTAATGAATTATATCCGAATATTTTGCCATTTAATGTAGGCGATAGCCAAATTCAATCCGGCAATATTCGCCGTATTATTTATTTTACCCGTATTAATGACTGTCAAGAATGTGGTCGCGATATGATGAAATTATTGAATTATGCCGGAGACACACAAGTTGACATCTATGTTGTCGATAGTCGAAAAGATGATAATAAGATTCGTGATTGGGCATTAGCGAATCATATTAATGTGGAGAAAGTCAAAAAACGTCAAATTACCTTAAACCACGATCTCAACTTGAGTTGGGCAAAATATGCAAATGGAAAAATGCCGGCTGCATTTGGTATTGATGGAGAAGGCCAGTGGATAAATCTCACTTATTAATCAAATTGGGTTGTATCTTACTTACCTTACCTTTGGTTGCACAAGCTCGGTTTAATGGATTTGGGCGTGAAATTGATACGTATATCAAAGAATCGGCAAATCGTTATCAAGTCAGTGAAACAATGTTGCGCGGGTTGGTTAAGATGGAAGACGGTTGGTATGGAAAAATCTCACCAACAGGCCCTATCGGCGTTGGACAATTTACTATGGGAACCTGGAATTTTTTAGCCAATACGGTTGAAGGATATCGTATAGGAATGCGTCCGGTAACGGCAAAAAATCGTAATACGCAATTCGATCCCCGTCATAATAAATACATCAACACTTTGGCAACCGCACTTTATGCCCGTTGGCATATAGAGCAATTTGCAGAAAGAGGAATAAAACCAACCGATGAGAATTTGTATTTAGCTCATAATATTGGTTTGGATGGATTACATCGTGCCATTTTGGGGCGTTCAACGGCTGAAGATATTCGCAATATGCGTCGAAATGGTATGAAACGGGGAATGTCGGTAAAACAATTTATCGCTTACCAAACAGGGCGGTATAACAGCCATAAGTCTATAGCAAATTTTGTATCGAAGACAGGAAAGCAAACTGAAATCGTGTGGGTTAAGCCACAGGCTCATAAAAAACGACCTTCAGCTACAGAAACAAAAACGTCGTTCTCAACAAATCAAAATGCGGTAAAAAATGCAATGATTTGGATTGAACCCAACGATAATAATGTAATTTGGATTGATAACACCGCCAATATGTAGGAACTAAAATGTTTGGAATATCATTATCTTCTAGCCCTATTCGCACTATTTTTTCATTTATACGCCAACCTATTTCTATGACAGTAAATGCGTTATTTTTGGCATTAGCTATCTATGGTATTTTTTGGTTCTATCTACTTTCACCAACCGATTTTGACACAACATTAGCTCAACTTATCGAAATAAAACCTAATACCCCTGAGTATCGGCGGTTTTTTACCGATTTGTATAGTACCTGTTTATCTTTTGGGGTGTTTATTGTCCTTGCCGAAAAAGTGGTGCGTTTTATTTGCGGTATTTTCTCGCCAAAAGGTCATGAACGAGGTAGGTTACCAAGCGGGGTATCTGTTATCCGCAGAAAAATGACACCGCAAGATATTCGATATGTCGGTGCCCATGAAGCCGGTCATCTTCTTGTTTATGGTGCATTAGGTCAATTGCCCCCTTCTATGAAAGTTGAAGTGAAAGAACACACAGATGATACGACAAGTTTGGGATATGTTTCCGCTTTTACCTCTAAACGGGTCACACAAAGTCGGTTATTTATTGAATGGCAAATGCTCGCTACCCTTGCCGGACGGGAGGGCGAAAGTATCTTGTTACAGGATAATTCGCTAGGCTCTATTTATGATAATCATGAATGGTTTAATCTTGCCCGCCTTTATTTAAAAAACCATTTTAAGGGGATTTTTTATATTGAGCCGCTCTCGGAGTTTGAATTTAATGCCAATGAAGCAAAATTAAATGCCTTAAAAGAGAAACAAACGCAGTTATTACAAGAATTTTTTAGTTTGAACTTACCGGTTTATAAGCAACTCACTTCCATGCTAATTGAAAAAAAGATTTTACATGGTCACGAGATTATTGAATTTTTTCAGCAAGCAAACATCACCTTTCCGCAAGATTTTCCTTTCCCATTTGGTCGTTTTGAAAAATTCAGTGATGAATGGCACCTTGAGGAGGAATATGGCAAAGTCGGTACTGTTGTAGATAAAAAATATTAGGGAAAAAGTAATGAAAAAATTAAATTATTTTTTATGGTTTGGATTACTCCTTTCCGTACATTCATCTGCAGAATTAAAGGTCATTGCCGATTTAGGCGGTGAAAGTGCGGTCAGATTCTATGAAGGTATTCAGCCTGTCCATACAGAAAATGCGCCCACTCATCCTAATGCTGTACCTGGGGAAATTTCTGAAAAAATGTTACTCCCTGTGGTGTCGCATAAATGGACGGTAGGTCAAGTTGAGTCAAAACCGGTTAATTTACCCGGTGCAATGCCTATTTTTTTAGTTGGCTTTGATGAAACATCAAAACAATGGTTGAAAACACATTATCAGGAATTGGTTCAGCAACAAGCAACCGGATTAGTGATTAATGTCAATACGGCGGAAGAACTTGACCAATTGCGCAATTTAGCCCCGGAATTATCATTAATGCCCGTGGCAGCAGACACGTTAGCTGATCGTATTGGTATTTATCATTATCCATTACTGATGACAGATGCTCTGATTACTCAGTAACATCGAGGTGAGAGATGAGTAATAAATATCTTGTTGAAGCATTATTACGTCCTCCTGTCGAATTTTATACGACGGCGATTTGTACGATGGCTGCCGGTCTTTGTGCTTATGCACCTTGGGCGGTAGCGTTAAAACCGCATGTAGGATATGGCATGGCATTGGGATTTGGCTTAATTGGTGCAAAACGGGCACACGAGGGTTGGCAGATTTTACGTTATCACCGAAATTTAAAACGTTTACCGTACTATGCCTTAACCAGTAAACAAATACCGGTATTTAAACGTGATCTTTTTTTAGGTAAAGGGTTTCGTTGGCAACAAAAACATACGCAGCGATTACATGATTGCTTTCAGCAATCTGCCGAAAAATACACACTTCCTTCCAAGTCTTTTACCTGGGTACGTGAATTTGAGAAAAAACATAGCGACAGTTTTATTGCTAAATTGACGTCAAAGGATAGTCCTTTTAACCCTTTTAGACCGTTACCCCCGGTTGAGGGCATTCCGGCAATTCATGGCATTGAATTAAACGAAGTCAATGTGACCGTTCCCTTAAGTAGTCGTGTAGGTCATATGTTGGTATTAGGGACAACCCGTGTTGGAAAAACACGACTTGCTGAGACATTAATTACACAAGATATCAATCGAGGTAGCCGCTTTGAAGAGCGTGAAGTCGTGATATTTATCGATCCTAAAGGGGATGCCGATATTCTCAAAAGAATGTATGCTGAAGCGAAGCGGGCAGGTCGGGAAAAAGAATTCTATGTTTTTCATTTAGGCTGGCCGGATATTTCTGCTCGCTATAATGCCGTTGGGCGTTTTAATAAAATCACTGAAGTCGCCTCTCGAATTTCCGGGCAATTAAGTGGTGCAGGGAATTCGGCAGCATTTAAAGAGTTTGCCTGGCGATTTGTGAATATTATTTCTAGGGCATTAGTTGAACTTGGACGTCGCCCTAATTATGAACAAATTGCACGCTATGTCCGAAGTATAGATTCGCTTTTCTTGGATTATGCTAGATTCTATTTCGATCGGAAAGATAAAAAAATCTGGTTGACGATTCTGGAAGCGGCAGTCAAAGTCGATCCGAATAAATCCTCGCTTGCAATGAGAGGGCGTAGTCCGGAGGTCATTGCCGTCGATCAATATATTCGTGATGAACAAATTTTTGATCCCGTATTGGATGGATTATGTAGTGCGGTACGTTATGACAAAACTTACTTTGATAAGATTGTGGCCTCGCTTTTGCCGTTATTGGAAAAATTAACATCGGGTAAAGTGGCTGAATTGCTTTCTCCGGATTATTCCGATATTACAGATACGCGCCCTATTTTTGATTGGGAAGAAGTCATCCGTAAGCGTGGGATTGTTTATATTGGGCTTGATGCACTCTCTGATTTGACAGTCGCCTCTGCTGTGGGCAATTCCATGTTTGCTGATTTGGTCTCGATGGCTGGGCATATTTATAAATTTGGGGTCAATGAAGGATTACCTCAGCAAGCCAATACGAAACAAGGTAAGATTGCTATCAATGTACATTGTGACGAATTTAACGAATTAATTGGTGATGAATTTATCCCATTAATCAATAAAGGCGGTGGGGCAGGTATTCAAGTTACGGCATACACGCAAACCATTTCTGATATTCAAGCAAGGACGCAAGATAGAGCAAAAGCCGGGCAAATCATTGGTAACTTTAATACGCTTGTGATGCTTAGGGTTAAAGAACAAGCGACAGCAGAAGTCATGACGAAAAATTTACATGAAGTAAATATATTGGAAGTGATGGCGCTTTCCGGCACAAGTGATAATACGAACCCCAATTCATATGAGGATTTCGGCTCTAATACGAGCGATAGGGTGACAGTAAAATCAAAACCGATGCTTTCTGCTGCGGATATTACGAATTTACCCAAGGGACAGGCCTTTGCCCTAATAGAAGGCTCTCAATTGTGGAAGATTAGAATGCCATTACCGGTTGAAGATAAAGACGATATGATGCCCTCATCTTTACAGCAACTTGCCGACTATATGCGAAATAACTATCGAACAACAGATTCTTGGTGGGAAGGTGTGCATCATTATCAGCCCAATAAAGAGGCGGTGGAAGCCTTTGAGGCGTTGTCTCAAAAAACATTAAGAGAATCATATGACAATGAAAAATACAAAGATTGAAATGCGAATTACCGATACACCGGATTGCCGGGTGAATCTGGATATTAATATGGGGGCACCTTTGGGATTGTCTTCAGTGGGTCAATTTGATAATGAACGACTTGTCTTTTTTGTCGAGACAATTTTTCCAGAGTGGGAAAAACATCAGTGGTCATTACATCAGCTGGACGATTACCTTTCTCAATATGGCATTGAGGTATGGAGTCATGCTGAAAAAATTAAACCCGGTACGGTACTCCCAGAAGGTTATTTTAGTTTTTGGTTACGCTTTACACAGCAATATCCCGGTGACGTGCTCGTGCAATGTCAGCGTTTATCACAACAAAAGGTGAATTAATGGCAGGAAGCGAACAAGATAAAAACCAACCAGAAAAGAAGAAAAAGGAATTCTTACCTTGCAAAGTGATTGGTATGCTAATTTTCTCGTTAATACTTAGTATCATCATTGAATGGGTAGGCATTGCTTTTCAGTACTGGGAGCCATCCGGTTATCTACACAGTAAACTGGTGATGAAAAATGAGTTCGGTTGGTTTTCTACCGAATTTCAAAAAAGCCTTCTTTATAGTACGCCCGTGGAGTTTGTGGAATGGGCAATTTTACAAACACATCATTGGTTATTTGTGCGAACCGGGGTTCAGGCTTGGCTTAATGATCCCTCAAGCTCTGAATGGGGGGCATGGACTTATCATTATCTACGCGATTACGTTGAATCAGTGCTTTATGTCATCATCACGTTCATTATTCGATTAATGATTATTGTGCTGACCAGCCCATTGTTTTTACTTGCGGCTTTAGTGGGTATTGTCGATGGATTGGTTCAGCGGGATTTACGTCGTTTTGGCGTAGGACGGGAATCCGCATTTAAATATCATCATGCTAAAAGAGCGATTTTTCCGGTTATGCTTGTTGCTTGGATATTTTACTTGTCGATTCCTTTTTCGATTCATCCCAATTGGATTTTAATCCCCTCCGCTATTTTCTTTGGATTGACAATTTCTTTTACGTTGTCAAACTTTAAGAAACATTTGTAATAAAAGAAGCCCACCTTTGTGGGCTTTAAATAAACTCTCTCACTTCTCAATAGGATTTCTCATTACAATCCTTTCCTAAATTTTGCATTATTTCTTTGCAATAAAATTAACCTTTGGAGCAAGAAATTCATGCGTAACGCTGCCTTCGTTTTTCTCTTTTCATTCGTGTGTTCAGCGGTGGCTTATGCCGATGAAACCAGTGAATTAGAACAAGCTATGAGACAACTAGAATCGGCTAAACAAGCCTTGATTCGTGCCCAAAAAAGTGCGAATGCCGGGCTGAAAAGTCGCCTCTATTTTGATTATCAAAAAGCGCATCAAGATATTAATACCGTTAAGCAAGGGATTAACCTCTACATTAACGGTGATCGCGCCCAACCACGCGACCCTCGCAAACTTAAAAGCCTTTCCGGTTACTACGATAAACTCCGGAAAAACTAACGATGTCGGACAAGTCATCTGTAGTACAAAATGCCTTTAAAGCCGGTTCAGGTGCGACACCTGGCGAACTTCATATCCTCATCATAGGCTTGATTTTTGTCAGCGTTTTCCTGGTCTTGGCGTATATTTGGGTGAATGCATTTAAAGATTTGCGGGAAGGTAACATGAAGATGAGTACCTTTGGCGGATTGATTGTGCGTGGCGTCTTGTTTCTTTGCATTATGGGCTATTTTTTATTGCGTTAGGTTTATTTTCAATATTAAGGAACATCTAATGAAAACATTCGTGAAATTGAAACAATACGGTAAACAAGCTGCACTTGCCATTCCATTATTGGCGTTACAAACCGGAAATGCATTAGCTACCGGCGGAGGCGGTAAAGGTATTCCTAAAATGGATGCTCCTAGCCGTGGTGAAGGCTCGGGTATCATTGAGAACGTTAAAAACTATGGTTTTGATATTGCCACATTACTAGGTTTATTAGTGTGTTGCTGGGCATTCTTTGTTGTAGCAGGTTCTACGATTGAAACCTTTAGAGAAGTGCGCGCCGGTAAAAAAACATGGGGCGAGTTCGGTATGATTTGTGGGGTGGGTGTAGGACTGCTTGTCGTCATCATTTGGTTAATTAGCAAAGCCATCGATATGTTGTAAGGACATCCTATGCAAGAGCATTCTCATTCAACCATTACTTTTCTCCCTGAGCGTATCAATCGCTCACCTACCGTCTTTCGGGGAATGACCATGACAGAAATTTTTGTTGTTGCAGGTATAGGGGCCGTTGTTGGGGTAGTAATCGGCTTATTGGTGGTGCTCTTATTTGGTCTTGGTTTATACATTATACCTTTGGTTGCTCTCCTTTTAGGTTGGGTGAGCATCCGTTTTGGCGGGGGATACATCGCCCGCTTAAAACGGGGAAAACCTGATGCGTGGTTTGAGCGATATATCCAGTTTAAACGCTCTCCATCAAAATTCATTACAGAAGAAACCCACTGGTCAATTCATCGTTCCCGCAAAAAAGGGCATTTCTAATGAGTATATTGAGTCGATTTAAAAACGCGTTAAGTAATGAGCGCGCCCATGTTAATTCCTTACGTTTGGTGATTGTGGGGCTTTTTATAACCTGTCTAGGATTAGGTTATGGTTGGCATAAATCACCGGATAACTTGACTATCCATGTTCCGCCTGATTTACGCTCGGGTTCAACAAAAGCTTGGTGGGAGATTCCTCCGGCTTCCGTTTATTCTTTTTCTTTCTACATCTTTCAACAATTAAATCGTTGGCCAACAGATGGTCGGGTCGATTACAAAAAAAATATTGAGGTGCTTAGTGCCTATTTCACACCGCAGTGCAAAAACTTTTTATTGGAAGATTATGCTAAGCGAGATGCACTGGGCGAACTTCGTGATCGCGTTCGGGGTGTCTATGAGATACCCGGACGAGGATTTTCAGAAAATCGGGTCACCGTTAATAGCGCCGATGACTGGGATGTCACCCTTGATTTAAGTACCGATGAATACTTTTTAGATAACCCGGTAAAACGCGTTTTAGTTCGTTATCCCTTACATGTTGTGCGCTATGACGTGAATCCGGAAGCGAATCCTTGGGGACTTGCCATTGATTGTTACCGTAGCTCTCCAAAACTCATTGAATACCGCGAAAACAAAGAACAACAGTAGGTTTTGTATGAAAAAATCAGCACGTTTACTTAAAACACTCACCGTTTCGACCGCACTTTTTTCTACCTTTTCCATTCAGGCTGAGATTTTAATGAAGTGGGATAGAACGCCATTGGCGATTGATCTCGCTACAAATAAAGAACGGATTATCTTTGTAGACAAAAATGTGAAAGTTGGCATACCTCAAAATCTACAAGGAAAATTGCGCGTACAAAGTATGGGAGGCGCCGTTTATTTTACTGCACTAGAGCCTTTTGAGTTAAATCGAATTCAATTGCGAGAAATTGGGACGGGACAAAATATCTTGCTTGATATGAAAGCAGTACAAAGCCAACGTAAGCCTGATCATATTCGATTGGTCTTTGATGAGGATGTGCAATCTAATCAGCCCGGCGTGGAACAAACCCGTGTTTCTGATTCGGTGGAAGATGACGTCAACCAAGTACGTAGCGCTTTACCTGTTCCCGCTGCATTAGTGCGCTATGCTGCACAGTCGCTTTATGCGCCACTAAGAACGGTTGAGCCACTCCCCGGCGTTCGCCGTGTTGCAATGAAATTACCAAGCTCATTACCGACATTACTCCCAAATTTAAAAGTTCGCGCAACTCCGCTTGAAAGCTGGGGATTAGATGGATTTGTCGTTACAGCAGTAAAAATACAACACTTAGAAGCCTTTCGAGTGAATTTGGATCCTCGCTATCTCCAAGGAAACTTTTATGCGGCCAGTTTCCAACATGGATGGATCGGGGAATATGGTTCGCTTAACGATACAACAACCGTTTATTTGGTGACGGAGGGAGATGTGAGTAAAGCCATCATTCCAAGCAACCTCAAAACAAAATCAAGTACGAAAAAACTTGTGAAGAAAACCGTCACGGTGCCCGCACAATAGGAGGTAGAAGATGGCCGAAGTCAAATCAAATAAATTACTTAAATATGGCGTACCTGTCGCAATATTCTTCTTTATTGCGGTAGCTGTCATTATTACCAAAAAAGCAAAACAAGAGGAAATCTCTGCAACACCGGACAATTCAGTGGTTTTTGATTTAACGGATGAAGAACGACGAGATTTAAATCTGAAAGATGGAGATACCCCTCATGACACGCTTAAAACGCTCCTGAGTGAAGTGAAAAAAGCAAAATCGGAAATGGAAAAAACACGTCGTGAAAATGCTGCTTTAAAAGGAAATTCCGCCGAGATAAATGCACGAATTAATGAAGCCGTGCAAATACGTCAAAATGAGATTGAAGCGTCATTCCAAGCTCAACTTAATAGTATGCAACAGAAACTTGAATCCATGATGTCCGGTTCAACGCAAACTACAAACCCGATGAACGCAGGGAATCAAAATAATAGTGACTTACCCATTGGTTTAGGAAGTGAAGGAAAAAATATTGCACCGGTGATGAACAATGACGCAGTCGGTGCAGATGGGATGCTCTGGGTCGATCCGGATGATATGCAATATAAAGATCAAAGTGGTAAGACGGTTGATGCGAGTGCAACTGGCGCAATTCCTTCCTTTCCTAATCTTTTCAAAAAACTTGATGACTCTCTTGTGGGGAAAGCGGCGGATGATTTAACAGGGAAAAAACGGGTTTATACCGATGAAGTTAAAGTGACACCTTATTATACCATTCCGGCTAATGCCACGCTTGTCGATGCGGTGGCAATGACCGCATTGATTGGGCGTGTACCTATTGGTGGTGCGCTCACGGATCCGTTCCCTTTTAAAGCCATCATTGGACGTGAAAACCTGTTAGCAAACGGCATTGAATTGCCGGATGTACAAGAAGCAGTGATATCCGGCACGGTATCTGGGGATTGGACGCTGTCTTGTGTACGAGGAAAGGTCACTTCAATGACCTTTATTTTCCAAGATGGACGTATTGTCTCCTTACCTCACTCTCAGCGTGAAAACGGCACGATAAGAGAAAATTCAGAGGAAGGGTTCGGTTGGTTATCCGATCCTCAAGGGGTAACTTGTATTCCCGGAGAACGTAAAACAAATGCACCGGAGTATCTGAGTACGCAATTTTTATTATCCGGGGCAAGTGCTGCAGCACAAAGTTTAGCGCAAGGTCAAACAACAACCATCGTTGATGGAGGTTCTGTTGTCGGAGCAGTGACAGGGCAACAAGGTAAATATATTTTGGGACAAGGGCTTGCAGGCGGATTAAATGAAACGGCAACCTGGGTTAAAGAACGTTTTGGCCAAATGTTTGATGCGATTTATGTTCCACCGGGTAAAACCGTTGGGATCCATATCACCAAAGAATTAGCGATTGATTACAACGAAGCAGCACGTAAAGTGAAATATAACGGCTCTTCCACTCGTAAGCATTTAGATTAAGGAGACAACATGAAAATGCGTTATTTACTCCCATTTTTGACCGCACTTTTAATGACTGGGTGTTCAACCTCTCAAGAGAAATTATTACCGGCAGGTGATCGCTCGATGGCCGAGATTTGGAAAAATGGCGGAGGTAGTTCGCAAAGTGGCATTAATGAAGCACGTGATACGCTTGATTCATCACGTCCTTTGGGAGGGCGTGATGTTGTAGGTGATGAGAATATTCGTTATACCCGGACAGCAGAAAATGAGGTCACAAACCTTTTTCCTCGTCTTCCAAATCCGGATATGACGCTCTATGTGTTTCCTCATTTAACGAATTCAGCCGAACAATTGCCTGTGCCAGGCTATACGACGGTATTCCCTTTTTATGGACGTATTCAATACGCACAACCTGGCGAAAGAACGCGTGATTATTAGGAGGAATTGAGATGCTCAATCTTTTTAAATCATCAAAATCCTCCCGACGTCCGGTGAAGCGCCATGTCGTTCAAGGCAATACTGAATTGGTTGAACCGGTAGATACCATCACGCAAGATCAGGACGAGGTGACAGAAAGTGTACCGGTCTTTATCAAACGTCAAGGCGACTACACCGTGGCCGAACATTTAAAGCAATACCATCCCATGTCCTCTTTTGTCGATAAGATACCTTATGTGGAATATCTAGACGATCGAAAAATCCTGTTATTAGAAGATGGTCGTTCTGTGGGGGCAATATTTGAATTAAATGCACTTGGTACGGAAGGACGTTCTAAAAGTTATTTGGATGAAGTGCGCACAAAAGTGTGCCATGCGATTCAAGACAGCTTTGACGAACTTGATCATCATCCTTGGGTTGTCCAATTTTATTGCCAAGATGATGAAGTCTCGATGGATTATGTTGATATTTTACGTAGTTATATTCGTCCTGATGCGCAAGGTAGTGAGTTTTCAGAGCAATGGCTCAAAATTATGACCAAGCATCTTAAAGATGTCTCTAAAGAGGAAGGATTATTTGAAGACAAGGCAGTAACCGGTACGATGTGGCGTGGGAAACAACGTCGCACACGTATGGTTATTTATCGCTATGTGGAAAGCAACTATGAGCTGGATATGGCGATTGAGGATTTAGATGCGACTTGTGAAAATGCAACCAACGCATTATTGAGTGCCGGAATTACGGCAAAACGCTTAGATGGTCACGCAGTACACCAATGGCTATTACGTTGGTTTAATCCAAAACCGGACTTATTTGATGATAAGGAAGAATTTTATCGGTCTTGTGGCTATACGCAAAAACAGACTGATGACCCGGGTGATTTGTATTTAGCCAATGACTTTTCGGAAACCTTATTAGTGAACTCTCCCCGCACAGAAGAGCATTACTGGTATTTTGATGATATTCCTCATGAAGTTGTGGTTGTCGATTCATTACGTCGAGCGCCGGAGGTTGGGCATTTAACCGGTGAAGTAAAGCGTGGTGATAACATTAATGCATTATTTGATTTGTTGCCGGAAAATTCGGTGATGGCGATGACCATTGTAATTTATCCTCAAGATTTACTGGAAAATCATTTGGTGGCCATCAGTAACAATGCACTTGGTGATAATACCGAATCAAAATATACCAAGTTAGACTGTGAAGAAGTCAAACGTTATATCAAAGATAAACATAAGCTATATCTTTCCTCTCTCGCGTTTTATTTACGTGCGGATGATAAAACCGAATTAAAACGCCGGAGCCGTAAGTTACGCTCAATTTTACAAAGTACCGGTTTAGTGCCGATACGTGAAGGCAATGAAATCGCACCATTAAGCACGTATTTACGCTGGCTCCCAATGTGTTTTAATCCGGAAGATGATGCTAAACGTCTTTATACGAAATTTAATTTTGTGCAACACCTTGCCAATTTAATGCCGGTATTAGGTCGTTCAATTGGCACGCGTCACCCAGGTATTACCTATTTCAATCGAGGTGGTGCACCACTGGATTTTGACCCATTAAATAAAGATGACCGAGCTAAGAGTGGCCATTGTTTGATCCTTGGCCCGACGGGGGCGGGGAAGTCGGCTACCTTGAACGGCAAATTTGCCCAGCTGATGGCCATTTACCGTCCTCGATTATTTATTATCGAAGCCGGTAACTCTTTTGGGCTGATTTGTGAATATTTTCAACGCTATGGTATCACTGTAAATAAGGTCTCCTTAAAACCCGGTGCAGGGGTTTCTCTCCCATTGTTTGCCGATTGCAATAAATTAGTTGCCGATCCGGAAATCCAACAAAAACAACGTGAGTTATCTGAACAAGTATTGTCCCCTGAAGGTGACTTGCCGGCATTTAAAGAGAGCGATCTGGAAAACGATGATGAGGCTGAAGAAGGCGATGCACAACGTGATATTTTGGGCGAAATGGAGATGATTGCGCGCATTATGATCACCGGAGGAAAGGTCAAAGAAGACGAGAATATGACACGTGCCGATGAAGCAATGATTCGGAAAGCGATTATCTTGGCTGCAGAAACGACTGTCGCAGAAGGAAGAACAACGCTCACGCAAGATATTCGAGATGCCTTTTATACATTAAGTAAAGATGAGAATTTGCCGGAAAGACGGCGTGAACGTGCTTACGATATGGGAGAAGCAATCGGGTTGTTTTGTCAACCGGGGAGTTTTGATGCTGAATTATTTAATCGAGAAGGGGAGATTTGGCCCGAAGCAGATGTGACCTTGGTCGATTTGGCAACACTTGCCCGTGAGGGGTATGAAGCACAGCTATCTATTGCTTATATTTCCTTAATTAACCATATCAATAACCTCGGTGAGAAATATCAATTCTCCGGTCGCCCAATCGTGAATGCAACAGATGAAGCCCATATCATCACCGTCAATGCTATGCTTGCCCGTTATAAAGCTAAAGCGGGGAAAATGTGGCGTAAATTAGGGATTTGGCTGTGGCTCGCCACGCAAAATATGAAGGACTTTCCAAATGATGCGGCGAAATTACTTTCTATGATTGAATGGTGGGAGCTGCTTTGTTTAGAAAAAGATGAAGTAGATCAGGTAAGTCGCTTTAAAGACCTGACACCGGAACAGCAGTTTTTATTACTTTCAACAAAAAAAGAGAATCGCAAATACACTGAAGGGGTCGTTCTTGCCAAAAAAATGGAAGCCCTTTTTAGGGTGGTGCCCCCTAGCCTGTATTTAGCTTTAGCGATGACCGAACCTGAAGAGAAAAAGGAACGTGCCGATATCATGAAAGAATACGGCATTTCAGAATTGGATGCTGCTTTAAAAGTCGCCGAAAACATTGATAAAGCAAGAGGTATTTATGCTAGCTAAATCTAAAACTATTTTTCAATTATCCGCCTATCAAACGGATATTCAGGTATTAAAAGATACATTAGTTGAGCCTCATTTAAGTCAAATTAATGCCTTATTAGCGCATTGCAGAAAAAAAGTGGGGGTGTTACAAGATCTTTTCATTCATCCCTATCGAGTCAGTCAGACGAATTACGTTAAAGTCACATTGATTGGTGAACTGGGAAAGTTGACATTTACTTTTGTCATCGCAGGTTATACCGAATATCCGGCTATTACAGAAAATGCACTTCGTATTTATTTGTATGTGGTTGATACTGCAGATTGCTATTGGTTTATCGAATTATTGAAGTCTGAGCTATCCACAAAATCTGTGGATAATGCTGTGAAAAATAACCAAGAACCAGGGACCGATAAGGAATACCATGAGTGATAAAAAAACAATCAAATCCTCCTCTTGGATAAAAAGTGCAGTGAAATGGCTATTCATTTCATTTGTCACTCTTGCACTTTTTATAGGATTTGCCGCCTTTTCTATGAACCATAGCGAAGGTGTGTTAGCACTTCTTTCCAATATCCGTAGCCATCGCTTTATGTGGTTAGGTATTCGAGGGGTGATTTATGCCGTTTGTGCGTATTATCTCTATCGAATTTATCACCTAGCGAAAAATGAAGAGGATAAGATTGCTTATAAGCGTCTTATTCGTGCGATGGTGATTTTATTTGGAACAGTCGAGCTGTTTAATCTATATCGTGGGTAAATCAATATGTTCATTAATTTAACGATCGATAGCTATTATGAGTATTTTTTAACATTACTTGGTTGGATTATTAGTAATGGTATTTGGGATTTGATGGTTGATACAGGTGCATTTGCGATTCCTTTTCTCGCTCATCTCATTCGTTTATTTGCCAAAGCACGTGAACAAGGTGACGATGAAGGAAATAAAGGGAAACTACTTGCCACTTGGCTAGAAAATGCGGTTTATGGTAGCTTCATCGTTATGGTTTTTACCTGTTTACCGCTTTTTAATGTCTCCTATAACACGCTGCAGTTTGATACGGCGAGAATGAAAGAATGTGGTTATACGGTACGTAAGCCAACAGATTTAGGTATGAAAGGACTTTCATCCGAATTAACCGGGCAAAGTGCCTCTTTACCTCTTTGGTGGGCATTTATTTATACTGTGGGGAAAGGCTTTACCCATGGGGCTATTGCCACTATTCCCTGTAAACCGGATTTACGTCAATTACGTTTTGATGTTCAGCACTCTCGGATTCAAAGCCCGGTGTTGCGTCAGGAAATTCAACAATTTGCTGAAGACTGTTTTTTACCTTCAAGAGCGAAGATTAGACGCCAAAAAATTGACTTAGATGAGGCGCAATCTCGAGATTTAGATTGGATTGGTTCAAGTCTTTTAATCAATACTCCAGGGTTTTATGATATCTATCGTGCGAAAACGCCTCAGCCATTTTGGCCGTATGAACTCCCTCGTGATGATGCCTTGCCAAATACCGGCAATGGCGGGTATCCAAGCTGCAAAGTTTGGTGGGCGGATCCTAATGTAGGATTACGTCAACGAATTATTGATACCGTTAATGATGATATCTTTTTACAACTTAGAAAAGCAATTTCTCCTGATCTTTACAATAGTGGGGTAGAAACGATTGTTCGGAGTGTAGTTCGTCCATCAAATCTTTATGTTTCTGGCGGTGAACCTATTTATCAAGGTTATGGCGGAAATATTGTTGGTGCAGGCGGGGAATATGCGCCGGTGCAATGGGTTAAAAATGCACTTGCCGGAACAATTTCTGCTGCGGGTATTGCTGTCGCTGATGTGGCGGCATTACCCGGATTCGATGCAATGAGAGAAGCGCTACCAATGATTCAGGGGCTCTTATCTCTTGCTGTAATTATTGCCATGCCGATTGTGATGATCATGGGGTTATACGGTGCAAGAGTAATGATTACTCTGACCTTTGTTCAGTTTGGTATCTTCTTCCTCTCATTTTGGTGGGAACTTGCCCGTTGGCTAGATACCTGGCTCATTGACACCTTATATAATAGTAATACCTACTCGGGTTCGCAAACTTGGAGTGAGGCATTAAATTGGAATTTCTCTGGGATATTAAATGAAAAAGATGGTTTGATCGTAAAATTAGTCATTGCGACAATGTTTTTTCTTTTTCCGGCATTGTGGTTTGGTATGATGTCTTGGGCGGGACTAAAAGTAGGTGGCGAACTGTCTAGTGCTATATCAAGAAGCTCTAATGATACAGTAAATAAACAAACACAGGATGGTGCGAAACAAATAGAAAGACAGATCACAAGATGAATTATAAAAATCCCCCGTTATATTAATAGCGGGGGATTTTCTTTAATTCTCATAATTATGTTCGTTGTAATCATGTCCAAAAGGATTAGAGGGATTATATTCATAGTGCTCATCGTACTCATCAAGCGGGTGTGAGAATTTACTAGTAAACTTGAATATTAAAAAAGCTAATCCAGCAACAAATGCGAACAGCGCAATAAATAGAGAAAGATAGAATAGGCTAAAAACAGTCAACCCAGTCAATACCGTATAAATAACCTTCAGTAGCCTTGGGTGTTGCCACTTTTTAAAGCGGAATAGAATATATTTAGTGCTATAGTAAGCAAGGATATACCATTGTTGAATTTGTCTTTTTCGAGGAAATTTCATAGCCCCTCCTAGTTGAAAAAACATTAATCACATATTCTTTACTAAATACCGATTTTTTATGATTTTATAAAAGATCACCAACTTTCTCTAATGGAAAAAATAACCTATTCGATTCATTTTGGAATGGGATAAATCCAAATTTTAAATAGAAATTTACCGCCCGTTCATCTTTAGCATCTACAATTAAAGCGTATGCCGCGATGTCTGAATTGATTACCCGCTTTAATGCATTACCCAATAAAGCGTGCCCTAATCCTTGTCCAGTAGCCTGTTTATCTACGGCTAACCGCCCAAGTAAGACAGCCGGGACGGTTGGGTATCGAGGAAGTTTTTTCTGTAACGTATCCGGTAAATCTCTCAATGCAATACTCATCGATGCTAAAGTATAGTATCCCATTACCTTTTGCTCTGAATCTATCGCTAAGAAACATGAAGTAACACGTCGTTTGATATCTTGTGAAACTTGCTTTTGTAGATAATGGTTTAATAGTTCGGATTCGCTTTCAAATTTGTTTCGTTCAAATTCTTTACTAAACGGAACTATCTTAAATGCAGAAAGCATTATTCCCCCAAAAGTTCAGTGCTTAAAGATAGTGCCTTTTGCATAGCTGCATTTGGGCTAGGCGGATCGATTAATGAATTTGCAAAAAGCATTTGATCATTGACGGTCAAATGAAGTATGTCATTCTGTTCAACCGTTTTTTTTGCGACAGATAATGCTGAACTGATAACGAAATCACTCAGGCTACGTCCTTCAAGAGCCGCAGCTCGTTTTAATAGTAAATGGATTTCAGGGCTCACTCGAGCTTCAAATCTTGCTGTTGCCATAAGTCCTCCTTTTTTGTTTTATTGTACGGTCTATTTCCGTACATTTCAACAATGATATGAATATTTTTTTACCACTTTCATGATAAAAAAAGAGCGGCTAAGAAGCCGCACTCTAATTAACAAAGAATAAGTTAAGGTTTCATACTGTGCTGTTCAAAGTTATGTACTAAGCCATTTGTTTTACAGGAAACAGTATCCATTTTATCTCCTTTAAACACATAAAGCGTTGGCTCTTCTACTGATTTTGAGCCACGTGGCTGTACAAATTCAACCACATAGCGCATACCATTGTTTTTTAACTCTAGTGAACTTGTGATAAAACTGGAACCGGTGGCAATGTAAGAATTTTCACTTGATAGCACTTGTTTCGCCGGGTTTTTAAAGGTCGTTTTTCCATAAGTGAATTCGTAATCATCACCGACTTTAATAATTTTCACCGGCGTACCATTTTGGGTATTGCAAGAGAAAATTGTATTGTTGGTTGCAAAAGCAGGGAGCGTGCATAGGCTGAGAGCGGTGATAGCTAGTAATTTTTTCATAAATACTCCTTTTTATAATCCTAAAATGTAGTCGGCTTCTTGATTACGGCGGCGTGCGTTGACACCATTATTGTTCGTTTGACGATTTCTTACTGCATTGGCTAAATCATTCATGTTGCCTGATTGTACCGAACGTCTTGCTGCTTCTGCAACATCTTGTGTAACACGACCATAATTATACGCGTAAGAAGTCAGTGCAGCCTGTGCGTTCGGCGTGAGCTTATTCCATACCTCAGGAGTGACATTGCGTCGTGCTGTATTGGCAAATTCTTGGGTGCGACGTGCCAAATCACGCTCAGCATCAGCACGATCAATTTGCATGTCTTTTGTGACTCGCACGACAGTACCATCTGCTTTGGTAATGGTATCAGAACCATAACCGACTCGATGTGCATTCACATCCCAGTAGGCTTTATCTCGATATCCTTCAAAGTGTTTGAGAAGTCCTGTCGCTTGTTCTAGTGCATTTCCGGTGATGGCCGGAACACGATTATAGCTCCCTGATGAGATATTTCCCGTATTGGTTGATGAGCCGGTTCCGTTATAACGGCCGTTAATGTTGCCTAAACCCCCAGAGGTACGGTCAGGTATAGGGAGAACAATCTCTTTATCTTTGGCATTGAAATTACGGCCATTGCGATTATCGATGTTATTTGCACCGTCTTCTTTAGTCAGATTTCTGAATTTACTATCCGAATCATCCGAACTATTACTTTCAACTGCACCTTGTGTATCATTGATTCGGTTATTTAAGATGGCCATTGCCGTGTTATTAGTGAGAGATTTTTGAATGTCCATTTCCAATTTGACCTGTTCAATCTCACGATCAAGTGCGGTCAAATTTGCCATTAATTCTTCCTGGGCAAGCGTATTTGCACTCACATTTGGCTCTCGCATACCGGCAAGAATCATTCGGCGGGCAACAAGTGCTTTTTCAATAGTTCTTGAAATGGCGACTTCTTGGGATAGGCGGGTCGCAAGTACAACCACATCAGGATCTTCTCGAAGGGATTCAACCAAGCTACGTGTAATTGGCATTGTTGTTGAACTAATATTAGCTAATTGTGCGGCAGTAATATTGTCACTATTTAATACACCTTGGAAATGAGTCATTACATTGACGGTTTCATCTTCAATTTTAGGAGCTAATCCTGTACCGGCTTTTGTCGAGGTAAGTGGGGTACCGCAGCTTTCACAGGTTGAGAGCGATTTATCCCCCAATACATCACGCACCCATTCAGCCGCTTGTTCAGGCGTATTCCATTCAGTGCAGAGCATGCCATCACATTGTGTTTCTGGTACTTTGGTTTTATCTAATACGCCCCGACCTTGCATGATATTAAAACCGGCTTTAACTACATCTTTTAGGACCTCAATACGATCTTGACCTTCTCCTCCTTTCTTTTCTCCGCCAATCCAAGTTTGTCCTTTTTTACCAAGTTCCTGTTCTGATTTTTTCTTCGCTTTTTTGGCATCCGTTTCGGACGATACAATATTTTTGTAGTTCTCAAGTTTTGCGAACTCCAACCATTTATTATCCATGACATGATCGGCAAGCTTACTCGACATTTCTTCGCAGCTCGTTTTTAATGAATCAAAGTCGATTTTTGCTTGATATAACCCATTGGAGAGAATATCGTAAAGTTGAGGGTTAGCACGCTGGATGATCATTGCAGGAAGACTTGCAACAGCGCCGGTAGCCGATTCAATCACATTGCTGTAAAGATCTTTGAAACCTTCTGTAATACCGTTTAATTGGTTTTTTACGGTCGTTTTTATATCAAAATTACCGCACATCAGGTTTGTTTTCCATCCCAGTCCAATAGAATATTCATGCATTCTTTTTTTAGAAGGAGGCGGCATGATGGCTGATCCTCCGCCAATTTGATAGAACACTTTATCGGATAAAACAGAACCCTGAACGTAGCCTGTTGCGTATACTACATTTGAGCTTGAGCTGAGTACACCGAGAAGTAAACTAAAAGCAATGGGGGTTAATTTCATTTTCATAGGTTAGGTTCCTCAATAATTAATAACTCATCCAATCAACACTACCTAAAAAAGTTTGTCCACGGCGTTTACAGCAAGCATAAGGTCGCCATAATGCCCAGCTGTAGCTTTCTTGATTAGATAATTTGTCACCATAAGAATCAGTTGTAAAACCGTCGGGAAATATGGCACAAGTATTTTGTGTTTTAGGGCTTAACATTTGCCATTTATGCGTTTTATTATTTCCCTCTTTCACTTCCTTCGGAGGCCAATAACCATCACGTTGTTTTGCTGTTGCCGGGAGATAAACGTGTAATTGTCCATCACGGCTTACGATATCTGCGATACGCTGTGCAACAACCGCAGAGGCTTTGTAGTCGTGAACTTGTGAAACATAACCGCCACGCGGGAAGATATTCCCCCACATATCCCCATTTTTACTTACTTCTCTCATACCGGGCGTAAGGGCTTCCGGATAAAACATTTCCGGCATGTTATAACGCCAGGCAAAGTAATCGAGAGCACTAAGAAAGTATGGGATATAAGGCGTTGTTTGGCTTTCGCAGGAATATCCCATAGAGCTTATCATGTTTAAAAATAACCCGCCGGGATGCCCGATTGCTTCCGCATTTTTAAAAGTAAGCTGAGTATATTTCTTTTGTGTCAGAGATTGATAACCGCCGCCTTTTGCGCCTTGATTCAGCATTTTCATTTCAGTCCAAGGACTTTGATTATCATGGTTATAGGTTGAAACAACCATTTCAGGGATAAAGTGATGTACTTTTGTTGAAGTGCGCACTTTACAGCCGAACTGAGTACAAAAAAGCCAATAGCACATTCCCACAACCTTGTAGTCTGCACAACTTGGTGAAGCTGAGGATGAGGCAATGGTTGCTGTATTAATTGAGTTGCCTTCTATAGCGTAAGAGATTGTCGGAAGACTTACACCGGCGATAGTAGAGGCTAATCCATATATAACTAATGATGAATATCGTTTTTTCATTGCGCTTATCTATTTTCATGTTGTTGGTAAAATTGAAGTGCTTTGGCGATATCTGTTTCTCCATAAATAACCGCACTTTTCCCGGTTTCAGGATCGGTAAATAAAATGGCAGGGACTTTAGTGATACCGTTTTTCCAACCCTCTGTCACACCGATATAGGCATCAGCCAGAGCTTGTTCTGTTTGTTTCCATGCTGAAGATTGCATTTTTTGCCGAATTTGAGCTTCAGCAATTTGAGGATTTGTACTCAAATGATGACTGAGCTGTTCTTCGAGCAGTTCGACTTGATCGAGATAGTAAACATGTGTGGCTAATTGACGATTCTTGATTGGGTAATAACTTGTGGTATAAGCATTTACCTCAATATGAACAGGTAAAGAAGCCGATGCACTCATCGTAAAAGATAAAGTCAGCAGAAAAAGAATATTTTTTCGCATAGGATTAAGCGATTGAATGTGGTTTTAGGTAGGGTAAAGTTAAGAATTTTAATCAAAAAAAGAAACGGGAAACTCTATTCAAAATAAGGAGAATTAAATTCTCCTTGAGAAAAATTTAATTAAAAATTGAAGCAAAAAATAAAATACTGATAATCAGCATTAACTTTCGCTATCGTTGGTAGCAAAGAAGGCAACCGGAATCTAAAAGGTTGTGTATTCACTGCGGTGAATAGGATTCAAAAATGATCCTCAGCATTCTGAAAAGGACTCTGCCGTTGGCAGGAATGCATTCTATACTCATTTTAACCGTCCATTAGGGAGCGCGATTCCTAATAGGACGCGTCTTCTCTTTGGACTTCTTTGACCAGGAGTTCATTATGAACAATTCACCATCTATTGAAACCTTTAATCCATTTTCCGAACCAAAACCTAAATCAAATTTTTTAGGTCGGTTACTGGGTAAAGTTGTTGTTTCTGCACGTCATAAAATTTCAGGCGTATCTCAAAGTATTCATCAAAGTATCGAGGATGATGTTGAAAGACGTCTTCATGAACAAGGTGAACACTTTGAAGCGATGTATCATTCGCGTGAAATTGAGCATGAGCAGGAATGTTTACGTCTTAAACGGAGCAGAATCAAATTTGCAATCATGATGTTATTGATAGGGGTTGCTATCGGTGCATCAATAGCCGTCTATTGGTTTGTGACCCATTAATTTGTCGATTTTTCCTTAGAGGAGATACGTTTCCTCAAGGAAATGTATTTCCTCATGTTGTTTCGGGGGAATACAACATGAATATTTCACTACATCAATCTTGCCTAGATTTATTTAAAAACGCAAAGTCGCAGCCTCATCGTGATTCGTCATTTATAAACGAATTTTCCGAACAGGCACGCTTTGCTTGGGAATCTCGTGAAGAAGGAAGCAATATTGCACGTTTTATCTTTTCACTCCCAAATGAATATGGGCAACGATTCCACTTTTTTACTGTCTCGCCGTATAGTCAAGGTAGCGACATTTTAAGTGTCAGGGGATAAGTGATGTTTTATCCTTGATTTGTTCCAAATAGGGCAAAAAACATGCTACTTTTGCGGTATTCAGCAGACATTAAATCATCATTGATTTAATTCCGTACTTTTACTAAAGCCTTTGCTCTCTATTTGAGGGGTTAAGGCTTTTTTCATTAACCCTTACGGGAATGCGTTCCCGGAGGGCGTGTTCCCATTTATTAGGAGCACATGATGCACACTGTTAAAATCACATTTGAAAGTGGTAATTATGTTATCACTCGAATAAATAGCACTGAAAACGACATTCGATCCTATTATGCCGTCGGTTCGATAGTCGGTTTCGATAACCAAGACAAGATCGTGCAAATTGAATTTATTCAATAGCCCTCATCATCTACACTATTAACTTTTATTCATAATGGATTTTGACCGCACTTTTTTAAGTTCGGCAAATTTTACCCTGATGGGAACACTTCCCATCGGGAGGCTGTTCCCTTTATTTTGGAGAACAGCCATGAAAAAACAAATTCAACCAAAAGATTTATACCAACAAATCACTGACCAGATTGTGGAAGCCCTAGAACAAGGTATGATGCCTTGGCAAAGACCCTGGGATAACGGTTTTCCATCAATGGTGATTCCATGCAATGGTGAAAGCGGTCGCTTATATTCCGGCATCAACGTGCTTTTACTTTGGATGAGCTCCCTTCAAAAAGGGTTCAAACAACGTAAATGGGTCACATTTCAAGGTGCTAATCACTTAGGCGGACAAGTTCGCGCAGGTGAGAAAAGCACAGTCATCATCTTTTACAAAAAAAAACAGTTTGAAGAGAAAGATAATGATGGAAACATCGTTTTCGACAAAAATGGTGAACCGAAAACGAAATCATTGGTATCTATTCGCGGTCATCATCTTTTCAATATTGAGCAATGTGATGGGTTAGAAAAATACCATGAAGAAATTTCTGAACCGGAAACTTCATCGGAGATGATCTCGCGCCCAGATTTAGATGTGTTACCGGCTAGAATGGGGATGCAGTTATATAACAAAGCGCAAGATCGTGCCTGTTATATTCCTAAGCGTGATTGTATCGTGATGCCGGATTTTGAAAAATTCAATACGGCTGACGACTACTATGCCACACTTTTACACGAATGTGGCCACGCAACCGGGCATAAAGATCGGTTAGATCGTGATGGTGTCGCCAGATTTGATAAATTTGGCTCTGAACGCTATGCATTTGAGGAATTGATTGCCGAACTGACCAGCGCATTTACTTGTGCGCATATGAATGTTTGCAACAATATTTCGCAAAATGCGGCGTATATTGACCATTGGATTCAAGCATTAAAATCCGATAAAAAAGCGATTTTCCGAGCCTCATCACAGGCACGGGAAGCAACGCAATATCTGGTTGATAAATTCAATCAAGAAGAATGTCTTGCTGCTTAATCCTTTTTACTTTCTGAAAGTGCGGTCAAATTTGCCCGCACTTTTTCCATCCCATAGGGAGTAAATGCCCTATGAGGCTTGCTCCCTGCTTATATACAAACAAGGAGTAAATATGCCTGATTGGTGTAAAAATAAATTAACAGTTCGCGGTTCTGAAGCGGAAATTGATGCCATTAAACCTTTTTTATTTGGAAAACATTCCCGCACAGGTGAACTAGAAGTGGATTTTAATGCATTGAATGCATGTCCTGAATCCCTCAGTATACCGTTTACGGATGATGCCACTCGAGCACAAATATTATTGATGTTACCGGAAGATACACCACTCAGAGAGTCATTTATTCAAGCTCACTTTAATGATGAGGATGCAAATGTTGCGCACTTGTTGATGGAGATTAAACATCACAACATCAAAACAATAGGGGAGCTGATTAAATGGTTTATGGAAGATAACGAGAGAGAATTCAAACACTGTTTGGATTTGAAATTAGGTCAGCAATATATTGCTAACCTGATTCAATTCGGTCAAGAGACAGGTCACGATTGGCATGAAAAACATTGGGGAACCAATCTCAATGCTGAGACTCGACTGATTGATGACGAGGGAACGGAAGTGATTTGTTTCTTTGACATGACTTGTTCAGAACCCAAAGTCTGGTTTGAATTACTTTGCCAACGTTTTCCTCATGTAGAGTGGGTGTTTGAGTATTTTTCAATAAATGGATTTTACGCCGGGAAAATACATTTTAAAGACAAGATTTTTTCGTACCAATACTTTAGTGAGTATTCGGAAGTTGGGAATTTCGCTTACGATGTATTTGATTATATCGACGGTGATGAAAAGTAACTTTTAATTATTTTATCCCTTGGGGAGTTATCCTCAAGGATTGCTCCCTGATTTTAAGGAGCAATCTATGGATATGAATTTTGAACAAAAATTTACCGCACTTTTTAAATCAATTGCACCTCATTACCGGCGTTCTGAAGTATTTTACGACTTCATCACCATTTTGGGACTTGAGTTTTATCTGGTTTTGTATGGTGAGTCAGCGGATGAAACGCTGAAACAGCGTTATCAGACGGCTGTAAGCCACTACACAGATGACGAAAAGCAAAAGTTAGTTGAGCTTAGTGTGATTGTTGTAGAAGCGCTTGAAAACAAGACCTATGACTTTTTAGGTTCGGTGTTTATGGGCTTAGAGCTCGGCGATAGATATAAAGCACAGCATTTCACACCGAGTTATGTTGCGCAAGCGATGGCCGCAATGACATTATCCAATTGTCATGAGTTAATTCAACGACGTGGATTTATCCGATTGCAAGAGCCGACCTGCGGCTCCGGTGTGATGATTATTGAAGCATATAATTATTTACGCCAGGAAGCATTTAATCCTCAGCAACAGATGTGGGTACAAGCTCGAGATTTGGATTTTACCGCGGCAATGATGTGTTATATTCAGATGACTCTTCTACATATACCGGGTGAAGTGATAATTGGGGATACCTTAAAAAATGAGGTGCATCACCATTTATATACAACAGCTCATCTCTGGGGGAACTGGGACAGTAAATTAGCATGTGCAGATTTAGAGACTGAACCAGAAATTCAAAAAATTGAATCTGAACCAGTAGAAGAATTGCCATTTGAAATTGATTGGGAAAGTGAACCTGTATTTTACTGATAAATGTGCCTACCTTACGGTAGGTGCATTTACTTACCTTTAGTAGGAATAAAAGTCGCTGCGACTTCAGTATCTCTTTGTTATTCTCCTCTATGAATTCAAGGTCTAACGATTAATATCCTTATTTTCTTAGTACTGTAAATAGATCTAACATATTTATCACTTCAAATGGTTCTCCACAAAATGATTTTCGGAGATAATGTCCCAAAGAATTCCTAAATCCAAATTCACTTTCTTCTATTGGTTGAAAATCAAAATACGATTTGCCATATCGAAGTTTATATAATTTAGAATAGTAGTAGTTCCTACTTTGCATATGAGCTTTTAGATATTCATTTTTTTCAAGGAAATATGAATCAAGATCAGTTAACGATATTATATATTTGTTTATATCTTCTCTATATTCGTCCCATTCTTTACATACACCTCTATCTGTATCTAGTCCCTTATTTAATTCTTCTTTAGTTATCCCACCTAATAAATGTATGAAAAATTCTCTTACGCTCATTCTAAACTCCTAAATATATTAGAGCTAGCAAGACTAATTTCTTAATTTTGCGTAACACTATTAAAACCCAATTCCTTTAATAAGCCTTTACGCTCGTTAGCAAAATCCGCTAAGCAGATAGCGTGTATAATTTCGTAATTGACACTATTTATATCTATATTAAAAATATTTTTGTATTTTTCAAGTATTGATGAATAAAATTTATCAAAATCATCTTTATAATAAAAAGCTCCTCGACCGTATTCATTTAATACTAGATATTCTTTGATTTCATCAATACTTGCAGTTTTAACCCACTTCTGAATAGCATTCTGATAAAAATATGGTATATCACCCAGTAATGGCATTTCATTTTCTGATAAACAATCACATTCTTTTGCAAAGATATTCATACTCTTATCTTTCCACTTTGTTCAAAACTTAAAAGAAATTGCATTTACAATAAATTACCAAATATTAAAAATATGTTCAATATTTAACGATTTCTTTCATTAAAGATGACCATTTTTCTTTCTGGAAAATCTTTAATTTTAAATTTAACATTGTTAAATATAAAAGTAAAAAAAATTATTTTTAAAGTTTGCACTGTGCTTGTCCCAGTAAAAACTTTTTCTTTTGTTATTGTTTCAATTTTAAAATTCTTTATATCATTTTTTGAAAAGCGATATATTTGATTTTTATAATCAAGACAATAAATAGGCCCGCTTGTCTCATCAAATTTATCAAATCTTAATTCAATGATTTCATTGAAATTATTATTTGATGTAAAGCTAAATATTATTGCAGTAATAAGCATTAGAATTATTGATATAGGAATGATAATATTTGTAGTCATAATGCGCTCACTTGTTTTTCTATTTTCAAAACTTAAAATTTATTCAAAAGTTAATCATGTTTCGGTAGACAACTTTCCGCTTTCTAACTCTGCTGAGGATAGATTATTTATTACATCTATAATTTGTTCAAAATTTTCAATGTCTTCACTGGATTGTTCCACTTTTACTTTTACAGCATTGTATTTTCTATCAAGAAAAATTTCATTGCTCATTTATCACTTACTCCATTTGAAAACCTAAAATTTATCGATCTATTCTTTGCTTACAATCTTACAGATTGCGTAAAATTCTTTATTCATAGATATTTTTTCTCCTTTAATGTTTTTATAAAATAATAATGAGCTACTATCATCAACTAAACCTTTTGCTACATCCGAAAACTGAATCATTCCATCTGTTGAATAGCATTGGATAGTTTTTTCTATTTTATACTAGGAACAAGGTCATAAGGAATAGAGTGAGAAATAAAAATGTAAAACCTAGTTTAAATTGTCTATCAGACATTGAACCCAAAAAACTAAACATATCAAAATTCTCTTATTTAACTCTTAATATCATTAGTCTGACGTTTTAAGTCAGCAAACTTGCTAATAATTTCTGATAATAATTCTTCATTGTGCAGCCGTGATTGATTGTTCTCTTAGTTTTTCACCGCCAAATTCATTCAATAAATATTGAGTTAATTTGGAAAGAATTCCTGTCATTAGTACAAAATCTGCATCAAAACGTTGAGCGAAATCCTCTTTCAAAATATCCTCATTTTTTTCTAATACAACATCGGCAAATCTTAAGCGTTTAAGCGTGCAATCTTCATGAATGACAAAATTCAAGTGGTCTTCCCAATCTAAAGAGAGTTTTGTGACGGTTTTTCCTTTCTGGAAATGAGAGAGCATTTCCTCATCTTCAAGCGGTTGCTTTTTACAACGAATGACACTGTCTTCTTGACTACTACGCAATTCTGCTTCATCCAACATAGTCAACCAATCAGGTAAGCTATTTTGTGTAATCCAATTTGTTAAAACAGTGGTTGGTTCATTAGTAAAAGCAAGCGGCACAACAGGTAGTGAACCTAACGATTTACGCAGCAATGCCAAGGAATCTTCCGCACGTTTATTTGATGTGGCATCCACATAAATAAGGTTATTTTCCGTATCAATCCATAATGCAGTATGTTGGTTTCTACTGAATGCACGAGGCAATAAATTCATCACTACATCGTCTTTTAAAGCTTGCTTTTCAGTTTTTTTCAGTTTGCGATTTTCTTTTTGCTCCAGGCTTTTAATACGTTTCTCCAATTCTTGATTCACTACATTTGCCGGTAACATTTTTTCTTCTTTGTTTGCCGTCAATAAAATCTGCTTTCCTACGGAAAAATACAATAAATTTGAATCTCGTAACGGTGAAACCCAACCAAATTTACTCATATCTAGCGTACCACAAGGAACATAAGCACAATCGTTCAGTTGATTTTGTAATTGCGTTAAATCCCAATTAAGAGATTTTGTTAAACGATAAATAATTGCATTTTTAAACCAAAACATAATCAGCCCTCATATTCTGTTTTTACCAGAATCATAGCGGTTTGTATAAAAATAGCAGTGATAAATTATCTCGAAGTTGTAGAGAGTTTTTTATTCAATTGGATGAGCCGATGAGTAACATTAAATTGAAGCAAATTTCTTAAATTGTAGAGATAATGAAATTGCATATATTCTTTTTAAGCATTCTATTGATACCGGTTAGTCTCATTGCAAATATTCGTGATCCGCATGAAGGGGGGATTTGTCATGTTGAGGCAGAATATTTTTACCCTGGTATTTGGGAAAAATATGGGGAAAATGAACTCATTTGTAACTATTGGCAGTTTCTAGGAGACGAAGGCCGGCAAGTACTAGAATCGCAGCTATCAGGAGCCGAATCAGAGGCTGAATATGGTGATTATGATAGTCTTAATGAAATGGATGAAGAGTAAAATAGCGTGATTTCTTTTACAAAGCTATTGTCAAGATACTTGTTCTCTCTGAAAGTTTTTAATTGATTTGTAAAATGACAAAAACCACCAAAATGGTGGTCTTTGTCACTAAATATATAGGATGGGAAAATTAAGACAAGAGCCTAATCTGTGCACCCCACCAGCACCGTTAATAGTATGATAGAATCACGCAGTTGTCAATGACTATCTTAAAAAATTATGGATCTAAGTATTACTCATTTTATCACATCTTTTTCTAGAGAACGGATTTCTGTTTATCAAAATTATATTCGATCTTCTGAACCAAATCTATTGCCAGTAGATATTAGCTTGAAAGCACTAAAATTATATTTGTGGAATATTCAAATTTCGTCAGCACTTTTTGAAGTAATAAACTTGTATGAAGTTACATTAAGAAACAAAATCTTTGCTGTTGTAAATAGTCAGTTTCAAGATTCAATCAATGATAACCACTTTAAGCGACGATTAAGCCCATTCTTTAGAGGTAAATTGAATGAATTAGGTTCTTCTATTACTGCTCCAATGATCGTGTCTAGATTAAACTTTGCTTTTTGGACCGAAGTATTGAATAAACATTTCAATTATTTAGGAAGTGTAGATGCATCAGGGAATCCACTTTACCCTCGTTTATATAATTTTAATAGAGATTTGTTTTCAATAAATAGGACACTAACTAGAGAAGATTATAACAAATTAACACAAAAACTAATTAAAATTAATGATGAGGTGAATGACTTAAGAAATAGAATTTGTCATCATGAACCTATTTTTAAATCTAATCTAAGAGTTATTTATATAAAGATGCTATTTGTTCTCAAGTATTTGGATGCGAATGTCTATAAATTGGCAAAAGAAATAGAACGAGTAAATGCATTACTAAAAAAATTTGAGGATGAGATAGCCTATTAAAAGGAAAAAGCCAAGGGAGGCCCTATCGGGCCAAGGGGAAATTTTCAAGGGTAAATCCGTTTCCAGGGGAAACGGGCTTACCCGAAAAGGCAAAAGGGCTAAAAGGCTAAAGAGCCTTTTTTTCTTCTTCCTTATCAGACATCATCTTGTCATATAGTGACAAAATTCTAGATATATCCCTATCATTTGATGATATATCTAACTTAAAACATTTCGCCGTAGAAACATACATAGTATCAAAATTATATTTATCTAAACGTTTTTCTGTTCCATCAGGTTTTGGTTGATAACGCTCCGGATATTGTGTTTTCTCATATCTAAAAATATCAGTCGCTATATCTGTAATCGCTTTATCAATGTTAATAATTTCTAATCTAGATAAAAAATTTTCTGCTTTTTCATATTCTAACTTATCTGGCTTGGTATAATGTCGCAACACCTCATGTCGAATTAATGGCGTTGTAAAGAAAATAACCTTATCAAGTTCATATTGTTGTTTAAACCATATAATATCTTCATGATTACCTTTTAGAATATTGATGATTTTATTGGTATCTAATAAAATTTTCTTCATATTCCTACCTAATTAGTTATTTCTAGAATATTAAATAAATTATTTTGCTGTTTTTCAGAATGTTCGGATTGAATGTTATCTAGTTTAATTTTATTCAAATTGACGTTAAATGCAGTAGAGAGTAAATCAACAAATGCCTCATTACTTGGGTTGGAAATTTCTTTATTTTTAACAATGCCATTTTCATTAACTAATTGATATGCTTTTCCGTTATATAATTGAGATAGCACTAATGACGAATGCGTAGCAACAATAAAGACGGTATTAGGGAAGATTTTATTAAGTATAGGCAATATCCTTGTTTGCCAACTAATATGTAAATGGCTTTCAATTTCATCAATTAACACAACGCCCATTTCATTTTCAATATCAGTTGAATTTGTGAAAAATGAATAACCTGATACTATGGATTGTACGATTCTAATTAAGGAGGTAAACCCGGTGCTGAGTTCTTTTAAATTTCTTTTTTGACCATCTATCGTAAATTCAACAGAGTTTCCACCCGGTATGGAAAAAGATCTTTTATCGTTACTAATGCGTTCATCAATTTTATTTAAAATATTAAGAACGGATAGTAGCTCAATCTCTCTATTATCAATTCCAGTTTGGTATTCATTAGTAGACATGGCTCGTTGAATAAACCATTCTGTAATAGAAGTATTATTAGGATTATTCATGTTTTTATATATATTTTCAAAATACTCTCTTTTTCTTTCTTGATATTTTCCCAAGGGTTTTATACTTTCAATGTTTTTATCATTAATATATCCTCTTTCTTGTGCTGGAATATAGATAATAGGAAAGGATACAATCTTCTTGATTTGGGAAAATTCATTATAGAAATTTTTTTTATGAGGCTCATCTTTCCAAAAGGAAAGATTATCAATTTTTGCTTTTTCAAATACTAGTTTTGGTTTTATTTCATGAAAAAGAACACTATCTTTAAGAAAGTATTGGTCATTTGAAAATAATAAGGATTGATATAAGCATTCTAATGCTTTTGTTTTACCAACCCCATTATTACCAATAAAAACATTTATTTTACTATTTGGGTCAAGATTAATAGATAATCGTTCAATTCCTTTTACTCCCCAAAACTCATAGGTTGAAGGAATTTTATTTACTTTTAGGTTGCTCATATTAACCTCTGTCTTTATCTATAAGCTAGATTTTGGTTTATTAAAGGTAATTTTCCCAATAGGGATACACTATATTATTGCTTGTAAAGCCTTTAGATTAGTATAAAAAAATCAAAATGAAATTGCATTAACTTTCTGCTTTACCTCATTATTGCGTTCTTGTTGTAATAGGCAAAATATTAACAGGCTATCATCAAAAATGCTCAAAAAGCTCATCACCGCATTGCGTATAACGCCACCTCAAAAAACACAGACTGAGAAAAACACATCTATTTCTAAAGGGTGGAACAAGCCATTATCTGCTTCAGAACTACTTAATACACCTCTAAGAGAACGGTATTTAACTGATATTTGGCAGAATGTATCCATGACTCCCAAAATGTTTGATACGCTTTATCGTAAGCCAATAGAGCGGTATGCCGAAATTGTTCAATTACTTCCTGCGTCAGAAAGTCATCATCATGCCCATAATGGGGGGATGCTTGATCATGGATTGGAGGTATTGTCTATTGCTGCAAAATTAAGACAAAATTATGTTCTACCGCCAAACTCTCCTCCCGAAGAACAAGCTAAACAAAGAGATGTATGGACTGCTGTTGTCATTTATGCAGCATTATTACATGACCTAGGGAAAACAGCGGTCGATGTCGAAGTTATTTTAGAAGATCAAAGACGTTGGTTTCCTTGGCAAGGGAAAATAGATAGCCCATATCGTTTCCGTTATATTAAATCCCGAGATTATACACTTCACCCTGTCATAGGGGGGGTATTTGCACAGCAATTTATTCCGCAAGAAGCATTGAATTGGTTAGCTGAATTTCCGGTAGCTTTTTCCACATTAATGTACTTTATTAGTGGACATTTAGATAAAGCCGGTGTTTTAGCAGATATTATTCAAAAAGCAGATCAAATTAGCGTGACAATGGCACTTGGTGGGGATATTCAAAAAATTGGTGAAAAAGCACCGGTTTCTTTTGCGAAACAGTTGCATATCGCATTGAAAGAAGTTATCAGCAATATGAAACTTAATGCGCCTAAAGGTGGCGGGGAAGGATGGCTAACCAATGAAGGGCTATGGGTGTTAAGCAAAAGTACAACGGATAAAGTCAGAGCTTATTTAATGCAACAAGGTATCTCTGTTCCGGCTCAAAATAGCCGTGTATTTGATGAATTACAGGCACATAAATTAATTGAAGCAACGCCTGAAAATACAGCGATATGGTATGGAAAAATTGCCTCTAACAGTGGATGGCAGCCATCTGCTCCATTTACATTACTCAAGATATCTCCCAATGTTATATGGGAAGGCATTGATAGTCGCCCACCTTTATTTGATGGACTTGTCACAGTAACGGATAAAGAAGGTAACAATAAAATACAAGATGTTTCATTAGGAATTAATGAGACAACTGAAATATTGAGTAAAAATCATGATGAAACCAGTAATGAGTTTTTGTTGAGTGATATTAATATCACACCAGATATTACATTAAATACTGGCACAAATGATAACAATATAAAACCTGAATCAGAATCTGATCCATTTGGCTCTTACTTAGACTTATTTCCCACACTGGGTGAAAATAGTTCATCAGTGACGTTATCTTCCCATGAATCCGATAATATAAGTATTGAAACAGCAGAAGAACAATTATCTGAAACAGAGCAGGGTATAACATTGTTGAAAGAGGAAATAAGTAGCGTAGGGAGTGAGCAAAAGCCAAAAAGTAAAAAAAGTCCTATTTCAGAAGTAAAAATTAAGAACAAGGTAATAGACAGTGGCGACTTATTAACAACTGAAAAATTTATCAAATGGGTAAAAGAGGGTATTATAGCTAAGTCCATTCACATTAATAAACCTGATGCAAAATTGCATTTTGTGGAAAACCACTTGTTTATGGTTACACCGGCTATATTTCAGTTATATACACGAGAGAAGTTGGGGAGTGATAAGCAAGAGGATTGGGAATTCCTACAAAAAGAATTTCAAGATTTAGGTATCCATAAACGCTTCTATGCTGATGGAGACTCTTGGAACATCTGGTCTTGTGATGTAGTTGGGCAGAAAAAAACATCTTTATTGAGTGGATATCTTATTGAAGATGTAAAACTCTTTGTCGGAAATAAACCGGTATTCAATAATCACTGGTTAAAACTAAAAGGAAATATTCAATGACAGTTTCAAATTTTGATGAATTATTAACTCAATTTTTTTATTTCGTGAATTAAGGCCCGATACAGAGAAAGCCTATCAAAAAGTCGTCAATCAGCTATTAAAGTTTTATCCTGATAAATCACCTCAAGCTCTAACAAAAGCAGATATAGTCCATTGGAGAGCTGAGGTTTTGTTTAGAATTAAGCCGGTTACATGGAATAATTATTGTCGACATTTGAAAAGCCTTTATAATTTTGCAATTGAGCAAAATTTTATAAAAAATAAGGATAACCCATTTAAAAAAATGATGGTAAGAGAAGGTAATACTTCTCGAAAAGTCTTGGATGAAACTATCTTTAGGAAAATAGATTTGCTTTTTAAAAGTGAAGAAAATCTACCTTCTCGCTTAAGACCTAAGTGGTTTATTTTATGTTTGATTAATGTATTAAAATACACAGGGATTCGACGTGCTCAGCTTGTAAAGTTGAGAATCAAGGATATCAATTTATCAAGAAAGATGATTTGTATTCCATCACACATAAACAAAAATCACAAATATCACGAAATTCCTATTCCGCAGATACTTTTTAATGACTTTCAGAAGATTGCTGAGGAGTTAAGAAGAATAGGGGATGATGAAGATGCTCAATTTTTTAATGTAAATCGGTTTTCAACGACCAATTATCGCCAAGGTGAAATGATGAGTAATCATCAGCTATCTCATATTTTTTATGTATTATCTAAAGAGATTAGTTGTAAAGTATCCCCTCATCGTTTTAGACATACTTTGGCAACAAAACTGATAAAAAATAAAACGAGTATTTACGATGTAAAACGAATATTAGGGCATTCAGATTTGAAAGTGACGATGAGTTATATTGAAGAAGACCCAGAAGATCTTCGTTCTGCATTAGATTCGGTGTATTAGAATAAAGGCTTTGCAAGCAGTATAAAAAGTGTAGGATTGGATCCGTCAGTAGTGTTTTTTACTTCTGACGGATCTTCTTCATTAATTTGTAGTATCAAACTTCCTAAAACTGCTGACATCATCGTTCAAAAACCATTTTGCAGTAGATACTATGAAAATCCTATCGACTTTAGTTTCATAATTGCTCGATGCTACTATTGTTATAGCTAGACAATGTTTGGCATATAAAACTATGCGCATGTCAGTATTCACATGCCCTTTGAGGGGATGTGAAGTATGAGACATTTCTTATAGGGTAGCCTAAAAATCGCATGTTTCATGTGCGGATTGTTATTTCTGATCGAGGGTGCTATTGCTAAACCTTGTGAGAGTTAATTTTAAACTATAAAAAGATTGTATTCTTATACTAGGAAAGAGAGGTTCAAAAGAGGAAACGATGGTTGGATTGGTATTTTTATCACTGTAATATTTGATTGAAAATTCATTTTTAAAACAATACCGAGTCATTTCGACTCGGTATGATATACGGTTATACTTCACTAGCATTTACCTTTCTATATGGTGAAACTAGGAAGTTATATACAAAAGATCAACAACCTATAATATAAAAACGCTTTATTATGCGTAATAGGCTATATTCGTAACTGGTAAATTTTGTTACTTATTCCAAAATATATTTTTGGTCGTAAAGTAATTTGGGATCAATCACATATTCCGTTGTTACGTGTAAAGCTGATTCATATTCTTTTATATTAATATCACCTTTCTTAAGTAAGAAATCTAGGATATCCTTATTAAAACCTCCAAGTATTCTTATTTTTACATGTTCAAAGTTAAAAAAATTATCCATTATACCTTTATCAATATTTGTAGGTGGTTGTAATAAATATTCTGGCCGCATGACACTTGTTATGATATTCCAATAGGCTTTAAAATCAGTTTTAGGATCTGGAATAACGTTTGATTCTAATCCAATCCTGATGGTTTCAAGCCAGCTATCGTAGAAGCGTTTCACATGGAGTGAGGACATATTTTCTTTACACCATTCATTCATTGTTTCTGATGGCGGTAGTTTTGTTTTTCCAGAAAATACATTAATAATCCACCGACTAATTACATCGAAATATGGGAATGCAGCTCCAAAACCATTTGTATCAACTGGAGGATTTAGTATCGCTAAAGATGGATCCTTAAACCAGAAAAAATGCTCAAATAGTTCATCTCTATTAAATCCTTCAATAAACGAATAATTTGGCATTTCATATCCCATGCAGGATATAATTGTATCATATTTCATATAAGAAAAATCTGAAAATTCTATACTTCCATTTTCTAAAACTTTGTTAATAACAGGTTTAATACCTATATTCTTTGATGCTATATGAGGAATGATTTTTTCGTTAACATGTACTGCATTATTATTAGCATTGATAGGAAGTACTCCTGACTGACGATATATCTGCATATAATCAGGTAATAATTTATCCAAATAATTAAGAAAATCATTAAATGAGAGGTTATTTAATAAATATCGTCCAAGATAAGAATGCATTAAATCATTAGGACCATTAGGATATTCTCTAGGCAAAAATAAACCAAGTTTTTTTATGGATAAAGTTACTGAATTTGCGTAGGGAACTAAATCGGATGCTATATCTGCCCCACTGACACCACCTCCAATAACTAGAACATTTTGATCTTTGAAATCTATTGGAGATTGATAATCAAGGGAAGTAAGTAAATTACCTGAAAAATTTTCTATTCCCGGAACTGAAAACTTTCTTGGATTCCAAAGTTCTCCTATTGTTACTATAACTTTATCAAAAATTTCAGTTGTGATATGTGTTCCACATTGAAGTGTTAATAACCAGCCCTCTGGAGTTTTTTTCAAATTATTTATACTTGTGTTTAACCTAATTGCTATGTTTTTATTTTTACCTAAAGGTATATTTGATAAATAGCTATGAACATCTTTAACACTTAAAAAATTATTTTTACTTTCACTAGGGATCTCAGAAAAGTAAAAAGTATACTTAGAATTTTGCATTTTTGTGTGATAGTAGGCTCCTCCACTATCAGGATTCCATATCCCTCCTACATTTGCTAGTTTCTCAAATAAAACTACCTCAATATTATTTTGTGCAGCATTATAAGCTGAAATTATACCTGCGGGACCAGCACCAATAATAGCCAATTTCATTTTTTACCTCTCTTGTAATTTATCAAAGTAATTAATAACACAGGGGCAGCTAGAAAGAATGTTATGACATTTGCTATAAGTACTGCAATATCTGACCTTAAAAATCCATAAACAACCCAAGATATAACACCAGTTAAGAACATTATATACATAGTTATTGAAATACCCTCGGTATTACGAGTTTTCAAGGTTTTTATACTTTGTGGAGCAAATGCGAATGTTGTAAAAAAAGCAGCAAGTAGCCCAACTAATAGTGTCGTATCCATAGATAATCAAAACTCTTCAATTATTTTTTGTATATATAGCCCTTCCGTAATTTTAGGAACTAGTTTACTACATTCTGAATTCTTTAATAGTTGACACCAATCACGGTATAGGTATATGAATGAATCGGCCCAAAAAGGTAGTTCTTTTGGAGGATCTGAGATTATTCTTTTTTCACTTAATAAAATCTCTACAACTTCTTTCTTATCAAATTTAAATAGATAGATTGTATTTATATTACGAGTAGAATATCTTATCTCGCCTTTTTCAAAAATTAAATTAAGATGCAGACCTAGAGAGTCTACTGTTTCCGATTTACTTGCATGGAGTCGAAAAAAAGCATTATTAACGGAGGAACCAAATATATATCCATTATCATCTACCTCCACATATCCCCCTTCCTTAGTTTTAACCCTGGTTCCTTTGACTACTTTCAACTGATTAATATCAGTTTTGCTTTCACTAAAGATATGAAATAAATCTATGAGATGACATGAAAGATCTCCTAAAGCCCCACTACTTTTATTTTGTTGCTCCGAATCTCTCCAAGTAAGATAGTTGCGTGTTAAAGCAGAATTTTTATTAAAATCAGCAGAAAAAAATACTAATTTACCTAACTTTTTTGAATCTTTTAAGAACAAAATTTTTTTAACAATACGATTATATCTATAATTAAAAGAAACAATACTTTTGGGAGGAGAGATCTCTACTAATTTACTGGCTAACTCAAAGTTAGTTGATAAAGGTTTCTCACAAAGTAGTGGAATTCTATTGTAATGTAAAACCTCCTTTGCAAGAGAAAAATGTAGATTATTGGGAGTGCAAATTACAAAAGCATTACTAGCCTTAGCTAGTTGTTCGATATTTTCACATAATGTAACAGGTAAAGTCGCTATTTTCTTTAGGTTAAGCATATTATTTCTATTTATATCATAAAAGGCTAGCCCCTTAATTTGTTTTATTTGAGAAATTGCTAATACATGGGCATGAGCTATTCCTCCACATCCAATAATACCTATAATCATTTGCCAAGCTCCTTAAGAATATCAAGAATACCATAACAATAAGGGCGATTAAGACTGCTGCCATAAGTATCAATGGCCACTTTGTCTGCATTAGAAACCAAATAGCCCTTACCTGAATTTGCAAACATAGGGAAATCATTTGCACTATCACCAAATGCTAATATATTCTCCTTAGCTAGACTTAATTCGTCTTTTAAAAACAAAATAGCTTGATCTTTTCCACAACAAGTAGGAATAAATTCAACATCGTAGCAGTCCTCTGGATCTCCTGCTGCGGGATTGCATTTTGTAAAAACAACTCGAATATGATATTTTTCTGCAAGATCTCTTATCCAATTAAAATCATCTTCCATTCCTTTTTGAATATAATAATAGAAACTAATTTTGTATGGGCCTTGATAATCATCAGGTTGTTTTTGAAGTAAGACTCCTTTTTTAGAAATTTTTTCTAAAATAATATTAACATTTTCGTGAGAAAAACCTGATTTAATAATTCTATCTTTCCAAGACTCTGATGGTATTAATTTCCCATTTTTAATCCAATAAAACTCTGTGCCTAGGCTACAACATAAAAAGTGTGGGCTATATGAAATATAATTATTTGCTTTTCTTAAAGCTGAGCTGAGATTTGTACCTGTTATCCAGCCAATAAAAATTCCTTTCTTATGCCCTTTTTCAAGCATAAATTTTTCTAAATCTTTTATACCACCGTTCTTCTTATTTTCTATTGAATATGGAATATATGTTTCATCTAAATCGCAACAAACTAACGTATTGATTTTAGTTGGTTGTGGAAACTCTAATGGTAAATTACTTTTGGATAAAGTCATATAGCACCTCAATTACAATATTTTGTTCTTCAATTGACATATGATTATGGAGAGGGATATGCACTAGTTTTGAATGGATATCCTCAGATAGACTAAACTGTTCCTTATTAAAGTAATTTTCAGAAAACGGATGCTTTCCAAGATGGGATAGAACAGGGTAATAAATATCCAATTCTACATTCTTGGATTGAGCAAATTGGATTAACGATTCTCTATTTTGTTCTTTAAGCAAGATAGGGAAAAGGTGCCAAGTATTGCTTATTAATTCTTTAGGAGGAAGTACTTTATCCTTAAGCTCCTCTAGTAAAAAAATGTATCTAGCTGCGAGTAAACAGCGTTTCATTGCATTTTTTTCAAAATGTTTAAATTTACATTGCAGAGTTGCAGCTTGTAAGTTATCCATTCGGCTATTAAATCCCCAATTTTGAGCTTTAATATTTTTCTTACCTTCAAGAAAACCATGATAGGAATATTGACGTGCTAATTTAGATAACTCAGAATTACGGGTAATAATAGCTCCAGATTTTCCAAAAGTACCTATATTTTTAAAAGGATTGAAACTAAGAGCTATGAAATCACCGTAATTTATAATGTCTTTTATACCGAAACATTGTGCCGCATCAATAACAATGGGCAAACTTGATTCTTTAGAAACTTTATATATTTCATGTAAATGGTAGGTTGAACCATATAGGCATACAGGGAGCACAGCTTTAGTTTTACAAGTAACTAATCGATTAATTTCATCAGGAATCATATTATAGGAGGAGTCAATATTAGCAAAAACTGGGGTTGCACCTATAGCCATAACCGCATTTTCTGTAGCAGCAAAAGAATTAAGCGGAAGGATAACCTCATCACCATGGGTTATTCCCAAAGCTTTTAATGCTATCTTAATAGCATCTGTGCCACTGCTTGTAGCGATACAAGAATCAGCATAATAAAAATTTCTAAGAAATTTCTCTATTTCATTAATAAATGGTCCACTAGTGAAGTTACCTGTATTAATAACTTGAGAAATAATATCGGAACAATCCTTTCTTTCTTGTAAAGAATTTAATCTAGAAAGTGGTAGAAAAGAAACCTTGTCTGAAAAATCGTATTCACTTTCTTTATTTATATTAAATATAATATCTTGATTTTCTTTAATTAATTCTTCTTCTGAAGAAAAAGAGAAAAGAGTTTTATTGATCTCGGATACATCTTTCATGGTTATCCCCCTCAAATTAAGTGGCAAATGGATATTTTTTAAATACCTAGAATAGGGTATCTAAGTTTTCCTAATAGTCAATTTAAATGTTGCAAAAATGTGATTTATTTCACACTTTTTTTACAAACGCATTATGAAAATCGATTCTATGTTTAAAAATAGGAAGTTAGTAGTCAAGACAAAACACTAGGTTTGAATAGCGTAATAATGTATTCATATAAACGAATAAGATAGAGTTTTATCAGTCGTTCATTTATATCGATTTAAATAAAAAATTATTTGATTATAGGGAATGTTTTATAATTATATGTAGTTTCATTCAGCTATTAATTTGATGAGAAAATGCCTTATGAATGTCAAAAACTCAAATAAGTTTTGATGATGTTGTAAGTAATGGAGTTATACACAGTAGATTTGGTATACTAGAATAAAGGCTTTACAAGCAGTATAAAAAGTGTAGAATTGGATCTGTTAGTAGTGTTGTTTTACTGCTAATCGATCTTTTTTATTTTCATCGTGCAAATTTGATGATGAGTCTGTGCGGTATTTTTTAAGAAAATAGCATAAAGGATTTAAAATCCCTCGCCTTTCGAGGCGTGCCAGTTCAAGTCTGGCTTCGGGCACCATTTGAGATATCCACAAAATCAAGAATATAGTATCATCAAGTTCCTTTTTATACCAGAAATTTACTACTTAGTTTGCCACTGATAGTTAGGTAGCGTCTAATTTTATATTGTTAATACTCTTCAAAGGTTGAACCGCGAAGCTCATTACAAAAGTTCTCCGTTTATCATGCGAGATTACTGATGTTTAAAACGGTAAGATTCATTGCCTCTTTAAGTCATGAAGGATCGATATTCTTTTGTACTGTCCCCTCAAACTGATATAAATACTTTCCAACAACCAATCTAAATAGAGTTTTGTGCATAAACCATCCAATACCACAGGATGTTGTTATAAAACCCCGTTAGTAGACTTACTGATTATAGTAATCGGTACGCTTGATGCGTTGAGATTTTTGTCTTACATTTACTGTCGTAAATGAGGTATCTCCAAGCATCATGCTCAAATCTGTTTGCTCTGACTGTCGGCTATGTCCTGTGGTATACTGATTTGGTCGTAGTAGAAGTAGTTTATCTCTAGTTTGATTTAGTTACCTATATTCATCAATATAGTCAATACATTGTGGCAGCGGCTTGTAACTGTTTGGGGCTGGTAGATGTAGGTAAAAGTACTGGTCATTTTCTAGGGCGTTTTGCACTGGGTGACTACCAAATAGGGTATAACGACTATCCTAGCTTATTGAAAATAAGACAACATGTTCCCAAAGACGAATTTTTTCGCTAGAATGCGCCTAATTTTTTGACTTAAAAGGATAACATCATGTTTGGAAAAGGCGGTTTGGGCGGTTTGATGAAACAAGCTCAACAAATGCAAGAAAAAATGCAGAAAATGCAGGAAGAAATTGCACAACTTGAAGTGACCGGCGAATCGGGCGCAGGATTAGTGAAAATCACAATTAATGGTGCGCATAACTGTCGTCGCATTGATATTGACCCTTCTTTAATGGAAGATGATAAGGAAATGTTGGAGGATTTAATTGCCGCTGCATTTAATGATGCTGTTCGTCGTGCGGAAGAATTGCAGAAAGAAAAAATGGCATCAGTAACCGCAGGTATGCCATTACCGCCAGGAATGAAGTTTCCGTTTTAATTCATAGGGTATGTGAATATCATTATTCACATACCATTTCACCTTTCCTTATCATTTATCATTATGCAAAGTAGTCCGCTTTTAGAACATCTCATTGAAAATCTTCGTTGTTTGCCGGGGGTTGGCCCTAAATCGGCACTGCGTATGGCATATCATCTTCTGCAACGCAATCGTAGTGGAGGAATGAATTTGGCTCGTGCGCTAACGGAAGCGATGTCTAAAATTGGACATTGTTCACAATGTCGTGATTTCACGGAAGAAGAAGTGTGTAATATTTGCAATAATCCGCGTCGTCAAAATTCAGGATTATTGTGTGTGGTGGAAATGCCGGCGGATATTCAAGCCATTGAACAAACAGGGCAATTTTCCGGTCGTTATTTTGTATTGATGGGGCATTTATCTCCACTTGACGGCATTGGTCCTCGTGAAATCGGTTTGGATTTATTACAAAAACGTTTAGCGGAAGAATCGTTTCATGAGGTCATTCTTGCCACCAATCCGACCGTAGAGGGTGATGCTACGGCAAATTATATTGCGGAAATTTGTCATCTGCATAATATCAAGGTGAGCCGCATTGCTCATGGTATTCCGGTAGGCGGTGAGCTTGAAACCGTGGACGGTACAACACTTACTCATTCCTTTTTGGGACGACGCCAAATCGATTAGTTTTCATTATGCGTTTGTTTATCGCCGAAAAACCGAGTTTGGCCCGAGCCATTGCCGATGTATTGCCAAAGCCTCATCAGCGGGGCGATGGCTTTATTAAATGTGGCGATAATGATGTCGTAACCTGGTGTATTGGGCATTTATTAGAACAAGCCGAACCCGATGTCTATGATCCCAAATTTCAAAAATGGCGTTTAGAACATTTACCTATCATTCCTGAAAAGTGGAAACTGTTGCCTAAAAAATCGGTGAAGAAGCAGCTATCCATCGTAGAAAAACTTATTCATCTGGCAGATGAGCTGATCAATGCAGGTGACCCGGATCGAGAAGGGCAGCTTTTAGTGGATGAGATATTTAGCTATGTTAATTTAGGTTCGGAAAAACGTAATAATATCCAACGTTGTTTAATCAGCGATCTGAATCCAAGTGCGGTAGAAAAAGCCGTTAAAAAATTACAACCGAACCGTAATTTTATTCCTCTTGCCACCTCCGCTTTGGCTCGTTCTCGTGCCGATTGGCTTTATGGTATTAATATGACGCGGGCTTACACTATTCGAGGACAGCAAGTCGGGTATAAAGGCGTACTTTCTGTCGGACGGGTGCAGACGCCCGTATTAGGGTTGATCGTACGCCGAGATCTTGAAATTGAGCATTTTCAGCCGAAAGATTTTTACGAAGTATTGGCTTGGATCAATCCTGAAGGCAAAACTGAAAAAACACAGGAAAAATCGACCGCACTTTTTAGCGCATTATGGCAGCCGAGCAAGGCATGTGAAGATTATCAAGATGAAGATGGGCGTGTACTTTCTAAAGGTTTGGCGGAAAATGTCGTAAAACGCATTACGGATCAGCCTGCTGAAGTTACGGATTATAAAGATGTACGGGAAAAAGAGGCTGCGCCTCTACCTTATTCGTTATCAGCTTTACAGATTGATGCAGCAAAACGATTCGGTATGTCAGCACAAACGGTATTAGATACCTGTCAGCGCTTGTATGAAACTCATCGTTTGATTACTTATCCACGTTCTGACAGTCGCTATTTGCCAGAAGAGCATTTTGCCGAGCGGCACAATGTGTTAAATGCTGTTTCCGTTCATTGTGAGGCGTTTCAAACTTTGCCAAATGTAGTGGATGTCAATCTGCGTAATCGTAGTTGGAATGATAAAAAAGTAGAGGCTCACCACGCGATTATTCCTACCGTTAAAAATCGTGTGGTAAAACTGAGTGATGATGAACGCAATATTTATGGCTTAATTGCTCGTCAATATTTAATGCAATTTTGCCCTGATGCGGAATATCGTAAAAGCAAAATAACGTTGAACATTGCCGGCGGCACATTTATTGCTCAAGCCCGAAATTTACAAAAAGCAGGTTGGAAAGAATTGCTCGGTAAAGAAGATGAAACGGAAAACCAAGAGCCGTTGTTACCGATTGTGAAAAAAGGGCAGATTTTGCATTGTGAACGGGGTGAAATCCTGAGTAAAAAAACGCAACCGCCAAAACCTTTTACTGATGCAACGTTGCTTTCAGCCATGACGGGAATTGCGCGTTTTGTGCAAGATAAAGAGTTGAAAAAAATTCTGCGTGCCACTGATGGATTAGGTACGGAAGCAACCCGAGCAGGGATTATTGAGTTACTTTTTCAACGAGGCTTTTTAATGAAAAAAGGACGAAATATTCACAGTACGGAAACGGGACGGATTCTAATTGGCGCATTACCGGATATAGCCACTCAACCGGATATGACCGCACATTGGGAGGCTCAACTCACCGACATTAGCCAAAAACAAGCCACTTATCAACAATTTATGTCTGATCTGGAGCGGATGCTGCCGGACTTGGTGCGATTTGTTGATCTTAATGGATTGCGGCAGTTGAGTAAGATCAATCAAATGCCAAAGACAGTAGTAAAATCACGAAAAAAGAGCGGTTAAAAATAAATGGATTCTATATGGCGAAATCTATTGCTTAAACTTGAGCCAATTAAATTAGAAATAGGAAAAATAACTTGCCAAAAAGGTGAAATGTTTATATTATTCGCCCCAGTTTTTGCGTAACCCGCAATTTAGAGTGGAAAAATGTATCAAGTTCTTTTATTTATTTATGTTGTTGTTGCAATTGCTTTGATCGGGTTTATTCTCGTTCAACAAGGCAAAGGGGCAAATGCTGGTGCTTCCTTTGGCGGCGGTGCATCGGGTACAATGTTTGGTTCGGCGGGGGCTGGTAACTTTTTAACCCGTACCAGTGCTATCCTAGCAACAGCATTTTTCGTTATCGCACTTGTATTAGGAAATTTAAATTCTCATCGTAGTAATGTAGAGAAAGGTGCGTTTGATGATTTATCAAAAACAGCGGAACAAGTTCAGCAACAACAATCTGTTCCTGCAGTGGAAAATAAAAATAACGATATCCCGCAATAATTAAAACAGATAAAAAATTTAACGCTCTGGTGGTGGAATTGGTAGACACGCTATCTTGAGGGGGTAGTGACCGTAGGTCGTGCGAGTTCAAGTCTCGCCCAGAGCACCAAAATACTTTTCAAAGCCTTTCGTAATCACTCGAAAGGCTTTTTTAATGCCAGTAACCACAAGGGTTTATCGCTATTTTACCTTTCTTAGCTTATCGCCTTTATTCGCCTTTGACCGCTGATTTTAGTAACACAGATAGTAACACAGTTTAAAATTGTGTTACCATGCCGCAAAACTGTGTTACTAAAACTGATGAGGTGCTAGATATGGCAAGGGCTGTCCTACCTTTAAACAATACCAAAATAGAAAAATCTAAGCCTAAAGAAACGGAATATAATCTCTCTGATGGGGAAGGGCTTAACTTAAGGATAAAACCGTCAGGAAGTAAAATTTGGTTGTTTAATTATGTTTCACCAGCCACTAAAAAACGCACTAATTTAAAAATAGGGAGGTATCCTGAAGTTTCTCTCGCTGATGCCCGTCTTAAGCGTGGAGAATATCGCACTCTTTTAGCGCAAGGAATCGATCCGCAAGCACAGAAAAAACTGCAGGAACAAGCAGAAGAGAAAAAGTTAGAAAACCAGTTCTATTCAATCGCTGAAAAATGGAAAGAAAAAAAAGCCACCGAGATTGAGCCGCTAACATTAAAAAAGAACTGGCGCAGATTAGAAACTTATGTTTTCCCAATTTTAGGGAATATGCTCGTTGCTGACATTCTTCCTAATGTTGTGATTGAAATGTTAGAACCGTTAAATAAACAAGGCAAAGGCGATACATTAAAACGCATTATTCGGTTGATTAATGAGATTTTAAACTATGCCGTTAATTATGGTTTACTGCCGTTTAATCCTTGCCTAAATGTCAATGCGGTATTTAATTTTGGCAAAAATGAGAATAATCCCACAATCAGTCCAGAAGAATTGCCGGCACTACTGCGTAAAATTCAACACTCAAAATTATCATTATTTACCCGTTGTTTACTTCGTTTTCAATTATTGACAATGACCCGTCCGGCTGAAACCAGTAATGCAGAATGGGCGGAAATAGATTTAGATAAAAAAGAGTGGTTGATCCCGCCTGAAAAAATGAAAACAAGAAAGGCACATAGAGTACCTTTATCAAGACAATCTCTTGAAGTGTTGGCAATTATGTATGAATTTACAAGTAATGCTCAATATGTTTTTCAAAGTGTCAGGGCGCGTGATAAACCAATGAATAGTCAAACGGCAAATAAAGCACTTGTTGATTTAGGCTATAAAAATAAATTGACCGCCCACGGTTTACGATCTATTGCCAGCACTTACCTTAATGAGAAATTGATTAATTATGATGTCATTGAGGCTTGTTTATCTCATGGCATAAAAGATCAAGTAAGAAAAGCATACAACCGATCAGATTATTTTGAAGAGAGAAAAGCAGTAATGCAACTTTGGGGCGACTATGTAGAACAATGTGAAAAAGAGTAAAAGTATAACGTGTGAAAAAATATACCCCAAAAGGTGTTTACCTATTCACTTTCACTATTTTTATTTTATTTATCATATAGTTAAGCAGTGATGACTGAGTTCACAAGGTATGCACACTTTTAGTGAACACCATACACAAAAAAGGGCATTTCTGCCCTTTCTGCTAATTTCTCTTGATAAAATGCTCAAAAAATTCATCAAGATTTTTAAATTTTACATTGGTTCTAATCCCTTGATTTGTCCGCCTGCTTTGATAGTCAAAAGGGTTTTTATATTGATCTAATCCTTGTCGCAGAGCCTCGGAAAAGTTATTCAAGTTTAGTTCCCCTTTAATGTTATTTGCATCGACAAAAGCTAAATAAGCCGGATAGAGATGTGTGCGCTCCTTATTAAACATTCGGGCGTTACCGATAAATAGCCCGTCTGCTTGCTCGGTTGTATAAAAATAGCCACAAAATGCGGTGATATGGTCGGCTTTTACCTTAAATCTCAAGGCTTCTTGACTGCTCATTTGTTTATCGAGGGCTTTCTTTGCTGTCATTGGGTCGGGAAAAGTATTCAGCAATTTATGCACGATTCCACCGACTTCCTGCGCCAGTTTGTCAATAAGATATGGATCTCGTTTATCTTTCGGAACGGCTTTGTCAAAAGCAAAAATAACCCTGCGCCGCTCAATACCACCTGCCCGTTCAGTAAATCGGGTCGGTTCGTTATTGACTATCAAAATGATTGCCGGAATAATCGCTTTAAAGGCTTTTTTATTCTTCGGGTCAATCGTAACCGGGTCGCCTCCGCTGATACTTTTTAATCCCGAACCGTCTCCGCCATAGCGAGATTGTTCCGGGCAAATAATCAAGGTTTTATCTTTGTAAGGCTCTCGCCCTCGAGGTTCGTCAAAATCGACCAATCTCGCCGTGTCAGTGTTTTCTTCTCCGGCTAACATTGTAGCAATTTGTGCAAAAATAGATTTACCACTTCCCCCTACGCCTGTTATTTCAAAGAACATTTGCCAGTTATAGCGGTTGGTTAAAATAGCGTAAAGTGCGGCTAAAATATTGTGCTTTTTGTCGGCGTTCCCCTCTGAAACAAAGTCTAGCCATTTATCAAAGTGCGGTGTATTTTGCGCTTGATTTTGATAATTGACCGGGATTAATGATGTTAGCCAATGTTCCCGACTACTCGCCTCAAAAACAAGAGTATTACGGTTTAGCATACCGTCATTGAATGCAAGCAAGCCGGATGATTGATCACCCATTCGCGGTAGTTGCGCTTTCAATGTCCCGATTAAACTTTCAATGCTGCGGATACTGTAACCTAAATCGCTATCATTGAAAAATTGCACTGCTTTTTCCTCTAAATCTTCGCTATCTAATTGAGCCCAGATTTTACCGTCATAATGATAAATTTCTCGGCTGCCACGCTGTAAAGCAAGGTCTAAATTTAACCATTGGCGGAATGATTGCGCCTTTTCACTAAAAGGGGATTTGTCCTTGATTTTCGCAGGTTCGACGACTAAATTCGCAATGCTCCTATCCTCGCTTCGCAACCGCTGAATATAAGCGCTTAAATCTTCTTTTAGCTGTGCTGAATTATCGTAAAGTTCGACGGCTTTAACCTGTGTATTATCGGCTAAATTTAAGCAAATAGCGGTAATTTGTGCGGCTGTAAGCTCGCCATATTGAAACAGTTTGATGGTTTGTTGTTCCGGTTCGGCAAGTTTAATCCCTGTAATATTATCAAGCTGCTTGTCGCCTAGAATAACAGGTTTTTCAGTCGGTTTTAACCCGTATACCAATTCAAACAATAATAACCATTCTTCGCCTTTCCCTTTATTCCATGCTTGCCAGGCTTTACGCCCAGCAAGAATAATTAAATCAGAATAAGGTTCATGCGGTTGATCGGCAAGGTGAGGTGCATTAATTAATCGTGCCATTGTATGCTCCCATGATTTCAAGCCCATTTTTTGAAATAGTCATTAATCGTATATCTGCCGCATTTTGTAATGTGGCCAATATATCAAGAATGCTTTCGGCTGCGGCAATCATTAAGCCCACTTTTACCAATCCTTCATCGCTTAATGGTTTTTTAGATAAACGCGCTTTTATGGTTTCATCTTTCAATTCAGTAAAATGAAGTCTAAGGAAAAGCAGCTCATTTCTTGTCTTTGTTAATTGTTCGCGCTGTGTTTCCGGTATAGTTTTAAAGACTTCCGCCAATTCGGCTATACATGCCATCAAATAAGGAATCGGGCTAACATCTTCTCCGTTAAGTTGTCTTATTCTCGCTGTTAGTGCGGTTACTTCTGTTTCATTGAGGTTATTAATATCTATGTTCATGCTTTGCCACCTTTTTAATCTGTTGGAGCGTTTTTTCTATGCATTGTGAATAATGAAGGCATACGATAATTTGATGCCGCAGTACATCGTCTTGAATGTTTTCCGGCTCACCGGCTATCGCCAATATCTGATTATTTAAAATCATTTGGTCGTATAGCCCACGTTCACAAATTGCGGTGAGTTTATCGCTTGTTTTGCTATTCATCGTCCACCGCCTGTCGCTGTTCTCGGCTTTCTAATCGTTGCCGCTTTCTTAATTTGCTCGATTGATGTGACTAACCCGTTATAGTGTCCGTTATGCAAATAATCTTCAGCGAATGCTAAAAACTGCTTGATACGTTTTACCGATTTTTCTAACTGCTCCGGTGTAGGGCTGTATGGTTCCTTGAGTGCTTTAATCGTTCTCGGCTTTTTCATCATTTCCCCCTGTGTGCTTAATCTCCACTGCCACAACATCACGATAGCTAAAATCATCTTTGTTTGATTCAATGTAGGCTTTGATTTCTTCCGCTCGTGCAAGGGTGACACCTTCCGAGCCAATAAACGTGCGCCCGTCTTGATAGTGTAGGATAACGTTATTCATTTACGCCCCCTTTCATATTGCTAAGGTGAAATTCGGCATTGCTTGCGCTATCTCGTAACGCATTGAGAAGATAAGCATTAGCGGAAATTAATCCGCCTAATTGTCTAATCGAGCGATTGTCTAAGGCTTGATTGCTGAAATTCTGCTCTTTCTCATCGGCAAAAAAGCCTAAGTGTTCCATCATCTTCCCTATGGCAAATAAACCATGTTCGATTGATTCGCAAAGATGTTCGCTTTCGGTGCGGATAGCCTCTAGGCTTTCTTTGGTGGTGTCGTCACTATCTACTTTTTCAAATAGTGTGCATTGAATAGCGTTATATTTAAGCATGATTCACCCCCTTATGACTTAAAGAGGAGGTTGGGGATACTTTTATTCTTCCCGCAAAAATAAGCACGAATTGACGGGATAACTTGGCTCTCGCCTCATTTTCTGTTTTAGCTGTAATTCGTAAATAATGGATTTGATTAGATAAGTCTGTGCGGATTACGCCCGCAAATAGGTAAGTAAACATTCTGATAGCTCCGTTAGTAAACTCGAGGGCTACCGCTAAACTTTCCTACGGTTTGGGCGGTAGCGTAACGGGGTAGGAAATATCGCCACTAACGGAGAGCGATCAGCCTTTCGGCTGCCCGTTACACTACCATTGAGAACAAGCCTATTGGCTTATTTTAGGTGTGTGGGTGCTACAAACAAAAATAACACGATTAAAAGGCGTGTTACTGTTCGCCGTTAGTTAAATTTTCGAGTTTCCTACGCTCGGCAATCTCTTTTTCAGACTGCCTTTTTACTCTATGCCTATCGTGGGAAAGTGTCAAGCGGTAAATTTATTTTGTTGTCTTATGCCGCCAACTGCTCGCTTAAATAACGCTGACTTAATTTCTCCAACTGTGCCTTACGTTCTTGATACGGCATATCTAAATTAATCAGGCTTGCATTGGTCTTTAATAAGAGTTTGAGTAAAGTCATTTGATTCACATTAAAACTATCTCGTACTCTGCCTAAAATTCCGTGCTTAGCTTTCCACTGTCGAACGTTCTCACCTAAGACAAGGCTATCTACCAGTTCATGATTAATGCTGAAATGGTGCGGTTTTGGGGCTTTCCCTTGTCGTTTTAAACTGGCTTGGATTGCGTCAGTCATTTCCCGGTTATGATCGATAGCCTCTAATCTTGCTTGGGTTTTGGCTAAGGTGTTTTTATAAACCTTTGGCGCAACCTGTTTGAGCTGTTTCTCTGCCTCGATAAAGTGTTGGCGGATAGCTCGCCCGATTTCGTTTTTCTCCATCAAGCAAAGGTGCTTAGCAGTGTCTAGGGTGATGATGTAGTCAATAAGTTTTTGAGGGCGTGCCATTGATAACCGCTTATTTTTTGCGCTCGCCAAATTTGGTGAGCTCAATTCTTCATCACTTTTGCTTAACAAAGCTGGCGAGCTCAAATTTTCTACAATCACAAAATCTTGATTTTCAATAAATCCAGCTTGTTTAATTCGGGCTTTAATCCAGTTTGAATAATCACGCCCCACTTTCAAAAGTCTATGCACATTACGGGCATTAATGCCTTCTACGCCCTCAAATAAATTCAAAGGGTGAGCAAGTAGAGCTGTGATTTCGGTTTTCGCTTGGGTAGTTTTCACTTGTTATTCTCCTATGCTGCCAATTTCTCAAAACGATTGTTCCGCATTGCAATTAGCTTTAATCGACGGGCTTCAAAGTCGTTCACATCACTGTCTAACAGCATTTCGTCCGCTCGTTCTAGATATTCCAGTTCGGCGAGTTGGTCGGCGGTTAGGTGAGAACGGATTTCGCCCGTGATTTGATGAATTGTTTTGTATTTGTGAACACTCATTCCTAGCACGATACTTGTCAGCATGTTGGTTTCGTTAGTGAACAAATAACGAGGAATGGGTTTTCCTTGCCGTTTGCGATTGCGGTCAAGCGCGGCGCATAGTGGGCGGTAGCCTTTGCCGGTGCTGTCTCTTGTCGCTTTCCATTGTGTTAATAGTTCGGAATGAATCTGCGGTGCGACAGTCTGTAAGGCTTTTTCGCATTGAATAAAATAACGTCTTGCTAATTTTCCCTGCTCGTTGCTTTCCACCATGGCTAACTCCTTCGCCATATCAAGAGAAATGCGGTAATCAATTTTGTTATGCCCACCTCGCCCTTTTGATTTTTTGCGTGATAAATTTATTACGCAAAAATCTTCATTTTCGATAAAGTCATATTTCTCTACACGGCTATCGAACCAGTTTGTAAACTTTTGCTTGCTCCCTAAAAAAGCGTGCAATGTTCTTGCAAAGGTATATTGCATAACTTCGCCTTTGATACTGATTTCTTGTACCGGCAGAAGTAGATTAATATCTTGGGTAACTTGTTTAGTTGTCATCATATTCCCTCCTTAAACTCGAGCCGCTTTTTGTTCTTCAATCCAGTTATTCACTTCTTCTAAATCCCACCGGATAAAGTTTTGTGAAAAGCGGATCGGCTGTGGGAATTGTTTGGCTTTAACTAATTCGTTTAATTTAGTTCCACCAAAAGAAACTAAATGTAATACATCTGCTTTGCTGATTAATTTTTTAGGTTGGGTTTGAGGTCTGTTCATAAGATACCTTCCGTTAGTTAAATATTTGTGAGGTTGTGTAACGTTACGGGTGGTATTAGAAGGGATTTTTGGAAGGTTGAAAAACGGATAAGCAGCTTTTCAACGTATAAAAACTGCTTTTGAACATATATAAGTTGCTTTTCAACATACAAAAGCAACTTATGATCATTGGTAAATTTTTATTTTTTCGGCTGAAAAGGTTTAATCCAGCGGATGATTGTTTGGATACTTTGTTTCAGCTCTAACTTATCTTTGAGTTGATAAGCCATATTTTCTTGAGTGATACTCGAATCTTTCTCCCATATATCTTTAGCAAGCTGTTCGGCTTCAATTTGGGATTGTTTTTTGCGTTTAGGTGCTTTTCCTCTGATATGGTTTTGAACTTTTGGTGAAACTTTGGCGCAAATTAAAATCTCATTTATATCTTTCTTTATAGATGAGGTTATCATTTTTAACCCTAATAAATATTTTCTATCTATATCTTTATGCTCGCTTGTTAAATTATTTCCTATTAACTTATTTTTATTATAGATAAAATTTAAAAATAGTTTTTCTAAAATATTTATAAAATACAGGGCATTCTCCTTTGTGTCTGATATATCTATTTCATTATTTAATAAGTCATCAAGTATATCATCCTCATCTAGTCCAAATTCACTAAACATATTAATGCATTTTTCTAATGATTTATTAAAATCCTTTTCTGTAAGCCCATATTCAGATGTTATTTTTTGTATTTTATTTACGCCATTTAAAACAATAGATAACATTTTATCCATACATGCCCCTTTCGCATTTTCCCTTATGATAGGAACGCACCAACAAGATAAGGTGTCTTGCTTTCGGGGATCAGCCTAGGTGCGTTAAAATTATTCTTATAGCTATTTATTTTTTCTAGCCAAGAATAAATAAAACCACCTATAATAGGTGGTTTTAACTAGCTTATGTTAGATTGACATATTTCTCATCTAATTTCTCTATATTTGCATTGGATATTCTAATTTCATATATTAGATCTTTTATAGAATTTGCTAAAAGTCTATATAATAAATACAATAAAACTATAGGTAGCCAAGTTAAGAATGTAATTAAATTATTATATAAAGAAACTTTTTGTAATATATCCATCATATCTATAAAACTTTCTTTGATTTCAATGGTAGAACAGTTTATTAGTAAATCAAACTCTTTTTTTACCTCAATATCTATTTTTTTTGCTATTTCAGGATTGTTCTTCATAAATACTTGCGTTCTAATTTGGTTACTCATATTCAAAATATGTAACCTATTAATAAAACTATTTAATCTAGAATTCATCAAATTTGCAGCGTTTAAATCAGTTTTGTTTAAATTACCTTCAATTATTCTAATTCTAATTTTATCTCGTATTTGAAAGAGTCTATCTCTATATTGTTGTCGAATAGAAGGTAAAATAATTTTTCTATAAATAAAATCTATAAGTAAGTATGTTACTAATATATGGATCGTTAACATATATTCACCTTTAGTTTATTAATCGTCACTACTGCCTAAATTCTTTCCGGCTAGCTTACTTTGCAATTTAGATTTTTCTAATCCTGCAGCTCTCATATTACTACTATGTAATTGGCGAATGAGCTTTACGTGAATAAACCAAATTATCGCCATAATAACTATTACTACATAGGGCCATATTGGAGCTGAGTCTTTCTCAAAAATGGTGCTTAAGATTGACTCTCTTTTTTCATCGCTTAAGTAAATTGTACTATATATAATAAAAAAACTAAATGCCACAGCTGGAGCATTGGTCAAAGCAGTAACGGCAATATGTGTAAGATTATCACCTACACCATACCCGTATCTAGGTTGTGTACTTGAATTTTTTTTAGAATTTTTTCTGGTCATCGTTTTAGATTACTAAACAGGCAGTTAGTTCATATTTTATTTGGGTATTCTAATATTAAGAATGATCTGTAGTCAATTATGATTACATATCATTCATTGTATTAGTTCAATCTTTAATCGTTAAACCCCTATAAGCTACGGCTATTTATCTCAATGATTGGGCGTTGTATAATATTGGCACTATGTATTTAGGCATATTTGCATAGTTCTTTAGTTGGCGGTGAGCTTGAAAGAGTAAACCGCCCGATTGAAAACCTTTGATAGCGCATATTGGCGACAAATCAAGTTCGGTTGTCTTATCGTTTTGGTGATTTCATGTTTTTCCTTTTGGGGTTAAACAAAAAAGCCCGTAGTGATTACGGGCTTTTGTTCATTTTGGCATTCTTTCTTTAAGTTCTTTTTTAAAGGTTTCTTCCGTTATTCTCAGCGCTTCAGTTTTGCCGGTTTGCGCGCCTTTTTCCATATAATGACGACCTTTCATTTTAACCGTGCCATATTCCACCATCCACCAGTAAAATGGATCTCGTCTATCTTTGGTATTTTCTCCTACTTTCGCCATTCTTTGACCTTTAGGACGTATAACTTTGATCGTTGTAATTCCGCTTAATCCGTGTTTGGCGACTTTTGTTTTATGGCGAACATTGTTTTTTATTGTGCCTTTTTGGCGAAAATCGGTACTTTTACTAATAACCGGTACTTTAGGTTTAATTGATTTCTTAAGCGATTTTGCACCGGCATTTAGGGCTTTTCTAATTGATGGTTTTACCGCTTTCTGTGTATCTTTTACATAGCGTTTAATATTTCGCTCAAGTTCTTTTAAACCTTCTATTTTTGCTGCCATTTTATTTACTCCAATAATAAAAAAGAGAATAAAGCACTAATGCATAAGCGAGCGTATTTAGTAACTCTATGTTCATAAGTCTAGTCCGTTGAAATTCTCTAGTGCTTGTTTGTGTTCTTCTGATAACTCAAAAATCAGATCACCATATTCAAGTTGATAGGTTCCGAATGACATCAAGAAAGCCACTGCCGGATCGATTTTATTCGCTGCCTTCTTCTTGTTTGGCTTAATGTTTGCGTTTGCGTCTGTTTCCATCACTACGTTTGATAATGCCCATTCAAGCACCGGATCGCCGTTGTGTTCTATCACTTGGCGATTAATCAGCACTTCCGTACTTTTTGCCACTGGGCTAAAGCGTTGATAGGTTTGTGGGAATGGTTCAACCTCAAGCCCAGCCGCTTGTAATTGGGTCCTAAGGTGGGTGGCGTTCCATACATCAAAGCCAATCATTTTGATATTGAAGTTTTCGGCATCTTTTAAAATATCATCTCGGATTTTGTTATAGTCGATACAGTCACCCTCTGTAGCAATAAGCCAACCATTTCGCACCGAGTTTTGATATATGGCCCGGTTTTTATTTGCCACGTTCTCAAGCTGAAATTCGGGGATATAGTGGCGCGTAAGTAACCGCACTTTTTTCCCTTGTGGGAAGGTGTAGCAAAGGCTGGTTAAGTCGTTCGTACTGGATAAATCCAACCCTAAATAGCAATCCTGATGCAGTAAATCGCTTTCGGTGTAGTCTCTAGTACATTGTGCCCAATTTCCTTCGCCTAGCCATGGTGTTGTTCCCTGACACCAGACATTAAAGCGTTTAGTGAGCATTTCTACCCATTCAGACGGAATGCCACGGGCTTTTTTAATGGTGTTCTCAAAATCAAGGTAAGGAATGGATTTGCCAATATTCGGATTGGCTTTTATCCAGTTTTCCGGGTTATCTATTTCGCTTTCTTCGTCCAATTCAAAAATCATGATGAAAATACTGTCGTTTTGTTCGTTTCCCTCTAAGATTTGGCAGCAATAATCATAATGTTGTTTACAGGCGGAAATGGTGTTACTTCCTGCCGTGGTGATAGCAAATAAAAGCCCTTCGGGGCGTGCGCCTTGACCTAATTCTAAGGCGCTATAAACGCTGTTATCCGGGTGTAAATGATATTCGTCCACAATGGCAAGGCTAGGATTTGTTCCCTCAATGGTGCTTGATTTAGCCGCCAATGGTCGCATTAAGCTGTTTGATTTGGGATTGATCATCTTGTGTTGCAAAATGCTGATCCGCTTTTTTAACGGTTTGGATAATAAGCACATTTGACGGGCATCATCAAAGACAATTCGGGCTTTGTCTCGGCTGACGGCGGCGGTGTAAATATCCTGTTGTCCGTTTTCCATTAATAAAAACCAGTTGGCAAGCACAGCGGCCACGGTTGATTTTGCGTTTTTGCGGGCAACTTGTACATAAGCGGAACGATATTTACGCAATTCCGTGTCTTTGTATTTAAAGCCTAGTAGATTCGCAAACAGGAAGATTTGCCAGTCTGAAAGCTCGATTGGCTTTCCTCGCAGTGGTCCTTTAACGTGCGGGCATAACCGGGAGAACTTAATAAACCGTTCCACAATGGCATTATCAAAGTAGAAATTCGGGTTTTCTAAGTCTAGAAAGTAACGGTTCACGGCTTGTCCTATGCGTTTGCAAGCGATAATTTCACCGCTTTTAACCTGCTGTGCGTACATTTCCCACGCTTTCATAGTTCGTCTAACTCGTCTTTTTCTTCGGTATCTATTGGGGTTTTACGGCGACTAACCGGATCAAAGCCTAAAAGTGCGGACATTTTTATCATTATTTTTTCAGCGTCTGCTTTGGCGGTAAGTGCCGGATTACGTGCTTCCGTGCCTTGTGAGTTGGTAATACTAAACCCTCGTTCGGATAAGTCTTTTACTGCGGCCCGATAAAGAGAATAGTTTGTACAGTACATTTCAAGGTGGATTAAATCAGCGTCTTGAATATCTCCCCGTTCAATCAGTTGTTTGATATGCGCTTTCCATTGTGATTTAGCTATATCGTCTAAATAATCGGGGGCTTTGGGTATCTTTTTTCGTGTCATTGATATTCCTTGTGATTCTTTTGGTCGACGCAATTTTGCGTTCACCTTTAACCAATCCATTTTTGGTTTCGTTGTTTATCCTCAAATTTGAGGAGACCGATCCAAAATTGGATCGGCTACTATATTTTCAAAAAAATTGCCGTGCGTAAAAATTGAGTTGGGGGGGCGGTTCTTAGCAAGGCGGATTTTCTTTCCAAAACTCCCCCCACCCGGTCTATCTGATTGTTTTAAAGGTATGGTGATAATAACCATTCCTTAGCTGCCTGTATGATAAGGTGTTCGTGTTATACGAATAGTTCAACCGTTACCATATAACCACGATTGATTTACTTCTTCGCACCATAACCACGCTTATCTATCACTCTTGTCTTATAACTGTGGCAATCACGACATAAGGCTTGATGATTAGATTGCACCCAAAACAACGGATCAGCCTGCCCGTTCTCTACGGGTTTAATATGGTCTATTACAGTTGCTGGTGTGTAGATTCCTTTCTCTAAACACATTACACAAAGCGGGTTATGCTTTAGATATTGTGTGCGGTATTTCGTCCATTTATGATCGTAACCGCGCTGACTTGCCGGCAATCGGTTATCTTGTTTCTTCTGTTGATGTTCATCACATCGCCCGCTTTTCACCCGGTTACGACAACCGGGAAAGGAACAACGTCTTAACGGTTGATATGGCATAGATTCACCTTAATACGCGCAAGGTTCTCTATAGACTTCCCATAATGCACTAATCGCCATGGGTGCGGGTGCAAGGTTAGCTGTATCGGTTACTGCTTCACGGTTTGCATAGAGATAGGCAATATACATTAAGCAACCAATCTTAATAGAATCATAGAAAGGGATTGTTTTATCCGTTTCATCATCGGCAAAGGTTTTCCCGATATGGCGTTGTGCAACCTCAAGGGCTGCGGATTTATAACCTTCAAGCAATGAATCATCATAATCGTGATCGATGTTTAAATGCGCTTTGATTTCATCAAGATCAATGTTCGCCATAGGCTTCACCTTCCTTACACATTAATTGCAGTTCTCTGTGTGATTCTCTGCTATCAATAACCGAATAAATATCAAATAGACGTTTACCATACTTAACCCGCATTTTATTTGTTATTCCTTCTTGATAACGAATGCGGATTCTTATAATGTTCTCACCCATTTGGAATGGGCCGCTAAAATATTCTCGCCCTTGTAATGGTTCAATACTTGCCCGCACTTCTGCAACGTCTTTCCAAATGGGTGTTGATGCGCCGTAAGTATTGTTCTCTCGTTCCTTTTTGTAGTTACGTTTTTGAATAGTGATCACCTTGTTGTAAATACCGGCTCTAATTATTCTCGCCATCGTTTACCCCTGTTTTCTGATTCCCACCATCACCGCGCTTAACTTCTACAGTTTGTTTCCATGCTTGGCTAAATTCATCTCCACCGTTATAAGGTGGCAAGCCTTCACGTCTGCGCACTTCATTCGGCGACATCACTCCCGCTTTAATTGCTACGTCATAACTATTGAATCGTTCGCTTTGACTTGTTCGTAAAAGATCGCTTGTGTCAAACTCAATCAAATAACGTTTTGAAGAATTGACCATTAAATCAATCATCAACGCGTCCTTTAATTGCTGTTCAAAGTTAGTGAGCCACGGACGCAAAGTTTGAGATAAAAACGCCCGGCTTGCTTCACTGAAATTGGCATAGCTACTGTTTGAATAATCTTGAAGAAAAATTGGGCTGATGTTGTAAATTCGAGCAATATCGGAAATAGTAAACGTGCGGCTTTGTAACCATTCCGCATCTTGGTTTGTCATACCTAATTGTTTATATTCCATTGAGCCTTCAAGAACGGGTGTTTTCCCCGCATTCCTTGCGCCTTTGTAACGTTCAAGTGCTTTGATTGCTTTCTGCGCTTTCGCCTCGTCTAGCCACTCTTTTGTTGTAATTAAACCGCTAGCCATCAATCCGTTTTTCATAATGGCTGATCCGTGTTTCTGTTGGGCTAATCCTAATCCCACTGTTTCACGACAAATTGTTACCGGCGAACGTCCCATAAATCCATCAAGGGAAGAATGGCGCAAATGCAAGATTTCATCTTGTAAATAGTTTGTGGTCTTACCGTCTAAATCAATGATTTGATAAATATATTCACCACCGACTTTACGATAAATATTAACCGAACTTGGCGGATAAGGAATTAAGCTGATTGGTTCGCCCTTGCTATCCCACCCAATCACCGCATAAGCATTGCCAGTTAAAAGACAATGGCGCATCATGGTATATTTGAACTGATACGGGGTTTGGCTACGATTCGGCATTTCATTTAATAAATAATCTACCGGATGTTTATAAATTCGTTCTCGGCCATCGTCCTTTAATCGATACAAATAACAAGGCATAGACGCGACCGCTTTGGCAATCACCGTGACCGCATTCATCACTGCCGGCAAGGCTTCGGCTGTTTGTGGGCTGACAAATTCACCTGCACCGGTATTAGATACGCCTAAGTAAGAGAGAAGTTCATCAATAGCAATGGGCGCACTACGTTGTTCTTTTCGTTTAAATGGATTCCACATATTAAGCCCCCACCACATCAAGCCATTGTTTAAAAAGTGCGGTCGGTTTTGATTGTGTTTTTTCTTTGGTGGCCACCATCGAGCGCTTAGCAATTTCTACGCTACTTTCCGGATATGCCGGAATGCTTGTTACGGTGATCTCAAATAGTTCAGCTTTGCTTACCGTGCGTTGACAAGGTTCGGTGTCAAAATTCCATTTTTCTTCTTTGGCCCAAAAACCGAAAGACATTCCTCGAATATCACCACGTTCTACGCTAATTAATAAATCTTTTCCGAGCGTAGTTTCAGGTGGGGTAAGTTCAAAACGCAAACCAATAGAATCTTCTTCAAGTTTCAATGTTCCCGCACTGGTGCGTCCTAATAGTTTCGTGTGATCGTGTTCAAATAACGCTCTCACATCATCGCTACTGCTTAAACTCTCTGTAAAGGCATTCGGGCTAAATTGCTCGACAAAATCGCAATATAGGACTTCCGAGGGGCTATTCCACCGAACCACATAACCGACTAATTTTTGATTTTCTTTATCCGTTGAAAGTGTGGAAGAACGGATCTCAAATTCTTTACTCATACATGACCTATTAAGCAAAAAAGGGGCTTTCTTCGCCCCTTGTGGTTTATGCTGTGGTTTCAATCAATTTGATAGCATTAGAATCAACCACGCCACCACCTAAATATTTATCGGTGTGAACCTTATAAAAGCCCGGCTCGGTTAAATTATCCGGTCGGGTTCTTACGCCTGTTTCATGATCGACAATGAAATAACCGCGTTTAAAATCACCGAAAGCTAACACGGCTTCATTTGCACCACCCGCTGGCATCGTTTCGAGGAAATAAACAGGGCGACCCAAAAGGGTAGAAGGTGCACCAACAGTTAAACCATCACGCCAAATAAAATCACCGTTTTTGTTTTTGAGTTTCTGCAATGCAGCAGCAATAGTAGAAGACATCACCCAAACGGCATTTTTACGGTATTTACTATGAAGGGTATAGAACAAGTCAATTAGTGTGTCTGCCGTGATTTTATCTGCGCCGGCAACCTCTAATTTCTGTAATTTACCAAAGGCGCGCACTTTGTCGTTTTCGGTTGTGCGCTCATAAGTCAGTAAACCTTTTGATTTTTTAGAACCATCGCCGGAAGTTAAATCAACTTCTTCGGTTTCGGTGAAGGTTTCTGAAATTTCATCAGTTAGCCAACCTAGAACATCAATGCTTGAGAAGTCCAAAATCTCTTGTGTGGTTTTCGGATAAGCATAGATAGAATTTAATGCAATGGTGACTTCATGAAGTTTTGGCGTTGCCGTACCATTACGCGCAACACCTTCCTCACCATGTTCCACTACTGCGCCACCGGCGGAGACTAATTTTTTGTATTCTTTCGCACCAATAGGCAAACGCACCACATTACAAATTTGGCGCATTACGCTATCATCGGTTAAGCGTTTCATGACTTCTTTGTCTAATTGAGGGATCACGGAATAGCCGCCATCTTCTCCATTGGCCGTGGTAAGGTTACGTAGTTCACCTGTTTTAATGTAATGGCGCAATTCATCATTTGAGAATTGTTTTGCGCTGCGCTGTTCTACCGGATTTACATTGCCGGCAAGATTGCGTTCTTCATCTGCTACGGTTTCATAACGGGTGATTTCATCAGTTAATTGATTAATTTCACCTTTTACCGCTTCAAAGTTTGCCGTTTCGGTTTCATCTAAAGAGCGGTTTTCTTTTTCTGCTTTTTCAAGCATAGCGCGCATTTCTGCGACTTTAGCTGCCTTTTGTTGGCGTAATTCTAAAAGTTTTTTAAACATAATTTTCTAATCCTTAATCATCATAAGAAACGGCAAATTGAACAGTCGCACTAATCCATGTTGCTTGCTCTTCGTCATAATCATAACGATAACCTTTTAAAGAAATATCATTTAAAAAGTTGAATTCATTATTACGGATAGCAAGGCGAACCGTTTCCGCAATATCGTCTAATTCGCCTTCTCCACTATTCGGTTTCAAGTAGATAGCAACATTCAAAAGTGCATCAAATTCACCATCACACATTGATACTTCTTGAGCGCCAATATCTTCTAAATAGATAGATAATGCCGGACATTGTTCTGTTGCGTTTAATGCAACCAATCGACCATTAAAGAAACGGCTGATTTTATTTTTTAATAAGGGTGTTAAAATACTGATAACTTCAGTTCTAATCTGATCGTGGATAATCATAATCTGTCCTTTTGGGTAGCCTTAATTAAGACGGCTTATAAAAAGCCCATAGAACAATATAATCACCTGAAAACTAAAGTAAATAGCTTAAATTTCAATAGATTAGCTACGAAAAGATACGATAGGTAAGCTAAATTTAATTGGTTGTTTTTTAATCAGGCGAGTAAAAGAAAAAAGGATTTTTTATAGATTATTTGAAATTTTATATTAGTGAATAGTAGTGAATACCTAGTGAACACTATAATAAAAGGTATTCACTAATATAAATATATAATAAATAAAGAGTTTTTATAGAAAAATAGTTAAAAGTGAACAGGTGAACACCTTTTTATAAAAAAATAAACTATTAAGCAAAAAAATGGTAAAATCCGATACACGATTAGGTAATTTTAGTCTGGGTTTAAAATATAGTAACACGTTTTGTAACACAGATTCGTGTGTGCAAAAATAAGTCTTTTAATATTAATGTCTTATGGCTTAGATCAAGTCTCGCCCAGGCACCAAAATACTTTTCAAAGCCTTTCGTAATCACTCGAAAGGCTTTTTTACGTTAGTTAATTTAGTCAGAATTTGTCAGTTTTATTTTTTAACTAATTAGGAGAAATCTATGAACTTCCCCAAAATCGCTGAACAAGTGATAGAAAAGCTAGGTGGTAAAAGTAATATCGCCACGGCGGCACATTGTGCGACGCGCTTACGTATCGTTTTAAATGATGAAAGCAAAGTTGACAAAGAAGGTATTGACAATATTGAGGGGGTGAAAGGACAGTTTTCTGTTGCCGGTCAATATCAAATTATCTTCGGCTCCGGTACTGTGAATAAAGTCCATACAGAGCTTACCAAACAACTAGGTATTGGTGATGTCAGTAAAGCGGAAGTGGCGGAGGTTGCAGCCGGTAACCAAAGTTTATTACAACGTTTGGTGAAAGGTTTGGCGGATATTTTCGTACCAATTATTCCGGCAATTGTGGCGGGCGGTTTATTGATGGGGATCCACTCCATGCTAACCTCTGTCGGTTTCTTTTGGGAAGGGCATTCAGTCGTCAGTAAATATCCTAAAGTGTCTGATTTAGTTGATTTCATCAATACGATTGCTAACGCGCCATTTGTGTTTTTGCCGGTATTACTTGGTTTCTCGGCAACCCGAAAGTTTGGTGGCAATCCGTTCTTAGGGGCGGCTTTAGGGATGCTTTTAGTTCATCCGGCGTTGGCTGATGGTTGGAATTATGCAAAAATCTTAATGGAAGATAAGATTCAGTATTGGAATATATTTGGGCTTGCAATTGAGAAAGTCGGCTACCAAGGAACCGTGATCCCAACTATTATTTCTGCTTGGGTATTAGCGACGTTAGAAAAAACACTCCGTAAATTTGTGCCTTCTTATCTGGATAATCTTGTCACACCATTATGCTCGCTTTTTATTGCCGGTTGCTTGGCATTCACTGTCATTGGGCCGATTGGTCGTGAAGCGGGTTCATTAATTTCAACGGGTTTAACTTGGCTATATGATACGCTTGGCTTTGTGGGCGGGGCAATTTTCGGTACTTTCTATGCGCCAATCGTAATTACCGGTATGCATCAAACCTTTATTGCGGTGGAAACTCAATTATTGGCAGAGGTTGTCCGCACAGGCGGTACATTTATCTTCCCAATTGCCGCGATGTCAAATATTGCGCAAGGGGCGGCATGTTTAGGGGTAGCATTGGCATTAAAAGATCCAAAAGTGCGTGGTTTAGCCGTACCATCAGGGATCTCCGCACTATTAGGAATTACGGAACCGGCAATGTTTGGTGTGAACTTACGTTATCGTCAGGCTTTCTTTGCTGCAATGATTGGTTCTGGCTTGGCAAGTGCTTTTATCGCATTCTTCAACGTGAAAGCCATTGCATTAGGGGCGGCGGGGTTCTTAGGTGTGCCGTCTATTAAACCGGATAGTTTGGCTATGTATAGCGTTGGTATGGCAATTTCCTTTATCGTAGCATTTAGCCTATCTTTTGTTATGGTAAAACGTGCGAACGTAAAAGCTTAATCTACTATTAAAAAGTGCGGTCAATTTCGACCGCACTTTTATCTTCTAATCTAATTGTTTTAAATAATTTATCCCTAGATTTCTCATTTGTTTGATAATCCATTGCTGTTTTTTACGTACCAATGCACTCGGTTTTTTGACTTTATAAATAATGGGGTTTGGCAAAACTGCTGCCAGTAATGCCGCCTCGGATTGCGTTAGATTTTTAGCTGATTTATTAAAATAAAAACGACTTGCCGCTTCAACACCAAAGATTCCATCACCAAATTCTGCAATATTTAAATACACCTCTAAAATCCGTTTTTTTGACCAACTCAGTTCTAATAACATAGTGGCGGGAACTTCCAATCCTTTACGGAACCAACTTTGTCCATGCCAAAGCATCAAATTTTTAGCCGTTTGTTGAGAAATGGTCGAGGCGCCACGGACTTTACGTGTCGATTTCTCGTTATATTTGAATGCTTTTTGAATTGCAGTGAAATCGAAACCGTAGTGAGAGGGAAATTTTTGATCTTCCGCTGCAATCACTGCAAGTTGCATATGGGGCGAAATTTTCTCAATATTTACCCAACTTGACGTTGCCCGATAATAGAAATCGCCTTGTAGCCAATGTCCGACTTGCTGTTGAATCATATAAGAAGAACAAGGTACGGGAACAAAACGAAAAAGAAGGATAAAAACAAAAACAGCGAAAAAAAGCCAGATTGTAATACGTTGCCAATTTTTCTTCCACCATTTAGGGCTGAATAACCGTAAAAGTGCGGTTAAAAGTTGCTTAGTTTTTTTCAACGCTATCAAGATGTTGTTTCATCCATTCCATAAAATCCGGATCCATCGTTTTGATCATATTTGAACCGCGTGTAATGGTGGCGGCACTGGTATTCAGATTTTGCTGAATTTCACGTTGAGATAAACTTTTATCTAAGAGCTGTGAAACAATTTGTAGGCGTAAGCCCACCGCATCACGTTCGTCAGCGGTGAGAAGTAAGGTTAAAAAATCTTGTGCTTTACCTTGTTCAAAAGCGGTTTGTAGCATGGTAAGAAAAGCGTTCCATTGATCTAAATTGCGACTGATATACATGAATCTCATCCTATACTATTAAACTAGTGCGCTTAGTATAGCCGATCAAACTCTTCCTGGCTAAAGGTTTGTGGATTTTCTTTATGTTGTAGCAGTTGGTAGTAAAAATCATAGGCTAACACATTTTGCACATAACCACGGGTTTCAAAAAATGGAATTGAGGCGATAAATTCATCCATCGCTAATTTTCCTCCTGCCCTTGACAGCCATTTTTCCACCCTATTTGCTCCGGCATTGTATGCGGCGGCAATGAGAATACGATTATTCGGGTATTTCATATTCAGTTCATTTAAATGTGCCGTACCGAGCAAAATATTATTGAGCGGTTTGAATAAATCCTTTTCCGTTTGATAAGGTAATTGATTGTTATCGGCGGTTGCTTTGGCAGTACTTGGTAAAAGTTGCATTAATCCGCGTGCATTGGCGGAAGATTGTGCCATTGGATTCCAAGCACTTTCCTGACGAGCTATTGCCATTGCAAAGGTTTTATTTATAGAGTTATTAACTTTTACTGATCGGGGCATTAAAGCAATATCAAAATAGCCTTGGTAAGCGTTTGGCAGGCGTAAGGAAATATGATTCCAAGCTTTCGCAATAATTGAGCCGTCCACACCTAAATCAAACCAACCTTGCCGATTAGCATATTCACTCAAAGCAATTTGCTTCGCTTGTTTTGACTCGGCGGAAATATGCTCAAGTAAAAAACGCCAACGCTGTTTAGCTGCACCTAGACGATCTAATTGTCGCAGTTCGGCAATTTCCTCTAGTGCGGCACGGTGATGCTTTATAAGAGCAAGTGTTGCTTTCTCATTTAATGTGGTTTGAGGCAATTCAATGCGATAGTCCGCACCACGATTTTGAGGGTTAAGCATGGCTTTGGCTAACATTGGATAAAAACCACGTTCTTTGGCAAGTGCGGTTAAAATTTCTTGTGTTTTTTGTGGATCACTTTTTGCGAGCCAATAACGCCATTCTTGTTTTTCCTTGCCTTCTTTCGAAAGCGCATTTAGCCAAGGCATAAGATCGGTTTTCTGCCAAATTGCCATACGGAGTCGGCGTTCAATCAGATTATCGGCATTTAATGCTAAGATCTCAGCATCACGCCATTGCTGAAAATGAGGGGTTTCATTATCAAAAAAACGGCTGATAAACGCGATTTTCCAATCACGAATTTGCGTGTCGCTTAGTTGCCAATTTTTCGCCCATTGTAAATAAGGGGCAAAATCAGGATTATCCATATTTTCGGGGAGCGTACGTAAATAACGTGAAAACCCTTGTATGACGGCAAATTGGTCTCGGATTTTGCCATTCTTGTCATCAGGTAATGTATCCGCAAGTGTTTTTAAATTTGCCGGATTTTTTAGTAAATCAGCATAAACTTTTAGTTTGATCAGGATTGTTGGATCTTCTTTTATATTATTGGAGTTCTCTAATTCTCCCGCCAGTAATACTAAGCCTTTCACATCATTTTTTGTGAATAAGTTTTGCGCTTTTTGATAAATTTTGTCTGTTGTTCTGCCACCTTTGGAATACCATTTTTTCCATAGCTCGGAATCGTTCGTAAGTTCGCCATTATTGAGCCAGAATATTTCAAAGCGGTTCAAAATATCCGTTTCTTGAGTGGGTTGATTTTTATTGAACGCTGATGGTTTTTGAGCGAGCTGATATTCCATGTTTAATGTGGCAATTTGCATTGCTAAACCATTTGGTTTGATCTTTTTGGCATAATCCGCTAGGTGCTCGGAGCCGCTGTTATTTAGCAAGGTAAGAATACTTTGTTCTAAACGGGAGCGGAGAAAATGTTGGGGATGTTTAGAGATATAATCCTCAATATCTTTTTTTAATGCCATCACTTCAGTTGAAGGTGTATCACGAGTAACCAATTTTATTTGGCTGTCAAAATAGGCAAACCAAGCATCGGCTTGCAACGAATAGCCTTCCAAAAAATGGAGTAATGATAGAAAAACAGCTCGGTTTTCAAAAACACGGTTATTTTTTACCGCACTTTTCAATAGATTCTCAAGTTGTAAGAACGTTGCCCGCTGCTTTCGCTGTTTTAACTCGGCATGGTGTTGGCTTTGCTGCCATTTCAACTGTTCTTCCGCGAGATTAACGGTTGGTGTGTTTGCGAATTTATCGGTATTTGTATTCGCTCTGATGGATTGAGAAAGTGCGGTTAAAATTGCAAGCGAAATAAGGGGGAGTTTTTTCATACCATTCCTGTAAAATGAGAATTTATGCCTTGTTAGGTGGCGTTAGCTTTACGGTATTGATGTTCAAATTTATACGGTTTAATTAACAAAAAAAGCGAATTCTTAGATTCGCTTTTTCATATATTAGTTCCCTTAGAACACTTTTTTGAACGGTTTCACCATCACTTCACCATAAACCCCTGCTGCTACATAAGGATCTTGTGCAGCCCAGTCTTTTGCAGCGAGCAGGCTGTCAAATTTTGCTATGACGGTAGAACCGCTGAATCCCGCATCGCCGGGATTTTCGTCATCAATAGCCGGATTTGGGCCGGCGGTAAGCAAACGATCTTCGGCTTGTAACTGTTTTAAACGGGCTAAGTGTTGTTCACGAACAGCAAGGCGTTTTTCAAGGGTGCCGGGAATATCTTGAGCAAAAATAACGTAATACATGGTTTTCTCCTTTAAATATTTTTAGTTTGTTGGTTTTCATATTCTTGAATGGAGGCGAGGGCTTTTTCCAGTTCATGGTTGCCTTCGCGTGGAATACTACGTGATTTACCGTTGCTATCTACTGCCACAAAGGTAAATACCGCATCGGTTACGCAGTAGCGTTCACCGATAGGTTCACTGGCAACTTTTTTCACCCAGACTTCTACTTTAATTTGAATAGAAGAGCGCCCGATTTTTAGGCATTGACCGTAGCAGCATACCACATCACCCACTGCAATAGGTTTGATGAAATTCATTCTTTCTACGGCAACGGTAACAACCCGTCCGTGAGCAATTTCTTTAGCTAAAATTGCACCGCCCATATCCATTTGCGACATAATCCAGCCACCGAAGATATCTCCGTTTGCATTGGTGTCGGAAGGCATAGCAAGGGTGCGGAGTAGTAATACGCCTTTCGATTGGCGACCATCTTTATCAATAAAATTTGAGGACATTAATTCTCTCCATCTTTATGGTTATTTTGTTCGTCTTTTGGTAAATATTTATAAATGTAAGCCGCGGAAATCAGCGTGGCAATGATCGTCATTCCAATTAAGCCGAAAGATTTAAAATCAACCCAGGCTTCTTCCGACATATTGCGGCTAATATAAATATTCACCAACATACAAATGATAAAGAAAATTGCCCAGCCGAGATTGAGTTTATTCCAAGCCTGCTCCGGTAACTTAATTTCTTTACCGAGCAATTTTTTCACTAAAGGTATTTTGAATTGAAATTGTGCCACAAGCAATATGATGGCAAAAAGCGCATTTACAATAGTGACTTTCCATTGCAAATAACGTAACTCATTGAAATAAGCGGTTAAAAGTCCGAAAAAAACAACCGCACTTGCCATGATTTTTTGTTGTTTTTCAATGGCGCCGTATTTCCATTTTAAGATCACCATTTGTAAGATGGTCGCCACCACTAAGACGATTGCCGCATCGCGTACGCCGCTCAGTTTATAAGTGATAAAAAATAAGATTAACGGAATAAATTCAAGTAGTTGTTTCACTTATGACTCCTTCATAAATAAACTGTAAAAACGATAGGTTACCACCAGCATTAGGATATTTAATAATGAGGCAAAGCCGCTTACGATCAGTATAAAAATCATATTGTTAGATAGGGTGGTGATCTGAAAAACCAATGTCGGTACAACAAAATACACTAGTAGGGAGTAAATAAACAATGCGCTTTTTTGCGTTCGCCCTTGTAGCCAAATTTTTTGCAGACTTTGTCCGATACCGTCTTGTGTCGTTAAGTAGTGGGTAGTCGATAAATTTACACGTATAAAGAACCAAATACCGAAAATAACCGCTACAAGCGAAATTATTGAGGGAGAGGTTTTAGTGAGTACTGCCGCACCGATTTCAAATAAGCCAAGAAATATAGGAATAACAACAATAAGTTCTAAGATCAGAACACCGATAAAACGTGAAAGAGTTGTACTGAATGTTTGCCCTAAAGTGCGGTAATTTTGTTGGCTGATTTTATGAATTGTCAGCAATCCCCACGCACTCAAAAAAGTGGTTGCTAATTGTGCGATAGAAAAGGATGTTAAAAAGCCAATGACATCTATATTTGCCATATCAAAAGTATTGGTATCGACCAAGGCTTCTTGAGAATTAATCGATGGGCTTAATAATATGCTTAAAACTTGTATCATAAATAGGATTAATACAAGTTGAAGCATTATTTTTTGCTGATTACGGAAAAAATTCCAGCTATCTTGTAAAACCTGCGTAAAGTTAATTTTCATTCAATTTTCTCTTTGTCAAAAGTGAGGCAATTATACCTTGTTTATAGGGTTCTGCCATTTATCTATATAAAAATTCTACCCCTTGATAGGGAATAAATTTTGTGATTTTAAGTTTTTAGGCTGAAAATTGTACTGATTTCACCTAAATAATTTTATTAAATGTTTAAAACCTTGAATTAGATCACAGAATTGATACTCAATATGGAGTATATTACAAACCGCAAATAGCCATAGTCTTTTTATGGTTATGAATTAAACATTATACTTAAGGAGTTCAATATGAAAAAAACAGCACTAGCATTAGGTTTAACCGCCGCATTATTTGCCGGTGTAGCAAATGCTCACCAAGCTGGGGATGTGATTTTACGTGCCGGTGGCGTGTTTGTGTCAGCAAATTCTGAATCTACTACTAAAACTGCAGTGCCGGTTAATTTAGAGGTAGGTGATAATGCACAGTTAGGCTTAACCGGTACCTATATGTTTACTGATAATATCGGTTTAGAATTGTTAGCTGCAACGCCATTTTCACACAAAGTGAAAGCAAACGTGCTAGGATTAAGTGCTTTAACGAATGGTGCTGTTGGCGATAATTTAGGTAATGTAGTGAAAGTGAAACAATTACCTCCGAGTCTATATTTACAATATTATTTCTTAGATAAAGATGCTGGTTCTCGTCCATACCTTGGTGTAGGTTTAAACTACACTCGTTTCTTTAATGCAAAATCAACAAATACGTTAATTACCGATGTTAACGTGAAGAAACATTCTTTTGCTCCGGTTGTCAATGCGGGTATTGATATTAAATTAACCGATAGTTTATATTTGAATACGGCAATGTGGTACACCCGCATTAAAACTACCGCTAAATTTAAAGTTCCGGCTGTAACAGCTGGCTATGAACACGAAGTAAAACTTAAACTTGATCCATTTGTGTTCTTCGCAGGTTTAGCGTATCGTTTCTAATTGTAAATTGTCCTCTAGTTATCAAAAAAGCGATGAAATCATTCATCGCTTTTCTTTTTACTCACAGGCATAACCTTGCTTTGGTAGTGGTTTTCCGTCTAAATAGGCAATGCCTTCTTTTAGACTTAAGCGATCTTCAATAAACCATTTAATCACCATCGGGTAAATACGATATTCTTGCTCTCTTGTACGTAATTCAATATCTTCCACAGTATCGTTTGGGAAAATGGGAACTTTTGCCTGCAAAATAATGGCACCGCCGTCCATTTCTTCATTAACAAAATGAATGGTTGTACCGTGTTCCGTATCGCCCGCCTCTAAGGCACGTTGGTAGGTATTAAGTCCCGCATATTTCGGCAGTAGGGAAGGATGAATATTTAAAATTTTTCCTTGGAAGCGTTGGGTAAACTCAGGCGTAAGAATCTTCATATAGCCGGCAAGCACAATCAGGTCAACGTCAAAACTTTCCAAATAATCGCCAATTTTGCGATCCATTTCCTGATTATTTATAAAATCTTGGCGCAAAAAAACACTTGTAGGAATGACCGCACTTTTAGCCCGTACAAGCCCGAAAGCCTCAATTTTATTACTAACAACGCATGCAATTTTGGCCGGGATAAAACCTTTTTCACAAGCATCAATGATAGCTTGCAGATTACTTCCTTGTCCTGAAATCAGAACGGCAATTTTTTTCATAAGTGTCCTAAATATAAAAGAAAAGGCGAATTTTTATTCGCCTTAAATGGAAAGAAGATTATTGAATCACAACTTGCGCTTCGTCGTCCGCAGCCTGTTCAATATGCCCAATAAGCCAAGCATTTTCACCGGCTTGTTTTAAAATCGCTAAAGCGGTTTCCACTTGATTTTGTGGAAGGGCAATTACCATACCGACACCACAGTTAAAGGTGCGGTACATTTCATAAGTGGAAATATTACCTTGTTCTTGCAACCATTTGAAAATCGGTTGCCATTCCCAACTTTTTTCATCAATGACAGCTTTAGTATTTTTTGGTAAGACGCGTGGAATGTTCTCCCAAAAACCGCCGCCGGTAAGATGGGCGATAGCGTGAACATCCGTTTGTTTGATCAGAGATAAAATAGATTTTACATAAATTTTAGTCGGCGCAAGCACTTGTTCGCTTAATGGTTTACCGGCTAATTGTTCGGTTGCCGGATTCACACCGGAAACATCAATCACTTTACGGATTAAAGAATAACCGTTTGAATGTGGGCCGCTTGAGCCTAAAGCAATTAATGCATCACCGCTACGCACTTGACGACCATCAATAATTTCGGATTTTTCAACTACTCCAACACAGAAACCGGCTAAATCGTAATCGCCTTCGTGGTACATTCCGGGCATTTCGGCCGTTTCACCGCCGACCAAGGCACAGCCTGATTGAACACAGCCTTCTGCAATACCTTTCACCACATCCGCCGCTACATCGACTTCTAGTTTTCCGGTTGCATAATAATCTAAGAAAAAGAGAGGCTCAGCCCCTTGTACCACCAAATCATTGACGCACATTGCCACCAAATCCACGCCGATAGTGTCGTGTTTTTTTAAATCAATCGCTAAGCGTAATTTTGTCCCGACACCGTCCGTACCTGAAACCAAAATAGGTTCTTTGTATTTACTTGGGATGGCACACAATGCACCGAATCCGCCTAAACCGCCAATCACTTCAGGGCGGGTTGTACGTTTTACGTGTGGTTTGATTCGTTCGACAAGTTCGTTCCCGGCATTAATATCCACACCGGCATCTTTGTAACTTAATGATGGTTTGCTCACAATGTTTTCCCGTATTAATTAAATGAAAAAATCAGCGCGGATTGTAACAGCTTAGGCAATCGTTTGCGACAAAATTTTGAGATAAAAAAGACCGCACTTTTTGAAAGTGCGGTCAAATTTAATGGGGTTTTAACGATTAGCCAATTCAAAGATCATCGCTTCCGCTTGGCAACTAAAGGTAAAACTTGCGCTTAATTGTACACCATCTTCAACCGGTGATATTTCACTCACAATCTCGCAAGGCTCACTTTCTGTTTTACGTGCTTTTTCCGTTAAACGGGCAAGGACTTGCTCTGCTTCAGCTTGGGTAGAGTAGATTTGAACCATATTTACGGTACAATCCGAGCCGTCAATAATTGTGCCGACATCTACACAGCTACAAGTTAAAGATTCTTCTGCTTTACATTTTACAGTCATATTTCGTCCTTATTTTTGAAATTTAGTGGCGTTATTTTAGCATTTTTAGAAATCGATTGAAAACCGACCGCACTTAAAATCAAAATTTCTACTGGTCGGAACTCTATAAAAATAAACAAAATAAATTTGCACTCTAATCAATGGAGTTTTAGAATTCCGCGTATTTTATTTTTTGTATGAATAACAAAGGGTTCCAAATGAAAAAATTTAATCATTCCTTATTAGCAAGTATAGCGTTAATTACAGCAGGTGGTGTAAATGCCGCAGCATTCCAGTTAGCGGAAATTTCTACCTCCGGTTTGGGGCGTGCCTATGCCGGTGAAGCTGCGATAGCGGATAATGCTTCTGTCGTGGCAACAAACCCGGCGTTGATGACTTTATTTAAACGTCCTGAAATTTCTTTTGGCGGTGTTTATGTTGATGCAAAGGTTAATCTAAAAGGAGAATTTACTTCAGATTCACCACAAGTCAGTAGATTGTTGGCTAATAAAAATGCAAATCAAAACAAGGTTGTACCTTCGGCTTTTGTTCCAAACGCTTATTTTGTTTATCCGATTAACGAGAAATTTTCTGTTGGTGGAGGAATGAACGTTCCTTTTGGATTAAAAACGGAATTTGATTCAGATTATAGTGCGGGTATATTTGGCGGAAAAACAGATTTAACGGCGATTAATTTAAATCTTAGCGGTGCTTACCGTATTTCAGAGGGCTTGAGTTTCGGTTTAGGTATTAATGCACTTTATACCAAGGCAAAATTAGAGCGAACAGCCGGTGTTGGAGCTGATTTAATTAATGCCCAGGTAAGTGCTCAAGCTGGTCGCCCTGTGAAAGTGTTGGATAGCAGTGATGTTGTGACACGTTTACAAGACAATGAATGGGGATTCGGTTGGAATGCCGGATTAGTTTATGAATTTAATGATCGTAACCGTTTAGGGGTCGCTTATCATTCTCCAATTACTGTGAATTATAAAGATAATACCGCTTTCAATCGTACGTTAAATCGTACCGATACGGCAGAATTGGATCTTGATTTACCGGCGTATTGGGAGATTTCCGGTTATCATAAAGTAACGGATAAATTTGCGTTCCACTATAGCTATAAATATACAGATTGGAAACGTTTTAAAGAGCTGAAAGCAACCTATAATAGTGATGGCACTACCGCTTTACAAAAAGATGAATATTTCCGTGGCAATTCCCGTATTGCCTTAGGGGTTTCCTATGAGGCGACAGATAAACTGACTTTACGTAGCGGGATTGCCTATGATGAAACAGCCGCAGATTAGTATCATTCTGCTTCTATCCCGGATACGGATCGGACTTGGTATAGTTTAGGCGCAACCTATAAAGTGACGCCGGATTTATCAATTGATCTTGCCTATGCTCATTTAAAAGGTAAGAAAATCACCTTTAAAGAGGAGCAAGAAAAAGTTCCTTTTGCGGTGAATTATACGAGCAAATCCACGGCTAATCTTTACGGTTTAAACGTAAATTATCGTTTCTAATTTAGTTAAAAATTTCGCATAATAAAGCGTACTTGGGTACGCTTTTTTTATATTAAAACGAGGGCTCAAAATGACCGCACTTTACTACACTTATTATCCTTCTCCGGTGGGAAAACTCTTGATCTTGTCTGACGGTGAACACATCACGCATATTGATTTTGAAAAAGAGCAGTTCGAGCCGAATCCTAAATGGGTTGAAAAAAATAATCTCCCCCTTTTTCAAAAAGTGCGGTTAGCTTTTGATCGTTATTTTAAGGGAGAAGCGGAGACATTTTCAGATATTCCCTTGAAAGCTGAGGGAACGCCATTCCAGCAAGCAATTTGGCAGGCTTTACGACAAATCGGTTATGGTGAAATATCAAGTTATGGCGAATTGGCGAAAATGATTAACAATCCAAAAGCGGTGCGTGCTGTGGGCGGCGCGGTTGGCAGTAATCCGATTAGCATCATCATTCCGTGCCATCGTATTTTAGGCAAGGATAAAACTCTAACCGGCTTTGGTGGTGGCTTAGCGGCAAAACGCTTTTTACTGGAGCTAGAAAAAATTTCTTACGTTGATAAAGGAACGGAATATACCCGCCCCCGTTTTTTTAAGAAATATAACGAATGATGCCACAAACATTAACGCAACTTCTTCAACGGGCGCAGTCTATTGCCGGATTAACTTTTGGTGAACTTGCCGATGAGCTTACTATCCCCGTTCCCCCCAACTTAAAACGTGATAAAGGCTGGGTGGGTATGCTTTTAGAAACGGCATTAGGGGCTACTGCAGGCAGTAAAGCCGAACAGGATTTTGCCCATCTAGGGGTGGAGCTTAAAACCTTGCCGATTAATGAGCAAGGTTTTCCGTTAGAGACGACATTTGTCAGCCTTGCGCCATTAACACAAAATTCCGGTGTGCAATGGGAAAATTCACATGTTCGCCATAAATTGTCTTGCGTACTTTGGATCCCGATTGAAGGGAGCCGACATATTGCGTTGCGTGAGCGCCATATTGGCACACCGATTTTATGGCAGCCTAGTTCTGAACAAGAGCAGCAATTAAAGCAAGATTGGGAGGAATTGATGGAATATATCACCATGGGAAGGCTTGATGAAATTACCGCCCGAATTGGGGAAGTGATGCAGTTACGACCAAAAGGCGCTAATAGTAAAGCGATCACAAAAGGGATTGGAAAAAATGGGGAAGTGATAGATACGCTGCCATTGGGATTTTATTTGCGGAAGGAGTTTACAGCGGGGATATTAAGGGAGTTTTTGAACGATGAGTTTTTCCGATGGTAGCTTACTTTTTTCTGCACGACTCTTTTTCCTTGTTTCCTTTGTTCAATTAAATTGGATTAACAGAAATTTTCTGAACTCGCTACAGGCTGCTCAAACAGACTAAAATTTTCTATTGTCAGTGATGGTTAATTAAAGAAAAACAATCTCAAAATCAACCGCACTTTTTTAATATTCGAATGAAACAGTGCCCCATATAAATCGCCTTTACGACTTGGCATTTTTAGCTAAATTTGTATTGTTTGAGCGTAGCGAGTTTACAAATTTAGCGTTAAGAAAATGACAATAAAGTAAAGAGCAGTGATTTAACTGGGGAGTGTTTTCTTTTACACTAGTAAAAGAAAGTAGGTCGCCATCGGCGAAGCCCGATATTAATATCCCTAAAAGAAAAAGGTTTCTACTACAGAAACCTTTTCCAATATCAATTTTATTTAAATTCTTTATGCCACCTGAGTAAAAAAGTCCTTCAATCCGATTAATACATTATTTACCGCCACGGTTGCCAAAATTAACCCCATTACACGACTAATAATTGCTGCGCCGGAATTTCCAATAAAATGCTGAATCCGATTCGCGGCAAGTAATAGGATATAAGTGATTAATAATACGGCTAACATGATTCCAGCCGTGATAAATTGTTCGGTAAAATTAAAACGATGGTTATCGGTTAACAGTACAATCGCCATCATCGCACCCGGAGAGGCAATAGAAGGCACGGCAAGGGGATAGACGGCAACTTCGGTGATATTTGCCCTCATTTTCATTTCTTGTTCCGGTTTGCTTTCACCAAAAATCATGGTTAAAGCAAATAAGAAAAGCACAAGCCCGCCGGCAATTTGGAATGCCGGAAGCGGTACTTCCATTGCTTCAAATAAAACTTGCCCGCCTACAAGGAAAAAAAGCAAAATTCCGGCAGAAATAATCACTGCATTACGTGCGATTTTTCTGCGTTCTTCAAGAGAGAATCCTATGGTTTTTGAAAGGTAAACGGGAATTGAGCCGATAGGATCAATCACCGCCCAAAGTACAACGAACTGAACAATCAAAGAATCAAACATTTGCCTTCCTTTATTTATAGATTAAAAAACAACAAGTCCCAGCATTCTATCAGATAAATCGCGTAAAGTGCGGTACGTTTTGCGCTATTTTGTGATATTTCCGGAAATGTGAAAAAAACCGACCGCACTTTGTAATTCATCGCCATAAAAAATTAACGGTATGCGGTTACGTTGCCAAGGTGGGACTTGTAATTCTTGCCAAATTTTTTTGATATCTTCTTTTGGGCGTTTAGGATGGCGTTTTATTTTTCCGGAATAACCAAAGCGAATTTGAATCGGTAAATCAGTGTGTGGCAGCTCGACAGAATATTGTTGCCAAGAAAAAATTAAATTTTCCGTTGTGCGCTGCAAATAAAGTTTACCAAGCTTGTCGGGAAGCGAAAGACAAGAATCCTGCATTTCAAGACAAATACCGCTTAGATCGGCAAAATTATCGGTAAGATACAGACAGGATTGATAACGGCGGATAACTTTTTTGCCTAAATGAAATTGCGGATTGGCCTCTTTTTTTGCCGTAATCACATCTTGTATCAGCTGTTCAATTTGGCGTTTACTCGGCATTTCACATTGATTTTGAGCCAACCACATTCTTAAAAGTGCGGTTTGTTTTGAGTATGAATATTGAAGGAAATTGTGCAGTTGGAATTCCGTTGGCGTTTGACAATGTTCAAGAAAACAGTCTTGTAGTAATTCATCAATCAGTTGTTGTTGCTCAAAACAATGTTGCGCGGAGCGTTGAACGGTCTGATCAAAATGTCCCCAACGTTCACGTAGTTTAGGCAAAATTTTATTGCGTAAAAAATTGCGCTCATAACGGCTATCATCGTTACTTTCATCGTGAACCCACGTCAAATTTTCAGCCTGTGCATAGTTTTCTAATTGCTCACGGGTAACATTCAACAATGGGCGAAAAATGCTCATTCCGAATAATTCGCTTTGAGGCTGCATTGCGCTCAAGCCTTGTAGTCCGCTCCCACGTTTGAGTGCAAGGAAAAAAGTTTCCGTTTGATCGTTTAAATGGTGGGCGGTTGCTAAGCATTCATTCGGCAGTATATGACGTCGAATAGCCTGATAACGAGCCTCACGAGCCCCCGCTTCAATGCCTTTGGTTCGATCGACTTGAACATATTCGATAACTAACGGAATATAAAATTGCTCGCATAAAGATTGACAGTGTTTAACCCAGCTGTCGGCATTAGGGCTTAAGCCATGGTGGATATGGATTGCGCGTAGGTTAAAGTGCGGTTGGTTTTCGCTGTATTTTTTAAATAAAGCAAGCAGTGCGGTAGAGTCTAAACCACCGCTCAAGGCAATAAGGTAGTCTTGAGCGGGATTTTTTTTGAGTTGTTGTTCAAAAATAGAGAACAGATCCATCAGGCAATTTTTTCAGCTTTATATTGGCTGGTCGGATTTAAAATTTCAAAGCGTGCAGCAATGGTTTGTAATTCGTAAGAATTCAGTTCGAAGGTGGTTTTCATCACACCGGCAACTTCATTATTCATCGCTTCAAAGGCTTCGACATCCGATTTTCCGTTGAGTAAGTTCGCTAAGAACGTACCGGCAATTAAATCACCCACACCGACCGGTTCAAAATTGAACTGATAAAGCGGACGGCTTAAATGCCAGATCCCTTCAGGGGTTGCCATGATAATTTCAAAGGTATCGGGATCATTAATTTTTCCAACTTTACCCAAATGTTTTACCAGCACTTTTTTAACGCCTTTATCCAGCAAACCCCGTACTGCTTTTAATACGTCATCAAAAGAATTGATAGGGAAATCGCTGAGTTGGCGTAATTCATTAAGGTTTGGCGTCATAATATCCGCAACAGGGATAGCTTTCTCAATCAGTGCTTCTCGAACGCCATTTGCCACGACACAAATTTTTTCCGGATTCGGCATGACGGGATCGCATAAATAAAGCGCATTAGGATTGTGTTTCTTAATTTGTTCTAAGGCGTAAAGAATTTGATCTACTTGTTCCGGCGAACCTAAATAACCGGAAAGCAATGCATCGCATTCTTGTAATTTTTCGATATTATCTAAGCCGGTAACAATTTCACGAATTTGTTCTTGCGGAATAACCATCCCTGTCCATTTACCATATTGAGTATGGTTGGAAAATTGTACGGTATTTAATGCCCACACATCTACGCCTAATAGTTGCATTGGGAAGGTGGCGGATTTATTGCCGGCAAAGCCATACACGACGTGTGATTGGATGGAAAGTACGTTTTTCATAATTGCCTCCTGTTGGTTAATATTACATTCCATTATAAAACTTAGATAGCGCAAGCAGTATCTTGGATAGTTTATTGTTTAGGGGTAAGCCGTTTAATATCTTGGTAGATAATAGTTAATCAAAAATGGCTTACGGTTAAATTGAAAAGAGCGGATAAAATAACCGCTCTTTTTTTAAATTAATTAGCAATAGCCGTAAGACATCAAACGTTGATAACGTCTATTTAATAATTCTTCTTTATCTAATTTGTCAAGTTCTGCCAAATCTTCATTTAGGCGTTTTTTCAAATTGTTTGCCATCAACGTGTAGTCACGATGCGCACCGCCTAACGGTTCCGGTACAATGTTGTCGATTAATTCAAGTTCTTTTAAACGGGGAGCGGTAAGCCCCATTACTTCAGCCGCGGTTGAGGCTTTTTCTGCACTTTTCCATAGGATTGAGGCACAACCTTCTGGTGAAATCACGGAATAAGTAGAATATTGCAACATGTTTACTTTATCACCCACCCCGATCGCCAAAGCACCGCCTGAGCCTCCTTCGCCGATGACGGTACAGATTACCGGTACGGTCAATTGCGCCATTTCCCGTAAGTTATGTGCAATAGCTTCGGCCTGTCCGCGTTCTTCCGCACCGATTCCCGGATAAGCCCCCGGCGTGTCAATAAAGGTGATGATAGGAAGTTTAAAACGCTCAGCCATTTCCATTAAGCGTAAAGCCTTGCGGTAGCCTTCCGGTGCTGGCATACCAAAGTTGCGTTGTACTTTCTCTTTTACCGTGCGACCTTTTTGATGACCGATTACCATCACCGGACGACCGTCCAAACGTGCCAAACCGCCAATAATCGCTTTATCATCGGCAAATGCACGATCACCGGCAAGTTCGTCAAATTCAGTGAAAATATGGTTAATATAGTCAAGCGTATAAGGACGGTTTGGGTGACGGGCCATACGTGAAACTTGCCACGCATCAAGATTGGCAAAGGTTTTTTTGGTTAATTCATCGCTTTTCTTTTGTAAGCGTTTAATTTCATCGGTTAAATCAACTTCATCATTAGAGGCGGAGCGCAATGCACCGATTTTTGCTTCTAACTCGGCAATCGGCAATTCAAAATCTAAATATTCCGGAGTCATTTTTGTTATCCTAAAAAACACCATAAAAATCCACCGCACTTTATCAAGAATTAACTGGCGGCGCAAATAGTTTTCACTGGTTGGGCGAGCTTACAAACGAGCCTTTTTTAGTAATGACAGAACAAATAAAAATGTCGAGCAAATGACAACCGATGGGCCGGCTGCGGTGTCATAAAATGCCGAAAGCATTAATCCGCCGATAATTGAAAGCATACTGCTCCCCACCGCAAAACCTGCCATGGATTCGGGGGTTTTGGCGAAACGGCGTGCCGTCGCTGCCGGAATAATTAATAGTGAGGTAATAATTAATGCACCGACAAATTTCATACTTAGCGCAATCGTCAGTGCGGTTAAAATCATCAAAATAAAACGCATTTTTTTGATGTTGATGCCTTCCACTTGGGCGAGTTCGGGCGAAACGGTAGTGGAGAGAAGGGCTTGCCAAAAATAGAGTAACGTACTGAGTACGATGGCTACACCGATACTGATATAAATTAAATCGGTGTAATTGATTGCCAACAAATCCCCGAATAAATAACTCATTAAATCAACCCGAACATTTTTTAATAAACCAACGGTTACAACGCCGAGTGATAAGCAACTATGGGCGATAATGCCCAATAAGGTATCAATAGAAAACTGCGTATGACTTTCTAGCCATACCATAACTATCGCTAAAATAAGAGTGAGGACGACTATCGCAATATAAGGATTGATTTGTAAGAAAATCCCCAATGCAACGCCAAGTAAGGCCGAATGAGCAAGCGTGTCACCAAAGTATGCCATTTTACGCCATACTACGAAGACCCCAAGCGGTGCGCTGATAAGAGACAACAAAATGCCGGTGAGCAGTGCCGGAAATAAAATTTCAAACATTACATATCCTTATTTTGACAACGATCGGCTGTGCCGTTACAACTACAGACATCGCCGTGTAAATTATGATGGTGATTGTGGCGATGAGTATAAAAGCCGACATTTTGTGAGAGTCGGTTGCCCCATAAACGTATAAATGTAGGATCATTTGACAGGGTTTCCGGTGTTCCGGCGCAGCAAATGTGTTGATTAATGCAAATCACTTCTTTACTGTCCGCCATTACAATATGTAAATCATGAGAAACCATCAACACGGCACAATTTAATCGTTGTTGGGTTTGATGAATGAGTTGATAAAGTTCCGCCTGACCGGTGATATCCACGCCTTGAGTAGGTTCGTCTAATACTAATAAATTCGGTTTGTTTAAAATTGCACGGGCGAGCAAGACCCGTTGCATTTCACCGCCGGAAAGTTTTTGCATATTATTTTTGCGTAAATGTGTAATGGAAAGTTGCTCAAGTGCGGTTGAAATTTCCTGTGTTTTCGCTCCTTTTTTTAAGGCAAGAAAACGTTCTACCGTAAGAGGTAAATTATGATCTAAGTAAATTTTTTGCGGCACATAGCCGATACGTACATTTTTACTATAAATGACTTCGCCTGAGGTCGGTTGTTGTAATTTTAAGAGGGTTTTTAATAATGTGGATTTCCCCCCGCCGTTTGGCCCGACGATAGTAATAATAGAGTGGGGATAAATACTTAAATTAATATTTTGTAGTGCTGTTTTTTGTTCAAATACCACATTGATATTCTTGAGTTCAATTAATGGAGAACTCGGATCGCATTGAATGGAATGAATTTGCATAATGCCGCCTATGTCAAATTTAGCGGCTAACCTTAGCTCATTTTGCCGTCTTTCTCAAGATATTCTCTCTTTGTGATGAATATTTCTACAACTTTTTTATCTGTTTTAGGGTAGAATGAACCTCTTTTATGATTCGTAGTCTGAAGACGATATTATTTCCACTTTAGGTATTTACCTTTGCAACACGTTAAATTAGCCCGAGACAGACGAAAGAGAAAATCCCGCATTAAAGCGGCGATTTTTTTTGTCGCATTGGCGTTAATTTTCAGTGGCGTTATGTTGGGTTTAAAAGAGAGTACGGAATCGGAACCTTCGGTTCAAACTAATCTTGAACCCGAAATGGTGGACGATGTGCAGTATCAACCCCTTAAACCTGAAGAAAATACACAGATCTCACAGGCGCCCGAGCAATTACAGACTGAGGAAGCAACTTCTTATGACGATGAATTGCAGGAACAAGACGATGAAGTGGAAGAAGTTAAGCCTGAATTTGATGATCTTAATGATCTTCCGCAAGATGCTCAGGATGCGTTGAGCGGTTTATTGGATGTCGCAGATCAAGCCTTACGTATTACTCATCAATTTAGCCATACTGTTGTACGTGGCGATACGTTAAAAGATGTATTGGAACTTTCGGGATTAGAAGATGATACGGCAAAGGGATTAATCGCTTCTTATCCGGAACTTAAAAATCTCCGTGTCGGGCAGCAATTTTACTGGATTTTAGATAAAAACGATCAATTGGAATATTTAAATTGGCTTGTTTCTGAAAAAGAAGAGCGAATTTATGAGCGTGTCGAAGAGGGAAAATTCAAACGTCAAATCTTAGAGAAACAAAGCGTTTGGAAAAAAGAAGTATTGAAAGGGAAAGTGAGCGGCTCTTTTGCAGCCAGCTTACGTTCTTTAGGTTTAGAAGGACGCCAAATTGCCCAATTAACTTCCGCGTTACAATGGCAAGTGAGTTTGAGAAAACTTAAGAAAGACACCAAATTTTCAATTTTGGTTTCCCGTGAATATTTGGGTGACAAATTGACCGGACAGGGTAATGTTGAGGCGATCCATATCCTTGCGGACGGCAAGAGTTATTACGCAATTCAAGCGGCAAACGGCCGTTATTATAATCAACAAGGTGAAACCTTAGGCAAAGGTTTTGCTCGTTACCCATTGCAACGTCAGGCTCGGGTGTCTTCAGGTTTTAACCCGAATCGCCGTCATCCGGTGACCGGACGTATACGCCCTCATAAAGGCGTGGATTTTTCTGTGCCGCAAGGTACACCGGTTATTGCACCGGCAGACGGTTTGGTGGAGAAAGTCGCTTATCAAGCAGGAGGAGCGGGGCGCTATGTCGTGCTACGCCACGGACGTGAATATCAAACGGTATATATGCATCTAAGCCGACCGTTGGTTCGAGCCGGACAAGCGGTGAAAAAAGGTGAACGTATCGCGCTTTCCGGTAATACGGGGATTTCAACCGGTCCGCATTTGCATTATGAATTCCACATTAATGGACGGGCGGTTAATCCGCTTACCGTAAAATTGCCGGGAACAAGCAGCATGGCAACAGCGGAACGTAAGCAATTCCTGAGAAGGGCAAAAGAAGCGGAGCGAATGTTAAAACTATAATTTAGATTTAATGGAAAGAAAGTGCGGTTAATTTTAACCGCACTTTGAGTTTCTCGATATTATGTCGCCGTTACACCATACCCAAACAGTGCCGGATAATGACATCATCAAACAGACGAAAGCTTATTAAAACGGATATATCATTTTTGGGATTCGGTAAATTGGTATCTCGCCTTTAGCGGTTTAGAAACTATGGAGATCATCTCAAAAGAACTGAATAATGCAGTACAGAAATAAGTTTAATAAAAACCCCTCTTACGGGGTTTTTGTTTATCTGTAAAAGAATCTTTACAGGTTTGTGTAAACCACTTATTATAGGTTCGATTTCCATTTATTCGGACTGTTCAACATGACTTCTAAATTTGATCCTCAACATCCTTTCGCTTGCTTTGTTACTCACAGTGAAACCATGAAAAGTGCGGTAGAAAATGCCCAACGTTTTGCTATGTTTGACGTGCCGTTATTGATTCAAGGTGAAACCGGAACGGGAAAAGATTTATTGGCAAAAGCATGTCACTACCAAAGTTTACGCCGAGATAAAAAATTCATTGCAGTGAATTGTGCTGGTTTGCCTGATGAAGATGCGGAAAGCGAAATGTTTGGGCGGAAACGGGGAAACAGTGAGACGATCGGTTTTTTTGAATATGCGAATGAAGGGACGGTATTGTTGGATGGGATTGCGGAATTATCGCTCAATCTTCAAGCTAAATTATTGCGTTTTTTAACGGACGGTTCATTCCGCCGAGTAGGGGAAGAACAGGAGCATTATGCGAACGTGCGGGTTATCTGCACTTCTCAAGTTCCTCTCAACCTTTTAGTTGAACAAGGTAAAGTACGTGCCGATTTATTTCATCGTTTGAATGTGTTGGTCATCAACATACCGCCGTTACGGGAGCGTATTGCGGACATTCAACCCTTGGCAGAAGGCTTTTTACAAGAAATAAGTGATGAATTGAAAATAAAATTACCTACCTTTAATCAGGATTTTCTTGTTTATTTGCAGCAATATGATTGGCAGGGAAATGTTCGGGAACTTTATAACACCTTATATCGTGCTTGTTCTTTATCGAAAGACAATCAGTTGAGTGTGGAAAGTTTAAATCTCACTCTGCCGCAAAGTGCGGTCATTTCTGTTGATGAATTTGAAAATCAAACATTAGAAGATATTATCGGGCAATATGAAGCGAAGGTTTTGCAGGCTTTTTACAAAGAATATCCGAGTACCCGCAAACTGGCACAACGCTTGGGCGTATCGCATACCGCGATTGCAAATAAGCTAAAGCAATATGAGATTGGAAAATAGTATTGCTTGGTATAAAAATTGCCGACTAAATCTTTATCCGCATTAAAGTTGGAAATTGCTTACATAATTTTAGCCATTCCACCCGATTGATTTGCACATCTAAGGCAAATTCGCCTTGTTCTGTAATTTGTTCGTTGCGGATTACATCTCGTTGATAAAGAGTATGACGGAGCTTTCCTTCATAAGGTTGAAGAGTCAGATTTAGCGAAAGTATTTCATTTTTTAACCGCAGTTTGATGGCTTCCAATAATAAATCAATGCCTTCCCCGTTATGTGCAGAAAGATAAACGGCGATGGGTTTATTGTCATCATCATATTCAATATGGGGTAACACGCCACTTAGTAAATCAATTTTATTGTAAACCAACAAGGCGGGAACGTTATCCGCTTTAATTTCTTCCAATACAGAAACTACCGCTTCTATATTTTCCGACATTCGAGGATCAGTTGCATCAATGATATGTAATAAAAGGTCGGCTTCGACGGTTTCTTGTAAAGTGGATTTGAATGCGGAAACCAAATCGTGCGGCAGTTGGCGTACAAAACCTACCGTATCGGCAAGAATGGTTGTGCCGACATCTTGAATGTGTAAACGGCGTAAAGTGGGATCGAGTGTGGCAAAGAGCTGATCCGCCGCATAGACCCTAGCTTGTGTGATTGCATTAAAAAGGGTCGATTTTCCTGCGTTGGTATAGCCCACCAGTGAAATAGTCGGAATATCTGCCTTTTGTCTTGTTTGACGATTTTGATGACGTTGTTTTTCGACTTTTGCTAAACGATTTTGTAACTGACCAATACGCACTTTGATGAGACGGCGATCTGTCTCTAGCTGTGTTTCCCCCGGCCCTCTTAGCCCAACCGCGCCTTTTTGTTGGTCTAACCCGGTTTTACGGCGAACCAAACGCGTTGCTAAATGTTTTAATTGTGCCAGTTCTACTTGTAATTTCCCTTCGTGAGATCTTGCCCGTTGGGCAAAAATATCTAATATGACACCCGTTCGATCGACAACACGACAGTGACATAAATTTTCTAAATTACGTGTTTGGGTGGGCGTAAGTTGATGATTAACCAATATCACATCCGCATTGTATATTTTTACCGTATCGGCAATTTCTTGGGCTTTTCCTTCTCCCACAAAATATTTAGCTTGGGGCGTACTACGACTGGTTGTTATTACTTCCAAAGTATTCACATTGGCTGATTTAGCAAGCAAGAGAAATTCTTTGAGATCGTCAAGATTTTTATTTTGCGAAAAGAAAACATGTACAACGATAGCGGTATCACACTGAGGAACCGAGTCTTGATGAGCTTGGGGCAAAGAAAGTGCGGTTGAAATTTCAGGTAAATTTTCAACCGCACTGAGTGTTTTTTTACAATCCATTGAATCAATTATTCTGATTGTGTTCCGGTTTCTTCCGTAGCTTCTACAGGCTGCACATTATGGTGATTATTATTGTGATGAGAAACAGAACGCGCCGGCACAACAGTAGAAATTGCATGTTTGTACACCATTTGGTTTACGGTGTTTTTTAACAAAATTACAAACTGATCGAATGATTCAATTTGCCCTTGTAATTTAATCCCGTTTACCAAATAAATTGATACGGGAATACGCTCGCGACGTAGCGCATTTAAATAAGGATCTTGTAAAGATTGTCCTTTTGCCATTTTGCTATCCTTTGTGTTGTCGTTATTATGAAATCATGATAGAAACGAGTTGTCTCCGGGTCCAAATATAACAATAAATGCCAAATTTGTCTATTTGCTTTCCCGTAACTTTTTCAATACGGCTTTTATTTTTTCATCAAGCGGTGCATTGAAGCGTAAGGTTTCGCCTGTTTTGGGATGTTCAAAGCGAATCGAAAAAGCGTGTAAAAACAAGCGGTTTAAGCCAAATACTTGTATTTGTGCATCAAAATCCTTATCTCCGTATTTGGCATCTAATGCAATGGGATGACCGGCATACTGAGTATGCACGCGGATTTGATGGGTTCGTCCGGTGATCGGTGACGCCTTTATTAAGGTTGCGTTAGAATAACGTTCCTCAATAGAAAAACGTGTTTCGGAAGGTTTACCTTGTTCACTCACACGCACGATACGTTCTCCGCCGGCAAGCTCATTTTTTAGCAACGGAGCTTTTACCACTTTAACATGCGATTGCCATTGTCCTCTTACTAGTGCCAAATAATCCTTTTGCACAGTTTTAAGGCGGAGTTGCTCGTGTAGATTGCGTAATGCCGATCGTTTTTTAGCGATTAACAAAATGCCCGAAGTATCGCGATCTAAACGATGAACGAGTTCTAAAAAACGTGCTTCGGGGCGTAATGCCCGTAAGGCTTCAATTACGCCGAAGTTCAAGCCGCTACCGCCGTGCACAGCAATACCTGAAGGTTTATTTAATATGATTAACTGATCGTCCTCAAATAAAATTTTATGTTCAAGATCCGCAACTTTATTTAAATTCTTAGAGACCGGCGGATTATTTTTTTCTGTTGTACGCACAGGCGGTAAGCGCACTACATCACCGCTCTGCAATTTATATTCCGGCTTAATCCGCCCTTTATTTACCCGTACTTCACCCTTACGTACAATGCGATAAATCAAACTTTTCGGCACACCTTTTAACTTTGCCAACAGATAATTATCAATGCGCTGACCGGCTTCGTCTTCATTAATTGTGAGCATTTTTACGGAGGAATTGATGATATTTTCTTTTTGTTCTGTCATTTTTTCACCTTTTGAAAATTGGCATAAATCATATCATAAAAGCCTTATCTAAGGTAATTATGACCTTGCTAATTTATCGGTTTCTATGGATAATAGAGCGTCTTTTTACGTATAAAATTGGGCGTAAAAAATGACAAATCAGGTTGGTGGAAACTCAATGCGGCATTTGGCATAAGACATTGATAATCAACATTTTTCTTGAAAATAAACAAGCTGCTTGTAACGCGTGTGAAACATCGCGTTATTTTATTAAACAATCCTTTTATCGTTTCATAACGTTATCAATGCACCCAGCAACATACAATCGTGAGATTGATTGGCGCGAGAAACACGAGGTCGATAACGAAGCAAGGTGCGGTTTATTTTGAGGTACTTTTAAAAATTTTAAAAAGAGAATCGACAATGAAAAGAATGTTAATCAATGCGACTCAAAAAGAAGAGTTGCGCGTGGCGCTTGTTGACGGACAACGCCTTTTTGACTTGGATATTGAAAGTCCGGGACATGAACAAAAAAAAGCCAATATCTACAAAGGGAAAATTACCCGCGTAGAACCAAGCCTTGAAGCGGCTTTTGTGGATTATGGTGCGGAACGCCATGGTTTTTTACCTTTGAAAGAGATTGCACGAGAATATTTCCCGGCTGATTATGTATTCCAGGGGCGTCCTAATATTCGTGATATTTTGAGCGAAGGACAAGAAGTTATTGTTCAAGTAAATAAAGAAGAGCGCGGTAATAAAGGTGCTGCGCTGACAACCTTTGTTTCCCTTGCCGGCAGTTATTTGGTGATTATGCCGAATAACCCGCGTGCGGGTGGGATTTCTCGCCGTATTGAAGGCGATGAACGCGTAGAATTAAAAGAAGCACTAAGTTCATTAGATGTGCCGGAAGGTGTGGGCCTCATCGTTCGTACTGCGGGCGTAGGTAAGTCGCCGGAAGAATTACAATGGGACTTAAAAGTGCTATTACATCACTGGGAAGCGATTAAACAAGCCTCGCAAAGCCGTCCGGCACCGTTTTTAATTCATCAAGAAAGTGATGTGATAGTACGTGCAATTCGTGATTATTTACGTCGTGATATCGGGGAAATTTTAATTGATAGTCCGAAGATCTTTGAAAAGGCGAAAGAACATATCAAGTTGGTTCGTCCGGATTTTGTGAACCGTGTGAAATTATATCAAGGCGAAGTTCCTCTCTTCAGTCATTATCAAATTGAATCTCAAATTGAATCTGCCTTTCGACGCGAAGTCCGTTTGCCGTCAGGCGGTTCAATCGTGATTGATGTAACGGAAGCCTTAACTGCGATTGATATTAACTCTGCGCGTTCAACCCGTGGCGGCGATATTGAAGAAACCGCACTGAATACAAACCTTGAGGCCGCAGATGAAATTGCACGCCAACTACGTTTACGCGATTTAGGCGGATTAGTGGTTATCGACTTTATTGATATGACGCCAATTCGTCATCAACGCGAAGTAGAAAACCGAATTCGTGATGCGGTACGCCAAGATCGTGCTCGTATTCAAATTAGCCGTATTTCACGTTTTGGCTTGTTGGAAATGTCTCGTCAGCGGTTGAGCCCGTCACTTGGCGAATCTTCCCACCATATTTGCCCACGTTGTCGAGGAACGGGCAAAGTGCGTGATAACGAGTCCCTTTCTTTATCAATTTTGCGTTTAATTGAAGAAGAGGCTCTGAAAGAAAATACTAAGCAGGTTCATACCATTGTGCCGGTGCAAATTGCCTCTTATCTGTTAAATGAAAAACGTAAAGCAATCAGTAGTATTGAGAAACGTCATGACGTTGATGTGATTGTCGTTCCAAATGAAGCCATGGAAACGCCGAATTTTAGCGTATGCCGTATGCGTGAGGGGGAAGAACTGAATGAGCTCAGCTACAATTTAGCAAAAATCCATTGCGCGCAGGATGATGTTGCTGATGAATCATCGGTTTCACGAAACACTGAAACGACGGTTGTTTCCGAGCAACCGGCAGTAGAAAGTGTAGCACTCTCGCTTTCTATTTCCGAAGCCGCTCCGACACCGCTAGAACGTAAATCGAACGAGTTGTCGTTATTGGCAAAAATTATTGCAAAAATTAAAGCGTTATTTACCCCTGAGCCGGTTGTTGAGGAAAAACCAAAACACAATCGTAATAGCAATCGTCACCAACGTCGTTCTCAAGATCGCCGTAATGCGTCGCATCGTTCTAAATTCGAGAATGCGGCAGAGAAAACAGAGCAGGAAAATGCACCTTCTATGCGTGAGCGTAATCAACGTCGCTTACGTCGTCATTCCGTTGCAAATGAAAATCCAAATGAAAGTGCGGTCAATTCTACGCTTGTTTCCGATCATTCTGATAATAAAGCAGAGCAGCCGGCGCAACAACGTCGTCAACGCCGTGATTTACAGAAACGTGTGCGCATTGATGAGCCTACAGTTAATGTCTCTCCTGCACCGGTGTCAAAGGTTGAAGTTGTTGAGGAGACGGTAGAAACAACACCAACTGAAGTTACCCAAGTAGTAGAGGTTGAGGAGAAACAAAATCGTCATGATCGTCAGCGTCGTACGCCACGTCATTTGCGTGCAAATAATCAACGTCGTCGCCGTCAAGAGCCTAAATCGCCAATGCCGTTGTCTTTCGCTGTTTTTTCTCCTGAATTGGCAAGCGGGAAAGCATGGGTGGATTATTCGACATTGAATGCGGCGACAAAAGAAAATAGTTTCTTGTCTGTTGATGAATTGCTTGAGCAAGAAAAAACGAAGAAAGGATTTATCACGCCGGCTACCGGTATTGTGATTGAAAATACTTCAGTCGAAGTAAAACCTGCTTTAGATTTTATTACGCAACCGGCAAATGAATCGGTACAGAAAAAAGTTCAGGAGTCATTGGAGCGTCTTAATGCAGAGAAAGGGCAAGAGCAAGATGAAGTTGTTCCCAATGAGATTGCTGAAGTCGAAAACTCGGCTAAATTTGACCGCACTTATGAATTTTCAGGTCGTTTAGGCACGATTTCTTCGGTTACTCACACTAAGGCTGAGATGACACTTGCAAAAGCCGGCGAAGAAATAGCCGATCCTTTCCCGATTGTGGAATGGTCGGAGTCGCGTTACTACTTCTACGGAAAAGGGGCGGCGGGGCATCATAGTGCGATTAGTCATGTGTATTCCGAGCCAACTCATGCAAAAGCGGAATAGATAAAAATTAAATTGGTACGAAAGTACCAATTTTTTTGCGTTTAAAATTGAACTAAAAATAAGCACTCAAGAAAAAGAGGCCTTTTTATTCTTGACGAGATTGGGGAAAAAACGTATTATTCCCCTCGCTTAAATCACGGAGGAATGGTCGAGTGGTTGAAGGCACCGGTCTTGAAAACCGGCGAGGGTTTACGCCCTCCGTGAGTTCGAATCTCACTTCCTCCGCCATATCACTTAATTAAGTCGTAAGTTTTCCTTTTCCAATCAGTAGCTTACGGCTTTTTTATTTCCTGCTATATCCTCCTGTTCGTCGTTCTCCGCTACTCTATTTTGATTGATAAAAAATGAGTTTGACGTAAGTTTGACGTGATTTGTATATTCCAGCAAATGGTCGGCATTCAAGTGCGCATACTTCTGCACCATCTCAATTGTTTCCCAACCACCTAACTCTTTTAGAACCATTAAAGGCGTACCGCTCTGAACATGCCAACTCGCCCAAGTATGTCTCAAATCGTGAAATCGGAAATCCTGAATATTAGCTTTTTCGGTGGCCCGATAAAAAGATTCACGATCTATTTCAGAAATAAGCTTACCTTTGCCACGGTGAAAAATGTATTGTGAAATCCGTACTTTTTCACGCCTGCGAAGTAGCGCAATCGCTTCTACCCCAAGCGGTAAAGGTCTCGCATGACCGGATTTTGCAATATCACTACTCACAACGGCAATGCGTTGATCGAAGTTGATTTTATCCCATGTCATAGTAAGAATTTCGCTCATTCTTGCACCGGTAAGTAGCGCAAATAATGTCACATCTTTTAGCCATTCAAGTGTCATGCAGTTTAATAATCGCTCCGCTTCCTCTCTTGTAATCCATCGGATACGCTTTTTAGGCTCCGCATTTTTCGTTACGTGTGGAATTGAATCAACCCAACCGGCTTGTTTTGCTAAGTTGAGTGCACGCATGATTGATGTCCGGTATCGATTCTGCGTTGCCGGGGACAACTTTTTGCCATTTTTAGTAATATGGGTTGGCAAATTATTGTAAATGTCATCGCTTGTTAAAGAACTAATTAATCTATGCCCTATCGCCTCTCGCCAATACATCGCATGGCGAATTTTAGAATCAAGATCTTTTTGATTTTCCGCTTCTTCAAGTAAGCGAATTAACGCCTGCTCCACCGTTTTTTCAGGTCTTTTATTCAGTTTTTCAACCTGCCAAGCTTCGTGTTTGAGCTTGTCGTGGAGCTGTTGAGCTAATTTCTTTTCAGTCGTTTGACTACTGCATCGAATTCGCTCGCCACCCGGCGTGGTAAAATCGATTTGCCATACGCCGAATTTGTTTTTTCTGATCGACATTTTCTTTTCTCCGAATCGCCGACCTGCACACATAGACGGCGCATATTATTTTCTTTTCTACGATTTTTGACAAGATCAGATGGATAAACCCGCCAAACTCGAGACCCTTCCATTCTAAAAAATCCCCAATTAATAAGGTTCTTTCGTATAGAGGTTTCACTGATATTAAGCTCTTTGGCAACCTGTTGTATTGTAAGAGTCTGCTCCATATCCACTCTCCATCACTTCAAAATATCCGGCACCTCAACAACTTTTAGCTGTTCAGGTGCCTTGTCTTTGTACTTAAGATAATAGTTGACGATCTCGATCGCTTGCTCTTCCGTTACAGTTCTATGAGTTTCTTGGATCACAGTCCAAATATGTCTATATTGGCATTCAAGCACGACATATCGCTTGTTATTTATAACTTGTAATTCTTGTTTAAACATCTTTAACTCCATGCAGTATTAGCCAGACTTTTACACGGTAAAAGATTCATCTTCACTATCTCGTGCTTTTACCCATCTAGAGTAAATTTGATCTAAGTAGATCGTAAATAGTCCGGATATTATTACGCTGTCTATTAAATCCCAGTTCATAGTTGTGGAATCTCAAATAAAAAACCTAGCTTTCGCTAGGCTGTGTGATTTTCATAAATAATAACCAGTGTGTCTTGGCCGCCTTACCGGATTTATGTCCGATGATTGGTTGATACCCGATAGTTTTAATGATTTCACTAACAGGAATTTGGGTTTCATTCCATTTGAAAATCAGCGTACCAAAATCATCAAGCACCCGCATACATTCGTCAAAACCTTGCTTTAGTTGTGTACGCCAATCCTGATTAAGACGACCATACTTTTTGACTAACCACGCACTGTCGCCACCTTTGATTAAATGTGGCGGATCGAAAATCACACACTTAAACGAGTTGTCGGGGTAAGGCATATTGGTTTAATCATATTTCCTACTTAATATAGCTTATGAATTTTTAATATTCGTGCTTTCTTAATTTTGCAATACAGTAAAAAAAAACCAATATTTAAAAACTGAATTGGTCTTAAATATCTTAATTAATCCATAATTAGTTTTGTATGTAACGGTAAATATTTTTTCAATCTGTATTTCCACTGACATTTTATTTTCTCTCCATAAAACAAAACCGCTCACATTTCTGCAAGCGGTCAGTTAGTCTCTCATTGTTGATAAACAAACTCCGTTGTTAATCAAAAACAACGGAATTTGATTGGCAAATCAGGGATTAATCAACGATGGCGACTTTGAGTTTGCCATTTAAAGCATCACACCAAAGTTGAGCGTGTTCTTCTGTTGCAAATAACTGCTTATTTTGTAAACGTAATTTAACATCTAAATAATTAAAATTTTTTGAAGAATAATAAGCTGGGAAAAGACAGCTAGGCATAGATCCAACAAACCAAGCCTTTTCTAAATCCCCGAACTCCGTAATTGGTTTCGGCAATTCTTTATATTGAGCCTGTGATTTTTCAGGCTCTTTACACATTACATAATTTTTTTGTAAATCATTTAAAGTAATACTTACACATTCACCTTCTGAAATTTCTAAATAATACTCATCTGTAATATATGATTTGCCAACAATATGAGAAGGATAGTCCGTATCACCTTCTTTGTATTGAATACCTTGTCCTGTTAATGCTCGTTCTAAGTTGAAAGGTTCTGGTTTATCTTGCCATAAACCTACAATATCATGTGCAGATTCTGAACTTAAATAATAGGTAAGATTTTCTGTGTAACTGTTTATCTCTTCATAACCACCGTTCTTGTTATATCTTGCAAATACTAAAGGATATTTTGTATCCTCCTCTAATTTTCCAACATACTTAACTTTTTTACCGGCTCTATTAACACCATAAGCACCATTTAATAATTTTTGTTTAATTTCTTCTGTTAGCATAATTTATACCTCTTTCAGTTAAATCTATTGTATGTATTACAGCCTCTATTACATTTGGGTGAACCACTTATCATTAACTCTTTCTGCAACAAAAATACATAAATGATTGCAGCATAAAACTTGTTGAAAATTATCCGGCAATCTATCCTCAACACTGATCCAGCCGTTATTATTTTCACTCATTTTTTAAGTCCTCTTCTTTAACCCAAATCCCATCAATCATTTTTCCCTTGCGGTCTTTGATTTCGTTGTAGGCGTGTTGAACACACTCTTTGAAATCTAAATCCACCATTTTAGCAATGAGAAATAGATAGTTTGCCAAAGCGTTTACATCCCAATCTTCACTTCTTGTAGATGGGTTAGCCATCTGTCCAATTTTAGTGGCAGCACGCAGAAGAGCCTCGTCTAAAGTGTGCGCACCAAAATGTCCGGTAGGTTCTAGCAAGTGTGATTGATGAGAATTAGGCTTTGTCGATTCCACGCGATATTGTGCATTCAGAATAGTGAGAACGACAAAACAATCCCCAATACTATCCTTAATCACTTCCGGCTTATTCTTCACCACGCCACTGCATAGCTCGCCAAATTCTTCCATCAGTTTTAACATTTGCTTTTGTGGCGTAGAGCCTTCAATCAAATTTCGATCTTCCCCCCCATTGCTCAATGTTTTTGATTAGTTCGATCACTTTCTTTCTCCAAAATAAAACCGCCCATAAGAGCGGTTCGGTTAATTACTTTCGGTTTGTATCAACAACCGGCAACTCAACAAACGCATTGAGCGGTTGCGGTGATAACGATTCTTCCGGTATATCTAATCGTCCGCCTAGCGTTGCATAACCTGCAATATCACGCCAGTGATCGACTTCGTGCGGATTACCGTTTAATATTCTCGCCAACTTTGTCGCTATCATCGTGATTGCGTATTTGTGTGTGCTATCCAGCTTTGTTGATTTTTCAACGTGCTTTAAGATGTCATTAAAAATCACCGCACCTTCGTGAAAATTTCCGTGTGTTTCAGCGCGCTCTTGTAGCGTTTCATTTATGTTCATTTTTCTTATCCTTATCCTTATCCTTATCCTTATCCTTGTCCTAAAATTCTGCTCTTCGCCACTTCGATCAATAGTTGATACTCGCGTTTGGTTTTCTCGTCATGTACTTTCGCCGATTTTGCTAAAAACTCATCGACTGTGCCGGTAAAACAACCTCTTGTAACGATTAAGTCATCCTTGCCATTAAACACTGTGAGTGTACCGTTCTCGGTACCGACATTACTCGCCCAGAAAATCATTTTTCGCTCGGAAACAATGGCGCAAGAACTAACCCAAGCGTCGCCATATACCCGAGCGTTGCCATATACCTGAGCGTTGCCATATACCTGAGCGTCGCCATATACCCGAGCGTTGCCATATACCCAAGCGTTGCCAAATACCCGAGCGTTGCCACATACCCAAGCGTCGCCATATACCCGAGCGTTGCCATATACCTCAGCGTTGCCATATACCTCAGCGTCGCCATATACCTCAGCGTCGCCAGATACCAGAGCGTTGCCAAATACCTGAGCGTCGCCATATACCCGAGCGTTGCCATATACCTCAGCGTTGCCATATACCCGAGCGTTGCCACATACCCAAGCGTTGCCAGATTGATCTAAATTTTTCTCTGCTTCGATATAGCCGCCAAGTTCGCCGGCAACTACTGCACCAAAAGAGATTAGGGCTTTAATGCGATATAGCGTTCTGCCCAAATATTCTTTGGTGTCATCTTTCAACAGTTCGTATTTCTTTTGCATTTTGTTTGTCCTATAAAAAAGCCCACGGTTAAGTGGGCGGTGTGGTTCAGAATGGGATTAGCTCATTTCCTGAATGAGCTGTTGATAATATTCTTGGGCAGCACTAACACGTTCTTTGATTTTGTCGATGATGGCGTTATCACGTTTGACGGTCACGGTAGTGATCCGTTTGTCTTGCGGGATTTGTTCGACTAAATCAATGTAGCGTTGGGGGCTATCATAACTACTGAGCATTTCGTAAGGAGTAGGGAAGAGGACAAAATCAATTTGTGCTTCTTCACAATCCCATAGCCACATATAGCCCTGCATTTGAATGTCATAACCGGCTTTTTTCGCTTTGTCTGCTGCTTCATCAGTAAAAAATGGGTGTGAGCCAATATCCCACGAGCATTTTGTATCAATAATGAGCTTGCGAGAGGGAACGTAAATATCACACTCTCCCGTGATCCATTCATTCTCTCGGCGTTCAGTGTTTTTCTTGAGGGGTAAGCCTCGTTTTCTGCCACTTAATTTAATGGCTTGTTCTTCCAGAAGATTCCCTTTTTCGGTGTATTTGTTGCCTTCAAAATCTTGATAACCAAACAAGTCGAATTTAGCGATTTTTCTGACCGCACTTTTGGCGGTGTCGGAAAGTCCCTCTCCGCCTCTCTTCTGTGGCATTAAGTCGGCAAGTCCTGAACATCGGGCTTTGAATTGGTACATGGTTATTCCTCATTATTGAATGTTACAAATTTTCCCATCGTAGTCGTGGGTGAGATCCAGTTGATATGCGCTGATAATCACAAACACGGCAAGCACAATTTTTAAACCTTTCTTGAACATTTTTTCTTCCTTTTGCTGAATCTAAGGTGCAAGAAACCGCCACACGATTTTCACGGGGAAAAGTGCGGTCGGTTTTGATTAAGTTTTAGATTACTTGGTAGTTATTGGACTTTGGGTTGTAATTGTTGAGATGTTTTAGCACTCGCCAATTACTCTCATAGTCGTATTGGAAATCAGCCGTGAGGCGTTTCAGGAGTTTATGTACTTCCCGAATGGTGTGCTTATATTCGTAGGCTTGTCCGTAAATTGCACCGGAATATTTTGAACCGATAGTTTCCATTGCCGGATAAATCATTCGGCAGGTTTCCGTGCCTCGTAGAGCGATAAACCATATCCACGGCAGTAACTGAAGTTCGTGTTCGGTAAACTCGAATGTGAATTTCTTTTCCGGCTTGAGTAGGGCAAGTTGTTTCGGTTGTACGGTTTCTTTATCGAGAATATCTAGCACCCATTTGCGGAAGTCTTTGGCGACTTTGGTGTGGCTTAACATTCCGATAAGGTGGCAACCACGCAAGCTGAAGATACGCACTTTTTGAACGCCGCTGTTTGTCCGCATATCGATAAGTGCGGTCATATTTGGAGTAAATTCGTCTTGGTGTGCGTTGTAGAGTTTTAATACATTATCAGAACGATTGTAGCCCAATGCCTTACTAATTTCTGCTGTAGATAACCAGATTTGATTTTGTTGTTTGATAACCGAAAGGGTTGTGTTTTGAAAAGTTAAAGTTGTCATAATTTTGTTCTCACTAATAAGTTTTAAAAAACTCATCACAAGCAACGCCAATTACTGGTGATGAACTGATCAAGGTTGGCGTACCGTAGTGAGAAACGGCGGATCTTTCGATCCCCTCAATCAGTTCATCATTGACAACTTTTTGAAAGGGTGGGGCAAATTGCCCATACCTTTGAAGTTTTGAAGGATACGACAATTCATCGTAACCTTTGATTTGCTGATTTTCGGCTATAAAAAAATCGCCTTAAGGCGATCATTATTATCTCCGCCTCACTAATTCAAGAACGCCAATTCCCGACTTTCTGTTGAAAGTGGGGACAGTCTAGAATAAAGGGCGGTGGGTGTCAAATGTTTAGATTAGTGATTGTCGAATAATTAGCTCTTGGTGTGCTGAAATATCGTCTGATTGCAATGCACATTGTTGAATATATTTTAGATGTTCATTAACTAATATTCCACAATGAAATAATTCAGAATTACCTATTCGATTGCCCAATTCATTTTTATCAAGTTCATAAAATTCATCAAAACAAATCCAAGTATTTTTACTCAGTATAGGGTTACTATTTTGTGGCAAAAAGAATGCTTGATGCGTATTTAACTGACAACCATATTCAAGGGTATATCTCCACCCCTTTGAAGTGGTTTTAGCTACAATCAATTTTTGTGATGTCATACCCAAAATAATTAGGTATTTATCACGCTCTCCGCCATCATTAAACTTGAATTTAGGATGAAATAAGATTGAACCCAACTGAAGCATTACTTTAACACCTCAAGCAGTGCTAGACGTTCAATACTGTCCTTGTGCATTGACTCCCTATTTTGGCTTGGTAATGCTAACTCATAAGGAATTATTTCTTTCTTTTTGCCTTCAACTTCATAGATTTGATGCCACGGTAAACGTTCAAGGTGGGTTGCTTCGATCATATCATCAGCAAATGCATTTTTATATTGCTGTGCTAATGTATTAAGTATTTTTAATTCTCGTTTAGAAAAATGGGTTTGATCAAATTCAGACAAGGCATTAAATTTCAGCATTTCTTGTCTTCCTTTACGGATGGGAATTTGTTCAATTTTGATTTTAGCTAGAAAATCGGCTTCTGGCTGTTTAATTTCTTCATGTAAATCGACAGGTACAGGTCCCATTTTCCAAGCAGAATAATCAAGCCCTGTTACGGAACGCCCTACTTGTTTGTAATGCTCAAAATCAAGGAAATAAAGCAACTTAAAGAGCTTTATTTTCCCTAACTTTTCAACATTTTGAGAAAAAAAAGTAATTACTTGTAACAATTTTTCTCTATTGTGAGTGATGAGCATTGATTTTCCTCTTTTGACTAGTGTGGTTATAGTACTTAATTTTTAATTTTAAATAAAGAATAAGAATTTCTGACGTTATAGTTTCTCCAACTTCTCCAATTCGTCATACTGTTCTTTGCTGAACTCATACATCCCACTATCACACAATTCTTGTAGTGTGGTTTCACCGTTGATGATGTTTTGTTTACACTTCTCAAAGGCTTCATCACTGACGGTCAATTCTGTAAAGTCTGCGTCTTGGATATTGTTATCGACATAAGAAAATTCGCCCTTTTCGGCATCTTTCACTACGGCTTGGTCGGCTAATACTGCACTTTGCATTTCGACAGATAGCGGGGCTTGCTTGGAAAGCAAAAGTTTCATGACGGTTTTCAGGGCCATTGAATCGAAGTTATCCACCCAAACACTGGTGGCTTTTTCCCCTCTTGATTTTTTGTCAAGGTAGGTGCGGTAAGTTTGTGAATAGCGTTGTGCGTGTTGATTGACTTCTTCCTCAGTCATGTATAATTCAGCGGTAAAGCTATTCACCAGTTGGAAATAAGCATAGTAGCCGATAGGTTTTTCGTTTTGCTCCGGCTTTTGTTTCCAGTCGAACACATAGCCGTTAATCGGGTCCTCTTCGATCAGTTGTTTTTCATAAACCGGAACAGCGACTAATCGTTTAAATTGTCCGCTGCGTTGCGCCAGTTGGATTAATCCCTTATAACCGATTTGAAATTGAGCTTCGGTTACTTTCTGCCATTTACCATCTTTATCTTTGTAACTGCGTTGATATGGCACCATGTAAGCAAAACCAAGCCCGTTTTGTAATGGCAAATTCAGCGTTGCTGCCATACAGGCTGCATTGAAAACACTCATTGGAACGGCATTTTTTAACATGGTATTGCTGTTTACAATCTGCATAATACTTGTGGTAAAAGTTGCCGCATTTTTATTGACCAATGCTTTCACTTTTTCAAGAATAATCGGGTGGCTCAAAAAATCCTTGAGCGTTTTACATTCGGATAATTTCACCGGTGCGTTTGGTTTAGTTGGCGTATTTTGTGTCGTTGTCATTTTTTACCTCCATTAATAGGGCGGATGATATTCATTCATTCGTTTTTCGATACGTTTTTCAGCTACATGAGCAATCGCGCGATCACGTAATTCAATGAGCTTGTCAAATGCACCAGAACCGAATGCTAAGTCGTGTAATGCCAGTTCGTCATCATGGTAACTAACGTATTCGTTGATGGCGTAAAGGACGTGTTCATCTTTATTTTCAGCCTCGGATTTAACCACTTTTATTTCTTCCTCAAGGGCGCAATCCAAAGCGGCGAGGCTGTCTAGGTGTTCTTGATGAGCTGAGGCAAGTAAATGGCTCATTGTTTAATCTCCAAAGTTCGGTCAATTTCTACGTCTATTTTTTGTTTGATTAAGCAAATTTAGCTCTGCTAATCGCTGCTTTCTTTTTTCAATTTCGGTTTCACATAATGACTTGTCGCAGTGGTTTTGGCTTATCCATACTTTCTTTCCGTTGATATATTCCACGGCGATATAGCCCAATCCTTGTGGGTGCGATTGAATGTCATAGTTGCGTGTTTTATTGATTTTCATGATTTAACTCCGCTTGTTTTATTGCTGTGTAGTGGAGTAGTTCCCATTCCGCTTGTGGTGTTAAATTTGGCTGCCAATCGCCGTTTTCTTCACGCCAAAGTTTTCGGGCTTCGGCTCGGGCTTGTTGGCTTATTTGCTCGCTGAGTTCGTTATTGTGCCAGTCTGTTGGGTTGCCCCACGCTTGAGAGACACTAAAAATGGCAATCACTACGATTGCGGTGGCGAGTAAAACAAGTGCGCCTTTGCCAAGAAAGGCGAGAAATTCAAAGATTGATTTGTGCATAGTGGCTTCCTGTTTTGGTGGTTCGTTAATAAATACGGTGCGGGAACGCATAGCGATTTGGTTTCGTTGAGATCGCTTTCTTTTCTTTTGGCGTTTGTTCATTTTTGTTTCCTCTAAAAAGTGCGGTTTATTTAGCCACGACCGCAAACGTGGTATCCTTGTGTTTTGTTCAACAACACAGAGGAGAGTATTATGGAAAAAGAATGTATCAGTTATGAAAAGGCGGTAGATTTAGCGGTTCAGCTTGTACCGAAAGAAGAAATCTATCGAGCCAATGGAAATTGGGAAAACGGACTAACTGATATTGTTTCCGCGCTTTTTCAAATTGCTGATGATATTTACAACCGCATTAATCAAGATGATGACGATGTTCAACCTTAATTAACGGAATCGGTTTAATCATTGGCTTTTGTTCAAGCCTGTGTAGTTCAAGCAGTCGGATAATTTCGGCTGCTTTTTCGTTTGCACCGTCAATCGTCCACGGTTTAGTGGCTTCATACTCAAGCACATATTCGCCTTGACAGTTGCTATCTGCTTCTAATTTGAAGGTGAATTTAATGTTCATTTTTGTTTCCTTTTTAGTCAATTTACTGAATTTTTGGTGCAAGAAACCGCCACGCTTTACTGTGAAGTGAGCTTTGAAATTTACTTCAGAGTTAAAGTGCGGTCGGTTTGGTTGAGTTTTTAGAATCCGCCTAGCCAGTGTTTTGGTCTGAGAATATCGTTATCCCGAATGGTTGGAAGAATTCGATTCCAGTTTTCATCGCCCCACATCTCGACTTTAAAATCAGCTGTGAGCTTTTGGATTAGCGGTTGATGGCGGCGTAACATTGAGCCATATTCACTCACGATACTGTGCGCTTTAGCTGCAAACTTGGATTGAATGTTATCAAGAGCCGGAATGAGATAGTTTGTAAATTCTACGCATTTAACGAGAGCGAACCAATCCCAAGCGATCTCTTGTAAATCGTGTTCTGCGAGATTAAATGGATATTTCTTTTCAGGCTCGGGCAAGGCGAGTTGTTTTGGCTCGGCGGTTTCTTTGTCCAAAATATCCAGCACCCATTTGCGGAAGTCTTTGGCGACTTTGGTGTGGCTGAGCATTCCGATGAGGTGGCAACCACGCAGGCTGAAAATTCGTACCTTTTGAATGCCACTTACTGTCTTCATATCAATTAGTGCGGTCATATTTTCGGAGAATTCATCACGGTTGCGTTCAAATAATTTTGCGATATTTGATGATGGATCTTTATAGCCTAAAGCACGACCAATTTCTAAGCCAGTAAGCCAAACTTGGTTATTTTGATTGATAACCGAAAGAGTAGTATTTTGAAAGGTTAAAGTTGTCATAATTGAAATCTCTGTATTAAGTTTTTTAAACTCATCACAAGCAACGCCAATTACTGGTGATGAACTGATCAAGGTTGGCGTACCGCTATACAGAGAAAACGGCGATCTTTCGATCCCTCAACCAGCCCATCATTGACAACTTTTCAAGGGTATGATGATTTGTAATACCCTTTGAAGTTTTTAGGGCACTGTCAATTTGACAGCGCCTTTAGATTTACTGATTTTCGGCTATAAAAAAAGCCGCCTTGAGCGACTATTATTTCTGCACCGCTCTGTATAATTCAGGAACGCCAATTCCCGACTTTCTGTTGAAAGTGGGGTTAGTTTAGTCTGAATTGGGGGCGGTGTCAAATCCCTATTTCATTTTGAACTGTAACAATTTGTGCGAGGTAACCGAATGACCGATAAGAGCAAGCACAAATTTTTCCTGATCTTCTTTGTTGTTCGACATTGCTTGATATGTGTCGAAAAGAAGTGACATTGCGTGTTCATCGTTGATAAAATTATCAATAAGTTTTGTGTGTTTTTGGAGTTCCATATGATTACCTTTGCTTATGATTGCCCTTATTGTGGGGCACAAAATACTGGTTTTGAGATCAAGGGAGAATTTTTTCATCAGAAAGATGACCCCACTTGGGGAAATAGCTATAAATTTTCTTTAATGGCAGTGTGTAACCGTTGCAAAAATGCGATTGTGACTAACACGCCTTACTTGTCACCACAACGCATAAGGATTATAATTTGTGCAACCACAACGTATAAATTAGGATTTATCATGTCTAATCAAAAATCAGAACAATTACTTATCCTAAAATTCGACTCTTAGCTACTTCGATTAACAATTGATACTCCCTCTTGGTTTTCTCGTCATGCACTTCCGCCGATTTAGCTAAAAATTCATCGACTGTGCCGGTAAAACAACCTCTTGTAACGATTAAGTCATCCTTGCCATTAAACACTGTGAGTGTACCGTTCTCGGTACCGACATTACTCGCCCAGAAAATCATTTTTCGCTCGGAAACAATGGCGCAAGAACTAACCCGAGCGTTGCCATATACCCGAGCGTTGCCAAATACCTCAGCGTTGCCATATACCCGAGCGTTGCCATATACCTCAGCGTTGCCATATACCTGAGCGTCGCCATATACCTCAGCGTCGCCAGATACCAGAGCGTTGCCAAATACCTGAGCGTCGCCATATACCCGAGCGTTGCCACATACCCAAGCGTTGCCAAATACCCGAGCGTTGCCACATACCCAAGCGTTGCCAGATTGATCTAAATTTTTCTCTGCTTCGATATAGCCGCCAAGTTCGCCGGCAACTACTGCACCAAAAGAGATTAGGGCTTTAATGCGATATAGCGTTCTGCCCAAATATTCTTTGGTGTCATCTTTCAATAGTTCGTATTTCTTTTGCATTTTGTTTGTCCTATAAAAAAGCCCACGGTTAAGTGGGCAAACGGAGTGAGACTAGGTCTCTATGTCATTAAAAACCGCTCTCGGTTTAGAGGTTTCAAGAAGATTGGGCGAATTGCTTCGCACAGGGTTTTGAGAGCGGTTTTTGATGATTGCCTTTCTTTATACTTGTAAGGCTCAAGTCCTCTTGTATGCGACTACATCGAGGAATATAATGTTTCCTGCGACTACAATTAATGCGAGGAAAATATTATGCCAAATCTTATTGTTACCTATGATTTAAGAAATCAACGTGATTACAAAACATTAATTGATGCAATTAAATCTTATGGAACCTATGCTAAGCTATTTGAATCGGTATGGTATGTTCAGTCAAAATCACATACAGCTGAAGAATGTAGAGATTACTTAAATCAGTTTATTGATTCAGATGATCGAATAGGTGTTTTTGATTGCTCGAACAATGATTTTGCTACAATGAGAGCAATTAACAAGATTTCTGATTTATGGCAGAATTAATTGAACCCTGATAAATCTGTTCCGGCTTCATCTTTTAATTCGCTTTTAATTTCTGCATCACTAAATTTATTGATGTTAGAGATGGCTTTACAAGCGCTTATTTCTAAACCATCATAATAATTGCAATTTTTAATTGATTGTAAAATTGCTTCAATAATTTTTTCTTTCTGAATAGCGTCAACTGTTGCACTTTTTACACTTTCAGCTTCATAAAATTTACTTTTTTCCATTTTTAATTCCTCTTTCTAAACTTAAATTCTCACCAACTCCCGACACCCCATTTGTCGGCGTTCTTTGGCTCTGACTTGACCGAATTTGATTTTGCCTTTTACGCAGTTGTAGTTGGCAATATCTATTAGTTTTTTGTCTCTGTGGGCCAAGTTGATTGCACTATCAACCGCACTTGGTTTCACAACCGCTTTTTCCCAAAGTGCGGTCATTTTTCGGGACTTTTCAAACATTCTGGCTTGTCGTCCTTTTTTGCCGATTTCCTGCGGTTTAGTTTTTCCCGGTTTGCCTAAAATTGTGATTTTTGCCATTTCTGACTCCCTTTTCTCTCTTTTCCATTGTTTACCGTACTTAATGTGATAATCCGCTTAATTCGTCAAATTACATTGCTTTGTAATGGTCAAATCAGTTTCAGCCAAATTAAAAGAAAATGCGGTAAACAATGAAAAACATTGTGCTTGTTACCTCAGCCACCCACGCCTAGCTTGCGTACCCGTTAGGGATAAAGAGTGTTATTCAATCTGTTAAAGAGCAATCCCTTTCGGGTTCCACCGTCTCTGCTTACTCTCAACTTTCGCCTGCTCGGGTGGTAAAGGCAGAACCTTTATTCAAGCCCTCCTCAAAGAGCTTGGTAAAAATTCTTAAGCGAGGGCTTGAGCGGTGATTTCAGCACAGGCTTTGATATTTTTCGTTAGCTCGTCCATAAATCCACTCTCTTGTTTTTGATATAGACGATATAACTCTTGAGTGCTTTTACCGCTTTTCTGTGCCATTAGCTTGATACTTTCTACCAATGCCATTGAAAAGAAATTTTGGTTTTCAAGAAGTTGTTTAGCTGTCATGTTATTTCCTTAGTGGGTGTTTTGTTTTGATGTGGGTATAATATAAGATAACTTATCGAGTGTAAAGTTAAATCTTATTAAAATTTATAAAAATTAATAAGAAAATTTATTAAAACATTGATTTTTGAAGAAATAAATTTCTGATGAGATAGTTTGATTGCTTGTTTTTTAATCAATTAATAGGCAAAAAGAGAAAAGTGCGGTAGGTTTTGATATGCGCTTTAGCACAAAATTAATCAAAAAGGGAGAAAATGAACTTGTTCAATGAACAAAAAAGTAGGGAAGTGGAGTAGAGGATAAAAAACCGCCACGAGGGCGGGAAATTGACTTATTTAGCGAAGAAAATAATATGTAAACGTCTCAATACCATAAATAGTGTTAAAATCATTTGTAATAGAAAAAATAAGATAAATGGGGTAAATAGTACAATCATTAAATTGATAGAAACTTCGTACTCTTTAATGGAAAAGGTGATTGCTGATATTTCATAATTTCCGGTCTTATCAGTTGGGTAGATATTTAGAAGTAAGCAAAAAACAACGGTTATAATCCCCATTAATATAGTATAAGAAACATTACTAAATAATTGTCCTAAAACTTCCTTTTTCAAAGTTTGAGTATCTATTTTAGAATATTGATCATATATAAGAACAAGAACGCTAATCAACAGTGATGTAACAATAGATGAAAAATTCACAACAAGAGAAACAAATTCTTTATTTATTGTGTACTTATAGAATGCTAATCCAATAACAAAAATTAGTGGCAACAGCAACAATATGGATACATCAATCAGAGATGTCTTCCCATTACTATAATTTTTTAATGTTCTTAGATGATCTTTGATAATGACAAAAACATTAATTTTATTGCTCATAGCTAACCACCATAATTTATGTGATCATTACTTTAAAGTCTTTAACTAAGCCTTTAACCCAATTTTTTATTGAATCAAATTCAGGCATGTTCTTCTCAATTTCAACATTAGGATCAATTTCTATTTCGTAAGATGCTCTTCCTGAACCTCTAGGAGAGTATACTGAAAAAGTTCTATAAGAGCCATTCATTTCTACTTCAACTTTAACGCCTGATGTTTCAGGTGAGATAACTTGGATAAGTCCATATTTTGAACCTTTAGGCAAAAAATCAAGTAACTTTCCTAAAGCGTCATCACGAGGAGGCTTTATTGATATTTCAATTTCATTACCGTTAGACAGTTGTCTTAGCGCTTCTGCCGCGTCAGTTACCTCTTGAGGTTGTGTGTAACCGATAGCTTTAATTGCTTTTACGTTAGCATTTTGCCAAGCATCTAGGGCTTTTTTATGTGCAAAAGGAAATATTTGTAAATTTAGCTCTGTGTAGTTTTTAAAAAAATCCTTAAAGACTGTTTCAAATAAACTTTTTGCTCCTCCATATCTGTAATTGTGTACAAACATTAATCCCGTTGTCTTATTATCTGGAATATGAAAATGTAGATAGAATTTATTGATTAGCGCATTGTTTTGCGTTTTTTGGAAACTAACTTTTCCTGTATCTATATCAATAATATCATTTTCAGTTCCATAATCTCCAATTTCAACCCAACAAAAAATGTTTTCTGGTTCGGTATCTATATTTGAAAAACGATAAACCTGCTTACCATTTTCAAATATTGTATAATTACTGGAATGAGATTGGATAAACTTCAAAATAAGAGAATGTAAACTTTCACTCTTTATGTTTGATAGATTACAATAACCTTTGTGTTCTCTAGTTTTTAATGCTCTATTAAAACATCTTATCGCATATGGTGCTACTGAATGCATTATATCTCCCAGTTAAATGCTGTATCTTTTTTTATTTATCGTACAGAATTACCGCAACGCTTTATTCGTTCTTTTGGCTATTCTCAAAATTCAACTTCTGGCTTTGTATTACAGTTATAGCCTAGGCTTCGTCTTTAATTCTGTCTAATATTGGCTTAATAATTTCTACAAGTTTTTCTTCCAGATTCTGTTGCTCCCATAAGGCATTCCAAATGGCATCTTCTGATAGCACACTATAATTTCCTTTTGTATCTAAAGTATATTTTTTGGAACTATAGTGTAGGTCTAGCCACGTTGGTTGGTAATAAAATTCTTCAAGTTCCTGAACTAACTTAGTTGCTTCCTCCCAGTATTTTAGGCTCTGAGCTAATTCTTTTTGTAATTCAAGCAACCGCCCGTAGCTATCTTGGGCTTTTTGAATTTTCTGTTGCATTTTTACTCCTAATTTATATTGATTCTTGCCTGTAATAAAATCAACTTCTGGCTTTGGCGTACTCTCACTTTGTCGTGAATGAGCATTAAAGATCTAACATCTCCATCGGCATTTTTTTGATTAATTTTCCTATGAAATGAAGTTGTTCGAGTTGCTCTTTTTCTAAAATTTCGGTTTCATACGTTGGATTATCTGAAATCACTTTTAATCGATAACCGCTCATGTATTGCAAACGTTTAATTCTCGCTTGCCCTTCTAGCACAAAAGCGTAGATACCATCATTTCTGAACTCTTTGATTGATGTATCAATAAACACAATATCGCCGTGTTTTAAGCTCATTTCTTCATTGTTTGGGTCATACATACTATTCCCATCAATGATTGCCATTGAAAGATTGTTCGCCGTTTTACGTTGGAAAATTTCCATAAATTTATCCGGCGAAAACTCAATAGAACGGACGGTATCTGGATAGTCGAGATTAATATAGCCATCTCCGGCTGCCAAATGGTTATCTAACAAAGTCATGACGATTGAATCAGTTTTTCCACTTCCGGATAAAACGGTAACACTTTCTTCTGTATCTTCAATGCCATTCAACAACCAATTTATAGAAACATTCAAAGCCTTAGCTATTTCCAATCCTCTCCGTGGAACATCTGTAATACCGTTAAGAATATTGCTTATTGTTACTTGGGATGTCCCCGCCATTGCGGCTAATTCAGCCTGATTTAATCCTTTTTGTTGCATAGCAAATTGCAATCTTTCTGCGAGCGTGTTCATCGAGCCTCCAATTTTTTTTGAGATGTTATAAATAAACTTATATAAATTCAAATAAGATTATCTTTACAATTCATAAAACATCTTATATTCTTTATAAGAAAAATTAATTTTAGAGAGAAACTATGAAAAACAAAGTTATAGAAGAGGTAATTTCTATCTGTGGTTCTCAAGCCAAACTCAGTCAAAAATGCGGCGTTTCTCAAGTCTCCGTTAGTTTTTGGCTAAATGGAGGTGGAATTAGTGCGAAATACATTCCGTTAATTGCTAAAGCCACAAATGGAAAAGTAAGTGAAATTGAGATTCTTAATTCGCTTACTCAAAGCTAATTTACCCGATTTCCCCCAAATGAAAACCATAAAAACAAGGCAAAAATTATGGCGATGAAGAAAACCATTATTGAGATGATTGAAAAATGTGCGGGCGGTAAATCAGCCGTGGCGAGCTTTCTTGGCTTGAACGAAACGCAGTTAAACAACCGCCTATACCAAACCAAAGGACAACGCTTTACCAATGAGGAATTGTTAGCGATTCAGCAAGAGTACGGCTTAACCGATTTTACCGATGAGATTTGCAGATTATCTGGTGGTCGGTTTGTACCGAATGTAGCAACAGATGAATTAGACAATGCGGAGTTATCCCTATTGCAGATTCAAGAATTATCTGCCCGCGGGTTACTTTACAAAATCTTAGAGCAGGCATTGCAAGACGGTGAAATTACCTCACACGAGGAAGACAAAATCCGTCAAGCCTTGAGCAAGCATTTATCAGCGACACAGCTTTCGATTGAGAGTGTGATTGTATTAAACAAACGGCAATAAAAAACCACGGCGGCAACCGTGGTAATTTTCTATCTATGGAGATGTATTTAATGAGTAAATTATTACCAATAATTAACGAAAATGCAAGCACTTTGACAATGAGCAGTCGGGAGATTGCGGAACTAACTCACAAAGAGCATAAAAATGTGATGCGTGTGATCCGTGATTTGATTGAACAAAATTTAGTCGCTCAAATTGAGCCACTAAAATTTGAATATAGAAATCAATGGTTTGATTACTATGAGTTAAATAAGCGGGATACGCTTGTTGTAGTTGCTAGACTTTCTCCTGAATTTACCGCAGCGGTGATTGACCGTTGGCAGGAGCTCGAAAACCAACAAGCACCGACCGCAAAAATTCCGCAATCCTTTTCTGAAGCATTGCTCTTAGCGGCTGAATTACAAGCTGAAAAAGAGCGCAATGCGCCTAAAGTGGCATTTGTGGATCACTATGTCGAGGTTGGTACAAGTAAATCACTTCGTGAAACCGCTAAAATTTTGAAGATGCCGGAAAGAGCATTAATCAATCGCTTGATTGATGACAGATTGCTTTATCGTCAATCCGGTAATTTGTTGCCGTATCAATCTGCTCATTCAAAAGAATTGTTCACCGTCAAAACCGGCACGGCAGAACACGGTCACAATTTCACACAAACACGAGTGACAAGCAAAGGCATTGAATTTATTGCGTCACGTTACGCTTCGGAGTTGATGTTATGAGATATTCAACTTATATCAACAATCAAAAATGCCTTGAGTGGGGATTGAATGCTAATCAAGGTGCATTGTTCGATCTATTAAATCAAGCCTCTTCTTGGGCTTCTGAAGTCGTTGTTGATGGTGTCGTGTATTACTGGGTATCTCGTCATAAAGTGATTGAGGAACTACCCTTATTTTATAAAACCGCAGATACTGTTTATCGCCATTTTGCAGAACTTAATGATAAAGGTCTGATTGTTTACTTAAAACAAGGTAAGCACGGTGATAAAGATCTCATTCGGCTAACTGAGAAAGGCAAAACTTGGAATGAATTTAAATCAGATGTAAGTCGAGATAACTCGGAAATGAATCCGAGTTTACCCCACGAACTCGGAAATGAATCCGAGATAACTCGGAAACAGATCCGAGATAACTCGGAAATAAATCCGACAGATAAATATATAAATAATAAAAATACTAAAGATCATATTAAAAAAACTTCGCAAAAAAAGACCGCACTTTTGGATTTTGAACTGCACTTTGAAAAATTCTGGTCTGCCGGTATGCGCAAAGTGGGAAAACCACAGGCATTGAAAAAATTTCAATCGGCGTATGAATCTTACAACGCCGAATATCCAATTTCGCTTGAGGCATTCACCCAAATGTTGGTTGATGACGTGGAAAAGCGAATCAGGCTCAGGCAGTTTGGCTTTGACAACCTGCACCCTTCAACTTACCTAAACAACTGGCGTTGGCTTGATGATTACCCACAAGAACCTGCGGGGCAAAACGTGTGGCAAATGCCGAGTAGCGACCCTTTCGCCGATAACGGCACATGGGGCGTGGGAAGAAAATTAAACGTCGATCCAAGTTTAATTCCGGAGTATTTACGATGAACGCAATTACTCCAACTCAGAAAAGTGCGGTCGAAAAAGCCGATGTTTCCGGCAATGCGGCGAAATTGATTGACCGAATGTTTACCCGATTGAAATCGCTTTTCCCTGCTTGGAAACAGGCATTTGACAGCATGGAAACTTACAACGAAACCAAGCAAATATGGCTTGAAGAATTACTCAAAGCGGATGTGATGACCCCATTGGCATTGAAACGCGGATTAGACCGTGCGGCAGGTTCAGAAAGTCCATTTTTCCCAAGTGTCGGACAATTTATTGCGTGGTGTAGTGAAGACTATCACGCATTGGGTTTGCCGAACGAAGCGGAATTATACCAACGTTACCAAACTTTCTTAGGCTATGCTCGATTCAATCGGGACGAATTTCAATATCGCTCAAAAGTGGAGTATTGGTTGCTGAAAAATCTCTACGAAAAGTGCAAGAAAAAATCGGAAGAGGACACATTGAAAGCCATTTCGAAATTACTCACGGAAGCAGCCGAAAAAGTGCGGTTGAATTTCCCTTTTGAGGATATTCCGAAAATGATTCCTGAACAGCCAAGTTTTTACGACAAAGCACGAGCAGACCAAGCAAGAGACCGTGTAATGGCTCAAATTCGAGGAGCAATGCAATGACCGAATTTAACAAAGACCACTATCGCACGCCACGTTATGTTTTCCGTTGGTTAGAACATCGTTTTTATTGGTTTCATTTAGATGGTTGCGCTAATGAGGCACACGCATTACGCCCACGTTGGATTGGGCCGAGTAGCAAAATTTGTGAGGATTTTTTATCGGAAGAATTATTTGACCGTTTACTTGATGAAGTGGTTGAGCAGGCGGATATGTTACGCCTTTTCGTCAATCCGCCTTATAGCGACCCATTGCCCTTTGTAAAACGGGCAGCGGAGTTAAAACAAGCAGGCTATTTGGTGGTGATGTTGTTACCGGCAGATAAAAGCACCAAGTGGTACAAAGTGATTCAAGAAAACGCCACGGAAGTTATCGATATTATTGGCGGTCGAATTAATTTCCTTCATCCGGTTACAGGTGAGGAAGTCAAAGGCAATAACAAAGGTTCAATGGTGGCTGTGTTCGATCCGTTTATGCAGGGCTTTGTCACTCGTCAAGTAAGTTTAGATTTTGTGAAAAAGGTCGGTGGGTATGGATCATAATTATCCTCGAATGTATTTGATTAACGAAGCAGTACGAAATCGGGTAATTGAAACTATTCGTCAGTTGCCTATTAGTGATTCAGATCCGCTTGTAGTGGAAATTAAAGTTAAAACCCGTTCAATGGAACAGAACGATAAATTTCACGCAATGCTTGGCGATATATCAAAACAGGCATTATGGCAGGGTGATAAATACGATTTATACGGTTGGAAAAATCTCCTTGTTAGCGGACATACTATTGCGACTAAACTCCCGTATAAATTGGTTACAGGCATTGAGGGAGAATTAGTGAATGTGCGTGAGCAAACTTCCAAAATGGGCGTGAAACGAATGGCGAGTTTAATTGAATATACCACCGCTTGGGGCGTTCAAAACGGCGTGCATTTTAACGACAGATGGGGATTTTGGGGAAGATAAAACCGCACCGAAGTGCGGTTGGTTTTGAGGGCATTTTTAGAATTTGCCTAATTGCCGTTTTGGGCGAAGCACATCGTTATCCCGAATGGTTGGCAAGACCCGATTCCAGTTTTCATTGCCCCACATTTCGACTTTAAAGTCGGTTGTGAGCTTTTGGATTAGTGGTTGATGACGGCGGAGCATTGAACCATATTCGCTAACAATGCTACTGGCTTGTGCGGCGAACTTGGATTGAATGTTTTCCAGTGCCGGCAAAATATAACTCGTGAACTCAACGCATTTTAATAAGGCGAACCAATCCCACGCCAGTTGTTGGAGTTCATACTCTGAGTGTTCAAAGGTGAATTTCTTTTCAGGTTCGGGCAAGGCGAGTTGTTTCGGTGGCTCAATCTGATTTAAGAACGCTCTGAGGACGACAAGGTGAAAAGCAGGGCTTATCCATGCAGCGTAGGCGATAACGAGTTCTTTACAGGCGTATGTGCCACCTTGTGAACCTCGAATTATTTTAAATGTACAGATCTGTACATTTGAATTTTCACTCTCAATTGCTGAAATAAGATCTTTTGTTTGATCTAAGCGAAGAAAATGAGAGGGGCGATGTTTTTCAGCTCCGCCACTAAGAGAGTGAAGATCATTTAAAGCGTAAAGGTTATCAAGAGTGTGGATTGAAGTGTTAAGAATAGTTAGATTTGACATACTTTGTTCCTTCTACGAAAAGAAATGGTGATCGAGTGGTTCGTAGGCTGAACAAAGACAGCTGGACGTATTTCCCGAAGGTATTGTATTAGTCGCCCACTCGATCATAGATTGTAAATTACCTTTTTGTACAAAAATTGTGGGAAAGAGAAAAGAGATCACAAATTTTGGACACAAAAAAATCACGCTGACGGGGTGAATTACCGCTTTGTTTATAAGGCTACGACACCTTGGAATAAATCCTACCCTTGAACGTTGGGATTGTCAAGAGTAGGGCGAGATTATGCCCGCTCCATTCCTGCGTAGGAACCAGCAAATAGCTCTTTCTGTGCTGCAACCGCTAAGAAGTGGCTGCGATCGCGATAGAGTGAATTATTGGCAACACGGTTATCAATGTTGTGGAGTAGATATTGCGGAATGCTGATATTGATTCGTTGTTTTTTTCCGAAAAATTCAGACACATCAATATCAACTAATAACCAAGTGTCGCAATACTCATAATCTTCGTGTTTTTGATATTCGGCAAAACCGAGATCTTTGATTGTAGAAAAATCAAAGCCTGTTTCTGCCATATCTTCAAGAACAAGGTGAATAGCGTCCGTTACCATTGGCAAAATATCTTCAATTTTGTCAGCGGCACTAATGCAGTGGTAAAGGTCGTTAGACAATGCGGGAACATAAAGCCCGATTGCGGTTTTATCATCTTTCGGCATTTCAACGCCGATAGTAAATAACATAAGCAAGCTCCTTGTTAGCTCGGCGGAGCTAAAGCCCCGCCGATTTTTTGATGGATTTTAAAGTTCCGATGGCTAAATCCTTTTTCGGGTGGGGAACTGGAAAGGTTTTTCCGGTTTTAGGCGAGTACCAAATTTGATGATCGCCTTTTCCCATTCGTTTGAGATAACAGCCGTGAGCTTTAAGCTCCGAGATTAAGTCAGCTGAGTGCATGCTTCCTCCTGTTGTCTTAATCTGGAAATAATTATACACACAACAAACACATGTTTCAATGAGTTTAATAATTTTAGGGAGAAATAATGCGAGTGAAACCACTCAAACCAAAGAAGTGCAAAGCGTGCGGTAAAGAATTTACTCCTCATAATTCACTGCAAAAAGTCTGCTCGCCCAAATGTGCCATAGAACTAGCCCGAAATAACGCACAGAAAGCCCGAGAGAAAGCGGAGAAGCAAAAGCTAAAGGAACGTAAAGCAAGATTGAAAAGTCGCTCAGAATGGCTGAAAGAGGCGCAATCAATATTTAATAAATTCATTCGTTTACGGGATAAAGACGACCCCTGTATCAGTTGCGGTCGGTATCATCAAGGGCAGTGGCACGCAGGGCATTATCGGAGTGTAGGGGCTTGTCCTGAATTACGGTTTTGTGAACTCAATGTTCATAAGCAATGTGCGCCTTGTAATGACCATAAAAGCGGTAATGTGATTGAGTATCGGATTAATCTGGTAAAAAAAATCGGTGTAGATAAAGTGGAATGGTTAGAACGCCAAGACCACGATTTTAAGAAATACACGATCGAAGATTGCAAGGAAATTATTCAGTATTACAAAGAAAAGGTGAAGGAGTTGGAAGGTGAATTATAGTGTTGAACGCGTTTTAGAAAAATGGGGTAACTGTTGGGGGAGGGCAAGAATCGGTACGGAATATCCAAGTACAACGATATCAATACCGGTATTACCTACACCACGGAAAGCATACGTCAAATTTCTCATTGACGATGAATGCCTTCTTATAGAGAAGCAAATAATGAATCTTCATGCTGATAATCTTCTGCAGTATCAAATCTTGATGGCATTGTATGTTCAGAAAGCAAAAGAGAGGGATATTTGCAATGCGCTGGGTATCTCTCCGGCGAGAATGTATCGTGAACGGGCACAAGGAATCCGATTTTTAAAAGGGGCTTTTACTGGGGCGAAGATTAAATTTATGTTTTTGGGGTAAAAAAGCGAAAGTGCGGTTAATTTTGACCGCACTTTTTGTTTAAGCAAAACTCGACTGTTGAACTTGGAATTTGAGGTTTAATGCTTTCATAACTTTCATCACGGTAGCAAAAGTTGGGTTACCTGAACCGGATAATGCTTTATAAAGCCCTTCACGGCTGATTCCTGCATCACGGGCAATTTGGCTCATATTACGTGCTCGGGCAATATCTCCAAGCGCAGATAAAATAAGTTCAACATTGTCTTCTTGTAAAATTTCGTTGAGATAAAGCTGAATTTCCTCTTCGGAAGTGAGATGTTCTGCAATATCAAAATCTTTTAATTGTTCTGTCATAATCCTAATTCCTCTGCAAGTTGTTTTGCTTTCTTGATATCTTGTTCTTGTGTGGATTTGTCTCCGCCACATAGTAAAAATACTAAAACACCGTTTTGATTTTTCAGATAAATTCGATAGCCTTGTCCTTCATCTATGCGTAATTCAAAAATGCCATCATTTACACTTTTAATATCGCCAAAGTTTCCGAACTGTAAACGTTTGATTCGTGCATTGATTTTAGCTTTAGCACGAATATTCTTTAGTTTGCTCAGCCAGTTATCAAAAGTTAAAGTTGTTTTAATTTGGATTGTCATAGGAAAACGTTATTGATTTGTCTGAAGGCATTTTAAATAACCTAACTCAACCTGTCAACTGTGGTTGACATATTATTTTATATCTTTAGCTCTGTTAATAAACGGTTGACTACTTGCAAGTAAAAGTATATGATTCTCAGTACAGTGCGGTTTTAGCACATTGCGAACGCACAAATGAATTTTAACAGCCCTGATTTAGAAATAGTCGGGGCTTTTTATTATGTATTTACTCTGTTAGCTCAATAGGATAGAGCAATGACCTCCTAAGTCATCGATACTGGTTCGATTCCGGTACAGAGTGCCATATAAAACATGATACAGCCCTGAGCAGAAATGCTTGGGGCTTTTTGTTGGTGGTGGAAAATGGAAATCACATTAGGCGATAAAATCAAAATCAACGGCGAAGAAGTGCCGGAGTATTTGCTCAAGGCACTTTATGAGAATTTGAAATTACGTTATCCGGTAGTACCGACCGGCTACATTAATTGCAGCTCAATAAAGGCTGATAAGATTCAAGCGGGATGCACTAAAGCAAGTAGTCTTCCGCCTGTAAATTCTCAATCTGAAGTTCAGTGCACGCCATTGATGGCTAATGGATTGAGAGTCAGACCGGATTTAATTCGGCATCTTTGATTTAAATTCTATTCCGTCCCAAAATGCTTTTGGATATAACGTTTTCGCTGAGGTTATGATGGTAGAGTTAAATGCTGCATTAAGAAAATGCGAATGTAATTGTAAATCAAGTCACACTCATGAAGTTCACGAGAAGCGACCTCGACGTATATCAGATTGCGTTCTTTATCGCCGTAATAAGAAAACGGACGGTACTCCCAATGCACTCTTTGAGAAGTTTGTTGCACGAGAATATCTGGATTGACATTTAATTTATCTGCTTGTTGATAAAGCCAATCAAGAAATAAATTATCTATTTGAGAGATAAATTCAATATTGTTAGCGGTTTGAATATCACGAAAAGAAAATTCAAGATAGGTAAAGACTGGTTCATCTTTAGATTGCCAATTGGCACAACCTAAGGTTATATATGGGCTATCCTTGCTATTCATTTCAATAATAATTTGTTTTAACTCAGGTAGTCCTTCAGTTTCTAAAATGTTATCTATCAATTCAGGATTGTTTACTAAATCCATTCCTCCGGCATTTGGAGTATAGTTTATAACGCTATTGTCTCCTACATCACTACGGAATGGATAGTTATAATAATTATTGCTATTAGTTGATAACTTCATTTTAAACCTCTGTTATTTTATTGTGTGGAAACTTTATCTTAACAGAACTTATAGCTCACCGTAAAAGGTGGGCTTTTTTATTGCCTCAATTAAAGGAGGCGGAGTATGAAAATGTTTAAAGACCCGGGAAACCAAAGTTATTTCTGGTCTAGCTTTTCTGGGTTACTTGCTTGGTTAGGCGACCAGCAAAATCTAATGCTGCTCAGTCTTGCTATTGGTATTTTGACGGCATTAGTTAATCTTTATTCAAAATGTTCTGAAGGTCGAGCAAGAAAACGAGCAGAAGAACGGGAAGAAGAGATTCACGCACTTAAAGTGCAGCAACTCAAGCGAGGATTAAGAGATGAGTAGATTAAAAATTGCCGGTACGGTTGGTGGTGTAGTGGTATGTAGTGTCGCCGCCATTATTGGCATAGTACAGACAAAACACCCTGATTTACGGGTTAGTGAAAAGGGAATGGAAATTATCGGTAATGCGGAAGGCTGTCGTCGAGACCCGTATCAATGCCCGTCTGATGTATTAACGGTGGGGATTGGTTCGACAGAGGCAAGCGGTGAGAAAATCAATCCGAACAAACGTTACACGGATAAAGAGATTGCTGACCGCTGGGCGAATGACTTACGCATAGCAGAACGCTGCGTTAATCAATATGGCAACGGTAGCCATCTACCGCAAGGCACATTTGATGCGATGACTTCCATCGTATTTAACGTAGGTTGTGGTGCAATGAGTAAATCAACAATGTTCCGCAAAGCTAACGCAGGTGATTATATCGGAGCGTGTAATGAATTGCCGAAGTGGGTTTATGCCGGTGGTAGGAAATTACGTGGACTTGAGATACGGCGAGAAAAGGAAAAAGCATTATGTTTAACCGATTTGAAAGTGCGATAAAACTCACCGCACTTTTTCTTATTTTGAGTTTGTGCTTTTGGTTATGGGTTCAGCAAAACACTATCTCTAACTTAAGAGCTGACAATCAGGCACAAGCCCAAACTATCACAAAGCAAAGTGCGGTTATTTCTGAACTTAAATCGGCAGCCGAAGAGAACCAACGCCTCACACTTGAACTAAGCAAAGCAGAGTCAGAGGCAAGGAGTAAATCAGATGAAGTCATTAAATCTATTTCAACACAGGAAAAAAACACTGACGCTTATCATAGCCACGCTCCTCGCGCTGTTATCGACTTCTTGCGCCAAGAATGAGCCAATTACAGCGGCTTGCCCTGTATTGCCGGCAGCGTTTATCTCTCACTTAGACAAGACCTCATTCAATGGCCACACCTACGGCGATGTGACACAGTATGCCGTCATCCTCAAGCGTGAGCGTGATATGTGCCTAAACCGAGTGGATAAAATTCGGGAGTGGCGAGTAGAACAAGCACAAAAATAAGCGAGTAGTGAAAAGATGTCTTTCGATTATGGATTAAATTGGATTGGTAAAACATTAGCTAAGAATCAGATTGATACCCCTCATTCAATTTGTTTAGTCGAAGATAAAGCCCACAATGAGAAACCGGGAAATAAGGTTTCAGAGAATATCCTTATTGAAGGAGAAAATCTAGAGGTCTTAAAATATCTGAAAGCCACCTATGCCAATAGCGTGAAGATGATTTATATTGATCCCCCATACAATACCGGCAAAAAATTTTGCTATAACGACAAATTTACTTATACGCCTCAACAAATTGCTGAAATGTACAACATTTCCTTGGTTGAGGCTAAAAAGTTAATTAAATCGCTCTCTAAGAGCGCGTTAAGTCATTCTGCGTGGCTTACTTTTATGTATCCACGTCTTTATATTGCCCGTGATTTGCTAAAAGAAGACGGCGTGATCTTTATTTCCATTGATGATAACGAAGTGGCGCAGTTGAAATTATTGTGTGATGAGGTGTTTGGGGAAGGGAATTTTGTTGCCATATTACCTTGGAAAGGACGTGGTGGTGGGGCTGATGATAAAAATTTACTCCAAAATCATGAATACGTTTTAATGTACGTCAGTAATAAAGAAAAATTTATAACGGGACGTAAAATTAAAGCAGGGGAAAAATTTCCTAAATTTGATACTGAAAAGAATAGATACTATAAAACTCAATTAGTAAGAAAATGGGGGAGTAACTCTCGCAGAGAAGATCGACCAAATTTATTTTATCCAATAGTATATGATAATACTGAAATTTTTCCTATTTTACCGTCTGGTTCAGACGGTTGCTGGCGTTGGAGTAAAGAGCGTTTTTCTTTTGAGCTTGAGCAGAATAATATTGAATTTTCTCAACGAAATGATGGTATATGGGAAGCATATGAAAAAATTTATGAGCCATTAAACGGAGAGATTAGAACAAAACTTTATTCAGCTTGGTTACAATCTGAATTAATGGACGAAATAGAGGATTTACTTGATGAAGAAGACAGTAAAAATACTGCTTTTGGTACAAAACAAGTAAAAAATCTTTTTGATGATATAAAAGTTTTTGATTATCCAAAGCCAACAGAGTTAGTAAAAATTTTAATCAAAATAGCTTCTGTGCAATCTAACGAAGTTCTTTTAGATTTTTTTGGTGGCTCAGGCACTACCGCCCATGCCGTAATGCAGCTCAATGCTGAAGACAACGGCAACCGCCAATTTATTTTGGTGCAACTTCCTGAGAAAACGGACGAAAAGTCCGAAGCCTTTAAAGCCGGTTATAAAACTATTTTCGACATCACCAAAGCTAGAATTGAAAAAAGTGCGGTCAAAATTCACCAAGATTTTCCTTATACGCAATGTGATCTCGGTTTCAAAATTTTTAAAGCAATAAATACACAATAAGTAAAGGAAACACCCAAATGACTAAAAAAGACGAGGTGAAATCCACGTCTAAGGGCGTGGGTAAATTAACCGATAAACAAAAGCGATTTGTTGAAGAGTATTTAATTGATTTAAACGGTAAACAAGCTGCAATTAGAACAGGTTATAGCGAATCAACTGCAGAACAACAAGCAAGCCGATTGTTAAGTTATGTTAAGGTGCAAGAGGCTATTCAGATAGCCCAAAATAATCGTTCCGCTAGAGTTCAAGTTACTCAAGATGATGTCTTGCGTGATTTGTTAGAGGTTCGAGATATATGCATGGGGCGTAAATCGATTATTGTTACAGATACCGTTAAAAATAACCAAGAAGGCAAAATAACTGCAGTAGATAATCCTGTTTTTGCATTTGAACCATCGGGGGCAAACAAAGCTCTTGAGTTGCTCGGAAAACACTTGGGTATGTTTAAAGATCGGGTTGATTTAACATCAGGTGATAATCCGTTGCCGGTGAAGATTAATGTGAGTTTTGGTGATGAATGAACTTAATCTTACATTTTCCCCTAAATTTAAACCGCTATTTCAGTCGATATGGCGGTTTATTATTTTCTACGGCGGTCGAGGAAGTGGAAAAAGTTTCAATATTGCTCGAGCTTTAATTTTAAAGGCGTATGAAAACCCTGTTCGTGTTTTGTGTTGCCGTGAAATTCAAAAATCCATTTCTGATTCTGTTATTCAAATGCTGGCAGATCAAATTGAAATGTTAGGCTTGCAAGCTTTTTTTGATGTGCAGAAAACACAAATCATCGGTAAAAATGGTTCACGTTTTACTTTCGCCGGGCTGAAAACCAATATTACTTCTATCAAATCGATGACGGGGATTGATTTAGTCTGGGTGGAAGAAGGGGAAAACGTTTCAAAAGAAAGTTGGGATGTGTTGATTCCAACAATTCGTGAAGATGGCTCACAAATCATCGTCAGTTTCAACCCTAAGAATATTCTTGATGATACTTATCAACGTTTTGTCATTAATCAACCTGAACGTTGTTGTTCTGTATTGGTTAATTGGCAGGATAATCCGTATTTTCCAAAAGAATTAATGGAAGATATGGAGCAAATGAAAGAACGTGATTATGAACTTTATCGTCACATCTATGAAGGTGAGCCCGTCGCTGATAGCGATTTGGCGATTATCAAGCCGTTATGGATTGAAAGTGCGGTCAATGCACACCTTAAATTAGGTTTTTCTGCTGAAGGGAAAAAGCGTATCGGTTTTGACGTGGCAGATGAAGGCGCAGACAGCAATGCCAACTGTTTTGTTCACGGTTCTGTGGTGCTTGATTTAGAAAGTTGGAAATCGGGTGATGTGATTTACAGTGCAGACAAAACCCACGATTGGGCGTTACAAAAACAAGCTGATGAAGTGGTTTATGATTCGATTGGCGTGGGCGCAGGCGTAAAAGCACGTTATGCCAGAACGGAAAGCAAAATAGTGTTTACCGGATTTAATGCCGGTGGCACTGTAATTAATCCTACTCGGGATTATATAACCGGAAAAACTAATGGCGATATGTTCGCTAATGTGAAAGCTCAGGCTTGGTGGGCTGTAAGAGATCGATTTTATAAGACCTATCGTGCTGTTGAATTTGGCGATAAATATCCGGTGGATGAATTGATTAGCTTAGATGGAAAATTACCAAATTTGGAATATCTGAAAGCTGAGCTTTCTCGCCCTCGTGTTGATTATGACAATAATGGTAGGGTGAAAGTGGAAAGTAAAAAGGATATGAAAAAACGAGGCATTCCATCGCCTAACTTGGCGGATGCGCTAATTATGTGTTTTGCACCGTTAGAATATCGCACCATGCACCAAACGCCTCTTAGTATTTATTAAGGATTGAACATGTCAGATGTTTCTACTGTCAGTAACGAAATGATCTCGTTACATAAACAAATTCAGCTTATTGATGATTTGCTGGGTGGAACAGCCCAAATGCGTCATCGAAAAGAGAAATATCTTCCTCAAATGGAGCTTGAGAGCAACAAGAGCTATCGTAATCGTTTAAATCGCTCCACGCTTTATCCGGTGTTAAGGGAAACACTCTCGCAAATGTGTGGACGAGTCTTCTTTAAACCCATCTCAACAGAGAATATTAATGAAACATTAGCGCAAGACTTCTTGCCCGATGTTGATGCACAAGGGAATAATTTAGATGTGTTTTCTGTGCAATGGTTTTATTCTGCCTTGGCTTATGGGGTTTCTTATGTGTTGGTGGATTATACTCGAACAGAGAACGTGAAGACCCTTGCTGATGAAAAAGCCGCTGGAGCAAGACCTTATTTGATCGAAATTAAACCTCAAGCCGTACTGGGTTTTAAAACGGCAAGGGTTAATGGCAAACAGCAGCTCACGCAATTCCGTTATAAAGAAAATATTATTGAAGATGACGGCGAATTTGCGGTGAAATCTATTGAACAAATCTGCGTATATGAGATCGGTCGAGTGCGTAAATATCGTCAGGCGCAAGGTGGTTGGTGGTTACACGAAGATGTGAGGATTTTTGCTCAAAATAAGCCCCTTGACTATATTCCGATTGTCGCATTTAGCACTAACAAAAAAGGGTTCATGATAGGGGAAAGCCCGTTGCTTGAGCTTGCCTATCTTAATGTTAAGCATTGGCAAAGCCAAAGTGATCAAGACAACATTTTAAATACAGCTCGTGTGCCGTTGCTTGTTCGGATTGGAATGAATGATCAAAATCCCGTTAAAATTGGCGGAAGTCTAATAGATGTACCACAAAACGGAGATCTCCGCTATGTGGAGCATTCCGGGAATGCTATTGCAGCAGGACAAGAAAGCTTAAAAGAACTGGAAAGTCAAATGCGAGTTGCCGGTGCAAAGTTGCTTGATAAAACGGTTTTGGCATTGACCGACACTCAATCCCGTGACGAACAGGGAAAGGAAATCAGCCAACTAAGACTTTATGCTAATCGATTTGAAGATGCTTTAGATTTGGTATTGGAATATGTAGGAAATTGGTTAGGTATATCACAGGTAGGTAATGTAGAAATTAGCGGTAATATTGATAGCGATGTTGATCCTAATGCATCAATGGATACCGTAATTAAACTACAAGCAAGTGGTCATCTTTCCAAGCAATCCACCTTTGAAGAAGCCAAACGGCGTGGGTTGATTAGCGATAATCTCGATTGGGAAAGTGAACAAATGCGACTTGAAGCGGAAGGGTTAGGTTATGAAAATCAATTCGGTAAAGAAACCGATGCTTGATGAAAAGATCGCCTATGCATTAACAGATCGAAAAATCTTACATTTTCGTTATGATGCGCATCTTCGCCGAGAAGTGTTTAAACGGCTTAATCATACTCAGCGAAATTTGCTCAACCGACTTTCTTCCGCTGGAGTTGAAGCATTGCAGAAACGGGAGTTAGATAAACTCCTACGAGAGCTGAAGAAAGAAATCGCCCAAATCTACCAAGAATTAACCGCTTATACCGACGCCGAGTTAAGCGGTTTTTTAATGTCAGAAACAACCGCACTTCAGCACTTGTATAATGATGTAGTGGGATTTGATTTCTTCAACGCTGTGCCTGATTACAAATTGAAAGCAATGCAACGGGTTTCCCTCATTGCCGGTGCGCCACTTGAAGATTGGTGGAAGAAGCAAGGCAATGAAACGGCTTTTCGTTTTGAAAGTCTGATGAGGCAAGGTTTATTAGATGGCAAGCAAACCAACGAATTAATTAGTGATGTAAAAGACTTGATGGGTACATCAAGACGACACGCTGAAACTTTGGTGATTACGGCTGTTGCCAAAACTGCTGACGAAGCCCATCAAGCCTTACGTGATGAAAACCTTGATTTGATTAAAGAGGAAAAGCATTTAGCTACCCTCGACACTCGAACCAGCGAAGTGTGTCGGGTTCGGGATGGATTAAGGTGGGATATTGACAAAAAACCGATAGACCACGATTTACCTTACAGACGACCGCCATTGCATCCACGTTGCCGTTCCATACTTCAATTGGTGTTGAAATCGTGGAAGGAATTAGGTTTTGACAATGTCGATGAAGTACCCGAAAGCACTCGTGCTTCAATGGATGGACAAGTCAGTGAAAATGTGAATTATGAAAACTGGCTAAAAGGCAAATCACAAGCTGAACAAGATGTAGTATTGGGTAAGGGGAAGGCAGATTTATGGCGACGTGGTGTGATCACCTTTCGGGATATGTTGGATCAAAGTGGTAGACCATTGACATTAAAAGGGCTATATTCCCTTATAAATACATCAAATAAAGGCCATTCTAATGTGAAAAGTGCTAAATTATTGTGGGAAAAAGCCCAAAAGGTGGAGCCTAAAATTACAGCAGATGTAACAGAAATTATTTCATCGGTAGGAGGGAAAGCGGAAGGACTTGAATATCGTTTAAAATCGCTAACCTCATTAAAACGTAAAATTAAAACTGAAATATCAGCTGGATTTTCAGAGCAACAAGCGGTAGAAAGTATCCATGATATTGTTCGTTATACTGCTATTTTCGACGAAAATACCTTTGTTGAGCAATATCAGAAAATGCAAGAGCAACTCCTCCAGAGAGATTACAGCACATTCGTTGTTAAGAATACCTGGCAAGATGGCTTAGCATATAAAGGTGTTAATACTTTTGTGAGTACTTTTATTGAAAAGGATAACACGATATTTGAAATTCAGTATCATACTCAGCAAAGTTTTGAGCTGAAAAATGGCAAGTTACACAAGCTATATGAAGAATTTCGAGATCCCGAAATACCTGAGCAGGCAAAAGCGAAAATTTTTCTTGAAATGCAGAAATTAAGTGCTAATCTAAAAGTGCCAAAAGATATCAATTTAATTAAAGGGAAAAAATAATGTATCAATATTATTTGGCTCAGATTGGTAACGATCAGCAAAAATTGATTCGTGGTATAACAAATGACTGGCTTTCTTTTGCAGTTTATGATCCTGATAAGGAGGATTGGGATAAAAAATTTGGTCCATTTTGGGCAGATAAAATTCTTGTCAGTGGATTTAGTGACTATGATGAAATCTCAGAAAAAGAAGCCATCCACTTTATTAAGGTGCATTAAGTGCTACTATCTGAACAAGCTAGATTGCTTGCTGAACAACTACATGCGAATCAGTTAGATAAAGCAGGAAAACCTTATATTCATCATTTATCTTTTGTTGCTGATTTATTGAATGGCCAGGCAGATGAAATTATTGCGACAGCTTGGTTACACGATAGTGTAGAAGATACGTCTATTTCACTATGTGAAATTCAAACACGTTTTGGCAAGCGTATTGCTGAAGCGGTTAATGCAATCACAAAGCGGAAAAATGAACCTTACGATCACTATTTGTCTCGTGTAAAAGCGAATAGTATTGCAAGGCAGGTGAAATTGGCAGATTTATCTCATAATATGGATTTGTCACGCTTAGCTGTTGTTACCAGAAAAGATAAAGAAAGAATAGCGAAATACCAAAAAGCCACACAGTTCCTACAAACCTAGCCTAACCGCTAGGTTTTTTATTATCTAAAAACCGACCGCACTTTCGGAAGATCGTGCGGTTTTCTTTTATCTACGGCTTGGAAAAGCCACAAACCAACTGGAAGGAAATCCATTATGAACTTAAAACTCGATGAAAATGGTCACGTTGTAGTAGAAAACGGTAAACCTGTCTATGTCTATCCGGACGGAAAAGAGGTTGCCTATGATGTGCCGGCAGCAGTGGCAAAAATCAGTTTGCTGAATGCGGAAGCGAAACAGCACCGTGAAGCGAAAGAAGCAGCGGAAGCAAAACTCAAAACCTTTGAGGGGATTGAAGATGCAGAAGCAGCGAAAAAAGCCCTTGAAACGGTAAAAAATCTCGATGATAAAAAATTGATTGATGCAGGTGAAGCCGAGCGGGTGAAAGCTGAGGTAGTGAAAAGCTACGACGAGAAACTGGCGGAAGCCAATAATCGTGCGAATAAACTCGAACAGCAGCTTTATGGCGAAATTGTCGGCGGTGCCTTTGCCAAATCCAAAGTTATCACCGAGAAAACCATTTTGCCGCCTGATGTGGCCCAAGCCTACTTTGCTAAGCATTTCAACGTTAAAGAAGGAAAAATCGAGGCGAAAGATAGTCAAGGCAATCCGATTTATAGCCGTTCAAAACCGGGTGAATTAGCCGATTTTGATGAGGCAATGGATATGTTAATTAATAGCTATCCAAATAAAGATGGCATTTTACGTGGTAGCGGTTCAAGCGGCAGTGGTGCGCAACAAACTACCCAAGGTGGGAGTGTGCCGAAGTCACTTGCTGATTGCAAAACCGATGAAGAACGGATCGCCTATATACAAACCAAAGCAGCGGAATAATTCCGCTGTTTATTTTTTTAGGAGAAAGAAAAGATGTCTTTTGATTTACAGGTTTTTAATAAACAAACCCAACTTGCTTTGACCGAAACGGTTGATCAAGATATTGATAAATTCAATAAAGCCTCCGGTGGAACAATTGTGTTACAAAATGCACCGGTTGAAGGTGATTTTGATATTCGTGCGAGCTTTAAAGCAGTCGCTGGTCTTGTCCGCCGCCGTAATGCTTATGGACAGGGTACAGTGGAAGCTAAGCGCCTTGAGCAATTGCTCAACGTAGCGGTAAAAGTCGCTGCTGGTACGCCACCGCTTGAATATGAACCGCAGCAATATCACTGGATCTTAAAAAATCCGGAATTAGCGGCGATCACTATCGGTCAGCAGTTAGCCAAAGCACGCCTTGCCGATATGCTTAACACTGCCGTGTTAGGTGGCGTGGCGGCAATCGGTGGCAACGCCAAGACTGTCTTAGATGATAAAACTCAATCGCCAACGTTCCGAACCCTAAATAAAGGGGCAGCACTATTCGGGGATCGCTCCGGCTCATTGAAAGCATGGGTGATGCACTCTACAACATTGCATACATTGTTTGAAAATGCTTTAACCAATACGGAACGCTTATTCAACTACGACAATATTAATGTAGTGCGTGATCCGTTTGGCCGTGTCTTTGTCGTCACGGATAGCCCTGCATTAGTGAATGCTGATGGTTCTTACAATACTCTCGGCTTGGTTGAAAATGCGATTTTAGTCGGTGGTAACAATGACTTTAACAGTGTGATTTTACCGAAAGTCGGTGGGGAAAATATCGGTGCGACCTATCAAGCGGAATGGACCTATAATTTAGGCATTCTCGGCTATAAATGGGATATGACTGCCGGCGGTAAATCACCAAATGATACCGCATTGGGTACATCAACCAACTGGGAGAAATCCGCGACCTTTGATAAAGACACTGCAGGTGTATTAGTCAAAACTAAGTAATCCACAAAACCGCCTGAATTTTCAGGCGGTTTTATTTTAAGGAATATTTTTATGAAAAAACGCATTCTTTATTTTACCCGTGACTTTTCCGCTCCAAATATCGCCTTTGCGAAAGAAAAGGGATTAATTATGCGCAATGTCGGTGCTTATCATTCGTCTGACACACTGGAAAATGCCGATGCCGTCTGTGGTGAAGTGCCGGAACGTTATCAACACTTGCCGTTGTTTGATTTGGGGCAAGGCGGCGATCCAAAAGATGATCTCACTAAATTGAAAGTGGATGAAATCAAAGCAAAATTGACCGCACTTCAAGTGAGCTTTGAACCTAATGCGAAGAAAGATGAATTACTTGCCTTATTGATTGCTGTAGAAAAAGGGGAACAAGATGACCCTAAAAATACCCAATGACAGCTATGTAACCCTTGAGGATGCCGATCATTATCATGTCAATCGCATTGCCTTTGAGACTTGGGATGAGCTAGATGAGCAAACCAAAAAACGGCGATTAGTGAGTGCGAGTGATTTTCTCGATCATTATTACACTTTCGCTGGTGAAAAAGCCGATCCGCTACAACCTCGTTGTTTTCCTCGAAAAGCGCAAACCGATATTCCGCAAGCTGTCAAATACGCGGTGTGCGAATTAGCATTGCAGGAAGATCTTAACCAAAACCAAGCGCAAAGGATGTCGAGTGTAAAAGTCGGGCCAATTTCGGTGAGCTATGGCGAAATCCCTGAACAAAAAGCCAATCGTTTTGAGTATGTAAAATATTTACTCAAGGAATTTTTAGCTGAATCAACGGGATATGTTGAGTTGTTAAGGGGGTAAAATGTACGGACGGTTAAGTCATCTTTCAACACAACTTATCAAACAGTTCGGTGTACCTTGTGTCGTTAAGACTGAAAGTAAGGGACTATATAACCCGGAAACCGGGGGTATATTGAATAAAAGGCGGGCGTCAAATAAAGCTTATTGCTTGTTTGACAATCTGGCTTATGATTTTCCTTCTTATCAAAGTAATGGCTCGGGAAAAGGGGCTTCTGCAATGGTGAAACAAGGTGATGTAATGTTGTATATCACTGAAAGTGGAAAGCCGGAAATCCACTCAACGGTGAGTGTTGAAGGGGAAACTTGGACGATTATTACTTGCCAGCCTATCAAACCCTCCAATGTTGCCATTATTTACCAATGCCAAGCGCGGAGGGCTGCATAGTGGGGGCATTTAGTGCTGATATAGGCAAATTCATTCGAACGGTGGAACAAAAGGCCGATGTGGTGATGCGTAAAACAGCCCTGGAATTACTCACCAAGGTACAGGCTAAAACGCCAGTCGATTCAGGGCAGTTGCGCGCCAGTTGGACGTCAGCTATTAACGCATTGCCTACATCCTATGACGGTCAAGTTGATGTCGCAACGGTTAAATTTGGTGATACGTGGTTTTTAGGGACGAATAAATCCTATGCACCACAACTGGAATATGGACTTTATCCTAACCCACCGAAATCAGCATCCGGAAAAACGGTGAATGGTTTTTCAAAACAAGCACCGCAAGGGATGGTTCGGATTTCTGTACAAGAAACCAAATCCTGGCTAGAGAAGGTGAAATTCTAATGAAAGCAAAAGTGCGGTCAATTTTACAAACACATCTTGCAGGTTTAGGCGAATTTAACACAGCTTGGGAAGGAATTAATAATACACCGACGCTCCCTTATCAATCTGTTTGGCTGACGGTTTCAACTGCTCAAACCGGCGCTATTTCTTCAAAACCTCACAGCAAAGAAACAGGCTTTATGCAGGTTACGCTGTTTTATAGTGCCGGAAACGGTACGCAACATATTGAAGAAAGGGCAAGCCAAATTCGCAAGCATTTTTACGGTCAATCTTTTATCAAAGATAATGTTCAGGTTGTTATTCTATCACCGCCTTTAATTGGCGGTGTTTTTTTATCGGATGACAAATTAGCATTACCGATTACTATTAATTTTACGGCTTATGAGCTTTAGGAGGCACATATGGCGAATGCACAGGGCGTAAAACGTAAAGTTACGTTTGCCAAAGAAACCGTTTTTGGTACGCGCGCCACAAAAACTGCGGGAAAAATTATTCCTCGCACAGAAAGCACGTTAAACTCCGTTTTCGATTCATTTTCAAGCGAAGAAATTCGCGAGAATATGCAGCGTTCTCCTTCCATTGTGGGGTTTGAAAAAGTCGAAGGAGATTTGAAAGGAGAGTTGGCGGCAGGTCAATGGTCAGCCTTTTTGGCTGCCGCATTACGGGGTGATTGGACGGTGGCTAAAACACCTATTATCAAGAAAACCTCAAATGGTACCGGGGAGAAACAAGGGAAAATCTTGGTGATTCCGGAGAGAAATCACACAACGGATAGCTTTACTATCGAAGATATTTTCACGGATATTAACCTAAGCCGAGTTTATACCGGTTGCCGGGTATCTAAAATCAGCATTGATATTCAACCCAATGGAATTGCTTCTATTACTGTCACTTTCTTGGGGCAAAGAGGGGAAGAAAGTCAAACCGCTTATTTCACCAATGCGACAGAGGTTACCCAATCCCCAAAACTTGCCGGGGTAAACGGTCAATTATTACTTGGTGGACGACAAGCGGCATTAGTGACCGGGTGCAAAATTGATATTGATTTAAACGCCTCAAGTGAACCGGTATTAGGGGCGAAATTTGCACCGGATGTCTTTATCGGCACGATTGCCATTAGTGGCTCTTTCACGATGTATTTACAGGATAAATCTATGATCGAAGCTGTACGCCGTGGGCAAAATCTTTCATTAGCTTTGCGAATGGATGCGGAAACAGAAGACGGTTCTGATTATATGACATTCATTCTACCGGGCATTAAAGCGACGAGTGTTGATGTGGACGATGGCGCGAAAAATTTGATTCAGACATTAAATTTTGACGCTTTTCCTGCCGTTTATGATTCGGAAAGCAGCATTGATGATGTCTTGAAAAAGCCGACAACACTAATCATTCAAGATACCTTAGCTTAATTAACTTTATCATACAGGCGGCTTTCGTACCGCCTTTTATTTCTCATTATTTAAAAGGATAACATAATGGATTTTTCTAAATTAGATATTCACTCAACCGCACAAAATACTTTCCGCTTTGAAGTTTTACACCCGGTTACTGGTGATAGCACCGGCGCATTTATTGACGTTTACGGTGCAGAAAGCGATCCGGTTCGCAAATATACGGCAAGCCAATTGCGCCAACTCCAAAAGCAAGAATTTGAAAACAGTCGCACCCGCAAACCTAAATATGTGGAATTAAGCGAACTTGAAGATCGCAAATTAGAAAATGCCCTTGTGCGAATTGCCGGTTGGGAAAATGTGAAATGGGGTAAAGAAGAGATGGCATTTACGCCTGAAAACGCCCGCAAATTATTGACGGCTTGCCCTTGGTTGAGCGATCAAATTGTTGAACATTCAGATGAATTGGGAAACTTCTTGAAAGCCTAGTTGATGATTTACTCGACTATGCGAAATCCGAATTTGAATTAGACAAAAAGCCAAAAGGATCTGATGCAACCAATCGAGAACATTTACAAGCTATTCAAGAAGCAACGGGGGCGGAACTCAGCGAACTGAATCACCCGTTGCCAAATGAAATAGTACGGTATCTACTTGATGACTTCTATGAAATCGCCTTATCTCGCCAATATGGTATGGCGTGCAATCCCATTCTATACGCTGAAATCGAATCTTGGTGTCGATTAACCCAACGACACCTTGAGAAATGGGAGCTAGAAGTCATCAAGCAGTTAGATATGTTATGGTTGCAAATTAATGCGGATTAAGCCCGATCTGAAAAGGTTGGGTTTCTTATTTGCCTGTAAATGCAATGAGCGGTTTTTTATGGGGACAAAATGAAAACCTTTAACTTTCCTCCTCAATGGAATATGAAGCGCAAAGCTAAACCTGAAACCAATATTCTTAAATTTGGTGATGGGTACGAACAACGTACTGCAAAAGGGCTCAATAATGATTTGCGCACTTATGATGTCTCTTTTAAAGGCATTAATAGTTACATCAATCAAATTGATTCATTTCTGACGGAACATAACGGTTATAAAGCATTTTTGTGGACACCGCCATATTCAGACAAACAAAGTAAATTCCGCTGTGAAGAATGGGATGTAGATATTTCAGAGGGATTTTCCGTCTTAACAGCTACTTTCCAAGAGGTGGTTGCATAATTTAGGGAAAACAATATGACAGATTTCGCTACTCTCGCTATTAAATTAACCTCTGATGGGGCAGGAAAAGCACGGGCGGATTTACGAAGTGTTCAAACACAAGCCGGACAAACGGAAAAATCCGTAGAAAGTCTCAATAAAATGATGAATAACCTAAAACGGTTATTGGCAGTCGGATTTGGCATTCAGGGAATTAGTTCGCTACTTCAGATGTCCGATACGATGAAATCCCTCAATGCTCAAGTGCGTTTTGTTACCGGCTCAATGGAAGAATATAATGCCGTAAATAAGCAGTTATTCGACATTGCACAACAAACCCGTGCCAGCCTTGAAGCCACAACCACGCTTTATACCCGCTCTGCTCGGGCATTAAAGGATTATGGTTACAGCCAACAACGTATTCTCACCTTTACCGAAACCCTCAATAAAGCAATGGCCGTGGGCGGTGTGGGTGCACAAGAACAAGCCAGTGCCTTATTCCAATTATCACAAGCCTTGGGTTCAGGACGATTACAGGGTGATGAATTTAGAACGATTGCAGAAAGTGCGCCAATTATCCTTGATGTGGTTGCTCAATATATGGGGAAAACCCGAGCAGAGGTTAAAGAATTAGCTTCTGAGGGAAAAATTACCTCTCAATTGTTGTTTGAAGCCATTACCGGCGCAAGTAAACGTATTTCAGCACAATTTGAAGAGATGCCGTTAACGTTCGGGCAGGCAATGCAACAAATGCAAAACGCCACTTTAAAATTTGTGGATGATTTTAGCAATAGCACCGGCGTTTTTACTACCCTTGCCGAAACGATTTCTTTTCTCGCCCAAAATTTTGATTATTTGGCTTTAGCGATTGGTGCGGTCGCCTTGGGGAATTTAGCGAAATACACTCAGGGAATGCTTGTTTCGGCAGTTGCGACACAAAAACAGGCAATGGCAAATTTGAGGGTGGCTCAAACGGCTCAAACCAAAGCAACGGCAGAATTAGCGGTTGCCCGTGCTGAAATGCAAGCATTATCAGCAACATTAAAATTAGCACAATCAGAGCAAACAAGAAGCGTTATTCGCAACCAAATGGCAGCACAATCGCAAAGAATTATCGCTTTAACCAATGCTGAAACCGTAGCAACACAAAAATTAGCCGCCTCAAAACAAGCTGTTTCGATTAGCAGTCGTGTATTAGGTGGTGCAATGGGATTATTAGGCGGACCTGCCGGTGTGATTACTATTGCCGCCGGTGCATTATTTTATTTTGTACAAAAAGCCCAAGAAGCCCGTGCCAATGCCCTTGACTTAGAGGCTGCGAATAACCGTCTTGCCGTTTCATATGATGATTTAACGGCTGCCGCAATTGGAAATAAAATTACCGAACACGCCGAACAAATAAAAAAACAACGGGATCAAGTACGCTTGCTAGCACAAGAAGCCCAAAATGCCCAAGCAAGATTTGATCACAATAGTTGGCTTGCTCCAACGCTAGAAGGACTACAAAAAATCAAAGATGATGCCAAAGTAGCAAGGGAAATCTTAGATCGTGATATTGTCCACCAAATGGTACAGTTTGAAGCGTTATCTAAAGCAATGATTAAACAAGGGGCAAGTTATGGCGAAATTGAACAACGTCTTAAAAACTATGGCGCAACTGCGGATGTATTAAATACGGTGCTAAAAAATACAACCGGATATTTCAATGATAACGAATTAGCTCTACAAGGATTGCAAGCTAAATACGATGCCTTAGGTATGAAAGTTAATGCGGCGGATATTGATTTTAAAAAACTCAATATGTCCGCCGCTGAACTCAACAACCTTATCCCCACATCCTCACAGTTGGTGAGTAATTTAAGCGGTGTATTTTCATCACTTACCAGCAGTATCGGTAATGCTATCGGTAACGTGGCATTATTCAAAGCGGCAATGGCCGGATTGCCCGGTGATACCCCTGCAATCGGCGAGAAAGTACAGAACTTGATCAAGAAAAATGATCTGAGTAAGAAAATTTTACAAACCAAAGACCCAAAGAAAAAGGCAGCATATCAAGCAGATCTTGCCTTACTCCACCAAAAGGATTTAACGGAGGACGAAAAAAAGGCATTATGGGAAAGTGAGAGAGATAAAAATCTCCTCCAAAATATGCAGGGCGGCGGTAAACATAAAGGTTCCGGCAGCAAAACCGATCGCTTTGGTGATATGTATAACGACTACACCTCGCAAATCGCCCAATTAAAAGCAGAATCTGCCAGCATTGCACAATACGGTGGCGTGAGTATTTATAAAGAATACGATCAGTTAATGGAAAAACTGAAAACCGATCGTGAAACCTTTAAAAATATGACTACGGCTCAAATTGAACAGCTTAAAAAACTGGCGAAAGAATCGGATAAAGCCAATATGGCAAAACAAGTTTCTCAGTATGCGTTTAATAAAAAAGACGAATTTGAACAAATGCAGTTTGAAGCGAATTTATTAAACAAAACGTCTGAAGAACAAGAGCGGCTTAATTATTACCGAAAAATCGATCAGGAAATTAAGCAGCTTTCTATCGGAATGAGTGACGAATACGTTCAAAAATTACTTGCCGAAGGTGAAGCGGCTAAGAAAAATTATGAGGAAATTCAAAAACTCAAAAAAGAGAAGCAAAAAGATCCGATTGCAGGCTTGCGTGACGGATTTGCTAAATTCGGTAAAGATGCTGAAAATATCATGGGAAATGTCTCCAACATCACATTAAATGCGTTTAATGGAATGTCAGATGCTTTAACCGATCTTGTAATGACAGGGAAAGCAGATTTTGGCTCGTTAGCGAAATCTATCATCAAAGATATTATCCAAATGACGATTAAAATGATGATCTTTAATACGGTTTCATCTATGTTTGGTGCAGGGAAAAGTGGTGGGGGAGAGGTAACTTCACCGGATATGCGTTATATCGGCGGACTGGTTGGTTTTGATGAAGGTGGTTTTACCGGCTTAGGCGGCAAATACCAACCGGCTGGCATTGTACATCGTGGTGAATATGTCATCACCAAAGAAGCAACAAGCCGATTGGGTATTGAATACCTTGATTACCTCAATTATCAATCCCGTTCAAAACCTCGTGGCTTTGCTAATGGTGGCGGTGTTGGCGTGCCAACGGTACATCAAACTAATGGACAGACTAATATCAAAGTGAATGTGATTAATAACGGTGAAGCGGCAAATGCCAAAGTAGAAAGCAAACAGACTGATAACGGTTTAGAAATTACCGTTGAACTGCTCAAAACAATGACGGATATTGCCGAAAGAGCCGCCAATAACGCAATTACCACAAATTTTAGGCCTGGTGGTGCCTTTGCTTAATATGCAAAATTGACCTTTAATTTGACCGCACTTTTGTGTTTTAAGTCAAAAAAAACAAACCCCGATAGGCGGCAACCTGTCGGGGTTTCTTATTTCCAACTTTCCATACAAAGAGGAAACAAACTGAATGAATTTTAATATAGAGGTGGCGAAAATGCTAGAAGTTATTTCAAAAGACCCAATTGCCCGCCGTTTTGCTTATGTTGTTGTGACGTTAAGTTTTATTTTCGGAATGGTTTGGGTGTTGCCTAATTTAATTAATGCAATTCGTTGGTGGTAAATTATGCCAAATCTTATTTCCAACCAATTTAAACTCGACCTTGCCAAACTTGAGCAAAATGCGTTAATTGAATTATTTGAAGTCGATCTCCGTGGCTTGAAAGATGCAGATGGCATAAACGGCGAACTGTATCGCTTTTATGCCGGCAAAAACGAACACTCGCAGCCGATAGTATGGCAGGGCAAAACTTACAATCCTTTTGGTGTGAAAGCGGAAGGATTTGAAATGTCGGGGCAGGGTCCAAGCAACCGCCCAACACTCACCCTTGCCAATATTAATGGATTTTTGACCGCACTTTGTAATCGGTTCGATCAATGTTTGGGGGCTATTGTACGCCGACGTTTAGTCTATATGCATTATCTTGATGCAGTCAATTTTACAAACGGCAACAAACAAGCCGACCCCACACAAGAGGCATTAAGCTATTTTGTGATTGAACAGCTCTCATCGCTTAAACGTGATATTGCGCAATTTACTTTAGCATTGCCAAGTGAAACGGATAATGCGCTCATTGGCGCACGAATGATTACGACAACCTGTTGTTGGGTATATCGTGGCGTTGAGTGTGGTTATACAGGGCCGGCGGTGGCGGATGAAAAAGATCAACCCACAACCGATCCGAAAAAAGACAAATGTAGCGGCTTGCTCACCGGCTGCAAACTTCGCAATAACACCCGTAATTATGGTGGATTTGTGTCGGTCAATAAACTGGGGTAGAGACGATGGATGAAAAATTAAAAAGTGAAATTATCGCTTACGCAAAATCACAAGAGCCGCACGAAATGTGCGGTTTTGTTGTTTTAAAACGGGGTGAAAATCAACCGCACTTTTTCCCTTGTGAGAATGTGGCGGAAGACAAAGAAAATCATTTTGAAATTTCACCGGATGATTATCTCAAAGCGGAAGAGATGGGCGAGATTGTCGCCTTGGTTCATTCTCACCCGAATGGCAAGCCTTTGCTATCCCAAGCAGATTTACAAACACAGCTTTATAGCCAACTGGATTTTTGGCTTGTGTGTGACGGGCAAATTCACCTTTTCCCAAAAATCCCAATGCTTATCGGGCGTGAGTTTGAACATGGAAAAATGGATTGCTATACGCTCTATCGTGATTTTTATCGCCTTGCGGGTTATGAAATGCAGAATTATGAGCGTGATGATTACTGGTGGGAAGATGGCTTTAATCTTTATCTCGATAATATCGAAAAGGAAGGATTTGAGCGAATCACCGACCAACACGCATTACAAATCGGTGATGTCATTTTAATTCAGGTGGGAGCAGATGTGCCGAATCACGCCGCGATTTATATCGGTGATCAAATGGTATTACATCACGCCCCAAAACGCTTATCAAAACGTGATCTTTATGATGGTTATTGGTTTAAACATACACATAGTATGTGGCGACATAAACTCGCTGATAGTCTTAATTTTGAAGCGGTTTTAATGAGTTTGTTTTAACTAAGCCATTCTTTAAAGTACTTTAAAAGAAATTCTGAGATTAAATTGTGAAAATACTTCTCACAACGTGATGGTGTGGAACTCCTTCCTCTCTTCTCACAAAATCAATGTTGCAATAATAAAGCAACGTAATCGGAAAAAACAAAACCCCGAACACGGCAATGTTCAGGGGGTTTAAAAATTTTACTTCTTAAGCGATGGATAAGCCCTTATCCAAAGACAAACACATAAACTAAGGAATTTATATGAATGGTGATATTTTAAACGTTATCTCTCAATTACTCAAGGAGTTAATTATGGAATATGGTTTATGGCAAATAAGTTTTGCAGTGACGGTTCCTATCTTAGTATTTGTTTTCCCTAAATTACTAAATGCCATAGCAAATTTAATTAAGGCACTAAAATGAAGAAAAATACTGATGCAACGTAATTGGAAAAACAAAAAACCGAGAGCGGCGAACTCTCGGTTTTTATACCCCTTATTCCTAGTTAAGCAACATAAGGAGCAATTTTGATTAAGTATAACAACATTAGCGGAGAATGCCGTCAATGCAGATAGATTTTAACTTAATGGAAGGAATTTGTAAAATGCTAGAAGTGATTGATCGCTCCCATAAGGCACGTACCTTTGCTTATTTATTCCTTATTTTCGTTTTTATTATTGCGTTGTTATGGGTATCACCAAACTTTTTAAAGGCGCTATCAGATTTTATCTTGACGTTACGTCAAGGATAAAAGAGGAAAAGTTACATACAGAGTGTCTTGATTAAAAATTACCCAAACAATCAACCAGTTGGCTCTTTTTTCCTATGTTGTGATCTAGATCGCGGAAAAAGTAAAATCAACTTTATAAAATGCGGTTTCTTTTTATCTGTATGGAGATCTTAAAATGAAAAAATTATTGTTGATTGGATTAGCTTGTGTTTTATTAACCGGATGCGTAGGAACATCTCCTGTTGTATTACAAAAAGCGAAACAAGTACCATCAGATCGAATTTTGGCGATGGGAGAATATAACCCTGATTATGCCAAAGTAACTATTATACGTGATGCGGGTTTTCAAGGTGGAGGATGTTATTTAGGTGTAATGTATCGCCAAACGCTATTAGCAAGATTTGATCCAGAAGAAAAAGCAGATTTTTATATTCCAGAGGGCGAGTATAATTTTTCTGTCATTGGCGACCCATACGGACGTGGATTGTGCGGTGGTCAATTTAATCCGGCAGTGGAAAAACAGGTTATCAAAAAAGATAAGGATAATATTTTTAGAATCAGTCTTGGACCATGGCGCAGACCTCGATTATTACCTATGTAAGTTGTTGACATGATAAAAATCCTGAACATACTAAAAATTTCCAGAAGCCTGTTTACAAAGCAGGCTTTTTTTATTATTATCCTTTTCAAGGTCTCAAAAGCCTTTTTGCTTAACGGTTATTCACCCCGTCAGCGTGATTTTTTTGTATCTGAAATTTGTGATCTCTTTCTCTTTACCACAGAATTAATGGTACAAAAAAACAATAATCTAAACCAATGGTCGAGAGTGCGAGGAATAAAATACCGAAAGGGAATAACTCCGCTCGATTAAGCACGAGTTTTGAGCTCTCGACCGCCCGAATTATCGGGATTTCTCTCAAAAGGAAATGCTTATATGAAAACCGTACTATCTACATTTAACTTTCACTCTTTCCCTGTTCGTATTAATGTCCTTAATCAAGAGCCATTCTTCTGTCTTTTAGACGTTGCAACTGTCTTGGGATTGGGAAACAGATCTGTGTCTAAATTCAAGTTCAATCCGAAAGGAGTGGAAAAACTTTCCACCCCTTCAAATGGTGGAGATCAAGAAATGATCTTTATCAATGAACCTAATCTTTACCGTGTTATTTTTAGATCTAATAAACCTGAAGCTGAAACATTCCAGAATTGGGTATTTGAAGAAGTGCTACCACAAATTCGCAAAACGGGAAAATACGAACACAAAACCACAGTAGATGAACGCACAGGCTTACGTAATGCTGTAAATATGTTGGTGAGTAAAAAAGGATTGATTTATTCCGAAGCCTATAATCTTGTTCATCAATATATGAACGTAGAAAGCATAGAAGATATTCCGGCAGACAAATTACAAAGTGCGGTGGAATATGTGCATAAAATAGCACTTGAGGGGGAATTAATCGAACAAAAGAAAAACGAGCATTATTCTTTTGAACTTGCCGAACACGATTTACAAGAGATTGCTTGGGACTGGTTCGCTCTCGTCAAGTGTGTGGAATTTACAAACTATCTCATTCCGGCACTTGATAACATTCAATCCAAGTTTGCAGCACAAGCACACAGTATCGTGAGCGAATATGGTTCAATGTTACGCCGACATCAACCGCTAATTCAAAAGCTCACTGCCGACTTTAAAGTCGAAATGTGGGGCGATGAAAACTGGAACCGAGTTCTTCCAACCATTCGGGATAACGATATTCTCAGACCAAAGCACCGACTAGGCGGATTCTAAAACTTATTCAAAACCGACCGCACTTTCATGTGCGGTTTTTTTATGGAGATTTAAACAATGGTCAAAGTTAGATTTTACGGTGCCCTTAAACAGTTTGGCACTGAGTTTAATTTAGAGGTAAACAATACGGCAGAAATTATCCGTGCTTTAACCTGTCAGATTCCGAATTTACGCCAATTTTTACAGCAAGGCTTATTTAAAGTGCGGATTGGCAAAGACTATCTTGATCGCCGCTATTTAGAAAAGGGAATGTTCTATCAGTTAAAAGAGGGAATGTCAGTTTGTTTTACACCGGTACTGAAAGGTGCAAAAAGAGCGGGGATATTCAATATTGTAGTCGGTGCGGTATTAATTGCCGCCTCTTGGTATGCAGGTGGTGCGGCAGGTTGGGCATATTTAGGTGCAAGTGGTTACGGTATGGCGACAATGGCATTTATGGCTGGGGCGTCAATGATCCTAAGTGGAGTGAGCCAAATGCTTACTAAAATGCCATCAATGGATATTGGAAAGTCAGAATCGGAGAAGAAAAATTCAACATCATTTTCAAGCTTATCTAATATGGCAGCACAAGGAAAACCTATGCCACTCGCTTACGGACGAATTAGAACAGGTTCATTGATCATTTCACAAGGTATTGAAACGATGGATGTTGATGTGGCAACACCGGAACAAAATAGCGGCAGACGCAGATTTAGAAGATAGGCGGAAAAAACTTAACTCAATATAAAACAAACCCCGAAAGTTTGCCGCTTTCGGGGTTTTTCATATCCACTTACTTACCCTAAGAGGACATAAACTTTGGATAATTTTACAACAATCATTCCTTTTATCAAGGAGTTTATAATGGAATATGGTTTCTTACAAACAATTCTAGGTGTTGCTTTTCTTATTTTTATTTGGCGTTTGCCGAATATTCTTGCCGTGATTAAAGATTGGAAAAAATAGGAGTGAATTATGGGTAAAGGCGGCGGTGGCGGACGTACACCGGTTGAAGCAAAAGAAAGCGGACGCAGTAAGCAGCTTGTCAAAATCGTTGAAATTATTTCAGAAGGGGAAATTGCAGGCTTAGCAGACGGGATGAAATCCGTCTATCTTGATAATACCCCAATTCAAAATCAGGATGATTCTTACAATTTCAGCAATGTTCAACTTGAAGGGCGGGTAGGCTCACAGGTTCAAGGGATTATTCCCGGTTTCAATACGTCAGAAAAAGAAATCTCGGTGGGGACACAAGTGCGGAAAACCACACCGATTACCCGCACGATAACCGATAGCAAAGTCTCCCGTTTGCGTTTAACCCTTGGTGTTCAATCACTGTTTCACCAAAACGATCAGGGTGATACAAACGGGGCAACCGTGAATTTGACGGTCTATATCGGCAATCAAAGCTATACAATAACGATTAGTGGCAAATACAGTTCACAGTATTTACAGCAACATACGTTTTCTGGTTTGCCTGCGGTGCCCTTTACTATTCGTGTTGAACGAAACACAGAGGATAGCAAATCACAACGGGTGCAAAATAACACGGTATGGGCGAGTTACACGGAAATTATCGATACGGAATTTACTTATCCGAACACCGCATTAATCGGGGTGAAATTTGATTCGGAATATTTCTCGAATATTCCTAACCGCACTTATGATGTTAAAGGGATTAAGGTCAAAGTCCCGTCAAATTACGATCCGAAAACCCGACAATATCGCGGTATGTGGGACGGCACGTTTAAACTGGCGTGGTCGGATAATCCGGCTTGGGTGTTGTACGATGTAGTCACAAACAAACGTTATGGTTTAGGCGGCCGTTTGGGGGAGTTTGGTGCGGATAAATGGGCGTTGTATCAAGTGGCGCAATATTGCGATCAGCTTGTTCCCGATGGTTTTGGCGGCAAAGAACCTCGTTTTACCTGTAATGCGTGGCTCACCGACCAGCGACCGGCTTATGATGTCATTAATGACATTTGCTCTATTTTTCGTGCGATGCCTGTGTGGAATGGGCGAGAACTCACGGTTGTAATGGATCGTCCGTCCGATCCGGTGTGGACTTACACCAATGCGAATGTTGAAAACGGTGAGTTTACTTACACCTTTTCAGCCAAAAAAGCCCGTCATAATGCGATCCAAGTGGAATATGCAGATAAAGACAATGCTTATGAAAAAACCATTGAATATGTATCGGATGATGAAGCAATCCGAAAAAATGGTTTAAACGTGAAGAAAATCACCGCGTTTGGTTGTACTTCCCGTGGCCAAGCACATCGCACCGGCTTATGGTTATTACAGACCGAAAAACTGGAAACCAAAACCGTGACGTTTACTGTCGGAACGGAAGGGTTAATGCACATTCCGGGCGATATTATCAAAGTGGCGGATATTGATTATGCCGGCACCAATATCGGTGGGCGGGTATTAAACATTGACGGTAGGAACGTCACGTTAGATCGTGAAATCGACATCACGGCAAATAGTTACTTTACCTACATCAACGCCCAGGCCAAACACCAAGATATTAAAATTTTGTCGGTGAATGGGGCGGAAATCACCCTCGATACTGAACCGACCGGCTTGATGGAATATGGTGTTTGGTCGCTCACCACGCAACGAATTAACACACAATTATTTCGTGCCTTAAGTGTGAAAGAGCAAGACAAAGGCAAATATACCATTGTTGCCTTGCAACACGAGCCACAAAAAGAAGCGATAGTGGATAACGGCGCAATCTTTGAACCGAAAGCGAGCAGTATCCTTGCCGTGCCTAAAGTAAATGATATTCAAATCATCACCAATCCTGACGGCAGTATTGGCATTAATGCCGATGTGAGTGGCGGAAACGGCTTGGTGAAATATGATATTTTAATCTATAAGGGCGATAATCTTTTTGATGTTCGACTTGGATTAAAATCACCGGAACTGGATTTAAGCAATCTTGCTAACGGTGAATATCTTGTCGTGATTCGTGCAAGAAACGAAAAAGGTCAGTTACTCAACGAACGTACACAGGACTTTATTATTGACCGCCCACCGGCACCAACAGGCGTGCGGGTAACTGGCGGTTTAGGCAATATCACGCTTGAGTGGGATTGGATAAATGACGCGACAGCTACAGAAATTTTTGCAGCAGAAACGGACGATATTCAAACTGCAAAACGTATTGCAAAAGTCACCGCTCGAATGTACACCCACGAAGTGGGCGCAAAACAAGTGCGTTACTATTGGTTGCGTCATACCCGTGGCATTAATGTCGGCCCGTTTTATCAACAATCAGGCTTAAGGGCGGAAAGTGCGGTCGATATTGACGAAGAATTAGCGCTACTTAATGAAAAGTTGTCACAAAATATCGTCAATGAAGTGATTGATACCGCATTGCCGGCACGCAATCTTGAGCTAATCAAAACGGTGACGGGATTAAACGTTAATGAGTTTGCAGGCTATAACCAAGTCCATAACACCACTGACGGCAAGTTGTACACGTGGAATGGAACCAAGTATGTTGACAACAGCATTGATGTTGGGAAATTACAAATCCCGACAAAACAGCTCACCGGCACCCTCACTGCACAACAAATCGGTGCAAATGTTATCGGCACTCAACACTTAGGTGCCAATATTGTGACGGCGGACAAAATGGCGGCGGATTCCGTCAGCACGGCAGCATTACAAGCCGGTGCGGTTCGTGCAAGTCACGTTGCCGCAGGTGAATTAACAGCGGATAAGTTAGCGATTGGGTTGGGTGGGAATTTGTTGTATAACCCGATTTTTGCAAATCCTACAAAAGGTGTTCCTGATGGATGGACTGCTACTGAGAAAGGTGTTCCTGAAGATAAGAAAGGAGAAAGATATTGTAGGCAAGATACTGAATTTAAATTAGGTGGATATTTAAAAAATGAAAATGTTTTAAGGTGGCATAATAAAATAACTAATCGTAACGATTCAAGATGTGGAATACATCAAAATGTGGCTATTAATGCAGGTCATTGGTATATGATTTCAGCGTATATGGGTAATCATAGTTGTAAAAGAGTAGAAATATATATTGATGTAAGAGGGGCTAATGGAGAATATTTATTAAATAAAAAAGAAGGTTTTAGTAACAGGTATAGCTTTCAAGGTATTAATAATGCCAAAAGAGTATTTATTAAGTTTCAAGCCCCTCCTAAGGCGGTTAGTCTTGATGTATTCTTTTTCTTTTATGATGGTGATAAGTCTAATCCTAATGGGGCTTGGATGTTCGTGGCTCGCCCTATGCTTGAGGAATGCACAGCACATACTAAAGAGCCGTCTGCTTGGCAAAATGCCGGTGTAACGGCGATTCACGGTGGCTCGATTGTCACAAACACCATCACCGCGCAACAAATTGCTTCCAATACGATTACAAGCAATCAGATCGCAGCCGGTACTATCGTCGCTCGAAATATGGCAGCAGGCAGTATCAATGCCTCGCATGTTGTCTCTAAGACATTGACTGCGGATAAACTCAATATATCGAGTTTATCAGCGATTAGTGCGAATTTAGGACGAGTGACAGCTGGAACAATCACAGGGACGACTATTGAAGGGAATAACATTCGTGGCGGAGTGGTATCGGGTACAACAATTAATGGTTCAACAATTAATGGAGGATTGATAAAAGGGGCAAGGATTGAGGGGATAACAGGTGAATTCACTGGTTCGCTAAGAATAAGTCAATTAGTGGGTGGTAATATCTATGAAACATTGTTAGTTGATAAATGGAAGGCTCTTAATAGAAGAGTACATTTTAATACTGAAAATAGTACAGGGACGATAGACCGTCATTATTACTATGCATATGAAGCAAAAATCAATATTTTGCCTTCTGGTGCAAAACGATGGGTGCAAGTTCCGTTTAATATTACTACATCGGACTACAGCCACATGGGAGAAAATGAGAATTTAACTTTGTACAAAAGAGGAAATTTATCTCATCTTGCAAATGGAAGTTTCTCGAAAGTGACCAATACGACATTCATTCTAAATGAAAATCAGCAATTAAATATAAAGTTATTGGCATGGGCTAAGAACGAACAAAGTCTAGACAAGCCGTTGATTACAACAATCCTCTATTCTACTTCAAAACTTTTAATTAAAGTGTAAAACCAGACCGCACCAAAGTGCGGTTAAATTTTTAAATCCGACCCTGATAGTGAAAACTGTTGGGGTTTTCTTTTATCTAAAAACAAGGAGTTTTTATGACAACATTCAACAAAATTTTAAACCCAATGTACTCCGCTATTGCAAGTTACAGCACACAAGAAGACGGTTCAATTAATGCCAAATATGTCATTGGTACCGGTACGGATAATGACGGTGTGGTAACTGACTTCGCGCCCATTATCAGCGAGTATAAATGGATTGATGCCGAAGCGGCGAAAGCGATTAACGACGCACCTTTTACTAAAGAGGACATCGGCAAAACGCCAACACAAATTATGCTTGCGCGAATCTACAATCATTTGAAAGAAACGCAGCAAATTTACGTTTAGTCACAGCCCTCAAACGAGGGCTTTTTTATTGGAGCGAAAATGGAACAAATCGACTTAGAGATGGTTCGAGGCGACGATGAAGGTTTTACATTTGAGGTTGTGGAAGATGACGACCAAGAAAGTTCGGTCAATTTTGATGGTTGTCGGCTTGATTTGCACATTAAACCGAAACGTGGAGACATTATCAAACTATCATCTGAAACAGACGAAATCGTAGTAGAAAACAATCTGATTCATATCACGGTTTCACACGATAAAACGCAAAACGTGAAGTGGGAATCTGCCAAATGGGATTTGCAATGTATCGACCAATATCACAAAGTGCGCACGATTGCCGGTGGAGAATTGACATTAATCCAAGATGTTACGGTGGTGAACGATGATTAATGTTCTTTCAAAGAAAAAACCGTACAAAGTGCGGTTAATTAAAACCCAATATATCGTCTTAAACCACAAGGAATATGACGAATCTCTCAACAGAATTTATCAACAAACAAAGCAGGAGCTAAAAAATGGCGAGAATAAATAAAAATCAATCGGTAGATTCAATGTTTGCTTACAACGTGGCAAAAGATATAGTCAATCTTGAAAACGAAATTGAAGTATTAAAAAATCAGCCTGTCCCACGGGTAATGGAAGTAGAAAACAGATTGGTTGCAACAGACAATGCTGTGTACAGACAGGTAAAGAACTTGGCTAATATCAAGCTCGTTCAGACAGGGTATAGAGACGGTATTTTTTGGTATGGTGACAGACCAAATGATGGCTATTGGTTAGACCCTTTTACCCAGCGGGTCTATTTAAGACGTGACAATCAAGACAGTGAAGTGGAATTGCCAAGTCCGGAGCTTGTGCGCAGATTGAATATTAGTTACCGCGTTAGCCAATGGGGTGAGCTAATGGGTTATCCGCTCTCAGATGACAGTCACGTGCTGAACATGGATTTTGAGGAATTTAAAAAAATCTCGATTGAAGTGGGAATATTTACTTTTGAAAATCTCAATAATAAACAGAAAACAACAGGGTTGTTTGGTTTTGCCTTTGCAGGTGAGTCTTTTAAACTCTATTACCTCGGCGTAGAGGTTTATTCCGGCATCATAGAAGATGGCGGGAGTGAGTCTAATGGTTAAAGTAAACTTTTGATAAAAGTGCGGTAGTTTTGCCGTGCTTTTCATCATTTAGGATGGGGGAATATGAATTGGTAGTTTGACGTAAGTTTGACGAAATAGGTGCTAAAAGGTGTGAAAAGTTGATAGGTTAATGAGAGGTGATTATAATGTCTATGTATGTAGGCTTTTGATTTATAAAATATTTTTAATTAACATCTATTGATATAGGTTCGGTCTTGAAAACCGGCGAGGGTTTACGCCCTCCGTGAGTTCGAATCTCACTTCCTCCGCCATCAAATTCAAAAAATCCCTTAATCTTTTGGTTAAGGGATTTTTCTTTGCTATTTATCTGTTTTATTGTTGCTTTTTTGTTCGTCTTTAAAGCTTAAATATTCTTCTAATAAATCAATTGCTTCTTGGCATTTTTGACGACGACATTTATAGCTATTGGCTAGCTCCTCCATTCTTTTTTGTTCTATAGGATCATTTTTTGTTTGAGCGGAATCTCGATACTGTTGATACAAATTATTCAGCTGCTCAAGTGCTTCATAGTATTTCTCTAAACGTTCGCGAGGAGGTAATTTATGGATACTATGCTGTGCTTTTTTTACAGCCGGATGTTGCCGTTTTTGTCGGGTAAAAACCGTATTGTTTCGATTTAGCGTTTCGGACAATGCGTTACATTGCTTGAACAAATGTTCTGTCATAAAGTGGTAATGATTTACATCATTAGAATTAAGCGATTTTATTCTTATCAGCGTTTGGTTAATTTCAGCAAAATAAAATGACAGGGTTTGCCCGTTTTCACTAAATAAAGTGCGGTCAAATTTCGTGAATATTTTTTCTTCAAGTTGGGCTGAATGGATTTGATAAAGCTGTTGAACCTTTTGTTCCAGCTTTTCAATGAGTTGTTGAATGAGCATAAAAAAATCCCCCGATGAGTGGGGGATTATAATCGTTAAAGATACATTGCTGCAATCCAACCGAATACCAACAATGGAATATTGTAGTGAATGAAGGTTGGCACAACAGAATCCCAAATGTGATCATGTTTTCCATCTATATTCAATCCAGAGGTCGGCCCTAAGGTGGAGTCGGAGGCCGGAGAACCTGCGTCACCAAGTGCCGCAGCTACGCCCACTATTGATACGGTTGCCAGTGGTGAGAAACCAAAGGAGAGACAAAGCGGTACGTAAATTGAGGTTATAATCGGTACGGTAGAGAAAGACGAGCCGATTCCCATCGTGATTAATAAACCGACAATCAACATCAGAAACGCGGCTAAGCCCTTACTTTGAATTGCGCCATTACTGAGGCTCTGCACCAAATCCGTTACGCCAGTGGTGGCATTAATTACATTTGCAAAACCTGAGGCGGCAATCATCACAAAGCCGATCATAGCCATTAAACGCAAGCCTTGTTGGAAAATATCATTACTTTCTTTGAGTTTGAAAATACCGAATAGGGCAAAGACCGTTAAACCGACTAAACCGCCAATAATTGTCGAACTGGTAACAAGTTGCGTTGCAAAAGTTGCAAAAATTGCAATCAGGCTTGCTGTAATTTGTTTTGGTTTAATATTGGCAATATGTGCTTCAATTTCTTTTGTTGTTGGTTCTTCAACAAGAACGTTGTATGTACGAGGTTTGCGATAGGTGATAAATACGGCGGTTAATAAACCTAAGATCATACCGATTACCGGCAGTAACATTGCAAGAGAAACTTGGGCGATATCTGTTTGCAAACCAAGATTTGCTCCTGCTTGATTAATATTTTTTACCAAGATACTTTCAATAAAAATTTTACCGAACCCCACCGGTAGCAACATATAAGTCGCAGTTAAACCGAAAGTGAGCACGCAAGCAATAGCACGTCGGTCAATGTTTAAGCGATTAAAGATTGAAAGCAATGGCGGCACGACAATTGGGATAAAGGCAATGTGAACGGGTAGTAGGTTTTGGGATGAAATAGAAAATAAAACTAAAATGCCGAAAATTAAATATTTTAACCATGCAAGATTGTTACTTGTCGGTGTTCTATTTATTTTTGTGATGATTTTATAGGCGATTAAATCAGTAATACCGGATTTAGAAATCGCGATAGCAAAAGCGCCGAGCATGGCATAGTTCATTGCGACTTCCGCTCCGCCTCCCAGTCCACCGGTGAAGGTTTCAATGGTTTTAGTTAAACCAAGACCACCGCATAAACCGGCTGTAAGTGCGGCAATGACTAGCGCGATAATGACATTAATACGTAGTAAGCTGAGCGTCAGTAAAACGATAATTGAGATAACAACGGGGTTTGATAACATTGTGTTTTTCCTTATAAATTAATGTGTAAATTGAATTGGTTATAATTTTATTGAATATGTAATGTCGATGGTTTGCACTCCTCTAATCATAAAATAACCCCTCGAAAGTTGCCTTCCGAGGGGTAAGATTTTTTATTATCCTGTCTGCTCGGAAGAAATCTTCCAAGCACACCAAAAACCTGAAAGATTATTCAGTTAAATGGTGGCGATGATGGCGACGGATTACATTCATTTTTAAATCTCCAAATAAGAATTGCTGCCTAAGCTACTGTAAAATGAGAAAAATTGCAACCTAATTTTTAAAAATAAAGTGCGGTTATTTTTTATTCCGTTTTTCATTGTGCGGCAATATGCGGAAAACCACCTAAATTTTTTAAATGATTTACCATATAGCAAAATAATTCAGCAGTACGTTCCGTATCATAGAGGGCAGAATGGGCTTGTTTTCCATCAAAAGGAATATTGGCGGCTTGACAGGCTTTTACTAATACTGTTTGACCAAACATTAAGCCTGCCAGACTTGCCGTATCAAACATGCCGAAAGGGTGAAACGGATTGCGTTTTACACCGGTGCGTTCTGCCGCTGCCATCACGAAACTTTGATCAAAGGTCGCATTATGGGCTACGATGATGGAACGCTGGCATTCAGCCTCTTTTTGCCCTCGGCGTACCATTTGAAACAGTCCGGTAATTGCATCTAACTCTGATACGGCACAGCGCAACGGGTTATGAATATCGATGCCGTTAAATTTTAATGATTCCGGATTGATATTTGCGCCTGTAAAAGGCTCAATATGAAAATGGCATTTTTGATCCGGGTGTAAATAGCCGTTTTCATCCATTTTTAACGTAATTGCCGCTAGTTCTAATAAGGCATCTTTTTTGGCGTCAAAACCTGCGGTTTCCACATCAATGATGACAGGAAAATAACCGCGAAAACGATTTTTTAATTGATTGTGATAAGGAATTTCTGGAGAATCGGGCATTATTTATCCTTAAAAAATAAAATAACGCAGGTGAACCTACGTTATTAAAACATTGTAGAAAATGACCGCACTTTTTAATTACCCAGTCCGGCTTTTGCGTTTTTATTTTCAATAAATTCGATTTTGTAACCATCAGGATCTTCTACGAAGGCAATTACCGTGCTACCGCCTTTCACCGGACCAGGCTCACGGGTAACTTTACCGCCGTTTGAACGCACTGATTCGCAGGTTGCATAGATATCATCCACGCCAATCGCAATATGTCCGTATGCCGTACCGAGTTCATATTCCGTGACGCCCCAATTATAAGTCAGTTCAATAACCGAGGATTTATCTTCATCGTCATAGCCTAAAAATGCTAAGGAATATTTATATTCGGGATTTTCACTGGTACGCAATAAACGCATTCCTAATACATCTTGATAAAATTTAATTGAGCGCTCTAAATCACTTACTCGTAACATAGTGTGTAAAATTCGCATGGGTCTAATCCTTTTTGAACAGGGAAAGAAACGGGCTGATTATGTCATAAATTGAGTAATAAATCAGTAAAAGCGATTAATAAAGCATTATCTTTTTGAAATTATTGGGATGAAAGTGACATTATTTGATTTAAAACAAAATTGTTAAACAGTACAAATGCTACACTTCACCCCCTATTTTGTGCTGATGTTCATTTCAAATGTGTTAGTAACAAAACACAAATCTTTTGTTTCAATCAGTGTGTTTAAATCTTACCTATAAGGGGTTTGTATGTTTTCTTTTTTAAAGGCCTCTCCACCGGCTCCACGAATTGATCGTTCTAGAACCGATTCTGAATATAAAAAATTACGTTGGCAGGTTTTTGCAGGAGTGTTCATCGGTTATGCTGCGTATTATCTTATTCGCAAAAACTTTTCTCTCGCAATTCCTTATTTAATTGATGAATATGGTTTTACCAAAGCCGACTTAGGTACTGTCGGGGTTGCATTATCACTTGCTTATGGTTTTAGTAAGTTCATTATGGGGAATGTATCTGACCGGAGTAATCCAAAATATTTTATTACTATTGGTTTACTTGGTTCTGCCGTGGTGAGCTTGATTTTTGGTTTAGTGCCGGCTGTGTTGGCTTCCATTCCGTTAATGATCATTTTAGCTGCCTTAAATGGTTGGTTTCAGGGGATGGGATATCCACCGGGTGCAAAAACGATGACTAACTGGTTTTCTGTGTCTGAGCGTGGTGTTTGGTGGAGTTGGTGGAATATATCTCACAATTTGGGCGGCGGTTTAATTGGGCCGTTGGCGATCCTTGGATTAGCCATTTTCGGTTCATGGCAATCGCTATTTTATTTGCCTGCATTAATAGCCATAGTGTTAGCTTTTATTATGTTTGGGCTAATGCATGACACACCGGAATCTAAAGGACTACCGCCGGTTGATGAATGGAAAGGCGAAAAAATCGTGCAGCATGTTGAGTCTGCGCATACGCTTTCTTCTAAAGACATTTTCAAAAAATATATCATCAATAACAAGTTTTTATGGTCAATTGCTATTGCAAACGTTTTTGTGTATTTCATTCGTTACGGCATTATTGACTGGGCGCCAACATACTTAAAAGAAGTGAAACATTTTTCTGTGGATAAGCAGAGTTGGGCATATTTCTTATATGAATATGCGGGTATTTTCGGTATGTTAGCCAGTGGTTATTTAAGTGATAAAGTCTTCAAAGGGCATCGGGCGCCGCCAATGTTATTATTTTTAGTCGGCGTATTAATCGCAATTATTGTTTATTGGAAAAACCCGGCGGGTAACCCGTTAGTTGATAATATTTGTCTTGTTGCAATCGGTTTCTTAATTTATGGACCGGTGATGATGATTGGGTTACAGGCTGCCGATTTGGTTCCGCGTATCGCAACAGGTACGGCAACAGGTTTAACCGGTTTGTTCGGTTATTTATTAGGATCGGCAAGTGCAGGCTATGTAATGGGTAAACTGGTTGATTTATTTGGATGGGACGGTGGTTTTTATGCACTGATTGTGTCTTGTTTCTTAGGATTCCTCTTTATTGCATTCACTTTATTTCATAAACCAAATGTATCGAACTAATTCTTAGTTTTTCTATAAAAAGCGCTCATTTTAAAGCCTATGTAACATTGAGCGCTTTTTTATTTCACTATTTCACTGCCACCATTGAGCCAAAATTAAAACATTGGAACCAAAGCTCGACTTGTGAAAATCCTACGTTTTTTAACCGCACTTTGTGGGTTTCAATGCTATCTGTACGCATCACGTTTTCCAAGGCCGTACGCTTTTGGCTCACTTCCAATTCGCTGTAACCGTTGGCACGCTTAAATTGGTGATGTAAATTAATCAGCAATTCATTCACTTTTTCATCTTCAAAACGAAATTTTTCTGAAAGTACTAAAACGCCATTAGGATTTAAACCTTGGTAAATTTTGCTGAGTAACGCTATGCGATCTTCTGGCGGTAAAAATTGCAGGGTGAAATTTAAAATCACCATGGAAGCATTTTTGATTTCAACATGGCGAATATCGTCACATAAAATTTCTACAGGCACGTCGCTATGATAGGCGGTAACATGTTGGCGACAGCGTTCCACCATTGGTTGGGAATTATCAATACCAATAATTTTTACATTGGGGTGATGAATATTACGACGTACGGAAAGGGTGGCGGCACCCCGCGAGCAGCCGAGATCATAAACATTGCTGTTTGCCGTCACAAAGCGTTCGGCAAGCATACCGATGGCAGTAATAATATTGGAATAGCCGGGAATCGATCGTTGAATCATATCGGGGAAGACTTCGGCAACGCTTTCGTCAAAAGTAAAATCGCCCAGTTTTTCAATAGGCGCGGAGAAAAGGGTATCTTTTTGCATATCATTTTGAAGAGAGTTAAAAGTGCGGTTATTTTAGAGAAAGTTTTATCAGGCGCAAATAAATTTCCGTTTCCAATTTAAAAGCAACATCAATTTCCGTATAATCAGCCCGTTAATTTCAGAATATAAAAGGAATATAAAAAATGATGCGTACACATTATTGCGGTTCTCTAAACCGTAGCCATGTCGGACAAGAAGTGATATTAAGCGGTTGGGTTCATCGTCGTCGTGATTTAGGCGGTTTGATTTTTATTGATATGAGAGATCGCGAAGGGATCGTACAAGTCTATTTTGATCCGAAATTTCAAGATGCCCTTACTGCCGCAAGTACGTTGCGTAACGAATTTTGTATTCAAATCAAAGGGGAAGTAATCCCGCGTCCGGACAATCAAATTAATCAAAATATGGCAACGGGTGAAGTGGAAGTGCTTGCCAAAGAACTCAAAATTTATAATGCTTCCGACGTATTACCGCTCGATTTCAACCAAAATAATACCGAAGAGCAGCGTTTAAAATACCGTTATTTAGATTTACGCCGTCCGGAAATGGCGGAGCGTTTGAAAACCCGTGCCAAAATCACCAGTTTTGTGCGCCGATTTATGGACGATAACGGCTTCCTTGATATTGAAACCCCAATGCTCACTAAAGCCACACCGGAAGGCGCGCGGGATTATTTAGTGCCGAGCCGTGTGCATAAAGGCAAATTTTATGCCCTGCCACAATCGCCGCAGCTTTTCAAACAGCTTTTGATGATGTCGGGGTTTGACCGTTATTACCAAATCGTCAAATGTTTCCGTGATGAAGATTTACGTGCCGACCGCCAACCGGAATTTACCCAAATCGATGTGGAAACCTCTTTCTTAACCGCGCCGGAAGTACGTGAAATTATGGAAAATATGATCCATGGCTTATGGAAACATATTCTCAATGTCGATCTCGGCAAATTCCCGATCATGACGTGGCATGAAGCGATGAGTCGTTTTGGTTCCGATAAACCGGATTTACGTAATCCGCTAGAGTTGGTCGATGTCGCAGAGATTGTTAAAGATGTGGATTTCAAAGTATTCCAGGGACCTGCGAATGATCCGAATGGTCGTGTTGCCGTGGTTCGTGTGCCGAACGGTAATGAAATGACACGTAAACAAATTGACGAATATACTCAATTTGTCGGTATTTACGGCGCAAAAGGCTTGGCGTGGTTAAAAGTGAACGATGTGAATACCGGTCTTGACGGTGTGCAAAGCCCGATCGCTAAGTTTTTAAATGAAGATGTGCTAAAAGCCTTGTTTGCCAAAGTTGGCCTGCAAACTGGAGACATTCTATTCTTTGGTGCGGATAAATGGAATGTTACTACCGATGCAATGGGCGCATTACGTTTGAAGTTAGGGCGTGATCTCGGTTTAACCCGTTTAGACGAATGGCAACCGCTTTGGGTTATTGATTTCCCAATGTTTGAACGTGATGAAGAAGGCTGTCTTGCCGCAATGCATCATCCGTTCACTTCACCGCGTGATTTTACCCCAGAAGAATTGGAAGCCAATCCGACTAATGCTGTTGCCAATGCCTACGATATGGTGATTAACGGCTATGAAGTCGGCGGTGGTTCTGTGCGAATTTTCGATCCGAAAATGCAACAAACCGTATTCCGTATTCTTGGTATTAACGAGCAGGAACAGCAAGAAAAATTCGGTTTCCTACTTGACGCTTTAAAATTTGGTACACCGCCGCACGCAGGCCTTGCCTTCGGTTTAGATCGCTTAGCGATGCTGCTTACCGGCACGGAAAATATCCGAGACGTAATCGCTTTCCCGAAAACCACCGCAGCAGCGTGTTTGATGACAGAAGCGCCGAGCTTTGCGAATCCGCAGGCGTTGAATGAGCTGGCAATTAGCGTTACTGCTAAAGAATAATCACAAAGCCCTTTAACTCACGGATTTAAGGGGCTTTTGTTAAGCGCAAGGGGTTACATTTCCTTGAAATGATGCAAAAAATAAAATGACACTACAAACTTATCAACACTGGCTAGTAAAATATTATAAACGTCGGCAGTGGTATGACTATAATCCCTTTATTCGTTTGAATTTTTTAACGGAGGAAGTCGGGGAATTAGCACAAGCGGTGCGGGCGTATGAAATCGGGCGGGATAGAGCTGATGAGTCGCAATTATCTCGGCAAGCCCGTTTGGCACATATTCGGGAAGAGTTAGGCGATGTGCTAAATAATGTGCTGATTTTAGCGGACAAATACCAACTTGAGCTGGCGGAGATAATGCAAGACAATCAACAAAAATTACAACGGCGTTTGGAGGAGACAGAATGAATATTACCGTTTATTGCGGTGCAAGTTTGGGCAATGATCCGGTTTATCAGGCTTCGGCGGTAAGTTTGGGTAAATGGATCGCCGCTAATCGGCATACGTTAATTTACGGTGGCGGACGAGCGGGGCTGATGGGCGTGATTGCCGACACCGTACTGGCTGAAGGCGGTAAGGTTATCGGCGTTATCCCAACTTTTTTGCAAGCGAGGGAATTGGCTCATGGCGGCTTAACTCAGCTGATCACCGTAGAGACGATGCAGGCGCGTAAGAAAAAGATGATTGAGCTGGGCGATGCTTATATTGCCTTAGCCGGCGGGCCGGGGACGCTAGAGGAAATTAGCGAGGTGATTTCGTGGGCGAGAATCGGGCAAAACCCGAACCCGTGTATTCTGTTTAATCAAAGTGGCTATTACAATTCCCTCAAAATGTTGTTTGAGCAAATGGTGAAATCAGCATTTCTCACAACAGAGGATTACCAAAAAATTTTATTTTCCGATGATTTAGAGGAAATCGCCCGCTTTATTGCCACCTATCAAGCGCCTGAGATTAGACGTTATTAAATGAAATATAAAAATCCCTATTCCGTTTTAGTGCTGATCTATGCCCAAAGTAGCGGGCGAGTGCTAATGCTTCAACGTCAAGATGATCCGACTTTTTGGCAATCCGTTACCGGTTCTTTAGAAGAAAATGAAACGCCACGTCAAGCGGTAATTCGGGAGTTGTGGGAAGAAGTGCGGTTAAAAATAACGGAAAATTCTACCGCACTTTTTGATTGCAATAAGAGCATAGAATTTGAAATTTTTCCACATTTCCGCTATAAATACGCACCGAATGTTACCCATTGCCGGGAACATTGGTTTTTGTTGGCAGTGGAACGGGAATTTATCCCACAATTATCGGAACATTTGGCGTATCAATGGGTCTCGGCGGAACAAGCCGTTAGAATGACAAAATCCCCGAATAATGCTGAAGCGATCAGAAAATATTTATTAAATGATACATTTGTTGAAACGAAAAATTATCCGTTTTAACAAAATAATTTTAAGAAGGAAAACAAAATGGCAGGTCATAGTAAGTGGGCTAACATTAAACACCGCAAAGCGGCACAAGATGCGCAGCGTGGGAAAATTTTTACAAAATTAATTCGTGAATTGGTGACTGCCGCAAAATTAGGTGGTGGCGATGTGTCGGCAAACCCACGTCTGCGTGCGGCGGTGGATAAAGCCTTATCCAGCAATATGACACGGGATACGATTAACCGCGCGATTGAGCGGGGCGTCGGCGGTGGCGATGACACCAATATGGAAACAAAAGTGTACGAAGGTTACGGTCCGGGTGGAACTGCTGTGATGGTTGAGTGTCTAAGCGACAACGCAAACCGGACAATCTCTCAAGTTCGTCCAAGTTTTACCAAATGTGGTGGAAATTTGGGTACGGAAGGCTCGGTCGGCTATCTCTTTAGTAAAAAAGGCTTGATTTTGATTGGAGCCGCAGATGAAGACGCTTTAACGGAAGCGGCGATTGAAGCGGGCGCAGACGATATTCAGCAGCAAGAAGACGGTAGCTTTGAGATTTATACCGCTTGGGAAGAATTAGGGACAGTGCGTGACGGTATTGAAGGAGCCGGTTTTAAAGTGGAATCTGCTGAAGTAACAATGATTCCTTCAACTACTGTTGATTTAGACGCAGAAACCGCACCGAAATTATTAAAATTGATCGATATGCTGGAAGAGTGTGATGATGTCCAGAATGTCTATCACAACGGTGAGATCAGCGATGAGGTTGCTGCACTACTTTAGTTTTTGCTCGAAGGAGTTCGAATGAAATTGATGAAATTTGCCCCGGCACTTGCAGCGGCACTCGTATTATCTGCCTGTTCAACCGCATCTGATGTTGTCTCAAACACCACAGATGCTATCAGCAAAACAACTAATGCGGTTGTAGGCGGTGCTTCACAAGCGGTAACTAGCGTGAAAGATGGTGTATCTAGCACAGTGAAAACCGTAACGGATAAATTAGATACTGCAACAAAATCGGCCGTGTATCTTTGTAAAGATAACACATTGGTTATTGCCACTTATGGTTTTGAGGCCGGTAAAGCGAAAAATGTAAATATTGCTTTTGGTAAAAAAGCGATCAAAGACTTAAAAGTCAATGAAAAAGCCCCAAACCCAGTAACCTTTGAATCTAAATCTTACCGTTGGAATGCTGATGTAGATTTCTCACTTGAAACATTTGATAAATCGTCTTCAGTAATGTTGACCAAATTAGGTAAACAAACCGATCAAATTTTAGTGAAAAACTGTAAAATTGATGAATTGGCTACCGCTAAAATGAATAATGAATAAGTAAGTATTTCAATTTGTTTTAAGGGACACCCAGTGTGTCCCTATTTTTTAGGTTGAGCGTAAATGACAATAATTTTAGGTATCGATCCAGGATCAAGAGTGACTGGTTACGGTGTCATTAAGCAAACAGGGCGACAATTAGATTACCTCGGCAGCGGCGCAATTCGTACGGTGGTGGACGATCTCCCCAGCCGTTTAAAACGCATCTATGCCGGAGTCAGTGAAATTATTCAGCAGTTTCAGCCGGATATGTTTGCGATTGAACAAGTCTTTATGGCAAAAAATGCAGATTCAGCACTGAAATTGGGGCAGGCAAGGGGCACAGCGATTGTCGCTGCGGTAAATCACGACTTGCCGGTATTTGAGTATGCGGCGAGATTAGTGAAACAAACCGTTGTTGGTGTGGGGGCAGCAGATAAGATTCAGGTTCAGGATATGGTTACGCGTATTCTGAAACTTTCCGATAAACCGCAATCGGATGCGGCAGATGCCTTAGCAATTGCGATTACCCACGCCCATACTATGAATCATTCTTTGCATATTGCGGGTTCTGCAAAAATAGTGGAAACCCAAGAAAAAATCACCGCACTTTTAAAAACTCGTTATAGCCGAGGGCGTTTTCGGTTAAAGAAATAACTGGATGTTCGTCCAGTTTTATTTTATTCTATGCAAAACTTTTATGCTTATGGATAAATTATGATTGGTCGTTTAACAGGTATTCTATTAGAAAAACAACCTCCTGAAATTTTAATTGATGTGCAAGGCGTTGGGTATGAGTTACTTTTGCCGATGACGAGCTTTTATGACTTGCCTGAGCTCGGACAGGAAACAACCTTGTTTACTCATCTTGCTATTCGAGAAGACGCCCATTTACTTTTTGGATTTGCACAAAAAACTGACCGCACTTTATTTCGTGAATTAATTAAAACCAATGGTGTTGGACCAAAATTGGCACTGGCAATTTTATCAGCAATGTCTGTTGAGCAATTTGCTTATGCAATTGAACATGAAGAGCTTTCCAAACTCGTTAAAATTCCGGGCGTAGGCAAAAAAACCGCAGAGCGTCTATTGGTTGAATTAAAAGGAAAATTTAAAGGTGTGAAACAAAATGAATTCTTTATAGAAAGTAAGCATATATCTAGCGAGCCTGCGGCTATTTCATATCAAGAAAACTCAGAAAATGAAGCCGTTTCGGCATTGATCGCATTAGGGTATAAACCAGCGGATGCTGCAAAAATGGTTAAAAGCGTGATAAAACCGGAATTAAATAGCGAACAACTAATTCGTGAAGCCTTAAAAGCGGCGTTATAAGGGAAAACGGATGATTGAAGCAGATAGAATTATTAGTAGTCAAGCGAAACTTGATGAAGACGTGATCGACCGTGCAATTCGTCCCAAATTACTGGCTGATTATGTTGGGCAGGCACAAGTATGCGAACAAATGGATATTTTTATTAAAGCCGCAAAATTACGCAAAGATGCTTTAGACCATTTGTTGATTTTCGGCCCTCCCGGGTTGGGTAAAACGACGCTTGCCAATATTGTAGCGAATGAAATGGGCGTGAATATTCGTACAACCTCAGGCCCTGTTTTAGAAAAAGCCGGTGATTTGGCAGCAATGCTAACGAATCTCGAACCCTATGATGTGCTGTTTATTGATGAAATTCATCGCCTTTCACCGGCTATTGAAGAAGTGCTTTATCCGGCAATGGAAGATTACCAATTGGATATTATGATTGGGGAAGGGCCGGCGGCACGTTCCATAAAATTGGAGTTACCTCCCTTTACTTTAGTAGGAGCAACAACGCGAGCCGGCTCTTTGACTTCGCCTTTACGCGATCGTTTTGGTATCGTACAGCGTTTAGAATTTTATTCGGTAGAAGATTTAACCTCAATTGTTGCTCGAAGTGCGGTTTGTTTAAACCTTGAATTAGAACAACAGGCTGCTTTTGAAGTTGCCCGCCGTTCTCGCGGCACCCCACGTATTGCTAATCGTTTATTACGCCGTGTACGTGATTATGCTGATGTAAGAAATGGAGGGGTGATTTCTTTGGATATAGCGAAGCAAGCGCTTTCTATGTTAGATGTTGATGATGCCGGCTTTGATTATTTAGACCGAAAATTATTGAGTGCCGTAATTGAGCGTTTTGATGGCGGGCCGGTTGGATTGGATAACTTGGCTGCAGCGATAGGTGAGGAGCGTGATACTATTGAAGATGTATTGGAACCTTACTTAATTCAACAAGGCTTTTTACAGCGTACTCCACGTGGAAGGATTGCAACAGCACAAACTTATCGCCATTTTGGTTTGCAAAAACTGGCATCTTAAACAAACGAATAACAAAAAAGACTTACTGAAATTTTCAATAAGTCTTTTTTGATTTAATACTTAGGTTAATTAGTTTGTTCGGAACTATCTTTCATACTATTTAGTTTCGCCAGTCCTACATTACAACTTTTTAGTTGGGTAGCAAGTTCCATTTCGAGAATTTGTTTTTTACTTTGATTGAGTTTATTTTTAATTTTACTAACCTGAGTATGTGTACCGGGCTGTTTTTCCGCTTGAATGATTAAATTTTCTGCTTCTTTAAATAATTGAGCACATTGCGGTAGCATTTCATTAGATTTCTGCGGTGCGGCAATTGTTGAAAATGACCCGAGTGAAAAAAGTGCGGTCAAAATCATTGAAATTTTCTTCATTGTGAAATCCTTTAACAAAAATTATCCAAATATCTCTAAATTTAGCCGTCGGTGAAAATAGCAAAATATGCAGTGAATGTCTAGATATTAATCAATATTTTTGTAGATGATTAATTTTTATTAGAAAATAGGCAAAATTTTTTCCAGTTTATATCAAAAATGTGAGCGAGATAACATTTTAGCTGTTTTTTATCCTTATGATTAGTTGTAGAATACTACCTATTCTGAGTTGTCTGCTTCATAATTCATCGTTTTATTTTATTGTAATTCTTAAAAAGGTTTATTATGTGTAGTGATTTAGTGTTTGCTTAATTGGATCTAGTGGTTTAATTAGGTATTTGGGGTGGTTATTTAAAGAATAGTCTTTATTAATCATAGTGAGTGACTTGTCATTTTTACAAGAGGTTGGGATGTTAGACGTTGTTGAACTTTCTCGCTTACAGTTTGCCTTGACTGCGTTATATCACTTCATTTTTGTCCCTTTAACATTAGGTTTGACTTTCGTATTAGTAATTATGGAAACCACCTATGTTGTAACAGGCAAAGAAGTCTATAAAGATATGACAAAATTCTGGGGTAAGTTATTTGGTATTAACTTTGCCCTTGGGGTGACTACCGGTATCATTATGGAATTCCAATTTGGTACTAACTGGTCTTACTATTCTCATTATGTAGGTGATATTTTCGGTGCGCCGTTGGCGATTGAAGCATTGCTTGCATTTTTCTTAGAATCAACATTTGTTGGTTTATTTTTCTTCGGTTGGGAGCGTTTATCGAAAGGTAAACATTTACTGACCACATACTGTGTTGCGTTTGGTTCAAATCTCTCCGCAATGTGGATCCTTGTTGCAAATGGTTGGATGCAAAATCCGGTCGCATCAGAATTCAACTTTGAAACTGTACGTATGGAAATGACCAGCTTCATGGATTTATGGTTAAATCCGGTTGCACAAAGTAAATTCTTACATACGCTTTCTGCCGGTTATGTAACGGGGGCATTCTTCGTATTGGGGATCAGTGCATACTATTTATTAAAAGGTCGTGATCTTGGATTTGCAAAACGTTCTTTCTCTATAGCTGCAACCTTTGGTTTTATTGCTTCTATCTCAGTATTAATTCTTGGTGATGAATCAGGTTACGATATTGGTAAAGCTCAACCGGTAAAATTAGCAGCGATGGAGGCAGAATTCGAAACCCAACCAGCTCCGGCATCATTTCATATAGCTGCAATTCCTAATACTGCTGAAATGAAAAATGATTTTGAAATCAGCGTACCGATGGTTGGAGGTATAGTTGCAACCCGTTCTTTTGATACTGAAATTACAGGTTTGAAAGAACTTCAAGCTTTAAATGAGCAAAGAGTGCGCAATGGTATTGTTGCTTATGATCTTTTCACTCAATTGAAAGCAGAGAAAAAAGCATCAGGTCAAGTTAATCCGGAAACGAAAGCAAAATTTGAAGATGTGAAAAAAGATCTTGGTTTCGGTTTATTGTTAAAACGCTATACGGATAAAGTAGTGGATGCGACAGAAGAACAAATTAAACAAGCTGCACGCGACACTATTCCAAATGTAGGCCCTAACTTTTGGGCATTCCGCGCAATGCTTGCTGTAGGCGGTTTACTTGCACTATTAGCACTGGGTGCTTTTGTTCAAAACTTACGTAATAAAGTGACTCAAAGTCCATTATTGTTAAAAGCATTATTATGGAGTTTGCCTTTACCTTGGATTGCTATTGAATGTGGTTGGTTCTTAGCTGAGTATGGTCGTCAGCCATGGGCTATTTATGAAGTGTTACCGGTCGGTGTATCCGCTTCAAATTTAGCTGTAGGTGATCTTTGGTTCTCTATTGGTTTAATTTGTGCACTTTACTTAGCGTTTATCATTGTTGAAATGTATTTAATGTTTAAATATGCACGTTTAGGTCCGAGTGCATTGAAAACCGGCAAATACTACTTTGAACAATCATCTAAATAAGCAGGAGACGAATTATGATTGATTATGAATTTCTACGTTTTATTTGGTGGGTGTTAGTCGTTGTATTGCTAATCGGTTTTTCTGTAACCGACGGATTTGATATGGGCGTGACCGCACTTTTACCTGTTGCGGGTAAAAAAGAAGTGGAACGCCGTATTATGATTAACTCAATTGCTCCTCACTGGGATGGTAACCAAGTTTGGTTATTAACTGCCGGTGGTGCAGTGTTTGCGGCATGGCCAATTGTATATGCTGTATCGTTCTCAGGTTTCTATATTGCACTTGTGTTAGTATTAGCCGCACTATTCTTCCGTCCAATCGGTTTTGAGTATCGTGCAAAAATTGATAACCCGACGTGGCGTGCTGTATGGGATTGGGGCTTATTTGCCGGTGGTTTTGTTCCTGCATTAGTTTTCGGTGTGGCATTTGGTAACTTATTACAAGGTGTTCCATTTGAATTTAATGAAATCGCACAGGTGACTTATACCGGTTCGTTCTTTGCATTGTTAAATCCATTTGCTTTGCTATGTGGTGTGATTAGCTTAGCAATGCTTGTAACACACGGCGCAAATTGGTTACAAATGAAAACGACCTCCGAATTAAGAGATAGAGTCCGTGCAATAACTCAAGTTGGTGCATTTGTAACTTTAATCGCCTTTATCCTTGCAGGTGTATGGTTATACTTCAAAGATGGCTATGTTGTTACCAGTACTATCGATCACTTTGCGCCATCTTCACCTATGGGTAAAGAAGTGGCAGTTGAAACCGGAGCATGGTTCAGAAACTTCAATGAGATGCCTATTTTGTGGATTTTCCCAGCCCTAGCAGTGGTGAGCGCATTATTGAATGTGATTTTCTCAAAAGCGAATCGTTGTGGTTTTGCATTTTTATTTTCTTCATTAACTATGGCTGGTGTGATTATTACTGCAGCAGTTTCTATGTTCCCATTTGTGATGCCTTCAAGCTCACATCCTGAACAGAGTTTATTAATGTGGGATGCAACATCAAGCGAATTAACGCTAACTTGGATGCTTTTCTTAGCGCTGGTATTTGTGGTTATTTCCCTTGCTTATACCGTTTGGTCATACTTCAAAATGTTTGGTCGTTTGGATGAAGGCTTTGTGGAAGAAAACACAAACTCATTATACTAAAGGAGATATGAGATGTTATATGTAATTTGGGTAGTGGGTATTTTAGCGGCAATTTTTGCTAGTGTAAAAGTCACAAAAAACAAAGAAAATTTAGGGCAATTTGACGAATAATGATTCAATTTCTCTATCAATATGTTAATAAGGGTTCGTTAAGAACCCTTTCATTTATCTTGGCGATTCTATTAACGCTTGCCTTTTTATTTAACTTCGATCTGTTTTCCACTCAATTAAGAACAACTAATCCATTTTGGGTTCTTTTCATTCTATGGGGAGTAGTTTGTGCATGGATTCATGGAATTGGCTTTGAAATTAACCGCACTTTTTGGCAGATAGTTTTTTTTCCTTATTTTGGCTATTTTGCGTTTTTACTTGCAATAGTTGTACATTATACATAAATCATACTCTAGCCATTTGAAAGTACTTGCGCAGAGTGAAAACTGACTCTAGAATAGCCGATTTCAAGCTGTTGAATGAGGAAAACAAAATGGATTCAAAAGTTTTTCGTTTCTCTGTGCGTGTTTACTATGAAGATACTGATGCCGGCGGTGTGGTTTATCATGCTCGTTATTTGCATTTCTTTGAACGAGCACGAACGGAGTATTTAAGAAAACAACGTTTTTCTCAGCAAAAATTATTGCAGGAACAACGAGGCGCATTTGTTGTCAAATCGATGGCAATTGATTACTGTGTTCCGGCAAAACTGGATGATTTTCTTATTGTTGAAACAGAGGTCGTCACAATAAAAGGGGCAACAATCCTCTTTGAGCAACGACTAATGAGAGATACAGTAATTTTGTCAACGGCTACTGTTAAGGTAGCCTATGTTGATCTAGGTAAAATGAAACCGGTAGCTATTCCAGCGGAAATAAAAGCTGCCTTTTCAGATAATATATAACCTTTCTCGGAGTAGGTAATGACTGCAGAATTGAACTTTTTAGATCTTTTTCTAAAAGCAAGTGTTGTTGTTCAACTTGTAATTGTAATTTTGATTTTATTCTCAATTATTTCGTGGGCAATTATTATTCAACGTAGCCGTGTATTAGCTAGCGCGTTGAAAGAGGCAAACACATTTGAAGATCGTTTTTGGTCCGGTGAAGATCTTAATAAATTATACGAGGGACTATCAAACCGCCGAGACGTATTAAGCGGCAGTGAACAAATTTTCTTTGTAGGATTTAAAGAATTTTCACGTTTAAAACAAGTCAATGCTGATGCGCCGGAAGCGATTATTAAAGGAACGACTCGAGCGATGAATTTGGCTATGAATCGTGAAATTGAAGGTCTTGAAAGTCGGGTTCCGTTTTTAGCGACCGTTGCTTCCGTCAGTCCTTATATCGGCTTATTCGGCACGGTTTGGGGGATTATGCATGCATTTATGGCGTTAAGTGGTGCGAAACAAGCTACATTACAAATGGTTGCTCCGGGTATTGCAGAAGCATTGATTGCTACGGCGATTGGTTTATTTGCAGCGATTCCTGCTGTAATGGCTTATAACCGTTTAAGTTTGCGTGTAAATGCAATTGAGCAAAATTATGGTAACTTTATTGATGAATTTACTACAATTTTACACCGCCAAGCCTTTGGTAAAGCACCACATTCCCATTAAAAAATAACAGGAAAATCAACCGCACTTTAAAGTGCGGTCATTTTTAGCGAAGTTTTAGAGGAAAATATGGCTCGTCGCTCACGTAAAGAAATTAAATCTGAAATTAATATTGTCCCGTTTTTAGATGTTTTACTTGTATTGGTGTTGATTTTTATGGCAACTGCGCCGATCATTAGCCAAAGTGTTCAAGTTGAACTTCCCGATTCAGTGCAAAGTCAAAATGTATCGAATGAAGATAAAACCCCTGTTATCCTAGAGGTCTCCGGTGTTGGTCAATATACACTTTCTATTGCGGGTGCTCGTCAAGAAGGTTTAACGGAAGAAATGGTAACTCAGTTATCAAAGCAGGAATTTGATAAAGACAATAATACGATGTTCCTCGTTGGAGGTGCAAAAGAAGTGCCTTATGAAGAAGTCGTTAAAGCGTTGAATTTACTTCATCTGGCAGGTATTAAATCGGTTGGTTTAATGACAAACCCAATTTAATAAAGTAGGTAGCACGTGCAGAATAATCGACAGAAAAAGGGGGCGAATGCGTTTGTTATTTCGATCCTAATGCACCTTGTCATGTTCGGATTGTTAATTTGGAGTTCTTTCTATCAAACCGTTGAGATTATGGGCGGTGGAGAAGGTGATGGCGATGCGTTAGGTGCTGTTATGGTTGATACCGGAAGTGCTGCGCAGGAATGGGGACGAATCCAACAGCAGAAAAAAGGTCAAGCCGATAAGCAGAAAAAGCCTGAACCTGTTGTTGAAGAGAAACCGACAATAGAACAAGAGGATGTTCGTCAACAAGAAATTGCGAAACAGGAAGAACTAAAACGCCAACAGGAAATTCAGCGTCAAAGGGAAATTGAACGTCAGAAACAAGAGGCTGCGGAAAAACAGAAACAGCTAGAAATAGCTCGTCAGGAAACCTTAAAAAAACAGGCTGAAGAAGCGAAGGTAAAACAGATGGCTGAAGCCGCTAAACTAAAAGCAGAGGCTGAGGCAAAACGTTTAGCAGCAGCGGCAAAACAGGCGGAAGAGGCGAAAGAAAAAGCAGCAGCAGAAGCTGCTGCGGAAAGAGCAAAAAAACAGGCAGAAGAAAAAGCTAAAAAACAAGCAGAAGAAAAACAAAAAGCTGAATTAGAAGCTAAAGCTAGAGCTGCCGCCGAGGCAAAAATAAAAGCTGAGGCAAAGGCTAAAGCTGATGCCGAAGCAAAAGCGAAGGCCGCAGCAGAAGCTAAAGAGAAAGCTGCCGCTGAGGCTGCTGCGAAACGTAAGGCAGATCAAGCTGCTTTAGATGATTTTATGAATGGCGGTAATATTGGTGGCGGTAGTGCTTCTAAAGGAGGCAGTGCCAATAAAGGGGGAACTCAAGGTAGTGGAGCCGGATTAGGCGCTGGTGACGGAGGCAAGGTTGGTGATCAATATGCCGGTGTAATTAAGAGAGAAATTCAGCGTCGATTCTTGAAAGATCCTAGTTTTGCCGGCAAAGTTTGCCGTATCAAAATTCAGTTAGGCAGAGATGGTACGATTTTGGGTTATCAAAAAGTATCAGGCCTGGAAGATATTTGTACAGCTGCGTTGAGTGCTGTTGCAAGAACAAAAAAAGTTCCTGCTGCGCCGTCTGATGCAGTGTACAATAAGTATAAAGCACCAATTATTGATTTTGATATTAAATAATTAATTTTTGGAAAGTGTTAATCAGTTTACTCAAGGGTAACAAAATGAAATTAATTAAAAAGCTTGTAGGCGTGTTTACAATCGTTCTTGCTGTTGTAGGCAATGCTGTTGCAGAAGATGAAGTTCGTATTGTGATTGATGAAGGTGTTGATGGGGCTCGTCCAATTGCAGTTGTGCCATTTGCAGGATCCGCAGCGGAAGATATTGGTAAAATTGTTGCGGACGATTTACGTAATAGTGGTAAATTTAATCCAATCCCTGTGGCTCAAATGCCGCAAAAGCCGACTTCCGCGTCTGAAGTTAATCCGGAGGCTTGGAGTGCTTTAGGTATTGATGCCGTTGTGGTAGGACAAGTAACAGCAACAGGTAGCGGTTATAACATTTCTTATCAGCTTGTTGATACGGTTGGCGCATCCGGTAATGCGGGGGGGGTGCTTGCTCAAAACAGCTATACTGTAACGAACAAATGGTTACGTTATGGTGCGCATACTGTAAGTGACGAAGTATTTGAGAAATTGACAGCTATTCGCGGTGCTTTCAGAACACGTATTGCCTATGTGGTACAAAAAAATGGTGGTTCACAACCTTATGAAGTACGTGTAGCGGATTATGATGGTTATAATCAGTTTGTAGTAAATCGTAGCTCCCAACCAATTATGTCTCCGGCATGGTCTCCGGATGGTAAACGTTTGGCGTATGTATCATTTGAAAATAGAAAATCACAGTTAGTTGTTCAGGATCTAGGTTCCGGTGCTCGCAAAGTTGTCGCTTCATTTTCAGGTCATAATGGTGCTCCGGCATTTTCACCGGATGGTTCTCGTTTAGCTTTTGCTTCGTCACAAGACGGAACCCTAAATATTTATGTGATGAGTTCAAATGGTAGAACGCCAACACAATTAACACGTGGATCTGGTAATAATACAGAGCCATCATGGTCACCAGATGGCAGCTCAATTTTGTTTACTTCAGATAGAGGCGGTTCACCTCAAGTTTATCGTATGAGCGCAAGTGGTAGTGGAGTAACCTTAGTAGGTGGTCGCGGTAGTGCTCAAATTAGTGCTGATGGTAAAACGCTTGTTATGATCAATGGTAATAACAATGTGGTTAAGCAAGATCTTGCAACCGGTGCTTCTGAAGTTTTAAGTACATCTTTCCTAGGTGAAAGCCCGAGTATTTCTCCTAATGGTATTATGATTATCTATAGTTCTACCCAAGGATTAGGAAAGGTGCTACAATTGGTTTCTGCTGATGGTCGCTTTAAGGCGAGTCTTCCAGGAAGTAATGGCCAAGTAAAATTCCCAGCTTGGTCTCCATATTTAACTAAATAAAAATGTGATTAGGAGAATCTAATGAACAAATTTATTAAATCATTATTAGTTGCAGGTTCTGTAGCAGCATTAGCAGCATGTAGTTCTTCTAGCAACGATGCAGCTGGCAACGGTGCAACAAACGGTCAAACTTTCGGTGGTTATTCTGTTGAAGATCTTCAACAACGTTACAACACAGTATATTTTGGTTTTGACAAATATAATATCGAAGGTGAGTACGTTCAAATCTTAGATGCGCATGCTGCATACTTAAATGCAACTCCGGCATCAAAAGTGATTGTTGAAGGTAATACTGATGAGCGTGGTACACCTGAGTACAATATTGCTTTAGGTCAACGTCGTGCGGACGCTGTTAAATCTTTCCTAGCCGGTAAAGGTGTGGAAGGTAGCAAAGTTTCAACAGTTTCTTATGGTGAAGAAAAACCTGCAGTATTAGGTCATGACGAAGCGGCATATTCTAAAAACCGTCGTGCTGTATTAGCATACTAATTTTAGATAAGTTTGATTTTCTAAGGGTAGAGATTTAGATCTCTACCTTTTAGTTTTTATCCCTATATTTAGAAAATTGGTGACTATTCCATCAATTAAATAAAAAATAGAAAAATTTTCTTGCGTAGAAAAATAAAATCAGTATTATACGCGTCTGTCACAAATGATGTGGGTCGTTAGCTCAGTCGGTAGAGCAGCGGACTTTTAATCCGTTGGTCGAAGGTTCGAATCCTTCACGACCCACCATCTAATTTTATACTTCTCCTCTAGTCATTACTAATTAGTGCTTGTACTTAGGTATCTAATCTCTTTCTAACTAAGTCTGACTTTTCGTTTTATTGATAAGTAATCCTTATTTTTAAAATAAGGAAATTCTTGACCTAAATTCAAGGTTATTATGATAGAATGCCCCGAGTTTTTAATCAGATAATGAAGCGTAATGTTTGATCGTGTTCGAATTGTTCTCATCGAAACCTCACATAGCGGGAATATTGGATCTGCAGCAAGAGCGATGAAAACAATGGGGCTGTCTCAGTTGTATCTTGTTTCGCCTAAATCTATTGATGAGCAATCTATTGCACTTGCCGCAGGTGCGGATGATATCGTTAATAATGCAAAGATAGTGTCAAGTTTTGACGAAGCGGTGGCTGATTGCTCTTTAGTAATTGGAACAAGTGCACGCTTACGTCATTTACAAAACACATTAATCGAACCAAGGGCATGTGCAGAAAAAGTGGCAAAGCATCAGGGTAAAGTCGCCATTGTTTTTGGGCGAGAGCGTGTGGGATTGTACAATGATGAATTATTGAAATGCCATTATCACTTAACGATTCCGGCTAATCCTGATTATTCTTCATTGAATTTAGCAATGGCTGTTCAGTTGGTTAGTTATGAATTGCGTATGGCGTATTTAGCCAAGGAGCAGGATTTCTCGTCGCTTGTCTCAAAAAATTCGACAGAAAGCCAATCGGTGACGCTTCAAGATATGGAGTATTTTTTTAATCATACCGAACAGCTGTATCAATCTCTTGGATTTATTCAAAATCAAGGGGTGATGCAGAAATTAAGACGTTTATACAATCGTGCAAATATAGAAAAAAATGAGCTAAATATTCTGCAAGGTATGCTAAGTGCGGTTGAAAAACGGTTAAATTTGCCCAAGATAGATAGTTGATTATTTTGGTCAGATATGTAAACATTGGCGCAATTTTTTAAGGAAACTTTATGAAACTTACCTCAAAAGGACGCTATGCGGTGACCGCAGTGCTAGATATCGCACTAAATGCAGAATCTGGTCCGGTGAGTCTTGCTGATATTTCTGAACGTCAAAATATTTCATTATCTTATCTAGAACAACTTTTTGCTAAATTGCGTCGTGACGGATTAGTGAAAAGCGTCCGTGGACCTGGTGGGGGGTATCAGCTTGGATTACCAAGCGATAGCATTTCTGTAGGCATGATTATTTCTGCAGTAAATGAAAATATCCACGTGACAAAATGTCTAGGTAGAGGAAATTGCCAAAACGGGAAAGAATGTTTAACTCATGCTCTTTGGGAAGACTTAAGTAATCGTATTGAAAGTTTTTTGAATGAAATTACTTTAGCGGAACTTGTTAGTAAGCGTGAACAAAAGCGCCAATCGCATCATGATTTTGAAAATTTAATATTAATGAATCCATAAAGGAAAGTAGTCGCACGTTTTAAAGTGCGGTCAAATTTGGAATGTTTTTAGGAGTGAAAATGAATTTACCTATTTATTTAGATTATGCAGCAACCTGTCCGGTAGATGAGCGTGTTGCAAAAAAAATGATGGAATTTTTAACCATTGATGGCACCTTCGGAAATCCGGCTTCGCGCTCACATAAATTTGGTTGGCAAGCGGAAGAAGCCGTGGATATTGCTCGTAACCAAATTGCCGATTTAATCGGTGCGGATTCTCGCGAAATCGTATTTACATCCGGTGCAACGGAATCTGATAACTTAGCAATTAAAGGGGCGGCTCATTTCTACCAAACCAAAGGTAAGCATATTATTACCTGTAAAACAGAACATAAAGCGGTATTGGATACTTGCCGCCAGTTAGAGCGTGAAGGTTTTGAAGTAACATATTTATCGCCGGAATCCGATGGGATAATTGATTTAGAAAAATTCAAGGCCGTACTTCGTCCGGATACGATTTTAGTTTCCATTATGCATGCAAATAATGAAATTGGTGTGTTGCAGGATATCAAAGCGATTGGGGAACTTTGTCGTGCAAATAAAACCATTTTTCATGTAGATGCGACCCAAAGTGTCGGTAAGATAGCAATTAATCTTGCCGAATTACCGGTGGATTTGATGTCTATGTCCAGCCATAAATTGTATGGACCTAAAGGTATTGGGGCGTTGTATGTTCGTCGTAAACCGCGAGTGCGTTTAGAAGCGATTATCCATGGTGGTGGCCATGAGCGAGGTATGCGTTCCGGTACGTTACCAGTTCATCAAATTGTGGGGATGGGCGAAGCCTATCAAATTGCAAAAGAGCAAATGGCAACTGAAATGCCGCGTTTAAAAGCACTTCGTGATCGCTTATATAACGGTTTAAAAGATATCGAAGAAACCTATGTAAATGGCTCAATGGAACATCGTTTAGATAATAATTTAAACATTAGCTTTAACTATGTAGAAGGAGAATCTTTAATGATGGCATTGCGTGATATCGCGGTATCATCAGGTTCTGCTTGTACTTCTGCAAGTCTTGAACCGTCTTATGTATTACGTGCATTGGGTTTGAATGATGAATTGGCTCATAGTTCGATTCGTTTCACACTAGGGCGTTATACTACCGAAGAAGAAATTGATTACACCATTAATTTAGTAAAAGGTGCGGTTGAAAAATTACGCGCATTATCCCCATTATGGGATATGTTTAAAGAAGGAATTGACCTCAACACGATTGAGTGGTCAGCTCACTAGGACTTCACTTGCCGTTCGTGATGTTTCGGATCAAAACGGCATTTATCTCAATTTAAAAAAGGAAAGTTAAAATGGCTTATAGTGAAAAAGTAATCGATCATTATGAAAACCCGCGTAATGTAGGTTCTATGGATAAGAAAGACAGCTCGGTCGGTACTGGTATGGTAGGTGCACCGGCCTGTGGTGACGTGATGCAGTTGCAAATCAAAGTAAATGATAACAACATTATTGAAGATGCAAAATTTAAAACCTACGGCTGTGGTTCTGCTATTGCCTCAAGTTCACTTATTACGGAATGGGTGAAAGGCAAATCTCTAGAGGAAGCCGGTGCGATTAAAAATAGCCAAATTGCTGAAGAGTTAGAGCTTCCTCCGGTGAAGGTTCACTGTTCGATTTTAGCAGAAGACGCTATTAAAGCGGCGATTGCCGATTATAAAGCAAAACAAGGCAAATAATGGAAAGTGCGGTTGATTTTGACCGCACTTTTACTGATTTTGGGGAAAATCATGAGCATAACATTAACAGAAAAAGCGGCACAACGTGTTAAGGCTTTTTTGGATAATCGAGGTAAGGGGATTGGTTTACGCTTAGGCGTGAAAACATCCGGTTGTTCAGGTTTGGCATACGTGCTGGAATTTGTCGATGTACTAAATGATGAAGATCAGGTTTTTGAACAAAATGGCGTGAAATTGATTGTAGATCCGAAAAGTTTGGTATATCTCAATGGCATTGAGTTGGATTATGTAAAAGAAGGGTTAAATGAAGGCTTTAAATATAATAATCCAAATGTGAAAGAATCCTGTGGTTGTGGTGAAAGTTTTCACGTTTAACACTTTAGGTTAAAGTAAGAATAATGTTAAATCCCTTTGAAATTTTTAATTTACCGGTTGATTTTCAGCTTGATATGCAAAGTTTAAATACACGTTATTTAGAGATGCAAAAAACCTTGCATCCAGATAATTTTGTCTCTTCAACTGCGGTTGAGCAACGCATTGCAATGCAAAAATCAACAGAAGTGAATGATGCCTTAAAAACGTTAAAAGATCCTATTTTACGAGCTGAAGCAATTATCTTAATGAATACCGGAGAACAAAAAGATCTTGAACAGAAAAGTGTGCAAGATGTGGCGTTTTTAATGCAACAGTTACAGTGGCGTGAACGATTGGAAAACTTAGAAAATCAAAAAGATGAAACGGCGTTAGATAATTTTGCAAAGGAAATTAAGCAAGAAACGTTGCAATTATTGACCGCTCTTTCCGATACATTGCGCTCCCAACAATGGGAAAAAGCCTCACAGTTATGTGATAAATTACGTTTTACGCGTAAACTAACCGAAGAAATTGAACGTGTAGAAGAACATCTATTTACGTTTTAAAGTACAATGAAAATTGCTCGAACTTAGCGATATATCCATAAATTATGCAAACCATTGAACAATTGACTTCTCAGGAAAATTCCGCTTGGCCAATCCTTTCCCAATGGATCGCTCAGGCACGCAATGATTGCCAGGTTATCAAAAAAGATCAAACCAGTGCTGAGCGAGAACTGTTTACGATGCAAATGCCGATTTCCTCCCCAATAGGGGCAGTAATTTATGAAACAGGCGGTATTCTCATTCATTACGGTTGGTTACGAATTTTGGGATCCGGTAGCTTTACATTACCACGCGGTTTAATGGATTGGAATTTCAGCAAATCATTCCAAAAATCAGGTGAAAAACCTAAATATTTATTAGTGGCAGATGATGTCATTGGCGGTTATTTTGCTTTAAACGGTGGATCTTTGGGTGATGCGCTCGGCAAAATTTATTATTTTTCACCAAAAGATTTAACTTGGCATAATCTGAATTTTACTTATACCGAATTTTTAGCTTGGGCGTTAAATGGCAATGTAGAGGCATTCTACCAAGATTTATTTTGGCAAAATTGGCAAGAAGATGTGAAACGGCTTGATGGTAATCAAGTGTTTGTATTTACACCGGATCTAAGTGAAGACAAAACGACAGCAATCAGCTTACGCCAAAAACGTGAAGTGAATATTGAAACCCACTACAATGCTTGTTTTGCTGAAAAAGAAAAATTTGACATGGCATACTCTGTTGCATAACGAATAAAAAAATAGAAAGAAATATTATGGCATTATTACAAATTGCAGAACCCGGGCAAACACAAGCACCCCATCAACATCGTTTAGCGGTAGGGATTGATTTAGGTACAACCAACTCTTTGATTGCGACGGTTAGAAGCGGTCAAGCCGTGATTTTAAATGATGAACAAGAGCGTAGTTTGGTTCCTTCAGTGGTTCATTATGGTAAAAATGAAAAACAAGTGGGAGTGGAAGCCTTTGCTCAAGCATCAAGCGATCCTAAAAATACTATAATTTCTGCGAAACGCTTGATTGGACGCAGCCTGAAAGATGTACAGACACGTTATCCGGATATGCCTTATGATTTTGTAGCCAGTGAAAATGGCTTGCCATTAATCATTACAAATCAAGGAAAAAAAAGTCCGGTAGAAGTTTCTGCGGATATTTTGGCGCATTTAAACCGTATCGCAGAACAGCGTCTTGATAACGCGCTTTCAGGAGTGGTGATTACTGTTCCCGCCCATTTTGACGATGCTCAACGCCAAAGTACAAAAGATGCGGCACGGTTGGCGGGTCTGAATGTATTGCGTTTACTGAACGAACCCACTGCTGCAGCGGTGGCGTATGGTTTGGATAGTGGGCAAGAAGGCATTATTGCCGTTTATGATTTAGGTGGCGGTACTTTTGATATTTCTGTTTTACGTTTGTCTAAAGGCGTGTTTGAGGTGCTTGCAACCGGTGGTGATACGGCATTGGGCGGTGATGACTTTGATCATTGCCTTGTCGATTGGGTGATAACACAAACACAATTCCAACCACAGAATGTTAATCAACAACGTGAGCTATTAACCCTTGTCGGTCAAGCTAAAATTGCCTTGAGCAAGGCTGAAAGTGCGGTCATTTCTTGGCAAGATTTTTCCATTACAATAACGCGTGAACAATTTAACGAAGTAATTCACCCGCTGGTAAAACGTTCTTTGCTCGCTTGTCGGCGTGCATTAAAAGATGCCAATGTGGCGGAAGATGAGATTCAAAATGTGGTGATGGTTGGTGGTTCAACACGAGTGCCTTATGTTCGTGAGCAAGTGGGCGAATTTTTTGGCAAAACACCATTAACGTCCATTGACCCGGATAAAGTGGTTGCACTAGGGGCGGCGATTCAGGCGGATATTTTAGTCGGTAATAAAACTGATACTAATATGTTATTGCTTGATGTGGTACCGCTTTCGCTTGGTATTGAAACTATGGGCGGATTGGTAGAAAAAATTATTCCACGTAACACAACCATTCCTGTCGCCCGTGCACAAGAATTTACCACTTTTAAAGATGGGCAAACGGCAATGACAGTGCATGTGGTACAAGGTGAACGTGAATTAGTGGCGGATTGTCGTTCACTCGGGCGTTTTACTTTACGTGGTATTCCGCCAATAGCGGCAGGTGCAGCACATATTCGTGTGACGTATCAAGTGGATGCCGATGGGTTGTTAAGTGTAACTGCGATGGAAAAATCCACCAAAGTGCAGGCATCTATTCAAATTAAACCTTCTTATGGTTTAACTGATGAAGAAGTGACGGCAATGATTAAATCTTCTTTTGACCATGCACAAGAGGATTTGCAGGCACGTGAACTAGCGGAGCAACGCGTAGAAGCAGATCGTGTGATTGAGAGTGTGATCGTTGCATTACAGGCAGACGGCTCGGAATTGCTGAGTACTGAAGAATTTCATCATATTGAAGCGGTGTTGAAGCAATTAGTGGAGGTCAAACAAGGTGTTGATCGTAATGCCATCGCACAGGGTATTAAAGCCTTAGATGCCGCAACGCAAGAATTTGCCGCAAGACGAATGAATGCCAGTATTAATCGAGCCTTAACCGGTAAGAATGTATCGGAGATGGAAACGCTATAAAAGTGCGGTAAGATTTAGCCGAGTTTTTAAAGTTTAAAGGAAGTTGTTTTTTTAATCATTGTGAGTTGAGGAAAGTATTATGCCAAAAGTGATTTTTTTACCTAATGAAGAATTTTGTCCGGAAGGAATGGTCGTGGATGCGGCTGCCGGTGATAACTTATTAGAAGTGGCACATAATGCAGGGGTAGAGATTCATCACGCTTGTGATGGTTCTTGTGCTTGCACAACCTGCCATGTAATTATTCGTGAAGGGTTTGATTCTTTAAATGAAACCAGCGATCAAGAAGAAGATATGTTAGATAAAGCATGGGGCTTGGAAATGGATAGTCGCCTTTCTTGTCAATGTATCGTGGGGGATAAAGATTTAGTAGTGGAAATTCCAAAATATAATCTTAATCATGCAAATGAGGCTGCTCACTAATGAAATGGACAGATTCACAACTCATTGCAGAAGAATTGTATGATCGCAACCCGGAGCTTGATCCCAAAACAGTACGTTTTACAGACTTACATCAATGGATTTGCGAGCTAGAGGATTTTGATGATGATCCGCAAAAATCTAACGAGGCGATTCTTGAAGCGATTTTGTTGAAATGGTTAGACGAATTTGAGTAAAAAACACCCGCACTTTTGCGGGTTTTTTAATCAAGGTTAAGGTCTTTTTTGCTTAATTTTTTGATCTGGCTAGTAATTCAAGTATCACTTATTGAGTTTTTCCTAAATCATCAATTGATTTGTTTTTTCAAGTGGAGATATCACACCGTTTTCTACTTCAAATAATCTTCCTTTTTCGGCTTCCATTTCTTTTAGCTGTCTCTGTGTAATTGCCGTTACAAATACCTGTGAACCGCTTTGTTGTAACCGTTCGGCAAGTAGTTCACGTTTGAATTGATCCAGTTCTGAAGCAAAATCATCAATTAAGAAAATACAAGGACGTTGTTTTTCTTTCATCAAATGTTCACCCTGAGCAAGACGTAAGGCACACATAAGTAGTTTTAATTGACCGCGTGAAAGCACGTCTTCAACCGGTAATCCGTTTGCTTTAAAACGAAAATCTGCTTTTTGTGGACCTGAAAAAGTATAGCCTAACAATTTATCCCGTTCAAAATTTTGTCGCAGCAAATCGCTATATTCGGTATTTTTGTCCCACCCCTGATGAAAACTCACATTAATATCTAATTCCGGTAAAAAAAGTTGGCAGGTTTGTTCAATTTCCGGCCGTAGTGCTTCGGCATATTCTGCACGCCAATCGCTTACTTGATGAGCAAGTTTTGCAAGCTCAATATCCCAGGCTTTTATTGCTGTATAAGATTGCTGTTGGGTGAGTGCCGCATTACGCTGTTTTAGTAGGCGGTTCAGATTGCTCCAAGCGGAATGAAAGTGAAGGTGATGATGAAATAATCCCCAATCTAAAAATGCCCGACGATAACTTGGACCGCCATTTAGCAAAGTTAATCCTTCCGGTGTAATGAGTTGCATTGGGAGTAAATGAGCCAAGTCTGAAATTTTGTTTCCATCTTCACCATTGATTTTAACAAGGGTATTACCTTGTCGAAATTTTTGTAGTCCTACCGACCATTGATGCTGGCTTTCTTTAATTTGTCCGAAAAGAGTGAAATGTGGTTCGTCGTAAAAAATAATACGATTTGTGACCGCACTTTTAAAGGATCGCCCGTGACCAAGATAGAATATTGCTTCTAAAAGACTGGTTTTTCCACTGCCGTTATTACCGACCAAAAAGTTAAAGCCGTGATCAAATTCCAGATCCACGGCATTTAAATTTCTAAATTTTTCAATGAGTAAGCGAGAAATAGCCATCTTACAGACGCATCGGCATAATCACATATTCACTACTGTTGTCTTCACAATTTTCAATAAGACAGCTGGATGAAGCATCCGTTAAGCGGATACGGACTTGTTGACATTTTAGGGTATTTAATACGTCCAAAATATAGGTGACATTGAAACCAACCTCCAATTCTTCTCCGGAATACACGACATCCACAATTTCCTCCGCGACTTCGTGTTCCGGATTGGAGGCGGTAATTTTGAGTTGATTTTCGGTTAAATTCAAACGTACGCTACGTACACGTTCATTAGAAAGAATTGAGGCACGAACAAAAGCCTGTTTTAAGGCTTCCCAGCTACCTTCTACAATTTTATCCGCATTGCGTGGTAGCACGCGACGGTAATCAGGGAAACGCCCATCAATCAATTTTGATGTAAAGATAATATGATTTAAATGGATACGCAGGTTATTCGTACCTATTTGTAAACGAGCTGTTTCCTCTGTGTTTTCCAACAGTCGATTGAGTTCTAATACCCCTTTTCGTGGCAAAATTACTGAGTGATTTTGTAGTTCTTGTTCTAGGGCAATAGTACAAACTGCAAGGCGATGACCATCGGTTGCAACGGTGCGGAGTAAATTACCTTCCGTTTCAAATTTCATCCCGTTTAAGAAATAGCGGGCATCTTGGTTTGCCATAGAAAATTGTGTTGCTTCGATTAAACGGCGTAAGGTATTTTGTGGTAAAGCAAAATCCACTTCTGATTGCCAGTCTGTGAGATTGGGATATTCTTCTGCCGGGAGCGTAGCAAGGTTAAATTTACTTCTTCCTGATTGTACGATGGCGCGATCTTCTTCAAATGTGACGGTAATTTCAAATTCATCGGATAAAGTACGGCAAATATCTAAGAATTTTTTTGCCGGAATCGTGAAGTTACCGTTAGCGGAAGAAGAGGAAAGCTGAGTTTGAGTTGAAAGCTCAACTTCTAAATCAGTACCGGTAATGGTTAAACGATTGTCTTTAATCTGTAGCAAAACATTATTTAATACGGGAATATTTGGGCGACTACTCAATACGCCACAAACTTGTTGTAACGGTTTTAAAAGGTTTTCTCTAGAAATACTGAATTGCATAGTGGCTCCTTATGCTGATAAGGTACGAATTAAATTCGCCCAATCTTCTTGAATGCTGTTATCTTTTTCACGAAATTTTGGCACTTCACGGCAAGCGTTCAGCACAGTAGTGTGATCCCGATCAAAGGCCCGACCGATTTCCGGTAAACTACGATTTGTTAATTCTTTTGCCAATGCCATCGCAATTTGACGTGGACGTGTAACAGAACGTTGGCGACTTTTTGATTTTAAATCGGATACTTTAATTCGATAGTACTCCGCCACGGTTTTTTGAATGTTATCAATTGTGACTAAACGTTCTTGCAATGCAAGAATATCTTTTAGGGTTTCACGCACAAAATCAATATCAATTTCTCCGCCTTTGAAATCTTGCATGGCTTTTACGCGATTTAATGCTCCCTCAAGCTCTCGTACATTGGTGCGTAAGCGTTGAGCAATAAAAAACGCGACTTCTTCAGGTAAATGAATTTGATGTTCCTCTGCCTTTTTTAACAAGATTGCTACACGGGTTTCTAGATCGGGAGGCTCAATCGCAGTTGTTAATCCCCAGCCAAAACGGGATTTTAAACGTTCTTCAATTTTTTCAATTTCTTTTGGATAGCGATCGGACGTTAAAATAATTTGGCGACCGGTTTCAAATAAATTATTGAAAATATGAAAAAATTCTTCTTGGGTTTTCTCTTTTTCAGCAAAAAATTGAATATCATCGACTAATAGTGCATCCAAAGAACGATAAAACTTTTTGAATTGATCCATATTGTTATCACGCATGGCTTTCACCATATGCTGCATAAAATTGTTGGCGTGAATATAAAGTACCCGTGCATTGGGTTTATTCGTCAATATACCATTGCCAATAGCGTGCAATAAGTGAGTTTTTCCTAACCCCGTTCCACCATACAAAAAGAATGGATTGGCGGTTGCTTCACCGGGCGCTTGTGCCAACTTTTGTCCGACTGCGCGTGCTAATTGGTTTGATTTACCTTCGACAAAATTTTCAAATACATGCTTGGTGTTAAGATGCGAATCAAATTTTAGTGGTTTTTCTACTTCGGATTTAGCGCCGGAATTGACCGCACTTTCTGTTGGTTGCACTACCGGCTTAATAACGGCTTTAGGCGTAGGTTTTACCCCTTCTTTAAGGATAATTTGTAGGTTTGGATTTTGTGAAAGCGCTTGGCAAATTTGGTGAATTAGCTTGAGGTAATGTGTTTCAACCCAGCCTTTTACAAACATATTTGAAGCATAAAGTACCATTTTATCTTGAGAGACAGTATCAGCTTGTAGTGGACGAAGCCAAGTGCTTAAATCGGTAGCGGAAACTTGATCTTGTAATTGAGAAAGGCAATCTTGCCAAAGGTTAGAGAGACTCACGATAGACTATCCTTAATGCTACGTTTTCTACTTACAATGAATTGGCGATACGGTAAGTACAATCAAAAAAATTTTTAGAGATTCTACAATAATCTCAAGAAAAAATCTTCTCCCGAAAAAGGAAAAAACGAAAAAGGTGACTTGATATTTTATTTGAATTACGTATGATTGCGAAGATTTGGGAAGGGCTAGCAGATTGTTTTGCAAAAATTCCCTTTCTTAGTTTGACGAACGTCTGATTTATGATTAGAATTGCGTCCTATTTTTTATAACCCTTATTTGTTTTGGATTCAAAACAGTAAACATTGAGATTTAGGTAAGTTACAATGAAACGTACATTTCAACCTTCTGTATTAAAACGTAGCCGTACCCACGGTTTTCGTGCTCGCATGGCAACCAAAAACGGTCGCCAAGTTTTAGCTCGTCGTCGCGCTAAAGGTCGTAAAAGTTTATCTGCATAATCGCGTTTTGAGTGGTTAGGTTTAACTTTTCTAGGGAGTTACGTTTGTTGACTCCCATTCAATTCAAAAATGTCTTCGAACAACCGTTCCGGGCTAGCACCCCTGAAATCACTATTCTTGCTCGTAAAAACAATCTTGATCATCCCCGCCTAGGGTTAGCTGTGCCTAAAAAGTGTTTGGCACGTGCGCATGATCGTAACCGCATTAAACGCTTAGTGCGTGAAAGTTTTCGTTTATCTCAATATCAATTACCAGCGTGTGATTTTGTTGTGGTGGCAAAAAGCGGAATTGGTAAGCTTGATAACAAAACATTTCATCTGATGTTGGAAAAATTATGGCAACGGCACATTCGTTTGGCTCAAAAATTCTGATTGTTTTAATTCGGCTTTATCAAGTGGCGATTAGTCCGTTAATCGGGCCGCGTTGTCGATTTGTTCCTACTTGTTCATGCTATGGTATTGAAGCATTAAAAACACATGGAGCACTAAAAGGTGGTTGGCTTACGTTGAAACGTGTATTAAAATGTCACCCCTTGAACACGGGCGGATTCGATCCTGTTCCGCCAAAAATTAATAATAACCATGAGAAAAAGTAATGGACTCAAGACGTAGCCTATTAGTCTTAGCACTAATTTTTATTTCTTTCCTTGTTTATCAGCAGTGGCAAATGGATAAAAATCCGCCTCCGGTACCTGAACAAATAACTTCAATGGCATCTGATGTGCTGGCAAGTTCTGCTTCATCAAACCAAATTTCAGTAGATTCATCGGCTAAAGGTCGTCTTATCACTTTAGAAAATGATGTTTTCCGTTTAAAAGTGGATACATTAGGCGGTGATATAGTGAGTTCCGAATTATTAAAATATGATGCGGAATTAAACTCTCAAACCCCTTTTGTGCTTTTACAAGATTCTTCCAAACATATTTATGTTGCGCAAAGCGGTTTGATTGGAAAAAATGGCATTGATACTAAATCGGGTCGTGCACAATATCAAATTGAAGGCGATAATTTTAAACTGTCTGAAGGGCAAGATTCACTTTCAGTGCCATTGACCTTTGAAAAAGACGGTATTACTTATCAAAAAATCTTTGTTTTAAAACGTGGCAGTTATGCCCTTGATGTTGATTACAAGATTAATAATCAAAGCGGTGAAACAATTGAAGTGGAACCTTACGGACAATTAAAACATTCTTTAGTTGAAAGTTCGGGAAATGTCGCGATGCCGACTTATACCGGCGGTGCATATTCTTCATCTGAGACCAATTACAAAAAATACAGTTTCTCCGATATGAAAGATGCCAACCTTTCGATTAATACCAAAGCAGGTTGGGTCGCCGTATTACAACATTATTTTGTTTCTGCATGGATTCCTAATCAGGATGTGAATAATCAGCTTTATACCATCACTGACACAAAAAATAATGTGGCTTCAATCGGTTATCGCGGGCCAATCGTGACAATTCCTGCAGGAGCGCAAGAAACGATTTCCAGTTCATTATGGACAGGGCCGAAACTTCAAAATGATATGGCAAAAGTGGCAAATAATTTAGACTTAACGGTTGATTACGGTTGGGCATGGTTTATTGCGAAACCGTTATTCTGGTTGCTTACTTTCATTCAAGGCATTGTTTCTAACTGGGGATTAGCCATTATTTGTGTAACGATTGTGGTTAAAGCGATTTTATATCCGCTAACAAAAGCACAATATACCTCAATGGCAAAAATGCGTATGTTACAACCAAAAATGCAAGAAATGCGTGAGCGTTTCGGTGATGATCGTCAGCGCATGAGCCAAGAAATGATGAAACTTTACAAAGAGGAAAAAGTCAATCCTTTGGGTGGTTGCTTACCAATTCTTCTTCAAATGCCGATTTTCATCGCCTTATATTGGACGTTTATGGAAGCGGTTGAACTTCGTCACGCGCCATTCTTTGGCTGGATTCAAGATTTATCTGCGCAAGATCCGTATTATATTTTGCCGATTTTAATGGGGATCTCTATGTATTTGCTGCAAAAAATGTCTCCGACTCCGGTAGCTGACCCAATGCAGCAAAAAGTGATGAATTTTATGCCGTTAATCTTTATGTTCTTCTTCCTCTGGTTCCCGGCAGGCTTGGTATTATACTGGTTAGTGTCTAACCTCATCACTATTGTACAGCAGCAGTTGATTTACCGTGGGTTAGAGAAGAAAGGGTTACATTCTCGCAAAAAATAATTCTTAATTATGTGGAAAAGGCATCGAAAGGTGCCTTTTTTTATCACGGGGTATTGATGATATTTCTGAGGGTGTATAGCATACGCCCTATTGTATTTTTTAGCGCATACAAGTGCGGTCATTTTTAAAAGAGTTTTTTATGAAAGAAACAATCGTTGCACAAGCCACGGCACCGGGGCGGGGTGGTATTGGTATTTTAAGAGTTTCCGGTCCTTTAGCGGGTGAAGTCGCAGATCGCGTATTAGGGAAATGTCCGAAACCGCGTATGGCGGATTATTTGCCTTTTAAGGATACTGATGGAAGCGTGCTGGATCAGGGCATTGCCCTTTATTTTAAAGCACCGAATTCTTTTACCGGTGAAGATGTATTGGAATTGCAAGGTCATGGTGGACAGGTTGTACTTGATTTATTACTGAAACGTATCTTGCAAATTGATGGTATTCGTTTAGCACGTCCGGGCGAGTTTTCCGAACAAGCTTTTTTAAATGATAAATTAGATTTGGCGCAAGCGGAGGCTATCGCCGATTTAATTGATGCCACTTCCGAACAGGCAGCCCGTTCGGCGTTGAAGTCTTTACAAGGTGAATTTTCACATAAAGTCAATGCTTTGGTCGATTCGGTTATTTATTTGAGAACCTATGTGGAAGCGGCGATCGATTTCCCTGATGAAGAAATTGATTTCTTAGCCGATGGCAAAATTGAAGCGAATTTACGTGGAATTATTACCCAACTGGATGATGTACGCTGTGAAGCAAAGCAAGGTGCGATTTTGCGTGAGGGGATGAAGGTCGTGATTGCAGGTCGTCCGAATGCGGGGAAATCCAGTCTATTGAATGCTCTTGCCGGTCGTGAAGCCGCGATTGTAACCGATATTGCAGGAACCACACGTGATGTTTTACGTGAGCATATTCACATTGATGGTATGCCGCTTCATATTATTGATACGGCGGGGCTTCGTGAGGCTACTGATGAAGTAGAGCGAATCGGTATTTCTCGTGCTTGGACAGAAATAGAACAAGCGGATCGGGTTATTTTAATGCTCGACAGTAGTGATGCAGAGAGCCAAAATCTTGAAAAAGTGCGGTTAGAATTTTTAGCGAAATTACCGACTACTATTCCGGTGACAATTGTGCGTAATAAAATTGATTTAACCGATGAACAAGTCGGATTGACAGAAGAAAATGGTTATCAAATTATTCGTTTATCGGCTCAAACCCATAACGGTGTGCAGATACTTCGTGACCATTTAAAACAAACAATGGGTTTCCAAACCGGTATTGAAGGCGGGTTCTTAGCACGTCGTCGTCATTTGGACGCACTGGAAAAAGCGGCGGAGCATTTGCAAATCGGTTTAGTACAATTAACGGAGTTTTATGCGGGAGAATTGCTGGCGGAAGAATTACGTCTGGTGCAAGCGCAATTAAGTGAAATTACCGGACAATTTACCTCGGATGATTTACTCAGTAATATTTTCAGCTCATTTTGTATTGGCAAATAAAGACAGATAACCATGGCATTTGATATACTGTGGATTATTGCACTGGGACTATCGATGGATGCCTTTGCCGTTTCGATTTCTAAAGGACTTTCTATGCGCTCTTTTAGATGGAAACAGGCAGTGATGATAGCCCTTTGCTTTGGTTGTTTCCAAGCAATAATGCCACTTATCGGTTATGTGTTAGGGGCGCAATTTAGCAAAGTTATTCAGGAATGGGATCACTGGATTGCGTTTATTCTCTTACTATTAATTGGGGCAAATATGATCCGTGAGGGGTTCACCGAAGAAGAACAAGAGCAGATTTCAGATTTAATCAATATTAAACGACTACTTACTTTAGGTTTGGCGACGAGTGTTGATGCGCTGGCGGTCGGTATTTCATTTGCTTTTTTGTATGTGGATATTATTGAGGCAGTATGGACTATTGGTGTTACTACTTTTGTAGTTTCTTTTATCGGAATAAAGAGCGGTCATTTTTTAGGACGAAAATTTAAAAATAAAGCTGAAATTTTTGGTGGTTTAGTCATCATTATTATCGGGATTGAAATTTTATTTGAGCATGATGTTTTAGTATTTTAAGGTGCGAATTTCCTCGCTTTCGATTATAATTCGAAAAGTTTTGTCTTTTAACAAGGGTAAATATGTTTATTGAAAAAATGAATGGTATGGCAAATACCAAAATTGCTAAATTTATTCTCGGGTTGATTACCATTTCATTCTTAGTCGGGGGAATGTCTGGCTATTTGTTTAGCGGCTACGATTCTTATGCTGCAAAGGTTAATGGTGAAACCATTTCCCAACAAGATTTTATGAATCGTTATAACCAAGAATTTGAAGCACGTGCGGCACAAGAGGGAGAAACATTTTTAACTCAGTCCGACTCGCCTGAATTTGTCAATGCTTTGCGTCAAAACATCATTAATCGTTTGGTTGATCAAGAATTACTTCGCCAATACGCTAAAGAATTAAAATTGGGTGTGAGCGATGAAATGATTAAACGTGCCATTGTGCTTGATCCGAATTTTCAATCGAATGGAAAATTTGACAATGGATTATACCAACAAATTCTTGCACAAAACGGTTTAAGCTCTGATGCTTATGCGAATATTTTGCGTGGCGCACTGACCCTTGAGCAAATGCAAAACGGTATTGCGGATAGTGAATTTGTGGTGCCGGTTCAGGTAAAAGACAGTGCTCAACTTTTCTTTCAAAAACGTCTTGCCCGTTTAGCGACGTTATCCCTTGCCGATGAAATGGCAAAACAAAGTATCACTGAAGATGAAGTGAAAACCTACTATGAAGCCAACCAAAAAACGTTTGTGCAACCTGAACAAGTAAAAGTGCAATATATTCAAGTTTCAGGAGCAGATGTGGCGAAGGATATTCAAGTAAGCGATGTCGAAATTGCACAATATTATCAAGATAATAAAGCACAGTTTATGACACAGCGAGTAGCGCATATACAATTTGCAAATGAGCAAGATGCGCAAACGGCTTATCAAGAATTACAAAATGGTGCAACTTTTGCCGAATTAGCCAAAACACGTTCGTTAGACAAAATTTCAGGTGAGAATGGCGGTGAATTGGGTTGGGTAAATGCTAATGAATTACCAAAAGCTTTTGAAGAAGCGACAACAAGGCTTGAGGTTGGAAAATTCAGTGAGCCTGTTAATGTTGACGGTAATTTTCACCTTATCCTAGTGGAAGAGCGTAAAGAAAAATCATTAAATGAAGTAAAAGCGCAAATCACAGATTTAGTACGTAAAAGCTTATTGGAAAACCGTTTCTACACGATTGAAAAAAATGTACGTGAAAAAGCCTTTGAAGACAGTAAATCTTTAGAGAGTGCGGCAAACGCAGCCGGTGTAAAAGTACAGGAAAGCGGTTATTTTTCTCGTGAAAATGTACCGACCGCGTTAAATTCACCTAATGTGATTTCGGCGATGTTTGATTCCGATATTTCAAATGGCGGGGCAAATTCCGAACCATTAAACGTAGGGGGACAAAATATCGTTTTGGTACGCGTGTTAGAGCATAAAGCAGAAGGCGTAAAAACATTAGATGAAGCAAAATCGGATATTGAAAACTTTTTAAAACGTGACAAAGCGGAAAAAACATTGATCACATCGGCAACACAGATAGTCAATGATCTGCCGACGGCTCCAAATAAATTGCCGGCGGGTATTTCTTTCGGTGCGGAGCAAACTTTCGCTTTTACTGAAAATCAAGATCCGATTTTAACCAATGGTATTTTCCCCATGGAAAAACCGACAAATGGGACAACCGTGTATAAAGTAGTGCGTAATGCGAAAGGCGACGTGATTATTGTGGCACTTAACAAAGTGGAACAAGGCGAGCTGAATGAGCAAGAATTGGCTCAATTTGGCGAACAATTACGTCAGACACAGCAACTTGAATTACGTGCACAACTGTTACAAGCATTACGTGATAAAGCACAAATTGAAATTAATGAAGCCTTTATCAAACAAGAAGATGAAAACTAATTAATAAGTTTTGAGTAAAAGCCTATGAGAACATAGGCTTTTTTCTTGAAAGAATAACGGTAAATTGCAATCAGAACTGATTTCTGATAAAAAGTGCGGTAGTTTTCAACCGCACTTTTTTCATTGATAGAAGGAAAATCCTATGGTAGAAGAAACCATTTTCAGCAAAATTATTCGTAAAGAAATCCCCGCCGATATTGTTTATCAAGACGAATTGGTGACTGCCTTTCGCGATATTGCGCCACAAGCTAAAACCCATATTTTAATTATCCCAAATAAATTGATTCCAACAGCCAATGAGGTAACCGAACAAGATGAAGCATCGCTTGGACGCCTGTTCACAGTCGCAGCAAAATTAGCGAAACAGGAGGGGATTGCGGAAGACGGTTACCGCTTAATTGTCAATTGCAACAAACATGGCGGTCAGGAAGTGTTTCATATTCATATGCACCTGCTAGGGGGCGAACCGCTTGGCAAAATGTTGGGTAAATAATGAAAAAATTATTGATTATTTTTGCGGGCTTGGTGCTTTCGGCGTGTTCCGTTTCAGGGCCGAATTTGGTTCACACGAATACTCCTATTTTGAATATAACGGCGGAACTTGCTTCAGTTGTTGAGGCAAACGTGTCGGCGGATTCTGCGTGGGTAAAAAATAAAACTAGCCAACCGGTTAATGTGAATTATCATCTTTTTTGGTATAACGCACAGGGTGTAACCCAAGTTTGGGCGGATCAGCGTGAAAGCGTTGTCGGCAATTTGCGTTTACAACCTCAAACACGTCAGTCTGTTGAGCTGATAAAACCAACGTTGGAAAGTACTAACTATCGTCTTTATTTACAGTAAATTATGTCTACTTTATTAATTGATCTTGAAGGTTACGAGCTAACTCAAGAAGAAGTTGAATTGCTGGAGCATCCTTTAGTTGCCGGTTTAATTTTGTTTACCCGCAATTTTTATGAGAGAGAACAGATTCAGGCATTGGTGAAATCCGTACGTGAACGGGTGAAAAAACCGTTACTGATTACGGTAGATCAAGAAGGTGGTCGTGTGCAACGTTTTCGTGAAGGTTTTACACAGTTGCCGGCAATGCAAGCTTTTACTTCATTATCCGATGTTTTGCAGCAGCAACATTGGGCAAGAGAATCAGGCTGGCAAATGGCGGCGGAAATGGCAGCGCTTGATATTGATCTCAGCTTTGCACCGGTGTTGGATTTAGGCCATGAATGTCGTGCTATTGGCGATCGCAGCTTTAGTGGTGATGTGCAAAGTGCGGTCAATTTAGCGGGCGTTTTTATTGATGGAATGCGTGAAGCGGGAATGGCAACAACGGGCAAACACTTTCCCGGTCACGGACACGTATTGGCGGATTCCCATCTGGAAACGCCTTATGATGAACGTCCTCAGGAGGCGATTTTTAGTCGGGATCTCCAACCTTTTAAACAATTGATTGCGCAGCAAAAATTGGATGCCATTATGCCTGCCCACGTGATTTATACTCAATGCGATAGTCAGCCGGCAAGTGGCTCAGAATATTGGTTAAAGCAAATTTTACGTGAAAAATTGAATTTTAGCGGAGCGATTTTCTCCGATGATCTGGGGATGAAAGGTGCAGGGTTTATGGGGGATTTTGTCGCTCGTAGTGAAAAGGCATTGAATGCCGGTTGCGATTTATTGTTACTTTGTAATGAGCGGGCTGGTGTAATTCAAGTGTTGGATCAGTTAAAACTCACGGAAAATCAACCGCACTTTATTCAGCGTCAAACACGTTTAAATAGTTTATTTAAGAAAAAATCATATAGTTGGTCTGAATTGACCAAAACACCACGTTGGTTGGAAAACCATAAAAAGTTGTCGGCGCTTCAACAAGCATGGTTGGCAGGCAAAGCATGATGGATTGCCGCCATTATCAAGCGGGAAATTGTCGTTCATGCCAATGGCTTGAAATGCCTTATGAACGGCAAATTTCTGAGAAAATCACTCATCTAAAAACGCAACTTTCTCATTTGAATTGTGATGATTTGGTTTGGTTAGCCCCCTTCCAATCACAACCGTCGGCATTTCGTAATAAAGCTAAAATGGTTGTGAGCGGCTCGGTGGAACGACCGATTCTCGGTATTTTGCAAGATCCTAATGATCCGAATAGTGCGATTGATTTGTGCGATTGTCCTCTCTATCCCACGCATTTTGCAACGATCTTCCCTATTCTAAAAGATTTTATCGGGCGTGCCGGCTTAGTGCCGTACAACGTTGCCAAGAAGAAAGGTGAACTTAAATATATTTTACTGACAGAAAGCGTATCAACAGGGAAGTTAATGTTGCGTTTTGTGCTGCGTTCTGAAAATAAGTTAGCGTTAATTTGTCGGGAGTTGACCGGACTTATAGCTAAATTACCTCAACTGGAGGTCGTCAGTGTAAATCTGCAACCCCAACACGCCGCTATTTTAGAAGGGGAGCAAGAAATTTTTCTCACGGAACAACAATTTTTAGCGGAACGTTTTAATGATATTCCGCTTTTTATTCGTCCCCAAGGTTTTTTCCAAACGAATCCTCAGGTTGCCGCAGGATTATATAAAACGGCACAACAATGGGTAAAAGATTTGCCTGTAACAACATTATGGGATCTATTTTGCGGTGTGGGCGGTTTCGGTTTGCATTGTGCGTATGGATTGCAAGGAGAAAAAGAGCAGGACGTTGAACTGATCGGTATTGAAATTTCGCCATCGGCAATTTTAGCGGCAAAAATGTCCGCCCAAAAATTAGCTTTACGGAATGTGACATTTCAGTCTTTAGATGCGGCAAATTTTGTGTTGAACGGCAATGAGGAACGCCCGGATTTGGTTATTGTAAACCCTCCACGTCGTGGAATCGGAAAGGCAGTAAGCGAATTTCTCAACCAAATACGACCGCACTTTATTTTATATTCTAGTTGTAACGCCATTTCTATGGGGAAAGATTTACGCGATCTGACACATTATAAGCCTGTTAAAATTCAGCTTTTTGATATGTTCCCGCATACGGCACATTATGAAGTACTGACCTTATTAGCGCGTATCACAAATTAATGACTCAGGCGGATAATATATCCGCCTTGAATTATTGTTTAATTTTGCTATAGGCTAATGCAAGGATAAAAATTGCCGCCTGCAATAAAATAATACAAGCGCCCGTTGAGGCATCAAAGTGATAGCTCAAAATCACGCCCATAAGGCTTGAAATAACAGAGGTTATGACAGAGACCCATAGCATTTTATCAAAGGATTTTGTCAATGTAAGAGCCGTAATTCCCGGTGCTATCAACATGGCAACCACTAAAATTACGCCAACTACCTGCATGGTGCTGACAATAGTAAGCGCAGTTAGAATGAGTAAGCTATAATGCAAGACTTGTGGTGAGAGACCGGCAACCCGAGCATGGCTTGCATCAAAACAATAAAGTAATAAATCACGGCGCTTAAATAGAATAACAAGAAAAACAAAGGTAGAAATGACCGCAGTTTGTATTAATTCAATATTGCTGACCCCTAATACGTTGCCAAACAAAATATGGGTTAAATGTTGCTCGGTTTGAATTTTGGTAAACATCACCAATCCGATGGCAAACATGCCTGAAAACACAATCCCCATGGCGGTATCTTCTTTAATTCGGCTGTTTTCTTTTAAATAACCCACGCCGAAAGCACAAAAAATGCCGGATAGGAATGCCCCGATAGCAAGAGGAATACCTATCAGATAGGCTAATACAATTCCCGGTAGCACGGCATGAGAAATCGCATCACCCATTAATGACCAACCCTTTAATACTAAATAACAGGAAAGTAAGGCACAGATAGTAGAGACAATTAATGCTGTGAGCAACGCATTTTGCATAAAAGCAAATTGGAGAGGCTCTAAAAACCAATCAAACATCGGGTACCGCCTTTTTGTTGCGAGTAAGTAAGCCGTATTTTGGGGAAAACAAAAATGCGAGCAAGAAAAGTAAAGTTTGCAGTGTAACTATGATTCCCCCGCTTGCACCGTCTAAATAATAGCTCATATAGACGCCAACAAAACTGGTGATTGAGCCTAGTATCACGGCAATGATCGCTAGGGTTTTAAACTTATCCGTCAGTAGATAAGCCGTAGCACCCGGTGTAATGACCATTGCGATTACAAGAATTGCTCCTACGGTTTGTAATGCAGCGATTACACAAGCACTTAATAAGGTAAAAAATAAGGTTTTATAGAAAAGTGGTGAAAGCCCTACGGTAATCGCTTGAGTTTCGTCGAAAAAAATCAGTAGTAGATCTTTCCAGAATAATAAAAGCAAGACTAAACAAATACCGATAATGATCGAAACTTGGTAGATATCTTCATCTGCAATGCCCAAAATATTACCTAAAATAATACTTTGCACATTTACGGCAGTCGGATTTAAGGAAATAATCAATAATCCGAGCGCAAAAAACGTACTGAAAATAAAACCAATAACGGCATCTTCCTTTAGCTTAGAAATGGATTTAATCCATAAAATAGAAATTGCGGCTAAAATACCTGAAAAAAATGCACCGAGCGCATAAGGTAAGGAAAACGCATAAGCAATGGCGACACCCGGTACAACGGAGTGGGATAAGGCATCACCAATTAATGACCAGCCCTTGAGCATTAAATAGGAAGACAAAAAAGCGCAAATTCCTCCGACAACCGTGCTCAAAATCATTGCTTTCAACATGTAGTCATAAGAGAAGGGCTCGAGTAATAAATCCAGCATAGGTTATTCCTTCTCTTTTTTATTCGCGGACGTGTCAAAATTGCAATCTTGTGTTGTGGCAGGGGGATCCTGTTTGGTTTCACCGTAGAATACCACCGCTTTTTCATCATCGGTCAGTACCGTTACTGCGCGTTTGTCTTCATCATTATGTAAGTCTTCACCTTGCAATCTGATATGGCGCAACACACCACCAAAGACGAGCTCTAAATTATGTTGATTAAAGGTGTCTTCTGTTTTTCCGGCTGCAATAACTGTGCGGTTGATCATCACCACTTGATCACAAAAATCAGGCACAGAACCTAGATTGTGAGTCGAAACCAAAATTAGATGCCCTTCACTACGAAGTTGCTGCAACAAATCCACAATGGCGTTTTCCGTTTTAACATCTACGCCAGTGAAAGGCTCATCCAACAAAATTATTGGGCTTTGTTGCGCCAATGCGCGAGCTAAAAATACCCGTTTCTTTTGCCCGCCGGACAGTTCGCCAATTTGACGATGTGCAAGATGCTCAATGTTTACACGTTGCATCGCCTCTTGCACTTTTTGCTTATCAATAGATTTTGGGATACGTAAAAGATTCATGTATCCATAACGTCCCATCATAACGACATCATAAACGGAAACGGGGAATTGCCAGTCCACTTCTTCCGACTGCGGAACATAAGCAATCAGATTACGTTTTAGGGCTTGAGAAATCGGTAGGTTGCATAGTTTTATTTCACCTTTTTGTGGTTTTACTAACCCCATTAGACTTCTAAACAAGGTTGATTTTCCACTACCGTTCACGCCAACCAGTGCGCAAATCGTACCGTCATTGAGTGAAAAGCTCATATCGTGAATAGCAGTATGTCCGTTGTTATAACGAACAGTTACGTCATTCACCCAAATTGATGTCGAAAATGATTCCATTATTTTTCAAATCCTTTAACTATGGTGGAAACGGTGGTATTCAATAGGTCGATATAGGTTGGTACAGGGCCCTCTTTGGTTGAAAGAGAATCTACATATAATACTCCCCCATATTTTGCCCCACTTTCTTTCGCTACTTGTTGTGCCGGCTTAGGTGAAATAGTACTTTCACTGAACACTACCGGGATATTATTTTTACGAACCAAATCAATGACTTTACGAACTTGTTGAGGCGTTCCTTGTTGTTCGGCATTAATCGGCCATAAATAACCTTCTTTTAAGTTGTAATCTTTCGCCAAATAGCTGAAAGCTCCTTCGCTGGTGACCAGCCAACGTTTGGACTCCGGAATTTGTGCAAGTTTAGCACGAAGCGGTTCATCTAACTGTTTAATTTTTTGTGTGTAATCCGCTGCATTTTTTTCATATACATCGGCATTTTGAGGATCATGTTTAATCAGTGCGTTTTTAATATTTTCAATATAAATTAATGCATTAGAAGGCGACATCCAAGCGTGTGGGTTAGGCGCGTCTTTGTAAGGCCCTTCATAAATAGAAAGAGGTGTAATGCCTTCTGTCACCACTACGGCCGGTTTATCTTTAATATTTTGGAAAAAACGCTCAAACCAACGCTCTAAATTTAAACCGTTCCATAGAATTAAATCGGCAGATTGTGCCTTTACAATGTCTTTTGGGGTCGGCTCATATTCATGAATTTCCGCGCCGGGTTTCGTGATAGATTCCACCGTTGCTGCATCGCCCGCTACATTTTGTGCAATATCTTGGATAACGGTAAAAGTCGTAACAACTTTAAATTTTGCATTGGCTTGCATCATAAATAAACCTAACGTAAGTGCGGTCATAATTTTTAATGAAATTCGCATAAGATCTCCTTATAAAGTAGAATTTGTTTTACTTGAATGATAGGTGAATACAGTACAGTTTACATTCACTGGGACAATAGTACTACTTTTTGTAGAGATTTCAAATAAAAATGATTATCAACTTCTAAAGATTTTATTTTACGTCGGTTAGCATACCAAAAAGGATGATAGATTTTTTCTATGCTTTTAAATGTTGATGATTGTAGGAATAAAAATATACCGGCGTGTTGCCGGTAGAATAGCGAAACTTATTGTTTTGAAAGTTGTTCAATCAGATTGCTTAGCCCTTCTTCATCGTAACCTTCTTCATATTGTGCATCATCAGGTGTGAAATTATTGAGCCGGTGTCCGGCAATACAACCATATTTTTCTAATTTGTTTTTGGTGAAATTAGTGCGGAATTGGGAGGAGCTATTATTTAAACTAATCACCCCAATGGCTGAATTTCGGCAAAGATGTTTATTAACAAATACTAGATTATAGCCTGATTCACGAATATAGCCGGTTTTATTAATTGCTGCATCGAATACGGCTTCTCGCACCAGTTTGTTGGTATTTCTCACCAATACCTGACGTCCGCCGGTCTGAATATAAGCGCTTGGCATATTAGAAAAATCCTTAATTTGCGGTTTATTCAAGGAATATTTAGTCAGCTTAACCAGATCCATCACACTGGAAATATTACTATCCGATAAACCTGAGCTATCAGTAAAGCGGGTGGAACGCATACCAAGTTCACGGGCCTTTTCATTCATTTTCTGAATAAACTGTAGGCGGCTCATTCCGGCTGAACGGGAAAGGGCATGGGCTGCATAGTTATCGGAATGAACTAACATTGCTTTTAGTAGTTCATTACAAGGAATGGGCGTATATGTTGGTAATTTTGTACGGGTACCTTTGATATAGTCATGATCATCATCTGTAATGGAGGCGGCACAACGAGGATTTTTATTATTTTCTAAAAATACATTTGCAGTCATTAGTTTTGTTACTGATGCAATAGGTTGAACATGGTTTGGTGAGCTGCTTTCCAAGACTTTATCGTGAGTGAAATCGTAAACGACATAGGATTGTGCCATGGTTAAGGGGGCTGGGATACATAGACACAAAACTGAAAAGCATTTTTTAAACATTTTTAGTACCGATAAATAAAACAGAGGCGTATTCTACCGCACTTTTTTCTAAAAGATTGCTTATTTTTGCGATCTGAATCGTAAAAAGTGCGGTCAGAAATGTTCTTGTTTTTGAAATCTGCTAGCTTATCTTCTAACAAATCTGTAAAATCGCTGCTCATTTTTATATCAGGCTTTTTTGTAGTAAATCACTACAATTTTTATTGCCATAATGTGTAGCAACGAGGCTTTAATGTTAGAACAAATATCAAACAAAAAAATTAATTTAATGGATTTGACGCGCCAACAAATGCGTGAATTTTTTCAAGAACTTGGGGAAAAACCGTTTCGAGCCGATCAATTAGTAAAATGGATTTATCATTTTGGCGAAGATAATTTCGACAATATGACAAATATCAATAAGAAATTACGAGAAAAGTTAAAATCTGTTGCTGAAATTAGAGCACCTGAAGTGGCGGTAGAGCAACGTTCTGCAGACGGCACGATAAAATGGGCAATGCAGGTGGGCGATCAACAAGTAGAAACCGTGTATATTCCGGAAGCGGATCGTGCCACGCTTTGTGTTTCTTCTCAGGTTGGTTGTGCCTTGGCCTGTACCTTTTGTTCTACCGCTCAACAAGGCTTTAACCGTAATTTGACCGTATCTGAAATTATTGGGCAAGTGTGGCGAGCTTCAAAAATTATCGGTAATTTTGGCGTGACAGGCGTTCGTCCAATAACGAATGTGGTGATGATGGGGATGGGGGAACCGCTATTAAATGTGGCAAATGTTGTTCCTGCAATGGAAATCATGTTGGACGATTTTGCTTACGGTTTATCTAAACGCCGAGTGACGCTTTCTACTTCAGGAGTTGTGCCGGCATTGGATAATTTAAGTAAGATGATTGATGTTGCATTAGCCATCTCCTTACATGCGCCGAATGATGAATTACGTGATGAAATTGTACCGATTAATAAAAAATATAATATTAAAATGCTGATTGATTCTGTGAACCGTTATTTGAGTGTTTCCAATGCTAATCATGGCAAAGTCACGATTGAATATGTGATGTTGGATCATGTTAATGATAGTGTGGAGCATGCTCATCAGCTTGCGGAAGTGTTGAAAAATACACCTTGTAAAATTAATTTAATCCCGTGGAATCCGTTTCCTGAAGCCCCTTATGCCAAAAGTTCAAATACCCGTATCGATCGATTCCAAAAAGCATTAATGGAATATGGTTTTACTGTCATTGTGCGTAAAACTCGGGGAGATGATATTGATGCTGCGTGCGGGCAACTGGCCGGTGATGTTATTGATCGTACTAAACGTACAGCAATGAAACGTCAATTTGGGCAGAATATAGGAATAACCCAAGTTAATTAGTGAAACTATAGTAATTGGAGGAAAAATGAAACCTTTATTTATTCGATTTTTAAGTGCGGTCATTTTTCCTCTTGTTTTTTCAGCTTGTGTTTCGCAAGCCCCCTCTTCTGATTTTAATAAACAACAGGCGGCAAAAGCGCGAGTCGAACTGGCGCTTGGCTATTTGCAGCAAAATAATTTTATTCAAGCGAAACAAAATCTTGATAAAGCGTTAGCACATGATCAAGAGTATTATCTTGTTCATTCTGCCTTTGCACATTTTCATCAATTGCAAGGCGATGTTAATGAAGCAAGAAAATCTTACCTTAAATCCATAAAACTTGATGAAAAACAAGGTGATGTACATAATAATTTTGGCGCGTTTTTATGTAGTCAAGGTGAGTTTGAACAAGCCAATAAGCAATTTGAACTTGCCTTACTTTCGCCTAATTATTACCGTCAGGCAGATACTTATGAAAATATGGTGCTTTGCTCACAGGCGCTAAATCAATCGGAGGCTTATCAAAAAGCAATCGACAAATTACGACAAATAGATGTGAATCGTGCGGAAAAACTAAGTCTAATCAAATAAAACATTGCCAAAAATTGCTTTGGACTTTAAAATTCTGCCTTTAATTATGTCTCATAAATTAATAAACATTATGGATGCCCAGGCTGAACAAATGGAAACGAAAACGCAAGCAGATCAACCTATATCTTTGGGAGATAAATTTCGTGAGGCCCGCGAAGCCTTAAATCTTTCTCTTGAAGATGTCTCTAAGCAAATTACACTACGTCCCGCGATTTTAGCTCAAATCGAAAATAATGAATTTATCCAAAAAAATGTGCCTGCGGCTTTCATGAAAGGCTATGTACGCAATTATGGGAAGTTTCTGCGTTTACCTGAAAGTCTTTGGGCCGATCTCTCTTTTGGGGAAGACGAACAAAATGATTTGGGAAAAAATGCCCGTTCTACTCGCTCGGTAAATCAATATTCTTCTCACAGTCGTTGGGTTGGCTATTTAACCGCATTAGTGCTTTTAGTCGCATTAAGTATGACGGGCTTGTGGTGGTGGCAGAACTATCAAAAATCTAATGAAGAGCGTGATACCTTAGTGCAAAGTTATGTGTCAAATGTAGAAACTACCCAAACAGTATCGGAAAGTTCCTCCGTTTCACCTACTGAACTGCCAAGTGTTCAACCGATCCAGCCGGAAAATACTCAAGCTAATAGTATGGAAATGGCTGAAGTAAAAGCTAGCCAAGAGGTTATTTCTGCTCAGACTGAACAAAATGTATTACCTAAATCAATCACTTCTGGCGAAGACACAACGTTGAACGAAATTGCGATTCCTGATACGCAAAGTGCGGTTGAAGATCCAACTATTTCTCCACCTCCGCCGGCTGCTCAAGGTGATTTAGTCGTGGAAATATTAAAAAATACCAGTTGGTTAAGTATAAAAGATCAGAATCGAAAAGTGCTTGCACAAAAAGAATATAAGCAAGGTGAAGTCTTAACCTTTAGCGGTAATGAATTTTCATTGATTGTAGGGGCACCGGGGAATGTTCGTATCACTTATAAGGGGCAGGATTATCCTCTAAAAGTGGACGGGCGTGTCGCAAAATTTAAACTTTCACAACCTTAATAAGGAATGATGATGTCAGCTTTTCAACCGATAATTAAGCGTCGTGAATCGACAAAAATTTATGTAGGTAATGTACCGATTGGTGGAGATGCACCGATTGCCGTGCAGTCTATGACAAATACGCGCACTACGGATATTGATTCTACGGTTGCTCAGATTAAATCTTTAGAGCGTGTGTGTGCCGATATTGTGCGTGTTTCTGTGCCGACCATGGATGCAGCTGAAGCGTTTAGAATTATTAAACAGCAAGTTAGTATACCATTGATTGCAGACATCCATTTTGACTACCGTATTGCATTAAAAGTTGCTGAGTATGGTGTAGATTGTTTGCGTATAAATCCCGGTAACATCGGACGAGAGGATCGTATTCGTGCAGTAGTGGATTGTGCTCGTGATAAAAATATCCCTATTCGCATTGGTGTGAATGCCGGTTCTTTAGAGAAAGACATTCAAGAGAAATACGGTGAGCCTACTCCCGAAGCACTGGTTGAATCTGCATTGCGTCACGTAGAGATTTTAGATCGTTTTAACTTTGATCAATTTAAAGTAAGCGTGAAAGCGTCCGATGTGTCTTTGGCGGTAGAATCTTATCGTTTACTGGCAAAAGCGATTAAACAACCGTTACACCTAGGGATTACCGAAGCCGGTGGTGCGCGTGCCGGAGCTGTTAAATCGGCAATCGGTTTAGGAATGCTACTCGCTGAGGGAATAGGAGATACATTACGAGTTTCCTTGGCGGCAGATCCTGTGGAAGAAATCAAAGTAGGTTTTGATATTTTAAAATCGTTGCGTATTCGTTCCCGAGGAATTAATTTTATTGCCTGTCCAACCTGTTCTCGTCAAGAATTTGATGTGATCGGTACAGTGAATGCTTTAGAACAACGTCTTGAAGATATTATTACACCGATGGATGTATCTATTATCGGCTGTGTCGTAAATGGACCGGGTGAAGCCTTAGTCTCTGATCTCGGCGTAACAGGTGGGAATAAGAAAAGCGGTTATTATATAGATGGCGAGCGTCAAAAAGAGCGGTTTGATAACGAAGATATTATCAATCAATTAGAAGCAAAGATCCGTGCGAAAGTCGCATTGCAAGATCCCAAAAATCGTATTATTTAAGGAAAACTTGTGGCAAAAACAATTCAAGCAATTCGTGGTATGAACGATTGTCCACCAACAGAATCCCCATTATGGCAATGGGTTGAAATGCAGGTACGTGAAGTATTAAACAGTTATGGTTACTCTGAAGTGCGTATGCCGATTGTTGAAAGTACACCGTTATTTGCCCGTGCTATTGGCGAAGTAACGGATGTCGTTTCAAAGGAAATGTACACTTTTTGGGATAACGATGAACAATTAACCCTTCGTCCTGAGGGGACGGCAGGTTGCGTGCGGGCAGCGATTGAACATGGTTGGATTTATAATAATGAACAGCGTTTGTGGTATATGGGGCCGATGTTTCGTCATGAACGTCCGCAAAAGGGACGTTATCGCCAGTTCCATCAAGCGGGAGTAGAAGTTTTTGGTATTACTAATCCGGAAATCGATGCCGAGCTAATTATTTTAACGGCAAGACTTTGGAAAAAATTAGGTATTGATCAGCAGGTTTCTCTACAACTAAACTCAATCGGTTCATTGGAAGCAAGAGCAAGTTATCGCTCTGCATTGGTAGAATTTTTGGAAAAATATCAAGATCTAATGAGCGAAGAAGAAAAAGAGCGTTTAGTGAAAAATCCGCTGCGTATTTTAGATACTAAAAATCAAGAATTACAAAAAGTGTTAGATAATGCACCGAAACTCCTTGATTATTTGGATGAAGAAAGCCGTGTACATTTTGCTCAATTATGTGCTTTATTAGATGCAGTGGGAATTCAATATGAAATTAATCCAAAGCTTGTACGGGGATTGGATTATTACAATAAAACAGTGTTTGAATGGGTAACCTCTGCACTGGGTGCGCAAGGTACAATATGCGGCGGCGGTCGCTATGACGGTTTGGTTGAGCAGCTTGGCGGACACGCTACGTCCGGTGTAGGCTTTGCGATGGGACTGGAGCGCTTAGTTTTATTGGTACAAGAACTTAATGTAGCCATACCGTTAAAAAGTGCGGTCGATATTTATGTAATTCATCAAGGGGAAAATACGACTTTAGCCGCTTTACAAATTGCTGAAAAAATTCGTTCAGCATTACCGCACTTGCGGGTTATGCAACATTGCTCGGGGGGTAATTTTAAAAAACAATTTAAACGTGCGGATAAATCCGGTGCGACTTTAGCTTTAGTCATCGGTGAAAGTGAAGTGCAAAATAGTCAGGTAGTTGTGAAACATTTACACGGTGGAGTTGAACAACAAACCTTTGAAGTTGAACAAGTTATTGATTATATTCAATCTCAATTTTAATTTATAAAGGAAAAAGATATGGCATACTCCATTGAAGAAGAACAAGAGATTAACCAGTTAAAAGAATGGTGGAAAGAAAACGGCAAAACTATCATTGTCGCTTTTATTTTGGGTGTGGCCGGCGTGTTTGGCTGGCGTTATTGGCAGACTTACCAAGCAAATCAAATAGCTGAAGCCTCGGCAGGATATGATGCTTTAGTTTATGCAGCCGAGCAAGATCCTGCCGCTCAGAAAGCGAAATTAACGGAATTCGTTCAAGCGAATAGTAAAACCAGTTATGCAGTCTTTGCGTTGTTTGATGAAGCAAAAAATGCGGTGGCAAAACAAGATTTTGCGAGTGCCGAAGTCGCTTTACAGCAGGTTTTAACACAATCTCAAGATGACTTATTGACATCACTTGCCGCTTTACGTTTAAGTGCCGTGCAATTCCAGTTAGGTCAATTAGATAGTGCATTATCAACACTTGAACAGGTAAAGAGTGCCGGTTTTAATGCTCGCAAAATACTTTTAGTCGGTGATATTCAGTTGGCAAAAGGCGACACTGTTGCGGCAAAAAATAGTTTTGAGCAAGTGCTTCAAACGGGTAGTTCGTTAGAACAGCAAATGGCTCAAATGAAATTAAACAATCTTTAGTATAAAGCGCCCGATAGGGCGTTTGTTTTATGCGCTTTTTATTTCCACTTCCTCCCCCGATTCTTTGTTTCTCCATTGGTGTGGTGATGTATGCCTTACCTCAAATAGGGCGATATTCCAGATTTTTTTATGCGATTTGGTTTTTTATTCTAGTCTCTATTTTGGTTGCTGCTGCGAGTGTATGGCAATTTTATCGCAATGAGACATCTATTGATCCGAAACAGTTGGATAAAACGACAAGGCTTGTCACATCCGGTATTTTTCAAATCACGCGTAACCCAATGTACCTGAGTCTATTACTGATTCTTGTATCATGGGCATTATGGTTAGGGCATTTATTGGCTTGGAGTGGGGTCATTATCTTTATATTTTTAATGAATCAATTCCAAATTTCTCGAGAAGAAATCTATTTAGAAAAGAAATTTGGGGATACATATCGTCGGTATAAATCGAAAGTTAGGCGGTGGATATAAAAAGTGCGGTCAAAATTGACCGCACTTTTGTAGTTCATTGATTATTTGGCGTGATTGCAATCAGCCGCTTTCTTTTCAAAACGCTCTGCAACATAATCCCAGTTTACAACATTCCAAAATTCTTTAATATAATCCGGGCGACGATTTTGGAATTTCAAGTAGTAGGCGTGTTCCCAAACGTCTAAGCCTAAAAGTGGGAAACCTTCACAACCTGCAATTTCTTTACCCATTAGTGGATTATCTTGGTTTGCTGTGGAAACAACCGCGAGTTTTCCTTCGGTAGTTAACACCAACCATGCCCAACCTGAACCGAAGCGGGTTGCCGCCGCTTTTTCGAATTCGGCTTGAAAGGCTTCGACAGAACCAAAATCGCGTAAGATTGCTTCTTTCAATGCACCTTGTAATGTAGTTCCTTTTTTCAAGGATTTCCAGAATAAACTATGATTTGCGTGACCGCCGGCATTATTACGTAATGCGACACGTTTTTCTGCCGGAAGTTTGTCAAGTTGAGAAATTAATTGACCTGCGCAAATTTCGGTAAATTCAGCCGGTAAGCCTTCTAGTGCCGCATTGGCATTATTTACGTAGGCTTGGTGATGTTTACTATGGTGAATTTCCATCGTTTGAGCATCAAAATGAGGTTCTAAGGCATCATAAGCGTAGCCTAATTCAGGTAGAGTGTAAGCCATAATTCATTCCTTCTTATAAAATGAGTTTTCATTTGAGCCGATTTGGCTGTCAGCTAAAAATGCAAAAGCTTTAACCAAAAAGTACTAAGGGGAAAATACTAGCAGAAAAGTTGATTTAGATCATTAAATGTTTTCCCTTTTGTAGAAATTGAGTATTCAAATGAAGCTTGTTCTAAGTCAATAAAACCTACAATCTACTACCAAATAGTTAATTGTTTTGACTACTTAAAATCTCGTTAAATTTTTCACTTGTGATAGAATGACCGCAATTCAATATTCGTGTTTTTCTTTATGTCTAAGTCTCACAATTTATCTATCAAAGAGCTTGCCTGCCAACGTGGTGAGAGTTTGCTTTTTTCCGGTTTATCGTGCAATTTTAACTGTGGTGATTTTGTGCAGATTGAGGGACATAATGGTATCGGAAAAACCAGTTTATTGCGTATTTTAGCCGGGCTTGCACAACCGTTAGAAGGTGAAGTGCGGTGGAATTCTGAACTTATTTCCAAACAACGGGAAATTTACTATCAGGATTTACTTTATCTAGGGCATTTTTCCGGCGTAAAACCAGAACTGACAGCGTTAGAGAATCTGCAATTTTATCAACGCATTAGCCAAGCGGAGCAGGGAGATGACGCACTTTGGGACGTATTAGCGAAAGTCGGACTTTTGGGGCGTGAAGATCTACCTGCCGCACAACTTTCAGCGGGGCAACAACGACGTATTGCATTAGCAAGATTATGGCTTTCTCATGCACCGTTATGGATTTTAGATGAACCTTTTACGGCAATTGATAAAAAAGGTGTGGAAATTTTGACCGCACTTTTTGATGAGCATGCAAAACAAGGTGGTATTGTATTAATGACGAGCCATCAAGATGTGCCGAGTATGCGTTTGCAAAAACTTAATTTAGCACAGTATAAAGCGGAATAAGTGAATGATTTTTCTAGAAGTAATTAAACGTGAATTAAAAATTGCAATGCGTAAACGGTCAGAGATTTTAAATCCACTGTGGTTTTTTTTGATTGTTATCACGTTATTTCCACTTGTGATTGGACCGGATCCTAAATTACTTTCACGCATTGCACCCGGAATTGCTTGGGTGGCGGCTTTACTTTCTGCATTGCTTTCTTTTGAACGCTTGTTTCGTGATGATTTTATTGACGGTTCACTTGAGCAATTAATGCTGACCAAGCAACCTCTCGTATTAACGGCGTTGTCCAAGGTTATCGCACATTGGCTTTTAACCGGTTTGCCACTGATTTTACTTTCGCCAATTGCGGCATTATTACTTTCGCTTGAAGTTCATCTTTGGTGGGCGCTAGTGCTAACCTTGCTTCTCGGTACACCGGTATTAAGTTGTATCGGGGCGATTGGTGTTGCATTAACCGTAGGATTACGTAAGGGCGGTGTGTTGCTCAGTTTACTTGTAGTGCCGTTGTTTATTCCCGTGTTGATTTTCGCATCTTCCGTATTGGATGCAGCCGGTTTGAATTTGCCTTATACGGGGCAACTTGCAATTTTAGGTGCGATGATGGTAGGTGCGATGACGTTTTCGCCTTTTGCGGTGGCTGCGGCATTGCGTATTAGTTTGGATAATTAATTCGACAACTGTGCGAAAGTGCGGTTGTTTTTCTTTTTATTTTTTTGTGAGGCTTTGTTATGTGGAACTGGTTACATCCCTACGCTAAACCAGAAACCCAATATCGAATTTGTGGTAAATTGAGTCCGGTGTTTGCTCTATTGAGTTTGTTATTGTTAAGTGTCGGTATTGTATGGGGCTTGGCCTATGCGCCGGCAGATTATCAACAGGGGAACAGTTTCAGAATCATGTATGTACATGTGCCAACGGCGATTTGGTCAATGGGCGTGTATGGTTCAATGGCGGTAGCCGCTGTGATCGCACTGGTATGGCAAATTAAACAAGCTCATTTAGCAATGATTGCTATGGCACCTATTGGCGCATTATTCACCTTTCTCGCACTGATTACCGGTGCGATTTGGGGCAAACCGATGTGGGGGACTTGGTGGGTATGGGATGCCCGTCTGACTGCTGAATTAATTCTATTCTTTTTATATCTTGGTATTCTTGCTCTTTATTCCAGTTTTTCCGATCGGGCGATCGGAGCAAAAGCCTCGGGTATTTTATGTATTACTACTGTGGTGATTTTGCCGATTATTCATTTCTCTGTGGAATGGTGGAATACGCTTCATCAAGGCGCAAGTATTACAAAATTTGAAAAACCGTCTATTGCTGCTCCGATGTTAATTCCATTGATTTTATGTATTTTTGGTTTTTTAGCTTTATATATTTGGCTGACCCTGGTGCGTTATCGTGCGGAATTATTAAGAGAAGATGCAAAACGCCCATGGGTGAAAGCTCTGGCAAAAGATTGTAGTAAATAGTTTTTATATTTTTATGGAGGAATAAAAATGTTTTTCCAAACTTGGAGTGATTTTTTTGATATGGGTGGCTATGGCTTTTATGTATGGCTATCTTACGGCATTAGTTTGGTTGCGATTGTTGCGTTGATCATACAAAGCCTCAAACAACGTAAAACGATTTTGAAAAATGTTCTGCGTGAAACCCAACGTGAAATGCGTTTACAACAAGCTAATAAAGGAAACACACTATGAACCCGAGACGTAAATCCAGACTTAAATTAGTTGTTTTTGTTGTACTTGGTATTGCCATTGCTAGTGGCTTGATACTCTATGCGTTACGTCAGAATATTGATTTATTCTACACGCCGTCGGAGGTGGTTTTGGGTAAAGATAATAACCCGAACCAAAAACCTGAAGTCGGGCAGCGTATCCGAGTCGGTGGAATGGTGGTTGAAGGAACTGTAGAGCGTGACCCGAAAAGTTTAAAAGTGCGGTTTGATTTGAACGATATTGGCCCTGCGATTACCGTAGAATACGAAGGTATTTTGCCTGATCTTTTCCGAGAGGGGCAGGGTATTGTTGCACAAGGCGTATTAACCAAACCGACCGTACTGACCGCTACTGAAGTGTTGGCAAAACACGATGAAAATTATGTACCGCCTGAATTAGGCGAAAAAATGCAAAAAGTGCATAAACCGATGGGTGTAGATGAGGCGGATTTGAAAGGTGAAAGTGTGCGTGATCGTCAAGAAAAACAAGAAGGCAACAAATGATCGCTGAAATCGGAAATTATGCGCTCGCCTTGAGTCTTGCCGTGTCATTAATGCTCGCGATTTTTCCATTGTGGGGCGCAGAGAAGGGGAATACCCGCTTAATGGCATTAGCACGACCAATGACCTACGGATTATTTGTCAGCCTTACCATTGCTTTTGTCGCGCTGTTTTACTTGTTTGCAGTCAATGATTTTAGTGTGCAATATGTAGTAAATAATTCTAACAGTACCTTGCCAATTTATTATCGTTTATCCGCTGTTTGGGGATCACATGAAGGCTCATTGTTGCTTTGGATTTGGTTGCTTGCCCTTTGGTCCGCCGCAGTGGCGCTATTAAGTAAACATTTACCTCAAGAAGCGGCAGCGAGAGTGCTGGGCATCATGGGAATCATTAGCGTGGGTTTCGTGCTGTTTGTATTATTTACATCCAATCCATTTATCCGCACTTTCCCTAATTTCCCTGTGGACGGTAAAGAACTTAATCCTATGCTACAAGATGTAGGATTGATTTTTCACCCTCCGCTACTCTATATGGGCTATGTCGGTTTCTCTGTCGCTTTTGCGTTCGCGATTGCTTCTTTAATGACCGGTAAACTTGATTCGGCGTGGGCGCGTTGGTCTCGCCCTTGGACGCTTGCCGCATGGGTATTTTTAACACTTGGTATCGTTCTCGGTTCTTGGTGGGCGTATTATGAATTAGGCTGGGGTGGCTGGTGGTTCTGGGATCCGGTTGAAAATTCATCCTTTATGCCTTGGTTAGCCGGTACAGCGCTGATTCATTCTCTTTCGGTGACGGAAAAACGCAGTTCATTTAAAGCTTGGACGGTACTCCTCGCTATTTTGGCTTTTTCCCTCTGTTTACTCGGCACATTCTTGGTGCGTTCGGGGATTTTGGTGTCAGTTCATGCCTTTGCCTCTGATCCGACGCGCGGTTTGTATATTTTGGCATATCTGGTGGTTGTCATTGGCGGCTCACTCGCACTTTATGCCTATAAAGGCAGTCAAATTCGTTCACGTGATAATGCGGAGCGCTATTCTCGCGAAAGTATGTTGCTATTAAATAATATTCTATTAATGACCGCACTTTGCGTGGTGTTTTTAGGTACATTGTTACCTTTGGTGCATAAACAGTTAGGATTAGGCACAATTTCAATCGGCGCACCGTTTTTTGATCAAATGTTCTTGATTATTATGACACCGTTTGCGCTATTGCTAGGCATTGGGCCGCTAGTAAAATGGCGACGGGATCAATTCTCAGCAATTCGAACGCCGGTTATCATCAGTGTTGTTATCATGCTGATTGCAGGATTTGCCTTACCTTATTTCTTGCAAGACAAGATTACCGTAAGTTCCGTTCTTGGTGCGATGATGACTATTATTATCCTATTACTCGCACTTTACGAATTACAACAACGGGCTACCCATCGCGAATCGTTTTTTGTCGGTGTGCGCAAATTATCCCGTTCTCATTGGGGAATGTTATTTGCACACTTAGGTGTGGCAATGACGGTATGGGGGATCGCTTTTAGCCAAAACTTTAGTGTAGAACGTGATGTACGAATGCAAGTAGGGGATAGTGCTCAGATTGGTCGTTACGATTTCAAATTTGTCGGTGTCAGTGATGCCAACGGGCCTAATTATATTGGTGGTAAAGCACAAATTGATATTACAAAAGACGGAAAACCGGAGGCAACCTTATTCGCTGAAAAGCGTTTTTACACCGTGAGCCGTATGTCAATGACAGAAGCAGCTATTGATGGGAGCTTAACACGTGACTTGTACGTGGCGCTAGGCGAAAAACTTGATGACAATTCTTGGGCATTGCGTTTGTATTACAAGCCTTTTATTCGTTGGATTTGGATTGGTGGTGTGTTTATGGCATTGGGTGGTCTGTTGTGTATGTTTGACAGACGTTATCGGTTTAATAAATTATTAAAAAAATAACTCCCGTATTGCATTCCTGATTTTCCTTATGGAAGTGTGAAACCCTGTGGAAAATATAGCGTGATTGATTTTTTCGCAACCTTTTCCAAATAAGGAAAGGACAAGTTACTTAAAAGAGCGGTAGAAATGAAAAAAAAATTATTGATTCCTCTTGTTCTCTTTTTAGCAGTGGTTATTGCCTTTTTAGTGCAACTTAACCGTAATGCTCAAGGTGAAGATATTAAGGCTTTAGAATCGGCGTTGGTTGGAAAACCTGTCCCGACGAAAAGCTTAACGGAACTCTTTGAAAACAAGGTTTATGGCAATGAACTATTCCGTCAAGGCAAACCGGTTTTGCTAAACGTATGGGCGACTTGGTGTCCAACCTGTTATGCCGAACATCAATACTTAAATAAACTGGTGCAACAAGGTGTGAATATTATTGGGTTGAACTATAAAGATGAACCGGCAAAGGCAATAAAATGGTTAAAAGATTTGGGTAATCCTTACCAACTTGTGCTAAAAGATGAAAAAGGATCTTTTGGCTTAGACTTGGGGGTATATGGTGCACCGGAGACTTTCATTGTGGATGGTAAAGGAGTGATTCATTATCGTTTGGCCGGGGATGTAAACGAAAAAGTATGGCTGGAAACGTTGAAACCGATTTATGACAAACTTGCGGAGCAGACACAATGAAAAAATTAGGGCTTTTTTTAGCCGCACTTTTATGTAGCACGGTGGCATTTTCCGCCATTGATGCACTGAATTTTAGCTCGCAACAGCAAGAAAACGATTATCACCGACTTACGCAATCTTTGCGTTGTCCGCAATGTCAGAATAATAATATTGCAGACTCAAATGCCACAATTGCGGTAGATATGCGTAACAAAGTCTTTGAGTTATTACAAGAGGGAAAATCGAAAAATGATGTGGTGGAATATATGGTGGCGCGTTATGGTAATTTTGTGACCTATGATCCTCCGATGACGGCGAGTACCTTAATTTTATGGTTTGCACCATTATTTCTTATATTATTCGGCGTTTTTTTCCTAATGAAGCCTAAGTCTAAAAAACAAAGTGCGGTCAAAACCGACAATGTTTTAACGGAAGAAGAAAATGCGCGTTTAGCTGAATTATTGAATCAAAAGGATAAATAGATGAGTTTTGCATTGAGTTTGGTCGCCATTACTTTACTGGTAGCGTTAATTTGTTTTTATCCTTTGCTGTATCGGTTTAAGACACAAAATGAACAAAAACGTGATGAGCTGAATAAGGCACTCTATTTCTCACGCCTGCAAGAAATCGAACGGGATAATGCGCAAGGGCTAGTGGAAAATGTAGAATTACTTAAACAAGAATTGCAGAAAACGTTATTGGATGATGTCCCTTATCAGGAAGAAAAGACAATCCAAAATGAAAAATCTTATGGAAAAATTTGGTTTGCTTCAGGTCTGCTTGCTATAGGGATTGTTGCAGGAGCAAGTTACTTTATGGTTGGATCTTGGCAGGCAGAATCCATGTTAGAGCAAACTTATGCAAAATTGCCTTATTTTTACGAGAGAATGAAAGAAGAGGAGACAAATCCTCTTTCGGATAGTGAAATGCAGCAATTTTCAATCGCACTTCGTATTGATTTACAGAAAAATCCACAGGATGCCCAAAAGTGGTGGTGGCTGGGACAAATTGGTATGAATTTAGGTGATGCCCGTTTGGCGTTCGATAGCTACCAAAAAGCAAATAAGCTTGAGCCTGATAATTTACAATATAAACTGGGTTATGCACGTGTATTAATGTTTTCGGAAGATGTGACGGATAAACTAAAAGGTAGTGATTTATTACGAGAAGTTATCCGTAAGGATCATAGCAATATTGAAGCATTAAGTTTATTGGCATTTCGTTATTTTGAAACGGAAGATTATAAAATGGCGGCAGTGACTTGGGCGATGATGTTACGGTTAATGCCAAAAGATGATAAACGGGTAACGTTAATTGAAAAAAGTATTCGTGCTGCACGCGATGCGTTAGAAGTTCAAGAACAGGAAAAAACAAAAAGTATTACACCAGAGAAAAATTAGTCATGCTTGCAATTGAAGGTGTTCATCAGGTTGTCATCATTGTTTTGGATTAGCTGTGTTCTAAGCGATTTTATACAGAAATTTCAGGCGCAAAGATGATAGCCGAACCTTATCGGTAGAACGGGATAGTTAAAAATTAGATTTGGAATTAAAGTTAAGGAGATGGAATTCTGTATTTTTTATTTGTGGCTAATAAGGGGCCTGTGAATCTGTTGGGGTAGATGATTTTATAAAAATAAAGTATACTTTCTGCACAAATCCGGACGGTTTACCTGTAGAATTCTATCAAACTTATTAATAATATAAGGATGAATATGAAGTATTATACTTATCTCTTATGTTTTTTTATATTATCTTTTTTACCTTTGTCGGCTTCTGTTAGTGCAAAAACGATTGTGGTTAAAATATCAGAAGATACTCAGAATTTAACGCGCTATATTGATAGTAAAGAACAGCGGGTTTTAGATCCGAGTAGTTCTGTTCAAGATGCGAAAAATTTAGCTAACAGTGTTGAGTTTGAAGTGTATATGGTGAGTGAGAATTTTTCTTCTAAAAGTGTTTTTGTATCTGGTGAGGGAGTATGTAATGGCTTTGAGGGTGATAATGGAGTAGATTTTACAAATTCTACGAATAATTACATACATCCTAGTGATGATAGTCAATATTACGGTGGAATTATAGGAGCTTCGCTTTATCGGCAAGATGAGCCAAGAAATGTGCAGTACGTACCTGTTTACGTTATTGATGATCCTCAATTAGAGCAAGAGATTCGTGAGCGGGAAGGGAGACAAACAAAGCAGATTATTAGAGATAAAGTGGATAGCAATAAACAACTTTTGGATAAAATGGTTTGTAAAAAGGGAGCAAAATGAAAAAATTATTAATTACATGTCCGATATTATTTCTTGTTGCTTGTAGCTCACAACAAGTAGTGCAACAGGATACGGGTATCTGTGATATGAAAACGGTGCAAGAGTACCAAGCTCGCGTAGCTAGTGGTAATACGGTAACTGCCGAACAAAAAGCAAAAGCTGCAAAAGATATTTCAGATCCGATTAAAATGAATGCGAGTGACAGTCGCCAGAGAGTCATTTATCAACGCACACCAGTTGTTGTACCGAGTATTGGGTTTGGTTATTACAGAGGTTATCATCATTGGTAATGAAAAATAGCTGAATTTAGCCACTTTTTTGCTTCAAATTAAAATAATAAACCGTACTTAAAAAAGTGCGGTTTATTTTTTTCGATATTATGTAGTCGTTGAAGAAAACTGATATTTTAAAGTGGATGTAGGGACACATGGTGTTTGTTTAATATCAAAAATTTTAGCTTATTGGCTAGGGCATACGTAGTATGCCCTATGTTTTGTATAAATTTTATTTTGTGTATTTACTACATCACATCGTATTTTTGCTATTTTTTCTTCGCGTATTTTAATGAGTCTATCGCAACAGCTAAAATGATGATGCTACCTTTGATGATGTATTGCCAATAAGGGTTTACCCCAATATAGGTTAAGCCGTAGTTGATTACGGTAAAGATGATAACACCGGTAACTACACCAATTACAGTACCAACACCACCAGCAAACGATACGCCACCAACTACGCAGGCTGCAATTGCATCCAATTCGTACATAAAACCTAAGTTATTCGTTGCAGAACCGATTCGACCGGCTTCTAACATTCCGCCGAAAGCATAGAACATCCCTGCAATGATATAAATAACAACAAGGTTGCGTGCAACGTTTACACCGGATACTCTAGCTGCTTCAGGATTACCTCCGATAGCGAAGATGTTCTTACCAAAACGGGTTTTATTCCACATTACCCACACTAAAAATGAAGCAATAGCTGCATAAATCGTGATATATGAAAGTTTAAAGCTACCTATTCGGAAGAATCCTTGGGCAAAGTCAGAAAAATTTTCATTAAAACCGGCGATAGGGGAGCCACCTACTGCATCGTAATAAAGGGAGTTGAAACCATAAACAATGATCATGGTTCCCATAGTGGCAATAAATGGCGTGACGTTTAGATAGGCAATGACTAAACCGTTAACTAAGCCGATAACAGCACCTACGGCACAAACGGCTAGAATCACAACAGGAATAGGGATTTCACCTAAATCAGGGAAAACACGGTTCATATTTTCCATAGATTGCAACATGGTTGCAGAAATTACCGCGGCTAAACCGACCTGACGACCGGCAGATAAGTCTGTACCTTGTGTCACCAATAATCCCGCTACACCCAATGCGATAATTAAACGCACGGAGGATTGGGTAAGAATATTACTAAAATTGATAAGATTTAAGAAAGTTGGATCTTGTGCAATGATAATGCCGAGTAAAATCAATAGCACAAAATAGATCGCATTTTGTTTTAGAAGATCAAAGGATTTATTTTTTTCTAGGGCACTCATAATTCATTTGTTCCTTATATTGTTATAAATATTTCGCCGCCAACTGTAAAATTTCTTCCTGAGAAGTTTTTGCAGTCTCTACAATACCGGCAACCCGACCGTTACTCATTACGAGAATTCTATCGGTTGTCCCTAATAACTCCGGCATCTCAGAGGAAATCATAATGATACCTTTGTCTTTTTTAGCAAGCTCTTGAATGAGCTGGTAAATTTCAAATTTAGCACCGATATCAATGCCTCGGGTTGGTTCGTCAAGCATCAAAATTTCCGGTTGGGTAAGTAACCAACGACCAATAATAACTTTTTGTTGATTACCGCCGGAAAGTGATCCAATCGTGGTTTTGTGTGAAGGTGTTTTTACATTCATTGAATCAATGACCCATTGGGTATCACTACGCATTTTCTTATTGCTAAGTAATTTCCAAGGCGTAAGGTAAGATTTCATATTTGAAATCAAAGAATTGAATTCAATGCTTAGATTGGAGTAGATCCCAGTAGTACGGCGTTCTTCGGTGACAAGTGCAAAACCGTTATTAATTGCTTCAAGTGCGGTTCGATTTTTGACAATTTTATCGTGTAGCTTAATTGTACCGCTTTTCAGTTCACGCACGCCGAAAATAGCTTCGACAATATCTGTACGTTTTGCACCGACTAGACCCGCAATACCTAAAATTTCACCCTTACGCAATTCAAAAGAGACATCTTGAATAGAGGGCTGATTGATGGCAGTTAAATGTTCGGCTTTAAGTACAACTTCTTTTGGGACATTTGTTTTTTCAGGGAAACGCTGGGTAAGTTCGCGTCCTACCATCATTGAAACAATTTGTTCCATACTGGAGGTTTTTACCGGCACGGTATTGATCCACTTCCCATCACGTAAAATAGTAATTTCGTCACAAATTTTGAAAATTTCATCCATTTTGTGAGAAATGTAAATAATGCCGCAGCCGCGATCTTTTAATTTTTGAATAATTTTAAACAGATGTTCGACTTCTTTTTCAGAAAGCGATGATGTTGGTTCATCCATAATGACGATTTTGGCATCATAAGAGAATGCTTTTGCAATCTCGATCATCTGCATTTGAGAAACAGAAAGTTTGGCGACTTTTTCTTTTGGATCAACATCAATCTCCAATTCATCAAAAATCGCTTTGGTATCACGATACATTTTGGCGTGATCGACAAATGGCCCCTTAAGCGGATAGCGTCCAAGCCAAAGGTTGTCCATGACACTGGTCTGGCGTACGAGATTGAGCTCTTGGTGCACCATAGAAATGCCATTTTCGAGGGCTTCTTTTGATGTTTTAAAATTGACGGGTTTACCTAAGAAAAAAATCTCACCTTCATCTTTGGCATAAATACCGAACAAACATTTTAATAATGTAGATTTTCCCGCTCCATTTTCTCCCATTAAGGCATGAACAGAATGAGAACAGACGGTTAAGTTTGCACTATCTAAGGCTTTTACGCCCGGAAAGGATTTACTGACATTGGTCATCGTAAGCAGTACCTGACTACCTTGACTTAAATCTTGAGTTGTCATATCCAACCTCATTTGAAATAGGGGAAGTAGAAATACTCCCCCTAAAGGTTACATCACTGATATTAGTTTTATTTTAAGAATTCAGCTAAATTATCTTTATCCACACCTACATAAGGGATACGTACAACGCGATCTTTTAATTCCCATTTGGTGCCTTCGGTAGCTGGTTTGCCTTGGGCGAGGTTATTGGCTAATTGAACAACGGCTTTACCTTGATTTACGCCGTCATTTAATACGGTACCGGCCAATTCCCCTTTCTTAATAAGTTGTAGGGCTTCAGGTAATGCATCGACACCGAAAATCGGTAATTTTTTACCGTGCGCTTTTGTCGCTTCCAATGCACCTAATGCCATACCGTCATTATTAGAAATGATCACTTCAATATTATTGGCTTTAGAACTGGATAACCAAGCATCCACTTTGTCTTTTGCCATTGCGGCATCCCACATACCGGTATCAATAAATAATTGCTCTGTTTGAATACCCTGTTTATTTAATTCATCTATAACATATTTTGTACGGGCTTCAGCATCAGGATGTCCGGGTTCACCTTTTAGTAATACAAATTGGATTTTACCGTCTTTGTTTAAATCAAATTCAGGTGTTGCTTTCCATTGTTTTGCAATTAGGTTGCCTTGGATAACGCCTGATTCTTTTGGATCGGTACCGACATAGTAGGCTTGTTCATAGCTACCAATCGCTTTGGCACCGGGATCTTTATTGAAGAACACCACAGGAATATTATCCGGTTTTGCTTTACTGATAATGGTTGGTGCGGCAGCCGGATCTACTAAGTTGATTGCAAGCGCTTTCACACCTTTAGAAAGTAATACATCAACTTGGTCATTTTGGATGGATTGGGCATTTTGAGAGTCATTCATTAATAACTCAATGCCTTGTAATGTTTTTGCTTCTTTATCAATTTCTTTACGCATTAATGACATAAAGTTGTCATCATATTTATAAATGGTGACCCCAATACGGTTATCCGCTGCGTAGCTTGCCGTAACCGAGCCTAAACCTACTGCTAAAGCGATTGCGCTTAATACTGTTTTTTTCATAAAACACTCCTAGTTGGAAGGTTGATGTGAACAAAGAAGACACTGTACGTTATTATGACAGTTGTCATAACTGTCTTGGCATAATACTGAGCAAATTCCCGTAAGTCTGTGATCAAACTCACATAAATGAAAACGATTACAAAGGAATATTAAAATTTGTGATCTTTATCACATTTTAATTTGCCGGTTCCACAGAAAAACGACGAACCAATGTTGGGTTAAATTGAATCGTTGAGGGTGTTGCAATGTTTTCATCAACTAAACTTAATGCTAAATTGGCTGCATAAGTTGCCATTAAATCAATAGGATAGCGAATTGTCGTGAGTTTAGGGATTAAATAACGTGCAATCGGCATATCATCAAATCCGATAATGGAAAACTGACTTGGTACCTTGATATTGTTTTCATTTAGCACCGAAATTGCACCGGCAGCCATAGAATCGTTGTAGGCAACGACAGCGGTCAAATCTTTGTTGTAACTGAGTAAATCAATCATTGCCTGTTCTCCACCCTCAAAATCCGGAGAATTATGCACGATTGCGTGTTTAACGATAGGGTAATTGTGCATTTTTAACGCTTCCAAATAGCCGCTCCGACGCTCAATTTCATCAAAAATAGCATGATTGGAACCGATGTAAGCAATCTTTTTATGCCCGCACTGAATGAGCATTTCCGTTGCAATATAAGTCCCCTTTTGATTATCCAAACTGATGCAACGGTTTTCATAGCCTTTAATGACACGGTTAATCACCACCATTCCTTTCACTTTATCAAGATAATCTTTAAGTTCTTCATCTGAAAGCGCTTTAGAATGGACAACCAAGCAGCTACAACGTTTACGTAATAACGTATTAATCGCCTCGCGTTCTTTTTCCGCATGATGATAACCAATACCGATTAAAATCGTTTTATTATGGGATTCAGCCACTTTATCCACTGCTTTCACTAAAATAGCAAAAAAAGAATCCGTGACATCTGTTACCACAACACCAATCGTATCGGTATTTTGTACAGCAAGTGCCTGTGCATTGGCATTAGGCTGATAACTTAATTGTGAAATCGCATTTTGTACGGAAAGACGGGTTTTTTTACTGACTGACGGATGATTATTTAACACTCGAGATACTGTTGCAACGGAAACTTTAGCGAGCTTTGCAACATCATGAATGGTACTCATAATATGCCCTCTTTCTTCTTAATTTGTAATTGGTCATCATAATAACTTAGTACAGGATTGAAAACGGTTACTTTTTAATTTTGTAATATAGATCACAAAAATCACCCTTAAAATTCTAATTTTGTGATATGGATCACGGTTTATTATTGAGAAGTTAGGTATCTTACAACGTAATTAAATGTAACCGATTACAAATAAATAAGGGAGCCATTATGAGTGATAGATTATTTGAACCGACGGAGCACCCGCATCGCCGTTATAATCCGTTAATTAACCAATGGGTTTTGGTTTCACCACATAGAGCCAAACGCCCATGGCAGGGGCAGCAAGAGAAAGTGATAGAAGAACGGAAACCAAGCCATGATCCGAATTGCTATCTTTGCCCGCGTAGTAAACGTATTACGGGGGAGTTAAACCCTGATTATGATAAACCTTATGTATTTAAAAATGATTTTTCCGCTCTTTTAGAGGATACGCCCACACCGGAAAAATCAAATGATCCGCTTTTTCAAAGTTCACAAGCACGTGGAGAAAGCCGGGTAATTTGCTTTTCACCGGATCACAGTAAAACTTTGCCATTATTGACCGCACTTGAAATTGAAGAAGTGATTAAAGTTTGGCAAATGCAACTTCGTGAGCTTGGAGAAAAATATCAATGGGTGCAAATTTTTGAAAATAAAGGGGCGACGATGGGCTGTTCTAACCCTCATCCTCATGGTCAAATTTGGGCAAGCAGTTTCTTACCGAATGAAGTGGATAGCGAAGATCAAAGCCAACGTCATTATTGGCAAAAATACGGTTCGGTTATGTTACTGGATTATGTAAAGCGTGAGCTTGAATTAAAAGAACGAATTGTTGTGGAAACCGAACACTGGGTGGTGGTTGTCCCTTACTGGGCTGTGTGGCCGTTTGAAACCTTGCTGTTACCAAAAACACATATCAAGCGTTTAACGGATCTTAGTGAAACACAAGCTAAAGATTTAGCCCTCATTCTGAAAAAACTAACCACAAAATACGACAACTTATTTGAAACCTCTTTTCCTTATTCAATGGGGTTTCATGCTGCGCCTTTTAATGGAGAAGAAAATGCGCACTGGCAACTCCATGCGCATTTTTATCCACCACTGTTACGATCTGCTACAGTACGAAAATTTATGGTGGGGTATGAAATGCTTGGTGAAAGCCAACGTGATTTAACCGCAGAGCAGGCGGCGGAAAGATTGAGAGCGTTGAGTGAAATTCATTATACCGAGAGATGATAGATTTTCCCTTCTCTCCTTTTATGAAATAGGGGAGGGGCTCCAAGAATAAATTTAGATATGAAGGATAGAAATATGACGCCAATCAAAACAGCACAACACATCTTCAGCCAAAAATTCCATACCGCACCCGAATTAACTGTTTACGCTCCAGGTCGTGTAAATATTATTGGGGAACATACGGATTACAATGAAGGCTTTGTGATGCCTTGTGCGATTAATTTCGGCACGGCGGTGAGCGGTAAAAAACGAGACGACCATATTTGGCGTGTTTATGCGGCAGATTTGGATAAAACCGATGAATTTTCTCTTAAAGAAACAATCGAACAAAGCCCGCATAAATGGGCGAATTATGTCCGTGGCGTGGTGAAATTTATACAAGAACGTTACCCTTATTTTAACCAAGGCGCGGATCTTGTCATTTCAGGTAACGTACCGCTTTCTTCCGGTTTAAGTTCATCGGCTGCACTGGAAGTTGCTGTGGGGAAATTCTGTCAACAATTGGCTGATTTACCCATTTCTCATATTGATATTGCACTCAATGGTCAAAAAGCCGAAAATCAATTTGTCGGTGCGAATTGTGGCAATATGGATCAACTTATTTCTGCTCTTGGGCAAAAAGATCATCTTTTGATGATTGACTGTCGAAGCCTTGAAACAACCCCGACGCCGGTGCCGGAGGACATTGCGGTGATTATTGTTAATTCTAATGTACCGCATGATTTAGTGACGGGCGAATATAATACACGCCGTCAGCAATGTGAAAAAGCGGCGGCATTTTTCGGTGTGAAAGCGTTGCGTGACGTGTCGGTATCTCAATTTAAAGAAAAAGAGGCAGAATTGACCGCACTTGATCCGATTGTGGCAAAACGTGCCCGCCATGTTGTGACGGAAAATCAGCGGGTATTGGATGCTGTGGCGGCGCTAACAGATAATGATTTGACCCGATTAGGCGAATTAATGGGGCAATCTCATGATTCAATGCGTGACGATTTTGAAATTACCGTGCCGCAAATTGATTATTTGGTAGAATTAGCCCAATTAGTTCTTGGTAAACAAGGTGGGGCAAGAATGACTGGAGGCGGTTTTGGCGGTTGTATCGTTGCCCTTGCGCCGCAGGATAAAGTCGATGCCGTCCGCAAAACTATTGCCGAGAATTATGAAAAAACAACCGGATTAAAAGAAACCTTTTATGTGTGCCATGCTTCACAAGGCGTACGAGTGATTTAAGGAAAATCAATGCTGGAAAAAACAATGTTTAATGCCCCTGACGGTAACCCTTATCAGCTCATTTCTATACAAAATGAAAAAGGAATGTGTATCAAATTGATGGATTGGGGAGCGACTTGGTTATCTTGTCAAGTGCCGGTAAATGGTGAATTGCGAGAAGTATTATTGGGTTGCAAAGTGCAAGATTACCCGAATCAGCAAGCTTATTTGGGGGCAAGTGTGGGGCGTTATGCCAATCGTATTGCAAACGCTCAATTTGAATTAAACGGTGAAACTATTCAATTGGCAGCCAATCAAGGCAAACACCAACTTCACGGCGGGAACGGTTTTGCTCAACGCCGTTGGGAGATTGAAAAGTGCGGTGATAATTTCGTTTGTTTTTCGTTAAATTCTGCCGATGGCGATCAAGGTTTTCCGGGAAATGTGAAGGTAACCGTGACTTACACGCTTACGGAAGATAATTCCGTCAAAATTGAATATGAAGGTTTGAGTGATAAAGACACGGCATTAAATCTCACCAATCACGCCTATTTTAATTTAGAAAATGCCGAACAAGGCTCGGATATACGTGAACATAGCCTACGCTTGAATGCGGATTTTTATTTACCGGTAAATCATGAAGGTATTCCGAATTCCCCACTTAAACACGTGGGTGGAACAAGTTTTGATTTTCGTCTTATTAAGCCGATTAAACAGGATTTTCTACAAGGTGATCAGCAAGTGACCAAAGGTTATGATCACGCTTTTGTCGTCAATAAGGCTTGGCAAAAGCCTTGTGTTCTGCTGATCTCGCCGAATGAGGATTTAAGACTTGAAGTGCGAACATCTCAAGCTGCGTTACAGGTGTACACGGGAAATTATCTTGCCGGCGTGCCGACCCGTAGTGGAGAAGAGTACGGCGATTTTGCAGGTATTGCATTGGAAACCCAGTGTTTACCGGATACACCGAATCACCCCGAATGGCAAAATTACGGTGGGATTCAAAAAGCCAATGAACGATATTACCAGTGGACGGAGTTTAAGTTTTTATAAAATTAAGTGCGGTAAAAAACGAGTATATTTTTTACCGCACTTTACTTTTCTATGCTTTCACTTTGCGAACTTGGTCAAAATATGATACTTTTCTGCAGCGAATTTAGTAGAGTCAAAATAAAATAATATGAGTGACGAACAGCAAAATTTAATTCAATCGGAAAACACTAAAAAATCTTTTTTCCAATCTTTATTCGGTCGTTTTTTTCAAGGCGAGTTGAAAAATCGTGAAGAACTGGTGGAAGTGATTCGTGATTCCGAGCAAAACGATTTAATTGATCAAAATACCCGTGAAATGATAGAGGGTGTGATGGAAATCGCCGAGCTTCGGGTGCGTGATATTATGATTCCGCGTTCACAAATTATTTTCATAGAAAGCGAACAAGATTTAAATTCTTGCTTAAATATTATTATTGAATCGGCGCACTCACGCTTTCCCGTCATTGCAGATGCCGATGATCGAGATAATATCGCAGGGATCTTACATGCAAAAGATTTACTGAAATTCTTACGTGCCGATGCGGAAGACTTTGATATGTCGAAACTTTTACGTCCGGCAGTGATCGTACCGGAAAGCAAACGTGTGGATAGAATGTTAAAAGATTTCCGTTCCGAACGTTTTCATATGGCGATTGTGGTGGATGAGTTTGGCGCGGTCTCGGGTTTGATTACTATTGAAGATATTTTGGAACAAATTGTAGGCGATATTGAAGATGAATTTGATGAAGAAGATATTGCCGATGTTCGCCAGCTTTCCCGTCATACTTATGCGGTACGCGCCCTGACTGATATTGATGATTTCAATGAACAATTTAATACGCGTTTTGATGATGAAGAAGTCGATACCATTGGTGGTTTAGTGATGCAGGCGTTTGGTTATTTACCGAAACGTGGTGAAGAAATTACCTTGGAAAATCTGCAATTTAAAGTTACTTCCGCAGATAGTCGCCGTTTGATCCAGCTGCGCGTTACCGTACCGGACGAGCATTTATCGGATATGAAAAACCTAGAAAACGAATAGCTTAGCCTTCTCCGATTAAATTTCCCCTCTCATTTTATTGGGGGGAATCTTTTTTGTGATATTGAAATGAGATGAAAAATTTATTGATTTATTTTGTTGCTTTTTTTTCCGGTTTACTCGGTGTTTTTGCTTTTTCGCCTTTTGATTATTGGGGATTGGCGTATGTTTCTTTGTTGGGTTTAATTTATGTTGCTAAAACCCCAAAAAAATCCACCGCACTTTTGGGCGCGTTTTTATGGTCAATGGGATTTTTTTGTTTTGGGGTAAGCTGGTTGAATGTCAGCATTCATCAATTTGGTGGCGCTTCTCTTGGCGTAAGCTACTTTCTAGTCGGTTTGCTTTCTGCTTATCTTGCCCTTTACCCTATGTTATTCACCTATTTCGTACAGCGTTTTCAGGTAAAAAGTGCGGTTATTTTTGCGGTAATTTGGACGTTTACGGAATTTCTTCGTGGCTGGGTCTTTACCGGTTTTCCTTGGTTACAATTCGGTTATACGCAAATTGACAGCCCGTTTTCCGGAATTGCCCCTATCTTTGGCGTAAGCGGATTAACCTTTTTTACCCTGTGGGCAAGTGCGGTCATTTTTAACGGTATTTTGGTTTTATTTAAACAAAAAAATATCAAATTATTCGTGGCGAATATTCTACCATTTGCCGTTGTCTGTGGGCTGGCCGGTTATGCTCAAAAAATGACTTTTGTGAAATCAGTGCAAGATAAATCCCTCAACGTAACACTTGTGCAAGGCAATATTGAGCAAAATTTAAAGTGGGATCCTGAGTATCTCTATTCAACCTTAGAGATTTACCAAAAATTAATTGCAGAAAATTTAGGGAAAAGCGATTTGATTATTTTGCCTGAATCGGCGTTGCCTACCTTAGAAAATTCGATTGTTCCTTTTTTTGACAGGCTTGATCGTGTCGCACAGGAAAACAATACGGAAATTATGATTGGTACGGTGTATCAGGATGAGCAATCGGGCAAATTGTTGAATTCTATTGTGACAGCCGGTAACCCTGATTTTCCTTATCGATTAGATACGCCAAATCGCTACAATAAACATCATCTGGTACCATTTGGCGAATATGTTCCGTTGGAAAATTTGTTGCGTCCGTTAAATTCCGTGTTTAATTTACCGATGTCCGCTTTCCAAAGTGGTGAGGCAGTCCAGCCTGCTTTTATGGCGAAAAAACGCGCTTTTTCACCGGCAATTTGTTATGAAATTATCTTTGGCGAACAAGTACGGGAAAATTTGAAAACCGAAACCGACTATTTGCTGACAATTTCCAATGATGCTTGGTTTGGTGATTCTATCGGGCCTTGGCAGCATTTACAAATGGCGAGAATGCGGGCATTGGAATTAGGCAAACCTTTAATTCGTGCGACCAATACGGGAATTTCGGTGTTTATTAGTTCAATGGGGGAAATTCTGGCACAAGCGCCGCAATTTGTCGAAACAACCTTGACCCATAAAATTGCACCGACTGAAGGCAAAACACCTTATTCTGTGTTAGGCAATCTGCCGCTTTATGGGCTATCCTTGTTGTTTTTATTGTTACGTGGGATTATGGCGTTTGTTCGTCAACGTATGAACCTTTCACAAAAACAATAGTCAAAACGACCGCACTTTATTGATGAACTTATTCATCATGAAATTAAGTATAATCGGTGGTTTGAAAGATCACCCAACTAAAATGAGATTTGAATGGAGCAAAACCTAATCGAAGTCAAAAACCTCACCTTTAAGCGGGGTGAGCGTGTGATTTACGATAACTTGAATTTGAAAGTTCGAAAAGGGAAAATTACGGCAATTATGGGGCCTTCGGGCATCGGAAAAACCACACTGTTAAAATTAATTGGCGGACAGTTACATCCGGAACAAGGTGAAATTTGGTTTGATGATAAAGATATTTGTCGTCTTTCTAATCGTGAACTTTACGAAGTACGCAAACGTATGGGGATGTTATTTCAATCCGGTGCGCTTTTTACCGATATTTCCACTTTTGATAATGTGGCGTTCCCGATTCGGGAGCACACCCGTTTACCGGAAAGCTTAATTCGCCAAATTGTATTGATGAAATTGGAAGCAGTCGGTTTACGCGGTGCGGCACAGTTGATGCCGTCCGAACTTTCCGGCGGTATGGCACGTCGAGCGGCACTTGCCCGTGCGATTGCATTGGATCCCGATTTAATAATGTTTGATGAACCATTTACAGGACAAGATCCTATTAGCATGGGGGTTATTGTGAGTTTAATTAAGCGTTTCAATGAAGCATTGAATTTAACTTCTATTGTGGTGTCGCACGATGTTCAAGAAGTATTAAGTATTGCCGATTACGCTTATATTATTGCCGATAAACGGGTGATTGCAGAAGGGACGGCAGAACAACTATTGGCAAGCCAAGATCCGCAAGTGTTGCAATTTTTAAAAGGGGAAGCGGACGGGCCGGTGAAATTCCATTATCCGGCGGAAAATTATATTGGGGAGTTATTTCAATGATTGAGATGATTTCTTCTCTTGGACGACGTGTCATTCGTTTTTTCCGTGCGTTAGGGCGTGCCGGTTTTATGTTGTTCGGGGCTTTGGTCGGCAAACCGCAAATTCGCCAACATTTCCCGTTATTGATTAAACAGTTGCACGTTTTAGGTGTGCAATCGTTGTTAATTGTGCTGTTATCCGGCTTATTTATCGGAATGGTCTTGGGATTACAGGGCTATGTGGTATTGGTCGATTTTTCGGCTGAAACCAGTCTTGGTCAGCTTGTGGCATTATCGCTTTTGCGGGAATTAGGGCCGGTAGTGACCGCACTTTTATTTGCCGGACGGGCGGGCTCGGCATTGACCGCGGAAATCGGTTTAATGAAAGCTACCGAGCAGCTTTCCAGTCTTGAAATGATGGCGGTTGATCCGCTTCGCCGTGTTATCGCTCCACGTTTTTGGGCGGGCATTATTGCGATGCCGATCCTTTCCATTATTTTTATTGCGATTGGGATATGGGGCGGTTCACTGGTCGGTGTAGATTGGAAAGGGGTTGATGCCGGTAGTTTCTGGTCTGTCATGCAAAATGCGGTGAGCTGGAGCTACGATATTCTTAATGGATTTATTAAGAGCCTGTTCTTCGCTGTTGCAGTGGTGTGGATTGCATTATTTAACGGCTATGATTGCATACCGACATCAGAAGGCATCAGTCAAGCCACAACGCGAACCGTCGTTCATGCCTCATTAGTGGTGCTTGGATTAGATTTTATCTTGACTGCCATCATGTTTGGGGCAGGTTAAAAGGGTATTTTATGCGACAAACGATTAAATATGAATTTTGGGTAGGATTATTTTTATTACTCGGTATTGGGGCGTTGGTATTTTTAGGCTTACGCGTGGCAAATGTGCAGGGTTTCGGTGAGAATAAATCTTATACGGTGACTGCAACTTTTGATAATATCGGCGGACTAAAAGTCCGTGCGCCGTTAAAAGTCGGCGGAGTGGTGATAGGGCGGGTCAGCAGTATTGATCTAGATGAGAAAACCTACTTACCGAAAGTGAATATTGCGATTAATGAAGAATATAATGAAATTCCGGAAAATAGTTCGTTATCGATCAAAACATCGGGCTTATTGGGTGAGCAATATATTGCATTAACTATGGGATTTGATGACGGTGAAACCGCAATGTTAAAAAACGGTAGCCAGATTCAAGATACCAAATCAGCTATGGTATTGGAAGATTTGATTGGTCAATTCCTTTATGGCGACAAAAAAACAGAAGGGAATGCGGAAAACGCAGAACCGACAGCAAAATAATAACAATGTTTAGTTAGGAGATTTATGATGAAAATCACTCAGTTGAAAAAATGGTGTGCAGTTTTAGCGTTTGCACTGACCGCACTTTTTATGGCACGCACGGCAATGGCGGAAACCAGCCCTTATGTGTTAATGCAGCAAGCCTCGGATAAATTGTTTTCGGACATTAAAAGCAGCCAAGCCAAAATTAAACAAAACCCAAACTATTTGCGTACTATCGTGCGTAATGATTTATTACCCTATGTACAAGTGAATTATGCGGGCTCTTTAGTATTGGGTTCGCATTTTAAATCCACGACGCCGGAACAACGGGAAAAATTCTTTAAAGCGTTTGGGGATTTTATTGAGCAGGCTTATGCACAAGTGCTGACGGCATACAGCAATCAAAATATTCAAATTGAACCGGCGAAAGATATTGCAGGTAAAAATTTAGTGAGCATTCGTGTGAACATTATTCAAAACGGCGGTGTCGCACCGATTAAACTGGATTTTAAATGGCGTAAAAACAGTAAAACCGGCGAATGGCAAGCCTATGATATGGTGGCTGAAGGTGTGAGCATGGTTGTTACCAAACAAAACGAGTGGAGTGGTATTTTACGCCAACAAGGTATTGATGCGCTAACGGCTCAAATTCAAAAATCAGCCGCTCAACCTGTCACATTAAGCAAATAATCTCATGGCAAGATTAAATTGGGATTTGGTTCAAAATAATGATAAGATAGCGATCCGATTTTCCGGGGAGCTATCTCGCAACACGTTGTTAGCCTTATGGCAGCAACGTGCTTCTTTTTTATCTGGGGCTAAGTTAAATCAATCAATTATCGAATGGGATTTAACGGCGATCACAAAAATGGATTCTGCAGGTTTTGCACTCATTTGCGATTTTTTGCATATCAGTAAACAATTGCCTAATAAAACGGTGCGTTTAGTTAATCCCCCCCAACAATTATTGACGCTTGCGGATTTAGTCAATCTCTCTGATTGGATCGCAGCTTTTATTGACCATCATTAAAATGGGAATCCGAATGGAACTGCAAGAAATTGAACGAATTTTAAAAGAAACGTTAAATGTTGATGAAGTGTATGCTCAGGGTGAAAATGCACATTTTGGTGTGATAGTCGTGAGTGATGAAATTGCAGCCTTGTCAAAGGTTAAACAACAACAAACTATTTATGCCCCATTAATGTCTTATTTCACAACTGGTGAAATTCACGCATTAACCATCAAGACCTATACCACGGAAAAGTGGAAAATGGATCGTCTTTTACATCAATCCAGTTAAATTAGGATTTCTACCATGGAAAAATTTCGTGTTTATGGTGGTTCTTCCCGTTTAAGCGGTACAGTAACCATCTCTGGCGCTAAAAATGCTGCCCTTCCGATTTTGTTTGCCTCAATTTTAGCTACCGAACCGGTAAAATTGACGAATGTACCGGAACTCAAAGATATTGAAACTACCCTTAAAATTTTACGCAAACTTGGCGTGATGGCGGAAAGTGATGAAAGTGGTGCCGTGTTACTTGATGCGTCAAAAATTGATCACTTTATTGCACCTTATGATTTAGTGAAAACAATGCGGGCTTCAATTTGGGCGCTTGCACCCTTGGTTGCACGTTTTTGTCAAGGGCAGGTTTCATTGCCCGGCGGTTGTTCAATTGGCGCACGTCCGGTAGATTTGCATATTAGCGGTCTTGAAAAAATGGGTGCAAACATTGCGCTTGAAGAAGGCTATGTAAAAGCACAGGTTACGGATCGTTTAATCGGTACGCGTATTGTTATGGAAAAAGTCAGCGTCGGCGCAACGTTGTCTATTATGATGGCGGCAACCCTTGCGAAAGGGAAAACCGTGATTGAGAATGCAGCCCGTGAGCCGGAGATCGTTGATACGGCGGACTTCCTTAATAAAATGGGCGCAAAAATCAGCGGAGCAGGTTCGGATCATATCACGATTGAAGGTGTGGAGCGTTTAACCGGTTGTGAACACAGTATTGTGCCGGATCGTATTGAGACGGGAACATTTTTAATTGCCGGTGCGATTTCCGGTGGACGGGTAGTGTGTAAAAACACCAAAGCCGATACGATGGATGCTGTTATTGATAAATTACGTGAAGCGGGTGCGCAGGTTGATATTACCGAAAATACAATTACTTTGGATATGTTTGGTAATCGTCCAAAAGCAGTGAATATTCGCACTGCACCACATCCGGGATTCCCTACGGATATGCAGGCTCAGTTTACTTTATTAAATATGGTGGCACAGGGAACGAGTATTATCACAGAAACTATTTTTGAAAATCGTTTTATGCATATCCCTGAATTAATCCGTATGGGTGGAAAAGCGGAAATTGAAGGTAACACTGCAATATGCCACGGTGTGCAGCAACTTTCCGGTGCGGAAGTGATGGCAACGGATTTGCGTGCTTCAATTAGTTTGGTTTTAGCCGGATGTATCGCAACCGGCGAAACGATCGTTGATCGTATTTATCATATTGATCGAGGTTATGAACATATTGAAGAAAAACTTCGTTGTTTAGGTGCGAGAATTGAACGTTTTTCAGACTCAGATTAGTTAAAAAGTGCGGTCAAAATTGACCACACTTTTTACTTCTTAATATAGGATTTTAATGTTTGTTCCACTTCATAAATCCAATCCAATTCATGTTGAGTAAAACCTGCCTGAATCCGCGCATCGGTATTAATCACACCTTTAAAAATTACAATGCGATATTTACGTAATAATTCACTAAAACATTTCATCGCATCCAGTCCGCGTTTTGCCGAAAGCGCATGATACCAATGATTACCAATGTAAACGTGGCCAATTTCATCCCGTAGAATAATATCTAAAATATCAACGGCAGCAAAATCTCTACGTTGGGCAATTTTTTCTTGTAAAACGGGTGTCGCATCCAATCCTCTTGCTTCCAATACCCGTGGAACAAGCGCCATTCTTTCCCAAATATCATGAGCAGTGGCTTGTGCCATTTCCCATAAACCGGCATGTGCCTCAAAATCACCATATTGATACCCTAGGGTTTTTAAATGGTTATTTATTAAAGTAAAATGCGTACTTTCTTCTCGTGCTACGCGTAACCAATCTTTTACAAAAGCCAGCCCTTCTCCTAACTCTTCTTGTGCATTTCGTCCGAATCGCCATGCGGCATCCAGCCCCAAATTAATCGCATTAAATTCAATATGCGCAATGGCGTGTAAGGTTGCGGCATAGCCCTCTTCTGTTGCAAATGCGCGTTTAGGCACATCTTTAGGGGCGACAAGGTTAGGTTTTGAAGGGAATCCCGCAATATTTTGTTCAACGCCAATTTGGGGGAAATCATGGATTTCCATAAGTGAAATGGTCGGTAAAATCTCATCATAGAGCTGATTAACAAGCTCACATTTTATATTCGGATCGGTTTCCTGTAAGGCTTGGGTAACCTTATGCCAAAATTCTATTTTCATTATTGCCTCAAGTGCGGTTATTTTTGGTAACGAATTAAACCTTCTTGCTGTGTTGTCGCGATTAGTTTTCCATCTTGTGAGAAAATTTGTCCGCGTGCTAGTCCACGCCCGCCAAAAGCATTATTACTTTCAATTGCGTGGAGATGCCAATTATTTAAATCAAACGGGCGATGAAACCAAATACTGTGATCAATCGTGGCAACTTTCATACCCTGTTGTAAAAAGCCTTTTTCATGAGGATGAAGTGCGGTCAAAAGACAGTGAAAATCGGAAAAATAGGCAAGCAAACATTGCTGTATGGCAAGATTATGCGGAGCTTTCCCCTGAGTTTTAAACCATGAGTATTGTTCAGGCGGCAATTTTACGCCGTTGAAAGGATTATTGAGATATTTTGTCCGTATTTCAAAAGGACGTTCAGCCATAAATTTTTCTTTTAACGGCTCAGGTAAGCCGGAGGCCATTTTTTGTATCATTGCGTTTTCATCAATAAAACTTTCGGGTTGTCCGACATTTGGCATTGCACTTTGGTGCTCAAAGCCTTCTTCAGACATTTGAAAAGAAGCCGTAATGTGGCAAATCGGCTGGTTATGCTGAATCGCCTTCACTCGCAATGCAGAAAAATTTCTTCCTTCACGTAGTGTCTCTACAGCGTAAATAATAGGATATTGACTATCCCCCGGTGCGAGAAAATAGGCGTGGCACGAATGTAAAAGGCGATCTTTCGGTGCGATTTGCATTGCCGCCGACAACGCCTGTGCGACAACTTGCCCGCCAAAAACTTGGCGTAAACCTAAATCTTGATTTTCCCCACAAAAAGTCAAATCATCAATTTTTTCAAGTTTAAGTAGATGAATTAAATGGCTAAGCACCTCTGACATTTTGCCTTCCTCATAACAAATAAAAGTGCGGTTATTTTAACGAAGATTTTGGAGAATGCCAAAAAAGTGATTGTGGAAGTCATCAAGCAAATATAGGTGAACAGCGGGTTATGATTTATGGCGAATTTATAAATTTACCCGCAAAACCAACCGCACTTTTCCAATTTTCTTTTCAATCTGTATAATGATACGCTTTCGAAATTTAGAGGGGGAAGATAATTTGAAGTCAATGATTGTAAAGCCGGAAACCTTGCCGCAATTTATTCGTAAGAAAGTTGCCGATAATGATGCCTTTGGGTTGATGGAAGGATTTTGTCGGCTTTTGCGTGAAAGCCGTGAAGAGCAGGTTGTTCCTCATCTGCGTTTAATTAAACGTATTTTAAAGCAAGATCATGAACTTGCCTGTTCGGTGGCGACTTTATTATGTGATTGGTTATGTCGTTTGCGTTTGTATCCGATTTTTATTAGTAGCGGAATTCTACCGCGTGAAGGGTTTGGTCGTGAGATGAAAAAACGTCTTTATGAACGATTCAGCCCTTCTTTTAAAGATGTGAACGATTTACGCGATATTTTTTATTTACTTTTTAATGATAAAGACGACGCTCGTTGGATTGATGCCGTTCCATTGAAAGAATGGCGGGCGATATTTGGCGTATTGACACGTAAAACGATGGAAAAGGATCGTGAACGCTTACGTGTGCATTTTCAAAATGAAGGGCTATTTGCTATCGAAATGCTCTCTATCTGGATTGCCGCTGAGGAGATGGAACCGGAATTAATGCGTATGGAACCGTCATTATTGAATGCCGATTCACCTTTTGTTGCATTACATCGAGAAATCGTTGATTGGTTAGTGGCTCGTCGTCAAAATGAAACTTTTGATGATAGTCATTTACAGGTGATGTTTGATCAATGTCAGCAACTGATTGAGCGTTTGCAAAAACGGGGGACGGTAGTCGGTTCATCTCTTCACGTTGCGTATTTGTTGGAGCGACTTTCACAAACCCTTGAACGCCTAGAGAAATTGATGGCAATTTTTGTATCAAATCGTTATTTGCCACGACGTATTTTGTTACTGACAGCTTGTTTTGCCCGAGCCTCGGCAGAGCAACATAGTGTGTCCCGTCTATGGAAACAAAGCTCAAAGCTGATTGCACGAAGCATTACACAGAATGCCGGGGATCATGGCGAGCATTACATTACACGGGACAAAAAAGAATATTTTGCTATGTTTTATTCTGCCGCCGGTGGTGGAGTATTGATCGCAGTAATGGCGTTATTGAAAATCTATTTGGGCGGTATGATTGATGATAAAGTTTGGAAAGGTATTGCAGAAGGGCTTAATTACGGTTTAGGGTTTACGTTGATTTTTATGTTGCATTTTACTGTGGCAACGAAACAGCCTGCAATGACGGCGGCCCGTTTTGCTGAAGCGGTCGAAAAGAATCCGCAAGGTAAAAGCCTAAATGTAAAATTGGCACAATTATTGGTGGATGTATTTCGCTCTCAAAGTATTGCGGTTCTCGGTAATGTGATCGTTGCGATGAGCTTGGCGATGGTTATTGCTTTTGCCTACCGATATCAAATCGGTGAAGAGCTAATGAATCAGGAACAGATTGAGTATCAGCTACACAGTATCGATCCTTTTGCCGGCACATTATGGTTTGCGGCAATCGCAGGAGTATGGCTATTCTGTTCAGGTATTATTTCAGGCTATTTTGATAATCGTAGCAATTACTTGAATATACGAATGCGTTTACGCCAACATCCGTTATTGAAAAAATTGCTGCCTTTGAGACTGCGTGAAAAACTGGCGGATTATATGCACGAAAATTATGGTTCCATCATCGGAAATCTTTGTTTTGGGTTATTGCTTGGTTTAACGGGTGTGGTCGGGTATTTAACCGGTTTGCCGTTAGATATTCGTCATGTGGCATTTTCTTCTGCCAATGTCGGTTATATTGCCGTGAGCGGACATTTCGACTTCGCATTTTTATTACAATGTATCGTTTTTGTCTTGTTAATCGGTTTAGTGAACTTGGTGGTGAGTTTTTCTTTAACCCTCTGGGTTGCATTACGTTCCTTAAATGCGGAAATAACCAGTTGGTGGGTCATTTGGCGTGAAGTTGCAGAGATTATCAAACAGCGTCCGTTGAGTTTATTTTTGCCAGTCCAGTTGGAAAAATAAAAAGTGCGGTTAAAAACGAAAGAAATTTTAACCGCGCTTTTGTTCTTGTGATATTTATCACATTTCAGCTATTTCTTTTATTGTACACTCTTATTGGTATTTTATTTCTTGTGATAAGGAAGGAGTGTGTATGAAAAAAGAAATTAATACGAATACCCTCATTATTGGCACACTTTCATTCGTGTGTGCCATTATCTTTTTTGGTGGATTTGCCAAAGATTTTTTGGGTGGTATTTTTGATTTTAGTAGGTTAACCGGTCAATTTCCTGAATGGCTTAAAACATCAGGCGGTACTAGCGCAAAAGGCGGTTTCTTATTTGCTTTGACGTTAATTCCCAGTGTGATGTTGGCGTTGGGATTTGTAGCGATTTTTGAACACTATGGTGCATTACTCGCCGCTTCTAAATGGCTAAGTCCCGTGCTTAAGCCGTTAATGGGAATTCCGGGGAATTGCTCTATTTCGCTTATTGCCAGTACACAAAGTACAGATGCCGGAAGTTCTACCGCTAAGTTCTTATATGACGAAGGTCAAATCACCCACCATGAATTGTTAATTTTCTCTGCCTTTCAATTTAGTGCTGGCGCATTTCTGACAAACTTTCTCGCTTCTTTTGCCCCCCTTCTATTGATCACCGATAAAGCTGGTGCAGTTGCACCCGTGTCTATTGCGATGGCATTAGGGGTGATTTTCTTATTTAAAGTTTTTGGGGCTAATTTAATGCGACTTTATGTGAAAAAGTTTGTGAAAGAAAATGAGGTAGCACTATGAGTAAGCAAACGAATACAGAATCAAAGTTAATTACCGATATTTTTGTTGAAGGGGCAAGAAAAGGCTGGAATATCGCGATACATAGTACGATTCCTAATGTATTAATGGCTTTTGTGATTATTTATATTTTAAATGCCTCCGGCTTGTTGAAACTATTAGGAGAATATGTCGGTTTTGTGATGACTCCATTGGGTTTACCGGGTGAATCCATTGCGGTTTTCCTTGCCGCATTTTTAAGTTGGGGTGGTGCCGCAGGTGTATTGGTTGCCTTAGTTCAGGAAGGTACGCTTAATACACAACATATTGCGATTCTTATTCCGGGAATGGCGTTAGTCGGTTCTACGGTTCAATATATGGGGCGTGTTTTAGGAGTATTGGGTGTACCTGGAAAGCATTATCTAGTGCTTTTTGGTATTTGTATTATTAATGCTTATTTAGCGATGTTCTTAATGAGGGTATTAATTTAGCAATGGAGGAATAAACCATGAATAATGAGCAGTTAGATATATTTTTAGATGAACTTAAAGAACTCACTGATATTGAAAGCCCAACGAACGATATTAATGGAGTTAATCAGGTGGCGGAGTGGTTCATAAAAAAAGCAGAAACACAGGGATTACAACATAAACGAATTTCCATGACTTCAGATAAGGTTGCTCAGGGGGTATTTATCAGTAACCGTTTAGACGCTGAGAAATTCGATATTCTTTTTGTTGCGCATATGGACACTGTATTTCCATTAGGAACAGGGAAGGATGTGCCTTTTACAAGGAAAAATGGGGAGATTAATGCATTAGGTGTGATTGATGATAAATCTGGTGCATTATTGTCTTTTTATATCACTCAGGAATTGGATTTATCAAAATACACAATCGGGATTTATTTAAATTCTCACGAAGAAAACGGCTCACTCTATGCAAAAGAAAGTATTCGTGAATATGCACGCAAAGCACGTTATTGTTTTGTGATGGAACCAGCACGTGAAGACGGTTCAATGGTTTCTACCCGAAAAGGAATGGTCACTTACCAAATTGAATTTCACGGTGTGGCGGCTCATGCGGGAAATTGCCCTGAGAGGGGACGTTCCGCATTGGTTGAAGCGGCACATTTCATAACTGAATTTTATAAATTGAATGATTTTGATGCCGGACATACGTTTAATTATGTGATAACCCATGGTGGTAGTGGGCATAATGTGATTGCGGATTATGCTGCGTTAATGATCGAAATGCGCTATAAAAAATCTTCGTCTATTGAATTTTTTGAACATCATTTGCGACGCGTGCTTGAAAATCCGTTGGTGGAAGGGGTCACTTCAACAAAAACGTTAATTAATAAAGAACCCCCAATGATTGATGAAAAATATCTTCCTTTAATTAAAAAAGTATTTGATGAAGTGGGAGAAAAATTGGCTATACCTATAAAATGGGTTGATGCAGGTGGATTAAGTGATGGTAATATTGCGGCTTCGGCAGGGTGTCCGACGATTGATGGTTTGGGACCAACCGGTGGTAATATGCATGCGAAAACGGAATATTTGGAGATAAATTCAGTTATTCCTAAATGTAATCTTGTAGTCGGGGTGATTAATGCATTAATGTCCCATCCGGTTTGAGTTTCAACGTAAAAAAGTTCATAGAAAATAGCGGCATCAACTGATGCCGCTATTTTTGTATATATGCTCAGAGTAACTGTATTTAATATAGTAAGTAATGAAAATATCACTAAGAAAAAAAGGTTCTTATTCCTTAAACTTTAATTTTCCCTGTTTTACGGTATCATATTGCTCATTCATTTTTATTATTTTATGAATGGTACTCATGAAGCCCACATTTCTTGAATTTCGACATCTTAAAACGTTACTGGCGTTAAAAGAAACCGGCAGTGTTTCTTTGGCGGCCAAGCGGGTTTATCTCACTCAATCCGCGCTTTCTCATCAAATTAAACTGATTGAAGATCACTTTGATTTGCCCTTGTTTGAGCGAAAAAGTAGCCCGCTCCGTTTTACTGCAGCAGGAGAACGCTTAATTCGTCTGGCTAATGAAGTCATACCGAAAGTGGTTGATGCGGAACGTGATTTAACCCGAGTAAAACATGGTGATGCGGGGCAGTTACGCATAGCGGTAGAATGTCATACTTGTTTTGATTGGTTAATGCCTGCGATGGATGAGTTTCGTCAGCATTGGGGTTTGGTTGAATTGGATATTGTATCCGGCTTTCACACGGATCCTGTTGGTTTATTACTTTCCCATCGCGCAGATTGGGCAATTGTATCTGAAGTTGAAACAAATGATGATGTGGTTTTTAAGCCGCTATTTTCTTATGAGATGGTTGGAATTTGCTCGAAAGAGCATCCCTTGGCTGCGAAAGAAATTTGGCAAGCGGAAGATTTTGCCGATGAAACTTGGGTAACTTATCCTGTGCCGGACGATATGTTGGATTTATTGCGTAAAGTATTAAAACCGAAAGGCATTAATCCCACACGCCGTACTACCGAACTGACCATCGCAATGATTCAATTAGTAGCAAGCCGTCGGGGGATTGCGACCGTTCCTTATTGGGCTGCGTTGCCTTATCTTGAAAAGGGCTATGTGGTGGCGCGTAAAATTACGCAAGAGGGGCTGTATAGCAATTTATATGCCGCCATTCGTAAAGAAGATGAAAGTCTTGCGTATATGGAAGATTTTTATCAAACCGTTAAATCTCAAAGTTTTTCCACTTTACCGGGATTGTCCGTTTTAGAGTTAGCGAGGGAATAAATGAATTCTTCTCAGATATCGCCTATCCGTGCAGCAGCCAAAGCAGCATTGTCTTACAGCGCCCCCATGATCGCAGGATTTTTATTTCTTGGCGCAGCATACGGCATTTATATGAAAGCACTGGGTTTTGGTGCTTGGTATCCCACCCTGACGGCATTATTAATTTATGCCGGTTCGGTGGAGTTCATTGCCGCTAGCGCGTTGGTATTGCCTTTTTCGCCGTTAAGTGTGTTATTAGTGACACTGATGGTGAGTGGCAGACAAATTTTTTATGCTATTTCTATGTTGGAAAAATATGGCGTGCATCTTGGTAAAAAACGTTGGTATTTAATTAGTTCCTTAGTGGACGAATCTTTTTCATTGAATTATATGGCAAAAATTCCACCGCACTTAGACAAAGGCTGGTATATGTTCTTTGTGAGTTTGTATCTGCACATTTATTGGGTATTGGGCGCGGCGATGGGGAATTTGTTTGGCGGGATTTTACCCGTTGATTTAAAAGGGGTTGAGTTTGCCATGACCGCACTTTTTCTGGTGATCTTTGCAGAAAATTGGATGAAAGAAAAATCCCACGAAAGTTCTTTGCTCGGTTTAGGTATCGCCTTAATTTCTTTGTTTATCGTGGGGAAACAACATTTTTTAATCCCAACCTTAATCGGAATTTGGTTAATCCTGACATTACGCCGCCCGAAAATGGAATGTAAATTGGAGTCACTAAAATGACCTTAACGGAACAGATTATTACCATTGGTATTTGTGTGCTGACAGTGCAATTTACCCGACTTTTACCTTTCTGGATTTTTCCGGCAAATCGTCCGATTCCTGAATATATCCGTTATCTTGGTAGAGTATTGCCTGCTGCGATGTTTGGCATGTTGGTGGTTTATTGCTATAAAAATATTGATCTATTGAGCGGCTATCGGGGTATCCCCGACTTTCTTGCCGGCGCATTGGTGTTGGGGCTCCATTTTTGGAAGAAAAATATGTTTTTATCCATTGCGGTAGGAACAATCTTTTATATGGGGTTGGTTCAAACTATCTTTATTTAATCTAGGGATTGAGGGCATTTTTAGCGAAATAAAAAATTCTTTAGCGTGCAACCGATTGCTTTTATTTCACTCTCTTTTCCTCTCGCTAAAAATCTTCTATTATGCGACAACTCATTTTTAGAGGATCGTTTTATGGCACTCAATTCTATTGAATTATTAGGTTATATGGCGACATTTTTTGTTGCAACCTCATTCTTGTTTAAATCTATTGTCCGCTTACGCATTGTAAACACAATTGGCGATGTCTTATTTGTTATTTACGGAATGATTATTGAGGCGTATCCGGTTGCCTTATTAAATATTTTTCTTGTTTGCGTGAATCTTTATCAGCTTTATTGTTTGAAAAGAGAGAGGACAGGTTCAAAAATACCGGAATAATTAACCGCACTTTTTGCTCGCTTCAGCAGAGTTGATAAGGTGTTATTACAAGGCGCATAGTAAACTGGCAAGGAAAAATATTGAGCCATTAAACTATAGATGGTGAGAAAGGGCAAAATGATTTATTTTAAATACAGCCGCCGCAACTGCCACAGCGCCAATCTTCTTTATTTACGGCTTGATAAAAAGCCCGTATTGTGTTTTCTTCCAGCGGAATATTGTGTTCAATAAACACATCGGACAGCCATTCAATGTTCTCGACAATCCAGTCATCTTCCCCTAATCCCTCGCGATAAAGTTCGTCCTCGGGATCCATAAAATTATAAATATTTTCTGTACCCATATCTTGATCACGACGTTCGCGAGGTAACACAACGGGCAGATCAAAATAAGAAATCTCCCAATGTCCCAAGCAGAGGGTATTACCCGGCATAGACCAACAGGCTTTAAATGGATTATTACTCATGTTGAAATTTTATAAGAAAAATTGAATATAAGTGCAGTACAAAGTTGATGGGGAAGAAAACCCATACTAAAAATCGGGTATGGGCTTGATCGAGATCAAGAGGAGATAAAAAAGTGCGGTTAAAAAATACGGTATTTTCAACCGCACTTTGTTTTTGCTGTACTTATTTTTTAACGTTTAAACATACCGCCCAGACCACCAAGACCGCCTAAGCCGCCGCCCATGAGCCCTTGCATGCCCCGCATCATTTTTGCCATACCGCCTTTACGCATTTTTTTCATCATTCGCTGCATTTCATCAAATTGTTTGAGCAATTTATTCACGTCTTGCACTTGCGTGCCGGAACCTAAGGCAATGCGGCGACGGCGGGAACCTTTGATAATGTCAGGATTAGCGCGTTCTTTTAGCGTCATAGAGTTAATAATGGCTTCCATTTTAATGAACATTTTATCGTCCACTTGGTTTTTGACGTGATCCGGTAAATTTTTTGCCCCGGGGAGCTTTTCCAACATCGACATCATTCCGCCCATTTTTTTCATTTCGATCAATTGTTCACGGAAATCATCAAGAGTAAAGCTATCGCCTTTCTTGAATTTTTGTGCCATTTTTTCCGCTTTTTCGCGATCTACCGAACGTTCAAGATCTTCGATCAGAGAAAGCACATCGCCCATGCCTAAAATACGAGAAGCAACACGATCAGGGTGGAACGGCTCAAGCGCCTCGGTTTTTTCTCCCACTCCGAGGAATTTGATCGGTTTACCGGTGATTTGACGAATAGACAACGCCGCGCCACCACGAGCATCGCCATCTACTTTAGTAAGAATGACACCGGTAAGCGGCAATGCCTCATTAAAAGCTTTCGCAGTATTTGCCGCATCTTGACCCGTCATCGCATCAACGGTAAAGAGCGTTTCAATAGGATTTAATGCACTGTGGATTTGTTTGATTTCATCCATCATTTCGCCATCCACGTGCAAGCGACCTGCGGTATCCACGATGAGTACGTCGTAGAATTTGAGTTTTGCTTCCGCAAGAGCGGCTTTGGCAATATCGATCGGATTTTGTTTAACATCAGAAGGGTAGAAATCCACGCCTACAGATTGTGCCAAGGTTTCCAATTGCTTAATTGCCGCAGGGCGATATACGTCGGCAGAGACAACCAACACTTTCTTCTTATGGCGTTCGCGCAAAAATTTTGCCAGTTTTCCGACACTGGTGGTTTTCCCCGCCCCTTGTAAACCCGCCATTAAAATCACCGCCGGTGGTTGGGTTGCCAGATTCAGACTCTCGTTTGATTCGCCCATGGCTTTTTCAAGCTCTCGTTGAACGATTTTTAAGAATTCTTGTCCCGGTGTTAAACTTTTATTAACCTCTTCCCCAACGGCACTTTCTTTCACTTTAGCGATAAATTCACGAACGACAGGCAATGCCACATCCGCTTCCAGCAATGCCATACGTACTTCACGTAGGGTATCTTTAATATTATCTTCCGTTAAACGACCTTTCCCCGTGATATTACGTAGGGTTTTAGAAAGGCGATCAGATAAATTCTCAAACATGATTAATCCTGTTTTCTCATCAAAAATTGCCGTGATTATACCGAAATCTAGGCGTTTTTCACCATTTCAAATAAATTTATGGCGAATTTGGAATCAGAACGTTAAAATAATAACAATTCCTAACAAGAGACAACGATTATGTGGTTTGCCGTTTTTTCGATTTTGTTTTATTTAATTAGCGCCTTGATGATTGCGCCGTTGCTTAATTCTTCGGATAACGAAAAGCGCCGTCCGAAAAAAACGTTATTCTTTTTGACCGCACTTCTAGCCGTGGTGTTTCATTTAGTGAGCCTTTATCCCGCATTACAGGAATTAGCCATAGAGCGTAAGTTTAGTTTGGTGGAAATTAGCTCATTAATGAGTGTAAACATTGCGATTTTGGCAATATTGGCAATGTTGGTGGTAAATTCCATGTGGTTTTTACTGCCGATTGTGTTTTCCTTTTCTATTTTTAATGTGGTTTTGGCAACATTTATACCGAGCTATATGATTCAGCTATTGAATCAGGATTTAGCAATGCTATTTCATATCGGTTTATCTATTTTTACTTATGCAGTGTGTTTTATTGCAATGTTATACGCCATTCAAATAGCTTGGATTGATCGTACTTTAAAAGCGAAGAAAACCGCATTTTCACCGGTGATGCCTTCTTTGATTACCGTTGAACGGCATTTTTTCCGTTTGTTTGCTGCCGCTGAATTCTTACTGACACTAACATTAATCTCCGGCACCTACCATTCTATGAATGCTTTAACTGCTGAAAATATTCACAAAGGCGTTTTATCATTATTTGCGTGGATCGTTTTTGGTGTGGCGCTATTCGGGCATTGGCGTTTAGGCTGGCGTGGAAAAAGGATGATTATTTATGCTATTTCAGGTATCATTTTGCTCACGATTGCCTACTTCGGTAGTCGGTTAATGTAGTCAATAAGGGCGGGCAGAGGTTCGCCTTTATCGTTGGTTTTTATCCAACTCCCGTTTAACTAATAAAAGGATTTTCCCTTGGACAGTATTCCCCTTAGTACGTTATTTATTACACTCGTTATCTGTTTAGTTTTATCCGCTTACTTCTCAAGCTCCGAAACCGGCTTACTTTCTTTGAATAAATATCGAATGCGTTATCTTGCCGAGCAAGGTAACAAAGGCGCACAAAAAGCAGAGAAATTATTAGAAAAGCCTGACACATTACTGAGCTTTATTCTTATCTTTAATAATCTGGTAAATATTAGTGCGTCGGCAATTGCGACGATGATTGGAATGCGCCTTTACGGTGATGCCGGTGTCGCCGTTGCAACGGGATTATTGACTTTCGTGATGCTTGTATTTTCTGAAATTTTCCCTAAAACAGTGGCAGCACTTCATCCTGAAAAAGTGGCTTTTTTGTCTAGCCATATTTTGAATTTTTTGCTTAAGATTTTCTATCCGGTTGTGTGGTTTATGAATTTATTTACCACGCTGTTAATGAAAATGATGGGACTAAAACCGGAAATGCAAAAACAGGTAATCAGCAGTGAAGAGCTACGGAGTATCGTGAGTGAAGCGGGAGAAGCGACACCGGGCGAACAGCACCCGCAAATGTTGCTGTCTATTTTGGATATGGAAACCGTCACCGTGGACGATATTATGGTGCCGCGCAATGAAATTGGCGGTATTGATATTGATGACGACTGGAAAGCCATTATGCGTCAGCTTAATCATGCGGCACATAATCGCGTAGTGTTGTATAAAGGCAGTCTTGATAAAAATGTACTTGGTATTCTGCGTGTTCGTGAAGCGTTCCGATTATTACTCGAAAAAAATGAATTTACCAAAGAAACGCTTATTCGTGCGACGGACGAAGTGTATTTTATTCCGGAAGGGACACCGCTAAAAACACAATTGGCTAATTTCCGTGCGAATAAAGAGCGCATTGGACTTGTGGTAGATGAATACGGTGATATTAAAGGCTTGGTTACACTAGAGGATATTTTGGAAGAAATTGTTGGTGATTTTACTACTTCCACCGCACCGAGTATTCACGAGGAAGTAACCCAGCAATCTGACGGTTCAATCATTATTGACGGCTCAGCCAACCTTCGGGATCTGAATAAAATGTTTGGTTGGGGATTGGATACCGAAGATGCCCGCACTTTCAACGGATTAATTCTAGAGCACCTTGAGGAAATCCCTGATGAGGGGGCGGTTTGTGAAATCGAAGGTTTGCAAATCACCATTCTTGAGGTGGCAGATAATATGATTAAGCAGGCTAAAGTCGTTAAACACTAAAACGAACAAAAACCTTACCGCACTTTTGATTTGGATCATAAGTGCGGTTTGTTTTTTCACCGTTTTTTATCAAGCTATCTATAATTCATCCAATTAATTTTAGCTATGAGGATGATGATGGAACAAGCGTATCAACGGGGAGTCACGCGGGCTTGTGTGCAAACGGCATTATTGTTGTTACAGCATGGGGCGGAAAGTGCGGTGGTGGTGCAAATGGCACAACGTTTAGGGATTGCTCTTGGCGTGGAAAGTGTAGAATGTGCCCTTACGGCAAATGCGGTGGTGATTACAACGCTCTCCAACCATCATTGCATTACCACGGTACGAAAAAATACCGATAAAGGGATCAATATGCAAATGGTGACCGAAGTCCAGCGTATTGTAATTGCGGTAGAGCATAAATTATACAATTTGGATCTGGCACAAAAGAAACTGGATAATTTAAATCCCTTAAAGTATCACCGTGCTTTAGTGGTGCCGATGATTGGCTTATCTTGTGCCTCTTTTGCACATTTATCGGGAGGAGATTGGCTGATTTGCCTGATAACTTTTTTGGCTTCCGCCGTGGCGATGTTTGTTCGGCAAGAATTATCAAAATATCATTATAATCCGGTGATTGTTTTTGCGATTACTGCGTTTGTAGCTTCCCTCATTTCCGGTGTCAGTTTGAAATATCAATGGGGAAATGATCCGCAAATTGCCTTAGCGTCCAGTGTGTTGTTGCTTGTGCCGGGATTCCCCTTAATTAATTCGTTGGCAGATATTTTAAAAGGCTATGTCAATATGGGGTTAGGGCGTTGGACAATTGCGACGGTTCTGACTTTCGGTGCTTGTCTTGGCATTGAGTATGTTACATATCACGACATGGGGGCATTAAGATGATGTTTCTATTGAGTTTGCTTGATGATATGGCCTTTGCTGCCATTCCTGCGATTGGGTTTGCTTTAGCATTTAATGTACCGCCTAAGGCACTAAAATATTGTGCGATTTTAGGGGCTTTGGGGCATGTAACACGCACATTACTCTTGCATATTAATGTACCCATTGTATTTGCAACTTTTTTTGCCACTTGTGTTATAGGCTTTATTGGCGTGCACTTATCACACCGTTATTTGGCACATCCAAAGGCATTTACGGTAGCAGCGATCATTCCAATGATTCCGGGCGTGCATGCTTATAAAGCGATGATTTCGATAGTACAAATTCATCACTATGGTTATTCTCATGCACTTTTGGAGCAAATGATCAGCTCATTTATTAACACCGCCTTTATTTTAGGGGCGCTGGTTTTTGGGCTTGCGTTGCCCGGATTGATTTTTTATCGCCAAAAACCTGTGGTATGAATCCTCACAGATTCAAAAAACACGCATTGTTGCCTAGTATCATTGCGTGTTCTTTCTCTCATTACTCTTTTGTGATTTGCTTATCTTCCGGCAAAATTAAATTCAATATTAATGCCAATAATGAACCAACCGTTATACCCGAACCCAATACCTCTTTGAAAAAGTGCGGTAGTTTATCAAGCAGTTCCGGACGGGTGGTAACCGCTAAGCCGCAACCGATTGAAATAGCAATAATTAACCCGTTACGTTTGCTACGTTCCACTTTATCCAACATTTGAATTCCCGCAGCAATAATCATGGCGAACATCATTAAGCCTGCGCCACCGAGTACCGGTAGTGGAATAGAGACGATTAATGCACCAAATACAGGAAATAACCCTGCTAATGCTAATAACACACCGGTTAATGCGACCACATGGCGACTTGCGACACCGGTTAGCGAAATTACCCCGATGTTTTGTGAGAAAGAAGAAAACGGTGTGGTGGACATTATCGCCGCCAAGGCAGAGCCTAAACCGTCCGCCAATACCCCGCCACGTAAATGTTTGCCGGTAATTTCGGTTTTTGTTGCGTTACCCAATGCAAGAAAGTTACCGCTAGATTCAACAATAGTAACCAAATAAGCGATAGACATACCGATAATGCCGGAAATTGGAAAGGCAAGTCCAAAGTGGAGCGGTTGCGGAACCGCAAAGGTTTGTGCGTTCGATACACCTGAAAAATCAACCCAGCCCAGTGCTAAGCAGAGGGCATAACCCATCATCATGCCAATCACGATAGCCGCAGCAGAAAAGATCCCTTTACCCCATTGAACTAAAGCAACAACGATAATTAACACAAAGGTTGCCATCATTAAATTTTCCGGTGTGGCGTAGTTGGCATCGCCACGCTGACCGCCGGCAAACCAATCCACCGCAACGGGAATTAGGCTCAAGCCAATCATCATCACGACAGTACCGGTTACAATCGGTGGAAAAAGTTTACGGATATAAGGCATAAAAAAACTGCCGATAATCATCACTAAAGAACCGACCAAAGACGCGCCCAGAATGCCTGCTACGCCATAATCGCTAAAGCCGATTGCCAATGCGGCGGCAACAAAGGTAAAACTGGTTCCCATCACACTGGGTAAGCGAATACCAATCGGGCCTAATCCTCGACACTGAATCACCGTTACCACACCGGAAATTAACAAGGCAGCGTTTACTAAAGTAATGGTGTCCTCGGTGGATAATTTTAATACATTGCCGATCACCAAAGGTACGGCAATAATTCCCCCAAGTGCAGCCAATAAATGTTGTGCGGCGAGCAATAAACTCAATCCAAAAGGCGGTTTATCTTCAACGGAGTAGAGGAGTTGGTTATTCATATTGGATCCTTATGTAAAAGAAAGCGCGGATTATACGCTAAAGCACAACAAAGGGAAACGTTTGAGTTTTATCGTTGGGAATGAAAGTGCGGTTAAAACTAAGCTGATTTTTTGATATGGTGTAACAGTTGTGTGCAAAATAAACATATTTATCTTATACTAGCAACGTTTTGTACTAAATAAAGGATGATTTATGGCAACCCAATCCAACTACCGCTACACCCTTGATTCCAGCGATAAATACCCTTTTGATGTAGTGAGTTTTCAGTTAACCGAAGGGCTTTCCGAGCCCTTTCGTTTAGAGCTGAGGTTATCCAGTTTTGACCCGAATATTCCCTTTTCGGCATTGATGGATAAACCGGTTACGTTTACGTTTTGGCAGGGAGATAAAGCGGTACGCTATGTGAACGGGATTGTCACGGGATTCGGATTGGGTAAAACGGGCTTTGTGCGCACGCATTATAATATGGTAGTCGAGCCGGCATTAGTGCGGGCGGGGTTGCAATCGGACAGCCGTATTTTCCAACATCAAAACAGCGAAAAAATCATCCGCACGTTGTTGCAAAAAAATCGGGTGGAAAAAGTCACCGTTGAACCGTTACAGTCGGATTGGGAACGGGAATATTGCGTACAATATCGGGAAACGGATGTCGCCTTTATTGAACGCTTGGCGGCGGAAGAAGGTTGGTATTATTATTTCAAACATGATGCCGACAGCCACGAATTATGTTTTGCCCATCAAAGTCGGTCTTCGCCCATTTTAGGCACCTTGACCTATAACGCCAACCCGGCAGGCGAGCGCCCTTTTGCCAGTCTTTGGCAGTTTGAATACCGCCACAGACTGACCACAAACCGGCAAACTTTACGTGATTACACCTTCTTAAATCCTAACTACAACCTAGAACATCAACATACCGCCCAACCTGCTGCCTCAAGGGATTCTTCCTCACCTCAATCGCCTAAAAGTGCGGTCAATTCGCCGAGTGTTTATGAACACTACGATTACCCCGGCCGATACAAACGGGATGAACAAGGCAACCCCTTTAGCCGTTATCGGCTGGAAGCCGAACTGGCGCAGTCAGAAACGGCACAGGCCACGGGAGATGATATGCGCGTCATCCCCGGTTATGGTTTTCGCCTCGAAGGACACCACTCAGCGGCATTCAACCAAGAATGGTTAGTAGTACGTGTCGAACATAGGGGAAGCCAAATCGGTGTGTTAGAGGAAGAAGCGATAGAATGGGCAACGGTTGAAGACGAACCCTCAAAAAGTGGCAACCATTACGAAAACACCCTATTCCTCATCCCTCATCACAAACCTTGGCGCAGCCCGCCAAAACCCCGCCCGATTATTCGTGGCACCCAAGTGGCGCATGTGGTCGGCCCTGAAGGCGAAGAAATCTACTGTGACGAATGGGGACGGGTTAAACTACAATTCCCGTGGGACAGACGGAGCAACGGAGACGAACACAGCTCTTGCTGGATACGGGTGATTCAAGGCTGGGCGGGTGCGCAATACGGTAATATGATGATACCGCGAATCGGCGATGAAGTGCTGGTTAAATACCTCAACGGCGACCCGGACCAACCGATAGTCACCGGCAGAACCTATCACAGTACCACCGAACCGCCCTATCTTCTCCCCAAACATAAAACCCGCACCACCATTAAATCCAAAACCCATAAAGGCAATGGCTTTAACGAACTGCGTTTTGAAGATGAAAACGGACAAGAAGAAGTCTTTCTTCACGCCGAAAAAGACCTCAACCACATTGTCAAACACGACGAAACCACCCAAGTGGGGTATAACCGCACCGAACAAGTGAACCGAAATGAAACCGTCCACATCGGCAACAACCGCACGGAAACGGTCAATCAAGACGAAGCCCTCACCATTAACCGCGACCAAATCAAAACTATCGGCCGCAACCGTATCACCAAAGTGGAACAAGACGACCTCCTCAACATTAATAATAACCGTTATGTCAATGTGCATGGCGACACCATCATCCACGTCGGCAATGAACTCAACATCGACATTGCCCAAAACGGCAGTTGGCAGGCAGACGAACTGTTTGAGCAAATCTGCGAGCAATTTGACTTGGAGGGTTACGAAACCGTAGCAATCAGCGGTCCGGGCGGTTCGATAGTTATCAACCGAGAGGGAATTGAGCTGATTGGGAATGTGTATATTGAGGGGGAGCTTTGTCAGGAGGGAGGAGAAGCAGAGAACGTTGAGTATATTGATTCTTCTATTAATGATGAACAAAAGAATAAATATATCGTTGAACTACATTGGTCTTATAGTAAAGAGCATAAAAAATTAAATGATAAATCTAGACATTACACCGATTTGAATCTGCATATACTGACTTACAATTATTCTGAAGGTGAAGTTGTTAATGTCGAACTTGAATATGAAACAAATCTTGGAGTTAAGACAAAAACTATTTCAGGCGTAGTAAATGAATATGGGGAAGCCTTAATTTTAAATGTATTCAAAGATGAAATGATTTTAACAAATGGAGATGAGAATGAAGAAGATTAAGGTGAAAGCAGGTGATAAAGAATCTACATTAAAAATTAATCGTCCATCTTGGAACGATATGTTTAGTAATTATAAAACAATAGAAAGCTCTAAATTTTATTCAATCGTCTCTTCTCAGTGGGATAAAAATGCTAAATCAGAAGACCCAGAGACTCGAGTTGCATGGGAAAATACTTGTGCAGGTAGAATGTCTTATGCTCTAAATCATAGTGGATTTATTCTTCCTAAAAATCCTAAAGGTGCATTTATAGGTGAAGAGGATGGTTATAGCCATTGGTTTAGGGTGAAAGAATTAAGAGAATATCTAAAGAAAAGTTTTGGAAAGGGAGATGTGGAATATTCTTTACCTGCTTTTAAATATGATAAAAATACAGGTATAGATATAAACGAGAAAGTTAAGAAAATAAAGGGAAAAGTTGATGAACGGATTAACCTTGTTCAAAATAATGTTTTAGAAAAAATTAACGGAAAAAAGGGGATCGTTGTTTTCGAGGTTTCAGGTTGGAGTAATGCTTCCGGGCATTTTACTTTATGGGATGGAGAAAATTTGCTATATGCTCCGGGTCATGATGTTGAATCAGCTTATGAGTATTATATAAATGGGTTTATTTATAGTTATTACTTTTGGTTTGTTCAGGAAACTAATAGTAAAATTTTTCAAACAAATAAAATAATATTTTGGGAGTTAAAATGAAAAAAATTATTTTTTTGCTTTTATTATCTAGTTATTGTGTTGCTCAAGAAAACGATTCTTTGAAAGCTAAAGATTTTATGTTGAGATATTGCCTATCTCTTAATTACGCTAAGATTGATAAGAATAATGTAATGATTAATGATTATTCTGCACTCTCTGAAGAATATTCTCCTGATGATTGGGATAGAATTATAAAATTTACTAAGAATAATGTGAGTGAGTTTTATAAAGATAAAGTATATTTGCTCCGTGATAACGGAAAGACTGAGGAAAATAATAACATTTTTACTCAATGTATGAAGTTTTATCATTCTGATAAATTGAGAAAGTTCATTAGAAAATATCAATATTAAATTAAAAGTAGCTATCACTAGATAGCTACTTTTTTGTATAGTTTCCCTTTTCGGCACAAATCCTGCGTACCTATGACCAACCGGATGTCGAAGACATTATGAAAGTCTATTTAAAAAATATTAAACAGACTACCAGTTATCTTTACACCGAAAATCAATATTTTCGTTTTCCACCGTTAGTACGGGAATTTATCGCCCACTGGGAAAAACTGAAAAGTGGCGGACGGGCTGAAGGGCCGATACACTGGTTCACCGTAACGAATTCTTCCGATGAAGGCATTGGCAAGGGCACGTACACCACCAATGAAATGTTTAAATTATTGGGCAAACAAGAGGTGATGCCGGGGGGGGCGAGAGCGATTAAACGTCAAGAGCTGGAACTGGAATTAGGCAAACGCAAAGTTAATCAAGCGATTTTGTATAATAAGGCAAGGCAAATGCCTACCCCGGAGGGAAAAGCAGCGGCGCAGGCGGAGTATCAAGCCAACGAACAAGCAATTCAATGTCTTGAAAAAGAGCTTGCCGATATCAAAGCTAAACAGCGAGAGGCGGAGAAAAAACAAGGGGAACAGAACGACAAAAACCAAAATAACCAATAGGCAAATCTCATTGAAAATCAAGAATTAAGCCAAGAAGAAACCAACCTCACCAAAGAATTAGGCTATGAAATCAGCGATACGCCGGGCATTAAAGCGCATATTTGCACCTTAATGCCAAAAGATGAGCAGGGTAAATACGTGCATAGTTACAAAGACAGCAAAGGCAACGAGATACCGGCGGAAGTCTATGTACATTCCAAGGTCACTATTATGGACGATGTGTTTACTGTCATCAGCTCGGCAAACCTAAACACACGGAGTATGCAGGTGGATACGGAGCTAGGCATTATTATGGAATGTGGCGAAGTAGCGGAAGGGTTACGCAAACGCTTATGGGATTTGCACACCAATAAAAACAGCGAGGCGAATCCGGATAATCTGCATGATTATGCGGTGGCGGTGAAAGCATTTTATCAATGGGGAGAATTAATTGAAAGAAATAAGAGATCGCAAAAAGATGGAACTTCTCCGGAATGTGCATTACGGGAATTTTATCGGGCGGATCCAACAGTGAGCAAGAGTGACTAATGATGAGAATCTTAACCTATATAATTCTAGCCCTTGTGGCATTAGTCGGGATTGGTATTGGCATAGTCGATCATTTTATATCCAACACCCATCTCACATTTGGCGGAGCGCCGGGGAATCCGCGTTCAAAAGGTATTACACAAGAAGAGAAACAAAAAATGAATCAGAATACAATGGAACAATTACAGGCAAGTCTAGCGTTCGTTTGCAAACACGAAGAAAAAACCGAGCTCTCGGCGGAAACCCAACAACTGTATAACTATGCGTTGTACCACGACCTGCACAATATGTGGACAGGCAAACGGGGCGATGCGGTATGGAACGGATTAGCCCGTTATTACCGCATTGCAGCACTAAACGGCGATTATAAAGCCAACATCCGCTTGCAATATCTACTCAAAAGCGGACGCATTAGTGCCGATATGCCGCAAACGGAGGTGCATAATCTCAATGAAGAATTAGCAAAACAGCTACCTGCCACCGCTTATTACAATCTGTACGGTTATTTAGATGTGGGATACGGGGTACGTACCGAAAAAGACGGCAAGTATGCTTACTTAAGAAAAGCGGCGGATTTAGGGAGTCGTGAGGCACAATATGTTGTTTCCGAAATCTTAGGTGATATTAATGATGAAGAAACCTTGCAAATGCGTTTGAAATTGATAGAACAGTTACTTTCTTGTGCCTCTGAACAAGGGTTAGGGAAAGCTTCGGATTCCTTAGGGATAGGATTTCAGTTGGATAAAGAATATCAAAAAGCACTGGAAGTATTTCATCAAGGGGTTAAAAATGGCAGTTCATCTTCTGCAAGTACCTTGGTAGAAGCATTTAGCGGAAAACAAAAAGAAGGGGGGATGGATTTTCTAAATTTATCAGAGGATCTAGAGCGCGCTAGACGTTATGACATGATTTGGAAATATTTAGCCTATAAAGACTATCTCCAACCCAAAGTCCCCGACCTAGATGATATTGTGCCATTGCCGCCTGCCCCCTTGCCGGAATGGGATGGCAAAATTGCCTTTCAGCGTTGGTATGAAGGCGATGCCCCGCCTAAACCGAGTGAAGCCCTGATGTTAAAACTGGCAAATCAGGCAGGTGTTCGAGTGGATAATGGGTTAGATTTAGAAACGGGTCTGCCGAAAAAATAACGGAAAAATTAACCGCACTTTTAGACTGAACAATTTAAAAGTGCGGTTGTTTTTTAGTATGTTTTTGAGGATAGAAAGAACAATAAGCAGTGGGGAAAGGGTTCTGTTGAGAGCTGAGACCAATTTAACGGCACAACGTTTAGCCGTGAATATTATGTGGTCAGGGGATGATATGCGCGTCATCCCCGGTTATGGTTTTTGCCTCGAGGGACACGACACCCCGGCATTCAACCAAGAGTGGTTGGTGGTGCGTGTAGCGCATAGAGGCAGCCAAATTGGCGTATTGGAAGAAGATTCGGTGGAAAGAGGAATGATTGAAGATGAAACCTCAGAAAACGGCAACCATTACGGCTTGATGAAGAAATTGCAAAACACAAAAGAGCGGTACAGGAAGCTGAAGATAAAATGAAAAAACATGAGGAAATTCCCGAACCGGAAGAAAATCGCCAATTTACCCAAAAACTAGGCTATGAACTGGACGACACGCCGGGGATTAAAGCGCATATTTGTACTCTTGTGGCGGATAATGCGTGGCAAGAAGTCTATGTGCATTCCAAGGTCACCATTATTGATGACGTATTCACCGTTATCAGTTCGGCAAACTTAAATACGCGCAGTATGGAAAAAGATACGGAATTGGGTATTATTTTGGAGGCGGGCGAGGTGGCGTGTGATTTACGCAAACAATTATGGGGGTTACATACCAAGCAAAATGCCGCCGCCAATCCGGAGGGTATGCATGATTATGAGGTTGCAAAAAAAGCTTTCAGAGAATGGGGAAAATTAATGAACGATAATAGAGAAACAAAAATTAAAGGGTTAAAACCTCTTTACCCACTACGCCAATTTTTTAGAGCCAATCCTAAAGTAAGTCGAGCTGATTAATGAAAAAATGTTTAAAAATTTTATTGATACTGGTGATAGCGGTAATCGTTGGCTTATTTTGCCTGTACCGTTATCTGGAATGTAACCCGATACCGATAACCCTGGGCGGCGGGCCTTCCGGTCCGCGTCCGGAGCGTTGCTATGTCAAACAAAAAGAACAACAGAGGAAAACAAACATGGCAAAATTAACACAACTGGCTGCCTTAGAATTTACTTGCCAAAAAGAAGCGCGACCGCCTCTCTCAGAAGAAACCCAGCAATTATATAACTATGCTCTTTATCACGACCTGCATAATATGTGGGAGGGAGACAAAGGCGATGACGTGTGGAACGGGCTGGCACGTTATTACCGCATTGCCGCCGCCAACGGCGATTATAAAGCCAATGTACGATTGCAATATCTGTTACAAAGCAGACGGATTAGCAGCGATATGCCGCAGACGGAAGTGCATAATCTTAATGAAGAACTGGTAAAACAACTGCCCGCTACCGCCTATTATAATCTGTACGGCTATTTAGATATTGGCTATGGGGTACGTACCGAAAAAGACGGTCAATATGCTTATTTAAGAAAGGTGGCGGATTTAGGCAGTCGGGAAGCGCAGTATGTGATAGCGGAAATGTTGGCAAATATAGAAGATAAAGAGGAAACTCAAGAAGCCTTTAAATATCGTTTAAAACTTGTAGAGCAATTCTGGGGGTGTGCATCGGAGCAAGGGTTAGGTGAAGCGTCAGGAAATTTGGCAGCATTTTTTAAACTTAATAAAAGATATAATGAGGCGTTGAAGGTCTCACATCAAGGCGTTAAAAACGGTGACACTATATCAGCATTAGTACTCTCCCATGCTTTTGAAAAAGGAATACAAGCAGATAATCTTAATTTTCTTGATGTTTCTCCTGATGAAGAACGCTCAAGAAGATATGAAATCATCACTAACTATTTAGATGATAATAATTATCTCCACCCCAAAGTCCCCGACTTAGACGATATTGTACCATTGCCGCCTGCCCCTTTGCCGGAATGGGATGGCAAAATTGCCTTTCAGCGTTGGTATGAAGGCGATGCCCCGCCCAAACCGAGTGAGGCATTAATGATGAAACTGGCAAATCAGGCAGAGGTTAGAGTAGATAATGGATTGGATTTAGAAACGGGTTTACCGAAGAAACCAAAAAAATAACGGAAAAATGACTCATAACTTACTGAGTTGATTTATTCACTATTACAGAACCGTTGGCAAAGCCAATGTTCAAAATCCTTCGGATTTTGTGACCGCACTTTAGACGTGAAAGTGCGGTTTTATTTGACTATGTTGTTCTAATCGGATTATAGAATGAAAAAATGTTTAAAGTTTTATTGGCGCTTAGCATAGTAAATAGAGCGGTTGAGCTTTGTAACAGTAGCGTTGAAATCATGATGTCTCTTGCTTTGGTATTGCCTGTTATTGAACCTCCGTGCTATTTTATCGCTCTTTTTTTCCAATTTATGCGTTCTAATAGCGCTTTTTTCACTTGTGGAATGACATTATCCCAGTTCGGTATTGGCATATTGCAACGAAAGATTTGTATGTTCGGATACCATATTGAATCTATCTGTTTGCTTCCCCAACGCCAATCACCAATATAAGGCAGCATTAATAAACTCGGTATGCCCATTGCGCCAGCAGCGTGAACCACGGAGGTATCGACGGCAACTAAACAATCAATATGGCTCAATGCCGCCGCCGTATCGGAGAAATCATTAAAATCTTTAGCAAGATGCACTATGTTATATTTTTCTAATAATTGAATTTCCTGCTCGTTACAGGCTTTTTGCATACAATACCAGTCGATCCCCTCTATTTTAAAGAGGGTTTCAATATAATTTAGATCGTGAATTGAGCGGAATCTATCATTTTCGTGAGTCGGATCGCCACGCCAAACGATGCCGACTTTCAGATTTACACTATCGGAAAACACCGTCTCTGCTTTTTGTCGTTTTCTTGGTTCGGCAAAAAGATAAGGTTGGTGTTTTGGTAAATGTTGAAAGGGAATAGGGATATGAGCCAAAATTTCGTGCGGATATGCCCAATAATCAAATTCGCATAATGTTTGCTCAATTTGATCAGAGGCAATCACTTGATCAATATACGGATGGCTTTTCAGGAGGGAAACGATAGGTTTTTGTACAATCCAGAGTGTTTTCGCCCCTTGTAATTTCAAATAATAGGCTAATTGGGCAAACATTATTTCATCGCCTAACCCAAATTCTGTCCAAATCACAATAGTTTTGCTCGATAAATTTTCTCCTTTCCAGCGCTTTTCGTAATCTTTTTCTTGCGGTGGTGTTGATGTGCGACGAAGATGAGAATTTCTCATTACCCACTCTCTTTGAACAAATCCGGCTTGATAATCGCCTCGTAGTAATGTGTGCAAGCTCGCATAAATTTTGCTCATATGTGTTAATGTACGATCAACATAATTTTGCCAATAATCCGATACGACAAACTCCATATCATACTGAGCAAATAATTTATTTCTCAATAAATTAGCAGAGGCAAGATGCGGATTCGCCCATTCCAGCTTTTCCAATAGAGGGTACAAGGTTTTTAATGGTTCTTTTTCTTCTAATTTATCAGTAATTTGAGTGTAAATTTCGGTAAAATCCGTTGAACGTTTAACAAAAATCCATATTTCCGGGTTATGATTTTCCACAAAGAACAATTGTTCAGGAAAAAGTGCGGTTAACATTTCCGGTGTTTTTTCTTGAATTTTTTCTAGCAATAATAAACCATTATTTTGTAGCACTCTTGACCAGCAAAGCAGATTTTCTTTGGAATAAGATAAATCTGCATCAACAAAAACGGCAGAAAACGTTTCTTGTTCGGCGTATTGGAGCTTATCTTTTGTTCCTAATTTGCGGTGCCAAACCATAATTTCTAAGCTATCAAGATAAGTTTGGTTAAAATGCTTCATCAGCGAATCGGAACAGAGTTGAAGGGCAGAATTTGATGTAGTCATTTGTAGATTACGTGGTTAATGTTTAGTTTATATGGCGAACATTTCAATACAAATTTCAAACGGCAAAAGTATAATTAAAATATTGTGAATAATATAATATCTTATTGATTTTATAGAGAAATATCATTTTTTGGCTTTTTAGTAAATTGCCACTTATTCTAAATTCAAATAAAAAAATTTCAAGAAGTTTAGTTGTACCGGTCAAAAATATAGACGTTAAAAAGCGGAATATAAAAGACAAATAAAACCAAAAGCAAACAGAAAATTATTACAACAAAGCTTATCTCTATTAATGATCATACAAAAATAAACCAAGCAAACGGAGTAAGAGCATCGAAAAGTGCTCTACTGCGTCTTTTAATAAACTTCTTATTATTTAAACAGGGAATAACCCGCTATGCTTTGCATTGAAACTCTCTGAAAAAATCCGCCTCCTTTATCATAAAGACGGTTTTCTCAGCGGTAACTTGTTGAAAAACTTTGGTTCAGTCATATTCGTTTTTATGTATTTCTACATAATACCGTGATATTTCACCGCGCTTGGCAAACGGATTAATGCCAATCAACACCGGTAAAGGCATTATAAACAGCCCAAATAAATAGCAGTGTAATAATGGCTATGACACATTTTTCCCTTTTGTTCAGATTGAAATTTTTTCCTTGATGTTGATAGCGGGAATATAAAAATAATCCAATTCCCGGCACATAGAGCAATACGGAAAGTAGCAAATAATCCAACCCTGCGGCGTATAAAATCCACAAACCGTAAAGCGATGCCATCAAGCCTGTGAGTTTAATGTACCAAGGGGCATTTTGTTGAATGGCAAGTTTAAACAAATAGGCACCAATTAAAAAATAAGGCACGAGGATCATTGAAGTGGAGATCAATAATAGTGCGTTATAACTTTTTCCAGTCAGTAAAACTAATAGTAAACAAAGTTGTACGACAAATCCGGTAAACCAAAGGGAGTTGATTGGTGTGTTGTTTTCATTGAGTTTGTCGAAGATTTTCGGGAATGCGCCGTTTTTTGCTCCACGATAAGGTACTTCGGCAGAGAACATCGTCCAACTAATGTAAGAAGCGAGTACCGAGACAATTAAACAGGCGGTAATGATGATTTTTCCGCTACTCCCGATCATATGTTCAAGCAAGCCTGACATAGAGGGATTTGACATTGCAGCGATAGTTTCACGGGGTAAAATTCCTAAGGAAAGCACGGTGATTGCCACATATAAGGCAAGGGCGATGACAATCCCCAATACAGTGGCAAGCCCGACATCCGTACGTTTTTTGGCATGCGCCGATAATACCGCAGCGCCTTCCACGCCGGTAAACACCCACAGGGTGATTAACATGGTGTTTTTTACTTGATCGGAGACATGATTATTTAACGCGGTCGCTTTTACATCATGGTTAAATATTTCAGGGTTGAAGAAGCATAGGGCGAGTATGATAAACAAGAACAGCGGAAAAACTTTTACAAAAGTCGCGATCAGGTTTACTGTCGCCGCTTCTTTTACTCCTTTGGCAATTAAAATATGCACAAGCCAGACAACGATTGAAGAACCAATAAACGAAGCGATAGTATTTCCTTGTCCAAAAATGACCGCACTTTCGCTATCGGTGAATGTACCCAATCCCTCAAAGGCAACCACTAAATAACCCACAATCCCGATAGTGGCGCATAGCCAATAACCCCAAGCAGACATAAATCCCATCAGTTCACCAAAACCTTCGCGTGCATAGGTGTAAATACCGCCGTCTAATTCGGGGCGAAGTCGGGAAATGAAAAAGAACGAAAGACCAAGAAAAATAATTCCTATGCCCGTAATTGTCCAACCGATAATAAGGGCTTCAGAGCCGGCAACTTCCGCCATATTTTGCGGTAGGCTAAAAATACCCGAGCCAATCATTGAACTTAAAACTAATGCGGTTAGCGAAAGTAAACCAATTTTTTTATTTGACATATTATTTCCTAAAACAGCTTTCCGAAAAAATAAGATAATCAACAGGATAAAATGCTTTTCACAAGTTGTTGTAAGGTCGGCACGACTTCTTGTTCAAACCATGAATTTTTCTTTAACCAAAGTTGATTACGCGGTGAAGGATGGACTAAGGGTAAAAAGTGCGGTAGAAATTCACGATAGTTTTTTACTGTTTCCGTCACGTTTAAGGTATTTTGCGGTAAATAGTATTTTTGCGCATATTGTCCGATTAAGAGTGTGAGCTGAATATTTGGTAAAGTGGCTAGAATTTGCGGATGCCATTTCTGCGCAAAGCCTTGACGAGGCGGTAAATCCCCTGATTTGCCTTTGCCCGGATAATAAAAATCCATTGGAATGACGGCAAACAGCTCCGAGTTATAGAAGGTGTCACGATCGACATTGAGCCATTCACGTAAGCGATCACCGCTTTGATCATTCCAATAAAGACGAGTTTGCTCCGCTTTTACGCCGGGCGCCTGACCGACAATATTAATTCGCGCGGTAGAGGGGGCGGCAAACAGCGGTTCGATATGACGTTCTGTGAATGATTTATTTTGAGGATCGGCAATAATTGCGGCTTTAATTTGATTGATCGTTTGCATAATTTATCTCGTTTCTATTCATTGATGGAGAAGATAGGTTATTGATCGCCTAGCCAAATTTTTCAGCTAACGCCTTAATATGCTCCGGCCCGATTCCGCAACAGCCGCCAATAATGGTCGCTCCGCTTTCAACCCATTTTTCCGCCCACATCAGATATTGTTGCGGATTAAGATCTTCTCGGATTTCATCCAGCCCGTCATTTGCGGTAGCATTTTTCGGTTGTGGAGGAAAAGCATTGGCATAAGCACCGAAACGAATCGTGGTGATATGGTGTTTTTTTAAGGTTTCCTGCGTGATGAGTAACGCCTGTTGAATGACTTCAGGTTGGCAACAGTTGAACAAAATTGCCGCTACGCCTAATTCGATCATTTTTTCGACCGTACTTTGCACCGTTTCACCGGAACGTAGGCGAGGGATATCAGTCGGTTCGTCGTCTTGTAAGGTAAAAGAAACCCAAAACGGGCGTGTATCTTTAGGCAATAGAGGTTTGATCGCTTGGGGTTCGGTAGCGGAACTTTGGGTTTCGCACAGCCAAAAATCCACATAAGGCGAAAGCCCGTCAATGATCGGTTGTGCAACTTCTTGTACGCGGTTCGGCTGATATAAATCGAAACGGTAAGAACCGAATAATGGCGGAATTGATCCTGCTATTTTGATAGGAGAAACGCCCGAATTTTTTACCGCACTTTTTGCCAAACGGCCGGCTAAATCCGCCAAACTTTTGCCATCGCTATGGAAACGTTGTTCACCAATATGAAAGGGGACGACGGCATAGCTATTTGTTGTAATCACTTGAGCGCCGCTTTTAATGAAATCTTCATGCACAAGTTGAACGGCGGAAGGCTGTTGATACAATGCAAGGGCAGACCATTCGGGCTGTTGAAAAGGCGCCTTACGGCGTGCTAGCTCACGCCCCATTCCTCCGTCTAGAATGATGATGTTTGACATGTTGCTCTCCTAAAATTTGCTAAAAAAAGACCGCACTTTAGGTGTGCGGTCGTGTTTGATTCAATTTATACATTGAAGCGGAAGTGCATCACATCGCCGTCTTGTACGATGTAATCTTTCCCCTCTAAACGCCATTTGCCGGCTTCTTTTGCGCCGTTTTCACCTTTGTATTGAATAAAATCTTCATAAGCAATAACTTCCGCACGGATAAAACCTTTCTCAAAATCGGTATGGATCACGGCGGCGGCTTTTGGTGCGGTTGCGCCTACGGAAACCGTCCATGCTCGTACTTCTTTTACACCGGCGGTGAAGTAGGTTTGAAGATTTAATAGGGCGTATCCTGCACGAATCACACGGTTCAAGCCGGGTTCTTCAATGCCTAAATCTTGTAAAAACTCTGTTTTTTCTTCCTCTTCCAATTCCGCAATTTCCGCTTCAATGGCGGCACATACCGGCACAACCACAGACCCCTCTTTTTCAGCAAATTCGCGGACTTTATCAAGGTATGGGTTATTTTCAAAACCGTCTTCATTGACGTTCGCGATATACATAGTGGGTTTGAGGGTTAAGAAATTATAGCTTTTAATCGCAAGCAACTCTTCTTTATCAAGAGGAACGGAGCGAATCATCCCCGCTTCAGAAAGGACAGGAAGGATTTTTTCCATTACTGAAAGTTCAAATTTCGCTTCTTTGTCGCCGCCTTTTGCACGTTTTTGTAAACGCTGAATGGCTCGTTCGCAACTATCTAAATCGGCAAGCGCAAGTTCGGTATTGATGGTTTCAATATCGTTTAACGGATCAATTTTTCCGGCAACGTGTACAATATCGTCATTTTCAAAACAGCGAACAACATGCCCAATCGCATCGGTTTCACGAATGTTTGCTAAGAATTTATTACCCAAGCCTTCGCCTTTGCTTGCGCCGGCGACTAATCCTGCAATATCCACAAACTCCATCGTCGTTGGCAGAACCCGTTCAGGTTTGACTATTTCCGCAAGGGCATCGAGGCGGGGATCCGGCATTGGGACAACGCCTGTGTTTGGTTCAATCGTACAGAACGGATAATTTGCCGCTTCAATACCTGCTTTAGTGAGCGCATTAAAAAGGGTGGATTTCCCTACGTTTGGTAAGCCCACGATACCACATTTAAATCCCATATTTTTTCCTTATATTGAGTCAAAAAAGTTGCGAAAATGACCGCACTTTTAAATTTTAAAACTGTTTAAGCGATTAGTCGCCTTTACTATGCCGTCTTTAAAAATCATTTCCACGCAATCGGTGGCTTCATCTAGGGCTTTTTCAAGCGCGTTACGCTCTGTCGGAGACGGTTTATTAAGCACATAACCGGCAACCAAATCACGATGTCCCGGATGTCCAATGCCAAGGCGTAAACGGTAAAAATTGTTACTATTTCCTAACTGCGCCACAATATCTTTCAAGCCGTTATGTCCGCCGTGTCCGCCGCCTTGTTTGAGTTTTGCGACACCGGGCGGGAGATCCAGTTCATCATGAATCACAAGAATTTCTTCAGGTTTGATTCGATAGAATCCCGCCAGTGTGCCTACGGATTTACCACTTAAATTCATAAAAGTGGTCGGTATAAGTAAGCGGACTTCTTTTCCATTCACCAAAGTGCGGGCGGTTTTACCGAAGAATTTATTGTCGGGGTTAAGCGTAGTATTGAAACGATGCGCTAAACGTTCTACCAACCATTCACCGGCATTATGGCGTGTCTCGGTATATTTATCCCCGGGATTACCAAGTCCAACGATGAGTTTAATTTCAGACATATTGCATAATGATGTTAAAAATAGTGGCGTATTGTAGCGAAATGTAGGTAAATTCTCAATCTATAACGCGAGAACAAGATCGCCTGCCCAAATTAATACATTTCCTTATTTTATCGTTAAAACTGACCGCACTTTTCCGCTATAATAGCCGAAAATTTTTGTATAAAGAAAGCATAATGAATCAGATTAATATTGAAATTGCCTATGCGCTGCCGGATCACTATTATTTGAAATCGCTCCAAGTCGAAGAGGGAACGATGGTGCAAACAGCGATTTTGCAATCCGGTATTTTGCAACAGTTTACTGATATTGACTTACGTGAAAATAAAGTGGGCATTTTCAGTCGTCCGACAAAATTAACCGATATATTGAAAGAGGGCGATCGTGTTGAAATTTATCGTCCGCTGCTGGCTGATCCGAAAGAAATCCGCCGTAAACGGGCAGCAGAACAAGCCGCTCAAGCCAATAAAGAAAAAGGAGTCCAAAAATGACCGCACTTTCACTTTTCCCAACGGATTTTTGCTTACCCGAATCCATCACGCCTGAAATTTTCTTGCGGGATTATTGGCAGAAAAAGCCACTCATTATCCGCAACGGTTTGCCTGAAATTGTAGGGCAGTTTGAACCGCAAGATATTATTGAGTTGGCGCAAAATGAAGATGTCACGGCACGTTTAATTAAAACCTTTTCGAATGATGACTGGAAAGTGTTTTTCAGTCCTTTAACAGAACAGGATTTTAAAGAATTGCCGGAAAAATGGTCGGTGCTGGTGCAAAATATGGAACAATGGTCGCCGGAATTAGGGCAACTTTGGAACAAATTTGGTTTTATTCCGCAATGGCAACGTGATGATATTATGGTGTCTTATGCGCCGAAAGGCGGCTCGGTGGGCAAACATTATGATGAATATGATGTGTTTCTGGTGCAAGGTTATGGCCGCCGCCGTTGGCAATTAGGGAAATGGTGTGATTCAAGCACGGCGTTTAAACCAAATCAGCCGATTCGTATTTTTGACGATATGGGGGAATTGGTGATTGATGAGGTTATGAATCCGGGTGATATTCTTTATATTCCCGCCCGTATGGCACATTATGGCGTGGCGGAAGAAGATTGTTTGACTTTTTCTTTTGGCTTGCGTTATCCGAATTTGACCCATTTAATTGATGGCATCAGTAAAGGTTTTTGCCATCAAGATCCGGATTTGAATTTAAGCGAATTTGATTTACCGCTTCGCTTAACGCAATCGGTACAGCGTAGCGGTAAGCTTGCCGACGAAAATATTCAGGTGATGAAACAACAACTACTGGATAAACTTGCCCACTCCGAAGCCTTTGATAAGTTATTCAAACAGGCTGTGGCAAGTGCGGTGAGTTCACGCCGTTATGAACTGTTGGTTTCTGAAGAAATGAGCGATCCTGAGGAGGTGCGCGCCGATTTAGAAGAGGGGGCGTTACTTTGTCAGGATAATAATTGCAAGTTGCTCTACACGGAAAATCCCCTTCGCATTTATGCCAATGGTGAATGGTTGGATGAGTTAAACTTGGTGGAAACGGAAGTCTTGAAACGCTTAGCAGACGGTGAATGCTTAGATTGGGTATTTTTAACGGATTTAACGAATGAAACGGAAGATCCGGAAACGACGATGGAATTATTGTTAGATTCAATTTGTAACTGGCTGGACGATGGCTGGGTGTTGCTCAATGACTATGTCTGACAATATTTATTCCGTCTCCCAACTCAATAATGCGACACGCCAAATGTTGGAAAGTAATTTTTCACAAATTTGGCTGACAGGGGAAATTTCTAATTTTACCCAGCCGGTATCAGGTCATTGGTATCTCACATTGAAAGATGAAAATGCACAGGTGCGTTGTGCGATGTTTAGGATGAAAAATTCGCGTGTGGCGTTTCGTCCGCAAAATGGGATGCAAGTCTTGGTGCGTGCTAATGTGAGTTTATATGAGCCGCGGGGTGATTATCAACTCATCATTGAATCCATGCATTCTGCGGGTGAAGGATTGTTACAACAGCAATTTGAAGCCTTGAAGATGAAGCTGGCGGCAGAAGGATTATTTGCTCAAAATCTCAAGAAAAATTTACCGCACTTTAGTAAATCCGTGGGAATTATCACTTCATCTACCGGTGCGGCTTTGCAAGATATTTTGCATATTTTGGCACGGCGGGATCCAAGTTTGAAGGTAGTGATTTATCCCACAGCCGTGCAAGGCAAAGAGGCAACGGCTGAGATTGTGCAGATGATCGAACTGGCAAATGTACGGCGAGAAGTGGACGTGCTGATTGTCGGGCGGGGCGGCGGTTCGTTAGAAGATCTTTGGTGTTTTAATGAGGAATCTGTTGCACGTGCGATTTTTCGCTCCACGTTACCGATTATCAGTGCCGTAGGTCATGAAACGGATGTCACTATTGCCGATTTTGTTGCTGATCTTCGTGCGCCGACTCCCTCGGCGGCGGCAGAATTGGTCAGCCGAAATCAAGGGGAGTTACTGCAACAACTCCGCCATCAGCAACAGCGTTTAGATATCGCGCTTGACCGATTATTAACAGAAAAAAGCCAGTATTTAAAGCAACTAACATTGCGTTTACAAAATCAACATCCGCAGAATCAACTGCGTGTTCAACAGGCAAAAAATGAGCAACTTGTCCAACGTTTACAATTTGCGATGAAACGTCAGGTTGAAAAAACACAGCAAAAATTGACCGCGCTTTCCCTTCGTTTGGCACAAAATCCCTTACCTTATCGTATCCAACGTTATCAACAACAATTAGTGCAATTACAAGGGCGATTACATTTCAGCACAAGTCACCAATTGATAGAACGTCAAAATCGGCTTGCGTCATTGTGTGGAAAATTAGATGGATTAAGTCCGTTGAAGGTTTTGGCTCGCGGTTATTCCATTGCGACAACAGAGCAAGGAAAAACAATCACGAGTATGAATGACGTTAAACAAGGGGAAATGATTACCACAAAAGTGGCGGATGGGAATATCGTTAGTCAGGTGGTATGAAAGTCAGATAAAAGTAATTGATAAGTGATTTTGATGTATGTCTAACAAAAGTGCGGTTATTAACCGCGCTTTATTTTTAGTTATAACTTTTTTATTTCATGATCATTTTTGTTCCTTTCAAAATGCCGTGTGTTGGAAATAGCTGTCCCACGCAGGGTTTTATTGTCTTCCGGAGATGGCATCAAGCCAGTTGATTAAAGTACGTTTTTGTTCATTATTCATTTGTTGCCAATGGTAATCAAGACGAAAACGCAATGCATCATTATGTATGGGAACATACGGTTTGTCTTCTAAGTTAAGGCCTTTGCTATCACTGAAAAACCAATCAATTGGAGTATCTAAGCTAATGGCTATATCCACCAAATGATTCACATTTATTTTAGTTGCTCCTCGTTCATAACGAGAAAATTGTTGCTGTGATACCCCAATTTTTTCAGCTAATACTTCAGCACTGATACCCAGTTCCTTGCGGCGAAGTTGAATCCTTTTGCCGATAGCGATATCTGTTTCCGCTGCGGTAAATCTTGCCATGTTATCTCTCATTGTATGAAATCAGTATTATTTCCGTTGTTTGTGACAATATGATTTCAAGTTACTCAATGATTGATATTTTTTATTATTTTTTAAAAATAGTTGATTGTCTTGAGGTTGTAATATTATAATTTAACTCAACCAATGATTTTTCGTTGATTCATCATCTTACATTAGGAGATTTAATGAAAAATAGCTCTTGCATTGGGAGTTTTATCAATCACAAATAGTAATTTTAAAGCCAAAACCAGTGGATGTTGCCGAGCCATTTAAAACGATAACTATGTTTTTAGGTTGGGGACGAGAACCATGGGAATATTATGGTGAAAAGATAACTAAATTTTGTTGGCTAAACCACAGGCTAAAAATATCGACAAAACCGATCTGGAAATGGGTAAGCGTATATCACTTTACTGTTTTGGAAATGAGTTTGCTACGCCGTTATATCAAAGGGTTTCGGCGTGGTATTTTTGCCTGATTTCTTAGCAAAGGTAAGGCTATTTTACTAGGCTTATATGCCGTGATGACGGCGACTGCAAATTTGCTCATATTGAGTGTTTAACTTACAACTAAAAGCCAACAAATTGAGAAATGAAACCATCATTGTAGGTAAAATTTTTGTTAGTGATAAAGAATAGTTTTAGAAGTTTATATTTTAGTCTAGAAGACTAACTCTGCTATACCGTTGGTAACCAAACATATATCAACATGTGGACAAACTTATTCAAGTCCAATTATTACCAATGTCTAGATAGTTATAAACTACGGTTATTCACACGCTATGGGAAAATTTTGCTTGAATGCAGATGGTTCTCTTCCTAAAGATAACCCTGAATTTAAAGGACAAGCAAATATATGAATAAAATTTTTAGAGTCATTTGGAATCATGCGGCTCAAACATGGGTTGCCGTTTCAGAGCTTTCTAAAGTGAAGGCAATCTCCTCCTCTTCTACTTCAACTAAGCCTGATTCGTTGAGTACCAATTTAATTAAAACTGTTACAATTACATTGCCGCTTGTGGCTACACCTATTGTAGCTAATGCTTATATTGAGATGGGAGGTACACCAAGCCAAGGGCAAACTAGCACTAGCGCTAAGGCTAGACCTGGTCCTGCTAGTGCTAATACTTGGGCATACGATTATAAAAACCCTGGCAATAAATCTTATCGTGATACCAATAAGCAAGGCAACATAATCGATGGCTATTCAAGTAGTGGAGAATATGCATTTGGTATCGCAATTGGTAATAAGAGCAGTGCTGTTCAAAAAGATGGTACTTCAAATGGTATTGCGGTGGGGGACTATGCTCAAGCAACAGGTGGATTAGCTACCGCTATTGGTGCATTCTCAAATGCAGAGGATACAGGGGCAACTGCAATTGGTACCGCCTCTCGAGCCAAAGGGTTTAACTCCCTTGCAATGATGCGTCAATCTGCTGCAATTGGTGATTATTCTGCAGCAATTGGTTCTGTCGCCTATGCAAAAGGGAGTGCAAGTTTTGCATTTGGGGCGTCTGCGACATCAAATGGCAATCAATCTATTGCGATTGGTAATGCCGCACCGAAAACTCTTGATGGTTTACCCGGAGCGGCAGGGGAAGCGAAAAGAACCAAGTATGACGGTTTAAATAATACGCAATCAAACGGTGAGCGTTCTGTTGCAATTGGTTCAGGAGCGAAAACAAACGGTAATGATTCTTTTGCATTTGGTTCATTGGCAAGCACAGGCGAATTTTATTCTGCATATGATAATTACTTAGGTGAACAAGTAACTAAGCCCGCTTCTTCTAGTGCGGAAAAAGCCATTGCGTTTGGTACAAGTTCAAGAGCGATAGGTAATTCATCTATTGCTTTTGGTTACAATTCATTAGGTGCTAAAAACAATTCTATTGCATTCGGTGTAGAAGCTAAGGCACATAAGAATGATGCTGTCGCATTTGGTAGCAATGCGAATGCAACTGAGGCCAATTCGATTGCTTTCGGGAGTAATGCTCAAGCACTACATGAAAATGTGATAACGATCGGTAAGAACTCAAAAGCGACTAAAAAAGGTGCGATGAGTATCGGGGAGGGGGCAATATCTAATGCTAATAACTCGTTGTCTTTGGGAAATGGTACCGTTGTTAATCAAGCAGACATTAAAAACGCAAATGCAAAATACACAAATGATGCTTTTGATATTGAGAATGGTGTTGTTGCGATTGCCAATAAAGGTTCAGAGCGTCGTTTAGTGAACCTGGCGGCAGGTCGTGAAGATACTGATGCCGTAAATGTTAAACAGTTATCTGAGGTTAATGATAATTTAGCAAAATCCATTGCCGGAGATGGTTATATCGGCTATAGCATTGATGCCACCATTGGTCGCTATACTTATAAAGCACCTGAGTTTGATATTAAAAATCAGAAACTGAATAATGTAAAAAAAGCGGTAGAACTCGCTCAAACCAACTATGTCAGTGTTAATGCTGATAAAAGCAAACAAAAAGAAGTAAATAGTAATTATGATAATTTAGGCGCGAAAGGTACGGGATCTATTGCATTGGGTGAAATGACCGGTACAGGGAAAAATGCGAAAGATTCAATTTCAATCGGGCATAATACGAATGTAGCCGGTGCTAATACCGTTGCTATTGGTGCAAATATCAGTGCCGATACAGCCGGTTCGGTGATTCTTGGTGATAATTCTACAACGACAGGTTCACACGCAACTGAAACCGTAGCAAATAAAACGATTGGCGGACATACTTATAACTTTACCGGTTCTGTGCAAGATGCTGGACATTTTGTCAGTATTGGTGGAAAGGGGAAAGAGCGTCAAATTAAAAATGTAGCTGCAGGTCATGTTGAAGCTAATTCAACAGATGCAATTAATGGTTCTCAGTTATATGCCGTTGCATCACGAATTGAGCAAGGCTGGAAAATCACAACTGATAAGGCCGGTTCGGGCGAAGTAGCCGGCAATAAAGAACAAAAAATTGCAATGGGCGATACCGTTAAAGTCATTGCGGGTAATAACATTAATATTACGCAACACAATGCCAATTTAACTATTGCGACTAAAGAAAATGTTAGTTTCACAAAAGTAGTAACGGGTAACACAACTTTAGATGATAAAGGTTTAACCATTAAAGACGGGCCAAAGATCACTAAAGATGGCGTTGATGCAGGCAATAAAAAAATTACCAATGTTTCAAATGGCACAATTGATGCAAATAGTGGGGATGCGATAAATGGTTCTCAACTTTTTGCAACTAACCAAAATGTGACAAATAACACCAATAATATTGCTAACAACACGCAAAACATTTCTAACAACACAAACGACATTGCCAAAGGTTTAAACTTCCAAGGCGATAACACAAGCGTAACTGTAAATCGTAAATTAGGGGAGACATTAAGTGTAACCGGCGGTGCGGCAGAAAATAATCTATCCGATAATAATATCGGTGTTGTCGGAACGGCTGGCTCCGGTTCGACACAAGGCGGTCTAGCGATTAAATTGGCAAAAGATCTTAAAGATTTAAATAGCGTTAATACCAAAGAAATTAAACTTGGAGATCAAACAAGTAACACGACTGTTAAGTATGATGGTGATCGTATTAAATATGGTGATCAAAGTATTGCTAATTTAGGTGACGAAAAACACCTTACAAAAGGTGAATATGCTGTTCAGAATGATGGTTCTGTCACAATGACTTATACCGATGGTAATGGAAAAGCAGTTGCAAATGAAACAGCAAAAATCACGGGTATTGCCAAACAAGATCTTTCCAATATTAATAATAGTGGCGAAACTAAGATCAAAAACTTAGCGAAAGCTACAATTAATATGGAAGATGGCAAAAATACTAAAGTATCGTACCGTGATGTGAATGATGTTAAAACATTTAAGGTCGATGTTGAGGGCGCTTTAGAGGATGTTACTTCAATTACTAACGGTAATGGTTCAGGTAAAGTTGAATTCAGACCGGATGGTGTGGTGAATGTTAGCGGTAATAATGCAATCGGCCTAAATGGTAAAGACGGCCATATTACGGGTTTAACCAATACTGACTGGAATGTAACGAATCCAACTCCGGTGTCAGGCCGATCGGCTACGGAAGATCAGTTAAAAACGGTATCGAATGTAGTAAACACCAAAATTGGTGATAACAATGTCAAATTAGGCGGTAATTCAGGTACCACTAACGAACAAAATCTGTCTAAAGCGGGTGGTTTACAATTTAACGTAGTAGGCGGAGATAGTGCCAAATATGTATCAACAACCGCAGCAGGTACGGATGTTACCGTTGATTTAACAAAAGATATAAAAGACAAAATCGATAATGCAGCCAATGTTAATTTAACTAATGTCAATGATGGCGGTAAAACTGTAATTCGTAACGAGGCGAAAAAAGCAGTTAAAGTTATTAATGGCAAAAATACGACTGTAACGAAAGGTGTTGATGGTGATGTCGATACTTATGCAGTTAATGTAGAGGGTGGATTAACCAATATTACTTCGATCACAGGTGGTACCGGTACAGGTAAAATAAACTTCAAGCCGAACGGTGTCGTGACGGTGGGGAGTGGTAATACTGCGATTAACTTTAACGGTAATACCGGAGATATAACCGGTTTAACAAATAAAACATTAGATGGTTCGGATTTTGGGACAAAAGGTCGCGCAGCAACGGAAGAGCAGTTAAGTCTTGTTAACAATAAATTTAATAATACGATTAAATTAGGTGGTGATAAATCAACTACAACTGATACACAAACTCTCAATAAAAATGGTGGTTTACAATTTAACGTTGTGAGTGGTGATAATGGTAAATATGTATCAACAACTGCCGCAGGTGCGGATATTACCGTTGATTTAACAAAAGATACAAAAGATAAAATTGATAATGCATCGGATAAAAACCTCAACAATATTACTAATGAAGGTAAGAAAGTTATTACCGGTTTAGGCACAATTGTTGAAGCCGGCAGTAACGTAGTTGTAACCAATACAACCGATGCTACAACAGGGCAAAAAACCTATACCGTTAGCGCAATAGCGCAAAACTTAGGTGACGCAGAGCTATCATATAAAGCCAATGGTGAGAATCCACAAAAAGTTAAAGTATCACAAGGCTTAGATTTCACAGATGGTAACTACACAACCGCAACAGTCGCTGAGAATGGCAAGGTTCAATACGACGTAAACGTAGGCAATATTACAACTGGAGCAGATGGTAAAGCCGGTATTGATGGATCAAATGGTAAAAACACAGTTGCAACAGTGAAAACTGTCGTTGATGCAATCAATAATAGTGGTTGGTTGGCAAATGCGACAAAATCAGCAGGTGAGCTTGATGGCACATCTGTAGCAACTAAAGTAGCGCCAAGTGCGGTCGTAAATTTCGATGCCGGTAAAAACTTAATGGTTAAACAAGATGTGACGGATCCTAATAACCAAACTTACACGTATTCTTTAGCAAATGACATTACTATTGGTGAAAAAGGTAAGCCGGGCACACCGGGTAAAGATGGGATTGACGGTAAGATCGGTATTAATGGCAAAGACGGTTCGTCCGTAGTTATTAATGGTAAAGACGGATCTATCGGTTTGAACGGCACAAACGGTAGTAACGGCTTAACTATCAAAGGTGATAAAGGCGCAGTTGGCGTTGATGGCACTGATGGTGCAAATGGTAAAGACGGTATGACCCGTATCGTTTATAAAGATGATAAAGGTACTAATCATACTGTTGCGACACTAGAAGATGGTTTGAGATTCACTGGTAATAATGAGTCTGTTGAAAATAAACACAAACTTAATACTTTGGTAAAAGTACAGGGTGAAGGTATTGATGAAGCCGCAGCCAAAGCGTTTGAATCTGCTGCCGGTAATATCAATGTTGTTGCAGATGGTAATAATAAGCTAGAGGTTAAACTTAACAAAGATATTAACTTAACTGATAAAGGTTCTGTAAAAGTAGGGAATACTGCCATAAATAACGGCGGTATGACTATTGCGAACCCGGCTGATACAACCAAAAACGTATCCTTAACAAACTCAGGTTTAAATAATGGTGGTAATCAAATTAAGAATGTAGCCAATGGTACGAATCCGACTGATGCAGTTAATCTAAGTCAGCTGGATTCGGTAAAATCGGCAGAACGTCATATCAAACCGGGTGAATACCAAGTAAATGATGCAGGCATAGTCACCATGAGCTATGTTGATGGTGACGGTAAAGATGTGGCGGGTGAAGCTAAAATCACAAATATTGCAAAATCAGATTTAAAAAATATTACTAATGACGGTAAGAAAGTGATTACCGGTTTAGGAACGACTGTTCAATCCGGTAGCAAAAATGTGACGGTGACTCCAAACGAAGATCAGACGACAGGTCAGAAAACTTATACGGTTTCTGTTGCAGAACAAAATCTTGGTGATGCGCCATTAACCTATAAAGCAAATGGCACTAACGATCAAACCGTTATCTTATCAAAAGGGTTAAATTTCACAGATGGTAACTATACAACTGCCTCGGTAGGTAAAGACGGTATTGTTAAATATGATGTTAAGTTAGGTACAACGCCAACTACTCCAATTAATGGTAAGAACGGAAAAGATGCTGCAAATGGCATTGTAACGGTTCATCAAGTGGTTGATATCGTAAACAACAGTGGATGGAATGCAAATGCAACCGGTAATGTAAACGGTTCTGCAGTAGCGAAAACAGTAAGGGCGGGTGCAGTAGTTAATCTGGATGCAGGTAAAAATTTAACTATCACTCAAAGCGGTACTGATGAAGCTCAAACTTACAGTTTTGCGTTGAACAAAGACTTAACTAATTTAGATAAGATTGTTGTAAACGGCACAAATGGTGTGAACGGTAAAGATGGAGTGACAATCACTGGTCCTAACGGTCAAAATGGTGAAGATGGTAAAGTCGGAATCAGCGGTAAAGATGGCAAAGATGCGGTTTCTATTTCCGCTAAAGATGGAGTGGGTCATATTGGTTTAACGGGGCCTAAAGGTGCTGACGGTAGCGATGGCGTGTCCGCTGATATTTCAGTAAAAGAGGGCAAAGCCGGTGTTGACGGTGAAGATGGTAAAGACGGAATTACCCGTATCGTTTACAAAGATAAAGATGGCAAAGAACATGAAGTGGCGACGCATGATGATGGTATGAAATACTATGGTGATGCAATTGCAAATACAAATGTCATCAAAAAACACTTAAATGAACAAGTAAACATTATAGGTGGTATTACGGACAGAAACGAACTTTCGGAAGATAATAACATCGGTGTTATTTCTGATGGTTCTAATAATTTAACCGTTCGTTTGGCAAAAAATCTTAACGGCATTAATTCGGTTGGTGGAAATAACTCATCAATTGTCTTTACCGGTAAAGATAATAATGATCCTTCCCAATCGGCTGTAACCATTAAGGGCGGAGACGTAAGTATTGATGGTAATAAAATTACCAACCTTAAAGATGGTGAGGTAAATGAAACCTCGAAAGACGCGGTAAATGGTTCACAACTTTATAATGTAACCAATGCAATCAATACTAAAGGTTTAGATTTTGGTACGCAGTCAGTCGGTAATGATTCTGTTATCCATAAAAATTTAGGTGAAAAACTTGAGATCGTGGGTAAAGGCGGAAAATCAGATACTGAGTATGATGCAACTAACATCAAAACTATTACTGAAAACGGAAAAGTTGTTATCGCTTTAGCGAAAGATCTCACCGCAAACAACGTCACTGTGGGTGAAAAAGGTGCTAATGGTAAAGATGGAGTTGACGGTAGTATCGGTGTGAACGGTAAAGACGGTTCTGCCGTGGTTATTAATGGTAAAGACGGTTCAATCGGCTTAAATGGTAAAGATGGAGCGAATGCGTTAACCATTAAAGGTGCCGATGGAAAAACCGGTGTTGACGGAAAAGCCGGTGAAAACAAAACCCGTATTGTTTATGAAACCAAAGATCCGAAAGACCCGAATAAAACCATCATCGAAGAAGTAGCAACACTTAACGATGGCTTAAAATTTAAAGGTGATAAAGGCGACGCTATAGCTAAAAAACTCAATGAAGAGTTAGAAATTTTAGGGAAATTAAATGCAAATGCTGATGTTACCGATAAAAACTTACGTGTTGATAATGAAAGCGATAAGTTAATTCTTAAAATGGCTAAAGTGCTACAAGATTTAACAAGCGCGCAATTCATTGATGAAATAACAAGTAGTAAATCCGTTATCAATGGCAATGGTTTAACCATTACACCTAAAGATGCTCCTGTAAATAAAACCGTTAGCGTGACGGATAAAGGCTTGAACAATGGCGGAAACCAAATTGTTAATGTTGATAGTGGTTTGAGGGATGCTAATGGTAACAAGGTATCTTTAACGGATGCTAAGGGCGATACGTTAAATAATGCGGTTAATGTCGGTGACTTAAAAGAATCGATTAATAATATTACGGATCCATCAAAAGGTGGCGGATTTGGTTTAACGGATGAAAATGGTAATGACGCTAAGGCAAAACTTGGTGAAACGGTAACCGTAAAAGGTGATGGAAGTGTAACCACTAAAGTGGTCAATGAAAATGGCAAAGCTAAGTTACAAGTCGGCTTAAATAAAGATGTCACCATTGGTAATAATCAAGAATCGGGCGCTATTACGGTTAAAGGTGAAAATGGTCAGGATGGCGTTTCTATCAATGGTAAAGATGGTTCTATTGGCTTAAAAGACGCTGATGGTAAAGATGCGATAACATTGAATGGAAAAGACGGCACTATTGGTATTAACGGTAAAGATGGTTCGAGTGGGGTAATTACAGTTGTTCAAGGTCAGGCTGGGCTTGATGGTAATGACGGTAAAGATAGTAAAACTAAAACCCGTATCGTTTATAAAAAACCAAATGGTGAAACAGAAGAAGTAGCAACACTTAACGACGGCTTGAGATTTACTGGTAATAATGAGGTTGTTAATAGCCACAAATTAAATTCTGTTGTAACTATTAAAGGTGAAGGTATTGATAAAGATACATCTGAAAACTTTAAATCGGCAAAAGGTAATATCAATGTTAAAGCTGATGGTAAAGGTACTCTAGAGGTTCAACTTGCTAAAGATTTGAAAAATGTTGATTCTATCTCAAATAAAGATGGTCAAAAAATTGAGTTTAAAGCAGGTGGAACAACGATTTCCGGTGGAAACTTAAGTGTTGATGATAACAAGATTACTAACGTGAAAGCAGGTGAAGACGATACTGATGCAGTTAATGTAAAACAGTTAAAAGACGGTATTGCTCAAGCAACAACAACGGTTAATCCCGGTAAAAATATTGATGTGATACCGACTAAAAATGCCGATGGAAGCACGACATATACTGTGAAAACTAAAGATAATGTTGATTTCACTTCTGTAACCACAGGCAACACAACGATGAATGATAGTGGTATCACAATCAGAGCCTCTGACAATGGTAAAACCAATGTGGTATTAACCAATAAAGGTTTAGATAACGGTGGTAATAAAGTTGTAAATGTTGCTGATGGTGAGATTAGTTCAACATCTAAGGATGCTGTAAACGGTTCACAATTACACAATGTTAAGCAAGAACTGGTTAGAGAAGGTTTGAACTTCAAAGGTCAAAGCGGACAGAGTATTCATAAAAATCTTGGTGAAACACTTGAAATAGTCGGTAAAGGCGAGAAAGCTGATACTGAATATGATGCTGCGAACATCAAAACTTATGAAGAAAATGGCAAAGTTGTTGTCGCCTTAGCGAAAGACCTAACGGTAAATAAAGTCACTGTAGGTGAAAAAGGTGCTAACGGCAAAGATGGTGCCGATGGCTCTATCGGTGTGAACGGTAAAGACGGTTCATCAGTGGTTATCAACGGCAAAGACGGTTCAATCGGCTTAAATGGGAAAGATGGTAAAAATGGCATTTCTATTAAAGGTCAAGATGGAAAAGTTGGCGTTGATGGTAAAGATGGCGAAACTCGTTTAGTTTATGTGGAAAAAGACAATCCAAATAAAACTCACGAAATCGCAACGACTGATGACGGCTTGAAATTCACCGGCAATAATGAAGTAGTAAACAGCCGTAAACTTAACAGCACAGTCACAGTGAAAGGTGAAGGTGTTTCTAAATCGCAATCTGAAAACTTCAAATCTGCGAAAGGTAACATCAATGTTAAGGCTGACGGTAAAGGTACTTTAGAAGTGCAACTTACAAAAGATATTGATCTTGGTAACGATGGTTCTGTAAGAGCAGGTAATACCGTTGTAAACAATCGTGGTATTTCTGTGAAAAATGGCCCAAGCATGACTGCTGACGGTATTGATGCCGGCAATAAGAAAATTACCCATGTTGCACCTGGTGAAGTTTCCACAACCTCTACAGATGCGGTGAATGGCTCTCAGTTATATGCAGTTAATCGAAATATCAATAATATTAACAATAATGTTAATAGCTTAAATAACAAGATTAACAAAGTTGATAAAGATCTGAGAGCAGGTATTGCCGGGGCTGCAGCGATTGCCGGTTTACCGCAGGTTCGAGGAAATGGCAAATCAATGGTTGCGGTTGCAGCGAGTAACTACCGTGGTGAAAATGCGGTAGCCTTAGGTTATACCAAAGCCAGCGATAACGGAAAAGTATTGCTGAAACTAAGCGGTAGTACCAATACCCGTGGTGATGTTGTAAGTGCGGTCGGTTTGGGTTATGAATGGTAATTAGTATTCATAGCTAGCCAGATATTATAAAGCTCAATCTTTTAGATAAAGATTGAGCTTTTTTCATTCACCATGTAAACACTTGTTTTGGACTGAGAGAATCAATTTAACTATTGAGAAGAAATGAATTTGGTCGCCTCTTGTTTAAAATTTCGAACTTACCTGCTTGGATTAAACTTAAATCTTTTTTACTTAATTTATTTTCTACGTTTCCACAATATCAAAAATAGGGAAATTACATTACTTATTTTTTTAGATTCATTTACATATTTGAAGATTAAGGATACGCCAATTTTGATTTATTGTTATAGCGATAGATTTCATCCTATTAGATAAAAAAATAAACTATTATTAAATATAAAATCCCTGATATTGTAGAGTGTTAATGATTATTTAATATTTTAGATGTCAGTTTTCGTGATGCTTGTTTATCCTGAAAAAACTTAATACAACAGATAAAAACCACCTTCTGTGAAGGTGATTATAGCCTTAAAAGGCTTTGCCTGAATAAATCGACTCATAGAAAATCCTTTTGGAAGTTATCCCCATAACGCATATAAGGAAAAAAATATGAGTCGATTTAAGAAATCATCGCATGTGATTTGGTATTGTCAATATCATTTAGTTTGGACGCCGAAATGTCGTTTTAGAATATTAAAAGATAAAGTAGGTAGGGAAGTTTATGTTCATCTAAGAATATTATGTGAGCAGCTTAAAGTAGAAATAATAGAATTAAACGTTCAAATAGATCATGTTCATTTGTTGGTTAATATTCCGCCGAAGATATCAGTTTCAGAAATAATAGGACATTTAAAAGATAGGACAGCGATAAGATTGTTCAATAAGTTTCCCTATTTGAGGAAGCATAAATTGGGGCTCACTTTTGGGCAAGAGGTTACTGTGTTGACACCGTAGGTGTCAATGCAGAAATGATACTAAGATATGTGAAGTATCAAGAGAAACATGAGTTTGAAGACAAGCAATTAAGTCTTTCAACGGAATAAAATTTGGATTCTCAGAATCGAAATTTAAAAACGCCCCTATGGGGCGCAAATTAAAGCCACCTTCTATGAAGGTGGATTTTTACTCTCACCAAAACACTCAAAATTTTAACCGCACTTTTAGATGGGATGTAACTACTTTCTTTTCTTCTGTTTAGGTTTTCCACGTTGTTTTTGTAACACCTCTAATGGCGTATTACTTTCATCTTGGATATTGCCCCAATAACCGAGTAAACGACCGGCGTGTAATGAGAGTACCTTTGGATATTCAAATAAGTTTGGACAGGGGGCTTGATAACCAAATTTTTTGTTTTCTTTTACGCTGATAATCACATAACCTTTGACTTGATCACATAATGAATCAAAGCTGGTTGCAGGGTGAAAGGAAGGTAATCCTTCGATTTTAGGTGATTCCTCTTTGAAATAATGCGCAATTTTTTCTTCTAGAAAGGCTTTTTTCGGCAATGTCTTACAATATAACCCGCCGTCAATCCAGTTAAACATCAAACCGAATAGCCATTCAGAAATGCCTTTTCTACCCTCAATTGCGTTCATAATTTCATCAATCCGTTCTTGTGGCGTTGCAGGGTTCATAAAATCAACGAGTATTTTTTTCAAATAAGGCGTGGTATTAAATTTTACTAACTCTTGTCTTAAAAAAGGCAATAAGGTAAGAGCCAGCATGGGGAACCAAGAAGAGCGATCGGCAATCGCAAACTGCGGTCCTCTGAAACAGGGTGTGCCTGTTCCTTTATCATGATAAGGATGTACCCAAAAAAATACGGTGGCATTAACCGCTGAAATATATTCGGGAAATGGGCGCATTAATTTATTGAGCTCGGTAATATAAAATTTTTTGCCAATATAAGTATAAATAATACCTCGTTTGCGATCGAATCGGGCCCGTTTTTTACTTGGTCGGAAAAGAATAAAAAAGAGTACGAGGTATTTGCCTACATAGTAGTAGCCTTTCCAAACTTCATGTTTATGGCGATTCCACATTCCTGCTAAATATTCTTCTTTTGTTTTTCCATGTCTAGTATATCCGGGCTTTGAAAAATCAGCTGCAGATAGCCACTCCCTTTGGAATCTAGTTTCAGGTTGAAAAGTAAATTGTAAGTCTTCCAAAACGCTATATCTGTGACTTGAATCAATAAAATCAAAATAAATTGAGGCTGCAGTGATTACAATAAACACCAGTTTAAAGAAAATGCCCTTTCGTTCCTTAATTTCAATCGTATTATCATCAATTTTAACAAAACAACGGCGGAGTGCTTGTTGTAATGTTTTACTTAATAAATTAGCCATTTACTATTCCCCTAGCGCTTCTAATTTTTGTAAAGCTCGTGTATTTTGCTGGCTCATAAATTTTTTAAAGCCATCACTTTGATAAAGTTTGTTTACATTATCTCCTTCTTTGTCTGTAAATGTTACATAAGCAGTAAAAGAAGATGAAGTAATTCCATTAGCAGATAACGAGAAGTTGATGCTAATTCCTGAATAATTAAAATCAGTAATATATATGCCTTTCCCAGGAAATTCATGACAATATATCTTGAGATTGTTTGAATTTGGATGTGATTTGGTAAATTCCGCATAGGTTATTGTGATAATATCGTTAGTATGACTAATTTGCATTCCATGTTGAATAAAATAATCATAGAGTTCTTCATCAAAACCGTATTTTATTTTTATATATTGAGACAATTTAGATGATTTAGTCGCTATATTATCTGTATATGAAAATATTGAATTATCGGTTACTTGTGAATATAGTTGTTTAATCAAATTTTGATTTGAAAGAATTTTTGCATCTTCAATTTGCTCACTGATGTGTTCGGCTCTTTTCTCATTTGCCCAGTAGTAATATTTATCTCCATTCCCCCAAAATCCTCGTTCAACCCAAAGGGCAAGTTTTGATTTTCCCCAATAAGTAAAAATCACGCTGCCAATGACTATTAAGACAAGGGCAATTGCACCCGCGATACCTAACGCAAGCATGCCTGAAAAACCGCCCATTGTACCTATTGCACTTGCCGTTACGCCAACAATAGAGCCGGTTAATACTAAGGAACTACCGATAATAGAGGCTTTATCGCCACTATCAATGGCTTCGGCAAGATCCCCCATTGCGATAATAACCGCAATGACCCCCACAATAATACCGCCACCTAAAAAAGCATAAGCACGGATATTTGTGCCGATGGCTTTTAGAGTACCACCGGGAAGCTGAGGAGCTTTTGCCAGAGGAACTGTCGCGCCGGGATTACGGATAATTCCTAAGCCATAAGCAATATCCGCTGTACTGATAGAGATATCAAGAATAGATGAGGTACGTTGCAGCCATTCTTGTTGTGACCATTTCCCTAGTTTGGTTTTATTGAGTTTTTTATTGATCGGATCGTAACCTTCAAGGGATTTTATTCCATTGAAGACGGCGAGCATACCGATAAAGCGTTTTGAATTTTGTAGTTTTTCTGCTTGATTGGAATAGGATTCAAAATCGGCGATCCAGCTTCTTTTTTCTTCTCTTAGTTTCGCTTTTATTTTTGAAAGCGCCTTTTGACGTTCTTTTCTTGTTGCATTATCCGTTTTTGCTTGTGTATCTAAGTGTTCTATTAGATTTTTATGTAACCCCATAAACATAGCCTCAGGATTACCATGCATGGTCAGAAAGCCGTAAACCGATAAGATCTTTTTGTAATCAATCACACAATCTTTATTGGTTGACCATATTTTTATAATCGTATTTCCCACAAAAGTTAGGGTACTGTCCACTGAAGAGAACAACCGTTTTAAATTAGCTATCCTATGTGAAATGTCTGCAATCGTTTCCATTGAGGAAAATATCGCATCAAATGCCTCTTTAATAGATTTGCGGTATTGTTCTCCCCCGATAGCACCTTTTGAGGAATCGGGAGCGGTAAATAATGTTTCCAGTTCCTTTTGACCTTCCTGTGTACTTTCCAAGCCAATGCAAATATCAGCAAGAAGGCGACAATACACAAAAGCTGTGCGATCGAGTCCGGTTGTATTTATCGATTCTTTTTTGGATATTTCTTTAAGTAACGTAGGCATAAACTCGGTTAATAAAACACGTAACGGTTTACGCCGTTTTAATTGGATAAGTTGTTCTGTAAGCGCTTTTGCTGGAACATCGAATCGACTATAACTATCTGCAACTAATTTCGTGTATTTTCCAAAATCATTTGATAGTGCTTTTTTTACACCATTTTGATTAATGATTAGTTGTTCATTTTTGAATGGACATTCCTTTCCTTGGACATCATAGATCACTTTAGGATCAATGATATGACCAATGGTTAGAGGATAAGCGTATTCTTCGTGATAAGTTGCTTTTTTATCGATAAATTGAGTTAAAAGGTTTTGTAATTCACGCATTTCACCAATAGTATCTTCTAAGGCAACAATTAGACCTTTATCTTGTTCCCCGCATAGTGTTGGCGCTTTAAAGGCTTTTTTAATACGGGTAAAAGTATCCTTATTCAGCTCAATGCTTTTTTGCTCTTTGGAGAATTCAATAGCCAGTTCCCATAGCATTTCAAAAGGCGCACTATTTTTCGTGAGCTTTTTTGACTGAACATCTATTTTTGCCATAATAGCAGCGCGGGCTTGTTCATCTTTTTCCAGATGCTCAAATATCTCGGCTGACCAAGGATATTCACTGTATGCCATTTGAACCCATTGCTGGGTCTTATCGACAAATAATGTGTCTGTTGTTAAAGGTAAACCTTCAACTGCTCTTTGTTCCCATTTACCGTTAGCCCCTTCATCCCCCCATTGATAGAGTACAAATTTAAAATTAGTTGTTTTAAGATTTTTATCTTCTTCAGTGATGAAGTTATTGCTATTTACATCATCTGCATGGGTTACATAACGAAAGACAAGCCATTTATTATTTTTATCGGTCGCAACGGCTCTATGTGTCGTTGGGGAGTAGATATAAATATACCCTTGACGTAATTGCTGGAGCTGATGGATACTTCCTCTTTTCATTTCGTTAGGTACTGATATATCAGCAATTTTGGAATATGGCAAAATTGCATTATCGTTTAATCTTTCACGTATGGAGTTTAAATAAAATCCACTTAAAGCATAACGAACGGGATAAATTGGGATAAAAGGTTGTTCACATTTATTGTTTGAGATAGATAAATTTTTACTTTCCTGAATCAAGCCTTCAAGTGGTTTTCTTTGTTGATTTGATTTTTCAGTGTTTTTTGTCATAGCTTTACCTGTTATTTATTGAGGCAATAAGTCGGTTTAATAAATATTCAGTTGCGTTAATTGTTTGGTAAGCGGTCTTTGCTTGAATTTGTGAAAGTAATTCAAAGTAATCCAATCCTTTTTCTTCGGCAATCGCCCGACCGCTTAAGTAAGTCCAATATTCTCGCTCTGATGTGTTTTCCGGCGCAGATTGTGTTTGTTTATATTCATCAAGCCAATGTTGCGCTTGGGACTCGGATAAATCAGGAAAATAAGGAAGAAGCATTGCAATGAGTTTTTGGCTTAATTTTTTCCAAGACACCTGTTCAAAGGCTCTTCTTTCCACTTCCCCCAACTCAATTTTGGCAGGCTGAGTATTTTCCGGTAACGGGTTTAAGCTAAAGCAAATAAATTCTTGCTCTACACGCACACCAAACGCTTCAATAATGGGGGCTTGCTTTTCTTGTGGTTGAACCGCTTGCTGCGCCGGCCGAGTATTTGAATTCACGCCAAACAATGCCGCGAGTTGAGCCGGGTAGTGGGTCAGTTGCGGCAGATAGCGATTGAGCACGAGCGGGTCGTAGAAGCGGAAAAAATACCACTTTTCAGCGTTTGGGTCATAAAGGTGGGTCCATTTTCGCAGGTGACGATAAACCTCATCAAAGGATTGACGGCTTTTAATAAAAATCACCGGATTAATCGCCCAATGGCTAAATACTTTGCTATCGGCTTTTCTAAACAAACGTTGTAAAAACGCCACAGTTTCTTCTTGGTACGGGTCAAATTCCAACAGGTAAGGAGATTGCTCTTCTAAGGTTTGCCCGATATTACCGGTATAAAGATTTGCCATACGACCGGCGCTCTCTAAGCGGTAAGGAAAACTGACGGCTTTGGCACAATCGACCACGGCATAAAAGTGCGGTGGATTTTGGCTGTGTTTTTCCGATTCTTTTGCTTTTTCTCTTTGTTTTTTATGTGCGGCTTGATTTAAGATTTGATGGTATTCCCCCAGCCCTTCAAAATCGGCAAAGAAAAGTGACCACACTTCGTCGGGCAGAACCGCAGGGGCAATAAACTCGGTAAAGGGGGAAAATCGGACGGACTGTCTGTTAAGAAAGGTGTCAAGGTGTTGTTTGGTTTGTCTCGCTTCATCGGTATATAAACAAAACAACGGCGAGTTATTGGACACTTGTTGCGCCGCCCGCCAAAGTGCTGCCTCAAAGCCATGTCGGGAGAGCCATGTTTGAATAGGAAGCGGTGCCAGTTGTGCTTGCCCGATAAGTTGATGTTGGTTGAGATAATACTCAACCTGCTGAAGGTAGTTTTCCGTATCTTCAGCCAAACAAAGTAAATAGGCGGTCTGTGTGATATGGGGTGTGGACTGATCGCTTAAATGATAATGGGTGAGCCAAATTTGTCCGGTCGGTTGTTGTGTGGACATAGTGTTATCTCCTATAACCCTTTGTTATTCGTGCAGAGAACAACAGGTTGTGGACCATATCATGGTAACGCATGATATAGGCAAAAATGCGGTTGATTTTTCAGATGTTTTTTTAATCTGTCTAATCATTCTCACCTTTCTCTCTTTTATCCGATAATGAAAACAGGCTGAAATTTGACCGCATTTTATTCTTATTTTTTATTATTATCCTTAATTCTTTATATTTTCATTCCTTCTTTTGAAGTCTATCGGCAATCACAAATCAGTTTTCCACTTTTTTATTTTTCATCGCTTCACATATTGGGCAAAGATCGTCTCCTTGGTGGGCAAGAAGGGCGAGGGTTTCGATTTTCTCCGGTGCCCCTCCACGAGTGATAAGGTCGCCTTTGACAGTAACTTTGCCTTTCAGGGTAATTCCTTTGGTGTCAATAATAATGGTACCGCCCGGACCAGCCACACGCACCTTATTTTCTGCCTCCATATTGGCGTGTTTGGTGTGATGTTTTAATAATTCGCCGACTTCCAGTTTGGCTTTAGCCTGTACCACATGTTTGTAATCCCGACCGGTTTTAACATCTTGATTGGCATAGATATCCATGGCGAGATGATTGCCGATATTTAACACCTCATCCTTTTCAATCTTAGTCATGCGGTTGCGATTGATTTTATTGGATTGGTCGCGTCCGACGGTTAAGGATTCGTCTTGTCCGACGGTTTCGGTGCGGTTATTGCCGATAGTGATAGTTTCGTCGTTTCCCACCTGTTCACTGCGATCATGTCCGATTTGGGTGGTTTCATCGTTTTTTACCACATTGTTTTGATCCCGCTCGGCATGGATAAAGACTTCTTCTTTGCCGTTTTCATCTTCAAAGCGTAGTTCGTTAAAGCCATTACCTTTGTGGGTTTTGGATTTAATTGTCATTCGGGTTTTATGCTCCGGTAGGGCATAAGGCGGCTCTGTTGTACTGTGATAGGTGCGACCCGTAATAATTGGTTGATCCGGATCACCCTCTAAGAAATCCACCATCACTTCATGACCGATACGCGGAATGGCGATATGACCGAACTGTGCCCCCGCCCAACCTTGGCTGACCCGAATCCAGCAAGAGCTGTGTTCGTTGTTTTGACCCTCACGATCCCATGGGAATTGGACTTTTACCCGTCCCCATTCGTCACAATAAATCTCTTCATCGGCAGGGCCGACCACATGTGCCATTTGCGAGCCCTCTACCACGGGGCGGGGCTGGGGTTCCGGTCGCCATTGGGTGGTATTTGGAATGAGTTTAATGCGATTTTCGTAACGGTTTCCCTCGTCGCCGGCCTCTTCTTCTAATACACCGGGTTGCCAACCATAATGCTCAACGCCCACAATTAACCAATCCCGATTAAAGGCTTCACGTTGATGACCGGTCAATCCGAATATATAGCCGGGCTGCACGCGTAAATCATCACTTTGGGCAATGGCGAGTTCAGCTTCACGACGTTCATATTCCAAGCGATATTGGGTGAAAGGTTTACCTTGCGCATCACGTTTATAGCGTCCCGGATAATCATAACGTTCATAGATACCGTGATGGTTTTCGCTGAGTTCGCCTTGACGGATTTCGCCTAAGGCATTAGAGCCTTGCAAGGCGGCTTGGTGTTCTTGGTTATAGCGTGGATTGGTGAAGGTGTAATCCCGTAGAGTTTGAAGGGTAGGGCTGAGTTTTTCTTGATAAGCCCAATGCCATACGGCGGCTTCAGGGCGTTGTCCGGCAGGCATGGCGTTATAGACTAGATTGCCTTTTTTCTCAGAAAGTGCGGTGTTGTTGGAGAAATGAATGGTGTGATTGTCTGCGATGTGTTCAAAATAATAGTATGACCCTTCTTCGGCGGCGAGACGTTCAATGAAGTTTAAATCGGTTTCGCGATATTGCACGCAATATTCGCGTGTCCAGTAAGGATGTTGTAGATGAAATTGACTTTGTAGTGCGTTATTTTTTTGCAGCAGGGTTTCGATAATCTCTTGGGAATTTTGTTGTTGAAAAATACGTAAATCCGTTTGTAATCCGGCACGGCAAATAGAGGGTTCAATCACCATGTGGTAACGGGTGCGGGTAAAACCGGTTTTGCCTTGCTTCAAAGCCGTAACAACGCCATTAACATGACGTACTGCTTGTTCCCCTTGCCAGAAAGTTAGCGTAGCCGGGTGGTCGATGATAGTGAGGAAATCGGGTTCGGAACCGAAACTTGCGAGATCAAGTTCAAGACGGAATAGGGTGGAGAGGTGTTCTTTTAATTCGAAACGCACGACATCGAATTGGCCGGCTCCATTGACTGTGAGGCTATAACGGTAATCAGATTGAACGGTCATTTGAGATTCCTCCAAAAAAATGTATCGGGCAGTTAAAGACCATTATGAATGATAAACAATAAATTATGTTTCGGCTTTCATCACCGATTGTGAGGCAATAAGCTCCGCACCACAAGCGGTTTTCATTCTTTCAAGAGCGACAGCCCGCCCATTGGCGGACATTTTGGAGGAACCTTCTACAATAGGAAAGTTTCCTTTGCATTTAGGGCAAGCGACTAAATCACCTTGGCGGGCAATGGCTTTGCCTCCGGCTGTCATGGTTTGGGAGCCTTGTAATACTGTTCCGCCATGAGTAGTTTTATCTCCAATTACGATAACTCGACGTGCAGACATATTTTCCTCCTATACACAAAATTTGATTGGAGCATTTTAAACTAAAATGATTAAATTTTCTCTAGTTATTGTTTTTTTATCATTAAATAAGAAAAAGTGATGCTGATTGACTGATAAAGTAAATAAAGTGCGGTTAAATTAAGTCATATTATGCTTATACACATTAATTCATTTTAAATTTGACTCCTATCATTGATTTAGTAGAGGCGATTTCTTATAATTTGTACATTTTTCAGCATATCGCTTGTAAAATAAAAAAACAGTTTAACTTTCCAGAGAGGATTTTCTATGTCTAAAGCAGGTTCTGTCGCACCAAAAGAGCGCATAAATATTAAATACACACCCGCGACTGAGGGGCAAGTTGATGAAATTGAGTTACCGCTAAAACTTCTCGTAACGGGAGATTTTAAAGGTTCTCCTGAAGAATTAAGCCTTGAAGAAAGAAAAACCGTTTCTATTGATAAGCATAATTTTGATGCTGTGATGAAGCAGTCGGATTTATCTATTGAGATTGCCGTACCAAATCGCTTGGAGGAAAATGCGGAAGATCAAGATATAGGGGTAAACCTTAAAATTGAAAGCATGTCCGATTTTTCGCCTGATAGTATTGCGAAGCAAGTTCCACAACTGAATAAGCTTTTAGAATTGCGTGAAGCGCTACTCGCTTTAAAAGGCCCGATGGGAAATATCCCTGCATTTAGACATAAATTACAAGAGCTTATCGCTGATCCGAATGCAAGAGAAGCATTGGAGAAAGAGTTGGCTATCATTTTAGAAAAAGAATAAGGTGAAATCTATGGTTGCTAATAATCAAACAGCAGGCGCTGAGAAAAAAGTTCAAACAACAAGTTTGCTTGATCAAGTTATGGAGCAAACTCGTTTCAAACCGGAAAACGATGATTATAGTATTGCACAACGCGGTATTGCGGAATTTATTTCTGAAATGTTGAAATCGTACAGTAAAGACACTGTTGTAAATAAAACATTAATTGATGAAATGATTGTTCGACTTGATGAGAAAATCAGTCATCAGGTTGATGAAATTCTGCATAATGAAAAATTTCAAGAAATGGAATCTGCGTGGCGCGGTTTAAAATTACTTGTTGATCGTACCGATTTCCGTGAAAACATCAAAATTGAAGTGCTAAACGTTAGCAAAGAAGAATTACTTGATGATTTTGAATATGCAACAGATATCACGCAAAGTGGTCTTTATAAGCACGTTTATTCTGCTAATTACGGACAATTTGGTGGCGAGCCTGTTGCTGCCATTGTAGGTAACTATATGTTTACGCCGTCTGCGCCGGATATGAAGTTATTACAATATGTTTCTTCGGTTGGTGCGATATCTCATGCGCCGTTTATTTCTGCCGCAGGCCCTGAATTTTTTGGCTTAGACAGTTATGCCGCGTTATCTGAAATTAAAGAAATCAAGGATATTTTTGAAGGGCCGCGTTATGCGAAATGGCGTTCTTTAAGAGAGTCTGAAGATTCTAAATATCTGGCGTTAACTATGCCGCGTTTCTTATCGCGCTTACCTTATGATCCGGTTGAAAATCCGGTTAGAACCTTTAATTACTATGAAAGCATTGATGGTAAACACGAGAATTATTTGTGGAGTAATGTTGCGTTCTTGATGGCTTCAAAAGTAACTGATAGTTTTGCGAAATATCGTTGGTGTCCAAATATTATTGGTCCGCAAAGCGGCGGTGCGGTTGATGATTTACCATTGCATTTGTTTGAATCATTTGGGCACTTGCAAGCAAAAATTCCAACAGAAGTGTTAATCACCGATCGTAAAGAGTTTGAATTGGCTGATGAAGGCTTTATTCCTTTAACAATGCGTAAAGGAAGTGATAATGCAGCATTCTTTTCGGCAAACTCTGTGCAAAAACCGAAAAAATTCCCAAATACTGAGGAAGGAAAAGCCGCTGAAACCAATTATAAGCTGGGTACGCAATTACCATATATGTTTATTGTGAATCGCTTGGCTCATTATTTGAAAGTGTTACAGCGTGAGCAAATCGGTTCGTGGAAAGAGCGTCAAGATCTTGAACGTGAATTAAATGTATGGTTGAAACAATATGTTTCTGACCAAGAAAACCCACCGGCAGATGTTCGTAGCCGTCGTCCTTTACGTTCTGCAAAAGTAGAAGTATCTAGTGTGGCGGGTGAGCCGGGTTGGTATAAAGTTTCTTTATCTGTTAGACCGCACTTTAAATATATGGGCGCAAGTTTTGATCTTTCTCTTGTTGGCCGTTTGGACATTGATAACAGTAAGTAGTTATTTTTATGGGATTTTGGAATAGGATTAAAACAGCTTCGCAAAACACGGATGTTATAAAAAAGAAAACAGAAAGGGAAATTGTAAGCGATTTAATCCGTTCAATTAAAAAGAACATAGAACTAATCTTAAATTCAAAAGAAGGGTGCACATTATGTGCGCCCGATTTTGGTTTAAAAGACTTCAATGATGCAACTGCGACAACACGAAGTTTGGGGCAAGCGATAATCTCAAATATTCGTTCGAATTTGGAGCGTTATGAGCCCAGAATCCAAATTATGAGAATAGAATATATTCCTGATACGTATGATGTTCTGCAACTTAATTTTCGAATTACTTGCTCGGTATTATTAAAGCAAAGGAATGAATTAACAGAGCTAAATATTATTTTGGATAGTTCAAGTAAAAAATTTAAGGTTATGTAGATGTCTTTAAAAGAGTTTTTTCGGGCTGAATTAGATTTTCTGAAAAAAGACGGGCAGTATTTTTCAAAGATCTATCCTCATTTATCTCGTTTTTTATCTGACGAAATCGTTGATCCTGAAGCAGAAAGAATAATTGAGTCTTTTGCATTTTTGATCGCTCGATTGAAAGAAAAAGTACAGGATAATTTGCCGGAGATAACTCAATCAATGATTCAGCTTCTCTGGCCAAATTATTTACGTCCTTTACCAAGTTGTGCGATTTTAAATTTTAAACCTAAAGAAAGAGCTATTACAACAAAGCATATTATACCCAAAGGTACATTTGTCTCCTCTAAATCAGTAGATGGCACAGCTTGTCAGTTTCAAACAACCATGGATGTAGCCGTTTACCCAATAGTTTTAAATAGTGTAAAAAGTGTTACAGGTAACGAGTCGGCAGTCATTGAGTTAGAGCTAGAGAATATTACGGATGGTGATTTTGCGTCTATACAGTGTGATGAGCTATCGTTTTATTTATCTGGAAGCGATTACAGTGCATTAACTTGCTATCAGTGGATTTTTAATTATCTAACAAGAATTTTTATAAAAACAGAAGAAGGTATTATTAATTTACCACCTGATATTGTTTCTTCGGTTGGTTTTGATAAAAAAGAATCATTGATTCCTTATCCGGATAATGCATTTGACGGATATCGTTTATTACAAGAATTTTTCTTTTTTCCTAAGAAATTTTATTTTTTTAAGTTAAGAAAATTGCATCTTTACTTAAATAGATTAGCGGGTAAAAATTTTAAGTTATTTTTTGAGTTTGATCGTTCTTTTCCTAAAGATCTTAAGTTAACACAGGCCGATTTTTCATTGTATTGTGCGCCTGTGATTAATTTATTTGAACATGATGCTATTCCAATAAATCTTAATGGAGAGAAAGAGCTATATCCGATTATTCCAACCGGTTTTAATCGAGAACATTTTGAGATATTTGATATTAGAAGTGTTTCTGGTTCAAAACATTTGAAGGATATTGGAAATAAAATTTATAATTATCCAAAGTTTGAATCATTTGAGCATACGACATCTACCGGAAATAGGGAATACTATAAATCAACGATTAAAGATAATATTGAAGAAACAAGATATGATCATTTTATCTCTTTTGTATCCAGTTCAAATAAGCTTTTAGATACTTTAAGAGAAACTATATCAATAGATTTAGATTGCACAAATAATAATCTTCCCGAGTTGTTGGGCATTGGTGATATCTGTATTCCATCGCAGAATACGCCTTCTTATATTGATTTTAAAAATATTACCCTACCAGTAAAAACAATTAGAGCGGTCTTAGATGAGTCTGTTCACTGGAAGTTGATATCTAATCTCTCACTTAATTATCTATCTCTAACAAGATTGGATGTTTTAAAGGGGATTTTGTTAACTTATGATTTCCCAGCTATGAATGATGTCCAGTCATTAAGACGTACAGAGAAACGCTTGGCTGGAATGGAATCTATTGTAACCCGTTCTATTGATAAAGTAATAAAGGGCGTAGTATACAGAGGGCAAAAATCAGTATTAAGAATAGATAGTAATCATTTTCTGTGTGAAGGGGAGCTATTTTTATTTGGTACACTTCTTGCGGAGTTTTTTAGGTTATACGGTACGATAAATTCCTTTCATCTTCTAGAGGTTGTAAATACGAGCAACAACGAGATATTTAAATGGGAACAGAAAACTTCTCTACAAAGACTGATTTAAATCAGTACGGATTTCATCAACTCGTAGAGGCAATTGCAAAGTCATCATCTATAAGTCTGGATGAATTAGAAAATACTCTCATTGAGGAATCGGTATTTCGTTTTTTTAGTAACCCTAAACTTAACTTTCCTGTTGGGGATATTGAGCAACTTACTATTTTAGAGGAAAAGGAAGAAAAAAAATTTCAGTTTTTAGTTAATTTTCTAGGGCTGCAAGGGGCTGCAGGCCCACTTCCAGGCAGTATATTAGACGAGATCGCAGAAGAATCTTATGATAGCGAATCTATTCAAGCGAGATATTTAGATTTTTTTAATCATCATTTGATTGCAATTTTTCATCAGATTTGGCGGAAGTATAAGCATTATATAAGATTTAAATCAGACTTTTCTGATGATTACTCTTGCAACATGATAAATCTTTTGGGATTATCTAAGGATTTTATAGGGTATTCTAAGTTAAACTGGCATAAAATTTTTTACTATATTGGAATAATACAATCTGGGGTAAGAACGCCTGAAGTGTTAGCTGATATTATTCGGCATTATTTTGATTTAAATGATATTTTTATTGAAGAGCATGTAAGACGGATTCTTGAAATAGAAATTGACCAGAAAAATAAACTCGGTGTACAGAATGTAGTACTTGGAGATAATTTTATTTCGGGCAGTAATGTTGAATCGTTCTCAAATAAGTTCCGTATTCATATTAATAATCTAGAAGTTGATGAATTTTATCAATTCTTGCCAAATACTGAGAGATATAAACACTTAAAAGAATTGATTCGTTTTTTACTAAAAGATCCTTTACCTTATGAGCTTTCACTTAGTTTACGCCCTGATACAAAATCTACATTTATTTTAGGAATGGATAATTCTAGTTTTCTTGGATGGACAACTCTAATTAATGCAGATTCTGCTGGGAGTTATTCTTTAAAGCAGGTGATTATCGAAGGAGCCGTTTAAATGCATAGACTTTTATTAATGATAACAGATGCTTTTATGCTTGAAAAAGGAACATTACCTTATTGTTATTTTGATTCAGACGGCGGATTTGTTGGCTCGGCATCGGATATAAGTTGGAAATTAGATAATTGGAAAAATGAAATTTCTGATATAGAGTTTGAAATAAAGTATTACAACGCGAGTTTCTGCTTGATTTCTCACAGTAAAAAGGTTTTTATTAATGGTACAACTCAGGCGCTTCCTAAGGGGGGAATTGTTAAATTAAATGATAATGATCTTATCTCGTTATATAGTTATAAGATTCGAGCGAAAATATTTACTAACGAAGCTGAAGTTGTTACGTTACAAGATGAATTATCTCATTTACTTAACAAACAAACAGGTAATACAATTTTAAGTTTAGAGTGCTATCAATACAATTTTAACTATAATAAAGTTAATCGGGAGTTATTAGAGTTAAAAGTAAATGAAACCAATTTGGATCCATTATTAGCATTAAAAGCAGATGAAGAGTATTCTTTAGAGTTAGTTGATGCCTCTCCTCATCAAACGATATCCACAGAGGGATATAAATTCTTTAACCCTCATATTAATAGTTTTTCGGAATATTACACACCACCGGATATTATTTCATCCTCAAAAGTGCTAAGACAGACTACATTGGAATCCACAATTGAACATGAGTTGTTAGAAAATACCGTATCATCTTCTAATAAAAAAGTTGATGCCAAACCGGAGGAGCTTATTTTAGATCCTCTATTTTTTATTAAGTAACTAAGGAAATCTTATGAAATTAAAGTCTTTATTTATGCTTACAGCAGCATTAACTATAACAGCCTGCTCTTCGAATGAGCCGGCTGTGAACCCTCGTTTATTGAAAGCATCGACGTATTCACTTTCTATTTATGCAACAGATCGTGCAAATATCAATGTTTATTCTCCAAAAGATGATTCGGTAGCAGTGGTAAGTGATGAAGCATCGGCTGAGTTTGAAGAAGTACTTGATGTATCGAAAAGCCAGGTAAAACGTCCCATGACAACCACAGAATATAGAAAGAATGTGACTGCCAATAGTTCGAATTCAGATAAACAAATTATTGAACAAGAAAATGGAAAAGCAGATGCAAGAGCTACGCCTGTTATGCTGAAAGTTTTTCAATTAACGGATAAGTCCCTATTCCTAAGTAGCACATATGATGATTTTAGAGGTAATGATTTTACCGACTCATTAGGTAAAACCTATATTTCGAATATTGACCTAATCATAGCGCCAAATCAGTTCAGATTTGTTGATTCAGAAGCAATGAATGAGAAAACTCATTATATTGGCGTGGTAGCATTATTTAATGGTTATGAAAACCGTAAATGGAAAGGTATTGTACAAGTAAAACCAAAAGGTGGGGAAAGCTATCCTTTGCTAATCCGCGTATTAGATTCTAAAGTTGAAATTTATAAGGATAACTAATGTCTCTATCAAATCGTGTTTTATGGAAAGAAGGTCTATTCATTCGACCTCAACATTTTCAACAAGAAAGCCGTTTTTTAACATCGCAATTGAAGCAAGTTATTGATATTTCGGCTTATAATTTAGGTTTTGAGAAAATTGCATTTGATCAACAGCAGCTTTCTTTTGGAAAGGTAGGGCTTACTGAATGTAAAGGGGTGATGCCCGATGGAACACTTTTTGATTTACCTCTAACAGATAGCCTGCCTTCTCCGATTAGTGTGGATAGCAACTTAGTAGGGGAAACACTCTACCTTTGTTTACCTATTATTTCTAGTGGGGAAGGTGAAATTAAATATTCTGCAACTAATTTAGATTCGGTTGATTCACGGAGTGAGATTATTTTTACGGAAGTGAAAGATTCTCATAGTGAGAATGGGAGTTACACCCAACTTGAATTGCTAAAAAATCAATATTTCATAAAGTCCTCATTAGATGATCTAAGCAATTACGTCTCTTTACCTGTTGCAAAAATTAAAGATATAACATTAGATCATCAAGTAATATTAGACGAGGGTTTTTACCCTATGTCATTGCATATTACCGCAATGCCGCTATTTATTAAGAAGTTAGCCGAGTTATCAGATTTAATTTTATTAAGAGCACAAAATATTGTAAACCGAATTGGTCGTCCGGAACAATCGGGAGTGGCGGATGTTAATGATTTCCTTATGCTTTTAACGCTTAATAGAGTTTCTCCTTTAGTGAAAAGCATCGTTAAATTAGGAAAATCTCACCCCTTATCAGTGTACGAATTGCTTGCTTCATTGCGTAGTGAGTTGGCAACTTTTGTATTAAAAGAACGTTTTTCAGAGACTTTCTATGAGTATCTTCATGATAATCCGGCGGCTTCATTAAATCCGTTATTTAGTGATATTAAATCTTACTTAAGCGTGGTGACAAATACAAAAGTAGTACCATTGCCGGTTGTTGCACATCAGTATGGCGTTTATACCGCTCAAGTTAATGATTCGTCACTCTATTCTTCGGCTGAATTTATTATTGCAATTAAAGCGCATTTACAGCCGGATTTGTTAAAAACTCAGTTTATTCAACAAACTAAAATATCCAGTATTGAAAAAATTAATCAATTGATTCATTTACAGTTACCAGGTGTACCGGTAAACGCTTTACCTGTTGCACCAAGGTACTTGCCTTATCATTCTGGCTTTATGTATTTCCAATTGGACAAAACATCACCATATTGGGAGAATTTGCTAACCTCGTCTGGATTTGGTTTCCATATAACAGGAAATTATCCGGGGTTAGAGATTGAATTTTGGGCAATTCGTGGAGATTTAGCATAATGAATAATCGTGAATTATTAAATACATATAATCCTGTCATTGATGAGCCTGCAGGGCGAGTTGTCATTACAAATAATGTGCCGGTAATTAATGAGAAAACAGATCTTCTTTATGAGCAAGTTGTCAATGTTGACTTTGATATTGACTACGACTTTCAGTTACAGACACATTCCTATAATGCCTTAATTGAATTGGCAAATCCGTTGTTGGCAACGGCACTTAGGTTAAAAAAGATATCTCATTTAGAAGATATAGGAAGTCTTTATTCCAGAATGCAAAATGAAGTGATGGTATTGAGTGAAAAAGTAAAAGAATTGAATTATGACAGTGCTTTTCAACTCTCGTTCAGATACTGCGTGTGCACATTTATTGATGAAATTGTTATGGCAACGCCTTGGGGAAACTCCTCAATTTGGGGACAACGTTCTTTATTAGCTCATTTCCATAATGAGACCTGGGGAGGAGAAAAGTTTTATTCGATTTTGTCAAGAACGATGCTGGAACCGGAAAAATATCATGAATTACTGGAGTTTATGTACATTTGCCTTGCTCTTGGATTCAAAGGGCAGTATGCAATTGGACCACATGGTCAAGAAAACATTCAAAACACATTAATTAAATTACAAAAGACGCTTAGACCATTACGAGGGTATGACTATCAAAGAAATCAGCAGATACATCTCTATAAAAGGGATTATACGGTGAAAAAACCATTATCACTAAATCGCTTTGTGTGGGGAACTTTGCTTATCTTTGCGTTAATTTACTTCTTATATAGCATGTTTTTAGATTCATATTCGACTGAAATTATTAATAACGTCAATGATATTATCAATAATATGTAGCCATGAGGATCCTTTTGATGACACTACGTTTATCTTTTATATGTAAAACGATACTTGCTTCTTTCTTATCAATATACTCTATAAGTGCTTTATCTGAAGGGAGACTGGAACAAGCTGAACAATGTGTTTCAATCAAATCAAATATTAATCGCCTTGCTTGTTTTGACAGTGCATTTAATACACCGGTTAGAGAACAAGTGATTGATGAACGTGTATTAGGTAACCTTGTGCCAAAATTGGTTGGTGATATTTTTACATTGGCAAAAGATGATGTCGGGAATTCTGCGGTTGAAAATAACTTAGAATTGGCTTTACTAAGTAATGATGGCGATGCCTCAGTGTACATTGCCTGTAAAGATAATATAACAAGATTCCAAATAGCATTGGGTAAACCGGTTAAACATAGTTTGCTGAATGTACATATTGCTAATACTGAAACGAATCAAACAGCCTCTAAAATTGATTGGCAAAGCGCCGAGCGAGGCTATTTACTTGATGCCGGTCGCGGACTTTATGCTATCAAACAACTAAAATCGATTTTATATATTGATACATTTTCTGTTTCCCTTCCCCAAGAGAATCGTCAGTACATCTTCAAAAACCATGGGCTTGCCTCTCAGGTTGCACCAATAAGAAAAGAATGTGGTTGGTAATATGAAATATCAAAATATTTTGGATGATATTGCCGGGGAGTATTTTCCGGTTGGTATTCCGGATGAGGGAAGCCAGCTCTTCTTTGCTATTGATGATCAAGTCATGAAGTTTGGTTCTTTACAACATGACACGATCGACTGGAACGGGCTTATTTCAAATTCTCATCAATATTTGGTTGAAAATTGCAAAGATTATAAGGTATTACAATATTTAGGATATGCTTTACTCTACAAAGAATTTAAGTCTAATTTGATTGAGTTTCTGTCGTTATTTTCAGAATTTAATAAGAAATTTCTTTTTAACGCTTATCCTAAACCTTCAGCAGATCATACGATTAATCGCTTTAAAGTAAAGTCAATCTCACTGATTCTTGAACGTTTTGAAAATGCAATATCAAATAACCTTGAGGTAAAATTTACCGCTAAAGAGAGTGAGACGATTAATCTGCTCACAGAAGCACTTTTAGACCAATTAAGAGAATATATCCCTAATGCGGAATCGATTTTAGTTCGGTTACAAAGTTTTGTAAAAGAGCGGTCAGATTCTGTTGAGAATATTTTAGTTAATAAAGAGAATGAAGTAAGCCAAAACAGTAATGCATTATCAGTCGAGCCGGTTCGTACATCAAAGACGGTTTCTGAAACAACTTCGTTAAATATTCCGGATATAAATGAGTTTCAACTGACAAATTCTAGACAGTTAAAGCAGTTCTATTTACAAGTAGCCGATACAAGTTGTAAATTGCAACCTTCATCAATATTGGGCTATGTCAGCCGTCGTTTTGGATTATGGCATAATATTACGCAATTACCGGAGATGAATGAACAAGGCATTACTGCAATGCAGTCTGTTCCGATTGATAAGGTCAGTGATTATCGGGATAAAGTGGTTTCATCTCCAAGTATTGAATTACTTGAGCGAATTGAAAAAACGCTAACAACAAGCCCATATTGGATTGAGGGTAGCTATTTATCGGCAAAATGTTGTGAGGCATTAAAGTTTCAAGATGTAGCTAAGTCTATCAGAAGTGTAACAAAGCAGTTTGTTGAAAAATTTCCTGCATTTCATTTGGCTAAGTTTCAAAATGGCGACTTTTTTTTAAGCCACTCTGTTTCTGATTGGCTTTTTGAAGAGGATAGTGCCAATTCAACATCTCAAGATGTGATACAAAATCAGCCGGATAATGGTTTTGATGAACTTTATTTATCTGAAGGTTTTGTTGCTGTACTCAAAAAAATTGATGAGCAACTGAAATCTGTGAAGGATATTCGTGCAAAGCATTATTTACAAATTGAAAAAATACGTTTCTTTTTAAAAGAGGGGATGGTTTCTATTGCACTTAATGAGCTCTCAGAACTAAATAATATTTGTAGAAAATATACTGTTGAAGAGTGGGATAGCTCCTTCTTTACTCAACTGGAAAAATTAAAAGATCAATTATTAAGGGATAATGAATGAATTACTTGAACCGATTATTAGGGATTTTTCGTCAGTTTACACGCCCTATTTTTTCACATCTTAAAAATTCACTTCCTGTGTTATTTGCATTAGGCCTTATCCTCATCTTTATTGGGATTTGGACTTATGGAAGTTCTTGGAGTTTCTCTGGTCTTTCAAATGAGGAAGGTTGGGATTATAAACTTGCTAAACAAGTTGGGATGGGAAGTCGAATTATTGCAACAGTAATTGTTTTGCTAACTTTAGCTATTATTGCGATTTTAAAACTTCAATTAAGAAATCTTCGTTTAAACAAAGAAAAGAATGAATTAGAAAAACAACAAGAAGAAAAAGACGTTATTCTCCCGTATATTAAAGAGCAAGATGATAGTCTTGAGTTAATGTCTGAATCACTAAAGAATCATTTATCTAATAAAGATTACATATACCAACTTCCTTGGTATATGGTGCTTGGCTCGCATAAGGCGGGAAAAACAAGTTTTATTAACCGCTCTAACCAAAAATTTACACTAACAGCCTTAGAAAGAACTTCTAAACGCTATATGCGTGAGAATTCTTTATATCAAATTGACTGGTGGGCAAGTGATGATGCGATTTTATTTGATCCTGAAGGAGGGATGATTCAACAGCTGGGGACTGAGCGTGATCAGGATGGAAAAATTGCAAAAGGATTGTGGAAACATTTACTTGATTGGGTTAGTGATGTTCGTCCGCAAAGGCCTATTAACGGTATCATTTTAGTTGTAGATCTTCCTAAATTAATTGCATCAAATCACAGTGACAGACAGGCATTAGCTGTGATATTACGCAATCGAATTCGTGAGGTTACGGAACAATTTGGTGCGCGTGTACCGGTGTATGTTGTTTTAAATAAAGTGGATCTTATTGAAGGTTTTGAAACATTTTATCGTGACTTAAAGCAATCGGAGCGCCATAAAAATTTAGGTTTCTCTTTTACCTTGAATACTGATGAACAAATTGATAACTGGACGAAAGAGTTCGCAGAGAGTTATGCTGCATTTGTAAAAGAAGTGGAAGAGGTCATCTTTGATAAATTAGCCGCCACGATTTCACAAGAAGATCGTGAATCTCTTTATATGTATGCGCGTCAATTAGGTGGAATGAAAGATATTTTGCTTCAGTTTATTAGCGATATCTTAGAGAGCGATCGTTTTACTACTACCCCTTATGTTCGAGGCGTTTACTTTTCTTCTATTTTCCAAGAGGGGATTCCGATGGATTTCTATCAAGCTGCGATTTCTAAGCAGTTTGATTTACCTCATGTTATACCAAGTTATCAGCCTGAGCGTACTCAGAGAGCTTATTTTACATATAATTTTTTCCAAAATATCATTTATCCCGAAGCCGGACTTGTTAGTGATAATAAAAAAGAAATTCGTCGCAATAAGCGTAAATTTATATTTGGTGCCGTTGCTGTTGCCGTATGCGGAATTTGCATTTTAGCAACCTGGCATAATTACTTTTATCAAAATAAAACGACTTCAGTGAAAATCTTAAAGCTGACCGAAGAATTTCGCCAAATGAATATTAGCCAATCCATGGATCCGACCGGACGTAACCTATTAAAACCATTAAATATATTGCGTCAAGCGACCTATGGTTACGGAAATTACGAAGAGGCTTTACCGGTGATTGAGGATTTTGGTTTATACCAAGGTAAGAAAGTCGGTGAAAAGGTAAGTGAAGCTTACAAGAAATTTCTTTCTGAACGTTTTTTACCTGAGATTGCTATGGGATTAATTGAGCAAATGGATGCCTTACCGGAAGATAGCAACGAAGGATTAGAGCTGTTACGTGTTTATCGTATGATTGATGATATGGCAAACCGAAAAGTGAAGATTCCGGAACAGTGGATGACAAAATATTTACAAAAAAATTATCCTAAAAATCCTGATATTCAGCGTCAGCTCATGGCACATTTTAGTTATGCAATGAAGCACGTTGATCCCGATTTAACTATGTTTGATAAAAAAATTGCAGATAAACAGCAAGAATATAGCAAATTGCCATTGGCCGATCGTGTTTACCAAAACTTTAAAATTCTAGCAAATACAGAATTGCAACCTGCAACGGATTTGAAAGCTGAAATCGGTCAGAGTTTTACAACGATCTTTAAAACGGATTTAACACCGGAAGATCCTAAGACTTTCTTTAAGGATAAAAATATCAGTTGGTATGGTACGCTGATTAGCCCGTTATTTACCGATTGGGCATATAAAGATTTTTATGATCCAAAAGCACAAGATTTATTGCAACTCGCCGCAATTGATGCTTGGGTTCTGGGTAAGCAGCAAACTACAAATTATTCAAAAGAAGATCTTGCTAATTTATCAGAGCAAATTCGTGAACGTTATATCGCTGATTATATTCAAACGTAGCAGGAAGCGTTAAATAACTTAGAAATCATTCATTTTGTTGATTTACGTCATGCCGTTGATGTATTAGAGGCATTAACAAGTAATGAAAAACCATTGCAAAAAATGATTAATTTGCTTGATAAAAATAGCGATATTTATCCAAGTTTATCGGGAATTAATGCCGAAAATAGTAATAATAATGCAAATGTAGCAACTGCAAATCAGATGGCATCATTACAAATTGGCCATCATTTTGCCCCTTTAATTAATGAAGTAAAAGTAGCATCTAATGCCGATCAACCGCACATGGATGCAGTGATGAAAAAATTGTCTGAATTGAAGTTTTATATGCAAACGATTCAGAAATCGCCGGAGCCATCTCAAACGGCATTAAAAGCCATTATGTCCGAGCTTAACTTGGAACGCACTAATCCAACAGTTGATTTAAAACGCTTGGCAAATGAGATGGCAGAGCCACTTTCCGTTCAACTGAATAAGGTTGCGGATGAGGCTTGGACACTTGAACTAAAAACAGCTTTGAGCGAGATTAATACATTATGGAATCGTAACGTATATAGTTTTTATCAAAACAGGATAACAAACCGTTATCCATTAAATCGCAAAGCAACGCAAAGTGTTTCACTTGATGATTTCCGTGAGTTTTTTGGGCCAAACGGACGGGTACAACGTTTTTATGATAGCTATTTGAAATTCTTCTTAGAAGATAATGCCGAGCTTTCAATAGTTAATGGAGAAAGTGTAATTTCTTCAGAATTTTTGACCGCACTTCAGGATTTACAAAATATTCAAAGAAATTATTTTGATGCTTCCGGTAACGTCAGTATTTCTTTCAGCCTAAAACCTTTAGGACTTTCTGGAAAATTTACAGCATCGACCTTTAATATTGATGGACAGTTATTGAAGTATAGCCATGAGATTCCATCGGCAAGTCGTTTAATTTGGCCGAATACGACACGTCAAGATGTAGAAACGAGTTTGACTCTTGTAACTTCAATGGGAGAAACATCAACCCTGCGTCGTACCGGTGAATGGTCATTATTTAGAGTATTGGATCAGGCTGCCAAAAAAGCAAACGGACAATCTGTGGATCTTTCATTTAAGTTAAATGGTGGAGCGATTAATTATCGATTGACGGTAGAAAATGGATCAAATCCTTTCTTTGGCGGTATGTTAAGTGGTTTCAGATTACCATCTAAACTACTTGATACGGAAAAAGATACCAAAGATCTCATTGAACCAATGGAAATTTTTGAGGATGAAGTTGAATTACCTGAAAGTAATTAGCCAAATTAGCTTATGACATCTAAAAGGGAAATAGATAATATTTCCCTTTTTTAATAGAAAAATAACCTAAAGATTTGTCTGAAAATAAAAAAGCTAAACAGTGCCCTATTTAGCTTTTTTACAAAGTTTATAAAATTAAACTTGTGGTCTGCGCCAGTCGTCAGAGCCTGATGTACCTGCAATAGTATGATCCCAGTTAATTTTACGATAACTCATACTAACTTCTAATAATTGAGTATATGGTGCGTTGCTTGGATCTTGTGCATTTGGCATCACTAAATTCATATCAACAATCACTGCATCTTCTAATACGGTTGAGAAAAATTCTTCTTGACGACCATCAATAGAAGTGCGGAACCAAGTAACTTCAACTTTTGGTAACATTTCACCGGAAGCTAATGCGTTATACATTAAAGGTACTGCTTTGTTTAAAGAGCAAGTAAATTTGAATGCTTTGTGAACGCGTTGACCTGATGGCTGACCAGATTGAGGGTCAGTTGGAACGGTTACGATATGGCTAATTGCTTGTGCCATGATCTCATCTTCATGACCTTCAACATAAACATTACCGACAGAATCTTCAGTAAATGCACCTGCTGTAATTTTTCCTTGATTGCTACCTTCGATAGAAATAAATGCTGGAGTAGGCATAAAATTCTCCTAATGATGTTAAAGATTAAATAGTTGTTTGTCTATAAATAGACGGATATAACTATATCAAATTAAATAGCATTTAACATTAAATTTCATTAAAACGAGAGAAGTTTTTTTTATATTTCATGTTTATTAATTAAAGGGTGAAAAATATGTTTTTTTGTTTATAGGAAAGCTTGTTCCACTCCTGTTTCAAGGCAAAACGGCTTGTTCTGCTTTTTTCTCTGAAAACAGGGAAACGAATATACAAAATGCGAAAAGGATTAAACCAAGGAATACGACACTAAGATGAATATATTACATAAATTCAGGGCTTTCCTCGTTAAGATTAATTAAATAAAGTGCGGTCAAATTTTCAGACGTTTATGGATAAATGCTATTTGTGTTTTTCAATGCCGGAGAGGTTTCTTTCTCATCCCAATCATTATTCACTTCATTATGTAATCCTTGGGCTAGTAATCGTTCGTTCAGTTCTTTTTGGCGTTGAATAACACGGGCGAATTTCTGCATTTTTTGTTTATAAGAAAGCTTATCCCATTCTTGTTTAAAGGTGAGAATAGCTTGCTCTGCTTTTTTTCGTTTGAAAACGGGGAAGCGAATAAAGGCAAAACTATTACAAAATGCGATTAACGGATTAACTCAAGGAATGCGATAGCAAGAATGAATATATTGCATAAATTCGGGATTTTCTTCTGTAAAATAGGCTCTCATCGCTTTGATTAAATGCATATTGTGATTTTTATTGGGTGAAGGATAGCAACCTAGAAGACCTCCATCAGTGGCTTCTCCCTCATCTAAATCCAATTTGAAAAACAGTGAATAATCGCCTTTTCCGCCAAACATATAAATACTAAAGCGATCGTATAAGATACCTGAAAGCGGATCGCCTTTATCCGGCACCGGTACAATAGAATGCCCTTTCCAATTTTGAAGATAGATCACCCGATGTTTTCGGTTTAGGCGTAATGTTCTTGGGGTTGGATAAATAAATAAGAACAATACAAATAAAAAGACAATAAATTTAACCCCTAACCACATTCTAGTTTCAAAAATAGACCAAGAGTATCTTGATTTGTGTTCTTCATAAGTATCAGGTTTATCTGTTATCTTAAATAATTTAATAAATTCTTTATCCTCGTAAACCTTAAGATGATTATTGTATTTCTCTTGTAGTTCCTCTTCTGGATAAAACCCCCATTTGATATCTAACATAATAGGCTGATATATACTGGATAGCGGAGCCTCTCCTATCCGAGCATCGGAAAAAGCAGCAATTATAAAGAAACTAATGATAAAAAATCTGAAAACACCGCGATAGAAACCGCTTAAAAAAGAATGTCTGATTTCAATTTCATCGTTGCTGGTTTTTCTAATTGAATATCCTAGATCGTAATAAATTTGTTTTTTATCCATAGTGTAATTTATTTACTGATTAACTAAATAAAGTGCGGTCAAATTTAGCCCTGTTTTTAATCATCACGCCAAGTCCAACAGTGATCCACTTCGTTATAAAATCCCTGTTGTTTAAGGGTGTCATTGATTTCTTGTTGGCGTTTTTGAACGGCGTGATAACGGGCTTGTTGCTGTTTCGGGCTGAGTTTGTTCCATTCAGTTTGATATTCACCAATGGCTTTTTCTGCTTTTTTGCGATGAAAGAAAGGAAAATAAATCGGGCTGAGGCTGTTGCAAAATGCGATTAATGGTCGGCACCAAGGTGTGCGGTAACATCTACCGATATGCTGTAAAAATTCCGGATTGTCTTGCGTAAAAAATTCCCGAATTGCACGCACAATATGCTCGTTATGCTCCGCATTGGGCATCGGGTAAATACCTAAGAAGAAACCGTCTCGGGCTTTTCCCTCAAAAAGTTTTAACGTGACAGATAATGAAAAATGTTGCTCTCTTCCAAAGGGATAAATGCTAAAGCGATTATATAAAATGCCGGAAAGGGGATCGCCTTTCTCCGGTACGGGAACCACAGCGGTACCGACAATATTTTGGCTGTAAAACACCCGATATTTTCGGTTTAGTCGTAGGGTTCGGTGGTGAGGGTAAAAGAACAGTAAAATAATAAAGGTTATCCAAATAAAATGGAAATATGCCCTTATTTCTTTCCAGCGACCTTTATCTATGTAAATTTGTTTATATTCTTCATAATTTCTCAATTTTTCACTTGGATATTTTTCTCGAAAATGTTTATCATTCATATAGAGAAGGTATTCTTCATATAATGGAAGAATTATCTTATCTGGATTAACTACCCACTCAATATCTTTTTTAATTGAATTATATAATCTAGATAAAGGTGGTTTATTATAAGTAAGATCGGTAATGCTTATGATAATAAAAATTCCAATAATGATGATTCGAAAGAAACCTCTCAGAAAACCATTAAGAAAAGAAAGTTTAATCTCAATTTCATCATTGTTGGTTTTTCTAATTGAATATCCTAAATCGTGGTAAATTTGTTTTTTATCCATAGTGTAACTTATTTACTGATTAACTAAATAAAGTGCGGTCAAATTTAGCCCTGTTTTTAATCATCACGCCAAGTCCAACAGTGATCTACTTCGTTATAAAATCCCTGTTGTTTAAGGGTGTCATTGATTTCTTGTTGGCGTTTTTGAACGGCGTGATAACGGGCTTGTTGCTGTTTCGGGCTGAGTTTGTTCCATTCAGTTTGATATTCACCAATGGCTTTTTCTGCTTTTTTGCGATGAAAGAAAGGAAAATAAATCGGGCTGAGGCTGTTGCAAAATGCGATTAATGGTCGGCACCAAGGTGTGCGGTAACATCTACCGATATGCTGTAAAAATTCCGGATTGTCTTGCGTAAAAAATTCCCGCATTGCACGCACAATATGCTCGTTATGCTCCGCATTGGGCATCGGGTAAATACCTAAGAAGAAACCGTCTCGGGCTTTTCCCTCAAAAAGTTTTAACGTGACAGATAATGAAAAATGTTGCTCTCTTCCAAAGGGATAAATGCTAAAGCGATTATATAAAATTCCGGAAAGGGGATCGCCTTTCTCCGGTACGGGAACCACAGCGGTACCGACAATATTTTGGCTGTAAAGAACCCGATACTTTCGGTTTAGTCGTAGGGTTCGGTGGTGAGGGTAGAAGAATAAAAAAATAAATAATAAAAGTATCAACACTTGGAAGAAAAAATAAACTTTTGCTATAAATATATCTAATTTATAAATTTCTTTATATTCATCATAACTTAAGATCGGATCGTTAGGGAACATATAGTCCGGTTTATTTACAGTATGAAAATATTCTTTATACATACTATTTAATTCAATGTCATAGTTAAATCCCCAGATGCAATCTGTTTTTATCGAATTATAAATGCCTGACAATGGGTATTTATAATGGCTTATATCTGAAATAATGATTGCAATAATAATTCCTATGATTGTAAATCGAAATAAACCTCGTATAAAACCATCAAGAAAAGAAAGTTTGATTTCAATTTCGTCTTTGTTTGTTTTTCGGATTGAATATCCTAGGTCATGAAATATATTTTTTTTATTCACATTAATTTCCTATTTTATGTAAATTGAAACTTGCTGGTTCTGATGTTATAGATTGAGACGAATTTTCGTAACGTGGTATTGATACGGAAAGTCTTATAATTTGTAATTCATATACATTTATAATGCGCTCATAGTTGTTATCATTAATAACCCACTTGTCTTTAGGATAATGAAGAATCGCAATTCCTTCTTTTTCATAAATAATTGTTGGTTGAGTTATTAACAAATATTGTCCCGTACCTGCATCATAAACATTAGAAAATTTAACTTTAATATTTTTTGCAATATTGGAGTTGATGTTTGGATGTCTTACTTGAATACGATATTTTCCAATATATTCAAGTTTAGGTTTATCTAATAGTGAGGATAAACGCTGAAATTCAATATTATAATAAGTCTTTATATTTGAATTTGGATTTGTACTATCATCAAATTGGGATTTAAAAATTTTATTGTTTACTCTTCTTTTTGTCCAATCATAAGCCCCAACACCTTCCCCCCAATAATGAAGACTATTCCCCCAAAAACCATGCTTAATCCACAATTCAATATCTTCCGACTTAAATAATCGCATAACCATACCGATTAATACTAATACGGAACCGATATAAGGGAATACACGACCCAATAATTGAAGTATGTTGCCGCTTATTACATGCCCCTCTGCAATTGCCGTTACACCGGTGGCAATAAAGGTTGGCGATAATCCTATCATACTGCCGCCTGTTCCTCGAGAAACCGCCCCCCAGAAATCGATATCGTCGCCTTTATAAGCCGCTTCTTGGGCTAAAAAGACTTCAAACATCACGGCAATGCCTGTTAGCGCAAGACTGGCATCCATTAAGCCTGCCCGCATTGCTGCCCAACGACTGGTGAACGCCTCTCCGGTTGCTTTATTGATGGCTTGTAATGAAATGTTGAGCCGGTCAAGTTGTCGATATTCCAGCGCTAAATTCCCCTCCGGTGCCATATAGGCGGCAACCCCCAGTATCAGCGCGTAGGTTGAATCATTGGCTAATTTACCTTGTACTGTGTAGGTTTCAATATTTACCCAATAGCCGATAAAACTTAAAAAAGTTAATAATTTTACGGCGCCGTTTAATTTTCCGGCGGATTGTTGAAATTGGTGGTAACTTTCGTCATGAATCTCTAATCTGGTTGAGCTAAATAGCGTTACCGATTTATTTTTAATCGGTGCTTTGCTTGGATTGAGGATTTGTATATTTCCCTGTAAAGCACTTCTCAGCTCTTTTATTTCGTATTCTTTCATTGAAAAACCGAATTTACGATAGACATTCGTAATGTTATTTACTCTTTGTGAACGTGGATATTGGCGCTTTTTGCCCGTTTGATAAACTTCTCCGGTGATAATTTCCGCCACAACCGTGGTGACAATTTTATCATAGGCATAAACATTTAATCCGCGGATCTATTGTAGTGCGGCAATCGCCGATAAACCATTTAATACGGTTGAGAGTGCGGTATTTAAACGATTGGCAAAAGGCTGTACTTGGGATTTCAGGTTTTCACTCAATACCGCATTATTCGGGTTAAAGGCTTGAATCATTGTTTGTAGGCCGAAACTTGTTGCGTTCAATCCCCATAACAAACCATGTCCGTAAAGGCAAAATCCATTCAGTATATCTTGCGCATTTTGATGTGCTTTATTGCTTTCATAAGCGGCTAAAAACTCTTCCAATTTATTCGCATTTTTTTCAATTAAGCTGAGATGGGCTTTGGCTATATTCTCAAATTTCTTTTCAAAAAAATGGGGGAGATTGGCTACTTTATGAATAATATTGTAGCCGGGGATATCGGGTAAATTAAACTCTTGTTTAAGGGCTTGGATGATGTCATTTTCTTTATGATCCAGATGTGCGCTGTCCACATAAGGCCTTAATACGGTTTGGTAACACTCCTCAAATGAGGTGTAAGGATTTGCATAGCGTTGCATAAGCCGTTGATATTCTGTCGCTTTGTTTTTGACATAATTATCAATCACGGTGGCTGTGCTAATTGCATATTCGTATTTCGTCAGCTTTTCATTTCGCTGATTTTCCAAATATTGAATATATGATACAAAATCACGGGCGTTGCTAATAATATCCGCTAACCCGACAATAATCCCTCTTTCTGAATATTTAAGCTGCTCCAGTTCTAACTGAATTTTTCCGATAGGGGCAAAGCATTGATAATTTTCTGCGTTTTGATTTAACTCAGGCGCACTTAAATCCAGATCTTTAACTAAGGTATTTAATTGACTAAAAGGGGCGCTGCCTGTCGCTTGGTCGGGTTCTTTAATATTGACCTTTTTCATCCAACTTTGACGTAAACGGGGATCGGTGGCGAGCTTATCTAAAAAAGCAAGAGGCAGCTCAAAATCGGAATACATAATCTCAATGTCAGAAATTAATTGACTTAGCGCAATATGGGGTTGTGATTTTCCTTTGGCACTTTCCCAAGTTTGATAAATATCTTCATTTTCACAATAGTATTGTGTAAAACAATAATCCAACGAGTTTATACCAATGTTCAATTTCAACGCGGTAGTTGGCGAATGATAATGGTAAATATACCAAGCCAACCCGGAGGAAGCCTTGGCGGTAATTCTTTGTGCGCTGCCGCAACCACTGATATTCGCCGCTAAGATATAAATAAATCCGCTTCGTAAGCGACGTAGTTCATAATCGCTTTTTTCGGCTGATGAAGGCAGCGAAGCAGGCGGAGAACTATATTCTCCGCTATTTGCTATTTTAGACAATGCCGCTTGAGTAAGTGCCAATCTGGCGGGATAAAGATAGTAATCGGCTTGACATGGTGCAACGATTCCCGTCGATTCTTTAGGTTTTAGATTTGTCGGTGTATGAGGCGGCATTTTATTCATCATGAAATTTCCTTCTCGATTCTATTCCAAAGCATTGAAATAAATAACGTATTATCATTGCTAACCTGTTGCTTTATTTGTAGCGCTATCTCGTCAAAAGGTAAATTGTTTACTTGTGCGGTCAAATAGCAAACGGTGTAACGATAGCATAACATTTCATTTTCCGTATAACCTTTTTGCTTTGTGTAATTGAGCGCTTTATCTATCTCTTCTGAGGATAACTGTGGAAAATAAGGATGAATGGTTTCATTCAGGTTTTTTCTGATTTCTATCCATTTTTGATGTTTAAAGCCTGCCATCTCCCAATCCGTCATCACGACTGCCGCTGGGAGCGTATCTTCAGGCAAGGCTTTTAGGGTGTAGTAGTGAAAGCTGTTTTCAAATCCCGAGCCAAAAGCGTAGATAATATTGTTATCGTAGCCAAAAAACTTATGCAATTTTGCCGGCCGTTTGGCAATGATATGGAGATAATTCCGTAAGACTTTCGGGTCGTAAAAGCGGAAAAAATGCCATTTGCCCCGTTCGTCCTGTAACATCGGGAATTTACGTAAATGTTGATACACCGTATCAAAATCCGCATAGGAATGAATAAAAATCCCGAGATTATCTTCCCAGTTAAATTCATGTAAGGCGGATTTTAGGCTAAACAGCCCCATCATTTCACCGCTGTGAATATGCTCTTCATCACGAATCACTTCAACCAGATAAGGCGCAACCTTTGCCGTATCCTCACCGAACTTGCCTTGGAACAGGCTTTTCATTTTCGCTTTCAGCCTTAATGATTGGAAGAACGGCATTTTGTTGGCATCTAAGACAAAATAGACTTTTAGTGTCGGAGCGTGCGTATCATCGCGATATTGCGCAAGATGGCGCTGTAAAACTGTCTTGTCAATTTGCGGTTTAGGGAAATTGAATTGGACGGGGTTATCTCGATTTTGAAAATCCAGCAGATTGGGTGGAGTCGGAAAATCCGGCCATAACAGCAATCCGACCGCTTCCGGCGCAAAAAGGGCAGGGACACGGTCAAGCTGCATATCAAGAGGCTGAATATTATCAATCACATGACAATGCAGATAGTCAATATTTTCTTCCATAGCCGGCTGTGACGGTTCATCGGTTAAAGGGATGACCCGTATTTCTTCTTCGCTAAGGGTGGAGGCGTGGTATAACAAGCCTGTTCGCCCATGGCGTTGAAAAAACAAATTAGCCGGAATCGGCGCTAACTGAAAACGGAAATATGCAGGTATCTGAGAAAAGTGCGCTTGTGCGCGTTGTTCAAATTCTTCGCGGGTTTGAACAAATGCGGCTAGCGCAACAAATTGGTCTAACTGATGAGCCGCTTGTACATAAGCGGTGGCAAGCCAGAGAGATTTTTCCATAAATAGCTCCAACCAAACGTAGTAAAAAATAACCGCACTTTAAAGTAATACGCATAAAAAGCAATGTTAAAGTGCGGTCAAAATGTGAGAGGTTTTATGATGAATAATCTTGATTATTCTATATGAACCTGATATTCACCGTCTTCAAAGTTAAGGGTAATAGTCGACATTTTCTCTCCGCCGGCAATACGTTGAAGTAATGCCAATGAAAGCGGTGGTAAGAGTTGCCCTTCAAGAATCGCATCAACCAAGCGGGCACCGTTTGCATCCGCCTCACATTGTTTTTCGATATGCTCAAGAATGTTTTCTGCAATGGTGAATGTCGCTTTATAGCGTTCGGAAACTAACTTCTCTAATTTGGCAAGTTTAGCTTTCACAATGCGTTTCATGACATCCGTAGTTAAATAGTGATATTGCACAATTTGCATACGGGCAAGTAATGCCGGTTTAAAGAAAGAGAGCAGTGAGCGACGAAGCTCTTCATCACTTTTCACCGCAAAACGATCATTTGCTGCGTCAAAGCCACAGTTTGAAGTAAGCATAAAGAGAATGTTTTTACAATCAATTAACCGCCCTTCACCATCGGCAAGTTCCCCTTTATCGAACGCTTGATAGAATAAATTCAAGACGTCCGGATGGGCTTTTTCCACTTCATCTAACAAGACGATAGAGTATGGTTTTTGACGAATGGCTTCCGTAAGTAAACCGCCCTCGCCATAGCCTACATAACCCGGCGGTGAACCGATTAAACGGGAAACCGTGTGTTTTTCTTGGTATTCCGACATATTAATGGCAGTGAGGAATTGTTTGCCGCCAAAGATATGTTCGGCTATTTGAATAGCGGTTTCGGTTTTACCTACGCCACTTGGGCCGACCAGTAATAAGGCCCCTAACGGCGTACCGGCTCGGCGTAGATCAGCCATCGCGGTAAGTAGGTTTTTGTGAATTTGTTCAATGGCTTGGGATTGACCTTTAATGTTATCGTTTAGAATTTCAGGTAATTCGGTCAGCTTGGTTAATTCATCACCTGTCATGTTATTGACCGGAATACCGGTTAAATCGGCAATCACGGCAGTAATTTGCTTACTACCCACTTCGGCGTGAATGAGGCATTCTTCCGGTTTAATGGCTTCGTATTCGGCTTTTTTCTCTTGTAATTGATTGATCCATTGCTGACGTTCTTCTTCTGTATAGTCGGCTTCAGAATCAGAAAGTTTTTCACGCAATGCTAAGATTTCATCAACAAGCACTTTTTGTGTTTCAAAACGCGTAGAAAGTGCGGTCTTTTCTTCCGCTAATTCTGCAAGTTGCTTTTCTAATTTTGTTTTCACGCTACTATCAACGGTTTCACCAAGCTGATAATCACGATCAAACTCGTCAATCGCCACATTAATTTCATGGATCTTATTATCTAAATAACTCAAACGTTTCGGCGGTGTGTTTTTTGCTGTTGAAACACGCGCGCAGGCGGTATCTAAAATATCAATGGCTTTATCCGGCAATTTTTTTGCGGCAATATAACGTGCGGATAATTTAGTGACGGTTTCAAGCGCTTCACCTGTGATGTAAACGCCGTGCGTTTTTTCATAAAGCGGTTTCAGACCTCGTAAAATAACAATGCTTTCCTCAATAGAGGGTTCATCGACTTTCACTAATTGGAAACGGCGGGAAAGTGCCGGATCGCGTTCCACATATTTTTTATATTCAGTCCAAGTCGTCGCAGCAATAGTGCGAAGTTCACCACGAGCCAGAGCAGGTTTTAATAGGTTGGCAGCATCACTTCCGCCTTCATTGCCTCCGGCACCGATAAGCGTATGGGCTTCATCAATGAAGAGAACAATCGGTGTTGCACTATTTTTAACAAAATCAATGACGGCTTTTAAGCGTTTTTCAAATTCACCTTTAATAGACGCGCCTGATTGTAATGCGGCAAGATCAAGGCTCCAAAGCTCGACATTTTGTAAATGAGGCGGAACCTGTTTGTTTACGATACGTAATGCCAATCCCTCAATGAGTGCGCTTTTACCTACTCCCGCATCACCCACAACAATAGGGTTATTTTTTCTTCTGCGTGAAAGAATATCAATCATCAAATCAATTTCTTGATCACGCGCCAGCACGGGATCAATATTTCCGGCTAGTGCTTTCGCCGTTAAGTTTTCAGCGAAGCGGGCTAAATCGGATTGATCGGTATGTTTTGCGGTGGGGGTGGAGGTATTTTCTGGTGTGGTTTGAGATTCTGCGGAACCTTTTGCTAAGTTAAGTAAGGATTGTCGTAAGGTTTCTTTATTAATTTGATTTAAGAAGCTCGCAACGGAAGTTGGTAAATAGCGGGAGGCATTTAAGATAAGCGCTAAGAAAATGGTTGCGCTGCGAATTTGTGATTGTTCAAACTCAAGTGAACCAAGCAACCAAGCCTCTTGTAATGCTTCAATTAATAAAGGGGAAAAACTGGGTACTGAATCAATATTACTGTTGGAATGTTGATTGCCTCGCAATAAAAGTGCGGTCAATTCTTCATGAGAAATTTCAAGTTTATTTAAAATAAAACGTACATCTGAGAAGGGATTTTCTAATGATTTAAGTAACAAGTGTGCGGGGAGAATTTCCGATTCGCCACAACTAATCGCATACGCAGCAGATTCTTCTAACATTAATTTAGAGACATCGTTTAATGCGCCTAATGTTGCGCTCAAGTTAATTTTTATCATTATGTAGGCCCTCATATTTATAAAGCGGTTTAAAATATATCATAAAACTTAGATATTCTATTTTTTTACATTTAATTTAACCACAACTATTTTAATTATTTGGTTGGTACGCGCGGAGCATAGGGGAACCCAAACCGGCGTATTAGAGGAAGAAGCGATAGAACGGGCAACGGTTGAAGACGAAACCTCAAAAAGTGGCAACCATTACGAAAACACCCTATTCCTCATCCCCCATCACAAACCTTGGCGCAGCCCGCCAAAAACCCGCCCGATTATTCGCGGCACCCAAGTGGCGCATGTGGGTCGGCCCTGAGGGAGAAGAAATCTACTGTGACGAATGGGGCCGGGTCAAACTACAATTCCCGTGGGACAGACGGAGCAACGGAGATGAACACAGTTCTTGCTGGATACGGGGGCTTCAGGGCTGGGCGGGCGCCCAATACGGCAACATGATGATACCGCGAATCGGCGATGAAGTGCTGATCAAATACCTAAACGGCGACCCGGACCAACCGATTGTAGTGGGACGCACCTACCACAGCACCACCGAACCGCCCTATAAACTACCGGAACATAAAACCCGCACCACAATAAAATCCAAAACCCACAAAGGTAACGGCTTTAACGAACTGCGTTTTGAAGACGAAAAAGACCAAGAAGAGATTTTTATCTGTATTAGTAACACTATACGGTCAAAAATAAACTAATATGAAGTGAAATGAAATAGAAAAGCCCTGATATTACAGGGCTTTTAGCTATTTTTGAAATGAATTGAACTGTGATGAAAGGCTGGGTTTTTATTCCCACTCAATCGTTGCAGGTGGTTTTCCACTCACATCATACACCACACGGGAAATGCCATTTACTTCATTGATAATACGGTTGGAGATCTTACCTAATAAATCGTATGGTAAATGTGCCCAATGTGCGGTCATAAAGTCGATGGTTTCAACAGCACGGAGGGAAACAACCCAGTCATATTTACGACCGTCGCCCATTACACCAACAGATTTTACAGGAAGGAACACCGTGAAGGCTTGGCTGACTTTGTAATACCAATCTGCTTTGTGTAATTCTTCAATAAAAATCGCATCGGCACGGCGGAGTAGGTCACAGTATTCTTTTTTCACCTCTCCCAGTACACGTACACCTAAACCCGGGCCCGGAAATGGATGGCGGTTAAGCATTTCAGCAGGCAGACCTAACGCCAAGCCGATTTTACGCACTTCATCTTTGAAAAGTTCACGTAACGGCTCGACTAAGCCGAGTTTCATATAATCCGGCAGACCGCCCACATTATGATGTGATTTGATTACATGTGCTTTGCCTGTTTTGCTGGCAGCAGATTCGATTACATCAGGGTAGATAGTGCCTTGCGCTAACCATTTCACATTTGGCAATTTTTTTGATTCGTCATCGAATACATCTACGAAGACTTTACCGATAATTTTACGTTTCGCTTCCGGTTCGTCCACGCCGGCTAGTTCGCTTAGGAAACGATCTTCTGCGTTCACTCGGGTGATGTTTAAGCCGAATTTATTGCCGAACATTTCCATCACTTGATCGCCTTCGTTTAAGCGTAACAAGCCGTTATCCACAAATACACAGTGTAAGTTTTTGCCGATTGCACGGTGTAGTAATAATGCGACAACAGAGGAGTCCACACCGCCTGATAAGCCTAAAATCACTTCATCGTTGCCCACTTGTGCTTTAATGCGGGCTACTGCATCTTCAATAATATTTTCCGCAGTCCATTTGGTTTCGCAACCACAAATATTCACCACGAAATTTTTCAATAATTCCAAACCGCTTTTGGTGTGAGTTACTTCCGGATGGAATTGTACGCCGTAGAAATGGCGGCTTTCATCTGACATTGCTGCAATCGGACAAGTTGGGGTTGTACCGGTGATTTGGAAATTTTCCGGTAAACGGGTTACTTTATCACCATGGCTCATCCAGACATCCAGTTTGCCGTCACCATCATTTAGATGATCAAAAAGTGCGGTTGAATTTTCTAAAGAAACGGAGGCATAGCCAAATTCACGATGATCAGAGGTTTCCGTTAAACCGCCTAGTTGCATCGCCATCGTTTGCATACCATAGCAGATACCCAGTACCGGTATGCCTGCATTAAAGACGTATTCCGGCGCGCGTGGGCTGTTTTCTTCTGTGGTGCTTTCGGGGCTACCGGAAAGAATAATTCCCGTTGGATTAAATTCACGGATTTGCTCTTCCGTGACATCCCATGCCCAAAGTTCGCAGTAAACGCCAATTTCACGCACGCGGCGGGCAATGAGTTGGGTGTATTGAGAACCAAAGTCGAGGATTAGGATTTTATGGTGATGAATGTTTGTCATTTTTTACCTTAATAAAATGGTTAATAATGTAATTTTTGAATAATAGTTAAAATTTCGCTCATATCCTTGCCACAATAATCGGCTTCGGATTGGTCAATAAGTATTCGTTTTTCTTCGTAGGCAATTACAGGAATACCGGCAGATTTTGCCGCTTGAATGCCGAAAAAAGAAACCTCAATCGCTACAGTATTTTTTGCTTGCACACCTAGTTTTTCGAGGGTGTATCGATAAATTGTCGGATCAGGCTTACTACGTTCAAATTGTTCGCCACTGACAATGAAATCAAAGTGCTGAATAATATCACATTTTGTCAAAATATTCTGAATATGTTCAAGGCGGGAAGAGGAGGCTACCGCTAATTTGATGTGATGTTGTTTGGCAAAATCAATAATTTTTTGAATATCAGAACGGAAAATTGAAAGATAATTCACTGTTGAAAAAAGTTGGTTGAAAAAATCAAAATAGCGTCGTTTGATTTCTTCCAATGGTAATGATGAATTACTTAGTTTTTTCACGATTTCCGGAATTTCAGACAGCCCTTTCCCAACCACTTCCGAACGTTCGGACTGTGTTAAAGTGCGGTCGTGTTCTTTGATAGATTCGATAAACTTTGCTTGCAAGTTGTATTCTAAAAATTCGGTATCAACAATCACGCCATCCATATCAAAAATAATCGCTTGGAGCATGATAAAAATTCCTACATTATTAACAGTCTTTATTTTTATGAGAATGGCTTTGTAGTTGAATATATAAAAATAGTGGCTGAATAATAAACTAATAATGACAAAATATGTTTTCTATCATAACTATTCACTAGGTATTTATATTTTCTAATATATTTTGATATTTCGTCAAGTTTATACTAAGCCTAATTTTTCTAAAAATTCTTTTTCAGTTAATTTAGGCACATTGTTACCTAAGTAATAAAAAGAAGGTTTACGATCAATATAAATTTCTTGTTCTAAAGTAAATTCATTTTCCGAACAGAATAAACCTGCAGATAGTTCATAATTATTAGTACCCAATAAGTGATAATATAAGTGTGTTCCACATTTCTTACAAAACGCACGCTCCGCCCACTCTGAAGATTGATAACATTGAATGAAATCCTCTCCTAAAATATCTAACTTCTGTTGATAGGTTAAACTAAATAAAGGGCTACTATTCCAACGAACACAATTTCCACAGTGGCAAGCGTGAACATTTTTGTTTTTAGGTACGGAAATAGATACGGAACCACATAAACATTTACCTTTCATTTTTACTCCCTAAATTACTTACGTCCCAAAATAACAGGTGCGGCTTAATCAAAACTTCTTAAAGAACAACCGCACTTTATTTTTTAACAATTAATTCTTTACTGATAAATCATGATCTAACCTATATTTCATCAGTAGCAGTCTATCTGCCGCTCGCTATCCCATTCGATAATTCGGGGCTTCTTTGGTGATCGTCACATCATGAACGTGGCTTTCTTTAATACCTGCACCGCTGATTCGCACAAATTCCGCTTTGGTACGGAGTTCGTCAATGGTGGCACAGCCTGTTAAGCCCATACAAGAACGTAAACCACCCATTTGTTGGTGGATAATTTCTTTTAAATAACCTTTATATGGAATACGCCCTTCAATGCCTTCCGGTACGAGTTTATCGGCGGCATTATCCGATTGGAAATAACGATCGCTTGAACCTTTTGACATTGCTCCTAAGGAGCCCATGCCTCGATAGGATTTAAATGCGCGCCCTTGATAAAGTTCGATTTCACCCGGCGCTTCTTCCGTACCGGCAAACATTGAACCGACCATCACACAGCTTGCACCGGCGGCAATGGCTTTGGCAATATCGCCTGAGAAACGGATACCGCCGTCTGCAATGACCGGAATACCTCGATCTTTTAAGGCTTCCGCTGCATCGGCAATCGCCGTGATTTGTGGTACGCCCACACCAGTGACGATACGAGTGGTACAGATTGAGCCGGGGCCAATCCCCACTTTCACGGCGCTTGCTCCGGCATCAGCCAGAGCAATTGCACCTTCAGCCGTCGCAATATTACCGGCGATGATAGGAAGATCTGGGTATTTGGCACGGGTTTCACGCACACGTTGTAGAACACCTTCGGAATGACCATGTGAAGAGTCGATTAACAATACATCGACGCCGGCCTTGACTAAGGCATCAATACGTTCTTCATTACCCGGGCCAGCCCCCACTGCCGCACCTACACGCAAACGCCCAAATTCATCTTTACAGGCGTTCGGTTTGCTTTCGGCTTTTTGGTAGTCTTTTAAGGTGATCATCCCTTTTAGTTTGAAATCATCATTGACCACCAACACTTTTTCTACCCGATTTTCGTGCATTAAACGGAAAATTTCTTCACGGGTTGCCCCTTCTTTAACCGTAACTAAACGGTCTTTCGGCGTCATAAAATCAGCGACTGTTTTACTTAAGTCTGAGATAAAACGGGTATCACGGCCGGTGATAATGCCGACCAAGTTTTTATCCGCATCAACCACCGGATAACCGGCGAAACCGTTTTTCTTGGTAAGTTCGGCCAATTCTGCAAGAGTAAGGGTTGGTGAAACTGTAACCGGTTCGGAAACGATACCGCTTTCAAATTTTTTCACTTTACGTACCCGATCTGCTTGGCGTTCAATCGACATATTTTTGTGAATAAAGCCAATCCCGCCTTCTTGGGCAAGGGAAATTGCCAATTTGGTTTCGGTGACTGTATCCATTGCCGCAGAGAGCATAGGGATATTCAGGCGAATTGTTTTAGTGAGTTGGGTCGAAAGATTAGCCGTGTTTGGAAGCACGGTAGAATGTGCCGGGACAAGGAGAACATCATCAAAAGTGAGGGCTTCTTTTTTGATTCTAAGCATAGCAATATTTCCGTCGTTAAAAGTGAATGTTAAAAAATATTGCGGCGGGATTATACAGATTTTGCACCATTTTGAAAACGAAATTTTTCGATTTTATGCTATGATTCGCAAACGTTTTCGTGATGGGAAAAAGTATGAATTTGGTATTATTAACCAGTTTGTCCGATTGCACACCTAAAGTGCGGTCAGAATTGGCGACATTTTCGCAAAATGTGGCTTTTGATGTGCAGCAGTGGCGAGAGTTGGGGCTAAACATTGAAGAACATACCTCATACTATCAATTAATACCGCAATTACCTCTACTCAATTTACAGCAAATTTCAACCGCTCTTTTACCCTATCGGATACATTATGAACCGGTCATTTCCTCTACTAACGAATGGATTTTGCAAAATATTGCTCATCTTCACAAAGGCGATCTTTGTCTTGCGGAATATCAAACGGCTGGTCGTGGGCGGCGTGGTCGTCAATGGTTGTCACCTTTTGCTGGTCAAATGATTTTCAGTTTTTATTGGACATTCGATCTTAAAAAATCGCTCGAGGGATTGAGTTTAGTCGTGGGGCTTGCGATTGCCGAGACGCTTGGTGTGCAAGTGAAATGGCCGAATGATATTTTATTTGATGGGCGGAAACTTGGCGGTATTTTAGTTGAGATTGCGAGCCATAAGAATGGATTACTTAATTTGGTGATTGGCGTAGGAATTAACGTATCTTTACCTGCGCAAGCGGAAATTAGTCAGCCCTATGCGCAGTTGTGTGAAATTAATCCAAATATTGATCGGCAAGCTTTATTTCCAACGCTCATTCAACATTTGTATAGGCGCTTAGCTCGTTTTGAAAAAGAAGGCATTGATGCTGAATTTCAACAAGTATGGCGAAGACACAATGCCTTTTTCAATAGCGAAGTAAATGTGATAACCGAACAGGGCATAATCTCAGGCATTGAGCAGGGCATTGATAAACGGGGATATCTACAGTTGTTATGCGAAAATGAATTACGAACTTTTAATGGCGGTGAGGTATCACTTCGTCGAAAATAAGTGCGGTTAAAATCTCCAGTGTTTTTAACCGCACTTGATTTAAATCACTTTTTGTACGAGGGCGGAAACATCTTCCGCAAATTGCTCCTGCGTCGCCATTTGGGCTATCTGCTCGTGGGAATAGGTTTTGCCGTTATACACCGCTACAATACTGGTATCGCCGATTTGAAGGAAGTTATGCTCACCGAAATCGGTATAGCGGGTTGCCCCAATACTGATTACTGCTTTGGTCGGATAGTCGGCTTGTTTGAGCATTGCAGCAATATGGTTCATCGGGCCTTCGTCCGGCTGATGATTCATTCGATCCACAACCCAATCCAATAATTTTTGATGGAAATAGCTATACCCAACCGCAGGGCTGTCGATACCGTACTCATTCAGTACGCCGTTGCGTTTGTGGAAACAGGCAATGTGGTAGTCGTCTAAAACACCGCTGGCGGTAAACTGATCGAGAGCGATCCAAGTGGGCGAAATGCCTTTCGATTTTTCGCCCCAATTCTTTTTTTCACAAATTTTACGAGCATTCGGACGGCGGATTGAGCAGTCATTATAAGCAGCAAAATGGGTTGGCTTTAATGCGATAACTTGCTGATTTTCATACTGAATATCGCAAATCAGCGCAATTTCCGGCTCAATTTGCAGGTTATCTGCATCATTTGGAAAGCAAATTTCGGTATTTGAAAGAGGATAGGTGGCAAGAAATTGGTATTCTCCAAGGTTATCACTTGGCACATAAAATGGAAAAATTGCTTTCGGTTGCACCGCTTCAACGGTTTTGACTTGCAAAAAATCCACCGCCTCGCCCGCCTGTTCTAAATGACCGGCAAAATTGCCTGCCACGCCTAAGCCGATAAATGTAGTGTTCATAGTGTTCTCCTTTTTTGTAAAAAATGGGTTAAATTCTACCGCTTGTGTGGTAAAAAATCAGTAGTAATAAGAATAAGAAAAACGCCTTAATTAGATTAGAAATAAAATATAGGAGGTTTTAATTATTATTTCTCTCAGACAAACAGGCGGATTTTCAGTAGAATTGGCGGAATATTGTATAATGATTGCACTTAAATAGGGAGTGAAAGATGAGCAAAGAACAAGAGCGTGCAGAATTACATAAAACTATTTGGGCTATCGCAGAAGAATTGCGTGGGAGCGTAACAGGCTGGGATTTTAAATCCTATGTATTGGGAATGCTATTTTATCGCTTTATTTCTGAAAATCTGACGAACTATATCAATCAAGGCGAATGGAAAGCCGGTAATCCTGATTTCGACTATGCCAAATTAGATAATCAAACGGCGGAATATGGTCGGGAGCAAACGGTGCAATCCAAAGGTTTTTATATTTTGCCGAGCGATCTTTTTGAGAACGTGCAACAAAATGCCCCATTACATCAAGAAAATCTGAATGAAATTCTGAGCCGAGTGTTTAAAAATATTGAAAATTCTGCGCTGGGCGAAGAAAGTGAGGACGATTTCAAAGGGCTGTTTGCCGATATTGATGTCAATAGCAATAAACTCGGCTCAACAGTGCTGAAGCGTAACGAACGGATGACCAAAATTCTCAATGCGGTCGCTTCCTTAAAATTGGGTGATTATCAAGAGAATAACAACGATCTATTTGGTGATGCCTATGAATACTTAATCGCAATGTATGCCAGCAATGCAGGAAAATCGGGCGGTGAGTTTTTTACGCCGCAGGAAGTATCGGAATTATTGGCGAAAATAGTGATTGGCGATAAAACGCACATCAACAAAGTCTATGATCCGGCGTGTGGAAGCGGGTCGTTATTGCTGAAATTTGCCAAAGTGCTGGGTAAAGATAAGGTTCGGCAAGGCTTTTTCGGGCAGGAAATCAATATCACTACCTACAACCTTGCCCGTATCAATATGTTTTTGCACGATATTAACTACGAAAAATTTGATATAGCCCTAGGCGATACCCTTATCGAACCACACCATTGGGACGATGAACCTTTTGATGCGATTGTTTCCAACCCGCCTTACTCAATCAAATGGGAAGGAGATAATAATCCGCTCTTGATTAACGACCCCCGTTTTGCACCGGCAGGTATTCTTGCACCAAAAAGTAAGGCGGATTTGGCCTTTACGATGCATATGCTCCATTGGTTATCGACCGACGGCACGGCGGCAATCGTTGAGTTCCCCGGCGTATTGTATCGGGGCGGAGCAGAGCAGAAAATCCGTCAATACCTCATTGATAACAACTATGTCGATACGGTCATTCAGTTGCCACAAAATTTGTTCTTCGGCGTGACCATTGCCACCTGTATTATCGTGCTGAAAAAGAGCAAAGCGGATAATGCCGTTTTGTTTATTGATGCAGGCAGTCAGTTTGTGAAAGGTGGAAACAAAAATAAATTGTCTGATGAGAATATCGAGGCGATTTATCAAGCGGTTAAACAGCGACAACATCAACCGCATTTTGCCGAGCTGGTTGAAAATAAAAAGATTGGCGAAAATGACTATAACCTCTCTGTTTCAAGCTATGTTGAGCAAGAAGACACGAGCGAGAAAGTGGATATTACCGAACTCAATGCCCGCCTTGCCGACATCGTGAAACAGCAAGCAGAACTGCGTACAGCCATTGATAAGATTGTGGCGGAGATTGAGGGAAAATGATGAAACCGATTTCCAATATTTTTGAGCGTAACTAATTAAGTATTAAGTCAGCACTTTCTAGAATGGAAATAGTTTAAATGGAAGGTTGAAGAATCTAAAAGCTGCTAATGATGATTAGGCAAGAGCGGTCGATTTCTGGCTGATTTTAACAGAATGTAGGGACACACTGCGTGTGTCCTTTATAAAAATCAAATTATTTCAATAGGTTAAAGTATGGATACACGCAGTGTGTCCCTACAAGCGAACAAAAAACAACGTTGTGCAACTACTGCAAAATAAAGAGAAAAGAGAATGAACGACATTGAAAAAATGATAGAAAGCCTTTGCCCTGAAGGGGTGGAGTTTAGGACATTAGATGAATTAGGGTACTTTTATAGTGGCTTAACAGGGAAAACAAAAATCCACTTTGAAAATGGAAACTGTAAATATGTTACTTATATGAATATTTATAAAAATCCTGCCTTGAATACGAATATAACCGATACAGTTAAAATAACTGAAGGTGAAAATCAACATAAAATAGAATATGGAGATATATTGTTTACAAGTTCATCTGAAACTGCTGATGAGTGTGGTATGTCGTCAGTAGTTAATGAAAAAATAAATGAAGATATATATTTGAATAGTTTTTGTTTTGGTTTTAGATTAAATAGAGTAAGTGATTTCTCCCCTGATTATTTAAAACATCTTTTTAGAAGCAGGAATTTAAGAAAGCAAATCTCTCTTACTGCTAGCGGAGTAACCAGATTTAATATTTCTAAAAAGAAATTCTCTAAAATAGTTATCCCTGTCCCGCCACTCGAAATTCAACAAAAAATTGTAAAAGTGCTTGACATTTTTACCGAGCTGGAGGCTACGCTGGAGGCAGAATTATCCCTGCGGAAAAAACAATATGAGTATTACCGAAATAACCTTTTAACTTTCGATAATGTGGATTCTCACCCACTGAAAAAATATTTAGAGGAACTTTGCCCGCAGGGTGTGCCTTGTAAGATATTACCTGAAATTTCTGTGAACTTAGACAGAATCAGAAAGCCAATATCATCTTCGAAAAGGGTAAAAGGGGAATATCCATATTATGGGGCTTCGGGGATCGTTGATTTTGTTGAACATTATATTTTTGATGGAGATTATTTACTGATCTCAGAAGATGGTGCTAACCTATTAGCAAGAAGTACACCTATTGCGTTCTCAATTTCAGGGAAAAATTGGGTAAATAATCACGCCCATGTTATAGAGTTTAGAAATGATGTTACTAGAAAGTTTGTAGAGTATTATATAAATTCTATTGATATATCTAAATTTATATCGGGAGGAGCTCAGCCAAAATTAAATCAAGAAAATGTAAATAAAATAGAAATTCCATTTCCCTCACTCGAAATCCAACAAATGATAGTCGATATTTTGGATAAATTTGATAAGCTAGTAAACGATTTAACCAAGGGTTTGCCTGCGGAAATCAATGCCCGTCGGCAGCAGTATGAATACTATAGAAATAAATTATTAACTTTTAAGGAGTGCAAAAATGACTTCAATGTGTAAGCAATCTATTCCTGAAGAATTACAATTTTGGGAGGATAGTTATCAAGAAAAAGCTCAAGATAAAAATCTTAATACTGATAAGGTATTCTCTAGGGATTATATACGAAAAAGTGAGGCTAATAATTTAAACTTTGTTATTAGTTCTTATGTTCCATCGATTAAAATAAAATCCTATGATGCTTTGCGTTGCTTGCTGTATACAGAGCATTTTGATGGTGTTGGTTCTGATTGGGTGTTTAGAGGACATAGAGATCATAATTGGAGGTTAGAATCTACACTGGAACGTATTGGATCTAAATCTTTAGATTTGAGAGAGGCTCATTTAAATCAATTTAGAAAGGAATGTCGTAGAATTTTTAAGGATAAAACTTACTTATCTGATATGGACGAAAATGATTTTTGGGCAATTGGGCAACACTATGATCTTGCTACACCATTGTTAGACTGGACTCAATCTCCTTATGTTGCATTATTTTTTGCTTTTGAACACCAACAAGATGATGATAATTATCGGGTAATTTATGCATTAAATAAAACAAAATTGGTAAATCTTTTCTCTAAGATTGAAGTTCAAGAGCAATTATTCTTTGAACCTAGTAAAGATCCTTTTGGAAGATTAGTAAATCAATCGGGTCTGTTTACTATTGCTCCTTATTGTACAACATTGGAGGATATGTTAATTGATAATTTAAGGAGAGTTAGTATTACTAAAGCAAATGACATAGCTAACTATATTTGCAAAATATATATTAAAAGTTCTCCTAGTATCAGAAAGAATTGTTTATTAGATTTAAGACAAATGAATATTCATCGAGGAACACTTTGTCCTGATTTAAATGGAGCTGCTTTATATTGTAATCATATGATTAAAGAACAATATGGGATTGATTGCTAATTAAGATCTAAAATAAACGAGGCAAAAAATGAACTATCTTGATTTGGTATTGGAAAATCCTGAAAGCACGGTAGTGGCAAAATTTGAGCGGGATAATGCTGTTCAGGAAGATAGCTATCAAAGTGAAGCACAGCTTGAGCAAGCCTTTATTCGCCAGCTCACCTCGCAAGCCTACGAGCGTTTATTTATCCATACCGAGCAAGATTTAATTGCCAATTTACGCCGACAGTTAGAGCGGTTGAATCATTATGCGTTTAGCGAAACCGAGTGGAAACACTTTTTTAATGAAGTGATTGCCAATAAGAATAGTCATATTGCCGATAAAAGTGAAATCATTCAACAAGATGAAATCCAACTTTTAACCCGTGATGACGGTACAACGAAGAATATTCGTTTGGTGGATAAAGAGGATATTCATAACAACCATTTGCAAGTGCTAAATCAGTATGAAGTCAATGATACGCCTCGTCAAAATCGCTATGACGTTACTGTATTGGTGAATGGTTTGCCGTTGGTGCATATTGAGTTAAAACGGCGTGGGGTCGATATTCGGGAAGCCTTTAACCAAATTAATCGTTATCAGCGGGAAAGTTTTTGGGCGGGTAGCGGGCTGTTTGAATATGTTCAGTTATTCGTGATTTCTAACGGTACGCTCACCAAATATTATAGTAATTCAACCCGTGATAGCCATTTAAAAGAGCAACGCAATAGTCATCGGCGTAAGCAGAAAACCAGTAACAGTTTTGAGTTTACTTCGTGGTGGGCAGATGCGGAAAATAAGCCGATTACCGAGTTAATGGATTTCACCAAGACCTTTTTTGCTAAGCATAGCTTGCTAAAAATTCTGTTTCGCTATTGTGTGTTTACATCTGACCGTTTGTTATTGGTGATGCGTCCTTATCAGATCGTTGCTACCGAGCGTATTTTAAATAAGTTACAGATTGCACAAAATTATAAGCAATTCGGTTCAATTGATGCAGGCGGTTATATTTGGCATACAACGGGGAGTGGTAAAACTTTAACCTCATTTAAAACGGCGCAACTTGCCAGCCAGTTACTTTTTATTCATAAAGTGTTGTTTGTGGTCGATAGAAAAGATCTTGATTACCAAACAATGAAAGAGTATGACAAATTCCAGCAAGGGGCGGCGAATAGCAACACCAGCACCAAAATTCTTGCCAACCAACTGGGCGACCCTAATGTCAAGATTATTATTACGACCATTCAAAAACTGGCGATATTTATTAAACGCCACGGTAGCCACGCTATTTTTAATGAAAATATTGTGCTTATTTTTGATGAATGTCATCGTTCACAATTTGGTGAAATGCACCAAGCGATTACTAAAGCATTTAAAAAGTATGCGTTATTTGGCTTTACGGGGACACCGATTTTTGCCCAAAACGCACAGCAACAGTCATCAGCATTTTCGCTATTACAGACTACAACGGCACAGACGTTTGGCACAAAACTCCATACTTATACGATTGTGAATGCAATCGCAGATAAAAATGTGTTGCCGTTTCGGGTGGATTATGTCCGTACGGTGAAAGAAGCCGATAATGTGGAAGATAAGAAAGTTACCGATATTGATCGGGAGCGGGCGTTGAATGCCCCTGAACGTATTCATAATATTGTCGCCTATATTTTACAGCACTTTGCTCAGAAAACCCTTCGCAATAAATCTTACTTTTTTAACCGCTTGTCAAACATTGAACATCTTGCTTCTGCCACAGATCGCCGCTCAATAGAAGAAATCAAAACGAAAATCCGTCTAAGTGGTTTTAACTCGATTTTTGCCGTGAGTTCAATTGATGTGGCAAAGCACTATTATCAAATATTCAAACAGCAACAAGCACCATTACCTGAAGCACAAAGGCTAAAAATTGCTACGATTTTTAGCTACGGTGCAAATGATGAGCTTGATGATGACAATATTGACGATGAGAATTCAGAAAATACCGAAGGGCTGAGCGTAAGTCATCGAGATTTTTTAGACAATGCGATTGCCGATTACAATCGGTTATTTAATACCAATTACGATACATCAGCGGAAAAATTCCAAAATTATTATCGTGATGTATCGTTGAGAATGAAAAATCGTGAGATTGATTTGTTAATTGTCGTGAATATGTTTTTAACGGGCTTTGATGCGACAACGCTCAATACGCTTTGGGTCGATAAAAACTTGAAAAATCACGGCTTGCTACAAGCCTATTCCCGTACCAATCGAATTTTAAACTCGGTAAAACGTTTTGGTAATATTGTTTGTTTTCGCAATCTGGAAAAAGCAACTAATGACAGTATTGCTTTATTTGGTGATAAAGAAGCCGGCGGTTTAGTGTTGATGAAACCCTTTAAGGATTACTATGAGGGTTATGAAGACAATGGAAAGAAACGGCGTGGTTATAAGGATATTGTTGCGGAGCTTTTAGAAAAATTCCCTATTGGTGAGCGCATTGAAAGCGAAAAAGCTAAAAAGGAATTTATTAAGCTGTATAGTAGTTTTTTAAAATTACAAAATATTCTTTCCGTGTTCGATCAATTTAAAGGCTTAGAGATTTTAACGGAGAGGAATATCCAAGACTATCATTCACTTTATATTGATCTTTACGAAGAGTTTCGTAGCACTAAAGAGGACGATGCAGAAAATATTAATGATGACATTGTGTTTGAAATGGAATTGATCAAACAAGTGGAAATTAATATTGATTATATCTTAGAGCTTATCCGCCAATACCATACTAAAAATGGTGAGGATAAAGAGTTGTTGATTAACATTGAGAAAGCAGTTGATTCCAGCGTGGAGCTACGCAATAAAAAAGATTTAATTCAAACCTTCATTGCTTCGTTAACACCAAATGCAGAACTTGATGAAAGTTGGCGTTCTCATATTGAGCAAGCGAAACAAAAAGAGCTTGATGAAATTATTGATAAAGAAAATCTTAACCCCGAAGCAACACATCAATTTGTAAACAGTGCGTTTGAAAATGGTATATTTAGTGAAGCAGGCACGTTGATTGATAAAGTCTTGCCGCCGATGTCTCGTTTTACCCCCGATAATCAGCGTAGCAAAAAACTCCAGACCGTTTTGGATAAACTCAAAGCCTTTTTTGAGCGTTTTTTTGGGATCTAGTTAGATAAAACATTCAAATATTGAAGCAATTTTCAACATATTGATTGTGATTTCACCAGACGGTCACTTTTTTGAAATTTTTTGCGATTTTTTTGCAAAAACCGCTTGCATTGTTTTTCATTTTCCCTATAATGCGCACCACACAACGACGCGCTGTTGTGAAGTAAGAAGATTTGCCGGTGCGTCGTTATTTTTTGCTCTTTAACAACGAATCAGACAATCTGTGTGGGCACTTGTTAATAGACTTGTTAAAATATTTTTAATTTTGAAGTCTTAATAGGTGCTTAAACTAGAAATTCATTATTACTTTTTATAGTAGTGTATATTAATAGCTAAGCAGTTTATTGAGCGATTGAACTTTGAATTGAAGAGTTTGATCATGGCTCAGATTGAACGCTGGCGGCAGGCTTAACACATGCAAGTCGAACGGTAGCAGGAAGAAAGCTTGCTTTCTTTGCTGACGAGTGGCGGACGGGTGAGTAATGCTTGGGAATCTGGCTTATGGAGGGGGATAACTGCGGGAAACTGCAGCTAATACCGCGTAAAGTCTTTGGACTAAAGGGGGCGTTTGCTCTTGCCATAAGATGAGCCCAAGTGGGATTAGGTAGTTGGTGGGGTAATGGCTCACCAAGCCGTCGATCTCTAGCTGGTCTGAGAGGATGACCAGCCACACCGGGACTGAGACACGGCCCGGACTCCTACGGGAGGCAGCAGTGGGGAATATTGCGCAATGGGGGGAACCCTGACGCAGCCATGCCGCGTGAATGAAGAAGGCCTTCGGGTTGTAAAGTTCTTTCGGTGATGAGGAAGGCAGTTTGGTTAATAGCCAAGTTGATTGACGTTAGTCACAGAAGAAGCACCGGCTAACTCCGTGCCAGCAGCCGCGGTAATACGGAGGGTGCGAGCGTTAATCGGAATAACTGGGCGTAAAGGGCACGCAGGCGGATTTTTAAGTGAGGTGTGAAAGCCCCGGGCTTAACCTGGGAATTGCATTTCAGACTGGGAATCTAGAGTACTTTAGGGAGGGGTAGAATTCCACGTGTAGCGGTGAAATGCGTAGAGATGTGGAGGAATACCGAAGGCGAAGGCAGCCCCTTGGGAATGTACTGACGCTCATGTGCGAAAGCGTGGGGAGCAAACAGGATTAGATACCCTGGTAGTCCACGCTGTAAACGCTGTCGATTTGGGGGTTGGGGTTTAACTCTGGCGCCCGTAGCTAACGTGATAAATCGACCGCCTGGGGAGTACGGCCGCAAGGTTAAAACTCAAATGAATTGACGGGGGCCCGCACAAGCGGTGGAGCATGTGGTTTAATTCGATGCAACGCGAAGAACCTTACCTACTCTTGACATCCAGAGAATCCTGTAGAGATACGGGAGTGCCTTAGGGAGCTTTGAGACAGGTGCTGCATGGCTGTCGTCAGCTCGTGTTGTGAAATGTTGGGTTAAGTCCCGCAACGAGCGCAACCCTTATCCTTTGTTGCCAGCGATACGGTCGGGAACTCAAAGGAGACTGCCGGTGATAAACCGGAGGAAGGTGGGGATGACGTCAAGTCATCATGGCCCTTACGAGTAGGGCTACACACGTGCTACAATGGCGTATACAGAGGGAAGCGAAGCAGCGATGTGGAGCGAATCTCACAAAGTACGTCTAAGTCCGGATTGGAGTCTGCAACTCGACTCCATGAAGTCGGAATCGCTAGTAATCGCGAATCAGAATGTCGCGGTGAATACGTTCCCGGGCCTTGTACACACCGCCCGTCACACCATGGGAGTGGGTTGTACCAGAAGTAGATAGCTTAACCGTAAGGGGGGCGTTTACCACGGTATGATTCATGACTGGGGTGAAGTCGTAACAAGGTAACCGTAGGGGAACCTGCGGTTGGATCACCTCCTTACCGAACGAGCTATAGTAAGTGTCCACACAGATTGGCTGAGAGTTGTAGACAAGATAGAGAGCGGAAATCAACATTGTCCTTGGGTCTGTAGCTCAGGTGGTTAGAGCGCACCCCTGATAAGGGTGAGGTCGGTGGTTCAAGTCCACTCAGACCCACCACTCTAAGAGTGAGTGAAGTAAGGGCAAGTATCTGCAAATTAATGATAACTGGGGATATAGCTCAGCTGGGAGAGCGCCTGCCTTGCACGCAGGAGGTCAGCGGTTCGATCCCGCTTATCTCCACCACTTATCATCGTTAAGTAAATGTTGCATTGATAGAAAATGGTATTGCGTTTACTTAACGATGATAACTGAAAAGTTTTATCTTCTGTTCTTTAAAAAATTGGAAACAAGCTGAAAACTGAAGAGACTTTTAAGTTCCAAAAGGAATAGAGGAAGTCTGAGTAGAAAAATCTTGACTGGAGAAAGGCAGTCAAGTGTTTAGTTGAATTAAAGATTCGCTTCAAGATGTAGGCCTGACTGAGTAGGCAGGCTGAAAACATTTGAGGTTGTATAGTTAAGTGACTAAGCGTACAAGGTGGATGCCTTGGCAATCAGAGGCGATGAAGGACGTGCTAATCTGCGAAAAGCTTGGATGAGTTGATAAGAAGCGTTTAATCCAAGATATCCGAATGGGGAAACCCGATGGATGAAGAATCCATCATTTCATTATGAATTCATAGTAATGAAAAGCAAACCGGGAGAACTGAAACATCTAAGTACCCCGAGGAAAAGAAATCAACCGAGATTCCGTGAGTAGCGGCGAGCGAAGGCGGAAGAGCCGGTAAGTGATAGTGAGCGTGTTAGGAGAATGAGTTGGGAAGCTCAACCGTAGGGGGTGATAGTCCCGTATCTTAAAACACGTTGATGGTACTAAGCTTACGATAAGTAGGGCGGGACACGTGATATCCTGTCTGAAGAGGGGGGGACCATCCTCCAAGGCTAAATACTCCTGATTGACCGATAGTGAACCAGTACTGTGAAGGAAAGGCGAAAAGAACCCCGGCGAGGGGAGTGAAATAGAACCTGAAACCTTGTACGTACAAGCAGTGGGAGCCTGAAAGGGTGACTGCGTACCTTTTGTATAATGGGTCAGCGACTTATATTTTGTAGCAAGGTTAACCGAATAGGGAAGCCGAAGGGAAACCGAGTCTTAACTGGGCGATTAGTTGCAAGGTATAGACCCGAAACCCGGTGATCTAGCCATGGGCAGGTTGAAGGTTGGGTAACACTAACTGGAGGACCGAACCGACTAATGTTGAAAAATTAGCGGATGACTTGTGGCTGGGGGTGAAAGGCCAATCAAACCGGGAGATAGCTGGTTCTCCCCGAAATCTATTTAGGTAGAGCCTTGAGCGGACACCTTCGGGGGTAGAGCACTGTTTCGGCTAGGGGGCCATCCCGGCTTACCAACCCGATGCAAACTGCGAATACCGAAGAGTGATACTCAGGAGACACACGGCGGGTGCTAACGTCCGTCGTGGAGAGGGAAACAACCCAGACCGCCAGCTAAGGTCCCAAAGTGTATGTTAAGTGGGAAACGAAGTGGGAAGGCTTAGACAGCTAGGATGTTGGCTTAGAAGCAGCCACCATTTAAAGAAAGCGTAATAGCTCACTAGTCGAGTCGGCCTGCGCGGAAGATGTAACGGGGCTCAAACATAGCACCGAAGCTGCGGCATCAGGATTAATCCTGTTGGGTAGGGGAGCGTTGTGTAAGCGGATGAAGGTGTATCGGGAGGTATGCTGGACGTATCACAAGTGCGAATGCTGACATAAGTAACGATAAAACGGGTGAAAAACCCGTTCGCCGGAAGACCAAGGTTTCCTGTCCAACGTTAATCGGGGCAGGGTGAGTCGGCCCCTAAGGCGAGGCTGAAAAGCGTAGTCGATGGGAAACGGGTTAATATTCCCGTACTTGGTAAAGCTGCGATGTGGGGACGGAGCAGGTTAGGTTAGCGTGCTGTTGGATATGCACGTTTAAGTTGGTAGGTGGGGTGCTTAGGCAAATCCGGGCGCTTATTAACACCGAGAAATGATGACGAGGCCTCAAGGGGCTGAAGTAACTGATACCACACTTCCAGGAAAAGCCACTAAGCTTCAGGCTTTATTAAACCGTACTGAAAACCGACACAGGTGGTCAGGTAGAGAATACTCAGGCGCTTGAGAGAACTCGGGTGAAGGAACTAGGCAAAATAGCACCGTAACTTCGGGAGAAGGTGCGCCGGCGTAGCTTGTAGCCCCTAGCGGGTGAAGGGTGAACCGGTCGAAGATACCAGCTGGCTGCAACTGTTTATTAAAAACACAGCACTCTGCAAACACGAAAGTGGACGTATAGGGTGTGATGCCTGCCCGGTGCTGGAAGGTTAATTGATGGTGTAATCGAAAGAGAAGCTCCTGATCGAAGCCCCAGTAAACGGCGGCCGTAACTATAACGGTCCTAAGGTAGCGAAATTCCTTGTCGGGTAAGTTCCGACCTGCACGAATGGCATAATGATGGCCAGGCTGTCTCCACCCGAGACTCAGTGAAATTGAAATCGCCGTGAAGATGCGGTGTACCCGCGGCTAGACGGAAAGACCCCGTGAACCTTTACTATAGCTTGACACTGAACATTGAATTTTGATGTGTAGGATAGGTGGGAGCCTTTGAAGCGGTCACGCCAGTGATTGTGGAGGCGTCCTTGAAATACCACCCTTTAACGTTTGGTGTTCTAACGAAGATTGCGGAACGCGGTCTCGGACAGTGTCTGGTGGGTAGTTTGACTGGGGCGGTCTCCTCCCAAAGAGTAACGGAGGAGCACGAAGGTTTGCTAATGACGGTCGGACATCGTCAGGTTAGTGCAATGGTATAAGCAAGCTTAACTGCGAGACGGACAAGTCGAGCAGGTACGAAAGTAGGTCATAGTGATCCGGTGGTTCTGAATGGAAGGGCCATCGCTCAACGGATAAAAGGTACTCCGGGGATAACAGGCTGATACCGCCCAAGAGTTCATATCGACGGCGGTGTTTGGCACCTCGATGTCGGCTCATCACATCCTGGGGCTGAAGTAGGTCCCAAGGGTATGGCTGTTCGCCATTTAAAGTGGTACGCGAGCTGGGTTTAGAACGTCGTGAGACAGTTCGGTCCCTATCTGCCGTGGGCGTAGGAGAATTGAGGGGGGCTGCTCCTAGTACGAGAGGACCGGAGTGGACGCACCACTGGTGTTTCGGTTGTGTCGCCAGACGCATTGCCGAGTAGCTAAGTGCGGAAGAGATAAGTGCTGAAAGCATCTAAGCACGAAACTTGCCTCAAGATGAGTTCTCCCAGACTTAGAGTCTGTAAGGGTTGTTGGAGACGACGACGTAGATAGGTGGGGTGTGTAAGTGTAGTGATACATTGAGCTAACCCATACTAATTGCCCGAGGGGCTTAACTATACAACGCTCAAGTGTTTTTGGGCGGCTAGTGTGAAATACAACGAATTAAAGTATACAGTCATCAGTCATCAGCTTGTATCCGATAGAACAGATGAAAAAGATAAAAGAGATAAAACGAGATAAAAAGATAGAACAAGATAAAACTTGAAGAGAAGAAGTTATCGAAGAATTATCCCGGCGGCGAGAGTGCAGTGGTTCCACCTGAATCCATCCCGAACTCAGAAGTGAAATGCTGTAATGCCGATGGTAGTGTGGGGTATCCCCATGTGAGAGTAGGGCACTGCCGGATTTTAATTATATCATCCCCTGAATCGAGAGGTTCAGGGGTTTTTGTTATATGTAGAAAATGTTCTTTATACATTTTTAGTTAGCCAAAATACAGTTTTGAAAGATATCAAATTTTCATTTTCACAAATAACGTTAAAATCAACCGCACTTTACTTTTTGCGTTTCGTATGAGGATGCATGCATTCTAGTAAAAGAAAAAATAAAGTGCGGTTAAAACTTAGGACGTTTTCTATTTATTTTTGATATAAAATTTAAATGCTATCCCTCCATTTCAAAGATTATTTTTCCTGCTATCAACTTTTTTAAAGTTTAATCAATTATAAGTTTATTTTTACTGTATTTTTATTCATTAATGAAATTTGTTACACTAATGACAAATTTTAGCGGTGATATAGTTAGATTTCTTTTTTATGAGTAAAGTTACAAAAGTTTTTGCTGAAAGCGGTGCATTAAGCCAACATATTAAAGGTTTTCACCCGCGTATTGAACAGCTGGAAATGGCGCAAGCTATCGAAACAGTTTTTGCTGAAAAAAGCATATTAGTCGTAGAAGCCGGCACCGGTACAGGAAAAACTTTTGCTTATTTAGCTCCAGCATTGCTTTCCGGTAAGAAAACTATTATTTCTACCGGTTCTAAAAATCTCCAAGAGCAATTATTTAATCGTGATTTACCGGCAATAAAAAAAGCATTGGGTTACACAGGAAAAACCGCTTTACTTAAAGGTCGATCTAATTATTTGTGTTTAGAGCGTTTGGAAGGCTTAATTGCACAGGGCGTGTTGGGCGATAAATCGGTATTAGAAGATTTATTTAAAGTTCGACAGTGGAGCATTTCAAGTAAAACGGGAGATTTGACTGAGTGTGCCGATCTTGCAGAAGATAGCCCGATTTTATCCCAATTAACCAGTACGGCAGAAAATTGTCTTGGCTCAGATTGTCCAAATTATTCGGATTGTTACGTCGCACTGGCACGAAAAAAAGCGCTCAATGCAGATATTGTAGTCGTCAATCATCACTTGTTTTTTGCAGATATGGCAGTGAAAGAAAGTGGTTTTGGTGAACTTATTCCCCAAGCGGAAAATATTATTTTTGATGAGGCTCATCAATTACCTGATATTGCCAGTCAATATTTTGGACAATCTGTGAGTTCTCGACAATTTTTTGAACTTTGTAAAGATATTAACGTTGTTTACCATATGGAATTAAAAGATCTGAAACAGTTAAGCAGCGCGGCGGACACTTTACAAAAAACAGTACAAGATTTTCGTTTAGTATTGGGAGAAGGAAATCTACGTAGTAATTGGCGTGAAATATTGAGGCAAAGTGCGGTCGAAAAATCATTTAAAATTCTTATTGAGAAATTATCTTTTTTGTCTGAAGTAATTAAATTAGCTTTAGGGCGTTCACAGACCCTGGATAATATTTTTGAACGGGTTGAAAATTTAAAAGGCGATTTACAACGTTTACAGGAAACGGATCGTGTCGGTCATTGTTATTGGTATGAGACTTTTGCTCGCCAATTTGCTCTGCATATTACTCCTTTAACGGTTGCGGATAAATTTGGTGAACAACTGAAAACCAAGCAGGCTGCTTGGATTTTCACATCCGCTACTTTAGAAGTCGGTGGGACATTTGATCATTTTTGTCATCGTTTAGGAATTGAAAATGCCCGCCAGCTTATTCTACAAAGTCCGTTTAATTATACTGAACAGGCATTATTGTGTGTACCACGCTATTTGCCAAACACAAACCAAACCAATACACAAACCGAGTTGGGTAAAATGTTGTTACCTATCATTGAAGCCAACCAAGGGAGATGTTTTGTTCTTTGTACTTCCTATGAAATGATGCGTAATTTAGCAGGGTATTTTCGTTTAAATAGCCAACTATTAGTATTGTTACAAGGAGAAATGTCGAAAACGACATTATTGGAACAATTTACGGCTAATCAAAATACAGTGTTAGTTGCTACGTCAAGCTTTTGGGAAGGGGTTGATGTGCGAGGTGATGCACTTTCTTTGGTTATTATTGATAAGCTTCCCTTTATGTCTCCTGATGAGCCTTTACTTAAAGCGCGTATTGAGGATTGCCGTTTACAAAGTGGCAATCCGTTTAATGATATCCAAATTCCTGAAGCCGTCATTACGCTAAAGCAAGGAGTGGGGCGTTTAATTCGTGATATTACGGATCGTGGTGTCGTCGTTATTTGTGATAATCGCCTTGTAATGCGTCACTATGGTGAAACATTTTTAAAAAGTTTGCCAAATTTAAGCCGTACCCGAGATCTCAACAAAGTGATACAATTCCTACAAAATAAATAATTGAGAAAAATAATGACAAATTTAACGTTATTAGCATTAGATACTTCTACTGAAGCCTGTTCTGTCGCATTGCTAAACAAGGGTGAAAAAACATATTTAAGTGAGTTGGCTCAACGGAGTCATACAAAACGTATTCTGCCGATGATAGATGAAATTCTAGCAAATTCAGGAATTCGCTTGACTCAAGTTGATGCGCTTGCTTTTGGTCGCGGCCCTGGGAGTTTTACAGGCGTTAGGGTTGGTGCAGGAATTGCACAAGGATTGGCTTTTGGCGCAAATCTACCGGTTATTCCTATTTCAAATTTAACGGCGATGGCACAGGCGGCTTTCGAATTACATCAAATGGAAAATGTTGCTGCGGCTATTGATGCGAGAATGAATGAAGTTTATTTTTCCCAACTTAAACGGGAAAAAGTGCGGTCTGATTTCGGTGAGTTTTTTCAGTGGCATGAAGTAATTACTGAGCAAGTTTGCTCGCCGGAGCAGGTTATTGCTCAATTTACCGATGAGGCGGCTTTTCGAGTAGGAACAGGTTGGAATGCTTATCCGCAATTTTCTGAAAAAAATTTTGTCGGTACGGATATTGAATTGCCCAATGCTTTCTATATGCTGGAGTTAGCCCGTGTGGATTGGTCACAAAAAAAAGTGATTTCAGCATTAGAGATAGAACCTATTTATTTACGTAATGAGGTCACCTGGAAAAAATTGCCGGGACGCGAATAATTTCCTTATAGAACGGTAGGAGGCACTTATGAGGGTAAAAGTAACACTATTTTTAACTGCATTTTCTTTCTTATTAACAGGCTGTATTACATCACCTCAAGGCTTAGAGAAAGATAGATTTTCTATTACGGATTATCGGACTATCTCTCCGCAAGATCTGAATTGTCACTGTAAAACCGTACGTTTAGGCGGGAAAATTATTCAATCGGAAATTTTACCGAATAAAACGAAAATTGAAGTATTAAGTCTGCCGATTGCTAATTATTCGGGTAAACCTATATTGGAATCACAGTCCCAAGGGCGCTTTATCGCTTATCTTGATGGTTTTGTTGATCCAGAGAATCTGAAAGATCGTTATATTACTCTAGGCGGTGTTTTATCCGGCAAAGAAGAAGGCAAAATTGAGCAGGCTAACTACTCTTATCCGGTTGTTCAAATTGAAAATTACCGCCTTTGGACATTGACTAGACATTACTACCCGTTGGATCATTGGAATGATTGGGGTTTTGGGAATTGGCGCTATCGTCCATGGCATACTGAGCCGGAAATTCGCTATTATTTAAATTAAGTGATAGAATCTGCCGTCGATTTTCCAACGATAAGGTTAATAAATGGAAAAAATTTGGTTTCAAAATTATCCGGAAGGTACTGAAAAACATCTGGATACTTCGAAATATGAATCAATTTTAGATATATTTAATAAAGCGATTCGCGAACATCCTGATCGACCGGCATATATCAATATGGGGCAGGTTCTTACTTTTCGTAAATTAGAAGAGCGTAGTCGGGCTTTTGCAGCTTATTTGCAAAATGAATTTAAATTAAAACGCGGTGATCGTGTAGCATTAATGATGCCGAATTTGTTGCAATATCCTATCGCACTTTTTGGTATTTTACGGGCAGGTTTAATCGCAGTGAATGTTAACCCGCTTTATACTCCGCGTGAACTTGAACATCAATTACAAGATAGCAGTGCGGTAGCGATAGTGGTTGTTTCAAATTTTGCTTCGACGCTTGAGAAAGTCGTTTTTAACACTGATATAAAACACGTCATTTTAACCCGAATGGGTGATCAACTTTCCTTTGGTAAGCGTACATTAGTTAATTTTGTGGTGAAATACATCAAAAAATTAGTACCAAAGTATAAATTACCTGATGCCGTTACTTTCCGTGAAGTATTAAGTATTGGTAAACATCGTCAATATATTCAACCTGAAGTGAGACGCAATGATCTGGCTTTCCTACAATATACGGGGGGAACAACCGGTGTAGCGAAAGGGGCGATGCTTTCCCATGGAAACATTATTACCAATGTTTTCCAAGCAAAATGGATCGCAGAACCTTTCATCGGCGATCATGCTCGTGCCCGATCGGCTATTCTTGCCTTACCGCTTTATCATGTTTTTGCTTTAACCGTGAACTGTTTACTTTTCCTTGAACTTGGTGTTACGGCTATTTTGATTACAAATCCACGTGATGTTGATGGTTTTGTCAAAGAGTTAAAAAAATATCGCTTTGAAGCCATTACAGGAGTGAATACGCTATTTAATGCACTATTAAATAATGAAAATTTCAAAGAAGTTGATTTTTCGGCATTAAAACTTTCTGTTGGCGGTGGTATGGCTATTCAGCAATCCGTTGCTACTCGTTGGCACGATTTAACCGGTTGTAACATTATTGAAGGCTATGGTATGACGGAATGCTCACCTCTTATTGCCGCTTGTCCGGTAAATGTTGTGAAACATAACGGGACTATCGGCGTGCCTGTGCCAAATACGGATGTAAAAATTATTAAAGATGATGGTTCAGAGGCGAAAATCGGTGAGGCGGGAGAACTATGGGTAAAAGGCGAGCAAGTCATGCAAGGCTACTGGCAGCGTCCTGAAGCAACGAGTGAAGTATTGAAAGATGGCGGCTGGATGGCAACCGGCGATATTGTCATTATGGATGAAAGCTACAGTTTACGTATTGTGGATCGCAAAAAAGATATGATCTTAGTTTCCGGTTTTAATGTCTATCCGAATGAAATTGAAGATGTTGTCATGCTTAATTATAAAGTAGCGGAGGCTGTGGCAATTGGCGTACCGAACGAAATTTCAGGCGAAACCATTAAAATTTTTGTAGTAAAAAAAGACGAAAGTCTTACGCGTGATGAACTCCGTCAGCATTGCCGTCAGCATTTGACCGGCTACAAAGTGCCGAAAGAAATTGAGTTTCGAGATGAATTACCTAAAACAAATGTTGGAAAAATATTACGCCGAATATTACGAGATGAAGAAATTGCTAACCGACCAACACACTAAGTTTCATAATTTAATCATGGGATAGTAATATCCCATTTTTGTTTTTTTAATCTAAGAGATAATGTCATGATAAAAGAATGCCAAGAACCATTGCATTTTTCATTGATCACAACAAATCAGGAGCTGAGTGAAATTTGTCAATTAGCACGCCAAAAAAGTGCGGTTGCTTTAGACACTGAATTTGTGCGGGTATCGACTTATTTTCCGAAATTGGGTCTGATTCAACTTTATGACGGGGAAAATGTTTCTCTGATTGACCCTTTAAGCATCAGCGATTTTTCGCCTTTTGTTGAATTATTGGCTGATCCTGATGTGCTTAAAGTGCTCCATTCTTGTAGCGAAGATTTAGTTGTTTTCTTACAGGAATTTGATCAATTGCCCCAACCAATGATTGATACGCAAATAATGGCACGTTTCCTTGGATTAGGAAATTCAGTGGGATTGGCAAAATTGGCACTAAATTATTTAAATATCAAAGTGGACAAGGGGGCGACCAGAACAAATTGGATTAAACGCCCTTTATCGGAAAACCAACTGCATTATGCCGCAGGCGATGTGTGGTATTTGTTGCCGATTTACTCTTGTTTACAAAAAGAGCTGGTGGCAACGCCTTGGCAAAGTGCTGTGCAGGCAGACTGTGAACTTGCTTTATCAAAAATCAAAAAACTGCAAACACGTGATGTGGAAAGTGCTTATTTAGACATTCCAAATTCATGGAAACTTAATCCATTGGAACTTGCCCGATTAAAAATTTTGGCACAATGGCGACAAGAAGTGGCAATGGAACGTAATTTGGCGCTTTCTTATGTAGTTAAATCAGAAAACTTATGGAAAGTGGCAAAATATAATCCGCGTAATACGTCGGAAATGCTTGAAATAGGGCTTTCCAATAATGAAGTAAGAGTACGTGGTAAGAAAATTTTACAACTCTTAGCAAAGGCACGTCGGGTATCACCTTATGATTATCCGAAGCGGATCGTGCGTATTGCCGATGATCCCCGTTATAAAAAGGCAATTCGCCTCTTACAAGAAAAAGCGTATGAGCTAACGCCTCAAGGATTAACATTAGAAATTTTAGCGAGTAAACGAAGTTTGGAAGAATTAATCAAATGGGTTTGGCTACACGATGAATCACCGGATAAATTACCGGATTTATTAGTTGGTTGGCGTAGAGAAATTGGATTACAGCTTTTGGCTTTATTGAAATCGATAGAATTTTAAAAATATGATAAAAAATGACCGCACTTAATCAAAGTGCGGTCAATTTTATATAAGTTTTAGATTAACTCTGGGTAGCTTGAATTGCAGTTAATGCAATAGTGTAAACAATATCGTCAACTAATGCACCGCGCGATAAGTCATTCACCGGTTTACGCATACCTTGCAACATTGGACCGATAGAAACTAGATCGGCAGAACGTTGCACCGCTTTGTAAGTCGTATTACCGGTGTTTAAATCAGGGAATACGAATACGGTTGCTTTACCTGCAACAGGTGAATTAGGCGCCTTAGAACGAGCCACATCTTCCATCACCGCCGCGTCGTATTGTAACGGACCGTCGATTAATAGATCAGGGCGTTTTTCCTTAGCAATTCTTGTCGCTTCTTTCACTTTTTCCACATCTGCACCGCTACCTGATGTGCCGGTAGAGTAGGAGATCATGGCTACTTTCGGATCAATACCAAAGGCTTTTGCCGAATCGGCGGATTGAATTGCAATTTCTGCAAGTTGTTCGGCTGTCGGATCAGGGTTGACCGCACAGTCACCGTAAACTAAAACTTGATCCGGTAGTAACATAAAGAAAATAGAAGAAACGATTGAGCTACCCGGTGCGGTTTTTATAATTTGCATTGGTGGTCTGATCGTATTTGCCGTGGTATGCACTGCTCCGGAAACTAAGCCGTCCACTTCGTTTGCTTCCAACATCATTGTTCCTAGAACCACGGTATCTTCTAACTGTTCACGCGCAGAGGCTTCTGTCATTCCTTTCGCTTTGCGTAATTCAACTAAACGATCGACATATTTTTCACGAACGTCGGCAGGATTAATAATGGTAATGCCTTGACCTAATACAACGTCTTGCGCTTCGGCAACGCGTTTCACATCATCAGGGTTGGCTAATAATACACATTCTGCAATGCCGCGTTCAGCACAAAGTGCAGCCGCTTTAATTGTACGAGGTTCGTCTCCTTCAGGAAGCACAATGCGTTTTTTCGCTGCACGTGCAAGCTCGGTGAGTTGGTAACGGAAAGCGGGTGGTGATAGACGACGTAAACGGGTTGACGCGGCAACTAGATTATCAATGAAGGCATTGTCAAATTGTTCGCTAGTATAACGTTTGATATTTTCAATGCGTTCTTTATCATCGCTCGGTACTTCAAGATTAAAGCTTTGTAACGTGAGCGCAGTTTGCCAAGTGTTACCTTCAATACGGAAAATCGGTAATTTAGTGCTTTCAAAAGCGTGCTGACATAATTTTTTGATTTGTGCGTCAATTTTGTAGCCGCCGGTTAATAAAATCCCACCGATTTCTACGCCGTTCATTGCGGCAAGGGCGGCGGCAACCAATACATCCGGACGATCCGCCGAAACGACTAATAAACTGCCGGTACGGAAGTGTTCGAGCATATTCGGTAAACTTCTTGCACAGAACGTAATTCCGCGAATGCGGCGATTGATGTCGCCTTCATTAATAATTGCTGCACCAAGGTGTTTGATAATATCTAATGCACGAGTTGCAATTAATTCCGCTGACCAAGGCACGCAAGCTAATAATTTAATCGGGCTGTTTGTAAACAGTTTGTTGATTTCCGCTTCACTATTATGGCTATGTTGGAAAGAATCAAAAATTTCGGTTAAATCAGGGCGGGTACGACCGGATTCATCGACAGGCGCATTGAATTTATTGACCACAACACCCAGAATATTCGGATTATTTTTTCCACCGAACAACGATGCGGCCGCTTCAACGCGTTCTTTAAGTTGCTCAGGCGTTTCTGTTGCCGGTGCGGCAACTAAAATAATTTCAGCATCAAGTGCTTGAGCAATTTCATAGTTAATGCTGTTGGCATAACCGTGTTTACGGGTTGGAATTAAGCCTTCAACAATAACAATTTCATTGTTTTTGGTTAGTTGTTGATGATTCGCAACAATTTTTTCCAGTAATACATCCGATTGATTTTGTCCGATTAAGGATTCAGCAACACTTAACATAAACGGTTCGGCAGTATCAAGATTGGTACTGGTACTAATAATTGATGTGGTGCGATCTAATTTATCTTCACCTGAACTTGGTTGAGAAATCGGTTTCATAAAGCCGACTTTTGCGCCTTTTTGTTCTAAAGATTGAATCAGACCGAGACTAATACTGGTAAGCCCAACTCCGGCGCTGACCGGAATTAAAATAATAGTACGAGACATAATAACCCTTATTTATTTTTGATTAAAATGAAAACTGCCGAATTTTTCGGCAGTTTGTCGAGATGATTAGAAACTGAGTTTTGCAGTATCTTGTGCAATCACTAATTCTTCATTAGTTGGAATAACAAGCGCAAGCGGTGTGTTATCCGCAGTGATGACACCTTCATTACCAAAGCGAGCAGCTAAGTTTTTCTCATTGTCTAATTGGTAACCGAATAATTTTAAGTGTTTGAGTGTTTCTTCACGCACTTTTGCCGAGTTTTCCCCGATACCGCCGGTAAATACGATGGCATCTAAACGATCACCAATAACCGCCATATAAGCACCGATATATTTTGCCAAACGGTAGCAGAATACATCTAATGCACGTTTTGCCGGCTCTTCTTTATCATAGTTATCTTCGGCATAGCGACAGTCGCTGGTAACTTCGGTTAAACCGAGTAAGCCGGATTTTTTCACTAAGGTTTCTTCGATTTGCTCAACAGACATTCCTAATGTTTTATGCATATAGAAAATGATAGCCGGATCCAAATCACCAGAACGGGTTCCCATTACTAAACCTTCTAACGGGGTAAAACCCATTGATGTATCAATACATTTACCGTTACGCACCGCGGCAACAGACGCTCCATTACCCAAGTGACAAGTGATAACATTCACTTTATCTTCAGTAACGCCCAAGCGTTTTGCCGCTTCACGGCTGATAAAATAATGGCTGGTACCGTGCATTCCGTAGCGACGTACGCCATGCTCTTTATAGAGTGAGTAAGGAAGCGCATAAAGGTAGGCTTCTTCCGGCATCGTTTGATGGAATGCAGTGTCAAATACGGCAACGTTTTTATCTTTTAAATGAGGGAATGCTTTAAATGCTTCTTCAATACCGATTAAATGCGCCGGATTATGGAGTGGGGCAAATTCTGCGGCATCTTTGATACCTTGAATAACTTCATCGGTAATCACAACGGATTGCGTATATTTTTCGCCGCCGTGAACGACACGATGACCGATCGCCGCAATAGAATTTTTCAATTCGTCAGTTAGAATATTTGCTACGATAAAATTCAACGCTTCACAGTGTGCTGCGCCAGCACCTAAATCAGCATTACCCTTTTCACCGTTAAGTTTCCATTTAATGCGAGATTCAGGAAGGAAAAAAGCTTCAGCCAAACCGGATAATTTTTCTTCTCCTGTAGCAGGATCAAGAATTGCAAATTTTAACGAAGAACTACCACAGTTAAGGATAAGAACAAGTTTTGACATAGGAACCCTATAGTTGATTAAAGTTAATAAAAATCCAATCAGAGAGATTGGACTGCAAAGTCGTGCATAGGATACACCTTTTACGCAATAAAATAAATTAATCAAGAAAGAAAAATCTAACTTCTGTCAAAGAAAAATGTCATTGGCATTAATTTGGTAAGATAGAAATTCCAGGCGAACTGGAGTATCATAAGTGCGGTTATTTTTAAGGGTGTTTTTATTGTTTTATGTCATTTTTTTCTATTTTCAAGCAAGGACAAATTTATCTTAACACTTGGCCGAAAGAGGCTAAATTAGGGATCATTTTTCCTGAGCACCGTGTCATAAAAAGTACGCGTTTTGCACAAAATGCGATGCCGTTAATTGCCGTATTCGCTATTGTTTGGCAACAGCTTTATGCCAAACATGATGTTATGGCTTTTTCTGCAGCGATTTTAACCGCACTTTTTGCTTTATTAATCCCACTACAAGGACTGTATTGGTTAGGTAAACGTGCAATTTCACCTTTGGAAGCGCAAAGTGCAACATGGTTTTACGATATTTGTGAACGTTTGAGAAATATCCAAGAATCTGTTCCTCCCTTACAAGGTAAACCCACTTATCAACATTTAGCCGAAGTTTTAAGGAAAGCGGAGCTGCGGTTAGACAGGGCTTTTTGGAAAGAAATTTAGCAAAATTTATATGACGCAAACGTTTTCCTTTTTACTTTATTTTTTGTAGAATACACAGGCTGCTTTAGGCAGCTCTTTTTATTGAGAGACTTTTTAATGATCGATTACATTATTATTGGCATTATCGCTTTTTCTATTCTTGTCAGTTTACTACGTGGTTTTGTACGCGAAGTGCTATCACTTGCCAGCTGGGTCGTTGCATTTATCGTGGCAAGCCAGTTTTATCCTTACCTTGCAACTTATCTAACTCAAATTGAATCCATGTATGTGCGGAATGGCACGGCAATTGGCATTTTGTTTGTTCTAACATTAATTGTTGGCGGGATCATCAATTTTGTGATTGCACAGTTGGTTGATAAAACAGGATTAAGCGGTACTGATCGTGTATTAGGGGCGGTCTTTGGTTTATTACGCGGTGCGCTAATTGTTGCGGCGATCTTATTTTTCTTGGATACCTTCACAAACTTTGAACAAACCGATTGGTGGAAAGAAGCAAAACTTATTCCGCATTTTGGCTTCATTATTGAATGGTTTTTCCAACAACTTCAAGCGAGTTCCAGTTTCTTAAATTCAACACTTAATCAATAAGGATCATGAAATGTGTGGTATTGTCGGTATTGTTAGCCAAAGTCCTGTTAATGAATCTATTTATGCAGCATTGACGCTGTTACAGCACAGAGGGCAAGATGCAGCGGGGATTGTTACCATCGACGATGAAAATCGTTTCCGCCTACGTAAAGCGAATGGATTAGTCAGCGATGTTTTTAGACATGAGCATATGTTGCGTTTACAAGGTCATGCCGGAATGGGGCATGTACGTTATCCTACTGCCGGCAGTTCTAGCGTGTCGGAAGCCCAACCGTTTTATGTGAATTCACCTTATGGGGTAACGTTGGTACATAATGGTAATTTAACCAATTCGACCGAGTTAAAACAAAAAGTGTTTAAAACGGCACGTCGCCACGTGAATACCAATTCCGATTCCGAACTGCTTCTAAATATTTTTGCTAATCACCTTGACAATATTCCGCAAGATCATCTTGATCCGCAGGATATTTTCTATGCGGTAGGGAAAACCCACAAAGATGTGCGTGGCGCTTATGCGTGTTTGGCGATGATTATCGGGCATGGCATGGTAGCATTTCGTGACCCTTTTGGTATCCGTCCTTTAGTGCTGGGGCAGCGTGAAGAGAATGGTAAAACGGAATATATGTTTGCTTCAGAAACTGTTGCGTTGGATGTCGCAGGCTATGATTTTGTTCGTGATGTTGCACCGGGTGAAGCGATTTATGTTACCTTTGAGGGGGAACTTTACGCACAACAATGTGCTGAAAGTGCGGTCTTAAATCCGTGTATTTTTGAGTATGTTTATTTTGCCCGTCCTGATTCCATTATGGATGGCGTGTCGGTATATGCGGCTCGCGTTCATATGGGGGAGCGCTTAGGACAAAAAATAGCCCATGAATGGAAAGATGAATTAGACAATATTGACGTGGTTATTCCTGTACCGGAAACATCAACGGATATCGCATTACAAATATCTAACGTGCTAAATAAACCTTACCGCCAAGGTTTTGTGAAAAACCGCTATGTTGGGCGTACCTTCATTATGCCGGGTCAAGCACAGCGTATTAATTCCGTTCGTCGTAAACTCAATACGATTAAATCGGAATTTAAAGATAAAAATGTCTTATTAGTGGATGACTCCATCGTGCGTGGCACTACATCCGAGCAAATTGTAGAAATGGCGCGTGCCGCCGGAGCGAAGAAAATCTATTTTGCCTCTGCTGCACCGGAAATTCGTTATCCAAATGTGTATGGTATTGATATGCCAACCAAAAATGAGCTGATTGCTTATGGTCGCAGTGTGGAGGAAATTGCGAAATTGATTGGGGTGGATAAATTAATTTTCCAAGATCTTAGCGCATTAACGGAATCTGTTCAGCAAGAAAACCCGACGATTCAAGCATTTGATTGTTCGGTTTTTACCGGTGAATATATCACAGGTGATATTACCGATGAATATTTAGATGGTATTGCCTCGCAACGCAATGATGCAGCAAAGAAGAAAAGGGAAAAAGATGCGACAAATTTAGAAATTCATAATGAGCGATAAAAAAAGTGCGGTTAATTTTAACCGCACTTTTTGTTGGAATATATCCCTTAAATTATTCAACTTTCACAATCCAACCTTCTGGGGCTTCAATATCACCAAACTGAATTCCGGTGAGCTCTTCGTAAAGTCTGCGTGTAATCGGCCCTACTTCCGTTTCGGAATAAAATACGTGGAATTTATCTTTATGCTGAATACCGCCTACCGGAGAAATGACCGCTGCCGTACCGCAAGCGCCGGCTTCAGCAAATTGATCAAGTTGATCAATATACACATCTCCCTCAATGACCTCCATGCCTAAACGTTCTTTAGCAATATAGAGTAGGGAATATTTGGTAATACTCGGTAAAATGGATTCTGATGTTGGAGTAATAAATTTATTATCTTTGGTGATACCAAAGAAATTTGCCGCACCGACTTCTTCAATTTTTGTATGGGTTTTCGGATCAAGATAAATGGCATCGGCAAATTTTCGTTCTTGCGAACCCTGCTCAACCGCTAACTCATGGGGGAGTAGGCTTGCCGCATAGTTACCGCCCACTTTCACGCCGCCTGTTCCCATCGGTGCTGCTCGGTCGTATTCAGTCGTGATGAAATTAGAGGGAGTTAGCCCGCCTTTAAAATATGCGCCTACCGGACAGCAGAATACGGAGAAAATAAATTCAGGAGCAGCCTTTACGCCAATATTTTCACCAACACCGATGAGGAATGGACGTAAATATAAGGTTGCGCCCGAACCGTAAGGGCCAACCCAATCTGCATTTGCTTTAACGACCTCTTTACAAGCCCGAACAAATAATTCCGTTGGTACCTGCGGCATTAATAGACGATCAGCTGTGCGTTGCATACGCTTGGCATTTTCTTGAGGACGGAATAAGTTAATAGAATTATCCTTGCAACGATAGGCTTTTAAACCTTCAAAACATTGCTGACCATAGTGAAGTGCGGTCGAACCTTCGTGAATATGTAAAGTATTATCTGTGGTGAGCTTTCCTTCGTCCCATTTACCGTTTTTCCAATGGGCGATAAAACGATAGTCGGTTTTAATGTAATTGAAACCAAGGTTATCCCAGTCTAAATCTTTCATTTTGCTTTCCTCAATATGATGTTGTTAGTGAACTGTCGTTTAATCTACATCATTATTTTGAGCATTTGAACCTTAAAGCTTAAATTTTTTTGTGATTTCTTAAAATTTACTCAAGTTATTTTAAACGTCATCAAGTAAAACGAGAAAAGGAAAGAGAGCTGTGTTAGAATTCCGGCATGAAAAAAACGCCACTCAAAATGGGTGGCGTCTAACCAAAAGGTTCAAATTATAGGAAGTAAACGAGTAACTTATTGTTACTCAAGTTCAGTTACCTGAACTATATGCAAACACAACATCATACTTAAGTCCGAAACTCATTAACTCGTAAAGAATTACCAACAGTTAAGTATGGGGTGTATTGTAAGAATTGAAAATGAGAAGAACAAATGACGTTTTTTTATTTGAAGGATTAGAAAAATTAATCTGAACTAAATCTGTCTAAGTATAGACGAAAAAATTATATTTTGGAAGAACTATGTATAAACGTTTGCCACCCTTGAATTCATTGAAGTCTTTTGAATCCGCATCACGACATTTAAGTTTTACAAAAGCGGCCGATGAGCTTTTTGTTACTCAGGCAGCTGTTAGTCATCAAATTAAACTATTAGAAGATTTTTTAGGCGTCGAATTGTTTAAACGTAAAAATAGAGCCTTAGAATTAACAGAGTTTGGTAAAGCCTATTTTGTCGATATTAATAAAATTTTACGTAAGTTGAATGAAGCGACAGAGCGATTATTAGCACTAAAAGATGATCCCCATTTAAGTATTAGTGTCCCTCAAACCTTTGGTCTGCAATGGCTTGTCCCGCATTTAAGTGAATTTAACCGGATTCATCCCGAAATTGAAGTTCGCTTAAAAGGAGTGGATCAAGATGAGGGCTTATTAAATAAAGAAATCGATCTTGCCATTTATTATGGAAAGGGAAATTGGCAGAATTTACAGGTTGATCGTTTAGGTAAAGAAAACTTACTGATTTTAGCTTCACCGGAATTGCTTGCCAAAAAACCGGTTCGCGACAAGCGGGATTTAAAGCAACATACGCTGCTCCATACGCATACGCGTGATAACTGGCGGATTATGGCGGATTATTTAAAACTTGAAGATTTGAATATCCAGCAAGGCCCCTTATTTAGCCATACGTTTATGGCATTGCAGGCAGCAAGCCACGGACAGGGAATTGCGTTAGCTAATCGTTTGATCGCGTTGCAGGAAATTGAACAGGGTACACTTCAGGTAGTATTACCGACAAATTTACCTGATCCTAAATCTTTTTATGTCGTGAATCATCTCGATCGTCTTGATGACGAACAAATTCAGGCTTTTCGTCAATGGATTATTAATGCAATAAAAAAAGAAGAATATGAATAAACTCGCATTATATTGCCGCCCCGGCTTTGAAAAAGAAATGGCAGTGGAAATAACCGATCGCGCTGCAGCTTTAGGTATATTTGGTTTTGCCCGTGTGCAAGAACATTCAGGCTATGTGATTTTTGAATGTTATCAACCAAATGATGCCGATCGTCTGGCACGTGAAATTCCATTTAACGGGCTTATTTTTGCCCGTCAAATGTTAGTGGTGTCCGACTTATTGGATAATCTCGATCCGACCGATCGTATTAGCCCCATTATTAAGGACTTTGAGACGATTTCAGCGCAAGCAAATATCAGGCTATCCGCAGAGCTTTTTGTAGAAACCGCAGATACGAATGAATCAAAAGAACTTTCCACTTTCTGCCGTAAATTTACGGTGCCACTACGTCAGGCATTAAAAAAGCAGGGTTGGCTAGCGGATAAACAGAATCCAAAGAGCGGTCATTTTTTGCATTGTTTTTTTGTTAAGCCAAATTGCTGTTATGTCGGCTATTCCTATACCAATAACCATTCCGAGCATTTTATGGGGATTCCTCGTTTGAAATTTCCGTTTGATGCACCGAGCCGTTCTACGTTGAAATTAGAAGAGGCGATTTTGACATTTATTCCCCGTAAGGAAGAAGAAAAACGTTTAAATGACAGTATGGTCGGTGTGGATTTGGGGGCTTGTCCGGGCGGCTGGACATATCAGTTGGTTAAACGGGGGTTATTTGTCTATGCGGTAGATCATGGGAAAATGGCGGAAAGCCTACACGAGACCGGTCGAATTGAGCATTGTGCGGAAGACGGTTTTAAATTTCAGCCGCCAAAACGTAAAAAAATTGATTGGTTGGTGTGCGATATGGTGGAACAGCCGAGCCGCATCACAAATTTGATTGGCAAATGGTTGGTGAACGGCTGGTGTCGTGAAACTATTTTTAATTTAAAATTACCGATGAAGAAACGTTATCAAGAAGTGGTGCAATGCCTTGCCAATCTCGCCGAGATATTGAATCAAAAAGGTTTAACATTCAAGATTCAGGCAAAGCATTTATATCATGATAGGGAAGAAATCACGGTACATGTTGTGATTAAATAAAAAAGTAAAGGCATTTTCCCAACTTAGGAAATATGCCTTTTTTTATAAAAAAAAGCACCGATAAAATCGATGCTTTGAAAACTGGTTGCGGGGGCCGGATTTGAACCGACGGCCTTCGGGTTATGAGCCCGACGAGCTACCAAGCTGCTCCACCCCGCGTCTGATGGGGCGTACTATACGCCTTTCAAGAAATTTTGCAAGTCTTAAACAAAAGTTTATGTTTTGTTTGTTAATAAAATAATCAATGTGAATATAAATTAAACGCGATTGAGGAAATAGTACTAGTGGTTTTAGGCAATTTTTGATAGCGTATGCAACTTTCGTAAAATTCGTTTTTGTTTAGGCATAAAGTATGAAATTTCGTAAAAATCTCGGTATAAAAGTTTTCTCTATTTTAGCGGTTGCTTCAATTTTGGTGGCTTGCGGTTCATCAAGCAAAATTTCTCTGGCATTGACACCGACAGGCGATGATCCGCAAAAATTTGGCGCAAAATATAGTGGCCGCCACTATCAACAAAGTATTTTATCGCCTGTTGCCCGTGTAGAAAACCAAAGTGCGGTCGTTAATCAGGGCGATTTTTTAACACAGCTTTCTAATGTCAAAGCCTATTCCGGTAGATTGTCCGAGCGTTTTTATGGTAATTATCAAAAAATTACGAACTGGGTGCTTGCCGGCGCAGATATTAGAGAATTATCGCAATATGGCATTTCCTCACAGATAATGAAAGGCTTTGATGGCTATCAGAATGTGTTGATGACGGGCTATTATTCCCCTGTTATCCATGCCCGTCGCTCTCCACAAGGGAAATTTCAACACCCGATTTATGCTATGCCGACCTATAAACGTTTCACCCGTGAACAAATTTATGCGGGCGCACTGGAAGGACAAGGTTTAGAATTGGCTTACAGCGATTCTATGCTTGATAACTTTTTACTCGGTGTACAGGGCAGTGGTTACGTCGATTTTGGTAATGGTAACTTAACCTACTTTGCTTATGCCGGACAGAATGGCTTTAAATATCAAGCGGTAGGGCGTTTGCTGGTGGAAGACGGTGAAATTCCGAAAGAAAAAATGTCGATTCAGGCTATTCGCGATTGGGGAAACGCGAATCCGTCACGTGTACAGAGCTTGCTTGAACGTAATCCGTCCTATGTCTTTTTCAAAAATGATCCGAGCGGCAAAGTAAAAGGCTCGGCGGGTGTACCGCTTGTGCCAATGGCTGCCGTCGCTTCAGATCGTAATGTGATCCCGTCAGGTTCGGTTTTACTGGTAGAAGTACCGGATATTGATTATAACGGTAATTGGAAAGGCACGCATAAATTGCACCTTATGGTAGCACTGGATGTCGGCGGGGCGGTGAACGGACATCATTTTGATTTATATCGTGGCATTGGCGAGCAAGCAGGGCATATTGCCGGTCTTTCAAAACACTATGGACGGGTTTGGGTTTTACAATAATGGCGCGTATAGATAATTACGAACAGCGTTTTGGCGGGATTGGGCGACTTTATACCCCTGAGGGATTGGCACGCCTTCGTCAAGCTCATATTTGTGTTATTGGGATTGGCGGTGTCGGTTCGTGGGTGGTAGAAGCGTTAGCCCGTTCCGGAATTGGTCGGCTGACTCTAATTGATATGGACGATATTTGTGTCACCAACATCAATCGCCAACTTCCGGCGTTAAGCGGTAATATCGGTAAACTTAAAACGGAAGTGATGGCAGAACGGGTAAAACTGATTAATCCCGAATGTCTTGTCAATATTATTGATGATTTTATTTCACCCGATAATCAGGCTGATTATCTCAATCGAGGCTATGATTATGTGATTGACGCCATTGATAATGTTAAAACCAAGGCAGCGATGATTGCCTATTGCAAACGTAATAAAATTAAAATTATCACCGTGGGTGGCGCAGGGGGACAAACGGATCCTACGCAAATTCAAATTGCCGATTTAAGCAAAACTATTCAAGATCCCCTATTGGCAAAAGTGCGGTCGGTTTTACGCAAGGATTTTAACTTTAGCCAAAATCCACAGCGTAAATTTGGTATAGATGCGGTATTTTCCACACAACCGCTTATTTTTCCTCAAACGGGGGAGGGCTGCACGGTATCCGCGACGATGAATTGTGCAAACGGTTTTGGTGCGGCAACCATGATTACCGCCACATTTGGCTTTTTTGCCGTTTCACGGGTGATTGATAAATTGCTGAAAAAATAAAAAACTCAATATCTCATGGAAGGCAACAAAAGTTGCCTTTCGTTTTTTATGACATTCAATTTTTCTTTCACGCAAAAATCTCACCAAATTTTTGTGTAAAACCATTGCAATTTGTTTTAAAACGTGTAGCCTTTTACGACTATTTGAGAATCATTATTAACAATTGAGGAGACAAAATGAAAACTACATTAAAAATGAGTGTAATTTCAACCGCACTTTTAACCTTGCCAATGGTGGCAAATGCGGATGTATTAGCTTCGGTTAAACCGCTTGGGTTTATTGCTTCGTCTATTGCGAACGGCGTAACTAATACGCAGATTCTTGTTCCGACAGGAGCATCACCGCATGATTACAGTTTAAAATTATCGGATATTCAAAAAGTGAAATCGGCTGATTTAGTGTTATGGGTAGGTGAGGACATCGATTCATTTTTAGCAAAACCGGTGAGCCAAATTGAGCGTAAAAAGGTGATTACTATTGCCGATCTCGCTGAGATTGAACCTTTGCTAAGCCAAGCACATCACGAGCATTTACATGAAGATGGTGATCACGAGCACAAACATGAGCATAAACACGAACATAAGCACGAACATAAGCACGAGCATAAAGGTGGACACGGACATCATCACGCTCATGAAAATCACGAAGGATTAAGCACCAACTGGCATATTTGGTATTCGCCGGCAATTAGCCAAATTGTGGCACAAAAAGTGGCGGATAAACTGACTGTGCAATTTCCCGATAAGAAAGAGCTGATTGCAAAAAACCTTGCCGATTTTAACCGCACTTTGGCGGAACAAAGCGATAAAATCAAGGCTCAGCTTGCCCCTTTTAAAGAAAAAGGCTTCTTTGTTTTCCATGATGCTTACGGTTATTTCAATGATGCTTACGGCTTAAAACAAAGCGGTTATTTCACTATTAACCCATTGGTCGCGCCCGGTGCGAAAACCCTTGCTCATATCAAACAGGAGATCGCAGAACATCGCGTTAATTGTTTGTTTACCGAGCCGCAATTTACCCCGAAAGTGATTGAATCTTTAGCAAAAGGTACAGCGGTGAATATAGGGCGTTTAGATCCGATTGGTGATGGTGTACGGTTAGGGGCGAATTCCTATGCCGATTTTCTGCAAGCAACAGCGGATAGTTATACACAATGTTTGAGTAAATAAATGGCATTAATTGAAAGAAAATGGTGGGAAATCCCACCATTTTTTATGAAAGGAAAGAGGTGATTTGAATTCAATACTTCAGATTATGCTATAATTCGCCAAATTTTTTATAGAGATCCTTAATGAAACACCTATTCGCCACCACATCCCGTGGCTTTGAAGAACTGTTAAAAGTTGAACTAACCGAGCTGGGCGCGCTTGAGACAAAAGTTGTACAAGGCGGTGTGCATTTCCATGCCGATGATGAAACACTTTACCGAACGTTGCTTTGGTCGCGTCTTGCCTCACGCATTTTATTGCCCTTGATCGAAACCAAAATTTATAGCGATTTAGATTTATATGCGGCGATTTCCGGCTTTAATTGGTTGGATTATTTTGATGAACGCATCACTTTTTTTGTGGATTTCAATGGAACCAATCAAGAAATTCGCCATACTCAGTTTGGTGCAATGCGGGTGAAAGATGGTATCGTGGATCACTTTGAACGCAAGGGCAAAATACGTCCTAATGTAGATAAAGCCCAATCGGATGTGCGTATCCATGCTTATTTAAACCGAGAAGAATTAGTCATTTCTTTGGATTTGAGCGGAGAAGCCTTGCACCTGCGTGGTTACCGTGAAGAAACGGGACAAGCCCCCTTACGTGAAACTTTGGCGGCAGCCATTGTGTTGCGTTCCGGTTGGAAAGCAGGTACTCCGTTGGTGGATCCGATGTGTGGTTCGGGCACACTTTTGATTGAAGCGGCACAAATGGAAGCCAATATTGCACCTCAATTATATCGTTTACATTGGGGCTTTGATTTTTGGAAAGGGCACAACCAACAGGCATGGGAAAAAGTGAAGAATGAAGCCATTATTTTGGCACAAGAAAAACAAGCTGAAATTCAACCGCACTTTTATGGTTTTGATCTCGATCACCGTGTGTTAAAAAAAGCCCAACACAATGCGAAAAATGCCGGTGTTGCCCACTTGATAACATGGCAGCAAGGTGATGTGGCGGCACTCACCAATCCGACTTCAAATGAGGTGGGCACGGTGATTTGTAATCCGCCTTACGGTGAACGTTTAGGCACGACACCGGCGTTGATTGCCCTTTATTCTGTGTTTGGACAACGTTTGAAAAAAGAATTTGGCGGCTGGAATGCTTCAATTTTTAGTAGTGAATCCACCTTGTTGGATTGTTTGAGAATGCGTGCAAACCGACAATTCAAAGCAAAAAACGGGCCGTTAGATTGCGTGCAGAAAAATTATCAAATTTCACTCCACAAGGCGGATGAAAACTCGGTCGAAAATTCCCTTGAATTTAATCGCTCTTCTCCCACTGTGGCAGTAGATTTTGCCAACCGGCTACAAAAAAATATCAAGAAAATTGAAAAATGGGCAAAGCAACAAGGTTTGGATGCCTACCGTCTCTATGATGCCGATCTACCGGAATATAATTTAGCGGTGGATCATTATGCCGATCATATTGTGGTGCAAGAATATGCCGCACCGAAGAATATTGATGAAAATAAAGCACGCCAACGTTTATTGGATGCGGTAACGGCGACCTTGCAAGTCACCGGTGTGGAAACCAATAAACTGATTTTAAAAGTACGCCAAAAACAAAAAGGCACGAACCAATACGAGAAATTAGCCAACAAAGGCGAATATTTTTATGTGAACGAATATGGTGCGCAGCTTTGGGTGAACTTAACGGATTATTTGGATACCGGTTTATTTTTGGATCATCGCCTTACCCGAAAAATGGTGGGGGAGTTGGCAAAAGGGAAAGATTTCTTGAATTTGTTTGCCTATACGGGCTCAGCTACCGTTCATGCCGCATTGGGCGGGGCAAAATCCACTACGACGGTGGATATGTCGAACACTTATCTCAACTGGGCGGAACAAAACCTGATTCTCAACGATCTTGAAGGCAAGCAACATCAACTCATTCAAGCGGATTGTTTGCAATGGTTGGAAAAATGTGATCGTCAATTTGATTTAATTTTTGTGGATCCGCCTACTTTTTCCAATTCAAAACGAATGGAAACAAACTGGGATGTTCAGCGAGATCACATCAAATTAATGGGAAATTTAAAACGTATTTTACGTCAGGGCGGCACCATTGTTTTTTCTAATAATAAACGGGGCTTCAAAATGGATTTTGCCGGGCTGGAGGCATTGGGGTTAAGTGCAGTGGAAATTTCCCACAAAACCTTACCACTGGATTTTGAACGCAATAAACAAATTCATAATTGTTGGTTGGTTACTGAGAAAAACTACGCTAGCTAATTCTAAATTCACGGAGATTACAATGTCATGCTCAAACTGTTGTCATTCAACACCTGTTCACATCTCTTCAGAATACCGTAAAGCTCTATGGATTGCCTTTGGGCTAAATTTCGCAATGTTTTTTGTGGAAATTCTCGTAGGTATAACATCAAGATCAACGTCATTATTATCTGATAGCTTAGATTTTTTTGGAGATAGTGCCAATTATTTAATCAGTCTATATGTTCTACCGATGGCGTTGGTTCATCGTGCCAAAGCCTCTCTAGTAAAAGGGGTAACAATGGGGGGATTCGGTATGTTCATTCTTTTTACTACTATATACCGTTGGTTCTATGGCGAAATTCCTCACTATAGTCAAATGAGTATTGTTGGCTCCCTTGCATTATTGACTAACCTTGTTGCGATGTGGGTTCTCTACCGTTTCCGAGAAGGAGATAGTAATATGCGTGGTGTTTGGCTTTGTACAAGAAATGATGCAATGGGGAATCTGGTGGTTATTTTGGCAGGTGTAGTGGTTTATTTTACACAATCCAAATACCCTGATTTAGTTGTTGCTTTTATCCTCTCATTTCTTGCGATTCAAGCGTCTAAAGCGATTATCTTACAAGCTTTGGGGGAATTAAAATAGCAATCGAGGGTTGTGAAATATTGTTTCATGAATAAAAAATATTTCTTACATGGGTGAATGATACACTCTATGGATATAAAATAGCTCACAACCCATTCATCGCATTAATCAGCCTAATTTCATCATATTTTTCAATATCTTGTGCATAAATTGTGGTTTCTCTAATTTTGCCTTGCTGCAATAATTTTTCCCGTTGTGTACCGGCTAATAATGGCGTATCCGATGTGAGCCATTGATCGCCTTGACGAAAAATAAGATTACCGATGGAGCAATCCGTCACTTTTCCGTTTTTAATAATTATAATCTCATCGCACTTTCCCCGCTGAGCTAAAAGGGAGTTGAGTAAATCCCGATTGGCATATTTCAGACTGTAATCAATTTCATCACAGACAATTGGTTGAAAAGTGCGGTAGATTTTCCGTGTGTATTCAACGTACTGAATTTGAGTGCTTTCGGCATTGTAATCAACACGACAACGTACAAGATGATTTTGTAAGTGGGGCGGCACTTGGATTAATTCAAAAAGATTAAAAATATTGACCGCACTTTTGCCGTAAAATTGTCGTAAGCTCTGCTCATAACGTGCTTGATGGTAGTCAATATTTTGAATTTTTCCCTTTTCAATGGCAATGGTTTCAAATAAGGGAAACATTATTTTGTCTCCTCGGTGCTACAAAAAGACGGCAAATAGACTTTTTCGAGTAATTCTTGATATTCATCTTCCAAACGGCTTTGGATCGTAATTCCTCCACCGCTATGAAAATCATATTTCTCACCCGTTTGAGAAATAAAGCGAATGGCTACCGCACTTTGTAGGTTTTTACCATCAAAAAGACCAAAAATGCCCGTGTAATAACCTCGAACTTGGCGTTCCGCTTGCTGAATAATTTGTACGGTTTTTTCTTTGGGCGCGCCGCTGATGGAACCGGCAGGCAAAAGTGCGGTTAATATTGAGCCGATTTTTCCTTGCCAATTGTCATCCAATTCACCGCAGATTTCCGAACTTGTCTGCAAAATTTCGCCTTTTTGTGTCGCAATACGATCGACATAGCGAAATTTTGTGACCTGAATATTATTCGCCACTATGGCTAAATCATTGCGCATTAAATCGACAATGGTGTAATGCTCGCGCAGTTCTTTTTCATCATTTAACAACTGATTTTCAGCATTAGGCAAAGTCGCATTGATTGTGCCTTTCATGGGGTAGGTGAAAATTTTGTTATCCTGAATATTGATAAAACATTCCGGTGAAAAGCAAACAAATTGATCTTTTAGCCATAATTTATAAGGGGCAGCGGCTTGATAAAAAATCTGCTCAAGGGAAAAATTGCCCGAAATTTCAGTGGGCGAAGTGAGATTTAACAAATAAGAATTGCCCTTTTGAATCTCTTTCTGCACAACTTCAAAACCTTGTTGATAATGGGAAAGGGGAATCGGGTGCTTTTCAAAATGAATATCTGTGGAGAAATCTTTTTGCTCGGAGATATTGGTTTTCCCTAAAATATCAAAAAGAATACCTTGTTGAGCCGTTTCTTCTAAAGGAAAAATTAACGGTTTTTGTTGTTCAAAATCAATCAAAAAAAAGAAAGGGGCGGATTTTGCCCCGTAATGATTGGCTTGTCGGATAAAATGCTGCATTGTGCTATTTCTAATTTCGAGTAAAATTGCCCGATTATAACGAAAGCCAAACAGTTATGAAATTACTCATCATTAATAATCACGATTCTTTTACTTTCAATTTAGTCGAACTGATTCGTCGCCTTGGTGTGCCTTTTGATGTACTCAATGTAGAAGATTTACAAGAAAATACACCCGAATCTTATAGCCATATCTTAATTTCTCCCGGGCCTGATGTGCCGCGGGCTTATCCGCAACTTTTTGCAATGTTGGAATGGTATCATCGGCAAAAATCAATTCTTGGGGTATGCTTAGGGCATCAAACATTATGTGAGTTTTTTGGCGGAACGCTTTATAACCTCGATCAAGTTCGCCACGGGCAAAAACGGAAGTTAAAAGTGCGGTCAAATTCACCGTTGTTTTTAGGTTTTCCACCGGAATTTGATATTGGCTTATACCATTCTTGGGCAGTGCAGGCTGACAATTTTCCTGACGAATTAGAGATTATCGCCATGTGTGATGAAAATGTGGTGATGGCGATGGCTCATCAATCTTTACCGATTTATGGCGTGCAGTTCCATCCGGAATCTTATATGTCCGAATACGGAGAGCAAATTTTACGAAATTGGTTAAATATTACCCCATAATAGTGCTTGATTCTTCATCTAAAATTCGTATTATAGCCGTCTATACGTCAATACATCCAAATTAAAAAGAGAGAAACTATGTCTAGTTATTTATTTACCTCGGAATCCGTGTCTGAAGGGCATCCGGATAAAATTGCCGACCAGATTTCTGATGCAGTACTTGATGAAATTCTAAAACAAGATCCAAAAGCCCGTGTCGCTTGCGAAACCTATGTAAAAACCGGTATGGCGTTAGTAGGCGGAGAAATCACCACTTCAGCATGGGTAGATATCGAAAATCTCACCCGAAAAGTGATTTGTGATATTGGCTATGAACATTCCGAGATGGGATTTGACGGTCATTCTTGTGCCGTATTAAATGCTATTGGTAAACAGTCTGCGGATATTAACCAAGGTGTGGATCGTGAAAATCCATTGGATCAAGGCGCCGGCGACCAAGGTATTATGTTTGGTTACGCCACAAATGAAACCGATGTATTAATGCCTGCAGCCATTACTTATGCTCACCGTTTAATGCAAAAACAGGCGGAAGTACGTAAAAACGGTAAGTTAGCCTGGTTACGCCCGGATGCCAAAAGCCAAGTAACGTTAAAATACGAAGATAATAAAATTGTCGGGGTGGACGCGGTTGTTCTATCAACCCAACATGCGGAAGATATTAACCAAAAAGATCTTCACGAAGGGGTGATGGAAGAAATCATCAAACCGATATTACCAAGCGAATGGCTTTCAAAAGACACTAAATTCTTTATTAATCCGACAGGTCGTTTTGTTATCGGCGGCCCGATGGGGGATTGCGGTTTAACCGGCCGTAAAATTATTGTGGATACCTACGGTGGTGCGGCACGCCATGGCGGCGGTGCATTCTCGGGTAAAGATCCGTCAAAAGTGGATCGTTCGGCGGCTTATGCGGCGCGTTATGTGGCGAAAAATATTGTGGCTGCCGGTTTGGCGGATCGTTGTGAAATCCAACTTTCTTACGCTATTGGTGTGGCAGAACCGACCTCAATTATGGTGGAAACTTTCGGTACGGGCAAAGTGGCAAATGAATTATTGGTGGCATTAGTACGTGAATTTTTTGATTTGCGCCCTTACGGATTAATCAAAATGCTTGATTTAATTCAACCGATTTATCGTGAAACCGCTGCTTATGGTCACTTTGGTCGTGAACAATTCCCATGGGAAAAAGTGGATCGTGCGGAAGAATTACGCGCGGCGGCAGGTTTAAAATAACGCCCTCATAAATGATTAAAACCGCTATTTTGGCGGTTTTTATTTTTCTGAATTCTATGCAATCATCACAAACTCGGTTTCGTCATTTGAAAATGCAGGTTCAGCGCAAACTTGCGGAATCCTTAAGGCTTGCAGAAACTTATTTTAAACGTGAATTTCCAATGCCGACGATAAATTATGATTTATGGGGTGTGAAAGCCGGGGTGGCGTATTTGCAAAAAAACGAAATTAAATTTAACCGCACTTTATTGCTTGAAAATACGCATGAGTTTATTCACCAAGTGGTTCCCCATGAATTGGCGCATTTAATTGTGTATCAAGTATTCGGACGTGTTAAGCCCCATGGCAAAGAATGGCAAGGGGTGATGAACGGGATTTTCCATTTGCCCGCAGAGACTTGCCATCAATTTGATGTGCAAAATGTTCAAGGCAAAACCTTTGAATATCGTTGTGCTTGCCAAACACATTTTTTGAGTATTCGCCGCCATAATCGAATTTTACAAGAGGGGGTAGAATATTTGTGTCGAAAATGCAAAGGGAAATTGGTTTTGATGGATGATAACTAATTTAGATTATGTTACACTCCAATCGGTTTTTACCCTCAATAATATAGGAGTTATCCAATGAAAAAATCATTATTAGCATTAGCTATCGGTACATTAGTTGTAGCTTCCAGCGCAAGTGCAAACTGGTATGTACAGGGTGATTTAGGTGTATCAAAAACAAAATTTACATCTTATTCTGATCTTAATAAGACTAAAGTAGAACCTCGTATTTCTGTAGGCTATAAATTAGGGAATGTTCGTTTAGCAGTGGATTATACCCATCATGGAAAGTTTTCAGGAACGGCAGGGATTGATACTACGGCTAAAATTCAAGGCTTAGGCTTTTCAGCAATCTATGATATTGATCTCAATTCTACAATAACGCCTTATGTTGGTGCTCGTCTTTCAGCTAACCAATTTAAAGTCACGAACCGTGCTGTGGATATTTTTGAAGATAAATCCGAAACTAAATTTGGTTATGGTTTAGTCGCTGGAGCAAAATATCAATTAAGTGGAAATTGGTATGTAAATGGTGGAGTAGAATATAATCGTTTAGGTTCTTATGAGGATACCAAAGTCAATAATTATGGCGCAAAATTAGGCGTGGGTTACGAATTCTAATTTGTCTTCCTTAAAAGAGCGGTAAAATCAACCGCTCTTTTTTCTTTTCCCCCTTGAAAATTCCGTTTTCATTCTTATATCTGTGACATTCAATTTTTACTTATTTCATTTTATGAGGAAAATCTATGTCTCAAAACAAAGAAACTCGTGGTTTCCAATCGGAAGTCAAACAATTATTACAATTAATGATTCATTCTCTTTATTCCAATAAAGAGATTTTTTTACGTGAATTAATTTCTAATGCTTCCGATGCGGCGGATAAACTCCGTTTTAAAGCGCTTTCGAATCCGGCTCTTTATGAAAATGACGGGGAGTTACGTGTGCGTATTAGCTTTGATAGCGAGAAAGGCACATTAACTATCAGCGATAACGGTATCGGTATGACCCGTGATCAGGTTATCGATCATTTAGGCACTATTGCGAAATCCGGAACAAAAGAGTTTTTGAATGCCCTCGGTAGTGATCAAGCCAAAGATAGCCAACTTATCGGTCAATTCGGTGTCGGTTTTTATTCTGCCTTTATTGTTGCGGATAAAGTGACAGTGAAAACCCGTGCGGCAGGCAAAGAGGCTGATAAAGCGGTGCTTTGGGAATCAGCCGGAGAGGGAGAATACTCGATCGCTGATATTGAGAAAAAATCCCGTGGTACGGATGTAATTTTACATTTACGTGAAGATGAAAAAGAATTCTTAAATGAATGGCGTTTGCGTGATGTGATTGGCAAATATTCCGATCATATCGGTCTTCCGGTGGAAATGCTCACTAAAGAATATGATGATGAAGGCAAAGAAACCGGCGAAAAATGGGAAAAAATCAATAAATCCGATGCCCTTTGGACACGCAGTAAAAATGAGATTTCCGATGAGGAATACAAAGAATTTTATAAACATTTAAGCCATGATTTTGCCGATCCGCTTTTGTGGGCGCACAACAAAGTAGAAGGTAATCAGGAATACACCAGCTTGCTCTATGTGCCGTCCAAAGCCCCTTGGGATTTATTTAATCGCGAGCATAAACACGGCTTGAAACTCTATGTTCAACGCGTATTCATTATGGATGATGCGGAACAATTTATGCCGAATTATCTACGTTTTATGCGTGGGTTAATCGATAGCAATGATTTACCATTAAATGTTTCCCGTGAAATTTTACAAGACAATAAAGTTACCGCAGCATTACGTAAAGCCTTAACCAAACGTTCTCTACAAATGTTGGAAAAATTGGCAAAAGACGATGCGGAAAAATATCAACAATTCTGGAAAGAATTTGGCTTAGTCTTGAAAGAAGGGCCGGCGGAAGATTTCAGCAATAAAGAAAGCATTGCGAAATTGTTACGTTTTGCTTCTACTCATAATGACAGCAGCGAACAAGCCGTTTCTTTAGAGGACTATGTTTCTCGGATGAAAGAGGGACAAAAAACTATTTATTACATTACGGCAGATAGTTATGTGGCAGCGAAAAACAGCCCGCATTTAGAATTATTCAACAAAAAAGGTATTGAAGTCTTACTATTGTCCGATCGTATTGATGAATGGATGTTAAGCTACTTAACAGAGTTCGACGGCAAACCGTTACAAACTATCAGCAAAGCGGATTTGGATTTAGGCGATTTAGCGGATAAAGACGAAGAGGAACAAAAAGAGCAGGATAAAGCCTTTGAAAGTTTTGTTGAACGAGTGAAAACCTTGCTAGGCGATCGTGTGAAGGAGGTTCGTTTAACCCATCGCTTAACGGACACCCCTGCGGTAGTTTCGACCGGTAACGATCAAATGACTACCCAAATGGCAAAACTCTTTGCCGCTGCCGGTCAGCCTGTACCGGAAGTGAAATATACCTTTGAGCTTAATCCGGAACATCATTTAGTGAAAAAAGTCGCCGATATTGCTGACGAAACACAATTTGCTGATTGGATCGAATTGTTACTTGAACAGGCAATGCTTGCCGAACGCGGATCGTTGGAAAATCCGGTGGCATTTATTAAACGGGTTAATTCTCTACTAAGTTAAAGAAAGAGCGGTCAAATTTGACCGCTCTTTTTTATATGTAATATCAAATTATCGACGACAAACAGACGATCCGTATTTGCTACCACCGGGTAAACATTCACAAGCTTCACCGTCTTTATCTCTATCCAAATAATTTGCACCATTTTCTCTCATATATTGTTGAGCTTCATCTTGAGTTGCAAAGTCAGAACATCTAACTCTAGCAGCTAAAGAATCATAAGAAAGAGTAAAAAGTGATACACCTAGTAAGATTTTTTTCATTTATCTTCCTCCAGGACGACGATCAGCTGCTCGATCGCCACAACGAGAACCATCTTTCGCCTGTTGCCAACTATGATCGCAGCTTCCTGCATTAGCAAAGGATGAAAATGTAGATAATGTAAATGTAGCTAATAAAATCATAATGATCTTTTTCATATATACTCCAATGTGAATTAAACTTACTACGAATTATGCACGACACCTTGATGACTTTAGGTTAAAATCGCAGGGGGCGAGCCTCTTTTAATATTATAAATAGGTGTTTATTATGAAGAAGATTGCAATAGTTACAATATTCTATACTGTTTGTTACTTGACAATGTGAGGAGAGAGAAAATGGGAATAAATGAAAAAGTGCGATTTTTTCGAGAATTAAATCAATGGTCGCAAGAAGAAATGGCGGAAAGAATGAATATGTCAGTGACGGGCTATGCAAAAATTGAACGTGGTGAAACTAATCTTAGCCTACATAAACTTAAACAAATTGCTTCTGTTTTTCAAATTGATTTAATTGATCTTTTATCTCCTAATGATAATGGTGTGATATTGATTGGAGGAGAAAATAACCAGAATCACTTCCGTAATAATTATTATGGTCATCAAGAGGCAGAATTTAAAATTGAGAAACTAGAATTAGAACTTAGACATAAAGATGAATTATTAGCCCAAAAAGATCATGAATTAGAAAATCTCAAAGAGTTAATTAATTTACTAAAACAAAATATAGGAAAATAGGTGATTTATGATTACCGTTTACGGCATTAAAAATTGCGATACTGTGAAAAAAGCATTGAAATGGCTTGCGGATCACAATATTGAGTACAAACTGCATGATTATCGTATTGACGGTTTGGATACGGCATTTTTACAACAGGCGGAAGCACAATTTGGTTGGGAAAATCTGGTGAATAAACGCAGTACGACGTGGCGAAACCTTGATGAGGAAATTAAAAAAAATTTGTCAAAAACGACCGCACTTTCTGTGCTTGCAGAGAATCCGACCTTAATCAAACGCCCGATTATTATGCAGGATAATAAGGCATTAATTGGATTTAATGAGAAAGAATACGAAAAAGCGTTTGCCTAAAGTGCGGTTAAAATTTGAGGTGTTTTTATGAAAGAAAAGATCGTGCAATTAGCGCAAGAATTAATCCGCCGTCCTTCTATCAGCCCGAATGATGAAGGTTGTCAGACATTGATTGCGGAGCGTTTGGAAAAACTCGGATTTGAAATTGAATGGCTTCCTTTTAATGAAACCTTAAATCTTTGGGCAAAGCACGGTACAGGCGAGCCGGTGGTTGCCTTTGCCGGCCATACGGATGTGGTACCGGTTGGTGACGAACATCAATGGAATTATCCGCCTTTTGCTGCGGAGGTTGTCGATGATAGGCTTTATGGGCGTGGTGCGGCGGATATGAAAGGTTCGTTGGCTGCAATGATTGTGGCGGCGGAAGAATATGTGAAAGCTAATCCGAATCACGCAGGCACCATTGCCTTATTAATCACTTCCGATGAAGAGGCTTCGGCGAAAGACGGTACGGTTCGTGTGGTAGAAACCTTGATGGAACGTGGCGAAAAAATTACGTATTGTATGGTGGGGGAGCCATCAAGTTCGCAAATCTTAGGTGATGTGGTAAAAAATGGCCGTCGTGGTTCCATCACCGGTAATCTGTATATTCAGGGGATTCAGGGGCATGTGGCTTACCCTCATTTAGCGGATAATCCTGTTCATAAAGCGTTGCCATTCTTACAAGAACTCACCACCTATCAATGGGATAACGGTAATGCGTTTTTTCCGCCGACAGGGTTGCAAATTGCTAATATTCAGGCAGGCACCGGTAGTAATAATGTGATTCCGGGTGAACTCTATGTACAGTTTAATTTACGCTACTGTACGGAAATCACTGACGGGCTGATTAAGCAAAAGGTGACGGAAATGTTGGAAAGACACGGTTTGACCTACCGTATAGAATGGAATCTTTCCGGTAAACCGTTTTTAACCAAACCGGGTAAATTGGTGAATGCGTTGGTGGATAGTATTCAAGGAATAACCGGTATCACACCGAAACTCGAAACCGGTGGAGGCACATCCGACGGACGTTTTATCGCTTTAATGGGGGCGGAAGTGGTGGAGTTTGGACCGCTTAATGCCACTATTCATAAAGTAAATGAATGTGTGGGTGTAGAAGAGCTCGGCAAGTGCGATCAAATTTATCATCAAATGTTAGTGAATTTATTGGATAAGTAAACATGAAATTAACTTCGGAAATGCTCACGGGAAAATCGCGCGAACATTTAGTGAATCTACCCACTCCGCATTCAATAAACCATTTTTTGCAGGCACAAGCGGTAAAAGCATTTCAAAGTTTGCAGCAACGTGCGGTCAAAAATGGCTTTAATTTACAACCGGCAAGTAGTTTTCGAGATTTTCAACGCCAACAGTTGATTTGGAACGGTAAATTTAGCGGTGAGCGTAAAGTGCATGATGACGAAGGTCATAGCTTGGATCTCTCATTATGGGATGATTGGCAAAAATGCCAAGCTATTTTACGTTGGTCGGCGTTGCCGGGCGGGAGTCGGCATCACTGGGGAACGGAAATTGATATTTTCGATCCGGATCTGTTACCGCAAGGGCAATCCTTACAGCTTGAACCTTGGGAATATGAAAAAGACGGTTATTTTTGCGAGCTAAGTGAATTTCTTGTTGAAAATTTACCGCACTTCGATTTTGCGCTTCCGTTTATGCAGCAATCCATAGGAAAAAAAATGGGTCGTGAACCTTGGCATATTAGCTATTTACCCTTAGCGGAGCAGGCGAAGGCACAATTTTCATCTGAGGTTTTATTGTATTCTTGGCAAAATGAAGAAATTGGTGGAAAGGATATCTTGCGGAAACATATAGAGCAAATCTTTGAACAATTTATTGTATAGCAAAAGTGCGGTCAAATTTGACGGTATTATGTAGCAGTTGTATAAACTTAAATTTTATCTCATAGGTAGGGATGCCAAGCCGGCGTCCGTCATACAACTTTTTAAAATCATTTAACTCTTTACGGACGCCTGCATGGCGCCCCTACATTTTTCTTTAAATTGTGCATTTACTCCATAATGCCGAAATTTAACCGCACTTTTTGTTTATTTATTTTTATTCTTTTCTAAGGATTTATGCTGAATTTTGACATTTTTTCCTTTAGCTTGAAAATATTCGCCAAGTTGCTGGGCAATGTAAACCGAGCGATGTTTTCCTCCGGTACAACCGATCGCAATGGTTAAGTAGCTGCGGTTGTTTTGCTCTAACATTGGCAACCATGTTTCAATGTAGTTACGGGTGAGGTAGATGAAATTATTGACATCATCATGGCTGTTTAAAAAACGGGCGACCGGTTCGTCCAATCCCGTCATTGGGCGAAGTTCGGGATCCCAGTGCGGATTCGGCAAAAAACGAACGTCAAATACATAGTCCGCATCAAGAGGAATACCGTATTTAAAACCGAAGGACTCTACAATAATTTTGAGCTCTTTTTCTGTATTCCCCCGTAAGCATTCATGCAATTTTTCTGCCAAAGTGTGCGTAGAAATATGTGTCGTATCAATAACGAAATTTGCGTGTTGGAGCAATGGTTCTAATTGTTGGTGTTCGGCATCAATGGCAGCCTCAAGGGAGAGATCGTTGGCTGAAAGAGGATGAAGTCGGCGAGAGTCGCTGTATCGGCGAATCAGTGTGCTACGATCAGAATCTAAAAAAATGATTTTAGTTGCGTAATGACGTTGAATGTCCGTTAGAATTTGCTCAAGAGATTGTGCCGATTCGGGTAAATTACGAATATCAAGGCTGATGGCGACAGCAGTTTGATTTTTGGCTAAAATCTCCGTGAGCTGGGGTAATAGATCCAGTGGAAGGTTATCAACACAATAGTAGCCCATATCTTCCAGCGCACGTAATGCCACTGACTTTCCCGCTCCGGAGCGACCGCTGATAATGATAATTTCCATACAGTTCCCCTTGTAAGATTATGTTTCACTCTCGGTTAAAGAATGCGTTTCTTCTGTTGTTTGATCCGCCATCTCAAAAACTTGCCAGATTTCACCCGCACTTTTCGCTGAACGCAATTGTTTAAGAAAATTTTTGTCTGTGATTTTTTCCGTTAAATGAGAAAGTACGGGAATATAGGTTTGGCACTGATTTTCCGGTACAAGCACGGCGAAAACGAGATCTATGGGTTTACCATCTTGTGCATCGTAATCAATCGGTGTTTCTAATTGAAGAAATACGGCAAGGGCTTTATCGGTTGCTTTCGCAGGTAATTTTGCTTTTGGCATTGCCACACCGTTGCCTAATCCTGAGTTCCCCAATTTTTCACGTTCAAATAAGCATTCAAAGCAAGCTTGTTCGCCTTTTTCACCGTGTAATTGTTCTACGATAAAATGAGCAATGGATTCAAATAATCGCTTTTTACTTGAAAAGCAAACACCCTGACGTATATTTTCAGGGTGAAAGAGTTCTGTTAATTTCATCTTTATAACTTAAATTCTTCACCAAGGTACACGCGTTTTACATGTTCATCATTCATCACTTCTTCTGGAGTGCCGGTGGCGATGATTTGACCTTTCCCTACAATATAAGCCCGTTCACAGACATCTAGAGTCTCGCGCACATTATGATCGGTGATTAACACACCCAAACCGCGGTTACGCAGATCGGTAATAATCTTTTTAATGTCCGTAACGGAAATCGGATCAACCCCCGCAAAAGGTTCGTCCAATAGAATAAATTTGGGATTGGCGGCAAGGGCACGTGCGATTTCTACACGGCGACGCTCCCCACCGGAAAGGGATTGACCAAGGCTATTGCGAATATGTCCGATATTAAATTCTTCAATTAATTCATCCGCTCTTTCCCGGCGTTGTTCGGGTGTGAGATCTTTGCGAATTTCCAACACCGCCATTAAGTTATCGTAAACGCTTAAACGGCGAAAAATTGACGCTTCTTGCGGAAGATAGCCTATACCGCGTTGTGCACGGTTATGCATTGGTAAGAGACTAATGTCTTCACCGTCAATAGTAATTTTACCCTGATCTTGGCGCACAAGCCCTACGACCATATAGAATGTGGTAGTTTTGCCGGCACCATTCGGACCTAATAGCCCGACGATTTCATTAGAATTAACCGTAAGGCTGACATCAGAAACAACTTTACGATTTTTATAACTTTTAGCCAAAAATTCAGCATGTAATACGGACATCAGTTATTTTTTACCTTTTTGTTGTAATTGGGTCGGAATTAATACGGTTTTAACACGCGATTTACCGCCATTTGCTTTTAGCTGCTGTTTTTTCACATCATAAGTAACGCGTTCGCCATTTATTTTACTATCAAGTTGTCTGAGCTCCGCATTGCCTGTTAGCGTTAAAAATTCCGCACCGAGATCATAATGTACTTGGTTTGCTTTGCCGTCCACCGGTTTGCCATCGTCTAATAATTGGTGGAAAGTCACCGGCGTACCGAAAGCTTCTACGGTTTCTTTTTTTCCGGAGTTTTCAGGCGGGCGGGTGATGACCACTTTATTCGCTTTAATCAGAATGGAACCTTGCGTAATTACCACATTATCAGTGAAAGTAACCACACTGTTTTCCATATCCAAAGATTGGTTATCGGAGACGATGTTAATCGGTTGATTTGTATCATCTTTTAGGGCGAAAGCTGAAAGGGAGACCATCGCCAATGTTGTAGTGAGAAGAATCTTACGGGTTACTGATTTCATAATATGTTTTTACCTGTTCCTTTAGAGTTGCCACTTGTTGGCGCAAGTTACCCACCATTTTTAAGCCGGTGGAATTAAAATTTTGTCCGTTAATTTTTACCATTGTGTCGGATGTAATATCTTGTGTTTTTAAATTAACGACAGCCGATTGTGTTTCTACGCGTTGAAGTCGGGAAGTCGGTTCTAGGCTTTCTGCTACGACGTTTCCCTCTAAATAAAGGATTTCATCTTTTGTTAAAACAGCTTTTTGCGCACTTAACTTCCAACTTTGCGATTCCAGTAATTTTGCCGTTTCGTTTTTCTGTTTTTGATTATCGTCGGTGGTATCAAAAAGATAAACGAGCGGAGCGGTAAAATTTGTTTTTCCGTCATGACTAAAATGTTCAACTTCGTCTGAAATCGCTAAATATTGTTTTTTGCCGTCCAGTGAAAAGATGGTTGTTTCCATTTTTTGTCCGACATAATCAGGGCTATCCGGTGCTTTGACCAAACTTTGTAAATCACCATGATCTTGATTTAGTGAATAATACCAACCAAGCAGGCAAAGTGCCATAATACCGAGAATAATATTCCAACGAATATTCATAAAAATAGTTTGTCCTGTTTAAAATGGGGGCGAATCATACCATAATTTTGAGACCGCTCTAAAACCAAGTGCGGTCAAAAATAATTTTTTAATCCGGTAAAATAATCTCTTTCAATACCTGATAAATTTCACGATAAGCTTTCAAGGGTTTATTTTGTGCTTTTTCTTTTTGCGCCGCTCGAATTAAATTGCGTAATTGCTGGCGATCAGCTGTTGGATATTCATTGAATAAATCGCTGAGTGCCGTATTCCCTTGTTCGACCAACTCATCACGCAATATTTCCAATTTTTGCAGCATTGCCTGTTGTAGATTATGTTTATTCTCAATTTTATCTAAGGATTCGCGAATCGGTTCAACATCAGTGCCACGTAATAATTTGCCGATATACTGTAATTGGCGGCGGCGCGCTTCTTTTTGCAAACGTTGCGCCAACTCAATGGCTTCTAATAATGAATCATCAAGTGGCACTTTAGTCAGATTGGTTTTGGTTAAGTTCACCAACTTTTCACCGAGTTGTTTTAGCTCCTCAGCATCACGTTTGATTTCACTTTTACTTACCCAAATGATTTCTTCTTGTTGTTCCTCTTCCCAATCAAATACTTCTTTTTTCTTACGCTTTGCCATGTTATTCCTTCTTAGAAATTTAGTGCGCATTTTAGCATAAACTTTGAAAATAAGATAAAATGCGAAAAATTTTTAACGGGAAAACAGAATGAAAACAGCAGAAAATCAGACCGCACTTTTGAAACAACAGGAGCAAGAATTGCGTCAAGCGGTGGGGGTCGCCCTTGCAGTCGCCCAAAAAGCCGGAGCGACCGCCGAGGTTGGCGTTACGAAAGTGAGCGGGTTATCCGTTTCAACCCGTTTGCAGGAAATTGAAAACGTGGAATTTACCAATGACGGCGCACTTGGGATCTCAGTCTATTTAGGACAACAAAAAGGCAATGCTTCAACTTCCGATTTAAGCGAACAGGCGATTAAAAATACCGTTGAAGCGGCTTTGGCGATTGCTAAATATACTTCGCCGGATGATTGTACCGGTTTAGCCGAAAAAGAATTAATGGCATTTGAGGCTGCCGATTTAGCCCTTTATCACGCTGCTGATATTGATGTAGAGAAGGCTACGGCACTTGCGTTGCAAGCAGAAAAGGCCGCATTGGAGGCAGATAAACGAATTGTTAATAGTAACGGAGCGAGTTTTAACTCCCATACGGGTGTACGTGTATATGGCAATACGCACGGAATGTTGCAAAGTTATTTATCAAGCCGTTATTCTTTATCTTGTTCGGTCATCGGTGGGGTGGAAGATGGGCTGGAAAATGACTATGAATATACAGTTTCACGCAATTTTAACAAATTGGAATCGGCAGAATGGGTCGGGAAAAATAGTGCGAAAAAAGTCGTTGCCCGTTTGAATCCACAAAAACTCACCACCCGAGAAGTACCGGTGATCTTTTTAAATGATGTGGCGACAGGTATTATTTCACATTTTGCCGCCTCTATTAGTGGGGGAAGTTTATACTGTAAATCAAGTTTCTTGTTAGATCATTTAGGGAAACAAGTGTTACCGACATGGTTTAATATTAGTGAACGTCCGCATTTGTTGAGCCGTTTGGCCTCAACTCCTTTTGACAGCGAAGGCGTACGCACACAAGATTTGGAAATCGTACAAGACGGTATTTTACAGACGTATTTATTGACTCATTACAGCGGTAAAAAAATGGGCATGAAAAGCACCGGTCATGCCGGTGGGATTCATAACTGGTTGGTTCAGCCCAATTTAACCGGCGGATTGACCGCACTTTTAGGTGAAATGGGAACCGGATTATTAGTCACGGATGTGATGGGACAAGGCGTGAATATTGTGACCGGTGATTATTCCCGTGGTGCGTCAGGTTTTTGGGTGGAAAACGGAGAAATTCAATATCCGGTATCTGAGATTACCATTGCAGGACAATTGCCGGATATGCTGAGAAATATCGTAGCGATTAGTGATGATGTGGAGCATCGTTCTAATATCCAAACCGGCTCAATTTTGTTAGATAAAATGAAAGTCTCAGGTAATTAATTTTTGAGAATAATTCTTATTGACAAAATAATTGATTCTGCTACTATGCAAATACCTGTTTAGATGCGATTGCAGATTGCTCCAACAGGTAGAGAGTAAAAGTAAATTCATCCGTGTTGAAAAGCTGAAGATTTAAACTTCAGCTTTTTTTTGTTTTTCTTTGTATAATGGGCGGACTAATTGATCTCATTATTTAATTTAAGGACAAAAAATGAAAAAACATCATGTTGATGTATTAATTTCTGAAGCCGATGTGAAAGCGCGTATTGCCTCATTGGGAGAGGAAATTACGGCTTTTTATCAGCAAAAACAGGTCAATAAACTGATTGTTGTTGGCTTATTACGCGGTTCATTTATTTTTATGGCTGATTTAGTACGTGAATTGGCATTGCCGATAGAAATTGAGTTTATGACAACATCAAGTTACGGTAGTGGGATGACAACCAACCATGATGTAAAAATCAGCAAAGATTTAGAAGGCGATATTCGAGGCGAACATGTACTTATTGTCGAAGACATTATTGATACCGGTTATACGCTTGAGAAAGTTCGTGAAATTTTGAATTTACGTGATCCGGCGAGTTTGGCGATTTGCACATTATTAGACAAACCGTCGAGAAGAGAAGTTAGTGTGCCGGTGGAATGGGTCGGCTTTGAAATTCCTGATGAATTTGTTGTGGGCTGCGGTATTGATTATGCCCAACGATATCGCAACTTAGGCTATATTGGCAAGGTTGTATTGGAAGAGTAAGTTTTCAACATAGAAAGTGCGGTCAATTTTAATGAAGTTATGATACTTTGTTTTTGACCGCACATTGTTTTTACCGGCTGAGTGAATGTTCGGCATTTTTATCCCAATCAATCCACATTCTCTGGATTTTATGTTCCCCGTCTTGCATTTTCGTACGAAAATACATTTTTATTTTCATTGCCTCAATTTTTTCACCCAAGAAAGACGCTTTTAAATCATAGGTTGCGGTTAATCGGTTTTTACCAATCGGTAACACTTTAATTGCGGTTAGCATATCGTAGTATAGCGTGCCGTCTTTTAAATTGTTTATCCAGTCGGTTTTCGCAAAACGTTTCCGTTTCGAGTCGCGAATCACGGTGAGTACAAAATCGTCAGAGAGTAATTTATCCAGCTCAATGTAATTTCCCTTTTCAAGAGAGGTGACAAGTTGTGAGTATAAATCAGCTAATTCAGCCTGTTCGGTTTCCCGATTTTGCAGATCATAAAGGGCGGGGGCAATTGCGATTATACTGATGGTAAGTGATAGCAATAGCGAAAAGAAAATATGACGTAACTTCATTTTATCTACCAAATTAAAAAAACGACAGGAATAATATTCATCACAAGGGCTGTTGTACCGGCCAAGATAAGTTTTGAGGTGCCGAACATCAAGCCTTGATTAACGCCTTTATCCAATTTCACTAACATATTTGCTAGGGCGGTATTGGCGAATAATCCTACAAAGGCAAAGATAATCAAATAAATATAGGCTGTTATAAATGACAGAAAATCAATCACGTAGAACCATGGCACAATGAGTGTAATGACTAAGAGTGGGGCAATATAAGTTAGTTTTACAACGCCAAAACTTAATTTTCGAGAGAAATGGCTCTGAAATAGCACGGCAATTAGGTTATTAATAAAAAAAGCAATAGGGATCGATTCCGGATTATCTAATAGATTGCTGAAAATATAGGGGAAAATAATATAAAACGAAGTTCCCATAGCCAATGGAATAAATAATAACAAATGAGCAAAAACAAAGCGTTTGCTTAATACTTGGCGGATATGGCTTAGCCGAAATCGGGTTGCCCGTACTGTGCATGAGGTTTCTTGCACGGTTAGCAACATAAAAATTAGCATTGCCACTTCAATACCACAACTGACCCAAATCAACATTTCAGGCAGTTGAAACTGTAAAAAGGGTAAAGCAAGTAACGGTGCAAACATTGAAGCTAGGCTTTGAATACGTAAAAATTTACCTTGGGCTTTCGCTTTATCTTGGTAATTATTTGCTGCGGTAGAAAGGAGTAGGGCACGAGCATTTGTACCAAACAGTGTACTACCCAAACCAAAAAAGAAGGTGGTTAAGAGTAAAAGCGGGTAGTAATCCGTGGTGATAAGTAAAATATAGGCAATTGCATCCATTAAACAGCCGATCAACATCATTTTTGAACGGCCGAAACGATCGCCCCAATATCCAGCGAATAAAGAGAAAACTTGGCTGGCAAACACCAATAGGGAAAATGCAGTAGTAATTTGAGCGGTATCGAAACCTTTATTGCCTTGTAAGTAGATGAAAAAGACACTTTGCATGGCGGTATAAGCGATACCGGAGAAAAAACGCCGCCATAAAATTACATTTTGAATATTCATTTTTAGATACTTTCCGAAATTAACCGACGAATCATATCAATTATGGTGAATTTTCTCTTAGACGTTCATTGAATAAATCAAAGAGAAAGCCGATTCTAGTTTGACAATAGGGCGACATATAAACGCCCCATTGTTTATTGATATGATAAGGGTAATTAAAATATTAATGCTATAAGTTGATAGTTATGACCCGTGATTTTGAGTATTTTCGTTACAATAGCGAGCCGAAATAAAAAAATATTAAGCCGTTTTTATCGGTAATCTCATTTCTCTTATTTTCATTGTCATCCCATCGATCATTAACAAGCGACCGGATAAATTCTCACCAATGTTTAATCTAACCTTAATCGCCTCTAATGCTTGAATCGAACCTACAATCCCTACGATTGGTGCGAGCACGCCGGCTTCCACGCAACTTAACACGTTTTGCCCGAAAAGTTGGCTGAGATCATGGTAAGTCGGGGTGTTAGGTTCATAAGTAAAGACAGAAACTTGCCCTTCCATACGAATTGCAGCACCGGAAATGAGCGGAATATGATTTTTCTTACATTGGCGATCAAGCCGATTACGGATATCGACATTATCGGTACAATCAAGAATAACCTGAAAATGCGGTATAATTTCACCGAGTTTTTCTTCGTCCAATTTATCGTTAATTGTCTCAATCTCAATATGCGGATTGATTTGCTGCAAGGCAATTTTGGCAGAATCAACCTTTGGCATATTAAGTCTTGCATCACAATGTAGTATTTGACGCTGGAGGTTAGAAAGCGAAACCTGATCAAAATCCAGCAGGGTTAAATGCCCCACACCGGCAGCCGCAAGATATTGTGCTGCGGCACACCCTAAACCGCCTAAGCCGACAATCAACATTTTGCTGTCTTTTAGTTTTTCTTGCCCGTCAAAATCAATCGATTTCATAATAATTTGGCGGTTATAACGCAATTCTTCTTCATGGCTTAGTGTTGACATTATTGCCCCAATAGATGATTAAACGGTTCAATAGTAACGGTTTCACTGGCAGCAACATTACCGCGATCTTTTTCTAATACGATGAAACAATTACTTTTCACAAAAGAACTGAATAAATGCGAACCTTGGAATCCGACCGGTTGAACTTCGATTTGTCCGTTCTCATTCATTTGATAGTAACCCCGTTGGAAATCTAAACGACCCGGCGCTTTTTTCAAATTGGTTGTTGCGATGGCGGTAAAGTGCGGTTGTTTTTTCGGATGTTTTTGACCGCTTAATTGCAAAATCGCCGGTTGTACGAGCTGATAGAACGTGACCAAGGCTGAAACCGGATTGCCCGGTAATCCGCAGAACCAAGCATTTTGCAATTTTCCAAAGGCAAAAGGTTTGCCCGGTTTCATGGCGATTTTCCAGAAATTAACCGTACCGACTTTTTCTAACACGGCTTTGGTGAAATCCGCTTCGCCTACGGAAACCCCGCCGCTGGTAATGACTAGATCGGCTTGGCGTTGGGCTTCAACAAATGCCTTTTCAAATTCAACTTCGTTATCGGCTAATAAACCCAAATCCAATACCTCACAATTTAATTGTTGCAGCATAAGTTTTATAGTGAAACGGTTTGTGTCGTAGATTTGCCCCTCTTTTAATGGTTGACCGATCTGGACTAATTCATCTCCGGTAGAAAGTACTGCAACTTTTAAACGAGGATAAACTTTTACTTCAGCAATACCGAGTGAGGCAAGCAATGGTAAGGACACGGCATTCAGCACATCACCTTGTTGTAAGACAATATCACCTTTTTTTATATCTTCACCAATACGGCGAATGTTTTGGTTGGCTTTCGGGTATTCGTTTAGTGTGATCGTACCGTCCTCATTGACGACAACTTGTTCCTGCATAACTACTGCATCCGTACCTGGAGGAATCATTGCACCGGTCATAATACGCACCGCACTTTGCGCTATCCATTCACCGTTGAAAGGATTGCCCGCAAAAGACTTGCCGGCAACGGAGAGGGTTAATGATTGCGCCAAATCCGCTAAACGTACCGCATAGCCATCCATCGCCGAATTATCAAAGGAAGGAACATTGATTGGGGATACCACATCTTCGGCACATACCCGGTTTGTCGCCTCGCTTAAAGAAAGCGTTTCGCATTGTGTCGGGAAAGGAAGCCGGCTAAGCATCTGGTTCAAAGCTTGATCTAACGAAAGCATAAAAATCCTGTGTAAACGTTGAGAAAATTTGTCGGGTATTTTATCGTGAAATCGTTTCTAATTTAAGGATTAAATTCTGAAATGATGAATGAGATCAATAAATATTGGTGATTTTTCTCATTTTACGATGTACTTATATTTTGCTAGAATGCCGCATTATTTTTTAGGAACGGAAAATAAATGAGCAATATTTCACAAGATGCGCTAAATGTGCGTGATGCCCTGGTTGCCAAGGGCATAGAAACTCCAATGATAACCCCTAACCCAAATAAAGACGAACGCCGTTCCGGTATCGCCAGCCATATGCGAGAGGTGATGAAACTGATTGGGCTGGATTTAGGCGATGATAGTTTAGAAGAAACGCCGAATCGTTTGGCAAAAATGTTCGTTGATGAAATTTTTAGCGGAATGGATTATGCCAATTTCCCTAAAATGACAAAAATTAAAAATCAAATGAAAGTCAGTGAAATGGTGCAAGTCAATGATATTACCCTCACCAGTACTTGCGAACATCATTTTGTCACCATTGATGGCAATGTTGCTGTTGCTTACTACCCGAAAGATTGGGTAATCGGGCTTTCTAAAATTAATCGAATCGTTGCTTTTTTTGCACAGCGCCCGCAGGTACAGGAACGTTTAACCGAGCAACTTTTAACGGCTTTTCAAACTATTTTGGAAACTGACGATGTTGCCGTTTATGTGAAAGCGACCCATTTTTGTGTAAAAGCCCGTGGGGTAAAAGATACCAATAGTTATACGGTGACGTCCGCTTATGGCGGTGTCTTTTTGGAAGATCGTGAAACCCGCAAAGAGTTTCTAGCCTCAATCCAAAAATAAAAAACGTTATTAGAAATGACCGCACTTTAAGCAATTAAAGTGCGGTCGTTTTTTGTGGTTTTATTTTAGAGCCACATAAAATAGGCGAATCCGCCAATCACTGCAATACAGAATAAGTTCAGAATTAAGCCGACTTTTGCCATATCAATTTGTTTAACGTGTCCTGTCGAGAAAACAATGGCATTAGGTGGCGTTGCAATAGGAAGCATAAAGGCACAGCTGGCACCGCAGGCAATAATTGCCGCAAGTGCAATCGGCGGTAGATCCATAGATTGTGCAACGGAAATAACAATAGGAATAATTAATGCGGCACTTGCCGTATTAGAGGTAAATTCCGTTAAAAAGATAATAAAACCGGCAATCGCAAAGCATAGTACCCAAAGTGGTTTCTCCTGTACAAATTGTACGATAGTATCCGCCATAATTTTACTCGCCCCCGAATCTTTCATCACAATGCTGAGGGTTAAGCCGCCGCCGAAGAGTAAAAGCACGCCCCATTCTACACGCTCTTGAATTTCTTTCCAGCGGGCAACCCCGGAAATGCAAATTAAAATAACGACGAGTAGGGCAATGACCGTATCGAAATTTTCAATGTTTTTCGGGAGTGCTAAGAATTGACTAATCAAGGGGTTAATCACCGAGCCAAACAATAATAAAAGGGTCATAAAAATAAAAATGCCAAGGGTAAGTATATTTTTCTGATTGAGTTTCACTTTTTCGATTGACGGTGAAAAATCGACCGAAAAATCAGGATGTAAAACAACCCATAATGCAAAAATCATAGATGGAATTAAGAGCAGCATCACCGGAAATCCATAGGCTAACCATTCGGTAAACGTAACCTGAATTTGAGAGGCTAAAATGGCGTTAGGGGCACTGCCGACAAGTGTTCCGATACCACCAATATTTGCACTAAATGCCATTCCGAGTAATACGAAACAATAGAGGCGATAATTTTTCTGAGCATTAATGCCTTTTAGCATACCCATCGTCAGAGGTAACATCATTGCGGCAACGGCGGTATTATTTATCCACATAGAAAGAAAAATTGTTACACCGAACAGATAGGCGACGGATAACTTTAAATTACCTTTCGCCAAGCGGATAATGTAGTTAGCTATAATTTTGTCGAGATTTTGGATTTGTAGAACCGCAGCAACAACAAATCCGCCAAAAAACATATAAATAATCGGTGTGGAAAACGGTGCTAAGGCTTTTTGTGTATTAATCAACCCCAAACCAATGGCTACGATCGGCACCATAAGGGAGGTTACAGTAATATTAAATGCCTCGGTCAGCCATAAAATCCCGACAAAAACCAGCAAAGCAAGACCACGATTTTCTTGTGGGGAGAAGGGTAGAATCTTAATTAAAACAAGTATTAGCATAAAATCTAAGGCGAGTATAATTAAACCTTTATATTTGGAAAAATATGTTGTTTTTTGCATTGTATAACCTCCATTATGAAGTTTTTTGTTATTAAATTGTATATTTCCCAATTAGGCTTTTAACAGAGTTTATAATTTAGATCAAATGATTTTAACAAATAACGGCAGGTTAAAAGGTTGGGTAAAAAATAAAAAATTTTGATGTTGTAAATAATCTTATAAAAAGTTTAACGGATAAAAATGTAATTTCTTAATCAAGAAAGTCAGTTAGGCGAAATGGTGAGAGAAAAAATAGTTAAGATGATGTGAAAGTCTCTTCGATGAGAAAATATTTAACAAAAAAAGAGCGGTCAATTTTTTATGTGAATTTGTAAAATTGCCCAACGTTATGTCAAAACGCACAAAATAAAAAATTTATACAAAATAGAGGCGTTGAATACGTATTCTAAATTCACTGCTCAATAATCGGCAGTATTGCCGTTAAACGTAACAATACGTTTACAAAGCAAAATTTTATTCCTTAGGGTAACGTCTGGATAAATCCGCTCGTATCAAAGCACGTTTAGGCGGTTAATTTTTATTGAGTAAAAAAGGCTGGGGAAATCCCGAGCCTTTTTGTTTTCAATATGATAGTGATGAGCACCAATATTAACCAAACACGCGATTTAAATGCGCTTTGTAATCAGCGATGTATTTCGGCACATCAGGTGATTTAATCACATCATTACATATAAATGTCGGTAAGCGCTCGGTAATGCCAATAAACTCATTGGCTTTGTGGAAATGTAAATAAACCCCGTCCACACCTTGTGCTTCAAAGAAATCCCCTTCACGGGTAAAGGCTTCAATCGGCGCATTCCAAGTGAGCGACAACATATGTTTTTTACCGCCCAATAAACCGCCTGTGCCGTATCCCTCTGTCGGATTAACACGGTGACGACCGTCGCTTTGATATAATTTGCCGTGTCCTGCGGTAAATACTTCGTCAATGTATTTTTTTACCGTCCAAGGTTCGCCCATCCACCAGCCGGGCATTTGCCAAATTACCGCGTCCATCCATAAAAATTTTTCGATTTCCGCCGTAATATCATAGCCCTGCTCAATGACGGTTTCTTGCACTTGATGTCCCAAGTTTGTCAATACCTCGCGTGCCGTGGCGTGCAGGGTATGGTTTAATTGCCCGTTAGAATGACCAAAGGTTTTTCCACCGTCTAATAATAAAATGTTCATTTTGCTCTCCTGATTGGTTTAATAATAGATTAAGGGTTAGATCTTTCGATTGTTTGGCATTGGCACAATGCCCAACATATCCAATTTTGGATATCGCCGACATTGTGCCAAAATTTCGCTAAAACTAACCGCACTTTTAGTCGTTAGAATGCATATTTTACATTCATTCCAACATTAAAATTGCGTTTTAGTGCCGGTTCGTAATAGCAGCCGTTGGCGTCATTGATAACCACATTGGCATAATCTTTATCAAATAGATTATTGACACGTAAGTGGTGATCAATCTGCCAGTTGCCTTTTTCCCACAAGTAGCCCGCATAAGTTCCCACTACGGTGTAGCTTGGGGCGTATTCGCTATTCGCGTTATTGACCGCTACTCTGCCGTGATAACGGGCATCTGCACCTATGCGCCAGCCTTGTTGGTCGTGCCAGCCAAGGCTTGCGTAGACATTATGCTTCGCTACGCCGGCAATACGATTTCCTTGGCGAATATTCGCTCCGACAGTTTGGCGGAAACGAGCGTCCACAAAAGTATAGCTTAATTGCATTTTTAAATCTTGCCAAAGCGTACCACTCCAAGCCAATTCCGCACCTTGACGACGGGTTTTGCCGGCATTACGGAAGGTTGCCCGACCGCCCATGGTACCTGCCGAAACAATGTCATCTTTACTGTCGGTACGGTAAAGTGCCATTGTCAGTATTCCATCGCCCAAGCCTTTTTTCAGCCCGATTTCATAATTATCTGTAGTAAGCGGTTTGAGGTCGAAATTCAAGCCGGATTGCCCGTCCGGACGATAAGAATGTGCCTGTTTCAAAGCCACGGCTGTAAGAGGCATAGAGATTGGTATCTGCCAGCCCCTGCCAACTTAGCCCGATACTTGGCAGCCATTTTTCATCTTTTTTGCGCCCGCTGTCATCGCCGTTGCGTAGATAGTGATCCTTCGATTTAAATGTAGTCGTGCTGTATCGCAAGCCACTGTGAAACAGCCAATTCGGCAAGAATGCCCATTGTGTTTGCACATAGGGCTCGATGTTGTAAATTTTATTGGTGTCATCACGGCGTAACGCACCTTTTACCCCATTGATCGTGCCGTTAAAATTTTCATAGCCTTTACGTTTATCTTGCATATAGTCGAATGCAAGACCTGTGATCACATTAAAGTTGTCGGTAAAATCGTGCTGTAAATGCACATCCGTACCGGCATAATAGCGGGTGAAGTCAATCACGCCGCCAGCGTGCCCGGCGTTACGGATTTGGGTAATGCGGGGAATGGGCAAATACTGTTCAAGACTGCGTTCACCAAGGTAGGCGGTTAAATTCAAACGATTTTTTCATCTAATTTTTGGCGATAACTCAAGCCAAGTTGAGTTTGACGCACGTTTTTGCGTGCATTAAACATTTCAAGATTGGTCGCAACTTGATTACGGTTTGCTTTCCATTGTTCGTAGCTTAATGCTCCTGGATCTTATGCTTTAATATCGCTATGGTTGAAAGTAATGTCCACTTCCGCTTGGTTTTCCGTTGTCCACTTCCGCTTGGTTTTCCGTTGTCCAATCCGCTTTGAAATTCACCTGATTTTTGCGTGCGGCGCTGTGATCCCGCTCACCTTCCGTTGTGAAACGATTAACGCTCAATACATACGCCGGTACATATTTATTGTCGCCACCGCCTTGTGCTTTGAAACTATAATGCCATGTACCGTTACTCCCGCCGTCCACACTGGTTTCAATGCTCGGTGGGTTTTGTCCTTTTTGGCTGTGTACTAAAATTGTGCCTGCCGAAGAATTGCCGTAAAGCGATGAAAAAGGGCCTTTAAGTATTTCAATGCGTCCGAGGGAATTAAGATCGATATGACTGGTTACCCCTTGACCGTCCGGCATGGTGGCGGGAATGCCGTCCACATATAACTGTACGCCGCCCCCCATACGAGAACCGCGCGTGGAAAGATTAATATCTTGTGCATAATTATGCCGATCCACGGCAACCAAACCGGCAATGCCTTGCAAAGCTTCGCTTAAGCTGACATTCATTCCGCTTTTTTGGCGCACATCCTCTCCTTCGATTACATCAATGGAAGCAGGGGTACTAAAAGGGTTTATTTCTGCTCGAACAGCGGTTACGGTAATTTCATCTAATGTTGTTTCATTGTTGGCAAAACTATTGACTGCGCTAGAGGCAATCAATGTTGCGATAACCGTTTTCTTCATTTAAAAGAAAGGCATCTTTAACGATGCCTTGAAATATTTACAAATTTTGGTCGAGAACAGACCGTTTATAAGAGTTAGGATTATTTACCGGTGTATTCAAACACGACAATTGCACCTTTATTTTGCATTTCGGTGTTCGGCTTGCCGTTTTTACCTAAACCATAACCGACCGCATCGGTCGCCACATAGATTTTGCGTGTGTCCGGACTGATTACCGCATTACGGTAACGGTTATCGGTTTTGAAGTGTTTGCTGAAATCGCCTTGCACTTGTTCCGATTTGCCGTCTAATTTAACACGATAAATCGCACCGCTCTTTAAGGTGGTGATTAACAAGGAATTTTGCCACTCTTTGATCGCCCCGTCTTTCGGGTAGTAAATAATGCTTGACGGCGCAATGGTCGGCCAGCATAAGAATAATATAAAACGGTACGTTTTCCGCTTTTTGGATCGATTTTAACAATATTTTTGCCTTGACGATCGGTAATCCAAAGTCGGTTATCCTTCCCAAAGTATTTCTCAAGAGCTTTCCAAGCCATCGACTAACACTGTTGCGTTAAACGATTCGGCAATATCCACTTTATTGTCGGCTTTCGTATAAAGATTGCTACTAGTAACCGATAATATGTAAGCAAGTGTTGTTTTTTTTATTAAATCTCCTAATAAGATTATGGTTGATAAAATCGTCGAGTAAAAGTGCGTTCGGAAAATCCAACGAATTTGGGATATTGAATTTACCGACCGACTAAAATGAAAAATGTCATTTTAGTGATTTTAAAGGGCTTGGCAAGAAGGGCTATAAATGAGCGGTAATCACCGCTCATTGAGGCTTTGCCGTCTTACGCCATGCTAAGTTCCATTGGTACTTCCATCAACAAAATTTCAGCATCATCTGTTGCTTCCACGTTGAAGTTCTCAACATCCCAAACGCCTAAGCCATCACGTTCGGAAAGATCGAAACCGGCTACTTTTGCGGTACCTTTAATGACGAAGACATAGACACCATTTTTCGTGTCGTTTAAGCGGTATTCTTTCTTTGTACCTTTGTCAAATTTTGCCAAGTTGAACCATGCATTTTGGTGAATCCATACCCCTTCATCGTCTGCATTTGGCGATAAAATTTGTTGGAAATCGTTTGGTTTTGCGCCCTCCGCAATACTTATTTGTTGATAACGCGGTGTCACATTACGTTTATTTGGGAACACCCAAATTTGTAAAAATTTCACCGGTATATCCGCATTTGGATTCATTTCGCTATGGGTAATACCTGTACCGGCAGACATCACTTGAATATCGCCGTGATGAATGACACTGCCGTTACCCATATTATCGTGTGGGTGTGTACCAAAACCGCGTCCGCCCTAGACAAAGTCATCATTGATTACACGTAATGCACCGAAGTGAATACGATCAGGATCGTAATAATTGGCGAAACTAAACGTATGACGGCTTTTTAACCAGCCGTGATCTGCGTTACCACGAGAATTTGCTGAATGAAATACAGTTTTCATAGATACTCCTTAACTTTTTAAAATAAGCTACACATTGCTGTGCGTTCTTGATGTGGCGTATGCTACGCTTTCTTAAAAAAGAAAAAGACGATCTTTGTTAAAAGATTATTTACTAAGAGTGAATAATTGAAAGGGTTAGTATTTTAATGATTACGATCATTTAGAATATAAAAAGAGCCGGCAAAACCGGCTCTTTTAGCTATCATCTTAATTAAAGATCGAAATCGCCAAAATCTTTGGTATCCACTTTAGAATCAATCTGACCCACAAGATAAGAGCTCACTTCGACTTCTTGTGGTGCCACTTGTACGTTATCGGAAACCAACCAAGCATTGATCCAAGGGATTGGGTTGGAACGTGCTTGGAACGGCAATGGTAAGCCAACCGCCTGCATACGGATGTTGGTGATATATTCTACATATTGAACCAAAATATCTTTGTTTAAGCCGATCATTGAACCGTCTTTAAACAAATAATCCGCCCATTCTTTTTCCTGTTCCGCCGCAGCAAGGAATAAATCATAGGCTTCCTGTTTGCATTCTTCAGCAATTTCCGCCATTTCAGGATCATCCTGACCCGCCGCCATAATGTTTAAAATATGCTGTGTCCCAGTTAGGTGTAGCGCTTCGTCACGGGCGATAAATTTAATAATTTTTGCGTTACCTTCCATTAATTGGCGTTCCGCAAAAGCAAAAGAGCAGGCAAAAGACACATAGAAACGGATCGCTTCAAGGGCATTTACGCTCATTAAGCAAAGATAAAGCTGTCTTTTGAGGTTACGTAAGGTAACGACACATTCTTTGCCATCTACCGTGTAAGTGCCTTCTCCGTATAAACTATAAAGTTGGCTATCACGGATTAAATCATCATAGTAAGAAGAAATATCTCGTGCACGTTTGATAATTTCTTCGTTGGTGACGATATCATCAAAGACGATAGACGGATCATTCACAATATTACGAATAATATGGGTGTAAGAACGGCTGTGAATGGTTTCAGAGAACGTCCATGTTTCAATCCAAGTTTCCAATTCAGGAATCGATACCAACGGTAACAATGCCACATTTGGGCTACGACCTTGGATAGAATCAAGCAAAGTTTGATACTTTAAGTTGCTGATGAAAATATGTTTTTCATGTTCCGGCAACGCCGCATAGTCGATACGATCTTGCGACACATCCACTTCTTCCGGACGCCAGAAGAAAGACAGTTGTTTTTCAATGAGCTTTTCAAAAGTCTCATATTTTTGTTGATCGTAACGTGCCACGTTTACATTTTGACCAAAGAACATTGGCTCTTTGAGTTGGTCGTTTTTGGTTTGTGAGAAAGTGGTGTATGCCATTTGGGTTTCCTCTGTTTTTTAAAAAAGTGCGGTCGATTTTAACCGCACTTTTAAAGGTTTGATTAATTAGATTTTACACGCCCCACCTGCGCAGCCGTCATCAAGATCTTCTTGGGCATCTTCAGCGCCGTCGCGGGTGTTTTGGTAGTAAAGGGTTTTTAAGCCGTATTTGTAAGCGGTTAATAAGTCTTTTAATAGCACTTTCATTGGGACTTTACCGTCTTCAAAACGTTTTGGATCGTAGTTAGTGTTAGCGGAAATCGCTTGATCCACGAATTTTTGCATAATACCGACTAAGTGGAGATAGCCGTCATTGTTTGGGATATCCCACAGCAATTCGTAATTGTCGCTTAAGTTTTCGTAATCCGGCACCACTTGTTTTAAGATCCCGTCTTTTGAGGCTTTCACGCTGACATGACCGCGCGGCGGCTCAATACCATTGGTGGCGTTAGAAATCTGTGATGACGTTTCTGACGGCATTAGTGCGGTGAGGGTCGAGTTACGTAAGCCGAATTCTTGAATATCTTTACGCAAACTTTCCCAATCGTAGTGCAACGGCTCTTGTGTGAGCGAGTCCAAATCTTTTTTATAGGTATCAATCGGTAAAATACCTTGTGAGTAGGTGGTTTGATTGAAATATTCGCAGGCACCTTGTTCTTTGGCTAAATTCATTGAAGCTTTCAATAAATAATATTGAATCGCTTCAAAAGTGCGGTGGGTTAAGTCATTCGCACTGCCATCAGAGTAACGTACGCCATTTTTCGCTAAGTAATAGGCATAGTTAATTACACCAATACCGAGAGAACGACGGGCAAGGGAACTGCGTTTTGCTGCGGCAACAGGGTAGTCTTGATAATCTAATAAGGCGTCTAATGCACGAACGGCAAGATTTGCTAATTCTTCCAATTCATCAAGATTTTCAATTTTGCCTAAGTTAAATGCGGAAAGAGTACAAAGGGCAATCTCACCGTTTTCATCATGAATATGATTCAATGGTTTGGTTGGTAAGGCAATTTCTAAGCATAAGTTAGATTGGCGTACCGGTGCCACTTGCGGATCAAATGGTGAATGCGTATTACAGTGATCCACATTTTGAATGTAGATACGACCGGTTGAGGCGCGTTCTTGCATTAACAAAGAGAAAATTTCAACCGCTTTAACGGAACGCTTACGAATGCTCGGATCTTGCTCGTATTTGAGGTAAAGTTCTTCAAATTTCTCTTGATCGGCAAAGAAGGCTTCGTAAAGTCCCGGTACATCGGAAGGACTGAATAAGGTAATATCACCGCCCTTAATTAAGCGTTGATACATTAATTTATTTAATTGCACACCGTAGTCCATGTGGCGCACACGGTTATCTTCCACACCACGGTTATTTTTCAATACCAATAGGCTTTCAGCCTCTAAATGCCATAACGGGTAGTAAACCGTTGCCGCACCGCCACGCACACCGCCTTGTGAACAAGATTTTACCGCCGTTTGGAAATACTTATAGAACGGAATACAACCGGTATGGAAAGCCTCACCGCCACGAATTTCACTGCCCAGGGCACGAATTGCACCGGCATTAATCCCGATTCCCGCCCGTTGGGAAACATATTTCACAATGGCAGAAGCGGTGGCATTGATGGAATCCAAGCTGTCGCCACATTCAATTAATACGCAAGAACTGAACTGACGAGTTGGCGTTCTTACCCCCGCCATAATTGGGGTCGGCAAGGAAATTTTAAATGTAGAAGTCGCATCGTAGAAACGCTTGATATAGTCCAAGCGGGTCTCTTGCGGATATTTTGAAAACAAACTCGCCGCGACCAATAAATACAGGAATTGTGCAGATTCGTAAATCTCACCAGTTACACGGTTTTGTACTAAATATTTCCCTTCCAGTTGTTTTACTGCCGCATAAGAAAAGGTCATATCACGCCAGTGATCGATAAAACCGTCCATTTCATCCCATTCTTCACGGGTGTAATCGTCTAAAAGAGCATGATCATATTTGCCCATGCGCACGAGTTTTTTGACGTGATCATATAAACGGGGCGGATCGAAATGACCGTAAGCTTTTTTGCGCAAATGGAAAATCGCTAAACGAGCAGCAAGATATTGATAATCCGGAGTATCTTTACTAATTAAATCTGCCGCAGCTTTGATGATGGTTTCGTGAATATCGGAAGTACGAATGCCTTCGTAAAACTGAATATGTGAACGTAACTCCACTTGAGAGACGGAAACATTTTCTAATCCTTCTGCCGCCCAAGTAATCACTCGGTGAATTTTATCAAGGTTGATTTGCTCTTGCGAACCATCACGCTTGGTAACCTTTAAGCTCTTGTTCATGAATACGACCCCTGCAATTGCTATGATATGTTTTTGAACACAATATATAGTGTTATAAAAATAATGATGCACAAGATAATGTGTTTTTTAGGTCAGATCAAGCAATAAATTTTTTGTTAAAATGATTGACAAAAAATTTGTTATTAAAAAACAAATACTTTTTTGATAATTGTAAAGATATGAATTTTTTCTTGAAAAAATACAAAAAGTGCGGTCGAAAATTGCCTTGTTTTTGACCGCACTTTGATGAATAAAATGATTTATTTTAGGAAGATTAGTTTAAATATTTGAATACTTTAACGACTTTTTGCACGCCGCTGATTTTGCTGGCGATCTCGGCGGCGGCATCCGCTTGTGATTGGGTGACATTGCCGAGTAAGAATACTTCGCCGTTTTCGGTGATCACTTTGACATCCGTCGATTTCACACGATCATCAATCAACATTTTGGATTTAACTTGCGTGGTGATCCAACTGTCTTTGCTAATTTGCCCGATAGTGATTTTAGCGCCGACTCGTAATTCATTATAGACATCGGTGACGCCATCTACACCTTTTGCCAGACTAGTGGCGGTTTCCTTTGTACTCTCACTCGGTACTTGACCGATTAACAATACGCGCGCACTGTAAGAGATGGCATTTACACGTGCTTCAGATTTGATTTGTTCATCTTTGTCTAGGGCATTTTCTACCTTAAATTCAAGGGTTTCATCATCTACCTGTGTACCCATTGTACGCGGATCCGTTGCCACTTTTGTGCCTGCTGCGGCACCGCCCAGTACTGCGGCGACACAGCCTTGTAACAGAACGGAGGCGCTTATAATAAATGCCAGTTTTTTAAATGAGCTTAGTTTCATTTTCTCTCTCCTTTATTTAAATGAATCAGTTAGTTAGTCAAATAAATGGTGAAATAGTTTAGGAGCCGGCCCCTAATGATAATCGGCATTCTATCAAACTCTTGGAAATAGTGTTTGATCAATCAATTCGCAAAGCGCATTAATCACAAATAAATGATTTTCTAAAATACGGCTTTCTTTATTGGTGGGAATGGAAATTTCCAAATCTTGTTCTGCTAATAGACCTTGAATAGCATCATTATTTGAACCAGTTAAAGCAATGACATTAATTTCTTTACTCACCGCATTGGCTATGGTGTTTAGTACGGCTTTTTCCACGCCAAGCGGAGCAAACGCAATAAGTAAATCGCCGGGTTTTGCCATGGCGTTAAATTGATGTTGATAGAGATTTTCCGGTGAATGATCGAAAACTAATGAAGATCCGACCGCACTTTCCAGACTCAGCAGTACGGAGGGAAAGCTTGGTCTTTCAATGTCATAGCGGTTAAGCAGGTTGGACACTAAAAATTGTGCGTTGGCATAAGAGCGTGCAATGCCGCAAGCAATGACTTTATTGCCGCCAAGTAAGCATTGAATGACCTTTTGGCTTGCATTGGCAATATTTTCTGTGAGTAAACTGGAGGCGGAAATTTGAATTTGAATACTTTCGCTATAAATGTCTTTAACTTGTTGTAACATAATTGAAAATAAAATTAGTCGAGAAAATTAGGAATCCATTGAATATCTTGTGTAGTTTTGCCGAAAGCGACGAGATCAAAACGGCAATCGGCATCTTCTAAGCTAAGATTATGATTGGCAAGCCACAGATTGGCGGCATCAAGCCATTTTTGTTGTTTGTTCCAATCAACACTCTCGATAGCCGAGCCAAAGTGCGCATTTGAACGTTGTCGTACTTCTACAAACACAATCGTTTGTCCGTCTTGCATAATAAGATCTAATTCGCCACATTTGAAATACTGATTTGCTGCAATAAAATTCAGCCCTTTTGATTCCAAAAAAAGGCGGGCTTGATGCTCAAAGCCCGCTCCTTGTTGACGTTTTAACGAAAACATATTAGTTGGCTACCGGTATCACTTGACCGTCTTGATATTGGAACCAAGTCATATCGCGCTCTACATTACAGTTTGGCCCTGCACTTAAGATGCCGGTTAAACCGCTTAATTGATAGCCCGGTACTTGGCGTAATTCATTGAAATGATTGATTAACAACCACGCATCCGAACCCATGGCATACAAACGCATTAGCTGATATTCACCACCGGTTGAGCCCGCCACTTTTTGATATTGTGCCGATGTAGATTCTTTGAAAAACGGAATATCGCTAAATTGTACGCCGTTCATTTGCGCTACATATTCGGCAGAATTGCTTGCCGCATTAGAACGTGAACTTGCGTAGATTTTTAAATTTGGTGCGCTATTTGCAAGATAACCTTTGATCTCCGCCAATTCATCAGGGGCTGCAATAGTATAAAGTGCGGTTGAATTTGTACCGTTTTCTTGCAGGAAATAAGGTACGTCAGCCGGTAAATTATAATAGCGAATATTGGCATCCGTTGAGGCTAATTGCTGCCAACGAACATTAAAGGCATTACCGACACGCTGACCTAGCTCATTTTGCGGCATCGCAACAACGGGGTGGCGTATTCCGTCATTCCATATTTTGGTTGCGGCCGATTCGGCTTCATCTTCCGGCGATAAACCGTAGTAGCACATTTGGTTAATGGCACGGGTATTCTGTGTTGAGTTTAAGGCTAATACATCAATTCCTTGCACTGATACAGGGTTATTAATGACCGCATCCACATTTTGTTTTAAAAGCGGCCCTACTAAGGCTTTCACACCGGCTTGTTTGGCTTGTGCGATAATCTCGTCAATGGAATAAGTCGATGAATCAAAAATTTGCACCGGAATGGTGGAATTTCCTTTGGCATCATTAAAACCAGATAGAATAGTATTACCTAAAATTTGCCCGTCTCCGCTAATCGGCAAGATTAAACCGATTTGCGCAAGATTGGTTTGTTGAAAGTTCAACAGGCTTTGTAATTCTTTTGGAAAGAGAGTGGCGGCGGCATGGTTTGGATAAGCGCTTTTCCACTGTTGTAGGGCTTGGCTTAACTGCACAGGCTGACGAATATTGTCGTTATAGGCTTTAATTAAAGTAAGCCAACCGCCTAATGCCACACTGCCGTCATCCGGTGCATTGTTGATCACCCCCGTATTTGCCGAACGCAGTAACGCCCAAGTTTTATCTACGTTGCTTTGGCGGCGTTGTACATCGGTGAGATTGCTATCCATTTTGATCCGTGCTTTTACTGCCTCAATCACATCTTTACGGTTTTCAAAAATGGCAGCCTGCGTTTCATAATAACGGGATTTTTGCGAGGCGCTCAGCTTATTTAAGCCAATTAAATGCAATTGGCTTTCTGCTACTTCATTTGCACCTTTCGCAGCAGAAAGACGGGCTTCAATTAATGAGCGGTCAAGTTTTTGTGCCTCATTTAATTCGCCTAACTCAGATAATATTGCCTCGGATTGGGCGATTTTATTCTCTGTGATGAATGCGCGCGCAGCGAGTAATTTATAGGTTTCTTTATCTTCAACACTTTGGGTTTGTTCCAATTTATTCATATAAAATTCAGAACTGGCGTTGGCATCACGTTGAAGTGTTTCGGTGAAGCTGCTGCCGAATAAATTGGAACAGCCGGCTAACGCCACGGATAATAAAATTGGCATTAAACGTTTTTTAAAACCTGTGCCTTGTAATAGAATAGACATATTCGCTTTTGCTCCATTATGAACGAATCAATAATGAAGTGATCTTACTTATCTCAAACCTTAAAAGCAAACAAAATGAATAATGTAACCGGAATTTTATATATCGTGGCAACACCGATAGGTAATCTGCAAGATATTACCCAACGTGCTTTGGATATTTTTTCACAAGTGGATTTAATCGCGGCGGAAGACACACGCCATAGCGGTTTGCTACTTAGTCACTATGGGATTAAAAAGCCGTTTTTTGCATTGCACGATCATAACGAACAGGAAAAAGCGGTTGTGTTGGTGGAAAAATTAAAACAGGGGAGCCATATTGCGTTAATATCCGATGCCGGTACGCCTTTAATTAGTGATCCCGGTTTTCATTTAGTGCGTCAATGCCGTGAGGCGGGGATCAAAGTAGTGCCTGTGCCGGGCGCCTGCGCGGCGATTACCGCACTTTGTGCTTCCGGTATTGCTTCGGATCGTTTTTGTTTTGAAGGCTTTTTACCGGCGAAAACGAAAGCACGCAAGGATAAGTTAGAAAACTTGTCAGAAGAAGACCGCACTTTAATCTTTTATGAATCCACTCACCGTATTTTGGATACCCTTGCGGATATGCAAGATGTATTGGGCAAAGATCGTTATGTGGTACTAGCCCGTGAAATAACCAAAACTTGGGAAACCATTATGGGTGATAAGGTTGGGAATTTACGAAAATGGTTAGCCGAATCGCCAAACCGGACTAAAGGTGAAATGGTCTTGATCGTAGAAGGTAAACCTAAGCAAGAAAATAAAGGGGAATTCTCTCCTCAAGCGATTAAGGCCTTAAGCTTGATTACGCAAGAATTACCGCTTAAAAAAGCGGCGTCCATTGTTGCTGAATTGTATGGTTACAAGAAAAACGCCCTATACCAATTTGGATTGAATAATTTTAACTAATATTTACCTCAAATATTTTCGTTTTTATAGTGAAAATTGATTGAGAGACGACAACGAATTTTATAAATTTCGGAGAACAAATGCTAAACCAAGTTTCAAACACATTACTTACCCCAAGCGATTTATCCACCAAAGAATTAATGAATATTTTTGACATGATGTCACATCGAAATATTGATTATGCCGATTTATATTTTCAGCTTAGTCAAGACGAGAACTGGGTTTTGGAGGACGGCATTATCAAAGAAGGGGGATTTCACATTGATCGCGGGGTTGGCGTTCGTGCGGTATCCGGTGAGAAAACCGGTTTTGCTTACTCGGATCACATCAGCCTTGCCTCACTGCAACAATGTGCTAATGCGGTGAAAGGGATTGCGCAACACAAACAAGGCAATATTATTGTGCCAACTACACTCAATACGGTTAATCCCATTATACGCTATGCCGCGATTAATCCGCTGGAAAGCCTTTCTAAAGAGAAGAAAGTTGAGTTATTACATTTGGTTGATCGTGCTGCTCGGGCGGAAGATCCGCGTGTCACCCGAGTTTCTGCCGGTTTAAGTGCCGTTTATGAAGAAGTGTTGGTGATGGCAACGGACGGTACATTAGCGGCAGATATTCGACCACTTGTACGTTTGTCGATTTCCGTTTTAGTGGAAGAAAACGGCAAGCGTGAACGTGGAAGCTGCGGTTCAGGCGGGCGTTTTGGACTAGATTGGTTCTTTGAGACGGTTGACGGCGATATTCGAGCGGTGAATTTTGCGAAAGAAGCGGTTCGTCAGGCATTGGTTAATTTAAGTGCGGTTGCCGCACCGGCCGGATTAATGCCGGTTGTGTTGGGCGCTGGCTGGCCTGGCGTATTATTACATGAAGCGGTAGGGCATGGGTTGGAGGGCGATTTTAACCGCAAGGAAAGTTCGCTCTTTACCGGTAAGATCGGCGAATTGGTTACTTCACCATTGTGTACGATTGTGGATGACGGCACGATTGCCAACCGTCGTGGTTCGCTGACGATTGATGATGAAGGGGTGCCGAGTCAATGTAATGTACTCATTAAAGAGGGCATTTTGCAGGGGTATATGCAAGATAAAATGAATGCACGATTGATGGGTGTCAAACCGACAGGGAATGGGCGTCGCGAGTCTTATGCCCACTTACCGATGCCACGTATGACAAACACTTATATGTTGGCGGGACAGAGTCACTTTGAGGATTTAATTACTTCCGTTGATCACGGTATTTATGCACCGAACTTTGGTGGTGGGCAAGTGGATATTACCTCAGGCAAATTTGTGTTTTCCACCTCGGAAGCCTATCTTATCGAAAAGGGTAAAATCACCAAGCCGGTAAAAGGGGCAACTTTAATTGGTAGCGGTATTGAGGTGATGCAGAAAATTTCCATGGTTGCGGATAAAAGCGAATTGGATTTAGGCGTTGGCGTATGCGGTAAAGACGGGCAAAGCGTACCTGTTGGGGTAGGGCAGCCGGCATTGAAGATTGATGAAATCACAGTAGGCGGAACAAATTAATCCCAAAATTAACCGCACTTTGGGTTTAATCAAAAGTGCGGTTAATTTTCCGTTTAAATGGATAAAAAATCGGATAACACCCTAAGGTTTATCCGATTTTTGTTTGATAGGTTAATTATGCCCAGTGTTTTTCAATTTCGGCACGGATTGCTTCGGCAGTGGCTTTACCTTTTTCGCCGACTAATGCCCGACCTGCGATAAAGGCTTTGGCATTTTTAATTTCTTTGAACAGCTGAATATCTTCCGGCACAATACCGCCGGTAATGGATAATTCAAGCCCGAGAGCGGATAATTTTTTCATTAATTCCACATCTTCCGCTGTCCAGCCTTTGCCGGCTAATTCCGCATCGCGCGAACGATGATAAATCGCCTGTTTTACGCCTAATTCAACCCATTCTTTGGCGTCTTTTTCGACTGTCCAGTTACCGTAGATTTCAATTTGAATTTCTTTTTTGACTTTTAGCTCAGGGTGAGCGGCATTAAATTCATCCGCCACTTTTTTACAAGCCGCTTTGGTTGCAGGGTGAGCGGCTGCGGAGACAGTCAGCCAGTCAGCGCCTGCTTCAAATGCCATTTTTGCCAAGATTGCACCGCCGTCGGTGGTTTTTAAATCACACACAATAATGTGGTTTGGGTGTAAGGCGCGCAAGGTGCTGACGGCTTTCATACCTTCCGCACAGGCTAAAATAGTGCCAACCTCAATAATTTCCACTAAATTTTCCGCTTGTTTGGCATCGGCGACGGCTTTTTCTAAAGAGAGAGAGTCGAGGGCGATTTGTAGTAATGGTTTAGACATACTTATTCCTTCTGTTAATTTGAAAAGGGGAAAAGTGCGGTTAATTTTGACCGCACTTTTTGAATTGGGTTAGATTAACTGTTTAGCGCTTTATCAATCGCCGCATAAACTTCATCGGCATTATTACAATGGCGGAAACGGTTTAAATCCACGCCGTCATCGCTGTCAGGATCATCAAGGACTTGGGTAATTTCCATTAAACCTTGCATATGTTGATCGGAATCACTGCCGGCAAGGGTAATTAACACATATACCGGATCCTCTTCTCCGTCAAAATAAATCGGTTCTTTTAAGGTGACTAAAGCAAACGCCGTTTTAATTACGCCTTCTTCCGGACGGGCGTGCGGCATCGCAAGCCCCGGCGCTAAAATGATATAAGGCCCCATTTTTTCGATATTGCTGATAATGGTATCGTAATAACGCGGTTCGATTGCGCCTGACGCCTCTAATAAATCCGTACCGATTTTAATTGCGGCTTTCCAATCTGCTGCGGTTTGGTTGAGTTTGATTGAATTGTTGGCGATAAGAGATTCTTTTAACATACTGAGATCCTTAAACTATGTAGTGTGAAGTTGTGCGATCAATTCTCGTCGAAAACCGACCGCACTTTAATTAAGCCTTATTTGCTGTTTTGAAATTTGTTGATGAGTTCGATTAATTCGTCACCAAAGGAATTTGGGTTTAGCATATTTTGTACGCCCAACACATATTTCCCTTCACCGACTTGAATTTCACCGGCTAAATGTTTTGACGAAACAATAATATCCGTGCTATCCAGTTTGCCTTTATAGTCGGTTACCGCACAGGAATCCATAATGTTAGGAATACCGCGTTTATCCAAATAACCTTTGATCTTCATTTTCATCATCATTGAAGAACCTTGACCCGAACCGCAGACGGCGAGAATACGCACTGGTTTTGTCGCATCATCAGAAACATCGTCATTTTTGACCGCACTTTGAGGTGAATGTTCTTGAGCAGCAACTGATTCTTGTTCGCTTTCTTCCGCACCATAGCCGTCCATTTGTTCAAGGGTTTTACCCGCAGCCGCTGCAGCAGCTTCCGCTGCGCGTAATTTTTTCGCAGCAAATGCCATATAAACAAAGGCAGCCGCTAAGATAACAAAGAAGAAGAATGGCACGCTGACGATACCCTGTAATACCGGTGGGAAGAATAATGCCCAGTCTGCCATGCCCATCCAACCGTTAAAGGTTGCGCCTTGAGTTGCTAACAGGTGAATCACCCACGCCGAACCTAATACTTCGATGATCCCCATGACAAAACAGATTTTCATCACCGCACGCCAGCCGCCGAAATGGTTGGCAAATACGCCGATGGTTGCATTGGAGAAGAACATTGGAATAAAGCCCGGAATGATTAATACGGAAGCATCAAAGCCAAGTAATAGACCGACTGCAACGAATTGACCGATTGCCCCCCACATAAAGCCGAATACCATAGCATTTGGTGAGAAAGCGTAAATTGCCGCACAGTCAATCGCCAATACCGCATTAGGAATCACGCGTTCGGAGATACCTTTAAAGGCTTCGGACAATTCGGCGACGAACATCCGCACCCCGATAACAATCACTTGAATTGCAACGGCAAATTTTAAGCCGGTTTCAAAAATATAGATTGACCAGTGGGTTTTGCCCGCCATGGTTTGTAGGTTATCCAACCCGAAAGAGAGCAGAATAATGCCGAAGAAGACGGTCATCACTAATACGGTGGCAGAGATACTGTCGTGGAAAATATGTAACCATTTCGGTAATTTCATATTGTCAACACTGTCGTCTTTATTACCGAGTTTTGGTGCGAGCTTTACGGCGATCCAAGAAGCAATTTGCTGTTGATGTCCGATAGAAAAACCGGCTCCGCCTGTGACGGCTTGAGTCGGTTTATACATAATGTTGGATGAAATCCCCCAGTACAATGCCATAATGATGGCGGTATAAATGATGGTTTCCATCATTGAGGCGCCGATCAACATATAGAATACGGCAACCAATCCCGCCTGTTGGAACATAATATGTCCAGTCAGCATAATGGTGCGAATACCGGTAAAGCGTCTGAATACCACAAGCAAAATGTTTAGCGCTAAGGCTAATAACACCGCATAACCGACCCATGCATAGTTATCCGCCATGGTTTCAATGGTTGCTTGCATACTGGTGTAAGGATCGATCACAGCACCGGTTAAGCCGTGATATTCGGATAATTTGGTAATAATCGGTTTGAAACCTTTGACTAATTCGCCGGCGCCCACTTGGACTAACATAAAGCCGACAATTGTTTTTATCGTCCCTTTAATCACGGTCGTGGTGTCTTTGCGTAAAAGAATGTAACCGATACAGGCCACGATACCTAAGAGTAGTGGCGCTTTATTTAGCACCTGATCTCTAAAGACGATAAATAAATCTAATAATGTTTCCATAACAGAACCTCTGTTGACATTGTTTAAAATGGGAAAAACTTAACGTTTGAGTCTGTTTCGAAGAGTGTCGAAAAAGAAATCCGCTAAATAATAGCAATTATCTATGAATAAAAAAGATTGAATTTGATTTTTTGTGAGCAAAATCACATTTTATTTTTCTAATAGGTTCTTGTTATGTTAAGTAAAATAAATTTAATGTTATTTAGGTAATGGCTTACCTTTAAAGTTTATTAAATGAGTGAAAAGAATAGATTTAGATCTAGATCATAAAATCTAGAAAAAATATTTTACAAAATAAAATGATTTGATATGATTTGTTTTGATTGTTATTTGATTTTTTAAGTAAACGGAAGGAGTTAAAAATGAGCAAAATTCAAGAAATCACGCGTGAAAGTTGGATTCTTTCTACTTTTCCTGAATGGGGCACTTGGTTAAACGAAGAAATTGAGCAAGAAGTTGTTCCTGAAGGTAATTTTGCGATGTGGTGGTTGGGTTGTGTAGGCGTTTGGATCAAAACCCCGGGTGGAGCAAATCTTTGTATGGATTTATGGTGTGGTCGTGGTAAAAGCACCAAAAAAGTGAAAGATATGGTGCGTGGTCACCAAATGGCAAATATGGCGGGTGTGCGTAAATTACAACCTAACTTACGTGCAGCACCGATGGTATTAGATCCATTTGCAATTAATGAGGTGGATTTCATCCTTGCCTCTCACTATCACAGTGATCATATTGATGTGAATGTGGCGGCGGCGATTGTCAATAATCCGAAGTTGGATCACGTGAAATTTGTCGGCCCTTGGCATTGTGCGGAACTATGGAAAAAATGGGGTGTACCGGAAGAGCGCATTATCATTGTAAAACCGGGCGATGTAGTGAAATTGAAAGATGTGGAAATCCACGCCCTTGATTCTTTTGACCGCACTTGTTTGGTGACGTTACCGGTTGAAGGTGCGGAGGAGCGAGGCGGTGAATTAGCCGGTCTTTGCCCGTCTGACGAAGAAATGGGGCGCAAAGCGGTAAACTATGTGTTTAAAACGCCGGGCGGCAATATTTACCACGGTGCGGATTCTCACTTCTCTATTCAGTTTGCCAAACACGGTAAACAATTTGATATTGATGTTGCCCTTAACAACTATGGTGAAAATCCGGTCGGTATTGCTGATAAGATGACTTCTGTTGATTTATTACGTATGGCGGAAAGCTTGCGTTGTAAAGTGATTATTCCGGTTCATCACGATATTTGGACAAACTTTATGGCAAGTACTGATGAAATTATTCAATTGTGGAAAATGCGTAAAGAACGCTTGCAATACAAATTCCATCCGTTTATTTGGGAAGTGGGCGGGAAATATGTTTATCCGCGTGATAAAGATTTAATTGAATATCATCATCCTCGTGGTTTTGATGACTGTTTTGAACACGAGCCTAATATCCAATTCAAATCAATGTTATAGCAAAAAAAGCCACCTTTTACTTGAAGGTGGCTCGTTTTTTGTTCATTATTCGCATCAGAGAAATAGCAAGGAAAATATAATGAACGAAAATTATCGCCATAGACGGCTTTTACAATTGTTACTTGAGAAACAAGCACTTTCTACTATGGAAATTGTTGAACAACTTGATATTTCACCTGCAACAGCAAGGCGGGACATCAATAAATTAGCTCAGCAAGGCCGATTAAAGAAAGTGCGTAATGGCGCAGAGTCGATACAGTCCTCTTCACTAGATTATCAATACAGTGCGGCAATCAATAATATTGATGAAAAACAACGTATTGCTCAGGCAGCGAGTCAATTATGCCAAGAGGGCGATTCGGTTATTTTAACTTGTGGCTCAACAATGCAAATGTTGGGCGATCATTTATGCGGAAGAAAATTGCAGATCATCACAAACTTCATTCCGCTTGCCAATAAATTGATTGAAAACAATCACGAAGATATTGTGATTATGGGGGGGCAATATAACCGAAATAAAGCAATAACCCTTTCTCTTAATCAAAATGAAAGCCCTTATGCCGCCAATATTATGTTTACCAGCGGAAAAGGTTTTACCACTGAGGGATTGTATAAAACAGATATGATTATTGCTAATTCGGAACAACGGTTGTTCGCCAAAGCCGCTAAGTATGTGGTATTGCTTGACTGTACTAAATTGGGGCAACAAGTGGGGATGTTATTTACCGAATTAGCCCATATTGATTTATTGATTACCGGCAAAGATGCAGATGCCGAAATCATTGAAAAATTAAGAAATAAAGGGTTGGAAATCATCTTGACTTGATGACTTTCCGCCACAACATTAAATAAGGAATAGAAATGCGAAAACATAAACTCGGTATCTATGAAAAAGCTCTACCCAAAAACATCAGTTGGCAAGATCGCCTGTCTATCGCAAAAGCCTGTGGATTTGATTTTGTTGAAATCTCTATTGATGAAACGGACGAACGTTTGGCTCGTTTAGACTGGAGTAAAAAAGAGCGGTTGCAATTAGTTAAAGCTATCGTGAATACGGGCGTTACTATTCCCTCAATGTGTCTTTCCGGACATCGCCGTTTCCCTTTTGGCAGCGGTGATGAAGCCATCCGTCAAAAAGCCTATGAAATTATGCAAAAAGCGATTCAATTCGCTGTCGATACCGGCATTCGTACCATTCAACTGGCGGGCTATGATGTCTATTATGAAGAACAAGACGAAGACACTATCGCACGTTTTCAACAAGGTTTAGAATGGGCGGTGGAATTAGCCGCCAGCAATCAAGTGACCCTTGCGGTAGAAATTATGGATACCCAATTTATGAGTTCCATTTCCCGTTGGAAAAAATGGGATGAGATTATTAAATCGCCTTGGTTTACCGTCTATCCCGATTTAGGCAATCTTTCCGCGTGGAATGATAATGTTGCCGAAGAATTAAAACTCGGTATGGATAAAATTTCCGCTATTCATTTAAAAGATACTTATAAGGTTACTGAAACCTGTGCAGGTCAATTCCGTGATGTGCCGTTTGGCGACGGTTGCGTTGATTTTGTCGCTTGCTTTAAAACCCTTGCCGAACTGAACTACCGCGGCGCATTTTTAATTGAAATGTGGACGGAAAAAGCCGATGAACCGATTGCGGAAATTATTAATGCCCGCCGTTGGATCGAACAAAAAATGAAAGAAGGAGGCTTCCAATGTTAGAAGCATTAAAAGAGAAAGTATTAAAAGCCAATTTAGCGCTACCAAAGCACAATCTTGTTACTTTTACTTGGGGAAACGTGAGTGAAATTGATCGCACTTCTAACCTCGTCGTGATCAAACCGTCGGGGGTTGATTATGAGGTAATGACGGCAGAAGATATGGTTGTCGTTGATTTATTTACTGGAAAAGTGGTTGAAGGTAGTAAAAAACCCTCTTCCGATACGCCGACACATCTTGAATTATATCGCCGCTTTAAAGACATTGGCGGCATCGTGCATACCCATTCCCGCCATGCCACAACTTGGGCGCAAGCAGGAGAGGATTTATTGGCATTAGGTACAACCCACGCCGATTATTTTTACGGCACCATTCCTTGCACTCGTAAAATGACACCGGCTGAAATTCAAGGCGAATATGAATTAGAAACGGGGAAAGTGATTGTCGAAACGTTCCAAAAACGCAATATCGATCCAAACCAAGTTCCGGCAGTATTGGTTAGTTCGCACGGGCCTTTTGTGTGGGGAACGGATGCGGATAATGCGGTGCATAATGCGGTGGTATTGGAAGAATTGGCTTATATGAATCTGTTTAGTAAAGTATTAAGACCAAGTTTAGGCTCTATGCAACAAGAATTATTGGATAAACATTATCTCCGTAAACACGGTAAAAATGCCTATTACGGACAGTAATTTTCCAATCAATAAGGCGGTTTTTTAACCGCCGTTTTTTATCTAAGAGGAATAAAAATGAATTATAAAGTCGTTTCTTTTGATCTTGACGGTACATTATTAAATTCAGAAGGGCGTATTTTGCCGGAAAATCAATTAGCAATTCAAGCCGCTATAAATAAAGGAATTAAAGTTTTGTTGGTAACGGGCAGACACCATACTGCCGTAAAACCTTATTATCGTGAATTAGGTTTAGACACACCGATTATCTGTTGTAACGGAACCTATGTTTATGATGTGGCGACGGATTCCACACCTTTTGCTAATCCGCTTTCTAAGCAACAGGCGCAATTAATTTATGATGTAGCGGAAAAACATCATTGTCATTTACTGATGTATTCTCGAGATTCAATGAATTATGCCCAACTTAATCCTCACATGGAAAAATTTCTGAAATGGGTAGAAACTTGCCCAGCGGATGTGCGCCCTGATGTACGTAAAGTGAACAGTATTCAAGATGTGATTGACTACCATCACCCAATTTGGAAGTGTGTTATTAGCGCCGAGAATAAAGATGTTATGAATAATGTGGTTAATGAACTGCCGATTTCTCAATTTAGTTGCGAATGGTCTTGGGTGGATCGTGTGGATATTGCCAATGCAGGCAATACAAAAGGCGGCAGACTACTTGCGTTATTAAAAGAGTGGAATATTGATCCGCAGGAAGTTATTGCTTTTGGCGACAATCATAATGACATCAGTATGCTAAGTGCGGTCGGTTTAGGGGTTGCGATGGGCAATGCTGAAGATGAAGTGAAAGCACAGGCAAAACAGATCACGACCTCAAATAATGAGGGCGGCATTGCACAAGTATTAAAAGAGGCTTTATCACTATAGTTTTCAGTTTTACATTCTTTTATAAAGACGAATTGTCATTCTGATGATGTAACTAAAAAACTAACCGCACTTTGTGTTGCTCCAAAAGTGCGGTTAGTTTTTTCTGTTGTTTTATACCGAGTATTTAGGTTGTTTAAACACCGTCACTTCCGGCACGACACCCGTATATTTTTCCACTTGTACAATACAAGTATTCGGCGAGTTGCCTTGCGCTAATTTAGACGTCCCCTCATCACGGGTAAGCACGTTTGGACTGCCATTTTTACATAGCGGTTTTTCGCTTTCACCTAGGTCGAGCGGATCATACCATGCTCCCTCATGTAATCCGAGTGTGCCTTTAATAATCCCTTCGGTAACCACTGCACCGGCTAATACTTGACCGCGAACATTGTGGATACGAACTATATCCCCATCAACAATACCGCGTGGTTTGGCATCCTCAGGATGAATTAATACCGGTTCACGATCATTCACCGCATATTTTTGGCGTAATGAAGTATGAGCCAATTGGCTGTGTAAACGATAGTAGGCATGAGGTGTGACTAACGCAAGCGGATAGTCTTCAGTGGTATTACCGGCAAATTCTTCCGGTTCCATCCAACTCGGATGACCTTTACAATCGTCATAATTCATCTTTGCGACGACATCAGAGTAAATCTCAATTTTGCCTGATGGTGTTCCAAGCGGGTTGAGTAGCGGATCTTCACGAAATTCCGCATATCGTACCCATTTTTTTGCTGTTTCGTTTGCTTCAAACATTAACGGTTTGTTTTCTTCCCAGAATCGTTCAAAACGAGGCAATGCAACACGATTATGACGTGCGGCAGTGAAGGCGGTTTTATAGAAATCTTCCAGCCATTCCATTTCCGTTTTGCCTTCGGTAAATTCCTCTTCTTTCCCTGCGCGTTTGGCGAGTTCGGCAAAAATATCGAAATCATTTTTTGCCTCAAATTGCGGTGCTACAACTTGTTTCATCGGGTAAATTGAGAACATAGAATAGTCCCCACCCATGGTTAAATCATTACGTTCGTAACTTGTTGTTGCCGGCAAAACAATATCCGCCATACGGGCTGTTGGTGTCCAATTTACCTCATTAACGATGACGGTTTCCGGTTTTTGGAACGCTTTTACTAATAAATTTGTATTTTGATGCTGTGTGAATGGATTGCCGCCCGCCCAATATACGACTTTAATCTCCGGATAGGTGATTTTTGTCCCATTGTAGTCAATGGTTTTTCCCGGATTGAGTAGGGCATCTGCAATACGAGCCACAGGGAAAGAAAATTTTGCCGCGTCATCCAGCCAGGTTTTTTCACCCGTTCCGACAGACGGAGTTGCACTGATTGAACCAATAGTACCGCCCGTAGCTGTTGGTACACCACCATTTGCATAGTGATAGCTAAAACCAAAACCGCCACCCGGTAAACCAATTTGACCAAGCATCGAGGCAAGGGTAACCAACATCCAGTGGGATTGTTCACCGTGACGTTGACGCTGTATTCCCCATCCGCCCATTAGCATGGTGCGTTTGGTAACAAAATCATTTGCTAATTGTTTAATGATTTCCACCGGTACACCACAGATTTTGCTTGCCCATTCCGCAGTTTTAGGTTGACCATCTGTTTTACCGAGTAGGTAATCTTCAAATTTGCTGTAACCTGTTGTGTATTTTTTTAAGAATGCTTTATCGTGTTTATTTTCGCTTACTAAGGTATGAGCGATTCCTAGCATTAACGGCACATCCGTTGCAGTATTCACAGGAACCCATTCCGCACCGAGCATTTGGCAGGTTTCACTTTTTATCGGATCGATACAGATAATGCGTTTACCTGTGGCTTGGAATTTTTTGAAATATTCGATTCCTTTCTGATCCGAAGACATCCAAGCAATACGTAATGTAGTGAGTGGATTCGCCCCCCAAAGCACAATAATATCACTGCTTTCAAGTAATACTTCCCAACTGGTTTGTTGTTCATAGACCTCAATCGTGCCAAGTACATGCGGCATAATCACTTGTGCCGCACCGGTAGAGTAGTCGCCTTTATAACCTACAAAGCCACCGGTAATATTCATATAACGTTGTAATAGTGTACGGGAGGCATGAAGTGCGCCGCTACTGAACCAACCGTAAGAACCGGCATAAATCGCACTTGAGCCATGTTGTTGGCGCACTTTATGGAGTTGGTTATGCACAAGATCAAGCGCTTGTTCCCAAGAAACCCGAACCCACTCATCACGCCCGCGCATGGTTGTATCACTATTCCCCGGATTTTCTAAATAGCCTTTGCGTACCATTGGGTATTTCACACGGGTTTCGCTATAAAGTTGATCGGCGACCACGGTTTGTAATTCATTAGGAACAGCGGGTTCAATGGCTGCGCCGGATTTTACCGCTTTGCCGTCCTGCACTACCACGCCAATTGGCCCCCAGTGTGCGGCGGTGACAACAGTTTTTAATTCAGGCTCTGCTGCAACCGCACTTTTAGACAGCACCGCACCGACCATACCACTAGAAAGCGACGCACTTGCTACGCCAAGGGATGTATTTTTTAAGAAGTCACGGCGTTTTTGATTAATATTATTCTTTTTCATTTCAACCTCGTTTTTAACATGAGAAGTGAATTATTTCGCAGCCATATCTTTGGCGCTACGTTGTAAATAAATAGTTAAAGCACGCACTTCATCTTTATTCATAGAAGTCCGATCTTTCATGGAATTCACTACACCAATCCATTGGTTTGCCGTATAGTGATTGGCACTAATTGCTGCGTGGCAACTACTACAATTTGCTTGATTTAACTGGCTACCGTATTGATTAAGTGCGGTTAAATCTGACGACATTTTTTCTTTTGGTACAGAAACAATAAAGCTCACTTCTTTCCAATCGGAATCGGTTACTTCATCATGTTTGGTTTGTAGGATTTTCATACCTTTACGCGCTTCTTCATCGACTAATGCGACGGTAATGCGTTTACCTAATTCTAGATAAATCACAGAATCTGCGCCAACTTGTTGCCAGCCGTGTAGGGTACCCTGTAATTGCTCGCCTTTTGCTTGCCAATTCGTTATTTCCGCATAAGGCATTAGTCGGATATCACCGCCTTGTTCACCTTGTGCCGAAGTCATTTCTGCTGCATAAATAGATGAATCTTGAGTGATATTCCCACCTAAAGAGGTTACTGATTGTGCCCCTTCATCACCGTGAGATTCAGGTAAGAAATGTACGATACCTTTGTGGCAATCAATACAGGTCTGTCCATTGGCTTTTGCGCTAATATGGGTTTGTTTGGCTAATTTTGCTTGTGCGGAAAGTTCCATTGCATCAAAACTGTGGCAGCTACGACAGGTTTCGGAATCCGTTGATTTCATTTCATCCCATACGCGTTGTGCCATTTCTGCTCGGTGTGCTTCGTATTTCTGTTTAGAATCCAGTTTGCCTTGCAATTCATACCACACATCTTTCAGGGCGATGAATTTCGCTTTCAGATAATGCCAGCCTTCTTGCGGAACATGACAATCGGCACATTCTGCACGAATACCTTTTGCATTCGCAAAATGGGTTGAACCTTCCCATTCTTGTTGCGGGTGAGTCATGGAATGGCAACTAACACAAAATTCCGGTGAGCTGGTTTTATGCATAATTGTTTGTGTTCCCCACAACGCCATTGCCCCTATGCCGATAAAGCAGAGTGCGGTCAGAATTTTGGTTGTTTTTGACATAGATGTACTCCAAATTGATAAAAAATAATAAAAAGATAAATAACTATTAATAGTTAACAGTATTTTAAAGAAATTGAGTTAATGAGTGATGATCTAAGTCAAGGAAGTGGGATATAAGAGGATTTTTAAGCGTTTTTATCTTAAATCATTATATAGTGATTTTTATAATGATTGGGGGGGCGGGAAAAAGTGCGGTCAAAAATACAAGAAATTTTGACCGCACTTTAAAAGTGTTTGAATTAGTCGGGATTATTTCGCCGCTTTTAATTCTTGATAATATTGTTCGTAGTATTGAATTGCATCACCTACATCATCCTGCCAATGGCTATTTTTTAATATTTCAGCTGTTGGATAGATTGACGGATCTTCGGTAATTTCTTTTGGTAATACTTTTTTCGCTTCAACGTTGGCAGTTGGGTAACCAATCGCGAGGGTTAATTTTTCAGCTGCTTTTGCACCTAACATATAGTTGATAAGTTTATGTGCGCCATCAGGGTTTTTTGAAGTTGCCGGAATCGCTAAGGTATCAACCCAAAGTACAGGGCCTTCTTTTGGAAATACCATGTCTAATGGTGCTTGCTCTTTTTTAGCGATACGCACGGAACCATTCCATAACTGACCGACTTCTACTTCACCGGAGATGAAAGAGTTAGCCGGGTTGTCAGAATTGAAAGAAAGAACATTTGGACGTAATTTCAATAATTCTTCATAGGCTTGTTTGATGATAGCCGGATCTTGAGTGTTCGGGTCTTGACCAATTTTTAACAGTGCAATGTTAAATACTTCACGGGCATCATCTAGTAATTGTACTTTATTGGCAAACTCAGGTTTCCATAAATCGCCCCAAGAGGTGAAATCTGCCCCTTTGTAAGTATTGGTGTTAAACGCAATACCCGGTGCACCCAATAATTGAGGAAGCGAGTATTTGTTTCCTTTGTCATAAGGTTTGTCGAGCCAATCAGGATCTAATTCTTTAATTACAGGTAATTTACTGTGATCAAGTTCTTTTAACATCCCTTCACGTGCCATTTTTGACACAAAGTAGTTAGAAGGTGCGATAACATCATAACCGCCGGCTGCGCCTTGGGTTTTGAGTTTTGCATACATGGTTTCGTTTGATTCAAGACTTGAAACGATAACTTTAATGCCGGTTTCTTTGGTAAAATCATCCAATAGACCATCCGGAACATATTCAGTCCAAGTATATAAGTACACAGTATCATTAGCAGTAGCCGGTGCGTTTGCATTTTCAGACTTGCTTTCTTTATCATTACAAGCTGTTAAGGTTGCAGCCACCAAACCGGCGGTGATTAAACCTGCAAATTTTTTCATTTTTGTTTGTTCTCCGTAAAAGAGGGGTAAAAAAACCACCTACAGGAATTGTAGGTATAAAAAAACGCCTTGATTGTGCGTCAAGGCGTATTCTATTTGATATTAAAAGGTTTGTGAAACCTTTTATTATGTCTTAGTAATTATTTTTACGAGTAATGAGTTGGCTTAAAATTACCAGTGCTAATGAAAGCACAATCATGATGGTTGCCAGTGCATTGACTTCAGGTGTTACGCCGGTTTTTACCAATGAGAAGATACGTAACGGTAAAATTTCATAGCTGACACCACTCACAAATGAGGAAACCACAACATCATCCAGTGAGATGGTGAAACTTAATAGCCAACCTGAAACGATTGCAGGTAAGGCAAGCGGAATAATGATTTTGCGTAAAATCGTTACTTCGCTCGCTCCCAAGTCTTTTGCTGCCTCCAACATTTTGGAATCAAATCCGTTTAAGCGGGAGAAAATTGTTACGGTAACATAAGGTAAACAGAAGGTAACGTGTGCCAAGAGTAATGACCAAAAACCTAATGAAATCCCTACAACCATAAACAATGCCAACAAAGACACGGCCATAACGATATCCGGCGACATCATCACAATAAATAACATACCGCTTACCGCTTGTTTACCGCGGAAACGATAACGATACAATGCGATTGCGGTTAAGCCACCCACAATGGTTGCTAAGGTGGCGGCAAAAAATGCGATGGTTACCGAATGGATCGCCGCTTGAATTAAGGTATCGTTATTGAATAAACGCTCGTACCAGTTCCAACTAAATCCTTTCCAACTCAAACCGTAGCGGTCGGCATTGAAAGAATTGGTTACCAAAATGATGATTGGGATATACAAATAAGCGTATACCACAAATATAAAGATATTACGTAGTAAACGGCTCATTATTCCAACTCCACTTTTTTATTTAGTAGTTTATTTGCACGATAGTAAACGAAGATAAGCAATGCCATCAAAATCGTTAAACCGATACTAATTGCAGAACCGAACGGCCAGTTACGGGAAATCAAGAATTCGCTCTTAATGACGTTCCCTACTAACAAGACTTTCGCTCCGCCTAATAAATCCGCTACATAGAACATTCCCATTGCCGGTAATAGTACTAATAAACAACCGGCAACAATACCCGGCATGGTTAATGGCAAAATAACACGGAAGAAACGTTGGAATGCATTTGCGCCTAAGTCTTTTGCGGCTTCAAGTAAACGTCCGTCTAATTTTTCAATGGCAGAGTAGAGCGGAAGAATCATAAACGGTAGAAGTAGATAAACTAAACCGATAATAACCGCAACTTCCGTATTCAAAATACGAATCGGCTCGCTCAAAATCCCCATTTCCATTAGCATAGTATTCAGTACGCCTTTCACACCGAGGAAGATTTTCATTCCATAAATACGGATCAACGAGTTTGTCCAAAATGGTAATACCACAAGAAACAATAAGAGCGGTCGGTATTTCGGGTGAATTTTGCTGACCATAAAGGCGAACGGATAGCCAATCAGTAAGCAAATAATCGTTGCAATGCCGGACATATACAAGGAATTCCACACCACCTGCGCATAAAGCGGGTTGAACAGGTTGATGTAGTTATCAAAGTTAAACGGCAAAGTGTAGAAGTTGCTACCATCTCGGGTTAAAAAACTTACCGCTAATACCAATAGGTTTGGAATCAGCACAAAGAAGATTAGCCAAGCGAAGATAATTGCAACAGTAATTTTCTGAAATTTGTTATTAATTATCTTCATCGTTGAGTACAACCTCCCAGCCTTCGTGCCATGTAACGCCCACACGTTGTCCGACGCTGTGATCCATATGAGGATCATCTTCGTTAAAGAATTCGCTCACAAGTACACGCATACCGTTATGGTCAAATTCTACGGTAGATTCTAATGTCATACCTTTATAAGTACGGTCAATAATATGGCCGATAATTGCCTTAGATTGTTCATTTTCATCAAGTTCTTCAATCACAATATCTTCAGGACGAAGGAGAACTTGAAGTTTTTGATCTTTTTCTACCGGCATATCGGTATAGATATCACAGACACGACCTTCTACATTTGCCAGTACCACGTTCTCGGATTTACGTTCAATTACGGTTGCATTAAAGACGTTAATTTCACCAATGAAACGTGCGACAAATAAGTTTGCCGGTTCTTCATAAATCTCTCGTGGCGAACCGTCTTGGGCGATTTTACCTTTACGTAACAACACGATGCGATCGGACATGGTGATCGCTTCTTCTTGATCGTGGGTGACGAAAATAAAGGTAATTCCCAATTGGCGTTGCAATACCTTAAGTTCGTATTGCATTTGTTTACGTAATTTATAATCTAAAGCAGATAATGATTCATCCAATAATAATACTTTCGGTTTATTAACTACTGCACGGGCAATAGCGATACGTTGCTGTTGGCCGCCTGATAATTGGGTCGGTTTACGATCTGCCATCTCTTCCAACTGAACCATGCGCAAGGCTTCCAACACACGGGGTTTGATTTCAGCCTCGGGTACTTTTTGCATACGTAAGCCGAAAGCCACGTTTTCAAAAATGGTCATATGTGGGAACAGCGCATAACTTTGAAAAACCGTATTAATGTGGCGTTTTTCTGCAGGGACATTGGTAATGTCTTCACCGTCCAGAATAATATGACCGGAATCTAGTTCCTCTAGGCCTGCCAATAAGCGCAAAACTGTTGTTTTACCACAACCGGAAGGGCCAAGAATAGTGACAAATTCACCGTTATTAATGGTTAAGTTAAAATCGTTAATGATGGTGTTAGAACCGTAAGATTTTTTGACTGAACGAAGCTCAATGATAGGCTTGTTTTGAACCGGATTTTCCACTAGCTTTGGTTTTCTCCCTAATTTCACCAATAAGTTGGTACTGAGTAGAAATAAAGACCTGCAAAGTTGCAGGGGCGACATAAAAACAAGCGCCTATGATATAGCGAATTGTTAATAATGAAAAGGATTTCATACACTTGAACATAAAAAAAATTACCGCGTTCAAAAGAAGGTGAAAAATCTATCGCACTTTCTGTTTTATGAGTTGATTTTTTCACTAATTGATGGGCGTTTTGCTGAAATTTATAGCAGAAATATGTCTGAATAACTAATATCAGGAGAAATGTAAATTTTTGTCTTGCTTTTGTAAAGATATGTAAATATAATCGCTAGCGTTTTATCGAGATTCCTTTTGATAAAGCTAAACTTTAGAGATTTTATTCATAAATTCCTTTTTTATCCCCTGTTTCAGCAGGGGATTTTTTTATGCATTTTGAAAAGAGCAGAAAAAATAACCGCACTTTGATTACCCCATCAAAAGTGCGGTTAAATTTTTCGTCATTTTTATTGATTAGGGAGGGCTCCTGAATTCCAATCAGGTGATTTTACAGGGCGTTTAATTTGTAATAAAAAACGCTGATTTGCCGAGGCTTGTGGTTGAACAACAGTACTTGACGGAGTAGAAAATGAAATGCCGCCTTTCAGTAGTTGTTGAACGCTACCGGTGTTAAATTCCGCTCCTTTCCAACCTAAGCTGAAGTCATAGCCGGATGATACCCAAAATTCAGAATTTTTACGTACTAAATGTTGGTATTTTGGTGTGATCGCAATATGAATAAGCACGCGATCACCCAAATCATTGAGATCAAATTTACGTATCGCTCCAACTTCGACACCACGATAAAGCACAGGTGAACCTTCCGTTAAATTCATCGCATCATTGGTTTCAAGAATAAACGGCACGCCGTTGCTGTATTTATTGCGACTCGGCGAAGTTTGTGCAAGATTAAACTGCGTTTTAGCTTTTCCTTTTCCGACTTCCACATCGATATAGGGTTGTAATAAACTATCTAAGTTTTCAATTGCTCCAGCTGAAATCTGCGGTGAAATAATCTTAAAGGTTGCCCCTTCTTTAGCAATCATGCCCATATAATTAGGGTTGATAAGGGCTTTTGCGGTAATTTTGTGTGATTTCGGATCTAACGTAATACTTTCAACTTCACCAATAGACAATCCTAGATAGCGTAAGCTCATACCTTTGCTCAAATTTGTTGCATCATCTGCGGTCAGAGTGATTACTTGCCCGGCAGATTTTGCCCGCAGCTCATTTGGATACAATGTGTTATTTTTTCCTGAACCGCTGTTATCAAAACTAATTGCTCCTTTTAACGAGCGGGCAATAGGTGTTGCCTGAATACTAATACCTTTCGGAGTAATATCCACTTGGGCGGCACTTTCTACCCAGAAGATACTTTTATCCGTTAATAAATGTTTATAAGGCGGATAAATATAAACATCCACATTAAAATGGTTTGTTTGAGGTTGAATATTGGTAATTTTACCTACTTCATATTGATGATACAGTATGAGAGAGCCTTTACTGATACTTGGTAACGTTGAAGTTTTTAACGTAATATCGGGTTCGACTAAATTGCCGGTAATGCCGGATTCCGCATTTTGTGTATTTTTGTAAAGCGGGTAAGTTTTGAGTGCATTGCCTAAGCCTTTTTTCGCAATAATACGAATGCCCCCTTGTAGCCATTTTTCCGGATGGGCGGATTCAAAACGAACCCCATCTATGCCTAAATTGACATCGAAGTTTGAAGCTGCGACAAAAAGCGTATTTGGGTTAATTAAATTCCGATATGCGGACCCAATAGCCACTTGGTATTCGACACCTTCTACGTTAATTTGTTGTTTAACAATTTCACCAATTGCAATATTGTTGTAATAAACGGATTGCCCTTCCGATACACCGTGGCTTTCCGGCGCGGTGAGTTTAATTACCAGCGTATTTGGTGCTTTTAACAGTAATTCGTTTTCTTTAACCACATCAAATTGCAATTTTTCTGTTCCATCACCCGGAATGATTTCAAAGTAATCGCCACGGAAAAAACGTTGTGGATCGGCTAAATCAGCCAAACTCGGTTTTTTGTTACGAAAAATAATATGGGTATGGGTTTTTAATAAATTTATTTGGTTCGGATCAACAAGTAACGTACCTTTTAGCATACCTTCATTATTTTCATCAACAGTGAGTGCTGAAAGTACGCCAACTTTGTGTTCTTGAAAATAGACATCTGTACGGCCAGCTTCTAAACCGGCAACATTTGGTAGCGTGATACTGACTTCAATGCCACGTTTAGCCTCTTGTAAGCTTGAGTAGAGTGTATAGATTGTATTTTCGGTTGCATTTGCACTGTTTACCGGTGAATCAAAAGAAACGGCACCTTGTACAACGGCATTGAGACTCTCCATACTGAAGTTTAAACCGGACGGACTAATATTTGCGGTCACGCCACTGATATTCCAAAAGCGTGAGTCCTTTTTCACAAAATGCGTATATTCTTTGCCAATGACGACATCAATTTCAACTTTATTATTTTCATTAAAGCGATAATCATAAATTTTACCAACAGGTAATTTTTTGAAATAGACGGAAGAGCCGATAGAAATTGATCCTAAATCATCGGCAACCAAATGAATTAACAAATCACCGGGAGAAACTTGGGCGATAGGGCCTTTTTCTTGGGCAATAAATTGATCTTCAGTATCGCCGTCTCCCGGTTGTAGCGTAATATAGTTTCCCGAAACGAGAGAATCCAAACCTGAAATACCGGCAATCGAGACGCTTGGTTGTACTACCCAAAATTTTGTATTTTCACGCAGTACTCCGGTCGCTTCAGGGTAGATATTGGCAATGACTTCGACTTTTTGCATATTATCGGTAAAGTTGACTTTCTTGACGACACCGATTTGTAGTCCTTGATAGCGAATCGGTGTCTTATCAGCGACTAAACCGGATCCGTTTGTAAACGTAATCTTGATTGTTTTACCTTGTTCTTCAATAATTTGGAAGAAAAGAATTGCACCGATACAAAGGGCAATAAAAGGTAACAACCAAAAGGGCGAAACTTTTCGGTTTTTACGTAAAACGGCTTGAATCGTTTTATATTGCGAATCAACGTTTATAGTGTGATTCGTTGAATGTTCATTATTCGGTTGTTGTTTTTCGGTCATAAATTTTCCAAATAAGTCGGCTATCGAATTGTGAGGTTGAAATCATTGTGAGAAATACAGCTGCACCAAAGTAAAAAGCTGCCGGCCCCACTGTAAAATTAATAATCTGCCCCCGCGTGACAAGTGACATCATTAACGCAAGAACGAATAAATCAAGCATGGACCAACGTCCGATAAAGTGTACGATATGTAATAAACGTATTTGCCATTTAATAGAGTGTTGCCAGTTAAAGTGAACGCAGGCAAGTAGATAGAGCATAATTAAAATTTTACTAATTGGCACAAAAATACTGGCAAAAAATACAACAAAGGCAACAAAATAGCTTTTCATTTCAATAAATGAAATTACACCAGACATCAATGTATCCTCGCTTAAAACACCGGTCAGATAAACACCGGATATTGGCAATAGGTTTGCTGGAAAAAGCATAATAATACCGGCAATCAAGGTTGCCCAAGTACGCTGTAATTTTATTGACTCGGGGAGATCTAAATGTGAGTCACAACGAGGGCAAATATGCCGGTTATTTATCTGTTTTATGTCTGAATGAGGAAACGAATAATTGCAAGCGGTGCATAATTCAGTTTTATCTTCTGTTGATGAAAGCATTTTCTTGTGTTCGGGGTAAAATTCGTCCCATAGTTCGTTCAGATTAATTTTGATAAATAATAATGTGGTTAAAAGAGCGGTAAATATAAACGCTAGTAAATAGACATCAATTTCCAATGCAGCATATTCGCGCACTTTAAACATTGATACACCGAGTGCTACGAGATAAACATCAAACATCACCCAGGGCTTAATATAGCTTAAAAAAAGTAACACATTACGTGGACGCATATTAAGTAACTTAGCGAACCATAACATTAAAACCAAGAGAGCGAAAGAAATCGGCATTAAGACGGCACAAATAAATACCAAAAAAGCGGTGTACTGGTAGCCCGCAGTCGCCATTTTCCAAATTCCTTCCCATACAGAGGCACTCACTTTTACACCGAGTAAATCAATGCTTAATAGAGGGAATTTTAAGGCAAAGGGCATTAAAATAAGAATTGAGAGTGCAATCATCGCACAGCGATGTAACGACCAACGATTTGTTGTATTTAATACATGATGACAACGAGGGCACTCTGCATGTTCATTTTCGGGCAACGGATAAGGTACCGAGACGACTTTATCGCATTCACTGCAACGAGTGATTTTATTGTGAATGTTTGCAAGATTCGGTGTAGTCGCCATAATAATATTTTTGCTGTACAAAGTGCGGTCAAAAAAGATTGACTATTCTATCCTTATTCCTCTGTATTTGTGAAGTTTAAATGAACAAACGTTTATTTAAATTGATAGCGTAACAAATAACTTGTTCTCTAAACTTGTTTGGAACATTGTCAATCCTTATAAAAGTGCGATAAACTACGCAAGTTTTTTATTTCAATCCTAGGACAAAAAATGACAGATGCCCAACTTGATGTTCAACAAACTGAAAAAACATCATCAAACCCACAAAAACTGACAAACAATAAGGAAATTATTGCTTATTTAGCGGAAAAATTTCCACTTTGCTTTATTTTAGAAGGTGAGGCAAAACCGTTAAAAATCGGTTTGTTCCAAGATTTAGTCGAAGCCTTAAAGGAAGATGAGCGGGTAAGTAAAACGCAATTACGCCATGCGCTTCGCCAATATACATCCAACTGGCGTTATTTACACGGCTGTCGTGAAGGGGCAGAACGTGTGGATTTGTATGGTAATCCGGCGGGTGTACTGGACGCTGAACATGTTGCACATGCGGCAGAGCAACTTGCTGAAGCAAAAGCAAAATTTGCTGAGAAACGCAAAGCGGAATTGGCGGCAAAAAAAGCGCAACAAAAACGCCAACCGCGTCGCCAAAATAATTTGAAGTCAGTGCGTAAACCAAAAGTTGAATTAAGTGCGGTTGATTTATCCACACTTTCTAAAGGTGCGGCTGTTAAAGTAAAAGTAGGCGATCGTGCTAAGAAAGGCATTGTTGTTGAAGTATTAAAAGATTCGGCACGTGTAGAACTTGAAAATGGCTTAGTAATGAATATCACGTCTGATCGTTTATTCGCCTAATCGCAATATTGATATTTTATCGGGAAAAGATTAAATGAAATTGATAATGACCAAAAGTATTTTAGCTACTGCTATATTAAGTGCATTGTTCCTTCACTCCAATTTGGGGTTTGCTGTCGAATCTAAGTTGAAGTTAAGCGATATTCAGATTCCTTCAGCAACGGAAGAAAATCTGTTGGCGACAAAACGTGCGACAACGCGCTTAACACAGTCTCATTATCGAAAATTTCAACTTGATGATGCTTTTTCAGAGAAGATATTTGATCGTTATATCAAAAGTTTGGATTATAGTCGGAATACTTTTCTACAATCGGATATCGATGAATTACGTCAGAAATACGGTACGCGGTTGGATGATCAGTTAAACCAAGGTGATCTTTCAGCCGCCTTTGCAATTTATGATTTAATGATGAAACGTCGTTACGAACGTTATGTCTATGCACTTTCATTGTTAGATAAAGAACCGAATTTAAACGGTAAAGATCAAATTGAAATTGATCGTGAAAAAGCGGATTTTCCTAAAACGGAAGAAGAAGCAAACCGTCTTTGGGAAGAACGTGTAAAAAATGATGTAATTAATTTAAAACTAAAAGATAAAAAATGGTCGGAAATTAAAAACAAACTGGCAAAACGCTATAATTTAGCAATTCGCCGTTTAACGCAAACGAAAGCGGATGATATTGTTCAGGTGTATCTAAATGCTTTTGCACGCGAAATTGATCCGCATACCAGTTATCTTTCACCACGTACCGCAAAAAGCTTTAACGAAAGTATGAATCTTTCATTAGAGGGGATCGGTGCAACACTGCAATCAGAGGATGATGAAACCAGCATTAAGTCGCTTGTTCCCGGTGCACCGGCGGAGCGTAGCAAAAAATTAAAAGCCGGCGATAAAATTATTGGTGTCGGACAGGAAAAAGGTGAAATCGAGGATATAGTTGGTTGGCGTCTAGAAGATATTGTTGACAAAATTAAAGGCAAAAAAGGTACGAAGGTTCGTCTTGAGGTTGAACCTGCTAAAGGTGGAAAATCACGTATTATTACCCTCGTGCGCGATAAAGTACGTATTGAAGATCAAGCTGCTAAATTAACTGTTGAGAAAGTCGAGGGTGAAAATATCGGGATAATTAAAATTCCAAGCTTCTACATCGGTTTAACGAAAGATGTAAAAAAATTATTGCTTCAGGCTGAGAAAAAACAGGTTAAAGGCTTGATTGTGGATTTGCGTGAGAACGGAGGCGGAGCCTTGACTGAAGCGGTGGCATTGAGCGGTTTATTTATCACCGACGGCCCTGTGGTGCAAGTTCGTGATGCTTACCAACGTATCCGTGTACATGAAGACGATGATCGTGCAGAGCAATATAAAGGGCCGTTATTGGTTATGATTAACCGTTTTAGTGCTTCCGCTTCAGAAATTTTTGCTGCGGCGATGCAAGATTACAATCGCGGTATTGTTGTTGGACAAAATACTTTCGGTAAAGGAACTGTGCAGCAAAGCCGTTCATTGAATTTTGTTTATGACTTAGATCAAACTCCTTTAGGGATTTTGCAATATACTATCCAAAAATTTTACCGTATTAATGGTGGATCCACGCAGTTGAAAGGCGTTTCTGCGGATATTCAGTTCCCTGAAATTATTGATGCGAAAGAATATGGTGAAGAAAAAGAGGATAATGCACTGCCTTGGGATAAAATTCCGGCATCCTCTTATTCGGAAACGGGCAATGTTCGCCAATATATTTCAGAATTAGAGAAAAAACACCAAGCTCGTGTTGAGAAAGAACCTGAGTTTATTGCGTTGAATGAAGAATTAAAAATTCGTGATGAACGCCGTGATCGCAAATTTATGTCTTTAAACTATCAAGAACGTAAAGCCGAAAATGATAGTGATGATGTGAGACGTTTGAAAAATATCAATGATCGTTTTAAACGCGAAGGGAAGAAATTATTAAAAAATATTGATGCTTTGCCGAAGGATTATGAAGCACCGGATTTCTTCTTAAAAGAAGCTGAAAAAATGGCGGCGGATTTGGTGAAATTGAGTTTAAAACAAGAAAAACCAAATGCACATATTCAACAAGAATCAAATAAATCAGTGATAAAAAAATAATAAATTTTGACCGCTCTTTGAATAAAGTGCGGTCTGTTTTATAAATCTTTAAAGGAACGCTTATGTCAAAAGGTATGGTTAAGTTGAGCGCACTGGCCTTATCACTATCAATGATGGTGTCAGGTTGTGCGTTGGCGGATTGGGCTAAAGAGACGGTTTCACCTCCTCGTCTATCGACGCTTGATATGTCGAAACTTTCCCCTGAAGAACGGGCTAAATTAGAGGCTGAAATCAAAGAAGATCAAGTCCGTTTGGCGGCTGAAAAGCAAGCTATGCTTGAGATGTCTCTTACTCACGAGATCGGTGAGCAAAATTTACAGTTTAAACCTATTCTTGCAAAACTTTATGCGGATAATAAATATGATTTATTGTGGCAAGATAAATCTGCGGAAAAACAATTTTTGCGGGAATATGCCGCTATGGTTGCGAGTAGTATTTCCAAACGTTCGGCTAAGTCTTTGGAGAGTTTAAGTCAAGCAGAGCAGAACGGTGGCCTAACGTATGATGTACTTTTGACTGACGCGTTTTTAGACTATATGTATTACAGTAAAAACGTGATCCAGCAGGCGCAACGTTGGCTGTATGCTTCTAATTCATACAAGCCACAGACACCAAGTGATGAGCAAATTCAACAATGGTTAAGTGCGGTTAAAAATAATGACGTTTTAACTTATGTGGAAGGTTTATCTACTGATAATTCACATTATCGACAAACTATTCAAGCTTTGTCGTCAATGATATCCGGTTCGGGTTTAACACCGACCGGTAAAAAGTTAGCGATTAATGCACAACGTTTGCGGGTAATCCCTGATTTTCATAATGGTATTTTTGTGAATATCCCAAGCTATCAGTTGCAATATTATCGCGATGGACGACTAGTATTAGAATCTCGCGTCATTGTAGGGAAAGATCAGCGCCGTACACCGGTTATGTACAGTAAATTAAGTAATGTGGTTGTGAATCCGCCATGGAATGCGCCGACACGTTTGGTTAATGAAGATATTGTTCCGAAATTAAGACGGAATCCGGGTTATGCGGCTGCACACGGCTATAGTATTCTTGATAGTAAAGGAAATAGCGTTGATCCCTATTCCATTGATTGGAATAAAATCGGTAAAAATTTTCCATACCGTATTCGCCAAGCGCCGGGGGATAGCGCATTAGGTAATTATAAGTTTAATATGCCGAGCTCAGATGCTATTTATTTACATGATACACCGAATCGTGGTCTTTTCTCGCGTAAAGATCGGGCACTAAGTTCAGGATGTGTTCGTGTGGAAAAATCCTCCCAACTTGCCGATATTTTATTAAAAGAAGCCGGTTGGTCGGATAATCGTAAACAAAGTGTTTTGGCAAGTAAGAAAACGACTTCAGCTAGTATTCGGTCGGATAATCCTGTTTTCCTATATTATGTCACGGCATGGGTTGAAAACGGTCAAACTAAAGTGCTACCGGATATTTACAAATATGATAGTGTCATTGGCGACAGTGAAATTAACTGGAATATCGTAAAAAAATATTTGTAATATTGACCGCACTTTAGTGAACTAAGACTTATCTTTATAAGTCGAAAAACGAAAGAATGAAATAAGAGAAAATAATGAATAAAATTAATCAAAGCCGACGTAAATGGCTATCTCTAGGCGGTATCGTATTGGGTGCAAGTATTGTGCCTAATACGGTTTTAGCGATGGTTTCTACTGCTAAACCCCGTATTTTGGCACTTCGCAATGTTAATACTGGTGAACGTCTAAGTGGCGTGTTTTCATCAAAGGGTGGATTTTCAACATCAATGCTGAAAAAGCTTGATTATTTTATGCGGGATAAACGAACAAACCAAATTCACAGAATGGATCCGAACTTATTTCTGAAACTTTATCGTATTCAAAGTAATTTAGGGCTACAAACCGCTGAAATTCAGATCATTTGTGGTTATAGATCTCCGGCTACCAATGCAATGCGTCATCGCCAAAGCCGTGGAGTTGCAAGCAATAGCTATCATGTAAAAGGTCAAGCGGTGGATTTTCGTATTGATGGTACATCATTAGTGAAAATCAAACAGACGGCAGAAAAACTGAATAACGGTGGGGTAGGATTTTATCCGCGTAGCAATTTTATCCATGTGGATACCGGCCCGGTAAGAACTTGGCGGGGCGTGTAAAAGTATTGAAAAATTGACCGCACTTTGGTGCGGTTTTTGTTATGAGGAAAAAAATGAATATTGAGATTATTCCCGTTACTCCCTTCCAACAAAATTGTAGTTTGATTTGGGATAATGAAAGAAATGCCGCTATTGTTGATCCGGGAGGAGAAGCGGAAAAACTAATTCAGCAAATTGAAAAATTCGGAGTAAATTTAAAAGCCATTTTACTGACTCATGCCCATCTCGATCATGTTGGTGCGGCCGAGCAGATTAAACTGCACTTTAATGTCGAAATTTGGGGCTCACAAGAAAGTGATCGGTTTCTATTCGATAGTCTGCCGGAGCAGGCTGAACGTTTTGGTTTACCAAATATTAAAGCGTTTTTACCGGATCGTTGGTTGAATGAGGGAGAGGTGGTTAATATTGGGGATTTTCGATTTGATATTTTGCACTTACCCGGTCATACTCCCGGCCATATTGGGTTCATTGAGCAAGAGAAAAAATTTGCTTTTACCGGTGATGTATTGTTTCAGGGCAGTGTAGGAAGAACGGATTTTCCTCAAGGGAGTCATGAACAGCTTATTTCTTCTATCCGTGAGAAATTATTTAAGCTTCATAATGATATGATCATTATTGCCGGTCATGGCCCTTATACCACTATTCAACGTGAAAAAGCCACTAATCCTTTCTTAAAGTAAAAAATAAAGGCACATTTTCGTGCCTTTATTTGAAATAACTACATTTTTTCAACGGTTTTAATACCTAGCAAATCTAACCCTTGTTTTAAGGTTTTTTCCGTTAATAAAGCCAGTTTTAAACGGCTTAACTTAACCGTTTCATCTTCCGAATTTAGAATTGGGCAGTGTTCGTAGAACGAAGAAAATGCACCGGCTAATTCATATAAATAACCACAAAGGACATGAGGCGTACCTTCTCTGCCAACGGTTTGCACCGCTTCTTCAAATTGTAAAAGCTTGATAGCAAGGGAACGCTCTTTTTCATCAATTAGCATTAACGGAGTGTTGTAAAGTGCGGTCAATTCCACCTGAGTTTTGTTGAAGATTGAACGAATACGCGTGTAGGCATATTGCATATAAGGCGCAGTATTGCCTTCAAAACTGAGCATATTATCCCAATCGAATACATAATCTGTGGTACGGTTTTTGGAAAGATCCGCATATTTCACCGAACCAATTCCCACCGCCTCGGCAACGGCTGCTTTTTCGTCATTAGACAAATTATTGCTTTTTTCGTTAATTAATATTGTCGCCCGCTCAATGGCTTCATCTAATAAATCTGCCAATTTTACTGTTCCACCGGTACGGGTTTTGAATGGCTTGCCATCTTTACCGAGCATCATTCCGAAATTTTTGTGCTCTAATGAAAAGCTATCAGGTACGTAACCCGCTTTACGGGTAATCAGCCATGCCTGTTGCATATGCTGGCTTTGGCGAGTATCGGAAAATACTAAAGCCCGATCGGCTTTCAATGTTTCATAACGATATTTTGCCGCAGCGATGTCGGTAGTCGTGTAAAGGAAACCGCCGTCTTTTTTCTGTACGATGACCCCCATCGGTTCGCCTTCTTTATTTTTGAATTCATCTAAATACACGACAAGCGCACCATCGTCTTCAACCGCCAATCCTTGCTTTTTTAAATCCTCGACAATGCCGGGTAACATTGGATTATAAAGGCTTTCGCCCATAACATCTTTTTCCGTTAAGGTCACGTTTAAACGATCATAATTATGCTGATTCTGCTGCATAGTGATGTCCACTAATTGTTTCCACATAGAACGGCAGTATTCGTCTCCACTTTGCAGTTTCACCACATAATTACGGGCTTTCTCAGCAAATTGCTCATCTTCATCATAGTGTTTTTTAGCTTCTCGATAGAAGGCTTCTAAATCCTGCAATTCCATTTCACTTGCGTTTTCGTTTTGCATTTTTTCAAGATAAGCAATCAACATCCCAAACTGGGTTCCCCAGTCTCCCACATGATTGGCACGAATCACCTTGTGTCCTAGAAATTCAAGCGTACGCGCGACGGCATCGCCAATAATTGTTGAGCGCAAGTGGCCGACATGCATTTCTTTAGCTACGTTAGGTGAAGAGTAGTCAATCACAACAGTTTGTTTATCTAGAGTTTGAATACCTAAATTAGATTGGTTAAGTGTGTGGGAAATTTGTTCTGCAATCCAGTTTGGATTTAAGAAAATATTAATAAAACCGGGACCGGCAATTTCTAATTTTTCTGCAATATCCGCAAGATTTGCCTTCATTAATACACTTTGTGCAAATTCACGTGGGGCTAAATTCATTTTTTTTGCGGCAGCCATAATACCGTTTGCTTGGTAGTCACCAAATTGAGGTTTTCCTGATTGACGTACGAGTGCGTCACAAGATTCGTCAGCACCGGCTGCTATCATCGCTTGTTTAATTTTATCGGATAAAATAGATTGGATATTCACGCTTTTTCCTGTGTTTAAATTGAATATTAAAAATAATGGATTATGATAGCGTTCTTTATTGATTTCTCAAAGGGAGAATATGAAATTAAACGAAAATCTAATCGAACTTGAAGAAGAATTAGAGGAGTTTGAGCGAAAAATTCAAGAGCTTGCGAATATGATGGAGATTAATTTATCTGATTATGAAATCGATCATCTTGCTTTGCGGGTAAATAGTGAACAAAAAGCCAAAAATTGGCTGACACATTTATTAAAGTGCGGTAGAATTTTGTCCGGTAACATCATTAACGGTCGGTCTATCTATTTAATTCAATTAGACAAGCCTTTTGCCTTTGCCGGGCAATTTGTTGATGTTATTGAATTACCGTTTCCTAAAAATAAACAATATCCTCAAGAAACTTGGGAGCATATTGAGATTGTTGTTCCTTTCCTTCCAGATGAGCAGACTGAAGATTGGGTTGAACGAATCAATAAGCAATTTTTATGGCAACGATTATCCGAATTAACAATAAAAGTGAGTGAACCTAAAGCTGAAGGGGAACGTTTAGCAAATCCTTCTATTGCAGTGAGTTTCGTCGATAAAAGCGAAAATGATACTTGTATTAAAGTTCACCCTTATTCTATTAAAAAAATACTCGAGGTTTAGCACAATGAAAAAAATGACTTTAGCATTGACCGTTTTATTAAGCTTAGGTTTGGCAGCTTGTTCATCAAATAACCAAAAAGATGAAAGTGCGTATAAAGGTCAAGTAATTTTTAGTGAAATGAAAGGTGAAAACCTTCAATTGACTATTCGTAAAAATAATTGTTCTTACAAGGTTGAGGGCGAATCAGAAACAGTTACCCACGCGTATGATTCAACTTTAGTGGTGGGAGCTTGTGTAAAAGTGTCTGATAATGGAAACGGTTTAAAAAATATTTCTACTTGGTCTCCAAGAAATCCGATTTAATTTATAAGTTATAAGGTTGGTTAATTATGAAAAAAATGGCAGTAGCACTAGCGCTTGCTGTTACGCTCGGTGTAACAGGTTGTGCGAATACTGATATTTTTAGTGGTGATGTTTATTCTGCCGGTCAGGCAAAGGAAGCCCGTTCAATTAGTTACGGTACATTAGTTTCTGTTCGTCCGGTAAAAATTCAAGCGGATAATCAGGGCGTAATCGGTAGTGTCGGCGGTGGTGTACTTGGCGGTGTTGCGGGTAGTGCAATCGGTGGTGGTCGCGGTCAAGCAATCGCTACGGCTGTAGGTGCGATTGCCGGTGCTATAGCTGGTAGCAAAGTTGAAGAAAAAGCGAGCCAAGTAAATGCTGTGGAACTTGTAATTAAGAAAGATGACGGAAAAAGCATTGTTGTCGTGCAAAAAGCAGATCCTAAATTTGTTGCTGGGAAAAGAGTGCAAATTGTAGGTGGTTCATCACTCAATGTTTCTGTAATTAACTAATGGATTTTATTCCATGAAAAAAGCGAATATCATGTTCGCTTTTTTAGTTTTTTAAACACTGTCTAATATTTCCCGTATTTATTTAATTCCCTTATACAAATTTTTTCAAATTCTTCAAAGAATGTGGGAAAGGTTTTTGCCGTACATTGAGGATCAAGAATAGTGACTGCGGTATCTGACAGAGCAACAAGAGCAAAACACATTGCCATACGATGATCATTATAGGTCTCAATATTTGCATGTTGAAATTTGTTTAATGGAAGCGGTTGAATGTGAATAAAATCTTCTCCTTCTTCAACTTCTGCTCCGATTTTTCTTAATTCAGTTGCCATTGCGCTGAGACGATCGGTTTCCTTCACACGCCAGTTATAAATATTGCGAATAGTTGTTTCACCTTCAGCAAAAAGTGCGGTTGTTGCTATAGTCATTGCGGCATCAGGGATATGGTTCATATCCATATCAATTCCGTGAAGTTTGGATTTTTCCACCTGAATAAAATCCGCTCCCCAAGTTACTTTAGCGCCCATTTTTTTTAACACTTCAGCAAATAAACGGTCGCCTTGTATGGAATTTTTTCCAATACCTGTGATTTTTACTTTGCCTTTGATCGCTGCGGCCGCTAAAAAGTAAGAGGCGGAAGAGGCGTCACCTTCTACTAAATATGTACCGGGTGAAAGATAAGATTGGTTACCTTGAATACGGAAAGTTTTGTAGTCGTGGTTTTTTACATCTACACCGAAATCCTTCATCATTGCCAGCGTGATGTCAATATAAGGCTTGGAAACTAACTCTCCAATTAGTTCGATTTCCGTATCATTCTCTGCAAGGGGTGCTGCCATTAAAAGTGCGGTCAGAAATTGAGATGAAATTGAACCGTCAATTTTTATTTTTCCACCTTTGATACCACGATTTCGAATAGCAAGAGGAGGATAACCCTCGTTTTCCAAATAATGTATGTCTGCACCTGCTTGGCGAAGCGCATCAACTAAATGTCGAATAGGGCGTTCTTTCATTCGGGGTTCTCCGGTAAGAATCACTTCACCCTCTGTTTCGCCTTTCAAACAAAGTGCTGCACTTAACGGGCGCATTGCTGTACCGGCATTACCAAGAAAAAGAGAAATCCCACCTTGAATATTAAACGCACCATCCAAACCTTTAATTTCGCAGGACGTTTTATCCTCAGAAAGTTGGTAATTGACTCCGAGTGCTTTGAGCGCATTCAACATATGACGAATGTCATCACTATCGAGCAAATTAGTCACTTTTGTTGTGCCTTTAGCTAATGCTGCTAGAAGCAGAGCTCGGTTAGATAAACTTTTTGAGCCGGGAAGGTTAATTGTGCCTTCAACCGCTTTAATTGGCATGAGAGTAATTGATTCCATTACAGCACCACTGTTTTGTTTTTATAAACGAAAATTCTATCGTGCAGTGCTAGATCAAGTGCACGGCTGAGAACTGTTTTTTCTACATCCCGACCGGCATGCATCATCGCATCTGCGCTATAAGTATGATCTACATTAATTACATTTTGCATAATGATTGGGCCTTGATCCAGCTCATTATTGATGAAATGTGCAGTAGCTCCAATGATTTTTACACCGCGTTCATAGGCTTGATGATAGGGTTTTGCGCCAATAAATGCAGGCAAGAAAGAGTGATGAATATTAATTACTCTGTTTGGATAGCGCTCTACGAACTCAGGATTGAGAACTCGCATATACTTGGCTAGTACAATATAATCCGGAGCATACTCGTCAATTTTTGTCGCAAGTAATTTATCATGTTCAACGCGGCTTAAACCTTCATGGCTAATGTAATGAAATGGAATATTAAAACGCTCGACTAATTCCCGTAAATTATTATGATTGCCAATAACTGCAACGATTTCTACATCCAGCGCGCCATAATAATTTTTCATTAAAATATCACCAAGACAATGTGCTTCTTTTGTGACTAAAATGGCAATACGTTTGCGTTTTGAGCTAATTAATCGACAATTTGTCCCTTTCGGTAAACTATATTTGAGATCTTCAAGTAATGTTGTTTCATTAAAAATCCCTTCAAGTTCCGTGCGCATAAAGAAATGTTTTGTTTCAAAATCAACAAATTCATTATTATGTAAAATATTTAATTGGTGCTTATAACAAATATTGGTAATCTTAGCGATCAATCCTTTATCATCAGGACAATCGGTAAGAAGTATTTTCTTTTCGATCATAGTCTTAATACAATGCTTTTATTATAGATAAAAGAGAACCCATAAGATATATGGGTTCTTTAGAGAGAGGAAATAATTAAATTTCAAAGTCTGATAAAGACTTACCGGCATCCAATGCCTTTTGAATTACGCTTGGAGTACGCCCTTGACCGGTCCATGTTTTTTGTTCCCCGTTTTCTGTCGTGTATTTATATTTCGCAGGGAGCGGTTTACGCTTTTTACGGGAATTCGACGAGAAAGTACCGATAATGGCTTGCAATTCTTCAGCAGTAATTCCTTCCTGCTTAATTAATTCTTTATATTTTGCGATACGTGCCTTACGTTCAATTTCTGCTTGTTGAATTTCTTCCATTTGTACACGTTTTTCAGCAATCGCTTCTTCAAGTTTTTTTAATGTATTTTCAGCTTGTTCTAATGTTAAATCACGTACTACTGCACGAATACTGTGACGGTTAGTAAATATTTTGATTAAATCAGCCATAATAAACCTCTACTTTATGATGTGTAAAAATATAAACCTTAGTTGCTCATGATAACGAAATTAATTCATAAGGTAAATCTTAAATTTAAATAAAATTAAGCTAAATGATGTGATGAACGTTATTTTTAAATATTTATTATGGTTATTATCTCATTATGGATCTTGACAAATTAAAGTGATTTATAGAATTTATTAGATTTTTCTTCTGTTTTCCTGTAATCTTCCGACTCCTTACAAAGTAGAGGTGCGATTACTATAAGTATTTTTTCCGAGTGGATAGCGATGACGAAAAAGGAAAGGAGTAGTTGCCGAAATCAGTTAAAAGTCGTTTTAACTGGTTGGTGGCGTATCTGAAAGGAACGTTACTGTCATAGTGAATAGCTATGGAGCGCTACGGTTAGGTGGGGGTCATTATTATCCCGTTTTCTTACCGTTGTCTCCATTAATTTTAGGTGTAACTTAATGGAACTTATCGATTATTCTTCTTCAATTTGGTCTATTTTTCCCGCATTGCTGGCGATTATACTAGCGATTGCAACACGTCGTGTATTAATTTCCCTGAGCGCAGGGATTTTAGTTGGTGCGTTGATGCTCAATCATGCCTCAATTTTACCTACCCTTATTTATCTGAAAGATAACATTATTTCCTTGGTGTACAATGATGGCGCAATTAATTCAAATATGAATATTGTTCTTTTTTTACTTTTGCTTGGTATTTTAACCGCACTTTTAACGGTATCCGGTAGTAACCGTGCATTTGTGGAATGGGCTCAAAAGCGGATTAAGGATCGCCGTGGAGCAAAATTATTAGCCGCTTCTTTGGTTTTTGTTACCTTTATTGATGATTATTTTCATAGCCTTGCTGTAGGGGCTATTGCCCGTCCTGTTACCGATCGTTTCAAGGTCTCTCGTGCAAAATTAGCTTATATCCTTGATTCTACTGCTGCACCGATGTGTGTAATGACGCCGGTTTCAAGTTGGGGAGCTTATATTATTACCTTAGTGGCAGGTTTATTAACCACCTATTCCATTACTGAATACACGCCAATTGGGGCATTTGTGGCAATGAGTGCAATGAATTACTATGCGATCTTTGCTTTACTTATGGTATTTTTTGTTGCTTATTTTTCATTTGATATCGCTTCCATGGCTCGTCATGAAAAAGCAGCAATGGCGCGTGAAAATCATGAGTTGGAAGAAGATTTGGGAACGAAAGGTCGTGTGCGGAGTCTGATCCTGCCGATAGTGATTTTGATCGTCATAACCGTTTCAATGATGATCTATAGTGGTGCCGATACGCTTGCCAAATCCGGTGTGCGGTTTTCCATATTAGGCGCTTTTGAAAATACTAATGTGGGTGTCTCTCTTGTTATTGGAGGCTCAAGTGCGGTCGTTATCTCAACGATTTTGATTATCTTGGATGGTCAGATCAGTTTTTTTGAGTATGCTCGTGCATGGAAACTAGGTATTAAATCTATGTTAGGGGCAATTGCAATTTTATTTTTTGCTTGGACAATCAATAAAATTGTCGGTGATGTGCAAACGGGCAAATATTTGTCTTCTTTGGTTTCTGATAATATACCCGTTCAATTTTTACCTGTTCTCTTATTCATTCTTGCTTCGGCAATGGCATTTTCTACAGGTACAAGTTGGGGAACCTTTGGTATTATGTTACCGATTGCAGCCTCAATGGCAATGAATGCAGCACCGGAATTAATGTTGCCTTGTCTTTCTGCTGTAATGGCTGGAGCTGTATGTGGTGATCACTGCTCGCCGGTTTCAGATACAACGATTCTTTCTTCTACCGGAGCAAAATGTAATCATATGGATCACGTCACAACCCAATTACCTTATGCTTTAACGGTTGCGATGGCAAGTTGTATCGGTTATATCACGGTTGGTTTTACAGAATCCGGAGTGGCCGGGTTTATTACAACGGCAGTATCCCTAGTTATACTCGTTTTTATCGTGAAAAAACGTTAAAAATGTGATCCGGCTCAAAAAAGCAAATAAAAAATAAAATTTTACTATTTTTATAAAATGCGACATAAAGTCGCATTTTTTTGTATTTTAACTAAATTTATTTTATTTTATGTTTTATTTTTAGTGTTTTTTAGTTTTTTATTTTGTTATTTTGGGGTTCCTATGTTGGTAGGGTATCTAGACAAAGATTTTTTTGCCAGTATGATGAATACAAATCCAGAAAATATCAGTTAATAATCAATTAAAGAGCGGTCAATTTTAGGAGTGAATTATGAAAAAATTATCCGGTGCCGAAATGGTAGTGCAATCACTACGTGATGAAGGGGTAGAGTATTTGTTTGGCTATCCGGGGGGAGCAGTACTTGATATTTATGATGCGATTCATACCCTTGGCGGAATTGAACACATTCTTGTACGTCATGAACAAGCCGCGGTTCATATGGCGGATGGTTATGCACGTGCAACAGGTAAAGTGGGCTGCGTATTAGTCACGTCAGGTCCCGGTGCGACCAATGCCATAACCGGTATCGCCACGGCTTATGCTGATTCTATACCAATGGTTGTGATTTCAGGACAAGTAATGAGACATTTAATTGGTAGTGATGCTTTCCAAGAATGTGATATGGTTGGGATTTCTCGCCCTGTCGTAAAACACAGTTTTATTGTAAAAAAAGCGGAAGACATTCCTGAAATCATCAAAAAAGCATTTTATATTGCATCAACCGGTCGTCCCGGCCCTGTTGTTGTTGATATTCCGAAAGATACGGTAAATCCAGATCATAAATTACCTTATGAATATCCAAAATCTGTTGAAATGCGTTCTTACAATCCAACGGTAAATGGGCATAAAGGGCAGATTAAAAAAGCATTAAAAGCCTTATTAGTGGCAAAGAAACCCATTTTATTCGTGGGTGGCGGGGCGGTTGCCGCCGAATGTAGTGAGGAATTAACCCAATTGGCACAGCGCTTGAATTTACCGGTTACCTCTTCTTTAATGGGGTTAGGTGTTTATTCGGGAAGCGATAAGCAATTTTTAGGCATGTTGGGGATGCATGGAACCTATGAAGCTAATAATGCCATGCATGAAAGTGATTTGATCTTAGGAATTGGCGTACGTTTTGACGATCGCACGACAAATAACCTCGATAAATATTGCCCGTATGCAAAAGTGATTCAAATTGACATCGATCCGGCCTCGATTTCTAAAAATGTGAAAGTGGCGATTCCGATTGTAGGCAGTGCGAAGAATGTGCTGACGGAGTTTTTAAGTTTATTGGGAGAAGAAGGGGGAAACCACCCGCAAAATCATCTTGAGGATTGGTGGAAACAGATTAATGAATGGAAAGCAAAAAACTGCTTGGATTTCGACCGCACTTCGGGTGTGATTAAACCTCAACAAGTGATGGAAGCTGTTTATCGGATTACCAACGGAGAGGCTTATGTCGCTTCAGATGTAGGACAGCATCAAATGTTTGCAGCGTTACATTACCCGTTCAATAAGCCTCGTCACTGGATTAACTCGGGCGGGTTAGGCACAATGGGGTTTGGTTTACCTGCCGCGTTAGGAGCAAAACTTGCCCAACCTAACGCCAAGGTTGTTTGTGTTACCGGTGACGGCAGTATCCAAATGAATATTCAGGAACTTTCTACTGCAACCCAATATGGTATTCCTATTGTCATTATTTGTTTGAATAATCATTTCTTAGGTATGGTGAAACAATGGCAAGATTTGATTTATTCAGGGCGTCATTCGCAAACTTATATGAATTCCTTACCGGATTTTGTGAAATTGGCAGAATCTTACGGACATGTGGGGATTAAAATTGCGACGCCAGATGAGTTGGAGAGTAAATTAGAAGAAGCATTCAAACTTAAAAATAAACTGGTATTTGTCGATATCAATGTCGATGAAAGTGAACATGTTTATCCTATGCAAGTGCGTGGTGGAGCAATGAATGAAATGATTTTAGGTAAAACAAAAGGGGAGAATGAATAATGCGTAGAATTTTGTCTGTTTTATTAGAAAATGAGTCCGGTGCGCTATCACGAGTAGTGGGTTTATTCTCTCAACGTGCATTCAATATTGAAAGTCTTACCGTTGCACCAACGGATGATCCTACGTTATCACGGATGACCATTGAAGCGGTGGGTGATGAACAAGTGCTGGAGCAAATTGAAAAGCAACTACATAAGTTGGTTGATGTATTTAAAGTGATCAATTTAAGTGAGCATGAACATGTTGAACGTGAAGTTCTACTGGTAAAAATCCGTGCAACGGGGGCATCACGTGATGAAATTAAACGTCTTACCGATATTTTCCGTGGTCAGATCGTGGATGTTACGCCTAAATCTTATACGGTTCAATTAACCGGTACAAAAGATAAATTAGATGCTTTTGTGGCGGCAGTGAAGGAAGAAACAACACTACTTGAAATTGTTCGTTCAGGGTTGATCAGCCTTTCCCGCGGTGAGAAAAATATTCTTTAATTTATCCTTTTGATTGATGAAAAAATCTATACTCATAATGAGAGTAGATTTTTTTATATTTTGTTGCATTGAGTACCTTTAAGCTGCTTATTCGGTAGTAAAGTGGATGTTTTAAATGAAAAATACAGCCAAATAAAGGTGTTTTTAGATGGTTGATACGAAAAAGGAAGCCAAACGGCTTCCTTTTTAAGTGTAGATTAATTCGTTTATCTTTGTCGCATTGCCGGGAAGAGGATTACATCGCGAATAGACGGCGCATTTGCATAAAGCATGGCTAGACGGTCGATTCCTAATCCTTCTCCTGCGGTTGGCGGTAAACCATGTTCTAATGCAACAACAAAGTCTTCGTCTTTAAACATGGCTTCATCATCCCCTGCTTCCTTTGCTGCAACTTGAGCATCAAAGCGTTCATTCTGGTCTTCTGCATCGTTTAATTCTGAAAAACCATTGCCGATTTCACGTCCGCCGATAAATAATTCAAAGCGGTCGGTGACTTCCGGATTTTCATCATTGCGACGGGCAAGCGGTGAAATTTCTGCGGGATGTGCCATTAAGAAAGTCGGTTGAATTAAATGGTGTTCCGCCACTTCCTCAAAAATTGCATTGACAATACTGCCTAATCCCCAAGATTTTTGCACCTCAATGCCTAAACGTTCAGCGGTAGCTTTGGCTCGGTCGAAATCGTATAAATCTTCTTTTACAATGCCTTTTTCCGCACCATATTTGATGGTTGCGTCATGTAATGTAATACGCTCAAATGGTTTGCCAAAGTCAAATTCGTATTCACCGTATTTCACGATAGTTGTGCCAAGGATATCAATAGCGAGTTTACGTAATAATTCTTCGGTGTTATCCATTAAGTCATGGTAATCCGCATAGGCTTGATAGTATTCAAGCATAGTAAATTCCGGATTATGGCGAACGGAAACCCCTTCATTGCGGAAGTTACGATTTAATTCGAATACCCGTTCAAAACCGCCGACTACCAAACGTTTTAAATAAAGTTCCGGCGCAATACGCAAATACATATCCACATCAAGAGCATTATGATGTGTCACGAACGGACGGGCGGATGCTCCTCCCGGAATCGCTTGCAACATTGGCGTTTCTACTTCCATGAAACCTTTTGAAATGAAATATTCACGAATGCCTGCGACGACTTTTGATCTAATGATAAAAGTACGGCGGGATTCTTCATTAGAAATTAAGTCTAAATAACGTTGGCGATAACGCATTTCTTGGTCTGTTAAGCCGTGGAATTTATCCGGCAATGGGCGAAGTGCTTTAGTTAATAGTTGAACTTCACTTGCTTTAACCGTAAGCTCGCCAGTTTTGGTTTTAAATAATGTTCCTTTAATTCCGACAATATCTCCCAAATCCCATTGACCGACATCATCTTTATACACTCCTTCCGGTAGGTTATCGCGAGCTACATAAAGCTGAATTTTACCGCTCATATCCTGTAATGTGATAAAGGTTGCTTTACCCATTGCACGACGGGTCATAATACGGCCGGCAACAGTCACTTCAACATTTTTTTCTTTTAATGCTTCGCCTTCTTCTGATTCGTATTGATTATGCAAATCTTGTGCAAGCGAATCGCGGCGGAATTGGTTCGGGAACGCGTTACCTTTAGCGCGTAACGCAGCTAATTTTTCACGGCGAACGAGCATTTCGCCTTGAAGATCAATTTCTGGGGTTTGTGGTTCTGACATATTGAATCTCCTGTACAATTGTTGGGTTGATTATATCTGATTTATCAAGTGAACAAAACAATCACTTCTTTCATCTTCTTATAATTCAGTTTAGTTCCAGTTAAATGTTAATCATTTTTCTCTTCAGTCTAATTAAGCTCCCTACTACTTTATCATAAGTTAAATTAATTTTTAATATTAAATTATCAGTAAAAATTATGATCATGATCAATGTTAAGTTTATCTAATCAATATAATATTTGATTAGCCAATCTGATTTCGTTGTATTGGCTGACAAAAACGATACTCATGAAATTGTAAGGAGGAGATGAATGACATCATCTAAAAAAATAGGGCTTTTTACCTGTATTGCGGTGGTTGCAGGTAACATGATGGGAAGCGGAATCGCTTTACTTCCGGCAGGGCTTGCCAAGATAGGATCGATTTCTATTATTGGCTGGATTATTGCTACCATTGGTGCATTAGCACTTGCCTATGTATTTGCGAGGCTGAGTACGAAAAACCCACAAGAGGGAGGACCTGTTGCCTATGCAGGCGAAATTTCCCCGCTGTTGGGTTATCAAACCTCAATTATGTATTATCACGCTAATTGGATTGGCAATCTTGCCATCGCTATTACGGCGATTGCTTATTCTTCAGTCTTTTTTCCCATTCTTAATCAGCCAATTCCAGCGGCAATTGCAGTTATCGCTGTAGTCTGGTTATTCACTTTTGTAAATTTATTAGGTGGAGCTTGGGTAAGTAAATTAACATCTATCGGGCTAATCCTTGTTTTGATTCCTGTAGTTGGCACAGCAATTTTTGGCTGGGCTTGGTTTGATATAAATATTTACCAAGCTAACTGGCTTGGTGATCCAACGATTGATTCGTCCAAATCTATTATCAATTCTGTGTTGCTCTGCTTGTGGGCATTTGTTGGTGTGGAATCCGCTGCCGTAAGTAGCGGATTAGTGAAAAATCCACAACGTACCGTACCACTGGCTACCTTACTAGGAACGACTGTTGCAGGTCTTATTTACATTTCCGCATCACAGGCAATTTCAGGCATGTTTCCAAATGGAGAAATTGCACAATCTGGTGCGCCTTTTGCTATCAGTTCGGCAAAAATGGTGGGGGATTGGGTAAAACCTTTTGTATCTGCTTTTACTGCTATTGCTTGTTTAACTTCTTTGGGGTCTTGGATGATGTTAGTCGGACAGGCTGGCTTGCGAGCAGCCAAAGATGGTAATTTTCCGACTGTTTTTGCACAAACAGATAACAATAATGTTCCAAGAAAAGGCTTAATCATTGCGTCAACAATGATGACTATTTTAATGGTTCTCATCACTATTGTCAGTGCTAGTGGATCGAATGCAGCAGATTTATTCACTCAATTAACTAGCATTGCAGTAATGCTCACTATGTTCCCTTATTTCTATTCGGCAATTAACTTGCTCCGCTTTGAGGGGATGACTACCAAAAGCACTATCAGTCTTGTTGCTTCCGTATTAGCGATTTTATTTTGTTTTATCGCCTTAGCGGGAGCAGAGAAATATCAAATTACAGCCACAGTATTGGTTTCCCTCACCATTTTTGCCTTCTATGCCAAAAAGCTTGGTAACAAATCAGTCAATACAGTAAGTAAAGGAGTTTAATATGAAAACTATCGTTATGGGTTACAATAAAACGACGTATTATACCAAATCTCTAACACATTATTTACAGCGGCAGAACTATCAAGTGCTTGAAGTATGTTTGAGATCGGAGTTATTAAATTTGATTAAGAATAATACCCGAATTGTGGCTGTGCTACTTAATATGGATTTCTTCAACGATGATTTTTTTAGCCAAGAACTAGTGAAGAAAATGAATATGATTAATGAAAACTTACCTATTTTCTTGTTAAAAGACTCGGAAAATGATGAGGAGTTGGATTTTGAAAGTTTAGAAAATAACGTGCAATACATTGAGAGTAATCTTTATTCGGAGCAGGATATTTTGTACAAAATTGAAAAAGCGGTAACAAATTACTTAGACAAAATTACTCCTCCCTTAACTAAAGCCCTGTTTAAATATGTTGATGAGGGAAAATATACCTTCTGTACACCAGGACATATGGGCGGCACCGCATTTCAAAAATCACCAATAGGCACGATTTTCTATGATTTCTTCGGTGAAAATACCTTGAAATCTGATATTTCTATTTCGGTAGGAGAACTAGGTTCATTATTGGATCATTCTGGACCTCATGCTGAAGCAGAGAAATATATTGCCAAAACCTTTAATGCAGATCGCAGTTATATCATCACCAACGGCACATCTACCGCCAATAAAGTAGTAGGAATGTATTCTGTACCAGCTGGCAAAACAGTGTTGATTGACCGCAATTGCCATAAATCGCTTACTCATTTATTGATGATGAGTGATATTGTACCTATTTATTTCAAACCTACCCGTAATGCTTATGGTTTGTTGGGGGGAATTCCTCAAAGTGAATTTACCGATGATGTTATCAAACAAAAAATTGCTACGACACAAAACGCCAGTTGGCCGGTACATGCAGTAATCACTAATTCTACCTATGATGGTTTGTTTTACAACACCGATAAAATCAAAAAAAATTTAAATGTAAAGTCCATTCATTTTGATTCTGCTTGGGTCCCATATACCAATTTCAGCCCAATTTACCGAGGTAAAACGGGAATGGGAGGTGTTCAACTACCGAATAAAGTGATTTATGAAACCCAATCTACTCATAAACTGCTAGCTGCATTTTCACAAGCTTCCATGATTCATATTAAAGGTAAGATTGACGAAGATGTTTTTAATGAAGCTTATATGATGCATACCTCTACCTCACCAAATTATGGGATTGTGGCATCTACTGAGGTTGCTGCGGCAATGATGAATGACAATATGGGAAAACGCTTGATCCAAGATTCTATTGAAAGAGCGGTTAAATTAAGAAAACTTATTCGTCAGTCGTATTTAGCTAGTGATGATTGGTATTTTAATGTTTGGCAGCCTGAGAATATTGATTGCACCGAATGTTGGGAGCTTGAGCCAAATCAATCTTGGCATGGTTTCAAACATATTGATAGTGAACATATGTATTTAGACCCAATCAAAGTCACGCTATTAACCCCTGGTTTGAGCAAAGAAGGGCAATTACAAGAAACAGGTATTCCCGCCGTATTAGTGTCCAAATTCCTTGATAGTAAAGGTATCATTATTGAAAAAATAGGACCTTATAATTTATTAGTACTCATCAGTATCGGTGTTGATGACACTAAAGCAGTAAGTTTGGTACAAGGATTAAATGAGTTTAAAGCTCTCTATGATCAAAATGTACTTGTGAAGGATATTCTAGCTGAAGTGTATGCGGAGTCGCCGGAGTTTTATGAAAAAATGGGGATTCAAACCCTAGCCCATGGGATTCATCAATTGATTTGTAAACATAATTTACCGGAACTAATGTACAAAGCCTTTGATATTTTACCGAAGATGGTAATGACTCCAAATAAAGCTTTCCAGCTAGAATTGAGCGGTTCTGTGCAAGATTGTTATATTGAAGATATGATTGGAAAAATTAATGCTAATATGATCTTGCCTTATCCTCCGGGAGTACCACTGGTTATGCCGGGTGAAATGATCACCGAAGAAAGTCGCCCGATTTTGGAATTCTTACTAATGCTATGTGAAATAGGTACTCATTATCCTGGGTTTGCCACTGATATTCACGGTGCATATAAACAAGACGATGGGCGGTATAAGGTGAAAATTATCGTTGAATAATCATATTCATGGTTGTCACTTTATTTGTATAGGTAATAAATCACTCCGAACGAATACCCCACTTTGGTGGGGTATTTTTATCGATAAATATTTCAAAAGTGCGGTTTATTTTAAGAGCATTTATATTGCAATAATTTTTGACCGTTTTCAATTATACATCTAGTTAAACGTTGGATAGATTCCGATTCTAAATTGTAACGATGCCAATACAGTTTTTTGTGCTGTACTAATTGGGGTTCTAAATTTACAATTGTGCCAGCTGCAAGTTCTTTTTCAATTTGTTGGCGAGAAATCATAGTGCAGGCCACGTCCTGTAGAATGAGTGGTATATAGGCTTCAGAGGAAGGAATTATATGGCTAATTAAATTGCCGGGACTCATACCATAATATTCTTGCAGGAATAAATTGTGTTGATCAAATTCAGTAGAAAATGCCAGAACAGGTGCTTTTAGTAGGCTCTCTTGATTAACGCCATGAGGGAAGAATCTGTCTGCAAATTTTGGTGAAGATACAAAAACGTAGTCTAAAGAACCAATATAATCACATTTGCCGTTAATGATCGGTTTTGAATGAGTGCTTACTGCTCCGACAACATTGCCTGATAATAGGCTATTTAACGTATAAGTTTCATCTTTTACATTAATATCAAGACGTAAAGATGGATCCGTAAGTATTTCATTAACAGCGGGTAAAAACCAGGTGGCAAGGGAATCTGCATTAATGGAAATTGGGATTATTTCGATGTCTATGCCACCATTATCAAAAATATCGTGCTCAATTAAACGGACATGGTTAAGTAATTTTAATAACTTTTGCCCAAGAGCGGTTGGCTTTGGAGACGCTGTACGAGTGACTAATAATTCACCAAATTCATTTTCTAGTTGCTTAATCCGCTGTGACACAGCGGACTGAGTAATGCCTAATTTATTTGAGGCTTTTTCAAATCCCTGCTCTTTAATGATAAGATCAAGTAACTTCAAAGACTTATAATCAATATTTCTCATTTATTTCTCATCTATTTGCCTAGTTTTTTACTATTGATCTAATTATAAACCCGCCTTCAAACTGGCTTCAATAAAGCGATCCAAATCGCCGTCAAGTACGGCTTGCGTGTTACGATTTTCGATACCGGTACGTAGATCTTTTATGCGTGAATCGTCCAACACATAAGAACGAATTTGACTGCCCCAACCAATGTCCGATTTATTGTCTTCCATAGCTTGTTTATCTGCATTTTTCTTTTGTAGCTCCAGTTCATACAATTTTGCTTTTAATTGCTTCATTGCCTGATCTTTATTTTTGTGTTGGGAACGATCATTTTGACATTGCACGACAATACCGCTCGGAATATGGGTAATTCGCACCGCACTTTCGGTTTTATTGACATGCTGACCTCCGGCACCGGAAGCACGATAAACATCAATCCGTAAATCTGCTAGATTAATTTCAATATCAATATCATCATTGACTTCAGGATAAACAAACACGGCGCTAAAAGAGGTATGACGGCGGTTATTGGAGTCAAAAGGGCTTTTTCGTACTAAACGGTGAATGCCGGTTTCAGTACGTAGCCAACCAAAGGCATATTCACCGCTGATTTTGATGGTGGCAGATTTTAAACCTGCGACATCACCATCGGAAACTTCCATCAATTCCGTTTTAAAACCTTTGCTTTCCGCCCAACGTAAATACATGCGCAATAACATTTCCGTCCAATCTTGCGCTTCTGTACCTCCTGAGCCGGCTTGTAAATCGACATAACAATCAGAGGCGTCATGTTCTCCACTGAACATACGACGAAATTCTAATTGAGCTAGTTGTATTTCAAGCGTTTCTAATTCTGCGATGGCTTCTTTGAAGGTTTCTTCATCCTCAGCTTCTATTGCAAGCTCAAGTAATCCGTCCACATCTTCCAAGCCTTGTTCTAAATTATTGATGGTATTCACCACCTGTTCAAGCGCTACTCGCTCTTTTCCTAAGGCTTGGGCTTTATCCGGGTCGTTCCATACTTCAGGCTGTTCTAATTCAGCATTGACCTCTTCTAAACGTTCGACTTTAGTATCGAAGTCAAAGATACCCCCGAAGCACGGAAGTGCGGTCGGAAAGATCGGCGATTTTATTTTTCACGGGGTTTATTTCAAACATAATAAATTTGCTTTAACTCTAAACTGGTGGATTATATGCTATTTTCTTATTTTTGGGTAGCTAGGGTTGCAGAAATTGGTAATTTATCTATAATCCCAGATTCGCTTAATTTAGCAAATTTAGGAATGAAAAATGAAGAAAATGTTAACCGCACTTTTATGTGTTACGGCAGCAAGTGCAATGGCTGATGATTCAGCAATAAAAAGCCAATTACAAGCACTTGACGCGAAAAATATTGACATCAAAAATTCGCCTGTTCGCGGTGTTAAAACAGCCGTAACCGATGAAGGAATTATTTATGTAACGGAAGACGGTAAATATGCTTTTCAGGGGAAACTGTACGAATTAACAAACAAAGGTCCTGTGGATGTGAGCGGTAAGTTATTGGTGGATAAACTCAATTCTTATAAAAATGAAATGATTGTTTATCCGGCAAAAAATGAAAAATACGTTGTTACTGTCTTTATGGATATTACTTGCCACTACTGTCATTTATTACATCAACAATTAAAAGAATATAATGATCTTGGTATTACCGTGCGTTATTTAGCTTTCCCTCGTGGTGGCATGAGAAGTGAAACTGCAAAACAAATGGAAGCTATTTGGACTGCCAAAGATCCTGCTTTTGCTTTAAACGAAGCTGAAAGTGGTAGATTGCCGAAAGAAGTTAAAATACCTAATATTGTGAAAAAACACTATAAGTTAGGTATTCAATTCGGTGTAAGCGGCACACCGAGAGTTATTACTTCAAGCGGTGAGATAATCGGCGGATATTTAAAACCGTCAGATTTATTGGCTGCGCTGAAAGAAAGCAAGTAATAATTGATTTTTGTTTAATAAAAACAACGTTGTATTTTATAAAAGAGCTGTTGGTTTAACAGCTCTTTACTTATGAATTAATCCCCAGTGAATAAACTCATTAAACGCCGTGAAATCCCAATCGGAGGTTCTGTTTCCGAACATCCTTTATTGGATCGCCTTTATCGTGCCCGTCATATTAAAAACAGGCAAGAATTAGACCGCACTTTAAAATCTATGTTAAATCCGAATCAGCTTTATGGCATTACTCAGGCGGTTGCATTGTTGGTGTCGGCTTATCAAACCCAACAAAAAATTGTCATTGTGGGGGATTTTGATGCTGACGGGGCAACAAGTACGGCATTAGCGATATTAGCACTTCGTCAGCTTGGTTTTACGAATATTGATTATTTGGTGCCAAATCGCTTTGAACAAGGTTATGGATTGAGTACTCCCGTAGCTGAGATGGCGATTGAAAAAGGCGTGCAATTACTCATGACAGTGGATAATGGTGTATCTTCTTTTGACGGAATTACTTTTTTGAAAGAAAAAGGAATTCGGGTTTTAGTGACAGATCATCATCTGCCTCCGGATAGACTGCCACCGGCTGATGCTATTGTGAACCCTAACTTAAATCAATGTGATTTTCCTTCAAAATCCTTGGCTGGCGTAGGGGTCGCATTTTATTTGATGCTGGCGCTACGGGCGAAATTTCGTGAGTTGGGTATTTTTACGGCGGAAAACCAACCTAATTTTACAGAACTGTTAGACCTCGTAGCGCTTGGTACGATTGCTGATGTCGTGCCGCTTGATCAGAATAATCGTATTTTAGCTTATCAAGGTTTAATGCGTATTCGGGCTAAATATTGTCGACTGGGGATTATTGCTTTAGCGGAAGTAGCGAATCGTAATGTTGAGCAGTTTTCAGCAAGCGATCTTGGCTTTTCTATTGGCCCTCGTCTAAATGCGGCGGGGCGATTGGATAATATGTCTATTGGCGTGGAATTATTACTTGCGGAAGATATGCAAACTGCGCGTGAACTTGCTTTGGAACTTGATCAACTTAATCAAACACGCAAAGAAATTGAAGCGGGAATGAAACTTGAGGCACTGGAAATTTGCCGAAATCTCACCGCACTTTTTAATGCCTTGCCAACAGGTATCGTGCTTTATCAAGCGGATTGGCATCAAGGTGTGTTAGGCATCGTTTCGTCTCGCATTAAAGATCAGTATCATCGTCCGGTTATTGCTTTTGCGCAAGATGAAAAAGGAGTATTGAGAGGTTCTGCCCGCTCTATTGAAGGGGTACATATCCGTGATCTATTAGAACGAATTCATTCTCAATATCCCGATATGATCTTAAAATTTGGTGGACATGCAATGGCGGCCGGTTTAAGTATTCGTGAAGAATGTTTTAGCCAATTTCAACAAATTTTTAATCAAACAGTGCTAGATTGGTTGGATGAAACGCATTTACAAGGCATAATTTGGACAGATGGCGAATTAGGAACGAATGAATTCACCCTTGAAACGGCGGAATTGTTAAAAAATGGTGGTCCTTGGGGGCAGGCATTTGCCGAGCCTTGCTTTGACGGTGAATTTAAAATTTTGGATCAACGTGCAATTGGGCAAGGGCAAAATCACTTAAAAATGTTGGTTGAACCGAAACAGGGCGGCCCACTTTTAGATGCCATTGCCTTTAATGTTGATACCCGACTGTATCCCGATTTATCCATTAAACGGGCCCGTTTAGCCTATAAACTGGATATAAATGAATTTCGTGGTAATCGTAACATCCAATTATTAGTCGAGCATATTGAACCCATAGATGAGTAAAGTAAGAAAGTGGCGATGGGGCAATCTTGCGTTATTTGGTATTGCAACGCAATTTGCTTTCGCAGAAACGAATCCAAAAGATTTTTCTGTACAAAATCAACCGCACTTGCCGTCTGCAAATACATTAGGATTTGAAGACGGGCGTGATTATTTTTCCTATAAAGAACCGGTGGTTCATCCTTTGCGTGCAGATAAGAAAATTCGTATTCAATTCTTTTTTGATTATGATTGTCGAGTGTGTTCGTCCGCGCAAGATATTTTGGAATTCTATAGTCAAATGCGCCCTGACAAAATTGTGTTGGAACAATATCCGGTGGCAACCATCGAAAATCAATTTAGTGCAAAGGTGTTCTACACATTGAAAGCATTAAAAGCAGGGGAATTATCGGATGTATTATTGTTTGAAACGGCAGAAAAATCACGTTATGTCGAACTGGCATCACCGGCAAAAATGCTAAAATGGGCAGAGAAGCAGGGACTTGATAAACAAATCTTTGCAAAAACCGAACATTCTTCGGAGATAAAGGAAAAAGTAAAAGATTCCATTGAATTAACGGAAGAATATGGTGTTTTTACCTATCCTTATGTGGTGATTGGTGGGAAATATGTACTCACGGCAAGCACGCTTTATAACGATGATTACAGTGTGGCTGTATTAGATTATTTAGTGAATAAATTGGAAAAGGAGAGAGAAAAATGAAAATAGGTATTGTTGGTGCAATGGCGCAAGAAGTCGAAATACTGAAAGGCTTAATGACGGATAAGATCGAAACAAGAGTAGCAAGTGCGGTCATTTTTGAGGGAAAAATTAATGGAAAATCCGTTGCTTTGTTGCAATCAGGGATCGGTAAAGTCGCCGCTGCAATCGGAACTACCGCCTTACTACAACTGACAAAACCAGATATTGTGATCAATACGGGATCAGCCGGTGGCGTAGCGAAAGGATTAAAAGTCGGCGATATTGTCATTTCCGATGAAACCCGTTATCACGATGTGGATGTTACGGCATTCGGCTATGAAAAAGGTCAACTTCCGGCTAATCCCGCTGCATTTTTGTCTGATGAGAAATTAGCGGATCTTGCACAAAAAACGGCTGAAGCACAGGGGCAATCGGTAAAACGTGGGTTAATTTGTTCCGGTGACAGCTTTATTCATAGCGAAGATAAAATTGCGGAAATCAAAGCGGATTTCCCTCATGTGATAGCGGTCGAGATGGAGGCAACGGCAATCGCTCAAGTGTGCTATGCATTTAATGTGCCCTTTGTGGTTGTACGTGCGATTTCTGATAGTGGAGATGGGGAAGCGAGTCTGTCTTTTGAGGAATTTTTACCGCTTGCGGCGAAGCAATCTTCAGCATTGGTTTTAGGTATGTTAGACAAATTATAGGATTTCTTATGGGAATAATTATTACCGTTGATGGCCCAAGTGGGGCGGGAAAAGGCACATTGTGCTATGCGTTAGCGGAAAAATTAGGTTATGCCTTGTTAGATAGTGGGGCGATTTATCGTGTTACAGCATTGGCTGCGCTAAAAAGTGCGGTCGATTTATCCGATGAATTTGCGTTGGCGGAATTGGCAGGTAATTTGGATATTCAATTTGTTCCGCAAGATGGGGAAGTGAAGATTTTATTAAACGGAGAGAATGTAAGCCGTTTAATTCGCACTCAAGAAACAGCGGATGCCGCATCAAAAATCGCTGTTTTTCCACAAGTTAGAGCGGCACTACTGCAACTTCAACGGGATTTTGCCAAAAATAATAACCTCATTGCTGACGGACGTGATATGGGAACCGTGGTATTTCCCAATGCTCAGATAAAACTCTTTTTAGATGCAAGTGCCGAAGAACGTGCAAAAAGGCGCTACAAACAGTTGCAAAGCAAGGGAATTAGTGGTAACTTTGCACAGGTTTTGGCCGAGATAAAGGAACGGGATTTTCGTGATAGAAATCGTGGGGTCGCTCCGCTTAAGCCGGCTGAAGATGCGTTGTTACTTGATAGTACAACATTGAGTATTGATGACGTGATTGCTCAAGCGATGGCTTATATTCAACAACGTAAAAATACTTAACTTTGTTTATTCAAGGATGAATAGACGTTTATTCTCAACCCCACATCTTATGGATAAAATGTGGATGTTATTAACTTTTAAAGAAGATTATTTATATGTCAGAATCTTTTGCTCAACTCTTTGAAGAATCATTAAAAGGCCTTGAAACCCGTCAAGGTTCAATCGTTAGCGGTACTGTAGTAGCTATTCAAAAAGGTTTCGTCCTTGTTGATGCCGGTTTAAAATCCGAATCTGCAATTCCCGTTGCTGAGTTCCTAAATGCACAAGGTGAACTTGAAGTTCAAGTCGGCGATACGGTGAATGTTGCATTAGATGCAGTTGAAGATGGTTTCGGTGAAACTAAGCTTTCTCGTGAGAAAGCGGTTCGTCACGAATCTTGGATTGAATTAGAAAAAGCTTATGAAGAAAAAGCGACTGTTATCGGTTTAATCAACGGTAAAGTAAAAGGCGGTTTCACAGTTGAGCTAAACGGTGTTCGTGCATTCTTACCTGGTTCTTTAGTTGATACTCGCCCTGCTCGTGATGCGGATCACTTATTAGGTAAAGAATTAGAATTCAAAGTGATCAAATTAGATCAAAAACGTAATAACGTTGTGGTTTCTCGTCGCGCAGTGATTGAGTCAGAAAATAGCCAAGAACGTGAACAAGTGTTAGAAAACCTTGTTGAAGGTTCGGAAGTTAAAGGTATTGTTAAAAACTTAACTGATTACGGTGCGTTCGTTGATTTAGGCGGTGTTGATGGTTTACTTCATATCACGGATATGGCTTGGAAACGTGTTAAACACCCAAGCGAAATCGTGAATGTCGGTGATGAAGTAACCGTTAAAGTATTGAAGTTTGATAAGGATCGTACTCGTGTGTCTTTAGGCTTAAAACAATTAGGTCAAGATCCATGGGTTGCTATCGCTGAAAATCATCCGGTAAACAGCAAATTAACCGGTAAAGTAACTAACCTAACTGACTATGGCTGTTTTGTTGAGATCTTAGATGGTGTTGAAGGCTTAGTTCACGTTTCTGAAATGGATTGGACTAACAAAAACATTCATCCGTCTAAAGTGGTTAGCTTAGGCGATGTTGTTGAAGTCATGGTATTAGAAATTGACGAAGAACGTCGTCGTATTTCTTTAGGCTTAAAACAATGTAAACCTAACCCGTGGACTCAATTTGCTGAAACTCACAATAAAGGCGACAAAGTAACCGGTAAAATTAAATCTATCACTGATTTCGGTATCTTTATCGGTCTTGAAGGTGGAATCGATGGTTTAGTTCATTTATCTGATATTTCTTGGAATGTATCAGGTGAAGAAGCGGTTCGTAACTACAAAAAAGGTGACGAAGTTTCTGCAGTAGTATTAGCAGTAGATGCAGTTAAAGAGCGTATTTCTTTAGGTATCAAACAACTTGAAGAAGATCCGTTTAATAACTTCATCGCAATCAATAAGAAGGGTGCGGTAGTTTCTGCAACTGTGGTTGAAGCTGATGCAAAAGGCGCTAAAGTAGAATTAGTAGGCGGAGCTGAAGGTTATATTCGTGCGGCAGATCTTACTGATGAAGTGGCGGCAGGTGATGTCGTTGAAGCGAAATACACCGGTGTAGATCGTAAAGCCCGTATTGTTCATTTATCTGTAAAAGCAAAAGCTCAAGCTGAAGAAGCTGCGGCAGTTGCAAGCGTGAATAACAAACAAGAAGAAGTTGCTATTCCGAATGCAATGGCTGAAGCGTTTAAAGCAGCTAAAGGTGAATAATTAATTTATTCTGTCAGGCTGGGTTTGTCCCAGCCTTCTTTTTTCTTCAAGTTTTATTGATAATTCATATGGTAAATGAATTATCAATAAAACTTGTTGTCATAAGCATACTAAATTAGAAATAAAGGAGAAATATGATGACCAAATCAGAACTTATTGAAAATTTATCTGCTAAACATCCTTCTTTACCTGTAAAAGAAATTGAAGCTATTGTGAAAGATATTTTAGAACTTATTGCACAATCGTTGGAAGAAGCGAACCGCATAGAAATTCGGGGATTTGGAAGTTTTTCTCTTCATTATCGTCAGCCCCGCCTCGGTAGAAACCCGAAGACAGGCGATTCTGTGAAATTAGATGCTAAATGTGTACCTCATTTTAAGGCGGGTAAAGAACTGAGAGAACGTGTAGATATATTCTCTTAGAAATAGATGAAATAGCGACACTTAGGTGTCGTTTTTCATTAGAAACTTTGGCATAATAAAGAAAACGTTTTCTAAAGGATCTTGTATGATTAAATACATTTTAGGATTTATAATTACTTTAGCCATCGTGCTTGTAGCAGTTACAATTGGTGCGAATAATGATCAAATAATTACGTTCAATTATATTTTTGCAGAAAGTCAGTTCCAACTTTCAACACTTGTTGCTATTTTGTTTGGTTTAGGATTAATTTTAGGATGGCTTATTACTGGTTTCTTCTACTTAAAATTGAAACTAAAAAATATGTCTCTTAGCCGTCAAATTAAACGTCAAACTTTACAAATTAATGAATTAACAAGCATTCGTGATAAGGCTAAGGCAGAATAATGCTTGAGTTGCTCTTTCTGCTTTTGCCTATCGCTGCTGCTTATGGTTGGTATATGGGGCAGCGTAGTGCTAAGAAAGATCAGGAAGGTATTAGTAATAAACTCTCCCGTGATTATGTTACGGGAGTCAATTTTTTGCTTTCTAATCAAACTGATAAAGCAGTAGATTTGTTTTTGGATATATTACAAAAGCAAGAGGCTGAAAATGATATAGAAAGTCGTTCACAATTTGAAGCCGAATTAACTCTTGGTAACTTATTCCGTTCTCGAGGAGAAGTTGATCGGGCGTTACGTATTCATCAGGCTCTTGATCGTAGTCCTAATTATTCTTTTGAGCAAAAACTTCTTGCTAAACAACAGCTGGCACGTGATTTTATGACTATCGGTTTTCTTGATCGTGCAGAAAATCTTTATATTTTATTGGTCGATGAACCGGAATTTGCTGAAAACGCATTACAACAACTTTTGTTAATTTATCAAAAAACAAAAGAGTGGAAAAAAGCGGTGAATATTGCCGAAAAATTAGCAAAAATTCATCCTAAAGCTAATAATGTTGAATTAGCTCAATGTTATTGTGAATATACTCAAAGTTTGAGTACTGAAAGTGCGGTCGAAAAACGTCGAATTTTACAAAAAGCGCTACAAATTTCTTCAAGCTGTGTTAGAGCTTCAATATTGTTAGCAGATTTAGATATTGAAGAAAGAGCTTATCAACAAGCAATTAAGACATTAGAAAATGTACTTTATCAAAACGCTGATTATATTGGAGAAGTTTTACCCACTTTAGAATATTGTCATAAAGAATTAAATCAGCTTGATAATTTTGAATTATTTTTAATCCGGGCAGGGCAAGTAACTAAGAATGATGAGGTTGATTTAGCACTTGCAAAATTAATTGAAGAAAAAGATGGAAAATCGTCGGCACAAGCTAATCTTTACCAACGATTAACGAAAAATCCAAGCACACTTATTTTCCATCGTTTTATCCAATATCAAATTGATGATGCAGAAGAAGGCCGAGGAAAAGAAAGCCTGGTTTTGCTTCACAAAATGGTAGGGGAACGTATCAAACAGAGCGCAGTTTATCGCTGCTCAAATTGTGGTTATCAACTTCATAAACTACTTTGGAATTGCCCGTCTTGCCGTCATTGGGAAACGATTAAACCATTATCCGCACAAGAACATCATTAAAGAGGAAAATTTATGACTAGCAAAGTTATTGTTGCACTTGATTACGAAACAGAAGCAGAAGCGCTTGCGTTAGTTGATCAAATTGATCCAAGTTTATGCCGTTTAAAAGTCGGCAAAGAAATGTTTACCACGTTGGGAACGAATTTTGTAAAACAACTACATCAACGTAATTTTGACGTTTTCCTTGATTTAAAATTCCACGATATTCCGAATACTGTGGCTAGAGCAGTGCGTTCTGCCGCCGATTTAGGCGTATGGATGGTGGATGTTCACGCTAGTGGCGGTTTAAAAATGATGGAAGAAGCGAAAAAAATTCTTGAGCCTTATGGTAAAGATGCGCCACTTTTGATTGCCGTAACTGTTTTAACCAGTATGGAAGATTTGGATTTACTTCAAATTGGTATTAATGCTTCACCGATGGAACAGGTATTACGCCTTGCACATTTAACGCAGCGTGCAGGATTAGACGGCGTAGTTTGCTCACCGCAAGAAGTGGAAATTTTACGTAATAGCTGTGGTGCCGATTTCAAATTAATTACCCCCGGAATTCGTCCGATTGGTGCTGATTTTGGCGATCAACGTCGTGTAATGACGCCGGCCGCGGCAATTAAATCCGGTTCTGATTATTTAGTGATTGGTCGCCCGATTACACAAGCTGAAAATCCGGCGGAAGTGCTTCATTCTATTAACGCTTCTATTGCACCATAATTATGTCCGAATCTGTTTTAGTTTATTCCACTGAAAGTGGGCGAATTAAAGAAGAAAAAGCTCAACCATCAAGACCTAAGGGGGATGGTATTGTGCGTATTCAACGACAAACCAGCGGTCGAAAAGGTGCCGCTGTTTCTGTCATTACCGGATTAGATTTATTGGATGAAGAATTGAAAAAACTTGCTACGGAACTCAAGAAACGCTGTGGTACAGGCGGTTCTGTAAAGGGCGGTGATATTGAAATCCAAGGTGAAAAAAGAGAGTTGCTCAAACGATTACTGGAAGAAAAAGGTTTCACCGTGAAGATAGTAGGCGGTTAGAAAAATAAAAATCCATCTTTAAAGATGGATTTTTTATATCTCAATCTCAACTTAATGGAGATAAGCAATGAGAATCGCACCAATAAAGCTTATGAGAGAAAGCAGTAGAAATATTGGATTGGCTTTTACTACTTTTCTGCCAAAGAATTTTGCTGAAAAGATAACGTACAAAATGAGCAGACAGAGTTTAGCAATAAGCCAAGTTTCCAATTCAAAAGGCAATAGGAAAAATATGATTGCTCCGCTTATAATTAAAAGCGTATCTGCTAAGTGCGGTAAAATTTTTAACAGTTTTATGGCTCGCCAATCTTTCCCACTTAATTGCATTATGCCGCGAACAATTAAAAGCCCTAAACTTAAAAATGCACAGAAAACGTGCAAAGAAATTAACATAATCACTCCTAAATAAACACTCTATTTCTATTTGATTTCATAAAGAGTAACACCACACTCACGATTGGTGCTTATTGGTGCAACTTCATAGTCTTTACCGGCTTCAGGAATAAAGGTGATAGTATTTCCTTTACAGCCCTTTCCTTTGATAATAGTAGTAATTTTTTCCGTTGTTGTGTAATGCGTATGAGTGCTGTCCAGTGGAATAATTTCATTGGTTACTTGCACTTCGGTGTTAGCCGGAATAACAAATTCTTTAAAAAAGATGCCAGATAAGAATTTTGAATGTGCAGATGGATTTTTACTTAATAGTGTTTCCGGCATTCCAATACTCTCGTTTCCTTTAGCGCCAACCATTGAACTAAATGCTTGTGCTAAACCGCCTCCAATAGTCACTTTTTCTTTTTTACCATCGATATTGACTGTTAGAAAAGATGGTCGTCCGTTTTGTCCGTATAAACGAATTCTGGCATCTTTTGTGACATCATAAGGGGTATTTTGATTAGAGAGCTCGGTTGAAACACAGGCTGTCGCTCCCAATGCTATGATTGAAATGAGTAATAATTTTTTCATTTTGACTCCTGAAATTATAAAGTGCGGTTAAAATTAACCGCACTTTTCTTGCCTTTTATTTTGCAATACGTTTATATTTCATTCTGTGTGGCTGCAATGCCTCTGTGCCAAAGGTTTTCTTTTTCCACTCTTCGTAGTCGGAGAAGTTGCCTTCGTAGAAGGTGACTTTGCCTTCATCGCCATAGTCTAAAATATGGGTTGCAATACGGTCTAGGAACCAACGGTCATGGGAGATCACCATTGCACAACCCGGGAATTCCAAGATTGCATTTTCTAATGCACGCAAGGTTTCTACATCAAGATCATTAGTCGGTTCATCCAGTAAGAGCACGTTGCCGCCTGCTTGTAATAATTTAGCTAAATGTAAACGCCCACGCTCACCACCGGAGAGTTCGCCAACCCGTTTTTGTTGATCAACACCTTTGAAATTGAAGCGTCCTACATAAGCACGGCTTGGAATTTCAAAATTACCGATGGTGAGAATATCTTGTCCGTTTGATACTTCTTCCCACACGGTTTTTTTATCATCCATGGCATCACGGAATTGATCTACGGAGGCGAGAACAACGGTTTCTCCCATTGTAATAGAGCCGCTATCAGGTTTTTCCTGACCTGAAAGCATACGGAATAGAGTAGATTTACCCGCCCCGTTAGCCCCGATGATCCCTACAATCGCACCTTTCGGAATGGAGAAAGAAAGGTCATCAATTAGGGTACGATCTCCGTAAGATTTAGTGAGATTTTGTACTTCGATCACTTTATCACCTAAACGTGGACCCGGTGGAATAAAGAGTTCATTGGTCTCATTACGTTTTTGATATTCACCTGAATTGAGTTCCTCAAAACGTGCCATACGTGCTTTGCTTTTCGCCTGGCGGCCTTTCGGATTTTGGCGAACCCATTCCAATTCTTTCTCAATAGATTTTTGACGAGCCGATTCCGCCGCTTGCTCTTGGGCTAGGCGTTTTTCTTTTTGCTCCAACCAAGAGGAGTAGTTACCTTCCCACGGAATTCCCTCACCACGGTCAAGCTCTAAAATCCAACCGGCCACATTGTCTAGGAAATAGCGGTCGTGGGTAATTGCTACTACCGTACCTTCATAGTCGTGTAAGAAACGCTCCAACCACGCCACTGATTCTGCATCTAGGTGGTTAGTCGGCTCGTCGAGTAATAGCATATCCGGCTTTTCAAGCAACAGGCGACAAAGTGCGACACGGCGGCGTTCACCACCCGACAAATGCTCAATTTTTGCGTCCCAATCAGGTAAACGTAATGCATCGGCGGCACGCTCTAGCTGATTATCTAAATTATGTCCGTCTTGTGCTTGAATGATTGCTTCCAACTCGGCTTGTTCTGCTGCGAGTTTATCAAAATCCGCATCAGGATCGGCATAAAGGGCATAAACTTCATCAAGACGAGTAAGCGCATTTTTAACTTCAGAGACGGCCTCTTCCACGGCTTCACGCACGGTTTGTTGCGGTTCTAACTTTGGCTCTTGTGGAAGATAGCCAATTTTAATGCCCGGTTGTGGACGTGCTTCTCCTTCGATCTCCTTATCAATCCCGGCCATAATGCGGAGTAGAGTGGATTTACCCGCCCCGTTTAAGCCAAGAACCCCAATTTTCGCACCGGGAAAAAAACTTAGGGAAATATCTTTTAAAATATGCCGTTTAGGTGGAACAACCTTCCCGACACGATGCATGGTATAAACAAATTGTGATGACATAATCGTTCTTTCTCACTGGTTAAAAAAGTGCGGTCATTTTACTTGATGTTTAGCAAATAAGCTAATGAGAAGGCAAAAAAAACCACCCGATTTGGGTGGTAGGAAAGTAGTTTAGCTATATATTTATGATTATTTTATTTAGGAACTTTATGAATATCAAGCAATCACTTGACGAGGTGCATAGTACATAAAACCTCTTGAAAAATAAAATTCAATCTTCTTGTTTATTGATGTAAGTCAATAAATTTCGATGAGTTATTAATTTTTGATTATAAAGTAAACGTTTTTTAGAATTTTTTTGTCTATGCTAGAATAAACGAATTTTTTAGATGAGGGCTAATATGAAAAGACTATTACTACTTTCTTTATTTTATACCGATACGGTATTTGCTCATCCTCATGCTTTTATTGAAATGCAAAGTAAACCGTTGATTGAACAAAATCAATTAATTGGCTTTTCGATGAAATGGACATTGGATGAGCCAAGTTCTTCAGCGATTCTGTATGATATGAAGCAGGTGCGGAGTGAGGTTGAGCAACAAAAATTGATCGATGATGTGATGAATAATGTGGTGAACGAACATTATTTTAGTTATTTTTTTGATAAAAATAACAACAAAATTAAATATAAAAAACAAATACAAAATTATGGTGTAAATAAGAAAGAGGCAAAAGTTCAATACTATTTTGATTTTTTATTGGCACAACCTCAGCGATTAAAGAATAACGAATTTACGCTGATGACTTACGATCGGACTTATTATGTTTCTATGTATTATCCGGAGGAAAAAAGTGCGGTCGATTTTTCTGCACTTCCGGAAAACTGTAAAGGGGAAATCATTGAGCCAAATGTGGATGAGAAAATACGATTCTATGCCTCATCGCTCGATAAAACTCGGAAGGATGAGGATGATTCTCTCGGTATGCTTTTTGCACAGAAAATAAAAATTTGGTGTGAGTAGGTGTAGCTATGAAGTCTGTTTTTCCATTTAAATGGTTGATTGCATTACTTGCCGTATTTATTGGTATTTTTTGGTTGTTACCTTGGCTTTTTATGAAAACCATAGGGTGGCAGCAGATGTTTAACCGATTGATATCTGAAAATCTTCACGCTATTCAGCAACATTCTACTTCGGCAGGCGTGTTATTAATTACAGTAAGTTTTCTATATGGTGTATTGCATGCGCTTGGGCCGGGCCATGGCAAATTTATTATTGCAAGCTATTTATCTACGCATGAAAGTGAACTAAAACAAAGTGTGAAATTAAGCTTACTTTCCTCACTTATGCAGGGGATCGTGGCAATTACTGCAACCTCTATTATTGTGGTGATTCTAAATCTCTCCTCTCGCTATTTCAAATTAAGCCAATTATGGTTGGAACGTAGTGCGTTAATTTTATTACTCGGGCTTGGGATTTATTGGATTTATCAAGGAACGAGAAAATCAGCAAAAGCCTTTCGTATTAAATCCGTTCGGCTGACTCATTTGCCGTTACAAAGTGCGGTCAAAATTAACCGCACTTTTAAAGCGGATTGTGGCTGTGGACATCAACATTTACCGAATGCGGTTCAATTAAAACAAGCCAATAGTTGGAAAAGCCAATTTCTTGTGATTATGAGTATTGGTTTACGCCCTTGTACAGGGGCAATTTTTGTGCTTTTCCTTGCTTATATGACGAATCTTTTCATTTGGGGGATTTTTGCTACGTTAGCGATGTCAATCGGCACTGGGCTGACGCTTTCCCTTTTTGCTATTTTGGTGCGTTATGCTAAGAATATAGCAATACAACTAGGGAAATGGTACGGGGCGAAAGCATTAAATCGATATAGCGGACAAATAGTAAAAATCGTTGCGGGTAGCATGATGATTTTCTTTGCGTTAACGTTACTTTACGGCACAACCCTTGAATCGATTGGTGGCGTAGTATTGTTTGGAAGGTAAAAGATAAAAATAAAACCCATCAAAATGATGGGTTTAACATCTTTTGGTTGCTAATTTAGAATTCGTAAAAGGAGACAAACAAATCCTAAACCAAAAGAGAAATTGGCTCCTCCTGCTGGACTTGAACCAGCGACATATGGATTAACAGTCCACCGTTCTACCGACTGAACTAAGGAGGAATAAATTCTGTATCACAGTGAATCGGAGGCGCATTTTAATGATCGAGTAATAGTTTGTCAACGGGTAAAATAAAAAAATTCAAAAAAATTTTAACGTATTTTTCTATCCACAAAGACTGTGGATAACTTTGTGGATTAAAATAAAATAAGATCCGGTAATGCTGATAAATACTGGGATTGTACAATGCGGGACAGTAATTGATTGCAAAATGACGTTTCCTTATTTATCAATTAGTTAAGTAAAGTCCAGCAAAAAATATAAAAAAAGTTTTCAATTTTGTGAGGTTTTTCTCTTGACATCGCTAACACTGTGTAAAACTTACCTTTTTCACTCTATATGGAGTAATAAATATGCTAGAATAGCGCCAATAAAAACTTATCCAATTTTAACCGCACTTTTATGGCAGAAAAAATTAACAGTAAACCTTTTATTCTTCATTCCGATTTCAACCCTTCCGGTGATCAGCCTCAAGCCATTGAAAAACTCGCTGAAAATTTAGATGACGGGCTTGCCCACCAAACCCTTCTTGGGGTAACTGGATCGGGTAAAACTTTTACTATCGCCAATGTGATCGCAAAACTTAATCGTCCGGCGATGTTACTTGCACCAAATAAAACCCTTGCCGCCCAGCTTTATGCAGAAATGAAGGCTTTTTTCCCTGAAAATGCGGTGGAATATTTCGTTTCTTACTATGATTATTATCAACCTGAAGCCTATGTGCCAAGTAGTGACACTTTTATTGAAAAAGATGCCTCCATTAATGATCAAATCGAACAAATGCGTCTTTCCGCAACCAAATCTTTTTTGGAGCGCCGTGATACGATTGTAGTGGCTTCGGTTTCTGCTATTTACGGTTTGGGTGATCCGAATAGTTATTTAAAAATGATGTTGCATTTGCAACAAGGTGCGATTATTGATCAACGCCAAATTCTTGCCAAATTGGCAGAATTGCAATACACGCGTAATGATCAAGCCTTTCAGCGGGGAACATTTCGTGTGCGTGGTGAAATTATTGATATTTTTCCTGCAGAATCTGACGATATTGCCGTCCGTATTGAATTATTTGATGATGAAATTGAACGATTAAGTTTGTTTGATCCGCTGACCGGGCATCATTTAGGTGCGGTGCCACGCTATACGGTGTATCCGAAAACCCACTATGTTACGCCACGTGAACGCATTTTAGATGCCATCGAAAAAATCAAAGCAGAGTTGATACAACGCCGTGAATATTTCATCAAAGAAAATAAATTGCTGGAAGAACAGCGCATTAGTCAGCGAACAATGTTCGATATTGAAATGATGAATGAATTGGGCTATTGCTCCGGCATTGAAAATTACTCGCGCTATCTTTCCGGTCGGAATGAGGGTGAACCGCCACCGACATTGTTCGATTATATGCCCTCTGATGCTATTTTGATTATTGATGAATCCCACGTGACCGTCCCACAAATCGGTGGAATGTATCGTGGCGACCGTTCACGCAAAGAAACGTTGGTAGAGTATGGTTTCCGTTTGCCTTCAGCCTTAGATAACCGCCCGTTGCGTTTTGAAGAATTTGAACGCCTTGCGCCGCAAACTATTTATGTTTCCGCTACACCGGGGCCTTATGAATTAGAAAAATCCGGCGATGAAATTATCGACCAAGTGGTGCGTCCGACAGGCTTGCTTGATCCGGAAATTGAAATTCGCCCCGTTGCTATTCAGGTGGACGACTTGCTTTCCGAAGCACGCCAAAGAGCGGATAGAAATGAGCGTGTTTTAGTGACGACCCTTACCAAAAAAATGGCGGAAGATCTCACGGATTATCTGGATGAGCACGGTATTCGGGTGCGTTATCTCCATTCGGATATTGACACTGTTGAACGGGTGGAAATCATCCGTGATTTACGTTTAGGTGAATTTGATGTACTGGTTGGCATTAACTTATTACGTGAGGGTTTGGATATTCCGGAAGTTTCACTTGTGGCAATTTTAGACTCGGATAAAGAAGGTTTCTTGCGTTCTGAACGTTCGCTTATTCAAACCATTGGCCGTGCAGCACGTAATCTGAAAGGAAAAGCGATTTTATATGCCGATAGCATTACCAAATCCATGGAAAAAGCTATCACGGAAACCAACCGCCGCCGTGAAAAACAAATGAAGTATAATGAAGATCACGGTATTGTTCCTCAAGCCTTAAATAAAAAAGTGGGCGAATTACTGGATATTGGTCAAGGTGTAACGAATAGAGGGAAAGGTAAATCACGTGGAAAAACGGTGGCAGAACCGACCGCACTTTATAACGCACCGAAAAATGCCAAAGAATATCAGCAACAGGTCAAAAAACTGGAACAGCAAATGTACAAATTTGCTCAAGATTTGGAATTTGAAAAAGCAGCCGCTATTCGGGATCAACTCCACCAATTAAGAGAACAATTTGTGATGAGCGAATAAGGGAAAATAGCCGTGTTATATCGGGAAGTAATATAGTATTACACTGTATAATGTTAATGTGATGATAAAACTAGGTATTATTTTCTTTGTGACAATAGTCATGATGAATGTCCCTAACAATAAAAATAATATAATGACAGTTTTCAGACTAAAATCATTGATTATATTTACTATATCCTTCCCGGAAAACGCACTGTTAAAGACAATGATTCCAATCATTGCTTGGGCACTATAACTTATTGATTTATAGATAAATCCCTCTTTATTATTTAGATGTTTATTTTCTTTTAGAAAAAAAGGGGATATTCTAAAGATAAAAATAGTTATTGCTGAGAAAAGAATTAAAAAGAGAATGTTTGTCATTTTTTCTTACCAATATAATCAAAAGCAGCTAATGAAATACCAATTAAAAATGGTGCGATAATCATTGTATATTCTTTAAATAAGAATAGAAATATAGGTGCCAATAATAATCCTATCCAATACGCACTAATATCAAGATAGTCCGGCCAATGTTTTGCTGCTAAAGCGGTAAATTGTAATGGCAAAACAATTTTCACTATTTCATAAAATAGAGGCGAGCTAATCTCTGAGCCGGTATAGTAGCCAATAAGTGTTGATAAAACAGATACCAAGTAAATGGGTAACCCTACACCTAAGAAGTATAAAAAATAGTTTTCTTCCCTATTTTTAAATCTAGAAATGCAGGCTGAAAAAACAGATGGAACAATCAAAATGCTTGATAAAAAAATGTTTTTATATGAAATATTTTTAAAATAGCCGGATAACGCTGATGACATTAAAATAAATCTAGAGTTTAGCGCTAAAATTATTGGAATTAGAGATATTCCTGAACTATAGCTTTGGATAAGAAGAAATTGTAATGGGGTTGAAAATATAAAAATACTTGTTGCTATTACCTCAAATAAACTTAAGCCTTGACTAGCACCTAAAGATCCAATAGGGACATATAGAAAAATAAAAGCTAACCCAAAAGATATTGAATCTTTTAGCCCGGCATTAAATGATTTATTTGAAAATAATTTCATTAGATATATCTCGCTTGTTCTATATTAAAAATCGTTTTCTCGGTGCTTTACTTATTAAAGAGCTAAAAGTCTTTTTAAGGTACTTCAATAGTCATGCTTGATTATTAACATTATTTTCACAGCTAAATAATAAAATATTGCGCTCGCTATCAGATTAACAAATCTAAAATTTCTATATCACTCTTAGATTGGGTTTAAACTACTATAATAGATGAAGAAAAAATTTTAAATCTGTTTGTTAATGGGATGTTAAACTTGTGAGTTAGATCACAATTTTTAAGATGATTATTGGAAGGAAATGTTTAGAGAGATTTATACTTATTCAAGATTTATCGCAGTTATGTTACAAAAGGGCAAGTAAACTTGCCCTTATTATGTATGAAACTATTTATACTCTACTAAAATATCACTTTCGGTCACACTATCACCGTAAACCGGTAATAAGGTTTTTTCGTAGGCTTGTTTGAGTACGCCTTCTTTTGAAAGTTTTTCAATTTCAGTGTTGAGCCAATTTAATAAATCCGCTGCATCTTTACGGACGGCAGGCGCAATCACATCTTGATCACCAAAACTTTTCACGCCTACGGTATAGCCCGGATTTTGTTTTACCCAAGCAAATAAGAAGGTGTTGTCATTGGATAGGGCATCCCCTCTGTCGTCTCGTAGCGCTTCAAAGGTTTCCGTGTTTTGTTCAAATTTCAATAATTTGATATTCGGATAATTCTTGGTGAAGAAAATATCCGCTGTGGTGCCTTTATCAACGATAAGTGTTTTGTCTTTTAACTGCTCAAGATCGGTAATTACCGCACCATTTTTTGAAACCACTCCAAGGGCAACTTTCATATAAGGATTGGCAAAATCAACCACTTCTTTTCGTGCAGCCGTTACGGTGAAATTGGCGAGGATAATATCCACTTTTTTGGAAAGTAAATATTCCGCACGATTGGCGGCATCCACTAATACAAATTCCGCTTTATTTTCATCACCTAAGAGATCTTTGGTAATGGCTTTGCCGATTTCCACATCGAAGCCTTGGCTTTTGCCTTGGGCATCTACATAGCCGAAAGGCGGCTTGTCGCTGAATACACCAATACGAATTTTGCCGGCTTGTTTCAATTGCTCAATGGTTGAGGGAGTTTGTGAAGTCTCTTTGCTTGACGTATTGTCGTTGCAGGCGGTAAGCCCTAGGGCTAAGGTTGCCGTGGCAAAAAGTGCGGTTAAATTTTTAAATGTTTTCTTCATAGTTTGTTCCTCTCGGTTCATAGTTTAAGATGTTTAAAAATGTTTTCGCCCGATCCGTGGTAGGGTTGGTGAAAAAATCTTCCGGTTTGGCTTGTTCAATAATTTGCCCTTTATCCATAAAAACAATACTATTTGCCACTTGGTGGGCAAACCCCATTTCATGGGTGACAATCAACATTGTCATGCCTTCTTTGGCAAGCCCTAATATCACATCAAGTACCTCGCGTACCATTTCGGGATCGAGGGCGGCGGTGACTTCGTCAAATAGCATAATTTCAGGATTCATACAAAGCGCACGCACAATAGCGATTCGCTGTTTCTGCCCACCGGAAAGCTCACGCGGGTAGGCGTTTTTTCGATCAAATAATCCCACACGTTTTAATAATTCGTCCGCTTGTTTTTCGGCTTCCGCCCGATCACGTTTTTGAACCTTTAAAGGCCCAAGCAAAATATTGTCGATTACCGATAAATGAGCGAATAATTCATAGCTTTGGAATACCATTCCAATTCGTTGACGTGCATTGATCCAACTTATCTCTTTGCCAAGTTCACCGGCATTTTGGAGTAATAATTGACCGCTCTTTATGGGCTCTAAGCCGTTTAATGTACGAAGTAATGTGCTTTTGCCACAGCCGGACGGGCCTAAAATCACCACGACTTCGCCTTTTTCGACGGAAAGATTAATCCCTTTTAGTGCTTCAATCTCGCCATAGTTTTTTATAAGATTTTTTATTTCTAGTAATGCCATATATATTCCTTTAGCTTTCCCAACGGGTTTCTAAATAACGGGAAAATAATGAGAGCGGATAACAGATCACAAAATAGAGAAAGAAAATGACCCCGTATATCCAAAGTGCCGCCGATTGATTGCTAAAAAGTGAATGTTCAATAATTTGTTGACCCACTTTAATCACTTCTATTACACCAATTAACATCGCCAAGGAGCTGGTTTTCACCATTCGGGTGAAAAGGTTGATAGCACTTGGGGTGACTCGCTTTAGACTTTGTGGGAGCAAAATATAAATAAAGGTTTGAAAGGGCGTTAATCCTAAGGCATAAGCGGATTCAACCTGATGTTTTTCAATGGAAGTTAATGCGCCTCGCACAAGATCGCCCATTTCCGCGGTTCCCCAAAAAATAAAGACCCAAATGCAGACGGTGATGGCGTCTAAATGTATGTCAAACCATTTTGCCAATCCAAAGTAAGTGATAAATAATAGAACGAGCAAAGGGATGATGCGGACAAATTCTAAATAAACTTGGCAAATAGCTCTAATTACAGCATTTCTGCTTGTCATCAGCAGACCTAAGATTAACCCAAAAAGGCAGGCAAAAAAGACAGAAACGAAGGCTATTTCAGCGGTCACCCAAAGACCGTTTAGCAGTCTGGTGAAATTATTGCCTTGGAATAATAATTCAAATCCCATATTTTGCTCTCCGTGTGCGCTGTTCTAAATAACGAATAGAAATTGAGATAGGCAGCAAAATAACTAAATAAAACACAACTAATAAAAATAGCGCTTCGTTGGTTTTATAATCCATTCCGATAATTTCTTTTGCCATAAACATGAGTTCTGCTACCGCAACAGCACTAATGACAGAGGTTTCTTTCATTAAAAATAGACAATTCGCGCCTATCGCGGGGAGAGAAATCGCTAATGCCTGCGGAAAAATAACATAACGAAAAGCTTGAAATGGTGTTAAACCAATGCTGAGTGCAGACTCAATTTGACCTTTGGAAACTGCTTCTAAACCACCACGAATCGCTTCTGCCATGTAGCTTCCGCCCAAAAAAGCTAAGCCGATTACCCCACAAGTAAAACCGTCTAATTTGATGTCGACTTTTGAAAGCCCGAAGTAAAGGAAGAAAACTTGAATCAATAATGGGGTATTGCGTGAAAGTTCAATATAACTTTTCACCAACCAATTTAATGCCTTAAAGTTATAACTATTGATGACTGCACAAATCGTGCCAATAATAAATGAGCATAAAATCCCCCAAAACGAGAGGGCAAGGGTTATCAATGTTGCATCAACAAAGCGTGGTAACACGCTGATAATGTAATCCCAATTCATTGTTTCTTTTATAACATAAGCGTTTTCGTAGGCATTATAGTAGAGAAGATTTTTCTCATCGGGAAAGAATTGAAATGAATTAGTTATAATGGAATGGAATAAATGAATTCTTGATATTGAGATTAAATGTTAGTTATGGTGAATAAAAAAAAAAGCCTATTTGTGGGGAAATAGGCGGGAATGTGGAGTGATTATCATGACGCTGTATCTAACTGGAGATACAACCATTTGTTGTTAGAATGAGTACATGATAATTGTTCTCAATAAGTCTGTCAATAAATAAATGCAAATAATTCTCAAAATTTTATTATTTCATATAAGGCACGGATTCAGTTAATGAAAGTGCGGTAGGAATTCCCTCTAAAATTTCAAATTTACCGGCGTAAGCATAAGCCTCTACACCTTGTTCTATTGCCTCTTTTAATAATCGATCGTAGTCGGGATCGATATATTCGGCAATTTTAAAACGATCAAACCCATTGTGCAGACCGGCAAACAATACTACGGCACGATGTCCTTGTTTTTTCATTGTCAATAATTCTCGCACGTGTTTTTGTCCTCGTGTTGTGACGGCATCAGGGAACATGCCGAGATTGCCTTTTACCAAGGTGATCGACTTCACTTCCACATAGCAATCGGGAAGCCCTTCACCTTTTAGTAAAAAATCAATACGGCTATTTTCTTCACCGTACTTGACTTCAGGATAGATGTCATCATACATCGCCAATTCTTTAATTTGCTTGTTTTTTAATGCTTCAAATACAAGCTGATTGGAGCGGTGAGTGTTAATACAGCAAAGCTGTCCGTTAGCAAGTTGGGTCAGTTCCCATGAGTGGGGGTATTTCCTTGTTTGGCTATCGGAATGGGAATACCAGACGGTATCGCCTTTTTCTCCGCAGCCTGTCATCGCACCGGTGTTGGCGCAGTGAATAGTCATTATTTCACCGTTAGTTAATTTAATATCGGCGAGAAAACGTTTATAGCGGCGAATCAGTTTTGCTGATTGAAGAGCGGGAAGTTTCATAATATTCCTTATAAAGTGCGGTTGAAATTTAATGGTTTTTTATCGAATGAGATGATGAATTGGAAGATTTCCACGCATTTGCTTACGATAGCTCACTGGGGAAAGTCCGGTATATTTTTGAAAATTTTCGTAAAAGCGGCTTAAAGAATTAAAACCTGCTGTGAGTGAAATATCGAGCATGGTTTTATCGGTATCGGTGAGTAATGCCTTGGCGTGGTTAATCCTCATCATCGTAATATATTGTTTGATCGTTAGTTGCATTACACGTTGAAATAGCCCCATAGCATAGTTGGTATTCAAGCCGACCGCAGCGGCGACTTGAGACACGGTGAGGGCTTGATTAAAGTGACTAGCGATATAGTTAAGCATTTGAATCACATAATATTGAGTATGGCGTGAGGATTTACCGTTCATGTGATTTTCATAATTTGTCTTTAATAAAAGCTCCCACCCGTCAAGTTCTAGGCGTTTTAACAGTAATTGCACTTCACTATAGACTAATTGGTTGCGATTTTTATCCTCTTTTGTCAGCTCGTTTTCCCAGCGCATAATTTCAAACGTGCCGGCGAGCGCAGGGTTTTGGGATTGAATGACGACCCCATGGGTGATGTGAGTCACCAGTTTATCGGTTAATTGCCAAGAAAGAAACTGATGAACAGGAATATCAATCACCGCCATTTCAGTACAGTTTTTACGATCCACCAAACTATGCGGAATCGCCGCCCAGAAAACAGCAATATGATTTTTTTTGATTGTAATTTGTGAACCGTTGTAGAAATATGTTACGTCATCGTTAAAGGGGATATTGATTTCAATATGTCCGTGCCAATGATGGGCAGGCATATTCAAAGGGGGCTGCCATAGTTTTACCCGTAGCGATTGTTTTTCTAAAGGTAAGGAAAGGGGACTGGTTGTTTTACTACCCAGGGCGTTTTCCGGATCAAAATAATCCAACACAATATCTTCAGATTGCATTCATTACCTACGAAATATTACCAAGCAAAAGAGCGGTCAAATTATAGCGAATTTTTTGATAAATTCCTATTTTCCTAGAAATTTTTCCCGAAAATTCATTTTTTAATATCGAGATCTCATAAAGTGAGTTTTTAGGAATCTTGTATAAAGAAATGGTATAGGAAAGGACTTTTCCTTTTGTCATGATGAGGTTATGAAACTCACTGAAAGGAGGAACTCATTATGAGTTTATCAATGAAAACCAAGATCAGTTTTGGATTGGGGGCTTATGGTAAGGATTTTGCTATCGGCATTGTGTATATGTATTTAATGTATTATTACACGGACGTGTTGGGAGTATCCGGTGCGGTTGTGGGCACTATTTTTATGGTTGCCCGTGTGTGGGATGCGTTAAATGATCCCATTATGGGTTGGATTGTCAATAATACACGATCTCGCTGGGGAAAATTTAAACCTTGGATTTTGATTGGCACGATTCTTAATTCAATTTCACTTTTTTCTCTTTTTTGTGCAGATTATTTCTCCGGTACGGCACTTGTCGTTTACATTGCGGTTACCTATATTCTCTGGGGAATGACCTATACCTTAATGGATATACCGTTTTGGTCGCTTACACCGACTTTAACCCTTGACCAACGGGAACGTGAAGAAATCGTGCCTTATCCGCGTTTCTTTGCCAGTCTTGCCGGTTTTGTGACTGCCGGTATCTGTATGCCGTTTGTCGATGCAGTGGGCGGCGATGATAAAGGTTTTGGGTTTAGAATGTTTACACTTGTGATTATCGGCTTTTTTGTGGCTTCGACGATTATTACTTTAATGAATGTCAAAGAAAAATATTCTTTCGATGCAATTGAAAGCGGTGAACCGCAGAAAAAAGTACCGTTAAAAACTCTCATATCGCTTATTCCACGCAACGATCAGCTTTCAAGTTTGCTTGTAATGGCGCTTTGTTACAACATTGCAGGCAATATCATTTCAGGTTTCGCCATTTATTATTTCACCTATGTAGTGGGCGATAAAGAAATGTTCCCATATTATATGTCTTATGCCGGTGTTGCTAATCTCACCGTGATAATTTTATTCGCCCGTTTGGCAAAACTTTTCTCACGCCGTATGTTATGGATTGGCATTTCTGTTAGCTCCATTATTAGTTGTGCAATCTTAGCTTATACCGGTATTACCGAACATCACAGTATTTTCCTGATTATTCTTGCCGGTATTTTTATGCAGATTGGTAGTGCATTGTTCTGGACACTCCAAGTGATTATGGTGGCAGATACCGTAGATTACGGCGAATACAAGCTCGGTATTCGTTCCGAAAGTATCGCCTATGCAGTACAAACTATGGTAGTAAAAGCCGGTTCCGCCGTTTCCGCGTTTTTAATCGGGGTATTATTAACCGCCATTGATTATGTACCTAATGTAGCGCAAAGTGAAAGCACCTTATTTTATATGAAAGTGATCATGATAGGCTTACCGATTTTCTTCTATGTAGTGAAATTGTTTGTCTATTTCCGTTATTACAAACTGCACGGTGATTTACTCGCCAAAGTCAATATCACCTTATTAGATAAATATCGCAAAGTTGAAACAAAATACTAAGAGGAAAGTGTTATGAGTTCACAATTAGTTCGCTTACAAAGCAAAGAGACGGATTTAATTTTACGCACAGAACCGGCAGAGATTCTCTATTTTGGTAAACGCCTTGAATTGGATGAAATTACCGAAGCGGATGTGATGAGCATTGAACGTGGTGTAGCAAACGGTAGTCTTGATGTAGATACGCCAATTACCCTCGCCGCAGAAAACGGCAGAGGCTATTTTGGCGTTTCAAGTGTGGAAGGACATCGCAACGGTTATGATTGGGCGCCGGTATTCATTACCAAAAACATTGCGAAAACCGACCGCACTTTAGTGTTAGAAATGGAAGACAATATCGCAAAACTGGCTTTCAAGGCAGAAATTGAATGCGATGAAAATGGGGTGTTTAAATTCCGTCATACTTTAACTAACTTAGGCGAGGGCGAATTTACCGTAAATCGTCTCACCGTTACCTTGCCGGTGCCTGAATATGCCGATGAAGTATTAAGTTTCTACGGGCGTTGGTGTCGTGAATTACACGAAAATCGAGTATCACTTAAACACGGTGCGTTTGTCCAAGAAAATCGCCATGGACGCACCTCTCACGAATATGCCCCTAATCTGATTTTGGGAACACCTCATTTTAGTCAGCAACAGGGTAAAGTCTGGGGATTTCACTTAGCATGGTCGGGAAATCACCGTATTCGTGCAGATGTATTGATTGATGGTCGCCGTTTCGCCCAATTAGAAAATCTTTATTTACCGGGAGAAATTCAACTTCAACAAGGTGAAAGCCATAGCACGCCTTGGGTGTATTCGGTGTATTCGGAAGAGGGACTAAACGGTATGTCACGCCAATTTCACAATCATGTCCGCCAACATATTTTACATTTTGCTCATCCTGTGCGTCCGGTACACTTGAATATTTGGGAGGGCGTTATGTTTAATCACCACCCTAAACACATTATTGCAATGGCGGAGAAAGCCGCGGAAATGGGGATAGAGCGCTTTATTATTGATGACGGTTGGTTTATTGGGCGTAATGATGATTTTGGCGGTTTAGGCGATTGGTATTTAGATGAAGAAAAATACCCGAACGGTTTAAACGAAGTCATTAATGCTGTGAAAAAACTAGGTATGCAATTTGGTATTTGGGTCGAACTGGAAATGATCAACAAACCCACCAAATTGTACCAAACCCACCCCGATTGGTTATTACAATTAGAGGGGTATGACCAACCGGAAGAACGCCATCAATATGTATTGGATCTCACTAAACAGGAAGTATTTGATTATTTGTTAGCGCGTATGGATTGGTTACTGGGCAGTCACGCCATTGATTATATTAAATGGGATCACAACCGCCGTCTTGTTCAACCGGGTAGTCGAGGGCGTGCAGCGGTGGTGGAACAAACTCAAGCCGCTTATCGTTTATTTGATGAATTGCAAAAACGTTATCCGCACGTTGAAATCGAAAGTTGTTCATCGGGTGGGGCGCGTATCGACTATGAAATTTTAAAACGTTCACAGCGTTTTTGGGCATCGGATAATATTGATGCCTACACCCGCCAACAAATTCACCGCGGGATGAGTTATTTTTATCCGCCTGAAGTAATGGGCGCGCACATTGGCGGTTCGCCTTGCCAAACGACGCATCGTTGCTTTTCCATAGATTATCGGGGATTAACCGCCTTATTTGGACATATGGGAGTAGAGCTTGATCCGGTGAAAGAAAGTGAAGAGGAATGTATCGGTTTTGCAAAATATATTGCCTTGCACAAACAACTTCGTCCGTTATTACACGGCGGAGAGGTATTCCGTCTTGATTATCATGATGATAAAACGCTTCTTCATGGCGTAGTGGCAAAAGATAAATCGCAAGCCGTAGTGCTTGTAAGCCAACTTGATATGCCGGATTACAAGCAAATGGGGAAACTCCGATTGCCTTACTTGCAAGCCAACGGGAATTATCAAGTCAGTGTGCTTTCTGTTCCGAATTATATCCGCGAGGGGAAAGCGGGGCATTTAATGAAAGTTTTCCCACAATGGTTGCGTGATTGCTTTGACGGAAAAATTCTCTCTATTTGTGGCGAATGGCTTGCTAATGCCGGTTTAACTATTCCTGTGTTAGATCCGCAAAGTGCAATGTTATTGGAATTTAAAAAGTTATAGATAATCGGCATTATGTAGCTAACGCACAATTTAAAGAAAATGTAGGGAGGTCACACTAGCGTCCGTAAAAATTTAATGATTTTAAAGGTTGTATGGCGGATGTCAGTGTGGCGCCCCTACCTATGAGATAAAATTTAAGTTTGTGCAACTGCTACATAATACCGGAGATAATGAAAAGTGCGGTCAATTTTGACCGCACTTTTTGCTGCTGAAGGAGTTTTAGCGTTGAATCAAATATCTCAACTTTGTTCCATCTTGTTCAACACTCAGGAGCGTATAACCGTGGTTTTTGGTATCCACAGGAATATTATTGATGGATTGGGCACAATCACTTAATAATTCCAAAATCTCACCTTTTTGTAATCGTGGCATGGTTTCAAGCATTGCAATCGCTGGATAAGGACAAGGTTCGCCTAAGGTATCTAATGTATAATCCGGTGTGATGTCTTTCGGATCTTTATCTAATTTTTGAACAACGATAAATGCCATAATCATTTCCTTTTTACTGAATAAGAATTAACAACCGCAAGATGGTTGTGTCGCTGTAATTTTTGCTTTGGCTTTTGCAAGGAATCGGCGTTCCCACCAAACCACCGCAACTAAACAGAGAATTAATAAAGCGTAATTTACTAATAAACCGCCTACCGGGCCGAAAGATTTAAGTAGGTTCAATTTTTCGTAATCCAAGGCGAGGGCTGGGGCGATGTCATCCCAAACGTAGGCAAGATAAGTAGAACCGATAATATTACCTAATCCCACCCACATAAAATGAACTTGCCCCTCCATGGCGCGATACATCCAACCGGTTTCACAGCCGCCGGCTAACACGATACCAAAACCGAATAGTAATCCGCCGATAATTGCATTTGGTCCTGCCCACATAATTTTTGGTGAAACGCCCAATTGAATATAGGAGAAAACACCGATCGTTCCTACGATAATTCCATAAATAATGGCTTTTGCCATATAAGCACGACCGGTTACCCAGAGATCACGGAACGCAGAGGTAAAGCAAATTTGTGCGCGTTCGATTAATAAACCGAATGCTAAGCCGCAAAACATAGCGAACCCAAGTTTAATGGAATGTGTCATCACATAAAGTGATGTCATGAGATAGGCAAAGAAAATCACCATACCCAGCCAAAAACGACGAGAGGCTTGTTTGGGATCGGTTTCGTTTAATTTTGCCGCGCCTTTTTTTAATGCTAATTTCACGCGGAACATTGGGAGTAAGGTCACTTTTACTCCGATATAAGTCCCAAGTGCGGTAGCAATAGTAAAAAACCAAGCGTGGACAGAGAATTGCGGAATACCGGTGAAAAGTGAGGCAAGGTTACACCCCATGGCAAGGCGAGCGCCGAAACCGGCTAATGCTCCGCCGATTAAGGCTTGGGCAATACGGCGTTTATACGGTTGATTGCGCCATTTAACGTTATTTGCCCAAAGTGCTGCGGACATACAGCCGGCGAACATCCCTAGAATCATCACACCGTCAATACGGGTAAAAATACTTCCTTCCATTCCAATGATTTTGTAATAGCTCCATTCGCTCAGATCGACACCAAGCATTTGTAACGCATGCCCTCCCCAACGGGTGAATTCTCCCGTTACAGCCCAGTAAGTACCGGTTACACCGAAATAATAAGCGGAAAGCAAACCGGCTGCGATCACGGCTGCGACAGGATTCCAATATTTAATGAGATAGTTTTGTTTGAATTGTTGCCAAATCTCTAACATAAGTTCTTAAATCCTTAAGAAAGTTAATGATTTGCAAGCAAAGGTATATGATGAAAAATAGAATTGAGAATACAATCAGATTTGTTCATTTCCTATACACAAACTTGCGATATATGAATGAATATGCTGTTAAAGCGGTTAGAGTATAAACAAAAATATGGGGGAAACAAAGGGAATTAATATTTTTGTCACGTTTTTGTCATTTTTATCGGTTATTTTTTCCATTCGAAATGTAACGATAAAAATAGGGATATTACAATGACTGATAACAATCGTTTTCTTTGTCGAGAAATGAGTTTACTGGCTTTTAACCGTCGGGTTTTAGCACAGGCGCAAGATCCGAATACGCCATTATTGGAACGGTTACGTTTTCTTTGTATTGTTTCATCAAATTTAGATGAATTTTTTGAAGTTCGGATTGCCAGTTTAAAACGTGAAAGTAAATTAAGTCCTTATACATTATTAGATAGTGGCAGAACGGCAGAAGAAGCGATTGCTTTTGCTTCAAAAGAAGCCCGTGATTTAATTAATGAGCAATATGCTCTATTTAATGATGTGCTTGAGCCGGAGTTGGCAAAAGAAGGCATTCATTTTTATCGCCGTTCAAGTTGGACTGAGGCGCAACGTGAATGGGTAAGTCAATATTTTGATCGTGAATTATTACCTATATTAACGCCCATAGGGCTTGATCCTTCCCATCCTTTTCCGCGTTTATTGAATAAATCGCTTAATTTTGCGGTGGAACTTGACGGCAATGATGCTTTTGGCAGACCTTCCAGTATGGCAATCGTACAAGCTCCACGAATTTTACCTCGAGTGGTAAAAATGCCGTCGGATATTTGCCAAGGCGAAAACGGGTTTGTTTTTCTTTCTTCTATTTTGCATTCTAACGTACATAAATTATTTTTAGGTATGACGGTTAAAGGCTGTCATCAATTTCGCCTTACCCGAGACAGTGATCTGAGTGTGGAATCGGATAGAGATAGATTGGACAACCTACGCACTGCAATACAAAGTGAGTTACATTATCGCGAATACGGTGACGGTGTACGTTTAGAAGTGGCGGATCTTTGTCCGGCACATATTTATGATTTTTTACTGGCACAGTTTAAGCTCGGCAGCAATGAACTTTATCGGGTGAAAGGCCCGGTTAATCTTATTCGTTTGAATGCTATTCCCGATTTAGTTGACCGACCTGATTTAAAATTTCCTCCGGTTACTCCTAGCCCGCTATCCAAGAAAACAAAAATTGATTCGATTTTGAATCATGTCAGGCAAGCCCCTATCTTATTGCATCACCCTTATCAATCGTTTGATCCTGTGGTTGAAATGATTAGCGAAGCCGCAAACGATCCGGATGTATTGGCAATTAAGATGACGATTTATCGCACAGGTAGCCGTTCAGAACTGGTTAATGCCTTGATGAAAGCCGCGCTTTCAGGCAAACAGGTTACCGTTGTTGTTGAATTAATGGCGCGTTTTGATGAGGCTAATAATGTTAACTGGGCACAACAGCTTGAAAATGCAGGTGCTCATGTTGTTTATGGTGTCTTTGGTTATAAAGTACATGCCAAAATGGTACTGATTATCCGGCGTGAAAAAGGTTTACTTAAACGTTATGCTCATTTAGGCACAGGGAATTACCATCAAGGAACATCCCGTATTTATACGGACTTTGGTTTAATCACCGCCGATGAACAAATTACCGATGATGTTAATACCTTATTTATGGAAATTACAGGATTAGGTCGTCCGGTAAAATTAAACAAACTCTATCAAAGCCCTTTCACTTTACATCAATCGGTTTTGTCTCACATCAAGCAAGAAACTCGAAATGCACAAGAGGGCAGAACGGGGCGAATTATTGCAAAAATGAATTCATTGGTCGATACCGGTGTAATCGAAGCTTTATACGAAGCCAGTCAGGCTGGTGTGCAAATTGATTTAATTGTGCGAGGAATGTGTACATTACGTCCCGGTGTAGAAGGGCTTTCTGAGAACATTCGCGTACGTTCCATTGTGGGTCGCCAACTTGAACACTCTCGCGTTTATTACTTCTATAATAATGGTGCGGAAAATACTTACATTTCGAGCGCCGATTGGATGGGACGTAATTTCTTCCGTCGTATTGAAACGGCAACACCGATCGAATCCTCAGAAGTTAAAGCACGCGTGATTGAAGAAAGTCTCACTATGGCGTTAAAAGATAATACGAAAGCATGGGAGATGCAGCCGGATGGTTGTTACAAACAAGTTGTTCCGACAGAAAATGAAGTGCCTTTTAGTTTACAAAATGCTTTATGGGAAAAATACGGGCAAACTTTATAACAAGCTCTCTTGATCTTATTAAAGTATAGGTAGCAAATAATTTATCTTTCAATCATAGTTTACTAATAAATAAAAAAGCATTTTGAACTCAAAATGCTTTTTTTATATTTATTTTTATTTTTGATATGTTAATAGTGGTACTTGAGATAAATCCATTTCAGTATTGGCTAATGTTTCTATGGGTAAATTTGAGGTTTTGGAACGATGAAAACAAGCTAAGTTATAATCTAAACCGGAAATTGTTTTTTCCTGATTGAAATAATTATTAGCTTGATAACGATCGGAAATAAACCAAAAACATTGATAATCAAGTTGATTTAAATAATTTAATATTGCTTCGGATCTATGGGGATGAGCTTCAATGAAAATAACGGGTTTATATTGATTAATAATATTATTTGCACCTTGTAATACGTTTAGATCAAAACCTTCCGCATCAATTTTTAGTAAAGATAATTCATTTAGTTTTTGAATTTCGGGATGTTCGTCCAAGGTGAGAACTTGAACCCATTCTTTATGCTGACAGTCTTGAAAATAACCTTCGGTATCAAATCCTTTGTCTAAAGAAAAACTGCCGTAATTCCAAGCCGTATCGTAATTTGATGAGGGAATTTCAATATTTTGTTTTTGATTGCTTACACCTTGATGATATGTATAGACATTCGTGAGGTGATTTAATGAAATATTGGCACAAAGTGTTTGGAAAATAATGCGTTGGGGTTCAAAACAAAATAATTTCCCCTGTGGAATAAATTTTGCAAGGGGGATGGAGTGCATTCCAATATTTGCTCCCACTTCAATAATATTGCTATGGCTAGATAGAACACTACGGAAAAATTGAACTTCAACTTCGGACCACTCTCCATAAGTTTTGACAAATTGACTAATAAAGTCACCTTCAATGAGATTAAATAGTCCCCATTTCGTTTGGTGTAATGAAGTACGCATAAATTTAACTAATATTAGAAATTAAGTTCGGATATTATAAATTGTTTTTTAAGAGAGAGAAAGGTAATTTTTTGCATATTTTTTTATTATTAACGTAGCAGATGTAATAAAGTGCGGTTAGTTTTATATGAGTTTTTATTGATAACTAAAAACTATATTTATAAAAGGTGTTTGTTTTCATTTTGGTAATACCGGATTTGCAAGGCTTATATATTTTGACAATAATCTTATGAAGAGAGAGTGTGATCTAAAAATGAAATGCGTTTAATCGACGATTGACGAGATTTCGTTTATTCAGCAGAGAAAACAAAAAACAGACTATTGAAAGGTATTCAATGAGATCATCATAATGCATAATCAAGTTGTGCTTTGGAATTCTTGACATAAATGACGAAATTAGACAACGGCAAACAGTTATCAATATAGGCTTTGTTTAGAAACTGCAAGGATTAATCGCTTATCAAATCTTTTTGTAACGTATTGGTGTAGAAATTCGTATAAATGGCTAAATTTTGTTGCATAAAATATGCGGATACTATAGAATTCGTGCGTTTTTGCTCGTTTTACTCGGGTAATAAAATTTGGAATCTTTTGTGTGTTACAGAGGATTTTTGCATAAACCAATAGAAGGAATACGATTATTAAAACCGTGAAAAAAGCGCCGGCAGTAAATCGCCCAAATCGCATTAATGATGAAATTCGCGTAAAAGAAGTTCGTTTAATTGACCAAGATGGTGAACAATTAGGGATTGTTCCTATTCAACAAGCCTTAGAAATGGCGGAGCAAGCAGAGCTTGATCTCGTTGAAATCAGTCCAAATGCAGAGCCGCCGGTTTGCCGTATTATGAATTACGGTAAATTCCTTTACGAAAAGAGTAAAACTGCAAAAGAGCAAAAGAAAAAACAAAAAGTTGTTCAAGTTAAGGAAATTAAATTCCGTCCGGGCACTGACGAAGGTGATTACCAAGTTAAATTACGTAGCCTTATTCGTTTTTTAGAAGATGGCGATAAAGCCAAAATTACCGTACGATTCCGTGGGCGTGAAATGGCGCACCAAGAGATCGGTTTAGATGTGTTGGAACGTGTAAAAAATGATTTGGCTGAGATTTCCGTTGTGGAATCGGCACCGGGTAAGTTAGAAGGTCGTCAAGCCGTGATGGTGTTGGCACCGAAGAAAAAATAAGAATTTTTTATTGAGATATTCATTTCAATAAAAATCTTTTCACTTAGGTGAAAAGTCATTGTATGTTGGGCACACTACGCAGCCTAACTACTTTGGGAAAAGGCAATTTGCCTTATAGTGGAAATAATCAGTGCCTCCAAGTAACTTTTTAGTTCGCCTGATTATGTTGTTTTAAACAAAAATGCGGAGTTATTTTAACAATGCCTAAAATCAAAACAGTACGCGGCGCAGCTAAGCGCTTCAAAAAAACTGCTTCCGGCGGTTTCAAGCGTAAACAATCTCACTTACGTCATATTTTGACTAAAAAATCAACTAAACGTAAACGTCATTTACGTCATAAATCCATGGTTGCGAAAGCAGACCAAGTTTTAGTCGTGGCTTGCTTACCATATGCATAAGCCGTTATTTAAGCAAAACGTACGATTTAGTTCATTTTAGAAAAATATACATAGGAGATTAAATAATGGCTCGTGTAAAACGTGGTGTTATTGCAAGAGCACGCCATAAGAAAGTTCTTAAGGCTGCTAAAGGTTATTATGGTGCACGTTCACGCGTGTATCGCGTTGCTTTCCAAGCGGTGATCAAAGCAGGTCAATACGCATATCGTGACCGTCGTCAACGTAAACGTCAATTCCGTCAATTATGGATTGCACGTATCAACGCAGCGGCTCGTCAAAATGGTTTATCTTACAGCAAATTTATCAATGGCTTGAAAAAAGCGTCTGTTGAAATCGACCGTAAGATCCTTGCCGATATTGCAGTATTCGACAAAGTAGCTTTCGCTGCATTAGTTGAAAAAGCAAAATCTGCACTTTAATTTTTTAAAGTTTAGAGAATGAGGACGCTGAAAAGCGTCCTTTTTTCTTATATTTACTTTCATCTTTTCGCTTTTCCCTGCAAACCGTATAAAATAGTGCGGTCAGTTTTAGTTAAATTTTTACGAGGTTATTGTGGCATTAATTAGCTTAACGAATGGCTATCTTTCTTTTAGTGATGCTCCATTGTTGGATCATACCGAGCTCCATATTGAGCCTAATGAGCGCGTTTGTTTGGTCGGGCGAAATGGTGCGGGCAAATCAACATTACTCAAAATTATTGCCGGCGACGTCTTGTTGGATGATGGCAATATTCAATATGAAAAAGATTTAGTGATATCCCGTCTTGAACAGGATCCGCCTCGTAATGCGGAAGGTAATGTATTTGATTATGTGGCGGAAGGTATCGATCATATAACGGATTTATTAAAAGAATATCACCGTATTTCCATTCAATTGGAAGAAAATTATAGTGATCAAATCTTGAATCAATTTGAACAAATTCAGGCAAAGTTAGAACATGCTGATGGTTGGCGGTTTGAAAATAAAATCAAAGAAGTTTTGCTCAAATTGGGATTAAATCCGAACACAAAATTGACCGCACTTTCCGGCGGTTGGTTACGTAAAGCGGCTTTAGCCCGTGCCTTAGTGTGCGATCCGGATGTGTTGTTACTTGATGAGCCGACTAACCACTTAGATGTGGAAGCAATTGAATGGCTGGAAAATTTCCTCTTAGAATTTAACGGTAGTATTGTTTTTATTTCCCATGATCGTTCTTTTATTCGCAAAATGGCGACCCGTATTGTTGATTTGGATCGCGGACAGCTGGTTTCTTATCCGGGGAATTATGATTTGTATCTCACGACAAAAGAAGAAAATTTACGTGTAGAAGCACTTCAAAATGAATTATTTGATAAAAGATTAGCGCAAGAAGAAGTGTGGATTCGCCAGGGAATAAAAGCACGCCGTACTCGTAATGAAGGACGGGTGAGAGCATTAAAAGCAATGCGTGAAGAACGTAGCCAACGCCGTGATGTGATGGGAACGGCAAAATTACAACTTGATAGCTCAAGCCGTTCCGGAAAAATCGTGTTTGAAATGGAAAACGTGAGTTATGAGGTGGCGGGTAAGACCTTGTTAAAGGATTTCAGCACAACTATTTTGAGAGGCGATAAAATTGCACTAGTAGGAGCAAATGGCTGTGGTAAAACCACTTTTATTAAATTACTACTCGGTGAAATTCAACCGACAAGTGGAAAAATTCGTACGGGGACAAAATTAGAGATCGCCTATTTTGACCAATACCGCTCGGAGCTTGATCCGGAAAAAACAGTTATGGATAACGTTGCCGACGGTAAGCAAGATATTGAAGTGAACGGTATAAAACGCCATGTACTGGGGTATTTACAAGATTTCTTATTTCCGCCTAAACGGGCAATGACACCGGTGAAAGCCTTATCCGGTGGGGAACGTAACCGTTTGTTGTTGGCAAAATTATTACTTAAACCGAATAATTTACTGATTCTTGATGAACCCACCAATGATTTAGATGTGGAAACCTTAGAATTGTTAGAAGAAATTTTGACGGATTATCAGGGCACATTATTGATCGTTAGTCATGATCGTCAGTTTATTGATAATACCGCCACTGAATGCTATTTATTTGAAGGAGAAGGCGTAGTCAATAAATATGTAGGCGGTTTCTTTGATGCAAAACAGCAGCAAGCCAATTTTTGGGCAGCTAAAGCCGAACAAGAGATGACGAAGAAATTGTCAGCTAAGCCACAAGAAAATACTGTCAAAACCGACCGCACTTCTAATAAGTCAAAGTCCGTTAAATTATCCTATAAGGAGCAACGGGAATTAGAACAACTCCCGCAGCAATTGGAAGAATTAGAGGAAAAATTGACCGCACTTCAAGCGGAAGTTGGTGAGCCTACGTTTTTCCAACAATCACATGAAATTACAGAGGCGAAGCTAAAGGAGTTGGCTGATATTGAATCCCTGCTTGAACAAACATTTTTGCGTTGGGAAGAATTGGAAGAGAAAAAAACGATTGCAGAAAGTAAGTAACAAAGAAAAACCGAGCATTGGCTCGGTTTTTTTATGGATTAAAATAAGTTACTGATGAAAATCACGATAATAATCACAGGTACAACAAATTTTACATAGTTAAACCAAATTTTGGTGAAGGTCGAATCAGGTGTTTGAGAGAGCTCTTTTTTGGCTTCATCTTTTAATACAAAACCAACGAAAATTGCGCAGCCTAATGCGGTGAGCATAAATAAAATATTGCCACTCGCATAATCATAGAAATCAAAAATACTTTTACCGAAAATAGTAACGTCTTTCCAAAGATTATCGCCTAGAATGGCCGGAATGTTGCCCGCAAGAAAAATCCCTCCTAGGGTTAAAATGATTGCTTTGCTACGGCGCATACGAAGTTTTTCTTGTAATGCGGTAATAATGACTTCGTAAATAGTAATAGAAGTCGTGAGGGCTGCAATTAATAATAAGCTAAAGAAAATGATGGCAAAGAATTTTCCCGCCCATAAATGGGAGAAAACAATCGGTAAACTTTGGAAGACTAAAGTTGGGCCGGCATTGGGTTCGATACCAAAAGTGAATAATGAAGGAAAGATCATAAAACCGGCAAGTACCGCAATTATGGTATTGGTAAAACCGGTAATGACAGCTGTGTGAATGAGGTTTTCTTCCTTATTAAGATAGCTTGAAAGGGTAATTAAAACACCAAAGCCAAGGCTCAAAGCAAAGAAGACTTGTCCTAATACAAAAATGAAAAGTTGAGGAGTAATCTTACTGAAATCCGGTTTTAAATAGAAAGTAATCCCTTCCATTGCACCCGGCAAGGTAATATTGCGGATCACCATACCGATCAAGAAAATAAACAGTAACGGCATTAAATATTTGACCGAACGTTCAATACCGCCAATGATACCTTTTGCCAAAATAATGTAATTGACGATGACAAAAAGGAAGGTGTAAAACATAATTTCATAAGGGCTGTTGCCAATATGAAGATCATAGAAGTTTTTGGCGACATCTTTTGTAATGGGGGTTGAAATATCAAGAGTACCGTTGATTAAGTTTAGGATATAAGAAATAACCCAGCCACCCAGTACCATATAATAAGCCATAATACCAAATGCCCCGAGCAACCCCATATAACCGATGATCTTCCAATGTTTTGAAATATGTTTGCCTTTATCTAGAATTTTATCGCCAAAAGCATCAATGGAGTTTACTCGTAAACGGCGACCTATTACATTTTCCACTAAAATCATTGGAATTCCGATTACAATCATGGCAAGACAAAAAAGCAGTACGTAAGCGCCGCCGCCATTTTCTCCGACAAGATAAGGGAATCGCCAAGTTGCACCGAAACCAACGGTTGCGCCGGCAACGGTCATTACATAAGTCAGTCGGCTAGACCAAGTTTGACGTTGTTGTTTATTTGTTGTCATTGTCTTTCCTATTAATAAAAGTGCGGTCAAAAAATGAGTTGTTTTTAATATTCGGTTTTTTCTTTATATTCGCAGAGATCCTCAATAATACAGGAACCGCAACGGGGCTTTCTGGCAACACAAGTGTAACGACCGTGTAAGATCAGCCAGTGATGCACATCTACTTTAAATTCATCGGGCACCACTTTTAAGAGTTTTTCTTCCACTTTGACAACATCTTTACCCGGTGCAAAATTAGTGCGATTGCATACGCGAAATATATGGGTATCGACTGCAATAGTGGGGTGACCAAAGGCGGTATTTAATACCACATTCGCAGTTTTTCGTCCAACGCCGGCAAGAGCTTCTAAGGCTTCACGATTTTCCGGTATTTCACCGTTGTGTTTTTCAATGAGATCGCGGCAGGTTTTAATGATGTTTTCTGCTTTACTATTATAAAGTCCGATCGTTTTAATGTAGCTTTTTAAGCCATCCAAGCCCAGATCTAAAATCGCTTGTGGAGTATTGGCAACGGGAAAAAGTTTTTCTGTCGCTTTATTTACCCCTTTATCAGTGGCTTGCGCCGATAAAATCACCGCGATTAATAATTCGAAGGGCGAATTATACTGCAATTCGGTAGTCGGGTGGGGATTTTGATCCCGTAGTCGGGTTAATATTTCAATTCTTTTTTTCTGATTCATAATTTTATTTCCTTCTACTTTCTTGCTGTGCAAGAAAGTAGCAAAGAACACACCCCGATTAAATCGCTTTTCCGACCTTTGTTGTCATTTCTTTACGGAAAATTTGTAAACTCGCCGTTGGCTCAAACAATACAAATTTTCCTAAAAATGCCAAGTTGGTCGGGCGATTTACACGGGGAAGATTAAGTGTGTGTTCAATCTATATTTTTCTTCGGTTATCAATTCTATTTTTTAGGGCAAGGAGTAATCCCAATCCAATAAATGCACCCGGCGGCAGGATGAAGAGTAAAAAGCTGCTATCCGTTTGGTAAATATGGAAAGTGAGAAATTTTGCTTGTTCGCCAAAAAGATTTTCGATACCTTCAAAAATCGTCCCTTGCCCGAAAATTTCACGGAGTGCGCCAAGCATAGTAAGGCTTAAAGCCATACCGAACCCCATCGAGAAACCGTCCCAAATAGACTGTAAAAGATTATTTTTGGACGCAAAGGCTTCAGCTCGACCAATGACAATACAGTTTGTCACAATCAGTGGAATAAAAATGCCAAGAGATTGATACAATCTGTAGGTATAAGCATTCATTAATAATTGCACCACGGTGACTGTCGTTGCAATGATCATCACATAAATAGGAATGCGAATTTCGTGAGGAATTTGTTTGCGAAAGAGCGAAATGACCGTATTGGTGCAGATTAAAACCAGCATGGTTGCAAGCCCTAAACCGAGAGCATTGGTCGCAGTGCTGGAAACTGCCAATAAAGGACAAAGCCCTAATAGCTGCACGATTGCCGGATTATTTTTCCAAATACCTTGTATAAAAATTTCCCGCCATACGGATTTTTCCGTCTGATCCTTAACGTTGTTTTGAGGTAGCGCTTCTTCAAGTGCGGTGGTTTTTTCCGTTAAATTTGTCATATTATTCCCTTTCTTGAATCGCAAGCTGTTGCAATGTTGCCTGATTGTTAAGCATGGTTAGGGCCGAACGTTTTACTTGATTTACAATGGCGCGGGGAGTAATGGTTGCTCCGGAGAATTGATCAAATTTTCCGCCGTCTTTTTTGACCGCCCAATCGGTTAAATTAGTTTCATTAATAGACTGATGATCGAAAGATAAAATCCACTTGGAAATACGGAGTTCGATTTTATCGCCTAACCCCGGTGTTTCATGATGCTCGATCACCCGTACGCCTAACACGTTGCCCTCAGGCGTTAAACCGACAAGTAAGCGAATATCGCCGGAATAGCCGTCCGGTGCGGTTGTTTCATAGACATAGGCTGAAAGATGATGGTCTTTCTTTGCGAAATAAACTTTTTGAATACCGGCTAAATTTTCTGACTTTGGCGTCACCGCACTTTCTAGCAAATTATTATCAAAATAGCTTTGTGGGATTACTTGGAGCAGGAGTTCCCGTTGTTGTGCCGCCATGGCTTCATCAATTTTACCTTTTGTCAGAAAAAAAATGCCGGATGAAATAGCACTACAAAGTAGCGCAATAAAGCCTAAAATCACGCCATATTGAGAAGTAGTTTTAATAATGCCCATTAGTTTTTTCTCCCTTTTATGCCGTAGCCCGCAACACGAGGGCGGGTGTAATGGTCGATGAGAGGAACGCAGATATTACTTAATAAAATCGCAAATGCAACGCCGTCAGGGTAATTGCCGTGATAGCGGATAAGATAGGTGAGAAGTCCTACTAATGCGCCAAATACGATTTTTCCACGCGGTGTAATGGAGGCTGTAACCGGATCGGTCGCAATAAAAAATGCGCCAAACATCATTGCACCGCTGAACATTTGGCTCACCGCACTTAAATGTGTCCCCCCCGTTATGGCGGTAATGGTTGCCAAGCAAAAAAATGTGGTGAGCATTGCTACGGGGATTTGCCAATGAATGGTGCGTTTTAAGATTAAAAATACGCCGCCGAGTAAAAAAGCAAGATTGACTTGCCACCACCCCTGTGCAAAGTCCGTACCGTTCCCCATAAAAATTGGCATTTTAATCAGTCCATAGAAATCCGTTAATTCTTTGTGATTAGAATAAAAGATTTTTGCACTGTCTAACGGTGTAGCCTGCGTGATGCCGTCAATACTATGGGTAAGTTGTGGCAAGGAAAATCCATCGGTGGTTAAGCCGGAAAAAATTAATGCGACAGCATCGGAGAGTGTAGGCGGTTCCTGCAATAAATGAATTGGCGGTATCCAAGTAGTCATTTGTAATGGGAACGAAATTAATAATACGACATAGCCAATCATTGCCGGATTAAAGGGGTTTTGCCCTAATCCGCCATACACATGTTTACCCAGTAGTACCGCACAAAGTGTACCGATAATAATAATCCAATAAGGGGCATAGGGAGGAATTGCCACGGCTAAAATCAAGGCGGTTAGAACTACGCTGAAATCGGAAAGATAGGATAACGGCTTTTTACCGCGTAATTTCATTGCTAACAATTCAGCAAGTAACGCCACAATGATCGCTAATACCGATTGAATGAGTACACCGAAACCAAAATAATAAATTTGTGTAAATAGAGCCGGCATCATGGCTAAGATGACCCAAAGCATAATACGAGCTGTTAACTTCCCTGAATGTGAGTGAGGAGAACTGACCATTTTAAACATTGTTTATTCCTGTGCATTATCTGATTTCTGTTGGGCTTGAGCCAATTTCTTGGCTTTCGCACGGGCAATTGCAGCAGCCACAGCGGCTTTTTTCGGATCAAGTGCGGTTGGTTTTTCGCCTGTTTCTTGTTCCGCATTTTCCGTTGTTATATCGCTATCATGGTTAGTCTGAGCCAATTTTTTGGCTTTCGCACGGGCAATAGCGGCAGCCACAGCCGCTTTTTTTGGAGCAAGTGCGGTTGGTTTTTCGTCTGTTTTTTGTTCCACACTTTCCGTTGTTATATCACCATCATGGTTAGTTTGAGCCAATTTCTTGGCTTTCGCACGGGCAATAGCGGCAGCCACAGCGGCTTTTTTCGGATCAAGTGCGGTTGGTTTTTCGTCCGTTTTTTGCTCCGCATTTTCCGTTGCTATATCGCTATCATGGTTAGTCTGAGCCAATTTCTTGGCTTTCGCACGGGCGATAGCGGCAGCCACAGCGGCTTTTTTCGGATCAAGTGCGGTTGGTTTTTCGTCTGTTTTTTGCTCCGCATTTTCCGTTGTTATATCGCTATCATGGTTAGTTTGAGCCAATTTTTTGGCTTTTGCGCGGGCAATAGCGGCAGCCACAGTCGCTTTTTTTGGATCAAGTGCGGTTGGTTTTTCGCCTGTTTCTTGTTCCACATTTTCCGTTGTTATATCACCATTATGGTTAGCCTGAGCCAATTTCTTGGCTTTCGCACGGGCGATAGCGGCAGCCACAGCGGCTTTTTTCGGATCAAGTGCGGTTGGTTTTTCGTCTGTTTTTTGCTCCGCATTTTCCGTTGTTATATCGCTATCATGGTTAGTTTGAGCCAATTTTTTGGCTTTTGCGCGGGCAATAGCGGCAGCTACGGTAGCTTTTTTCGGATTTGCTGAGGCTGTTTCTTCGCTATTATTTTCAAGATTTTCTGTTTTTATTTCCGTTTGTTGGCGGGCTAGACGACGTGCTTTACGCAATGCCGTCATATCGCTATTATCCGGTAAAATTTCGCCTTTTTCTGTTGTTAATGTTTTCTGCTGAGTTATTTCTTCTGAAGCGGCTTTTTTCGCTTTGAGGCGTGCTAATGCTGCTTTTACCGGATCTTCGCCTTTGGTTTTGGCTAATTCTTCGCGACGGGCTTCAGCTGCGCGTTGAGAACGGGCTTTACGTTCCTGTTCTTCACGTTCCATACGTGCTTGTTTCGCTTCAAAGCGAATTTTTGCTTCTTCCGCTTTTTTCTGTTTCTCTTTTATTTGCCAAATTTTTGCTTTTTCTTGGCGGAAATATTGAATAAGCGGGATATGGCTCGGGCAAACATAAGCACATACGCCACATTCAATACAATCTTTTAAAGCATATTCTTCCGATTTTGTGTGATCTTCACTGCGTGCGAACCAGTAAAGTTGCTGTGGCATTAAATTTACCGGACAAGCGTCCGAGCAGCTTGAGCAGCGAATACAGGCTTGTTCCGGCTCCGGTTCGGTATATTCAAAATGATCCGGCGCAAGTAAGCAATTAACGATTTTGGTGACCGGTGCATTTAAATTCGGTAGCTCCAAGCCCATCATTGGACCGCCGACAAACACAGGGAAACGTTCGTCAAATTGATAACCCGTATGAGTTAATGCGTGATAGATTGGCGTGCCTAGACGTACCCAATAATTCCCTTTTTCTTGAATTTTATCGCCGGTTAATGTAACTACGCGTTCAATTAAAGGTTCGTCATTGATGACCGCTCTTTTTATCGCAAAAGCGGTTCCCACGTTGTGCATTAAAACGCCAATATCGGAGGAGCGTGAGCCGCTTGGCACTTCCATACCGGTGAGTAAATAAATGAGTTGTTTTGCTGCGCCGGACGGGTATTTCGTTGGGATTACGCGTATATCAATATCATTTGCGCCGTGTAGCGCCGCATTAATTGCTTCAATGGCGTTAGGTTTGTTATCTTCAATGGCGATAACCACTTTTTCAGGGCGTAGGATATAGCGTAAAATACGCACGCCTTCAATAATTTCATCGGCATGTTCACGCATTAGGCGATCATCACAGGTGATGTAAGGTTCACATTCCGCACCGTTAATAATCAATAATTTGACTTTTTTATCCGCTGATTGGATCTTGGCGGCGGTAGGGAATACGGCGCCTCCCAAGCCCGCAATGCCGGCAAGATAAATTTTTTCGATAAGTTGTTCCGCAGTGAGGTGAAGAAAATCTTCAATCGGGTGTTGTTCAATATGTTGATCCAAACCGTCAGCCTGTAAATAAATAGTCATTTCATCAAGCCCGGAAGGATGTGCGGCGACATAGGGGGTAATATTTTTAATTGTGCCGGATGTCGGAGCATGAACGGGGAGTACGCGTAAACCGTCACCTTGCGTTAAGGCTTGTCCTTTTAAAACATAATCACCGACGCTCACTAAAATATTACCCGCCTGACCTGAGTGTTGTTTGAGCGGAATATAAAAATCCTTGCTTAAAGGAAGTATTCTGATCGGTTGATGGTTAGATTGATCTTTCATTTCCGGAGGATGAATTCCCCCTTTGAAATCCCATAGTTTACCGGAATTAAAACGAGATAAAACGTCCGCCATTTATTCCCCCACAACCCATTTTTTTTTCGCTACCGTTCACATTCACCACCGGAATAACCAGCTTTGCGTCAAATTTCCAATCCCAACTATCAATACCTTTTTTTACCGGAATCATTGAGATGCAATCTGTCGGGCAAGGTGCGACACAAAGTTCACAGCCGGTGCAAAGATCGGGAATAATAGTGTGCATCATTTTATTTGTCCCAATAATGGCATCGACCGGACAGGCTTGAATACATTTGGTGCAGCCAATACACATATTTTCATCAATAAACGCCACGGTTTCGACCGGTTCTTCCATGCCATCAACTGCCGGCACGTCAACACCTAGAATCTCTGCAATTTTTACTATGGTGTCCCGCCCGCCCGGAACACATTTGGTAATTGAATCACCATTGCAAACTGCTTCCGCATAGGGTTTGCAGCCGGGATAACCGCATTGACCGCATTGGCTTTGCGGTAATATGGCATCAATTTTTTCCACAATAGGATCGGCTTCCACTTTTAGTTTTAAGGAAGCAAATCCCAAAATAGCACCGAAAATGAGCGCAAGCAGACTGATGACAATAAGTAGAATAGTCATTATTTCTTCATTTTCCCTGAAAATTTTTGATAGAGCCCGATAAGTAAAATTAACACGGTAACAGCCATTAAAAAGTAGATCATAATTAACGATGAGTGTTACTTAACGAGCCCTGTGAATCCCATAAAGGCAAGTGACATTAAACCCGCCGTGATTAATGCAATGGATGCACCCTGAAATGTATTGGGTACATCTGCCGCCACTAAGCGTTCACGTAATGCGGCAAATAAAACTAATACTAAGGAAAAGCCTAGTGATGCTCCAAAGCCATAGAGGACTGATCCGGTTAAGTTATGGGCAAGATTGACATTGAGTAATGCCACACCTAGAACGGCACAGTTTGTTGTGATCAGCGGTAAAAAAATACCAAGCAGCCGATAAAGTGTCGGGCTGGTTTTATTAATAGCCATTTCGGTAAATTGAACCACAACGGCAATCACCAGAATAAACACAAAGGTTCGTAAAAAAGTTGCATTTAAAGGTAATAAAATATAGTGATCGACCAAATAAGCAGAGAGTGAGGCAACGGTTAAAACGAACATGGTTGCTAAGCCCATGCCGATTGCGGTTTCAATTTTTTTTGATACGCCCATAAAGGGACAAAGCCCAAGAAACTTCACTAGGACGAAGTTGTTAATCAATGCGGTACCAATAATTAATAAAATATAATGTGTCATCACTGCCTGCCTTTTAAATAGGGCGTTATTATCCCTATTTATGGGCGGAAGAACAATAGGAAATTTAGGGTAGAATCCTACCCAAAAATAAGTGTGGTTAATTTTAAAAAGGTATGATTTCAATGCCTTTAAATGATGACATAAGGTGACAATTCGCCTTGTTTTATTGTAATACTCGGTTTTTACCGTAAAGTGCGGTTAAAAAATCCAATTTTTTATTAATCTCCATGGTTTAAGTCATGATTGGATGTTTTATGAAAGTAACTATAAATTTGCGGCAATAGTTGTGCGATTAGATTTAACTGCTGATATGGGAGTACAAATGCCGTACTTTCAGATACGTGAATCTCTTTCAAACTGGATTCAATATTTTCAAATAATTTAGCAAAAACCTCAGGCGTGAGTTTTTCGATGTTTTCAAGGGCGTAAATAATTTTTTTGGCTGCTGGATAAAAGACCGATAGAAAACCGGTGGTTTGTTGTAATTCGCGCATTTTATAGCGGTATGAGCCAAGTGCAGAGATATAGCTTAATAAAGAATAATTGATTTTGAGTAAATCAAAGCCTTCTTGCAAATGTGCTTGATATTTCATCGGTTCACTGTTCATATTGGAAATGGTTGTACTCAGTGCGGCGTTGTATTCGTGTGCATTACGGCGGGCAATGCGATATTTAAGATCATCGCTTTTGCTAAATTGTAACTGACTGGTGATATGTAACAAATATTGTGCATCACTTTTGATAGCAAGTCGGCTGACTTTATCAAGTTGTAAGTATTTCCAATCCGGCCATAAATAAGAGACACCAAACCAAGCGATAGCCGAACCAAGTAAGGTATCGAGTACACGGGGAATCAGCGCGGTTTCTGTGCTGAAGCCCATGATATCAAAGCCTAATAATACTTGTAGGGTAATGAAAAAAGTTGAAAAACTGTAATTATTACTGCGAAAGAAGAAAAATAGTGTACTGGTTAGCACAATTAGGCCGAGTTTTAATTCAAGGGTCGGATTTAAATAAGGCAATAGTAGCCCCACAATTACACCTAAGATTGTGCCGATAATACGTTGGCGTAGTCGTGCTTTAGTTGCGGAGTAATTGGGCTGGCAAACAAAAATTGCCGTGAGTAAGATCCAATAACCGAGATTGAATTGGAAAAAATCCACAATGACACAGCAAAGGAAAACGACAATAGATAAGCGCACGGCATGACGGAATAATTGCGATTCAAAGGTAAAGTGTCCGGCAATAGTGGAAAGAATATTCTTTAGCCCCGTTACTTGCACGGTATGAATTTGCGCAAGCGGCTCATTGATGTTGGACTCTTGTTCTAATTGATTCATTTGCCAATTAATATTTTGCAAATTATCCAATAACCCTTGAATATGAATAATCAGATCTTTGTCATCGGGGTATTTTTGACGATACAGCTCAAAAGATTGTAAGGTGCCGAGGAGGGCTTTTTCTACCCGTTGGTTATAATGATAAGGGCGGTTATGACGTAAACTTTGCTTAATTTCTTGACAGGATTGGGCTTGTAATTCCAATAATCGTTGAATACGGAAAATCAGATCCGTATTTTTAAGTTTTTCGGCAATTTGTTGATAATCAAAATGGGTGGAATTGGCACGCTCGTGGATTTCTTGTGCGGCAAAATAATAGCGAACCATTTTTTGTGTGCGGATATGTCGGTGTTGCCCTCGAATACGATAAAAAAGTGCGGTTCGGGCAAGGTTAAACGCATTTATGACGTTGGCATTTTTGAGGGCGAAATTGAGGTGTTTTTTCTCGATTTCATCAATTTCATCGGGATCGAAAAACATTGATTTGGCATCTAAATATTCCCCTAAGGAGCAAAAGGCTTTAGCAACACTTTCTTGTACGGGGCGATTTGGGAAAAAAAGATGAACGATTAGGGTTATCACACTATAAAGTAGCGTACCGAGCAAAATCAGTGTTGTTTTAATAAACCAACTTTCTGTGTCATTGGGATCATGAGTGAGCGTTGTATAGAGCGCGACAACAAGTGCACCGAAAGCAATGGTACTGTAACGTTGTCCAACAGCCCCTATCATAGTAAAAATGAAGGTAAGCGAAGTAATTAATGCAATGTATTGAATCGGTTTGCCGATATTGAGCTGCACTACAAAAGAAGAAATGGCAAAGGCAACTAATGTGTAAAAAATATTTTTTAAACGACCGGTTAAACGGTTATCCAAGTCCACTAATCCACCTGAAATAATTCCCAAAATTAATGGCATGGATTGACTGGAAATATCAAAGAACCAAACACCGAAAGCGGCGAGATTCACGCTAATAAATATTGGAATGGAAGCGATGACTTTTGCGTTTAACCAGTTATTCATTTTGAATCCTTATCAAAATAGAAAAGTGAGCTTGATAGCTCACTCTCCGTTATAAAGTGCGGTCATTATTTATGGGATTTTGCCCAATTTAAGAAACGGGTTTGGGTTTCTTTATCCGCTTGTTGGAACCAATATTGCAATTGTTGTTCCGCAACATTTTCACCTTGAACAACGACTTTACCCTTGGTTGCTTTACCGTTTGTAGCAGGCATCGCCCCCATCATTGGTTGCATACTTGCCGTAGCCAGTGCCGGAACTGCTGCGGTTGCACCCGAAGCGTTATAGTTTGCTAGATCACTCACAATATTCGCCGATGGAAACAAACCTTCTTGTTTTAACGTATCTATTTTTGCCGGAATATCCTGACCTGAGGTTGTTTTCACGCTGATAACAGGAGCACCGTTGAATTTTTCTGCTTCAGCTTTGGTGCGAATGCTAGGAGTGGAAATCACGATATCTTCGGTTGAACCTTGAAAGGTAACAATAATTGGGTTGGATTCAAATAGAGATTGGCTTGAACCGCTACCAACAATTTCGCCCACACGCACGACGACTTGATGGGTGTTGCTATCATTGATGTTGAATGAGTTATTTTTGTTTAGAAGGGATTTACTTGCTTTTTGACCATCAATAGCTAGAAAATCGATATTTGATGAACTGGAAACCACACCGGCAAAACTTGCCGTACTGGCTAATAGTGTTGCGATACTAAAGGCAAACGTGCGTAATTTCATGATTACTCCTTTTATTATGGTGAAAATAAGTTTCGCTGCCTATGCTATGCTAATTTCTATGAAATGGAAATAAAAAAGTGCGGTCAAAAATGAAAAAGTTTTTCGGTATTATGTCGAAGTTGCATAAAACCGACGTTTTAGCGGATTATAGGGACACGCTGCATTAATGTTCCAAGGCGCATGCAGTACACCTACACATTTTGTATAAAGCTAACTTATATCACATCGGAATGATAAAAAAGTGCGGTTAATTTTAACCGCACTTTTTGGTCGCTTGAATATGGCTTAAACTTTCGGAATTTCAGCACCAGAGGCAAGCAGATCTTGAATATCGGATTTCAGCACATCGGCTTTTGGCCCGTAGATGGCTTGAATGCCGGTTCCTTTGATAATAATCCCCATCGCGCCGGCTTGTTTCCAACCCGCCTCATTGCCAACTAAATCGGCATTATGCACGGTAATACGTAAGCGTGTCATACAGGCATCAACATCGGCAATATTATTGCGTCCGCCAAGTAAGTTCACAATTTGCACGACTTGTGCGCTTGCGTTGGCGACTTTGGGTTCGTTGGACGTATTTTCATCGGCATTTTTCGCATCATAGTTACCATTGCGTCCCGCCGTTGCTAGGTTGAATTTTTTAATCATAAAATTCGCAATCAGGAACATAGCTAATGCAAAGAGAATAGAAACCCAAATAAAGTTGATAACATCCATGCCAATGCCGGCTTTAATTGCCATTGGTGTACGGGTTAAAAACTCAATATTACCGAATGAATGCATCCGTAAATTCACAATATCCGCCATGGCAAATGCCGCACCTTGAACCAAAGCATACACGATATAAAGCGGCATGGCGGCGAACATAAACATATATTCAATCGGTTCTGTTACACCGGTAAGGAAAACGGCAAGGGCAGAAGAGAGGAAAATCCCTTTATAAATTTTTTTCTTATCTGCATCGACATTGACATACATTGCTAGGGTAATTCCCATCAAGATACCGCTTGAACCAATCATTTGCCCGACTTTAAAACGAGCCGGTGTGACGCTTGAGAGTAGTTCGTTATATTGAGCCAAATTACCCGTATCTTTTAAATTGATTAAGTCGGAGATCCACGCCAGCCACAATGGATCTTGTCCAAAGACTTGCACACCTTTTTGCGCTCCTGTTAAGAACTCATAAGTGCCGCCTAATGATGTATAGTTCATTGGGATAGTGAGCATATGGTGCAAACCGAAAGGCAATAAAAGACGTTCTAATGTACCGTAGATAAAGGGGGCAAGGATTGGGGCGCTATTTTGTGAACTGGCTATCCATTGACCGAAATGATTGATTCCCGATTGTACTAAAGGCCAAAATAAAGCAAGGAGTAATGCAACTAATACGGAACGATAAATCACAACAAAAGGCACGAAGCGTTTGCCGTTAAAGAAGGTGAGCACTTCAGGTAGTTTGCGGAAGTTGTAGTAGCGATTGAATGTTGTTGCCCCTACAAAGCCGGCGATGATACCCACAAAGACTCCCATATTCAATGCCGGTTGTCCGAGTATATTGACGAAGTAGTTTGCGACGGGAATTTCACCGGCAAGTAGGGTGCCGACATGCGCGTTGGGATCTGTCAGCATTTCAATTTTTACACCGAAAATATGTCCGGTAACAAGGTTGATTAAGATAAAGGCTAATCCTGCTGCAAACGCTCCGCCTGCACGCTCATTTGCCCAACTGCCGCCAATGGCTAGGGCAAATAAGAGATGTAGATTACCGATGATCCCCCAACCAATTTGGGCAATGATATTACCAATGCGGAAGACCCATTCGGCATCACTCAACAAAGGCAATGAGTTACCAATACTCACCATTAATCCGGCAGCCGGCATAACGGCAATTACCACCATAAGGCATTTGCCGAATTTTTGCCAAAATTCAAAACTTAGCAATTTTTTCATTTGTTTTCTCCTAAAGAATGACATCCACTTCCAAGCCAAAATGATCGGAAATCACAGGTTTATTTTTACCATTAAAAATAACCTGACTAGATAAAACCCTTTTTGCTTGATTTAAAAAAATATAATCCAAACGTTTTTCTTCGCTATGGCTATGCCAACCATCAATGGCTTTTGCCACAGTGATCCCCGAATCTTTTTGTTCCGCTATTTCATAGCTATCAAGCAAACCTAATGCTTTGATTTGTTGATAGGCTTGAGGGTTGGTGATGGCATCGGTATTGAAGTCACCCATTAGGATTTTTAGATTATTACTCTGACTGCGCGTCATAATGGTGCGAATATTGTCGAGTTGATCTTCGCCTTTCGAATCCGGCAAATTAATATGGCAGGAGTAGCAGTCTATGAGCTGCTCTTGATACTCTACGGTTAAACCCAGAATTTTGCGTGAGAGAATGGAATCAAGGCGTTGATGGCGGCTGCAATAAAAAGGATCAACGTCATAAACGGGTAGTCGGGTTAAGAATGCGACACCTTCATCATATTTATCATAGCCAATGTGTGAATTACTCCAAAACAGCGAATATTTTTGCTCGGCTTGTTGGTTAATTTGGCGTAATAGTATTACGCCATAATTATCCCGTTTTAAGGCTTGGCTAATCGGTGGCGCTGTCATCAGTTGATTGACTTCTTGTAACGCAATGATGTCATAGCCTTTTTCTACGATAGTTTGAGCAAGAATGGCTATTTTCTCCGCTTGGTTATCTTCTAACCAAGCGTGTACATTTAGGGTAAGTAGTTTCATTGCCCCCCCCTTTAATCCTCACAGTGCCAGATATCGGCGTTGTATTGTGCAATAGTTCGATCTGACGAGAAGAAGCCCGCTTTTGCGATATTTTGAACGACTTTTTTATTCCAACTATCTTGATCTTCATAATCCGCCAAAATTTGCTCTTTAGCTTTTACGTAAGCGTTGAAGTCAATTAAGGTCATAAACCAGTCTTTATTCAATAATTCGTTATAGAGGCGTTTTAAACGCACCGGATTACCGAGTTTCACCAAGGTCGGATTGATAATAAAATCTACCGCACGTTTAATATACTTATCATTGGTATAGTAATCTTTTGAAACATAGCCGGCGGTTTCATAAAGTGTAATGATACTTTGTGAATCTTTACCAAAGGTATAAATGTTTTCTGCTCCCGCAAGTTCTGCGATCTCAACATTTGCACCGTCCATAGTACCCAGTGTTAATGCGCCGTTAAGCATAAATTTCATATTACCGGTGCCAGAGGCTTCTTTTGAGGCTAGAGAGATTTGCTCTGAAATATCCGTCGCTGGAATTAATTTTTCAGCCACACTCACATTATAGTTTTCTACTAAATAAACATTTAAATATTTGTTTACTTCCGGATCATGATTGATGAGTTCGGATAAACAAAGAATTAAGTGAATAATATCTTGTGCAATGATATAAGCAGGAGCTGCTTTACCGCCAAAAATAACGGTAATTTTGCGTTGGGGTAATTTCCCTGCTTTGATCTCAAGATATTTATGAATCACATAAAGTGTATTCATCTGTTGGCGTTTGTATTCATGGAAACGTTTAATTTGCGTATCAATAATTGAATTTTCGTCTAATTCAATGTTTTTATTTTCTTTAAGATAGGTTTTTAACGCTAACTTATTTTTAAATTTAATTTCGGCGAGTTTTTGATGAACTTGCTTATCGTCGGCAAAAGTAAGTAATTTTTCTAACTGTGTTGCATCTTGTAGATAACTATCCCCAATAAGCTGTTTTAGATAAGCTGCCAACTCTTGGTTAGAAAATTCTAACCAACGACGGAAAGTAATACCGTTTGTTTTATTATTAAATTTTTCAGGATAGATCGTATAAAAGGCTTTGAGTTCCGCATTTTTCAAAATGTCAGTATGTAATGCCGCAACACCATTGACCGAGTTTGAAAAATGGATATCCATATTAGCCATATGTACACGATGCTGTTTATCAATAATTTGTACCGCCGGATCCTTATGTTCAGCACGCACCAATTTGTCTAATTTTTTGATAATGACGACTAAATGTGGAACGACTTCTTCTAAATAATCAAGAGGCCATTTTTCTAAGGCTTCAGAAAGGATCGTGTGGTTGGTATAACCCACCATACTACGGACGATTTTTACCGCATCTAAAAATTCAAGATGATGTTTTTCGGTGAGTAGGCGAATGAGCTCCGGAATCACCATTGAAGGGTGGGTATCATTAATTTGCACATAAGCATAGTTCGCAAGATCCCGTATGTTACTTCCACGCTCAATTGCTTCATCAAGTAATAATTGTGCCGCATTGGATACCATAAAATATTGTTGATAAATGCGTAGCAATTCTCCATTTTTATCAGAATCATCCGGATAAAGAAATAAGGTTAAATTTTCTTTAATGTTCGTTTTATCGAACTCAATCCCATCTTTGATTAAGTGATAATTCACTGATTTTATATCAAATAAATTGAGATAATTTTTAGTTGATTTTTTATAACCCAGAATATCAATACGATCTAATTTTGAGGTCAACGTAAAAGATTTAAACGGCACTTCATAGCTAACGTTGGTTGGGCGCAACCAAGAATTTTTTTCGATCCAATAATTTGGTTCGGTTTTTTGTTCATTTTGTTTAAAAACTTGTTTAAATAACCCGCAGTGATAATTTAACCCCACACCTTCTGCATTTAAACCAAGTGTTGCCATGGAGTCAATAAAACAAGAGGCTAAACGACCTAAGCCGCCATTTCCTAAAGAGGGTTCGGGTTCAATATCTTCAATATGGCTTAATGATTTTCCGGCACGAGCCAATTCATCTTTAACGTCTTGATATACCCCAAGATTGATGAGGTTGTTAGATAATAATTTGCCAATCAAAAATTCAGCAGAAATATAATAAACTTTCCGTTTTCCTACATTTTTTGGTTTATCCGCCGAAAGTGTTTTTACATAGTTTAATAATTGTACATAAATAGCCTGATCGTTTAATTTTTCAAGCGGCTTCTTTTCATTGGTTTGCACAAAATCACTAAATTTAATCATTGTTTTTTTCCTTATTCGCTCTTTGATATAACGTGGTTATTTTCGTTAAGAAATCTTTTTTATCTTGAGTTAAATCGCTTTCTTGCATCCGCCATTGCCAGTTTCCTCCAATGGTAGAGGGAATATTCATTCTTGAGCAGGTTGGTAAATCTAAAATATCTTGCATAGTGGCAATCGCCGTATTACTTACTGTTGCAAATAATTGACGGACAACCGCCTGACAAATAGATTCATCTGCACTGCGATGGGTATAATCATTCACATATTGTTGTTGATCCGAGGTTAAACTGTCATACCAGCCGTTTAGTACGTCGTTATCGTGCGTACCTGTGTAGGCAATGCAATGAGGGATGCAGTAATGCGGGCTGTCAAAACTTTCTCCCGTAATATCTTCAAAACCGAATTGTAAAATTTTCATACCGGGATAACCGCAATCGGCTAATAATTTTTTCGCTTTATCATCAATATTTCCGAGATCTTCAGCAATAATCGGTAAGTCGCCCAATTGTTGTTTTACGGCTTCGAATAGTTCATAACCCGGCCCCGGTTGCCAGCTACCGTACTTCGCAATTTCTGCCTTACCGTCAACTTGCCAATAATCTGAAAAGCCTTTGAAATGGTCGATACGCAACACATCATAGATTTTAAAACTTTCTTCAATGCGATAAATCCACCAAGCATAGCCTTGTTTTTTATGTTCGTCCCAATCATAAAGCGGATTACCCCAGAGTTGTCCTGTTGCACTGAACTGATCTGCAGGAACCCCCGCCACAAAAAGTGGATGACGTTCAGCATCTAATTGAAAAAGTTCCGGTTTTGTCCATACTTCCACACTATCGGCAGAGACATAAATCGGCATATCACCGATAATTTTAATACCTTTTTGGTTGGCGTAATCTTTCAATGCTTGCCACTGTTGGAAGAAAAAATATTGTGTCACTTTAAAATATTGAATCTGTGGAGCAAGCATTGTGCGGTATTTTTTTAACGCCTCAGGTTTTCGAGCAATAACTTGTTTGTCATCCCATTCTTGCAACGCACGATTGCCAAAATACTCTTTAATTGCCATAAATTCCGCGTAATCCGATAACCAAGTGCGGTTGTTTTTTTCAAAGTTTTTAAATTCAGGCTGTAACTTATCATTTGCAACGAAGTTTTTTACCGCGGTTTCTAAAATAGGGCGTCTTGCACAAGCTATACGCTCATAATCAATTTGCGTCGGATCATCGCCAAAATTAACGGAATGGTAGTCTTTTTCTGTTAAAAGCCCCATTTGTGTTAATAAATCAAGGTCAATTAAATGAGGATTGCCGGCAATGGCGGAAAAAGATTGATAGGGGGAATCGCCGTAACTTGTTGTGGTTAATGGCAGGATTTGCCAGTAAGTCTGTTTGGTTTCAAGCAAAAAATCGACAAAATCATAGGCGGATTGCCCGAAACTGCCGATACCAAATGAATTAGGTAAGGAGGTGATGTGCATTAAAATGCCACTTGAACGAGTAAGCATAGTTTTTCCTTATGGAAGCTAGAGTGCTGCCAATTTTAGCTAAAATTTTGTGTTACGCAACATCTTTTACGTAAAAGTAAAATCATTAACGTAAAAGTGTGACATGGATCATGATTTATACGCATAAATTTAAGTGATTTATGCTATCCTATCCGCTAAACAGGAAACGTGGAATAAAGAATGAGCAAATATAAAAAAGTCTATGATGATATAAAAAGTAAAATTAACAAAGGGGATTTAACGAAAAACCAAGAACTACCCAGTGAAAATGAGTTAATGCAAAGCTATGGTTTTTCTAAAGATACTATTCGCAAAGCCCTTTCATTACTGGAAATTGACGGCTATATTCAAAAGCAACAGGGAAGGAATTCTATCGTTTTGGAACAGGATCCATTAAAACCTCAGATGCTTTCTGAAATTAAAACGCTGAGAGAATTGAATTACTCTTCAACCCATCAAGTGAAAACAACGTTAACGAGCTTGTATATTGTGCAAGGAGAAGAGAAACTAATGCGTATCTTTAACGTAAATGATCAAATTGATTTTTACCGTATAGGTCGCATACGTGAAATTGATGGGGAAAATGTGGAATATGAACTTTCTTATTTTGATCGCCGTATCGTGCCTTTTATTAACCGTGACATTGTGGAACAATCTATCTATCACTATTTAGAAAGCGAATTAGGTTTGAAAATTAGCCACTCGCAACGGAAAATTGCTTTTCGTTATGCTAATGAAGAAGAAAAAACGACCTTGGATCTTGGGGAATATGAGATGGTTGTTAATGTCACCAGTACGACTTATTTGGCGGATGGTCGCCCGTTTCAATATGGGAGTATTAGCTATCGTCCTGATAAAATTATTTTTGCCAGCACAGCGAAACGGAATACAAAACATTCATCATCAGAATAATATGATTGAGCAAATCGTTTTATTTGTATCTTACCGATTTTGGGGAAACGATACATTTAGCCGGTTATGGAATCAAATGACTTTTTGCCATAAGAAAATTCCTATTAAATTAAAATTTCAATAGGAATTTTATCGTTTTTAATCGGCTAAATCTTTGTACAACAGCCACATAATACCGATAGTTTTGATCGTATTTTATTTTTCATTTAGTACTCGCGGGAACAAAATATTATTCTCTAAATGAATGTGGTGCATTAAATCGTCAATAAAGGCATTAATGCCGTTATAAAGCGCATGCCAACTAAAGCAGGCGTCTTCCGGTGCTGTAAGGTGATTTGTGAGCAGTTTCAAAATCTCTAGGTCCTGCCCGGCTTCGTCATGTTCCATTTCCATTACAGGAATTGGCATGGCAGCCATGGCGTAGTTGCCAAGTTTAATCATTGGGAAAAGAATGTTTTCTTCTTTCATAATATGCTGGCTTAATTCTGCATGGATTTTTTCTAATTGTGCAGCCGTACCAAGCGGGCAATCTTCGCGATCACTATGTACACTTTCTACTTTTTTCGCCAATGTAATTAACTCGGGCAGTTGTTCGCGATGGTGATTATGAAAGCGTTCAATAATATGTTCGATTAATTCATTGTAAGAGGTATTTGACCAATCTTTTTCCGTATTTTCTTGCTGTTGTAACTTTGCTAAACGCATTTCTATCTCAGCGAGATTAAGATTTTTTTGTTGTACGGCAACGTCTAAAAGGGCAGAACCGCCACAACAGAAATCAAGATCATATTCACGGAAAATTTTTGTTGCACCCGGAATTGAAACGGCTAATTCACTAAGGGTTTGTTGAGCAAAAGACATAATAAGCACTCCATTTAAGCTAAATAAATCCGATAAAAATAGTATGGTATTTTTAAAGAATTGGAAAGCTTAGAATTTCATTTCTTGATAAAATGATGACCAAAATCAAGAAAGATACTTAATAAGAGTTAGATTGGGAGAAGTGATAATATGACAAAACAATTTTTTATTTATGGACGTGTACAAGGTGTCGGATTTCGTTATTTTACTTGGAAAGAAGCAAAAAAATTAGGAATTAAAGGTTTTGTACGAAATCGTGATGATGGTTCGGTGGAAGCCATTGCACAGGGGAGTGAAGAACAGTTGGAAAGTTTCGAACAATGGTTAAGGTTAGGGCCTGTGACGGCAAACGTTGAGCGAGTGATAGTGAATGCACATAAAGAAATCTCAGATGAAGATTTTTCAGTGATTCGCGATTAAAAATGACCGCACTTTTTTGCCTAACAACGTGATTTTACGTAGAATACACCACTTTTTAAGCGACAGATTCCATTATTCATTATAAGGACGATATGCGTAATCAAACCAAACTTCATCTTGAACAGCTACAACAAATCATGCAAAGCTTGAATTTGTGGCAATCCGTGCCACCGGCACAGGAAGCTTTTTTGAGCGAAGAGCCTTTTTCACTTGATACGATGGCGCCCGAAGAATGGCTACAATGGGTGTTTATTCCACGTATGTATGCGTTGTTGGAAAGTGTAGCACCACTACCGAGTCAAATTGCTATTTCACCTTACATTGAGGAAGCATTAAAAGAATTCGATGGGCTTGCGTTATTACTTGCCCCTTTATTGGAATTGGAAAAATTATTGCAGAATCAATGATCCTAGAGATTTTATATCAAGATGAATGGCTGGTTGCGGTAAATAAACCGGCCGGGATGTTGGTACACCGTAGCTGGTTAGATCCCCATGAAACGCAATTTGTTATGCAAACATTACGCGATCAAATCGGACGTCACGTATTTCCTATTCATCGTTTGGATCGTCCGACATCCGGTGTGTTGCTGTTTGCCTTAAATAGTGAAATTGCAAATTTGATGTGTCAGCAATTTGAGCAAAAAAAGGTGAAAAAATCCTATTTAGCGGTGTTGCGTGGTTATTTAGAAGGGGCGAATAGAATTGATTATCCGTTGAAAATTCAACTTGATAAAATTGCCGATAAGTTTGCAAAAGAAGACAAAGTTGCACAAGAGGCGGTAACGGATTATGAATGCCTAAAAACTATAGAAATGCCTTATCCGGCAGGGCGTTATAAGACTTCACGCTATTCTTTGGTTCGCTTAATCCCACATACGGGAAGAAAGCATCAGTTGCGCCGACACTGTAAGCATATTTTTCATCCTATCTTAGGCGATACTCAATATGGCGATTTACATCAAAATCGGGCGTTGACGGAAAATACGGGGTGTAAACGTTTGTTGTTACATTCGGAAACATTATGTTTTATTCATCCTATTTCGCAGGTTAAAATCACAATTCATGCACCATTGGATGAGCAATGGCAAAATTTAATAACAAAATTTGGTTGGTAGATTTATGTTAGATATTCAATTAACACACGAAGAACAACAAAGCGCGGTTGAAAAAATTCAAGAATTAATGGCAAAAGGAATAAATAGTGGTGAAGCAATTCAAATTGTGGCGAGAGAATTGCGTGAATTACATGAAAAATCAGCGAAACATACTGAAAAATAAAAATATTTTGTGATCTCCATAACATTTTTTAATATTGCTTGTTGCATAAAAAATCAAAATATTTAAAGATAACGGCCAATTCGGGTGATAAGGCACACGTCTTATTTGTTTTATGATTGTATAGGCGAAGCCTAAGAGGTCAATAATGGAAATTGGTATTGTTAAGTGGTTTAATAACGCAAAAGGATTTGGTTTTATTTCCGCAGAAGGCGTGGAAGCTGATATTTTTGCACATTATTCTGTGATTGAAATGGATGGATACCGTTCATTAAAAGCAGGGCAAAAAGTGCAATTTGAAGTGATTCACGGCGATAAAGGATCTCATGCCACAAAGATTATTCCAATTGTGGAATAAAAACAGGAGCGCGAATTAAACCGCGCTCTTAAACTTCTCTATTTAGTTTAATTCAAAAGACAAGGTTTACCGCCTTGTCTTTTTTATTGGTTTAATAAATTTTTAAGGCTACTTTTCATTGCTGACATTTGGCTTTCATATAGGGCTTTACTTTCACGTTCATCAATCATATAAGTGATAGTTTCCGAAAGGGTCATATTCATTTTGCGTGAATATTTTGAAAGACGTAACCAAACCGCATATTCCAAATCAATGGATTTCTTTTTTGTAGATTGTTTTTCCGCATTGAAAAAACGTTTTCGTCTTGCCCGAATCGCCTGATCCAATTTAATCGGTAGTGCCGTGGAAAGATGTTGTTTGATCCAATTTTCAATCTTTTCAGGATAATTCTGGCTTTCTACTAATTCTGCCACAACCGATTCTTGTCGGCTTTTTTCTTCGTAGCGCGTGATATTTTCACCTTCACGATATTTTCTAATCAAGTAAATCCATTTCCAGTTGGCTTCTTGATTTTCTAATTTTTGATATTTCATAATATGTAATATTTAGTGACGTGGTAACTCACTTAATATACGTGTTTTAAATTAATTTTTCCAGCTGATTTTTACAATATACGCAAATGTGCGATAATGCGACCAATTTTACTAATGAGAAATTGCCAGTGAGTTCATCTTTCTTTCAAGAACAATCCCTTAATTGGGAATCTCTACAACCCCTGTTAGCCTATACCGAACACCCCTCTCAACCCCTTGATTTTTGGGCTTTACAACCAAATACCAAAAACGCCCTTTCTTTGTTTTTGCGTAATCCAAATCGCTCCCTTATGGTATTAAAAGCTGATGATCAGGTAGATTATGCCTCTTTGCTTATTCCATTAATACGACAAATGTTACCTAAAGAGCGGTCGATTTTTGGGGTAAATTATATAGTGGAGCAAGGGGATTCCTTCTCATTTCCTCGTATTGAAGTTGAGCCTGCTCAATCGTTGGAAGATAATTTTGCCGCTTCAGGTGAAGTGCTAAGTGCATTGCATTGTGATCCGTTCCGGCTCTTTGGTAGTGTCAGACTGCATTCTAGCTCGCAAGATATTCAACTTCATCCGGGCTTAATTCACCGTGCAAATGGAGGCGTACTGATTTTGAGTGCGTCAACATTATTGGCACAATTTGATTTATGGCAACGTTTAAAACATATTTTACAAACCAAGCGTTTCGATTGGTATTCTGCGCATCCTTTTAAAACACTACCTTGTGAAATTCCAAGTTATCCGCTTGAGACCAAAGTAATTGTGTTAGGCAATCGTACGGAACTCGCCACATTAGGGGAGTTGGAAGAAAATTTATACAATTTTGCGGATTATGCCGAAATTGAAAGTTATCTTTCGGTAACTGATGTTGATGAACAAAAAAATTGGGTCGGCTATGCTCATGGTGTCGCTGAGGAAAATCAGCTAGCTTTGGATTTTTCAGCATTAAATAAATTGTATCAATTCCTTGTAAGGGAAAGTGAGAATCGGTTTTTAATTAATGCTTCGCCTGCTATCTTGAAGAATGTATTACTTAATACAGCGACACTAGCACAAAAAAACTCACTAAGTGCGGTTGATTTTGAAGCATTTTTTCAACAGCAAAGGGTACAACACAGCTCTTTAAAAGAGCAAACCTATGCCGATATTCTCAATGAACAGGTTTATGTCGAAACAGAGGGGGAGATTGTCGGGCAGATTAATGGTTTATCTGTGATTGAATATCCCGGTACACCGGTGGTATTTGGCGAGCCGTCACGGATTAGTTGTGTCGTGCAATTTGGCGAAGGGGAAGTGGTCGATGTCGAACGTAAAAATGAACTTGCCGGAAATTTACACGGTAAAGGAATGATGATTGCACAGGCCTGTCTGTCGAATATTTTAGAATTGCCTTCTCAGCTACCGTTTTCCGCCTCTCTTGTTTTTGAACAATCCTATGGTGAAATTGATGGCGACAGCGCATCGTTGGCAATTTTTTGTGTGCTTGTCAGTGCCTTGGCTGAATTGCCTTTGCCGCAACATATTGCGATAACCGGTTCGATTGATCAGTTTGGACTGGTTCATGCGGTAGGTGGGGTAAACGACAAAATTGAGGGATTTTTCACGATTTGTCAACGCCGAGGACTCTGCGGAAAGCAAGGGGTTATTATTCCGGCTACAACCATTCAGCAACTGAGTCTTTCCGATGAAGTAGTAAGTGCGGTCAAAAATGGCGAGTTTTTTATTTTTCCGGTCGAAGATATTTATCAAACCTGTGAATTGATCTTCCAACGTGATTTATTGGAAGAGGAAAATAAAATTTACGAAGATCGTAAAACCCCGATTTCCCGCCTTATCCGGCAGCGAATTGATTTTCGTACGGAACCGCCGAAAAAAGGTTTATTTAATTTTTTTCGGTGATTATAAATTGAGAGCGAACAAATGTTCGCTCTTATTTTTTATATCATGTCTATGATTCCTTCATTACAAAACTGATCGGACAAGTTCAGCTAACAAGTGTTATCTGTTTACAGTCTTTCTTATTCCTTTTAGAATGCTTAATATCAAGGTTTGTTGAAACAAAATAAATTGAAGGAAGAAAAATGCAAAACAGTTGTACACTAAATAAAAAAGAAAGTTATAGCTACGAAGATTTACTTGCATCCGGTCGTGGTGAATTATTTGGTGATGAAGGGCCGCAACTTCCCGCCCCAACGATGTTAATGATGGATCGTATTGTGAAAATGGAACAAGAGGGCGGTTCTTTTGGAAAAGGCTATATTGAGGCTGAATTAGATATTCATCCGGATTTACCTTTTTTTAGCTGCCATTTTATTGGCGATCCGGTAATGCCGGGGTGCTTAGGCTTAGATGCTATGTGGCAATTAGTCGGTTTTTTTCTAGGTTGGATCGGCGGTAAGGGAAAAGGGCGTGCGCTCGGTGTTGGAGAAGTCAAATTCACCGGTCAGATTTTACCCACAGCAAAAAAAGTGATTTATCGTATTAATATAAAGCGGGTGATTAACCGTAAATTAGTCATGGGAATGGCTGATGGGGAAGTCGAAGTCGATGGACGCATTATTTATACCGCTACGGATCTGAAAGTCGGGTTGTTTCAAGATACCTCTACTTTTTAATAGTCAGAAATCGATAAAAATATCGGTTATAGCAATTTAAAGCGATAGAATACGCTTAATTGATTTTGGGGGACAAGCTAATAGCTTGTCCTTTTTCATTATTCCCAATTCTTATTCTTCATCAATAATATCCACAAACTTAGCATTCAATAAATTGGCTAAATCTCTAGGGGCAAGTTCCACACTTAATCCTCGTTTTCCTCCGGAAACATAAATGGTCTCAAATTTAAGTGCGGTTGAATTTATAACTGTTTTTAAACGTTTCTTTTGTGCGATGGGGCTAATTCCCCCTAACAAATATCCACTGCTTTTTTGCGCAGCGTCTTTGTCTGCCATTTCGAGTTTTTTGACGTCAATTGCTTTGGCGGCTTTTTTTAAATTCAGCATATCGGATGTAGGTAACACAAAACAGGCTAGCTTTTTTTGATCGCCGTTCTCGGCTACAAGTAAGGTTTTGAAAGAACGATGGGGATCTATACCTAATTTTTCCGCCGCTTCTTCGCCGAAATGGGTATTATTGGGATCGTGCTCGTAAGTATGAAGAATAAAAGGAATTTTTTGTTTTTTAAGTAAATCGATTGCCGGTGTCATTTTATTTTTAGCCCTTTTTTTGTAGAATGGGGCGCTTATTTTATAGCGGAGAAAAAAATGGATGCAAGCCTAAATATTGCCATTGCGGCAGAATTTGAATTATGTGAGAAAATTGCTGAAGCTCTTGAAGAAAGTAAACTAACGATAGGTCGCATATCAATTGTAGAAATTTCCCCTTTTGATGAAGAACAAAGTGTGCGTTTTAATAATAAAAGCGTTGTACAGCGTTCTGTGCAAGAAATGGATTGGTCTGAGGTTGATTACCTCTTTTTTTCCGGTGATGTTGAACAATTAGCCGCTATTGCGATTGCTGCTGAAAGCGGTTGCGTAATCATAGATATGAAAGGCGTGTGTGCCGCACTTTCCAATGTACCTGTTGTCGTACCGACAATTAATGAGGGTGATTTAGTTGAATTAAGACAACGTAATATTGTGAGTTTGCCGGATCCTCAAGTTAGCCAACTTGCTTTAACGATGTCTCCGGTATTGCAGACAACCAATATTACTCAAATTTTTGCGACTTCTTTGCTTCCTGCTTCTTATCAGAACGGTGAAACCGTCAGTAAATTAGCAGGACAAACAGCACGTTTGTTGAATGGTATCCCGTTAGATGACGATGAAAAGCGGTTAGCATTTGATGTCTATCCACAAAAAACAATGACGTTGTCAGAGCAATTTCAAAAGATTTTTCCTCAATGCCATTCTGTGCTATTTCATGCTGTGCAAGTACCGGTATTTTATGGCATGGCACAAAAAGTAACCGCACTTTGGGATTATGCGGCGGATTTCCAACCGCAAGATAATGAACTTTTACAATACCATGACACAAGTATTAGTCCGGTAATAAATGGGGAAATAGAAAGCGGGGAAACACAGGTAAAATTACATATTCATCCGTTAAGTGCGGTTGAAAACGGCATTGAATTTTGGACGGTAGCCGATGATCAACGTTTTAATCTTGCTTATCTTGCCGTCAAATTACTCGAAGCTATTTATCATCAAGGTTATTAATTTTAAGGAACAATTATGTTAGAACGAGTTTTTAAGTTGCGTGAAAAAGGTTCAACCACAAAAACTGAAATTATTGCGGGTATCACCACCTTTTTTACTATGGTTTATATTGTATTTGTTAACCCCTCAATACTGGGTGATGCAGGAATGGATAAACAAGTTGTCTTTGTTACCACTTGTTTAATTGCCGGTATTGGGACAATGGCAATGGGGTTATTTAGCAATTTGCCGATCGCACTTGCACCGGCAATGGGGTTGAATGCCTTTTTCGCTTATGTGGTTGTTGGGAAGTTGGGCTATTCTTGGGAAATCGGAATGGGAACCATTTTTTGGGGTTCTGTCGGTTTATTCGTCCTAACGCTTTTACAAATTCGTTATTGGTTAATGGCATCCATTCCGTTAAGTATTCGCGTAGGAATTGGAGCAGGGATTGGTTTTTTCATTGCATTAATTGGTTTTAAAAATATGGGGCTTGTGGTGGCTAATCCGGCTACCTTAGTGGCACTCGGTGATTTGCATGATCCTAAAGTGTTACTCGGTGTACTTGGTTTTTTCATTATCGTTGTATTGGCTGCCCGTAATATTTTTTCCGGCGTATTGATTTCTATTGCGGTCGTCACGGGGCTTGCACTTTGGTTAGATGAATCGGTAATGTTTCACGGTGTGATTTCAATGCCGCCGGCATTAGATGCCGTCGTCGGTAAAGTAGATATTACCGGTGCGTTAGATACTGCATTGCTAGGTATTATTTTCTCATTTTTATTGGTAAACCTATTTGATTCTTCCGGTACATTATTAGGGGTAACTGACAAAGCAGGCATTAGCGATGAAAAAGGACGTTTCCCAAAAATGAAACAAGCCCTATTAGTTGATAGTGTCAGTGCGGTAGGTGGTTCTTATATCGGCACTTCTGCAATTAGTACCTATATTGAAAGCGGTGCGGGTGTGTCGGTTGGGGGGCGCACGGGATTAACCGCTGTGACCGTCGGCGTATTATTCTTACTCACCATTTTCTTTTCACCGCTTGCCGGTGTTGTGCCTGCCTATGCAACCGCAGGGGCGTTGGTTTATGTCGGTATCTTGATGGCATCCAGCCTAATTCGTGTGCAATGGGATGATTTAACCGAAGCCGCTCCGGCATTTGTTACCGCAGCCATGATGCCTTTTACTTACTCTATTACGGAGGGTATTGCATTTGGTTTCATCAGCTACTGTATTATGAAAACCTGCACAGGTCGTATCAAGGAGATTAATGCACCGGTTTGGGTGGTTTCACTTTTATTTGTTGCGAAATTTGTTTGGGTGGGATAATTTTATGGGCGAGCGAAAGTTCGCCCTTTTTATATTTGAAGGAAAACTACGAGAGTGATTATGCAGAATATCCTTTTTATTATTCATTCTTCGCCTTATGGCGATGAACATTTTTTTAGTGCATTACGCCTTGCTTTACAGTTACAAGAACAGCATAAAAGTGCGGTCAATTTGAAACTGTTTTTAATGTCGGATGCGGTGAGTGGCGGGCTTGCAAAACAAAACCCGGCGGAAGGGTATCATTTACAGCAAATGTTGGAAATTTTAACCGCACAAGGGGCAGTCGTAAAACTTTGTAAAACCTGTACCAATGCGAGGGGGATCACCGATTTACCCTTGGCGGAGGGCATAGAAATCGGTACATTGGCAGAGTTTGCCGATTGGACGATGGAAGCGGATAAAGTATTAAATTTTTAAGAAATAAGATGGCTTACAGAGGTAAGCCATTATTTTTTATCGCTTTCCGCCATTACAGCTTTGGTTTTTTCATCCATTGTGACATTAATATTATGATCCACCACCACATTCATATTAATTGTGATGCCTTCTTTTGGGGTATCAAGCTGAATAGTCGGGGTGCAACCCGTCAGTAAGCTAAAAGCTACACAGATAAATAAAAAGTGCAGTCGATTTTTAACGTGTTTTTTCATGTTCTAAATCTTGATAAAGCCGATATTGTAAATTTTGTTCAAATTGCGCACCGTAGTCTATCATATTCCATAATTCGAACATATTTTCTTGGTGATGATAGTTTAATGTAATCGGTGCATGGTTTGGATTATTGAGGTTGAAACCTTTAATGCTGGCACGTAAATTCATTTGCCCGTTCGGGGTAAGATGAATATTTGCATAGGCGTTTTGAAGCTCCATTTCTTTTAATAAATTAACCAGAATACTTTCGGTCAAGCCGCCTTTTTTCAATCCGTTAGCTACCTCATCATTCAGTTTAATTCGCATTTTGTCGGCTTGTTGTAATGTGCCGTCACAAATTAAACAGGCTGAATGATTGAGCCAAAAAGGCAAGGTCGCATTCACAAGTCCTTCCAAATGAATTTGATTATACTGTGCCATTGTCATGACCTGATTGAGATCAATATTACGGAAGGTTAACGTTGCAATTTGATGTTGTGGAAAATTAAGTTTGTCTATGGTTAATTCACCGTCAAATAAACCGATTTTTACATCACTCAATGTAAGTGGTTTGGCGTGAGAATTCGGATAAATACCGAATAAATTAAATGTTGCGTCATTCAGCCATAATGCCCCTTTGCGCATATTGCGAACAGAAACTTTAATCGGATTATTTGCTGAATTTTGTAAAACATTATTCTGATAATTAACTGGAAAACGAATGTCCAGATCTTTAATTTCACCATCAGGAAAGGAAAGACCGACGTGATAAAGTCGTACGTCCCCTTTCATCGTAATTCCTTGATGATCGATATTGAAATTGCTCGCGCCTTTAATATGCCCATTATGAATTAACCAGCCCCATTGTTGCGGAAAAAGCGATTGGAATATATTTGCTGATTGTTTTTTCCAACTGATATTGCCTGTTAGCCTTTGATTTTCATAACGGGCGAACAGATCAATAGGGCCTAGCGTACCCGCCTTTAGATCGCCGGCAATATTGAAACGTTCGATACTTTCCCCATCAATACCGATGCCAAAAACAGGTTGAGTGAAACCGCCGCCGTAATCAAAGTGAATCCGGTCGCTTTTGACTTGTAATAAACCGCGGATATGGGATTTCTCGTAATCCCAATACAAACGATCTTTTAGTTCTAGCGAGAGCGGCGCCATTGTTATGCCATTTGTCCGAATTTTATCGGAATAGGCGGTAAGCTGATTTAATTCAATATGATCGCCGTTCCAAAAGCCGATACCTTGTAGTTTTATCGGTGTGTTTAAGGTATTCCAATAAGCGCTACCGTTAATTATCCAATCCCAGCGGTTATTCGCATCCTGTTCGGCATCGTGTAATTTTTGTTGTGGATCGCGTAATTCAAAGATGGTTTTGATCCCTGCAATAAATTCGTCCGCTTCGCCGTCCAATTTTAAATCGATAGCGGAAAATTGCGGTGTGAAACCTTTTAAGCTTGCTTGTAATTGACCGTTTAAGCCGTATTTACCAATTTGTATTTGATCTAATGGCAAGCGAACATGAATATTGGTATCTTGTTGTTGATTATCCATTTTAAAAATCGAACCTTCGTTAAAACGCAGTAATGGATCAGCAAATGAACCGCCCAGATGATAAGTTAAATTTGTTTGTGCCACCGTATTGTTATAGCGTAAATCGCCTCGCGTTTTTAAATTAAAATGAATCTGATCTTGGTTTTCGCCACCGCCAATTTCGCCATTTTCGCCGGAAATCACAATCTCGCCTTTTCCATACTCACCAAAAGTTTGTACGATAATATTGGTATCAATACCAAAGGGAAGCCAACCTTTTGACGGCGTACGTAGAGACAAGCCTAAAAAGCCTTTGATCGGCTGATAACCGTCAAATGTCCAATAAAAAGTTCCCCACGAAATGTCTAGTCCGTTCTGTGTAAAAATAAACGGCACATCCAACAATGGTGATTTACGCGTGAGATCTTGTGCTTTAATCACGCCCTTTTCTCCCTGCCAAGCAAGGTTTGCTTCCCCGTGATTAACAGAAAAATTGGGGTTTTGCCATGTGAAGGTGATTTCACCTTTTGGCTGCATTTGCAGAATTTCATCATTTAATTGAAGGTTAAAATGAGATTGATAATGTTGTTTCTCTTCCGGTTGATAATCGGTTTTACCTTGCCAAATGAAATGGTTATCCTGTGGGGAAAGGGTTGATTGATGTTGTAATATTAATCCTTTCTGATTTCGGGCGGAAAAATTGAGTTGAAATTGATCGTGGCGACGCTTGACCGTTGCTGAAATATCGGCATTGAGAAGATCATGAAAAAGAGGCGGAACAAGCTCATCGGCATTTAAGAGTTGAAACTGTTTAACATTGATCTCAAAGATTGGCATGGTCGCAAAAAGTGCGGTCAATTTTACCGGTGTTTTGTTGTTGCGACTTGGCATATTTTGAATGCAAGCGTTATCGACAGATGCCTTTTCAACGATTAAATGTGGTGAAAACCAATTATTAAGTTGAATCTTGTGAAGATTAGCCAGCGTACATGTTCCGACCTTGATTCGCAAAGCAGGGAGTTTCAAACCTCCACTATTTAGCGCCCAATCATCGGATAATTGCACGGAATAGTCAGGCGCAAGGAAATAATTTATCGTCCGTTCAAGTTGTTTTGAAGAGATCCACCACGGCAAAGAAATTATCCCGATTAAAAATATCAATACCAATAAGGCACAACAACGACCCTTACGCATATTTTTTCAATTATCCTCTTTTTTATCGCGACGTATTGTAACGAAATAATCACGATTAAAAAATCAATTTATACATAGCCAAACTAATAATTACTCCCTAAAATAATGCCATTTAGTTCCATATTTTCGACCCAATGACAAAATCAACGCCTCTTGACCCCGTCACTTTACCCTTAAACCAAATCAATTTAATCGAAGCCTCAGCCGGTACGGGAAAAACCTATACCATCGGTTCTTTATACCTCAGACTTTTGCTGCAAGCGGGAGAACAGAATTTCTCACGCCCGTTGAATGTGGAAGAAATTTTGGTGGTAACTTTTACGGAAATGGCGACAGAAGAGCTGAAGCAAAAAATCCGTGAACGCATTACGGATGCCATTCAAAAATTGTCTGCTTATGCAGAAACAAAAACGGAAAGTGCGTTTAAAAATGACGAATTTCTGACCGCACTTTCTCGACATATCAATGACCTTACACTTGCCATTCAGCGTTTAAAATTAGCGGAACAAAATATGGATCTTGCCGCTATTTTCACAATTCATGGCTTCTGTCGCCGAATGCTGATGCAATACGCTTTTCATTCCGGCGTTCATTTTAATTTGGAATTGGTGAAAGATCAGTCGGATTTATTGAAACAATTTGCCAATGAATTTTGGCGTGAACATTTTTACCCGCAGCCCTTTGAAATTGCCAATTTTATTGCGCAAGAATTCATATCACCGGATAGCGTATTAGCGGTGCTTAAAAATGATATCGGAAAAGATTTCGATGCGGAATTGGAAAATGCCGATCTGCTAACCTTGTCTCTTGAAAGGCTTTTTAAGAAAGTGGCGGAGCAACGTCATATCCTTGATAAATTAAAACAAACATGGCAAGAAAATGAGCCGGAAATTAAGGATTTCATTGCACAAGAACTTCAAAATAAGCGATTAAACGGCAATAAATATAGGTCTAACAATTTACCCGGTTATTATGCACGGGTAGCGGCTTGGGCAAAGAATACAACGGATCATTCATTAAGCGAAGATATTATAAAATATTTTACGCAATCTGCGCTGAATGCCAACGCGGCAAAGGAAAAACAGCCTAATAGTTCCCCCATTTTAGAAAAATTGGATCGTTTGGCTGAAGAATTTCAACAAACTATTTCTCCCGAATTATTGTACAAACTTATTCTTTACCATTATCGCCAAGGTATTCAGCAGAAACTGCTTGAGTATCAACTTAACCATCAAGAAAAATCCTTTGATGATTTATTGCGATTGCTTTGTGAAGCCCTACAACAAGCACAAGGCGATCAATTGGCGGAAATGATCCGTTTTCAATATCCTTTTGCCATGATTGATGAATTTCAGGATACGGATGCACAACAATACGCGATTTTCTCAACGATTTATCGTGAAAAACCGACTAAAAATAGCGGTTTCATTATGATTGGTGATCCTAAACAGGCGATATATCGTTTCCGTGGTGCGGATATTTTTACTTATCTGAAAGCTGCTGCTCAGGCAGATGAACGTTTCAGCTTAATGAAAAATTACCGCTCGGAACAACGGGTGGTGGAAGGCGTAAACAGATTATTCGATTTTCCTAACTCGCCGTTTATTTATCACAATATTGAATTTACCCCGGTTAATGCAAGAACGGATCATCGTCAATTTTATTTAAATGGCGAACAAGAGCCGGCTTATCGCTTTTATTTAAATGAGGGTGAAAAAACGGATAAAACGGCACTTGCCCGCACCTGTGCCGTTTCTATTCAACATTGGATAAAAAGTGCGGTTGAAAATCAGGCTGTTTTTAAAGGGCTGGGAGACCTACAGGAGAGCAAAATTTTACAAGCAGCGGATATCGCCGTATTGGTGCGTGATAAAAATGAAGCTGCATTGGTTAAAACAGCATTGCAGCAGTTGGGCATTGCTTCTGTTTATTTATCCGATCAAAACAGCGTTTTTGACAGTCGGGTCGCCAAAGAATTAGTACTTGTTTTGAAAGCCTGTTTGAATGTAACGGAACGTTCTATTTTAAATGCTATCGCTACCACGCTTTTTGGTTTAAGTGCCACAGAAATTCATCAAATTCATCATAACGAACAAGATTGGCAACGTTGGGCAGACGGTTTTGCGCAGTACCGACAAACTTGGCAGCAGCAAGGGGTATTGCCAATGCTGCATCGACTTTTACTTGAACAAAAAATTGCCGAGCGTTTGCTCGGGTTGGCGAGCGGTGAGCGTGATTTAACGGATTTTTTACATCTTAGCGAAATTTTACAGCAGGCTTCGACCTTAAATGATAGTGAGGCGGCTTTATTGAGTTGGTTTGAAAAACAAATTCAAGAAGCAATCCGGCAAGAAGCGCAAATTCGTTTGGAAAGCGAGCGTCAGCTGGTGAAAATTGTAACGATTCATAAATCCAAAGGGTTGGAATATGATTTGGTATGGTTACCGTTTTTAGCCGTGCCGAGCCGTGATCCGACAAAATCCGCGAAAAAAGAGATCAATCTCTATTACTCAAAAGAGCGGGAGGGGATGTTGTGGGATATGGAAAATCAGCATTCGACCTTGATTAATCAAGAAACCTTTGCGGAAGAACTGCGTTTGCTCTACGTGGCATTAACTCGGGCAAAATATCAAATGGCGTTCGCTTTACCGACACAATTTGAGAAAAAATGGAATCCGTTACTTTATGTGCTAACCCAAGGGGAAATCGGCGAGAATCCGGTGTTGTCGCAAAGCTATCTCACCGCACCGTTGCTCGAAACATTCGTCAGTCAAATGTCTGGTGGAGTATTGATTGAATCGGCAGAAAAATTAAATAAATTGCCGCCTTTGGTTTTATCTCATCACGAAGACGGGCTTTCGGTTGCGGAATTTTACGGTGAAATCGAACAAAATTGGCGGGTAACGAGTTTTACCGGAATTGAACAGGCACACCGTTGGAAAGATTATCTTAATGAAAGTGCGGTGAAAAATTCCTCTGTTTTTGATGAAACAAAAGATTACGATACACAACTCATATCGGAAAATTCTGCTGAAATATCAACCGCACTTTCTGATGAAAAAAGACAAATTGTTTCTGAGCTTCCACGTGGTACGCACGTTGGTACATTGCTCCATCGGTATTTAGAAAAAAATGAATTTAATGCGCTGAGTAATGTGGCAACAATAGAAAAACTCTGCCAAGAATTACAATTAGACGAATCCTATACTCCTTCTTTACAGCAATGGTTTGAAGACATCGTGCAAACGCCGTTGTCCGAATCCGTTAATTTGACACTAAATGCGTTAGACAAGAGCGATTACATTAAAGAAATGGCGTTTTATTTGGCTATTCGTGATCGTTTTGATGTCGCCGCCTTTAATCGGACATTAAAAAGACACCATCATTTATCGAGTGAGGCGCTACAGTTTGAGGATATTCAAGGCATGGTACGGGGCACAATTGATTTAGTGTTTCGCTATCAGGATAAGTATTATTTGCTGGATTATAAATCCAATTTTCTTGGCGATAAACCACGTGATTATGCCTCGGACAACTTAGAAAAAACGATGTTACATCACCATTATGATTGGCAATATTTACTCTATACATTGGCATTGCACCGTTATTTAAAAACAGCGGATCGCAACTATGATTATGCGCGTCATTTTGGCGGTGTATTTTATCTTTTCCTACGAGGTATGAACGGAGAAACCCAATCCGGCATATTTTTCGATCGTCCCGAGATGCAACTCATCTCTGAATTAGAGGAGATCTTTTGATGTTGAGCCTATTACGAATGCTGAATGAGCAGGGGATTATCAGTTTAGCCGATTACTATTTTGCCAAATTGATCGGGGATAAACAGCCGGCTAATCAGCCTGAAACCGTTAAGAATTTGGCGGTGTTACTTGCCGCACTTTGTAGTTGGCACTATGCGCAAGGAAATACCTGCATTGAATTAGATAAAACATTGGAACGAAATTTGTTCGGCTTGGCATATCGTGTGACCGAAAAAAATTATTTGGCGGAAATTCAGCAAAAAATTAATTATTTGCCCGTAGAACAGTGGCAGGCAGCACTACAGGGGCACATTGCTTTTAGCCAAACTCCACACAGTCAGGCTGCCCCTATGGTGTTTCAATTTAACGCTTTATATTTTTATCGTATTTGGCAAGATGAATATCGTGTGGCTCGATATATTAAAAATACATTGAAAAATAACCGCACTTTAGCGTTTTCCTATGATGACATCCGCCAAAAATTGGCGGTTTATTTCCCATCTAAAGTAGAGGAAAGCGAAAAAATTGGCGCGGTTGATTGGCAAAAAGTTGCGGTCGCGACTGCAATTAAAAGCACCTTTAGTGTGATTACCGGGGGCCCCGGCACGGGAAAAACAACAACGGTTGCCCGTTTATTACTGGTATTGCAAGAGTTATATCAGTATCAATTACACATTAAATTAGTCGCACCGACAGGAAAAGCCGCTTCCCGTTTAGAAGAATCTATTCATCATGCTTTACAGCGTTTGCAAGAGTCTATGGCGTTATCCGAGCGCTTATTGCAATCTATTCCACAAAAAGCCGGCACCTTACATAGTCTGCTTGGAATCAATGCTTTTAACGAGAATACCCGTCATAATGAACATAATCCGTTACAATTGGATGTATTGGTGGTGGATGAAACGTCAATGATTGATTTGCCATTAATGGCAAAATTAGTTAATGCGTTAAAACCGGAAACCCGTTTGATTTTATTAGGGGATCAAGCGCAACTTGCTTCTGTGGAAGCGGGTGCCGTATTGGGGGAATTGGCACAGTGGGCAAACCAACCTTATAGCGATGAACAAGCCGATTATTTGCGCCAAACGACGGGTTATAATGTGCCGAGTGCCGCAATAATCAATCCTATGCGTGATTGTTTATGTCATCTTACTTTTAGTCGTCGCTTTGATAAACATTCCGGCATTGGTAAACTTGCCGAACAGATTAAGCAGGGGAAAGGGGAAGAAAGTCTGGCATTATTCTCGGAATATCCGCAGGAATTGCATTTTAATGGTTTTAATGTCGAACAAGATGATTCGGTCTTTGTGCATCAAGTGGTGCAAAGTGCGGTAGAAAATTATCGCGTTTATTTAACGGCATTACGTGAGTTACAGAGACAGAATAAAGATTTTAATAGTCAGGACGAAAACGGCAAAACCTATGCGGAGATCATTCAATCCCTTTTTAATTCAAGCCGATTTTTGACCGCACTTCGTAGCAGTGCATTGGGGGTAGAAAATCTAAATAAAGAAATCGCGTTAGCCCTCCGTCGTGCAAATCTTATTTGGTTTCACAATGAGCAAGATTGGTATATTGGCAAGCCAATTATGATTACCGAAAACGATCACAATATACGCTTGTATAACGGCGATATTGGATTGTGTTTGGCAAAGGGTAAGGTATGGTTTGGTGATCGTGAAGTATTAACCAGCCGTATTCCTGCCCATGAACCGGCATTTATGATGACGATCCATAAATCGCAAGGTTCGGAATTTGATCACACGCTGATGGTATTACCGACAGAGCCTAATCCTGTACTTTCCCGCGAATTGGTGTTTACTGCGGTAACCCGAGCCAAGAAATCACTCAGGGTTTTTGCCGATAAAAAAATTTGGAAAATGGCCGTGCGCCAAACGGTAAAACGGCAGAGTGGATTAGGTAAACTATTAGAAAATTTCATTCAAACAGGAGACTAATATGAAATTATATGCTTATGATCATTGCCCGTTTTGTGTGCGTGCAAGAATGATTTTCGGCTTGAAAAATATCCCTTTTGAATTGGTTATTTTAGCCAATGATGATGAAACGACGCCGATCGGGTTAGTGGGTAAAAAAGTAGTACCGATTTTAATTAAAGAGGACGGAACGGCAATGCCGGAAAGTTTGGATATTGTCCGTTATGTGGATGAGAATATCGGTGAAAAAATGCTTTCCGAACCACTTCGTCCTGAAATTGATGCTTGGACGAAAACCGTCGGTAGTTATTACAACCATTTGCTAAGCCCACGCTTTGTGAAAATCGGTTTGCCGGAATTTAAAACTCAAAGTGCGGTGGATTATTTTACTAAAAAGAAAACCGAATCAATCGGGGATTTTCAACAGAATTTAGATGAAACGGCAAACTATCTTGTTCGCTTACATCAGGATCTCAACAATCTTGTGCCACTGATTAAATCCGCTTCTGCATTGAATGGGGCGCTTTCCTTGGAAGATATTATCGTTTTCCCAATGTTGCGTAATTTAACTTGTGTCCGTGGTATTCAATTTCCGGCGGAAGTGACGGCATATTTGGAGAAAATGTCCGAACTAAGTGGCGTAGCCTTGTATTTTGATAAAGCAATTTAATAAACTAAAAAACCTGCCAAGCGGCAGGTTTTTTCATCATTTCTCAATTATGCGTGGCAAGTTTGGCAAGCCGCTTGGAACATCCAGACAAGTTTTTCTTGTTCTTTGATGTAGTCGCTCATTTGAGAGGCAGTACCTTCATCATCCGCATCGCCTGCAAGGGCTAAAATTTCGCGTTGTTGCTCAAGTAATACTTTTAAGCCGGATAAGGTTCCGGATAAACATTCTTGCGCACCGCTTACGGCAATGTCTTCTTGAATGCGGGATACTTTTAAGTATTGGCTATAAGCATTATTTGGGGTGTAGCCTAGGGTTAAGATACGTTCTGCCACTTCATCTACTTTAGTGACTAAATCTGTGTAAATTTCTTCAAATTTTGCATGTAACTCAAAGAAGTTTACGCCTTTAATATTCCAGTGATAACCACGAATGTTGGTATAGAAAACTTGATAGGTTGCCAGTAGGTCATTTAATTTACTTGCTAATTCTGCCGATTTTGCTGTATCTAGTCCGATTGATGTTTTTGACATAATGATTTCCCCTTATGTTGTTAATGAATTTTTTAGAAGCCGAAACTGTTTCGTTTCAAGTGTCGTCATTATACATAATAAAAGTAGGGAATAAAGCCACTTTTATTAGATAGAATTAATAGATTATTTGTATCAAAACCAATATTTTGAAAGGTTTAACGATTAATTAACAAATGTCCGCCGTGCTTAGCTTCTGATCTTTTTAACAAATCTTGTAAATAAGCGATTGATTAGTCTGATTTTGATCTACAATAAGTGCGGTTAAATTTTAAAATGTTTTTAAGGAGAGAATGTGCAGGAATTAATTAAAAATGTATTGCCATTAGATATTGCTCTCAATCAAGCAATTATCAAAAAACTTGAAGAAGGGCAGTGGGTAGGTTTTTTAAATCATCAACAAGTCGCACGGCTTTGTCAGGATTTTGATTATAACCCTTTGGAATTGGCAATATATTTACTTCCCGTCGCGGCTTGTTATAGTCATGCGGACATTTCCCGTTTTAATGTTGGTGCAGTGGCAATAGGCGAACAGGGCGATTTTTACTTTGGTGCGAATCAGGAGTTTGCCGATACGGCGATTCAGCAAACTATTCATGCGGAACAAAGTGCCATTAGCCATGCGTGGTTGCGTGGTGAAACAAGGATTACCGATGTGGTTGTTAATTACACGCCCTGCGGTCATTGCCGACAATTTATGAATGAGCTGCACGGTGCAGAACGTTTAAATATTCACCTACCCCATAGTTTACATAATCCTTTACAGAATTATTTGCCGGATTCTTTTGGGCCAAAAGATTTAAATATCGCGACACATCTATTAGCAAAAGAAGATCATCATTTGGCTGCTAATTCTTCCGATGAATTGATTAATCAAGCGATTTTAGCCGCGAATCAATCCCATTGCCCTTATTCCGAAAGCCCCCATGGCATTGCGATTTTATTTAAAAATGGTGAGACAATTCACGGGCAATATGCAGAAAATGCGGCGTTTAATCCAAGTTTGCCTGCATTACAAACCGCCTTGAATTTTGCTTATCTCAATAATAAAAAGCTCGGGGATATTCAGCGTATCGTAATGGCTGAACGGGTGGTAAATTTTAGCCATAAAAACATGGCTGAACAGCTTTTACGGACGTTAAATTTACCTGAATTGGAATATGTGGGCGTATAACAAAATAGGGTAGAATAATCTACCCGTTTTATTGGCTTTTCGCTTGAAAACATTGAGCGATTTCTTGAAAAAGCGTTTGTATTTGTTCGGCACGGTGTCCGAGAACACGAAGCATCATTCCTCCCTCGTTCAAGAGTGAGGCGCCAACTAACATATTTTTTACTTCAGCAATTTGAGTGTGGATAGATTGTAAAACCGCTTTCAATTCAACCGCACTTTTGCCTAGGTTTAGATAGATTAATGAGCCTTGATGAGAATAATTTTCCATTTGGCTCAATGCCGTGAGATTCATTGCGGAGGGCTGCCATTGAATACAATCTGATACCAACGGTCGTTTTTTTCCGTCATTTTGCAATGTATAAATTTTCAAATGGGATGAAAACCGTCTAAAAGCAAAACGTTCATCATTCAACACACGCCCAACAGCGATAATCTCACCATAAATAAGCTCCGCCTTTTCACACATTTCAATTAAGGTTTTCTGTTTAAAAGCAGAATCTTTATGCAACACTAAGGGATGAGGCAAATAGAATAAGCGGCTTCCCTCTGCCAAATGAATTTGTGTGAGTTGCTCGGCACAGTCGCCTGTATTCATTGATTGAACACGGGTAAACGCCTGAGTATTGAGCGAAAGTGCGGTTGATTTTGCCAAAGAAATTTGAATATTCAGCCTATCACCCGCCAACACACCGGGGGAAGACGACATTTGCATGGCATTCAACCCCTGCCGCCAACTACCCGAATAGTGGGGTAAAATCATCACCTTAAAGGGTGGTGTGGCAAAATATTCGGCAAGTTGGGTTTTCCCGTTTGGAGAAAGTTTGGTGGAAAGTTTGAGTTTACTGTTCATTATTTTTCAAACCGATCATTCCCTCTTTGCTAAAAAGAGGGATCGTTTTTATCTTATCAATCCCGTAGGTTCTTCTACATTTTTCAATAATGCATATTTTTCGATCCAGCCGATCACCCCATCGAGATTTTCTTTTTTCATCAGATTGGTGAAAATAAATGGCTGACCGTTACGCATACGGCGGGCGTCTCGTTCCATCACGCTTAAATCCGCCCCCACGAACGGCGCAAGATCGGTTTTGTTGATAACCAGTAAATCCGAGCGGGTAATACCCGGCCCGCCTTTACGTGGAATTTTTTCACCTTGTGCCACGTCGATAACGAAAATGGTGACATCTGCCAAGTCCGGGCTAAAGGTTGCAGAAAGATTATCCCCACCTGATTCAATGAACACGATTTCCACATCAGGGAAACGGGCTACCATTTCATCAACCGCCTCTAAGTTCATTGAGGCGTCTTCTCGGATTGCCGTATGCGGGCAGCCACCGGTTTCCACGCCCATAATACGTTCAGGGGGAAGCAGACTGTTTTTGGTTAAAAACTCCGCATCTTCTTGAGTGTAAATATCATTGGTGATTACCGCAACACTGTATTTGCCGGCAATTTCACGAGTGAGTTTTTCAATTAGCGCCGTTTTACCTGCCCCGACTGGGCCGGCTACGCCGATTTTAATGTAATTACGCATTGGTTTTCCTTAGCAAAAATAGTTTAGAAATGACCGCACTTTTGACTTCCGTCGTTTACGGAGAAATGAATAAATTTATTTATGACATATATAATCGAGTATAAAGCTGTTCATGTTGCATTGCCCGAATATCATTGGCGAGAGTGGCAGAACCAAGCCAGTCAAGATTAGGATTTAAACTTAGTTCTACCGCTTGTTGCAGCGGTTGACGCAAGCCGAACAAAATATCTTGTCCGTCCATTTGACTTAACGGAATCAGTTTTACACCGTTGGTGATCACACCGACTGCTGCGTTGTAATAAAAGGCATAGAGCGTATCGGCTTTGGTGAGACCCATTGTTTGGGCGATCATAGCGAATACGATAGGGAAGTAGCCTTGTACGCATTTTTCGCTGATCGCTTGCTGATATGCCATGAGAACTGGATGATTTTCATAACGAATGAAAATTTTAAGCAACCGTACGCCGAGTTTAAAGCTGCCTTCACGGCTTTCTCGCGCAACCTTAGTAGCAGAAAGCTCCCAATCCAGTTCGCATAAGCGGTCGAAATTGTGGCTTTCCATTGCATCAAAGGAAAGAGAAAGATACGCCCCGTCATTGTAAATCCAGTTTTGTAACAGCTGGGTTTGAACATAGTCTTCAAGCGTAGCTTTGCTTTCCACAATACGTTGTTGGACGAAAGTTTCCAAACCGTTGGAGTGGTTAAACCCGCCAATAGGTAGGGTTGGATCAACCAAGTGTAGCAATGCGCCTAAATCAGCCAAGCTACGGTTTTTAGCTAAATTACGGTTTAATGTTGATGCCAATTTCCGTCTCCGTGGTGATGATAGCCGCTATGTGAATGAGCATGATCGTGGCTGTGCGAATGACCGTGTCCTTGTGCGGAATTGGCGCGCAACGCTTGGCTTAAACGGCGTTCTGCTTTTTGCGGATTAAATCCCGCAGCTTGTAGCCAATCAAACATCGGTTTGTCATAAGATAAGGTGACTTCATCACCGTCTAAAAACAGCGGTGAATGTTTGTTACCGATTTCATAGCAGGCTCGCGCCATTTCAGGTAAGGTTTTTGGTGAAAGTACGATGACTTCACTTGGCAAAATATCGATCACGATTGCCAGTTCATCGCTAATAAACACCACATCATTATGTTTCAACCGTTGCCCTTCTTTGAGCAAACGAAACGCCACTTCACGTCCTGTGTCAGTGGTTTTTCGTAAAATATTGCGTTCGCTTTCATACCATTGTAACGGCACACGCTCAATGGTTTGAGTGGTGATTTTACCTTCTTGTTGAAGGTCGGATAAATTGCCCAAGATGTTTTCCATAATGGGGAGAATGGAGTTGATAATTTTCATATTTTTTCGATAAAACTCAACATTCTCTTTTCTACAAATCGGTAGAAGAGAGAGAATAACTAGAACATAAAATACCGCTGAGCCAATGGCACTTTCTCGGCGGGTTCACAAGTGATAAGTTCGCCGTTCACTCGAACTTCGTAGCGCTCTGGATCGACAGTAATTTCAGGTGTGGCATCATTATGAACCAAGTCTTTTTTGCCAATATTACGGCAGCCTTTTACCGCAATGAGCTCTTTTTCGATACCGAAATTTTCTTTAATATTCGCATCAACACCGGCTTGTGACACGAAGTACACAGCGGTTTGGGCGGTAGCTTTGCCTTGGCTGCCATACATCGGGCGGTAGAATACCGGTTGTGGTGTAGGGATTGAGGCATTCGGATCGCCCATTTTGGCATAGCTAATCAAGCCTTTTTTGATAACGGTTTCAGGTTTTACACCGAAAAACATCGGTTTCCATAACACAATATCGGCAATTTTGCCGACTTCTAATGAGCCAACGTGATCCGCAATACCGTGAGCAATAGCCGGGTTGATAGTGTATTTGGCGATGTAGCGTTTAATACGGAAGTTATCGTTGCCTTCCGAACCAAGTTCGCCATGTTGTGCTTTCATTTTGTCTGCGGTTTGCCAAGTACGGGTGACCACTTCACCGACACGTCCCATTGCTTGCGAGTCGGAACTCATAATTGAGAATACGCCGATATCGTGCAGAATATCTTCTGCGGCAATGGTTTCAGGACGGATACGACTGTCTGCGAACGCGACATCTTCCGGTACGCACTTATCTAAATGATGACAAACCATCAACATATCCAAATGCTCGTCAATGGTGTTTACCGTGAACGGACGGGTCGGGTTGGTGGAAGCGGGGAGTACATTCGGATACATTGCCGCTTTAATGATGTCGGGAGCGTGTCCGCCGCCAGCACCTTCAGTGTGGAAAGTGTGGATCACTCGTCCGTCAATGGCTTTCATCGTATCTTCTAAGAAGCCGCTCTCATTGAGGGTATCGGTGTGGATCGCTACTTGTACGTCCATTTCGTCTGCGACTTTCAGTGCCGCATTGATGACTGCCGGTGTTGCCCCCCAGTCTTCATGAATTTTCAAACCTAATGCGCCGGCACGAATTTGCTCTCTTAACGGTTCAAGGGTTGAACAGTTGCCTTTACCGAAAAAGCCGACATTGACAGGCAATGCTTCCGCTGCTTGAAACATTCTTTGCAGATTCCACGCTCCCGGTGTACAGGTGGTGGCGTGCGTACCGTCTGCCGGGCCTGTACCACCGCCAATTAATGTTGTTGTACCGTTTTCGAGGGCGTGTTGGGCTTGTTGCGGGCAGATAAAGTGAATGTGGGTATCAATTCCCCCTGCGGTCGCAATTAAATTAGCGCCATTATGGACTTCTGTACTGACACCGATAATCATATTTGGGGTAACGCCGTTCATTGTATCGGGATTACCGGCTTGACCTATGCCAACGATTCGCCCGTCACGAATACCAATATCCGCTTTGATAATGCCAAGTTTCGCATCAATAATCATCACATTAGTGATGACAAGATCGAGGACATTGGGATTATCACGCGTTGCCGTACCGGATTGTGCCATACCGTCACGGACGCTTTTTCCACCGCCAAACTTACATTCATCACCTTGAGTGAGTAAATCTTGTTCAATGGTTGCCCATAAATCCGTATCGCCTAAACGCACGCTATCGCCCACCGTCGGGCCATAAGTTGCGACATATTGGGCTCTTGGAATTGTTAATGCCATTATTTCCCCCTACAATTTGCCGTCAATTTTATTATGGAAACCGTAAATCACTTTGTTTCCGCCAAATTCTACTAACTCCACGGTTTTGACCTCACCCGGCTCAAAACGCACAGCATTGCCTGAGGGGACGTTTAAACGCATACCACGGGCTAAAGTGCGGTCAAATTCAAGGGCATTATTGGTTTCAAAAAAGTGGTAATGCGATCCAACTTGAATTGGACGGTCGCCTTTATTAACGACATCGATTTTTACGGTTTTCCGCCCAATATTCGCGTGAATATCACCGTTTGCTAATTTATATTCGCCTGGGATCATTGTGTTATTCCTTTATTTTGTTTCGTTTACAAAGGGAGAAAAGAGCGGTTATTTTTCATTGATTTTGCCACTTCACTACAATTCTTCCTTCAGTCGTATAACCTTTATCTGATCGGATTGTGCACGGTAACGAGTTTTGTACCATCGGGAAAGGTTGCTTCAATTTGCACTTCATGTACCATTTCGGGGATGCCTTCCATCACATCATCGACAGTTAAAAGTGTTGCACCGTACTGCATTACTTCCGCCACCGTCATGCCGTCACGTGCCGCTTCTTGTAGATGGCTGGCAATATAAGCGATAGATTCAGGATAGTTTAATTTTACGCCACGGGCTTTGCGTTTTGCCGCAAGCTCACCTGCAAGAAAAAGCATTAATTTTTCTTGTTCTCTTGATGTTAAATGCATAGTTATCTTCTCTCTTTATTATGGATTAAATAAATTACTGAGTTTTTCCGAACTCACCTTGCTGTGATCGACTTTGCCCTTAATCCATAGAATAAGCCAAGCCGTAACAATAAAGCCGATAGTATAAGGGGCTAAACCGGTTTTTTCCACGCCAAATTGGATACAAATTGCAAGCGTAATGCCGAAAATCACGTAAACCAGATCTCGGAATCGATTGCCAGAAAAGGCACAGGCAAGCAGAATTGCAGAGAAACTATAAATGCCGTTTGCCAGTTGATTTGGTTCGATGTCAAACAGAAAACCTGCCAAGGTTGGGCTGATGATCGTTGCGCTCATTCCCCATATCGCCACATTAGGCGAGCTGATGGCGATAGCGATAAATAAGAGAATACCGGTGATGAGGCTTCCGCCAAAATTGACTTCCGCCCAAGCATAAAAGGGTTGTTTGATGGATTCTAATGTTGCGGTGTGATCCACCAGTTCCGGCGTGGTTTGCCATAAACCGAATAAGCCGATTTGTGAGATACCCCAGCAAAAAATCCAACAGGTGAATACGAAAGGAAAAGTGTAGGCAACCCAATTTCTTTTGGTAAATTCTCGCATAACCAAGGTTGCGACAACGGCACTGATAACTCCTAACAGAAATACTGGGAGTGAAACGCCTTTTAACCCAAAAGTGAACATGGTACACATAAAGGCAAGGCTGGCATTGAAACCATATAAGCCTTGTTTAATTTCTTCTTTAGGATAATTGAGTTTAATCGCGGTTAATGTGCCGATGATTGCACCGAGTAAACAACCGATGCCGAGAGCCCAATGGCTGAAAAACATGGCAATGCAGATGATAAGACCTGATAAGCCGTTTTTTTGTAAAAAAATTTGTCCGATTCCAACAAGGACAATTTTTATAAATTGCATAAAAAATACCCTCCCCGATAAAATAAAATCCTTGTATTTTAAAGGGATTGTTTAAGATTTAAAGTATTAATCTCTGTTCTTTTCAATAATTTGAATGTTAAATTGAATAACATTTAAAGTATTTGATTATATTTTAAATGTTATTTGATTGTTACGTGCCTAAGATGATAGATATAAAGGCGCATATTAAGATACGCCTTTTGTGATGGGAGAAGGATTAAAGCACCTTCACAATACTTTCACATAAATAACGGATATTATCTTCTGTAATACCTGCCACGTTAATGCGACCTGAACGCACCGCATAAATGGCAAATTCGTCTTTCAAACGATCGACTTGTTCTGCGGTTAAACCGCTGAAAGAGAACATGCCGTTTTGTTCAATAATAAAACTAAAATCTTGTTGGGCACCAAATTCTTTTAATAATTGCACGAATAAATGGCGCATTTTTTTGATTCGTTCGCGCATTTCGGTGAGTTCATCATCCCAAGATTGGCGAAGTATCGGATTGCTTAGCACTTGTACTACCGTTGCCGCGCCATGAGAGGCCGGGTTAGAGTAGAGGGTGCGGATAATGGATTTTACTTGAGTCAAGGCGGTTGAAGCAATGTCTGAATTTTCAGCCACTAACGTAAATGCCCCGACACGTTCATTATATAAACCGAAATTTTTTGAGAAAGAGCTGGCTACGAGCAATTCTTTGTGATTTGCAGCAAAGGTGCGTAAACCAAGGGCATCTTCATCTAAGCCGTTTGCTAAGCCTTGATAAGCAAAATCAAATAATGGTAACCAACCGTTTTTTGCAGAAAGATCGGCAAGTTGTTTCCATTGTTCCAGTGTCGGATCGATACCGGTCGGGTTATGGCAGCAACCGTGCAGAAGCACTACATCGCCTTCGTTTGCATTGCTTAAATCGGCGATTAAATTATCCCAATCTAGCGTTTTGTTTTCCGCATCATAATAGCGATATTCACGAATTGTCATTCCTACCGCATTGAAAATCGCATTGTGGTTCGGCCAAGTAGGTGTGCTGATCCAAACATTTTGCGCTTTGGTTTGGCGTTTAATAAATTCCGCTGCAATACGTAACGCCCCGGTTCCGCCAAGACTTTGTACGGTTCTGGCACGTTGTTGTTTAATAATATTGCTGTCTGCGCCAAATAAAAGTTCTTGGGTTAATCGGTTGTATTCCGCTATACCGTCAATGGTGAGGTAATTTTTGGTATCTTCTTTATCAAGTAAGCGTTTTTCGGCTTCTTTTACGGCACGCATAATTGGTGTTGCGCCTTGTGCATCTTTATATACCCCAATGCCAAGATTGATTTTATTTGCACGGGTTTCGGATTTGAATGCTTCACCTAAGCCAAGGATTGGATCGGCAGGGGCGGCTTTGATATTTTCAAACATAGCGTTTTCCTTTTTTAATGGATTTAGGTCTGTTGCTTTATACTGCAAGCTTTTGTGTTTAGCAAGTAAAAACACAATAAAAATTAACCGCACTTTTTTGTTTTGTTAATTGCATCAAAAAGTGCGGTCAAAAATGAATTTATTTTAATTGTGCGACTGTCCAGTCCAAACCGGATTGGTAATCTTCCGGTAAAGTATGTCGAAGTTTTTCCAGTTGTTGAATAATAACGGATTTATTTGGGTGAGAAAGATTAATATGCCCGACTTTCCGCCCTGCACGCACTTGTTTGCCATACCAGTGGAGTTGGGCAAATTCTGTCTCCAGCCATTGCGGGTTATGATCTGTGCCAATTAAATTCACCATGACACTAGGTGCAAAGGTTTCTAAGTTTGGTGTGGGTAAATCCAGTAAAGCACGCAAATGTAATTCAAACTGGCTAATCGTACAGCCAAGCTGTGTCCAATGGCCGCTATTGTGTACGCGTGGGGCAAGTTCATTAATCAGAAGTTTATCGCCAACGACAAAACATTCCATCGCCATTACGCCCACATAATTGAGCTTGTCCATAATTTTACCCAACATCATTTCAGCTTGAGTTTGCTGGCGGGCGTGTTGCGGGAAAGTGGTATCCATCACGCTATAACGTAAAATCCCATTTTGTTGAAGATTGTGTGTCACAGGGTAAAAGTGTTTTTCACCATTTTTGAAACGAGCGCCAACAAGTGATACTTCATCATCAAAAGGAATAAATTGCTCTGCAATCACTTCACCGAATAAATCATCGGTAATTTCAGTGTTGTTTTCATTGGTGATAATCCATTGTCCGCGTCCGTCATAACCGCCGGTACGGCGTTTCACCACAACTTTTTCACCTACGCTTTGGAACACACTTTGCCATTGGGCTTTATTTTCCAATAGACACCAAGGTGAAGTGGAAAGCCCAAGTTCATCTAGTAGTGATTTTTGGGTAAAGCGATCCGCCAACAAGCCAAAGATGCGTTGATTAACAAAATGGGGGTGGTTGCCAAGCAATTCGGTGAGAGGTGTTTTTTCCCAACGCTCGATTTCAGCTGTGATAACCGCATTTTTCGGTAAGTCAAAAATAGGGGCGTTGAAAGCTAAAGGTTCGACTTGAATATCTAAAGGGGCGCCGGCATAGCGGAGCATTCTGCCTAATTGACCGTTACCAAGTACATAAACCGTGGGGTAGAGTGAAGACTTTTGCATTTTATTTCTCGTTAAAAATAATCGAAAAAACAACCGCACTTTTTTAAGTGCGGTCAAATTTTTTGTGTTTTATACGCGTGGATCAGGATTATCCAATACCGCGTTTGTTTGTTTTTCACGGAAAGCCTGTAAACGGGAAAGTAAGTCATGATCCCAAGCCGCCAGAATTTGTGCTGCAAGCAAAGCAGCATTTGCTGCGCCTGCCGGCCCGATGGCTAAAGTGCCGACCGGAATTCCCTTTGGCATTTGCACGATAGAATGAAGGCTATCCACACCACTTAACATGGAACTTTTCACCGGCACGCCAAGTACGGGAACCAAGGTTTTCGCCGCAATCATACCGGGTAAATGTGCTGCCCCGCCTGCGCCGGCAATAATCACTTTATAGCCGTTTTGCTGTGCATTTTCGGCAAAACTAAAAAGTTTATCAGGGGTACGGTGGGCTGAAACGATTTCAACGTGGTAAGGTACATTGAGTTCATCTAGAATTTGCGTGCTTTCTTGCATGGTTGTCCAATCGCTTTTGGAACCCATTACAATCGCAATTTGTGCTTGTGTTGCGGACATTTTTTGCTCTCAAGTAAAACTAAAAACGGTGCGTAGAATAGCATAATTTAACAAGGCTAAGCAAACGTTTGCTCGGTTGTGGTGAGAGAAAATTCCATTGCAACTTTTGCCGTAAAATCATATCCTAGTGGGCGATTTTTTCTTAAAAAAGAGCCGATTATGTTAGCCAAAGCAAAATATCGAAAAGATTATAAAAAACCGGATTTTACTATTACGGACATTTATTTGGATTTTCAATTAGATCCGAATCACACTGTAGTTACTGCAACCACAAAATTCCAACGACTAAACGACGACGCAAGAAGTTTGCGTTTAGACGGTCATAGTTTCCAATTTTCCTCTATTAAATTTAACGGTACATCTTTCACCGATTATCAGCAGGATGGCGAAGGGTTAACCTTGAATTTGAGCAATAAAAGTTCGGCTGAATTTGAGCTGGAAATTGTCACCATTCTTGTACCGGCAGAAAATACCTCGCTACAAGGTTTGTATCAATCGGGCGAGGGGATTTGCACACAATGTGAAGCGGAAGGTTTCCGCCAAATTACTTATATGTTGGATCGTCCTGATGTGCTAGCGCGTTACACCACAAAAATTACGGCAGATAAAACGAAATATCCTTACTTACTTTCCAATGGCAATCGTATTGCTGAAGGCGAGTTAGATAATGGTTGTCACTGGGTTGAATGGCATGATCCTTTCCCGAAACCAAGCTATTTATTTGCCTTAGTGGCTGGTGATTTTGATCTGTTGGAAGATAAATTTACCACAAAAAGCGGACGGGAAGTGGCATTAGAACTTTATGTGGATCGCGGTAATCTTGATCGTGCCGGTTGGGCGATGGAAAGTCTGAAAAAATCGATGAAATGGGATGAAGATCGCTTTAATCTTGAGTACGATTTGGATATTTATATGATTGTTGCGGTGGATTTCTTCAATATGGGGGCGATGGAAAATAAAGGATTGAATATTTTCAATTCTAAATTTGTGTTAGCAAATCCGCAAACTGCAACGGATGAAGATTATCTAGCCATTGAAAGCGTGATTGCCCACGAGTATTTCCATAACTGGACGGGGAATCGTGTGACCTGTCGTGATTGGTTCCAATTAAGCTTAAAAGAAGGATTAACCGTATTCCGTGATCAAGAGTTTTCTTCCGATACCGGCTCTCGCGCGGTAAATCGTATCAATAATGTGAAATTTTTACGTACCACGCAATTTGCTGAAGATGCCAGCCCTATGGCACATCCGATTCGTCCGGAAAAAGTCATTGAAATGAATAACTTTTATACGGTTACTGTGTATGAAAAAGGCGCAGAAGTGATCCGTATGTTGCATACCTTATTGGGCGAGGAGGGATTCCAAAAAGGTATGACATTATATATTGCGAAAAATGACGGCAAAGCCGCGACCTGTGAAGATTTTGTCTCTGCAATGGAGCGTGCGAACGGGCTTGATTTAACTCAATTCCGCCGTTGGTATAGTCAATCAGGCACTCCGGAATTGTTAGTTAGCGATGCTTATGACGAACAAACCCATACTTATCGTTTAACCGTCTCTCAATCTACTCCTCCAACAGCAGATCAAATGGAAAAAGTGAATCTGCATATTCCACTTAAAATGGCACTGTATGCCCAAGACGGTACAAAACAAATGCTCCAGTATGATGGCACACCACTAAGCAGGGTATTAAATATTACTGAAAAAGATCAAGTGTTTGAATTTCACGGCATTTATGGTCGCCCTGTTCCGGCATTGTTGGAAGATTTTTCTGCACCGGTGAAGTTAGATTACGATTACACCACGGAACAACTTCTTACTTTATTAAAATTTGCCGAAAATGCCTTTGTGCGTTGGGATGCGGCACAAATGTTATTTACGAACGAGTTACGACGTAACGTGACTCACTTCCAACAAGGAGAAGATTTTGAGATTTCGCCTCAAATTTTGACCGCACTTTTACAAGTGTTGGAAAATTATGCAGACGATATTGAATTGGCAACCTTAATCCTCACCTTACCACGGGATATTGAATTTGCCGAAAGTTTTAAAACTATTGATCCCGATGGCATTGTGGCAGCCCGTGAATTTATGTTGCGTACCATTGCCGAACATCTAAAAGAACAATTACTTAAACGCTACAATCATATTCGCTTGGCGGGGTATCATATTACCCAACAAGATATTGCCTTACGTGCAATGCGTAACCTTTGTTTAAATTATTTGGCTTATACATCGCTTGGCAATAGTCTCGTCCATAAGCATTACAATGCGGCGAATAATATGACTGACACCCTCGCGGCACTTACAGCGGCAACCAAAGCCTGCCTTCCGTGCCGTGATACATTGCTCGCTGATTTTGAGCAAAAATGGCAACACGACGGCTTGGTGATGGATAAATGGTTTGCTTTGCAAGCCACAAGACCGGATGAAAATGTGTTAGAAATTGTGAATCATCTTATGGATCACCCAAGTTTTAATTTCAACAATCCAAATCGTCTTCGTGCTTTAGTGGGGAGTTTTGTCAACCAAAATCTCAAGGCTTTCCACGAAATTAGCGGTTCCGGTTATCGTTTCTTAACGGATGTGTTAATTAAACTCAATGATAGCAACCCACAAGTTGCCGCTCGGCTAATCGAACCGTTGATTCGTTTTGCCCGTTATGATACTCAGCGTCAAATGCTAATGAAACGCGCGTTGGAACGCTTAAGCACTGTCGAAAATCTTTCCAAAGATTTATTTGAGAAGATTGAGAAAGCGTTGAGATAAAGTACGGTTGGTTTTCTAAAATATTGGGGCGTATAAATTACGCCCCATTTTTCATTCTTCTAAATTTCCAACTTAGGCAAACTGTTCACAATCCGATTGGTTTCAAGGCTCACGGTGATGACCCGTAGTAGCAACTCCATTGGATAGCGTGAGTTTTTCCTTATTCCTATTGCTCAGTCGCTTGCGTTATTGACGATTCCGCTGTTTTTGTCATTCTCTTTCTTACTGGTTTCTGTGTTGAGAATTTTGTCGCCAAATTTATTTTTCCAGATAAAAATCCTCGCTAATATTACAGAACTTCGCTCATTGATTATTGTTAAACAGCTTTTAAACAGCACATTTTTATACATCGGCACTTTTTCATAAAAGCGGTGTAATTCGGAAAGCTCTCTTTCTGCCTGTCAAATACCCAAAAATCCACCGCACTTTTCACACAAGGAATACGTGTATTGTCAATGAGTTTCAAAAATTGATTGCTTGGCTTGACCCTATTAATAAAAAAGGTATGCTAGGCGAAGTTTATTGTAAAGGAAAATAATCATGCAGGACATGATCAATGGATTGTTAATCGTTTTAGTGCCTATGCTATTAGGCTATTTATTGAAAGTAAAAAATAAAAAGTATATCGCCGGAATTAATCAAATAGTAATATTTCTGTTGTACATTATCTTATTTTTAATGGGATATTTACTTGGTCAGCTTGATGATCTTGAAACAAAATTACCCATCATTGGTAAAACAGCAGCGATACTTTCAATGAGTATTTTAACTTCAAATATGATTGGGTTAATGATTTATGATCGTTTTAATCCGGCACCTGTACTCAAATCCCAAGGAAAGATCATCTCTCGTTGGCATTCGTTAGTTGATTCTTTTAAACTCTCCGGCTCGGTCGTTTTAGGTATCTTATGTGGTTGGTTATTTAACACTTATCTTGTTTTACCAACGGGCATTAATCTTTATGTTCTGATCGCATTAATCTTTTTTGTCGGTATTCAGCTGCGCAATAATGGCATCACGTTAAAAGAAGTATTGTTTAATAAACGTGGTTTTCAAACCGGTATTGTGTTTACCATTACTTCTTTATTAGGTGGGATCATCGCGGCGTTGGTTTTAACGATACCTATTACTCAGGGTTTAGCATTTGCTTCAGGAATGGGATGGTATTCTTTATCAAGCGTGGTTCTGACAAATGCGTGGGGGCCGATGCAGGGGAGTATTGCATTTTTCAATGATTTATCTCGGGAAATTATTAGTTTGTTTATCGTACCGCTTTTTATGCAACATTTTCGCTCAACCGCTATTGGTATCACCGGTGCGACCGCATTAGATTGTACTTTGCCCATTATCCAAAAATCGGGCGGAATAGAAGTCACACCCATTGCTATTTCTTTTGGATTTGTAACCAATATCCTCCCCCCGCTTTTGTTGGTATTCTTCTCAAGCATTCCTATTTAATCTAATCTTTTTGAATTTTTTATATTATAAATTTTAATCAACAATACTTAACCTAAAAGGAAGAAAAAAATGCAACACAAACATTCAAACCTTACTGCAAGTCTTGTGTGGTTTACTGCAGCTATTTCTATGGCTGAAATTTTAACCGGAACTTGGTTTGCGCCCCTTGGTTGGAAACAAGGGCTTCTTGCTATTCTACTCGGGCATATTATTGGCGGTGCAATGTTCTTTTGTGCTGGCTTAATCGGTGCCAAAACACAAAAAAGTGCAATGCAAACCGTACAGATTTCTTTTGGTCAAAAAGGTTCGATACTTTTCTCCGTGCTCAATGCGATGCAGCTTATCGGTTGGACTGCCGTAATGATTTATATGGGGGCAGAAGTGATTTCTATTTTGAATCAACAGGAAGCTCAAAATGCACTTTTCCCCTTATTTACCGTTGGATTAGGTGTACTCATCATAGTCTGGTTATTAATGGGATTTACTAATCTTGGTGTGATAAAAAGTCTTTCTTTGGTGACGATGTTTTTATTAATGCTTTGGTTAACATTACAAATCATTAGCCGTGATTTTATCCCGCTCTTGGAAGAGCAACATCATATTAAGTTTGGTACTGCGGTAGAGATTGCCGCGATTATGCCGTTATCTTGGATTCCGGTTGTTTCCGATCATACGAAACACACAAAAACACCGTTAAAAACAACCGCACTTTCTACTCTCGCCTATACAGTTACAAGTTGTTGGATGTATTCCATTGGATTAGGGGCTGCGCTTGTAAGCGGAAAATCAGAAATCGCTCAAATTTTGGCATTATCCGGTGTCAGTATCGTTGGTGTGCTGATTGTTGTCACATCAACCATGATTAATACAGCATTACCAGCCCATTCTACGGGAATGAGCTTGAATAATATTTACGCGAAATTGAGTGTGAAATGGGTTTCAATTCTCACGGTGGTTATCGGTATTATTCTTGCAACAATGTTGCCGGTCACACAATATGAGCATTTTCTCTTTTTTATCGGCTCGGTGTTCGCTCCTATGATAGGGGTATTGATTGCTGATTTCTTTGTGTTTAAACAACGCGAACCTCAGAAAAATATTGATGTTATAGGCTTGGCTATTTGGTTTATCGGCTTTGTTATTTATCGTGTTTTAATGTGGCAAGAATGGGAAACCGAATTAGGAGTAACTTTTCCTGTTATTGCTTTCACCTTTGGCTTAACCACCGTGGTGCGAAAATTGACAAAAAAATAGAAAAGATAAGGGGGAAATGATGAATTTCCCCCTCTTTTTTTACAGGAATTATTTTTTCCAAACAACGTGGAATTCACGATTTTCTTCACTGTGAGAAATAAGGAATTTGGCAAAGACATCGTCCATTTCATCTTTATCATTGACTAAACCGATCCAGACTTCGGCAAAAGCCTCCGGATCGATTAATACCCCGATTTCCTGTTCCCAATCTTCTGCCGTTTCGACAAATTCCACGGCGCCACGATCTTCAAATTGGAGATTAAATAGCATAATATCCGCCGGATCTAAATTTTCCCCCGCCATTTCCAAGAAGATATTATAAGCAGTGTCAATTGCGGCATCAGGATCAAGTTTTTGAAGTTCAGTTGTCATAATTTTGCCTCTTTTTCAATTATGGGCGGTATGATACTGAAATAAAAAGTGCGGTCAAATTCATTTGTGTTTTTTATCATTAAGAGCCTACACTTCAACCCGTTTGCCAATATCTCTCAAATTGGAAAATTGCTCAAGTAGTCTTGGTGCGTCATCAAGACTTGTAGCAAAAGTCCAAAGATAGGTAATCACCGCATAAATGTGCCCCGCTTGTACATTTTCTGTCATTGCCAAGCGAACGACAGTAACGCCAAATAAAATCGCAGAAACAATACCGATCCATAAATAGCCATCGGCTTCACGGTTTGATAATCGAATGCGTAATGTTGCTAGCCAATCATAGTGCTTATTTAAGTGATAATGGCTTTTTTGTTCAATCACATTGACTTCTTTTTCCAAGTGGTCATTGAATTTCAAGTAGAGTAAATCGTTGGTTTTGCATATTTAGGGAGCATCAATCCAAAAAATATCAAAACGAAACAAGCTGTAACGCCGGACCAAAATTCCAACCACAATAACATAATTGCCACACCAATAATGGAAAAACCGGACATAATCAAGGTTGGTAAATGTCGCTCAAAGAAGTCCACAAATTGGCGTGATAGTGCTACACGCGCGGTGATTGCTGATTTATCTAATCCTTTATTTCGTTGGTTTAATATCACCGGTACGGCAAGTTCGGCATAAATGCGGGCAAAAGCTCGTGTATCTACCGCATGCCGTGCCGCACCAATTCCCCAAATAATTAACACAACGAAAGAATAGCTAAGTGATAACGTGATATTACCGCTCTTTGAAATCATTTGATTTTTTTATGGACACCAGCGTGGGCGTCCCTACCTATGAGATAAAATCTAAGTTTATGAAACTGCTACATAATACCGAAATAATAAAAAAGTGCGGTTGAATTTGACCGCACTTTGAGTAACTTTCAAAAAGTTAGTCAGACAACTGTATTTGGTATCTAGTTACGTTTTACATATTCTTGGATTCGTTCCGGGATTCTTAATCCGACTAATCCTACCAATAGTAATGTCCAGAATAATGTGACATAAACCAATGATGAACCCAAACCAACGCGCTCACTTAAGGCGGCAGCTATGACCGGGGCAACTCCACCTCCGATAGCGGCAAAGTTATAAATAAAACCGATACCTGTGCTACGCATTTCTGTGGGGAAGAATTTCGCCATATATTTAGGGACTAAACCGGCAATCCCCAAATTTGTTGCGAGTAAAAAGAATAGTAATATACCAAGTGCAAACTGGTTATTTTCAGGTAAGTAGAATACAGGGAAAAGGAAACAGAGTGAAAGTAACAAACTATAGACGAAGGTTTTCTTTTCACCCAATGTATCTCCGACAAAACCTGCGATTAATGTTCCTATGAGAATGCCGAATCCGGCCCAAAACATTAACGATTTGACATTTTCAGCATAACCGTTTTCTTTGAGATAAAGGGGGAGTAATCCTACTACCGGCCAGTTAACGGAGAAAATAGAATAACAAACAAGAAAAATGATGAGTGTTATTGGTAGTTGTTGTTTTGAGAAAAGCTGTGTCAGCGGAACTTTTTGCACTTTTCCTTCTGATTTTGCCGCTGCCCATTCTTCACTTTCCGGTGCATGACGACGAATATAAAGCACGAGAATCACTGGCGCTAAACCGATAAAGAATGCAATTCGCCAACCGTATTCTTGTGCTACCCAAGGGATAATTTGCGAGGCTAAAATATTCCCGACAGAAAAACCGCTGACTAAAAATGCACTGGCTTTTGTACGTAGATGTTGCGGCCAACTTTCGATTGCATAGGAAGAAGAACAAGCATATTCCCCCGCCATTCCCATACCAACAATCATTCGGAATATAAAAAGCCAAATGTAGCTAGTCGATAACCCACATAGGAAAGTGCCGATAGAATAGACTAAAATTGAAACGATCATTGCCAATCGGCGCCCATATTTATCGGCAAAGCTACCAAAAATAGCACCGCCTAAAGGACGGGCGACGAAAGCGGCTAATAATAGTGTTGAAGTTTCCGTTGTACTCATGGCAAATTCTTTTTGAATATCCAAAAGTACATAGGTGATGAGCATATAATCAAAACCATCGAAAACGTATCCTAACCAAGCGGCAAATAATGCTTTTTTCTGAATAGGGCTGACTTCTTTGTACCATGGTAATGTGGTTGCCATAGTAACCTCCTTTATATGTTGATAAAAATTTGTGAAAGAGATCACAGTATTTTAAATTGCTACAAATTTCTGCTTGCATAAACAAAGATAAGACGTATGATGTCTTATGTCAATTAGGTGGAATTAAGAAGAGTGAGACGTAGATCACAAATCTGAAAGAAAATACTAAAAATGCAGAAAATGAAAATAAACAAGAAAGAAGCCAGTCTTGAATTGCAAGACAAAATCAAAGCGTTAATTATTAAGCGTAATTTAAAATCCGGTGATTTAATGCCAACAGAAAACGAGTTGATTGAATTGCTTGGGGTAAGTCGGTCTAGCTTACGTGAAGCCATAAAATCTCTTGAAGCGTTACATATTTTAGATATTAAACACGGTGTCGGTACATTTGTGAGTGAATCTTCTTTGATTCCGATGATCCGAGGATTGAGCTTTCATACCCAGTTGAATCTACATTCCGAGAGCAATCAATTAGGAAATATGCTGGATATTCGTGAAATTCTTGAATATGGGTTTGCGCCAATGGTGCTTAGTAAAATAACCGATGAAAAAATTACCGCACTTCAGAAATACGTCGCAAACATGGAAAAGTGTGCAAAAAATAGGAAATTCTCACCGAAGGATGAATATCGTTTACACGTTGAATTGTATGAGCCATTGAATAATCCCCTGTTATTGCAATATTTAGATGCATTTTGGCAAATTTATCACAAAGTGGAGAAAGATTTAGCGGAAATACAATGCTCATCCACTCAAATGGCGATGTACCATAAGGAGCTCATTGATGCCGTAGAAGCCCGTGATCTCGTGCGAATGCAGCGCGCCATTTTGCATTATTTCCAAAGCATTAGACAACGTTTATCACAAGGAGAAAAAAATGACTAAGCCTCTCAATATTGCCTTAGTGGGGTGTGGATTTTTCGGTACTCAACTTGCCTCCGCCTTCCATAAAGCCGACGCAAATTTAATCGCGGTGACCGACATCAATCCTCTGCTTGCCGAGAATCTGGCCAAACAATATCACAGTCATGTTTTTCAACATATTGAAGATTTGCTCAATGAAACCACCCCTGATCTTGTGATTATCGCAACGCCAAATTACGCCCACTATGCACCGGCAATTCTTGCACTTAATGCCGGTTGCGATATTTTTATTGAGCCCCCTTTCGTTTTAAGTTCGGCACATTGCCGGCATTTAATCACATTGGCAAAAGAGAAAAAACGCCAAATTTTTGTTGGTCATTTAGAACGCACTCTACCTGGTTTACGGAGAGTGAAACAAGTATTAGACAATCAACAACTTGGGCAGCTCACCGTTATTCGTGCCGTAAGGCAACGTTGGATCGAAAATTTAACGAATAAAGAGTGGTGGAAACTTGATACAAATTTAACCGGTGGCGAACTTTTCCATTTAATTCACGAATTGGATTTACTCTGTTGGCTTGTAGGGAACATTGAATCGGTTTATGCCCAATCAACCAATATCGCTCATCAAGATATACCGGACACAAAAGATATTATCCAATTGCTCTTTCATTTTGAAAATGGTGCTTTGGGTTCGCTAGAAATGGGCACGGCTTATCGCCAACATCAATGGGGAATACAAATTCACGGCGAAAAAGGGATGATAGATATTAACTTTTTTACCTCAAGTGTGACATTCACCTATGCAGAGGAAAAAATAGAACACTATGATTTGTATGAAGAATTTGAAGCGGATTTATCATTACGGGATAGTGCAAAAGGCACGCAACAGTACAATCAAACTCATACCCTTTGCCCATTTTGGTTAACCCGTGCAGCAGAAATTGAAGCGCTTGATGTGGTGAAACATTTACGATATGAGACCGTTACCCCATTAAGCCAATGTCTTTCTGATGCGATTAAAATCGCAGAAGCGGCAAAATATTCAATGATCGTTGAAAAACGAATCGCCCTCAAACATTAACTCAAATTAAGGAGATAAATATGATTAATTATGGTGTAGTCGGTGTCGGTTATTTTGGTGCGGAGCTTGCCCGTTTTATGAATGATTTAGAGGATGCGCAAATTACGGTTGTGTATGATCCTGAAAACGGAAAAACTATTGCAGAAGAGCTACAATGTGACGCTGCCGATTCACTCGAAGCATTGGTTACTTCACCTAAAGTCGATTGCGTGATTGTCGCCACCCCGAACTATTTACATAAAGAACCGGTTTTGTTAGCGGCAAAAAATAAAAAGCATGTTTTTTGTGAAAAACCGATTGCGTTAAGTTACCAAGATTGTGATGAAATGGTGCGTGCGTGTGAAGAAAACGGGGTGAAATTTATGGCGGGTCATGTTATGAATTTCTTTAATGGCGTTCGTCATGCCAAAGAACTCATTAACCAAGGTGTCATTGGTAAGGTGCTTTATTGTCATACGGCACGCAATGGTTGGGAAGAAGAGCAACCTACGATTTCTTGGAAAAAAATCCGTGAAAAATCCGGCGGGCATTTATATCACCATATTCATGAGCTTGATTGTGTTCAATTTCTTATGGGGGGAATGCCAAAAACCGTTACCATGGCTGCGGCAAATGTCGCACACAAAGGGGAAAAATTTGGCGATGAAGACGATATGATTTTCGTCACTATGGAATATGAAGACAACCGTTTCGCTGTATTGGAATGGGGCTCGGCTTTTCGTTGGGGAGAGCACTATGTGCTAATTCAAGGTGAAAAAGGGGCGATTAAAATTGATATGTATAATACCAAAGGCACATTGCGTGTAGATGGCAAAGAAAGTTATTTCCTTGTTCATGAAAGCCAAGAAGAAGATGATGATCGTACCCGTATTTACAACAGTACCGAAATGGATGGGGCGATTCAATATGGTAAACCGGGTAAACGTACACCGATGTGGTTAAGTTCAATTATGAAAAAAGAAATGCAATACTTGAATGATATTATGCACGGTATGAAGCCTACGGCGGAATTTGAAAAGCTCTTGACCGGCGAAGCGGCACGAGCGGCTATTGCTACCGCAGATGCGTGTACGCGTTCACGTTATGAACATCGCAAAGTCGCATTATCAGAAATTATAGGTTAGCTATATTCGCTATAAGAAAAAGTGCGGTCAAAAATATAAATAAATTTCGGCATTATGTAGCAGTTGCACAAAGTCCGAAAATTGACTAAAACCACACTTCAAATTAAATGCCTTTCCGAGATGATCTTGCGAAAGGCATTTATTTTTCCTGAAATTTTACTAACAACATCATCATTTTTCACGCAAATTTTCCATTTTCCGCTGATTTAGGCGTAACAAGTCCGCTCGACCGTGATTTAGGTAAGCTAGTTATACCGTTCTATTTAAATCTGATGAAATATATCTAAGTCAGTTGCAAGTTACGCAGCCAACAGTATTTCATCGTACTTCATTTGCTCTTCTAGTCGCTTGAAGTAGTTTTGTGAAATTTCTTCAGGCGCAAAGGCTTTCATTCCAATTAACTCGCCTTGTCGGTGATTCCCTTGCCAGTAACCGACCCATTCTTTGAGGGGTAATACCCATAGACAGCGTTGAAGTACATCAGAAAATAAGTCTCCGTTCGATTTTCTACGATTATCTGACATAAATGCCGCTTGATTGGCGTAATGCAGGGCGTATTTATTATCGGTTTTGTGATGTACGCCACGATGTAAATCACGAAAACGAGCGTTAAAGGATTCCGCAAGATTGTTATTTATGCCTTTGGCACTAAAGGCTTCTTGATGATTGACCGACCAGCGTGTGTAATGAAAGTCAAGGTTGTTATAGGCTGGGTTTTCATCGCACATAATATCGCTGCCAGCGGTGACAAAGCGTTGATTCAAGGCAAACACCGTATCAGCGTTTTCGGTGTAATCTATTGCAACAATGGTGCGGTTTGAACCCCACATTTGTTCATCATTGGCGGAACGTTGATTCAAGCTGATAATACAGCGTTTAGTCGGTCTAAATTTGGGAAATTTCCGTCCTTTTTCGTCCGCTTGTTGGCGTTGTTTATAGTTGTTTTTACGGTAGTTAGGCTTGCGTAGCGTGAAGTTAATCCACGCACCATCTTCGTGAATTTCGCCTTGCATCTGGCGTAAATCACGGGTTTTAAACAGGGTTTCACGCAGCTTATGACATAGCACGAAAGCCGTTTTGTAATTAGTGTTGAGGTGGCGGCTAATATCAATAGCGCTAATGCCTTTTGAGCTATTTACCATCAGCAAAGTAGCGGCAATAATATCGACCAACGGGAGCTTGTGAAAAGCGAAAATCGTGTTGGTGGTAACATAGAAATGACGTTGGCAATGCTTGCAGCACCAACGTTTGCGAGATTCAAGAAAATAGGCGTGGTGGCGAATGCCGCAATGCGGGCAACAAACATCGCGAATGTTATCAGGATTGCCCCAGCGTTTTGATTTGAGCAGATGAAAGGCTTCGCTTTCGGTTAAACGGAAAATGTCTTTTAGAGCGATATTTTTTGATTTACTTGCCAATAAATGATGTTGAGCCATTGTGAATTTCCTTGTGTAGTACAAGGCATTCGAGAGTTTGCTAAACGCTAGACATAAAAAATTGCCCACTTGAAAATTCAAGTCGGCTCAAAGCGTTTATGCCTCGAATACCGTACTGTCACAAGAAAACTTGTGAGCTAAACTCCTAGATAAACTCATTGCGACATTCGCCACATAATGTGCGAGATGCTCAATTTTTGCGGTTTATCTATCTTCCCCATTTGAAGGAAAGCTAAAGACAAAATAATAAGTTTATTAGCTTAATGGGAAGGTAATAAAGATAAGTTATATTTCCTTTTTAATAAGTAGCCCAATCATCTTATATTAAATCTAATTTTGATAGGATTATCGTTTATAATATTTTCGATAGTTTGATCTAATATGCTTTGTAATATTTTAGCTGTTTTATCTAATTCATAGATACCTGCTTGATTATTAAATTCATCATCTAATTTAAGAAAATTATCCAGAGTGGTTCTTTCTACATCATAATTGATGGGGTTATGATATAGTTTAGCTATTTCTTCTTGTTTTTCTGTTGGGAAATTTGGGAAAGGAATCATACTCCAGTATTTTTGAGCTAAACTTCCACCATTACCACCAACGGCATAAAGATCAATTATTCCTTTGCTTCTAAAGTAATCTAAGATACATTTTACGAATATTGCTTTATTAGCATTATGCTCTTCTTGTTGTATTGTAATGCCATGAATATTTGTAATAACCTTATCCTGTTCTTCAATAATTACTATGGATCGTCCTTTTTCAAATCCTTCAGCCCCAAAAATTAGATCTCCTTTTTTGAGGGTTTTCAAAGAATTTGGATTGCCCAAATATTCTATACTATCAACGGTTCCATATTTTGAGATAAATTTAGGTAATATCAAAGTATAGAAATTGTCATATCTATTTTTGCTATAAATACTATTTCCTATATTTGACACTTGCAAATTCTGTCCGCGAGAAAGCGAGAATCCAAATTCGTGAATGGTTTTATAACCATTTATATAATTTTCTATTGTAAAAACTATATTCTTAAACTTTTTACGATAAATGTTAGTATCTAATCTACATATATTTTCAACTTCTTTTATCGTTGGCAGATTATAAGAAAATACAGCATCACCTTGATTATCTAATAACTCTTTTTCAATTAACGATAAAATAGTTTGATGACGTTCTTTAATCAAACGTTGTTTATTCACAATTGCTTGAGTTAAATTTTCTACAAATTTAATTACATTATCCACATTATCATTAGGTATAGGAATTTTACAATCCAAAAATAATGTTTTAGCGTGGCGAATTGTTGCACCTTTGGGTACAATAAAATCCAGCTGTTCACGAAAAATAGAATGTTTCATCATTGCAAGCAAATAATATTTATGCTTATTGACAGGTAGTTTATATAATGCTCCTGATAGCATATAATTGGGGTAATCTTTATCCAAAATGACAATTTCACCAATATTGCTATCTTTGGAAATAATTAGATCCCCAGCCTTTAAATTCATTTCCACAAAACTACTTGGCATAATAGGTAATGCAGTTTCGGAACTGATTTCCGGCAAGTAAGAATGCTCCTGCAAGGCTTTGGTGCGTAAAAAATAATGGCTAGATTGACTTATATAATTCGCAGAGCCAACTTCCTCGCCCAAATCTCCGCGAGTTAAATCACGAGCTAAAAAATCTCTCACTAATTTACAGTTTTGATTGGTAATTTCAAATCTTTTATGTTGTGATGATGATAAGCTAAAGCTATTTTCTACAATATCATTGTAGCTAATTATTTTAGGAGTATGAATATAATTGCTCATAATTATTTCTCCTTAATAAACATATCTTGCAATACCTGTTCTTGCGATACACACCACTGTTTAAAATCAGTAATTGTTTGGGTAAAATCTTCATCTAACATTGGATTACCGCCATTATCAATCTGTACTTCAAAAGTTTTATAATCAATCTTGTAAGTTGGTACAAACTGTTTGACACGTTTATTAGTTTTAACTTCATAACCCACTTTTTGAATATCTTTAGCAAATACTTGATAATTTTGCTCTTTTAGTTTGTCTAATTCATCAGCTGTTGGTTTATATGCAACAATAATAGATGTATTTACCCCTGTTTCAGCAAATACATTAGCGGGCAAATCAAAAATTGCCACAATCCGCATCTTATCCATTAACCATTGACGAGCGATTTTATGGCTATCAATACTGGCAATAGAATTAGATAGTACAATTCCCATTCTGCCACCTTCTTTTAAAATACGATAGGCGTTCTCAAGAAAAATGACTCCTAAGTCAATTTTTGTAGCTTGCTTTTTAGATGATTTCTTTTTACCACCAGTATCACTATTGTTGTCACCTTTATTAGAATACAAATTCCATAATTCATAACATTCAATTACAGCTTTATCTGTATCATTATCCTTTTTGGGGGTAAAAGCACGATCTTCTCCAAAAGGCGGATTAGTTAATACTACATCAAATTTTTTTAATTTTTTTTCATCTGGGCGGTTATCCCAATTTCCATTTTTGTTCATAGATGGTATTAACTCTAAGATACCTCCCTCATTATCAAATTTGGATAATAATGAGCCATACCCTGATTTCGCTTCTATTTTGGCATTTCCATCACCATTTAGTAGCATATTTAAAGTAGCAAGCATCACCATTTGTTCATCAATATCCATACCAAAAATATTGCCGTCATCTAGCTTACTATTTGAATTGACATAAGACACAGATAAAAAATCTGCGATACCAACTGTTGGGTCAATGACGGTTTCACCATTTCTAGGGTTGACAACCTTAACCAAGAAATCAATTAGTGGTAAAGGGGTAACAAATTGAGCATTATTTTCTTTAGAAAATGGTGTGGCAAACTTATAAAAAACAAGTTGATAAAGGTCTGTTTTATGTGAACGTACAAATGAATAATTTTGAAATTGACTAATAACTTCAATCAAAACTTTAACGTGATTTTCATTTTTACTATTAAAAACATTGTTTTTTAAAATTCGAGTATATGCACCAGATGCATCACCTCTTAACTGATTTATCCGTTCAATAAGTTTTTGTACATTTTCATCGGCTAGTGACTCATATTTCTTTTCACTAGGGGTAATATAAAAATCAAGATAACGGTTGTTATTCTTTTCATTTCGTTTTTCATCAAAGATCTTTAATGATAAAATTTGAATTAAAATTTCAAATCCGCGCTGATTAGTTAAACCTACTTTATCCATTGTACGCAAGATGTTACTCATTACATCATTGATTTGCGTTGAATGAACGCCCGAAATAATATCCAAATCAAAAATAGTACGGCTCGATAAGTCTTTTTCTTTTAAGTTTTCAATATCTAACAAATATTGAAAGCTAGGAATGTTTAAATAAGGATCAGTTAAATGCAAGCAAAGTTCTTTAGTTTTGCTATCTTCACCTTTTGTATTATATTCATCACTAAAACGTAATAATTTATTATTTTGTTTTTTAAATAAGTACAATCTACCAGTGTCATATAAAATACCTAAACAGAATTTTCGATCACTTTCTCGTAAATAGGCTTTTAATTGCTTATCCCACACTTCAGGAATATTTTTCTTATCTTCTTTCTTAAATTCTATGACAACAATTAAGTGTTCTCTTAACCATTCTAAACTGTCTATATCACCATTCTGGTGGTAGTTTTTATAATGTTCAAACCACTTCTTATCATCAAAAATTGCTCCATCAATTTTTATTGGTGCAGATGATTTATTTCCTTTTGGGAAATGAACTTCTGTTCCAATATAGTCTTTTGGAACAAGCCCAGAATTTACTAATGAATATAAAAATTGCCATTTGTAAAATTCTTCATTAGTTGATCCATCTTTCTTCTTAAAAATAGTCTTTTTATTATATGTCAAATGGACAGGAAGAAAGCAATCATACTCAATTGTATTAATGTTTTCTTGATCAAATTTAGCTTTAAATTCAGAAAAATTCATTTTAAACCTCCAAATTGTCTTGAAGATTTAAAATAAAATGCAATACTAGGCTTGTAGGCTTGTAGGCTTGTAGGCTTGTAGGCTTGTAGGCTTGTAGGCTTGTAGGCTTGTAGGCTTGTAGGCTTGTAGGCTTGTAGGCTTGTAGGCTTGTAGGGACATTTTTTGTTCCTTATTGAGTTAATGTCAAGTTAAATATTTATTGTTTATTGGAAATTTCTTTGAAAGAAATTGAGAAAGCATCTTTTAAGTTTTCAGGCATAGTGCGATAGTCAGCAATCAATTTTTCTTCTTGTGCCGAAATTTTACTTTCTTGTGTTGCTGCTTGAAACATTGCTCCATTTCCTGTAAGCAACCAAGTTATACTGATTTCAAGCCCATTATGAATTTTCACTAAGGCATCTACATTCGGATCACGCCCTTCATTTAAGTAATTCATAGCAGAACGATACGAAATACCAGTAACATTAGAAAACTCTGTAACGCTCATATTTTTAGCATCTAAAACCTGTTTTAAACGTTCTGATATGCACATTGTTTCACATTCCTATTGAAAAAAGTGAACGATTATGATACATTATACACAATTAATATGAATAATGTTTCATATTTTAGTTTAATCAAGGTGTGATCTCAATACTATGGCACAACATTTTCTCCTCTCCAGCAAGGCTCGTACAATTTCTTCTCGTGAAGTGGCTCAACTTTCCGATGAAGAAGCCTTTAGCTTGCTTTGCGAATTGCGTTGGGGAAGTAAAGAAGTGGTTGTTTGTCCGAAATGTGGTGTACAGCACAAGGCTTATTGGATTGGAACGCGTAAACAATGGAGATGTAAACATTGTCATCATACTTTTAGTGTGACATCTGGAACTATCTTTGCAAATCGCAAATTGTCATTTCAAATCTATCTCTATGCCATTGTCGAATGGATAAATGCCGTAAAAGGTATTTCTTCACTTCAACTTGCAAGAAATACGGGAATTAATCCGAGAACGGCATTTGTACTTTCTCATAAATTCCGTAAAGCGCTATTGGAAAGCCGTGATATGAAACCACTTTCAGGCATAGTCGATATGGACGGTACTTATGTGCATTCTGCGCCACGCAAAGCGAATAAGAAATCTGACCGCATTGACTATCGTTTAAAGGAAAATCAAAATCCTAATAAACGTTGTGTGATGGTTGCTCGTGAACATTACTCACGAGAAGAAAAAACATCAAATGTGTTGCATTGTGGTGCAAAACGTTCGCACGTTTTCGTGGCTCATACTGAATCGCAATCGGTCGTAAAAAGTTTTGCTGACAAATTCATTAAGCCTAATACACGAATCAATACCGATGAAAGCACGGCTTACGATGTTCTATTACCTTACTATGACTTGAGAACAGTAAATCATAAGGAAGAATATCGCAGTGATTTCGGTGTGACAAATAATCAGGCGGAAAGTTTATTCAGTCGCTTTAAACGTATGTATTACGGACAAATCCATAAAATCAGCAATGAATACTTACTAAACTATGCGAATGAAATTGCATATCGTGAGGATAATAGACGTGCCTCAAACAAAGCACAGTTCATTGATGTCTTGAGTCGGTGTTTGAAAACGACCAACGATAACAATGAATCGGTATTATGTAGCAGTTGCACAAAGTCCTAATATTGACTAAATCGCAAACTATGTGAATGCCTTTCGGAAATGAAAGGCATTGCTTTTGGTGCAAATTCTACCGAAAATCCCTTAAATTATCATGCCATTTTTGTCTTTTTCTGTGAATAAGGCGAGTCAAATCAACCTAACCTTATAGAAGTTAAGCTGGTTTTTGGCATTTTATATCATTTAATACGTTGTGAGTGCCATCATCTCCTTGAGATGTTTAAAATAGGTTTGAGAAACCTCTTGAGAACTAAATGCCGCCATACCAATTAGCTCTTGTGTGCGATGATTGCCTTGCCAATAGCCTACCCATTCTTTTAACGGAAGTACATATAAACAACGTTTTAGCATATCGTGGAATAACTCGCCGTTCGATTTACGGCGATTATCAGACAGATAAGCGGCTTGATTGGCATAGTGTAAGGCGTATTTATTATTGCACTTGTGATGTATGCCTCGATGTAAATCACGGAATCGGGCGTTAAAGGATTCAGCGAGATTATTATTGATACCATATTTACTGTAACATTCTTGATGATTGACCGCCCATCTTGTGTAATGAAAATCTAATCCGTGATAGGCGGGATTTTCATCACAGAAAATATCACTCCCTTGTTTCACAAATCGGTGGTTGAGTGCCAATACCGTGTCTGCACTTTCGTTGTAATCCATTGCCACAATGGTTCGGTTGGAACCCCACAGAGTTTCATTATAAGAAGCTCGTTGATTTAAGCTAATAATGCAACGTTTGGTAAGGCGGAATTTGGGGAATTTTCGCTTTCGTTTATCGGCTTTTTGTTGCTGTGTATAGGTGTTTTTACGAAAATTTGTTTTTCTCAAGGTGTAATTAATCCAAGCGCCATCTTCGTGAATTTCGCCTTGTAGCGGTGTGAAATCACGCGTTTTAAACAACGCTTCACGGAGCTTATGGCAAAGGACAAAAGCAGTTTTGTAGTTGATATTCAAATGGCGACTCAGTGTTATCGCTGAAATCCCTTTCACACTGTTGATAAAAAGGGCAATAGCAGCCAATAAATCTACTAAAGGCAATTTATGAAAGGCAAATACTGTATTAGTGGTAAGATAGAAATATCGTTGGCAATATTTGCATAACCAACGTTGGCGAGAAGGTAGAAAATAAGCGTGGTGGCGAGTATGGCAATGGGGACAACAGACATCATTAAGGCTATCGGGATTACCCCAGCGGTAGCCTTTTAACAAACGAAAAGCCTCTGTGTCAGACAAACGGAAAATGTGTTTCAAGGAGAGAGTGCGAGAGGCAGACGAGAGTAAATAATGCTGGGGCATAAAAAATCCTTTCACGGGCGATAAACCGTGAAAGGCGTTTAAAGGGAACTATGCCCAGATGGATGTATTGTACGTTTTTTAGGCTTTTGTCAAGTAAAACTTACATTGAGCGATAGGTTCTATTTTCTAATTCAGTTAGGATAAAATCCTTTCGTTTTTCAAATGCCTTTCTTTTTTGTTTTGATAAGAGTGAGGTTTGATAAACAGTTGCTTTCATATTGAGCAAATACTGTTTTTCTTTTTCGTTTCTTAAGCTTTCAATTCTTCCGATAATATCAGAAAAGCCCCACAAAATGCCAAACGAGTAGAAAATAGACCAGACAATAGTTGCCAACCTAATGGTAGATAAAGAGAGCTTGTGACAAAGATAACATTTGACATGAAGAAGTAAGACATCCTGAAATGGATAGTTTTTTCTACCAAATAGCTTGAGGCTAAAACAGATAAGGTTAAAAGGAGAAAGTCTGACATTGCTTTGAAATCAAAAAAGTTAATATATTGATCATTATCGTTTAATTTGGGTGTTAATTACAACAGCAGTAGTTTGGTTCTAGTCACTTTTTTAGAGATATTGTGTCGCTTTTAACTGAAAACGAGAAGGGTAAAAGTAAGCTTTGTAAGTAATTTTACAAATCAGACATTCAACGGTATAGAAACAATGAGAATTTCCTCAACAAATATTTTTCAAAAAGATGGGAGTTTCAGCATAGATAAATCACGGATCTCAGAAAAAGGGAAATTGCGATATGCAAAGAGTAAAAGTGGAGATGTTTTTTGCTTCTTTTTCATTTATTCGTTCTATATATAATTAACCTCTGGATTATTGCTTTACGCCGAATAAGTCCAGTTTCTCTTGTTAAATTAGTTGAACAAATTAAATATAAAAAAACAAACGAGAAGATTTGCTCAAAAATAGAAACATTGTAGAATAAATTTTGAACAATTTGTAAGAAAAAATAGCGAGCTGGCACTCGCTAAGGCTTCTAAAGATAAGATATTGTTTCAATTAGTTCATCTAGTGATCTAGCTCCTTCCATAGGTTTAGTGATAAACACCATAAAGTATCTAAATTTATGAGGTAAACCAAGTTGGTTTGCAAGAGACTCCCACTTTTTTCCTAACTCTAATTTATTTTTAGATTCATGATTGGCTAATTGCTCTCCTTTTACTTCAACTAAGATCAAGGTGTTTTTCTTAGTTAAAATCAGGAAATCAGGATAATGATTAATAAATCCATTTATTTTAAAACTATATGCTTTTCTTTTATCATCAATCCGATGCCACCAAACGATATTATCTAAACTAATAACACGAGAAATTACATTGAATTCATAATTATTCATACCCGACTCTCTCTCATATAAGCTACGACTTAATGAATCAGCAAAGTTTTGTGGTGTAATTTCTATTGGGAGTTGATATTCGGCTTTAATTTGAAAACGTTCCTGATCAACCCATTTTAAAAATTCTTCTTTAGAGAAATCTTCTTGTAATTGTCTAATTTTCTTTTTGATCTTATCAAAAAATGGTGAAGGTTTAATTAAACAGCTTTCCATATCAGTAAGGCTCATTTGTTCAATGATTTTTCTAAAGTAAACTCGAATTTCAGAATCTGCAATAGGAAAAAAGGCATTCTTTCCAGCAAAAGTTAGTAAACTAGTTACAAGATTTTCTTTTTTTTGTTCTAACGAATAATTTCTAAATAATTTTAACAACTGTTCGGATTTTTCTTTGTTTAACGGTGAGAATTTAGCATTCTGTTCATTTTCAACATCAATACTATATAATTCTGGATCTAAATCTGAAAAAGAAATATTTGTATCACACTTATTTAACTCAAAATGTGTTAGTAGGTTATTTTTATCAAATACGACTTCATCCTGAAAAAGTCCTGAAATTATTTCAAAAAACTGTGGTATATATATTTTTCTAACTGTTTCAATAAATTCTTGATTAATCTTCGCAATGTTCATATTTTCACTTAATTCTTTAGGAATGGAGGAGCGACTATTTTCTATCTCCAAATTAAAGTTCGTACTTTGTGTTATGACTTCTTTTGTAAAATCACTAGATGTAGTACCAAGATTAATTTTGTTAATATTTTGATTTTTTAATCTATTTTTATTAAAATCAAACTCTTCCTTTTCTGTTATATCTTCTTTAAAATCTGAATCTAGCTGCAATTCAAGAGGCTTATTATCTGAAACTGGCTTTATAGATTCTTCATTCTTGATTATAGTGGAATTAATTGCACGATAGTCCTTTGGACTAAAACCTGCCAAAGTTAAACCTTCTACAATATTACCTAATACTGTTCTAAATTGAGCTGAAGCAGTGAATATATAGCTCATATTAAGCAATGGATTACTAAATAGTTTCGCATTTGGCTGGCGTAAAATACGCCCTACAATTTGAGTCACATCAATTTCAGAGTGTTTATTTGCTAGGTTAGCTAGAATATATGCAAACGAGCAATCCCAACCTTCTTTTAAAGCATTTACCGTAATTATAAAACGAACAGGACAATCAGAAGAAAATAGATTCATATTTTTTAATTCATCTATTTCTGCTGTTTTAATCTTAATTTGTTCTGCTGGAATTTGTAATTCTTCTACTAAGGTTTGTTTTACTTTTTCAAAAGTCGTATTATCTCCTTTAGTTTTAGCTTCTGCTTGAAATAATACAATAGGTCGAACATAAGGTTCGCCATTTTCAAAGGCTTGTTTGGCTACTTTCTCCAAATAATGTTGGAAAGTAACTGCGGAAATCAACACATCTTCTTTGTTTGCCTGATTAGAAGCATTAACAGGCAACTTAACCATATTTTCTTTCTTTAAAGAAAGTGAACTTACATAAGAAATAATATTACTATTCTTTCTTGGTGTTGCAGTCAAATCTAAAATAAATTTCGCATTCAGATTACTCAGCATTTCTAATGATAAATCAGATGTTGCATTATGGCTTTCATCAACAATCACTACAGGCTCAAGACTACGAATCACGTTAATTAGCGAAGTATCATCACTCTCTGGTAGCGCTGTTGTTTTAGTATCAAAAGAAGCTAAATAACCATTTTCACGATAAATCAAACGCCCTTCTTTATTTCTTGTTCTAAATGCGTCAAAAGTCATTATCACAATAGAAATACCGCTTTTTACCGTGTCAGCGTCAAATCCTCGCCCAAGCAGGACATCATCTTTTTCATACACATTGACTCGTCCATTGAATAATACATTCAATTTTTGGCGATAAGGATGTTCGGGATTTTGTAAATTTGTTAATGTTTGTTCTAAAATTGCAGTGGAAGGTACAAGCCAAACAGTAAAACGAGGTTTTCTTTCTCCGTGATATTCCACTGCATCATAAATAGAACGTAAAGCATTGACCGCAATGAAGGTTTTTCCTCCAGCCGTAGGCACTTTCACGCAAACGTGCGGTGTATTTGAAATTTTTTCTATATAATTTTGGTTAGACACACCTTTTTTTACCCAATAACTAGCAAAGGATTGATTTAACTTCTTACTGCCATATTTATTTAATTCTTCCAGATAATCATTAAGATCGAGGATTACTTTTTCTTGATAACTATTTAATTCCATTCTTCTTTCCTTATAACTTGCTAATATCTCTTGGTATGCGTTTGAATCTAATCTTAAATTGTGCTAACTGTTCATCACTTAATGTACATTTATCAGCATAAATAATATAATCTTGTGGTTTTTCAGAAAGGAAATCAGCGTTTAAATAGCGTAAAAATTCTAAACTTAACGTGGTGATTTGATCAGACTCATAATAAAAAACATAAGCGGTATAGTAATTTTTCCCTAAAAAATAACCGCTTATTTCTTGATTAAATACAGTCTCTAGTTTCTCACTATGTGCAATATACTCACGAATACTGTGTAAATCAGCTTGATTGTTTAAATTACCATCTGAATCAAATAAGGTTTCACCAATGGTATAAAAACTAAACCCACCTCCTGTACCTTTTTGAGTTTCAGCTTTTGAACCGTAGCCATTGATAACGCGGCGGATTCGTTCAGCAGTAATACTTTCAGCATAATCCATCATTTCAATGCCAATAAACTGGCGGCTACCTCCATCTCTGGTGTTAAGATTTAAAACAGCGTGGGCAGTTGTGGCACTACCAATAAAGCTATCCAAGATTAAAGATTTTTTTGATGTTGCAATAGTTAAAATATGTTCAAGAACTGAAACAGGCTTTGGTGTATCAAAAACTTTTTTATTAAAAATCTCTTTTAATTCTCTAGATGCTTTCTTATTCCCATCAATCTTTTCACCATCCAATTCGGTCCATAGATTAGAGGGTCTCTTTTTTCGACCTTCCAAATAGTATTTGTAATAAACTTTCCATTCACTATTATCATTTTTAAAGTAAATTTCATTGTTTTCTAACATTTTCTGGTAAGTATCTTCACCAACTCTCCAACGACTTTCATATCCAGTTGGTCCTATTGGATAAATTGGCGTGTTATCAGGAGACATAATAGGATAATACATTGAAGGTCTATCTTCTCTTCGATCCTCTGCCCCAGTCCGTCTTAATTGTAGAATGGAAAATTTACCATTCTCATCTTCTAAGTTATATCTTTTCTCATCATCTTCGGATAATTCAATACCATTTATCAGAAAACTGTTTGTTTTTGCATAAACCAAAATTGAATCAAAAGCATTTCCTAATTTATTGGTATCTTGAACTGTTGTTCCTGTTGCTCTAGTTATATTTCCTACAAAATTTCCATATCCAAAAATTTCATCGCAAATTAATCTTAAATGAGCAATTTCTATATCGTCAATGCTAATAAAAATAACCCCATCATCAGCTAACAAACGATGTAATAATTTCAATCTAGGATACATCATACAAAGCCATTTATCGTGACGAGATAGATCTTCACCTTCTTTACCTACTATTTCACCTAACCATTTTTTGATACGAGGATCATTTACATTATCGTTATATACCCATTTTTCATTACCTGTGTTATATGGAGGATCAATATAAATACAATTAATTTTACCTTCGTATTTAGGCAAAAGACTTTTTAAAGCTAATAAGTTATCCCCCTGAATCAACATATTATTTTGACTATTTTCAGGTTTTCCATTATCGGCTTTAAAATCGTATTCTTTTTTTAGAAGATGAAAAGGAATATCGTGATGATGATTTTTGACTTTATCTTTTCCAATCCAAGTTAACTGCGGCATACAGCCTCCTTGAATTTTTTGGATAAAAAAGATGAGAATATATTGACAAAAGTTAAAGTTGGGCTAACGTTGCGTTGCGTTGCGTTGCGTTGCGTTGCGTTGCGTTGCGTTGCGTTGCGTTGCGTTGCGTTGCGTTGCGTTGCGTTGCGTTGCGTTGCGTTGCGTTGCGTTGCGTTGCGTTGCGTTGCGTTGCGTTGCGTTGCGTTGCGTTGCGTTGCGTTGCGTTGCGTTGCGTTGCGTTGCGTTGTTCATTTTTTGTTCCTTATTAAGTTAATGTCAAGTAATATTTACTGCTTATTGGAAATTTCTTTAAAAGAAATTGAGAAAGCATCTTTTAAGTTTTCAGGCATAGAGCGGTAGTCTGCAATTAGCTTTTCTTCTTGTGCTGAAATCGTACTTTCCTGTGTTGCTGCTTGAAACATTGCTCCGTTTCCTGTAAGTAGCCAAGTTATACTAATTTCTAACCCTTTATGAATTTTTACTAAGGCATCTACATTCGGATCTCGTCCTTCATTTAAGTAATTCATCGCTGAACGATACGAGATCCCTGTTACGTTAGAAAATTCAGTGACGGTCATATTTTTAGCTTCTAAGACCTGCTTTAAACGTTCTGATATGCACATTATTTCACATTCCTGTTGAAAAAATTGAATGATTATGATATATTATGCATAATCAATATGAATAATGTTTCATATTTTAGTTTAATCAAGGTGTAATCTCAATACTATGACCCAACATTTTCTTCTCTCTAGCAAAGCCCGCACGCTTTCGCCACTCAAGATAGCACAGCTATCTAATACCGAAGTGCGGGCATTGCTCTGCCAAATTCGGTGGGGAAGTGAAGAAAATGTGGTGTGTCCAAAATGTGGCGTACAACATATTGCTTACCGTATTCCTGCTCGTCATCAATGGCGATGTAAACATTGTAAGCATACCTTTAGCATTACTTCAGGTACAATTTTTGCTAACCATAAGCTGCCGATTAAAACTTACTTATTCGCTATCGCTTTATTTGTGAATGCAGTAAAAGGCATTTCCGCTTGCCAGCTATCTCGTGACTTGAATGTACAGTACAAAACGGCTTTTACGCTTGCGCATAAAATTCGTGAGAGCTTAATTGTACAACGTGAACTCTTTCCGCTGTCAGGCGAAATCCATATTGACGGCACTTACATACATTCCGCTCCACGTCCAAAGAATAAGAAAGCAGAGCGTGTGGATAGACGTTTAAAAGCCAATACCAATCCAAACAAGCGTGCAGTATTGGTCATGCGTGAACGTTATTCAGAACAAGAAACGACTGCTAATCCACAATTAGTGGGAGCAAAGAAAACCATCACGTTTCCTATTCTCTCAGAGAATACCGACACCGTAAAGAAATTAGCTACGGCGTATATTGAGCCAAACAGCCGTATCCATGCGGACGAAAACGCAGCCTATGATGAACTGATGGTCAATTACGATTTGCAACGAGTAAATCACCAACATGAATATTGTAGCGATGAAGGGATTACGAACAACCTTGCGGAGAGTTACTTTGCACGATTCAAACGTATGTATTATGGGCAAGTCCACAAGATGAGTAACGTCTATCTTGATAACTATGCGAACGAAGTCGCCTATCGTGAAGATACTCGTAAACTGGATAATTTAACTATTTTCAATGATGTGACCAGTAAATGCCTCAGCACTTCATCAGATAATGCTTGGAAAGGCTACTGGCAAGGTAATCATAGACAAACAGAAAGATTGGTAATGTGATGGCAAAGAAAATCTATCTCAGTCAAATTCAGGCAAAAATTGACCGCTTGCAACGTGAGCGTAAACAAGTGTTAGAACACCTTACATTAGTGGAAGACAAACTCGATAAGCTACAAGCTGCCATTGAGATTATGCAAGAAGAAGCCCTAACTGATAAATACAATACAGAACTTTATACCTACCGCACTTATCAACATCGTTTCAAGGGAAAACTACGCCAAATGGTACTAGCCGAGATGAAGGCAAAACCAAACCACGAATTTACCGTTAATGAATTGATTAAGCTCGTCCTTATTCGAGATGGACAAAACCCCATCATTCAACCGCAGCATACTGTTTCCGTGCGTGGTGCATTGAAGCATTGGTTTAATAAAGGCGTACTAGAGAGAATAGAATTAGGTGTTATGGATATAAGATGGAAATTGAAAGTCTAAATATCGCGTTCAGATACCTTTCTTTTATGCAGAATTTTAAGGCTTTTTCTTGCTTTTTCCCACTAACGGCACTATAATCCAAGCATCCAAGTTGAAAATCACATACCATAATAAAATCAAAAATGCAAGATATTATTTCCACCTTAGATGATTGTAGCGAAGAACAAGCTCAAATTATAGCATCTATTATTGATAAATACATAAAAGAAACTACGTAGCCATTACAGTCTAGGAATGTAGCAATTTTTATCGGTGGTGGAAGTGGTGCAGGGAAATCAACAATCCGAAAACTGATTCAACAGCAATATGCTGGTTTTTTAATTATTGATCCCGATGAAATAAAAACATTAATTCCTAGTTATGAAAAATTACAAGCTGAACATGGCTATGAAGCCTCAGCTATAGTTCACGCGCAAAGTAGCGAAATAGCTCGAAAGTTGATTCAGCTTGCTCAGAAAGAGCTTTATAGTTTTATGTATGATGCTACATTAAAAAATGTTCATAAGTTTGAATTGATTTTTAAAGAATTAAAACAATTGGATTATAACATATCATTGGTTATTGTAGATTGTGATATAGAGCTTGCAATTAAGCGAATTAAAGGTCGAGAAATTCAGGAAAACAGAAGTGTTCCTGAAGATATAGTAAGACAGAGCCACAAAATGATTCCAGTTTCATTTCGAGCATTAAACAAGCATTGTTCTGAATGGGTCATTTATAATACAGATGAAGAGCAGCCTAAGCAAATTGCTGTAAAGCACAATAATAGTGTAAATATTGATTCCGATCTATATACTAGATTCATGAGTAAATCTGAAGATTAAATATGGTGAGTTTAACATTAGGAGGGTATTTATGAGTATTATTTACGAAATAGATCAAATCCTTGTGAATAACAAAGATTATTTTATTTTGAAAAGCAAGGAATTTGAAGAAAATTATTTGAGATTTGAAGAAAAACATCTTTCAGATAATGAAAAATTTCCATTATATTCAAAAAATAAAAATTATGAATATGAAGAGTAATATATTAGCTAAATAGCTCCTATATGTTAATAGGAGCTGTTTTATTTATTTCTGTCCTATATACCAAGTATAGTAGTAGATTACTGTTGTTTTCACGAATGGAATAACTTTAATGGCTTCAATCGCCAATGAAACCCTGTACGCTCAATCAATCCTTGTTTCTCCAACCGCAGTAATATTCTCTTAACCGCCTTATAATGGTTATCGCCCACATCAACAAATTTTGGCTGACCTTGTAAACTCAATACCGCTTCAGCAATTTCTCCACATTGCATCAAACCACTAGATTCTCGTAATACTTTTGCTATCAAAGAAGTTGTGATGAGTGGTGGAGCTTTAGGCTCAGATGCAAAGGGCTGTGCCAGTTCATTAATTTCTTGTGTTAATACATTAATTTGTTTTGCTAATAACGCTTGTTTTTCTTTCAGCAGCAATAAACGTGCACCTAGCTCTCGTTTCGATAGTTTTTGTGTCATAATAAAAAAAGTCCTTACCTAATCTAATAAGTAAGGACTTTAACAATTTCTAATAATACGGTCTTTGTGCAACTGCTACATAATACCGCAATGAATGGTGCGGTTATTGGCAGCGTAAGATTATTCATCAAGAAGTGATTTGGCAGTAGATATATGGCATATAACCTAGATAAAAAGCTCAAAGAGTTTGAATTTGAACGTAAACAGGTGTTGCATCACCTTGCGTTGCTTGATACGAACATTGCCACATTAAAACGCGCCATTGAGCTTACTCAACAAGAAAGTGATGTTACACTTTATAATACGGAAAATTTTGTGTACCGTCGCAAATTCAAACTCTTTAAAGGGAAAATCCGTAAATACATCGTACAGATAATGCGAGAATCTCCCCATAAGGGCTTTACTATTGCAGAACTCACGCAGCGTATTTTCGATATTGAACAAAATCCTGATACACCGTCCGAAAAACATCTTGATTCCGTTCGTAAACAACTGAATGAGTTTTATAAAAGAGAATGGATTAATAGGACTCAAATCAGCCGAAATGAGGTTCACTGGCAATGGAAAACAAAAATAGCAGATGTACTCATATCTTTATTTAGTAAATATTGTTATTTAAATTGATTATCTTTGTTTTCTCTATTATTATTCAATCAATTTTTATAAAGATATGTTTACAATGAGTGCACTAAGTAATCAATCTGTTAACTTTATAGCTTAGCAACTAGGTAGTTTCGCCGAAAAATACTTTAAAGAGTGCGATATAATCTCTTACATGGGAAACATTAACGAATCTAGTATAGATTATTGGAAAACAAGAATTCAGGAAAATGGTAGAACAGCTAGAAGTAATGGAATATCAACTCTAGTAGTATTTTTATCTACAAATGGTGGTAGTGCAAGTGCTGTCGAAAAAATGGTTGAAATTACTAGACATTTCTATAACGAAGTTTATTTCGTTATTTTAGATCAAGCAATGTCTGCTGGAACTATTTGGGCAATGTCTGGTGATAAGATTTACATGAACTATGCTTCATCTCTAGGTTCTATAGATCCACAAGTAGAAACTCCTGAAGGAAGATGGGTTCCAGCTTTGGGTTTTTTAGATAAAATAGATGAACTTGTTCGTAAATCTAAAGAAGGCACTCTAACACAAGCAGAGTTAATGTTGTTAAAAAATCAAAACTTAGGTACTATTAGATCATACGAACAAGCTGCTGAGCTATCTAAAGCACTATTAAAAACTTGGTTAGTTAAGTATAAATTTAAAGATTGGCTCAAAAAAGAAACATCTGGGAAGGATGTAACGAAAAAAGATAAAGAGGTTCGAGCTAGTGAGATAGCAGAAAAACTTGGTGATAACAAGCGATGGCATTCTCATGGTCGTTATATTGGTATAAAGACTCTTACAGAAGAGTTAAATATAAAAATTGATGACTTTAGTGATAACATAGAAATGTGCAACGATTGTGAGCAATTAAGAAATAGTTTAAGAGAATTTATGAGAATGTTTTCCCAAGAAATTCTTATAGTTTTTGGTTACAGAAGACCTAAATCCATTGAGGAAAAGGGGGGAGAATGAGCTATACACAACAAGACTTAGAATATTTACTTTCTAACGATTGATTTAGAACAGGATAATATGAGTAATGAATTAAACTCTAAATTTTCTTTTACTGACTCTAGTTATGATATTGCAACACCACAGGAAGTATTTCTTTTAGGGCTACAACAGGAAAAAGGTTATACCTATCAATCGCTATAAATCTAAATAGCGGTATCTCTACCGCTATTTCTTATTCCTGCACTAAAGGTTTTAATCGCCATTCAGAACGCCTGAAAAATCTTCGCTTTATTGTCCGTTTATGTAATTCAACTTCTTTCCGTTCAATAATTCCTTTCTTATACAGTTCTTTTAATACGCGAGCAACAGCTAATTCATGTTCTCTTTGGGGTGGAGGATAATTTTTGCCAGTGTCTAATTCCAACGCCGCATCTGTAATAAAGTATAATGTTTTCCAACTATCACTTTGTTTGAATCCCTTGCAACCAACAATTGAAGATTTTGCTTAAACAATCGAGGTTTTATTAGCCTTGAAACATTAAATTGTGTGTTGATTTGCCTTAAATCGAAATTAGGTTCAATGTATATCAAGGTATTCTCAAAACAAAGTATTTTATCCTCTAAATCTGATTTCTGTTGTTTTAACTGATCAAGTTGATGTTCAAGAATTGCTTTTTCTTTATAGCTACTTTCGATTAATTTGGTAAGTTGAGAAATAAGGTGGGATTCTGCCATAATAAAAATCTCCATTGAGTTAAACTTTCAATGGAGATTTTAGTATTTTCAAGCGGTTAGGTCTTTGTGCAACTGCTACATAATACCGATAAATTTGACCGCACTTTTATTTTTATCGACTAACCGGTATTACGCATTCCTGCAGCGATACCGGTGATGGTGATCATCAATGCTTGTTCTACATCAGGATTTGGGTGATCCGGATTTTCGCGGAAACGGTGGAGGAGTTCCGCTTGGAGAAGATTGAGCGGATCGGTGTAAATATTGCGTAATGCGATAGATTCGGCGATCCATGGCAAATCGGACATTAACTCACTGTTATGGGAAAGTGAGAGTACCGTTTGAATATCAGCCTGTAATTGTTGGCGTAAATTTTCGCCCAAATACCAAAGTTCTTTTTTCACCAAACGTTGATCGTATTGTTGTGAAAGCCAGCTATCCGATTTGCTGAATACCATCTCTAACATACCGATTCGAGTGGAGAAAAACGGCCATGTTTGGCACATTTCTTGAATAATATCGCTCTTGCCGTTTTCAATTACTTGACGCACCGCTGCACCAGCTCCCAACCATGCCGGTAACATGAGTCGATTTTGCATCCAAGCGAAAATCCAAGGAATGGCTCGAAGACTTTCTACACCACCGTTTGGATTACGTTTGGCAGGGCGTGAACCTAGGGGTAATTTAGAGAGTTCTTGTTCCGGTGTGGCACTGCGGAAGTACGGTACAAAGTCTTTATCACCCCGTACGACATCACGGTAGATTTTGCAAGAAATAGTAGAAAGTTCATCCATTATTTTGCGCCATTCCGCTTTAGGTTCCGGTGGCGGTAAGAGATTTGCTTCTAAAATAGCGCTTGCATAAAGATCGAAGGTTTCTACCGCGACAGCCGGTAAACCGAGTTTGAAGCGGATCATTTCGCCTTGTTCTGTTACGCGTAAGCCATTTTTCAATGAACGTGGCGGTTGAGAAAGTAGCGCCGCATGTGCCGGTGCACCGCCCCGACCGATTGTTCCGCCACGTCCGTGGAATAATGTCAGTTCAATACCGAGTTTTTCAGTTAAATTCACAAGCGCCTCTTGTGCACGATATTGTGCCCATGAAGCAGCCATCATTCCCGCATCTTTGGCTGAATCCGAATAGCCAATCATCACCATTTGGCGGTTATTAATTACGCCTCGATACCAACCGATATCGAAAAGTTGGCTCATGACATTTTCTGCGGCATCCAAATCATCTAAGGTCTCAAAGAGAGGAACTACCGGTATATGGTAAGAAACCCCGGTTTCTTTTAGTAATAAATGGACGGCAAGTACATCGGATGCACTACGTGCCATAGAAATAACGTAACAAGCAATGACGCCTTGTTTTTGTGCCGCAACAACTTTGCAGGTATCAAGAATTTCTTGTGTTTCTGCAGATGGTGTCCAATTTTGCGGAATTAATGGGCGGCGTGAACTTAATTCACGAATTAAAAAGGCTTGTTTATCTTCTTCTGTCCACTGTGAATAATCACCTAAACCGATATAACGTGTGATTTCCGCAATGGCATTGGTATGACGTGTACTCTCTTGTCGAATATCCATTTGTGACAAGGTGACGCCAAAGCAGCGGATACGATGTAAAATATCAAGTAACGAGCCGTTTGCAATAATACGCATACCACACGACATAAGTGATTGATAACAATCATAAAGCGGTTCCCAAAGTTGGTTATCCTCTAAAATAATCTCACTTTCTGTTACACGAGGCAGACGATCGGCAAGGAGATCATCAAAGTAGGAGAGGGTTGTGGTGAGTTTTGTGCGTAAGCCTTTTACGACGGTGCGATATGGTTCTAAATGATCGCCATATTTTGTTCGGAATTCATCGGTACATTTCACCATGGAAAGTTCATCAACCAGTTTGCAGATGTCTTGTAGGAATAAATCTGCCGCTTTCCAACGGGCAAAATTCAGAACTTTTTGGGTAATTGGGGCGGTCACAAACGGGTTTCCGTCACGGTCGCCGCCCATCCAAGAAGAAATGCGTACCGGCTTTAAACCTACCGGCAAATCATAACCTAAGAATTCACGTGCATTTTCATTTAATTGACGAAGAAATTCCGGCACAGCTTGCCAAAGGCTGTTTTCTAACATTGCAAATCCCCATTTCGCTTCATCAAAAGGGGTTGGGCGAACGGTGCGAATTTCATTGGTGTGCCAAGCTTCGGCAATTAAACGAAGGAGTAAACGTTCAATAATGCATCGTTCTTTTGAGGTGAGATCGCCGTGTTCTAATTTACTTAAACATTTGTTAATTTCAACATGCTTATGGATCAGTGAACGGCGCGTGGTTTCTGTTGGATGTGCTGTTAATACAAGTTCGATTAATAGTTTTTCAATGGTGTTATACACCTCGTCTTTTGAGGCATTTTCAGCTTTCAAACGCGTGAATAGTGTGTGTAAAGAGCGTTCTGAAGGGGCTTTTTGTGAATGTTCTCGGGAGATGGTTTGATATTGTTCTGCAATATTTGTCAGGTTCAGAAATTGACTGAATGCACGAGCTACAGGAATGATGTTATCCGTTGAAATATTCGCGAGGGTTTCGAGTAATGCTTGACGTGCGTTATCGTCCCCAGCTCGAGAATCACGGGATAATTTGCGGATATTTTCGATGAGTTCAAGAATATCGGCACCTTGTGCATCGTTAATGGTTTCTCCGAGAAAGCGCCCTAACATATTGATGTTATTGCGCAGAGTAACATACTCTTGTGTCATATAAACTCCTAAAAAGTAAAATAAAACTGGATATAGATATAACTAAAAATAGGTGTAGGGTCAAACTCAACAAGATAAAAGATTGATGAAAAACAGGAAAAATAAATTTTTCTAAAAAAATAACCGCACTTTTTAACTAAAACATAAAAAGTGCGGTTATTTTTTAGTATGTTTTATAACATGGTTTTAACAGATTTTCTGATAACCAATTCAGGATGAATATCAATGCGACTTTGCTTATGTAATAAATTATCTTTATCTTTCTGTGAAATGCGTTCAAAGAGCAAATTAACCGCTTGTGCACCTAATCGGGATTTTGATTGGTGAATCGTTGTAAGTGGCGGAGCATAAAAACGTGATGAATGAATATTGTCATAACCAATGACCGAAATATCATCCGGTACACGTAACCCTTTTTCTGTGATGGCTGAAATAGCACCGAGTGCCATGACATCATTACAACAAAAGACTGCCGTTGGTAGCTCGGTTCGGGCAAGAATTTTATTCATACATTCATAGCCGTCTTCCGGTTCAAAATACCCCTCCATTACCCAATCTTGATTAACCGCCAGATTTGCCTCGGTCATCGCTTTCTCAAAACCTTCGTAACGGGTTCTTGCCGTAGTTTTACTCAGTTCCCCTGCGATAATACCGATTTTTTTATGACCGCAATCAATCAAATGTTTGGTTGCAAGATAGCCGCCCATAAAGCTGTTATCTTCGATCACATCGGTGTCACTGTTAGGTCCCCAATCCATTACCACTATCGGTAAGCTGGAAACATTGGAAAGTAAATCAAGAGAAGTTTGGGTATATTCGGAACACATCACAAGTAAACCGTCCACCCGTTTTTTAACTAACATTTCTAAATGATTTTTAATTTTTTCAGGATCATTTTGCGTGTTGCATAAAAACAGGGAATAGCTTTGGCGATAACAATGTTCCTCCACTGCATGAATAATTTCGGCGAAGTAGGGGGCTTCACTGGTCGTAACGATCATACCGATAGATTTTGTGGTATTGACTTTCAAACTTCTTGCCACTGCACTAGGAGAATATTTTAGGGTTTTAATCGCATGCTGAACGGCTTCTTTCGTTTCTTTTGCAACAAATCGGGTTTTATTTATTACATGGGAAACGGTAGTGGTGGATACCCCCGCCATTTTTGCCACATCTTTAATTGTTGCCATAATTGGATTTTCTCTAAAAAAAATTTTTCCCATTATAAGGATTGTTTAGGAATAGTTAAGTAGGTAACAAAATTTTTTTAAAAAAGGTCGTTTTTTTTCTTTTTCTTGTTAGAATAACAGCGCATCAACATCAATTTAAGGAGAAAACATGAGTGATTTTGGTTATGCGATGATTGCAGTTGTGTTAAGTATGTCTTTTATTGTTGGCTTAACACTTGCTATCTTGTAATTAAGATAGGTTTTTATCATCACCGCACTTTGGGTCTCACAAAGTGCGGTGATTTTTTTCGGTGTTTTTTGCTTGATAGTTAGAAATATGGTAAAACTAACACCGTTTTATTCAGTTAACTAACATTAGGAAGTACCATGTCAAATTTACAAACAATTATTGAATCCGCATTTGAAAAACGCGCAGATATTACGCCAAAAACCGTGGATGCGGAAACCCGTCGCGCGATTGAAGAAGTGATTGAAAGGTTAGACAGTGGAAAATATCGTGTTGCAGAAAAAATTGATGGTGAGTGGGTCACACACCAGTGGTTAAAAAAGGCAGTATTGCTTTCATTCCGTATCAACGATAACCAAATTATTGATGGTGCGGAAACAAAATACTATGACAAAGTCGCATTAAAATTTGCAGATTATACTGAAGAACGTTTCCAACAAGAAGGTTTTCGGGTTGTACCATCTGCTACGGTTCGTAAAGGGGCGTATATTTCTAAAAATTGTGTCCTAATGCCGTCTTATGTGAATATCGGTGCCTATGTTGGCGAAGGTACTATGGTAGATACTTGGGCAACAGTGGGATCCTGCGCTCAAATTGGTAAAAACGTTCATCTATCGGGCGGTGTAGGTATCGGTGGAGTATTAGAGCCATTACAAGCTAATCCGACCATTATTGGTGACAACTGCTTTATCGGCGCCCGTTCCGAAGTAGTTGAAGGCGTTATTGTTGAAGATGGCTGTGTGATTTCAATGGGAGTATTCATTGGTCAATCTACCAAAATTTATGATCGTGAAACCGGTGAAATCCACTATGGTCGTGTGCCTGCCGGCTCAGTGGTGGTTTCAGGTAGTCTTCCGTCAAAATGCGGTAAATACAGCCTTTATTGTGCAGTTATCGTGAAAAAAGTGGATGCGAAAACCTTAGGGAAAGTCGGAATCAACGAATTATTGCGCTCAATTGAAGAATAATTAAAAATTCTCATGAAAAATAAACCGCACTTTGTTATCACAAAATGCGGTTTTTTATTTTATAAATCAAATTATTATTTCTTTTTGGCTAACATTGTCACAAATTTCATTTTAATGCGATTGCCGTTTTCATCGGTTTTGTGCAATTCACCCATTTCTTCATTGTATTTAATTAATTCCCAGTCTTGGTAATAATCTTTTAATTCATTCTCTTTGAAAGTGAAAGAGAAAGGCATTGGGCAAGGCACGTCATGAGTGGACATAGCGGCAACAATTAAGTTGTACCCGCCAGTATTGGTATGTTCCTGCATATTTTTGATAATGTCCGGGACGCGTTCGCGGTTTAAGAACATAAATACGACCGTAGAAAGAATAAAATCGTAGTTTTCTTGAATATTCGCCGTATTGATATCGTAAAGTGCGGTCAAAATTGTCAGATTTTCTTTTTCTTTCGTTTCATTTAAGAAAGTCAGGCTGTTTTCATTATGATCCCAAGAAGTGACATCATAACCAAGTAAACTGAGAAAGAGCGAATTTCTGCCTTGCCCGCAACCAAGATCGAGGGTTTTACAAGGGCTAATTATTTTAACCGCACTTTTCACTTCGGAATGGGTTGCCGTCATATTGTATTTTTTGCTGAAGTAATCTTCTTTTTTACAATAAAAGCCAAGAGTACATTCCAAATCATCTGTTACGGCTTCCACCCGATGCCAAGCTTGCGGTTCAACAAATGGGGTGTCCGTTTCAGGTGTAAAAATATGCTCGGCAAGTACCTCACCTTTCTCTGTTAATTCATAAAATTTGAGTTTACCTTTTAATACGGTTATCTTTCCCCAAGTGCCCACTTTGGTATTATGTTTTTCTTGAAACATTTGAGGAAGCTTATCCTTTGTCCAAACGGGCATTTGTTTATAACAGATTAATTCATTTTTCATTGTTGTTCTCCAATAACTCGTTCAGTCATTTACCATTATTTTTCAACGGTAAACGCCAACATCATACCGGTGTCTTCATGTTCCAATAAATGACAATGAGCCATATAAGGGGCTTGGTTACTGGCTAAATAATTAAATTTAACGAGTATCTCGCTGATCGCACCATTCACGCTTACCGTATCTTTCCAGCCTTGACGGTGTGCGGCAGGTGGTTTTCCGTTTTCGCTTAGGATTCGGAATTGTGTGCCATGCACATGAAATGGGTGTAACATCATATCACTTTCTCCGGAAATTACCCATTTTTCATATTGTCCCTGTTTGGCACTAAATACAGGGGGATGATGGAAACTTTGACCGTTAATTCGATTTGCCGTCCAAATATCTAATGCTGCTTTTTTAGGCGCATTCATATCTCCATCGTGTGGCATATGTGACATATGGGTATCGTGCGACATCGGCATAGTGTGTTGCGGCATATGCATATGATGCGTCATGTTCATACCTTGATGACCGTATTTTTGCATGAATAATTGCATTCCTTGGTGATCTAATTCCGGATCCATGCTGAGCTGAAAATGGCGGACTACAATATCATTCGGTATTTTTACTTCAGATAAGTTTGCCAATTTTGTCGGTAAATTGCCTTGTCCTTTTTGTAACGTAGTTTCTAGACTTAATACCGGTAGTTTTTGATTGAACGGAGGTAATCCCATGTCCATTTGATCTGACTAAATCCACCGCTTTACCATCACTCAAATCAATCAGAACCTCAAAACGTTCTCCTATAATCATTTCTAATTCATTGACTTTTATCGGTTCATTCAAAAATCCGCCATCACTTGCGATAACATACATAGGCCGTTCATCGCTGGTTGCAAGTCTGAGTGAGCGGGCATTACAGCCGTTGAGTAAACGTAATCTTACCCAGTCTTTTGGAGTGATATGTTTAGGATATTGCGCGCCATTTGTTAGCATTGTATCGCCAAACCCATTTCATCGGTATCCCTGCCATTGCAATGAAAAGCGCACTGTGTTTTAAGAAATTTCTCCATTGCATAATAATTTTCTCTTTAAGTTGTTGAGTAGAGTCGCAAGGATAAAGCTTGACCTTAGGTAAAGATCAAGTGGGAATTGTATGATCTTGAAGAAATCTTTGATAAAGAAAAAGGCGACTAATGCCGCCTAATTCGTATTGAATGAATTATTTCACCTGCATACCGGCTGTTACGCCACTATCTGCAGAAAGTAAGAATAAATCACTGCCACCACTGCCGGCGGAAAGAATCATCCCCTCAGATACGCCAAACTTCATTTTACGTGGTGCAAGATTTGCTACCATAATCACGAACCGACCTTCTAATTCTTCCGGTTTACTATAGGCTGCTTTGATTCCGGAGAACACTTGACGGGTATGATCACCAAGATCCAATTCAAAACGTAAAAGTTTATTGGATTCCGGCACGGCTTTGCATTTCAGTACTTTTGCCACACGTAGATCAAGTTTGGCAAAATCATCAATAGTGATGGTGTCGGCAATGGGTTCTACGTTAGAAAGTGCGGTTGATTTTGCCGCTGTTTTTTCTGTAACTTTGTTTGATTCGGCAAATAATCTCTTGGTTTCTTCTACCACCGCGTCAATTTGTTTTTTCTCTAAACGGGAGAATAAAGATTTAAACGGAGCGATTTGGTGATCAAATAAAGGTCGGGTAATGTTATTCCAACGCAATTCGCTTTGTAAAAAGGCTTCTGCACGTTCTGCTAATTTCGGTAATACCGGTTTTAAGTAAGTCATCAACACTCGGAATAGTTCAATGCCCATCGAGCAGACGGTTTGCAGTTCAGCTTCTTTGCCTTCCGCTTTTGCGATTAGCCAAGGCGCTTTTTCATCGATATATTTATTAGCTTTATCGGTGAGAGCCATAATTTCACGAATCGCTTTATTGTATTCACGGGTTTCATAATAAGTCGCGATTTGTTCTGCTTGTGCGGTAAATTCAGCAAAAAGAGCCTCATCTTCTAATTTGGAAGCAAGTTTTCCGTCAAAACGTTTGGTGATAAAACCGGCATTTCGAGAGGCTAAATTGACTAATTTATTAACAATATCGGTATTTACACGCTGCACAAAATCATCAAGATTGAAATCAAGATCTTCAATACGATTATTGAGTTTTGCCGCATAGTAATAACGTAGGCATTCAGGATCGATGTGATTCAAATAGGTACTTGCTTGAATAAAGGTGCCGCGAGATTTTGACATTTTCGCACCGTCTACGGTGACATAACCGTGGGCAAATACATTGGTCGGTTTGCGATAGTTGCAGCCTTCCAACATCGCAGGCCAAAACAGACTATGGAAATAGACGATATCTTTTCCGATAAAATGATAAAGTTCCGCCTCGCTGTTTTCAGCCCAAAACTCGTTGAAATCAATGCCTTCGCGATCACAAAGATTTTTGAATGACGCCATATAGCCAATTGGGGCATCCAACCATACATAGAAGAATTTATCCTTTTCTCCCGGGATTTCAAAACCAAAATAAGGCGCATCGCGGGAAATATCCCATTGTTGCAAACCGCTTTCAAACCATTCTTGCATTTTATTGGCGATTTCAGGTTGAAGCGAACCGGAACGCGTCCAGTCTTGCAACATATTTTCAAATGCTGGTAAATCAAAGAAGAAGTGTTCGGATTCTTTTACAATGGGCGTCGCACCGGATACGGCAGAACGCGGATTAATTAAATCCATCGGGCTATAAGTGGAAGCGCAAACCTCACAGTTATCGCCATATTGATCTTCCGCTTTGCATTTCGGACAAGTCCCTTTTACAAAACGATCCGGCAAAAACATATTTTTTTCGGGATCATAAAGTTGAGCAATCACTTTGCTTTTTATGAAACCGTTTGATTTTAACTTGTTATAAATTTCTGCTGTGATTTGTTTGTTTTCTTCACTGTGTGTGGAGTGGTAATTATCGAAACTAATATTAAAACCGGCAAAATCACGAATATGATCCGCTTTCGCCTTCTCGATTAATTCTTCAGGTGTGATGCCTAATTTATCGGCATTCAACATAATTGGTGTGCCGTGTGCATCATCCGCACAGACAAAATGGATTTTATTGCCACGCATACGCTGAAAACGCACCCAAATATCCGCTTGAATATGTTCTAACATATGACCTAAATGGATCGCGCCATTGGCATAAGGCAAGGCGCAAGTCACTAAAATTTTACGGGGTTGAGTTGTCATTTTTATTCTCTTTTATTTACACAAAAAATTGTGCACTATCTTACCCGATAAACGGTATTTTTTCTAGTTCGGTCACATTTTGTCTTAACAGAATAGCATTAAAATGGTTAAATACGCCTGATGAATTTACTCTATTGTTTTAGTAGGATTTTTTATGGCAATCTTTTTTTCTGAAAATATCAGCGCGGAGCAACAAGCCGATCTTCTCCAATTTTTTCAGCATTTTACTCATCCCAGTCTGCAAAAAGATCTCATTGCTCTTAATGTGTTAAAAAAAATAGAAAAGGGCAGTGAAACATTACGTATTGAATTGCAGTTCCCTTTTGCTTGGAACACCGGTGTCGAGCAACTTAAACAAGCGTTATCCGATGCCTTGTTGCAAGTAGCGGATTGTAAGGAAATCAAATGGTCGGTGAGTTATCAAATCGCGACATTAAAGCGTGCCAATAACCAACCTGCCGTAAAAGGTGTGAAAAATATTATTGCGGTGACATCAGGCAAAGGTGGGGTGGGTAAATCTAGCGTTTCTGTGAATTTAGCCCTTGCGTTACAAGCCCAAGGGGCGCGCGTAGGTATTTTGGATGCGGATATTTATGGCCCTTCTGTACCGCATATGCTCGGTGCACCACATCAACGCCCAACATCGCCGGACAATCAGCATATTACACCGATTAAAGCACACGGATTGTCGGCTAATTCCATTGGTTTTTTAATGGATGAAGATAGTGCGACCATTTGGCGCGGTCCGATGGCAAGTAGTGCATTGAGCCAATTATTGAACGAAACATTATGGGACAGCTTGGATTATTTGGTGATAGATATGCCACCGGGTACCGGCGATATCCAACTGACCCTGTCACAACAAATTCCGGTAACCGGCGCTGTAGTGGTAACAACACCGCAAGATATTGCATTACTTGATGCAGTAAAAGGGGTTTCAATGTTTGAAAAAGTATCTGTGCCTGTATTAGGTATTGTAGAAAATATGTCAATGCACATTTGTGGCAAGTGCGGTCATCATGAGGCTATTTTTGGTACGGGCGGGGCAGAAAAAATGGCTGAAAAATACAATGTGAAAGTGTTAGCTCAGTTGCCTTTACATATTCGTATCCGTGAAGATTTGGATGTCGGTAATCCAACAGTGGTTGCCGCACCGGAAAGTGAAATCACACAAGCTTTCCTACAACTGGCAGAGAAAATATCTACCGAACTTTACTGGCAAGGCTCGGTGATTCCAAGCGAGATTTTGTTTAGGGAAGTGAAGTAAGGATAAGGGCTGTATTGACAGCCCTTTCTTGTTCCCTCTTTCCTTTAGGATTAAAATACCGTGCAATTTTTTTCACTTTTCTAACTAATTGAGTACAACAATGAAAAATTTTACTAAATATAGCCTGATTGATTTACACCTTCACCTAGACGGCTCACTTTCTCCGGAATGGATGTTTGAATGGGCAGAAAAACAGAATATTGTCTTACCGGCTCAAAATGTTGAACAGCTTCTTTCACTGGTTTCCGCTCCCCAAGATTGTACAGATCTTAATCAATATCTTAACTGTTTTGCGATTCCCGTTTCTTTACTGCAAAGCTCGCAGGCGATTACTTCTGCGGTTGCTGATTTATTAAAACGCTTAGATCAACAGGGGTTAGCCTATGTTGAAATTCGTTTTGCTCCACAACTTCACACGCAAAAAGGTTTAACCCAATCACAGGTGGTGGAAGCAGCCTTAGCTGGTTTACAAGAGGGATTAACGGAAAGCCGATTATTTAAAGCAAATTTAATATTATGCTGTTTGCGTGGTATAGGTTCGCAAGAAGGGAATTTAGAAACCGTACGAATGGCAAAAAAATACCTTTCAACAGGGAAAGCGGGGGTGGTTGCCGTGGATTTAGCTGGTCCTGAAGCCGGTTATCCCACCATGAATTTTGCAAAAGAATTCGAGCTTGCCAAATCACTTGGTGTACCTTTTACCATTCATGCCGGTGAAGCAGCAGGAGCGGAGAATGTTCAACAAGCGATTGACATTGGTGCAATCCGTATCGGACACGGTATTCGTGCGGCAGAATCAGAATCGGTTATGCAATCTTTAGCCGATCGTCATATTGCTGTGGAAATGTGCCCTTGCAGTAATTTACAAACCAAAGCTATCGATCATTTAAAGCATTATCAGCTTAGAACATTCCTTGTGAAGGGAATTATTGCCACATTAAATACCGACAATATGACTGTTTCTCAAACGAATATTCAGCAAGAATTTAATTTATTGGCGCGAGAATACCAATTAAATGAAAACGAAGCACAACAGCTGCTTGAAAACGCTATCCGTGCCGCTTTTCTCAGCGATGAAGAAAAGCGTGAGTTGAAAAGCGATATTGAAAAACGGATGAATTGTTCCTAAATGAGGGAATCATGTCTAAATCAGGCTAGCTTGGATAGTGCCGAGCAGTTGAATATGCCTCTATTGCTCAGACAAGGATCGGATTTTACTTCTTATCTTAACTAAAAGCCTATGAACTTCGTAAACAGGCTTGAACAGATAAAATTCATCGTTGTAATAAAATAGAGAAAGATATTATGAATAAACCAATTTGTGTTGTTTTAACCGGTGCAGGTATTAGTGCTGAGAGTGGCATTCCGACTTTTCGTGCGGAAGATGGTTTGTGGGCAGGGTATAAGATTGAGGAAGTTTGTACACCTGAGGCGTTGAAAAAGAATCGGGCTAAAGTGTTGGAATTTTATAATGAACGCCGTCGTAATGCTCAAGCGGCGCAACCGAATGCGGCACATCTCGCTTTAGTAGAGCTTGAAAAGGCTTATGATGTACAGATTATCACTCAAAATGTTGATGATTTACACGAACGTGCAGGCAGCCAGAATGTATTGCATTTGCATGGTGAGCTGAACAAAGCTAGAAGTAGTTTTAATACGGATTACATCGTTCCTTGCTTGGGCGATCAGCATATTGACGATAAAGATAATCACGGGCATCCACTGCGTCCACATATTGTCTTCTTTGGGGAAAATGTGCCAATGCTGGATCAAGCGGTCAAGTTAGTGAAAAAAGCAGATATTGTGATCGTGATTGGTACATCGTTACAAGTTTATCCCGCCAATGGTTTAGTCAATGAAGCACCTTATGGCGCAACGATTTACCTTGTTGACCCAAATCCTAATACCGGCTTTATTCGTAAGCATGTCATTGTGCTGAAAGAAAAAGCTGGCGAAGGCGTGCCGAAAATTGTGAAAGTATTGCTCAATAAAGCTACCGGTTCTAGCAATTAAGTGCGGTCAAAAAATCCGATAAATAATAAAAAGGCTGTGTTTACAGCCTTTTTATTATTTATTAGCTGTGAACTAATCTAATTTTTAAATAGGAGGGAATAACCTACGGCAATTTAGATAAAATTCACGACATTAATATCTAGACCATTTTCCAACATTTCGATTAATTTAGGTGCATTTTGTTGAAAGAATGGAGAGGCTAGGTGAGCATCTAAGTCGGTTTGCGCTGTCCAACGTTCAATAAAACAGTAAGTTCGAGCTTTTTCTGTCACTGCACCACAGTCATAGTTTTGACAACCTTGATGAGTTCGGCTTTCTGTGATGAATTGTTTGACTAAATTTTCAAATTCGGTTTCAAAACCTTGTTTTACTTGGCAAGTAGCATAAACGCCTATCATATCTGTCTTCTCCATTGTTACTGTTATAAAAGAGCGGTTAATAATACCAAAAATTAAATTATGAAAGTGAATTCCTTTTCTTTTTCTAAATTTAGTTATTGCGCCATATTTTTGACCGATTTTAAAAATCCCTGTGCACTGTTAAAGACGGCGGATTTACCTTGGGCGGTTAAAATCATATCGGACATTTCACGAAATGCGCCTTTGCCACCAGCAAGAGACAGCACATAATTTGCGGCATTTTTTACATAAGAAGGCGAATCTGCGACCGCAAAGGAAAGTCCGCTGACGGCAAACGCGGGGAGATCCACACTATCATCGCCAATATAAGCGGTTTCTTCCGGATTGACGCCGGCTTGTTTCATCAATTCAAAACAGGCACTTTCTTTCTCTAATTTGCCAAGGAAGAATAATGTTATGCCGAGATCGGCAATACGACGACGCAAAATAGCAGAATCTCTACCTGAAAGTACCGCAACTTGAATGCCGGACTCCATCAACATTTTAATGCCTAAACCATCACGCACATGGAAACTTTTAATGGCCTCACCATTTGCGTCATAATAAAGTTGACCGTCAGTCAGCACGCCATCCACGTCGGTGATAACCAATTTAATTTTTTCGAGTTTTTGTTGCATTTGTTTTCCTTAGCTTGAAAATTCGATTAAACCCACCACGTTATTTTCATCATCTACCGCCACCAGAGAGTGAATTTTTTTCTCTTTCATGAAATCTTCCGCTTTTGATAAGAATTCATTTTGGTTAATAGTTTTTGGTGAACTTGTCATAAAATCTTGTGCCGTTTTCTTAAGTGTTTGTTCACCATTAGCGGTAAGGGCTCGGCGAATATCTCCATCAGTGATAATGCCTTTTAATTGATCGTTTTCCATAACAAGTGCAACGCCCATTCGTCCTTCATTCATCACGGTTAAACAGTCGGTGAAATTTGTAGTGGGGGAAATAGTCGGTAAACGTGTTTGCATTTGATCTTTTACCCGACAAAGCAATCGGCGACCAAGACTGCCACCCGGATGGAATTTGGCAAAATCGGCAGGTTGGAAATTTCTTGCGGTGATGAGCGATACGGCAAGGGCATCACCTAATGCAAGCGTTACAAGGGCTGATGTGGTTGGAGCAAGATTATTTGGGCACACTTCACGCTCAACCGTAATATCCAATACATAATCCGCATGACGGGCAAGGGTAGAGTGTTTATTGCTAGTGAGAGCAATAATTTTATTGCCAAAGTTTTTCAAACTTGGAATCAGTTTATTAACATCATCCGTTTCACCGCTATAGGAAATGAGCATAACAATATCAACCGGTTTGAGCATACCGAGATCACCGTGAAACGCCTCTGTGGGATGTAGAAAGAAACTTGGTGTGCCGGTGGAAGCAAAAGTCGCGACCATTTTTTTTCCAATTAAACCTGATTTGCCAATCCCGCCAATGACGAGACGGCCTTGGCAATGCAAAATAAGCTCAACGATTTGGTTGAAGTTTTCATCTAGACGTTGGCTTAATTGGGTGAGTGCGAGACTTTCTACGGAAAGCGTATCGCGTGCAATTTGTAGATAGTTCATAAACAGTCCTAAAGTGCGGTTAAAATTGTGGGTATTTTAGCTGAATGCGATAAAAATACGAATGAAAAATTATGCCTGATCGCTGATGCGATTACTTACGGCTTCACCGCCGTTGGCAATGACAATGTTCAAAATCCATTGGATTTTATTGACCGCACTTTTATTAATCTCTATACTACGCGCCGAGTTGGTTAGACAATCGCTGGTTTATTGAAGCCCTTGACCGTGTTCACACGACCTAGTGGGACAAGTAAACGAGAGGAAAGTCCGAGCTACACAGGGCAGAGTGCCGGATAACGTCCGGGAGGCGTGAGCCTACGACCAGTGCAACAGAGAGCAGACCGCCGTGCAAACGGTAAGGGTGAAAGGGTGCGGTAAGAGCGCACCGTGTCGCCGGTAACGGTTGGCAGCAGGGTAAACTCCACTCGTAGCAAGACCAAATAGGAACTCAATGGATGGCCCGTCTAGAGTTCGGGTAGGTTGCTTGAGCGGCGGAGTAATTCGTCGCCTAGATGAATGATTGTCCACGACAGAACTCGGCTTATCGACCAACTCGAAAAACAACCGCACTTTAGTTTGTTCATTATGAATAGATTAAAGTGCGGTTATTTTTTTCATCGTTTTGGTATGATCTAGCTATTTCCTCAAACTTGTCGTGTTAGATTAAACCTTTATTCCTCACTAAAATCTTTTCCAATATCTCAAATACTACCTGAACTCGTTTTGGTGTGATGGGCTGATAGGGACGGTAAAGATATAGCCCCCAAAGGGAGGATTCTTTGTCGTTTAGCACGACTTGAAGTGTGCCGTTTTCAATGTATTTCTTACAGTCGTGGTACATAATCGGGGCAAAAATTCTACCTGCCAGCACAGCTTGTAATAAGCTGCGAATATCACTGGTTACGACGCAAGGTTTTGGTAAGGGAACAGGCTCATTATCAATAAACCAATCCCACACTTTACCTGTTTTAGGGTTCAAAAGATTTCCGACGGGAAAATTTTCTGTTAAGTCGTGAATATCTTTTGGTAATCCTACATTTGCAATTAATTCCGGAGTGGCAACGATAGGTTCATGTAACATCATTATTTTCTTTGCAACCCAATATTCTTTAGGGGTGCGGCTGATTCGGATACCAATATCAATTTGATCCTCTACGGCATTGAGTGTGTCGAAATCTGTTCGCCAATCAATGGCAATATGTGGGTAAGGTTTTAGTGCGGTTAATAGTTGTTGCAAAATATAGTCGGCATAATCAGAGGGCGGTAGTGTTATTCGAACCATACCGGCTAAATCATTATTTTCTTGCTTTAATCCAAATAACCACTCTTCTTGTTGTAGAAAAGCAATCGCATTTGGGCGAAACTTCTCACCAAAATCCGTTAAATGAATAGCGCGCGTATTGCGCTTGAATAAAGGTTCACCGAGTTCTTTTTCTAATTCGGCAATCACTCGGCTGATTACTTGTGGTGAAACGGAGAAACGAAGTGCGGTCAATTTAAAACTTAAATTTTCTGCTGCGGCAACAAAGTATTTAAGGGCATCTAGTCGATTCATAATCTCATTTTTTGGAATTGTGTTTTCTGATTTTATTCATTGTATGGAGTTATGAGGATAAATACAATAACACCACCAATCAGTTTTGATGAAGGAGAAAGTGATGTGGGATAAAGAAGTTTTAAGCCAAATTGATATTGCAGATGATTTAAAAATCGCGCTATTCCGCCCTGATGGTCAAACAACGGGTACGCCCACTTGGATTTGGGCGGTGATTGTGGAAGGTCGATTATTTGTGCGTGCTTATAATGGTGTACATTCCAGTTGGTATCAGGCGGCAATCCGCCAACAAGCGGGCAAAATTTACGCCATAAACCGTGTTTTTGATGTGGTCTTTAATTCAATTAAGGATTCCCAATTGAACGAGAAAATTGATCAAGCCTATCGTAAAAAATATGCCTCAAGCCGTTATGTGTCGTATATGATTGGTGACAACTGTCGAGCTGCAACGATAGAAATTTTGGTGAAGTAAGAGCGGTCGTTCTTTGGCGTGCTCTATAAGCCAATTATAAGTTTTACCTTATTGCGTCTTTATGATTTTTAGGCTAATCAGGTAAGCTTAAACAAGCTAGAATGATAGCCATTCAAACAACAGGAGAAATAACATGAATAATATTCAAGATAAAGTCGTCATTATTACGGGAGCATCATCAGGTATTGGTGAAGCTACGGCGTATAAATTAGCCGAAAACGGTGCAAAATTAGTGTTAGGTGCGCGTCGTGAAGCTAAATTACAAGCGATTGTAGAAAACATTAAAGCCAAAGGCGGGGAAGCCGTTTATCGTGTAACGGATGTCGTGAAATCGGAAGATAATACGGCGTTGGTTGAACTGGCTAAAAAGACGTTTGGCAAAGTTGATGCGATTTTCTTAAATGCCGGTCTAATGCCAAATTCACCACTTTCTGCCTTGGAAACAAACAATTGGAATGCCATGGTGGATGTGAATATCAAAGGCGTGTTAAACGGTATTGCGGCGGTATTACCCACTTTTGAAGCGCAAAAATCCGGTCATATTCTAGCGGTTTCTTCCGTCGCCGGGTTAAAAGTGTATCCTGGTGCGAGTGTTTACTGTGGGACAAAATGGGCGGTAAAAGCCATTATGGAAGGATTGCGTATGGAATCCGCTCAAGCCGGCACAAACATTCGTACGGCAACGATTTATCCTGCGGCGGTGCAATCCGAATTAGTCGATCACATCACTAATGAAGCAACATCCAAAGGCTACCGTGAGCTTTATGATACTTTTGAAATCCCAGCGGAACGTGTCGCGAACGTAGTGGCATTTGCGCTCTCTCAACCGAAAGATACAAATATCAGTGAATTTACCTTAGGGCCAACAACTCAGCCTTGGTAATTTTCCCCAAAATTTAACCGCACTTTGGTTTTTGACTTAAAGGGCGGTTTTTTAGCTGTTATGTCGTCAATATAAATCTGCACAAGATAGTATGTTGTGATTATGTGCAGATTTCTTTTTTATTTATCGTCATATTCTCGTCACTTTTACAAAGTATTCTCTTTAATCGCAATAAACTAAAGAGGAAACGATATGAAAAATAAACATTACTTTACTATGTTGGGCTTAGCTTTAAGTATGGCTAGTATTGCAGAAACACCTGTCGCTTTTGAAACTCCGGCTGAATTGGCAGGCCATGCCGTGTTACCGGCAAATGCAGTAGTTAGCGTACCGAATGACGCACCGAATGACTTAAAAACAGCAGGAAAATATACGACGTTAAAGCGGGTAGAAAAATTGCAATCCGTACCGGGAAAATCAAAAGATCGTGAAACGGGTTCTTTTTTACCGATTCAAAATCAGCCGAGACAAGGTCATTCCGGCATAAAAGTGGTTGGAAAAGATACCGTGTGGATCCTTACCGATAATGGCTTTGGCAGTAAAGCTAATTCACCGGATTCGATGCTTTACTTGAATCAATATCAAATTAATTGGTCGAAGGGCGAATTTGAATCGCTTAAGACGGTCTTTTTAACGGATCCTGATAAGAAAGTACCGTTCCGTATTGTGCATGAAGATACAAAGGAAAGATATTTAACCGGGGCGGATTTTGACACGGAAAGCTTTCAAATTATCGGCAATAATATTTGGATTGGCGATGAATTCGGCCCGTATTTAATCAAAACGGATTTAGACGGAAAAGTATTATCTGTGTTTGAAACGGAAATAGACGGAATAAAAGTTCAGTCGCCTGATCATTATCAAATCGTCTCACCGGGCATACCAAACGGTCGCCACAAAAATGTCAATTTAAAACGTTCGAAAGGTTATGAAGGCATGGCTGCCTCACCTGACGGTAAATATCTTTACCCATTATTGGAAGGACCTTTATGGGTTGAGAAAAAACAAAGTTGGGAAACAGTGGACGGCAAGGTTGCATTACGTATTTTGGAATTTGCTGTTGATAAACAAGAATGGACGGGGCGTTACTGGTTTTATCCTCTAGAAAACGAGCACAATGCGATTGGGGATTTTAATCTGCTTGATGCAAAAAACGGCTTGATTATAGAACGGGATAACGGTGAAGGAACAGAGGATAAAGGCTGTAAAAATCTTACGGATACGACACATTGTTTTTCTGATCCGGCAAAATTTAAGCGGGTTTATAAAGTGGCATTTTCCTCTGATAATGTCGGTAAAGCCGTGAAAAAAATAGCATATATTGATTTGTTGAATATTTCCGATCCAAATAAAGTGAGTCTTAAACCTTTGAATGACGGAGTATTGAAATTCCCGTTCTTTACTATTGAGAATCTTGATGTTGTTGATAATGAACACATTATTGTCGGCAATGATAACAACTTCCCTTTTTCATCAAGCCGAGAACCTAATCGCCAAGACGATAATGAATTAATTTTATTGAAAGTCCCGGCTTTACTCGGCGCTCAATAATCATAGATTATCGAAAACTCAGTTAAAATTAACCGCACTTTGAGTTGGGTTTAGAACGCTGTTACTCAAAGTGCGGTTAAATTTCTTTATGTTTTATCCTGTTGTTTTATTATTCTTTATATAATTGATTATACAATCCGCTTTCAAATTGCACCAAAGGGGCGCGTTTCGTTTTATTTTCAAGTTCGCCGGTAGAATAACCGTTAATAAATTGGACAAAGGCGATCTTCTCGCCACGGGCATTTGTCATAAAGCCCACCAGGTTGTAAACCCCTTTTAATGAGCCGGTTTTGGCGATGACATTTTTGACTAACGGTGGATTAATCAATCCGCCACGTCCGCTGATAGTGCCGTCAACGCCTGCAACAGGGAACGTTTCCATTAAATGCAGTTTATCTTCATTTTTCGCAATGTATTCCAGTATGGAAAGCATGGTTTTAGGCGCAACTAAGTTATGCCGTGAAAGACCCGAACCGTCAGCCAAGATACTATTACCGAATTTGATTCCTTGCTTTTGTAAAACGGATTTAACCGCTAATGTACCGAGTTGAAAGGATGCCGGACGTTTATAGTAATGGTAGGCTATGGATCGAAATAGAGAATCTGCAATTTGATTATCGGATTTTTTCATCATTTTTTTCAATAAATCCGGTAAAGGTTTAGAGAAATGTTGCGCCAATAATTGCCCTTGTTGTGGTTTTTGCGGTTGTAATACTTTTCCGTTAAATTCAATGCTTAATCGTTTTAATTGACGTTGAATAATCGCCGCCGCATAAGCATCGGGATCTTGTACGGCAAAACTTAAACCGAAGGGTTTTGTTTGACGGGCAAGGCAACCTTTAACTTGATAACGATTATTATCATGTACTACCACATCTAATTGACAATAGGGGGATTCACGACTGTCTGCTACATAAACTTGTCCGAAAACTTGGATGGGAAATTGCGCCGGCACATTAATTTTAACGGTTTCCCCCGGCGCTTGATTCGCATCTAATTCCGCATAAAAACAGTTATTATCAATATTGGCGGCGGAAGGTGGGGAGTTGAAACACATGGTCAAATCATTCCAAATCCAACCTAGCCCCCGATCATGGCTGGAGAACACGGAAGTATCCAGGATGAGATCACCATTAATTTTATTGATGCCTTGTTTTTTTAATTCGACAAGTAAGCTATAAAGTTGTCCGCTGGTGAGATCCGGATCGCCGGTAAAATGCACGATTAAATTGCCTTCTAACAGCCCATTTTGAATTTTGCCATTGGTTAAAAGAGTGGTATCAAATTTGAAATCATCACCAAGCACTAATTTTGCCGCAACGGCGGTAAACACTTTTTGTGTACTTGCCGGTAGCATAAAGGTCGTGCTGTGATAATCCGCAATGATTTGATCTTGATTTAGATTTTTAGCAATAACGCCTATACTTGCCCCTTCGGGCAAATATTCAGTAATCAAGGGAAAGTCAATTTTTGCATAGCTGGGAAGGGAAAAGCCGAGTGTAAAAAATATTGCTTTAAGTGCGGTTGAAATTGAAGATATTTTTTCCATTATTAACGGTTCTGGTTGCTATTTCTTTCAAGACGGACAATAATAGTCCCCGAACTCACGAGAGTAAATCATTTTCTTGTGGATAGTTAATTTTAAGTCGCTACGGCAATGTTTTTTCAATTTTGCCGTAGTTTTCTTTTTGTTAAATTTTAAGGAATAAAGTTATGAAACAAATCCCAATGACTATGCGTGGTGCAGAGCTGTTGAGAGAAGAATTGGATTTCTTGAAAAATGTTCGTCGCCCCGAAATTATTAAGGCCATTGCAGAAGCCCGTGAACACGGCGATTTAAAAGAAAATGCAGAATATCACGCCGCACGTGAACAACAAGGCTTTTGTGAAGGACGAATTCAAGAGATTGAAGGCAAATTGGCAAATAGTCAGCTAATTGATGTCACTAAGTTACCGAATAACGGCAAAGTGATTTTTGGTGCAACAGTCGTATTGGTGAATACCGATACTGAGGAAGAAATTACTTATAAAATTGTCGGCGATGATGAAGCGGATATTAAATCAGGTTTGATTTCTGTGAATTCACCGATTGCACGCGGTTTAATCGGTAAAGAACTGGATGATACTGTAAATATTGTGACACCGGGCGGTGCAGTTGAATTTGAAATTATTGCAGTCGAGTATATCTAGGAAATAAAAAAGTGCGGTCATTTTTCACCGCACTTTAGTAATGATTATTTCCGTGGAAGTTGTATTTTCTTCTCTTCGCTGGCTTTGTAAAGCACGAGAATATGCCCGATAGTTTGAACGTTTGAGGCTTGGGTTTCTCGAACAATAGCGTCAATAATTAATTGTTTGGTTTCACGATCGGCACCTGCAATTTTTACTTTAATAAGCTCATGGTGATCCAATGCGTTTTCAATCTCGGCAAGTACGCCCTCGGTTAAACCATTGCCACCGAGCATAACAACTGGGTTTAGATGGTGGGCAAGGCCCTTTAAAAATTGTTTTTGTTTGGTTGATAAGGTTGTCATAAGGAATCCTATAAATGAATACGAATAACAAAAAGAGCGGTCAGAAAAAACAGCGATTTTCTCTGTTTTTAAGCTCATCAAGTCTTGAATTTGGCAGATTGTACCCAAATATAGGCGAAACTACTACAAAAAATAGTACGAAAGACAGAAATTATGGGAAAGAAAAAACGTTCGGCGAGTTCTTCTCGTTGGCTAAACGAACATTTTAAAGATCCGTTTGTACAAAAAGCACATAAGCAAAAACTGCGTTCCCGTGCTTATTTTAAACTTGATGAAATTCAGCAAACGGACAAATTATTTAAATCGGGAATGACTGTTGTCGATCTTGGGGCGGCACCGGGTGGATGGTCGCAATACGTGGTAAGCCAAATCGGTAGCAATGGCAAAGTGATTGCTTGTGATATTTTGGAAATGGATCCGATCGTGGGAGTCGATTTTTTACAAGGCGATTTTCGTGATGAAAATGTCCTCAATGCCTTGCTGGAACGGGTAGGTGAAGCCAAGGTAGATGTGGTGATGTCGGATATGGCACCCAATTTCAGCGGTATGCCGTCGGTTGATATTCCCCGCGCGATGTATTTGGTAGAACTGGCATTAGATATGTGCAAGCAAGTGTTGGCAATAAAAGGCAGTTTTGTGGTGAAAGTATTCCAAGGAGAGGGATTTGATGAATATTTGAAAGAGATCCGCTCTCTTTTTAGTGTGGTGAAAGTCCGAAAACCGGAGGCTTCACGCGGACGTTCCCGTGAGGTTTATATTGTGGCTACGGGCTATAAAGGTGAATCGCTTTGATAGCTTTTCAAGGGCTATGATATATAGTATCTTGTGACGAATTTATTAACTTAGGAAAGGCAGGTTAAACTTTGAACGATATGGTCAAAAATTTGGTGCTCTGGATCGTAGTGGCAGTTGTTATGATGACGGCTTACCAGAGTTTCAATTCTAATTCGGTAGAAAATTCCACCGATTATACGACATTTGTTTACGATGTGAGCAATGGTCAAGTAAGAGAAGCACGTTTTGATACCAATGAAATTACGGTAACAAAAAACGATGGCTCAAAATATATGACTGTTATGCCACCATTGGAAGATAAGAAATTACTTGATGATTTATTAAGTAAGAAAGTGAAAGTAGAGGGGACGCCGTTTGAAAGACGTAGCTTAATTTCACAAATTTTAATTTCTTGGTTTCCAATGCTATTTCTTGTGGGTGTGTGGATTTTCTTTATGCGTCAAATGCAAGGCGGTGGCGGTAAGGCAATGAGCTTTGGTAAAAGCCGCGCAAAAATGTTAAGCCAAGATCAAATCAAAGTTACTTTTGCCGATGTGGCGGGTTGTGATGAAGCAAAAGAAGAAGTCGGCGAGATTGTCGATTTCTTACGTGATCCGACCAAATTCCAAAATTTAGGCGGAAAAATTCCAAAAGGGATTTTGATGGTAGGCCCTCCGGGTACCGGTAAAACCCTATTGGCAAAAGCCATTGCCGGTGAAGCCAAAGTGCCGTTTTTTACTATTTCAGGTTCTGATTTCGTTGAAATGTTCGTTGGTGTGGGGGCTTCCCGTGTACGCGATATGTTTGAACAAGCGAAAAAAAATGCGCCTTGTTTGATCTTTATTGATGAAATTGATGCGGTGGGTCGCCAACGTGGTGCCGGTTTAGGCGGCGGTCATGATGAGCGTGAGCAAACCCTTAACCAAATGCTTGTTGAAATGGATGGTTTTGGTGGTCACGACGGGGTGATTGTTATTGCCGCAACTAACCGTCCGGATGTATTGGATCCGGCATTAACCCGTCCGGGTCGTTTTGACCGTCAAGTCGTGGTGGGATTACCGGATGTAAAAGGCCGTGAGCAAATTTTAAAAGTACATATGCGTAAAGTACCGTTGGCTGACGATGTCGATGCCATGACATTAGCTCGTGGTACACCAGGTTATTCCGGTGCGGATCTGGCTAACCTTGTCAATGAAGCTGCGCTATTTGCCGCCCGTAATAATAAACGTAAAGTTTCCATGCTTGAGTTTGAAAAAGCAAAAGACAAAATTAATATGGGACCGGAACGCCGCACTATGATTATGACGGAGAAACAAAAAGAATCGACGGCTTATCATGAGGCAGGTCATGCCATTGTGGGATATTTAGTGCCTGAACATGATCCTGTTCATAAAGTAACGATTATTCCTCGTGGCCGTGCATTAGGGGTTACATTTTTCTTACCTGAAGGCGATCAGGTCAGCATTAGCCAAAAACAATTAGAAAGTAAACTTTCTACCCTTTATGCAGGGCGTTTGGCTGAAGATTTGATTTACGGTGAAGAAAATATTTCGACCGGTGCTTCTAATGATATTAAAGTGGCAACCAATATTGCCCGTAATATGGTAACGCAATGGGGCTTCTCTGAGAAACTTGGGCCAATTCTTTATTCCGAAGATGAAGGTGAAGTATTCTTAGGTCGCTCAATGGCAAAAGCGAAACATATGTCTGATGAAACCGCACATCTTATCGATGAGGAAGTTCGTGCAATCATAGGCCGTAACTATGAGCGTGCAAGACAAATTCTTATTGATAATATGGATATTTTGCATGCGATGAAAGATGCGCTTGTGAAATATGAAACGATTGAAGAAGTGCAAATTAAACAGCTGATGAATCGTGAACCGATCACTCCGCCATCAGGCTGGGAAGAGCCGAAAGCCTCACAAGCGGCTTATTCGAACGTATCTCCTGAAAGCAAATCGGAAAGTGCGGTCGAAAAAACACAAGATTCAGAATAATCAAATATAGCCTCCTAATGGGAGGCTTTATTTTTACTGAATGATTTTTTTCCTTAGCATATTTGGTTATAATCTCAGCCTTAAACTTACCCTAGGAATTGACCGCACTTTATGAAAATTTACGCCAATCAAAAATCTCTTGATCTATCATTTCCTCAGATTATGGGAATTTTAAATTTTACACCGGACTCTTTTTCAGATAGCGGAAAGTTTTTTACCCTTGATAAGGCATTGTTCCAGGTAGAAAAAATGCTAAATGAAGGGGCAAATATTATTGATATTGGTGGGGAATCTACACGCCCCATGGCGAATGAGGTGTCGGAACAAGAAGAATTATTACGGGTAATCCCCTTAGTCGAAGCTGTGCGGAAACGATTCGATTGCTGGATTTCAGTAGATTCTTCTAAGGCGATAGTGATGCAAGAGGCGGCAAAAATTGGAATGGATTTAATCAATGATATTCGATCCTTACAGGAACCAAATGCCTTACAAGTTGCCGCAGAACTGGATTTACCCGTTTGTATTATGCATATGCGAGGACAACCAAGCACGATGCAAACCAATCCTCAATATCAAGATGTCGTGCAAGATGTCCTCACTTTTTTACGGGAACGTTCGGAACAATGTATTACAGCAGGAATAAGAAAAGAAAATTTAATTTGGGATATGGGGTTTGGCTTTGGTAAAACCGTTCAACACAATTATAAGTTATTGCAGCAGTTAAATAGGTTTTGTGAAGAGGGATACCCTGTGCTTGCGGGGTTATCGCGCAAATCAATGATTGGTGCGGTGTTGGATAAACCTGTTGATGAAAGAATGACGGGCAGTGTTGCTGGGGCATTAATTGCTGCTCAACATGGGGCGAAGATTTTGCGTGTACATGATGTAGCAGCGACATCAGATGCACTCAAAGTTTGGTTGGCAACAGAGCACGCCTAATTTTTTAGAAAAAATTGAGAAATAAGGGAATTTATTATGGCAAATCGTAAATATTTCGGTACGGATGGCGTGCGTGGTAAAGTGGGAACTTATCCGATTACGCCTGATTTTGCATTAAAATTAGGCTGGGCGGCAGGTAAAGTGCTTGCTTCACAGGGATCAAAAACCGTCTTAATCGGTAAAGATACGCGTATTTCCGGCTATATGTTGGAATCGGCGTTAGAGGCGGGATTAGCTGCTGCCGGACTATCCGCAGCCTTTACCGGACCAATGCCAACACCGGCAATTGCTTATTTAACCCGTACTTTCCGTGCGGAAGCCGGTATCGTTATTTCAGCCTCTCATAATCCTTATTATGATAACGGCATTAAATTTTTCTCTGCACAAGGGACAAAATTGCCGGATGAAATTGAGGAAGCGATTGAAGCAATGCTTGAACAGCCAATGGATTGTGTTGAATCGGCAGAATTAGGTAGAGCTCGTCGCATTAATGATGCGGCCGGACGTTATATTGAATTCTGTAAAGGCACGTTCCCGGCTCATTTAGGCTTAGAAGGCTATCGAATCGTGGTAGATTGTGCAAACGGCGCAACCTATCACATTGCACCGAATGTATTACGTGAACTCGGTGCGGAAGTGATTGAGATTGGCACGGATCCGAATGGTGTTAATATCAATGAAAAATGTGGCGCAACGGATATTCGGACATTACAAGAAAAAGTGTTGGAAGTGAAAGCGGACATCGGTTTAGCCTATGATGGCGATGGCGACCGTATTATGATGGTTGATCACCTCGGAAATAAAATAGACGGCGATCAAATCCTCTTTATTATTGCTCGTGAAGCACTGCGTTCCGGTCAATTAAAAGGTGGTGTAGTAGGAACGTTAATGAGTAATATGAGCCTTGAAATCGCACTCAAAATGCTAGGCGTACCGTTTTTGCGCGCAAATGTAGGGGATCGTTATGTACTTGAAAAAATGTTAGAAAATAATTGGACGCTAGGGGGAGAAAACTCCGGTCATATTATTATTTCCGATAAAAATTCTACGGGAGATGGGATTGTTGCTTCATTAGCTGTCTTGGCTGCAATGGTTCAACATAAACTTTCACTCAATGAATTGGCTAGTGCAGTGAAGTTATTCCCTCAAGTATTAATTAATGTACGTTTCACCGGTGGGGAAAATCCATTGGAAAGTGATAAGGTAAAAGCCATTGCAGCAGATGTAGAAAGACGTTTAGAAGGTAAGGGGCGAATTCTATTGCGTAAATCCGGCACAGAACCGCTAATCCGTGTCATGGTAGAATGCCAAGATGGTGAAATGGCCCAACAATATGCAGAAGAAATTGCTGAAGCAGTGAAGACAAACTAATTGATACGACCGCTCTAAAAAGAGCGGTCGGTTTTTTCTTTAATTTAGGAAAGCAAATATGAAAATTTTTATCATGCGTCATGGCGAAGCCGAAGTGATGGCTAAAGCCGACAAAGATCGTCGTTTAACCGAATATGGAAGAAAACAAGCTTTTGTGCAGGGAGAATGGTTAAAAAATACGACAAAATCAACCGCACTTTCATTTAATAGTATATTAGTCAGCCCCTATCAACGTGCTTTAGAGACTTTTGAGCAAGTGAATTTGGCATTTGATTCGGAACTACAGGCTAATTTAGAAATTTGGGAAGGCATTACACCTTACGGATCGGCAGAATTGGTGGTAGATTATTTATCAGTATTGGAAACGAAAGGCATAGAAAATATCCTTATTATTTCCCATTTGCCGTTAGTTGGAGAAATTGTTGCAGAGCTTTATGGTAAACGAAACCCGATTAGTTTTTATCCGGCAACCATTGCTCAAGTTGATTGGAAAAATGGAAAAGGGCAGATCATGAGCTACAGTTATTCACCTGAAATGCTTTAATTTGTCTAAAATATAAACATTTTACATTTTTAATTTTCTTTACAAAAAATAAATTTTAAATGGGGAACTTTTTATAAAACTATTGTTTTTCAATTGGTTATGATTAAAAGTTAAGATTAAAGACAGTAGTTTTCTTTTTCTAAAGTGTAAATTTTGTTTTCGACTATTTGATTTTTACGTAAACTATACCTTGCACAAAGCAAGTATGCTTTGCTAGTCTATGTACTTATTATTAGGAGATAAAAATGAAAAAGACAGTATTAGCGACATTAGTATTAGGCGCAAGTTTAGCAGTAACAGGTTGTTTTGATAAACAAGAAACAGCACAAAAAGTTGAAGCGGCAAAAGAGGCGACAGCCAATGCGGCTGCAGATGTAAAAGAGGCTGCGGTAAGTGTGGCATCAGATGTTAAAGATTCAGCGAAACAAGCCGCCTCAGATGTAAAAGACGCAGCAAAACAGGCAGTGTCTGATGCGAAAGAGGCAACAATGAATGCCGTAGATTCAGCAAAGTCTGTAGCAGCAGATGCAAAAGATAAAGCTGTGGAAAAAGCAACTGAAATGAAAGACGCGGCAGTAGCGAAAGTTGAAGAAGCCGGAGAGGCTGCAAAAGCTAAAGTAGCGGAAGTTAAAGATTCCACTATGGAAAAAATGGCGGAAATGAAAGAGGCAATGAGCGACAAGGCTTCTAAAATGAAAGACTCAGCAGCAGAAAAAATGGATTCGGTAAAAGAAGCAATGTCTTCAATGAAAGAATCTGCAACTGAAAAAGCGGCTGAAGCTGTAGATGCAGTGAAAGACGCAGCAAAATAATTTTATAAAATAGAATAAATCCCTGCTGGCGTTTCCAGTGGGGATTTTCTTTATAGGGGCAAGGTAAAAATGTTATGTGCGATTTATAAAAGTAAGAAAAAAGCGGGTAGTTACCTTTATATTCAAAAACGTGATGATTTCTCTACCGTTCCCGGAAATTTATTGGAACATTTTGGTAAACCCGAACTTGTGATGATGTTTAATTTATCCGGTAATAAACCGCTTCATCATGCCGATAAAAATGAAGTAGAGGAAAAAATTAAATCACAGGGTTTTTATTTGCAAATACCAACTCAGGATGATGGATTGTTTAATAGCTTGAGTGGAATAAAATAATCCTTGATTATCTAAAAGTAGAATACCGGTATTATGTAGCAAACACACAAGATAAACGATTGAAATTCTTGATTAGATAGAGGCGGAGTGGCATTAAAATATCGGTTTTGTGCCATTGCGACATAATCTCGTAAAATGCAAAAAGTGCGGTCAATTTTAACCGCATTTTTCTATTCTGTATGTTCTTTTTTAAGGATATCTTCTTCACCTAAAGTGAGTAAACGAGCGATGGCGTTACGATAAGAAATTTCAAGGCTTTCACGGCTTGTTGCTATCACTCCTTGATCAATTAGAAAACCATCATTCACATCATATACCCAGCCGTGTAAAGAAAGTTTCTGCCCACGTTCCCAAGCACTTTTTATAATGGAAGAGCGACCGAGATTATATACTTGTTCATTGACATTAATTTTAGTCAGCATATCGGCACGTTTTTCCGGTGAAAGTTTTCCAAGTAAATGGCTATGTTTAAACCAAATATCACGAATATGGAGCAACCAATTATTAATTAAACCTAGATCTTGATCTGCCATAGCGGCTTTAATACCACCGCAATTAGTATGTCCGCAAATGATAATATGTTCAATCTTTAGCACATCAACGGCATATTGCACAACGGAAAGACAGTTGAGATCCGTATGAATAACTTGATTTGCCACATTACGATGAACAAATAATTCACCCGGCTCTAAATTTGTCAGTTTTTCTGCAGGAACACGACTATCGGAACAGCCAATCCAAAGATAATGAGGTGTTTGGTGATCAGCGAGCTCTTTAAAATAAGTGGAATTTTCCTCTTTCATTCGTTGTGCCCAGCTTAAATTATTAGCGAAAAGCTGTTCAATTTTTTTCATTTTACTTTCCTTAAAACAATAAAAATTTGACCGCACAAGAAAGTGCGGTCAAGTTAGCTCTATTTTTGATTAAAAATTCGCATTACGCGGTGTACGAGGGAATGGAATAACATCACGAATATTTTGTACTCCGGTGACATACACAATTAAGCGTTCAAACCCGAGTCCAAAACCGGAATGAGGCACTGTGCCATATTTACGAAGATCACGATACCAATAGTAATCTTTCGGATCTAACCCCATTTCTTCCATACGTTTATCAAGCACTTCTAAACGTTCTTCACGTTGTGAACCGCCAATAATTTCACCAATTCCCGGTGCTAATACGTCCATTGCGGCAACCGTTTTTCCGTCATCATTTAAACGCATATAGAAAGCTTTAATATCTTTCGGATAGTTTTTTACCACAACCGGAGATTTGAAATATTCTTCCGCTAGATAGCGTTCGTGTTCAGAAGAAAGATCGATTCCCCAAGAAACCGGGAATTCAAATTTCTTACCGGATTTTAATAACACTTCAATGGCATCGGTGTAATCTATTTGCGCGAAATCGGATGCAACGAAGTTTTCCAAACGGCTAATCACATCTTTATCGATGTGTTTTTCAAAGAATTTTAAGTCATCTTTACGTTCAGCCAATACAGCACGGAAAACATATTTCAACATGTCTTCAGCCAATTTTGCATTATCCTCTAATGTGGCAAAGGCAACTTCCGGTTCAACCATCCAGAATTCTGCAAGATGGCGGGTGGTGTTAGAGTTTTCTGCACGGAAAGTTGGGCCGAAAGTATAAATTTTGCTTAATGCACAGGCATAGGTTTCACCGTTTAATTGACCGGAAACCGTTAAAAAAGATTCTTTACCAAAGAAATCTTGGCTAAAATCGACCGCACCTTCTTCATTACGCGGAAGATTTTCAAGATCTAAAGTCGAAACTCGGAACATTTCGCCTGCACCTTCCGTATCTGAAGCTGTAATAAGCGGAGTTGCAACCCAATAAAAGCCTTGCTCATGGAAGAAACGATGAATGGCTTGGGCTAAACAGTGACGTACACGCGCTACGGCTCCGATAATATTGGTGCGTGGACGTAAGTGTGCGACTTCGCGTAAGTATTCGATAGAATGGCGTTTGGCTGCCATTGGGTAGGAATCGGGATCTTCTACGAAACCGGCCACTTCGACTTTTTCAGCTTGTAACTCAACAGCTTGACCTTCTGCCGGTGATTCAACGATTTTACCGGTCACAACAACCGAACAGCCGGTTGTGAGACGTAAAACTTCGTTTTCATAATTTTCAATATCATTGTTAATAATCGTTTGGATAGGATCAAAACAAGAACCGTCATAGACGGTTAAGAATGAGAGTCCCGCTTTAGAATCGCGACGAGTACGAACCCAGCCACGCACAGTAACATTTTCACCAATCGCGACTTTTCCTTGTAATACATCTGCAACAGATGAAATTTTAGACATACGAACCCCTAGGTGTAATAAGAATAGTAAAAAGTCTGGCTAGTTTACCTTAAATCCCGAAATTTTCCATAAAAAGTTAGAGCTTGGCGTTAGACTCAAGTAGAATGTTCGAACCATAAAATTAGAGGAGAGTATTTTATGTGGTCAGATATTTTAACCTGCTACGGTATTTTTATTTTAGAAATCTTAACAATTTTACTTGTCATTGCAGCGATTGCGGCATTTATTATTTCTGCCCGCCGAAATAAGGAGGCAGAGCAAGGTGAGCTGGTAATTAGCAATTTATCCGAGGATTTTGAGAACAGAGTTAAATATTTGCGTGATTTTTATTTATCAGATGAAGAGTTAAAACAGCAAAAAAAAGCAGAAAAGAAAGCTGAAAAACAAAAATCAAAAGAGTTAAAAGCAAAATTGAAAAAAGGTGAACCACTTGATAAACCTAAATCATGTGTTTATGTTTTAGATTTTAAAGGTGATATTTCTGCCTCACAGACAACCGCACTTCGTGAGGAAATTTCAGCAATTCTGAATGTAGCCAAAGCTGATGACGAAGTATTACTACGTTTAGAAAGTCCCGGTGGCGTTGTGCATGGATACGGCTTGGCAGCCTCGCAGTTAGCGCGTTTAAAACAAAAAGGAATCAAATTAACTATTGCGATTGATAAAGTGGCGGCAAGTGGCGGTTATATGATGGCTTGTGTGGCGGATCACATTATTGCTGCACCTTTTGCTATTATTGGATCGATTGGTGTGGTTGCTCAAATACCGAATATTCATCGGCTATTAAAAAAACATGATGTTGATGTCGATGTGATGACTGCAGGAGAATTTAAGCGCACGGTAACGATGCTAGGGGAAAATACTGAAAAAGGAAAACAAAAATTCCAACAAGAATTAGAAGAAACCCATGAATTATTTAAACAATTCGTCCGTCAAAATCGACCTCAGTTAGATGTGAATAAAGTTTCTACCGGTGAACATTGGTTCGGCACGCAAGCGTTAGAATTACAATTAATAGACGGGATTTCTACCAGTGATGATCTTTTACTTAATATGATGAAAGATAAATTGGTTATTGGCGTGACTTATAAGGTTAAAAAAACATTATTGAAAAAGTTAGGGCAGCAGGCAGAAGAGAGTGCTAACGCACTTATTCAAGGTTATATGAATAAAACTTATCGAGATTTTATTCATTAAGCTTTTACATTACTTTACAAAAATCATTGTAAATAGAATACTTCAGTCATAGTTTAATATTTACAAATTTGTCTTTTACTATTAGTATAGCCCCTCGAAACTTTTATAGTTTTCTCATTTAGAATTAGTAAAGTTTAGTTGTGTGTTTCTTGATTACAAGGATGGCACTTTTTAATGGTTAAAAGGTAAAAACATGAAATTATCTCGTATTTTATTATCTGCAGCTGCCATCGCGACAGTTGCAGCTTGCGGTAACTTAAGCAAAGTTACTTCTGAAGGTATGCCTGAGTATAAAGACGTTGATGGCGTTCAAGTACCACAACTGGTATGGCCAAAAATTGACAGTTCAGGTTTTAATCATGACGGTAGCCAATTTGGTTCATGGCCAAACTGGGATAATGTACGTATGATTGAACGTGGTATGAATAAAGATCAACTCTACAATTTGATTGGTCGTCCGCATTTCTCTGAAGGTTTATATGGTGTAGAAGAATGGGATTATGCATTTAACTATCGTGAAAACGGTGTGCATAAAATCTGTCAATATAAAATCTTATTTGATAAAAACCATAACGCACAAAGTTTCTTCTGGTATCCAAACGGATGTAACGGTCAGTCTGCATATACTCTAAGCGGTGATTTCTTGTTTGATTTCAATAAAGATGTATTGACTCCACGTGGTAAAGAAGTGGTTGATAATGTTGCTGCTCAACTAAAATCAGCAAATGCGCAAGAGGTTAAAGTAGCGGGTTATACTGACCGTTTAGGTTCCGATGCTTACAATTTGAATCTTTCTCAACGTCGTGCAAATCGTGTACAAGCACGTCTAATTGAAGATGGTGTAAAAGCTCAGATCACGGCTGTCGGCTATGGTAAAAACCCACAGGTTAAAGCTTGTGAAGGTTTCCGTCACGCAAGTAAAGAAGAAAAAGATTGTTTACGTCCTAACCGTCGTGTAGAAATCACTTCTTCAGGTTCTTTGATGAAATTACATCAAGACGCAAGCCAAATGAATGGTGGTACACAAGGTCCTACACCACTTTATCAAAAATAATTTTGATTAAACAGATAGCATAACTTTGGTTATGCTATTTTTTATCTTAACTCATCCTCTAACTTTCCTAATTAATATTGATAGTTAATTATCAAGCTTATACCTTATCCTCTTTTCTATAACACTATAAAAGTGCGGTCAGAATTTACGTAGAATTTGTACAAAAGAATTCAGGTGGTTATGGCTCTCATGGTGGCAAATTTAACTCTGCGTTTAAAAACAGAGAGTCTTTTCGAAATTGCATTTAACTCTAGTGGACTGATATCCCTCAAACATAAATAAAAACGTGATTTTTTAATGCATTGGTATTATTATTACAAGAATTTTTTAGATAAAAGTAAATCAGAGGAAACTATGCAGCATCTGAAAGATCTTGCCGATAAAGCAAAATCGGCGATTAATTCGATCGAGAATAAGAGTTTAGTAGCACTGGATGAGATTCGTGTTGAATATTTTGGTAAGAAAGGTCATTTCACGCAATTAATGCAAGAACTGAGAAATATTGCAGTAGAAGAACGCCCGGCAGTAGGGGCAAAAATAAATGAAGTCAAACAAGTTGTGCTTGAGTTTTTGAACACGAAAAAAGCTGAGTGGGAACAAGAGGAACTGAATGCTAAACTCGAAAAAGAACGCATAGATGTAACTTTACCGGGTAAAAAAGTGGAAAAAGGTGGGTTACACCCTATTTCTATAACAATTAATCGCATTACTCAATTTTTTTCGGAACTTGGTTTTTCAGTAGAAAATGGCCCTGAAATTGAAAGTGATTATTATAATTTTGATGCGTTAAATATTTCAAAACATCATCCGGCACGTGCTGACCATGATACATTTTGGTTTAATCCCGAATTATTATTGCGTACTCAAACTTCAGGGGTACAAATCCGTACTATGGAGAAAATGCAACCTCCAATTCGTATTATGGCACCGGGGCGTGTTTATCGTAACGACTATGATCAAACACACACGCCAATGTTCCATCAAGTTGAATTACTTTATGTGGATAGAAAAGTAAACTTTACAGAGTTAAAAGGTTTATTACATGATTTCTTACGTGCTTTTTTTGAAGAAGATTTAAAAGTACGTTTCCGACCTTCTTATTTTCCCTTTACCGAGCCTTCGGCAGAAGTGGATGTCATGGGCAAAAACGGCAAATGGCTTGAAGTATTAGGCTGTGGTATGGTTCACCCGAATGTATTACGTAATGCAGGAATCGATCCGAATGAATATTCCGGTTTCGCAGTGGGAATGGGCGTTGAGCGATTAACTATGTTACGCTACAACGTCACAGATTTGCGTTCATTCTTTGAAAACGATTTACGTTTTTTGAAACAATTCAAATAAATTATTTTTCAGATATACCCTCAAAACGAGGTTATATATAACAAATTTTAAAGGATAAAGAATAATGAAATTTAGCGAGCAGTGGGCAAGAGAATGGGTTAATCCGGCTGTTTCTACGGAACAATTATGTGATCAAATCACCATGCTAGGGCTGGAAGTGGACGGCGTAGAAAATGTTGCGGGTGATTTTACCGGCGTTGTTATCGGAGAAGTGGTTGAGTGCGCCCAACATCCTGATGCGGATAAATTACGTGTGACGAAGGTTAATATCGGTAGTGACAGATTATTAGATATCGTGTGTGGTGCACCGAATTGCCGTCAAGGATTAAAGGTTGCTTGTGCTACGGAAGGAGCGGTATTGCCGGGTAATTTCAAAATTAAGAAAACCAAATTACGCGGTCAACCGTCAGAGGGTATGCTTTGCTCATTTTCTGAACTTGGTATTGATATTGATGCTGAGGGAATTATAGAGTTGCCGCAAGATGCACCAATCGGCACAGATTTTCGTCAATATTTGAATTTAAACGATAAAGCTATTGAGATCAGTTTAACCCCGAACCGTGCGGACTGCTTAAGTATAGCAGGGATTGCCCGTGAAATTGCTGTTGTTAATAAACAGTCGGTAAATCGACCGCACTTTGACGTAGTGCCGGCAACAATTTCAGATAAAATTGATATTGAACTTGTCGCGCCGGAAGCCTGCCCGCGTTATTTACTTCGATTGGTAAAAAATGTGAATGTAAAAGCCGATTCACCGATGTGGATGAAAGAGAAATTGCGTCGTTGCGGTATACGTTCTATTGATCCTGTCGTTGATATTACAAATTATATTTTACTTGAATTAGGCCAACCGATGCATGCCTTTGATGCGTCAAAAGTTGTACAACCGGTACAAGTGCGTTTGGCAAAAGATAGTGAAGAACTGATTTTACTAGATGGCAACACGGCAAAATTACAATCAAATACTTTACTGATTGCGGATGCAAATGGCCCGCTTGCGATGGCAGGGATCTTTGGGGGACAAGCAAGTAGTGTTACCTCTGAAACTAAAGATGTTATTTTGGAAGCGGCCTTCTTTACTCCGCTAGCGATTGCCGGTCGACCAAGACAATATGGTTTACATACGGATGCGTCACACCGTTTTGAGCGTGGGGTTGATTTTGAATTAGCACATCATGCAATGGAGCGTGCAACGGCATTATTACTTGAAATTTGTGGCGGTGAGAGTGGAGCAATTAATGAGGCGGTAAATGAAGAATTTTTACCGAAAGTCAAAAAAATTCAACTTCATCGTGAGAAATTAGATGCTTTACTGGGGCATCATATTGAAACCGAGATTGTTACCGATATTTTTGAACGCCTCGGTTTTGATGTTCAATACGAAAATAATGTATGGACGGTAACCTCAGTAAGCTGGCGTTTCGATATTGATATTGAAGAAGATTTAATTGAAGAAGTTGCGCGTATTTATGGTTATAACAGCATTCCAAACAATGCACCGCTGGCACATTTGCGTATGCGTGATCATAAAGAAGCCGTATTGGATTTAACCCGAATTAAGACCGCACTTGTAGATTCAGATTACCAAGAAGCGATCACTTATAGTTTCGTTGATCCAAAAGTACAAAGTCTATTGCATCCTCATCAGGAGGCGCTAGCGCTACCAAACCCTATTTCCACCGAAATGTCGGTAATGCGAGTTTCATTGTTAAGCGGCTTACTCGGAGCAGTGCTATATAACCAAAACCGTCAACAAAACCGTGTTCGCTTGTTTGAAACGGGATTACGATTTATTCCTGATGCCGATGCTGAATTCGGCGTACGTCAAGAATTTGTATTAAGTGCGGTAATGAGTGGTACGACAAGTAACGAAAGTTGGAATAATAAAGCGGAATCAGTAGATTTCTTTGATTTAAAAGGCGATTTAGAAAGCCTGTTGTCTTTAACCGGAGTGGGAAATAAAGTACGTTTTGTCGCAAAAACTTTTGCGGCATTACATCCGGGACAATCTGCATCAATCGAACTGGACGGTAAAGAAATTGGCTTTATTGGTACGCTTCATCCATCAGTTTCTCAAAAATTGGGGTTAAATGGAAAAATAGTTGTATTTGAAATTTTATGGAACGCAATTGCAAATCGGAATGTCATACAAGCAAGGAAAATTTCCAAATTCCCGGCGAATCGCCGAGACTTGGCACTTGTGGTAGCGGATGAAATTGCTGCTGGTGATATCATTGATGCATGTAAGCAAGCTGGTGGGGAAAAACTCACTCAAGTGAATTTATTTGATGTGTATAAAGGTATTGGCGTACCGTCAGGTACAAAGAGCCTTGCTATCAGTTTGACGATTCAAGACAATGAAAAAACCTTGGAAGACGATGAAATCAACGCTGTAATTTCCGCTGTGTTAGATGAAGTTAAACAACGTTTTAACGCTGAATTAAGAGACTAAACCTATGACGCTTACAAAAATTGATATTACCGAATTTTTAATTGAAAAATATCGGTTACAAAAATTAGAGGCTAAGAACTTAGTGGATGATTTTTTTGAAGAAATTCGCTTATCTCTTGAATCTGGCTGTGATGTGAAATTATCGGGATTCGGTAATTTTGAATTACGTGATAAAGCTTCTCGTCCGGGACGTAATCCTAAAACAGGGGAAAGCGTACCGGTTTCAGCACGCCGTGTGGTGGCATTTAAACCGGGGCAGAAATTACGTACGAGAGTTGAAAAAGCGAAAATAAGTCGATAAATGAAAAGTGCGGTTATTTTTAGCCGCACTTTTGTTCTTTGAGATATAAAATGAGATCGATTGAAAGGTTACTTCTTGTTTTTACTACAATGCTTTTATTTGCTTGTTCTTCAGGGTATTCCGAAAAGGAAAATTATGCCATTAATTATAAAGGAAAAATTGATGATCCTATTATGGCAATTACGTTATTGAGCGAACAACAGTATGAATGGGCGGGAACGCCTTATGTATTAGGCGGAAAATCCAGACATGGAGTAGATTGTTCCGGATTTGTTCAAAAAACTTTTTTTGATCGTTTTAATATTGATTTACCTAGAACGACAAAAGAGCAGGCTAGACATGGAAAACTTATTCGTAAGGAAGACATTCAAACCGGTGACCTAATTTTCTTTAAAACAGGACGTGGGCCGAATGGTTATCATGTTGGGATCTATGTTAAAGATGGTAAATTTCTTCACACCTCCACGAAAGGCGGCGTTATTTATTCTTCGATGAATACACCTTACTGGACAAAAACGTTTTGGCAAGCAAGGCGAATTTAAAGGTAAAAAGTGCGGTTAATTTTAACCGCACTTTTGTTTTCTAGACTGACGGGCGAACGCCCAACATATGACAAATCGCATAGGTTAATTCACTACGATTAAGCGTGTAAAAATGGAAATCACTCACGCCTTCACTGGATAAAATCTTCACCATATCCATAGCAACACTTGCGGCAACAAGATTGCGGGTGGTCGGATCGTCATCTAATCCATCATAGGCTTTTGTTAGCCAACTTGGTATTTTCACATTGGTAAATGACGCCATTTTCTGAAGCTGCTTAAAGTTCGTTACAGGTAGAATACCCGGCACTATTTCCGTATCAATGCCAATAGACGCACAACGATCACGGAAGCGTAGATAACTATCAATATCAAAGAAAAATTGAGTAATAATATGGTTTGCACCTGCATCAATTTTACGTTTTAAGTTAATTAAATCCGCTTGCGCCGATTTTGCTTCCGGATGGACTTCCGGGTACGCGGCAACGGAAATATCAAAATCAGCAACCGATCGGAGTAGTGCCACTAAATCGGACGCGTAGAACGGTTTTTTATCATAACCTTTCGGTTCATCTCCACGTAATGCAACAATACGGCGGATACCGCTATCCCAATAATCTTGAGCGATCTTTTTCAATTCTTCAGAGGTGGCATCAATGCCGGTTAAATGAGGCGCAGCTTCTAACCCGGTTTCCTGTTTAATTGCTTTTACAATACCGTGTGTACGATCCCGTTCACCGGAATTTGCGCCATAGGTTACAGAGACAAATTTCGGTTTTAACACTTTTAAACGATGAATTGATTCCCATAGCAGATTTTCCATTTTTTCATTTTTAGGAGGAAAAAACTCAAAGGATACGTTGATTTTTTTATTAAAATCAGCAATGTTTTGATTTAGATTATTAATTTCTTTTGCATAGCTCATGGTGATTCTTCCTACGAATTAATTGTGTGATATGACAATAAATTAACTTTATTCATGAGTCAATTTTAATAAATTCATTAAAAACATTAATTATATTAATATTCGTAAGATAAACATAACTATGAAGATTTTTTACACAAAGAATTAGCATTTGACGGAAAAATATGTATAATATGCCGACCCTGTAAGTGCACGGATTCCCACCGTGCATTATTTTATCTGTATCACACTTGAAGGGGTGATGATTAAGATCAATGGTTGTGTTTCATAGAAACACTGGGTATCAAACTTAATTTTTGGTAATTAATTAATGAAAACTTTTGTAGCAAAACCAGAAACGGTAAAACGCGACTGGTATGTAGTAGATGCGACAGGTAAAACTTTAGGTCGTTTAGCTACTGAATTAGCACGTCGTCTTCGTGGTAAACACAAGGCAGAGTACACTCCGCATGTAGATACCGGTGATTACATCATCGTTATCAATGCAGATAAAGTGGCGGTAACAGGTCGTAAAGAAACAGATAAACTTTACTACTGGCACACCGGTTATGTAGGTGGTATTAAACAAGCGACTTTCAAAGAGATGATCGCTCGCCGTCCTGAAGCGGTGATTGAAATTGCGGTTAAAGGTATGTTGCCAAAAGGACCATTAGGTCGCGCAATGTTCCGTAAATTAAAAGTGTATGCGGGTAATGAACATCAACACGCGGCACAACAACCACAAGTATTAGACATTTAATCACGAGGTTTAGGATATGGCAGAGAATCAAAACTACGGCACAGGTCGCCGCAAAAGCTCTTCAGCTCGTGTATTTATTAAACCGGGCAGTGGTAAAATCACTATCAACCAACGTGAGTTAGACGTGTATTTCGGTCGTGAAACTGCACGTATGATTGTACGTCAACCTTTAGAATTGGTTGAATTAACCGACAAATTAGATCTATACATCACTGTAAAAGGTGGTGGTATTTCCGGTCAAGCCGGTGCAATCCGTCACGGTATTACTCGTGCATTAATTGAATACGATGAAACTTTACGTCCTGCTCTTCGTGCAGCCGGTTTCGTTACTCGTGATGCACGTCGTGTTGAACGTAAAAAAGTGGGCTTGCACAAAGCACGTCGTCGTCCACAATACTCAAAACGTTAATTTCTTATTTTCGTTTCAGAAGCAGGGAAATATCCCTGCTTTTTTTATATTTATAAAATCATGTAACTTTATGAAACTAAAGAAAAAGTCAGATTTATTTGGCAATATAAAGCGGATTTATGTTAGAATGTCCAACCTTTTTTAAGAAAAATAATATAGCATTTTGAATCTTCGGAGGAATCAATGTCCAATGCATCAAGTAAACGTTCTGTTATGACTCTTTTCTCAAATAAAGATGATATTTACTGTCATCAAGTGAAAATTGTATTGGCGGAAAAAGGGGTGGCTTATGAAAATGAAGAAGTTAACCCGCAAGCATTATCGGAAGATTTAATGGAATTAAATCCTTATGGCTCTTTGCCAACATTGGTTGATCGTGATTTAGTATTATTTAATTCACGTATTATTATGGAATATCTTGATGAACGTTTCCCTCATCCGCCGCTTATGCCGGTTTATCCTATTGCAAGGGGGAAAACTCGTCTTTTAATGTTGCGTATAGAGCAAGATTGGTATCCAACTTTAATGAAAGCGGAAAAAGGCAATGAATCGGAACGTGCGGAAGCATTAAGACAGTTAAAAGAAGAATTATTGGCTGTTTCGCCTATTTTCCAACAAATGCCTTATTTTATGAGTGAAGAATTCAGTTTGGTTGATTGCTACATCGCCCCATTACTATGGAAATTAAAACAATTGGGTGTAGAATTTACCGGTGCCGGCAGCAAAGCTTTAAAAGGCTATATGGATCGTGTATTTAGTCGAGATTCCTTTTTACAATCCGTAGGTGAGGCTGCGCCTAAGAACCTGATGGACGATAAATAATGGAATATAAATCCTCTCCAAAACGACCTTATTTATTAAGGGCTTATTATGACTGGTTGAGCGATAATGATTTTACGCCCTATTTGGTTGTGGATGCCACATATTGGGGCGTAAATGTACCTGCCGAATATGTCAAAGACGGGCAAATTGTGCTGAATCTCTCGGCAAGTGCCACGGGAAACTTGCAACTTACGAATGATTTTATTCAATTTAATGCGCGTTTTAATGGCGTGGCTAGAGAGCTTTATATCCCTATGGGAGCCGCACTTGCGATTTATGCTCGGGAAAATGGTGATGGTGTAATGTTTGAACCTGAAACAGTTTATGATGAATTAAACCGTCAACCACAGTCTGATCAGCCGAGTAACTTTACCGAAGCGGTTGATAAACCAAAAACCAATAAAAAAGTTCCGGCAAAATCGGCTTCTCATCTAAGAATTGTAGATTAAGATAAAAACAGAAAATCACCCGTATTTTAGAAAGTGCGGGTGATTTTTTATTATTTTGTTGCCGCTTTCATCAGCTGAACAAACTCAGCGAGTTCAACTAAACATTTTGTATGATTGCCCAAATTAGATTCGATGATTTTTACGGTTGCAGAACCTGAAATCGCACCGGCAGCGCCTAATTGCAAGGCTTCTTTCACTTGATTGGGTTGTGCAATGCCGAAACCTTGTAGAATAGGGGGCGCATTATAATGTTTCAATTGTTCCACAAGTCTGTCTAAATTTGTTGCGTGAGCTTGATTTTCAGCACTGGTAACACCGGCACGGGAAACCAGATAGGTGTAACCCTCGCTATTCTCCGCCACACCTTGTACGGTTTTTTCATCAGCATTTGGCGGGCAAATAAAGACAGGTTGAATACCGTATTTTTTCGCGGCTTGAATATACTCATTCTTGGCTAATAGAGGAATATCGGCGACTAACACAGCATCCACTCCGACATCGGCACAGTGTTGATAAAACCTATCAAGCCCTTTGGCAAAAATAAGATTGGCACAAAGTAGTAAACTAATTGGAATCTCAGGATATTTTGACCGCACTTTTTTAAGTAATTTAAAGCTGTCCTCCGAGCTATGTCCGGCATTTAATGCACGATTATTGGCTGCTTGAATAACAGGCCCGTCTAATAGCGGATCAGAAAAAGGAAAGCCTAATTCAAGGGCATCGGCACCATTATCAATAAGCGTACTAATAATCTCAAAAGAATGGTCAAAAGTAGGATCACATAGGGTTACGAAGGGAACAAATGCACCTTCATTTTTTGCTTTGAGTTCGGCAAATTTAGCGTCAAAACGGCTCATGATTTGATTCCTTTTTCGGTTAAAATTTTGTCCACAGTGAAAATATCTTTATCACCCCGTCCCGATAAATTCACCACAAGAATTTGTGCTTTATTCGGTTCTTGATGAATCATCTTAAGTGCATACGCAAGAGCATGTGAACTTTCTAACGCAGGAATAATACCTTCGTGTTTAGCGAGTTCTTGGAACGCATTTAAGGCCTCATCATCGGTGATAGAGGGATATTCCGCTCGCCCAATGCTTTGTAAATAAGCGTGTTGAGGCCCGACAGAAGGGAAGTCCAATCCCGCAGAAATCGAATAAGATTCTTCAACCTGCCCGTCATCCGTTTGCATTAACGGCGATTTCATTCCGAAATAAATGCCGACTTTAGCATGCCCTAGCGGTGCACCGTGTTCGCCCGTTGCAATGCCTTTGCCTGCCGGTTCTACACCGATTAAACGTACATTTGGTTCATCAATAAAATCGGTAAACATACCTATCGCATTGGAACCGCCCCCAACCGCGGCGATAACCGCATCGGGCAAACGGCCTTCTTTTTCCAAAATTTGGCGTTTGGTTTCTTCACCAATCATTTTTTGGAATTCACGTACAATGGTTGGAAAAGGGTGAGGGCCGGCTGCCGTACCGAGCAAGTAGTGGGTATTTTCATAATTTGCCGACCAATCACGCATTGCCTCGCAACAAGCATCTTTTAATGAACAAGAACCTTTCTGCACAGGCACAACTTCAGCTCCCATTAAACGCATACGGAATACATTAGGGGATTGGCGTTCCACATCTTTTGCTCCCATATAAACACGGCAGGGCATATCAAGCATTGCACAAGCGAGAGCTGTTGCCACACCGTGCTGACCGGCTCCGGTTTCTGCAATAATACGGGTCTTTCCCATCCGTTTGGCGAGCAAAATTTGCCCAAGAACTTGATTGGTTTTATGTGCGCCACCATGCAAAAGATCTTCGCGTTTAAGATAAATTTTGGCTTTTGTTCCCTTTGTTAGATTGCGACAAAGGGTAAGTGCGGTTGGCCTGCCGGCATAATTTTTGAGTAAATCTTGAAATTCATGTTGAAATGCCGGATCATTTTTCGCTTCAACAAACGCTTTTTCTAATTGCTTAAGTACAGGTACGAGAATTTCCGGTACATACATACCGCCAAACTCACCGAAATACGGATTTAATAACATCTCTGACATTGTGTTTGTGTTCCCTTATTATGATTAGTTTGAATTTCTTGCGACATTGAGCGGAGCAAAAGTTTGCGCCGTAGGCATGACTTCAATACGATTAATATTGACATGTTCAGGTTGTTGATTAAGCCACAGTACAATATTTGCAATATCTTGCGCGGTAACATACTGAACATTTTCATAAACTTTTTCAGCACGCTCGTCATCACCTTTAAAGCGAACATTCGAAAACTCAGTCCCGCCGCATAGCCCCGGTTCGACATTGGTCACACGAATATTTTTACCGGCAAGATCGGCACGCAAATTTAAACTAAACTGTTTTACGAAAGCTTTTGTTCCACCGTATATATTTCCGCCGGGATAAGGATAATTCCCGGCAATCGAGCCTAAATTGATAATATGCCCCGTATTGCGTTCGACCATTTGAGGTAGCAAAAGGCGGGTGATCGTTACAAGACCTTTAATATTGGTATCGATCATTTTTTCCCAATCATCAAGATTTGCGTTATCGGCTGTTTCTAAACCGAGGGCAAGACCGGCATTATTAACAAGCAAATCAATATTACGCCATTCGATAGGGAGAGATTGGATAGCTTGTTGCGTTTTTGTACGATCAGAAATATCAAAAGCAAGAGGGAAAAATTGTTCACCAAGCTCGGCATGAAGAAGAGTTAAACGTTCAGTACGGCGACCGCTACCAATAACAAGGTAACCTGCGCCCACTAAAGTACGGCAAATTGCTGTGCCAAAGCCGGCTGTCGCACCGGTAACGAATGCTATTTTAGACATAATTACCTCCTAGTAGGGTATCAGAAATTTATATTACACACTTTATAGTGCTTAACTAAAAGTAGTTATATTGTATCGAAAATTTTTTCAAAAACCGACCGCACTTTGTTTTCATCTTTTACGCCGGGTGAATTTTCTACACCGGAGTTAAGATCGACACCTAAACAACCTTGTTGTCGTGCAAGAACAATATTTTCTGGAGAAATGCCGCCGGCAAGGATGATTTTGTGCTTAAGGTTTTCAGGAATGAATGACCAATCAAAGGTTTTACCCGTACCGCCTTGTTGATTTGTGGTTTGGCTATCAAAAATATAGCGGGCAACATTTAAATCGTCTGTAAAATTAACCGCACTTTTTTCATCAATGTTGATTGAGACGGCTTTCCAAATTTGGCAGGTTTCGGGTAATTTACCGCGCAGCTCGGTGATAAACGCCGGCGTTTCCGAGCCGTGTAATTGCACCGCATAAAGTTGCAATTGTTGAGCTATTCTAACGATAAAATCCGCCTCTTGATTTTGAAACACGCCTACAAAACGAAGCGGAGCGGCGGTGACTAATTCTTGAGCCTGACGCAAACTCACCGCACGTTTTGAATGTTCAGCAAAAATTAATCCGCCATAAAGTGCTCCGTTTGCATAAACGGTTTTAACATCTTGGGTGCGTGTTAAGCCACATACTTTGTTTTCACCGAAAATCACCGAACGAACAGCATTATTTAAATCAGTACTTCCCATTAAACTACTGCCGATTAAAAATCCCTGTGCAACTTTTTGTAATTGACGGATTTGCTGATGAGTATAAATACCGGATTCGCTGATGATGCGAACATCCTCCGGTATGCGATCTGCATATTTTTCCGTTAATTCGACTACACGATTTAAATCCACGGTTAAATCATGCAAATTACGATTATTCACACCGATAATCTTCGCACCTAACAATAAGGCACGCTCAAATTCCGCTTCATTACCGGTTTCGGTTAATACCCCCATTCCCAAAGAATGAGCAAGATCTGCCAACACGCGATAGGTTTCATCATTCACCACTGAAAGCATTAATAAAATAGCATCGGCTTGATAATAACGGGCAAGATACACTTGATATTCGCTGATTATAAAATCTTTGCAAAGCACCGGTTGGCTCACGATATTTCGCACTTGAGGCAAAAATTCAAAATCGCCTTGGAAGTATTTTTCATCCGTCAGCACAGAAATGGCCGACGCATAATGTTTATATACATTGGCGATCTCATCTAAATTAAATTCAGCCCGAATCAATCCTTTCGAGGGTGAGGCTTTTTTACATTCCAAAATATAAGCAGGCTTTTGCTGTGTGCCTTTTGCTAGTGCGTCATAAAAAGAGCGGTCAGATTTTGTAACGTTTTGTTGAAATTCACTAAGCGGAAATTCCTTTTCTTTCACTTTCACCCATGCGGCTTTGTCTAGCACGATTTTTTGGAGCACCGTAGCGGAATTAATTGGTTTTGAGAAGTCTTGTGTAATCATCTTATTTTTCTTTTATGACTAAAAATGGTGGTTAATTTCAGAGTGAATATTTTGTTAGTTTTTGCAATGTTTCAAAGGCTTTGCCGCTTGCCAAGGTTTCCAACACGTTTTGAGTATTTTGTTTAAGGTCGTTATAGCCAAATAATTTGAGCAATAACGCCGTATTTGCTGCGATAGCATTGGCTTGTTCCGGTTTACCGCTACCTTGTAAAAGAGCGGTCAATATTTTGGCATTTTCTTGTGGTTCGCTACCTCGTAAGCTTTCTAATGATTGCATTTTTAAGCCAAAATCTTCCGGTGTTAGTGTGAAATATTCAATCTTACCGTCTTTGACTTCTGCGACTTGTGTTTCACCGTGTAATGCGACTTCATCCAAGCCTGAACCATGTACGACAAAGCTATGCTGATGACCAAGCGCCACCGCCGTTTCTGCATAGGTTTTGACTAATTCCGGCGTATAGACGCCAAGCAGGTTGTAATTCGGTCGGGCAGGGTTAATAAGAGGGCCGAGAATATTGAAAATTGTGCGGGTTTTTAGTGCGGCACGAACGGGGGCAACATGACGAAATCCTGAATGATATTGTTGTGCAAATAAAAAACAGACACCGATTTCATCGAGGGCTTGGCGGGCGCTTTCCGGTGAAATATTGATATTGACGTTCAATGCAGTTAATACATCACTTGCACCGGATTGGCTGGAAACGCTGCGATTGCCGTGTTTAGCGACTTTTACCCCCATTGCTGCCGCAACAATACAACTTGCGGTGGAAATATTGATCGTATTTTGCCCATCGCCCCCTGTGCCGACAATATCGGCAAAAGGGTAGTCGGGGCGTGGGAAAGGTTTTGCATTTTGTAATGAAGCCGCTACTGCACCGCTAATTTCCTCAACAGTTACACCACGAACTTTTAAGGCAATCAGCATGGCGGCAATTTGTTCATTGCCGAGTTCGCCTTGCATAATGTCATTAAAAAGCATGCTACTTTCTGAATTTGAAAGAGGATTTCCGTTATAAATTTGTTCTAATAATTGGTTGTGTTGCATGGTTTTTCCTCAGTTTGTTATTGGTTTTTTGAGCCTTTACTAAACGTAAATGTCATAATCCAAATCCCTTGCTTCATCGCCTGTCATACCACGGAAGCCCCAGCAGTGTGCCGGTTGTTCTTTAATGGTAATCTCGACATCATGAGCGCGGATACCGAGTTTGTATTCAAGCTCGCTGAATAGCATTTTTATTAAGCGTTTTTTGGTGCCTTCCATTCGACCTGCCATTAGATTAATTTCAATGACGGTATAATCATCACTACGATCGAAAGGGTAGTAAAAATCTTCTTTTTCTAAGCCCAAAAAGCGAATAGCGTGTTTTCCTTTGGGAATATCTAACCCCAAGTAAAGGCTATTGTAAATGACATCCGCCAGCATTTCTCGGCGTGCTACAAGTTTGGATTTTAATCCGAATACAGTAATCATATTGTTTTCCTTAGGTTGTAGAAGAGGTTTTAGTTTATCAGTATATTTAGCGATTTAATAACCATTCAACGGATTGCTGTAATAGCTGCGATCCTTGCACGGTTAAAATACTTTCCGGATGGAATTGAAATCCACAAATCGGCAAATAACGATGACGGATAGCCATAATAATACCGTTATATTCCGCATTGATGACAAATTCCGACGGTAAATCTTGCCCCATGAGTGAATGATAGCGTGCTACCGGCATTGGATTAGCCAAATTTTTAAACATCGCTTCACCATCATGGGATATTTTTGAGATTTTGCCATGCAAGACTTCGCCGGCATGGACGACTTTACCACCAAATGATTGGATTAAAGCTTGATGTCCCAGACAAATTCCAATTATTGGGATTTGTGATTTTAAACGGTCGATTAACGCTAACAAAATCCCTGCTTCTTCCGGTGTACCGGGGCCGGGCGAAAGGGCAAGAATGGTATCCGGCGTACTCAGTGCGGCGATAACAAGTTGTTCTAAATCACAATCATTGCGGTAAATTTTAACTTGATGTCCTAACACACGAAATTGATCGACTAGGTTATAGGTGAAGGAATCAAAGTTATCCAAAAAAAGAATATTTGCCATAATGTTTCCTATTTTGCCTGTGCGTTGATTTGACGAATGGCTTTTAACACTGCCGCCGCTTTATGGCGTGTTTCATCCGCTTCCATTTGTGGATCGGAATCCAATACTTCACCACAACCCGCTTGTACATGGGCGATACCGTTTTGCACAAAAGCGGAACGAATCACAATACAGGTATCAAAATGCCCGTCTGATGTAAGATAGCCTACCGCACCGCCATAACTATGACGTTTTTGCTGTTCAAACTGATAAATAAGTTGCATGGCTTTAATTTTGGGGGCACCGGTGAGCGTTCCCATATTCATGCAGGCTTGATAAGCATGAAGCGCATCTAGTTCAGGGCGAAGTTTGCCTACCACACGAGAAACTAAATGCATAATATGCGAATAACGATCCACTTGCATTAATTCTGCTACCTTGCGAGTACCACTTTGACAAACACGGGCAATATCATTGCGTGCCAAATCTACCAACATTAAATGTTCAGCCTGCTCTTTATGATCAAGACGAAGTTCGAGCTCTAAACGCCCGTCCAGCTCAGGATCAATATTACCGTGAGCATCAAATCCGCGCGGACGTGATCCGGCAATAGGGTAAATCTCTAATTGACGATTTTTCGGCGTATATTTGAGCGCACTTTCCGGTGAGGCGCCAAACAAAATGAAATCTTCATCGTTCATATAAAACATATAAGGACTTGGGTTATTTTGTTTGAGTTGAGCATAACTGGCAAGCGGATTTGGACAAGCAAGAGAAAAACGACGAGAGGGAACGATTTGAAATACATCGCCAATATTAATGTGGTGTTTTAACGCTTTCACGATATTGATAAATTCGGGATCATCAAAATTCGTTTTTACTTCATCACCCGCAGGTTTAATAGATAAGATGTGATCAATATTTTTTAATTTTTGTGCGATCGCGAGTGCGGTTTTTGCGACATTGACTTGCTCTTCTTGTGAGAAACAGTAACTTTTAAGTGTTGCCTGCTGACTTTGGTGATCGATAGTAATGAGATGCTCAGCAAGATAAAAACTGTAGTCAGGGCAAGAAATATCATCATCTTTTAACGTGATGTCATTCATCGGGATGAAATTGGCAACTAAGTCATAAGCGAATAAACCGCCTAAAAAAATTGGTGTAGTACTGTGACGATAGAGATTGGCTATCACGCGGAGACCATCAAAAACCGTGGCAGATTGTAGTTTACTGTCCTCATCTAATTGGTTATCAAGAGAGGTAAATTCAACAGAAAATTCATTGTTAAAATTGACCGCACTTACGCTTCCAAGTGCGGTCAAGATTGGGTGAATTTCTCTCAACACAGCTAAACCGTTTGCATTGATTGCTTTGAATGTGACGTTGTGACTAGAACAGGTGATTTTTACTGCGGTATTGATTAACAGAAGGCTTTGCAAACTATTTTTACTACCAATTTCAGCAGAATCGAGTAGAAGCGTGTTGGGCTGATCACATAAGGTATTGAAAATGGCGGTAGTATCCTCGTAGTAAGGTACCGGCTGTGTCGTTACCGCAATAAAAGCATGGTCTCGCATTTTTAAATCCTTCTAAGAAAACTTTTGCACTATTAAACTAGTGCACTAAAAATAAGTCAAGCAAAGATTTAAAAAAATTCGATTTAATTTTATAAAAGTACATAGTGGTAAAGAAAAAAGAAAGCCATCTCGAAAGATGGCCTAAAAAAGGATTAAAGTGCGGTCACAATATCATTAATTTTTACTTTGGCAGAGTGCAACGCTTTTTCAACAGCTTTCGGGCCAAATCCAATCCCTTGCGCATAAACGAACTGCACATCAGTAATTCCTACAAAGTCTAAAATTGCTTTCATATATTGTGTGACGGAATTTGCGTCATCGTATAACCCGCCAAATGCACATAATACGATGGCTTTTTTACCTTTCAATAAACCTTCCGGGCCATTTGCCGTGTATTGGAATGTAACACGAGGACGGGCGATAAAATCAAAATAAGATTTTAATTGAGTAGGAATCGTTAAATTATACATCGGTGCGCCGATTACGAGTGTATCCGCATTTTTTAATTCAGCAACGAGTTTGTCTGAAAGTGCTAGAAGTTGTTTTTCTTCATCCGTGTTGGGTTCGCCACGCACTGCAATAGCAGCTGTCGCATCGAAGTGAGGAAGGGGATCATTTGCTAAATCCCGCACCACAATATGATTACCTTGTAGTTTTTCAATCGCATAATCAACTAATTTATTACTTTGAGAATTGTCAGCAAGAATGCTTGATTTTAGCACTAATATGTTGCTCATTTTGTTTCCTTTAATTCAGGTGAAATAAGTGGGACGATTCTAGAGTTTATTTTTTGATAGATAAAGTTGTTGTTGGGAAAAACATTATTTCTTTTTATGAAAATATCCAGGCGGTTTTCTATTTAACAAGATTATAAGAAAGTGGTAGAATTTGCGACCGCACTTTTCTCATTCAATGGTAGGAATGAAGCTAAGTGCGGTTAATTTTTATTGAATTTTTAAACGAGCATGTCACCTTTCGTATGGGTGACCACTGTATAAGGAAAAATTATGCCAATTATTACTTTACCTGACGGTTCCCAACGTCAATTTGATCGCCCTGTTTCTGTGCTTGAAGTGGCTCAAGATATCGGTGCAGGCCTTGCCAAAGCTACTATTGCCGGTCGTGTAAACGGTGAACGCCGTGATGCCTGTGATATTATCGAGCAAGATGCAAAATTAGAAATCATTACTGCTAAAGATGAAGACGGTTTAGAAATTATCCGTCATTCTTGTGCTCATTTATTAGGCCATGCTATCAAACAATTATTTCCTGATGTAAAAATGGCAATCGGTCCAACTATCGAAAATGGTTTCTATTATGACGTGGATTTAGATCGTTCTTTAACTCAAGAAGATTTAGAGGCGATTGAAAAACGGATGCTTGAATTAGCGAAAACCAATTACGATGTCGTAAAAAAACGCGTAACTTGGCAAGAAGCACGAGATACTTTCGAGCAACGTGGCGAGCCGTACAAAATGGCAATTTTAGATGAAAATATTGAACGTACGGCAACACCGGCGTTGTATCATCACCAAGAATATATTGATATGTGTCGTGGACCTCACGTACCCAATATGCGTTTCTGCCATCATTTCAAATTACAAAAAGTAGCAGGGGCTTACTGGCGTGGCGACAGCAAGAATAAAATGTTACAACGTATCTACGGTACGGCTTGGGCTGACAAAAAACAATTAGCCGACTATTTACAACGTTTGGAAGAGGCCGCAAAACGCGATCACCGTAAAATCGGTAAAGCCTTAGATTTATACCATATGCAAGAGGAAGCACCGGGAATGGTGTTTTGGCATAATGACGGTTGGACGATTTTCCGCGAGCTTGAAACTTTCGTTCGGACTAAATTAAAAGAGTACGATTATCAAGAAGTCAAAGGTCCGTTTATGATGGATCGTGTGTTATGGGAAAAAACGGGACATTGGCAAAACTACGGTGATTTAATGTTCACTACACAATCGGAAAATCGTGAATATGCGATTAAGCCGATGAACTGTCCGGGTCATGTGCAAATTTTCAATCAAGGTTTAAAATCTTACCGTGATTTACCAATCCGTATGGCAGAGTTTGGTTCTTGCCACCGTAATGAACCGTCCGGTTCTTTGCATGGTTTAATGCGTGTGCGTGGCTTTACCCAAGATGATGCGCATATTTTCTGTACGGAAGATCAAATCGAAAGTGAAGTAACCAGCTGTATTAAAATGGTTTACGACATTTATAGTACTTTCGGTTTTACCGATATTTATGTGAAACTTTCAACCCGTCCTGAAAACCGTATCGGTTCGGATGAAATGTGGGATCGTGCGGAAGCGGGCTTAGCCGCAGCGTTGGCACATAATAATCTAGAATATGAAGTTCAAGAAGGTGAAGGGGCGTTCTATGGGCCGAAAATTGAGTTTGCATTGCGTGATAGTTTAGGTCGTGAATGGCAGTGCGGTACGGTTCAGTTAGACTTTGCCTTACCGGGTCGCCTAGAAGCTACCTATGTTGCGGAAGATAACGGGCGTAAAACCCCTGTGATGATTCACCGTGCGATTTTAGGTTCTATTGAACGTTTTATCGGTATCATTACTGAAGAATATGCCGGCTTTTTCCCTGCGTGGTTAGCGCCGACTCAAGCGGTAGTGATGAATATTACCGATAGCCAAGCCGATTATGTAAAACAAGTGGCAAAACAGCTATCCGATGCCGGTTTACGCGTGAAAACGGATTTACGAAATGAAAAAGTAGGCTTTAAAATCCGTGAACACACCTTACGTCGTGTACCTTATATGCTGGTTTGCGGCGATAAAGAAATCGCAGAAGGCAAAATTGCGGTGCGTACCCGTAAAGGTGCGGATCTTGGCACATTCACCGTAGAAGAATTTGCGGAAATCTTGAAAAAACAAGTGAGAAACCGTGAATTAAAATTATTGAATGAAGAATAAAAAAGCATTCAAAACTGACCGCACTTTGCGGCGATAACTCATGAAAGGCTAGGTTATATACTAGCCTTTTTTATAAACCCGAAGAAAAATCTCCCCTTCTTAAGGTTTTCTTAAGATTTGTGTTATTTAATAGATCTCAACAAAGCAGTAATGCTTTAAATAATGATTTTTAACCTACAATTTTAAGAGGAAAACTTGATGAAAAAATTAACTCTAGCAACACTTCTGGCAATCGCTACTTCAACTGCATTTGCAGGTTTCAATGGTAATGGAAATACCGTTCAAGGCGGGTTTAAACAAAGTGCAATGCAGGCGATTAGTGTAAAACAAGCATTATCGGAAAAAGATAATAGCATGGTGACATTGGTCGGTAGCATTACCCAACAAATTGGCAAAGATGACTATCTTTTCACTGACGGTTCTGCACAAATCAAAGTGGAAATTAAAGATCGAGTATGGAACGGTTTAAATGTTGGTCCGCAAGATAACATTCGTATCAGTGGAAAACTTGATAACGACGCCTTTGAAAAAGCCGAAGTTGAAGTATATAGTATTGAAAAAGTAAATTGAGAATTAAAAATGGTGAGTATTTGGGCTCACCATTTTGCGTTGAAAGAGCGGTCAAATTTATGCGAATTTTGTTAATTGAAGATGATGTGTTAATCGGCAATGGGTTACAAATCGGGCTGTCAAAATCCGGATTTATTGTGGATTGGTTCACGGACGGCAAAACCGGCTTAAATGCGCTGGATTCTGCTCCTTATGATGCCGTTGTGTTGGATTTGACTTTACCGAAAATGGACGGATTAGACATTTTGCAACAATGGCGAATGAATAATCAATCTACTCCCGTGCTTATTTTGACAGCGCGCGATACCTTAGATGAGCGCGTGAAAGGATTGCAAAAAGGGGCGGATGATTATCTTTGTAAACCTTTTGCATTGGCTGAAGTGGTTGCCCGTTTGCAAGCATTGATTCGCCGTAGCTATGGACATACCACGCCGGTTCTAACCCATCTGAATGTTACGCTTGATCCTAATCAACGAAGTGTCCGATTAAATAATGATCTACTTTCTCTCACGAGCAGAGAATATAAGTTATTAGAACTTTTTATGTTGAATCAAGATCGTGTCCTTTCCCGTTCAGCCATTGAAGAAAAATTATCCACATGGGAGGAAGAAATTAGTAGCGCCGCATTAGATGTTCATATCTACAATTTGCGCCAAAAATTGGGAAAACAATTTATTCGTACCGTTCACGGGGTTGGCTACGTATTAGGACAAGGTGATGACAAATAAAAGTTTAAAATTTCGCTTAATGAGCGGGTTATTTTTGATTGCACTTTTCGTGTGGCTTGTTTCAACTTTTGTCGCGTGGAAAGTAGCAAAAAAAGAGGCCTATGATGTTTTTGATGCGCAGCAGATTTTATTTGCAGAACGCCTCGCCACCTCCGATTTACAAAATATTTTATTGGGTAAGACAAACTTTAATCGTGGCGGATTTAAACCGTTAAAACGTAAGTTCGATGATGATGCCCTTGCGTTTGCGATTTTTTCCAAAACGGGGGAGCGATTGTTAAGTGATGGCGATAACGGTGATAATTTTATCTTTAGCAATAAAGTGGGATTTAGTTCCGCCTATATTGAAAACGATGATGATAAATGGCGGATTTATTGGTTACCTGTGGCACAAGGGGAGTTGCGAATTGCGGTTGGTCAAGAAATAGAATATCGAGAAGAATTGGTGAATAAAATGGTATTCGGGCAAACGGCGATTTGGTTTGCAAGTTTACCTTTTTTATTGGCAGTAGTTTTCTACTTGATTCATAAAGCATTAAAACCGATTAGTCAGCTTAGCCGTGAGGTTTTGCGAAGAAAACCGGGAGATGTTTCTCTGCTTGATACGTCAAATGTACCGACAGAAATTTTGCCGTTGGTGAAAAATTTAAACCAATTTTTTGACCGCACTTCGACTATGCTAAAAAGAGAGCGCCGTTTTACTTCCGATGCAGCTCATGAATTACGCAGTCCGTTAGCCGCTTTACGTATTCAAACCGAAGTTGCCCAACTTGCCGGTGAGGATAAGGAAATTAGGGAACAAGCATTAAGCAATTTAACACTGGGTATTGATCGTGCCAGCCAATTAATCGAGCAGCTTTTAATCTTATCCCGTTTAGATAATTTAAAGGAACTTGATGGATTAGAACCTATAAAATGGCAGGAAATAATTCCTTCTTTAATGAGTGAATTTTATTTTAATGCACAAAAACGTAACATTGAATTATCTTTTGAAGAAAAGTCGTTGCCTCAAATGAGGAACGGTCAACCTGTTTTAGTCACACAAATGTTGAGAAATTTACTGGATAACGCGGTTAAATATGCACAATCAGGGGCGTCGGTGAAAATTGTTTTATTCAGAGAAAAAATTATTGTAGAAGATAATGGCGGTGGGGTGAGTGAAACCGATTTAGCCCGATTAGGACAACCTTTTTACCGTCCGGCAGGGCAAAATGAAAAGGGAAGCGGGTTAGGGTTATCCATTGTATTTCGCATTGCAGAATTGCATCACTACAAAGTGCGGTTGGAAAACGTGATGGATTGCGAAAACATCATTGGATTTAGAGTAATTATTGGCTTACAGTAAAATATGTACTAGGTGATTCGGTGTAGGAAAATGCCGTTCACCTTCTTTTCCAGTTTTAAAATGTTATTTTCTCTCTTACAATAGCGCCCCCGATTCTTATTAAAAATATTAAATGTCTCACATTTACATTGGTACGGGCGGTTATGCAGATTGTGATTTGCTCGGCACCGTTTATCCTTTAGGGACGGCAAAAGCGGATTTTCTGACTCATTATTGCCGCCATTATGACACGGTAGAAATCAATAGTAGTTTTCATGCGCCTATTGGACAGAAAGCAATACAAGGAATGTTGGAAAAATCCGACGGCAAACTGCAATTCTCGATTAAATTACATCAAGATTTTAGTCATACCCGCACAGCAACACGGGACAATGCCAAACAATTTCTAAATGCATTACAACCATTAGTTGAACAACAAGTGCTTGCGGCGTTATTTTTACAATTTCCCCATCGCTTTGAACGTACTCTCAACAATCGTCGCTACTTAGCGGAATTGACCCAATGGTTTATAGAGTATCCGATGACGGTAGAATTTCGTCATCCCAGTTGGCATTGTGAGACCGTATTTGAGACATTCTGCCGACAACCAAATTTAATTTGGGGAAATGTAGATTATCCGCCCAATATCGGATTACCGATGTTTCAACTAAAAATTAATCAAAATACGGGGTATTTACGCCTACATGGTCGCAATGCAAACTGGTGGAATGAAAATTCTGCTCAAGCAAGGCATAATTATCGCTACTCTGAAGATGAGCTGAGCGAAATAGCAAATTTGATTGTTCAACAAAAAGATCGGTTTGAACGACTGTTTATTTATTTTCAAAATACCACTCAAAGTCATTCATTTTATAATATTGCGACGCTCAAAAATTTGCTGTCACCTTTTGGTTTTGAAATGAAAACACACATAGATGACATACCTCATCAGCAATGGGATTTATTTTAAACCGTTTTATAGAACATTAGTTTCAAGTTCTAAAATTCCCGGTTCGATTTTAATACCTTTAGCAAACTTTTTGATTAAAACATCTCGGGTGTTTGTTTCATCAAGGGTATAAATCGGCATTGAGGAAAGTAACAATGCAATACTTTCACTTAAAAATGGCATGGCAATTTGTAATTGTTCCATATATTCATTAGGTTCGCCGGACCACTTTAATATACGTAAATTACGTAGATAGATCTCGCCTTTTTCAGGGCTATAATAAGGAACGGTATCAAACGTTAATGTTAATTTAGCCGGAAATTGTTTATTTCCCAGTTTGAATAATCCTTCGGCAGTGCCGTTTATTTCAACACGTTTTTCTGTGCCTCGTCCGATTTTAGTCGTGAGATCCTTTAACTGATAATCTAATGAAAACAACCCTGGTAAGTTAAATTTATCTTTAATTGCCCCTTTTTCCGATAGATATTGATTGATTTGACTTTCAGTTAAGCTGAAAGGTGAAGATTGTGCCGAGGTAAAAATGGAAAACCCGAGTAACAGGGTAAAGAGAGAAATATTGAGTTTTTTCATAAAATACCTAATCTAGTTGAAAGATTGAAATAAACCCTTAGAATATTCAAGGTTTTATGACAGGCATAAAATATAACATGAAATAGGCGGATTTGGAGTAGTATTGTAGTGGAATCTTGTATTAATAGCGAATTTCAGGAATATGTTAAGCATGTTTTTGAGAAACAACAAGGAAGACGGGTTTATCAATTTAACTACCAAGGAAAAGGATATTGGTTGAAACAACCGGAAAAACTATCAGGTGTTTGGCTACTATTAAAGCCTTATCCTAAAAAGTCTTTTGCAAACGAATTAATGACGCTTTTAGATTTATTTAAACAGGGTGTGCCTGTTCCCAAAGTTGTTTACCATGAAAAAGATTTTTTTGTTTTAGAAGATGTGGGGATGAGTATTTCTCAATGGATGGATAATCCGAACACGTCAGAGAAACAAAAATTTTCAATTCTCTCCGATGCAAGCCAAAGTTTAATCGGGTTACACAAAAAAGGATTGGTGCATGGACGTCCTGCAGTACGAGACATTGTATGGAACGATGGTAAAACTATTTTTTTAGATTTTGAATCGCGTTCAAAAAGCCAAAATAAAGATTGGTTAATCGTGCGCGATATGCTATTTTTCTTCGACAGTTTATGCCATAAAGAAACTATTTCTGATGAATTAATAGCGGAAGTAGCGGTTTATTATCAAACACATTGTGACTCCCGAAATTGGGAAATAATGCAAAACTATTTATCGCGATTTAGATGGGTATATTACTTACTCTTGCCTTTTAAACCAATTGCAAAGAAAGATCTCATTTCGATTTATCGCTTGTTTGCATTATTATATAAGGAAAAATAATGAAAAAAATCTTCTTAATTTTAACTTTGTCTGCTTTACTCGGTGCTTGCTCTGTTGGGGGAGGTATCGGTGTCGGTGGTGGCAGTAGCGGCATCGGCGCAGGAGTGGGATTAAGTACCGGATTCGGTTTCTAGCGCTTAAGTGCGGTTGAAAATTGTCGTGTTTTTTAGATTTTTGAGAAAAGTCTTGATCTTTTGATAGAGAGCACTATAATATGCGCATATTTCGGACGCGGGGTGGAGCAGCTTGGTAGCTCGTCGGGCTCATAACCCGAAGGCCGTCGGTTCAAATCCGGCCCCCGCAACCAATACAAGTTCAGTAAAAGAACCCCAAGTTTGGGGTTTTTTTGTACAAGAAATTTTAGAAACTGGGCTTAGGTTCTGAGAACCTAACCCTTTTTTTACGCCTAAAATTCAATATAGAGTGGTTTTATCTATATAAGAATAAGGGGTTAGGGAAATAGGAGTAGAAATTGGCTACGTTAGAACAGAATTTACAAGAAATACTGCAAAGTTCGATAGAAGATTTAGGTTGCGAGCTTTGGGGGATTGAATGTCAGCGGGCCGGTCGTTTTATGACTGTGCGTATATTTATTGATAAAAATGGGGGCGTAACCATAGATGATTGTGCGGATGTAAGTCGTCAAGTCAGCGCTATTTTGGATGTAGAAGATCCGATAGCAGATAAATACAACCTTGAAGTGTCATCCCCCGGCTTGGATCGCCCATTATTTACACTAGCACAATACAAACGTTATCTCGGTGAAGAAATTCTCATTCATTTACGTATTCCAATGATGGAACGTCGTAAATGGCAAGGAAAATTAGCGCGTATTGAAAATGATATGCTGATATTAAAAGTTGATGATCAAGAACACACCTTTGTTTTTGGTAATATTCAAAAAGCAAATGTTATTGCAAAATTTTAAAAGGAGAAAAAGGAAAAATGAGTAAAGAAATTTTATTAGCAGCAGAAGCGGTGTCTAATGAAAAATTACTACCGCGTGAAAAAATCTTTGAAGCATTAGAAAGTGCGATTGCTCTTTCAACTAAGAAAAAATATGAATACGAAACCGATATTCGCGTTTCAATTAACCCAAAAAATGGTGAGTTTGAAACTTTTCGTCGCTGGTTAGTCGTTGATGAAGTAAAAGTGCCGACAAAAGAAATTACTTTAGAAGCTGCTCAATTTGATGATCCTGAAATCCAGCTTGGGGACTATGTCGAAGATCAAATTGAATCTATCGCTTTTGACCGTATTGCAATGCAAACCGCACGTCAAGTTATCAGCACAAAAATTCGCGAAGCGGAGCGAGCAAAAGTAGTGGAACAATTCCGTTCCGAAGAGGGCAAAATTGTCACCGGTACGGTAAAAAAAGTGAATCGCGAGAGTATTATTTTGGATTTAGGCAATAAAGCTGAAGCGGTTATTGCTCGTGAAGATATGTTACCACGCGAGAATTTCCGACCGGGAGATCGAGTTCGTGGTGTGCTTTATAAAGTTGTTCCGGAAAGTAAAACCGCACAATTATTTGTTACCCGTGCGAAACCGGAAATGCTCATTGAATTATTCCGTATTGAAGTACCGGAAATTGGCGAAGAAATGATTGAAATTCGTGGCGCTGCCCGTGATCCGGGTTCTCGTGCAAAAATTGCAGTGAAATCAAATGACAAACGTATCGATCCTGTTGGGGCGTGTGTAGGTATGCGTGGGGCTCGGGTTCAAGCCATTACCAATGAATTGGGCGGAGAACGCGTCGATATCGTACTTTGGGATGATAATCCGGCACAATTTGTCATTAATGCGATGGCACCTGCGGATGTCAATTCCATCATTGTCGATGAAGATAACCATTCAATGGATATTGCCGTTGATGCGGCAAATCTTGCGCAGGCAATCGGACGTAACGGTCAAAATGTGCGTTTAGCCACCCAACTAACCGGCTGGGTATTAAATGTGATGACTACGGAAGAACTTAATGAGAAACATCAAGCAGAAGATAATAAAGCATTGCATTTATTTATGAATACATTAGAACTTGATGAAGAGTTTGCACAAATCCTTGTAGAAGAAGGCTTTACAAGTTTAGAGGAAATTGCTTATGTGCCGGTAAGTGAATTAACGGCAATTGATGGTTTGGAAGATGAAGATCTTGTTGAAGAACTTCAAACCCGGGCAAAAAATGCGATCACGGCAGTAGCGGTGGCGGAAGAAGAAGCATTGAAAAAAGCAAATATTGAAGAACGTTTATTAAACTTGAATGGCATGAACCGTCATATTGCGTTCAAATTCGCCGAAAAACAAATTACCACTCTTGAAGAGCTTGCCGAACAAGGTGTTGATGATTTAGCGGATATTGAAGAGTTAACAGAAGAACAAGCCGCTGATTTAATTATGGCTGCACGTAACATCTGTTGGTTCAGCGAAGAATAAGGAGAATTAATTATGACTGATGAAGTAAAACAAGCAGATAGCGAAGCACCGAAAAAATTAAGTATTCAACGCAGAACTAAAACGGTAGTAAATGCAACAACAACGGCAGGTAAAAGTAAATCCGTTCAAGTGGAAGTTCGTAAAAAACGTACTGTAAAAACCGATGCGGTTCAAAAAGCGGAAGAAGCTGAAAAATTAAAAGCGCAACAAGAAGAATTGGAAGCGAAAAAAGCAGCGGAAAAGAAAGCCGAAGAGGAAAAAGCCCGTTTGGAGGCAGAAAAAGCCGCCGCAGAGAAATTAAAAGCAGAGAAAGAAGCTCAAGCTAAAAACGCACAAAGTGCGGTCAATTCTAAAGCTAAATCTGTTGATGGCGAAAAAGAAAAACGCAAAGCGGAAGAAGCCGAACTTCGTCGCAAAGCGGAGGAACTTGCTCGTCAAAAAGCTGAGGAACAAGCCCGTAAAGCTGCGGAAGAAGCAAGACGCTATGCTGAAATGGATGATGAAGATAACGAATCTTCGTCAGAAGATTATTCCGACTATAATCTCAGTTCAAAATATGCGCTTGAGGCGGAAGATGAAGAAGAACGCCGTAATGAAAACCGTGGTCGTGGAAAAAATAAAGTAGCAAAAGCGAAAAAAGGTCGCGATGACGATAATAGCAAGAATAATCGAAATGAACGCGAGTCCAACCGTAAAAATCAAAAAGAAGGTAAGTTAGGTAAAGGTAAAAATGCTAAGAAAGGTGCCTCATTACAGCAAGCTTTCACGAAACCGGTTCAAGTTGCTAAAGCGGATGTTGTGATTGGGGAAACCATTACCGTTGCAGAACTTTCCAACAAAATGGCAATTAAAGCCACTGAAATCATCAAAATGATGATGAAAATGGGCGAGATGGTGACAATTAACCAAGTACTTGATCAAGAGACCGCGCAATTAGTAGCGGAAGAATTAGGTCATAAAGTGATTCTTCGCAATGAAAATGAACTTGAAGAAGCGGTACTTGGCGATCGTGATGTCAATGCGGAAAAAGTAACCCGTGCACCGGTAGTGACTATTATGGGTCACGTTGACCATGGTAAAACATCCTTACTTGACTATATTCGTAAAGCTAAAGTGGCTGCCGGTGAAGCGGGCGGAATTACGCAACATATCGGTGCGTATCATGTGGAAATGGATGATGGCAAAATGATCACTTTCCTTGATACCCCGGGACACGCCGCATTTACTTCAATGCGTGCACGAGGTGCAAAAGCAACGGATATTGTAGTACTGGTGGTGGCTGCAGATGATGGGGTGATGCCTCAAACTATTGAAGCTATTCAACACGCAAAAGCAGCGGGAGCACCATTAGTTGTCGCCGTAAACAAAATTGATAAACCGGAAGCCAACCCGGATCGTGTAGAACAAGAGTTATTACAATATGAAGTCATTTCAGAAAAATTCGGGGGTGACGTTCAATTTGTACCGGTTTCAGCGAAACAAGGTCTCGGTATTGATGACTTATTAGATGCAATTCTTCTTCAATCTGAAGTGCTTGAATTAACCGCTGTGAAAGACGGTATGGCAAGTGGTGTTGTGATTGAATCTTACCTTGATAAAGGCCGTGGCCCTGTGGCGACAATTTTGGTTCAATCCGGTACCTTACGTAAGGGCGATATTGTGCTCTGCGGCTTTGAGTATGGTCGTGTACGTGCAATGCGTGACGAAAATGGTAAAGAAATTGACGAAGCCGGGCCGTCTATACCGGTCGAAGTACTTGGGCTTTCCGGTGTGCCGGCAGCCGGTGATGAAGCGACTGTCGTGCGTGATGAGAAAAAAGCTCGCGAAGTGGCATTGTACCGTCAAGGTAAATTCCGTGAAGTCAAACTTGCCCGTCAGCAAAAAGCAAAACTTGAAAATATGTTTAGCAATATGGCAGAAGGCGATGTGGCAGAATTGAATGTTATTGTCAAAGCAGACGTACAGGGTTCTGTGGAAGCGATTGTTCAAGCCTTACACGAACTTTCAACGGACGAAGTGAAAGTGAAAGTTGTAGGTTCAGGCGTAGGCGGTATTACTGAAACCGATGCCACATTAGCTGCGGCATCCAACGCTATTATGGTTGGGTTCAACGTTCGTGCAGATGCCTCAGCCCGTCGTGTGATCGAAAGTGAAAATATTGATTTACGTTATTATTCTATTATTTATGAATTGCTTAACGAAATCAAAGCGGCAATGAGCGGTATGCTACAGCCTGAATTCAAACAAGAAATCATCGGCTTGGCAGAAGTGCGGGATGTGTTCCGTCATCCAAAATTTGGTGCAATTGCCGGTTGTATGGTGACAGAAGGTATTGTTAAACGTAATAATCCAATCCGCGTGTTGCGCGACAATGTGGTTATTTTTGAAGGCGAACTGGAATCGCTCCGTCGTTTCAAAGATGATGTAGCAGAAGTGCGTAGCAATATGGAATGTGGTATTGGCGTGAAAAACTATAATGATGTGAAAGTCGGCGACCAAATTGAGGTATTCGAAGTGGTGGAGGTTAAACGTTCAATTTAATTATTCAGTTGTAACCTTGTCGAAAAGTTAAAAGTTGCGGTGAGATTCTCCGGCTATTTTAGAAAATGTGGGGAAATCTGACCGCACTTTGTTAAATGGGATAACTAGATTTTTATAGAGTTTAGTTGTAGCTATATTTAAATTGCTGTTTATAAGCGAAAATGCAAAAACAGCTATTTTTCGGAGCATTTGAAATGCTGGATTATTTAGCATTATTTTTTCTATTATTTGCGAGCATTGCTATTTTTTATGCAGTGATTGCTATTCACGACATTCCCTATGAAATAGCTAAAAAACGTAATCATCCCCATCTAGAAGCCATCCATTATGCCGGATGGGTGAGTTTATTTACCTTACACGTTATTTGGCCTTTCCTCTGGATTTGGGCAACCTTATGGCATAAAGAAAACGGTTGGGGGAATGGCAATCGTCAAAAAGAATCCGAGCTTCTTTTAGGAATAGAAAATGTCACAAAACAGCTTCCTGAATTGGAAAAACAAAACCTAAAATTAGAAACGGAATTGGCTACTTTACGTCAAGAATTAAATGTATTGACAAAAAAATTAGCTCAGCTAGAAAACAAACAAAATAAGAGTGAGGTATAAGCAATGGAGTTGATGATTTTAATTATTTATGCCTCGCTTTGTATGGGGATTTTTAAACTCTTTAAAATTCCTTTAAACAAATGGTCGGTGCCAACGGCAATTTTAGGCGGGGTCGTATTATTGGTTTCTATGCTATTGTTTATGAACTATAACCATCCGCATACCAAATTAGTGACGCAATATTATATCTCAACGCCAATTGTTCCACAGGTTCGCGGTCGTGTGATTGAAGTCAATCAATTTACACCGAATCAACGGATTAAAAAAGATGAAATGTTATTTCGTATTGATCCTACTCCTTATCAAGCGGATGTGGATGCGAGAAAAGCGGAATTGGCTGATTCAATTCAAGCTGCAACCACATTGCAACTGGATGTGAATGCAGCTAAAGCCCGCTTAGAAGAAGCAAAATTAACCATGCACCAAAAGCAAAAAGAAGCGGAGCGTTATAAGAAATTAGTCGCTACACAAGGGGTAAGCCAACTTGAGTCGGAAGTTAAAATCCGTGAAGCCTTGAGTGCAAAAGCAACTTATGAAACCCGAATAGCCGAACTTGAAAAAGCAGAAAAATTACTAGACTCCAACATTAATGGTGAAAATACAACAGTGGCTGCAAAGCGTGCCGCCCTTGAACGTGCAAAGTTCGATTTGGAATCAACGACTGTGCGTGCACCATCAGACGGTTATGTTTCACAACAATTTTTACAAGAAGGCATGATGGCAGGACGTTTAGCCATTCGCCCGGTTATGACCTTTATTGGTGAACAAAAACGTCAGTTCGTTGCTGCATTTCGTCAAAATTCCCTATTACGTTTAAAAGCCGGTGATGAGGCAGAATTAGCATTTCCCGCTATTCCTGGAAAAGTTTTCCCTGCCAAAGTGAAAGCGATTTTACCCGCTATCGGTGAAAGTGAAGTGCAAGCAAACGGTACAACCTACACCCGTAAATTCATTGATGAACGAGCAATGCCTCTTGTATTACTGGAGCTCACCGAAGAGATGGATGAATATCCATTACCTTTCGGTGCAACAGCTGAAGCGGCGGTTTATACCGAACATGCCCACCATCTCGCCATGATGCGTAAAATTTTATTGAGAATGAATAGTTGGAAAAATTATTTATATTTAGATCATTAAATAATATTTATTACAAAATAAATATTTTCTAAATGTCGAAAACGGTTATATTCTGCAATAAAAATAACCGTTTTGTTTATTAACATCATAGAATATTTATTATTTTATGATAGCTCTATGTAAATTTTTATTATTTAGATATCTTAACCTAAATGGTGTTTTAGTTATTGTCTAAAAATAATAAATTATTATGATAAATAAAGCCGATAGTTTTAATATTCTTCATATTATAACCAGCAGTTAGCTTTCAACAAGTTATCTGGCTTACATTTTGTAACTAACAACAAATCTAACTTAGATTGTAATAAGGTAATAAATTTTATGGATAATCTATTAAATAATTATAGTCGTGCCAGCGCTATACCTTCATTATTATGTGATTTTTATAAAACATCTCATCGCATCATGTATCCTGAAGGTTCACAGATTCTTTATAGTACGTTTACGCCTCGCAGCAATAAACAAGCTCCTTATTTAACACGAGTTGTTTCCTTTGGTTTTCAAGCATTTATTACTAAATATTTAATACATTATTTTAATGACAACTTCTTTTCTCGGGATAAGAATGAAGTTGTTTCTGAATATTCAGCCTTCATTAAAAAAACGTTACAGTTAGATGATACAGGGGAACATATTAAGCGGTTACATGAGTTAGGTTATTTACCTATCCGAATTAAAGCTATTCCTGAAGGAAAAACCGTTGCAATTAAAGTTCCCGTGATGACTATTGAGAATACTCATCCTGATTTCTTTTGGCTTACCAACTATTTAGAAACACTTATTAATGTATCGCTTTGGCAGCCGATGACTTCAGCTTCTATGGCTTTTGCTTATCGGGCTGTATTAGCTAAGTTTGCAAAAGAAACCTGTGATAACCAAGATCATGTTCCATTTCAATCTCACGATTTTTCAATGCGGGGGATGGGCTCTTTAGAATCGGCGGAAACTTCAGGAGCAGGGCACTTAACCTCCTTTTTAGGCACGGATACGATTCCTACGATCTCTTTCATTGAAGCCTATTACGGCTCAAATAGCTTAATCGGCACGTCAATTCCGGCTTCAGAACACTCAGTGATGAGCTCACATGGTGTTGATGAATTACCCACATTTCGTTATTTAATGGATAAATTTCCGAATAGTATGTTGTCAATTGTGTCGGATACAACCGATTTTTGGCATAACATTACGATTAATTTACCTTTATTGAAGCCGGAAATTATGGCAAGACCTGAGAATGCCCGTTTAGTTATTCGACCTGATAGCGGTGATTTTTTTGCGATTATTTGTGGTGATCCTACGGCAGATACCAAGCATGAGCGTAAAGGTCTAATTGAGTGTTTATGGGATATTTTTGGCGGCTCGGTTAATCAGAAAGGTTATAAAGTTCTTGATCCTCACATCGGCGCTATTTATGGTGATGGTGTGACCTATGAAAAAATGTCTAAGATTTTAGAGGGGCTAAAAGTGAAAGGCTTTGCTTCAAGTAATATTGTGTTTGGTGTCGGTGCGCAAACCTATCAACGTAATACGCGTGATACGTTAGGATTTGCCATTAAAGCAACATCTATCACGATTAATGGTAAAGAAAAAGCGATCTTTAAGAATCCTAAAACCGATAATGGCTTAAAAAAATCCCAAAAAGGCCGTGTTAAAGTCCTTTCTTATGATACCTATCTTGATGGTTTAACTGCAAAAGATGATTTTAGTGATGATTTATTAGAAATACTCTTTGAAGACGGCAAACTGTTACGCCGAACCGATTTTGATCAAATTAGACAAAATTTACTTGCAGGTTCTAGTTAGAAAAATTATCTCTATTTGGAGAAAAGAGCGGTCGGATTTTATTGTGTTTTGGTGTTATGTCGCTACTTTTGATATAAAACGTCGCGGTCATTTATACAGATAATTTTATAAACCAACCGCACTTTTCGCTTTTGAGGGATAAATTTTGCTATAATCCCCGCCTTAAAAAGAATTATTGAAAATAGGAAAAGAAAATGGCTCGAGAATTTAAACGTAGCGACCGTGTTGCGCAAGAAATCCAAAAAGAAATTGCGGTGATTTTACAACGTGAGGTGAAAGATCCGCGTATTGGTATGGTGACGGTATCCGATGTTGAGGTGTCGAGTGATTTGGCTTATGCCAAAATTTTTGTCACCTTCTTGTTTGATCATGATGAAAGTGCCATTGAACAGGGGATGAAAGGCTTAGAAAAAGCCGCACCTTATATTCGCACCTTGCTTGGCAAAGCGATGCGTTTACGCATTGTGCCGGAAATCCGTTTTATCTACGATCAATCTTTGGTAGAAGGAATGAGAATGTCCAATTTGGTGACGAACGTGGTACGTGAAGATGAGCGCAAACACGTTGAGGACGAAGCATAATGTCGAGACCACGCAAGAGGGGACGTGATATTGACGGCGTTTTTTTGTTGGATAAACCCCAGGGAATGTCCTCTAACGAAATTATGCAAAAAGTAAAACGTCTCTTCCAAGCCAATAAAGCAGGGCATACGGGGGCGTTAGATCCGCTGGCAACAGGAATGTTGCCGATTTGTTTGGGAGAAGCCACTAAGTTTTCTCAATTTTTATTGGATGCGGATAAGCGTTATTTAGTTACTGCAAAATTAGGCGAGCGCACTGATACTTCCGATGCTGACGGGCAGGTAGTGGAAACCCGTGCAGTGAATGTGGAAACACCGCAAATTTTGACCGCACTTGAGCAATTTCGGGGCGATATTTTGCAAGTGCCGACGATGTTTTCAGCCTTAAAACATCAAGGCAAACCTTTGTATGAATACGCCCGTCAAGGTATCACCGTAGAACGTGAGGCACGCCCGATCACGATCTTTGAACTTAAGTTTATTGAATACCATGCGCCTTATTTAACGTTGGAAGTGCATTGTTCCAAAGGTACATATATTCGCACATTGGTGGATGATTTAGGGGAAGTATTAGGTTGTGGAGCGCATGTTACCATGTTACGCCGACTTGCCGTGGCGGATTATCCGATTGAAGCGATGATGAGTTGGCAAGAATTACAATATCTTGCGGAAAAGCAAGAGTTGGCGTTACTTGATCAACATTTATTACCAACAGACACGGCAGTAAGTAAATTACCGGCATTGCATTTGAATGAGGCACAAAGTCGTGCCATTGGTTTTGGTCAGCGAGTGAAATTTACTAACGACCAGAATTTACAAGGACAAGTGCGGTTGTTTTCGGCACAGAATTTATTTTTAGGCGTGGCGTTGATCGATGGCGATATTATCCGTCCACAACGATTAATTACACAATCCGCATAATTTTATTTGCCTTTCCTTATAAATTCCAGTAATCTCACCTGTAATTAATTTCTTACAAAGAGTGTAAATAAAATATTACAGGTGGATTATGGAAGCACTTAACGATTTACGTTCCGAAATTGATTCGCTCGATCGCGAACTCATTCAACTTTTTTCTAAACGCCTCAAACTGGTTTCACAGGTGGGCAAAGTCAAACATCAACATGGTCTCCCTATCTATGCGCCCGATCGCGAAATTGCTATGTTGCAAGCACGTCGTTTAGAAGCGGAGAAAGCAGGTATTTCACCGGATCTAATCGAAGATGTGCTACGCCGTTTTATGCGGGAATCCTATACCAATGAAAATCAATTCGGTTTTAAAACCGTGAATCCCGATATTCGGAAAATTGTGATTGTGGGTGGTTATGGGAAACTGGGCGGATTATTTGCCCGCTATTTGCGTGCTTCCGGTTATCCGATTTCCGTTTTAGAACGTGATGATTGGGATGTGGCGGATCGAATCCTTGCCAATGCGGATGTGGTGATTATTTCCGTGCCTATTGCGAATACCCTAGAAACGATTGAACGCTTAAAACCTTATTTAACGGAAAATATGTTACTTGCGGATCTCACCTCGGTAAAACGTGAGCCCTTGGCGAAAATGTTGGAAATACATCAAGGGGCAGTGGTGGGATTACACCCTATGTTCGGGCCGGATATTACCAGTATGGCAAAACAAGTAGTAGTACGTTGCGACGGACGTTTTCCTGATCGATATGAATGGTTGCTGGAACAAATTCAAATTTGGGGCGTGAAAATTCATCAAACCAATGCCGTAGAACACGATCACCATATGACTTATGTACAGGCTTTACGTCATTTTTCGACCTTTGCTAATGGTTTACACCTTTCTAAGCAACCTGTGAATCTCAGTAATTTACTTGCGCTTTCTTCCCCAATTTATCGTTTGGAATTGGCAATGATTGGTCGCTTGTTTGCGCAAGATGCGGAACTTTATGCGGATATTATTATGGATAAAGCGGAAAACTTAGAAGTGATTGAAAGTCTAAAACAAACCTATGAAGAAGCATTAGCGTTTTTTGAAAATCATGATCGCCAAGGTTTCATTGAGGCGTTTCATCAAGTGCGGGAATGGTTCGGTGAATATTCCGAACAATTTTTAAAAGAAAGCCATCAATTATTACAACAGGCGAATGATTTAAAACAAGGATAACGCGGTATTACGTAGCACGTAGCTGCGCAATAAATAAAAAGTGCGGTGAAAATGACCGCACTTTTTCATTAAAGACAAAGTAGTTTTTGTTGTAACGATTGTAGTGTAAAAGGTTTGATTAGCACAGGAAATTGTTCGGCATTTTCTAATTGCGCCGTGTGACCTGTGATAAGTAAGATTTTTATTGTAGGGAAGTTTTTCTGTACCCATTTGGCAAGATCTATGCCGGTGAGTTTATCTGATAACATAATATCAGATAATAAATAGTCAATTTTTTCTCCTTGTTCTAATTGTTCAATGGACTGTTCAGCAGATTCACATAAGATAGGTATATAGCCCAGAACATGGAGTTGCTCCCCAAGGGTTTCACGTAAACTTGTTTTATCTTCGACAATCAAAATCTTATAGCGAATCTCGTTTTTACTAAAGTTTTTTGGCATTGGTATAGCGGTATTCATGTTCGTTGTAATAGGTAATTGCAAGTGAATTGCCGTACCTTGTGCCGGACAAGAATCAATTTTCACCCGACCTTTCGATTGGCGAATAAATCCATATACCATTGATAACCCCAATCCGCTCCCTCGACCATTTTGTTTTGTTGTAAAAAATGGTTCAAATACGTGATTTATTGTCTCTTCATCCATACCGCATCCATCATCTATAACAGAAAGTTGAACCATGTGTTCTTGTCGATACGTTCGGGGGACATTAAGGGCCGTTGTTTTGATTGTAATGGTTCCTTGATTATTCAATGCATCTTTCGCATTTACAATTAAGTTGAGAAGTGCCGTTTCAAGTTGATTTTTATCAATGTAAACAGGGGGTAAATTCTCACCTAAATCTAACCGCACTTTGATATTTGTCGGAATACTGTGCTTGATTAAATCATTAAACTCTAAAACAAGTCGATTAATATCTAGCGAAATCGGGTGGAGTGGTTGTTTTCTTGCATAAGCCAGCAAACGTTGGGTTAAAGTTGCGCTATTTTCGGCGGCTTTTAAGGCTCGCTGTAAACGTTTTGCTTGCCGTTCATCAAGATGAGCAGGGTTAATTAAATCTAAATTACCAATAATCACTGCAAGAAAATTATTAAAGTCATGGGCAATTCCTCCTGTTAAATGACCAATTGCCCGCATTTTTTGGTTATGAATAATCTCATTTTCCCATTTTTTCCGTTGTGTACGGTCAATTAAAAAAATAACAAATCCGTCTTTTAAGGGGCTAACACGCCATTCTAAGATATATTTTTCATACTGTATTTCAAGAAAGTCTTGTGCTTGGCGAACTTCTGTGAGTAAGGTTAAATTAATGGATTGATTGCTCCCCATGACTTTGGTTTGTCGAGAATCAAAGTAACCGGCTAATGAATAAAGGCTGTGTTGTTTGTATTCTGTAAAAAACGGTTGAAGTAATATTTTAAATTGAGCATTATGAGAAATGAGATTTAACTCTTTATCAAAAATGACTAATCCGTCCCTCATAGCTAAAAAAGTCTGTTCGACTAATTCATTTTTTTCTTTCAATAAGGAATCCGTTCGTTCCAGTTCTATTACATTTTGGTAAAACACATCAAAGGTTCTCGCTAAATCACCAATCTCATCGTGACTATGTTGTTGTGGCACTGTCACATTTTTATTGCCTTGCGACAAACACTTTAATGCGTTTGTAATGGAATAAAGTCGTTTTCCAATAAGAGAGTAAATATATTTTGCCCAGATAATAATTAGAAAAATCGTAAAAAGTGAAAATAATAAAATAAATAATGTTAATGTGAATAAATGTTGTTGAACTTGTTCTGAATTAGTATTGGCATTTTCAACTTTGTCTTTGACTAATTGTGTATAGTGTTGGTTTATTTGTTGTACTAAAGCATCAATTTTGAATGTCAGAAATTGGATACGTAAATTAACTTTCTCCAATATTTTTGCATTGTCAATCATGGTGGGAAATTGTTGTTGAAGTTTCATTAATTCTTCATTGATATCAGGAAACCGATGAACAGGAGGAAAGAATAAAAAATTAGCTTGTATTCCCGTAAATACACTCACGGAAAAACGGCTTTTCGTTGCATCTTCAATGAGTTTTTCTACCCGATCAAGCTGCATAAGGAAATTTTGTGGAAATTGATGTTCTGTATCGGCGGACACAACACGTTTTTCTAATCTCTTAATATGTCGAATATAAAGTAACCCCTGGTTTAATTGGCTAATCATTGTCGTATGCAATACATGGCGTTCATGGGTTTGCAATAATAAATCTTGTACATTTTTTTCAAGTAAATCAATATGATGAATAACTTGAGTGAAAATTTCATTGGGTTCCACAGTGGATTGTTTGGCTTGCTTGAATAGGTTTTGTAATTCTTCGGCATGACGCGTGAGTGACTTTGATTCCCCCTGATATTCTAAGGCACTGGTGGTTTGTGTTAAACGTTTTGCATAGGTAGAAATTTGTGCAGTTTTAACACCTAATGTCATTGATGAAAACATTTGGTTAAGGGAACGATTACGCAGATTGGATAAAGAATTATAGGTATTATTTAATCCTATAATTGCCGTCGTACTAATGGCAATAATAAGTGAAATTACTGTAATTAAAAACAGCATTAAACGAAAACGTACGCTATAAATTTTTGTTGATGTTATCCAATTCTTCATTTTTTGACCGCACTTTTATACCTATACCGCTTTTGATTATTGTAAGCAGAAATTAATAAAAACAAATAAAGAATATCATCCTTATGATCATTTTGTGATCTAACTCTCAAATTTGATAAAAAGTAGGAATTATGACAATTATGAATAAGTTTCAACATTTTCTATTCATATTCCTATGATTAAATGTTGAAAAATAGTTCAAAGGGGAAGTGATGAAATGCGAGAACATAATTCTAATCAAGTTACCCACCCATTATTAGAAATGAAAGGTATTGCTAAGCGTTTTGGTTCGTTTTATGCATTACAAGGCGTGGATTTACCCATTTATCGAGGAGAAATTCATGCTTTGATGGGCGAAAATGGGGCAGGGAAAAGCACCTTAATGAAAATTCTTGCCGGTGCTTACACTGCCTCTGAAGGCGATATTTTTATTGATGGAGAACGCTTTGTAATTTCCTCTCCAAAAGATGCCATTAAAGCAGGCATTACTTTGATTTATCAAGAAATTCATTTATCGCCAAATTTAACGGTGGCAGAAAATATTTTTTTAGGTTGTGAAATTAAACATTGGTACGGTCTTGATCGCAAGGCAATGGCAGATATATCACAAAAAGTATTGGATCGATTAGGCGCACAATTCTCTGCCACTCAAAAAGTGTCATCACTCACCATTGCGGAACAACAACAGGTTGAAATTGCACGGGCTTTGCATCGTAACAGTCGTGTATTAGTGATGGATGAACCGACCGCTGCATTATCATCTCGTGAAACAGAACGATTATTTGAATTAGTAAAAAAACTGCGTGATGAGGGAATGGCAATTATCTACATTAGTCATCGTATGGCTGAAATTTATGAATTAGCGGATCGGGTGAGTGTGCTACGTGATGGAAAATATGTCGGTTCATTGATTCGTGAAAATGTGGATTCTGCGACTTTGGTTCAAATGATGGTCGGTCGCCCGCTAACCGATTTGTTTAACAAAGAATCTGTTCCGATTGGGGAAGAAGTATTACGAGTGGAAAATCTTGCGGACGGTAATAAAGTGAGAGATGCTTCCCTTGTTGTTCGTGCGGGGGAAATCATTGGTCTATCCGGTTTAGTTGGTGCCGGGCGTTCTGAATTGGCACATCTATTATTCGGCGTTAAACGGGCAACGCAAGGTAAAATTTATCTTAGTGGGGGCGAAATTAGTTTTAATTCGCCACGGGACGCTATTGCTCATCATGTCGCATTATTGCCGGAAAATCGTAAAGAGGAAGGGCTATTTCTTGATTTAAATATTCTTAAGAATGTAACTATGGCAACCATTGAGCGTGATGCCACAATGTTGGTGATAAACCGAACAAAGGGAAAACGAGCGACTCAGGAAGCCATTGAAGGGCTAAAAATGCGAGTACCCAGTGCCAACGTGAATGTGAGTGGATTATCCGGCGGAAATCAGCAAAAAGTATTGCTGTCCCGCTGGGCGGCTATTCATCCTAAATTGTTTATTATGGATGAACCGACACGCGGTGTTGATGTGGGGGCAAAAAGTGAAATTTACCGAATGATGATCGAAATGGCAAAACAAGGTGTGGCCATTTTGATGATTTCCAGTGAACTTCCAGAAATTGTGGGAATGAGTGATCGTGTTTATGTAATGCGCGAGGGTTATATGGTCGGTGAATTGACGGGAAATGATATTAATCAAGAACAAATTATGGCATTTGCTTGCGGTGCGCAATAAATAAAAATCAAATGAAGGATTAAATCTTAAAAGAGAGGTAAAAAATGGGAACAGCACAATCAACCAACGTGGGGTTTAAGAAAATAGCATTAGCTGATGCGATGCAAGCGATGGGGATCTTGCCAATTTTAATTTTAATTGTCATCGTTTTTTCTTTTGTTGCTCCTAATTTTATGACGGAAGCTAATGTTATGAATATAACCCGTCAAGCCTCCATCAATATTGTCCTTGCCGCCGGAATGACTTTTGTGATTTTAACCGGTGGGATCGATCTTTCAGTCGGTTCTATTCTTGGTGTAACGGCGGTGATGGGGTTAGTGGCATCATTAAATCCGGCATTAGCAGATTTTGCTGTCCCAATCGCTTTACTTGCAGGATTGGGAATGGGTGTATTCAATGGTTTACTTGTTGCTTATGCAGGCTTACCACCGTTCATTGTTACCTTAGGCACTTACACGGCATTGCGTGGCGCAGCTTATTTAGTCGCAGATGGTACTACGGTAATCAATTCAAAAATCTCATTTAGCTGGATTGGTAACGGCTACCTTGGTTCTGTTCCTTGGTTGGTGATAATTGCTTTTGCCGTGATTGCAATCTGTTGGTTTATTTTACGTCGTACGACTTTGGGCACTCATATTTATGCAGTTGGAGGAAATTTACAAGCGGCCCGTTTAACCGGTATTAAAGTTTCTTTAGTATTAATTTTTGTTTATGCCACCAGTGGCCTGTTGTCAGGTCTTGGAGGCGTAATGAGTGCATCACGTTTATACAGCGCCAATGGTAATCTTGGTGTCGGCTATGAACTTGATGCAATCGCAGCCGTTATTTTAGGGGGAACCAGTTTTGTCGGGGGGATTGGTACGATCACCGGAACATTGATTGGTGCATTAATTATTGCGACCTTAAATAATGGTATGACATTAATGGGCGTGTCATATTTTTGGCAACTCGTCATCAAAGGTGGGGTTATTATCGTGGCGGTATTAATCGACAAATACCGTACTCGCTCAGCATAATATTTACTTCAACATAGGAGAAAATCGTCATGAAATTAAAAACTTTAGCTGTATCGTTAATGTTAGCCATCGCACCTTTTGCTCAAGGGAAAGAATTAAATTCTATCGGTGTGACGGTCGGAGATCTTGCTAATCCGTTTTTCGTACAAATTGCAAAAGGGGCGGAATTAAAAGCGAAAGAATTGGCGGGTGATAAAGTTAATGTTGTCTCTGTATCCAGTGGTTATGATTTAGGGCAGCAAGTGGCGCAAATCGACAATTTTATTGCCGCAAAAATGGATATGATCATTTTAAATGCGGCAGACTCCAAAGGGATCGGCCCCGCAGTACAACGTGCACGTGATGCCGGAATTGTCGTTGTTGCCGTTGATGTGGCGGCAGATGGGGCAAATGCCACCGTAACCTCAAATAACTATCAAGCCGGAGAAATTGCCTGCCAAACCATCGTAGATAAATTAAATGGCAAGGGAAATGTTGTCATTATTAATGGACCACCGGTTTCAGCGGTACAAGATCGTGTTCAGGGCTGCCAAGATGTGTTTGCGAAACACAGTGAGATCAAAGTGCTATCCCATAACCAAAATGCGAAGGGAAGCCGAGAAGGCGGATTGGAAGTGATGACATCATTATTAATCGCTCATCCAAAAATTGATGCCGTATTTGCAATTAATGATCCGACCGCAATTGGTGCGGATTTAGCGGCTAAACAGGCGCAACGCAATGAATTCTTTATTATGGGCGTGGATGGCTCACCTGATGGTGAAGAAGCATTAAAATTATCCGATAGCCTATTTCGTGGTACTCCTGCACAAGATCCTCAAGTGATGGCGGCAGAGGCGGTAAAAATCGGTTATGATATTTTACAGGGTAAACCGGCACCTAAAGAGGCGGTGTTAATTCCGGTGAATTTAATCACTCGTGAAAATATCACGGATTATAAAGGTTGGACAGTAAAATAAAACGACGAAAAATAGAGGGCAGATCTTAGATCTGCCTTAAAGATAAAAAAGTGCGGTCACAAAAAACAATGTTTTTTGAACGTTGGCTTTGCCAACGATCTCGTTAGAGATGAACAAACGAGTGAACGAGTTTGTGAATAATTTTTCACTGTGTTTTAACAGGATTCTACGATTGCATTAAACAAATAACCGATTCCCCTTATTGTTTGGATATAACGAGGATTTTTAGGATTCGGCTCAATTTTTTTACGCAGACGCATAATGAGTACATCAATAGTTCGGTCGAAAATATCCAAACTTTCAGAGTGTGTTAATTCAAGTAATTTTTGACGGGAAAGCACTTTTTGAGCATGGCTGATTAGAGCATATAGTAGAGTATATTCACCTTGAGTGAGTATAATTTCTTGTTTTTGTGGTGAATATAATTTGTGATTTTCCGTATCAAATAACCAATGATCAAACTGAAAACCATGGCGAATCGGTGTATTGGAAAAAGGCTGAGGTTGATGGTGACGTAAGGCAACTTTTGCTCTTGCAACAACTACTCTGGGATAAAAAGGTTTCGGGATATAGTCATCTGCCCCCATTTCTAATCCCACAACAATATCTGATTCTGAATCCAAACCGCTTAACATAATAATTGGGATTGAAGTGAGTGACTTTAAATGCTGTAGTAAAGTAAGTCCATTGACATCAGGTAAAATAAGATCGAGAAAAATAAGTGAGAATGTTGGGGTGGTTTGTTGGAGTAATGCTAAGGCTTGTTTGCCTGTATTGACCGTTGAAACAGCATAGCCGTGTTCTTCAAAAATATCAGTGAGTAGTTCACAGATTTGGATGTCGTCATCAATAACAAGAATAGATAAATTTGATGGCATTGCTTATCTCACGAATTTAATTAGTAGAAAAGGGGCGTGACAATTTTGCAGAAACATAGTAAAAACAACACGTTCACAAGCCCTAAAAGTATATACAAGTTTTTAGAAAAAACATATTTTAAATTTTAAGTTCGGTAAACAGGAGAGGAATATGCGTATTGGGATTGATTTAGGTGGCACTAAAATAGAAGTCATTGCGTTATCTCATCATGGGGAAACATTATTTAGAAAACGTATTCCGACACCAAGAGGTTCTTACGAAGCCACGCTTACTGCCATTAAAAGTTTGGTTGATGACGCTGAACAAGAAACGGGGCAAACAGGAACGGTTGGTGTGGGGATTCCTGGCACGATTTCACCTTTTAGTTTAAGAGTCAAAAATGCCAATTCTGTTTGGTTAAACGGTCAATCGCTAGATAAAGATTTATCTCAAGTATTGAATAGAGAAGTGCGCATTGCCAATGATGCTAACTGTATGACGGTTTCTGAAGCGACTGACGGTGCCGGCGCAGGAAGTGCGGTTGTTTTAGCATTAATTTTGGGGACAGGTTGTGGTTCCGGCATTGTGATTAATGGTAAACCTCATAATGGTGGCAACGGTATTGGTGGAGAGTGGGGACATAATCCTTTACCTTGGATGGATGAAGAAGAGCAACAAATTGCTCAAATGTCACTTTGTTATTGCGGTCGTTCTGGTTGTATCGAACAATTTGTTTCAGGTACAGGGCTTTGTGATGATTATACACGCCGCTCAGGAAAAGTGTTAAAAGGGCATGAAATCGTGGCGCTTGCGGAACAGGGGGATGAACTGGCAGAACAAACTTTGCAGGTTTACGAACACCGTTTAGCAAAAGCACTTTCTGCTTATGTCAATGTGCTTGACCCGGATGTGATCGTGTTTGCCGGTGGAGTATGCAATATAGACAGGCTTTATCATAATATACCCAAATTGATGCCGAATTATATTTTTGGCAAAGAATTTCATACTCCTATTCGTAAAGCTCGGCATGGTGATGCCAGTGGGGTTAGGGGAGCGGCTTGGTTATGGCCTGTGTAATTTAGAATTCATTTTTATCTACGATTTCATCATAAAAAAATCCACCCTTTACAATAAACGGTGGATTAATTTTTAAATACTATCAATACTAAAATTATCTTTAATTAGAACTGATAATTGATACCTACGCGTAACTCACGTCCTACACCCGGTAATACGTTCGGACGTTGGCTATGTGGATAGTAGAACTTATTAAACGCATTATTAAGTGAAACATTGATATTTAATTGATCATTATTCAATGGCTTCCAGTTCACATAAAAATCATGCACACTATAGCCTGAGCGTACAATATCCGAGCCTGTCTCATTATCACGTACCAGAACGGAGCCCTTAGCTTTCTGTACGGTACGATTACGCCAACCGAGTTCTAGGTTAGGATCTTCAAAGCGATAGGATAATGCAGCTGTCCAGGTACGACCAACTTGTACTGCAAATTCCGGATTTGAGCTGAGTAATTTTTTAGGGTGCGAATCATAGATGCGCGGTTTACTTTCAGACACACCAACACGGGCAGTAAATCCACCAATGGTATAGCCGGCGTTAATTTCATAACCACGGTTTTTAATAAAACCGGCATTCACAGCTTCTCTCACGCCACCTGCATGTCTATCTTGCGGATTAGCTAAAGCGTCATTAATACGTTGCCAGAAATAACTTCCTTCCAATGAAAACCCTTCATAAGTATAGTTAAAACCAATTTCCGTATTACGTGCACGTTCTGCAACCGTGCCGTCAGCAATAGATACAATACCTCGTTTTCCATGAGTTAATAATGCATCATAGAGGCGTGGACTGCGTGTAGCATAGTTATGGTTTGCACTGAGACTTAATCCTTCCGTAGCCTGCCAAATGACACCAAAGCTAGGATTGAATTTGCCATCAGAAACAGACTTGTTATCCATTGCTTTAAGGTTGAAATAGTCATAGCGTAAACCTGTCGTGAAGATGAAGTCGCCTAGCGCAGTGATCGCTTCAACGTAAGCACCTGTATCTTCTTTGCTTGGTTCAACTAAATTAGGACGGAAGAATGTATGAGGTGTAATTTTTTGGTGACGATAATTTAATCCATATTTGAGCAAAACCGAATCGCCAATATCAGAGTCAAAATTGATATTCGCCCCTTTAGTCGTGATTCTTGTGGTGGTTGGACCGGCAACATTGCCACAGTAACCACAACCGGAATCATCAGCAGAGTAACGTTTATCCTGCATAATATAAGCATTAGCGGTCAGTTCTTTAATAAAACCTAGGTTTTTACCGGTATATTCAAGATTGGTATTGTTCTTACTTGTTTCACGATAAGTTGGTTTTTGACGTTCTAAAGACAGTCTCCCTTCTGTCACCGTAAATTCCTCACGCACAGTACGCACACCACGATGTTCATCTTTAAGATGACTTAATACTATGCGATGATTCCCATCACCAAAAGTGCCACCTAATTTAATTAAATAATTACGCTTATCTAAAGCACTGTAAGGTACAGTATCTCCGCCATTGATATTACGGTAGTTTTTACCCGGTTTGTAGTGATCATTATCGGTTCTTGCGTAAGATACTAAGGCATCAAAATTACCTGATTTACCGAAAGCTGTTGCGCCGTAGCTATAACTGTCATTGGATGAGAATCCGGAATTTAAACGAAAGCCGTAATCTTTATTGCTCCCTTTTAGCAAATCAAGCGCATCGACTGTTTTCACAATAATTGCACCATTTGTTGCACCTATTCCTGCACTCGCAGAACCCGCCCCTTTTTGTACGGAAACAGTTTTTAATAAGGCAGGATCAATAATAAAACGACCTTGGTGATATAAAATTTGGCTATCGGAATAAGCATTATCCACTTTAATATCAACAGAGTTTTGCCCCATGCCGCGGATAGTGAGGAATTGAGATGTTCCGTTTCCGCCACCAAAGGAAATGGAGGGCTCTTTAGCTAAAAAGTCGCGTAAATCGGTAGAAGTACTCTCATTACGTTCCTGCATTGTGACAATATTTGTCTGCACTTTTGTACCTTGACGATCCGTCACAGTAATTTCATCTAGCATAATACTTGAACCGCTATTTGCTAAAGCAGTACTTGCAGTTAATACACTCATCACAACGAAACTGATGTGTGTAAGGCCAAATTGTTTTCCTTTCATACATTTCCCTTGATTTATAAATGAAAAAATAATTTCTTACCTTAGTAAGTTACAAAATCACTAGTAATATTAAACTAAATGATAACAATTATTATATATATTTTTATTTTAATCTCAATCAAATTAATCAAGGTAATAGACAATATCTCATAACACGTATTTGTTTGAAGAAAATCGAATAAAAGAGGGGAATTTTTATGAAAAATCTAAAAAATATTAAAATGTCTTATTTTAACTAAGGAGATTTTATAGAACAGTCTCAACGTTAAAACAAAATAGATTAACTCTCAGTTTTATGAAGAGAGGGCAACAGAGGAAAACCATGCTTATTTTCTAGTCAATCTGTTGCCCCAAACGTTTTTCTGAAACCAACCGCACTTTATAAGTGTAAGGCTAAATTTGCCATATTATCGTGTGTCATTTGACATCATAATCCTTATTGTCTGGCTAAACGTAAGTTTTCCGGTAAGGTTTCAAAGTTAGAGCGGAAAGGGTTAATATCCAAACCGCCACGGCGGGTATAGCGGGCGTAAACCGTGAGTTTTTCCGGTTTGGCATAGCGCATTAAATCGCAGAAAATGCGTTCCACACATTGTTCGTGGAATTCGTTATGTTGGCGGAAAGAGACAACGTAACGCAATAATTTTTCCCGATTGATTTTCTTGCCTATGTAATGAATTTGCAACGTTCCCCAATCCGGTTGATTGGTGATTAAACAATTTGATTTGAGTAAATGGCTGACGAGATATTCCTCAACCTTTTCATTTGAAACACAATCCTTCAACCAATCCGGGTTAAATTCATAATTGGTGATATCAATATCCTGCCCATCAATACAATCGCCTTGTAAATGATCAATTTTTTGCGCTTGATAAAATGAAAGGGGATTTAACCGCACTTTCACCTCACCTTGCGCACATTCCGTTAAATCTTTTTGCATCACTTGCGCCACTTGCTGGAAGTCGGTGAATTTGCTTTGGTTAAAACTGTTTAAATAAAGTTTAAAACTTTTGGATTCAATTAAATTTTGGCTTTGTTGATCCAAATAGATATCCGCAATCGCCACTTGTGGCACACCTTTTTCATTAAGCCATGATATTTCATAGGCTGTCCAAATATCCGCACCTATTGTGAAAGGTTGTGTTTCGGTTATACCTAAATCATCACGATTCAAAGCCCGCGGCACGGATTGTAATAAAGTGCGGTCATATTCGCTGGCATATTCGGTTTTTTGCCCAAGTTTAAGTGATGTTAGCTTGTTCATTATTTCTTTTCCTAGTTATAAAAAATTCCACGAAATGTTCGATATCAATCGACATTGATCACATTTAAAATGAAACACCTCAAAAATGGGTTCGCTTAACACCCAGTTACCACCACATTCAGGGCAGTGACGGTGTTGCTCATTTTCAAGAGATTGGCCGCCTACACGATAGAGATAATAGTAGGTCGGAATATTATTTATTTTTTCGATTTCTTGCGCTAAATAACGACCATGTTTAGCGAGCGTGCTTTGATGATCGGCTATTTCTTGTAAAGCAGCTTGTTCCAAGGTCGAACCGTTCATTTGTAATTGATCGCAGGCTTGCCAGTTTTCTTGCCATTTAATTAAATCTTGACTCAAGTGCGGTTGATACTGAAGCTGTTTATAAAGCGGGATTGGTGCAAAATTTTCGCCACTGTGAATGGGAGAACAGCTTTGTAAATGAGTCGTATAAAGTATTTGCCACGTAGGATGAGAATTTGCTGTGGTTTGATCGCTATTGAAGTCATCTCCAATAAGTTGAAAACCATCAAAAATTAGTCCGAGCTTTTCTGCATTTGCTAATGCTTGATTGACTTCTACATTGTTATTTTGCGGAAAAAGGCTGTTTTGTTCAGGGCAAATGACACGCATTGCAAAACCTTGTTGATCATTTTCCTCCGCTAGATAGAGAGGAATTTCACGCCCGATAATTTGACCGTTATAACGCCATTGATCGATAACATTATTAAGCAAACGGCTTTGCTCCGTAATGTCATTCTCAAGTGCGGTCAATTTGAAGAAAGTTTCAATTAAGTACATAGTTGTTTTAGCTGTTGTCCGATTTGATTTAAGCCGTTTAAGCGGGTTTCGCTTAATCGTTGTGCAATACCGAGTTCAGTAAAAAAGGCGGTAAGGTCAAATTCTCGTAGCGCATTTGCCGTTTTACCATTAATTTTTTCAAGTAAAATCCACAGCAAACCATTCATAATGCGGGCTTCGCTAAAGGCGTTGAATTGAAAAGTGCGGTCATTTTTAGGGATAATTTGAAACCACATTTGTGCTTCACAGCCGCTAATTGATTGCATATTGGCAAGTTCATTATCACTTGGACGGGGCAAATTTTTGCCCGCTTGAATAATCAGGCGGTAACGTTCTTCCCAGTTTGTTGCCAGTTTTAATTGTTCGATCATTGTAAAAGTTCCAAGGCTTTATCCAGTGCGACAAAGAATTGTGCCACATCCTCAGGCGTATTGTAAGGGGCAAAGGAGAGGCGTAAGGTCGTTCGTTTTCCAAGTCTTGTTAAATAGGGCTGTGCGCAATGTTCTCCCACTCGCAATGCAATATTTTGTTCACTGAGTAATGTGGAAAGATCCGAACTATCAACCCCCTCAAAGATAAAACAGACAATGGTGCTCGGTTGTGGAGAATTGAATAATCGGCAATTTACATAATTTTTTAACCGCACTTTGACAGATTCCGCTAATGCCACAGCATGCTGTTCGGCAGAGACAAAATCCCATTGTTGTAACCAATCCAATACCGCATTAAAGCCAATCACACCTGCGATATTGGGGGTGCCGGCTTCAAGACGATAGGGCAAATCCGCAAAAGTAATGTTTTCCGCCGACACGCGATCTACCATTTTGCCACCAAAAAAGAGCGGTTGTAGTTGTGAAAGTGCGGTCAGTTTTCCGCTTAATACGCCAATCCCGTTTGGCCCATAAATTTTATGTGCGGAAAAAGCGAGAAAATCCGCATCAAGATCTTGTAGATCAATCTGAATATGGCTAATCGCTTGTGCAGCATCGACTAAAACAAGTGCGCTACCGGATTGGCGGATATATTGGATCAAGCGTTTGACGGGCTGTTCCGTGCCGGTGACGTTTGAAACAAAATTTAACGCCACCAACTTTGTACGTTCATTGAGGGCATTTTTTAATGCGGTTTCATCAATGAGCCAATTATCTGAAATAGGTAAAATTCGAATTTTTGCACCGCACTTTTTGGCGGTTTCATGCCAAGTAACAAAATTAGCGTGATGATCCGCTTGGCTAATCAGAATTTCATCACCGGCTTTTAGATGTGGCAATAATCCGTTTGCCACTAAATTAATCGCATGTGTAGTACCCGATGTCCAAATTACTGCCTTTTCATCTTCCGCATTAATCAATTGTCTCACTTGCGTGCGGGCTTGTTCATATTGAGCGGTTTGCTTTGCATCATATTGACTACGATGAACCGAACCGGCGGAGGCATAAAATTCAGTCGTGCGCTCAATTAATACATTCGGTTTTAATGTTGTCGCGGCATTATCCAAATACACGGTAGCATTTGTTTTTCCAAAATAAGGAAAATTTTCTTTAAATGATTGATAATCAAAAGCCATATTTTTTCTCCTGTTTACGCCATTCATACGGTGGAATGGGGGAACGCGCAGCCCATAATCCTAATCGTTGTATTTGTGCTTTTTGTTGGGCGTATAAATAAACGGGGTGGCGAAGATATTGACGATATGCCCAAGCCATACCGGATTTCACCATTTCAAGATTAATGTTTTTTCCGTTGGAATAAACTGTTGCCAGTGTGCGTTTATAGCGATCTTGACCTGTTATTTTTAAGGTGACTATACGTTTGTAAATTAAATTTGAAAGCCGTTGTTTTGATTTTTTCCCAAAAGGTTGATTGCTTTCCGGCGCATCAATTTCTTCCAAACGCACTTTGATCGGCTTGTTTCCTCGCATAAGGCAAGTGATCGTATCCCCATCACTAATTCCTACCACAACGCAGGTATTGGGAGGATGAGCATAGGCAGAAAGTGCGGTTAAAAAAAATAATGAAATTAAGATGACAGTATTTTTAATCATAGCGTTATTGAAAGATAAATCGGCGAGTGGCTAACAATTATTATGCCTAGTAAAGCTAAGCGACTATTGTATCAAATTCCAAACTGAATGAAGCATAATTGTTGTTTTTGATCAAACGCATAAATTCCGGTGTTTTTAAAGAAAAAGGGTAGCAAGAGTTCGGGAAATCGGCGTAAAATAATTTTGAAGTTTTATTGAAAAAGTTTAAAAGGACAAAGATGTTATACAAGCTGTTTCTTTTGGTTCGTTCCTTATTAATTCTTTACATCATGCTTTATCTTGGCAATCAAATTGCGTCTTTTATCCCAGCCGGCGTACCCGGGAGTATTTGGGGATTACTATTACTTTTCATTGGCTTGACGACCAGAATTACTCCGTTGGAATGGATTTATTTTGGTGCAAGTTTGTTAATTCATTTTATGGCGGTTTTATTTGTTCCCGTGAGTGTGGGAATTATTAAGTATTCCGATTTATTATGGACGCAAATGAATATTTTGATTATCCCAAATGTTGTCAGCACCTTTGTTACGCTGGTTTTTATCGGTATTGTGGCGAATATGATGTTTGAGCGCCAATCATTTCGCCATAAACGTAAAAAAGTATTAGCCAAACGCATAGTGCAAGAAGAAAAACAAACACATCAACAATAGAGTCAAAGTATGAATTACATCATTTACCTTTATAGTTTTTTAACCATTTTCGGATTTTGGCTTGCCCTGCAAATTAATAAACGTTGGAAATCAATTATTTTTAACTCGTTTATTCTCACCGTGCTGATTTTAGTAGTGATTTTGATTATGGGAAAAATTCCTTACGATGATTATATGCAAGGGAATGCCCCCATTAACCATTTATTAAGCCTGAGTATTGTGGCACTCGCCTTGCCGTTATATGAACAATTAAGACAAATTGCAAAACAGTGGCGCATTATTCTCTCTGTTGTTGTCCTTGCTTCGCTTCTTTCGATGTTTAGCGGCGCAATCCTTGCACTAATTTTAGGGGCGACACCGGATATGGTTGCTACGGTACTACCTAAATCTATTACAACGCCGATTGCGATGGAAGTTTCAGCCCATTTAGGCGGCATTCCTGCCGTCACCGCTGTGGGGGTAGTCGTTGCGGGTTTACAAGGTTCAATTTTTGGTTATTTAATTTTGAAAAAAATAGGGTTACGCCACCAAGAGGCAATAGGTTTATCCGTCGGTTCGATCTCTCACGCTTTGGGAACCGTAAGCTGTATGGAAATTAATCCCAAAGCAGGGAGTTATAGTTCGATTTCTTTAGTACTTTGTGGCATTATCAGCTCTATCCTTGCTCCGTTAGTATTTAAAATGATTTATTTACTTGTATAAGCCTATGAAAAATACCTTATCTACCGATTGGATTGAGCGATTTATTCCCGATCCGCCACGAGAAAAAGATCACCGCCCGCCATTTCGTCGAGATCGAGGGAGAATTTTACATTCTGCCGCTTTCCGTTGTTTACAGGCAAAAACGCAAATTCACGCCATTGGCGAAAATGATTTTTATCGCACTCGTTTAACCCATTCTCTTGAAGTAGCACAAATTGGTAGCAGCCTTGTTGCTCAACTCAAATTTGCGGAAACATTCACGCATTTAGCAAATCAAGTAAATTGGCCACAAACCGAATTACAAAAACAGCTCAAACCACTCCTACCGAGCAATGATTTAATTGAAAGTCTTTGTTTTGCACATGATATTGGGCATCCGCCTTTTGGGCATGGCGGGGAAGTGGCTCTCAATTTTATGATGTACCAAAACGGCGGTTTTGAGGGCAATGCACAGACCTTTCGGATTTTGACAAAACTTGAGCCTTACACGGAAAAAGCAGGAATGAATTTAACGCGTCGTACACTTCTAGGCGTGGTTAAATACCCGACGATTTTAGAGATGACCTCACCGCGACATACCAATTTGCCTAATTTAACTCGGAGTGATGCCCGTTTTATCAAAATCAGCGACTGGAAACCGGGGAAAGGGCTGTTTCGCGATGATTTACCGATGTTTAATTGGCTATTAAAAAATTTATCTGAAAATGACCGCACTTTATTTACTTCCGTACAAAAAGAGCAGTCGGATTCCAGCGTTTTTTTGAAACCACGCTTTAAATCCCTTGATTGCAGTATTATGGAACTGGCTGATGACATTGCTTATGCTGTGCATGATTTGGAAGATGCTATCGTGACAAAAGTAGTCGATCAACATCAATGGCAAGAAGCACATAGTGCATTAATGCAAATCCCTTTGCCGTGGATACAAAAAAATATTCAGCGTATTAGCCGAGAGCTTTTTTCCGAAAAACATTTTGAACGAAAAAATGCCATTGGTGCATTGGTGAACTTTTTTATTACCCATGTACGTTGGACGGTAACAGATAATTTTGACGAACCTTTGTTACGTTATAACGCGGAATTGCCCGAGCAGGTTGTGATGATCTTGGATGTATTTAAAAAATTTGTTTGGAAATATGTCATTCGTAATGTTGAAACGCAACGTATTGAATACAAAGGGCAGAGGATGTTAACAGATATGTTCCAAATTTTTGAATCCGATCCCATCCGCCTTTTACCGCGTCATACCGCAGAAGAATGGCAAAATGCCCCGGATGAGCAGAAAAAGCGTGTGATTTGTGATCATATTGCGGGGATGTCTGATGCTCACGCAATGAGGGTATATCAACAACTGTAAGTAGTAAGAAAGAGGATGCTTGATGCATCCTTTTATTATTTAAAATCCTAGATAAAAAAAACGCTATTCATTCGAATAGCGGTGGAGGTCTTAAAAATAAAATAACAATTTAAAAAACTGCAAATATGCAGTGCACTAGCAGTTTATCAGACTATTGTTTTGTGAGTTAGTTCACATTTTTTCAAAAAAAATTTCAAAAAAATGACGAAAATATTTCATCAATACCTAGTTTTTTATAAAGGCAAGAATTTGAGTTTCAATTCCTTCGGCATCTAACTTCAACTCGTGCAACATTTCTTGTTGTGAACCTTGTGGAATAAAGTAGTCAGGCAAGCCGAGTTGTAAAAGTGCGGTCGGTTTTGCCGATGAATTTAATACTTCTGCTACCGCTGATCCCGCTCCGCCTTGAATCGCATTTTCTTCCAATGTCACGAGATAATCGTGGGTTTGTACAAGGACGTTAATCATTTCTACATCAATCGGTTTCACAAAACGCATATCTACCACAGTCGCATTTAATTTTTCAGCGACTTCTAAAGCAGAAGGTAGCAATGTACCAAAATTTAGGATGGCAATTTTTTCGCCTTCCCGAATCAAACGGGATTTACCGATAGGCTGTATTTCTAGCGGTGTTAATTCCACGCCTAATGCATTGCCACGCGGATAACGCACCGCAGCCGGTTTGCCGCATTTATAGCCGGTATAAAGCATTTGGCGGCATTCGTTTTCATCACTTGGTGTCATAATAATCATATTGGGAATACAGCGCATAAAACTTAAATCAAAGGCTCCTTGGTGGGTTTGTCCGTCTGCCCCCACGATACCGGCACGGTCAATAGCAAATAAAACCGGAAGATTTTGAATCGCCACATCATGAATTAATTGATCGTAAGCACGTTGTAAAAAGGTAGAATAAATGGCAACAACAGGTTTATACCCCCCAATAGCTAAACCGGCAGCAAAAGTTACCGCATGTTGTTCCGCAATGGCGACATCAAAATATTGTTCCGGAAAGCGTTGGGAAAATTTAACCATTCCGGAACCTTCCCGCATTGCTGGAGTAATACCGATAATTTTTGGATCATTTTCTGCCATTTCACAAAGCCAATCGCCAAAAATTTTAGAATAAGTCGGTTTTGCATTGGATTTTGGCAATTCGCCACAAGCCGGATCAAATTTGGGTACGCCGTGAAAACCAATCGGGTCTTTTTCAGCAGGGGCATAGCCTTTGCCTTTTTTGGTTTTAATATGCAACAATTGCGGCCCTTTTAAATTGCGCATATTGCTTAAGGTCGCGATTAATTCATCAATATTGTGTCCATCTACTGGGCCGATATAATTAAAACCAAGCTCTTCAAATAATGTACTTTCCGGTGAGAACATCACTCCTTTCATATGTTCTTCGGTTTTTTTCATAAAATTCTTCACCGTTGGTACTTTATTCAGAATTCTTTTACTGCCGTCCCGTACCGTAGAGTAGAACGATCCTGAAAAAATCCGCGCTAAGTGATTATTTAATGCGCCTACGTTTTCTGAAATTGACATTTCATTGTCATTTAAAATAACCAACATATCCGTGTGTAATGCGCCCGCATGGTTTAATGCCTCAAACGCCATACCTGCGGTGATTGCTCCGTCTCCGATAACACATACGGTTTTACGCCCCGCATTTTCGCGTTCCGCGGCTAAGGCGATTCCCAACCCGGCACTGATAGAAGTAGAAGAATGCCCTACACTCAATACATCAAATTCACTTTCTTCACGCCAAGGGAAGGGGTGAATACCGTCTTTTTGACGAATTGTGGACATTTGATCACGGCGACCGGTAAGAATTTTATGCGGATAGGCTTGATGTCCAACATCCCAAATGAGTTGGTCGAATGGTGTTTTATACACATAGTGTAATGCAACGGTAAGTTCTACCGTGCCTAACCCCGAAGCCAAATGACCACTGCTTTGACTAACCGATTCCAAAAGATAACTGCGTAATTCATGGCAAAGTTGTGGTAATTGATTTTTCTTTAAAAAACGCAAATCTTCCGGTGAATTAATAAGGGATAAAAGAGGGTAGTTGTTCATGTTAGTCATTCCCAAAATTTATGATTATTAACCGCATTTTTTCATTCAATTTGTGACACGGTATCAATTAATTTTTTCTTGTAATAATAAATTTAGCCAAAGCACGAAGTGCGGTGGTATCAAAAGGGATTTTATCCAATTCGGATAATGCGGTTTGGTATAAATCCTGTGCCTTTTTCTTTGCCCCCTCTAATCCGAGTAGTTTTGGGTAAGTATTTTTACCCAAAGTTAAATCCGAACCGACAGGTTTACCTATTTCTTCACAATTGCCTTCAATGTCTAAAATATCATCTTGTACTTGAAAGGCCAGCCCAATCGCTTCGGCATAACCCGTTAGCGATTGTTCTAATGAGCTATCGGCAAAATGGGGGGAGCAAATAAAACCCAGTTTTAAGGCTGCGGTGAGTAATGCACCGGTTTTATTACGATGGATAATTTCGAGTTCCTCAAGGCTGATTTGTTGATGTTCGGAAATCAAATCCAAACTTTGCCCCAAACACATACCTTGTACACCGGATGCGCGAGCTAAAAGCCGAATTAACGCTAATTTTTGTTCCGTCGAAATATGAGGAGTTTGGCTCAGAATATCAAAGGCAAAACTTTGCAATGCGTCACCAGCTAGAATTGCCGTGGCTTCATCAAAAGCAATATGACAGGTTGGATGTCCTCGGCGTAAATCATCATTATCCATTGCCGGTAAATCATCATGAATTAATGAATAGGCGTGAATAGCTTCAATCGCCGCCGCCGCATAATCTAAAGATTGTTCATTGGCGCCGAGCATTTTTCCCGTTGCATAGACTAAAAAAGGGCGAACCCGTTTTCCCCCTAGTAATAAACCGTATTTCATTGCGTCACGTAGTGGCGCACCTTGGCTTTCAATCTCATCGAATTGCGTTGCTAAGAACAAATTAATCCGCTGCTGAACATCTTTAGATTGTTGTATAAATTGGTTCATTTTACTCGCTTCCTTGGTAATCACTCAAAGGTGCGTTTTCACTTTTTTGCAAAAGAATTTGAATACGTTGTTCTGCCTGCTGTAAACGTTCTTGCCCCAACTGCGCCAATTTTATTCCCTGTTCAAATTCTTTTAATGCTTCTTCTAAAGGCAATTCGCCACTTTCTAAACGAGAAACAATGGTTTCCAATTGCATTAACGTGGTTTCAAAATCTTGTGAAGCTACCGCTTTGCGAGCCATTTTAGTGGTCCTTTTTATGGAAAATATACGCCATTTTACTTTATTTTATCGGATGTTAAAGTTTTATTTCAAAAAATACACATGGGAAAAATCACACTCGGTTTTGCTTTGTGGACTTTTCTTTCGCTTTGCGTAAAATATTCGCCATTTTTTATCAAATACTATTCTTATGAAATTTATTGTTAAACTTTTCCCTGAAATTATGATTAAAAGCGAAACCGTGCGTAAACGTTTCGCTAAAATTCTCACCAGTAATATTCGCAATATTCTTCAAAAATATGATGAAGATACTGCGGTTGTTCGTCACTGGGATTACATTGAAGTGCGGTCAAAAAATGAAACGAATCGTGAAGAATTAATTGCATTATTGCAACGTATTCCCGGTATTCATCATTTTTTGGAAGTGGAAGAAAAACCGTTCACTGATTTACACCATATTTTTGAGCTTACGCTTGCCGATGTTAAAGAGCAACTTCAAAACAAGACTTTCTGTGTTAGGGTAAAACGGAAAGGTAAGCATAAGTTCAGCTCTATTGAAGCGGAACGTTATATTGGCGGCGGTTTGAATCAACATATTGAAAGTGCGAAAGTGCGGTTAAAAAATCCGGATGTTACCGTGCGTATTGATATTGAAGATGACAAAATGATGTTGGTTAAGGCTCGTCATCTCGGTATAGGCGGCTATCCGATTGGTACGCAGGAAGATGTACTGTCTTTGATTTCCGGTGGGTTTGATTCCGGCGTATCGAGTTATATGTTGGTTCGCCGAGGTTCACGCGTGCATTATTGTTTCTTCAATCTTGGTGGTGCGGCACATGAAATTGGCGTAAAACAAATGGCTTATCATATTTGGCAACGCTACAGTGCCTCTCATAAAGTGCGTTTTATCGCTATCAATTTTGAAGGGGTTGTCGGTGAAATTCTAGAGAAAATCGATAACGGCCAAATGGGTGTTATCTTAAAACGTATGATGGTGCGGGCGGCAAGTAAAGTGGCTGCACGATTTAACATTGAAGCCATTGTAACCGGTGAAGCACTGGGACAAGTATCCAGTCAAACTTTAACCAATCTACGCTTGATTGATGAGGCTGCCGATGCTTTGGTATTACGCCCGCTTATTACTCATGATAAAGAACAGATTATTGCTATGGCAAAACAAATCGGCACTGAGGATATTGCAAAATCCATGCCGGAATTTTGTGGCGTTATCTCAAAAAATCCAACCATTAAAGCCGTGCGTGAGAAAATCCTAGCAGAGGAAGGCAATTTTAATTTTGATATTTTGGAAAGTGCGGTGCAAAATGCGCAATATTTAGACATTCGTCAGATTGCTGAAGAAACGGAAAAAGAGGTGGTGGCGGTTGATACCGCTTCAGAATTAGGTGAAAACGACATTATTTTAGATATTCGTAGCCCCGAAGAAACTGATGAAAAGCCGTTTAAATCGGATCGTTACCAAGTTATCCAAATGCCGTTTTATAAACTTTCGTCACAATTTAGCTCGCTTGACCAAAGTAAAAATTATATGTTGTATTGCGAGCGTGGCGTGATGAGCAAACTGCAAGCCTTATATTTGAAAGAAAGCGGTTTCACCAATGTTTATGTGTTTGTGACAAAATAACCGCTATATTGACCGCACTTTTTACGTTTAAATTGTGCGGTTAAGCTTAATTTAATTCTTCCAGCATTTCATCAATAGCTTTTGCCAATAATGTTCGATCGTGGCGGTAACTGATGTCATCCGCATTCAAACGTTTTTCGAGTATTTTTACTGAGGAAATATCTGAAATATTGACCGCACTTTTTTCTTGTATAGGCGTAATCACCCCGTCAAGAATAGTTGCACCGACGGTATGGTGAATCCAGTGAATACGTTCAGCTAAAGAAAGGGTAGCGGCGGTACCTAATTCTATGCCTAAATTATCGATAAAAATTTTTTTCGCCATACTTGTACGAATTGCGGCGGCAATATCAGATAAAAGCAGAGGCGGCATTATACTGGTTAAGAAACTTCCCGGCCCGAATAAAATAACATCTGCCTGCTCCATTGCTTGAATAGCTTCCGGCGTAGCCCGAACCAACGGAATAAGAAATAATGATTGTGGCGTTTCGGTTAAATTATCAATACTGACTTCACCCACAATACTGGAGCCGGTACCAAGGCTTGCAGCAAGATGAACAGGGCTTTCGGACATAGGAATCAAATAGGATTTAACCCGTAATAAGTCTCGAATGAGATTCACCCCATCAAGCGGACGAACGTGCATATTTTCGAGTGCTTTTAGCATTAAATTTCCCAAATTATGGCCTGCCAATTCTCCTTTGCCACTAAAACGATACTCAAATAAAGCAGAAGCAGTACTCGGTTCGGTAATAATTTGGTTTAAACAATTTCGGAGATCACCCCAAGCAATCCCGCCTTGTTGTAAACGAATACGACCGGTTGAGCCGCCATTATCCGTAGTAGTAACAATACCGGTTAGGCGTTCTTTCATAAAACTTAACGCAGACATTACCCGCCCTAAACCGTGCCCGCCGCCAATAGCGACAATGCGTAGATTATTTAAATATTGGTATTGACTCTGTGGGGTGAAATCTGACATGGAATTTTTCTACCTAAAATTAATTAATACGCCAATCATTATATATTTTTTTATATAATAAATTTAAAAGAATTTACTGAATTTACAATGAAGTTCAAATGAACTCATTGCGTTGTTCGACCGGAATCTTTTAAAATGCTGAAATCATTTTATCGCATAACTCCGAGCTTGTTTAGTCTAAGTTCTCAAGCAGAATATGACGGCAATGCCAATAATGATGTTTGTTATTCAGGGATAAGTTGGAAACGGCTTGTCCTCTCCATTTTAGAAAGGTGTCTCATGCAATCCATTCCTATAAAAAACGTAGGCGGCTCGTGTTTAGTCGATGCATTCCAGCGTGCCTACTATTATTTACGACTGTCGATTACCGAACAGTGTAATTTCCGTTGCAACTATTGCTTACCAAACGGCTATCAACCGGAAGCCAATAAACCCAGTTTCCTCACGTTAAGTGAAATTATCCGTATCGCAAGGGCTTTTGCCGATATGGGGACGAAAAAGATCCGTTTAACAGGTGGTGAACCGACTTTACGTAAAGATTTTCTTACGATTGCTGAAAATATTGCTCAAATCGAAGGTATCAATCAAATTGCGTTGACCACAAACGGTTATCGTATGGCGAAAGATGTCGATGCTTGGAAACGTGCAGGCATTACTTCCATCAATGTGAGCGTAGATAGCCTCGACCCGAAAATGTTTCACCAAATTACCGGTATTAATAAATTTGAAGAAATCATGCGTGGCATTGAACGTGCTTTTGAAGTGGGTTATGAGAAAATCAAGGTTAATTCGGTATTAATGAAAAATTTAAATGATATTGAATTTAATCAATTTCTCGCTTGGGTGAAAGCCCGTCCGATTCAAATGCGTTTTATTGAGCTGATGCAAACGGGAGAAATGGATAATTTTTTCCATCACTATCACCTTTCCGGGAAAGTTCTTGCTGATAAGTTAATCGCTCAAGGTTGGCAACAACAGCAAAAATCCCTAACGGACGGGCCGGCAAAAGTATTTAAACATCCTGATTATCAGGGGGAAATCGGCTTAATTATGCCCTATGAAAAGAACTTTTGTGCGAGCTGCAATCGTTTACGGGTATCCTCAAAAGGAAAATTACATCTTTGTTTATTTGGTGAAGAAGGTGTTGAATTGCGCGATCTATTACAATCTGATGAACATCAATCGCTTTTACAAGCTCGAATTTTTGCCGCCTTACAAAGTAAACGTGAACACCATTATTTGCATCAAGGTGATAGTGGTGTGCGTAACCACCTTGCCTCAATAGGCGGATAATATTCAAAAACTTTTTCAAAATTAACCGCACTTTTAATTATGACAACATTTACTCATATCAATAGCCAGGGTGAAGCCAATATGGTGGATGTATCCTGCAAAAGCGAAAGCGTACGCGAGGCGCGTGCCGAAGCCTTAGTGACCATGTCACAAGAAACATTAAGTATGATTCTAAACGGACAACATCATAAGGGGGATGTATTTGCTACCGCACGTATTGCAGGTATTCAAGCGGCAAAACGTACTTGGGAACTTATTCCATTATGTCATCCCTTGCTACTTTCAAAAGTAGAAATAAACCTAGAACCTTTGGCGGAAACGAATCAAATTCGTATTGAGTCCTTTTGTAAACTGACAGGAAAAACCGGGGTAGAAATGGAAGCTCTAACAGCAGCAAGTGTTGCAGCACTGACTATTTATGATATGTGCAAAGCAATACAAAAAGATATTGTGATTTCGCAAGTTCGCTTACTTGAAAAGAGCGGTGGAAAATCAGGTCATTTTTTAGCGGAGAAATAATGGATGTTACATATATTATTTTTTGGTCAGACACGTGAAATTATCGGACTGGATGGAGTTGAGTTAGAGGGAGAATTTGCGAGTGCAGAAGCCATACGTCGGCACCTATCTCTGCAAGGTGATAAATGGGCATTGGCATTGGAAAAAGAAAAACTGCTTGTCGCGATTAATCAAACTTTAAGTCCGCTTGAAAGTGCGGTTAAATCCGGCGATGAAATTGCTTTTTTCCCTCCGGTAACTGGGGGCTAATAGCATGAATAATATCCAGATTTCCGTGCAAGAAGAGGAATTTGATCAAAATTCGGTTTACCAATGGCTTTCAGCACAATACTCCGTTGGTGCAGTCGTCATTTTTGTGGGAAAAGTCCGTGATTTCAATTTAGGCGATGATGTATCAAGTCTTTATTTGGAACATTATCCTGCTATGACAGAAAAAGCATTACAGGAAATTGTATCGGAAGCCAAACAACGTTGGGATATTCAGCGGATAGTGGTTATTCATCGTGTTGGATTATTACATACCGGCGATGAGATAGTATTAGTTGGTGTGGCCTCGGCACATCGTGGCGACGCTTATAGGGCCAATGAATTTATTATGGATTATCTTAAATCAAAAGCGCCGTTTTGGAAGAAAGAGCAGACCAACAGAGGAGAGCGCTGGATTGAAGCGAGAGATTCAGATAAAACAGCATTAGAAAAGTGGTAAAACTAAAAAGCTCGGGAAACCGAGCTTTCGATTAAATCATTCTAGCCTTCCGAACCAGCAAGATTACCTAAATCTTTATCAATTAAGAACAAGCCTTTACCATCCTCACCAAGAAGGTTCAGTTTATCTAAAATACTGCTAAAGAGTTTTTCTTCTTCGTGTTGTTCAGCTATATACCATTGTAAGAAATTAAATGCTGAGTAGTCTTTTTCTTCAAAAGTAAGACCGACTAATTCATTAATTTTATCGGTAATTAATTTTTCATGTTGATAAGTAATCTCAATTACTTCTTTTAGTGATTTATATTCGTGCGGTGGTGCTTCAATCGCAGAAATAATAGCTAATGCACCGGTCTCATTTAAATAAGTGAATAATTTGCGCATATGCTGCATTTCTTCTGCTGCATGCGCAGATAAGAATTTTGCTGTACCTTCAAAACCTTGTTGCTCACACCATGCACTCATTTGAAGATACAAATTAGAAGAATAAAATTCCAAATTCATTTGATCATTTAATAATTTTACGACATTTGTTGATAACATTTTATATCTCCTATCTATTATAAAGTTGCCAAATCACGATCGACGAAATATAAACCACGGCCATCTTCCCCGACTAAATTAAATTTATCAATAATACTATTGAATAATTTTTCTTCCTCATGTTGTTCAGCCACATACCATTGTAAGAAATTAAATGTAGAGTAGTCTTTATTTGCAAAAGTCACCTCAACTAATTCATTAATTTTTGCAGTGACAAGCTTTTCGTGTTCTAACGTAATTTCGAATACTTCCTTTAATGAGGAATAATCATTTTTCGGCGCTTCAATTTTACCCAAAAGCGGCATACCGCTGGTCTCACTTACATACTGGAATAATTTGTGCATATGTTCTAACTCTTCGTCTGCATGACGAAGTAAAAAAGCTGCAGCACCTTCATAACCATTTTTTGAACACCATGCACTCATTTGTAGATAAACATTGGAAGAGTAGAACTCTAAGTTAATTTGTTCGTTTAATCTATCTGTAATTGCTTGATTCAGCATAACTAACTCCTTTCCGTTTTGATCAATAAATAATGAACTAGGTCATTCTAGAGAGATAAATGAGAATTTTCAAGATATTTTTTCGCCACATCATTGTAACTTATTAATTTTAAAGGATAAAATCAAAGAAAATTATTCTCATTTAATTATTGATTTTGCAGCAATAAAAACTATGTCAACTTTAATACCCCTAAATAGCTTGAAATTAAATTTTTCAATTCTGTCGGCAGAATTAAAGAGCATAGATAAAGATAGCGTTTAAAAAGTTACTTCATTCCACATTAAATTTAACATAATATACATTATGCGAAATTAGTTATCTGGTAAGTAAAAACTACGGGTTAAGGAAATCACAGACTTATGCACACGTCACGAATACTACTAAAACAGGACAAATAAAGCGATTTTTAAACGTTGTAACACCTTGTCAGTGTAATTTATCGAATGGCTAAGATTGATTGTCAGTATTTTGTCAAGATACGGCTGTGCAAAATCCAGTTCGTTTTGACGAACAATCAACCCTATTTTTTTATCCTATAAAATGTTATTTGTGACGTTGTGATGTTTTACGTGTAATGATGACGAGATTTAAAATTAGGTGTGGATGTATCGGGATTGGTTTTACTTTTGAGATCTTTTCTTGTGTTTTTACTAACGCCTTTCGCTACGCTCCAGTTTTAAGTCACGTAAGGCTTTTTCAATGTTAAACTGTTCCAATTCTGGATAAGTCACTTTTCCCTTTCCGTCGCCCTCGTCAAATACAAAAATCTATAGTACTTAAAAACTAAAAAAGCATATTCATTTTCTGAATATGCTTTCATTTTTTAGTAGGTATTATTGTGATACTGTCACTAAATTAATCTAGTAATTTTGCACCATATTCATAAACCTGTTGTAGCAAAAATAGTTTTTCTGGATTATCAACATTTTCATCAGCAAGTTGCTTTAAGCTGTTCTCAAAATCAATCAAACTTTGCTCTAATTTACGTTGACGATATTTCTGCCATTTTATTTGCTCCGCACGTGTCAAGGTTTTATAGAAATGCCGTGCACGATAATGAAATAATAAATCAGTTATGCGTTTATCTTCAAAAGCTAATCCATGTTCGGCTAATTTTTCCGAAGGTAATTGACGTAATATCATCATATTGTTTTTATCGGCATTATTGAAAAAACCGCTATAAAGCTCAGTTTCCACATTGTCACTAGGCTCGAACACGCGTTCTTCGCTAAAAATATCAATGACTTTCTCGCGAATATCAAAAGACGAACGTAGCTTAGCCAGATTTTCTAAACATAATTGACGATCGATACCTAAACGCTCAGCATTTTCTGGTAATAAGGTTTTGGCTGGTGCAAGAATCGGACATTTATTAATATGTACAAGTTTTAATGGAACGGGTGGTACTTCCCTTTCGTTTAACGACGATTTTTTAGTATATAAATCCGTTCTTAATTCATCCACACTTTTTGCCAATAAATTATCAATATCACCGCTTAAATCACATACAATTACGGCATTTTGATTGATTGGATGCCAAGCTAAGGGAGCGATCCACGTGCAATTACCACGATAATTTCCAAGCATACCGGAAACATGAACTAACGGTGTCATTTCTGCTGTATCAATGAGTTTTTCCACGTCCCTTTTGCCGCGATTTTCAAAGAAATATTGAAATAATTTAGGCTGTTTTTGTTTAATTAATTTTGCCATAGCAATAGTTGCATACACATCCGCCATAGCATCATGGGCATTCTCGTGGGCAATTCCATTAACTTTGGTTAGCTTTTCTAATTTAAAACTTGACATTCCCTCCTCATCGTACGCCCAATTTATCCCTTCAGGGCGTAATGCATAGCAAGCTCGTACCAGATCTAATAAATCCCAACGAGAATTGCCATTCTTCCAACTATATTCATAAGGATCAATAAAATTACGATAAAAAGTATAGCGCGTCATTTCATCATCAAAACGAATGTTGTTATAACCCATTACGCAAGTATTGGGCTGAGAAAATTCGGTTAAAATTTTTTCAGCAAATTCCGGTTCGGGAATCCCCTTTTCATTACATTCTTGAGGCGTGATCCCCGTAACCATCACTGCTTCCGGGGAAGGCAAATAATCGTTGGTTTGCTTACAATAAAGCATTATCGGATCACCAATGATATTAAAATTCTCATCCGTCCGGATACCGGCAAATTGTGCCGGACGATCCGTCGCCGGGTTTACACCGAAACTTTCATAATCATAAATAAAAAAACTGAAATCGTTTTTTTGCATAGTCTTTCTCAAATCTAAACCAAAATTTTATCTAAATAATACAAACAGCAAATAGCCGTAAGGCTGAACACAATTCCTACCCCATTAATTTTGCTGATTTTTTCTTTAAAAATTAATGCACCGGTGATGGTACCCAAACAAATCACCCCAATATTCATTCCGGCAAATACTAATGTCGGGTTTGCACCAAAACTTTGGTGAGCCTTAATGTAAAACAGAATATTAAAAAAATTTAATACCCCTAAAATAATCCCACAGACAAAACTTGCCACACGCCATTGTGTTCTTTTAAGAAGCAAATAAATAAACATCACACAAGCGGCGAGTGAAAAGGCAATAAACAAGGTTGTCGGGAATGCGCCACCGCTCTTTGACACTTGCTTAAACAAAATATCAATAATGCCGTAACCAAACCAGACGCCAATTAACGCAAAAATACCTTTAAAATTGACCGCACTTTGCTCGTTCGGTTTACTTAACAAGCAAAGCAAACCAATAAATGCCAATATAACGCCAATTAATTTTGAGTGGCTTAAGGCTTCGTTAAAAATAAAAAACGCCGCTAAAATCGGCAAAAATAAAGATAAGCGCTGAGCCGCATCAGAACGAACTATACCGGCAAATTCAACCGCTTTTGACATAATAATAAATACGCTCGGTAATAATAATCCTAATGCCAAGAAAATCGGCATGCTATCGCTTTGTGCGATATAATCCGTGAATCCTAATCCTTTAAAGTTCGGCTTTAGCAAAAAATAGCTCAATAACAAGGCGACAATATAGTTAAAAGCAATCGCCTGCTCGATAATAATATTTTTCTTGCGTGCGACTTTGAGCAAAATAGAAACGGCAACGCTACAGAAAATAGCGAGAATAAGATTGTGCATTTTTGTTCCTTAATGAATAATTCTTAAAATTGCGGATAATTTCCTATAAAAAAGTGCGGTCAAAAATACTTTCATTTTTAACCGCACTTATCCTCTACTCTGTTGCACCAAATCCTCGTAACCCAACCACGTGAACGTGTTCTTGGTTACCGGCAATTTTACGTACCAATTTATAGGTTGTGCCTTTTTCCGGGCTAATATTTTCCGGTGCGGCGATGAGGAGTTGCATATCCAATCGTTCACACAATTCAAATAAGGTGGAAATGGACTTACCGTCAAGACGTGCCGCTTCATCAAGGAATAATAAGCGACAAGGTACAATGTCTTTACCTCGAATCCGGCGGCTTTCTTCTTCCCAGCTTTGGACTACCATCAGCAAAATTGACATCCCCGTTCCGATAGCTTCACCGGTTGATAATGCGCCGCTTTCCGCGCGTAACCAACCGTCCGCACCACGGAAAACTTCTACTTCCAATTCAAGGTAATTGCGATAATCCAATAATTCTTCGCCGATAGTTTGCGCGGTGCGTTGCCCCATATCAATGTGCGGATTAATGCGTTGATAGAGCTTCGCCATGGCTTCTGAGAAAGTAATGCGGTTGTCATTAAATAAATCTTGATACTCATCTTGCTGACCGGAAAGGGCGTCAAGCAACATTGCATGGGTATCACGAATATTTACCACTAAGCGTACGGATCTTACCTGACCGAAAGCAATATTTTGTAATCCCTGATTCAACATACGAATTCGGTTCTGCTCACGTTGAATTGTTTTCCGCATAATGTTGGCCACACTTTCAGAACTAATTGCCAGTTTTTTCTCACGGCTAGTGAGTTCGGCGGTTAAGCGGGAAAGTTCAATTTCCATTTGTTCAATGGCATCAATAGGATCATCGGTTTTAATGATGTCTTGGCGGATACGTTCACGCAAATGTTGATATACCGCGATAAAGAAGCGCACTTTGTTTTCCGGTTTACGGCTATCTTCCGAGGCACGTAAACTATCACGTAAATATTCGTTGTCTGCCACGGCGGTACGTAATGCCCCCAATGCTTTATCCGACATTGAGCGGAGTTCATCAGCAGATAAATAAGCCAGCTCACGGCGGTTTAAGCGTTTTTCCACATCGGAATGCCGGGATAAACGTAATACGACACACCAACTTACTTTGGCGGCAACAATCAATTCTCGCTGGGTTTTGTAATCACGTTCAGCCTTGCGAATACGGCGGTTAAGATTTTCCGCTTCACTTTCAATTAACGTGAGTTGTTTTTCCGCATAAGAACGTCTTTGACGATTGGTTGAAAGTTGCTGATGCAACTCATCACGGCGAATACGCACCCGCTCTTCAGCTCCTTCATCGGCACGCACACCCAACTCATCAATTTCACTAATGAGTTCTTTTAATAGCTGATTTTTACTATCATAAGAACTTTGTAATCCAATGAAAACCTGATTATATTGCGCAAATTGCGTTTGTTTTTGACGAAGCTGTTCCCGTTGTGCATCACGTTGGGTTTGCATTTGTTCTAAACGTTGGCGAAGTTGATCGTTCAATTCCGAAGTTTCTGTCTGAACCCGATCTTCATAAGCAAAATGATGTTTACGCTGTACGACATCAGCTAATGCAAAAACACGTTGTTGCACTTGTTTTTGGCGTTCAATGGCTTGTGCTAATTCGTTTTTTAACGTTTCATAGTGTTCCGGATCGCTTTGCAGCGTGTTAGCTATCGGCTCTAGTTGTGACAACGTCGCACCATATTGACGAATAAATAATTCGTCTTGCTCCGCTATATCTAATTGTTCCCGACATTCCTCGATACGATCAACTAAATCTTCGTCTGCCAATATGCTTAATTGTGGAATTAATTTATTAAGCAATTGCATTTTTTCTTTTGCGTTGTCTAATTGAATACGCAATTGCTGCTCACCGCTACTAAATTGATTTAATTCACGATCAATTTCATTACGTTCACGGTTAATTTCCGCCATTAATGCTTCCGGATTTGGTTGGAATGCAAGGGCTAAATGTAAACCGACAAATTGGCTGAAATGTTCGTGTAAACGTTGGCATTTTTGCACATCAAAGGCAATTTGTGCGTGATCTTCCGCAATTTCATCACGTTGAACTTGCAATTCTTCCAAACGTTTTTCACGGGCTGCACGACCAAATAATGGGATTTCCGGGAATTTAGAATAACGCAATTCACGTTCGGACACTTGAACCACCACGCCAAGCTCTAGCTCTTGCGCGGATAGTACGCTGTCATCGAAAGCGGTCGGATCACCTTCAATTAAATAGAGATCATCCGGACAATCATCAAGTTTATCCAATTGTTCCCTTACCGTATTTAAATCACGAACTACAATGGCATGTCGTGCCGGGCCGTAAAGTGCGGAAAAATACGGTGCGTCTTCAATCGGTACGTCATCATAAAGTTCGGAAAGCAACACGCCGCCGAAACGTTCTGCAAGCGTATTCAAACGCATATCTTCAGAACCGTCAGGCTGACTTAAACGGGAAATTTGCTCCTCTAATTGTTGGCGTTTTTGTTCAAGTTGATCACGTTGCATCGTCAATTCGCGTTCTTTCACGAGTTGCGCCTGCATAAAATTCATCACATCCTGACTGTGCCGGAAAGTCTCTCCGCTCTGCTCTTCCAAGCGTTCCAATGCTGCCTGAGCTGTCAGCCAAGCCGGCGCTTTACGTGCATTTTCATCATAAAGTGCGGTTAAGTTTTCACGTTTTTGACGAAGTATTGAACGAGTTTCCACTTGTTCGGAAAGATCCGCCGTAAGCTCATCTACCAAAGCTTCCTGCTCCGCATGATAGGCTTCTAATTCATCGGCAGTGGCTAAATTTAAATCCGCCCGCTGATTAAAATCATTCAATAATCTGACCGCACTTTGTTGTTGGGCGTAACGTTGTTCCAGCTCATGCAATTTGGCACGAAGTTGCGGTGTTTGTTGTGCTTGTAATTTTTGACTTGGGTATTCACGCAATAATTCTTTAGCGCTTTCCCAAGCAGTAGAACGCGGTATATCACCGGCAATTTTACGGACTAATTGGTAAGCCTTATCAAATTGGGATTTTGCCGCCTCAGAAATAGACATTTTATGTTCTAATTCCAATACTGTTTCCGTTAAGCTTTCCGCATGTGCTTCAAATTCAGCGTGGTAATCAGAGACATTTTTCACATTCAGATCGGCTAAACCGCATAGGTTTTTTGCCTTTTCTAAAGCCGCAATAGCCTGTTGATATTGTAAAGCCCGTGTTTGTTGGGCGTCCAATGCCTGTTGATAGTCGGCAAGTTGAGAACGTACTTCATCGATTTCGATCTCACTTTGTTCAAACAATGCTTGGCTTTCTTCAAGTTGTTCATTGGCAGTTTCCACTACTATTTTTTGTTCTTCCAAACGTTCGGAAAGCTCTGCAACATCTTCTTGATAACGAGATATTTTTTCTTGATGACGAAGTGCATTTAACACCAGATTTAAGTGATCCTGCGCGCTTTGGTGATCCACTTCCAACGTACGTTCATTTTCCGCCAGTTCGGCAACCTCTCGGCTTAAATCAATTAAACGGTGTTGTGATAAATCCTGCTCCGTCTTGGCTTTATACCATTCGCGGCGAAACGCGAGTGCCGCTTCAATATTGCCACGGCGTTCGTTGGCATTACGCATATAATCCGATGCCACATAATTGGTGGTTTCGGTAATTAAATGCTTGAATAAATCACGATCGGATTGGGTAACTTTTATGGCTTCCAAGGTCATACGGTTTTCACGCAACGCACTTTCCATATCTTGGAAGGCCTTGCGTACCCCTAAATTCTCCGGCAATAAATAATCACGCAAAGAACGAGTGATCGCACTTGAAATACCACCGTACAAGGAGGCTTCGATAAGTTTATAAAATTTGCTGCGATCCGAGGCGGAGCGTAAACGTTTCGGAATAATGCCCAAATCAAACATCATTCCGTGATAATCGGTGATGGAATGGTATTGTTTAAACTGAGAGCCTAAATTTTCAATTTTATCTTTGAGTTCGTTTAAATTCAGCACGCGTGCTTGACGCTCCCCCACGCTTTCCGTGAAAAGTGCGGTCGGATTTTGTGATAATTCAACACCTTGAAGGGAGAAGGTTTTTAAATCGACTTTTTTATCACGTCCGGCGACCTGCTGCAAACGAACCCCGACAAGAACACGCTGATGACGGGAATTAATGGTATCCAATACGGCGTAACAAACGCCCGGGCGTAATTTCCCATGTAAACCTTTATCACGTGATCCGCCCGTTGAGCCGGCTTCTGTTGTGTTACGGAAATGAAGTAATGTTAAATCCGGAATGAGCGCAGTAACAAACCCTGCCATCGTGGTTGATTTCCCCGCGCCATTACCACCGGAAAGCGTAGTAACCAATTCATCCAAATCAAATGTACGGGCAAAAAAGCCGTTCCAGTTGATTAATGTTAGAGAGCGAAATTTGCCCCGTTCGACAGCATGATTGATGGCAGGTGCAACAAGCAGGCTTTCTGCCGTATGTTCAATGTCTTGCGCGTGTGATTCGTCCTGCACAATATCATTTTTTAATTCTAATACATCAGACATTATTCTTGCTCTCCTACATCATCAAATTCTGCTTCAATTTCAACCGCACTTTCCTCGTCGATTTCCTCAACATTATGTTCCGTATTTGCCAATGCTTGTTTTTCCAGTTGTAAAGACTGCGGAGTGGCGGCTTCCCCATCACGAATTAAGCGGGCTTGGGCTTCTAGCGGATCATCTCCGGAACGCACTTCCGCTCCAAAACGGAAAACAGATTCGGAAATAGTAAATTTGCCGCTATTTTGTTCGCCTACCGTATGAATCATTCCCAAACGGCGCAAACGACCAATTGCCGCACGCACTTTTTCAGCTAATTTTTGTTTATCCAAGTCAGAACCGCTGGAGCGCTGATTCACCGCTTTTAACAATTTGTCTCCGTCAGCCAAATTGAGTAATTCATCATAAACTTCTTGTGTGCTAAAAATCCCCTGCTGTGCCAAACGCTCCGGACTTAAATAGAGGTAACAAAGCACTTTTCCCACTAACATTTCCAATTCGGAAAGTACTGAACGAGCAATTAAGGTCGTAGCCTTAGGACGTAAATAGAAAAAGCCTTCAGGCGCACGAATAAGCTCCACATTATAGCGACGATAAAAACCGTCTAGCTCATTTTGGAAATCCATTAAAAAGGCGTGATTATCAAGTTGTTCCGTGCTGATATGGCGACCTGAACGCAAAAGGCTATCCACCATAGGAAATAACGGATTCGCAATTGCCGTTGCAAGTTTTGGGGAAATTACATCTTGAAGATTATCTGTCATGGTTTATTTCTCTTACTCTTTATATCCTGTCCCAAGGATGATTAAATCTCTTTTAAAATTGACCGCACTTTAATACTTATCAATCACGTGAGCCTGTACCTCTGCACCCTGATCGTTAATTTCTTTCCAACTCGGATAAACGCCTGACAAATCGTCGTTCGCTATTCCTAAACGCACCGCCTGATCGACAATAATACGCGCCACATCAAAATGACGGGAAAGCGGATAACTATCAAGTTGTTCTTTGAGTACCTCGCTCAAATCTATCGGACGATTATTTTCACGGTATTGAATCAGCAGATTTTGCATATGATCAACAATCTGATCATGTAAATCAGATAAGGACTCGTATTGCAATGCCTCAGGCAATTCGCCGAGCGCATCATCCTCACGTAATACCATTTCTTCATCACGTAAATCAACGAGACGATCCGCTTGTGCCGTCCATAAAAACCACGGATGATCAAAATAATGATGAATAGAATGACGCAAGCGTTGTGAAAATACTCGGTTTTTATCCATATCGATGGCAGTACGGATAAATTTATGTACATGACGATCATAGCCAATCCATAAATCAATCGCTTGCTGTCCCCAGCTGATAATACGGTCAAGTTTGGATTGAAGATCCGTAATGAGTTGATCGATAAAATACAGCTCCTCACGCCCGATGACAGAATCCTGAATCCGAAGTAATTGCGCCTGCAATTTATCGCCGGCGGCATTTAGGGTATCTTGCAATTCACGTAAATTGCCTGATGTTTCATCCAGCAAACGTTCACAGCTTGAAATTGCCGCTTGCCAATCTTTGCTTAACAGCTCGGCAATTTCTTCTTTAATACTTTGCTGATTTTCATCCATGATACGTTGTGAAAGATCAATGCTGTCAAAGATTTCTGCGACGGAATATTTCAACGGCGCAAAGACATTTTTACGCCAATAATGCTCGTTTTCATTATTTTGAGCCCCTTCCTCTGCAGAATTTGATGCCCGTTGTATTTCATCGGCAACAATGGAAAGTTGCACGGAAAGGCGTAACGTAGAAAATTCACGCTGGCGAATATAATAATCGGACACGCCTACGCCGAGCGGCGTAAGACGATAAATAGCCAAACCTTCGGTAAACTCGCTACTAAAACGATTTAATAAACGTTGTTTGACTAGCTCATTGATAGCGTTATTGGCGCGAGTGGCAATTGCATCGGTAGATTGATCAAAGGCATTTATGGTATGACGAAAGATATCTACAAGATCGGCTTCTAACATTTCGCCGTCTAATCGTTCATTGTTATAAATTGCAATCGCCAACAGAAATACCAAACGCTCGGTGGGTAAATTCAGTGAAAACTCGCGTTCTTTTGCCCAAGAAACGAGTTCCGGGATAGTTTGTGATGTCTCGATCATTGAAATGATAGCGCGTTAAAATTGAACAAAAAATTGAGGCAATTATACAGGAATTTTTGTAAATCTTAAAAATCTTCTTTTGAATTGACCGCACTTTTAGCATTTTTCACGTATAATGTGCGCTTTTCATCAATAAGCCCAAAACAGAATGATCGAATTAACCCAACAAGAAAAAAAACAAACTTACAACTTCAATAAATTACAAAAACGCTTGCGCCGTAATGTGGGAAATGCGATTGCGGATTTTGCTATGATCGAAAATGGCGACAAGGTGATGGTCTGCTTATCTGGCGGAAAAGACAGTTATACGCTTTTGGATATTCTGTTAAATTTACAACAAAGCGCCCCGGTTAAGTTTGATATTGTGGCGGTGAATCTTGACCAAAAACAACCGGGTTTTCCGGAACATGTTCTGCCGACTTATTTAGAAAGCATTGGCGTAGATCACAAAATCGTGCAAGAAAATACCTACGGCATTGTAAAAGAAAAAATTCCTGAAGGGAAAACCACTTGCTCACTCTGCTCCCGCCTACGCCGTGGTATTCTCTATCGCACGGCGACAGAATTAGGTGCGACAAAAATCGCCCTTGGGCATCATCGTGACGATATGCTGGCGACCCTTTTCTTGAATATGTTTTACGGCGGAAAATTAAAATCAATGCCGCCTAAATTAATTTCAGACGACGGCAAACACATTGTGATTCGCCCTTTAGCCTACTGTAAAGAAAAAGATATTGAGAAATACGCCGTTGCGAAAAAATTTCCAATTATTCCGTGTAATTTGTGCGGCTCTCAGCCCAATTTGCAACGTCAAGTGGTGAAAGAAATGCTGAATACTTGGGATCGCCAATATCCGGGACGTTTAGAAACCATGTTTAGTGCAATGCAAAATATCACGTTGTCACATTTGTGCGACCCAAAACTCTTTGATTTTAAAAATATTCGGCACGGGCAATTATTAGAAGGCGTTGAAGGCGACACGGCATTTGATGAAGAACGAATCGAACCGATGCAATTTGATAATGAAGAATCTATTGATTTTTCTGATCAAGAAATGATTAGTTTTAAAGAAGTAAAATAAAATGATTGAAGTACAAGGAAAACCAATTAAAACCGATTCATCGGGCTATCTCACCAATCTTACCGATTGGAATGAAGAAGTTGCCAAAGCCATCGCACAGCAGGAAAACATTGAACTTTCTCCCGCTCATTGGGAAGTGATTTATTTTGTGCGGGATTTTTATCAAGAATACAACACCTCTCCCGCTATTCGTATGTTAGTAAAAGCGATGGGTGAAAAATTGGGCGAAGATAAAGGCAACAGTCGCTATTTACAACGTTTATTCCCTGAAGGCCCGGCAAAACAAGCAACAAAATTAGCCGGCTTGCCAAAACCGGCAAAATGCTTATAACTCTTTGATTCGCTTATAGCCGATTGTGCTGTTTTATTTTTAAAACAGCACAAAGTGCGGTCAATTTTGGCTAGATTTTATTATCCATTTTTAATTCCGCCAGTTGTTGATTGACACTTTGTTGTTGGCATTGCACCGCGTCGAACCAATGCTTTTTACTGTTTTCATTGCGCTTTTTCCATGCTTTTAGTTCCGTCTCAATCTGTTTATCCGCCAGTTTTTGGTTAAACGGCATACGGAAAATACTGCCTACGTTGAACAGGAAAATTAACGGGTTTAGCCACGGCAATTTATAGCAACGCCCGATATATTTCAGGCTTTCGGGATTGTTTTCACGTACAAAATCCCGAATGGCACGTAACAGGTAGCGGTTGTGTTCAAGGCTTGGGTTGGGGTAACAACCGTACATTAAAAAAGGCAGTTTTCCTGCTTTATCCGGTATGCCGATTTGTAAAGAATAACGCCCTGTTAGACTAAAAGGATAAAGCCCGTCAAGGCTATAAACAATACCACTTAACGGATCGCCCTCTTCCGGTATAAATGCCAACCAATATTCTTTACCTAAGTGTTGTTGATAAATCACTTTTTTCTTCCGGTTAATCCGAATGCCACGAGGGCGTGGCGGGAATAAAATGCAAAGAAGCAATAACGGCCAGATCACATGAAAAATAGGGCGAATTAAACGCCAATTATCATCTTCAACATAAAGAAGTCTATAATCTTCATATTTCATCACTTTAGAATTTGGATATCGACCTGTAAATACAGGATCATTATGTAGTTCTACATGATCTTGATATAAAGGTAAAATAAACTTATCTGGTTCAAAAGCCCATTCAAAATCATATTTAATTGCTTTAATTTGATTATCAAAAGGGCTAACGCCATATTGAAGATCAATAAAGGCAATGACACCTAAAATCGCTAAAAAGATCAGACGAATCATCCCTCAGGGAAAGGCATCTAAAATTAAATGGCGAATTTCCAATTCATCGGGATTCACCCGACGCACGGAATAGCCCAAGGTGTAAGTGCGGTAAAAATGAAGCCATTTTTCAAAAAATTTCATCGGTTATCCTTTAAAAGTTAAATGCAGTTTGATTTGAATGTTTTCGATATTCACTGCCCTGATAAGTGGGGATTGACACACTCATTGATAAATAATTAATGTCGCCGTAATTAAATTGTACAGGTGTCGGAAAATAATATTGTTTTGCCCGTAAATAACCGGGTGAGTTGTTGCGACGGAATGATAATTTTGGCAACGCCTTCCGTTTCAAACAGTACCTGGTAGCGCAATGCATTTCCCTCAACCCGATATTCATTATAAGGGGGATCATAAATAGTTTTTGGGGTTGCCGGACAACGAACCGTTATCGGGCTTTCAATCCTGATTTTATCCGCATCCGCTTGACTATAAATGCCTTTATAGTTCACAAAAAAGAGAAATTGACTTTCATCATGTACTTCAATTTCTCTGGAAAAACTAAAGTAACGCTGTATTTCAATTTGATAATATTTGCTTACAGATTTACTCATAGTAAAAAGAGAGTCTTCAAGCTGCTTATCAAAATTACTTAATCTCTCTTTTCCTTCCCACTCATAAGCTCTTACCTCTCTCCCCCAATACTACTCACTTCCGCCCCAAAATCCATTATCCACCCAAGTGACAATATCCGGTTGTTTGAAAAAGTCTGTGATGATACCCGCCACTAAAATCACTGAACCAGCAGCCAGCCCCACATAACCAAACCTGACCAGCCATTGCATATTGGTAGTGGCTTTGGCGACACCGATTAAACCAATTGAGGTACTGGACAGTAAAGTACCCGAACCCCGCATGATTGCGGCATACATGCCCACGGTATCCCCTTTGTAATAGGCTTCGTATCCGTAACCGATTTCAATCACCACGGCTAATCCTGCCAATGCAGTGTTCATACTGATAAAGGCGGCTTTTAAATGGGTGAGAAAATTCGGTTTGGTTTCGGCTAATAATAATTGTCCGACTTTTGAAAATGTGGCTTCTTTTTGGATTTCATTGGCAGCGCGTTCAATGGTTTTTTCTAAATAACTCTTTGGGGCGTTTAAGCCAGCAAACAGGGGCAGCATTCCCATCGTCGGGTCGTTGGAAAAACGCCCTAATGCGGTGGTGGCGCTGTTACTTTGCCAGATATAACCGAATATCACCGAGTAACCCAACATTTTTTGTAAGCCGGCAAGTTGCCCTCTCGGATTGAGTACCCGATAACCCTCTTCGTGGATTTTTAGTGTCGGCGCACCGTCCAATTGGTAGAGCGGGTGCGATTGGGGATGGGGTTTAGGGGGCGAAGGATAACGGGCTTTAATGCGAATGTCGCGGTTTATGACTTTGTTTTGTTTGATTTCCGCCTGTTTGGTAAAGGGGTTAATTTCATAAATGCGGTGAATATTTTTGACCGCCCGCACCACTTCGTTTTGTTGGCGTGATTTAGTATATTTTGCCGTTCGGGTATAGAGTTTGTCGGCAATCAGCGACACCAGAAAATCAAATTTTAATACTTCAAAATGGCTGATATCCGCAATACTGACACTACCGCTTGCCCTTACATTTTCATTGAACTTGTACCATTACAGTATAACCTCAATCAATGGTTTTTTATATTCGACTTTTTTAAGCATTGATCCACTTTAAACGTTTTTCATTTTTCACCACGCATAATCATTAAAATAATTCATAAATTTATTGAAAATAATAAATTTGCATAATAATCAAAAAAAACTCATTCTATACTCCTAAACAGTGAGCAACACAATATCATTTTATCAGGGAGTTATTATGACAACATTTCATTTATCCGGCTTTCCGCGTGTGGGAGCAAAACGTGAATTAAAATTTGCCCAAGAGCGTTATTGGCGCGGTGAAATTTCCGAACAAAATTTATTGGATATCGCCAAGAAACTCAGAGAAATTAACTGGAAACACCAAGCTGAGGCAAATGCGGACTATGTAGCGGTGGCAGATTTTACTTTCTATGATCACATTCTGGATTTACAAGTTGCAACGGGCGCGATTCCTGCTCGTTTCGGATTTGATAGCCAAAATTTAACCCTCGATCAGTATTTCCAACTAGCTCGCGGTAACAAAAACCAATTTGCCATTGAAATGACAAAATGGTTTGATACCAACTATCACTATCTTGTGCCGGAATTCCATGCGGATACTGAATTTAAAGCCAATTCTTCCCATTATGTAGAACAAATTCGTGAAGCCAAAGCGCTTGGATTAAATGCGAAACCAACTATTGTCGGGCCATTAACCTTCTTATGGCTGGGCAAAGAAAAAGGTGCGGCATTTAATCGCTTTGATTTACTTCCGAAACTTCTTCCGGTTTATGTGGAAATCCTCAATGCACTCGCGGCAGAAGGTGTGGAATATATTCAAATTGATGAACCGGCGCTGGTTTTAGATTTACCTTCGGAATGGGTTGCCGCCTACAAGGAGGTATATGCGACATTAAGCACACAAGTGAATACCAAACTGTTGCTTGCAACCTATTTTGGCTCTGCGGCAGAACACGCCAATTTATTAAAATCTCTGCCGATTGCCGGATTACACATTGATTTAGTGCGTGCACCCGAGCAACTTTCCGCTTTTGGTGATTACGATAAAATATTATCCGTAGGTATTATTGACGGTCGCAACATTTGGCGTGCAAATTTAAATCAAGTATTAGATATTGTAGAACCATTAAAAGCCAAATTGGACGAACGTTTATGGATTGCACCTAGCTGCTCCCTACTCCATACGCCTTACAATCTAACGGAGGAAACCCAATTACAGGCAAATAAACCCGAGCTTTACAACTGGCTTGCTTTCACGTTGCAAAAAATTCAAGAATTACGCGTTATTAAGACCGCACTTGAGCAAGGCAGAAGCGCTGTACAAGCAGAACTTGATGAAAACCAAGCAGCGGCTGATAGCCGAGCTGCCTCAAAAGATATTCATCGCCCAGAAGTGGCTGAGCGTTTGGCAAGTCTGCCGAAAGGTGCGGATCAACGTCAATCACCTTTTGCCGAACGAATTAAATTACAAAATGTCTGGTTAAACCTGCCATTACTCCCGACAACCACGATAGGATCTTTTCCACAAACTAAGGAAATCCGCTTAGCCCGTGCCGCCTTTAAAAAAGGTGAGTTAAGTTTGGCGGATTACGAAGCAGCTATGAAAAAAGAAATTGAATTAGTCGTGCGTGAACAAGAAAAATTGGATCTTGATGTGTTGGTTCACGGGGAAGCTGAACGTAATGACATGGTGGAATATTTTGGCGAATTGTTAGATGGCTTTGCTTTCACCAAATTCGGTTGGGTACAAAGTTATGGCTCTCGCTGTGTGAAACCACCGGTGATTTATGGTGATGTGGTTCGCCCTGAACCAATGACCGTGCGTTGGTCTCAATATGCCCAAAGTCTCACCCAAAAAGTGATGAAAGGTATGCTTACCGGTCCTGTTACTATTTTACAATGGTCGTTTGTACGTAATGATATTCCACGTTCAACGGTATGTAAGCAAATTGCGGTGGCGCTTTCCGATGAAGTATTGGATTTAGAAAAAGCCGGCATTAAAGTCATTCAAATAGACGAACCAGCAATTCGCGAAGGTTTACCGCTCAAACGTGCCGATTGGGACAACTATTTACAATGGGCCGGTGAAGCCTTCCGTTTAAGCTCGATGGGCTGCCAAGATGATACTCAAATACATACCCATATGTGTTATTCCGAGTTTAACGACATTTTACCGGCAATTGCTGCTTTAGATGCCGATGTTATCACGATTGAAACCTCACGTTCCGATATGGAACTACTTACGGCTTTCAGTGATTTTAAATATCCGAACGACATCGGCCCGGGCGTGTATGACATTCATAGCCCACGAGTACCGACCGCTGAAGAAATCGAGCAATTGTTACACAAAGCCCTTGCCGTTGTACCGAAAGAACGTTTATGGGTCAATCCGGACTGTGGTCTTAAAACCCGAGGCTGGAAAGAAACGCTAGAACAATTGAAAGTGATGGTCGATGTTACGAAAAAACTGCGTGAAAAATTAAATTAACCTTAATAAAGAAAACCGGATTGTAAAAGTATCCGGTTTTTTCTCCAAAAAATGCAGGAAGCCCTTTTTAACTTTCGTAACTGCTTAGAAATTACTGCTGAAAATAAGACAGAAAAAGCAAACAAAAAGCCGTTATTAAAGCGGCTTTTTGTGTTTGAAATTTTGTTTGGCGCTAGGGTCGGACTCGAACCGACACGGTTATTCACCGGCGGATTTTGAATCCTGTAAATTATAAATAAATCAAAATAAATAACAAACAAAATCAATGACTTGTATTATCTCAAACTAAATTACATTTATAGCTTTTTGTACCTTTTAACACCTATTGCGTCAAATTTACGTCAAACAATCAATTCATTTTACCCTTCCCAAATTATGAAAAAGCACGGTAAACCTACCGCGCTTTTATCAACTCCTACTGAATTTGTTCTCCCTTGTACCACACCTCAACTGAACCTTGTAATTCTTCCGCTGTATCAGCACTAAAAATGTAAGGCTCACTCATATCTTCAAGAATACCTTTTTGAACTTTACTATTTAAACGATATTCCACTTTACGCATAATGAATGAAGGTGTAATATTGCCGTCTCCACTACGAATACTCGGAAACAGGAATAACAAATTTGTTACCGATTTGCTTAGGTGAATTAAATTCAAATTCAGATCGTTTAATTGCAAAATCAATATCAGCAAATTGGGGGAAAGTGTGAGCAGTAAATTAACAAAGTGCGGTCGATTTTGACCGCACTTTTTGTTATGCAAAATCCTGTGGATATTGTTTGCGGGAAAGCTCACTTTCATAAGCGGTTTTACAGTGATTTTTGTCAAAAAACAGCCCGTTAATCAGGCGATATAACACTTGCCAACGTTTTTTCGGCTTACCTTGCGTTAAAACCGCACGGCGGTAGGTGCGGCTGGATAATGTTTCATCTGCACCACCGCCCGTGAGTGCGTTAAATAATTGGTCAATCGCGATAATGACGTTATAACCCCAATTTTTTAACTTGTGTTTTACAGTTTTTGCCATTGCTCAATCTCCTGTTCAATTTGGTCTAGTTCTTCTAACGTTTGCGCTTGTTCGATATGGGTTTCAAAATTTTGCTTAATTGCAAAAAGTTTACCCATCACAATGGCGAACAAATCCGCTTTTTCGATGACTTTTTGTTTCAACTCTTCAATGTTTTTTAAGTCGTCACGACCCTTGAAGATTTCAGTTAAAATCATTTCCGGCAATTCATTTCTCGCTTCACGTTCTTGACGGTAAAAACTGTCAATCTCGGCTTGAGAATACCCTTGCAGATATTGCATTTTAAATTGATCGGTTTTGTCCGCAATGCGTTGTAAAAGGGTTGTTTTGCGTTGGGTGGTAAGTGCGGTTATTTTGGTTTTTGAAATAATCCACTCACCATCTTTTAATTCGTGAGCCGGACTGGGTTGTGGCTCAAGCAGTACTGGGGTTCCTTGTTTATCACTGATGATTTGTTTTCCTTGCTCTTGCCCCTCAAGCAACTCAATATATTTTTCTTCGCTGATTTCTATCGCGCCTTCCGGCACAAACCCGCCAAAATCATCATTAAAAAATCCGTCTTTAAAATAAGTTGCCATTATCTCCATCTCCCGATTGCCAAAAATTGCAAGCGGCACAACCTCTGATTAGCGCTACCACTCTCATAGTTATACCAATATAATGTAGTGTTTGTTGATTTAGTAAGTATATTTACTCCTGCATTATGATTCTCCTCTAGAGATGTGGTGATGTTGCCAAACACTATGGGTTTACCAACAAAAGCCGCAGCCCAAGTTAATTGTTTTTGCCCAGAACCGCCCAGTCCGGAGTTAGCGCCGAAAATATCATTGAATTCAGCGAAATAAGTCTGAATCATCGTTCCGTCTGGATAGCGTCTAACTTCGAAATTACCAATTTTTTGATAGGTAAAATCTTCAAGTAATGCCAGCGTACCGCCTTTCTTCCGCAAAGAAACCGTATTAATATTTGTTCCGTTTGCTTCCCTATACATAATAGTCAGCATGTTAGTTGCGGAATGAGGATTGCCTTCAAATCTGACGTAGCGACCCGATAAATTTTTTATATTTAATCCCGTCCAATCAGAATCCTCCAGAATCATTCCCGGCGCGACAAGCGTTTTATTTGAGTAAACCGAATTCGCAAGCAATTCGATCGAGGTATTATCAGTATAATTGAGCACGACAACATCGTTACTTGTACTATTTCGTAGCCCGACAGCATATTTATTCACCCCGCTTCTTTTACCTTTAAGCAACGAATCATCCGTATCAATGACCAGATTTCCGGTCATCGTATCGCCCGATTTTGACACTCCGTTTAAGCCGTCAATGCGTTTCCAGTCACTCCAACCATTTTGATTTTTCCCTCGCGCATAAATGTGATTATCGTGATAACTGATATAAAGCTGCTGTGCGCCAAAGCCGGAGCTTCCAGTCACTATCAGCTTCCCGGCTTGTTCTATTGGATAATGTCGAGCTGATGTTGAGTTGGAATTTAAAGATTGTCCGTAAATACCAGAGGCTGTAATGCTGTTTAAATCCTCGCTTGATAACGCAAGTCCAAATGCACGTCTGTTTGCATTGTTGTTAGCATTATCAGCAGCGTTTTTTGCTTCTACTGCTTTGTCGTGAGCTGTTTTTACTGCCACCGATGTCGCCACAGTATCAGATGATGCACTATTCACCGCATTTGATTTTTTGCTGTTAGGGATGTAATTAGCCTGATTGCGTTGTACACTGTCAAGCTGGTCTTTGACCGTTTTAACCGCTTTTGGTGTTGACGCTTGCGTTTCGCTATTGCTGTTGGTTGCGGAATTTAACTGCACTATACCGACTTGTGTTGTTGTGGCTGTTTGTGTTTTCGGTACAAAAAAGTCATTGCCAAATACTACTACCCATTTACCGGTATAATCCTGTGTGTTGAAGTTGGTCTTATTGTTATCAACAAGACTTTGAAAGGCTAAGTTTAACCGTTCATTAATTAATATCGCCCCTTTCGGATAACCGCCGATTTTCTCTGCAAATTCAGCATTAAATGGATAAATTCCCCCTTTGTTTTGATAAACGATATGATCGGATAACTCGTTGAGTGCGCCGTTCATATCTTTGCCTGATGGAGCTTTCCCTCCCATAGAAATTGGTGTCATAGTAATTTGCGGAAAGCCGTCATTATAAGTTGCGGACTCTCTTGGCAAACTATCTGAGCGATCCATAGGAATATCATTTTTCAAACCGCTAGAAGCCCACGCTTTTGATAGTAGTTTTGGTACCCTCATTTATTTTCTCCAATAAAAAACCCGCATTTCTGCGGGCTTGTTAGTTATTATCTGTCACCTATGTAAAATGCACCCTCACCAAACGGCGCCATATTTGCTTCAATAAACCCGAATGTTTTCTTGATATCGGGTTCGTAAAAGTCCACTAATACACCTGTTGGCCTTGGTAATAAATCCGTACTAATTAGGACTGCTTTCTCATCCGGTGTTAGATTAAATTCAAAGATATAACGTGCCGACATAGTCCCACTTTTAACAAAATAGGCTCGACCTCGCTTTTCGAACAACAGCAAAAGCAATGTATTAATATTGTATGCCGTGGCGTAAATAATATTGCTCATTGCTTTCATCAAAATCATTTTTCTGAACATTTCGTCATTCATAAAATATCTTGAATTGACTTTGTATTTTTCTAAATCATCAGCCGCAAGCGTAGAACCGATAAATTGGTTTTTTTCATTGATAACAATATCTCTTTGGATGCCGACAACTTTCCCCCAAAAATCCAACCCGATTCCTTCTGCAGTGTCAATGTTCCAGATGATTCGATAAAAATTATTAATGTCATATTTCGGATCGATGTACTCATTAAAATGTTCAATCAAATTACATATCACGGGGCTGTTAGCGTATTGGCTGATGATCGTTGCTTTTACATTTTTCATACCACACTTACCCTAATATTGCTTTCTATCAGTGTAGGAATCTGATCAATGCCAATTTGCACATTGTCTGATAACTGTGTTTTGTTTTTGCCGACTTTTACATCTAATAGATATTCATTTCCGATTTTTCCGACTAAGTCAGGAATGAAACCAATAGCATAAATCGTTGCACCAATTTTCAATCTATTTTTATCAAATTCTTTAAGAATGGATTGCTTAATTAATTGTTCCGCCTCTAATATTGCACCACGTTTAACCGTGACAGAGACGTGAATCGGAATCGGTACCGGACGTTGAAATTGCACTTGATAAGTCGGCTTGGGCTCTAAATAACGTTCGTCTGTCACCTGTATAATCGTATTTCCATTGTAATCACACCCATTACCGGCATAACGATGAATGGCTTCTGCAATGGCTTTATCATCACCACCAAGCACCGCAACATAAACACTATGTGGCGCAAGTGCAGTATTGCTTGCCCCAATTCTGACAGTTTCTCCTTTTGGATTATCGATAACATAGCAACTCACCACACCTTCTAACTTGGCAACATTGGCATAAACCGTTGCCGGCATTCCCAGTGAATTAATGGTTACGCTGTTTTCATAGCGTTTAGCAAAATCATTCCGACTTTCTCGCTCAATCCCTGTTACTGCTTCAGTTGGATTAGTGACTCTATCCAGTCCGATAATTGATTGCGATAGACGATTGATTGAATGGGCTTTTGCTGGATAAATCCCATTGGCTGTACACCTTCCAATGACCGTGCCGTTTTCTAAAATACTGACCGCTTCATCAAGCACCCAATCATTTTCGTTTTCGTCTTTTACAACAAAACCTTTTGGGATGTTCACACCCGGCAAGCCGTTAAACTCACATTCTGCCGTGGAATTGATCTGCCCTTTGCGTTTAATAAAATAAATTTTCCCGATCGCATCTTGCATTATGCCATCGCTATAATCCGGATCTAAACTATTCACTAACCTAGCAATCGTGTTATTTTTCTCTGCAATAATAGCCGCAAGTGAGGTTGCCAACTGTCCCTGCGGTGTTTCCAGATTGCGATTTAAACCACCGCCAAAAGCGCGATCAATATCATCTAACACGCCATTTAAGATTTCTTGTTCAGTTGGAAGAATCAGCCCCTGTGGGGTAAATTGAATATTTGGAACACTTGTTGTCATACTTGCACCTGTAATTGTTTGTTTTCTTCATCAGTAAAAGTGATGTCGCCAACTAATCTGCGATTTTCTCCACTTGATACGGTTGCTTTGGCAGATTTCACCCCTGGAACCGTTAAAGCAGCTTGTTCTAACCGATACTGATACAACGCAAAAGATTGTTTTTTGCCTAGGGTGTCATCAAAGTAAGGAATCCCTTTTCGAATATCGTAATAAAGTTCTCCCTTGAATAATTTGACTGCACTTGCTACATCCTGTGCTTTAGCATACGGATCTTTGGCAAAGGCAATATTTCCTTCTGTATCCAACATTAAATCCCATTCTGTGGGATGTAAAAAAATAGTGTTCATTTTGCCCCTCTGAATAAGCGATCAAGACGTTGAATTTGATTAGGGTTTAGGTTTATAATTTGTTTAGTTCCCACGGCTCCCACATTTTGACGCGTAAGTGTAGGCTTAATGTGCGTAGTGGCGGAAGTATCTCCACCTACTCCGTTTACACCCGTGGAATGCAATTTAAACCCGGTAACTATCCAAGAATTGTTCCCTTTGCTTTTCGCTAGCCCCACCCTGTAACCTTGATAATCAATCTGCAAACTTTTATGTTTTCCATCAGGGCTTTTCCATTCTTTATGAATTTTCCCTTTGGCAATCACCTCTACAATATTCTTCGTCAGCATTTTCGTTGCTTGCTCGTAACTCATGCCATCTTTACGCATACGTGCTTCAATAATATGAGAAATCCCCTTGCCAATAGGTTCGCCTTTTTTATTCCGAGCTTTGGTTAAACCATCATCTCCCCATTCAAAATCAACCCAACCTAATTCTTGCTGATACATTGCTCGATGAACGGTTCGTTTTTCTACTATTGCCGTGTTCATCGACTGCCATCCTCGCTTAATATTCGCTTTTACCGATTTCATCGCCGATTGAGAACCGCCTTTACCAAACTGCCCGTTTTTCTTTCTCGGGTGCTTAGTTTCATCCCATTCATCGCTCACAATGACATAGTAAAGCCTGTCTAATTTCTGTTGTTGTAATTGACCCGGTTGCATATTTCCCCCAATAAAAAACCGCACTTCAATTAAAAGTGCGGTCAATTTTGGATTTGTTTTTTTCTACATTGTCGGTGACGGTTTTGGCCCGCCATTGTGAGTATGATCATTGTATAGCGATCGCATTGTTTTCATTGATTTTCCGCCGCCACTTGCATTATCCGTAATATCCCCACCGACTTGTAGGGTTGAAGTGGTTTCGACCGGTGCATCAATTTTCACTTTTGTACCTTTAATCATTACCTCTCCCGTTGAAACAATATCAATCCCCTCATCTTTAAATAAAATGTATTGAGAAGGTACACCATTTAAAAAGCCACCAAAGAAAAGCCCGTCAGAATAATCAAAACGCCTTAAACTTTGTGGATTTGAGGGCTTTTTGTTATTTTTCACACTTGAAATATCACGACTACAAAAACCGCACATTCCAATATCCCCCTCTTTAGGATCGATAATCACCGCATTGGCTCCACCTTGTAAACGAAAATAAGGAATATTGTAAATAATGCCATGCTCATAAGTATTTCCCTGTCCGTCTATTTGCGCCACCATCGGCTGAACATCAACCGTACCTACTGGATTAACACCGGCAGCCTTAACGGCCTTAACCTGAACTAACGTGACCGTTTGGATTCTCCCGATAAGGTTATTTATGATGAACTGTATTTGCGAGGTTTCATCTAGCGTATGGCTATGATTAATTAATCCTAATTTGCTTTCCATTACTTCACCTTTATTTCACCGATACGAGAGGCACTCACCTGACAAAACCATTTGCCATTAGGGGTTTCGCTCTCAAGATAATGGTTTAAACCATAAATAACCCATTGTCCGTTAGCCGGGGTAATCACACTATCCCGAATCTCACAAATACCATGAAATTTAATTTCAGGATCGAACAAGCATTGGAATTTAATCCCACTTAAATCCAACATCGGATAACCAATTAATCCGGTAGTTGGAGAAATCACCGGCACTTTGATTTTTCGCCCCTGCCCTTTGTTTTTTATTGCCACTTTGTTCGCCTCAATGGCCAAATCAATATCGGCAGCTAGGCAAATTTTTTTGACTTGCTCAAGGCTGGTTTCACACAAATAGGGATTTGATATTTTGACATTGACATCGTTATTCTCAAATTCCATTCCCATTTTTTGGCAAATTTGACTAATCAAAGTAGCGACATCAACATCACCCATCTTACTTATCGGCGGCACAGGTAAAATTTGATGTTGTGCTGCCGTGGTCGCTTTTATCGTTAAAGAAACATTTGGTGCGCCGGCAAAATTTGGCGTAGCAAAAGAAATCATTCCTTCAAATAAAATTGAATAGACTTCATTATTTAATGCTTCTAACCGAACAAAGTTTAATTTTGCCGCATCAGTGTACCATTTTACCCGGGCTACTCTATCCATAATGGATTGACTCAGTCCATAAATCACAATCTGTGCAGTAGGTGCCATATTGCCACCACCAACAAAGAGCTGTGCAGACACCCGCATATTTTCAATAATGACTGTATTATTGCCATTGTTGTCAAACTTTTGCTCAGGCGAACCTAACAACAAAGTAACACGCAATTTTCGTTGTTTGAAACTACCATTTCTCAAGAGTTCCATTATCATTTCTCCGAATAAACCAACACAAAACGAGAGCCGAGTTCTTTGTAATTTGGGTTTTCCTTGCCTTGTGTATCGAAAAAAACAAGATTCCCTACCATAGGCAAATAATCCACAGAAATTAACGGTACACCGTCTAAACAAATTCGATTGGCCACAATCAGTTGATTATTGGCTTGTACTGTTGCAAACAGTTGTTTATCGTTTCTCGTCACCAATGTAAGGTGAACGGATTGCGTGCCAATGTTAAACGACAAACTTTGATTAGGGGTTTGTTGTAATGGAATGATATGTAACATAACTAAACCTTAATTGAGGATTATTTTTTTAATTTCACTGACACCGTCTTTTATAAACTCCATAATTCCTTGATCAGAAATTTCCTTCAGAATTGACTTATTACCACCGGCTTGCACCTCTTTTGTTGAAACGGAACCGCCTTGACTTTCTGCGGAAGATTCCGGCATTTTAGTTTCCGTGTACTGCACCTCTACTTCCCGTACTTCTTGAAGGTGAATATTCGCCTTAATCATTCTCGCCCCATCGCCGGCGGAACGGGCATAATCATAGCTGGTGATATTACAATTCGGATAAATGGCTTCCGGTGTAATCACCATAAACAAATCCGTACTGTTCGCAAACGTATCAAGCAAGGCTAAAAATGCGCCACGCTCCATCACGCCACCGCTTGCCTTTGTCATGACTACATCAACCGCATAAGGTTCTGCCACTTTGTTATAACTGGCAAACGACCCTTTCTCTGTCGGCGCATCCGAAATTTTTGAACGATTTTGAAATTTAACAGAGCTCACGTTATCAGCAAGTAAAAGAGGGATTCCGTTTTGATCGAAAATCCCCCAATAGTTTCCAAAAATTTGATTAATAAGTTGCGAACCGCCGAATTTAATCGCCGCATCGCCAATATTCTTAGGTAGTTCCGGCACACTCGGCACACCGATTGAGTTCCAAGACATGAATGCTCCTATTTTGGCTACACAAAAATGCGGTTAGTTTAATAGTGGTAATTCAACTTGTAGTTTGTCTTCAAATACCTTTAATGTCGCTTCCAAGTACGACTTTTTATCTTTCCATTGATTTAGCCCTTTGCCACATAAACTGGCAAATTGTTTTTCAGCTTTATGTTCACCTAATGCTTGATAATATTGCTCAAGTAACGTCATTCCATTTTGCGCCAATTGTTCTTGCATAAAGTTAAAAGCTTTGATGTAGGAAATTTTAATTTCCATTGCTTTTTTAGTACGATAACCCATTACCAAAAGCATAAAACCATCTTTAGTCATTTCAAACATTGGGCGTTTTTCGCCTTTTTTGTCGATATATTCAACCAATCCAAAATTGGATCGGTTAAATTCATCATCGCCAGCTTCAAGGATTTCACGAATATCACGCATAACGTGAGCGTGTATCTTTCCAAAAACTTTAGCCACCGTTTCCGATGTCGTAATCGTTTTGGCATCTTTGTTTTGAACAAACTGTTTAAAATTTTCAGGGTTAGCAAGTTGCATAATATTCTCCTATTAAATTTTGGATAATAAAAAACCCCGAGAAAGTAGTTTCTCAGGGTTATTTAGGATGTAGAAAACCGCCACACGGTTTTCACAGGGAAAAGTGCGGTCGGTTTTGAATGTATTTTTACTTAAATCAGCCTTTGGTTATCGGCTAAGTGTTGTTTAATCCGTTGTAGATTAAGAGAGCTGTGTCTATTCACTTCTAAATTCTCAGCAAGACGGGACATAATTTCCATTCCATTTTGCCAAGTGCTTTTGTATTCTCGGGCATAGTCCCACACGTCAGACGTGAGCCGAGATTGAATAGCATTAAGCGGTTCAATGAGTTTTTCAAGCAACTGATTTTGTTGTTTAGCAGAAAATACCGCCCAAGCGACTTTACAAAACTCACTTTCGGTTAAGTAGTAATCTTCAGATTTTGATGGTTCATTAATAATCAGTTCGCCCTCTAATGGTAAGCGTGCTAATAAACTCACCGCTTCCACAAATTGATCGTCATTGATATTTTTATAACTTTTTCCGAAGTGGGTTTTCAATGCCGACCACTGGGTAATTGCTGCTTTCGCTTGATGTTCTTTCGGTAGCATCTTAGTGCGATCCATTACGAGATTTTTGATGAATGTCTGATGCTCTTTAGAAAGTTTTTCAATTTTTACCACACTTTGAGAAAGTGAATATTGTCCTGTTTTACGAATTTGTGGCAATACCTCAGCAGTTACCCATTTTCTGAAGCGGTGTGGAACTGACCCTTTTTTCACCGCATCACGACAACGTAAAATTAAAGTGTACATTCCGCTTTCGCTGACAATGTTCATTTCTTGTTGCCCGCCAAGGGTGTCGGTTAAAGCGACACCCTTTTCGTCCTCATCTAATCGTTCAATTGCATCACGATAATTTGAGATATTGATTGCATTACAAAGATCTTTTGCAACAAACCAAGGCTCATTGCTAATAGAAACAACACGGATCGATGACTCACCGAATTGAAAGGTAGAAACATTTTGAATTTCTGTTTGTAAAGTAGTATTATTCATAAGTGAATTTCCTAAGTAGGTATTGGGTTTTTCATTATTAGCCTTAATGGTTGCAGCCATTAAGGCTTTCTCATTTTATGCTTCTGCACTGTCATTTTTCATACACTCTTCTAAACAACGTTGAAGTTCACGCGTTACCGAACGATAGTTTTTCTTAGCTGAACCTTGCAGCCATTCAACAAGATAAGCCGGTAGATTAGCGGTAATGTTCTTTTTCTCTGTTCTTTCTTTCATAGTTTCACCTATAAATTTATGTTAGTATTAGACATTAGCAATCGCACTGAGCGATTTCCAATAATATTAGACAATAAAAAAGATAATTTCAAGCAACTTCAAGTAAGAAAAGATAATTATTATGCAAAACATACCTTTTAAGCAGTTAATGAAAGAAAAGCGTACTGAATTAGGGTTATCTCAGAAAGAGTTATCTAATCTAACAAGCATTACTCCTGCACTAATTTCTAAGTATGAAAATGGCTTATCTAAGCCACGCATAGAAACTGCAAAACGCATATCAGAAGTTCTACATATTGATTTAGATACGCTTATCAAATCCCTAGATCAAGACGAAATCTACTTAGTAAAAATTCCTTTCTATTTAAACGAAGAGGAAGATAGAAGTTATTTTCATATCGCAAGTGATATGCTACCTAGACATATAGATACAGATAATTTGCTAGCTTACCGACAAAAAGGTGATTCTATGACCCCATTGTTCCAAGATGGGGATCTATTACTCATCAACAAACTAGATAAAGAAGTCAATGTGAACTCGCTTTTTTTATTAGAGATAGATGGTTATAGTGGAGTAAAACAAGTCAGCATAAACGATTTTGCTAACGAGTATATTATTAATTCATTAAATCCAAATTATCAGTGCATATATATCAAACAAGATAAAGCAAATATTATAGGTAGTGTAATTTGGTGTAGTCGTTTTTTAAAAGGTGATCAACTTATAGTGGGATTTTGATACCACTAAAAAAGCCCTATTGATTGCAACAGGGCTTTTGAAATTTTAGTAAGTTGTAGATTCAATGTGAATCACATATTAAATTGATGAGAGTTTATTCCTTGTTTCTTTTACCATAAACAAGCGCAGTAACAATACCCACCAGTCCTGCGCCCATTAATAGTGCCGCGCTTGTCGTATCACCTAGAATGGCTAACAGTGCAGACAAAGCGGTAAATAAAGTAATAACAGCAAGTGAAATCCATTGCCCTCGTTTGATGACATCAATTTCATCCTGCCCTTGTTTGAGCCGAACATCATTCTGCGCCAATTCCCGATCACGTTGTTCTAACTGTTTACGGCGATCTGCATGATTAGCTTCCTGTTCCTTTTCTGCCATAATCATAATGCGATTTGCCCCATCGGGGATAACTTCATTATACTTTGCAACTTCTGAAGCCATTGGAAGTGGACCAGAATGGCTAATTTGTTGTTGAACCATAATAGACAAAACACCAGCAACTTCTGGTGTTTGAACTAATTTTTCAAGTAACTTTGGGTCTTTAGCAACAGTCTCAATGAGTTCCTGTTCCTGACTCTCTTCTAAATTATTAGTTTCTTTGCTCATGGGCTTCCTTTGCTTTTGCTAATGAACTTCGCATATACCCACCAACGTTATGCCAATATTGATTAATATTTTGAGACGCATTTGGAACATTAAATCTTGATACATCAGATAGCTTAGCACTAGATACCGTCGGCACAATAGATAAAACAGACCCGATCCCTAATGCAAGGCTGATACAAGGTGTCGTTTTACGCATTATTTTTCTCCCCCAAAATCATAAAAAGTATGATTCCACTAGGATCATATCAAAATTTGTTTCAAATGAAAAAAGAATTTATCAATTATCTTGCTAAATATCTTTGGGATGAAACCTATTTTTGCGCCCCTACTCAAGCATTAGGCACTTTTCAGTATGTTCTAGGAATGCTTAATAAAAAACCGAGAACTTATGATTCTCGGTTTTATTTAGACAATCTAGGCGTCATACTTTTTCAACAGGCTATAAAAATAAGGTAACTCGTTTTCACAAAATTTCCTCAAGCTACCTGCTTTATTTATCTTTTCTGAGACTGCTTGATAAACCTGCTCTTGGTAGCGGTCTTGGGTATCTAAATCTGTCACTCCGCACTTCAAGCCTTGACGATAAGCTATCGTTTTATTACTAGCTAAAATAAAGGCTTTTTCAAACTCTGGCATTCCTGAATTAATAAAACATTCTTTATGCATAGCTGCAGTATAATATGTTTCTTTATTGCTCTGCTCACAGTTTTGTGACAATTGAGTAGAATTAAAAGAACTAGAAACATCCTTAGAGGCATTTTTTTCGTTTTGTTTGGAATTTCCAACAAAGTAACTAAGAATTAAGAAAAAGATAAATATACCAAGAATAAACTTAGCAATAGTAGATAAACATCCTCTTTTCTTTACCACTCTTGTACTACTTGCTGCAGAGGCAGCAGCTGAAGCAGAGTTTTGGATAATAAAAGTCGGCTGATTTTTTGCTGAATATTCACCCTCTAAAATTTTCTTCTTCTGGATTTTAAATTCTTCCTCCGTTAGATGTCCAGCATCCTTTAATTTAACTAACTTTTCTAGTTCTTCACTCACCGACATATCCATTCCCCCAATTAACTCAACCCATTATTAAAACTCATGATATTCAACCCCTGATTTAATCCAATCATTGCATCAGAGGCTACCCCAGTAATAGTACTTGCACTAGATTGTACATTCACTCCCCCATTAACGACAACATCTATTTTGTTGTTATGGTTAATATTTTTTGTTTGGGCTTGGTTGATCATTGAGTTTCTAGCAAGTTCGTTTGTATTATACGCTGCTGCAATTTGATTGATACCTTGTGCTGTATTTTCGCCTTTAGAAGAATATCGATTCAATTTAGCAAGTCTATCTTCCCATCCATTCATTCCATTATTTACAGCTTTTGTAACAGTCTTAAAATCTCCATTTTGCGTCGCTGCTAAGAAATCTTTATCCTCTTTTTTGCGCATTTCCCACCAAGTAATTGATGCCTTCGCGGCTAATGCCGGATTTGTCTCCAACCATTCAGGATTATTAACAAGATCAACGTTTAATGCCTTACCTATTTTGCGATAGTTATCTTTACCGGTGATCTGAATAGCTCCTCGTCCTCGATACTTCGCACCATCTCCCTCTTGGTTGTTCCCCATTCTACCGCCGTACATAAAATTAAATTGAGCATCTACACCTTCGGAAATCGCTTTTGCCGCTCCTTCAGGGTCGTTAATTGCACGCTTGATTCCTGCTTTTTGCATTTGCTCAACCGATTTATATCCTCCTCGTTCTCTTAACCGAGTGAAATCTTGTGATTCATGGGCAGTTGTTGCCATAAACATGGCTTTTTCTTCATCACTCCAATCAAGTTTATTTATTTCATTGAGAAGCTCTTGCTCTACTTGTGTTCCTATTACTCTAGGTTTCCCTGTTGCTCCCTCTTTGTTATAAAAGGAACCATCTTCTTTAAATCCTTGAGTTAGAGATATTTCACTATCTGTGTCATGACCAAGTAATACATCCGCAGCCTGTAACCCATTATCTTTAAACATATTCACAAAAGACATCGCCGGATTATTCTCCAATGCCCATTTTGCTGCGTCTGTGGCGAAATTATTTACATCCTTCCAAGCTCCTTTAAAGTCGCCATCTAACAATTTTGAAATGGTTTCCCCTACTCGCTGCAAGATAGGAAGAACAGATTGGAGAAGTTCTTTTGTTAAGTTAGCGAAACCATTTATCAACGAATCAACCGATACTTCGCCATCATACAAGAAACCTTTTAAATCCAGCCAAGATTTACCTTTAGCAACAAGATCTTCCCAGCCCTTGTAACCCGTTGTTAAGGTCATAAAAGCATCGTTCAGGCTTTTTACTGAGAATTTTGAGGTATCAATATATTTAATGAAATTTTCCCAGTTAAACTTCGAATCTCCCCCCTTTACCCATGTTTGATAATCGTCATACAACAGCCCAAACGCTGCCGCCAGTCCCACAACAGCAATAATTGCCGGCAAAAATGGCGCAATAAACGTCCAAGCCGCTTTTGCAGCATTCCACAAAGTCGGAATGAGAAATGCGCTGATAGTGCCGGAAAGCCCGAAGAAAAAGCCTTGTACTAAATTCTCATGCTCCATTAAGAAATTAAAGAATCTTTCCGTTATTTGTGAAATTTTCAATAATACCGGGGCGACTGCATTACCAATCATCAATTTCATTGATTCAAATTGTTGGGAAACCATTTTTGTGGATTTCATCAATTTTTGACTGGTTTCAATATCCTGCTGTCTTGATCGGTATAATTTCCCTTGTTGAGATAACAGGGATTGGACTTCTGCTCTGCCTTTGGAAAGTAAGCTAAAGGTATCCTCATCAATTCCCATTAATTGGGCAATGCTAAAAGCTTTAACCCGATCCATTGAGCTAAATTTATCCGCAAGTTCAAGCATTAAGCTATTCATATCCTTGATTTTTCCGCTTGCTTCTAGTGGCATAATATCCAAAGCGGAAAAGAATTTAAGGATAGAATCATCGCCCATAATGGCAAAGCGATTCAGCCCATCGGAAAGGGTTTTAAAACTGGCACTCATACCTTGTGCAGAGCCGCCGGCAAGTTCAGCTGCTCCGCTCCAATTTGAAAGCGTATCACGGAATACACCGATATTTTTTGAAAGACTGTCGAGTTTCACATTAGCTTCAGCACTTTCTTTCACTAAGCGGTCTAAGCCCGTTCCTGTAGCAATCACTACACCGATAGCACCAAGTGCTTTACCAAACTTAGTGATAGTTTTTCGCTTGCTTAACGTTTTTCTCGTTGGTTTTACTGAGTTTCTCAAAGTCTGCATCGGCTTTTTCCAGATTTTTATCAGTTTCAGCTACTGATTTTCCGGTTTTGCCAAACTCTTTTTGAAGGTTTTCATTCGCCTCTAATACTTTTTCGGCTTCTTCTTCAAAATTACCGGTAATGCCAAGCTCTAAAAAGAGAGAATCAATAATTGTTGCCATCTTAAATATCCATTGCCATTATTTATGGGCTTTATTTTGGTTGTATATATCCACGCTTATTATCTCAACCATATCAAACACATCTTCGAGGCTGTACACTGTCTGTAGCTCGTGTAATGTAGCTAGTTTGTGAGAGATGACCGAACCAACAAGCGGAGTGAAATTAACGTATGCCGCACCAGCTCCCGGCTTGCTTACACCGAGATCTGGGTATTGGCGAGTTGCAAAAAATCGAGATGCAACATCAATGCTTCTTTACGCAAAACCCAAAGTGTTGTGAAATCTTGTACGTCATTCATTGATAAATCTAATTTACGAGGTGAACCGCCTTCAGGAATAATTTGAACACAATCTAATAATTCATCAAGCAACGGAATCGCCTTCTCTGCATCCACATTTTGCAATGATGAAAGCAGCATTGTTGTTATGCCAAGCATACCCATTTTCACATCAGGCACTTCTACACCGGCATTCATTAATGCAATAAGGACCTTTGTCGCCCATTTATCCGCTTTTACTACCGGCATTTCGGTAATAATGAAACGCACGCCCGCATCACGGCCTTCCTCAATAGTGATTTCTTTTGTTTTTAATGCCATTTTGTTTTCCTCTTTTTTAATATGAATTTGGAGTAATAAAAAACCCCGACCATTGCGAGTGTCCAGGGTTTATTTATAAATTAAAAAATAATTCCATTTGCTTGATTTGCGCATATTCTTGCTCCAATGCGCTTTTTTCTTTCTTACAGGCGTTTAGTGCTTTTCCCTTTTCGCTCGCAGAAGTTTTGTATTCCTTGTTTTTAATATTCCAAGCTGAGAGTTTATTTTTCACTTCATCACGGCGGGCGACACCTTCCGTCCAATAATCCCATAAGGCAAGGAAACATTCTTCTTGGTAGTTTTCCAAACGCGCCTTTAAATCCGACCGCACTTTATTTGGGTTAAGACTGAACAGCCAACCATTGAGCTTTTTGATTGGGATACAGAGCATTTTACGGGTTTTGCCATCTGCACCAACCGTTGCGATATCGCAACAGTTGAATTTTTTACTATTTTGATTAAGTTTAACGGATTGGCTCGCCCAGTTCAGACCTATGCCTAACACAATTTCACGCATTGCCACATAAGGCACGCCGTTGTTATCAATTAAGGTAACTTCTTGTCCTAGAAATTCAGCTTTTAACGCTTGCATATTTTCTCCTGTGCTCTCCACAAAAAGAGCCTGTAAGAAGCAGTGAGTGGAGAATGAAACACCGCTTGTCGAGTGTACTTTTCTATCTTACAGGTAATAAAAAAGCCCAATCGTTAATGATTGAGCTTCTGTTTTTATGACTAAAGATTAAATATCTTCTGCCCCGTTATTCACGACTTTGAAAGAATAAGTCGCCGCTTCTAATAATTTTTTCGCATTAGTCCCACCAGGAATGGAAACCATAAAACCGGAAGAGTTATAGCGTTTTTTAATTGATGGAATTTCACACGAAAATTCCACAGCAACCGTTTCTTGTGTGTTGTTGATGTGATTGATAAGTTTGTCGAAATAAGATCGGCTCGGGCTGTTTGCCTGTAGCTGAATGTTTAAATCAACCTCATAAGGGGTAAATCCCCCCGATTGAATCCCATCAACCCCCATTACCGTTTCACCGATTGAACCTTGTCCATAATCAAAGGCATTATCAGCAGCATATTGTTCTAACTTCACCCAGTTATCGTTAAACCCTTTTGCTCGAATTTGTAAGATACTGTTGGCAGATGTCAATGTTTTCTCTGTATTTGTACGCATTGCTTTTTCCTAAAATGAAAAAGCGACCTAAGTCGCTTATTGAACGTTAATTGACGCAAGGTTGATTGATTGCACACTTCCGCCATCGGTGTACCATAACTTCATCGGCATTGATTGACGGATACCTCGAGTTTGTGCGGTTGCCTGCCCAATATATAAGCAATAGCCACGGCTTTCTATCGCACTTGCGGCATCAAAACCAGCTTCACGATTGATAATAGCTTTTTGTTGCTCACTCAATACTACACCTGTTTGAATAGAACCAAAATTCAACGCTTCGTTAATTGGGTCATTACAAGCCGCACGTTGTAAAGCTATCCCTTCTGCATTGTAAGGAAGTGATTTGACAGATGTTAGCAACGTAATCAATGCTAACTGTAATTGGCTATTAATACGGATTTGGTTGACGTAGGCATCGATCCACTTCCACTTACCAGCAATTTGCCCCGGTGAAAGGAATAAGAAGCGATCGTTCGCTGTCGCCCAAGCACCATAAAAATTATAGCCGTTTTTCTCAAGATTTTTTGCGACCGTAGCATCGGTGACATCCGCACTTAAACCGGATTGACCTTTAAATGCCAATGTAATGCGTCCTTGCCGTTCAGTAAAGTTAATCGATGCAATGGTTCCGCATACAAATGCTGCTTTATCTAAACCTCCGTAAATTGCACAACTGCCATCATAAGCACTTTCTTTCAGTTTAGCCCCAAAGCATTCTGTATTACCGGCTAATGTTGCTTCATTTTCAAATCCCCACCCAACAAATAAGAAACGACTGTTTTGATTATTTGACCATTCGGCAAAGCCTAATTTCTCTTCAAGAGTTGGATTAAAAATTGTGGTGAAGGTTGCCCAATTTAGTGTTGAATCAGTGACTGATTTCATCACCTCAGCCGGAGAGCTTGCGCCCGCCCCTTGTGAGAGCACCGCGCCGGCTTTTTTTGTTAAACCTATTTTTTCTGCGACTGTACCTTTAGCGTAATCAATTGATGAACTTTCCCCTGCGGCGTTTGATGATACTTTGAACGCCTGTAGTTGACCATCAAAGGAGACTGTTGCGCCATCAAGTAATTGAGAGAGTTTCTCCGCCGCATTGGAAAAACTAGTTACATCAGAAAAATCAATGTTTTCGATTTTCTTGGCAATCCCATCAATAGATATCTCAAAACTGCCTGTCACCACCTTTAATGCATCGAGTTTTAAAGATTTGACGGAAGAGCCAACTAAAAAGGCACTTTCTTCATCGGTATTATATGCACAGAAATAAAGCTGACTAGGCTTGATAGTTGAATTATCAAAACCGTTAAAATACACACTGGCCGCTTTATGTTCGTCCGAATTAATACCGAAATACTCTCCCACCGCATCGGCAGTTGCAAAAGATACCGCTTGCCCTGTCGGTAGGTTTTCGTTTTTACTGATAAATACCGCATTCATTGATAGCGGAGAACCACCCGCACTTAATACAGCAGGGGTAATGCTAACAATTTGTGAAGCGGGAATAGATTTAAACATAGTTACCTCACACTTTGTTTATTTGGATTAATGGATCTGTTATAAATTCCTGCTGATGAGTAATCACAGGGTTGTAATTGAAATATGCCGTTACCAACCACCGATTTTCATATTCCGAACGCTCATTGATAAACTGCATAAATTTAGGTTCATCACAATACAAAGGACTGCCACAAGTAAAATGTTCACACGCATAAAAATCACGCCATAGCAGACAAAATGTCTTCGCCATTTTGACCGCACTTTCACCATAGAAATCAAGCTGTATCATTATCTCGGCCGTATGTGAAACTTCTGTATTGCTTTCATTGATACTGTAATTATGAGCGTTGGTTGATAAGGCTTTTTCATGGAGAATATTCATCAAAATGAAATCCCCATTAGGTAACGGGACATTGTTGCTGTACCCCCGAATCACGTTGTCTTGCGGCAAATTAAAAAGAGCCAGAAGATAACTTCTAAGCTCTCTATAAATATCATCGTGAGAAGTGCTTAATTCTGTCGCCATACCACCACCTTGCACCAATTCGGGAATGATTCAGAAACTGATTTAATGAGCCATTCTGAGGCTTCATTCTCACCAAACGCCTTAAACACTAATTTATCTGCACCTTGCCCTGTAATACGGCGTAAAACGTGTATCTGCCCTGATACATAAACGTTTAATAATTGCCCTTGCTGTGCTAAGGAATCAAATAACGATAAATCCTGCGTGCTTAAACTTTGCGCCTGAATAGAAACTTCGTAACTTTCATAGTTTGAAACCCGCTTACCGGTATCATCAGTAACATATCCTTGGTTTACTTGAAGTGTTGCCGGTATATTTGGATTTACAGCGGTAATCGCGCTATTTGCGATATTTCTTAGGTTCATTTTGCTTCCTTATCAATAAGATCGCTTGTAATTGATGCTATTAACAAACCGGTATCAACCAAAGGCTTTATTGAGATAGATTTTGGTCTAGGCTTACGCCAACGCCCAGTCTTTGTTTGATAAGGTTTATGCGCTCTACGATTTCGTGCAATTTTTGTTGAGAGCGCAAGAGGTGGGCTATCTATCTCACTAATGGTCATTTTAATATCGCCAGCAGCAGTTTTCCCAACAAGTTTCAATACGCTTTTTGTATTTTTACCCTGTTTTAAAAGTGCTTTAGCGGAAGCCCCCACTCTTTCTGTTTTTCAGAAATTGTTGGGCGAAAAAATGGACGTGGCTTAATATTATTTGACTCCGAACCATATTCGTGAACGGCAGCAATATAAGCAACAGGTGTGTCGTCATCATAGTGTTGATTTTCAATCACACCTACACGTGCTACTTTTCCTTTACCTGCTTTAAAGCCCGCAATCCTTTTCTTCAACTCCTTAGCAAATTTGCTCATAAGAACACGCCTCCCACTTTACGTACCGCTTTACGCTCAGGCAATCCACCAATATAAAGACCGGCAGAACCTAAGCTGTTCAGCAGCGCCCATAACTGAACCCCATAAGGCGAAGACGATAGCCAGTATTCCCAGCCATTACGAGACGGTGGGGCGGAAAATGATACGCTTACACTCCCTTCTGTTGCAGATTGAACAGCGCCATTTGCTCCATTACCACTTGCCACAGAACTCGCTAAATGAACAAGATGAGCTGTCATTAATGATTTAGCATGCTCGAACACTGGCCCGTTTAATATCCAACTTTCTTTTAAATAATGGTCAGCCTGCTCTCCCCAAAGCTCTATCATTTCATCTGAAAATTTATATTCATCGCGAAACGCCAGAAACAATTCGCGGAAAACATCGACATCCATTATTCACCTTCGCTATTTGTGGTTACGGTTAGATCTTCAGGTTTGTTGCGTTTTGATTTGTAGCTTGAAGGCGTTAAAGGCGCACTGCCATCATTGCCTTTCATATCACCAGCCACTTTTTCGACATCGGCTTTTTTATCCTGAACAACGATATAGCCGTTTTCTTTGTGAAGTTGGAAAATTTGGTTTTTCTCTAAAAGCTCCAATTCCTCTTTAGTCACTTCAGTTGCCATACCTAATGGCGTAATGAAACGGTCATTCATAATCCCTGTTCCGCCTTTAATTAGTACGCCACGTTCAGGCACTTTAATATCTGCGCCGGTTTCTGCGTAAGAAACGTAACGGTTATCACAGGTTAAGGTTGAAAATACATAAGGCATTATTTCAGTCTCCAAAATAAAAAATCCGACCTCTTTTAGATCGGATTTATCAATAAAAAAGACCGCACTTTGACGGTCCGATTAAATACCTGTTGCGCGATATACTGCGTAAGGTCGTTTACACATCACACCTGCTGTTGCATTGGTGTAATCTTCCACAATGCCTTTTGCTTTTGGCTCGGCACCTAACGCCATGAATTTCACCGGAACGGCTTGAATCCATACGCGATTGTCATCAGTTGCGCCATCATCAATAGTTTCTGCGTACAAGTAGAACACATTTGCACCACCATTTGCACCATTTAAGTTTGGCGCAGTCACTACGCGACATTTCGGATAGGTTTTACTTAACCATTCACGAACGCTAATGCCGAAATCTGAAGTTACAGTTAAGAATGTTGAGCAGTTAGTCGGTAACACTAAACAAGTCGGAGTTTGCTCAGCATCTACAACGCCTTGTGATTGAATTTGCAATTGCGTGAATGCTTGACGTAAGTCTGCGGTGATTTCCAAGAATGTTTTCTTGTTCCAATTGGTTGCGTTTGCCGCACCTGATGCCACAGTGGTGTAAGCCGGTAGCGCAGGATCGTTCAAGAAACCGTAAGTACGCGCATTGCCATCGTTATAACCTAAGAAACCTACGTTGTTACGTTGGATTTCTAATGCTAACTCTGCAGCAGTACGTTTCTCCGCTGCAGCATCTAAGCGCATTGCACCGGCGCGAGCCTCCTCTAAACGACCAACTTTAATACCTTTTTCAAATCGAACTACTGTGCGACGTTCAAAGCCTGCATTAAAACTTGAAAGTGGAACGTTTGACGTATCACCATAAGGTACTGCATCACCCATGGTTTCTAATACGCCTTGAACAACTTCTTCATCATGCCATTCGCCCACCGTTGCAATACCGACTAATTCGTCGATTTTACGTGGTGCAAATGCCGCACGCACAAAGCCCGGCAACCACGCTTGCAAGAACTGAACCGGAGTCCCTGCGTTAGCAGTAAATACACCGCCATTCAGATCGTCCATTGCATAAGCCTGTGTTGCTTTACGTAAGTATTCACCCGTAAAACCCACACCAACTTTACGGAGTGCCTGATAGTTTTCTACATCTTCCGCATCCATCGCGATAAGCGGTTTATTTTCCGCAATACGTTTCGCAACATCACGACCACTGATATAACCATGCTCTTTTGATTTCATCTAATTTGCTCCCTAATTAATTGGATAAACGAATAATAGTTAAACCGCCAGCAGAATTTGTTACCGGATAGCGATAGATAATCGCGTTAGGCACAAGTTCTTTACCTTCTAAAGATGATTTATCAGAAACGGTTGAAAGCTCGCCAGTGTCTTTATCATAAACCACAAAATCACCGATTTTACATTGCGTTGTTACATGGACAACGACATCACCCATTGTGACAAAATCACCGTGCTGGTGATCTGCAATTGCGAGAGAGGATTCTAACGGGCCTTTTTCAGTGCCATAAGAAACGGCTTCTTTAGGATTAGCCAAAATACCGGCAAACACACGACCGGTTTCAATTTGCCCTCCCACTTGTGCAACATTTGTTGCGCTATCTTTAGTGAAAGCGTAACCATAAACGTTTTTCTTGCCGTTGGAATTAATAATTAAGTTTTCTGCACGAGTTGGAGATTCAAGATGAATATCACCCGGAACGCCAAAGCCTTGTTCAAAACCTACTGATTTTTGAAATGCCATAATTTAACCACCTTATCGTGTTAATTGTTTGTCTAAGAATGATGAATCAGCCTGATCCATTGCAGCAACAGTTTTTTGTTTATTTACCGGAGTGCGATTGGACATATACCCTTGAATCATCGCCATTTCTTGACCTTTTGGGGCCTTTAAGCCGAGCTTGTGGCAACCATAAACCGCAACATCTGTTTCATCCATTGCGGAACAGTCAAATGCGCCGGTAAAGAGAGAAACTTGTTTATAAAGTCTATCGCGATTTGCGATTTTCACCATTGCTAACTTCGTAATTTCTGCTGCATCCATCGCCTCTCCTTTTTGAGCGTCTGAATCATCATCACTACCACTTGCCCCATCATCTGAATCATCATTATCTGAACCATTAGGATCACTAGTCTTGCCTTCTAACGCATCGACACGATTGGCTAGTTTTTCAACAACTGTGATAAGCTTGTCGATCGGCGATGGCTCACTATTTTGCTCATCATCTTGATTGTTATCATCAGGTAAATCATCATCTTGATTGTTGTCTTGGCTATCAGGTTCGCCGGTGCCTTGATTGTCATCGCCGTCTGTTTGTTTTACTTCTTTGATTTTTTCACCTAACACGGCGATTTGCTCAGGTGTTAAATCACGAAGTTGTTCCATGAGTTCTTCTAAAGTCATTTGTTTTTTCTCCATAAAGGAATCACAAGTAAAATTAAATTGTCCAAGGTTCGTATCATCGTGATCTAATACTCGAACATCACCACCCATTCGCCCATTCTCAACAAGGGCTAGGTGGTTTCCCCGCAAATCTAGCTGTATGTAGTCATAAGGCTGACCGTTCCATACACCGGGATTATGCTCATAACGGCAACGATAACCGAGAGAAAGCTCTTTCTTGCCATTCTCAATCTTTCGCGCCAATGCCTCGGAAAATGCTTTAATATTTCCGTAAAGCACGCCATCTTTAAAGTAAACATCTTCGCCAATCACGCCACTTACGCCTTTACGCTCCGCTGGCGTCATACCAAGATCTTCACTTCCAAGCATAGTGTGATCATCAACCCATGGTACGAGTTTGAAACTATCTAAAGCTTCCAAACTGCTTAATTCTTCCGCTGGGCGATATACACCATACATTTTGTCTAAATCTGGTGGTTGAGTTCCATCGGGCAAGCGAATACTCGCCCCTCGATAAAAGAAAACCCCCTCTTTGCTGAGGGGGTTGTTTTTCACTTCAAACCAGCCGTTTTTATCAAACTCTTTTTTATCCTGTGCAATTGTCATTGTTTTATCCTTTGAAATAAGGTATTTATTCTTTCAGATATAGAGGAACCATCGGCTACGTATTTTTTTCAATCCTACCAGCATTTCCTTACTGGTAGGTAAGTACCATTTTCTCTTGACTTGATCCTATCTTGCGCCCAATTCTTTCGCTAGTCTTTTTATTATTTAAGGGAATTTTTACAACTTGATTATTAGTACCCACCTGTTCTTCATTCACTATTTTCACAGGCACAACACCACTTGACACTCGAGGTATTTGTTTTTTCTTTTTAGTTTTAACTTGTTCGCTGCTTATCTCATTATTTTGTAATGGGTTAACATTATTTTTAGACTCCAGTTCTGCAATACGCTTATTAATATCATCTTTGATATCAGTATAGCGTTTTTTAGCACTTTCCTGATTAAATGTATATTTGGGAGAATTGGAAATTTTATTCATTGCCTCAGATAAACCTCGTAATTCATTTAATCCTTTACTACTAATTGCATTTTCTGCATTTTTCCGAGCGGCTTTAATTTCTTTTTCAATATGCTTATTGGTTTCTAAGGAGGATTTATTTGGTGTTTTTGGCCCTTTAAAATCTTTTCTTACTTCATTGATTTTTACGCCTTTAAATTCCCCCCCCCATACCGGCAACAACACGACCTTCGTCATCAATTTTGACAGGAGAACCTTTTCCTTTTGCACCATTTGGTTTTACAGTAATCCATCTGTCATCCATAGCAAAGACAGAGGACCATAGATTACCTATTCGTTTAATTTGTGATTTATTCATTTTCATCATTTTTCTTGTCCTCAAATTCAAAAATCGGTTTCATCAAACAGCGGCAATTAGGTAGCGTACCTGGCAAACCGTGTACACGCTCGCCATACATCACGCCAATGAACGGCGGATTATCAAAATCAAACACCTTACCGTGCATATCAACATGCAACTGGCGCGGTTCATTGCCACCACCAGAATGAATCCATTGGAATCTTTTTACGCCCAATGATTTGAGCTTAGATGATTGAATTCTTGCGTAAACTTTGCGAGTTTGATCAAGTGCAGTCAATTCTGCTCGTCTTTTATTGCCTTGATAGTATTTCTCAAGAGATTTTTTTAAATCAGAAATCCCCTTTCCGGTTGTTACCGAATTGAATACAAGCTTTTGAATATCGGAAAGATAACTCTGCGGAATGAGCTTGATTAGATTCACCGATTCAAGCGTTGCAACTTGAATGATGTCTTTCATTTCATCATTCATAAAATCCGTCTTCACTGCTAAATCTTTGCCCATATCTTTTAGGCTCATTTTTAGTGTAGAAGACGAGTTTTTTAACATTCGCCCAATCATTCGCTCGCTAACTTTCTTGGCCAATAACGAGAAAACAGGATTGTATTTTTTAAGCAGTCGGTTGAATAAAATACGCAGTTGAGAAATTAAATTCCCCCTCTCCGGCAAATCACTATCTTGTGCATATACCATATAGCATTTTGAAACTTCTTGATTGATTTCCTTATGCAGTAATCGAACTGCTGCATTAATGCTTTTAGCATATTCCTCGCCAATTGAGGCACTTACAAGTAGTGGTTTGCCTTCGATTTTATTCATTGCCTTGCTCTAACTGATTAATCGCATTTATAGTTTCATCTGTGACGCCAAGTTGCTTAAGTAACTCCGAATCATCGTCTTTTTCGCCCATATCATGGAATCCAGAATCAGGATCGGATGCCAAGCGATAACGAATATCTTCACCATCAATCGCCCCGGACATTGCAAGTGCCGAATAAGTATCTGCTTTGAGTTTATTACGCTCTGCAATTTCTTGAGCTGTAGGACTATCTACTGGTCGCCAATTTACAGAGGTTTCAATAAATGGCACGCCGGTAGATTTCATCACTAGCTGATGGTGACGTTCTACAAATTCGGTTAAATCATGCTCCTGAATGCTTTCAAGTTCTTCATGATAACTTTTTGCCTCACCTTCACCTGTTGAATTAAAGCCTTTTGGGGTCGTTCCTAATAACTTTGTAGCAGGTACATTCGCAGAAGCCGCTACAAGTTGGTAATTAGTCATAATGACATCATCTAAATCACCAAGGGCAGTATCAAACTGCTGTAACTGATCGCCTTCCTTGTCGCCGATTTTTACGCCGTAATTATCTCGGTAGTTAATCCATTGTTTGAGCTTTTGAGCGTTATTCTCGGCATCGGTCATAAACATCGCCATATTTGTCAGCCAAACAGTTGTACGCTTTGATGTAACCAGTCCAAGTGATTCACTTGCGGTTCTTTCAGCACCATAAACACGCTCCATGATAAGCTGAGGAACAGGTAGCCCACCGTATAAATACATTGGCTTAATTAAATCAGGAACTTCACTGTTGCGAAAAATCATCAAGTGAGAGCGGTGATATTTTTTACCGTTGATTTGCCAGTATGTAGGCTCATAGAAGTGTCGACTTGCCGGATTATTTAATTCTTCGCCAACCATCAAAGGTACACACCAATAAGGATCAATTTGAATAATCCCTTTGTAGCTATCTTTAGTTACACCGTCTAGATTAAACGGCTTTTCGTAAAACTCTGGATCGTTGCTATTGATATCAAAAAGGGCGAGCCTTATACCAAATACTCGCCCCATTCTGACAAATTGTTCACAATTCCAACGCAACCTAAATTTTTTATCATATTTCTGCAATGCCTTAATTGTCTCATCCGGTATATCGCTACCATCTGTTGCAATAATATCATAGCCATTACGAGTAGCATCACGCGCAGGAACTGAACAGGCTTTATTGATAAGCCAGTTTTGCGACAATAGTGCACACATATGATATCCAATAAATGACTGCGAAGCATACCAGTTGGCAATTTGAACACTGATACTTTCCGGTGCAGAGAATTGCATTTTAAGTGACGACAAGTCGCCGTCATCTTTAGAGATGTCACCAACATTAGCACCTAATTTGTTATTTTTTGAAACAGCGTTACGAATGGCACTTAGAAAAAAATTGCTCTCTAAATTCTCAGTAAAGCCGCTATTCGTCCAGTATGAACTTTTTGGTTCTTCTACAACAACTTTTTCAGGTTCTTTTTTCTTTCCAAATCCAAACATATTACTTATCCAAACCAAGAACGTTTGTGCTTCATCAAAGGCTCCAAGGCGTAACGTATCGCGTCTATATAATGGTTGTGTTCATCAATAACTATAGCGAGAATGTCACCACTCAGTCGATCCACCTTATAACTATAGAGTCTAAACTCATTTAGTGTATTTCTACATCTAGGATGAATATAAACTCTTTTGTAAGATTTTATATGTGCTATACCGTCTTCAACACTACCTTTTCCTTTTTTAGCTCCCTCCATGCGTGGTAAGCCATGGCGTTTCAAATAGCTTATTGATTCTGGCCGGGCAGAATCAGAGCGCACAGTATGAGATTCTATATCCGGCAATCTTTCTATTAAGTATGGAGCAGTATCATCAAGCTCTAAACCGACCTTTCCACCCTCATACTCAATGTATAAGTCATCATTAAAAACCCACAATTTAACAGCAGCAGTAGGGTCTTTTGCAAAACCAAAGTCCAAGCCAAAATAAGGTCCGTTGAAATCTGGATTAGGCTCAAACTCCAACTCTTCATATTTTCCGTAAAATACTTGAGACTCTGATTGTTCAAGATAATCGCCCTCCCAGATCCAGCGGTAAGTAGCATCATCTAAACGAATTTTGTCTCGCAATCTCTCTTGTTCAAGCACATCAGGAAACCATGGATTATCGGAATAATTCATTTCAACGATAATCATACTATCATCTTGATTTTGTCGATAACGCTTGTCTGTAGCAGAACCTTTGTTTTCAGGATTCCAGGTAACCCATACTTCAGAACCATCTTCACGAACAGTAGGATTTAATTTTTGCCACGCAACCTCACTAACATTCTCTGCTTCATCTATCCACGCAAGTAATATTCTTGCTTTAGATTTAATGCTATCTAGATTATGGCGTAATCCGGCAAACACATAAGATATATTGCCATCTTTCGTTCTAATATACTTTTCGCCTATATCAAAAAATGACTCAAGCCATGCTTCAGATTTAATCGCCTGTTTAACTTCTTCTAATGATGACTCTTCCAATGAATTCATGTACTCGCGACCACAAAGAATTACACCACTAATACCTGCCTTAGCCCACTGATAAGCCCTAATTGCTGTCATTTTAGCAAAGGTTCTTGTTTTACCAGAACCACGTCCACCGTGCGCACCACGAGTACGCTTATTAGGTGTGGTAAAAACAGGAATTAACTTAGGAGGTATCTCAATCGTTGCTTTCGTCATCTTTATTAAACTGAGGAGCGACTAATTCAATAACTGTCGGCTGGTTAATTGATTCGCCATTTGTCGTCACATCAACCTTATCCTTGAACATACCAATGTGTTTACCAAGCAATTCAAGGGCTTTGTTTACGGCATGTGGTTCAAAACAAGATTTCACCACATCTGTCCCAATTGCTTCACCATTTTCTGATTTTGTAACCACGGTCTCTGTCACCGATTGTTTTCCCGTAGACATCGCAATTACTTCAAGCAAACCACGTAAAACATCATCTTGTGAAACTTGAACCCGCTCCGAACGTTTTTTTTGGGCTTCTTTAATGGCATTTTGAACTGTAGTTTTCTGTAGTAGTTGATAACCCAATTCAGATGCCCTATTTTTACTGTATCCTGCTCTAATTGCTGCTTGAGTGGCATTTAGATCAATCAGATACTCATCAACAAATTTTCTTTGCTTTTCATTTAAACCACGCCCTTTAGACGTGGATTTCACCTCGTCTTTTTTTACAGGCATAGGTTTAATCCTTATATGTTATTTTTGTGCATGCTCTACCTGCCATTCCCGAATCTTATCAATTCGATTTAAGCAAATATCACGCTCACGTTTTAGTATGACGGCATACTGTGTCACATCACCATAAGTGCTGCCATTGAATGAAGATTTATCTAAGTGAGAGATAAACGCAGTAGGCAATACAGGACAAGCCGTTGTTACCGGTTCATTCTTGACGCAAGAAGTCGATAACAGCGCGAGGAGCGTGGCTATGATAAGCGTCAGTACTTTTCTCTTGCTGAGAGATAGATTTAATAACTTCATCTGATTTACTCCTTGCCTCTGATTCTGCTTTGCTTAGTTCAAGTGTAAGACGTTCATTTTCTTTGGCTTGTAATTTAAGCTCAGAAATAACCGCACTTTGCTTTGCGATAGTTTGGGCTTGAGCCTGATTGTCGGCTCTTAAGTTAGAGATAGTGCTGTGCTGAACCCATAACCAAAAGCACAAACCCAAAATAAGAAAAAGTGCGGTCAGTTTTATCGCACTTTCAAATCTCGTAAACATAATGCCCTTTCCTTTTCTCGTCGTATCTCAAGCCCACGTAATTTCTTACCGCCGGCATAAACCCACTTCGGTAATTCATTACACGCCCCGATATAATCACCTGCGTTAGCCTTGCGGAACATCGTTGATTTACGCATTGCACCACAACCCACGTTAAATACGATGGAAGTCATGGCATCAAATGTGCCTTGTGGTAGATTTCTACCATTGCCATATAGATTCACGCAACCTTCTGCTATGCGTAAGTCATTCGCCCAGCGGTCAGCAATCTCTTTATCCGTGTAACGTTTATTGGGATTGATAGATCCACCGCTTACTTCTGTCGAACCAATACCCACCGTTAATACATCAGACGGGCATTGATAAGGGTCACGTCGGCAACCTTCCGCATGACCGATAATTTCCACTCCGGCTTGACTTGTGCGTAAATCAGGGTGATTCGTCTGTACAATACCAATAATGGCGGCGATACTACATACCAACACACCGCCAACCTTGCCGACAACTTTTAATCTACTCATCTCTTAATCCCCGCTTAAGTTGCTGCACTTTAAGTGCATGGATTTCCTCTTCCCGTTCCTCTGCTCGTCGTCTTGCTCTGCCTTCAGAACATTTCGAATAAAGATTGACTAATGCCGTTAAAATACCGATAGCAAGACTGAGTAACATTAAATTTTGCTGGTCGCTTAACCAAGCAAGTAAACCGGAAAAGCTAGACCAGAAATAACTTTGATTTCCCGGGTCTTTAAACATATTTCTCATACTCCGCCCCCTTTCTTTGAGGCAATAAAAAAGCTCGCCTATTAAAGCGAGCCATAGTTCTGTTAAGATAAAGTTTCCACACAATAAAATAACAGAGGTTTAAAATGAAATTATTTTCTAAAATCTATATCGTGATACTTCTTCATGCAGCATTCATATCCACAATTATTTTTTTCTTGGAACCTTACGGAATCATTCCTCATATCATACAGGGACCAATTTGTGTTGTTTTTTGGTTTTTCATACATAGTAAGATTAAACTAGAGGATAATTCTACCCACTATCTCGTAGCTCTTTTATATAGCAGCATGGCAATTACTATAGCAAGCTTAAGTTTTGATGAAATCAACAGTATTATGAAAGTTTCTACATTTGAAGATTATTTTTGGAACAAAATCGTGTTAAATCTTTTAGGTTGGGCTAATTTACCGTTAGCTATAACTGAGTTAATAAAAATAGCAAAATCAGAAACAAACACGAAAAAAGATAGCTAACAAAAAACTACGCTCATTGCGTGGCCTGTATAAATTCATAGGACGTGTTTTTCAATAAAAATATTGGATCTTTTGTATAAAGATCATTGATAAATAAAAGATCCTTGAATATAATCCCTATATCTTGTGTGAAATTTTTTTATTAAGCACTAGATATAATAGGAAACCCCTGATAGTTTATGCTATCAGAGGTTGTAAAAGACAGAAACGAAAACAAGTGAGTTTTGCAGAACACCACTTGTTTATGCTCTTGAAAGGGCTTCGAAACCGAAGCGCATTATGGAGGTTTTGATTCTCCTTTGCAAGAGCTTTTCAAGTTCTTGTAGGTTAATAATATGGCTAATAAAATAAAACCTGGTGAAAATACAGGTAAAAATGGTGGTATTTATCAACAAATAGGACCAAGGGGAGGACGAACAGATAACTTTACAACGATTAAAGATAATCAAAAAGCCCCTCCAACAACGCAACCAGGTCACTCTTGGGAACAAATCCATCGTACACCTGATAGCAAGAAGAGTTAAAATATTTAAAGCTGGTAAAAAATTACCGGCTTTTTACACGACATTTAGCAAATTGCATTATACAATCTAGCAAATAACAAAAAGTTTCATTAGCTTTTCCAGCCTCAACCTCAATACCAACTAAATAACAAATATCAAAAACAATATGAGCAGCCTCGTGAGCAAGTGTTGAAAATTCTCCATCAAACCATCCTAGTAAATGGATATCTTGATTGGCTGATAAAGATTTAAATGTATTAGCAGCCCCTCTCCTGTCTAATTTATCTGCCTTAACATTAAAAAATGAATGAGCTTGTTGCCATTCCTCTCGGCTTAAACATAAGTAAACACGGCTACTTTCAAACAAAGGAACATTCAAATAAGGTAATTGAGATAAATTCATTTTTTCCAAACAAAAAGCCCCAAGCATTTCTGCCAAGGGCTATATCAGATTTATGGCACTCTGTACCGGAATCGAACCAGTATCGATGACTTAGGAGGTCATTGCTCTATCCTGTTGAGCTAACAGAGTAAATATATAATAAAAAGCCCCGACTGTATTCAATCAGGGCTACTAAATTCATTTGTGCGTTTGCAACGTGCTAAAACCGCACCATACTGTGAATCATATACTTTCAGTGCACACTTTGCAAGTGTTTTTTACAAAGTTTGGCTAGTTTTTGTGAATATGGTAAAACAATCCGTCCGTCGTAGTCGCTACCTAAATCAAAGTGCCACGCCAAACTGATAAATACCAACGCCACCAGTGTAATTTTTACCTTTCTAATGCTCATTTTCTGTTCCTTTTGCTGAATCTAAGGTGCAAGAAACCACCACACTGAGCTTTGAAGTTAGGTTCTGAGCTACTTCAAAGTAAAAAGTGCGGTCGGTTTTGAATAAGTTTTAGAATCCGCCTAGTCGGTGCTTTGGTCTGAGAATATCGTTATCCCGAATGGTCGGAAGAACTCTATTCCAGTTTTCATCGCCCCACATTTCGACTTTAAAGTCAGCGGTGAGCTTTTGGATTAGCGGTTGATGTCTGCGTAACATTGAGCCATATTCGCTCACAATACTGTGTGCTTGTGCCGCAAATTTGGATTGAATGTTATCAAGTGCCGGAATGAGATAGTTTGTAAATTCCACGCATTTGACGAGAGCGAACCAGTCCCAAGCTATTTGTTGTAAATCGTGTTCGGCAAATTCAAAAGAATAATGCTCGTTATTCTTCGGTTCGATTAATTCCCCCTCAAGTGCGATTTTATGCACATATTCCACCGCACTTTGTAATTTGTCTGCCGGAATATCTTCTATGCTTTCTACGTTCATATATTGATGAACAAGATTATAGGCTTCGGAATAAATCAATCCTTTTTTACTCACCAACATATTTACAGCATTACGTAAGCCTGTGCGTTCATCTACTGTGGTTTTGTGTTCGTATTTTCCCGTTTTGCGAATTTGTGGTAGCACTTCTTCAAATACCCAATTCTGGAATGTTTCAGCTTCAGGTTTATTAGATCTAAAAATAACACGGTAAAGATTAGGTTCATTGATAAAGATCATTTCTTGATCTCCACCATTTGAAGGGGTGGAAAGTTTTTCCACTCCTTTCGGATTGAACTTGAATTTAGACACAGATCTGTTTCCCAATCCCAAGACAGTTGCAACGTCTAAAAGACAGAAGAATGGCTCTTGATTAAGGACATTAATACGAACAGGGAAAGAGTGAAAGTTAAATGTAGATAGTACGGTTTTCATATAAGCATTTCCTTTTGAGAGAAATCCCGATAATTCGGGCGGTCGAGAGCTCAAAACTCGTGCTTAATCGAGCGGAGTTATTCCCTTTCGGTATTTTATTCCTCGCACTCTCGACCATTGGTTTAGATTATTGTTTTTTTGTACCATTAATTCTGTGGTAAAGAGAAAGAGATCACAAATTTCAGATACAAAAAAATCACGCTGACGGGGTGAATAACCGTTAAGCAAAAAGGCTTTTGAGACCTTGGATGGGATAATACAAAAAAGCCCCATTGATTGCAATAGGGCTTTTGATTTTTAACTACTTTGTTTTTTTCTGAAGTTTTCATCGTTTGTACAATACTCTAAAGAATCACGGATCAAGCCGCTAATTCTTAAAATATTCTCAGGATAATCTAGGATAATTTGGTTACTAGCCACCTCTAACCCCGCTCTTTGAATCTCTCGCTGATGTTCCTCTGTGAGTTCAATCGGTATAATGATTGATGGTCGCTGCTTATTATCATAATAACGCAATACCCAACGATTAGATTTACCTTGGTAAAGAATACTGAAATAGCTTTCCGTATCTTTGGCGATAATGTCTATCTCGTCTCCTAAGATCATTTTAACGTAATCCAACAATAGCCTCTCTGTGTAAGTTGTAACAATTTTGCTATTACTTGGATCGATTATCGGTGCAGTTTCATCTACGACCTGTTCTACTTCGGTAGTATCAGGAATATCCACTTCTTGATTTCCGGTTAAACCCGATACAACCATTGCACTTACCGCTTTTTCTACCGCTTGCTTGACTATTGGTGTAATGCTCTCAATAAATCGCTGATTCAATTGTCTCCCGATATTTGAATGACTTGCAACATAGCGTACAAAATCAGCATTAACTTCTTTTAAACTACTTGAAATGGTTTTTGTAAATGTTGATAAATAGATGCTTTCTTCAGCTAATGTGCGTAACGCTTCCGGCTGAAATTTATCATGACAAAATTGGCTTAGTTGCTCAATTTTAGAATGATCTAATGATTCAAAATTGATACGCAAGAACGGCGTATCATCCATTATATTTTTTTCTTTTAGATCAGTAAAAAAACGCCATTCCCGACCATTTGTAATAGCAGCAACAGCCACCTCAGGTGTTGCATTAAAATATCGAGCAAGCTGTGGCGCATGATTTGTGAGGTTTTCAGCGTAGGCTTTAGCCTCAATGAACATCACAGGAACATTATGACAAAACAGAGCATAATCTACTCTCTCACCGTTTTTAACACCAACAAAATCAGCCATATATTCTGCTTTTACTTTTGTTGGATCATAAGCACTAAATCCTAAAATATCCAAAAATGGCAAAATTAATGCCTGTTTAGTCGTTTCCTCTGTCGTACAGTGTGAGCCTACACGTAAGATATGCTGAGCATGAGATAAAATACGATCTTTAAATAATTGGTCTGTCATAACTTTTTTCCTTAGGTTGATTGGTCTTTTATATTCAACTATAAGAACTGGATCAAACAAGTGATCTAAATCACAAAACAGAAAAAAAGCTCAATTTCTTGAGCCTTTTGAAGGTTTTTTTAAGCAACAAATACCGTTTTCCCAGTGTGCAACATGAGTTTTAGTGATGTTTTCGCTGTTTTTAGACGGTTAAAATACTCTCTACGGGATATATTAAGGCAACGATGAATATTGCTAATTTCCCACCGATCAACATAAGTCAGCATAAATACATCATAAAGCTCAGGATTCACTTTATGCATAATTAACATACATTCGTTAATCTGCATACCTAAATCATCAGAAATCGGATCTAAATGCGGTTTGTAAGCATATTCGGCATTAGGCTTAACTTGAGCAAATCCGGCTGATATGCGAGGAAATTCCGTGCCGTAACGAGGTGTCGCCCAGTATCCCCATTGCACCGCTACTCTATCAATATTAATACTACGCATTTAAGCCCTCTAACGTTTTAATTTTCTCTTTGTAATACTGAATAATTTCTTTGCAATCTTCGATTGTGTTAATCAAGCTCAAGTCCTCTTGAACCAAGCTCAAATTTATTTTTATATTTAGGGACAGAATGCTTAACCTTTGAATTTGGGTGAGTCATGCTTGGAGAAAACAACGCACTTTCAATAGACCATCCGGCTTTAATTCGATTTAATATCGTATTTCCTGCAACTGTTACCCTATCTTGTCTTGCCCACTCGTTAGCAGTCATTGTTACTCCATTAAATGTTATTGTTGAATGTCCTTTATGAGTATATTTAGGTATTAATGAATGGCTGCGCATCACATTACAACCACGGCATATCGGTCTAAGATTGCTTGGCTTATTGTTAGCTATATCATTATCAATGTGATCTACATGACAGTTATGCCAAGTTAATTGAGAGCCGCAAAACTGACAATGAGGCAATTTATCACCGTAGATCGAATAAACTACAAGTCTATGCTCGTAAACATATCCATCACTCATTGCCAATGGATGTCTTGGCTCAAAAAGTAATTGATAACCTTTCATGTTACTTCTGCGGTACTGTCTAGTAGGTTTAGGTAACAAATCGTAAGTGCCATTCCGCATAAATCTAAAATAATGTTTTTGGCATACGCAATCTGCTTTGTACCTAGCCTCTCTATCGCAACCATCAATCTTGCATTTCATTTTCTAGCTCCTTGTTTTTAACTCGGTATAATTTAAGCATTTCTTTTAGTTCAGCTATTTCCCATTTTTTTATCCGGTGTTGATTTGCCTCCAGCCACTCAACTTTTTCACTTCCGATCTTATTTACTAGCCTTGGTCTATACCCGTGGATATTCCCGCCGCCAACAAATAAATTGCATCTAATGCAACCGGAGTGAATATTGTCTTCGTGGAACCGTAAAAATGAACTTCTACCCTGAGGGATAAAGTGTGATGCTTGAAAACTTGGTTTCCATGGCGCACCGCAAGCAATACAAGGCATTCCTTTGTCACGCAATCTAATAAATTTATTAACTTCTTTCTGTAACGCCTTAAGCCAATGTCCACGATCCGTTTCTTTCAATTTCGCCTTACGTTCCCTTAGCCTTTGCTTCTCCGCTTTCTCTCGGGCTTTCTGTGAGTTATTTCGAACGAGCTCTATTGCGCATTTTGGAGAACAAGCCTTTTGCATTGAGTTAAACGGAGTAAATTCTTTACTGCACACTTTGCATTTCTTCGGTTTGAGTAGTTTAATTCTCATTTTTTCCTCGCTAAAAAAATGCATATAACTGATTAATCACGTTCTCATCTGTGGTATTACCAAAAATCTCTTTGAGAGCGGCATTGATTAATGCGGAGTAACATTTTTCAAATTCATCTTGCTCCATATTGCCATAACTCAAACTTTGAGCTTCTACCCGTAGGCTGCCGTCCAATTTGTAAGTCACATCTTTATAGCCGGCAATCACTGTCAGATTCTTGCGGAAAGTGTCAAACTGCTTGCGTTCGTCAAAGTATTTCCATTCGGTTTTATCTGCGGCCCAATGCTCAAAACAGAAATTAAAAAAGGCGAAAACCTTACGATGAAATGCCGGATTACGAACTTGCTTAATTTCAATTTCGTATTGCTCGCCGTTGCGGAACTTCTGCAAGGCTTCGGCTTCCGTTTCCGTTGCCGGCACAAAAGTTCCCCCCGGTAACTTCGTCATCTGAAATTTAGCCACAATACCCACCGCACTTTTTCAATTCTTCCAACTTAAACCAACCGCAAGACTTCGTGCGGTTTAAACTACAATCCCGACTGACATTCGGGAATCGTCCCGTGTAATGACCGGCACAGCGAAAGGGTTCATCTTCAAACCAACCCCATTCATCACCGGCGCTGCAATCCTCAATCTCACCACCGCATTTAGGACATAGGTATTTACTCATCAAAATTCATCCTTTTCCGTTTTTTTATAACGTGGTTGTTTTTTATCCGGCTTACCCATTTCTGCTCGTCGTTCAGCCTCTAATTGATCACATTCAAACATCGCACCAAATTTCTGATCGACATAAACCTTACCCGTTCCACCGTGGCGATTTAATCTCACCATCACCTCCGTCAAATACGGATCGGCATTTTCGTTGTAAACCGATTCTTTATATAAACCGAACCAATAATCACACTCTTGCTCAATTTGCCCTGTATCACGACTATCACTCGGCAGAGGGCGCTTATCCGCACGACTCTCAAGGTTGCGGTTTAATTGTGTAAGGAGTAAAACCACACAATCCATTTCGCGTGCAAGATTTTTTAATTCTTTGGTAATTTGCCCATAGGCTAAATCGTTTCGCTCGGCTTTCTCTGCTTTCATCAAGGTGAGGTAATCGACGCCAATCAAACCAATTTCTCCCCGTTCACGCTTAATGCGGCGACATTCATTGCGGATGTGCGCCATTGATACTCCCGGTGTGTCATCGATATAAAGTAAATCACCATTGACTAAATCGCCTACAGCACTTGCCACCTTATTGTTAAACGTTTCAGGGTAAAGATGATATTTCTCGTTAAACGCCTCCTCATTCTGCTGTGATTCATAAAACGCATGACTATTCACGTCCGCACGTTTACTGATCATCCGTTCAAAAATGGCTTTACCGGACATTTCAAGGCTGAATAACAAAACGGGTTTCTTCTCATTCAAAATGCAGTTTTCCGCCATCAACGAATAAAACGCCGTTTTACCGCACTTAGGGCGTGCGCCCACAACAGCAAGGGATTGTCTAACTAACCCTTTTGAGCCAAGTAAGCGATCTAAATCCGAAAGCCCGGAACTTAATCCACGCACCGATTCAGGATTAAGCAAGCGTGTTTGATAGTCGTTCAACCAGTCATTTCCGACATCACGACCACGACGTAGCCCTTGAACTTTGCCCTCTCTTGAATAATCCGCAATTTCAGACATTAAACGGCTAATCGTCTCCAAACGTGCTTCAACCGGCGCACCGCTTTGTTCAAAAATTAATGCCTCACAATCTTGCAGTTTCGACAAGGTAAAACGTTTCACCGCCTCAGAACGTACGATTTCAGCGTACGCTTTCACATTTCCGGCGCTTGCCGTATTGTTGGATATTTCGGCAAGATAAGCGAAGCCGCCCACGTCTTCACTGATACCTTTCGATTTCAAACTATGCTCAAGTGTGAGTAAATCAATCGGCTTGTTCGCTTGCGCCAAGGCTCTCATCTCTGCAAAAATTCGCTGATGGGCGTAAGTGTAAAAACTCTCCGGCTTGAGCATGCCAAAAATCGGATTGGTTCGTTCATTCACACCCGCAAGCATTAATGCCCCGAGAACCATCTGCTCGGCTGTTACATCGTGTGGGATGATTTTCACGGTTCCTGTCGTCATTACAGCGCCTCCTCCCGAACCCGTAGCACAATATCGGCACGGATGGCAAAATCAAAATTTGCCCGCCAACTCCGATCGTTTTCGCCCCAATGATGCGGTTTCATTGCCTCGAAAAACGCACGGAAATAATTCGCCGCACATTCCGCCGTTGGCGCTTTCAATTCACCAAGAAATTTTTTGATTGCCCGCTTTCGCTTGTCGTTGATTTTTTCCACGAATGGCAATTGTCCACCACGATTTTCGTTTTCGCTGTTCCAACATTCTGCGATTTGGTCAAAATTAATTTTTTCTCCAACACGACGTGGGCTTTTCGCCAAGGATTTGCCGTCAGGCAAATTCTCCCCTTGGGGGATAATGGGGGTATTTATTTTTTCTTTTGTAATAGTTTCTTTTGTGTTCCCTACTTTTTCGGGATACCCATTCCCTACTTTTTCGGGAATTAAATCCCTATTATTTCGGGAACTCCCTACTTTTTCGGGATTAACCATTTCCCACTTAAAAACATCTAGATTTACACCTGTTTTCTTGCCAGACTCAAATAAAACCCGCTCTTTAATCAATTCTTTTCTTGCTGCCGAAAGTTGATTGATATGGTATTTTGTCGGTTCAATATTCATCATTTCGCAGACTTGTGAATGTGTAAACCAATCACTTTCTTTGTGCCAAGAGAGTGTTTTAAGAATAGTGGCTAATAAGTAAGAGCCTTTCCAACCCAACACTTTTGAGCGTAAGATAGCTTTTAAAAGCTCATTCGGAATTGCCGTGAATCCATCATCAACACTCACTTTCTTTGCACCTTGCTGTTCTGTTTTTTGTTTTGCTACTTGTTGTAAACGTAGCTCTTCAATTCTCACAACGTTACTCATCATTCAACTCCTTAAAAAGCCTTTTGGATTGTTTATCAAGTTCATCAATTGAAATCCCCTGCTCAATTAACTGTTTTAATCGTTTTCGATATTCCAAGGCTTGCCAAAAAGGAGAATAATGCGTATAATCATTCCTGAATTTGGATTTATTTCTACACATAGGAAATCTCCTTATAGAATTAACCACGGTTGCAGCCGTGGTTTTTTATTGCCGTTTGTTTAATACAATCACACTCTCAATCGAAAGCTGTGTCGCTGTTAAATGTTTGTCGAGAAGACGGCGGATTTTGTCTTCTTCATCGGACGTAATCTCACCGTCTTGTAAAGACTTTTCTAATGCGGTGTACAACACGCCACGGGCGGATAACTCGTGAAATTGCAGGGTTGAAATTTCCGCATTGTCTAACTCATCTGCGCTCACATTCGGCACAAACCGACCGCCTGATAAGCGACAAATCTCATCGGTGAAATCCGTTAAGCCGTACTCTTGTTGAATCGCCAACAATTCCTCATTGGTAAAGCGTTGTCCTTTGGTTTGGTATAGGCGGTTGTTTAACTGCGTTTCGTTCAAGCCAAGAAAGCTCGCCACGGCTGATTTACCGCCCGCACATTTTTCAATCATCTCAATAATGGTTTTCTTAATTGCCATAATTTTTGCCTTGTTTTTATGGTTTTCATTTGGGGGGAATCGGGTAAATTAGTTTTTAACAGGGAAAACATCGTCAAGAGAGACATTCGCACCCAAAGTGTTTAGTGCTACGATGATTTGTCTCGCTACAGCCAATGATGGCTTACGGGTTCCGGTTTCGTAATTTGCAATTCTTGGTTGACTCCAGCCAATACTGCTCGCCAATTGAGTTTGAGTTACACCAATTTGATTGCGGATTTTTGCAATATTGTTCATATATATTTCCATTTGTAATAAATCCCACGCAAATTAAATCACAAAAAGAAATGTTTAGCAATTGCAATTTGAAATTATGAAAATATAACGGAACGTATTAAAATAGATTGCAGGTAAAACAAGGGGGAAAAATGTCAACAACGTTAGGTGAAAGAATCAAGGCTTACAGGGAGCAACTTGGTATAAGTCAAAAGGAATTAGCTGAACGTAGCAATCAGCTAGATAAAACAAATTCAAATTGGGGGCAACCAAGAATAGCTAACTATGAGAAAGGTAATCGAACACCGAATCTTGATGATATAAAAATCTTAGGAAAAGTCCTAAATGTAGATCCACAAGTTTTGGCTTTTGATACCAATGTTGAACCAATAAAAATTGTAAGATCTCGCGAATATCCACTGCTTAGCAAAGTACAAGCCGGCTTATGGACCGGAATTGATTATCTCCAAAACATTGATGAGGGCTTTGAATTTTTATCAACCAACACACTTGCTTCCGAAAATGCTTTCTTTTTGCAAATATCCGGACAGTCAATGGAAACACGCTTTCACGAAGGGGATTTAGTGTTAATCGATCCGGACCTTGCTCCGACACCGGGCAAATTTGTTGCGGCTGTTAATGGTGATGGTGAAGCAACATTTAAGAAATATAAAGAACTTGGTACTTTTGATGAATGGGGTTCTCCACACTTTGAATTAGTGCCGCTTAACGATGTATTCCCAACATTAAGCTCTCTCAACCAAGAGATACGCATTATAGGTGTAGCCGTTGAGCATCGACAAGGCTTGTAATGAGAGTACACCAAAGCCAGAAGTTGAATTTTGTGGGGTAACAAAAACTGATTATTAAACCTTAATAACAATTAACTCTAAGGAGAATATTATGGAAGAGTTTATTTACGTTCCTATTTTAAAAACTAAACAAAATGAATTCTTGGCACTACAAGTGTTAGATGATCAAGTTAAAGACAAAATAAAACCATTATTTGTTTTAACTCAAGATAAGTGCTTTGAAAGAGCCTTATCCCTAGCCAAGAATTTAAATCAGAAGTGGTCCTCTAGAGATGTGTTTATTGACATATGCCAAGTAAATAACTTCAATATAAATCAATTGAATCATGTAACAGCCATATTCTCTGATCTTATTAATAATAATATTCAATTTACTCCCGTGATTCACCTGGATAATCCTAACCAAGACGCTATAAATTATGTTATCCAAACCCGAATAACTTCAGCTATATTGGTAAAAATAAAGAACTTTTCACACTCTACACCAAATAATTTACAACAATTGATTAGCTCATTACCAAACGTAACTGATGTTATATTGGATTTTGGAAGTGATATTGCAACAAGCAGACAAAATCATTCATTTAATATATCAACATATATTAACCATATTTCTACACATATATCACCACATATAAGCATAATTGTTGCCGGATCTTCGATTCCAAGTGAATTACCGAGAAATAATTATATGCCATTTGGAATGGAACCAAGAACTGAATGGCTTGGCTTTTATGATTACTATTATTCAACTCCAAGAAGTAATCCTATTGTTTTTAGCGATTATTCAATTACACACCCAAACGAATTGGAACCAATGACTTTTGTAAACCCAAATGCCAAGATACGATATACCATTTCAGATAATTATCTTTTTGCAGTTGGCTATCAAGTTCACTCACATACATCTGGATTTGGACAGTATCACGCAATGGCAGGATATATAGTTAACTCTCCATATTTCATGGGGCAAAACTACTCATGGGGTGATAAATATTTATATGATTGTAGTACTCAGGCGTGTGGACCAGGTAATATGGGAAGTTGGATTAAAGTAGGACACAACCATCATATAACTTTTGTCACTCGTCTGATTGGCGCCAATTTATACGGGATTTCAATATAGCTCTAGTACTATCCCTTAGCTCATTTAAAGAAAAGGTGTCTATAATTAATTTATAGATATCTTTTCTCACGAGTTTTCGGATACGCCAGTCAACCCTTATTTTTGTGGCAAGCAAAGTTAACGCTTCTTCTTTCCAAATGAGCTTAGATAGCTCAAATGGATCAATATTCCTATTCTTTTTATTACGGCGATAAGTGATAATGTTCACCTTCCCATGACTGCTCATTGTTGCAATCTTAACTCCCCACCAATCAGGAATCATATCAATCGCTTCTTGAACATGTTTCCCTCCAACTACCAAAGTAACTTTATCCATAATAGATGAATAAGCCAAAGATTGTTGAGGCAAACGCAAAAGATTGTCTGAATCGCTTTTTAACTCATAACCATGTAATTCGCCATTGACTACGGCAATATCAACTCGATTGCGTCCATGATCTAGCCCCAACTCATCAATAACTAAAGTAGATGGATCATTGAGGTGCATCTTTAATATTTTGTCTTTTACCGCTTGACGAACATCTTTATCAAGCATTCGATTTATTGACATTTGCTTCTTATGCTAAGTTAAAAATGAAGGTAATTATAAAGAAAAATATGAAATATTCATCAAAAATCTCTATTTGCTATCCTTCTTTTTATTTTAGAAAATTTTCTCTCTCCTCTCTTTTTTCTCCATCCATTGATTAAAAAACAAGCAATCAAACTACTTCATCAAAAAATTATTCTCTTAAAAATCAATCAAATAATAACAAATTGAAATACATCTTACAAATGAATCACTTATTGTTATTGACTTTTAAATTTCAAACCGTGATAATAAACACATCAAAACAAAACACCCACTAAGGAAATAACATGACAGCTAAACAACTTCTTGAAAACCAAAATTTCTTTTCAATGGCATTGGTAGAAAGTATCAAGCTAATGGCGCAGAAAAGCGGTAAAAGCACTCAAGAGTTATATCGTCTATATCAAAAACAAGAGAGTGGATTTATGGACGAGCTAACGAAAAATATCAAAGCCTGTGCTGAAATCACCGCTCAAGCCCTCGCTTAAGAATTTTTACCAAGCCCTTTGAGGAGGGCTTGAATAAAGGTTCTACCTTTACCACCCGAGCAGGCGAAAGCCGAGAGATAAGCAGAGACGGTGGTTTGAATGTTCTTTAAAAATAGATAACACCCTTTAGCCTTAATTAGGGCGATTTCGCCACAATAAGGTACGCAAGCTAGGCGTGGGTGGTTGAGGCAACAAGCACAATGTTTTCATTGTTTACCGTATTTTCCCTTAATCGGGCCGAAACCGATTCAACCTTTACAACGTAAAGCAAGATGACGGATTAAGCGGATTATCATATTAAGTGCGGTAAACAATGGAAAAGAGAGAAAGGGGTCAGAAATGGCAAAAATCACAATTTTAGGCAAACCGGGAAAAACTAAACCGCAGGAAATCGGCAAAAAAGGACGACAAGCCAGAATGTTTGAAAAGTCCCGAAAAATGACCGCACTTTGGGAAAAAGCGGTTGTGAAACCAAGTGCGGTTGATAGTGCAATCAACTTGGCCCACAGAGACAAAAAACTAATAGATATTGCCAACTACAACTGCGTAAAAGGCAAAATCAAATTCGGTCAAGTCAGAGCCAAAGAACGCCGACAAATGGGGTGTCGGGAGTTGGTGAGAATTTAAGTTTAGAAAGAGGAATTAAAAATGGAAAAAAGTAAATTTTATGAAGCTGAAAGTGTAAAAAGTGCAACAGTTGACGCTATTCAGAAAGAAAAAATTATTGAAGCAATTTTACAATCAATTAAAAATTGCAATTATTATGATGGTTTAGAAATAAGCGCTTGTAAAGCCATCTCTAACATCAATAAATTTAGTGATGCAGAAATTAAAAGCGAATTAAAAGATGAAGCCGGAACAGATTTATCAGGGTTCAATTAATTCTGCCATAAATCAGAAATCTTGTTAATTGCTCTCATTGTAGCAAAATCATTGTTCGAGCAATCAAAAACACCTATTCGATCATCTGAATCAATAAACTGATTTAAGTAATCTCTACATTCTTCAGCTGTATGTGATTTTGACTGAACATACCATACCGATTCAAATAGCTTAGCATAGGTTCCATAAGATTTAATTGCATCAATTAATGTTTTGTAATCACGTTGATTTCTTAAATCATAGGTAACAATAAGATTTGGCATAATATTTTCCTCGCATTAATTGTAGTCGCAGGAAACATTATATTCCTCGATGTAGTCGCATACAAGAGGACTTGAGCCTTACAAGTATAAAGAAAGGCAATCACCAAAAACCGCTCTCAAAACCCTGTGCGAAGCAATTCGCCCAATCTTCTTGAAACCTCTAAACCGAGAGCGGTTTTTAATGACATAGAGACCTAGTCTCACTCCGTTTGCCCACTTAACCGTGGGCTTTTTTATAGGACAAACAAAATGCAAAAGAAATACGAACTATTGAAAGATGACACCAAAGAATATTTTGGCAGAACGCTATATCGCATTAAAGCCCTAATCTCTTTTGGTGCAGTAGTTGCCGGCGAACTTGGCGGCTATATCGAGCAGAGAAAAATTTAGATCAATCTGGCAACGCTTGGGTATATGGCAACGCTCAGGTGTCTGGCGACGCTTGGGTATATGACTACGCTCAGGTATTTGGCAACGCTCGGGTATATGGCGACGCTCAGGTATTTGGCAACGCTCTGGTATCTGGCGACGCTGAGGTATCTTGCAACGCTTGGGTATATGGCAACGCTCGGGTATTTGGCAACGCTGAGGTATATGGCAACGCTCGGGTATATGGCAACGCTCAGGTATTTGGCAACGCTGAGGTATATGGCAACGCTCTGGTATCTGGCGACGCTCAGGTATTTGGCAACGCTCGGGTATATGGCAACGCTCGGGTTAGATCTTGCGCCATTGTTTCCGAGCGAAAAATGATTTTCTGGGCGAGTAATGTCGGTACCGAGAACGGTACACTCACAGTGTTTAATGGCAAGGATGACTTAATCGTTACAAGAGGTTGTTTTACCGGCACAGTCGATGAATTTTTAGCTAAATCGGCGGAAGTGCACGACGAGAAAACCAAGAGGGAGTATCAATTGTTAATCGAAGTAGCTAAGAGTCGAATTTTAGGATAAGTAATTGTTCTGATTTTTGATTAGACATGATAAATCCTAATTTATACGTTGTGGTTGCACAAATTATAATCCTTATGCGTTGTGGTGACAAGTAAGGCGTGTTAGTCACAATCGCATTTTTGCAACGGTTACACACTGCCATTAAAGAAAATTTATAGCTATTTCCCCAAGTGGGGTCATCTTTCTGATGAAAAAATTCTCCCTTGATCTCAAAACCAGTATTTTGTGCCCCACAATAAGGGCAATCATAAGCAAAGGTAATCATATGGAACTCCAAAAACACACAAAACTTATTGATAATTTTATCAACGATGAACACGCAATGTCACTTCTTTTCGACACATATCAAGCAATGTCGAACAACAAAGAAGATCAGGAAAAATTTGTGCTTGCTCTTATCGGTCATTCGGTTACCTCGCACAAATTGTTACAGTTCAAAATGAAATAGGGATTTGACACCGCCCCCAATTCAGACTAAACTAACCCCACTTTCAACAGAAAGTCGGGAATTGGCGTTCCTGAATTATACAGAGCGGTGCAGAAATAATAGTCGCTCAAGGCGGCTTTTTTTATAGCCGAAAATCAGTAAATCTAAAGGCGCTGTCAAATTGACAGAGCCCTAAAAACTTCAAAGGGTATTACAAATCATCATACCCTTGAAAAGTTGTCAATGATGGGCTGGTTGAGGGATCGAAAGATCGCCGTTTTCTCTGTATAGCGGTACGCCAACCTTGATCAGTTCATCACCAGTAATTGGCGTTGCTTGTGATGAGTTTAAAAAACTTAATACAGAGATTTCAATTATGACAACTTTAACCTTTCAAAATACTACTCTTTCGGTTATCAATCAAAATAACCAAGTTTGGCTTACTGGCTTAGAAATTGGTCGTGCTTTAGGCTATAAAGATCCATCATCAAATATCGCAAAATTATTTGAACGCAACCGTGATGAATTCTCCGAAAATATGACCGCACTAATTGATATGAAGACAGTAAGTGGCATTCAAAAGGTACGAATTTTCAGCCTGCGTGGTTGCCACCTCATCGGAATGCTCAGCCACACCAAAGTCGCCAAAGACTTCCGCAAATGGGTGCTGGATATTTTGGACAAAGAAACCGCCGAGCCAAAACAACTCGCCCTGCCAACGCCCGAACGCACATTTACCCTCAACCTCACCGAAGGGGAATTATGCGATCTTTGTTGGCTATGGAAAGCGGCAGAAGTTATGCGTAACTTGCTTAAATTCATTGAACCTGCGTTAGATATGCTTGGTTCTCGCTATGCAGGAGCGGCACATTCATGCTCTGTTGAATATCGCCGAACGGTTGAAAGCGCCAGAGAAATTCTTCTTCGCCCCACCGCCGAAATCAAAGAGCAAGGTATTTACCTTGAAGAAAATTGGCATAGAGTGTTACACGAACTGCGTAAAGGCAAGCTAAATAAAATCTACTAAAACCTAATCAAAAACCGACCGCACTTTTCCCCGTGAAAATCGTGTGGCGGTTTCTTGCACCCAAAATTCAGCAAACTGACTAAAAAGGAAACAAAAAATGGCAAAAAAAGTAACTTATCAACTTATTGTGAAAGTTGATGATGAAGAGGTTTTAAACCGCAAAACTGAGTTCGAACATCAGATGGATTTAACTGCACCGGGAGAAAAAGCACTCGAAGCAATCCGAGTGCTTGAGCAAGATAAGTTAGAAAATGAATTACTTGGTATTACGGTTCAGGCGTTTCTATAAATGTGCAGTTCGCCTCATAACGAATACGTTTCGCAACATTGCATACTTCCTGAATACGCTTTATACGCACATCTTCATTTCTAAAACTAAGATAGTTATCAGGGAAAAAATGAATAGCAAGGCTCATTGCCTCATAAGGTGTTAAAACATTTTCATCATCAAAATTAGACATTTTTAATCTCCTATATTGGTTGTGTGGAAATGCCAATATACCACGTTTGCGGTCGTGGTAAATAAACCGCACTTTTAAGAGGAAACAACAATGAACAAACGCCAAAAGAAAAGAAAGCGATCTCAACGAAACCAAATCGCTATGCGTTCCCGCACCGTATTTATTAACGAACCACCAAAACAGGAAGCCACTATGCACAAATCTATTTTTGAATTTCTCGCCTTTCTTGGCAAAGGCGCACTTGTTTTACTCGCCACCGCAATCGTAGTGATTGCCATTTTTAGTGTCTCTCAAGCGTGGGGCAACCCAACAGACTGGCACAATAACGAACTCAGCGAGCAAATAAGCCAACAAGCCCGAGCCGAAGCCCGAAAACTTTGGCGTGAAGAAAACGGCGATTGGCAGCCAAATTTAACACCACAAGCGGAATGGGAACTACTCCACTACACAGCAATAAAACAAGCGGAGTTAAATCATGAAAATCAATAAAACACGCAACTATGACATTCAATCGCACCCACAAGGATTGGGCTATATCGCCGTGGAATATATCAACGGAAAGAAAGTATGGATAAGCCAAAACCACTGCGACAAGTCATTATGTGAAACCGAAATTGAAAAAAGAAAGCAGCGATTAGCAGAGCTAAATTTGCTTAATCAAACAAAAAATAGACGTAGAAATTGACCGAACTTTGGAGATTAAACAATGAACCCTTTACTTGCCTCAGCTCATCAAGAACACCTAGACAGCCTCGCCGCTTGGGATTGCGCCCTTGAGGAAGAAATAAAAGTGGTTAAATCCGAGGCTGAAAATAAAGATGAACACGTCCTTTACGCCATCAACGAATACGTTAGTTACCATGATGACGAACTGGCATTACACGACTTAGCATTCGGTTCTGGTGCATTTGACAAGCTCATTGAATTACGTGATCGCGCGATTGCTCATGTAGCTGAAAAACGTATCGAAAAACGAATGAATGAATATCATCCGCCCTATTAATGGAGGTAAAAAATGACAACGACACAAAATACGCCAACTAAACCAAACGCACCGGTGAAATTATCCGAATGTAAAACGCTCAAGGATTTTTTGAGCCACCCGATTATTCTTGAAAAAGTGAAAGCATTGGTCAATAAAAATGCGGCAACTTTTACCACAAGTATTATGCAGATTGTAAACAGCAATACCATGTTAAAAAATGCCGTTCCAATGAGTGTTTTCAATGCAGCCTGTATGGCAGCAACGCTGAATTTGCCATTACAAAACGGGCTTGGTTTTGCTTACATGGTGCCATATCAACGCAGTTACAAAGATAAAGATGGTAAATGGCAGAAAGTAACCGAAGCTCAATTTCAAATCGGTTATAAGGGATTAATCCAACTGGCGCAACGCAGCGGACAATTTAAACGATTAGTCGCTGTTCCGGTTTATGAAAAACAACTGATCGAAGAGGACCCGATTAACGGCTATGTGTTCGACTGGAAACAAAAGCCGGAGCAAAACGAAAAACCTATCGGCTACTATGCTTATTTCCAACTGGTGAATAGCTTTACCGCTGAATTATACATGACTGAGGAAGAAGTCAATCAACACGCACAACGCTATTCACAAACTTACCGCACCTACCTTGACAAAAAATCAAGAGGGGAAAAAGCCACCAGTGTTTGGGTGGATAACTTCGATTCAATGGCCCTGAAAACCGTCATGAAACTTTTGCTTTCCAAGCAAGCCCCGCTATCTGTCGAAATGCAAAGTGCAGTATTAGCCGACCAAGCCGTAGTGAAAGATGCCGAAAAGGGCGAATTTTCTTATGTCGATAACAATATCCAAGACGCAGACTTTACAGAATTGACCGTCAGTGATGAAGCCTTTGAGAAGTGTAAACAAAACATCATCAACGGTGAAACCACACTACAAGAATTGTGTGATAGTGGGATGTATGAGTTCAGCAAAGAACAGTATGACGAATTGGAGAAGTTGGAGAAACTATAACGTCAGAAATTCTTATTCTTTATTTAAAATTAAAAATTAAGTACTATAACCACACTAGTCAAAAGAGGAAAATCAATGCTCATCACTCACAATAGAGAAAAATTGTTACAAGTAATTACTTTTTTTTCTCAAAATGTTGAAAAGTTAGGGAAAATAAAGCTCTTTAAGTTGCTTTATTTCCTTGATTTTGAACATTACAAACAAGTAGGGCGTTCCGTAACAGGGCTTGATTATTCTGCTTGGAAAATGGGACCTGTACCTGTCGATTTACATGAAGAAATTAAACAGCCAGAAGCCGATTTTCTAGCTAAAATCAAAATTGAACAAATTCCCATCCGTAAAGGAAGACAAGAAATGCTGAAATTTAATGCCTTGTCTGAATTTGATCAAACCCATTTTTCTAAACGAGAATTAAAAATACTTAATACATTAGCACAGCAATATAAAAATGCATTTGCTGATGATATGATCGAAGCAACCCACCTTGAACGTTTACCGTGGCATCAAATCTATGAAGTTGAAGGCAAAAAGAAAGAAATAATTCCTTATGAGTTAGCATTACCAAGCCAAAATAGGGAGTCAATGCACAAGGACAGTATTGAACGTCTAGCACTGCTTGAGGTGTTAAAGTAATGCTTCAGTTGGGTTCAATCTTATTTCATCCTAAATTCAAGTTTAATGATGGCGGAGAGCGTGATAAATACCTAATTATTTTGGGTATGACATCACAAAAATTGATTGTAGCTAAAACCACTTCAAAGGGGTGGAGATATACCCTTGAATATGGTTGTCAGTTAAATACGCATCAAGCATTCTTTTTGCCACAAAATAGTAACCCTATACTGAGTAAAAATACTTGGATTTGTTTTGATGAATTTTATGAACTTGATAAAAATGAATTGGGCAATCGAATAGGTAATTCTGAATTATTTCATTGTGGAATATTAGTTAATGAACATCTAAAATATATTCAACAATGTGCATTGCAATCAGACGATATTTCAGCACACCAAGAGCTAATTATTCGACAATCACTAATCTAAACATTTGACACCCACCGCCCTTTATTCTAGACTGTCCCCACTTTCAACAGAAAGTCGGGAATTGGCGTTCTTGAATTAGTGAGGCGGAGATAATAATGATCGCCTTAAGGCGATTTTTTTATAGCCGAAAATCAGCAAATCAAAGGTTACGATGAATTGTCGTATCCTTCAAAACTTCAAAGGTATGGGCAATTTGCCCCACCCTTTCAAAAAGTTGTCAATGATGAACTGATTGAGGGGATCGAAAGATCCGCCGTTTCTCACTACGGTACGCCAACCTTGATCAGTTCATCACCAGTAATTGGCGTTGCTTGTGATGAGTTTTTAAAACTTATTAGTGAGAACAAAATTATGACAACTTTAACTTTTCAAAACACAACCCTTTCGGTTATCAAACAACAAAATCAAATCTGGTTATCTACAGCAGAAATTAGTAAGGCATTGGGCTACAATCGTTCTGATAATGTATTAAAACTCTACAACGCACACCAAGACGAATTTACTCCAAATCCGACCGCACTTTCAGATGAACCGGTACAGGATTTTGTGATTTCAATTCGGTTAAATCAAGTTACCCAATCTTACGCTGTCAATATTGCCCGTGAATTGAAAGCGCGCTTTGGCGACAATGTGAGCTTAAATAAAGCAAAGTAGATTTGACAAACCGCCCAATATCGGATTAAGATAACCGCACTATTAAAGCAAGTCGGTTATCCGCTCCGACAAATCAGCGGTTTTTTTGTACCTAAAATTTAGGTAGAAATGATCATATTTGTTATGATCGGGGCGAGAGAGCTGAATAAAATACCCTTTTGGGAAATAAGCTCCGCCAACTTGCTTTGGTAGTTGACCCCTGATCACCTATAAAATGATCAATCTACTAAACTAAAAAGCAAGGTACAAATTATGTCAAATCTAACCATTTTCAATTTTGAAAACACTCCTGTTCAAACGATCGTTGAGAACAACGAAATCTTTTTCCGTGCTGCTCAATTAGCTGAACTTTTAGAATATAAAAATCCACACGACGCATTAAAAAAACATGTTGATCCTGACGACCTAGCAAAACGCGAGATCGTCAATACAGTAAATAAACGTGCACAAGTCTTATTTGTGAATGAAAGCGGAATGTATTCATTAATTCTTAGTTCTAAATTGGAAAGTGCGAAAAGAGTAAAACGGTGGGTAACTTCCGAAATTCTTCCACAAATCCGCAAAACAGGAAAATATCAACTTAAGCCGAAACAATTAGCCTTGCCCGAACCCGAAAAGAAATTCACTTTTGAATTTACCGAATATGAACTTGAACAGCTTGTCTGGTTATGGTGCGGACATAAACAAATGAACGTCCTATTAGGTGATATGATAGAACCCCTCGATGCCATTGGTTCACGCTATACCGGCATAGTCATTAGTCATCACCACGAATATCAGCGGCAATACAAAGCCACGCTCCCAACCATTCAACGCTTGATTGCCCCGTTTAAGCAATCGGACCGTCTGAATTGGACACGGGCAATCAACCTGATTAAACAATAAAACCCAATCAAAACCGACCGCACTTTTCCCCGTGAAAATCGTGTGGCGGTTTCTTGCACCTTAGATTCAGCAAAAGGAAGAAAAAATGTTCAAGAAAGGTTTAAAAATTGTGCTTGCCGTGTTTGTGATTATCAGCGCATATCAACTGGATCTCACCCACGACTACGATGGGAAAATTTCTCACATTCAACAATAAGGAATAACTATGTACCAATTCAAAGCCAGATGTTCAGGTCTTGCTGACTTAATGCCACAGAAGAGAGGCGGAGAGGGACTTTCCGACACCGCCAAAAGTGCGGTCAGAAAAATTGCTAAATTCGATCTGTTTGGTTATCAAGATTTTGAAGGCAACAAATACACCGAAAAAGGGAATCTTCTGGAAGAACAAGCCATTAAATTAAGTGGCAGAAAACGAGGCTTACCCCTCAAGAAAAACACTGAACGCCGAGAGAATGAATGGATCACGGGAGAGTGTGATATTTACGTTCCCTCTCGCAAGCTCATTATTGATACAAAATGCTCGTGGGATATTGGCTCACACCCATTTTTTACTGATGAAGCAGCAGACAAAGCGAAAAAAGCCGGTTATGACATTCAAATGCAGGGCTATATGTGGCTATGGGATTGTGAAGAAGCACAAATTGATTTTGTCCTCTTCCCTACTCCTTACGAAATGCTCAGTAGTTATGATAGCCCCCAACGCTACATTGATTTAGTTGAACAAATCCCGCAAGACAAACGGATCACTACCGTGACCGTCAAACGTGATAACGCCATCATCGACAAAATCAAAGAACGTGTTAGTGCTGCCCAAGAATATTATCAACAGCTCATTCAGGAAATGAGCTAATCCCATTCTGAACCACACCGCCCACTTAACCGTGGGCTTTTTTATAGGACAAACAAAATGCAAAAGAAATACGAACTGTTGAAAGATGACACCAAAGAATATTTGGGCAGAACGCTATATCGCATTAAAGCCCTAATCTCTTTTGGTGCAGTAGTTGCCGGCGAACTTGGCGGCTATACCGAAGCAGAGAAAAATTTAGATCAATCTGGCAACGCTTGGGTATGTGGCAACGCTCGGGTATTTGGCAACGCTTGGGTATATGGCAACGCTTGGGTTAGTTCTTGCGCCATTGTTTCCGAGCGAAAAATGATTTTCTGGGCGAGTAATGTCGGTACCGAGAACGGTACACTCACAGTGTTTAATGGCAAGGATGACTTAATCGTTACAAGAGGTTGTTTTACCGGCACAGTCGATGAGTTTTTAGCAAAATCGGCGAAAGTACATGACGAGAAAACCAAACGCGAGTATCAACTATTGATCGAAGTGGCGAAGAGCAGAATTTTAGGACAAGGATAAGGATAAGGATAAGGATAAGAAAAATGAACATAAATGAAACGCTACAAGAGCGCGCTGAAACACACGGAAATTTTCACGAAGGTGCGGTGATTTTTAATGACATCTTAAAGCACGTTGAAAAATCAACAAAGCTGGATAGCACACACAAATACGCAATCACGATGATAGCGACAAAGTTGGCGAGAATATTAAACGGTAATCCGCACGAAGTCGATCACTGGCGTGATATTGCAGGTTATGCAACGCTAGGCGGACGATTAGATATACCGGAAGAATCGTTATCACCGCAACCGCTCAATGCGTTTGTTGAGTTGCCGGTTGTTGATACAAACCGCAATTAACCGAACCGCTCTTATGCACAGTTTCATTTTATAAAAGCCCTGTTATTACAGGGCTAAATTTTAAGCAACAGTCAAGTCTTTAACTTCTGTTTGTTCATTTACAGTTTTAATAACGCCAATGGCGTGTTGGCAACTTTGCTTTGTTGTATAGCCTTCACCACTTGTCGCTATAGATTGGTGATTACCTGCTTTCAATCTCCAGCGAAATTCACCTTTCGCATCTTTATAAATTTCAAAATACATAGGAGCTCCTTATGCACCAAATGAAAGAATATACCTTTACTTATCATTTTGAGGGTCAAACTTGGGTTATCAATATCTTTGCCGATACGCCAAAGCAAGCCAAAGAAAAAATAAAGGCAGTTTCCCAAGCAACCTACGAAGGCGAAATTACGCAATCAATTCACATTCCAGTAAAAGATACCTCGTGGTTAGCAAAGGCGATCAAAAGAATAGCACAGCGATTTTCATCTTCAACAAAATCATTTTAATTTTGAGGCATATCTCACATTTTAATAAGTGGTTTTGCTTTTGAAAAATTTGACACTGCCCCCAATTCAGACTAAACTAAACCCACTTTCAACAGAATGTCAGCAAGTCGCATTAAGTGGCTCTTTTCATAGAAACCCTATTTCACAAGGGATTTTCGCACAACCAAAGGTATTTATTATGACTAAAACAAAATTGCTTGTTCCTAGAAAAACTCGCAATGTTTCAGCCAAGCAGTACTTGAATGAAGCGAAAAAAGCGAGTGTAAATAACAATGTCCAATCTGTTACTTTTGTACCACCTACAATCGGTTCAAGTGGTTACGGTTCATTCCAGATCACTTACAAAACACCACAACTTTGCCCGTTGAGATAGTATGAATCCAAAGCCACAAACAGACGTTCAACTTCTCGCCACAATGCGAGATTTAGTCAAAGTACAACAAGCTAATCAAGCCGTGAAAGAAAAAGAATTAGCAGTTGAACAAGAGCGTATAAAATCCAATGAAAAGATTGCACTGGCAAGCATTGACGCACAAAAAGGCGACAGGAACGAATAAATAAAAGCAGTTTCCAAAATGCACACACAACGCAATATTATTATCGGTATTGTTATTGTTGCGGTTGTTGCCGTTATTTTTGTATCAATGTTTACAGATAATACTGCTTTTGCTCTAGAGGTGCTTAAAATTGGTGGTGCATTATTAGCTGGTTATATCGCAGGTTTCGGACGTGGTAAAATAACCACACTGGAACAACAAAGACGAAACGAAGATGAATAAATTTTCAAAAACCCCGTTGCAATCCACGGGGTTTTGTTTTACTATCCGCCTAAGGTCTGAAAACCTTAATGTAATAGGCGGATAGTTCACTAATCGCCACAAGGCGATTTTTTTATATCCGTAATCCTGACTATGGTCGGGAGGGCGACTAATACAATACCTTCGGGGAATACGTCCAGCCCTTTCCTATTACGGGGTTTTTCAGCCTCCCGACCGCCATTGTTGAAAACTGAAGAATTTGATAAAGCCTGTTTACAACACAGGCTTTTTTGTTATATCATTCCGCTAACGGTGCTGAACACACCTTGACTAACAGCGGAATATCACCGCAGAAATGCGGTTTTTTTGTATCCTGATTTTATGATCGGGTGGCGTTCCGTACATACAAGACCGTAAGGAAAAACGGAAGGCTGTCTGTTAGCAGTGTTCAAGCACCCGATCGCCCTATCTGAACAATGGGGCAAAATAAAATCTAACAGAGGATACATTCCAAATGACAACTCAAATTCAATTTCAATCTTTCAATTTTAATGCAAATGCGGTTCGTGTCATTACAGATCCAACAGGTGAATTTTGGTTCTGCGGATCTGATGTTTGCTATATTTTAGGTTATAAAAATGCCCCTGATGCCTTAACTAAACATTGTAAACAAGGGGGTATAGCAAAACGCTATACCCCTACCCAAAGCGGTGAGCAAGAGATGATCTTCATCAACGAACCCAATTTATACCGCCTGATCATCAAAAGCAGAAAACCCGAAGCAGAACCCTTTGAAGCTTGGGTATTTGAAGAAGTGCTACCCCAAATCCGCAAAACAGGAAAATATCAGTTAGAGCCAAAACAGCTCGCCTTGCCCGAACCCGAAAAGAAATTCACTTTTGAATTTACCGAATATGAACTTGAACAGCTTGTCTGGTTATGGTGCGGACATAAACAAATGAACGTCCTATTAGGTGATATGATAGAACCCCTCGATGCCATTGGTTCACGCTATACCGGCATAGTCATTAGTCATCACCACGAATATCAGCGGCAATACAAAGCCACGCTCCCAACCATTCAACGCTTGATTGCCCCGTTTAAGCAATCGGACCGTCTGAATTGGACACGGGCAATCAACCTGATTAAACAATAAAACCCAACCAAAACCGACCGCACTTTTCCCCGTGAAAATCGTGTGGCGGTTTCTTGCACCTTAGATTCAGCAAAAGGAACAGAAAATGAGCATTAGAAAGGTAAAAATTACACTGATAGCGTTGGTATTTATCAGCTTGGCGTGGCACTTAGAACTTGGTAATGATTATGACGGAAAAATGGCACCTATACATAGAATTGAACAGGCTTTTTAGGAAAACAAATAATGAAATTAACAAACAAAGAGGACTTAAAAAATGAGTGAAAACAATAACGGCTGGATCAGTGTTGAGGATAGATTGCCGGATAATTTTCAACAAGTTTTATGCTGCAATCATTTATGTATTTTTGTTGCAGAAAGAGTTAATGATAAGTGGTTCACCTTTCCAAGTAACTCTTATGCAAACGTAACATACTGGCAACCTTTGCCGGAACAGCCCAAATAATTAACACGATACGTCGTGCTTGAATGCCAATATAGACATATTTGGACGGTGGTCCAAGAAACTCATAGAACTGTAACGGAAGAGCAAGCGACCGAGATCGTCAACTATTATCTTAAGTACAAAGACAAGACACCTGAACAGCTAAAAGTTGTTGAGGTGCCGGATATTTTGAAGTAGTGGAGAAAATATGGAGCAGACATTAACAGTCAAGCAAGCGGCAAAACTACTGAATTTAAGCTACTCTACTGTTTTTGCCCGTAAAAAAGAATGGGGATTTTTTCAAATGAAATCTTCAAAGATTTGGCTTGTAGAAAAATCAGTTCTTGAACAAAGTAAGAAAAAGAAGAATAATTTATGCCGAGATATACAGGTCGGCGATTCGGAGAAAAGAAAATGTCGATCAGAAAATCAAAAAACGGGATATGGCAAATCGATATTGCCACACCGAGCGGAGAAAGAATTAGATGCTCTGCTAAAACAACTGAAAAAAGGCTCGCGCAAGAATATCACGACAAGTTAAAACACGAACTTTGGCAAGTTGAAAAACTCAACAAAAAGCCGGAAAGAACAATCGAAGAGGCGTTAATTCGTTTCCTCGAGATTTCACAAGGGCAAAAGGATTTCACCACTAAAATCCGCCATGTGGAATATTGGCGTGAGGCATTATCAGGACGGCTACTTAGCTCTTTAACAACCGATGATATTCTAAACGCCCTCCCCACTCACAAAACAGGCACAAAAGAGCCAATTTCTCCTTCCACCCAAAATCGTTACCGCTCCTCTATTATGCGTGTACTATCCCTTGCACAAAAAGCAGGTTGGATTGATAGCATACCGCACATTCCACGCAACAGAGAACCTAAAATAAGAGTACGATGGATAAGCCAAACAAAAGCGCAAAGCTTAATCAATGCATTACAACTGGAATGGATGAAAGATGTCTGCGCATTTGCTCTCGCCACCGGCGCAAGAGCGAGTGAGATCCTCACATTAACATGGGATAAAATTGACATAGAAAGACAAGTAGCCATTGTAACAAGCGATATTGCCAAATCAGGCAAAGCAAGATCTTTGTTATTAGGCGGCGAAGCAATGGCTATTTTGAAAAGGCGAACATTTGAGCGTATTTCACCTTATGTCTTTCACCGTGGAAAAGGAAAACGAATCAGCGAAATTGATGCCTACGATTTCAAACGCGCACTCAAACGGTGCAAAATTGAGAATTTCCGTTTCCATGATTTGCGTCACACCTGGGCGAGCTGGCATGTTCAAAATGGCACCCCATTGATGGTGCTAAAAGATTTGGGGGGTTGGGAAACCTTGGAAATGGTAAAACGTTATGCACATCTCAACGCTGACCATTTGTTGAGATACGCAAACCACGTCAAATTTACGTCAAACTCTGCGATCGACACTTCAAAAATCACCGCAGAAAATGACGAAATAAACGAAAAAAGCACAAATAAAAAAGCCGTAAACCATTGATTTATCAATAACTTACGACTTTTTTAAATTTGGTGCCTAGGGTCGGACTCGAACCGACACGGTTATTCACCGGCGGATTTTGAATCCGCTGCGTCTACCAATTTCGCCACCCAGGCTTGGGTACGAGGGAGATTATACGCATATAAAATCCGCTCGCAAGTAAAAACTCAATTTTTTAATTTATTTGATTTAAAATTAAGCAAACTTCTTTTAGCGTTATTACTATATGTTTAGGATAAAAAATATCGCCAAACAAATGCGCTTCCCAGAATACATAATGCCACTAAAATTTGAACCAACCTTTTCTTCGTTAATTTTTCTGCTGCCATCTTCTGAAAATCCCTATTTAGTGTTAAAATCTTTGAGCTAGATCAATTTTACACTATTATTAAAAAAAATCTGAGGGTTAAATGAGAAATTTCGTTTCAGAAACTAAGGCTGGATGCCGTGCTCAATCAATAAGTGGAGCTATTCATTGCCAGGACTGCAGTATTAGCCAACTTTGTATTCCTTTCACATTAAATGAACACGAACTTAATCAATTAGACAATATCATTGAACGAAAAAAGCCCATTCAAAAATCGCAAATATTATTTAAAGCTGGTGATAAGCTGAATTCCATTTATGCAATCCGTTCCGGAACGATTAAAAGTTATACAGTTAGTGAAACAGGTGAAGAACAAATCACCTCTTTTCATTTGCCTGGCGATGTAGTGGGCTTTGATGCGATCACAAATATGAAGCATCCTAGTTTTGCACAAGCCTTAGAAACCTCTATGGTATGTGAGATACCTTTTGATATTTTAGACGAACTTTCAGGAAAAATGCCTAAACTTCGTCATCAGATAATCCGTTTAATGAGTAGTGAAATCAAAAGAGACCAAGAAATGATTTTATTACTTTCTAAAATGAATGCGGAAGAACGCCTTGCCGCATTTATCCATAACCTTTCTAAGCGCTACTCTGCCCGTGGTTTTTCGGCAAAAGAATTTCGTTTAACGATGACTCGTGGTGATATTGGTAACTATCTTGGTTTAACTGTTGAAACAATCAGCCGTCTCTTAGGTCGATTCCAAAAATTAGATGTACTTTCTGTACAAGGAAAATACATTATTATAAATAATATCAATGAATTAATTGAGCTTTCCGGGATAAATAAAACAAAAATCACAATGGCTGAATAAAAGTTGGGCGTGATTTTCACGTTACTTAATTTATTTGCACCAGATCAGTTTTTTAGGGTTCTTTTCTTGTCATATTACAAATTCTTTTTTATGCTATGAGAAGTAATCCAAGGAGGTAGTAATGAAATTTAAAAATATCTTAGTTGTTCTTAATCCGGATAATGAAAAACAATATGCCCTTGCTCGTGCTGTTCGTCTTGTAAAAGAACAAGAAAGTATTGAAAAAATCAAGATTACAACATTATTAACCGTTTATGATTTATCCTATGAAATGACTGCCTTGTTATCTTCTGAAGAACGTGAAGAAATGCACAAGACAGCCATAGAGCAACATCGTCAAGCCGTTCAATTTTATCTGGATAAATATGCTGATCCGCAAATTGAATTTAACTCTCACATTGTTTGGAATAGCAATGAAGCAGAAGGTATTCGTGAAGAAGTTGAAAAAAACCAATATGATTTGGTTGTTAAATATACTAAAGATGAGGAAAGTTTAACCTCTCTTATCTTTACTCCGGTGGATTGGCAACTATTACGCAAATGTCCCGTTCCCGTTCTTATGGTTCGTGATGGTAATTGGAAACATCAGCGCCGAATTCTTATTGCTGTAAACGTATCCGGTGAGCAGGACTATCAAGATGAATTTAATCAAGAACTGGTATCAACCGGGATTTCTCTCGCTGAAAGACTAAACCGTGGTAACGTTCATCTTGTTGCCGCCTATCCTATCACGCCAATTAATATGGCAATTGATTTACCTGAATTTAATACTCAGGGCTATGAAAATGGCGTTCGTGGACAGCATTTAATTAATATGAAAGCATTGCGCCAAAAATTCGGTATTGATGAAGATCATACTCATGTAAATGAGGGTTTTCCTGAGGACGTCATCCCAGAAGTGGCACAAAAAATTGAAGCTGAACTTGTAATTCTCGGAACAGTCGGTCGCACCGGTTTGTCCGCCGCATTACTTGGTAATACTGCAGAGCATGTTATCAGCAAATTAAATTGCAATTTACTTGCTATCAAACCCTCCAAATAAAAAGAAGCTTAATTACAAAAAAGTGTGGCTATAAAAATAATTTTTTAAATGACCGCACTTTTTGTGATCTTTGTCACAAATTTAAAAAAAACAACTCGATCATCCTTTACTTTTCTTCTATATTCCCCTACCCAGTTTTAGAGAATGATTTTCATTTAAAGGAGAGAATAATGAAAAAAAATCTGATCTTAGGATTAGCCCTTTTTGTCGGTAGTGTACAAGCTCACGAAGTTTGGGTATCCGCACCTCAGCAGTTAAAAGCAGAGGATATTTTAAAAGCTGAACTTGCTTATGGGGACTACCCTTACGTTGAAAAAATCCCCGAAGCCCGTTTACATATTTTTGCCCCAATGGAAATTATTAACCAAGATGGTGAGCATCAAACCTTGATACAAAAAGGTGAAAATTATCAATATCAATCTGAAAAACCTTTAAAAACCGGTTCTTATTGGGTTACCGCAACCTACAAACCGACTTTTTGGTCACAAAACGCTGAAGGTTGGAGAATGGATAATATTCAAGGGACACCAAATGCAACTTACTGTGAACAAACCCAGATGTTTGGTAAAAGTCTTGTTACTGTAGGAAATCAACCTTTAAATGCAGAAATGGCATTAACCCGAGTAGGATTACCTCTTGAAATTGTCCCGTTGAAAGATCCAAGCAAAGTAAAATCGGGCGAGGCTTTCCCTGTTCAAATTTTCTATAATGATATGCCATTAGCAGGAGAAACAGTGATTGCAACGGCAGATACGGTCATAGTCAAAGATTTAGAGGCGGCAACAAGCCATCGTGAACCTCAAGGCTTTTCTGGAAAAACCGATAATCAAGGGCGAATAAATATCCTCCCGTTAATTGACGGTATTTGGAAAATTAAAGTCGTTCATAAAACGCCATTTGCCGATCAAAATATTTGCCAACAATCGGCAAATTATTCAACCTTAATTCTTCCTGTAGGAAAAGGTTTGGATAAGCTCCCTACAAAACCGGAACATCATCATTAAAAACAAAAAGTGCGGTTAAAATTAACCGCACTTTTTCTTTTCTATTTTTTCCGTTCAAGCCATTTTCCATCAACAAAATCAACAATCCATTTTGTTGCTTTACCCTCTTTTTCAGAAGTTACATATTGCTTTTTCTCTTTACGGCTAAAACGAATAATGGCTTCATTACCCTCAGGATCTTTTTGTGGTGCATCTGCAAGATAAGCCAATTTTTCCGGTAAACGCTCACGATATAATGCCAATTCAGCTACTTTTGCCGGACGTGTTTCACGTGATTTAGGGAAATTATGGGCAGACATAAATACCCCACTTGCGCCATCACGTAGTACAAAATAAGCATCAGATTTTTCACATTTCAATTCAGGGAAATGTACCGGCTCTTCTTTTGGTGGGGCAACCTCTCCATTTTTCAAAATTTTGCGAGTGTTATCACATTTTGTACAAGCCATATATTTACCGAAACGACCTAATTTCAAGTGCATATCCGCACCACATTTGTCACACTCAACAACAGGCCCTTCATACCCTTTTATTTTAAAAGAGCCTTCTTCAATCAAATAGCCGTCGCAATTCGGATTATTACCACAAATATGAATTTTTCTTGCTGCGTCGATAATATAGCTGTCCATCGCAGTATCACATTTCGGGCAACGTTTGCGTTCCATTAAGGCTTTTGTTTCAGAAGATTCATCTAATACATTCAACAATTCGGCCTCTGGAATTAAGTTAATCGTTGTTTTGCAGCGTTCCTTAAGCGGTAAAGCATAACCTGTACAACCCAAAAATACACCGGTACTTGCCGTACGAATTGCCATATTTCTGCCACATGTCGGGCATTTAATCTCTGTTTCAACCAAGCTATTTGGGCGCATACCGCCTTCTAATTCATCTAACTCCGCTTTTGATAATTGATTAGAGAAATCTTTAAAAAATTGATTTAATTCTGTTTTCCAATTCGTAGAACCGGAGGCGATTTGATCAAGCACATTTTCCATATTTGCCGTAAAATCATAGTTCATTAAATCACCAAAAGATTCATTTAAGCGATCCGTAACTATTTCCCCCATTTTCTCAGCATAAAAACGACGATTTTCCGTTCTCACATAGCCACGCTCTTGAATAGTCGAAATAATTGTAGCATAGGTAGAAGGGCGACCTATCCCACGTTTTTCCAACTCTTTTACCAACGCAGCTTCGGTAAAACGCGCCGGAGGTTTAGTAAAATGTTGGCTTGGTTGTACTTCTTTTAGAGTTAATTTCTCTGAAACAGCAACTGAAGGCAATTCTTGATCTTCAGGATTTTTCCCCAGTTGTGGCAGTACTTTTGTCCAACCATCAAAACGTAAAATTCTTCCCTTGGCTTTCAAAGTATAGTCACCTGCAGTAACGGTAAGCGTACTACTATCATATTGTGCAGGCGGCATTTGACAGGCTAAAAATTGACGCCAAATTAAATCGTAAAGACGAACCGCATCTTTTTCCATTCCTTCCAAATGTTCCGGCAAAATGGCTATGTCGGAAGGGCGAATTGCCTCATGGGCTTCCTGTGCATTTTCTTTGCTCGAATAGAAATTAGGTTTTGTCGGCAAATATTGTAAACCAAAGTGTTTTTCAATGTGGTTACGTGCCATATTGAGTGCATCTTGGCTCAAATTTGTAGAGTCCGTACGCATATAGGTAATATAGCCTGCCTCATAAAGACGCTGTGCTAACATCATGGTTTTCTTCACACCAAAACTCAAGCGAGTGCTTGCAGTTTGCTGTAAAGTAGAGGTAATAAAAGGTGCGCGCGGACGTGAACTGGTTGGTTTGGTTTCTAGATTTGTGACAACGTAATCAGAAACGTTCAGAAAATCAACCGCACTTTGAGCATCCTTCTGATTCTTGGGATCAAATTTCTTTCCTTTATAATCGGTAACATCCAACCTAATATTTTCTTTACCTAAAGTTTGGGTGAGAACGCCTACTTCCCAATATTCTTCCGGTTGAAATGCCTTAATTTCACGCTCACGTTCCACTAATAATTTGACTGCAACAGATTGCACACGTCCTGCGGATAAACCTCGTGCAACCTTTTTCCAGAGTAGCGGCGATACCATAAAACCCACCACACGGTCTAAGAAACGGCGTGTTTGTTGAGCGTTCACCCGATCCATATTCAATTGTTCAGGTTTTTCAAAGGCTTGTTTAATCGCATTTTTAGTGATTTCATTAAATACTACACGGCTAAAACGGTCATCATCACCGCCAATCACTTCTCGTAAATGCCATGCAATAGCCTCTCCTTCTCTATCCAAATCGGTGGCAAGATAGACATGATCTGTTTTCTTTGCCAGCGATTTTAATTCCGCTACTACTTTTTCTTTTCCCGGAAGGATTTGATAATTGGCTTTCCAATCGTGATAAGGATCAATCCCCATGCGTTTAACTAAAGCGCTACGTTCTTTTTCTGCTTTAATTTTCGCTTTTTCTTCCGCACTCATTCCTTTGGTCGAAATTGGCTTAGCTTTCTCGCCCGTACTTGTTCCCACTGTCGGTAAATCCCGAATGTGTCCCACACTAGATTTCACCACATATTGGCTGCCTAAATATTTATTAATAGTTTTTGCTTTTGCCGGTGACTCAACAATCACCAAAGATTTACTCATTTGATTACCTAATTGACTGGAATTTTGTAAAATTGGCGGTATAGTGCAAAGTTACGTAATCAAAATCAAGTATTTTTTGAAAAAAGGAACATAAATGGACAAACTCAATGCGATTTCCATTTTTTGTAAGGTGGTTGAAACCCAGAGTTTTACTCAAGCAGCATTACAACAAAATATTTCTGTCGCGATGGCGAGTAAATTGGTTTCTCAACTGGAAGAACATCTAAAAACCCGTTTGTTACAACGTACCACAAGAAAAATTATGCCAACTGAAGCCGGTATGATGTATTACCAACGTTGCCAAGGTATTTTACTTGATTTAGATGAAGCTGATGCCAGTATCAGCAATATGACAACAAGTCTGCAAGGCAATCTTCTTATTTCGGTACCGCGTGATTTTGGCTTATTATTTATCTCCCCTAACTTACCTATGTTTATTGCGGCACATCCTAATTTACATATTGAAGTAGAATTTAATGATAAAAAAATCGATCTCCTTGCTGAGGGCTACGACCTTGCTTTACGCATTGGCTACATGCAAGATAGTTCTTTAGTTGCTCGTAAAATCAGTACATCCAGTATTCACTTTGCCGCCTCTCCCCGTTATCTTGAGCGATATGGTATTCCCCAAACACCTGATGACCTCGAACACCATGAAGGGTTACTCTATAAAAGCACATTAAATCAAGTAAATTGGCAAGGCGTACGACCAAATCAAATACAACGCTTTAAAATCAAATCAAAAGTTGTGAGCAATAATGGCTTAGCGCTATTAGATATGGCGAAATCAGGGCTTGGGATTGTCAATTTACCCCGCTTTATTTTAGGCGATGCTTTTAAAACCGGAGAGTTAGTGGAAATTTTACCGGAGTACAAACAACAAGAATTGGAAATTCATATTGTCTATCCAAACCGCCGGCATTTGCCGGCAAAAGTACGGGCTTTTATTGAGTTTTTGGCTAGTTTAGGGTTGTGTTCTGAAATTTAATTTTTGGCAAATCAACTTAAGTGCGGTCAAACTTTTGAATATTTTCATCGAAAAAATGACATCAAAATTGACCGCACTTTTTATGCTTTTCTTCCTTCCATAATAAAAAGGATAATTACACATCCAGCAAAATCAAAATTGCCGCTTCGCCACCCCATTCTCTCGGAGCCTGATGTAATGCCCTCACGTTGGGATGTTGAACAAGCCAGCGGGGAATTTGTTTTTTTAAGGTGAAAGTGCCGTAGCCCGTCATAACACTGGCACAATATACTCTCTCACTTTCGCAGGCAAGCAATAAAGCCGCTAATTCCATTTTCGCCTGTTCACGGGTTAAACCGTGTAAATCTAAAAATAATTCAGGAGAAAAATCTCCTCGGCGTAATTGTTTAAGTAAATGGGAATTCTCACCTTCCCGAAGGTATTTTACGACCCCATCGTTTTCATTCAGTAACGGTTCATATTCATCAGAAAAATAGAATAATGTATCTTCTTTTTCACGAATATCACGTAAATGGGATTTTTTTTGACCGCTCTTTTGGCGCGGTGCTACAAACGTATCTTGTTTGATAGGTTTAATACCTTTCGTTTCTGCACGAAACAACTCAAATTCGTCTTGCATTTTTCTTCACTCAATTTAAATTTTGCTTATCATATCATAGTTATCAACGGCCTTATGTGGTATAACTAGGCAAATTTTTTCACAAGGAAAATATGATGGACATTACCTATAATCAAGAGTTGGTCGCAACAATTTTAGAAGATAACGTTGCCCATGAACTTCATACCATTCAAGATTTTCTCCGTTGGACATATAGCACATTTAACCGTTCTGATATTTACTATGGACAAGGTTATGATAATGCTTGGGATGAAAGCCTTCAACTTGTGCTTGCCGGTTTACAATTGCCTATTGATCTACCGACCGAATTATTCCACAGCCGTTTAACCCCCTCAGAAAAAGAAAGCCTCGTCCAACTGGTTTTAACCCGTATAGAACAACGTGTACCGGTTGCCTACCTAACAAACAGTGCGTGGTTTTGTGGTCATGAATTTTATGTGGATGAACGCACAATTATTCCTCGTTCGCCAATTAGCGCACTCATTCAGGATCGCTTTGAAGGGCTAATGAAACAAACGCCACAACATATTCTTGATCTTTGTACCGGCAGCGGTTGTATTGCGATTGCCTGCGCCTATGCTTTCCCCGAGGCGGAAGTGGATGCGGTGGATTTATCCTTTGATGCTTTAAACATAGCGGAAATCAATATTGCCCGTCACCAATTGGAGCACCGTGTATTCCCTATTCAATCAAATTTATTTGAGAATATTCTTGGGCAAAAATACGATCTTATTGTGACGAACCCACCTTATGTAGATGAAGACGATCTTGCCGATATGCCGGAGGAGTTTCATTTTGAACCTGAGCTTGCATTGGGTTCGGGTAAAGACGGCTTGGAGCTCACCAAACTAATTTTAAAACAAGCACCTGATTATTTAACGGAAAACGGTATATTAGCTTGCGAGGTGGGAAATAGTATGGTAAGTCTGATTGAGCAATACCCTGATGTGCCATTTAACTGGGTTGAGCTTAAAAATGGTGGTGTGGGAGTATTTGCTATCACTCGTGAAGAATTGGTGAAACATCAAGATTTATTTTAATTGAAAGAGCGGTCAATATTCTCCTGAATTTCAACCGCTCTTATTATTTCCATAATGTAACTACTTAACTTCCAGTTCCACGTTATCAAACAATTTTTTCACAGCATTGTTATCACGTAATCGTTCTGCTTTTTCTACGATTGAACGTGTGAGATGAGGTGAAAAATATTCAATAAAATCATACATATAATTACGTAAGAAAGTGCTGTGTTTAAAGGCGATTTGAGTCATACCGGAAGGGAATAAATGACTTGCATCAATCGCAACAAGATCATTATCAAGCTCGGTATGCGCCATACTTGCCATAATCCCTACGCCCAGTCCCAAACGCACGTAAGTTTTTATCACATCCGCATCAGTAGCGGTAAATACGATGTTCGGAAGAATACCGGCAGCGTTAAAGGCGTAATCTAAATCGGATACGCCTGTAAAACCAAAGGTATAAGTCACTAGCGGATACTGCCCCAATTCTTCAATCGTCAAATTTTTGACTTGTGCCAACGGGTGATCTTTTTTCACAATCGCAGAACGATTCCACAAATAACAAGGTAATTGAATGAGATCATCAAAAAGATATGGAGCCTCTGTTGTGATCGCCAAATCAACTTCCCCCGATACTAAAGCATCATGAATTTGAGTTGGTGAACCTTGATGAATATGTAAACTTACATCGGGATATTGTTTAGAAAAGCGTTCAATCACTGAAGGTAACATATAACGTGCTTGGGTATTTGTAGTCGCAATGCGCAGCACTCCGTGATTCGGGCGTGTATATTCACATGCAACGGATTTAATACTTTCCGCTTTCACTAACAATTCGCGCGCAATAGCAATGATTTTTTTCCCTGCCGGTGTAACGGATTTAATATGTTTGCCATTACGTTCAAAAATTTCTAAGCCTAATTCGTCTTCCAACAAACGCACTTGTTTACTGATACCCGGTTGTGACGTATAAAGCGCATTTGCCGCTTCCGTAACATTCAAATTTTGATTCACTATTTCCACAATATAACGAAGTTGTTGCATTTTCATCGCAGACACCTATTTTTTATAGCGTTTTCCTAATTCAGCGTAACGTTTCACCGCTTTACGGATTTGTCCGGATTTAGGCCGGCGACGAGGTCTTGTTACATCAAGTTTACTTTCCGTTTCCGGCGCTAATCCCACTAATTCGCGCAGATAGTTCACCTTCTCAAGATCCATTTCTTCCCATCCGCCCCGCGGTAAGCCTTTCATTAATTTGATATTTCCATAACGAATACGAATCAAGCGACTGACTTGAATACCTTGAGACTCCCATAAACGGCGCACTTCACGATTGCGTCCTTCCATCAATGTGACTTCATACCACTGATTCATTCCCACGCCACCGATAAATTTAATTTCTTTGAAATTTGCCGGACCATCTTCAAGCTGAACACCTTTGCGTAAACGGGCTAACATAACATCATCCACTTGTCCGAATACACGGACGGAATACTCACGTTCTACCTCTCGGCTAGGATGCATAAGCCGATTTGCCAGTTCACCGTCAGTGGTAAATAACAATAGACCGGAAGTGTTAATATCTAAACGCCCCACAGCAATCCAACGCGCGCCATTCAAGCGTGGCAAACGATCGAATACCGTTGCACGTCCTTCCGGATCGCTACGGGTACAAAGTTCACCTTCCGGTTTGTAATACATCAATACACGACACATTTCTTTTTGCGCCTGTTGAAGATTAATAATACGACCGTCAATACGTACTTTCACACCGGAATGGACATCAATTCGATCACCAAGTGTCGCTATTTTTCCATCCACACTCACCCGATTTTCAGCAATCATTGCCTCAATTTCACGACGAGATCCTTGCCCTGCACGCGCGAGAACTTTCTGTAATTTTTCCCCCTCAATTTTCGTGTTAGATGATGAGGATGTTTGGCGTTTCGTTAGGGCTTTATGCTCAGAATGTACTGTACTTTGCTTCTTTTTATGCTCAAAGTGCGGTCGGTTTTCACTCTGTTTTTTGATATTTTTGTTGGATTGATTGATTTTCATCTTATTTCCTTTGTCGCTTTCACAAGCGTCTTGTATAAATTTAAATTAAATAAATGGTTCGCTAGAACCGCTTCCTTCACGTAAAATAACCGGTGTATCTTCTGTTAAATCCACCACCGTTGTCGGCGCTTGCCCTAAATACCCTCCATGAATAATTAACTCCACTTGATGTTCCAGACGTTCCCGAATTTCTTCCGGATCGGATTGTGTTATATGCTCTTCCCCCGGTAACATAAGTGAGCAGGAAAGAATCGGCTCACCTAATGCCGCTAATAAATCTAAGGCGATCTGATTATCCGGCACCCGTAAACCAATGGTTTTACGTTTTGATGTCATCAAACGACGCGGCAGTTCTTTAGTTGCCGTCAGGATAAAAGTATAACGTCCCGGCGTATTATTTTTAATTAAACGATAAGCAACATTACTCACGGTTGCATAATTAGAAAGCTCGGATAAATCACGACACACCAAGGTGAAATTATGCCCTTCCGGCAATTTGCGAATCGCAATAATACGATCCATCGCATGTTTATCTCCAAGCATACAACCTAATGCATAACCGGAATCTGTAGGGTACACAATCACGCCGCCTTTACGCAAAATATCTACCGCTTGGTTGATTAAACGTGCTTGTGGATTGTCAGGATGAATATAAAAAAATTGGCTCATAATTTTTTCCTTAAAATAAGCTTGAGATTATACACCTTTTAATCATGACGTTATAACAACTTGTTATAAAAAAACCGCACTTTGAATACATTGGCAAAGTGCGGTCATTTCTTAAATGTGTTTTTATTTTAATAATGTTCTTAATGCCGAACCAATCTCCGCTAAACTTCTTACTGTTTTAACCCCTGCTGCTTCAAGGGCGGCGATTTTATCCTCAGCAGTGCCTTTACCACCACTAATAATTGCCCCGGCATGCCCCATTCGTTTGCCTTTCGGAGCGGTAACGCCGGCAATATAGCCAACCATCGGTTTGGTGACATGGGCTTTAATATAAGCCTCTGCTTCTTCCTCTGCGGAACCACCGATCTCACCAATCATTACAATGGCTTCGGTTTCGGGATCATCTTGGAAACGTTTTAAAATATCAATGAAACTTGAGCCCGGAATCGGATCGCCACCTATTCCCACACAAGTGGATTGCCCAAAGCCTTCATCAGTGGTTTGTTTTACTGCTTCATAAGTTAATGTTCCGGAACGGGAAACAATACCGACTTTGCCTTTTTTATGAATATGCCCCGGCATAATACCGATTTTGCATTCATCCGGCGTAATAATGCCCGGACAATTAGGCCCTATCATAATCACACCGGTTTCATTTAATTTTTGTTTCACCGTAAGCATATCCAAAGTTGGGATACCTTCTGTGATACAAATAATTAATTGAATGCCAGCATCAATGGCTTCTAGGATGGCATCTTTACAAAATGCCGCCGGCACATAAATCATTGTCGCTGTCGCACCGGTAGTCTCCACCGCCTCTCTTACCGTGTTAAAAACCGGTAATCCCAAATGCGTACTTCCTCCTTTATTAGGGGATACACCGCCTACCATTTTTGTGCCATAAGCCAATGCTTGCTCGGAATGGAACGTACCCTGTGTACCGGTGAAACCTTGGCAAATAACTTTAGTATCTTTATTAATTAAGATCGACATAATTACGCTCCTTTTGCCGCTTTTACTACAGCTTGTGCGGCATCTTTTAAACTATTTTCGACAATAAGATTTACCCCACTGTCTGACAGGATTTTACGCCCTAACTCAACATTCGTGCCTTCTAAACGCACTACAACAGGAACATTTATCCCAACTTCTTTGATAGCGGCAATAACCCCTTCGGCAATTAAATCACAACGAACAATTCCTCCGAAAATATTGACTAAAATGGCTTTTACACCCTTATCTGTCAAAATAATTTTGAAGGCTTCAGTAACCCGTTCTTTTGTCGCACCGCCCCCAACATCGAGGAAATTTGCCGGATTTCCGCCATAAAGTTTCACCATATCCATCGTTCCCATGGCAAGCCCCGCACCGTTTACCATACAACCGATATCCCCTTCTAAGGCGACATAATTGAGTTGATGTTTTTCCGCTTCAGCTTCTCGTAAATCGCTTTGGCTTAAATCTTGGAAAGCCAGTAAATCCTTATGGCGAAACAACGCATTATCGTCAATCGTCATTTTGGCATCTAAACACAGCAACTGACCTTGCTTCGTCACCACTAGCGGATTAACTTCTAAAAGCGAAAGATCTTTTTCTATAAATAACTTCGCTAATTGTACAAATGCATGAGCAAACTGTTTATTTTGTTCTCCGCTTAAACCTAATTTAAATGCTAATTCTCTGCCTTGATACGGCATACCGCCAAATAACGGATCAATGGCGACTTTATGAATCAAATGAGGCGTTTCGCGAGCGACATCTTCAATATTCATTCCACCAGCGGAAGATGCCATAAAGATAATTTGTTGTGAAGAACGATCAATCACTGCACCAAGATAAAGTTCTTGAGCAATATCACAGGTTTCCTCAATATAGATACTATTTACCGGTTGGCCTTGTTTATCGGTTTGGAAAGTTACCAAACGATTTCCCAGCCATTGATGGGCAAAAGATCGGGCTTCTTCCGCATTATGTACCAGTTTTACACCACCGGCTTTTCCTCGGCCTCCGGCATGAACTTGGCATTTTGCGATCCAACGATCACCGTTAAGTTGGAAAAGCGCCATGGCGGCATCATCCGCCGAATGACAAATAATCCCTTCACTCACCGGTAGATCATATTCTTTAAAAAGCTGTTTTGCTTGATATTCGTGTAAATTCATAAGGTTTACCTGCTTTTTTCTGGTTATTTAGGATATGTGAAAATAGTCATCTTTTCGTCGAAAAATAAAAATGCGATCAAAATTGACCGCACTTTTACTCTAAATTTCCAATAATAATCTTGTCGGATCTTCCAATAATTCTTTAACGGCGACAAGGAAACCAACGGATTCTTTACCGTCAATTAAACGGTGATCATAAGACAACGCCAGATACATCATTGGACGAATTACAACTTCCCCATTCAATGCGATCGGTCTCTCTTTAATCGCATGCATGCCTAGAATCGCACTCTGCGGTGGATTAATAATCGGGGTGGACATTAATGAACCAAACACCCCACCATTAGTAATAGTGAAATTTCCACCGGTTAAATCTTCCACCGTTAACTTGCCATCGCGACCTTTTTCTGCCAGTGCTTTAATTTGTTTTTCGATTTCCGCCATACTTAGTTTATCGCAGTTACGTAACACCGGTGTAACCAAACCGCGAGGGGTAGAAACAGCGATACTAATATCAAAGTAATTATGGTAAACAATATCATCGTCATCAATAGAAGCATTTACTTCCGGATAACGTTTTAACGCTTCGACCACAGCTTTAATATAGAACGACATAAAGCCTAAACGTACATCATGCTGTTTTTCAAATTTTTCACCGTAGGTTTTACGCAATTTCATTATCGGTTGCATATCCACTTCATTAAATGTCGTGAGCATTGCAGTGCTGTTTTTTGCTTCAAGTAAACGCTCTGCAATGCGTTTGCGTAAACGTGTCATTGGAACGCGTTTTTCAGAACGAGACTGGTAAGCCACTGTACTGATGGTATTTTGTTCTGTTGCCACCTGTTGTTTTGCTTTTTGCGCATCCCGTTTCGCAATTTCACGCTCAATATCTTCACGGGTTAATCGACCGCCTACACCGGAGCCCTGAATTTGAGAGGCATCAAGATCATGTTCCGCCAGTAAACGTCTGATTGCAGGCCCGTGATCATCAGCATTGTGTTGACTATTTTCAATGGCTGAATGATGGCGATCTGCCGGTGTCGGCTCATTCGATTCATTGATCTTTGTCGTACTAACATCACCTGCTTGAGCTTTGGAAAGTTTACCGAGTAGTTGTTTGCTAACTACCGTTGCGCCTTCGGCTTCTAAAATTTCCGTAATCACACCATCGGACTGAGCCGGTACTTCTAACACGACTTTATCCGTTTCAATTTCAACTAACACTTCGTCACGTTTTACTGCATCCCCTACTTTTTTATGCCATGTTGCCACAGTGGCATCCGCAACGGATTCGGGTAAATCTGGAACAAGAACTTCGATTGTCATGGTCGTTTTTCCTTTACTATTTTTTCTCATGTGGGTTTTAGCCCACCATTTTGGTTACTCTTATTAGTGGATTATTCCACTCATGAAAACATGCAAATTTTGCACCGCACTTTACAATGTCAATGCCTCTTCAACCAATTGTTTTTGCTGTTTAACATGTAATGACATATATCCAACAGCCGGTGAAGCCGAAGCCGGACGCCCTGCATATTTCAATTTAATATCCTCAGGAATGGAACTTTCAAAATTATGTTTGCAGCTATACCACGCCCCCTGATTAAGGGGTTCTTCTTGACACCATACATAATCTTTTACATGGGCATAAGGTTCAAGGGCTTTTTTCATATCTTCATGCGGATAAGGATAAAGTTGTTCGATTCGGATAATTGCTACATCAGTTTGATTATTGGCTCGACGCTGTTCCAGCAAATCGTAATAGACTTTTCCTGAACACATCACAATACGTTTAACCCCTTTCGGATCTAGTTCGTCCATTTCACCAATTACCGTTTGGAATGAACCATTAACAAGTTCATCTAAACTTGATACGGCTAACGGGTGGCGCAATAAAGATTTTGGTGAAATCCCAATTAACGGACGACGCATTTTACGCAAAGCTTGACGACGTAACATATGATAAACCTGTGCCGGTGTAGAAGGGATACAAACCTGCATATTTTGCTCTGCACAAAGTTGCAGATAACGTTCTAAACGAGCGGAAGAATGTTCCGGTCCTTGACCTTCATACCCATGCGGTAACAACATCACCAAACCGCACATTCTGTTCCATTTTTGTTCTCCCGAACTGATAAATTGATCAATCACGATTTGTGCACCATTAGCAAAATCACCAAATTGCGCTTCCCAAATCGTTAGGGTTTTCGGATCGGTGGTTGCATAACCATATTCAAAGGCAAGTACTGATTCTTCAGATAGCACCGAATCCCACACTTCAAAACGCCCCTGGTTGGCATGCAAATGTGTGAGCGGTACATAGCCTGTTCCATCATTTTGGTTATGTACTACAGCGTGACGATGGAAGAACGTCCCCCTTCCCGCATCTTCCCCTGATAAGCGAACGTTTACTCCCTCATCAAGTAAAGTTGCATATGCCATAGTTTCAGCCATTCCCCAGTCAAGCAATTTTTCGCCCTGATACATGGCTTTGCGATCATTATAAATTTTTTCAACACGCGGGTGTGCACGTAAACTTTCCGGATATTCACATACACGTTTTGCCAGCGTGATAAAACGATCTTGCGGGAATTTACTTTCATAAGGCGATGTCCAGTCATAATTAAGATATTGCAACCAATCCATTTTCGCCGTATCCATTTCACGCCATTCTGCCACTACACGTTCGCCATTATCTAGACTGTCACGATATAAATTCATCATTTCAATGACTTGTTCTTCAGTAATCACACCTTCTTTTACTAAACGAGCAGCATAGACCTCACGTGGTGTCGGATGTTTCTTAATGATGCTGTACATCATTGGTTGTGTAGCCAAAGGTTCGTCGGCTTCATTATGTCCATGACGACGATAAGAAATCAAATCAATGAAAATATCCCGTTTGAATAAACTGCGATATTCCACTGCCATACGGGCAACAAAAGCAACAGCTTCCGGATCATCACCATTGACGTGAATTATCGGCGCTTGGATCATTTTTGCAATATCAGTGCAATATTCTGTGGAACGAGTGTCATTTGGATTAGATGTGGTAAAACCGATTTGGTTATTGATCACGATGCGAATAGTGCCACCTACCGTATAACCACGGGCATTCGACATATTTAAGGTTTCTTGTACAACACCTTGCCCCGCTACCGCTGAATCACCATGCACCGTCACGGCTAACACTTGTGAACGTTCTACATCATTTTTCTTAGTTTGGCGTGAACGTACAGCGCCTATCACCACAGGGCTAACAATTTCTAAATGAGACGGGTTGAAAGCGAGGGTTAAATGAACATGCTTTTCACCAACAGCAAAATCGGATGAAAATCCCTGATGATATTTAACGTCACCGGTACGGTCGCCCGAATGTTTACCTGCAAACTCATCAAAGAGATCCTTCGGTTTTTTACCCAGCACATTCACCAGCATATTTAAACGCCCTCGGTGTGCCATCCCCATCATTACATCTTTCACACCTTGTTTGCTGGCGTGGCGAATAATTTCTTTCATTAACGGGATAAAAGCATCACTTCCCTCTAAAGAGAAACGTTTTGCCCCTGGAAATTTCGCACCAAGATAACGTTCCAATCCATCAGCAGCGGTTAATTCATTAAGAAAATTCTTTTTTTCTTCATGGGTAAAGAGCGGTTGATTTAAGCGGCCTTCCAATTTATTTTGAAGCCACATCTTTTGTTCCATATCCTGCACGTGCATAAATTCTAAACCGATAGAACCACAGTAGGTCTCTTTCAGCATTGCATTTAAATCGGCTAGTTTAATGGTGTCTCGTTGATAAACGTAGTGGTTAATATTGAAAGTTTCGTTGAGATCTTGTTCGGTAAAACCGTTATAACGATAATCTAATTCCGGCACATTTGATACTTTCCAACGATAATAATTGAGGGGATCAAGTTTTGCTTCCAAATGACCACGGAAACGGTAGGCATTGATAAATTGTAATACTTTTACTAATTTTGCACTTGCTTCCGGATCAATCACTGTCACCGCTTCGGTGCTATTTTCACGGGCTAAACGTCGGAAATAATCACGCACCGGCGAATGCGGTTGTTCAACCGTAGTTGATTTGGGTAAAGAATCAAAGGTTGTTTTCCAGCTTTTATCAATAGAATTCGGATCGTCTAAATAACGCTCATATAATTCTTCGATATAGGCTTGGTTTGCGCCACCGAATGCGGTTGTTGCCAACCATTCATCAAAATCTTTATTTGGTTGCATGTTTACCTCAAATAATATGATCGATTAATTTCTCTTCCATTATACATAGGATTGAATTGGAAAAATGCCTCATTTATAAGTTTGTTGCAAATTTGTGATCTAGCTCAACAATATTTTTAACTTATAACAAAAAAGCCCGACCAAATTTGTCGAGCTTTAGAAAGTACACTTGATATTGACCTTGTTTTTAAAAAGTCAGGTAAGGCGCAATTTTTTCAATGGTTGTCTCACCTAAACCATCAATTTTTGATAATTCCGCCACATTTTTGATTTTGCCCATTTTATTACGATAATCCACAATTGCTTGCGCTTTCTTTTCACCAATGCCGGAAAGTTTTTGTAAGGTTTCAGCGTCCGCTTTATTAATATTTACTTTAGCACTTGAGGCAATTTTTTGTTTTTCTGTTTTAATCTGCTCTTTCGCTGAATTGAATTTCTCAGAAACTTGGTTTTTCATTGATGAAGTATCTGATGATTTCATTGAGTTAGCTTTTTCTTTCACTACATCTATTTTTTCTTTTGTCGCTTCTTTTGTAGATTTCACCGCCTCTTTAGCTTTTTCTTTTGTCGCAACGACTTTCTCTTTTAGACTATTTTTATCTGCGATAGCATTTTCTTTTTGTTTCTGAATCATTGAATTTACATTCGTTACTGATTCTTTTTTAAGAGTGGTAACCGTATTTTCATTTGAAAATGCAGAACCGGCAACGGCTATGCTAAGTGCGGTCAACGTTAATAAAGATTTTAAAGATTTCATAAAAAACTCCTATAAATAGTGATTTTGTCAGAAGAACATACTTTAAGATTCTAATTTAGGGAATTAGTTCAACTCTGTTCTATTTTTAGAATAAAAAAAGTGCCTCAAAAGAGGCACTACTCGGAAAGCAAAATAGATGTCGGCTATTTGGGATAGCACTTATTTTTAGTGAGGTTAGGTTACTCCCATCAAGATACTTATGCAAATATCTATTTCCAAATTTGTGAAGTAAGTCACGGTTTTTCTTAAAAATTTCCTTTTTACAAAAAAAAGCGTCTATTATGTAGACGCTTCTTCTATAAAATTTATAATTAACCGTTGATAAATTTCTCACCTAATTCAATATCTGCACGTAATGTCGGCAACATTGATTCCAATGCATGTTGTTCAAATTCGCTTAATAAACCGATTGGTAGAATCTCTTCCACACCATCTTTACCTAAACGAACCGGTTGAGCAAAGAAACGGGCATATTTTCCATAACCTTCCACATAAGTGCATTCAACAACAGTCTCTCCTCTCAAACCCTTTATTAAAGAGCGGGCAAAACGAGCGGCGGCTTGAGCCATAGAAAGCGTTGCCGATCCGCCACCGGCTTTGGCTTCTACAACTTCAGTACCTGCATTTTGGATACGTTTTGTTAATGGTACGATTTCTTCAGCGGTAAACTCCGCATAAGGAACTTGAGAAAGTAATGGAAGGATGGTAACACCGGAATGCCCCCCGATAACCGGTACGGTCGTACGGGAAACATTGAGATTTTTCAATTCGGCAACAAAGGTTTCTGAGCGAAGCACATCTAACGTTGTCACACCGAATAATTTACGTTTATCATAAACACCGGCTTTTTTCAGTACTTCTGCTGCAATAGCAACTGTTGTATTAACCGGATTAGTAATAATACCTATGCAGGCCTTCGGGCAAACAACCGCGATTTTTTCAACAAGATTACGAACAATCCCGGCATTGATATTAAATAAATCGGAACGATCCATACCTGGCTTACGTGCTACACCTGCAGAAATCAATACCACATCTGCGCCTTCAAGTGCAGGACTTGGATCTTCACCTGAAAAACCTTTCACTTTCACGGCTGTAGGAATATGGCTGACATCAGCCGCCACGCCCGGTGTTATCGGCGCAATGTCATAAAGTGATAATTCTGTTCCTGCCGGTAATTGTAGTTTTAGCAATAATGCCAACGCTTGACCGATACCGCCGGCTGCACCTAATACTGCAACTTTCATGTATACTCCTTATTAAGTAGATTAATTAACTTTGTAAATTTTAAAAGGTAAACCGATAAATTACAAACATAGAAATTCAATAATGAGATCTAGCTCAAATTTCTAGATAAAACTTGTCTCTTTTTTTACTCAAATTTGTATTTTAGTTGCATATTTTGCATTTTTATGCAACGCTTATGCGGATTAGTCCCATCTTAAAACGAATAAATGGATGATTTAACAAAAACATTTAAAGAATTGCTGAGCCAGGAACGTTTTTCCTCTCAAAGTGAAATAGTTGAAGCCTTAAAAAGCCAGGGTTTTCCAACTATAAATCAATCTAAAGTTTCGCGTATGCTGAGTAAATTTGGCGCAGTGCGTGTGCGTAATACCAAGATGGAAATGGTCTATTGCTTACCAAATGAATTAAGCATACCTGCAACCAGTAGCCCACTAAGAAATCTCGTATTGGATATCGATCATAATGAGTTTTTAATCGTGATTAAGACCACTCCGGGTGCAGCGCAATTAATTGCACGCCTATTGGATTCTATTGGTAAAGCAGAAGGGATTCTTGGCACAATTGCCGGCGATGATACGATTTTCGTGTCGCCGACACGTACAACTGCAATTTCCACTCTAATTGAGCATATTAAAAATTTGTTTGAAAGCTCACTTTAATGAAAATTTTTATTACCGGCGGCACAGGATTAATCGGAAAAAAATTAACCTCTGCCCTAGAAGAACAACATCAACTCACTATTCTCACTCGCAATGAGAAAAAAGCCCGTTCTCTTTTTCCTAAAAAAACGTTGAAATTTTTAACCGCACTTTCCCAGCTTAAAAATTTAGATGAGTTTGATGTAGTGATAAACTTAGCTGGTGAACCTATTTTTACTAAACATTGGGCAACATCACAAAAAGCAAAATTATTTAATAGCAGAGTAAAACTGACACAGCAATTAGTTTCGTTGATTAATGCCGGTGTGAATCCCCCACGCTTGATTTCCGGCTCGGCAGCCGGTATTTATGGTGATCAAGCCAATAAAGTTCTTACTGAAACAAGCCCGACTGTTCATCATACATTCACGGCAGCACTTTGCCATGCTTGGGAAAACACAGCATTACAAGCCAAAACGAAAGTCTGTATTCTTCGCACCGGTATGGTGCTTTCTCCGAATGGCGGGGCATTAAAAAAAATGCTTCCGCTCTATTATTGGAATTTAGCCGGTCCATTAGGTACGGGAAAACAGTACTGGGCATGGATTGCATTAGAAGATATGGTAAACGGCATTTTATTTTTACTTTCTCATGGCGAGTGTCAGGGCATTTATAATTTTGTTTCACCCCAACCAATTACCAATAGAGCGTTTAACCAACAATTGGCTCAATCGTTAAAACGTTGTGCGCCTTTCCCTGCGCCGAAATTTGCCTTAAAACTCGTCTTAGGTGAGCGTGCCAATATGTTACTAGAAAGCCAATATGTTTTGCCGAAACGGCTTATTGAAGCGGGATTCACGTTTCAATATGAAAATTTAACCCAATATTTGACCGCACTTTTTTCCAAAAAATAATATAAAAAAATGCGCCTTAATCCTAATCAAGGCGCATTTTGTTTTTTTAAGCAAATTTAGTCATTATTGCTTGAAAAAATTGAGAGCAATCTTAACAAACTTAAGAATAAGTTATAAATCGCTACATAAATACTTACTGTGGCACGAATATAATTTGTTTCACCACCGTGAATGATATTGCTGGTTTCATACAAAATTGTCATCGTTGAGAAAACAACAAATAATGCACTAATTGCAATGGCTAACGCCGGTATTTGGAAGAAGAAACTAGCCACCATACCAAGTAAAAGCACAATGAAAAGGGCAAACATTGCGGTTGCAAGGAATGACATGTCTTTTTTTGTCGTCAATACATAGGCTGAGCAGGCAAAGAAAACAATCGCTGTGCCGGCAAATGACAACATAATTAAATCTTCCATGCCGTTTGCCACATACATATTGAGAATTGGCCCAATGGTATAGCCCATAAAACCGGTAAAGGCAAATGCCGCTAAAATACCCGCAGGACGGTCAGCTAAACGATGTGTAATGAAAAGTAAGCCGTAAAAGCCAACAAGTAAAACAATAATGTTTGGATACGGCAAATTCATCGCCATAGAAATATAAGCGACAACTGCCGAAAATGCCATTGTTAGACCAAGTAAGAAATAAGTATTACGAAGCACTTTATGGGTGCTTAATAAGGATTCGTTTCTTGAGTCAACAATAATGCGTGATTGCATAAAAGCTCCTTAATAACGTTAGTTAGCATCAAACCCTAAAGTAAGGGCGAGTGTATAAAAAGTCAATGGCTGAGCAAAAATTATTTCCTGCTTTGGCTAAAAAGAAAGCAAAATGAATAAATAAACGCCGAATAAATAGATTTCACTCGTTTTTTATTTACATCAAAAAATTTTGAATTATACTACGCACCGTCAAGTACGGAGGAATGGTCGAGTGGTTGAAGGCACCGGTCTTGAAAACCGGCGAGGGTTTACGCCCTCCGTGAGTTCGAATCTCACTTCCTCCGCCATTTCTTAATAACTCCATAAATGAAGAGTCTTCAAATTCAATAACTTACATTTCGTTATTTTCTATAATTTCTTCTCGTTCATCATTTTCAACTATTAAATTATTAAGTTGCAAAAATGAGTTTGACTCAAATTTGACTTGAGTCTAGCGCCCTTTGTTAAATCAGCGCATTTCCGAACCGGTTCGATAATTTCCCATCCGCTCTTCTCTTTCAATGCCATAAATGGTATTCCATTTTGAATGTACTAACTTGCTTAAGTATAGCGTAGATCATGGAACCGAAAATCGCTTTTTTAGGAATACCATTGCTTCTGCACCTAATGATAATGCTCTTGCTAACTTAATATTATAGGCAGATTACTTTTGTGAGTAGCTTTGTAGTTAAATTTTGGGAGATTATTGATAAAACAATAACAAGGCGTAACAAATGAATTTAAAAAAATGAGTAAAAATAATTTATCGCACTTTGATTTTAAACGGAGGAATTTTGTATTTGAATATTTTGATATAACAATCTGCCCATTTGATGGGCAGATTGCTATTTTAGACATGATGTTTAATTAAGATCTAATGACTTAAGCGGGTTTTCAATAACCTGATCCTTAATGGTAAACTTCAAGTTCGGGTTATCTCTGTAGTTTTCATACAGGTAACGTAACTCCCTTGATGTCACCGAATTATAGAATTCATAGTTCGGATCAAATAATTTCTTCAGATTACCCATATCTATTTGAGTTTTATCTTTATTGAACGTCGTTGTATCCGTTGCTAAACCATCTAACGCAAAATAGACTTTTCCGCCTCTTTCAAGGGTTTCTTTAGCAATCAGTTTGGTTTTTTCTGAAAAGAAATCTTCGCGACTTCTGTTCAGTTCACCTACTGCTGACAGATATTGTTCAATCGCTTCATTTTGCTCTTTAGTGAAAGAAGGTGAGGTTTTCGGATTATCTAAATCCAAATTCTCATTTTGTTTCAGTTTTTGAAATAACTGTTGCTCCTTTTCATTAAATTCAGCGATCCGTTTGAGAGAATCTACTGCAACCGGATTGTTGAGCAATTCCGTGATAATTTTTTTATTATCCTCGACATTGGCTTGATTGATACGGCTGCGAGAAGATGTTGCTAAGGCATTATCCGCCCCCAAATCTTGGAAGTTTGCAATATGATCAATGTCTTGTTGCGTCACTTTCCCTTGTTTAACCTTATCTGCCAATTTAGACAAATTACCAAATTCGTAGCCTAAATTTAACTCACCAATGTAACTATCCGCAAGAATTGGGTTTCGTTTCCCTTTATCGGCTTGGTTAGCACGGTTAATCAGTTCCTTACGCCCATCTTTTAAGCCATAAATCAAGGTATTATTGCCTAAATCTGTGCTTTGTGGTTTAAGGGTTTCCAGGTTGCTATTTGGGCTTGGTAAATGCTCAATCGATTGAATCTCCCGTTTGGCACCAGTATAGCCTTTATCCACCAATTTACTCAGTTGCTCACCTAATTTATGACCCGAGAAGAACGCCTCTCGCTCTTGCGGCTGCTTTTTATACTGCTGCATATTAGTCAGCCCCGAATTGATATAATAAACACCATTTAGCGCCATTAAATTCGCATCCGGTTTCATATGCTCTGGTAACTTATCCTTATGACGGATAATTTGTGCCTGATCGTGATGCGTTAATTCGTGAACGATAGTATCCAAAATTTCTTTGTTATTTTGTTTTCTCGTGCGTAAGAAGCTCAAAATAGGTGTCGCATTCATTTGAACAAGATCATTACCGTAAGAACCTTGTTTCATTGAAAGCGGGTTATTCCCCGTAAACTCCACTTTAGCACGGCTACCTTCAACGCCAGTGACTTCTTTTAGAGCTTCGAACTTCGCTTGTTCAACCAAACCGAATAAGCGTTTAATGCCTTCTTCATTGCCAGAGAGTTTTTGTTTCATTAACTGATGGAACTCTTGGTTTGAGTCCAGTTTATCTACAATCTTTTGGTTAATTTCGCCACGAGATTGTAAATAGGCAGCATCAAGCTCAATTTTACTCATCACTTTGCCCATATTTTTCACATTCTGTCCTTCAAATCCCTCAATAGTATCCGGACGGTGAATCTTATTACGCGTTTCTTTTGCTTTATTTGTTAAAGCCGTCGCTTCTTCAACACTTGAGCCATATGCTAAATCTTGTAATGCTTTTAATAAATGCTCTTTCGGCAAGCTTTCAGCATTTTCAGCCAAAATCTTTAATTTCTTTTCAGCCTCTTTCGCACTATCACGCTCACGCGCTTTTTGTTTCGCTTGTTCAAATAGCTTTTTGGAATCAATTTTCGGTTTATTTACGTCGTTACCGATTTGATTTTCCTCAGCAAGTCTTTGATTATTATTGCTGTTATTGCTATTGACTTTATTGCCAACCACTGCAGGGATTTCTGCGTAATCACTTTCAGCATTCTCGGCTTTGGCCTTATTTCCAACCACTGCCGGAATTTCTGCATAATCACTTTCAGCATTCTCTGCTTTGGCTTTATTGCCAACCACTGCAGGGATTTCTGCGTAATCACTTTCAGCGTTTTCTGCTTTGGCTTTATTGCCAACCGCAGCAGGAATTTCTGCGTAATCACTTTCAGCGTTCTCTGCTTTGGCTTTATTGCCAACCGCAGCAGGAATTTCTGCGTAATCACTTTCAGCATTCTCCGCTTTGGCTTTATTGCCAACCACTGCCGGAATTTCTGCGTAATCACTTTCAGTGTTCTCTGCTTTGGCTTTATTGCCAACCACTGCAGGGATTTCTGCGTAATCACTTTCAGCATTCTCCGCTTTGGCTTTATTGCCAACCACTGCAGGGATTTCTGCGTAATCACTTTCAGCGTTCTCTGCTTTGGCTTTATTTTCAATTACAGCTGGGCTTTCTGTAGAAGCGTTTGCTTTAGTTGGTTGATCAACGTCAGCCATATCCTCTTTTAAGCGTTTGATCGTCATATAATCACTGTTATCTTCACGCTGTACAGATTGCTTCTTCCCTAACGTTTCATCTTTCTCTTTCGAAATTCTAGCCGCTTTTTCCGCTTCTGATTCGGTTTTTACCCTTTTCTTACTCGGATCGATTTGAGCATAGATATCTTCCTCCTGACCTGCTGAATTTGAGGCAGCTTCAGTTGGCGCAAATTTAGGTTTAGCCTCATCGACCGATTTCTCACCTAAGAGACGTAAGAATTCGCTAATCACTTCCGGGCTACTTGCGCTGTCTTTGGTATTATCCGATTGCGGAATAATGGTTTCCTCAAATTTACTGCTAAACTTCGTAAACGGCGGGTATCCCGCATCCAGCAATAATTTATTGACAATAACACGAGCAACACGTCCATTACCTTCAGCAAACGGATGATAAGCAATCACACGTTGGTAAACCATACCGGATAACACACTTGGTTCAACCCCTCTGGCTTTAGCGTCATTAATAAACTCAACCATCTGTGCAAGTTGTAATTTAGATGCCTGCGGTCCAGAGAAAATTGCATCTTCTTTGGTTAAGGATTCTTTTTTATACAACGTTCTGTTTTCACCCTCGTCCGGACGTAAACCATGATTGAGTTTTTCAATACTTTCTACGGTTAGACCATTTTTGGTATCGTTTAAAAACTCTTCTACGGCACCTTTAAGCTTATCTTTTAACTCTGGTGAACGTTGAATCGTTTTTGACGTTTCCGCTAACGCATCGACGATACGTTGAGTTTGCTCCGGCACGCTCATAATTTCATCGCTTTTCGGCAATTTTTTCACTAATTGCTGGATAGCGTTAAATTCCTGTTCGCTTGGTTTAAAGTGTAAGGCTTCGTTGATCTTACGTTCGGTTCTTTTCGCACCGTCTGTGAGAATATCATCCAGCTCAGGTGAGCCTGCCATTTGTTTTAATACCGCTTCAGGGACGCTTTTCTTCGCTGCTTCACGGGCTTCGGCTAAAAACTCACTGTTATTGAGAATTTTTTGTTCAAATTCATCATAACGTTTTGCCTCAAGACTGAGTAACTCTTTCAAATTCAAATTGTCCTCAAGCTTCTCGTAGTTAGGTTTCCCGTTCGCTTGAGCTTCGGTGTCTAATGTTTGATTGCCTTTATTCGCATTTTCCTCTGCCTTTTTGGACGAAGTGCGGTCAGTTTTGAAAAAGTTTTTAATCTTTTGGAAAAATGACGGGGCACTTTGCGCACCGGTTTGTTCCACGTTTGCTGTTTCAGGCATTGTAGGCAATACACGGCTATTGTTGTTATTGCTATTTGCCTGTGCAAGGGAAGACTCGACATTATCGGATTTATTGCCGGTTTTGGCTAATGCAGGGATTTCTGCATAGTCACTTTCAGCGTTCTCCGCTTTAGCTTTATTGCTAACCACCGCAGGGATTTCTGCGTAATCGCTTTCGCCACTATTCGCTTTTGTATTACCACTCTGTGGTAACTCAGGTAAAGGACGTTTAGCTTTATTTTCCTGAGTTAAAGCAGGAATCTCTTCATAAATCGGCTCAGATTTGCCAGATTTAGCTTGAGCATTGCTATCGCCTAATTTTGCATACGGGCTATCCGGAATCTCTTCGTAGATAGGCTCTTGCGATTGTTTCGGTTTTGTCACTTCGCTGTAAATCGGATCGGACTCAGTTGATTTACGCTGAGCATTGGCATTTGCATCACCTAATTTCGCATACGGGCTATCCGGAATTTCTTCGTAGATAGGCTCTTGCGATTGTTTCGGTTTTGTCACTTCGCTGTAAATCGGATCGGACTCAGTTGATTTACGCTGAGCATTGGCATTTGCATCACCTAATTTCGCATACGGGCTATCCGGAATTTCTTCGTAGATAGGCTCTTGCGATTGTTTCGGTTTTGTCACTTCGCTGTAAATCGGATCGGACTCAGTTGATTTACGCTGTGCATTGGCGTTTGCATCACCTAGCTTCGCATAAGGGCTATCCGGAATTTCTTCGTAGATAGGCTCTTGCGATTGTTTCGGTTTTGTCACTTCGCTGTAAATCGGATCGGACTCAGTTGATTTACGCTGTGCATTGGCGTTTGCATCACCTAGCTTCGCATAAGGGCTATCCGGAATTTCTTCGTAGATAGGCTCTTGCGATTGTTTCGGTTTCGTCACTTCACTGTAAATCGGCTCGGACTCAGTTGATTTACGCTGGGCATTGGCGTTTGCATCACCTAATTTCGCATACGGGCTATCCGGAATTTCTTCGTAGATAGGCTCTTGCGATTGTTTCGGTTTTGTCACTTCGCTGTAAATCGGATCGGACTCAGTTGATTTACGCTGAGCATTGGCGTTTGCATCACCTAGCTTCGCATAAGGGCTATCCGGAATTTCTTCGTAGATAGGCTCTTGCGATTGTTTCGGTTTCGTCACTTCACTGTAAATCGGATCGGACTCAGTTGATTTACGCTGTGCATTGGCGTTTGCATCACCTAGCTTCGCATAAGGGCTATCCGGAATTTCTTCGTAGATAGGCTCTTGCGATTGTTTCGGTTTCGTCACTTCACTGTAAATCGGATCGGACTCAGTTGATTTACGCTGAGCATTGGCATTTGCATCACCTAATTTCGCATACGGGCTATCCGGAATTTCTTCGTAGATAGGCTCTTGCGATTGTTTCGGTTTTGTCACTTCGCTGTAAATCGGATCGGACTCAGTTGATTTACGCTGAGCATTGGCGTTTGCATCACCTAGCTTCGCATAAGGGCTATCCGGAATCTCTTCGTAGATAGGCTCTTGCGATTGTTTCGGTTTTGTCACTTCGCTGTAAATCGGATCTGACTCAGTTGATTTACGCTGAGCATTGGCGTTTGCATCACCTAGCTTCGCATAAGGGCTATCCGGAATCTCTTCGTAGATAGGCTCTTGCGATTGTTTCGGTTTTGTCACTTCGCTGTAAATCGGCTCGGACTCAGTTGATTTACGCTGAGCATTGGCGTTTGCATCACCTAGCTTAGCGTAAGGGCTATCCGGAATTTCTTCGTAGATAGGCGCTTCCGATTGTTTCGGTTTTGGCAATTGATCATTATTTGAAGCAATATCGTTCAATCCTCTTGCACTATTTTGATTTGATTTTTTATTTAATGCTTGTTTTGCCTTATTTAGGCCTTTTTGCCCCAATTCAGCCAAATCACCTAGTTCAAACCCAAAACTGGTACTTGCTAATTGTTCATCTCGATGAACGGTTTTAGATTTATTCAAATCCTGATTAATTGGTTTTTCAACAGGCTGAGAATCAATACCTGACAGAGTTGAGTGCTGGGTCGCGTCATAATGTTTTTGTGCCGAACGACCTCCTCTTATATTGGCTTGAGACGTTCCCCGTTCATTTAACCCTATAGATGCACCGAACTCACCACCATCTTTATGATGATAGTCTTCTAAAGAGCGATGAGTAACACTGCCCGTAGTGGTAAGGTCGTTATTCCCACTTTTATCAACAAAATAACCAGCGGTTAAATCCAAGTCTTTAATTTGACCAATCATTTTTCCAGCTTCAATGCCTGATTGCTGATTAACCATCCGACTCGTTTCATCTTCCTGACCATAACCCACTGTTACGCTACCTGTTGGTTTTACGGTTAAAGCCGTGGTTACCGAAGCCCCTACAGAGACACCCACATCCAAGCGTTTATTATGTCTTTCATAGGTATCTTGTTTAGATTCAATTGAGGTTTTCCCTTCCACTTTTGTACGATAAACATCCGCTTTAATATTAGCCCCCGATAGGGTGAGATCGCTTTCTGTATTGATCTCAATTTCATCACCCAACAATTGGCTATTTTGATAGGTAGTCGCGTTGGTATTTGTTGTAGAATATCCTGCTTCAACACCATTAGTTACACCAACTGCACAGCCTTGAGACATCACCCCACAAGACACTGTACCTCCAGCGGACACTTTTGCATGCCAAGATTCATCCGACTCTGTTCTTTCTGTTTTACCCGCATTTATGGTAACTTTATCTTTTGCATTTAGAGAAAGTTTGCCGCTCTTACTGCGTTCAACGTTATTTAACTCAATTCCCCCTTCTGTTGCACTCAAGACCAGATTACCGTTTAAAGTATTACGATTATCCGATTTTTCGTTAAAACCCGTATTAGATTGGCTATAGCCAGCTTGGGCTTTAACTGAGCCACCAACTAAATCACCTGTCACTAAATTAGCGATGTCACTCGTCACTTGTAATGCAGCCGTACCGTCTTGTTTAATGCCTTTTTTAGCATCTTCTGCTTGTTTAATTGAATGGCTGACAATATCAGCAACTGCAGAGTGGGCTTCGCCGACTAAACCTAATTTAAAAGAAGATTTAGACGATTTAAAATCAGTTTCATCTTGGTATTTGGTTGAAATAATTTCTTTGGCGGTTAATTTCAACTTATCATTACGCAGGTTTTTCTGAGCGTCAAAAAAGGCTTGATCTTTTTCCGCCATCAGTTCTTCAATTTCTTCTTTAGATAGCTTGCGTAAATTTGGATTAGTACCTTTTGTTTGATTATTTTCTACAGGCTTCTCTACTTCTGAAGCTTTATCTGTAGAATTGTCATCTTCTGTTTTATTCGCTTCTTCGTTGGTTGTTGACTGCGTTAATTCAGATGCGGATTCAGACATTGATTTATTAATATCAAGTCCACCGATATCTAAAGTCCCTAAAACCTGTAAATCACCGCTTTTCGCGTCAAGTTCGCTATTGACGTTTTTCAAGTCAGTTCTCGATGATTTTTCTTGCTCAAACTTTATGCCTAATTCAGCATTAGCCCCGGTGTAATCACTTTCTGATATTTGAGTCAAGACACCATCGACACTATCAGCAGAAGCCGAAACAGACTTACCGCCACCGGCAGCTAATGCGCTTGCAAATATACCAAAGACGCCTTTTGATTTATCCGTATGTTGGATATTTTGCCCTGTTTTAGTTTTATAATCACCTTGTATAACACCGGTTACACGATCTGCTTTTATCTTGCTACCGGTCTGTTCTACATCACCTTTTACAGCCAAATGAAGATGATCAAATTCTAATTCTGAACCAACGGATTCCGCACTATAAGTATCTTCCGTTTCTCCCCCAACTTTCTTTTGTATTCCAAACAATCCAGTAGCTAATATCTCTTTCTGTTTATGACTACTGCTAAATTTATGAGAATCTTTAGCTTTGAGATCTTTAGTTTTTACAAAACCAGTTTTTGCTTTTACATCAGAGGCTGTAATATTGATATCGCTATCTAAATCAGTTTCTAAATGTAGGTGTTGTTCTGAAGCTATCCTTGATTTCTGAATAACCGTATTTCCTTTCTCGTCAGCATAGGAAGTCGCGCTTGATTCAATTCCTTTATGACCTTTTAGACGAACCAATTCTTTGCCTAAAATATCCCCTGTATTTTTAATTTTATTCTCAGCCTCAATATCAACTCGGCTGCCTGCAATCGTGCCGGAATTTTGTACGTCTTTCGCCTTCAATTTCAATTCTCTGGCCTTTATGACCGCACTTCCTAATCCTTTATATTTTTCCGCATCTTCTAAAGTTTGTTTTGCAAAATAAACTTGAGGAATATACGTCTCTTTTCCATTAATGGTTGATTTGACATACCAAATAATATCCTCTTTTAAGTTATCTTGCTGTTCTTTAGTTAATGCTTTACCTAAGGTTAGATTTAGATCTCCAGACGTATGGTACGCATTATCCATTAAACGTTTAACCAACTCGACATTAGTCAAATCGTATTTTAGTGCCAAATGATTATCGACCTTTTTCTCAATACTACGAGTAATCAATTGGTGTTCAAAATAGCTATCGCCAATGACACTTACTTTGTCTTCCGTTCCTCTTGGAGCAATATTATTAAAGAAATAATCAGAACCGACATAATCATTTTGATTAATATACTTCATTCTGGTGTGATAAAGCGGATCAACCTCTACTCGAGCTCGATCCTTATCTAGCGGAATTTCTTTTTGTTTTGCCAATTCATCAGCTTTTCTTTTCTCTTCGGCTAATTTTTTCTCATACTCTTCGAGGCGTTGTTTTTCCTGTTCAGAAAGCGATTCTAGTTTTTTCTGTTCCTCTTCTAATTGTTTTTTTCTACGTTCTGCTTCTTCTAAACGCTCTTTTTCAAAAAGACGTTCTTTTTCTAGACGCTGTTTTTTCTCTTCTTCAGTTTCACCTAATAGATCTGTATCTTCTTTCGGAACTAAGATATTGGTGTTGTCCTCTTTTTTCTTATTAAACGAGCGATCAATGAATAAATTCGGATTAGACAATAATTCTAATAATGTGGATAAATCAATTTCGCTATTGCCATTATTTTCCGGCTGTACAACAAATGGTTTTAATTGAATCGGCGGTGCTTGGATTGTATGCTTCCCAATAGACACTTTATCATCAAAAGCTCCTTCCTCGCCTCTTTTACCATTTACTAAAATATTAGTATCTCCAATAAAAGAGCCGGCTAGTATTTTTGATTTTTTATTAGGATAAAGCTCTATATTTTTAGAACCAAGTTTACTTGCTCTTTCTGAAGCCTCATATGCTGCTTTTAATTCCATCAAAGATTTACTTTCCCAATTAGCACCTAATATAGTTGTTAATGTGGATTGTAATAATGGAGATCTGACTGATCTTAATAGTTTTAAAACTTGTACTTTATCTAGTGAGACAGGGAAAGCACGAGTTTTTTTTATGTAACGCTCAGTACCTTTCGTTTCAAAAAAGAATTTTATTAATTGAGCTACAGAGTTAAATTTATATATCATATTGCCCTGTAATGGAATTTCGATGCCATTGACAATAGGTTGGAATTTTATAGTAATATTTGCTGGTGAATTTAAATAATAATCAAATATATTAAATTTGGCACTTCTCATATCATTAATGATGCTTTTTGCTCCATTAGAAATTAGATTTCCTTGAATGTTAATAATGCCGTGATTAGTTATTCCTGCATCACTTAGCTTGGAATCTTTTTGAATAAATTCAAAGTCACTTTCACCACGAATATTACCTATATGAGAAATTTTTAAATTATTCCCTAATCTTGGAATAGAGCCGGAAATGCTATAATAATCCGTTCTGCTTGACCCTGGATCGATAATTGTCAACTCAATATTTTGATCATAATGGTATACACTGCCCTGAAACTCAATATCATTCAATAACTTTTCTGCTGATACAGTGATTTTTCCTTTTGAAAGAATTTCTCCCCGATTATGAATAATATCATCGGCATTTAAATTCATTACACCATCTGAATGTAAAACGCCAGTAGCATTATTGGTAATATTTGAGAAGGAAGTTAGATTTAAGCTGTTTTTTGCCCCTAATAAACCTTCGTTTATAATTTTTTGACCCTTTACAGATAATTGATTAGCGCTAGTTAATACCCCTTTATTGATAAAAACATCATCGTTTGAGTTGATATCCAGTGAAGATGATAATTGGTTTTCCGAACCTTTATCAAAAAAGATTTCTTTAGCAGAAAGCGTTAATTTTTCTCTAGCCTCCGGTAGTTTATGAGAAGCTGAGTGGAAATGGGTGACTCTAAACGTAAGGTTCGCAGTTCCTTTACTTTGAATAGTCCCATTATTGTGATAACCATCATCCGGAGTAATATTATTTTGGGATAAAATATTACCAAAGGTAGATATATCAAGCGTCTTTTCAGCTAGAATATCTTTCTTATTATTTAGCTTTTCTACATAAATTTTATTAAAACGAGCTGCAATCGTACCGCTATTTTCTAGATTCTTACCCTTAATATCCAGATTTGTTGCAATTACAGTTGAGTCCTTACCAATTTGAGTTGATTGACTATTGATATTAACGTTTGTACCTCTAATTTTGGCATTTTTGTCCGTTGCAGTTTTATCCGCAGAAATATCAACTTTTTGACTGCTTACCTTTGTATTTTGTTTTAGATTAACTTCAGTTGAGTTTAGATTGATTGCTTTCCCAGCCGAGATTTGGCCATTAATATCAAGCTTTTTACTGCCCTTTGAGGATAAGTTCTGTTTAGCTTGTAATGTAGCAACTTCAACCTTACCTTGTTCATTCTCAATTTGGATATCTTTCTCGGAAAGAATGATACCTTTGTGATTTACCCCTGCACCCGTATCTGTTGTGATAAATTGGATATGATTACCATACATAGCGCCGGCTTCTGTACCGGTAATTGCGATTTCCGTGGATTTAGCCTGCTTAGATTTCACCTTTCTTGCTTTCACATCGTATTCTGATGAACCTGCTACAAAGGTTATATTGGTTTCAACAGGCGCTTTATCATTAATGTTACGAACTGCTCCTTTTTGCTCAATTTTTTTCGCAACAATATCTAAATATTTCAATCCGTCAGTGGCAATCCCGTCTTTATCAATGGTTACGGTTCCTTTCTCAACAGACAGTTTTAAGCCGTTTTTCGGATCAATCACATTACTGGTTGAAGCTACAAAACGATCCGTATTGAATGTTTGTACACCGTTAATATTAATTCCGTTCGGGTTAATAATTAATAGATCTGCTTTATCACCAAAAACTTCTAATCCACCTTTAATTTTACTCATTTGGTTGCCTGTTACCTGAGTTAAAATAGCTTTGGCTGTATCTTTATCAAAGTTTTGGTTTTTGTCTAAATGACCGACTAAATAAGAACTTCCTTCCTTATTGCTGTTATTAAATACCGCACCATTGCCTACATTGAATTTTTGGAATTTATTATCAGAAATACCATCATATTGAGGTTTGGCAATCTCAATAATATGTACGCCATTGGTTGTTTCAGATATTTTTGTTTCATGATTACCTTTATCTAAAACGATATCCTTACTATTTACATTAGCAAATACGGTATTTGGTACAACAAATAAGAAGGCTAATGCTGCATTTCCCAGGTGCAACAAGCGTGATTTAATAAGACAAGAAAATGTAGATAGACGGAAGATATGTCGTCCTTCACTGCTAGATTCGCATTCTTCTTTATTTTCTACACTACCTGTGTCACCTGATTCATAATTAATATATTCAGCGACAGGAACCAAACATGATTTTGATTTACTAAAAATCAGTTTATATCTATTTTTATTCATACTAAGTTTCTCCTATATTAAAAATATGAATTAAAATGAAATTGAGCCGTTTACATAGTAAATGTGGGCATCACCTTTATTTACTTTTACATTCTTAATTGGCTTGGAATAAGTGAAAGATAAGTTAAGGCGACTGATTTGAACTTTTGTTCCAATAGCCATCCCTGCAATAGTTTCGTTACCTTGATTGAGATGTTTAAATATGCGACCGAAATCAACGCCTAAGAAAGGTTTGATTTGGGAAATAGACATTTTTTGAGGATAAAATGGGATATCAAATGTTTGCGAAATATAATAGCCACTGTCTCCAGAAGTAATTCCACCTTTAAATCCTCTTACGGTATATTCATCTCCGATAGAGAATTGATTATCAGAATACAAACTATAAGGAGAGTATTGGAATCCTAAACGAAGTTGATAATTAAGCGCTCTTTCTTTAACCAAAAAAGCTTTATACCAGCTCATTGTGCCTGATAATAAAGAGAGTGTTTTATCTCCTTTTGAATTATATGCAAGGCTATCGGCGCCAAACCAACCTAAACCGTTTGAATAAGAAATATCGTTATACAGTTTTCCTCCTAAAACATTTGTAATATAGGATAATCCGACTGTGAGTTTATTATTATTGTAATGGCTGACTAAACGATCCCCAATATAGTTTTTCTTTGTTTTAAATTCTAATTCGCCGTAACCTGAAAAAATCATATCTTTATTACGAGCAAGAACTTTAGCAAGTTTAATATTTGCAGTTTTAATTTTCCCCTCGGAGCTATAACTGTGAATACCTTTTATTTCTTTCTTACTATCCGATTGTGAAACTCTTAAATCTAATGTATAAGAAGAGAATGGTTGGCTATAACTTAATAGATAGTTTTGTTGATTATTTCGTTTATGTTTTTTGTATAATCGATATCCCGTTGAAAAATACCAACTATCATTAATTCCCAGTAAATCGCTCCAGCTAATACTTGCCGTAAGTTGATTCCGTCCGTTTTCGTTGTTTTCTGCACCGGAGTTATTAAAACCTAATGTAATACGGGGCAAATAGGTACGCTGAGTGATTAAATTAAAGTTAGACTCACCATCTTTCTCTGCCGCAATAACTTTTATTTCTGTGGATTTATTTGTTGTATTTAAAATTTCAACTAACTGATCAACATCATAGACATTAAGTAATTTATTTTTTAAATTAGGCAATACAAACAGCATTGCTTTATCTTTAAATGTTTCCGGAAGAGCACCATTGACAAAATAATCGCTAACATAGCCCCAATGAATAATAAAATCCAATTCGTTTTTATCGGTAACATTACTCTTTAAGCCAACGGCACTTGTTACATAGCCTGCACGGTACAGTACATCGGTTAAATCTTTAACTAATGCAAAAACTTGCTTAGTCGTCAGTGGCTTTCCTTCATACTGTTTAATGACAGAATCAAAATCCAAGCGAACGCTTTGTCCTGCTTGATCGACGGTAATGCGCTTAATGGTTCGATCTGTTTGTGTATCATCGGTCAATGTATTATCCGTTTTCGGATCAGCCTCTTTGCGCAGGAATTTCTCCGCCTTTTTTAAAGCTTCGTCAGTTTCTTGAATTATTCTTTGATGCTTTAACTGCTGCTGTTCTTGGGTAAGAACGTCTGTTGCAAAAGCCGTTCCCGAGAATAAAGATAAGTAAAATAAATAGCCGATAGATTTTCTCGCTATTGAAGATTTCATTAATTGGTCTCCTTAATATGTAATATGCCTAAGTTATTCAATTAGTAATAAAAATTAAGACGATAAGCTACTTTCTATGAAGTAGCCCTGATTCTGCTACTACAATATGTCAACGAACCTGTATATCCGGCGAAGGTCGAAACTTTATTACTCTACCGGACATAGCATTATGAGCTAAACTTAGCGGAGATGATTTTTCACCGTTTGTAGATTTGTATTTTTCAATAAGCAAAATCACACCCATATTAGACGGAGCTTTTCTTCAAAAATGACAAAAAAATGTAATAAACCTTCCCAAGCGAGCAAATAATAATCAAAATGATTATCACATAATCAAATCTTCTCAAATTTTTCCAAAAAGAAATGAGTTGAAATCAATTCGCCCTAAAATTTCATACTATTTTTGCGTTAAACAAGTTTATCAATGTGTCTTTCGCAAGTTGCAGAACGTTAAACTGTTACAGAGTAAAATGAATTGGTAATTTGGCATGGCGGTTGTGTGTGAAAATTTGATAGGAATAATGTTTATATATAGATGTTTGAACATTGGTTAAGTCTTAAAAAGTGGCTAGAGTTTCCCCTCTCCTCAGTGAGTTCAAACCTCACTTCCCGCCATCAATAAAAAATCCCTTAGTTAAAAAGCTAAGGGATTTTTGTTTTTTACCAGCAAAACCTTTCATTTACATGATTTTCCGATCGCTCTTTTTGCCACTTCGCTTTATTTTGTGGATCAGCAAAAAACTCATCCTGTGCCTTTAAACGAAGCTTCAATTTTTTTTCGGCTGCTTTTAATGCAACTTTGCGATCTTGAAATTTGGAGGGTAATGCTTTTATAAAAACCGTTTCATAAGGATGGGAAATCACCCAATTTACTGCCTCTTCCGCAGTTTTACGTTGTTTGTTTAAATCACAAAAAGCGTAGGGATTCACAAATTGCTCTACCACTTGGCTAAATCCCGTATTTTCCGCCACAGTTGCCTTTGGTAAATCCAACACATAAAATGCTGTAATTAAACGGTTTTGTCCACGATAAAACCATTTCACCGCCTCATCACGTAAGCCGAAATCATAAGCACGGGCTGCTAGAGTAAACAAGGTGATTGGCGAAATCCGTGCCGGATTTCTTTGCACAAATTCGACCGCACTTTGATACCCGTTTAAGGTATTTTCCCGCAACATCGGATCAAGTTGCTTATGTACAAATACGTTTCCTGCATTGCCCTTTTCCGAGGAATAATAAGGTTTCACATAAATATCAATAGATTTCACCGGCTCTTTGCTGATCGAGCTACAAGCGGTTAAACCAAGTGCGGTCAAAATTACAGGAATTTTTACGGCTAATTTCACAATGCCTCCAACAGGAAATAATCCTTGAAATGAACTTATATCTCATCAAAATTTTGGTGAATTTTAACAGAGTTTTCACTTTTTCCTATATAATTGGGCAACAAACCGAACATTATGCAGCATATGAAAATCCACTTAATTCGTAGTCAGATAACCCTTGATTTTAATAATGAAAGAAGCCTACTCGATCACCTCAAACGCAACAATATACACCACGAATACCAATGCCGTAGCGGTTATTGCGGTTCTTGTCGGGTGAAGATCAAAAAAGGCAAGGTATCCTATTCGGAAACTCCCCTTGCCTTTATCCAACCCGATGAAATTTTATTATGTTGTTGTCGTGTAGAAACGGATCTTGAATTGGAATTATAAATTATTCAAATCCAACACATCCGTCATATCAAATAAACCATGGGATTTATTTTCCAACCATTTCCCCGCCCGTACCGCACCGTTTGCAAAAGTCATTCGGCTTGAGGCTTTATGGGAAATTTCCACTCGCTCCCCAATATCGGCAAACCATACGGTGTGCTCACCCACGACATCAGCGGCACGAATGGTTGAAAAGCCGATTTCATCAGGCTTACGCTCGCCTGTAATGCCCTCACGACAAAATACGCCATGGGTTTTCAAATCACGTCCTAAAGTTTTTGCGATATGTTCCCCCATTGAAAGTGCCGTACCTGAAGGAGCATCGACCTTATGACGATGGTGTGCCTCAATAATTTCAATATCGCAATAATCGCCCATCACCTTGGCGGCTTTTTCCAATAATTTGAATACTAAATTCACGCCGACACTGAAATTAGAAGCAAATACAATGGCAATTTTTTTAGCGGCAGATTGAATTACATCTTTACCCGCCTCATCAAATCCTGTCGTACCAATCACCATTTTTTTATTATTCGCCACACAAAATGCAATATGTTTAAGCGTGCCTTCCGGACGGGTAAAATCAATCAGCAAATCAAAATTGTCTTTTTGTTCGTGAAAATCATCAGACACCTTAATACCTAAATGCCCAATACCTGCCAACTCACCGGCGTCCGTTCCTAATAATGACGATCCTTGACGCTCAAAAGCAGCACCCAAGGTGACGCCATCCGCACCATGAATCGCTTGAATCAATTGACGTCCCATTCTGCCGCCCGCACCGGCAACCGCAATTCTTAATGTCATATTTATACCCTTCTTTTAATTAATCATCTCAGTGATACCACTATAGATCAGTACACAACCAAAAAATAAAAATACCACGCCTGCTACATTATCAATATAACGGCTATATTGGCGATAAAATTGTTTCGCTACATTCCGTGAAAAAATAAATGAAATCAGGTAAAAATACAAGAATGTTACAATGACAATTAAACCGAACGCCAGCCCCATTTCCCATATTTCCGTCATTTTCGCTAAAACCAAAGACATTACACTGGAAAAATAAACGACGGCTTTGGCATTGGATAAATTCACAAGCAAACCTTTCAAAATTTCTTTTTTTGCATTGGTTTGTTCATTTAATTCTTTCGCTGAAAGCGGTGCAAATTCTGCATTTTGTCTGCTACGAATCAATAAAAAACCGAGATAACTCAAATAACTGCCGCCCAAAACCATAATAAGCCCATGTAAAGCCGGCATCATGGCGAATAACACCGTTAATCCCAGCATTGAAAGCGCAGCCCAAAATGACACCCCTAAGGTGATACCGATAACCCCATAAAAGGTATTTCGACGGGAATTACTCGCTGCCATTCGGGTAACATAGAAAAAATCAGGCCCCGGCGTCATTAAACCAAACAAATGAACAATCAGTAAATTTAACATCTTTTACCACACTATATTTAACAAAAAAATCACCATTACTGCATAAATAGCGGCAATGACATCATCCACCATAATACCGAAACCACTTTCCAGTTTTTCATCAAAATAACGAATTGGAAAAGGCTTGAGAATATCGAACAACCGAAACAACACAAAGGCTGTGAAAATCCATTGCCAAGACAAGCTCGGCACGGTAGCAAGGACGATAAACATGCCGACAAACTCATCCCACACAATAGAACCATGATCGTGTACGCCCATATCATCAGCGGTTTTTTGACATAAATAACAGCCTAAAACAAAACAAAGTGCGGTCAAAATTAAGAAGGTTTTTGTTCCTAAAAGCATGAGTAAAATCACGCCTAATAAGGTACCAAGCGCGCTGCCCCAGCTTCCCGGTGCGGGATGAAGCAAACCGGAACCCAACCCCACTGCAAGCAAATGGATAGGATTTTTTAAAGAAATTCGTTTTAACGGATTCTCTTCTCTCATATTTTTATTCCTTGAAATGATCGAAGCCAACATTTGGTGAATAGTCAATCGGCTGCCCATCACGCAAAAAACGGATGGAAAACGGACCGCACTTTTTCTGCTCAAATGCCGACACAACATGCCCAATACAGGTACAAGGCACATCAAGATTTTTTAGGCGAGACTCAAGTAAGGCTTGATTTTCGGGTGGAACGGTAAAACACAATTCATAGTCTTCTCCACCACTTAAGGCAAATTGCTCTGCTTGAGTGCGATCATAACGATTTAATAATGATGATGAAAGTGGCAAGTCGGAAAGATTAATTTCCGCCGCACATTGACTACGTTTAAGAATATGTCTGAGATCGGAATTTAACCCATCGGAAAGATCAATAGCTGCATGGGCAATATCGGCTAATGCTTGTCCAAGTGTAATCCGTGGCGTTGGGCGAAGATGGCGTTGCTGTAAAAATTCTTCGTCAAAACCGACCGCTCTTTTACCCGATAAAATTTGTTGCAAGCCTGCGGCACTATCGCCCAATGTGCCTGAGACATAAATTAAATCCCCTACTTTGGCTTGATGTCGGCACAATGCACTTCCTTTTTCAACAAAACCTTGTGCAGTAATCGTAATGGATAACGGGCCTTTTGTCGTATCGCCGCCAATTAATGTGACATTGTGGTGTTTTAACGTGCGTAACAAACTTTGACTAAAGCGGGTAAGCCAATTTTCATCAATGTTTGGTAAAGTTAATGCAAGGGAAACCCATTTAGGTTGTGCCCCCATTGAGGCTAAATCGCTTAAATTAGTGGCAACCGCTTTATAGGCTAGATCTTCCGCTGAAATGGAGGGCAAAAAGTGGGTATTTTCTACCATCGTGTCGGTGGTGATCGCAAGCCGGCTATTTTCCGGCACAGAAACTAAGGCACAATCATCGCCAATGGATAAGGCAACAAAGTCATCCGCTTGTCCCTGTGGCTGCTCAAAATAATGTTTAATTAAATCAAATTCACCCATTGCCATTGTTACCCTCCAAAATAAAAAGCACGCGTAAACACGCGCGCCATTTATAGATCATCTAAACTTATTTACGCCCTAATGCCGGTGCGATTTTATCCAATACGCCATTAATATATTTATGACTGTCGTCCGAACCAAACACTTTTGCCACCTCAATCGCTTCGTTAATCACGACTTTGTATGGAACATCAAGCTCAAAACGCAATTCATACACCGCTAAACGTAAAATGGCTTTTTCAATGGGATCAAGTTCTTCAAACGAACGGTCAATATAAGGAGCAATAGAAAAATCCACCTCTTCAATATTATCTACGGCTTGACGAAATAATTTGCGGAAATAAGGTTTGTCCACCCCCTCCATATCTTGATCAAGAAAGAATGCCAACTCCACCTGTTCTGCCGTATTGCCGGAAACCGCCCAAGAATACAATGCTTGCACGCTACATTCACGAGCCCGACGGCGAGCCGACGGTTTTTTCACTTGTTTTTGTTCCGCCATTGTTTATGCCACATCAATTTGTTGAAGAAGATTAATCATTTCAAGTGCGGTTAATGCCGCTTCCGATCCTTTGTTGCCCGCTTTTGTACCGGCACGTTCAATAGCCTGATCAATATTCTCCGTGGTTAAGACACCAAATGCTACGGGAATTTCAGCTTCCATCGCTACTTTGCCTAAACCACTGCTTGCTTCGCCCGCAACATATTCAAAATGCGCCGTACCGCCACGGATAACCGTCCCCAAGGCAACAATCGCATCAAACTTTTTGCTTTCCGCCAAACGACGGGCAACAAGTGGAAGTTCATAGGCACCCGGTGCACGCACAAGAGTAATATTTTCGTCTTTTACTTGGCCGATACGCTTTAATGTATCTACCGCACCTTCTAATAAGCTTTCATTGATAAAACTGTTAAAACGGGCAATAACTACTGACACTTTTGCGTTAGGTGCCGCGACTACGCCTTCTAAAACTTTCATACTTTTTCCTATGTTATTCGTCCTAATAAATTGGTGGCAGATTCTAGCATAAAAATTACCGCCTATCAGCATTTATCTTGTCTGTGCCAAAACTAAGTGCGGTCATTTTTGTATAAGTTTTATTCCTCATCAAGAACAAATTCAAACCAATCTATCACTTCATTTTCATGCACGCCGTTTATAATTAAAATGCCGGCATTTTTTACACTCCGTTCATCACCGGAAATCAATGGATGCCAATCAGGCAAAGGTTTACCTTCGTAAAGCAGCCGATAAGCACAGGTATCCGGTAACCAATGAAAATCAGGTAAATTCTTTTTGGTGAGTTTTGTACAATCTTTTTCGATGCTAAAACGTTCCGAATAATTACCGCACTTTCCACTTTCTATATCCAATAAATTACAGGCAATACGGGTGTAATAGAGTTTTTGTCGTTTTCCGCGACCTTGAATATATTTGCGATAACAGCATTTTCCGCAACCATCACACAACGCCTCCCATTCGGAGTCGGTCATTTCAAGTAGAGATTTGGTTTGCCAAAAATTAGGAGATAAATTCATCATTTTGGAACTTTTAAGTATAAAAACACATAACTTCAGATGACGTAAACTAGGCGCCATCCACCGAGAACCGCTCGATTATATTCAACGATCTCAAATCGAATAATCTTACCATTATATCCCTCAAAAAAACCAAACAATGCAAGATTATTCCCACATAGCCTAATTAAAATCTTGATATCGCTCACAATTTTGAAAATATTCATAATTTTTATAAGCCTTTTTATTGACTAGACAAAAAAATAGGAGTAAAAATTTTTAACAAAAAAGCAACGTAAGGACAACATATGCTAACCATTCATCACACTAGTGAATATTCCTTGATTTGCTCACTTCCTCCCCCTGCCGAGCTGTCAAAACAGCAGTCTATTTGGCAATTATCAGAATTGGTACAAGATCTTCCCGACGTAGTTGAAACAGTCGTCGGAATGAATAATCTGACACTTTTCTATCAGTTTCATATCGATCCTCTACCGCTTATTCATGAATTGCAGCAACTTTGGGAAAAAGTTCAATTACAAAAAACACATTTTCAAGGAAAATTAGTGGAAATACCCGTGCATTATGGTGGGGAGTTTGGTGAAGATTTACATTATGTGGCGAAATATCATCACACCACAGCAAAAGAAATTATTAATCGCCATACAGCCCCTGTCTATACGGTCTTTATGATGGGTTTCCAACCCGGCTTCCCTTATTTAGGCGGATTACCCGAATCACTCCATACACCACGCCGCGATGAGCCGAGAACAAGAGTACCCGCCGGTTCCGTAGGCATCGGAGGAAGCCAAACCGGAATTTATCCTTTCACTTCTCCCGGCGGGTGGCAACTATTAGGTAGAACTGAAATTCAACTTTTTGATGTGAATCAAAGCCAGCCCATTTTATTAAAAGCAGGCGATCAAGTACGTTTTGTTGTGGAGGATATGACCCTATGATTTATATTCAACATCTTCAAGGCTTTGCTCATCTACAGGATTTAGGCCGCTTTGGCTTACGCGGATTTGGTATCGGACATTCCGGTGCTATGGATTGCCTTGCATTGCAAGCGGGAAATTTATTATTGAAAAATGCCAATAATTTACCCGCACTTGAAATAGCTTTAGGAAGCCTGACAATAACCTTTGACTGTGACACACCATTTTGTTTAACCGGCGCATTATGTGAGGCGGAACTTGATGATAGCCCGATTTCACCTTACTGCCGTTACACGGCAAAAGCGCGCCAAACCCTCAAAATCAAACGAATTACCCAAGGCAACTATGCTTATCTTTGTGTCGCCGGAGGCTTTAAAGTACCTAAAGTATTAGGATCTTATAGCACCAATTTACAAGCAGGTTTTGGCGGATTTCAAGGACGTTTACTCAAATCCGGCGATCATATTGCGACAGGATTAAGAGATACGGTGCTTAGTCCCTTAGGTATTGAACCTATTCCTTTTACAAAAACCATTCATGCAACCACTTCATCAGAGTACGAGGCATTCAACCAAGAAACCCAAACATTGTTTTGGCAACAGGGCTGGATATTACAACGAAATAGCAATCGTATAGGGTATCGCTTTTCCGGTTCTCAAAAATTAATGCTTAATTCCCATCTTGAAATGCTTTCTTATGCCGTACCAATCGGCACAGTTCAAGTTCCTCCGGACGGTCAGCCGATTGTATTAATGGCAGATGCTCAAACAACGGGCGGTTACCCAAAAATTGCCTGTATTATTCAAGCGGATATTGGCAAATTAGCACAAATACCTTTTGGAGAAACCGTTTATTTTAAACAGGTTACCCATCAACAAGCGCGAGAATTGTACCGACAAGATCAAGATTATTTGACCTACATAAGGAGAAAAGTAAATGAAACGCGTTGATTTAAATGTTGATCTAGCCGAAGGCTATGCGAATGATGAAAAATTGTTGCAGTTAGTCAGCTCTGCAAATATTGCCTGTGGCTTGCACGCCGGTAGTTATAATGAAATGCGTAAAGCTATTTTATGGGCGAAAGAAAATAATGTGACAATCGGGGCACATCCGGGCTATCCCGACCGAGAAAATTTTGGTCGCCTTAATATGGATTTAACCGATGCAGAACTTCAAGCCAGTTTACTTTATCAGCTTGGTGCAATTAAAGCCTTATGTGAGGCTGAAGGTGTTGTATTAAATTACGTCAAACCGCATGGCGCACTATATAACCAAGCAGCAAAAGATCCGGCTCTCGCCCGTTTAATCGTACAAACCATTAAAAAATTTGATCCCGATTTAGCCCTAGTGGGATTATCCGGAAGTGCGATGCTCTCTGCCGCACAAGAAATCGGACTCAGAACCATTTCGGAAGTATTTGCCGATCGACACTATCAAGCCGATGGTTCATTAGTACCGCGCAGTTGTAATAATGCCTTGCTAGAAAATGATCAAGAAGCGGTTGCACAGGTTCTACAAATGGTGATTAAGGGAACCGTTCCTACTGTCGAAGGTTTCAATATACCTATTCAAGCCGACAGCATTTGCTTACACGGCGACGGTAACCATGCGATTGAATTTGCGAAAAAAATTCGTGCAGCATTACAAGCAGAACAAATCATCATTTCGGCAAAATATTAATAGCCTCAAGTTGCATAACAACCTATCGGAGATCAATATGGCAAATAATAACCGTAGCGCCCTACTCGGAGCGGCATTTTTAATGGCAACATCAGCTATCGGCCCGGGTTTTCTCACCCAAACCGCAACCTTTACCCAATCTTTACTCGCCAGCTTTGGCTTTGTGATTTTACTCTCTATCTTGCTTGATATTGGAGCTCAATTAAACATTTGGAGAATTATCACCGTTTCAGAAAAAAAAGCCCAAGATATTGCGAATGCTATTTTACCCGGCACAGGATATTTTCTTTCATTACTTATTGTTATGGGAGGATTGGCTTTCAACATCGGAAATGTTGGAGGCGCAGGATTGGGCTTAAATATTCTCACAGGTGTGTCACCTGAAATAGGGGCGATAATCAGCGGATCAATTGCCGTATGCATATTTCTTGTAAAAGAAGCCGGTAAAGCAATGGATCGTTTTGCTCAAATAATGGGATTCGTAATGATTGCCTTAACTATTTATGTCGCCGCCCAAACCAACCCTCCTGTTGGAGAAGCCGTATTCAGAACTTTCGTACCGGAGAAATTAGATGTCATCTCTATTGTTACCCTTGTAGGCGGAACTGTGGGCGGTTATATCACTTTTGCGGGGGCTCACCGTTTATTAGATGCCGGTATTAAAGGCAAAAGCTCTCTAAAAGAGGTCAGCAAAAGCTCAGTATCAGCAATTCTCATTTCTTCCATAATGAGAATTGTATTGTTTTTAGCCGTTTTAGGCGTCGTCTCACAAGGCATTACTCTCGATCCTAAAAACCCTGCCGCGAGCCCATTTTCATACGCAGCCGGTAATATCGGATTAATGATTTTCGGTATTGTCATCTGGGCGGCTTCAATTACCTCCGTTATCGGTGCAGCTTACACTTCCGTTTCTTTCATTACCAGTTTTTCACCTAAAATAGAAAAACATAAGAATTGTTGGATAGTGGCTTTTATTGTTATCTCGACTGCGGTGCTTGCAACTATTGGTCGTCCTGCCCAAGTATTAGTCTTTGTCGGCACATTAAACGGTTTAATTTTACCGATTTCTCTCGGTCTCATTTTGCTCGCCGCCTATAACACTAAAATTATTGGTGATTATAAGCACCCTATTTGGATGACTATTTCAGGTGCTATCGTTGTTATTTCCATGGCAATATTAAGCATGATAACGCTTGTGAAATATATCGGTAATTTATTGGCTTAGAGAGCTTTATTTAACTCGCTCCACGTTAAGTGTTTTCGGCTAAGAGGATATATAAATAAGATCTATAACAATTTTGCCGACAACACCGAAGAGCAAAACGTCCATAGATCCTAGATAATTGAAAAAAAGAGCGGTCAAAATCACGATTGTTTTTGACCGCTCTTACAATGATAAAAATTAAAAACTTTCTTTTAAGCTAACAGTAAGGTTAAACACCAAATGTTCCGGGTGGCTATCTTTGCTGTCCGCGCAAAAATAACCCTCGCGTTCAAATTGATAACCTTTTTCCGCTTCTGCATTACCAAGACTTTGTTCCACTACACCGTGTTTTACCACAAGGGAATTTGGATTGGCGACCGAACAAATATCTTCTTCCGCTCCCGGATTTGATACGGTGAACAAACGGTCATATAAACGGAATTCTGCTGGATGATTATATACCGCCGACACCCAATGAATCACCCCTTTCACCTTACGACCATCTGCCGGATTTTTGCCTAACGTATCCGGATCATAGCTACAAAAAATTGTGGTAATTTCACCATTTGCGTCTTTTTCCACACGTTCCGCTTTAATCACATAAGCATTACGCAAACGCACTTCTTTGCCAAGTACGAGACGTTTGTATTGCTTATTGGCTTCTTCACGAAAATCCGCACGATCAATATAAATTTCTTTGGTGAAAGGTAATTGACGTTCGCCTAATTCCTGACGATTTGGGTGATTTGGTGCCGTCAACATTTCTTCACCTTCAAAATTTTCAATGACTATTTTCACCGGATCAATCACTGCCATTGCACGGCAAGCATTTTGGTTGAGATCATCACGAATGCAGGCTTCTAATGCACTATATTCCACCACATTATCTTGTTTGGTGACACCAATACGGCGACAAAATTCACGAATTGATGCCGGCGTATAACCACGGCGACGTAAACCTGAAATGGTTGGCATACGCGGATCATTCCAACCATCAACAATGCCATCTGTTACCAATTTCAATAATTTCCGCTTAGAAGTTAATGTACCTTCCAAATTTAAACGTGAAAATTCATATTGGTGCGGTAAAGGACGTTCAATGGAAATATTATCCAATACCCAGTCGTATAAACGGCGGTTATCTTGGAACTCCAATGTACATAATGAATGAGTGATACGCTCAATCGCATCGGAGATACAATGAGTGAAATCGTACATCGGGTAAATACACCATTTATCACCGGTTTGATGGTGCTTGGCAAATTTAATCCGATAAAGTACCGGATCACGCATGACCATAAAAGGCGAAGCCATATCAATTTTTGCCCGTAAACTGGCTTTTCCTTCGGCAAACTCACCATTTTTCATTTTTTCAAATAAAGCCAAGTTTTCTTCTACACTACGATCACGATAAGGACTGTTTTTACCCGCCTCTGTTAAAGTGCCACGATATTCACGCATTTCTTCCGGCGAGAGTTCGTCCACATAAGCCAAACCTTTTTTGATTAATTCAATGGCATAATTATAGAGTGCGTCAAAATAATCCGAGGCATAATGCACTTCGCCCGCCCATTTGAAACCCAACCATTCCACATCTTCTTTGATGGAATCCACATATTCCACATCTTCTTTCAAAGGGTTGGTATCGTCAAAGCGTAAATTGCATAAACCGTTATAATCTTTCGCAATGCCAAAATTTAGACAAATTGATTTTGCATGCCCAATATGTAAATAACCGTTGGGTTCAGGTGGAAAACGAGTATAAACCTCGTTATGTTTACCGCTTGCCAAATCTTCATCAATAATTTGGGTAATGAAGTTATGCGAACGTGTATCTTCCGAATTTTCTAAGGTATGTTCTGTATTACTCATAGCTTTCTCGTAATAGAAAAAATAATCGGCTATTCTATATGTTTTATAAGAAAAAAGCGAGATATGAGAAATTAAGCGTTTGCTTCCTAATTTTCAGCTAATTTTGTCATGTAAAAATTCACCACCAAGACAAACTTTTTGAAAGAGACTTTGTCTCATCACCCAAATTTTTCGTGCAAAACACGAGATTTATCATTAAAATGCGCAAGCTGAACAAACGTTCATTATTTGGAATTTACGATCAATGAAGAAAATTTTAGTTGTACTCGGTTTATTAATTTTAGGCGGATTTGCCTATTACTTTTTTTCGTATAGCCATCATCAACAAGCCGCCTACCTCACCGAAAAAGTCATTCGTGGTAACGTTGAAAAAACTGTTGTTGCATCAGGATCTATCAGTAGTATCAATGAAGTAGATGTGGGTGCCCAAGTTTCTGGTAAAATCACTAAACTTTACGTCACTCTCGGACAAGAAGTGAAAAAAGGCGACTTGATTGCAGATATTGACTCCACTACACAAATTAATAATCTTAATACCAAAAAAGCTGCCCTTGCCAGTTATCAAGCACAATTAAAGGCAAAAGAAACCGCACTTAGCGTCGCGCAATCCGCTTATTCCCGTTATTCAAAACTATATGGACAAAAAGCGGCGTCTCTTGATGATTTGAACAATGCAAAAAATACCTTTGACACGGCAAAATCAGAAGTAAATGCCCTAAAAGAATCCATTAAACAAGCGGAAATTGAAGTGAACACGGCAGAAACCAATGTCGGCTATACACAAATTACCTCTCCTATTGACGGCACAATTATTTCAACGCCGATTTCCGAAGGACAAACCGTCAATTCTGCACAAACCACCCCAACCATCGTCACGGTCGCTGATCTCAGCAGAATGTTGGTGAAACCTGAAATTTCAGAAGGCGACATTACCAAAGTCAAAGCCGGACAAAAGGTAAGTTTTACGATTTTGTCTGATCCCAACACCTATTACCATGGCGTGATTTCCTCTGTTGATCCGGCAACTACCACAAAAAGTGACAATACCTCCACGTCCTCAAGCAGTTCAAGTTCCTCAAGTACGACAACAGCGGTTTATTATTACGCCAATCTCATCGTCGATAATCCTGACCGCACTTTACGCATTGGTATGACAACAGAAAATAATATCAAAATTGCCGATGCACAAAATGTTTTGTTAGTTTCCAATATGGCAATTCAAAAGAAAGAAGGGAAAACCTTTGTTAAAGTGCTCAATGAGAAAAATCAACCTGAAAGACGTGAAGTGGTAATCGGTGTACAAAATGATTTCCAAACAGAAATTAAATCCGGTTTAACGGAAGGCGAAAATGTCATCGTGTCACAAGTGGCTGCCGGCGAACAAGTTGGCAATAGCAACCGTGGCCCGAGAATGTTCTAAAGTGCGGTAGAAATTTGATGAATATTATTGAAATTAATCAGCTAAACCGCTACTTTGGCGAAGGCGAAAATCGTGTCCATATTCTCAAAAATATTTCCTTTAATATTGAGAAAGGCGATTTTGTGGCGATTATCGGGCAATCCGGTTCGGGAAAATCCACACTAATGAATATCATTGGTTGCTTAGATACAGCAACCAATGGCTCTTATAAAATTGACGGTAAAGAAACCCACCAACTTTCGCCTGATCAACTTTCCGATTTACGAAGCCAAAAATTCGGTTTTATTTTTCAACGTTATAATTTACTTTCCAGCCTTACCGCCGCGGAAAATGTAGCTCTACCCGCCATTTATGCCGGTATCCCTCAAACTCAACGTCTTGATCGAGCAAAACAATTACTCGAAAAATTGAGACTAGGCGATAAATGGCAAAATAAACCCAACCAACTTTCCGGCGGTCAGCAACAACGTGTGAGTATTGCCCGTGCCTTAATGAATGGCGGTGAAATTATTCTTGCCGATGAACCCACCGGTGCATTGGATTCCCACAGTGGACAGAATGTGATGGAAATCCTGCGTCAGCTTCATCACGAAGGGCATACCATTATTATGGTCACTCACGACCGAGATATCGCCGCCAGTGCAAACCGAATCATTGAACTGAAAGACGGCGAAATTATTGCCGATTCACAAAAAGAACCGATTAAAAGTGCGGTTAAAAATCAAAGCAAAATGAAACCGCACTTTGGCTTTAGCAAAGATCAGCTCATTGAGGCTTTTAGGATGTCCGTCAGTGCGATTGTGGCACATAAAATGCGTTCTTTACTCACCATGCTAGGGATCATCATCGGCATTACCTCCGTGGTTTCCGTAGTGGCACTGGGAAACGGTTCACAACAAAAAATTCTTGAAAACATTAAAGGTATCGGCACTAGCACCATGACGATTTTCAATGGAACAGGCTTTGGCGATCGCCGTGCGGAACAAATGCAAAACCTCACCATTAACGATGCCGATGCCCTGAGTAAACAAAGCTATGTGCAAAGCGTCACCCCCAATAGTTCATCTAGCGGGATATTGGTATATGGCAATCAAACCTTCTCCTCTACTAGTCTAAGAGGTGTCGGAGAACAATATTTTGATGTGGAGGGATTAACCCTGAAGCAAGGTAGTTTATTTTCCATTGAAGATGTGAAGGAAAATAATCAGGTCGCCTTAATTGACGAAAGTGCAAAAAAATCCATTTTTCCGAATGAATCGCCACTAGGCAAAGTGGTGATATTTAATAAACGCCCACTGCGCATCATTGGAGTGGTTTCCGACAGACAAATGGGTGGCGCAAGTAGTTCTCTGACTATTTACGCACCTTACAGCACAGTGATGAATAAAATTTCTGGCAGTAAAAAAATCGGTTCTATCACCGTGAAAATTGCCGATGATATCAATTCCACGGTAGCAGAAAAAAGTATCACCGAGCTACTGACCATACGCCACGGTAAAAAAGATTTTTTTGTGATGAATAGCGATACCATTAAACAAACTATTGAAAGCACAACCGGCACAATGAAATTATTGATCTCCTCCATTGCTTTTATTTCCCTCATTGTAGGTGGCATAGGGGTGATGAATATCATGTTGGTTTCAGTTACTGAACGCACCAAAGAAATCGGTGTGCGTATGGCAATTGGCGCCCGTCAGCACAATATTTTGCAACAATTCTTAATTGAAGCCGTGCTCATTTGTTTAATCGGCGGACTAACCGGTATTTTGCTCTCCGGTTTAATTGGTTTGCTATTCAATTTATTTATGAATGACTTTACTATGGCATTTTCAAGCGCTTCAATCATTACAGCCGTCTTGTTTTCATCACTGATTGGCGTAGTGTTTGGCTATATGCCGGCAAAACGAGCGGCACAGCTAAATCCGATTACTGCCCTCGCCCGCGAATAGATTTTGTAAAACCCTAAAATGCGGTTAAAATCAACCGCACTTTTTTAACGATTTTAATCAAGGAAAAACAATGTTAAAAATGAAAACACTCACACTTGCCATCGTGATGGCAGCAACGCTTAGCGGTTGTGCCAATATTGGCGATTCTTATCAAGCCAGCCAAGCAGACTATCAAAAATACGAAGAAATCACCAAACAGTTTAATGTCAAAGAAAACTGGTGGGCACTTTACAATGATGCCCAACTTAACCGAGTAGTAGAACAAGCGCTATTAAATAATAAAGATCTTGCCAAAGCAGCCGTTGCGGTTAATCGTGCGCTTTATAATGCGAATTTGGTCGGTGCGAATTTAGTGCCGACATTTAGCGGCTCGACCTCATCAGGCGCGCAACGCCGAATTGATACCTCCGCAAGCTCAACCATTTCACACCGCGGATCATTAAACGTGGCTTATACCCTCGATTTATGGCGTCGTTTAGCAGATTCCGCCGATGCCGCAGAATGGACACATAAAGCCACGGCACAAGATCTAGAAGCAACAAAATTGTCTTTAATCAACTCTGTTGTAACAACCTATTATCAAATTGCCTATTTAAACGATGCCATCACGACCACAGAAGAAAGCATCAAATATTACAATGACATTAGCAACATTATGCAGCGTCGTCTAAACCAAGGTGTTGCCGATGCCGCAAGTGTCGATCAAGCCCAACAATCGGTTTTAACCGCACGTAATAATTTGATTACTTACCAAACCCAACGTAAAACAGCAGAGCGAACTTTACGCAATTTGCTTAATTTAAAACCGGAAGAGGCTTTAAATATCAATTTCCCACATATTCTTAATGTGAAAAATGTGGGGGTGAATTTGAATGTGCCGGTTTCTGTGATCGCTAATCGTCCTGATATCAAGGGCAATCAATATCGCTTAAGCAGCGCATTTAAAAATGCCAAAGCGACAGAAAAAGGGTGGTTTCCTGAAATTACTTTGGGAGGAAGTTTAACCTCAACCGGTAACAAAGTAGGCAATGCTCTTCACAGCCCGATTGCCGGAGGTACTATCGGCATCAGTTTACCTTTCCTAAGCTGGAATACCGTAAAATGGAATGTGAAAATCTCTGAAGCCGATTATGAAACCGCACGTTTAAATTACGAGCAAAGCATTACGACCGCGTTAAACGATGTAGATACCAACTACTTTGCCTTTACACAAGCACAAAGTGCTTTTGCGAACCAACAAAAAACGTTCAATTACAATAAACGTATCACCCAATACTATCGCAATCGTTATAATGCCGGCGTATCGGAATTACGTGAATGGTTGAACGCAGCAAACACTGAAAAAGCGTCACAACTTTCCATTTTACAAGCGAAATATAACGTAATTCAGGCAGAAAATGCCGTATATAGCTCAATGGCGGGTTATTACTCCCGTTAATTATTCTCCATAAGGAAGTTTCGGCTTCCTTATTTTTTAACTCGGTTTAATGAAAATGAAAAAACAATTGACTTTTTACTTCATCCGCCACGGCAGAACTGTTTGGAACGAACAGGGTTTAATGCAAGGACATGGCGATTCCCCCCTCACAGAACAAGGCATTTTAGGCGCACAACAAGCCGGCGCCGCATTACAACAGATTCCTTTTGCAGCGGCTTATTCCAGCATGCTAAAACGCACGATTGACACGGCAGAACAGATTATTGGCAAACGCAATATTCCGCTTTTCCAACATAAAGGTTTAAACGAACAATATTTTGGAAAATGGGAAGGGCAATCGGTTGAACCTTTGCGTGAGCAGACCGAATTTAAACAAATGATCAGCGATCCGGCAAATTACAAAGCCGAAACAAACGGCGGCGAAACCTACCAACAACTCGCGGAGCGGGCAATGAAAGCGATACAAGACATCATTCAAATCCATGATAAAGGCAATATTTTAGTCGTTTCTCACGGCCATACACTACGCTTACTCATCGCTCTACTTGGCGGTGCGACTTGGCAAAATCACCGTCAAGCAGGACAATCCGTTTCTTTACTCAACACAGCGATCAGTATCGTGCATTATGATAGCGAAAAAGGCTTTACCGTTGAAAAAGTGAATGATACGGAGCATTTGATATAAAAGAGCGGTCAATTTTCACCTTATTTTCGCGATTATGCCGAGTTGCATTTGAATTTCGTTTATTCTGTAGGGACACCACGCTGGTGTCCGTTATGAAAGCCAAGCAATTCAATATATTAAAAAAAGACGCCAGCGTGGCGTCCCTCCAAGTTTTCGGCATAATGTCTAAAAACTAAAACCGTTCCCAAACCGTACTCACGCCATCCGGCAAATCCAAATTTCTCCCTAGTTCCACCCAGCCACAAGGAAAATGGAAATCCGATCCCACCGAACCGAGCAAGCCAAACTCATTCGCCCAACGTGCAAGCATTTGGCGTTGATCTTTGGTTTGTCCGTAGCCGGAAATTTCCATTGCATCACCACTCCACACTTTGAAATCTGCCATTAATTTTCGAATCCATTTGCCCGTCAAGTTATAACGTAAAGGGTGAGCAATCACCGCAACGCCACCTGCAGCATGAATCGTTTCAATGGCGGTAGGAATATCAACCCATTCTGCTTTAACAAAAGCGGATTTGCCTTGCCCCAGATAGCGTTTGAAAGCTTGCCCATCGTTTGATACTTTGCCGATTTGTACCAAATAACGGGCATAATGGGCGCGGGTTACTTCCCCATTTGCTAAGGCTTTTGCACCCTCATAGGCATTAGGAATTCCTGCTTTTCCCAATTTCTCGCCAATACTGACCGCTCTTTTTTCACGTAAATTTTTTTGCTCTGCTAAAAGTGCGGTCATTTTGGGATGAGTTTTATCAAAATTAAGCCCAACAATATGAATACCTCGCCCTTGCCAATTTGTCGAAATCTCCACCCCGTTAATTAATTCAATGTCCACCGTCTCTGCTGCGATTTTGGCCTCATCAATACCATCAACTGTATCATGATCACACAATGCAAGAACATTCACACCTTGTTCCGCCGCCCGTTGCACCACTTCGGTCGGACTTAATACACCGTCGGATGCCGTGCTGTGACAGTGTAAATCATATATCTTTGCCATTATTTTATTGCTTCAACCAATGCTTTTACCAATTTCGGGCCGTGATAAATCAGCCCCGAATACACTTGCAACAATTCTGCGCCCGCCTCCATTTTTTCTTGCGCATTTGGCACGCCGTCAATGCCGCCGCAGCCAATAATAGGGATCTGCCCTTTCAATTCTTGGTGTAATCGCTTAATCATCGCCGTACTTTTTTGTTGCAACGGCTTTCCACTTAATCCCCCCTGCTGATCGGCATTTTTCAAGCCAACGACATTATCACGGGAAATAGTGGTATTAGTGGCAATCACACCATCCATTTTATGACGAAGCAAAGTATCGGCTATTTGAACCAACTCCGCCTCCGATAAATCCGGTGCAATTTTTACTGCTATCGGCACATATTTATTATATTGCTCCGCCAAAACCGCCTGACGCGCCTTAATGCTTTGCAACAAATCATCAAAATAATCGCCATATTGCAATTGGCGCAAATCTGGCGTATTCGGTGATGAAATATTCACCGTAATATAACCGGCATAGTTATAGGCTTTGTTCAAACAAAAAATATAATCATCTTTACCGTGTTCCAATGGAGTTTGTTTATTTTTACCAATATTAATGCCAATCACACCGCGATAACGCGTCTGCTTAACATTTTCGATCAAATAATCAATGCCGTTATTGTTAAAACCATTGCGATTAATAATGCCTTCCGCTTCAACCAAACGAAACTGACGTGGCTTAGCATTGCCATCTTGCGCAAGGGGGGTAACCGTTCCCACTTCCACAAAGCCGAATCCTAATGCGCCAAAACCATCCATCGCCTCGCCATTTTTATCCGCTCCGGCTGCCAAGCCGATGGGATTTGGAAAACGCACGCCCATGACGGTTTTCTCCGTGCCTTTCGGCGTACTAATGATAGATTTCAATATCGGTTGCAACAACGGATGACCGGCAAGTTTTAAACATTGAAGGGTGAAATTATGGGCATTCTCCGCATCCATTTGGAAAATGCACTGACGGAATAATTTATACATACTCGTTTATCTCTCAGGATAGTTGACTGTAAAAAAGTGCGGTCAAAATCAACCGCACTTTGAAGATATAAGCGGTATTATGTCGCTACTGCACAATCTTAACTTCATTTATTCCGTAGGACACTCTACAAGCCCCTACACTCATAAATCAATGTTTGTGTATTTACGACATAATATTGAAAAAACCCGTGTATTCTACGAGGAAAAGGACTGATGTGCAATGAAATGTAAAATCAAAAAAAGCCCATTGAAACCTTTAAAATCAAATTGTTCGCGCTTCAACTTTTATATAAAATAACCGCACTTTTTTCAAAAATATTCATATATCCACTTTACAAAGGACAAATTTTATGCAGAAGTCAGAAGTCAGAAGTCAGAAGTCAGAAGTCAGAAGTCAGAAGTCAGAAGTCACCAAGATTGTGACAATAATGCGCTAACACAGCAAGCCTTTCTTAATAATTTAGATCAAAAACTTTGGTCTGCTGCAGACCGCCTCCGTCAGCAACTGGAGGCCGCCAACTACAAACATATCGTTTTAGGCTTTATCTTCCAGACGGCGAGCCGAGCGAGAGCGAAAAGAAAACCCCAACCCCACGCAAAAATGCGTACCTACGGGCGGTCAGTTCGGCGAAAAAGGGCTTTCAACTCTGCGGGACATTACCGGAAGCACAAACCTATCGGCGGGAATTGGCATTTTTTGACGGTGTGCGTGCCATTATTACCAAAAAAGAAGATAATCCGACCGCTTGTAATGCCGAAGATCGCCAATTAAAACTGGTGAAACTGCTCGATCAAGCGGTGGAAGCGCAAGGCACGGTGAATTTGCTTGAACTGCTCAACCGAGATCGTCCGAATTTGAATTTGCTCTCGGACGAATTTTTGGAAATGGTGAAAAACGCCAAACCAAAAACCTATGGCTAATGGCAATAGAACGTTACCTTGCCCAACAAATTCGGGATAAAGCCGCCAATAATATCACTGCCCAAAAAGACTTTGAGCAACGGCTCAAAGAGGCTTTGACGAAATACCATAATCAAAGCCTATTAGTGCTTGAAGTGTTGGAGGAACTTATCCGCTTAGGCAAAGATTTTGTCGAACGCTTAGCACGAGGCGAAAAATTAGGGCTTTCCACTGCGGAAATCGCCTTTTATGATGAGTTGGTGAAAAACAATAGCGCCATAGAAGGCTTGGGCGATGAGGCATTAAAAGCGTTAGCTAAAGAGATTACCGCCCAACTACGTCAATCCGCCACGATTGATTGGCAGTATAAAGAAGCGGTGCGTGCCAAAATGCGCACTCTCGTCCGCCGTACGCTAAAACGCTACAAATATCCGCCAGATCTAGAGCCGGAGGCTATCGCTCGTGTGTTAGAACAAGCGGAAGAAATTGCAGAAGAATTAACAACCGAATAAAACAAAGGGGCGCAAAATACGCCCCTATCACTGCAATAAAACTAAAATTATGCCTTGAGTTTGCGACGGGCAATCACGGCATCGGATAACTGTTTGAGCAAGATTTCCGTATCTTCCCAACCGATACAAGCATCCGTAATGCTCTGCCCGTAAGTAGCAACTTTACCATTGACTAAATCTTGGCGACCTTCAACTAAGTGACTTTCTACCATCACTCCAAAAACCTGTTTTGAACCGCCGGCAATTTGTTTACTTACATCCTCACAAACTTCCATTTGCTTTTTAAATTGCTTGCTACTATTGGCATGACTGAAATCCACCATAACATGCGGAATGCGACCGGATTTTTCAATATCGGCACAAACTTTTGCTACGTCTTCCGCACTGTAATTTGTGCCTTTATCTCCACCACGTAGAATGATATGACAATCTTCGTTTCCTTTCGTCGAAACGATAGCAGAATGACCAAATTTTGTTACAGACAAGAAATTATGCGGTGCTTCGGCTGCCCCAATTGCATCCAATGCCACTTTTACGCCGCTATTCGTTGCATTTTTGAAGCCGACGGCACATGATAAACCTGAAGCCAGCTCACGGTGAACCTGTGATTCGGTTGTTCGTGCACCGATTGCCCCCCAGCTCATAAAATCCGCAACATATTGTGGTGTAATCATATCTAAAAATTCGCCGGCTGACGGAACACCAAGATTATTAATATCAGAGAGTAATTTACGAGCAATTCGTAAACCGTCGTTCAAACGATAAGTATCATTTAAGTAAGGATCGTTAATCAGACCTTTCCAACCTACTGTGGTACGCGGTTTCTCAAAGTAAACACGCATAATAATTTCTAGGCTGTCTTTATATTTTTCGCGTAAAGGTTTTAAGCGATTGGCATATTCAAGTGCCGCTTTGGGATCATGAATGGAACACGGGCCGATAATCACTAATAATCGATCATCTTTACCATGAATAATATTATGTGCCTCTTGACGGGTTTGTTTAACTAATGCGGCAGCTTCTTCACTTGCCGGAAATTTTTCTAATAAGGCGATTGGAGGTAAAACCTGATCGACTTTTTCGATACGTGTATCATCATTTGCTACGATGATTTCAATTTTTTCTTTTGTCATACATCACTCTCTTATAATTGTAAAAATGTTGTGTTTAAAAATTGCAAATACTCTACACTTATTTCTTGTACTAGTAAACTAGTTCACAGCAAAAAAATTAACAGTTCTGTTTACTGGCTGCTCAATACCCGAGCCGGTTGAAGTTTGGCAGCCCGACTTGCCGGATAAAGGCTTGCCAAGAGGCTTAAAACTAACGCAGCAACTAAAACTAACAAAACATCTTGCCAATGAAGCTCGCTAGGAAGAAAATCAATAAAATAAATGCCGTCCGACAGCAATTTCTTTCCGAGTAAATATTCTAGGCTTTGAATAAGCGAGGTTAAATTCAACGCCAATATCACGCCAAGAACGATCCCTATTAAACACCATTTCATCCCAGCTTGCAAGCCGTACCAGACGAAAATACGTTTAATAAAACCGTTATTTGCACCAAGTGTACGCATAATCGCAATGTCGCCTTGCTTATCTTTTACCGCCATAATCAAGGTGGACACTATATTGAAACACGCTACACCGATCACTAATACCATCGCAATATACATTACGGTGCGAATAAGCTGAATATCGCGATACATATAACCGAATTTAACAATCCAATTTTGCACATAGAGCAACTGTGGGTAATCCCGTAATGTTGAATAATCCACCTCTTGAACCTTAAAAGGATCATCAACTTTAATCGCTAAACCGGTAATTTGATCTGCCTGATAACCTAGCAATTCTTGTGCCTGTGGCAATGCCAACAACGCATAACTGTGATCCAATTGTCCGTCTAAACGTAAAATACCGCTAATTTGCACGCGTTCACGGTGAGGTTGAGATAATTGCTCCTCATTATTTTGTTGTGAAACCAACAAAGAAACCCAATCACCGACTTGTACATCAAGCGCCTTGGCAATGCCTGAACCGAGAACTAACCCGCCCTCTTTTCCAAATTTCTGCCAGCCCTCACCTTCGACAAATTTCCCCAAAGAGCTGACTTTATCTTCTGCATTTTTATCAACCCCTTTTACCTGCACTACTTTGAGTTTACTCCCATTCTCAACCAATGCGGTAAAACTGACAAAAGGAGAAAGTGCAGTAATTTTTTCATTTGTTTTTAAACGGGTGGCGAGATGTTGCCATTGGTTAATGGTCTGTTCATCACCATAAGGATTAATCACAATCTCGGCATGAGGTACAACAGCGAGAATTCGCTGATTCAACTCGCGTTCAAAACCGTTCATCGCACTCAATCCCACAATTAACACGGCCACACCAAGGGCAATGCCAATAGATGAAAATTTTGAAATAAGCGATACTAAGGGATTTTTTTGCTTGCCAAGCTGGTAACGCCAACTGATAAAGAAAGGGGTGTTCATTGTGTTCCTTCCCTCAACACGCCATCTTGCATAGTAAGACAACGGGATAATTTTTTCGCCAATGCCATATCATGAGTAACCAACAAAAAAGCGATTTGTTGTTCTTGGTTTAAGGTTTGAATCAACTCAAAAATACTTTCTGTCGTTTTATGATCCAAATTTCCGGTCGGCTCATCGGCAAGCACTAAAGACGGGTTATTGACTAAAGCACGGGCTATCGCAACACGTTGGCGTTCTCCACCGGAAAGCGCAGAGGGACGATGAGAAATTCGATGGCTTAGCCCCACCGCACCGAGCATTTTTTCCGCCCGATCTTTCGCTTCCGTTTTATTTTGCCGACCAATCAACATCGGCATCATCACATTCTCAAGGGCTGAGAAATCCGCCATTAAGTGATGAAATTGGTACACAAAGCCTAGATTCTGATTACGCAACTTTGCCAATTCCGATTCAGAGGCTTTTTGCAGTGATTGCCCTTTAATAAAGACTTCCCCACTACTTGGCTGATCTAATCCCCCCAACGTGTGTAAAAGTGTACTTTTTCCGGAACCGGAACTGCCCACAATCGCAACCAATTCATTAGGTTTCATGGCAAAAGACACACCTTTTAGTACTTGTGTTTGGTTATCACCTTCTTGATAGAATTTGTTAATATCTTTACATTCTAATAAATACTGATTCATTTTTTACTCATAGTTTGAACTACAATTAAGATAGATTAAATTTAGATAAGTGACGATAATGTGCGCCAGTCTATCATATTTCCATATCATCCCTGATCAAATCGACACTTTTTCAAAGACCTCAAATTGTGTGTTAGGAAAAAAGCGCGCAAGATAATGTTTTAAATACCGCTGTGTTTCTTCAGAAATAATAGGATCATATTCCGGATAACGATTATATAACACGCGCAACACATTAATATTTCGTATTTTACACGCATCTAAACTGAGCAATGTATGATTAATACTCCCGAGCTTGCCCGATGTCACCAGTATCAACGGATAGCCGTGAGCTTGAATATAATCCAACGTAGTTTCCCTGTCATTGTATGGAACCATCAATCCACCGGCACCTTCAAGCAATACATAATCGTATTTTTCAGCCAAAAGTGCGGTTGATTTTTCGATCTTTTTTGTATCAATAACACATCCTTGTTTTTTCGCCGCTAAATGCGGTGAACAGGGATATTCAAAAAGATAAGGGCAAGTCGTCCCGTCAAGATCATAGTTTGTGAGATCGATTTTCTGAATTTTACGATGCACCAATAAATCATCGGCTATCTCTCGACATCCGGTCTGAATCATTTTTTGCGTAATGACGGAAAAGCCCTGCGCCATAAGTGCTCTGGCATAAAGTCCCGTTGCAATTGTTTTGCCCACATCCGTATCAATCCCGGAAATAAATATTACCTTGCCCATATATCCTCTTTATCGTTTATATCGTGCAACAATCCATAGCGGTTGATAAGTCAGTCGTACCTGTTGGCTAGGTAAAGAAAAATGCTGTTGGTATTGCTCAATAAATGTGTGTAATTTTTGTTTTGTCCAAATACCTTGCCTTGTTGCAGTCACACCGGTTTGCTTAAGGTGTTTTAGCACATCAAGCGGCGTTGGAAAAAACAGCTCTTCTGTTGTTATTTCTGCATACAGCAATTCAAAATCATCTTGTAGCCACGCTTTCCAATCAGACAAACTCGGGTAAATCAACCAGATATTTGTTAAGGCACGAATTTCATACAAATTTTCCTGACCGAAAGTCGCTATCGCCAACAAACCGTCTCGGCTTAATCCTTTTTTACAATGTTCAATAAATGACGATTGATTGTGAAACCATTGTACGGCGGAAGCACTCACAATCAGATCATAGGTTCGCTTAAAGGAAAACTGCTCGGCATCACCACAATGAAATTCAAAGGGTTGAGATAACTTTTTCTTTAGCCGATCTTTAACATCGCAAAGATCATTAAACATCCAATAATTGGCGTGAATATGTTGTTGTAACTGTTTGCTTAATTGCCCCGTGCCACAACCAAGTTCTAACACATTTTCAAGTGAACAGCTCGGTAAGCTCGCCATAATGTAAGAAAGCAGCCGCCGATTGATTTTCTGCTGTATCCGAGCATGGTCATCATAACAATCAAGGACTTTATGGAAATGCTGCCGAATACGTTGTTTTTCAATGAATTTCGCCTCTAATTCCATAGCTGCGCCCAATGCGTTAAACGGGAAAATAAATAATGTTCCCCCTCTATCTCGTTAATCTTACAACGTGTAAACCAATAGCGTTGCTGATTTTCAGGAGAAAAAATTTTATCCTTAAGCCCAATAATAGCGTTTGTCCACAAAATTAAATCCGTGCGTCGATCTTGCTCAATCGCATGGAAAAGTGCGGTCAATTCTTGCTGAATTTCTTGAAATTCCCGCATAGGCAACGAATGATAAAACGCCAGATTAGCCTTATCACCACAAATCCTCCGTTCAAATTTTGCTCTTGTCGTTTCATTTAGATTATCTAACGTACCTTTAAAAACAGCAAAAGGAATGCCAACCTGATCATCACAGGGTAATCCGGTTCCATTGATCGCCGTTGCTGATTCGAGCGGAATCCCTTGTAATACTCTTTCGGCCACCCACACGCCCATCGACCACGCGAAGACACGAATTTTTTGATAGCGTGAAAAATCAAAATCCAAGAAAAGATCTCGATAATCGTAGCAAATTAATAAATCGTAATTTTCAGGTATCGCTAAATGAGAAACGGCGGAGATTGGTGTTCCCCAACCGGCAAAATAGACCAGTAAGTTCTCAGCCTGACGATCTTCAAATTTTATTTTCATTTTTTGCCTACAAATAGGTAATAAATTCTGTGATTTCTTCTTTTGTCATATCTGCCGTCACCGATAAGCGTATTCTGGATGTTCCTTTTGGCACGGTTGGCGGGCGGATTGGCAAACAATAATAGCCTTGTTGCTGTAGCCGATGTGCTTTCGCCAGTGTTGCTTCGTTATCGCCTAAAATATAAGGCACTATACAGGTCGAACTTGGCATATTCCCTGTGCGATGTGCCACTTCATAACGCAAAAAAGCACTTAATTCATTTAAGTGTTGTCTTGTTTTAGCAAATTGCGGCAGACGTTCAAAGAGAAAATAAGTCCATGCCACATTAAGCGGAGGTAACGCCGTTGAAAAAATCAATGGACGCATTTGGTTAATTAAGATCTCTTTCAACAGTTTATCACAGACCACATAAGCGCCCATTGAAGCCAATGCTTTACCAAAAGTCCCAACCAGTAAATCAATCTCCTTAATCGTGCCGGTTTGTTCTGCAATCCCTAAGCCCTTTTCCCCATAAACGCCTATGGCGTGCGCTTCGTCCACATAAAGATAACTATTAGGAAATTGCTTTTTCAAGTTTACCAGTTTGGCTAAATCCGCCACATCGCCATCCATACTAAAAACAGATTCGGTAACGATAAAAGTGCGGTCAAATTTACCGTCGTTTTTTTCTAAAAGTTGTTGCAGATGATCATAATCATTATGGCGATAACGAAAAAATTGGCATTGGCTTAACCGAATACCGTCAATTATGCTGGCATGTACCAATTTATCTGCCAAGATTAAACTTTTGGGGGTCGTTAATGCCGGTAAAATACCCAAATTAGCATGATAGCCACTGTTAAATAATAAACAGCTTTCCCGCTGAAACTGATGAGCAATAAGCTGTTCAAGATCATTATAAATGGGAAAATTACCGGTCAATAAACGGGACGATGAGCTGGTCAAAGCCGGTAAATCCGTGTCATATTGCTGGAAAAAAGCACGCTGTAACGTTTCATTTGATGCCAATCCAAGATAATCATTAGAAGACATATTCAGCATACGTTGATTGTCTCGTTCAATATAACGTCCATGATGTGTTAAGTAAGGAATCGAACGATATTGATTCATGCTTTTTAGATAGGCTAATTGCTTTTGGAAATCTTCCATTTTATTCCTTATTTCTCATATTCCTGCATTAAGGCATTAATCATACTTTGTGTAAGTTGAGTTAATTCTTCATCTTGAATAATAAAAGGCGGCATCACATAAACCAATTTTCCGAAAGGGCGAATCCATACACCATTTTCCACAAAACGCGGAACAAGCGTTTTCATATTCACTTCATTGTGCATTTCTACTACGCCAATTGCGCCTAATACCCTTACATCTTTAACATACTGTTTTTCTGCCAATGGCGAAAGCTGCTGACGTAATACTTTTTCAATATGTCGAACCCGATCTTGCCATGGACTTTCCAACAATAAACGAATGGACTCGGCGGCAATAGCACAAGTCAAAGGATTTGCCATAAAAGTCGGGCCATGCATAAAGCATTTGGCTTCACCACTGCATATTACTTCTGCAATTGTTTCGGTTGTTATGGTTGCCGATAAGGTTAAATAACCGCCCGTCAATGCCTTGCCAATACACATAATATCGGGAGAAATGCCGGCGTGCTCTGCGGCGAATAATTTACCAGTACGCCCAAAACCGGTCGCAATTTCATCAAAAATTAACAGAACACCGTATTTACGACATAACGCTTGGGCTTTAACAAGGTATTCCGGAGAATAAAAATACATACCGCCCGCCCCTTGCACTATCGGCTCTAAAATTAAGGCGGCGATTTCTTTATGATGTGTTTGTAATAAATTGGCAAGGGGGGCAATGGCGCGCTCATCCCAGTGTTCATAAAATGTGATACAAGGCTGAGGCAAAAAATATTGAATCGGTAAACTTTGACGAAATAGATGATGCATACCGGTTATCGGATCACAAACCGACATCGCATTCCAAGTATCGCCGTGGTAACCGGAGCGGATTGTGGCAAATTTTTGTCGTTGCGGCTCACCTTTCGCATATTGATATTGAATAGCCATTTTCATTGCCACTTCAACGGCTACCGAACCACTATCGGCGAAAAAAATTTTATCCAGTCCCGCCGGTAATATTTTCACCAATAGTTGCGCTAACTCGACTGCCGGTGCATGGGTAAAACCACCAAACATAATATGGCTCATACGGGCTAATTGATTTTGTGCCGCCTGATTTAAACGCGGGTGATTATAACCGTGTAACGCCGCCCACCAAGAGGACATTCCGTCAATTAACGTTTGCCCGTTTTTGAGTGTAATTTTCACGCCATCGGCACGCTCTACCGCATACAACGGCATATCGGAATAAATCGAAGAATAGGGATGCCAAATATGCTGACGATCCAAAGCCAAAAGTTGTTGTTCGTTCATTCTTTATCTATATCTTATGAAGATGGCTATTCATATCTTAAGGCTTCCGCCGGTTCTGTTTTGGCTGCTCGATAAGCGGGATAAATTGTTGATAATAAAGATAACAACAAAGAAAACAGAATCACAATCACCACTTGCATCGGTTCGATTGAGGTCGGTAGAAAAACCCCATTCGTATTGACCGCACTTATTATCTCTGCCAGATTTAATGTCATCAGCACGCCGAATAAACTCCCAATCAACGTACCAACCAATCCCACTAACAAGCCTTGATAAATAAACACCGAACGCACCTGAGATTTTGTTAGCCCTTGGGTTTGTAAAATTGCAATTTCCCCTTGTTTATCCACCACCATCAGGCTCAAAGAAGTCACGATATTGGAAATCGCCACGACAATAATCAAGCTAATCAATAGCCCCATCATATTTTTTTCCATACGCACGGCTTGGAAAAATTCACCTTTTTGCACACGCCAATCGCTGATTTGATAATGTGGAAAATAGTCAGGCAATTCGGTAATGAAGAAAGGATCGCTCAAGAATAAACGATAACCCTGCGCCTGTTCCGGCTGAATACGCATTAATCGGCCGATATCCGATAAATTGGCAAATGCGGTGTAACCTGATACTTCGCTGCTATCGAAATAAATGTTGCTCACGGTAAAAAGGCGTTGCATTGGCACTCGCCCAAAAGGCGTATATTGGCTATTTTCCGTAATCATTAAACGGATTTTATCGCCTACATTGACATCAAGTTTTTTTGCAAGCTGATCGCCAATCACCAATTTAAACTCACCCGTCGGTAATGTATCGCTAAAACTTGCATGATCTAAAGTTTCTAATAAGGGATCATCAGAAAACGACCGCACACCAATGATTTGTCCCGCGCTCACACCTTTAGAGGTTTGATAAATCACATTTGTGGTATTAATCGGCACCGCTTTTTGTACAAAGTGCGGTAAGTTTTGCAATGATTTTTCCGTAGCAATCGGCTGTTCTTGGCTGATAATGGCGTGAGGAATGGAAGAAAGCACCTGCTGCTTTTGATAGTCCTCCAAACCATTCATGATTGAGAGGACAATAATTAATGCCATCACACCTAAAACGATGCCGAAACTGGCAAGATTTGTTACTAATCGCCCAAAACGATCGGCGCTTTTGGCACGCCAATAACGTAGGGCGATATAAAGAGAAACGGGAAAACGCATATTACTTTTGTTTGAGTTGTGCAACAAAATCTTCAATATTTTGCGTTACTTTTTTCACGAGTGTCGTAACGGCACTATCACTTGCCCAAGCAATATGCGGGGTAATAATTAAGTTCGGCATCGTTTTTGCCGCAAGAATCAGCGGATTGTCTTTTTCCGGCGGTTCTTTAATCATAACATCGATGGCGGCACCGCCTAAATGCCCACTCGTTAATGCAGCCAATAAAGCGTTTTCATCCACCAAAGGCCCTCGCCCCGTATTGATTAAAAACGCCCCTTTTTTCATTTGAGACAGGGTTTCCGCATTAATTAAGTTTTCTGTCGTTTGGGTTAATGGGCAATGCAAGGTGACAATGTCCGCTTGCTTTAAGACTTGCTCAAAAGGCGTATAACCTTCACGGCAAGTTGCTGCATCTTTATGCTCTGCGTAAAGCACATTCATTCCCAAGGCTTGTGCCAATCGTCCGACTTCCGTCCCCAGACAACCTTTTCCAAAAACGCCAAGGGTAGAACCCCGAACATCAGTAATCGGATAATCAAAGTAACAAAACTGCTGACTTTCTCCCCATTTTGCCGAGGTTTGATCACGCAACCAACCGGCAAGACTGTGTTTTAAAGAAAAAATCAGTCCCATCACATGTTCGGGTACGGTGACGCTGGAATACCCTGTCACGTTTTTGACTTCGACGCCTAATTCTTTTGCCGCAATTAAGTCAATATTATTGGTTCCCGTTGCGGTAATCGCGATGAGTTTAAGTTTTGGCAATTGCGCTAAGGTGTTACGATCAAAAATGACTTTACTGGTAATCACAATATCCGCATTTTTAGCCCGTTCAATAGTTTGTTCAGCCGAAGTATGAGGATATTCAATCCATTCATGCTCAAAATTCGGGCGAGGAATAGGAATGTGTTTTGGAATAGCGGTACTGTCTAAAAATACGATTTGCATAATGTTCTCCTTTTTTACTTAAAAAAGTGCGGTCAAAAATGTTGCTGTTTTTAACCGCACTTCGCCATTAAATTGAGGTATCTAATTCAGGGAAAGATTTCACTAAATCATCAATGGTTTTCATTTGTGAGACAAACCCTTCCAACGCTGATAACGGTAAGGCTGACGGACCGTCACATTTGGCTTGATTCGGATTCGGGTGGGCTTCTAAAAATAAACCTGCAATCCCTACCGCCAAACCTGAACGGGCAAGTTCCGTTACTTGCTCACGGCGACCACCGGATGCAGCACCGAACGGATCACGACATTGGAGTGAATGCGTGACATCAAAAATCACAGGGCTACCTTTGGAAGCTTTTTTCATGACACTGAAACCAAGCATATCCACAATGAGATTATCATAACCGAAGTTAGTACCGCGATCACAAAGAATCACTTGATCATTGCCGCATTCTTCGATTTTTTCCACAATATTACCCATTTGACCGGGGCTTAAAAATTGCGGTTTTTTCACATTAATCACTGCCCCTGTGCGTGCCATCGCTTCCACTAAATCCGTTTGACGGGCTAAAAATGCCGGAAGTTGAATCACATCTACCACATCTGCCACGGGCTGGCATTGGTAAATTTCATGTACATCCGTGATGATTTTTACACCGAACGTTGCTTTCAATTCTTGGAATATTTTTAACCCCTCTTCCATACCCGGCCCGCGGTATGAATGAATAGACGAACGGTTGGCTTTGTCAAAAGAGGCTTTAAATACATAAGGTACATTGAGTTTTTCGGTAACCTTAACATAGGCTTCGCACACTTGCATCGCCATATCACGACTTTCAAGTACATTCATTCCACCGAAAAGAACAAAAGGCTTGTCGTTTGCAACATCAATATGACCGATTTTTATAATTTTATTTTGCATAAGTTTTCCTTATTAATGAATCGCGTGAGGAGCTTGTTCAAGCTCATTTTTAAGTTCTGAAAGTTGTGTACGAATGAACGTTGAAGTCGGATCTTGCGGGCATTTATCAACAAAATATTTTAAATCTTTCAATGCGGTAGGATATGCCCCCATTTGTGCCAGCACTAAACCGCGGTCGCGGATATTATAGGGATCGTCAGAACGATGAACCAGCGATTCAATGTAGAGAAACGCCATGTCATTATGCTCTTCGCGAATGAGCGCATTTTTGGCAAGCTGTTCAAAGCGAGAAAAAAGCAGTTGGAGATCCGCTCGCGCAAGTTCTTCCGGCTGAATTTGCGCACCGAAACCAAAAGCGCCTTCATAAAGTTGCTGTAATTTTTCTTGAGAAATATAGCTACCGTTCCAAGGATCAACAAATATCACCTTGTCATCAAGTTCCACACGTAAAATAAGCTGCGTTGGAAAATTGACGGGATATATCGGTAAATCCAACGCTTCCGCGAGATACAAGATTATCGCACCGAGGCTTACCGGCATTCCTTCTCGATATTCTAAGATATAAGGCAAATACAGATTTCTTGAACGGAAATAATTATTCGGGTCACAATGAAAGCCCCAATCCCGATAAACCAGCTGCAACAAACGCTGAATGCGCTCTTCTACTGACCAATCCGGTGAAATTTCACGGCGTGCTTTGCGTACTAAAGCCCCCATTTTTCCCCGAATTGCGACCTTTGATTCGCCGTAATTATCAAAAATAATATGATAAAAACTGACAAATTGATCGAACAATGCACGTCTACTATATTTCATCATCTCTTCCAAAAACCGTATGTTACGCGTTCATTGTCGCCATAATCACGCACGGTTGCAATCGCTTGCCAATAATTTTCCGCAAAAATAGACCGCACTTTTTCACCTTGTTGCCAACCGTGTTCCACCAACAGCGCACCGTTATCTTTTAAATAAGTCGGTGCATATTCAATAATATGGCGCAAATCCCCATAGCCTTGCTCGCAAGCAATTAAAGCGGACAGCGGCTCAAAACGCACATCGCCTTGTTTTAAATGTTCATCCTTTTCATCAATGTAGGGAGGATTACTCACAATCAAATCAAACTTCCCTTCTACCTTTTCAAACCATTTACTTTGTAAGAAAACCACATTAAGCCGATTTTTTTCCGCATTGGATTTTGCCAATTCCACCGCATTCGGGATCAAATCCACCCCAATAATTTTTAATTCGGTCTGTTGTTTTTCACAAATCGGTAGTAATTCTGCCGCCAAGGCTAAAGCAATCGCGCCTGTCCCCGTGCCGAGATCCAATATGCCAAAGTGCGGTGGATTTTCTTGCAGTTTTTCCCTCGCAATCTGTAAAGCGGATTCCACTAAAATTTCCGTATCGGGGCGAGGAATCAAGGTATCTTCAGACACATTTAGAGAAAGTGACCAAAATTCTTTTTCACCCAAAATATAGGCGATGGGTTCACCTTTTAAACGACGTGCTAAAAGTGCGGTTAAATTTGTCCGCACTTTTTCATCTATTTCCGTCTCATCAAAAGCCAAAATTTGTGTACGGGATTTATCGGTAGCCTGTTGTAATAAAATCAATGCCTCATTTTTGCCGTTCTCATAAGGATTGGCTTGATCTAAAGCTTCTGAGGCTTGCGCCAGCCATTGTCGATAATTCATTATTTTCCGTCTTGAAATACCACAGAACCAATGACTAAATCGGTTAAAGATCGACGATCATCACGTATAAGCGCGACAATCCCACTGATAATGATCAAAAAACTTGTCCATGCAAGCAATTGATCAATCAGCTCACGACCAATATATTTGCCAAACGCTATCGGCTGTTGGGTGGCATAATCAAATACACGTAGCCCCAGCCAACGTTTTGCAATGGTTTGCCCATAAGTTTTCATAAAATAGATTTGTAAACCTAAATACAGCAAAACTGAAAGCAATCCGGTAAAGCCTCCAAATACAAAGCCGATAGTTAATATTACCCATAAAATGGCGCCGTTAATCATACTGGCAAGCCAGCGTTTAAAACGGCTGGCGGGGGTGGTCGATAAAAATTGAAATTCGGTATTTTTGGGGTTTTCAACTAACATGTTATTTCTCTCTAAGCAAAAAAGAGTATCCGAAACGGATACCCTTGTTTTAGTTATTTTCAGATAATGCCGCCAATTGATCCGCCTGATATTCTGTAATGATCGGTTGGATCAGCTCATCAATTTTTCCGTTCATCACTTCGTCTAAACGATAAATCGTTAAATTGATACGATGATCGGTAACTCGCCCTTGCGGATAGTTGTAAGTACGGATTTTATCCGAACGATCGCCCGATCCCAACAGGTTACGACGCATATCCGTTTGTTCTGCCGCTTGGCGTTCTTGTTCGGCTTGCACAATTCGTGATGCCAATACAGACATCGCTTTGGCTTTATTTTTGTGCTGTGAACGTTCATCTTGACACTCAACGACAATCCCCGTTGGAATGTGGGTAATACGCACCGCAGAATCTGTCGTATTAACGTGCTGACCGCCGGCTCCGGACGAACGATAAGTATCAATACGTAAATCGGCGGGATTAATTTCCGGCATTTCCGATTCAGGTAGTTCCGGCATTACCGCTACCGTACAAGCGGAGGTATGAATACGCCCTTGAGATTCAGTTTTCGGCACACGTTGCACACGGTGTCCGCCGGATTCAAATTTCAACTGACCATATACCGCATCACCGCTAACTTTTACAATGATTTCCTTATATCCGCCCTGTTCACTTTCATTGGCGCTTAATATTTCTACTCGCCAACGTTTACTTTCCGCATAACGGCTGTACATACGGAATAAATCGCCTGCGAAAATCCCCGCTTCATCACCACCGGTTCCGGCACGAATTTCCAAATAGCAGTTGTATTCATCATTCGGATCTTTTGGTAATAAAAGAATTTGAAGTTGCTGTTCCACTTCTGCAATTTCCGCTTTGGATTCTTCAATTTCCATCTGCGCCATTTCTTTCATTTCCGGATCGTCTAATAATATCTCCGCTTCTTCAATATTTTGGTTCAGTTGTGTCCAGCGGTTAAAACATTTCACCACATCTTCAAGTTGTGCATATTCTTTGGAATAGGCGCGAAATTTATCTTGATCACTAATCACTGAGGCATCACCAAGTAATGCCTCTAATTCTTCATAACGTTCTTTTAAACTTTCAAGTTTTGCAATAATGGAATCTTTCATAAATTGTCTTTAGTTAAACCAGAAATAAAACCGGCATATTCTAGCTGATTTTAGGGAAAATTGACAGTATGCAAAGTGCGGTCACAAAAAACAACATTTTTTTGAATGTTGGCTTTGCCAACAGCGGCGAAGCCATAAATATTATGGATAAAACCGACCGCACTTTTAAATACGCGTCACATCAAATTTGCTCAAATCAATACGATCTTCCGTGCCATAAAAATCCGCCAAGGCTTTTCGTAAGGTCTCCGCCCGTTTCGGCAAACCTTTTGTCGCATAACTTTTTACCTGTTCATACACGGCTTGTTTAAAAGGTTGGGTATCACCGGGATTACCATTGAGATTATCGGCACTGGCAAAATAGCGAAAACCGGCAGCAGTTGCCAAAATCCATTCCAGTGCCTGCGGTTTCACTTCGACTTTTTCAAAATCACGCTGACGTGCTTCCGAGCGACCGTCCGGCTCATACCAATAACCGAAATCTTCCAGTTTACGCCGTTCTTTGCCGGCAACCAACCAATGGGCAATTTCATGCAATGCACTGCTGTAGAAACCTCGCGCAAAATAAATGGCGTTATAGGGGACATTTTCATTTGCCGGAATGTAAATTGGTTCTTCTCCCCCTTTCACAAGACGGGTATTATATTCTTGCTCAAAACATTGATTAAAAATGGCGATAATATCTTCTAACTGATGTTCCATAATTCTCTATTACTCAGGCTGTAAAGCTTTGGATTATATCACCAAAGACTCATTTGCTCCTGTTTATTTTCTTCCGGTAATGCCACATTCAATCCGACCAAACGAACTGATTTGCCTTGGCTACGCTGCCAAATTTGTATGAGTAATTGCTGAAAACTTGCCAAGCAAAACGGCAATCCGGTTTTTTCTAATGTGGTAACCTGAAAATCTTCAAATTTCAGTTTCACCCCAATTTTACGAAAAGCCGTCAAAGGGATATTCGGGGCGGCACGTTCAAGGCGGCGAAGAAGTTCAGCATACAAGTTATCCAACAGCGCAATCCCCTGTTCCGACCGTTCGATATTTTCTACAAGGGTACGCTCTACGCCAATAGATTTACGTTCGCGATGGGCTTGTACTTCACGTTCATCAATGCCATGACTAAAATCCCAAATTCGTTTGCCTATTTTGCCAAATTGATTGAGTAATACAGTTTGCTCTAATCTTTGAACATCAGCACAGGTTTCAAGCTTCATTTCTAATAAACGCTGTGATGTGATTTTTCCCACACCGGGAATTTTCTTTAGAGGCAAAGCTTTAATAAATTCCGCTACCTCGTTCGGTTTAATCACAAATTGTCCGTTCGGTTTATTCATATCAGAGGCAATTTTGGCAAGAAATTTAAGAGGTGCAATGCCTGCCGACGCCGTCAGCTTGAGTTCATCAAAAATCGCTTGGCGAATTTCTTGCGCAATCCAAGTGGCGGAACCCGAACATTTTTCGCAATCCGTTACATCCAAATAGGCTTCATCTAAAGAAAGAGGCTCAATAATATCGGTATAACGATGAAAAACTTGATGAATTTGTGCAGAAACCTGTTTGTATAACGACATATTAACCGGCACAAGAATAAGATGAGGACATTTTTTCACTGCCTGTGCGGTAGGCATCGCACTATGTAAACCAAATTTTCGAGCTTCGTAGTTACAGGTTGTCAATACCCCTCGTTGGCGCGAATCGCCACCAACCGCAACAGGTTTTCCCTGTAATAAGGGATTTTCCCGTATTTCCACTGAAGCATAAAAACAATCCATATCAATGTGAATGATTTTGCGCGCTAAAGACATAAAGAAAAGTGCGGTTAAAAAGATGAGGCTTTAGTATAGCGAAAAGCAAAACACTGTTCAACCATACAGTAAAAATAAACCTGCGCATTGGCAGGTTTATATCAGAAAGGATTATTTACGTTCATGAAGCTCTTTTTTGTCATTAAATCGAATAATACGATCAATCGGATAGACATCAATTCTAGATTGCGGATTGGTAAAAATAGGTCTAAATTTTTCCTCAATTTGGACAAACGGAATTTGTAGATTAATGGTGACTGATTTGCCCGGCATTAAGGTGGATTCCAGCTCAAGCTGCATATTTTGACTATGAACAATCTCACGTTTGCTCACATAAGCACTTATCCATTGAATATTAGAAATAGGCTTATTTCCGGTATTTGTTACCACATATTTAAACATCACCAAAGCTTGGCCATTGTTATCAATCACTAATTGACGATCTTCAACATTGATTGAAACGGCTTGTGAAATAGCCTCTACCTCAGCAACATTCTCTTTTTTGGCTGTTATTTTCGAGGCTGTTTTTGTGGGCGCTGCCAATGTATTCATAGCCAAAAATAGTGATACCATTGAAACAGCAATAAAAGGTTTTAAATTTTTCATTTTATTTTTCCTTTAATAGAAAGTGCTCGAATTCTAACCCAACGCAAAGGATTAATAAATAGGTTCTTTTATTAGGTTCTTTTTTTTGCTACACTTACCGAGTTTTTGGGGCTGATTCTGGATTCGACGGGATTAGCAAAGCCCAAGGTGCACGTCGAGGTGCGGTAGGCCTCGTAAATAAACCGCAAAAAAATAGTCGCAAACGACGAACAATACGCTTTAGCAGCTTAATAACCTGCATTTAGCCTTCGCGCCCCAGCTTCCGCTCGTAAGACGGGGATAACGCGGAGTCAAACCAAAACGAGATCGTGTGGAAGCCGCCGTTTGAGGATCGAAGCATTAAATTGAATCAAACTGGCTTAAGTTTAGCGTGTCTGTCCGCATACTTAAGTGAAATCAAAGATTGACTAAACGTGTAGTACTGAAGGTAGAGTAATTTCGGACGCGGGTTCAACTCCCGCCAGCTCCACCAATTATTTGTTTTTTAACGTTTTTTGTGTTTTTTCTGTTCTTATAATTCAATAAAAACAACTATTTATACGTTTTTATTGTTTTTTCTGTTCACCTTAGTTTTTAGTGATTGTTCCCTAATTGTTCCCTAGTCTATTTTTTTGGGAAAACCAGGGAACAATTGAGAGATAAATTTTTATTTTTCAAAGGCTTAAAAACTAATGGCTAATCAAAAACTAACGGATAGCTTTATCCGCTCAATGAAACCCGGTCAAACTAAAGGCGATTTAATCGAAAATCTTTACATTAAGGCGAATCAGGCTAAGGGCTCTTATCGTTGGCTTTATATTTTTACTAATCCCGACAATAAGCAAGAACGCCCGAAAATGACGATTGGCAGCTATCCGATGATGTCACGTGCGGAAGCGTTAGAAATTGCGGTAAAGTACAATGCGCTTTTAAAGAAAGGGATTAACCCTAAAACCTACGAAGAGAAAGAAGCAGCAGAGGCTGAAATTCAGGCGATGACGTTCAAGCAAATCGCCGAGATGTTTAGAGACTATCACCGCCATAATGTGAAAGATATTAATGACTCGATGCGGCGGGTTGAACTTTATCTTTATAAAAAATTTGGTGATATGCCGCTGAATAAAATCAATTTGGCGGAATGGCATTTACATTTAAAGCAATGGGAAACGCTGAAAAACGATACCGTAAAGAAGGTTGCGGGCACAGCTAGGCAGATTTTAGACTATGCGCAGATGTGCGGCTATATTGCGCATAATCCTTTAATCACGCTTAGAAGATCACTTGCAACCATAGAAGCAAAGACAAACCCAACGATAAAGCCGGAAGAATTACCCGCTTTTATGCGTGCATTATGGCTTTCTAATGCCGAACGGCAAACTAAGCAGCTTATTGAATGGCAGCTTTTAACCGCTACACGGGCGGGGGAAGCCGTGCGCGCTCGATGGGATGAAATTGATTTTGTGCGCAAGGTGTGGACGATTCCCGCCGAAAAGATGAAGGCGGGTAAAATTCATTTGATCCCTTTGAGTTCTCAAGCTCTCGCCCTACTCGATGAGATGCGGACAATGAACAGCGATCATGAATACGTTTTTTATAGCTCACGCAGTAAAACCGGACATATGAGCAGCCAATCCGCGAATAAATGTATCGGTGACGGCGTAGGCTATAAAAGGGTACTAACCTCTCACGGCTTGCGCTCGATATTTAGCACCTATATGAATGACCTACACGACCCGATGATTCATCATGAACATATTGAATCTTGCCTTGCGCACGTTACGGGGAACGGGGTGAGCCGCCGTTATAATCATTCAGAATATCTTGAGCCAAAGCGATACATTATGCAACGTTGGGGCGATTATATTGCACAATGCAAGCACCCTTAGCCATTACCACACAGGCGGCAGCATTGCCGCTTTTCTTTTATCCGGTGATGACGACCGGCGGGGGTTAGCTTGTTGCACTATATGCAACGCTCTTTTATCGGTAAAGCCCAAGCCCTACGGGTTACCGCAAGCGGTAAGGCTTGACCGCTAACCGCTTATGCATAACGTTTAACCAAGCCAACGCCCACCTATATAGCTGACGCTATCAATCTATATGTTAATCATACCAACCCTACCCGACTAAACAAGCGAAAAACCTCAATTTACCTCGATTTTTAAACGAAAACCCACGCACGAAAAATCGCTAGCAAACCTTCGCCACGCCCGCACGCTTTTTATAGTGATTTCAACGCAAATTTTAAAAGCCGTTCACGCCTTGCCAATACTGGCGCGCCTTGATGTTTTAAATGCTCGATTTTTAACGCAAACCCACGCAGCAAAACGCACGCAACCGCCATTTTTAACCTTATTTTTTAAAACTCTTTGAAAAAAACTTCACTTTTTTCACTTTTATCACTTAACTTTTATTAATTTATTGATTTATAAAGAAAAAATATAAGTGATAAAAAGTGAAAAATCAGTGAAAAAAGTGGAAAAAGTGAAAAATTGAGATTTTAGGCAAAATAGCCGGAAACGAAAAAATGACAAATTCCGCCCCATTTTGTGAAAACGCCAACCACACCGACAATCAATCGCTATTTTTTGCCAAGCCGATAAGATGGCACACATACAAAGGCACGTTATAGAACGTAGAGAGAATCACGATATGAGTTAAATCCTATGATAAGTAAAGAACGCTTTTTAAAGTTTGAAGAAGTGATTGCGCGCACCGGATTAGCGAAAACCACAATTTACAAGCGAATGGCGGCGGGATTATTTCCGCAAAACATAAATTTAGGCGGTCGCCGTGTGGTATGGCTTGAAAGTGAAATCAACGAATGGATGCAACAACAAATAGAACGAAACCGAAGAGAAGAACCAAATGCAGCATAAGATCGAACAATTTACCCAACACCAAGCGGAATTTTCAGCCGGATTGCACCAATTGGAAACCCTAGACAAAGAAATTGACCGACAAAACAAAATTATCTTAGCCCTTGATAATGAGATTTCAGAACTTGAAGAACAAGGCAAAGCGACCAATGGGCAAGCCTTGCCGGATTCCGATCTTTTTATGAAGTTTTACAGCAAAGAACGGGAAGCACGTGATAAACGTGCAGGCGTGCGCCAATTTGTCAAACAGTTACAACATAACCGTGAATGTTTAACCCTTGATTTATCCGAAACAAAACGCCGTTTAATTCATGCACATTCTGATTTAGTCGAAAGTGCGGGCGAAAAAATCATTGATGAAATCACCTCGCAAATTTGCCAGCCGTTGGCGAATGCCCTACAAGCCATCAGCCTATCAGAAGGCTTTAAAGCAGACTTGCGAAACCGTGAAAACATTTTGCGGAAAAATATCGACCCGCTCGATTTTATACTCACCCTATTTATGCAAAAGCTCGAACAAAAGGGCGTGAAATTATTAAATCAAAAAGACCGCACTATTTTAGCGTACAAGCTGGATTTTGAGCAGCTGGACAAAATACCTGACATTTCACCAATTAAGGCAAACCAGTTACGCCAAGCCTTAAGACAGGGCGAATAATTCACCCCGTGGCGGCGTGGATTGCAAATACCTTTATTATCAACTTTAAATGAGAGTTAAAGCCATGGCTAAACAATCAAAATTTTTCAGAGTTGCCAAAGCTGGCGCAACCACAGACGGGCGAAAAATCAGCCCGGAATGGATCGAACAGATGGCAAAAAATTATAACCCGGCAGTCTATCAGGCACGCATCAGCATTGAGCATATCAAAGGCTTACACCCGAATAGCGATTTTCGCAATATGGGCGACGTGCTGGCACTGAAAACCGAAAAGAAAGGTAAAGACTTTTATTTATTGGCTCAAATTGCGCCGACAGATGAACTCGTTGCCTACACCAAAGCAAAACAAAAGAATTTTACTTCAATCGAAGTAAACCCAAGTTTTGCCGATACCGGCGAAGCCTATTTAGTGGGGTTAGCCGTCACCGATAACCCGGCAAGCCTAGGCACGGATTATTTAGAATTTGCGGCGAAAAACACCACGGCGAACATTTACGCCGCACGCAAAACCGACCCGCAAAATATCATCACCGAAGCCGTTGAATTTACTGCCCAATGGGAAGAGGTCGCCGACCCCCCCCCCAAGAAAAACCGGTTGAATTTAGCTCGCTACTGGCAGAAATCCAACAATTACGCGCGGAAAATGCCGCCATGCGTGAATCAATGGAAGAGATTAAAGCCACCTTTAAACGCTTGGAAAAAACCCCGGCACCGGGCTATAAAGAACGCCCGCTTGTCGCCGGTGAAATGCCATGTGATAACCACTTTAGTTTTTAACTTAAAAGGATCTTATTATGCGTAACGAAACCCGCAATAAATTTAATGCTTATCGTGAATCTGTTGCCTTGGCTAACGGCTTATCCGTTGCTGATACGGATAAAAAATTCACCGTAGAACCCAGCCTACAACAAACCCTAGAAAACAAAGTGCAGGAATCATCTGCTTTCTTGCAAATGATTAATCTTGTCCCGGTTGCAGAACAACAAGGCGAACGCCTAGGCTTAGGCGCGGCCAGCACCTTGGCAAGCACCACCGACACCACGACAAAAGACCGTGAGACCCAAGCGATCACCAATATCGACAGCATTAAATATCACTGCCAACAAATTAACTATGATTCACATTTAACCTATGGGCAGCTCGACCAGTGGGCAAAATTCCCTGACTTTGCCGCCCGTATTGCCGCCGTTAAACAGCAACGCATCGCCCTTGACCGGATTTTAATCGGTATGAACGGCACAAGCCGCGCGGCAACGTCAAACCGTGCATCAAATCCATTATTGCAAGATGTGGGCATTGGTTGGCTTGAAAAAATCCGCACCGAAGCCACAAAACGCAATATGAAGGAAGTCGAAAGCGGCAGCGGTAAAATTTATATCGGTAAAGGTCAGCACTATCAAAACCTTGATGCACTTGTTTTTTCAGCCGTAACGGATATTTTGGAACCGTGGTTCCATGAAGATCCGGAATTGGTCGCGATTATGGGGCGCGATTTATTGGCGGATAAATATTTCTCGCTAATCAATAACAACAGCGACAAAGCCACGGAACAGTTAGCCAATGATTTAATCATTAGCCAAAAACGCGTAGGCGGTTTGCCGGCGGTGCGCGTTCCTTCTGTACCGGCCGGCACAATCCTCATCACCCGTCTTGATAATCTCTCGATTTATTATCAAGAAAGCGCGATGCGCCGCAGCATTGTAGAAAATGCGAAGCGTGACCGCGTGGAAGATTATCTATCAAGTAACGATGCTTTCGTGGTAGAAAATTATGACTGCGTCGCCTTGCTTGAAAACATCGAATTCAAGGACAAATAACAATGCGCCCCACACAAGCCCACGTGTTAAAAATGACCGCACTTGCTGAAAGTGCGACAGAAAATGAAGATTTTGCGGATTTAAGCGGCTATGAAAAAATGCTTAGAGTGTTATCCCGACACAAAAAGGATTTAAAGCTGATTCAATCCAACGAACGCAAAGCCGCCTTCAAAAAGCAAATTTTACCCGACTATATGCCGTGGATAAATGGCGCACTGGAAGCCGGCAGCGGAAAGCAAGACAACATTTTAATGACTTGGCTTGTGTGGGCGATAGATTGCGAAGAATACGCCCTCGCCCTCACCCTTGCCGATTATGCACTTTTTCATTCCCTCGCCTTGCCGGATAATTTCAACCGCACTTTAGGCACGCTTTTAGCGGAGGAATTTTCAGACCGTGCGCAATTTGCCCAAAATGAGCAAGCCGCCTATTTACTCACTTATTTATTACGTATAAAACAGCTCACAGATGGCGAAGATATGCCCGACCAAAGCCGCGCAAGGCTTTATAAGGCGATAGGCTTACTCGATGCCGAAACTAACCCACAACGCGCACTTGAACACCTCACCCGCGCCAATCAATTAAATCCGAATTGCGGCGTGAAAACATTAATTAAACGCTTGCAAAAACAAACCGCCCTTTCTTAAAATGATGGCGTGATTTTATGATGAAATAGCGCAGTCTTTTCATCATAAAATCTCGTCTATTCTCCCCTATCCGCTCGCACCGGATCTTTTTTATTTTACAGGCTTATGACTTATGGAATTTAAACCGCACTTATTTAAAAGTTGGTTCACTTTGGCAGAAACGCAACAACTTTTAAAAAACAATTACAAATTTGAATATAGTAAAAAAGAAATTATTGCTACATTATCTAAATATCCGAAATCAGCATTACTTTATTTTGATGCAGAATACAACGACGAAATAAATCAATTAACCGTTACGGGAAAAAAGCAAAAATTCGCAAAAATGGAATTTATTATTAACCCTGATTTTGATATTCAAAATGCACCAATCATTTTTAGAAATGCGCTAGATAAAATATTGAAATCCCCTCGGAGTATTTTAACTTCCAGAGAATCAGAAATTATTATAACCGCAATTCAAGAAAAGCCCTTCATACATTATTTTAAAGGGCTTTTACATATTCCTGAAATTTGTTTTGATGACGTAATTTTTAATTTAAGCACAGATGAAGAGCTGATTTTACCCGAAACCGAATTTTATAATCCCATTAATAAAAAATACTCCTTAGAGTTGGAAGATGAAGAAAAAGAAAAAATAAGAAAAGAGCGTAAACTATTTAACAGTTTAATTGGTGAACAAGAAAACTTATATGAAAATGGATTAATTACCATTCAAGAATATGATGCTAAAGTGCATGAAATATATAATAAGCATTATACGATTTATGAAGATTTAGAAATATATTCTAATTTTATCTTCATTCGATTCAATCCCGCTGCACTAGGTTCAATTATTTTAGATAAAGTGCAAATTTTCGCACATGATTTTTCCTATATCGCCAACCTTTTTGAATATGAAAATGAACAACGTGCAACCAATGAAACGGAAGAAAATGAGAAACTGACAGAACAATCCGACACACTACAACCGCCAAAAACAGAAAAAACGGTTAAAAATAAATCGAACCCGCCGCCACAAAATCCGACACTCCGCAGTAAAAAGGAGTTTTTTACCCCGATGATTTTAGCCAGTATGCACGCCACGGCGAAAGCCTACCCACATTTAGGCGGCTATCAAATTATTAATGCCATTATTGCGCGGCTGATTGATGAAAGAGGCTTTAGAACGCCCGATTTTTACACGCCTGAAGCCTATTTGAAGAAATTTAAGAAAATCTACGATCACCCATTTCCCCGCAATAGCGGGCGCAATAAAGCGCAATTTACCGCCATTATCGTTGAATCTGACGATTAAAAAAGAACCGAAAATTGATTGAAAGAAAATCGAACAACCGCTTTTTAAGTTGTTCGATTTTTCACATTTCTATTTGATTTTACCCGCCCTTCCCTTTCCCTATGATGCACTTGCTAGGGTTGAACAGCCAAGCACAGAGAAAACACAAAGAACACATTTTAAGCAACATTTAAACAAACATAGGGCAGCTTATGGAAACAAACCAAATCTATTTTAATGCGCGTGAAATCGCTGAAAAATTGGGCGTAAGCCGCAGCGGGATTTATTCCCTTATGCGTTCTAGTCATTTTCCGGCACCAATTAAGATCGGGCGTTTAAGCCGTTGGAAAGTGGCAGACGTAACTCAATGGCTAAACGAAAGGAAAACCGCCAATGGGTAAAAATAAAAAGCCCCGAATGAAGCGCAATCATTCAGGGCTAATCACACCGCCAAAGGCGGAATCAATGCAAGACAATTTTAGCAACTTCCCAGTGATTGGCAAGTTATTAACACAATTAAACATAGGGGAAAATATGAGTACACAAGGCGCAGATGAAGCAGGCAAAGATATTTCAGACGGCTTTAAATTCTTTCTAAAAGCCGTGGGCGCTGGCGCGTTTATCGCTTTAATTTGTTGGCAAGCGCCGAATTTAGCGGATGCATTAATTCAGCTTATTACAGCGATAAAACAATAAGCCAAAAGAAAGCCCACACTCGCACAGTGTGGGCAACAGGCTTATCACTAATGGCTTAGTGAAAATAACTTGAAATGTCTTAAACCTAAGGAATGCCAATTAAACCCTAACCAAATGTAGCAAAAAAATCAAAATAGGATTCAATATGAACAACGTTATTTTAACCCAATCAACAAACCACACAACCCCAAAAGCACAAAAACCGCTTGCACCTTGCTTTAGATTGCATTATATTAAATCCGCTTTAGCAAAATCTAAAGTACGAGCCTCGAAACTCGTTTTGTTAGAAATGGCGAACAGCACGCCAAACCGTGCTTTTTTTGTTCGTAGCGTTTACGCACCTATTCAATATAGCCTATTTTCTGATAGTCTATTCTCAATGGTAGCGCATAATGGGAAAGGTTCCGCCCTTTGCCGTTCTACATTTCTAACGGTTTTCGAGCCCGTTATGTGCTACCGCCCAAGCCTCGAAACTTTAGCGGTAGTTCCTCAAAATTTAGAAATGGAAACCGCAGAGATGATCTACAAATTTCTATGCGTGAATCGCACGTACCCGCACTTTAATTTGTGCGTTCAAACTATTCAAGCCAACAACGAAACTAACGCGCGCCTAAGCCTTAGCGCCGATTTTCAATGCCTTTCACTTATCGCCAAAATCAACCCGAAATTTAACCGCACTTTTGTGCAAGGGGGGATTTATGCCTAACTATGCAGAAATAGAGCGTGAAGTTCAACGCCGTATCAACAACCCAACCCCAGCCGAACAAGTGCAAGACAAAATCGAAGCATTTCACGCACAAAATATCAACATAATGACGGAATTTTACCCCGATTTAGTGTTGGCTCTTGATGAATATTATCGATCAGCAGAAATGAAGGAAGCCAAACGACAAGGCGGAATGCTTTGCTTACACGAAATAATGAAAAACCATAGTCAAACTGTAGATGAGCAATATAGCCGGTTATTGGCGGATATTCGGGCGATTTTAGCGGGGGGGAAAGATGAATAAAACATTGATCACCCCTAACGGTATTTCCTCCTCCTTTTCTACTTTTACACAAGGGGGCGTTTATGGCAGAGGTTAAATTTAACTGGTTCGAATTCGATGCACTGGTTATCGAGATGAACAATTTACAAGAGTTGATCAGCGTAGCCAATCTTTATATCGCCGAAGAACACGAGACCGCCGGGCAAGCCGTGAGCGCCATTCAAAGCCTCACCAAACGCATTTATCTTGATTTATTGGCAAAACAAGAACAAGCCACACAAGACAGAGGGGGCAAAAATGGCAATTAGTCTCTACTCTCTCACCGATGCCAACAATGAAACCGCTTACTATGCCGTAGTGAAAATTCAAATTAAACGGAAAAAATTCATTTCATGCCGCTATTTTGAATCAGACAAAGCCATTGCCCGCCAATGGGCGAAAAGCGAAGAAACAAGGCTGAAGTTAGAAAATGGCGGAAAGGTGAGCCAAACCGAAAAAGCCAAATATCAACATCACGCTGCTTTACAACAAAACAGCCACGCACAAGCCTTTAACGATTTATTCAAAATCATGAGCGGAAGAAACCCACACCCACAAGGAGCGACAGCATGAACACCTATTCTTTACACTTTCCCAACGGCGCAGAATTGGAATTTTTCGCCAGTGATAGCGCGCTATTTAATGAAGCTTTCTTTGGGCTTGAATTTCCTAAAAATGAGCAACTCAATTTTTACGAAAGACGAATGAATAAAATTAAGAATAAACGCAAAGCCCAGCGCATCGCACGCCGGAAAAATCGGAAATAAGGGGGATTTATGGCAACCATTATCAAAAGAAATAAAGGATGGCGCGCACAAGTGCGCCGTAAAGGGATTTCAAAGTCAGAACAATTCCGCACTAAAGCCGAGGCTATCGCATGGGCTAAAGCGTTAGAGGAAAAAATCATTAATGGCACTTATCACACGGGGATCCCTTATATCACCTTTGCGGATGTGATTGATAAATACATCAAAGAAGTCAGCCGCTATAAGAAAAGTTACCGTGAAGAACGCTTGCGCCTCTTCCGCTTAATGGATATGCCGCTAGGGCGCGTTTATTTAGTGGATTTAAAGGAAGATGATTTTAGATTATGGCGTGATGAACGCCTTTCTAAAGTCAGTGTAGCCAGCGTTTTACGGGAATGGAATACCCTTTCCCATATTATGACAATGGCATGCGGTGAATGGAAATTCCTGAAAGAAAATCCCCTTAAAAACGTGCGCAAACCGAAAACCCCGCATGCACGCACACGCCGTTATAGCCATGAGGAAATCGAACGCTTGAAATTTGTTTCCGGCTTTTCACCTAACCGCACCCCGCTCACCGCATTAAGCCGAGCGGGGGCAGCGATGTTATTTGCCCTTGAAACCGCCATGCGCGCCGGTGAAATTTGCAATGCAAAATGGAAAAATTACAACCGGCAAACGAAAATTTTACATATTCCGACCAGTAAAAACGGACACCCGCGCAATGTTCCGCTTTCAACAAAAGCCGTAGCGATTCTCGACACAATGGAACGTTTAAGTTTTGGAGAAGAAGAACCCATTTTTCAATTAACTGCCAAAAACCTCGATGCAAATTTCAGAAAATTGAAAGAGCGGGCGGGGCTTGATGATGCCGATTTACATTTTCACGACACAAGACGGGAAGCCTTAACCCGCCTTGCGGAAAAAGTGGACGTGATGACATTAGCAAAAATCAGCGGCCATCGAGACATTAAAATTTTACTGAATACTTACTATTCGCCAAAAATGGAAAATGTAGTCAGTTTATTAGGATAAGGATAAAAAATGACCGCACTTACTATCGACCAATTAAATAAAACCGTTGAACAATTAAGCCGGCGCGTTGCGTTATTGGAAAATAATAAAACCAAATCGCAAACCGGGTTAGATATGAACCCTCAAGCAATATGGACACCGAAACACATTGCAAAATATTCCGGCTTTAGTTATGGCTATATCCGCAATCATTTAATTAATGCAGCGGATTTTCCCAAACCTATCCAACGCAACACCGGCACAGCACGGCAGCGTAAACTTTATTTAGCCGGTGAAATCATTCAATATTTTAGCCGTAACAATAAAAACTAAGCAAAATAAAGGCGGGATAATTCCCGCCCAATAAGGTTTATTATGAGCAAAGACAAACAACCGGATTTTAAGAAAATATTCAAACAATCAAAAGATAATGAACGATTTGAATATTTTATTAATTGGTATAAAAAACCATTATTCAAAGATGAATTAACCGATTTTCTTTATTTTTATAATGGTAAAAAATGGGAATTATTAAAAGATAATGATGCGCTTTCTTTGGTGATTAAGTTTTTCGATGAAATGAACGTTAATTATAACGTATCAAATGCAAAAACACTTCTCGAATTAATTGTTTTAAAAATGCCTAAGTTAGATAAACCAAATTTAGAATTTATCCCTTTTTCTAATGGCGTAATCAATCGTAAAACAGGGGAATTTTTACCCCATAGCAAACATTATTTTTTACGTTCTTTTATTGATATTGAATACACCCTAGAAAATAAGCCCATGCCAAATTTTGAAAAGTGGATAAATTGGGCAAGCAAAAATGATCATGAGAAAAAATGCCGCATTCTTGCTGCCTTTTATATGATTTTAACTAATAGCTATAAATGGCAATTATTTTTAGAAATCACCGGTGAAGGCGGGAGCGGTAAAAGTATATTTAATGAAATTGCGATGATGTTGGTAGGCGAGGAAAATTCAACCAGCATAAATTTAAAAGATTTAGAAAAAATTTCATCCAGAACCAAGCTATTAGATAAAACTTTAATCTTTGCACCCGATCAAGGGAAGTTAGTCACGGATGGAGCAATTTTAAAAGCCTTAACCGGCGGTGATGTAATGAGCTTTGAACCAAAATATAAAGATCCTTTTGATGCTCGAATCCAATCGATTTTTTTAATGACGAATAATGAACCAATCGTATTTACCGAACATAACGGCGGAATCTCCCGCCGCCGTGTGCTTTTTCATTTTGCGGATAAAGTCCCCGATAATATGGTTGATGACAATCTAGCAAGAAAGATAAAGCAAGAAATGCCCAGTATCATCAATCTATTAATCAGCACTTTTAAAGATGATCCATTAAAAGCGAAAAAGCTATTAGAAGCGCAACGAGACAGCAAAGAAGCAATAGGGATCAAAATGGAAACCGATCATATTATGCACTTTGCGTCATTCTTTGAAACCAGAGAAAAAACAGGCGGATTAAGACCGGGAAAAATTCAAGATGCGTTAGCATGGCATAAAGGACTTTTTTCTCTTTATGGCGAATATTGCAAAATAGCTGAAATAAAATATCAGCTAAATAAAGCCACATTTTTGAAATCATTCATTAGGGCATTGAAGGATCATAAAAATCTATACCCTTACAAAGAAAGCATAAATGACGGCTACAAATTAACCAACGTTTACTTAAAAAATGATTCAATTGAGGAACTCAAAAAAGAGTGGGAAAATTAGGCAAAATAGCAACAAAAAGGCGGTTAAAAAACCGTCTTTTTTTGTCTATAAAAAAAGCTAAATTTAGTGTAAGTGAAAAAATTTTCCACTTTCATCACTTAAAAAGTGAGTTTTCCACTTGAAAAAATCCTTTAAAATCAAAGGCAAAGTGAAAAAGTGGAAAAAGTGAAGATTTTTTCTAAAAAGTTTTTGAAACAGAAAAAATCTATAATTATTTAAGCCTTTTTATGTTGCTTTAGATTGCTTTAAATTGACTTTTAAAAAACCGCCTTTTACAATCCAAAGCCGCTAAGTGTGAACAAAATTTAATCGCACAATTCAGACGTTAAACAGGGAACTGAATCGTCGTCCGATTTTTTACTACAACGGCAGAGCCATTCCCAAAAAATTGGGAAGCTGGTTCAATTCCTCAAAATAGCAATTTTTACTGTTCCCCAATTGTTCCCTACTTTCAATACAGGAACTTTATAAATTATTATAAAACAATGATTTATAGTATAGTTGGATTTCCGCCAGCTCCACCAAATTGAAATCCAAACCAATCCGATAAGAACCGACAAAGCCTTGAAAATACTGACTTCAAGGCTTTTTTTATTGTCCAATGCGAGCCAATGAGATACGATTAAATCCTTGAGTTTTAGTAGTACGTTTAGTAGGATCTTACTACTAAGGCGAAAAAGCGTACTACTAAAAACGCCGTAAGCCTTGTAAATACTGGATTTATCTTAGTTTTATCGTACTACTAAGAAGTTAACTAAGAAATGACTATTTACGACCAAAGGCGAGCAAGAACCCAATTAATAAAGGGCTTGAGCTTGTTTTGAGGCGTACTACTAAAAAGCCGGTTATCGTACTACTATGGCACGTACTACTAAACCACTTTCAAACACTCAAATAGAAAAAGCAAAGTCGAAAGATAAAGACTATTTGCTATCAGACGGGAAAGGGCTTTATTTATTGATTAAATCCACCGGTGCGAAACTATGGAGGTTTAATTATTACAAGCCTATCACCAAGAAACGCACCGAAATTAGTTTAGGTGCATTCCCTACTGTTCAATTAGCAGAGGCACGGACAATACGTGAAGAATATCGGGCATTGTTGGCGCAAGGTATCGACCCACAGATCCACCATCAACAAAAACTACAAGCCAAGCTAGATGATTTTAATAATACCTATGAATCTATCGCTTGGGCGTGGTTCGAGTATCGAAAAACCAAAAAGAACTTTTCGCTTGATTATCAAAAAGACGTAGAAAGCCTCATTAAACGGAATCTACTCCCCCACTTTGGACACTTGCCTATTTCTCAAATTACCGCCCCTTTAGCCTTGAAAGCCTTTAAGCAATATCAAGACGAAGGCAAATTAGAGAAACTCAAACGCACGATTCAAAAGCACAACGAAATAATGACCTACGCCCTACACCGTGACATTATATCGGTGAACCCTACCGCCAATATCTCAAAAGAATTTGATAGTCCCACAGTCGAACATTTCAAAACCATCAAGCCGGAAGATTTGAGCGAGTTTATTTACACCTTAAATCACGCTCAAATTCACTTACAGACCCGTTATTTAATCTTATGGCAACTTTTCACGATGACACGCCCAAATGAGGCGGCAACGGCACGCTATGAGGACATTGACGAAACCACAAGACTATGGACGATTTACATTCAAAAAGGCATTAAAGAAAGCGATAAGGGACGCATTCATAAAATAACCCTGTCACGCCAAACCCTCGCCTTACTGCGAGAAATCAAGAAATTGAGCGGTGGCAAAACCTATCTATTCCCCAGTGTGAAAAATCCCCAAACCCACGTAAACACACAAACCGCAAATGCGGCAATTAAGAGAATGGGCTATGCCGGCAAGTTGGTGGCGCACGGTTTACGCAGCATTGCCAGCACTTACCTTAATGAGCAAGGTTATGACAGCGAATTAATCGAAGTGGCGTTATCACATATGAAATTAGACCGGATAAAAGCGGCTTATGATCGTGGCGAACGATTAGAACAGCGATTCAAGCTGCTACAGGTATGGGGAGATTTTATCGAGGAATGTTCTCAAGGTGCATTACCTAAACATCACTTGCAAATGGTTGTTTAAATCTGAAATAAAGTGCGGTTAAATTTAGCCGCACTTTTTCTTTTGACTGGATATAATAACAGGTTATACTATGCCTATCAGTTCCTTTCGAGTGTTATACTATCCAATGACAAAAAATGCGATACTTTTACAAGAAATAGACGAACTCAACCAAAAGCGGGCAACATTCCCACCTTTAAGCCCTGATGAATTGAACCGTTTGCGTACAGAGTTTTTAATTGAAAGTACCTACAATTCTAATGCAATTGAAGGGAACACTATCACCCTTAGAGAAACGGCACTCATTTTAAATGATGGCGTGACGATTGCAGAGAAACCGATTAGAGAGCATTTAGACATTATCGGTTACAAAGACGCATTAAGTTTTCTTTTTTCGTTGGTGGATGAAAAAATGCCCTTAACCGAACGGGATATTAAAGCCATTCATTCCCTTGTTTTAATGGGTAACGCCGAACACAGGGGGAAATATCGACAAATTCCCGTGAAAATATTAGGGGCTGAAAACGAACCCACCGCACCGCACTTTATTGCGGAAGAAATGGCGAAATTGCTTGATGAATATCAAAACAGATTAAGCCACCAGCACCCGCTAGAAGCGATTGCATGGTTCCATTTAGTTTTTGAAAGCATTCACCCGTTTATAGACGGCAACGGCAGAACGGGGCGATTACTCCTCAATTTTGAGTTAATGAAGTGCGGTTATTTGCCGGTGGATATTAAATTTAAAGACCGTGCAGAATATTATGCTTGTTTTGATGACTATCACCGAACAGGCAAAGCAGGCGAACTGTTAAATCTCATTGCAAATTATGAGAAAAGCGAATTAGTGCGTTACATTGAAGTACTAAGCGCAAAACAAGAATAAACCAATTTACACGGCTAGGCGTGGCTTAATTACCCACTCTAAAAGAGAATACTCACCTCACCTTTCCCTCGTTGATTAGCTTCTCTTTATAGTAAATTAAGTTCATTCGCGACCGCTGTAACAGAAATAGTGAAATGGGAAAAATTTCCCTAAGTAGCAATTTAACCGCTAAAAGTGAGAAACAAACACCACGCGTTAAATATATTCAAACGGTGAACAATCTGATCCCGTTCAAAAAATAAAACACCCGCTCTTATCATGGCAGGTGCGATTTCCTGTTATTTTCAGACAAGGGCATTTTTTAAACAAGTCAACGCCCTCAGTGTAGTTTGCCCTAAAACATTAGGCTATTTATGATCCGTCAACGGCGCTAAACGCCCTTTTTGTTCGTTTAAAGTCATCTCCGCAAATACTTCGGCAGATGAAAGCAACATTGCCTGCCTATCCTTATTACATAGCCTAAACCAACGTATAAGCCGCTTTTCTGCGTTATCCAGCGTGTCAGGCAAGTTATCCCTCGGTTCTTCCAGCTCCTTAACCTTCTTTTCAAGTGAATTGACGGCTTCCATTATTTTATCAATGGTGTTTTTATTGGTTTTATATTCGCCAGCAGACTCCTCTATGCTATTTGGGCGACTAAGCGCAAACCCCAACGCCTTTTGCACGCTTTCAGGCATATCGCCGACATAGTATTCATACGTTTTCCCTTTTACACCTGTCCGTTGGCGCTTTTCCCAGCCTTCTCTTTCCGCTTTTTTACTTATTCCTTTGTCCGATTTAGGAAGATCTTCAAATTTTCTCTCTAACAATTCCGTAATAGAGAGCCATTCATCTAAGTTCTTCATAAAAAACCTTATAACGAACTCCTATTCCTTACAGGAAATGAGATCTTAAGTATTTGATATTGTAAAGAAATAAAAAATAGTTAAAATTTTTTGAAAAGAACTATTGAGTTCGTTAAAAAATAATAGTATAGTTCTTTTCAGTTACTCACAATATTAACTTTTAAAACTAAATGCAAGTGGCAAGGATAACACATAATGAAAGGAGTAAAAAGGGAATGCACCGCGCCTACATTATCGCTGCGATATGAGAGAAAGGCTGTACGCTAACCCAATTCTCCATTGATTCAGGGTTACATTCTAGAACATTAGCGAATACCTTAACGCGAAAATACCAAAAAGATGAAAAATGATTGCTGATTTTCTTGGTATTTATCCTCAATAGGTAGGTCGTGTCGTCCCGTTACCAATTTCCTAAGGAATACTTATGGATAATTGGTTTTCTATTACCGAATTAATCAGGCTTACAAGCTTACCAAATAGTGATGTTTATTAATCGCAATGAATTAGCAAATAAAGCGAATTTCATCGCAGGGTTAATAAATATTTACCTAAGGATACCAATATAAATGAAAAAACATTCTAAAATTTATACCGCACTTGTGTTAAGTGGTGCAATGTTTGGTGCTAATAGTGCTTTTTCTGCAAGTTGTTCTCATCCAACTTTATCACAATCAGAAGATGGTTCTGGCAACATTACAATTGGCTACGTTTCGCATGATCAAATTTTAAATTGCAAATTAACAGCGGGATTTGTTAATAACATAATCATTATTGATAGTAATGATGTATTAATGCAAGACAGCAAAATAACTACAGAAGGGTATACTTTGCTCACGGTAGACCAAAGTCAATTCACCATGTTAAATAGCACGCTTATATCAAGTGGTGATAATGAGACCCTAGCAATTAGTTATGATTCATCAACTATAAATATTAAAGATAGCGAGTTAATTAGTAAGGGAAACGGACTACTTGCCGGTATTGCTATTTCATATTCAAAACTTGATATGCAGGATAGCCGTTTAACGACACACGGGAATGGAGATGACAGTGTAAATTATTATTCTCCTTTGCGTGCAAATGTATATGCATTAACAATAACTGAGGTAGATGCCACGCTCGGAAATGTAACGCTATCCGCACTAGGGGAAAATTCTATTTTATTTGCTACTGACGGTGGTTCCGTTATCGGGAACAATGTTACAGCCAGTGTGAAAGGAAAAAATAGTCATCTTTTCCTTAACGAGCCGCCAAGAACAAGCTCAAGTACAATTTCGTTAACCGATTCAACGCTTTCTTCAGACAGTTATGGTTTTCTTGGGTCAGAAATACACTTTGGTCTTAGTGATTTCCATCCCACTCTTAATTTATTATTGAATAACAGCAGTCTCACAGTAGAAAAAGATCTGATTAAATTGAGAGAGTCTTCGCGATATATTCGTGACGACGAAAGATGGGGTTTTACCAATAGCACGAGCCACTTTATTTTCAAACTAACCAATAATTCAACATTATCAGGCGGAAATTTTACCTCTTCCGATCAACTGATTAGCCGATTTGAATTAGCCGATTCCACTTGGAAGGTTACAAAACCGGTAACAATAACCGATTTAACTCTTAGCCAAGGGGAGGTGAATCTGACTAAAGCATATGGATTCCAAACCTTCACTATTCTCGGCAACCTCTCCGGCACAGGTTCGTTTTCCCTTAACACCAATATTGCCGACCAACAAGGCGATAAAATTATTGTTAAAGGCTCCGACAGCGGGAACTTTGGCTTAAAAATTGCCGATAGCGGCAATGAACCAAACGCACCGGACGGGCGGCTAACCTTAGTTGAAACGCAAACCGGTAACGCACAATTTAAACTACAAGATCGTGATTATGTAGATGCCGGCGCATATCGTTACCGTTTATTAAAAGAGGGAACAAATTGGGTATTATCAAATAAACAAGGGGAACCAAGTATCACCACGCCAACCCAACCCGTTCCCCCTGTTCAACCGATCGAACCGAATACACCGAATATCCCAACGGAAACGGTAAAACCAATCGAACCGAATACGCTGAATACCCCGACGGAAACAGCGAAATCGATCGAACCGAATACACCGAGTACCCCAACGGAAACGGCGAAACCGATCGAACCGAATACACCCAATACCCCAACGGAAACGGTAACAACACCGCCTAATCCGTCTGTTACAACACCGACACAGCGAATGCTCAGCGAGCGTACTAACGCCTTTGTTTCACTCCGCCAAGCGCAGTTATTACACGTGGAACAAAGTTTAACCGGCATTCACCAACGTTTAGGCGAATTAAAAGACGGTAAAGCAGGCAATGTTTGGGTGCGACATATAAACACACGGAATAAATTAGGCGAATTAAACGTCTCGGATACCAGTCGTTCCTCAGGCTTTAAACAGGATTACCACAGTCTGCAAATTGGAGCGGATACGGCATTGAGCGAAAACTTCCGCCTTGGTGGATTTATCGGCTCTGCACGTTCTAATATTGACTTTAATGGCGAATACAGTTCGGGCAAAATCCATTCCCAACAATTCGGTCTGTATGGCACATTAATGTTAAACAACGGCTTTTACTGGGATAATCTCTACAAATATGAACGTTTAAAAACCGAATCGGTAAGCACAGGCAAACAGCAATACCATGCCAATACCCTTTCTACCGAAATCGGGCGGATTTACCGCTTGGCAGACTGGACGATTACCCCGCAATTACAAGCCGCGTGGACAAAAATTTCCGGCAAAAATAATGTGGAAAATCTGACCGCACTTTACGGGCGTATCGGGTTGCGCATAGGAAAAGCCATGACTGTAAACAATTGGACGATTCAACCTTATGCCGAAATAAATGGCGTAACAGGCAAAAACAGCGCCGGTTATGTTCACGTCAATCAGCACAAATTTGAAATCGAAAATGCCAAAGGACGATTAGAAACCGCATTGGGAATTAACGCGGCAACAGGCAATCACCGTTTTGGTATCGAAGCCAAAACAACCAACGGTAAGCATTTAGCTCAGCCATTTACCGTTCAGGCAGTTTATCGTTACCAATGGTAATCAAATTTACTGAAAAATAACCCAAAAACCGACCGCACTTTCACCTAAACAAAAAGTGCGGTCGGTTTTTATGGTGTTTTAGTCTTTTATTCGGTTGCAGATTCTTTACCCCGTCGATTTCGCTTAAGGTAGGGAAATTTTTTAACGTATTGGGCGACAAGGTTTAATTAGTAAGCGATGATTTATTCGTAACCAATACGAAGCTCCTAAACAGAAGGGAACGAGAAAAGTATCGCTAACTCAATCTTAATCACATTCAATCAGATCGATTCATTAACAGAAATTTTGACAACGATCAAAATGGTAAAAGATGCTGATTATACTTCGGTCATTTCTCATCGTTCAGTCGAAACCTGATCTAGCAGTAGGTCAAATCAAACCGGTTCAATGAGCAGTTCAGACTGGGTAGCGATTAATCCTTAAAGACGCGCAAGCGTTCTAGCAAAATTACTCACTTTAAACACAAATTTTTATTGTAAAAATTTGTAAAGATAAAAGTGATAATCCCCCTGCCATTATTCTACTTCCTGCCAAAATTCTGCTACCGTATGAAATGATCCAAACACTAAAATAATGTCATTTTTAACCGCACTTTTTAACGCAATCTGTACAGCATTCATCACTGAATTTTGTGATTTTGCTTTGACATCAGGGAAAAACTCGGTGAGTTTTAACTGCAACTCTTCCCCTGTTTGCCCTCGATAGCCCCCTAAAGTCGCACAATGCCATTCATCTACAACGGGAACAAGATGAGTAAAAACGCCTTGAGCATCTTTATCTTTTAACATTCCGCATACGGCAATTAATTTACCTTGTTTTTGCGTTTTAAGTGCGGTCAATTTTTCACTCAAATATGCCGCTGCATGAGGATTATGCCCAACATCAACGATCACCGTTGGTAAATTATCGACTTTTTGATCAAATAAATTTGCCAGTTTTTCACACTGCTTTTCCTTGATGGTTTGAAAACGTCCGACTAATTCAACGCTTTGCAATGCCTCTCGAAGCGTGCTTTCCTGAATATCAAACGGTAACTGTTCAACCACCGCTAAGGCGGTGGCGGCATTCATTAATGGGATTTGACAAAACGGTAAATTTTCTAACCGCACTTTTCGGCTTTGCCATTGCCAACTCTTTGAATTGATTTGAAATGACCAATCCAGTTCACGGCGTGATACCTGACAGTCTAAATGGGCGGCTTGTTCCAACATTGTATTGGGTACATTTGGCTCTCCAATCACAGCCGAACAGTTTTGACGGAAAATACCGGCTTTTTCAAACGCGATTGCTTCCCTTGTGTTCCCTAAAAAATCCGTATGATCAATATCAATGCTGGTAATCACCGCTAAATTGCTATCCACAATATTGGTTGCGTCTAAACGTCCGCCTAAACCCACTTCTAAAATTACGACATCAAGCTGGTGTTGTTTAAACAAATGCAAAGCAGAAAGGGTGCTGAATTCAAAATAGGTCAATGATTCCGTTTTATTTTCTTCAATAAAAGCAAAGGAAGCGGTATGCGCTTCACCCGGTAAATCTTGATTTTGAATACGTACACGTTCGTTATAACGTAATAAATGGGGAGAGGAATATACGCCGACACGCAAACCATGCCGAAGCAAAATAGTTTCTAATAAACGGCAGGTTGTTCCTTTGCCATTGGTTCCCCCAACGGTGATCACATAAGGTGCAGGGTGTAAAAGATCCAGTTTTTCTGCGACAGATTTAATTCGTTCTAAGCCAAGATCGATGGCTTTAAAATGGCTATTTTCTAAATAAGAAAGCCACTCAGCGAGTGGCGAAGTGGCTTTTAAATTCATATTATTCTTCATGTGTTTCAATGTTATCTTCAATTAATTCAGGTTCGGCAAAGGGTGAAGGTCGATTTGTTAATTTACTTAATACACTGGCTAGGGTATAACGCATATCACCACGTTTTACAATCATATCAATCGCCCCTTTTTCTAATAAAAACTCGCTACGCTGAAAACCTTCCGGTAATTTTTCACGAACGGTTTGTTCTATCACCCTTGGGCCGGCAAAACCAATTAAGGCTTTCGGTTCGGCAATGTTTAGATCACCTAACATTGCGAAACTGGCAGATACGCCGCCTAAAGTCGGATCGGTTAAAACCGAAATAAAAGGCACACCCTTTTCACGCATTTTGGCGAGCACCGCACTGGTTTTTGCCATTTGCATTAATGAGAATAATGCCTCTTGCATACGAGCCCCACCACTGGCGGAAAAACACACAAACGGACAGTTTAATTCCATAGCTTTTTCAGCTGCTTTTACAAACTTAGCGCCTACAACAGAGCCCATTGAGCCGCCCATAAAAGCAAAGTTTGAGGCAGCCACGACAATCGGTATATTATAAAGTGTTCCTGTCATGGTAATGAGCGCATCTTTTTCACCGGTTTCTTTTTGAGCTGCACTGATACGATCTTTATATTTCTTTAAATCTTTAAATCTTAAAATATCTTTTGGCTCTAAGTCCGCTGCAATTTCTTGGCTTGAATCTTCATCCAATAAACGTAAAAGACGTTCACGCGCATCAATACGCATATGATGACCACACTTCGGGCATACATAAAGGTTACGTTTTAATTCTTCACTATAAAGTACCTGTTCACAGGAGGTACATTTTGTCCAAACGCCTTCAGGCACGTTAGACTTACGTGCTGAAGAAGAAGGGCTTTTATTAAAAATTCGGTCAATCCAGCTCATTATTTTTTACCTATTTATCCACTAGAAAATCCAGCGTATTAAACCATAATTCGGCGAACCTTGCTAGTCAGACAAGCGCATCAAACTAAGTCAATTCATCTTCAAGGAAAAGCGGGCCTAATTTTTGTTGTGGAAGCGCAAATTTTTCAGGATACATCACATTCACTAAATAAAGTCCTTCCGGTTTTGCTGTTGGTGCGGCAAGTTTGCGATCACGCTGTTCAAGTAACCATTTAAGCCACTCAACCGGCTGATTTCCTGCACCGACTTCAATTAAACTCCCGACAATGTTTCTAACCATGTGGTGTACAAACGCATTGGCTTGAATATCAACAATAATATATTCGCCTTTTTGTACAACATTCAGATGATGCACATTTCGCCACGGTGTATTTGATTGGCATTGTGCCGCACGGAAAGAAGAAAAATCATGTTCACCTAATAAAAATTGCCCTGCTTGATGCATTTTTTCCGCATCTAATTCCAAATGGCAATGGGTAATGCCGGCGGGTAAAATAGCGGAGCGTAATTTATTACAATATAGAAGGTAACGATAACGACGTGCAGTAGCAGAAAAACGGGCATGAAATTCATCATCCACGACTTTTGCCCATTTCACCGCTATATCATCAGGCAGGTTTGCATTTGTACCAAACGCCCAAGCCTTTTCAGGACGGACCGCATCCGTTTCAAAATGCACAACCTGCCCTGTACCATGCACACCGGAATCCGTTCTTCCCGCACAAAATACGTCAATTTTTTCATTTGCCACAAAAGACAGCGCATTTTCCAATGTTTCCTGTACCGAACGTACTTTTTCTTGTCTCTGCCAACCAAAATAATGTTGGCCGTTATACTCAATTCCTAAGGCAATTTTCATTTCTACCTCATTTTTCATCAAAATTAAAAATTATGTACGTTTGAAATCAATGTGTTCAATTTTAATTTCACCAAATTACTTTAATAGTACCAATGAAGAAAAAAATTCATTACTTCCGAAATCAACTATATGTCTAAACTTCTCAAAGTATGGTATCGGAGTAATCACATCATTAATTATGCCATATAAATATTTGAGATACTGCCTTATCTCATCTAAAAGATATTCGTCTAAAATTAAAGCGAATCACGACAACAAAATGACTAAACAATTGACAATACAAAGCAATTTATGTAGTTTCCCCCCTCCTATATCCTACTACACAGGTTAGAACCTATTAGAATGAAAACAAATTCAACCATTATCATCAACTCTTCTGTTTTTCTCGCTTATATCTCCTTTCTAGGCTGGTCTGTGGCTTACATATACGGATGGGCTAAGTTTTACTACTATAATTATCCTTGGGAATTTGTAGAGGTTGGTATCAATAACATTGCTAGAGCGCTTGGTTATATACTATTCGTTTCAATGATTGTAGTCATAACTTGCGCCATAGGCTGGATCATTATTAGGAGTGCAAAACAAGTATTCTCAAGAGCAACTGTTGCATCTATTCGAACGTTTGTTGTGTTAAGTATTGTATTTACTCCATTATTAGTTCAGTTATCACTAGTTACACATAAAACTGACCATGTCATCATTTCTGTTTATTTGCTTGGCGCAATAACCATATCGCTTATTTGTAAAAAGCATAGCTACCACATTAGTATCCGAAAAATTATTCGTGATATTAAAAATCATAAAATTCACTTACTTACTGCGCTTACTATAGTGTATTTTTACTTTGCTTTATCCGCTTTTATGATTGGTTATTATGCTCAGATTTTCCCCAAAACTTATGCTCAAATTACATTATTTGAAGAGGATTATTACATCTTTGGAAGATGTAATAGCACCTTTATTTTGATTCAAGACATAGGAAAGAAGAATAATGAATTTTTTATTTATCCTTGCGTGAACAATATAAAACCTTGCCGAGTAACAGTTCAAAATAAATAGGAATGCCCAAGTGTGGGCTTTTTATACAGAAATCTCGACTTTTCGGGAGAACAAGGGATAAAAGCAGTTCCATCGTCAATACAAACAACACTGCATTACACGATAAAAGAGAAACTTTTCCCCCACTAAATAACAAAAGCTCATTGTTAAAACAATGAGCTTTTATCTTAAAACGTACTTCTGAAACGATTTTTTGTCTTATTGATTTGATTAAATCAAAGGTTGTTTCGGAAATAAATGACTTAAAACCGTGTAAATATCGGATTATGCACGTTTGAAGTCAATGTGAACCAATTTTGGTTTGAACGGGTGACGTTGCATTGCTTGCACTTTTACCGCCACTTCTTTACCGTCAATGACAAGTGTAATCACATCAGAGTAGAAAGACTCGTGAGCTTGTGCATTGTTTAATTCATCGTGATTTAAGATGATTGAAACCGGTTCTTCGCTGCCACCATAAACGATTGCAGGAATTTGACCGTTATGACGCAGGCGGCGGCTCGCACCCTTACCTTGCGCTGTACGAACTTCAGCGTTAAATTTAAATGCCATTGTTATGTTCTCTTTAAAGTAAGATTAAAAATTAAAAAATTGCAGGCGACCCAGCAATTTTCCTAAATAGACTCAAAGCCTAGCTTTGAGGGCGAAAATTATAGAGGATTCAACTTGCTAACGCAAACTTTTTCTAGAAAACTCAGGCTGAAACGATTAGAATGATCCCCAATTTTTTAAAATCTATGAAAACTTAAATAACTCGAACAAATGGAATTTCTTATTAATTTTTTCACCGACTACGGCTATTGGGCTGTATTTTTTGTCTTGATTATCTGTGGCTTTGGTGTGCCCATCCCTGAAGATATCACTCTTGTTTCTGGCGGCGTAATTGCCGGGCTTTATCCCGAAAGCGTTAATTCCCACCTTATGTTACTCGTCAGTATGGTCGGCGTACTTGCAGGCGATTCCTGTATGTACTGGCTTGGTCGCATTTATGGTACAAAAATTTTACGTTTCCGCCCAATGCGTAAAATTATCACTTTACAGCGCCTTAAAATGGTACGTGAAAAATTCGCTCAATACGGTAACCGCGTATTATTTGTCGCACGTTTCCTACCGGGCTTACGCGCGCCAATTTATATGGTTTCGGGTATCACCCGACGGGTGAGCTATACCCGCTTTCTCTTAATTGATTTTTGTGCCGCGATTATTTCTGTGCCAATCTGGGTGTACCTTGGAGAATTAGGGGCGAGAAATTTAGATTGGTTGCATGAGCAAATTCAGAAAGGTCAAATGGTGATTTATATACTGGTTGCCGCCGTTGCCCTATTCTTGCTTTGGAAATGGAAAAAATCGAAAAAACAGAAAAATTAATGTTATGAAGTGCGGTCAAAAACAGTGAGATTTTTGACCGCACTTTTCATTTAACAACGCGCAGCTAAATAACGTTCTACTGTGTCCACAATTGCTTGCGTTTGCGGATCAATTTCAATATTCACAACATCCCCCATTTTGCGTTGTCCCATCAAGGTTCGTTGTAGCGTTTCCGGAATTAAGTTCACACAAAATTGATTGTCTTTAACTTCACCGATCGTCAAACTAATACCGTCTACTGCAACAAAGCCTTTGGTTAAAATATATTTCATTACTTCGGCATTCGGTAATTCAAACCAAATTTGGCGATTATTCTCCGTCGCAATAATGTCAGAAATCACCGCCGTGCAATACACATGACCGGACAAAATATGCCCGCCAATTTCAGCGCCCATTTGCATTGCACGTTCAATATTAACGAAATCGCCGGCTTTTAATGCCCCAAGATTGGTAATACGCAACGTTTCTTGCATTAAATCGAAGCTAACGAGATCGTCATTAATTTCAGTAACGGTTAAACACACGCCATTATTAGATACCGATGCACCAATTTCTAAACCTTTTCGCATTTCAGGTGGCAATTTTACTACCTGTGTTCTAAAATGTGTGCTTTCTGTAATTGAATGAATCCGGGCTATGCCCTGTACAATTCCGGTAAACATAATTTTCCTCAATCTTTTTCAAAAAAATTTTCGCATAGTGTATCAAATTTATGAATATTCGTCTTTTATCTGAATACCAAGCTGATATTAAAAAATTGATAAAAATCGCTACACCGATTCTATTCGCTCAAGTCGCACAAAACTCGATGGGGCTTGTGGATACGATTATGGCAGGGCGTGTCAGCTCTACGGATATGGCGGCAATTTCTGTCGGTGCGTCAATTTGGTTGCCACTGGTGTTATTCGGACACGGTCTATTGCTTGCACTACCGCCAACCGTGTCATATCTAAACGGATCGGGACAACGCCACCGCATTGCCCACCAAATTCGTCAAGGTATTTGGATCGCCCTAGCCAGTTGTCTTCCTCTTGGCGCACTTATTTATTACAGTGATTTTGTCTTGCAATTTATGCAAATGGATCCTCAAATGGCACAAATTGCGCGAGACTATCTGCGTGCCATGATTTGGGGACTACCCGCTTATTTATTGCTGATTAATTTTCGTTGTTTAAATGACGGTATTGCAAAAACCAAGCCCGCCATGGTGATTACTTTTCTTGGTTTAATGGTAAATATTCCGCTGAACTACATTTTTATTTACGGTAAACTCGGCGTGCCGGCATTCGGTGCGGTGGGTTGCGGTATTGCAACGGCAATAGTGAATTGGTTAATGTTTTTTATGATGATTAGCTACTCTTACTTTAATCGTCAAGAACGTGAGCTAAAAGTATTTAGCCAACTCATTGAAAAACCTCATTTTGTTACATTAAAAAAACTTTTGCAGCTAGGTTTACCTATCGCTCTTTCGATTTGTTGTGAAGTGGCACTGTTTGCGATTACCGCATTATTGCTTTCTCCGCTTGGTGCAACTATTGTGGCAAGCCATCAAATTGCGTTAAACACCAGTTCCTTTATTTTTATGTTTCCGATGTCGATCGGGATGGCAACTACAATTCTTGTTGGGCAGGCACTCGGCTCCGGCTCACCGCAAAAAGCTAAAAATATCGCGTATTCCGCCATTATTCTCGGTTTAACCATCACACTAATCACAGCATTTATTACGGTATTCTTTCGCTATGAAATTGCCGGCATTTTTGTGACGGATAACACCGTGATTAGTATGGCTGCCGGTTTATTACTTATTGCCGCTATTTACCAGTTTTCCGATACGATCCAAGTGGTGGTAAGCGGTGTGTTACGCGGTTATAAAGACACCAAAGTAATACTCTATATTACGCTTTTCGCTTATTGGGTGATCGGTGTGCCGTTGGGTTATACGTTGGCTCGAACCGATTGGCTTATGCCAAGCATTAGCGCGCAGGGTTTCTGGATTGCGTTTGTGGTCTCACTCACTTTTGCCGCTATTTTATTATTCTATCGAATGAGAAAAACACAAAATTTAGGTGATGACGTATTGATGGCTCGATTAGAAAAACTGAAGTAAGGTTGTTACGCCATCAATTAAAAAAGTGCGGTCAAATTTCATAATGTTTTACAATATCGTGAAAAATGACCGCCTGTTATTTTAAATCAGCATTCCTCTAGTTTCGTACCTTTCGTTTCCCGAATAAACCATAAACCAATCAGGCTCAACAGGGCGTTTAATGTCAAATAAATTCCCACTGCTTTTAAACCGTAATGGGCATTTAACGGTAAAGCGATAATAGAAGCCACACTCGCACCAAATAACCCTGCAATATTATAAGTCAGTGAAGCCCCTGAATAACGGGCGTGGGTTGGGAATAATTCCGGTAAAAAACTGGCAAGCGGCCCATACCCCATTCCAATTAATCCCATTCCGATAACTAAGAACCAAAACAAACTGTGAGCCGTGCCGTTTTCAAGGAAAAACGGCAATGCTAAACCAAAAATCGCAACACCGACGGTAGTCCAAATCAGCCAAAGCCGACGACCAATTTTATCAATGTATTTGCCCGAAATGACAATCGTGCCCGCTAAAGAAAGCGCACTTGCCATTAATAAGGCAGTGAAAATATGAGGGGAAAATCCCAATCCCATTGCATAACCGGCATCCGATACGGTTGGTGCGGATTTCGCATAGATTTGACTAAATGCGATCATGACATAAAACAACACGTAACCGGCAATACAAGTGAGCATTCCCAAGAAAAAAGATTTGAAATGGTTTGTCATGACTTCTAACATTGGCAAACCTTTAGCTTGCGGTTTATTTAATCTTTCAAGAAAAATCGGGGTTTCAGTGAGTTTTAACCGCACATATAAACCGATACCAACCAATAGAATTGAAGATAAAAACGGAATTCTCCACGCCCAATCTAACATTGCCGCCTGTCCGAAAATGGCGCCGATCAACAAAAATACACCGTTCGCCAATAATAAGCCTAACGGTGCACCAAGTTGTGGGAACGTACCATACCAACCACGTTTGCCCTCCGGCGCATTTTCAACAGCCACTAATGCGGCACCGCCCCATTCTCCGCCTAAACCGATGCCTTGTCCGATACGGCATAAACAGAGCAAAATTGTTGCACTAATACCGATACTTTCATAACTCGGTAATAATCCGATAATCACAGTAGAAACGCCCATTAACAATAAGCTCATCACAAAGGTATTTTTGCGCCCGATACGATCGCCAAAATGCCCAAACAATGCGGCACCTAAAGGGCGGGCAATAAAAGTTAAAGCGAGTGTAGAAAGGGCTGCAATCTGCCCTGAGAGAGGATCGGCAGCGTGAAAAAATTGCTGGTTAAACACCAACACGGCGGCCATTGCGTAAATATAGTTGTCGAAATACTCAATCGCCGTACCAATCATTGTTGCCATTGCGATTTGTTTCGGACTGTTTTGTTTCATTATTTTTCTCCAAGGAAAGGCATTCAAATTTAACGCATACTTTTGCCAGCCAATTTACCGGCTAGCCTCTCTTAACGCTCTAGCCATCATTTCAACATTTTTTGCCTGACTGATCGCTGAAATTACCGCCACACCATCAGCCCCAAATTCCCTTAAAGTGCGAACGTGTTCCAACTTCACACCGCCAATCGCAACAAACGGTTTCGTTATGCCTGATTTTCGCAAATCTTGAACAAACCCCATACCACGTGTCGGTTTGGGATTTTCCTTTGATTGCGTTGGGAAAATCGGCCCAATACCAAAATAATCAATCTCCGCCATTGCTTCGCCTATTTTGGCTTCTTCTAATAAATTAACCGACCACCCCACAATCATCGCTTTATTCGCTTTTGCCCGAATAACCTGTACCGCCATATCGGTTTGTCCCACATGGATACCGTCTGCCTCAAGCTCAAAAGCTAAATCAACATCATCATTGACGATAAACGGCACGCGATATTCACGGCACATATCCCGACAGCTAATGGCTAACGCTTTTTGTGCTGCCGGCGAGTGTTCAAGGGAAAATTTGCCTTTATCCCGAAATTGGAAACAAGTAATACCGCCGTCTAATGCTTGTTTTAATACAGAAAGTAAATTTTGTGCATTATTTTCCCCCAAATGCCGACAATCTTGCGTTCCCGCTACAAAGTAAAGCGGTAGGATTTCTCGAATTTTTTGCATTTAATCATTCCTCTTTAAATTAACTAAATCACGATAAGCCCAATGGTTTGTCGGCCCGTGCCCATGACCGATATTGAGCGGCTGACTAATTGCTGCCGTAATAAAATCTTTGGCAATTTTGACCGCACTTTGCAACGGTTTTCCCTTCGCCAATTCTGCCGTTAAACAAGCGGAAAAGGTGCAACCGGTGCCATGCGTATGTGGCGTATAAAAACGTGGGCTTTCCAATACAAAATAACCACCATCGTCAAGCAAAACCCAATCTTGGCATTGTTCACTCTGCGAGTTCAGGGAATGCCCGCCTTTGATAATCACATTACGTGCCCCTAACTTTTGGAGGGATTTTGCCGCTTTTTGAATGCTCATTTCATCGTAAATCGTCATCCCCGTTAAGGCTTCCGTTTCAGGAAGATTGGGAGTAATCACATCCGCCAGCGGGAGCAAATGTTCAATAAGTGCCGAAACCGCCTGCGATTGTAAGAGTGGTGCGCCGCCTTTCGCGATCATCACAGGATCAAGAACCAAATTGCCAAATGGACGTTCTTTAAGAGATTCCGCCACACATTCAATAATTTCCGGCGTTCCGAGCATGCCAATTTTCACGCTTGCAATATTGAAATCGTTTTTCACCGCTTGTAGTTGTGAACGAATGGTTTTCAATGGAATAGTGTGAATATCAAATACTCCCTGTGTATTTTGAGCCGTTACGGCAGTCACCACTGAAGTACCGAACACACCTTGCATTTGAAAGGTTTTTAGATCGGCTTGAATACCCGCACCGCCGCCACTATCCGAACCGGCGATGGTTAATACTTGGGGAATATTACTCATTGATCCGCCCTTTATGTGCAATCGTTTCAGGGGAAAGCGCCGCTAATTCATCTAATAAACGAATTTGGAATTGGCCGACTTGAGTAGTCAGACCTTGAGCGGCAAGTTCGCCCGCAACGGTATAAGCGACACAGGCTTCGAGGGTTGCCGCAAAATGATCGCCCGAATCCACAGCTAAGAAAGCCCCACAGACCGCACTGAGTAAACAGCCCGATGCCGTTACTTTAGGGAACAACGGCGTACCATTATGCACCGTAGCGGTTTGCCTACCGTCGCTGATGACATCAACTTCCCCACTAATCAATACAACACAGCCATGCTGCTTTGCGACACGTTGGGCAACGGCTTTCAAATCGACGTTACCTTGTCCGGCATCCACGCCTTTCGCTTGCCACGCTTCACCTGCAATTGTTGCCAATTCACCGGCATTACCACGAATTAGTGCAAATTTTATTTCAGACAACAGCTGACGTATGGTCTCTCGCCGATAGCTCGTTGCTCCTACGCCGACAGGATCAAGCACAACAGGGATCCCTTTCGCATTTGCCGTTTTACCTGCCAACAACATAGATTTTTGTTCTTTGCCGATCAATGTGCCGATATTAATCACGAGAGCTTGGCTTAAATTTGGCATTTCGACCATCTCCCCTTCGCTATCGGACATCATCGAGGAAGCCCCTAATGCCAATAATCCGTTGGCACTAAAATTAGCCGCAACAATGTTGGTAATATTATGAATGAGCGGATTTTGCTCACGGATTTTTGTAAGATAAATAGATTCCATCATAGTCTCCTTTTTGTGGTTAAGATAAATCTAATCCCATTTGCCAGAAATTAATTTCCATACGTGTCGCCGTGGTAAAAATGTTCTGAATATGGGTAAGTTGAGTCGGGTTTAATGATTGACAAAGTGATGTCAAAAAATCAGCCGTTTCTGCTGCGGCTTGCTGAAAATCAGCACTTGAATAAACATCAATCCAAGACTGATAAGGATTATTCGGCAAGCGTGGATAATGCGTTGTGATATAGTAAGCCGCTTGAGCATAACCAACGGCACAAGGCGTAATAGCGGCATAAAGCTACGCCAATCCGCCCGTCATTCCCACATCCAATAAGTAACGCGTATAAGCCACACAAGCCGGGCTTTCCGGCGTGTTTATCATCTCTTGTTCACTGATCCCCCACTGCTTGCAATAATTAATATGTAATTGAATTTCTTGGCTAAGAATGTCTAATGTTTTGCGTGGCACCGCCATTTCTGCAAAGTTTTTTGCTTTAAAAATACCCAATGCAAAAGCGCGGCTGTAATGAAAAAGATAGCGATAATCTTGTTTCAAATAATGTTGAAAACAACGTTTAGCTAACGTGCCTTGAGCCAGTTGCCGAACAAATTGATGCTCAATATAGTGTTGCCAATGAGGTTGTGCCCGTTCAATAAGTTGAGTGATCATTTTGTCTCCTTATTTAAAGTTCTAGCGTAAACCACGCTATACATAGATTAGGTTCAACATTGATTTGTTCTTGAACCGAACCCTGAATATCAATACTTTCGCTCAAACGTAACAACGTCGATTCGCCTGATGAACCTAATAATTTTTTAGAAAGAAATAAATTAAGCCGCTCAAATAAGGCTTGAACAGCAAAGTTAAGACTTAAATTCCGGATATACGCCATTGCCGACTCTCAAAATTAATAAGAGATTTGAATAGGCGAGAATGAAAAATTAAGAATGGAATGAAAAATGAAAAGATAATTTGGCATATTAGTTTCCTACGTCAGTGCTAACTGTTTCAGGTTCACGGGTATCATCTCAGCCACATCGTGGCACCCCGACTAAAGTGATTAAGAGTCTATACCGCCGCTGAAGAAAAAACAAGCAAAAGTGCGGTTATTTTTCTCTAAATTTTCATTTAATAGCAAATACAAATTATTCCTATTGAGGCAAATAATTATTTTCAGTTATACTTACCGCTCTTTTTTATTACATCAATTTTAAGGAAAGCAAATATGGCGTTTAAACACAGTATTCTTTACACCGCACTTTTTACCGGTGTATCTGTTTCAGTGTTGGCGGAAACACAAACCGATGTCAGCTCAAGTTCCGAAATGGTATTGGATCAAGTGAATGTCGTCACCGAATTGGAAAAAGCAAAAGCCGCTGGTGAAAAACAAAAAGAAATTGTTAATCTCAGTTTACTTGGGATGCAAACTGCATTTACTTCGCCTATTGCGGTTGTTCACTATGATGAAAAAGCCTTTGAAAATTCTCAACAACGTAATCTTTTAGACGGGATTGCTAAAATTGATTCTTCAGTAATGAATTTCGGTGGAGAAACCAATACGTTATCGGGAATTTATGTGCGAGGATTACAACTGGATGCCCGTCAAATTACGGTTAACGGATTAGCGGGACTTTATTCTACTTATAGCTCCCCAACCGCTGCCGTTAGCTCGGCTCAGTTAATTAAAGGTGCTTCAACGGCTGTCGCCGGAATGGATCCTGAGGGTGCCGCCGGTTCTTCCTTAAATGTTGAGACCAAACGGGCGACTGATAAAGACATTAATCAACTTGGTTTTGCTTGGTACAGCAACAATCGTTTACAGGAAACCTTTGATTTTGGTCGCCGTTTCGGTGCAAATAAAGAATGGGGTATCCGCCTAAACGGGAAATATCGTGATGGTGATACGGCACGCCGTAATTATGACGAACGAAACAAAGAATTTGCTGTGGGTTTAGACTATCGTGGTGAGAAATTCCGTGCCGGTATTGATTATATGTACACCAAACGGGCAACACATGGCGGTCGTGCACGTATTCAAGATATTCAGCGCTTAAACTATCGTTTACCAAGCTCCCCAAGCGGCGATACAAATTTTGTGCCGTATTGGAACGGTCAAACCACTCAAGATCAAACCATTATGGGAACCTTTGAATATGAGCTGCCTTATAGCATGGTGTTATCCGGTGGCTTGGGTTATATGGAATCACGCTATTACGGCAAATTCGGTCAAGTTCGAATGATGGATGAAACCACCTATACCGAACAATATCGTTTACAACAACTAAGAGCGATGGATTACCATATTCGTACAACAAGCGGAAATCTAAAATTACAAGGTGAATTTGAAACCGGTTCGATCAACCACAACTGGAATTTAGCGTTTGATGCGGTAAGACGCCAACGTGATTTCGATCAGGGGGCGGTTTTAAATCAAAATGTTTATTCCAATATCAACCTTTATCACCCGCAATTTATTACATCCCGTCAGCCTAATAGTGCTGTAACGCAGGGCGCAACGAACGAAAAACTAGCGAGTTACAGCCTTGCCTTTGCAGATACCGCTTCATTTATTGATGACACAGTTCGTTTAACACTCGGCGGACGTTTCCAGTGGATTAAACAACACGCCCTGCCTTATCCGGCAAAACCAAGCCGAGATGTTCGTTATCACGAAAATCGTTTTAGCCCAATGGTGATGGCAGCCTATGTACCTAATCCAAACTTAACTTTTTATGCCAATTATTTAGAAGATTTGGAACCGGGTGCAACCGATGAGGATACCGGCGTTATGGCAAAACCGGTTGTTAGCCGACAAATCGAATTAGGGGTGCGCAAAAACTGGAAAGATCTTGCGACCACAACCTTAAGCATTTACCAATTATCACGCCCCGGTATTCATGCTAAAACCGGACAGGAACAAGGCAAAGAACGTAACCGTGGCATTGAATTAAATATCTACGGAAATCTGCTAAATAGTACATTACGCCCAAGTTTAGGTATCACTTACAATCAAGGAAAATTAATTGATTACCCAAGTTTTGCCGGCTCGATTATCAACGGCTCACAAGTTGCCAGCCCTCGTTGGATTGCTAAAGCCGCCGTTGAATGGGATACCCCGTTTATCAGAAATTTAACACTCAATGCGGCAATTCAATACTATGGAAAATCCTATCAAGATTATTCTGAAAAATTTGCCTTTCCATCTTATACAACGGTTGATGCAGGTGCCAAATATGTGGCGAAATTAAGTGAGCAACAAAGCCTAACATTCCGTGTTGGAGTAGAAAATTTATTTAATAAATCATACTGGCAGGTTCAGCGCGGCCGTTATGATCGCAGCTTTGCCGTGTTAGGTATGCCTCGCACTTATTGGGCTAACGTAGAATATTCCTTCTAATTCATTGAGTCTTATCAGGGCGAAACACTCTCGCCCTTTTTTCATTGATAAACATTTATGAACTGGCAAACCGAACTCAATAATAGTTTAAACTGGATTTTGACCGCACTTTTTTGGGTGATAATCTACTTTATCCTTACAATTACGGCATTAAAACAAACAACTTTCGGCAAAAAATTTTGGCGAATTGCCTCGCCGTCCATTACCAAGCAAAACCGGGTTAAACTTATCGCCATATTGCTATTGCTTTTCCTAATGATTTTACTTGAAGTACGGTTTAGCGTGCTGAATTCATTCTTTTACAATGGCTTATACAGCTCAATGCAAGAATTGGCGTCGGATAAATTCTGGTTCTTTGCCAAACTTAATGCACTTTTGGCACTCATACAGGTGCTTCACGCCATTGTCGATTATTTTCTTCGCCAAGTATTTGAAATCCGCTGGTTAGAAAGCCTTAATGCTATTTTGGTGAAACGCTGGCTGGAAAATAAAAAATATTACCGTCTCAAATATGAGCAAGATCTGCCCGACAATATCGATCAACGTATTGAACAAGATGCCCGTGAATTTATCGGCAGTACCGTACAAATTGTGCGGGGTATGATTAACTCCGTGCTGACGACCATTGAATTTACTATTATTCTCTGGTCGCTTTCAGGCGTTCTCAGTCTATTTGGTTTACCGATTGAAAAAGGTGTAGTGTTTTTCATTTATGCGTTCATCATTTTTGCCACACTGATGTCTGTCTGGATCGGGCATCCGCTCATCAAACTTAATTTTAATAAAGAAAAACTCAACGGCGATTATCGTTATTCGTTAATTCGGGTGCGTGATAATGCGGAAAGTATTGCCTTTTATCATGGTGAGCCGAAAGAGCAAATTTTACTGAAAGATAAATTTTCGCAAATCATTGGCAATCGTTGGGCGATTGTCTTAAAAATGCTTGGTTTGGACGGTTTTAACAACGGTGTTACTCGTTTCGCCAAACTATTACCATTAATGCTACAAGCCCCCCGCTTTTTTAGCGGACAAATCAAACTGGGCGATATGCACCAAACCGTGCAAGCATTTAATCGATTAATGACCGCACTTTCTTTCTTCCGCTTATTTTATGAAGAATTTACCTTATATCAGGCACGTCTTAACCGTCTTTATGGTTTTATAACCAAATTAGATGAATTGGATAAGTCGGGAATCTCCCAACCTTATACCTGCTCCAATCGAGTGGCATTAAAAGATTTTGGTGTAAAAGATGAACAAGGACGCATTTTATTAAATAACATAAATGTGGAACTTGAAAATGGTGATGCACTACTCATTCAAGGGGCGTCAGGTACAGGTAAAACCACCTTACTCAAAGCCATTGCCGGCATCTATCCTTTTGAAATTATCGGTATTGCAGAACACCCCTGTATGGGAAGTTTATTTTTACCGCAACGCCCTTATATGCCACAAGGAACGCTGCGTGAAGCTATTTGTTATCCGGACATTAATCCTCATCACCCGGGCTTAATCAACATAATGCGCGATTGTTGCTTGGAAAAATATCTCCACGCACTTGATATAGAAAACGACTGGCAGGCTATTTTATCGCCCGGTGAATTACAACGGGTCGCCTTCATTCGTATTTTGCTCACCAAACCTGATGTGGTTTTCTTGGATGAAACGACTTCCGCACTTGATGAAGCCACCGAATATCAGCTTTATAAAATCATTAAAGAACGTTTACCGAATATGATTATTCTCAGTATCGGACATCGCAGCACACTCCATCAATTCCACAATAAACAATTGAAATTGGAAGTCTGTATTGTGTAGATAAAAGTGCGGTTAAAATTAACCGCACTTTCAGTATTATGTAGAAAATGATAGAACCGGTATTTTAATATGATTATAGGGACACACGGATTATTATATCCAATATCAATAACTTTAATGGCTTATAAACAAAGGGCATACTCAGTACGCCTTATATTTTGTATAAATTTTCTATTTTGTGTATTTGCCACATAATACCGAGAAACCAATAGAATATTATCAAACTCTTATTAATTGATGATTCTTTTATATCTTCAATAAATTTCATTGATTCTATTGCTGCTTTTTTCTCAATGAAAAAACACATCCCACAATAACTATCGCGGCACCAAAACCTTGATAAACCGAAATGGTTTCCCCCAAGGTGACATAACTAATTAAAGCCGTAGATAAAGGTACGGTTAATTGAATAATGTTAAAAACAACAATACCTTGCTTTTGAACGATATAAAATGCCAACAACATTCCCGTTAGCATTCCATACATTCCTGCAAAAATTAACCCTATTAATAAACCGAAACTCACATCCTGCAACTGATAAATAACGCTGCTATTTTTAGCTAAAATCAGATAAAAAATACCGGATAACGTAGCGGTAAAAGCACTGATAACGACTGCATTTAATTTTTTTGAAATCTTTTTAACAACAAGATTTTGGATAGATTGAATAAATATGGCGGTGCCTAAAAAAAGTGAACCCGTTATAAAATCGTTACCGCCACTCGAGTTATTCCCCTCAATGACAAATAGCAAAGAGCCAATGATCGCCAACACACTCCCCACATAAAAACTCTTCTGTTTTACCTTTTCCCTTTCATCGCGAAAGAAAATTGCCGCCATAATAACGGCTAAAGGCATGGATATAATACCAAAAACGCTCCCCGCTAAAGCCGAAGTATATTTAAGACCATTAATAAAAAAATACATATTGGCCGTCATAAAAACAGCCAACAAAAGAAGATAAAAAATGATTGCCGGTTCTCTTAACAACTTAACTAACTCATTCCTATATTTTAAGACACAAATAAAAACAAATAATAAACCACCAGAGATAAATCGAACCGCATTATTATTTAGTGTTTCAAAATGAATACTCATATAACGCATAATAGGAAAGCCAAAACCCATTAATAAAACATAAGAAAATCTTATTAGAAAATCATTACTCATAGGAAAAATTAATATAAAGGTAAGTAATATTGATGATTATAAGATATTTTGATGTTTTACCAATAAAAAAATGTAGATATGGTGTAGAAATACAACAACGCATAAGAAGGAAAATTCAATCATATCCTCAAGTAAGTAAAATTAGCTTAGCTAATAATCGAGATTCAAGGGTTCGGTGGAATTGATTGTTAGAATCTGCAATTCAATCAATTTTCGGTCTTAATTATTTCATAATAAGAAAAAGTCTATTTCCAAATACACACTAGCTTTAAGATTTAATTTCATTATAATGCGAAGCCTTTTTAATAGAATATGAAGGATTTTCAATGAAAAAAGCGCTTTTCACTACCGCACTTTTTGTATTTTCAACAAGCTTATTTGCTTCAACACCAGAACAAAACAAAGCCGCTGCGCTTGATTTCTATGAAATGGTGTTTAATCAACATAAGTTACAAGAAGCCAGTGACAAATATATCGGTAAAGAATACTTGCAACACAATCCAACCGTAGCGGACGGTAAACAAGCCTTTATTGACGCGTTTACGCCGTTCTTAAAAGCCCATCCAAAATCAAAAGCAACCGTAAAACGTGTATTAGCTGATGGCGATTTAGTTGCCCTACATGTTCATAGTCAGTTAAATGATGAAGATCGTGGTGAGGCGGTTGTGGATATTTTCCGTTTTGATAAAGACGGCAAAATTGTGGAACACTGGGATGTGATTCAAACCGTACCGGAAAAAACAGAGAGCGGGCGGAGTATGTTCTAAAGAAAAATGCGTGTCTCCAACACGCATTTTTTATTTGTACCGTTTTTTAACCGCACGTTTATCTTGCTCACGCAATCGTTCCAGTTTTTCTTTGATCTGAATTTCCATTCCACGATTTGTCGGAAAGTAATATTGTGTCTCTTTGAGTTCCTCAGGGAAATAATTTTCACCGGCAGCGTAAGCATTTGGTTCATCATGGGCATAACGATATTCCGCACCAAACTCCAACTCTTTCATTAGGTTGGTCGGTGCATTGCGTAAATGATGCGGTACATCATAATCCGGTAAGTTTTTGGCTTGCTCTTTTGCCGTGTTAAAAGCGGTATAAACCGCATTGCTTTTCGGGGCAACGGCAAGATAAATGATCGCTTGCGCTATGGCACGTTCCCCTTCATAAGCCCCTACACGGGTAAAACAGTCCCAAGCAGCAAGCGCCACTTGCATTGCTCGAGGATCGGCATTCCCCACATCTTCCGAAGCAATTGCTAAAAGCCGTCTTGCGACATAAAGAGGATCACCGCCCGCCGTTAAAATTCGCGCATACCAATATAATGCCGCATCCGGTGCGGAACCTCGAACAGACTTATGCAATGCTGAAATAAGATCATAAAAACGATCCCCCTGTTTATCAAAACGGGCTTGACGCTCTCCCAGTACCGCTTTTAACAAAGTGCGGTTAATTTTTTTGCCGTTTTCCGTTTCATCAGCCATATCGACCATCAATTCAAGGCAATTCAAGGCGAGGCGGGCATCACCATTAGCATATTCGGCAAGCGTCCGTAATAAATTCTCTTCTAAAATTAACCGCTCTTTTGCTAATCCACGCGCCGAATCTTGTAACGCTTGCTGAAGCACGGATTCTATTTCATCAACAGTTAAAGATTTCAACACATATACCCTCGCACGCGAAAGCAATGCGTTATTTAATTCAAAAGAGGGATTCTCTGTTGTCGCACCGATAAAAATAATGGTGCCGTCTTCAATATGAGGAAGAAAAGCATCCTGCTGACTTTTGTTGAAACGATGAACTTCATCTACAAATAAAATTGTTTTTCGAGCGGCAAGACGATTTTGTTTTGCACGCTCAATGGCTTCACGAATTTCTTTTATCCCACCGGTAACCGCTGAAATACGTTCCACATCTGCGTTAATTTGATTTGCAATAATTTCTGCCAATGTGGTTTTGCCGGTTCCGGGAGGGCCCCAAAAAACCATAGAATGGATATGCCCCGCTTGAATCGCTTTACGTAACGGTTTACCTTCACCGATAAGATGCGATTGACCAAAATATTGATCGAGATTCGTCGGGCGCATTCTAGCGGCAAGCGGACGAAAATCATTTTCCGAAAAATCAAAACCAAGATTAGCCATAACAGGATTCCATTGGAGAATTTAAAACAACATTGAGGGCGTAATCAATACGCCCCGAGCATTACTTTTTACGTTGATCGTCCAACTCTACCCCTTTTGGCGGCTTGAATTGGAACAAACTATCCGAGAGAGGCTGATTGGTAATATTGCGCAACACATAGAGATTGGTTTGACCGTCTTTCTCCGTGGTACTGAAATTTCTCAATATGCCATTTTCATCCACTCGAATATCAAATTGTTTGATATTACTTTTCGTTGATTTAGGTTTTAACACAAAAGTATCCGCCTGTTTTGTCACCGAATATTGATTCCAATGGCTCTTATCATCACTGGTTAGCAAGACAAAGGGAGTATTATTTATTGCCTCTTTCACCCACTGTGCCGTCACTTGCTGAACAAAAGGATCGTAATACCAAAGGGTTTTACCGTCTGCAATAATCTGTGTTTCTTGTGGCGATGTAGTCTCCATACGGAATAAATTCGGGCGTTTAATTTGAATTTTCCCATTCCCTTGTTGCACGTTTTTACCTCCGGCAGAAGTCACCGTTTGGGAAAAATCCGCACTTAATACATTCACTTGGCTTAAGCGTGATTGCAATTCACTTGCGACATCGGCAAGCGCCATATTGGCGAACCCGATTAAGCCCAATCCGATTAAACTAAGTGTGGTCAATTTTGAACTTATTTTTTTCATTTTACTTTCCTTTTTAAAGTAGCAATTAATAATCCGGACGACGCGCAAGAATTTCACGTTTTCCGTTTTGCATGGCGCTCACAATACCTTGTTCTTCCATTTGATCCATAATTCTGGCGGCACGGTTAAAGCCTACGCTGAATTTACGTTGAAGGGCAGATACGGAAGTGGTACCTGTTGTGAGGACAAACTCCATTACTTCATCAAATAGCGGATCTAACTCGCCACTGTTTCCCACTGATTTTTCAGCCGTTTCTTCGTCATCGGCACTCTCTAAAATGCCATCAATATAATCCGGTTTACCCCGTGCCCGCCAATCATCGGCGATACGTACCACTTCATCATCACTCATAAAAGCACCATGTACACGAATCAGATCCGAAGAGCCCTGCCCTGAATAAAGCATATCGCCACGCCCCAATAAGGCTTCGGCTCCCCCTTGATCCAAAATGGTGCGAGAGTCAATTTTACTTGCCACGGTAAAGGCAATACGGCTCGGCACATTCGCTTTAATTAATCCGGTGATCACATCTACTGACGGACGTTGTGTTGCCAAAATCAAGTGAATCCCAATTGCCCGTGCTTTTTGGGCTAAACGAGCGATTAATTCTTCAATTTGTTTACCCGCAACCATCATCAGATCGGCAAACTCATCAACGATCACAACGATATAGCTTAATTTTTTCAGTGCCGGCGGCATTTGATCCATAGTATCGCCCGGTTTCCAAATTGGATTCGGAATCGGCATTCCCATGCCTTCATATTCATCAATTTTTTCATTAAAGCCTTCAATATTCCGTACCCGAAGGGCTGAAAGCAATTGATAGCGGCGCTCCATTTCATCGACACACCAACGCAGTGCATTCGCCGCTTTTTTCATATCGGTGACAACCGGTGTGAGCAAATGCGGAATATCGTTATAGACGGAAAGCTCCACAACTTTCGGGTCAATCATGATAAATTTCACTTCTTCCGGTTGGACACGGAAAAGCAAACTTAAAATCATGGTATTCACGCCAACCGATTTACCGGAACCCGTTGAACCGGCCACCAGTAAATGAGGCATTTTTGCCAAATCCACGACAACAGGCTTACCACTAATATCTTTCCCCAATGCCATTGGTAAAAGTGCTTTAGAATCACGAAATTCGTTGCTATCCAGCACATCACGTAACGGTACAATTTGACGATGCGCATTCGGCGTTTCAATACCGATATAAGGTTTGCCCGGAATCACTTCCGCCACACGAATAGAACGGAACATCAACGCACGTGCTAAATCCGTATCAATATTTGTTACTTTTGAGGCTTTCACCCCCGGTTGTAATTCAAGCTCGTAACGCGTTACCACCGGCCCGACCAATACATCTTTCACCACTGCTTTTACATTAAAGTTCCGAAGCTGTTGTTCAATACGTTGCGACGTATCATGAATTTCCTCACGGGTGATATCCTGAGCTTGGGTCGGTCGATGTTCCAATAATGCTAAACTTGGTAATGGCGTACTCGGTTTTTCCCGTTTTATGGTGGGTTGCTGAAACGCCGGATGAACCAAAGAATCGCCATAGGGTTTATAAATCGGCGCGTCAGATTCCGCCAGAATCACTTGTAACGCCTCTTCGGCATTTAACGCTTTAGCACGGGCTTCCATCTCTGCCAAGCGTTGTTTCTCCTGTTCGGCAAATTGACGGGATAAATCATCTTCCAAACGATTGTCTTCTGCTACATCGGGATACTGCAATTCAGCCTCCAATGAAATCGCTTGCTTCATTGGTGCTAGCGTCACTTTTGGAATAGCGGGTTTATCTAAAGTAAAATCATCTTCACTTTGTGAATTTTCTTCCGTCTGTTTATTCCCCTGTTCCCACGACATCATAAAATCCGATTGTCTTGACATATTTTCCGGCTCGGAAATGGTGACTTTTGGCAATTCATCTAAATTTTCCGTTTTAAAACCATCAAATTTTTCGTCAAATTCAGATATTGATTTTTGATGTTGGGAAGACATATCCAAAGACGGTGATAATCCCCGAATATTGATCAGTTTTTCCGGTTGAACCAGAGGATTTTCTATATTTGTATCCGTTTCTGTTTCTTTGAAAGGTTGATTTTCATCTTTTTCCTCTGTTTCTTCCGACAATTTGTTATCTTCTTTAACCAAACTCAATGGTTTACGAATCACAATTTGTTCTAGTTCTTCAACAGATTCAGACGACTGCTCAAGCTCTTGGTGAGCGTCATTTTTCATCGTGAGCCAATTATAAAAACGCCCGATCAAGCGAATTAATGAAGCGCCTGAGCAAAAAATAAAGCCCAGAACAGCCAGTCCGAAACCGCCAAGAATACAGCCGATTTTTCCTAAAGTCGGATAAAGCGAAATCACCAGACTACCGCCTAATACACCGCCGGATAAGTAATAATTGGTATTGGAAAGCAGCAAGGTTGCCATAATGGTTAAGCCAATTAATAATGTAACGAAACCAAAACTACGCAACACAATTTTTGTGATTGATAGCGAACGGACAGCTTTTGTTTTTAGTAGAAATACCGGTACGAAAAAGATCAGAAAAGGCAGTAAATGCCCTACGTAACCCAAAAAAACAAAGAGGGCATCAATTATCCACGCCCCGAAAGCCCCCGCCTTATTAATTGTTTCACTCTGAAAACTGGCGGTTGACCAAGAATTATCCAATGGTGTGTAGCTTGACCACGCCACAATCAGATATAACCCGAAAAGTGCGGTCAATCCCAAGATTAATTCACCCAAGTATTGTTTAGGGGTGAAACGTTCAGTAATTCGTTTAATCATTTTTATTTTAAAACTAGATAATTGGTTTGTTTAACTTCTTCCATCACAACATAGGTACGTGTGTCATTCACTCCCGGCAAACGAAGTAAGGTTGTACCGAGCAATTTACGATAAGCCGCCATATCCGCCACTCGCGTTTTTAACAGATAATCAAAATCGCCCGACACCAAATGGCATTCTTGGATTTCATCAAGAGCTTGAATCGCCTCGTTAAATTCTTCAAATACATCGGGCTTGCCCCGTACAAGCGTAATTTCAACAATCACTAAAAGCGGGGCATCAAGTAATTCGGGGTTCAGCAAAGCACGATAGCCCATAATCACCCCCTGCTTTTCCAAACGTTTTACCCGCTCTAAACAAGGTGTCGGAGATAAACCGACTTTTTTGGAAAGATCAATATTTGAAATTTTGCCATTACGTTGCAATTCATTGAGGATTTTAATATCGATCGCATCTAACGCTTTGTTTAATTTCTTTTCCATTTTGTTTACTATCCATTTTTACACAGGCGTATTTTAGCGAATTTTGCCGAGGTTTTCAGTATGACAATGAATTTCTAGAAATTATCCAACACGTCTAATGCGTCCGCTAATTTTTTCACGGTAAAAACTTGCATATTTTCGACCGCACTTTTCGGTTTATTCCCAAAAGGAACAATAGCACGTTTAAAACCGTGTTTTGCCGCTTCACTAATGCGTTCCTGCCCGCTCGGTACCGGACGAATTTCGCCGGCAAGCCCCACCTCACCAAAGATCACTAAATCTTGCGGTAAGGGACGGTTGCGAAAACTGGAAATTAACGCCAGAAGCAAGGCAAGATCCGCACTGGTTTCCGTAACCTTTACCCCGCCTACAACATTCACGAATACATCTTGATCCGCCATTTGCAAACCGCCGTGGCGATGCAATACCGCAAGCAATAATGCTAAACGATTTTGCTCTAACCCCACCGCCACACGACGTGGATTTGACAACATAGAATGATCCACTAAGGCTTGAATTTCAACCAAAAGCGGGCGTGTACCTTCCCATAACACCATCACCGAACTACCCGGCGTTTGCTCGTCTCCACGGCTTAAAAAAATGGCGGAAGGATTTTTAACTTCACGTAAACCTTGCTCTGTCATACCGAATACGCCAAGTTCATTCACCGCACCAAAGCGATTTTTATGGCTACGTAAAGTACGATAACGGGAATCCGCCTCCCCTTCCAAAAGTAGGGAACAATCAATCGCGTGTTCCAACACTTTCGGGCCGGCAAGGGTGCCGTCTTTGGTGACGTGCCCCACCATAATAATCGCCACTTGACGGGTTTTCGCATAACGTGTCAAAAAAGAGGCGCATTCCCGCACTTGCGCCACACTACCGGGCGAAGATTGAATATCCGCTAAATGCATCACTTGGATAGAATCAATCACGATAATTTGCGGTTTGAGTTGATCCGCCAAATTACAGATTTGCTCTACTGAAGTTTCAGAAAGCATATTCAGTTGATCGTTCGGTAAACCAAGACGGTTCGCCCGCATTGCCACCTGCTGTAAAGATTCTTCCCCTGTGACATAAAGTGCGGTCATTTTTTGTGCCAAACCGCACATCACTTGCAACAACAAGGTACTTTTTCCCGCACCGGGATGACCGCCGATCAAAATCGCACTTCCCGGTACAATGCCTCCGCCCAGCACGCGATCAAGCTCTTTAAAGCCACTGCTGAAACGGGGCGTTTCCTGTAAACTAATTTCTGACAGCGTTTGAATTTTTGCCTGCGTTTCACCTGCATAACCGCTGAAACGATCATTTTTTGGTTTTGTGGCGGAAATCAACCGCACTTCGCTAATCGTATTCCACGCTTTACAGGCAGAACACTGCCCTTGCCAACGGGGAAACTCCGCACCACAATCATTACATACATAGGCTGTTTTCGGCGCTTTTGCCATTCTTTCACCCTTAAATTTTTACAATGCGAGATTCATCAATTTCACCACTCTCTCAACATAAAAACGGTTTTTAAAAAGTGCGGTGAGTTTTTCAATGGTTTTTTCATTATCTTTCGTTTCGCTATGAAAACGAATCAATGCCTGAATTTTATTAAGAAAATACTGATTGTTTTCTAACAATTGCGGCAATATATTATCGTCCGTTAAGTTTTCTCCTTTACTTTTTACGACGGCCTCAAACAATCCCTTATTTTCATCATAATAGTGATATAAATTAAAAAAAGCGCCTACACGTTCTACAGTTTTCATAAAATCTTGGCAAAAAACCGATTTTGGCAATGACAGGGTTTCCTCCACCAATTCTTGTTCCATTTTCAGTACAGCATTAAATTTAGCCTGAAAATCAACCGCACTTTCTTCCCGTTCCGCTCTTAAAAAATCACGCCATTTATTTAACCAATCGGTCATTATAGGGAGATGTCCTAATTGATAGCCCCGTTTTGCCTTGCTGGCACTGCTGAAATACATATCGGTTAACATCGGCAATTCTTCAACAAAATAAAACAGATCGCCAATTTCCCCCTCTTTTAATTCAAGCTCAATTTCGCAAATCGGTTGTGAACGATCGCCATTCACAATTTCTCCCTGGTCAAAAGCCACCTCAATTTTGGAATCTCGAAATTCAATCAGCCATAAAGTGCGGTTAAAATCCGTTGAGAATATGGCATTCAATGGTGCATTGGGTAACTGCTCAAAGTGGTACAGTTTCCGTAACTGTTCATTTGTCGGCGTTTCTTTTTCTTTCAGCGGTAAATTATATTCCGGACGCTCGTGCAAACCACCGACAACTCTCCCATTGGCTTTCAGGGTTAATGTAAATTGTTGATCTTCTTGTCGAATACGCAATCCCATTTTCTGTTTAGCAAGAAAATGATCAGGGTAATCATAATAAGTATTACCAAGAAAAAATCTTTTATATTCCAATAAGGTGAATTGTTTGAGATGCTGTTCCAATAAATTGAATGCTTCCACTGAAACAACAAGCTTGAGTTCGATTTCATTGTTCATGAGGATAAATCCTTATTAATTTAACTGGTTAAATATACAAGTAAATATAAATAAATCAAGGTTTTTGTGCCTTATCGCTTTTCAACGAAAACATAACGAAATTTCAAAATGTTAGCCAATCTTTTGACTTATTGAGTGAAAATCAGCCTAATTTTTTCATTTCCGAGCAGTATAAATATATCTCAACCTAAAGCTAGCCCTTAGCTTTACTCTTGTCAGATTACAATCTGTGCAAGAATTGAGCTTTAGCCAATATGGCGATGGTTGTTGTCTTAAAATCAATTCTATTTCAAATAAAAATCAGGTAATATGCGCACGAATTTCAACCCCCTATTATGGAGTAAATGAGATATGGCAATGAATAATATCCTTGGATTATTTGCCCACTCGCCTTTAAAACCGTTGCAAAAACATTCGGACAAAGTCACTGAATGTTGCAATCTTTTAATTCCTTTTTTTGAAAAAACTTTCTCAAAGGACTGGGAAAATGCAGAAAATATGCGTTTAGAAATTTCCCAACGCGAACGTGAGGCTGATACTCTCAAACGTGAAATCCGTTTGAAATTGCCACGCGGTTTATTCTTACCTATTGATCGTACCGATTTATTAGAGTTGGTCACACAACAAGACAAACTCGCAAACTTCGCTAAAGATATTGCCGGTCGTATGATTGGCCGTCAGCTTAGTATCCCTGAAGAAATGCAGGAAGATTTTTTGAACTATGTTCGTCGCAGCTTAGATTCCATTCATCAAGCTCATTTGGTGATTGAAGAAATGGATAAATTATTGGAAACCGGCTTTAAAGGTCGTGAATTACAATTAGTGAACAATATGATTCAAGAATTGGACAGCATTGAAGACGATACGGATCAAATGCAAATTAAACTGCGTAAGATGCTTTACATCATCGAGAGCCGTTACAATCCGATTGATGTGATGTTCTTATATAAAATCATTGAATGGGTAGGCGTCCTTGCCGACCAAGCACAACGTGTTGGTTCACGTATTGAATTAATGTTAGCGCGTTCATAAAACTAATATACATAGGAAAAAGACTATGGAAATAATTAATCAATATGGTACATGGTTGGTGTTAATCACCGCTGTGTTTGGTTTTTTTATGGCGTTTGGTATTGGCGCTAATGATGTATCGAATTCTATGGGGACCTCTGTAGGGTCAGGCACAATTACAGTAAAACAAGCGATTATTATCGCATTAATTTTTGAATCTGCCGGTGCTTATCTTGCCGGTGGCGAAGTCACGGAAACCATTAAAAGTGGTGTGATTGACCCTATGCAGTTTGTCGATACACCGGAAATTCTTACGCTCGGCATGATTTCCGCCCTCTTTGCTTCCGGTGTTTGGTTATTTATCGCAACCAAAATGGGGTGGCCGGTTTCCGGTACACATACTATTATCGGTGCAATTGTTGGCTTTGCTTGTATCACGATCGGGCCCGGCTCGGTGGATTGGTCAACAATCGGTAGCATTGTAGGAAGTTGGTTTGTGACACCTGTAATTGCAGGGATTTTGGCTTATGCCATTTTTGCCAGCACACAAAAGCTCATCTTTGATACGGATCAACCGCTGAAAAATGCCCAAAAATATGGCCCTTACTATATGGGTATCACTATCTTTGTGCTTTGTATCGTAACAATGAAAAAAGGTTTGAAACACGTTGGCTTACACCTGTCTAACGGGGAAACATTAGTGATTTCATTTGCGATCAGCCTGATAGGGATGATTTTCTTTCACTTCTATTTCCGCAGCAAAACCTTCGCTCAATCTGCAACAAAAGGCACATTTGGTGCGGTCGAAAAAGTATTTAGTATTTTAATGCTCTTAACCGCCTGCGCTATGGCGTTTGCTCATGGTTCTAATGATGTAGCAAATGCGATTGGCCCGCTTTCAGCCGTAGTATCTATTGTTGATGAAGGAGGCAAAATTGTTTCGGGCGGTACTCTGGCTTGGTGGATTCTGCCACTGGGTGCACTAGGTATCGCAGTAGGGTTAATTTCCATGGGGAAAAAAGTGATGGCGACAGTAGGATCGGGTATCACCGATTTAACCCCAAGTCGTGGTTTTGCTGCTCAGTTTGCCACCGCGATGACGGTGGTTGTGGCTTCGGGTACAGGTTTACCGATCTCCACAACACAAACTCTTGTTGGGGCAATCTTAGGTATCGGTTTTGCACGAGGTATCGCCGCCTTAAACTTGACAGTAATCCGCAATATCATTAGCTCATGGGTCGTCACACTACCGGCGGGCGCTTTCTTTGCTATCATGATTTTTTATATCTTGCGGGCAATTTTTCACTAATTAAAAAAAGTGCGGTTAAATTTAATCGCACTTTCTTTCTTAATTACGGTCTGTAGCAAAGTGACTTAAAATAATTAAAGGATAACTATGCCAAAAATTTCCTCAATACTGACTCAATTTTTACTCCCTAGCGTTTTACTCGGTTCAGTAATAAATTCTGCTTATGCGGAAACCCAATACGTGACAGAAAACCTCAATACTTATCTCCGTCGCGGTGCTGGCGACCAATTTAAAATTGCCGGAGCGATTCAAGCCGGTGAACAAGTAAATGTATTAGAACGACAAGGCAAGTATAGTCTCATTCGTGACAGCAAAAACCGTGAGGCTTGGATTTTAACTGCCGAACTAAGCAATACACCAAGCAGCAAGCTTGAAAATCCAAAATTAAAAGCCCAAATTCAGGAATTAACATTAAAACTTAATCATTTAGACAATGATTGGCAACAACGCACCGTAGAAATGCAGCGGCGTACCAAGCAGTCCGAGCAACAAAGCAGCGAATTATTGGAACAGAATTCCCAGCTCAAACGCGAGTTAGAAATTACCAAAAATAAAAATCGCGATTTAGAAGCCATGCTTGATGTCAGCAAACGTGAAATTGCAATCCAATGGTTCATTTACGGCGGTTCGGTACTTGGTGTCGGATTATTACTTGGCTTAATTATTCCTCATATTTTACCAAGACGTAAACGCCGTGACGGCTGGGCATAATCAATCGCACCGAGCAAATGTTCGGTGTTTCTTTTTTAGGGGAGATCAATGGAAATTTATTTAGTCGGCGGGGCGGTTCGCGATCAATTATTAGGCTTACCGGTAAAAGATCGCGATTGGGTTGTTGTTGGTGCAACCGCCGAAACTCTATTAGTTCAAGGCTACCAACAAGTCGGTAGAGATTTTCCGGTTTTCCTTAATCCCGATACCAAAGAAGAATATGCCCTTGCACGCACTGAACGCAAATCCGGTAACGGCTATACGGGGTTTATTTGTGATTTTTCGCCAAACATAACATTAGAACAGGATCTCATTCGACGTGATCTTACAATCAATGCGATGGCACTTGATGAAAAAGGCAATCTTCATGATCCTTATCACGGAAAAAACGATTTAGATAATCGAATTTTACGCCATGTTTCCCCAGCTTTTGCAGAAGATCCTTTACGGGTGCTACGTGTTGCCCGTTTTGCCGCACGTTTCCATCATTTAGGGTTTAAAATCGCACCGGAAACACTGTCATTAATGGAAAATCTGGCACAAAGCGGTGAACTGTCACATCTAACGGCTGAGCGTGTTTGGTTAGAAACAGAAAAGGCATTGAATGAAAAACACCCTGAGATTTATTTTGAAGTGCTACGTAAAATTGGTGCTTTGAGTACCCTTTTTCCTGAACTTGACGCACTTTATGGCATACCGAATCCGGTACAACATCATCCGGAAATTGACAGCTTTATTCACACCATGTTGGTATTGCAACAGGCAGTCAAACTGACACAGAATCATCCTGAACTCAACCAAAGTGCGGTGCGTTTTGCGGCGATTTGTCATGATCTTGGTAAAGCCCTTACCCCCAAAGATATTCTTCCCCACCACTACGGTCACGAACAAGCGGGCATTAAGCCAACCCGTCATCTGTCTAAACGATTAAAAGTATCAAACTATTATCAAGAACTTGCCGAACTCACTTGTGAATATCACACACACATTCACAAAGCTTTTGAACTTCGCCCCGAAACAGTGATGAAATTATTCAATCGCTTTGATGTATGGCGTAAGCCACAACGTTTCCAAGAATTTCTGTTAGTTTGCCTTGCCGATACACGAGGCAGAACCGGTTTTGAAATGCGAGAATATCCACAACGAGATTATATCAATGCCTTATTAAAAGCCGCTGAAAAAGTGGATGTGCAACAGGTGATCGCAGACGGTTTTGAAAAACAAGAAATTCGGAATGAGTTAAATCGTCGTCGGATCAAAATAATCAGTGAGATGAAAAGAGCCTATCAAGCGCAATAAAAACAGGCTTTACTAAATAGTAACGACCTCTTACAATAAGCACAGTTTTTTGGCTAAACAAAACCTATGAAAGCATTAAAATTTTTAACCGCACTTTTTATCACCACAATTCTTACCGCCTGTACATTGGATTCAGAGCGTCCAACCAATGTACAATACCTTGATAAAACCGATGCGGCTTGGTTGCAACATTTACAAAAAATAGAAAAAATCCAACAATATCGTGCCAAAGGGCAAATCGGTTACATTAGTCCGACAGAGCGTTTTTCCAGCCGTTTTGAATGGCAATACCAACATCCACAATTCTATACGCTTAAATTGTATTCTCTTATCAGCAAATCCACCTTACTTCTTGAAATGCGCCCGCAGGGTATGACGATTTCCGATAACAATGGCAATCGACAATCGGCACGCAATGCAAAATTATTGCTACAAGAGATGATCGGTATGGATATTCCCTTAGAACACCTTGCTTATTGGCTAAAAGGACAACCTGCTGTCAATTCCGACGATTATAAAGTCGGGCTGAATCACTTACTTGGCGCATTCAGCTATCCCCTTGACGGTTCGATTTGGACTGCTGACTATTTAACTTACCATACTGAAAATACTATGCCGGAAAATATCCTACTAAAAAATAAAAATACCTCCCAGACCCTCAAAATTCGTGTGGACGAGTGGGTATTTTAATGAAAACACATCAATTTTCGACCGCACTTTCTTCACAACCTTCACTAGGAAAACCCTGCCGTTTTCCTAGTCCTGCAAAACTTAATTTATTCCTTTATATCAACGGTAAACTACCAAACGGTTATCACGAACTCCAAACCCTGTTCCAATTTCTTGATTTCGGCGATTGGCTTGAGATCAAGGTTAGAGAAGAAGATAACAAAATTTTAATTTCACCGAATATCACCAACCTTAAAATAGAAGATAATCTGATTTATCGCGCGGCAAAATTATTACAAGAGAAAGCAAAAATTCGACAAGGCGCGACCATTCGTTTGGAGAAAATACTTCCCATAGGCGGCGGTGTTGGTGGCGGCTCGTCTAATGCAGCAACAACATTAGTTGCATTAAATTATCTGTGGCAAGCCAATTTATCACTTAATGAACTTGCCGAACTGGGGTTAAGACTGGGTGCGGACGTCCCGATTTTTGTCCATGGTCATGCCGCTTTTGCGGAAGGCGTAGGCGAAAAAATCACTTACTGCTCCCCTGCTGAAAAATGGTTTGTGGTATTAAAACCGGAAAGTTCCATTTCCACTGCGGTCATTTTTAATGATCCGAATCTACCGTGCCATACCCCAAAACAAACTTTAGATGTGCTGCTTGATTCGTCTTACGAAAACGATTGCCAAAAAATTGTGCTAAATCACTATTCAGACGTTGAAAAAGCCCTAAACTGGTTGCTACAATATGCCCCGGCAAGATTAACCGGAACCGGTGCTTGCGTATTCGCTGAATTTGACAACGAAGCAGATGCTCAAGCATGCTTTCAACAAAAACCAAAAGAATTATTCGGTTTTGTAGCAAAAGGACTCAATGTTTCGCCTTTACATCAACTGTTGAAATGCCACAATCTCCCTAATTCATCTACAATCTAACCTGAGGTCATAAACTAATGCCAGACATTAAACTCTTCGCAGGGAATGCAACGCCTGAACTTGCAAAACGTATTTCCGAACGTTTATATATTTCCCTTGGTGATGCGACAGTAGGTCGTTTCAGTGATGGCGAAATTCAAGTTCAAATTAACGAAAATGTGCGTGGTGCGGATGTATTTATTATTCAATCTACCTGTGCGCCGACTAACGATAATCTCATGGAATTAATCGTCATAGTGGATGCCTTACGCCGTGCGTCGGCAGGCCGTATTACTGCCGTAATTCCTTATTTCGGCTATGCGCGCCAAGATCGTCGCGTCCGTTCCGCCCGTGTACCGATCACCGCTAAAGTTGTCGCCGATATGCTTTCCACTGTCGGTATCGATCGCGTGCTAACCTGTGATCTCCATGCCGAACAAATCCAAGGTTTCTTTGATGTGCCGGTCGATAACGTATTCGGCTCACCTGTACTCATTCATGATATTTTGAAAAAAACCGATCTTGAAAATCCGATCGTTGTTTCTCCAGATATCGGTGGCGTGGTACGTGCCCGTGCGGTAGCAAAACTATTAAACGATACCGATATGGCGATCATTGACAAACGCCGTCCACACGCTAATGTCGCACAAGTTATGCATATCATTGGAGATGTAGCGGGACGTGATTGTATTCTTGTAGATGATATGATCGACACCGGCGGTACATTATGCAAAGCGGCGGAAGCCCTCAAAGAACGTGGTGCAAAACGCGTATTTGCTTATGCAACCCATGCGGTTTTCTCCGGTGCGGCGGCCAAAAACCTTGCAAGTGGCTCAATTGATGAAATTGTCGTCACCGATACGATCCCGCTTTCAGCCGAAATGAAAGCACTTGGAAAAGTACGTGTGCTGACCCTTTCTTCTATGCTGGCCGAATCGATTCGTCGTATTAGCAATGAAGAATCCATCTCTGCGATGTTTAACTAATATCGATCAATAAAAAGTGCGGTCAAATTTGACCGCATTTTTTTATGTTCTCCTTTTCCCAAAACTTGCCCTACATCACAAAATAACAGTTGAGATTTTTTCATATTAGAGGATAATACGCAGAAATAAGAATAAATTGCATTTGGAGCTTTCAATGTTGCGTGTTGTGCGTTATTGCGCAGTATTATTTACTTTTTTCTTTTCTCAACTGGTTTTAGCACAAGATAACTATCAACAATGGGTAGCGGATATTACAACAAGGTTAGACAAAACAACCGCATTCCTCCAACAAAATAATCCTGATGATGCCCGAACCGAAGTACAAATGGCGTATTTTGAAGTCTTTGAAAATTTAGAAGGCCCGATTCGCATTAATTTTTCCGCTCAGAAAAGCTATCAAATGGAATCCACCTTTGGCGAAATTCGTAAAATGATTGGAGAAGGCAAGCCCCTAGATGAAATTCAAGCCAAAATTAACGGGTTAAAACAGGCATTACAAGAGGTATTACCCGCTTTAGCAGAAGGTCATCAACTTAATGCTGACAGCCAACATAGCGTCTATCAAAATGATCAGATTTTGCCTTACTGGCAACAGAATTTTAAAACCATTGATGATTTAGTGGCACAAGCCATTGAGGCTTATGAACAAGGCAATTTCGCCAAAGCCAAACAATCCTTTCAACAAGCACAATATGACGGCTATAAAAATTCAGAAATGGAAATGGCGGTACGCACCCACCGTTCTTCCGAACAATCCGCCGCGATTAATCAACAATTCTACAATTTAATTCGTTTAAGCGAACAAGCGGAGCAAATGACGGAAATCGCCTATCAAAGTACAAACCTTCTACAAGATATTGAAGAATTACTACCGGCATTGCCGACCACCCGTGAAGAACAGAATCAACCGGATAATAACGCGCAATCAGTAGAAAATCAGTCGCAAGATTGGCAAAAAATTGCCGATCAAGTCAATCAAGGTATCCAACAAGCTATTTCACTTTATGAAAAAGGCGAACAGAAAAAAGCCATTCTTTCTGTACAAGACACCTATTTTGACATATTTGAAAACAGCGGAATGGAAAATAAAATCGGTTCTCGCGATAGTAATTTCAAAGCAGAAATTGAAGGCTATTTCACACGTATGGTCAGCCTAATGAAAGCCAACCAAGGAGACAAATTACAACCCCAAGCAGAAGGCTTAGCCCAAAATTTATCCAAAGCCGTCAATATGTTACAGGGGGGAGAACAAAGTGATTGGTCATTATTCTTATACAGCCTGTTAATCATTCTACGCGAAGGCTTAGAAGCTTTACTCATTGTCGCAGCTATTGTGGCATACCTCGTCAAAAATAACCATCGAGATAAATTGCCAACCATTCGTCAATCCGTTTATGTTGCCCTTGTAGCAAGTGTCATCACTGCTTTTATTTTCCAACTTATTTTTGAAAACTCCGGTCAAAATCGAGAATTGTTGGAAGGTTTCACGATGATGATTGCCGTCGTTATGCTTTTTATGATGAGTTACTGGCTTCTTTCTAAAGTTGAAGCACAAAATTGGAAACGTTATTTAGAAGGCAAACTTTCCACCGCATTAACCGCAGGCTCTTTGGCCGGCTTATGGCTCACCAGCTTTTTAGCGGTTTATCGCGAAGGGGCGGAAACCGTCTTGTTCTATTACGCGCTTGCCAGTGATGCAAAAAGTGCGGTCGGTATAGCTTATCTTTTTGCCGGTTTTCTTGTCGGTGTATTGCTACTGGCAATTTGCTATTTCATCATGCGTTATAGCGTGGTGAAACTTCCTCTTAAACCGTTTTTTATGTTCACCGGCACATTTATGTATCTAATGGCATTTGTATTTGCCGGCAAATCTGTCTTAGAGCTGATTGAAGGAAAATTATTTGAACCAACCTTAGTGAACGGCATACCGGAAATTTCGTGGTTAGGCATTTATCCTTATCTAGAAACATTAATTCCACAAGGCATTTTAATCATCGCTGCACTTTTTGCTTTAGCCGTTATGAAATACCAAAGTAAAAAAGCAGCATAACCTTAAATCTCAGGAGATCTAATATGAAAAAAGCACTAATTACGACCGCACTTACCGCCGGTTTATTTGCTGCAAGCGCACAAGCCTTTACCGAATATCCTATCGGTGAAGCCGTGACAATGAATGATATGGAAATTGCCGCCGTTTATCTGAAACCGATTGATATGGAACCGCGCGGTATGGGCTTACCTGCTGCAAAATCCGACATTCACTTAGAAGCGGATATCCACGCAGTGAAAGGTAATAAAAACGGATTTGGTGACGGCGAATGGATGCCTTATCTCACAATCAATTACACCTTAGTCAATACCGATACCGGCGAAAAACAAGAGGGTACCTTTATGCCAATGGTTGCCGGTGACGGGCCGCATTATGGTGCAAACGTAAAAATGATGGGTGTGGGTAACTACAAATTAACCTATCATATCGATCCGCCGTCAAAAGCCGGTATGCACCGCCATACGGATGGAGAAACCGGTGTAGGTCGTTGGTGGAAGCCTTTTGATGTAAACTATGAATTTAAATTCACAGGAATTAAATAATCCTTTACAACGTGCGTGAATAGATTATATTCACGCACAAATCTATCTACCATAGAGACTTAACCAAATAATATGTTGTGCCAACATATTTTATCACGATGATATTTTTTGACTTATATGACTTACTTTTTCGTTTTTCTGCTTCAATCGCTCTTACCTATTTCAATTTTACTCGGCGCCTCCTGGGCAATAAAACCAACTACACCCGGTTCAAAAACAATCATTTGGTTAAGTCTTTTCGGCTTAATAAGCGGTGTGACATTACGTCTTATCTTGCCAACCAGCCAAGTGGCAAATCTTATCGTCACCGTCATTTTTCTAAGCGCTTTCTTACTTTTTGCCCTCAGTCAATGGACAAATTCAAGCAAACTGGCTCTGTGTTGGCAATTTATCTTAATGCTGATTGCAGGTGCGACTTGGGCAAAAGATCCCAATATCACCGCACTTACCAATACGGATATTATTAATACTGATTTTATCTTGAATCTCAGCGCGGTTATTTTTGGTGTCATTTTATGCTTTGCCGTATCAACATGGCTCTACTTCTTACTTAAACAACAGCAAAAAACAAAAGGAAAATCCACCGCACTTTTTGCGCTGAGTTTTGTGCTTTGGTTCGCCTTAGTGATACCACTGGCGGGCGAATTATTACTTATTTTTATGAAATTACAGCTAATTGAACTCACCAAAGTGCGGTTAAGTTTTGCCGCAAAATCAGGGGCTGTCACGACTTGGCTTAATGTTATCTGCCTTTCTGTCATGTTCATAAACTTAGGGATTTTCATCTTTCAAACTCATGTTAAACGGGCTTTACAAGCCAAAATTGAACAAGATCCTATCGAAAAACGCAAAAAATTAGCATTGGTGCAAATATCAAAACGTCTGATTAATTGGGGAACATTGGCAATAATTTTTATTGGCGCAAGCCAACTTTATTGGGTACAAGTGGCTTCACGCCCACCACAACTTTCCGAAGCCGTACCCGTTACGCTGAATCAAGCACAACAAGTCCGTATCCCGATTGAACAAGTAAAAGACGGAAAACTACACCGATTTGTTTGGATCGCAGACGATGGCAAAGCCGTACGCTTTTTTATTATTAACCGCCAGCCGAATAAGCTCAGTCTTGCAGCAGTATTTGATGCCTGTTTATTATGCGGTGATCAAGGTTATGTGATGCAAGGTAATCAAGTCGTCTGCGTAGGATGTGGCGTCCATATGTTCATTCCGTCCATTGGCAAAGCGGGGGGATGTAATCCCGTACCGATTGAAGATTGGCAACAAACGGAAAATGAGCTTATTATTCACCGCACCTCATTGGAAGACGGGCTTAATTTATTCAGCACTATCGTAGAAATCGAGGTGCAGGATCCTATTAGTGGCAAAAAATTAAAAAATACCCAAACGGAACATAAATACAGCTTTGAAAACCGTACTTATTTCTTTGAAAATGAAGAAAATCTTGAACTGTTCCGTAATAGCCCTGAAAAATACCTCAGCAATGAAAATGGGAAAGAGGAATAACAATGTTAGCGAGAATGTTATTTCAATCTTGGCGTTTTGGTATCAAGCGAAAATTATTAGCCATTGTCACCATTTTCTTGGCAGCCGGTTTAGTCTCCGCCTTGCTTGCCGTTTCTATTGATATTGGCGATAAAATGGCAAAAGAACTAAAATCTTACGGCGCGAATATTTTGATTGAACCGGCAAGTAATGCTGCCTTACCGGATGAACTCAATACAAACATCGCCCTTTCCGGTCAAGATTTTCTTGATGAAAAAGAGCTGCCGAACATTAAAGATATTTTCTGGCGTAATAATATTGTCGGCTTTGCCCCTCAATTAACGGCAACCGTTAATGTAATAAAAACAGCGGAAAAATCGACCGCACTTTCAGACTCTGTTTCAATTCTAGGCACCTTTTTCGATCACAACATTGCGATTCCCGATGAAGAAGATTATCACACCGGGCAACGTATTATCAGCCCTTATTGGCAGGTGCAAGGCAATTGGGTAAATGATGAAAATGACAATTTCGGTGAAATCATTCCTGTTCTTGCGGGCACGCAGCTTGCCAAAGTGAACGGCTGGAAAATTGGCGATACACTTCATTTAAGCTATCAAGAAAAAGAGTTTTCTGCTCAACGTGCGGTCAAAATTCAAGGTATTTTAACCACAGGTGGAACGGAAGATAATCAACTTGTTATGCCGTTAAGTGCAGCTCAAACCCTACTGGGTTTAGAAGGTAAAGTCCAATCGGTGAAAGTTTCCGCCCTCACCGTACCGGAAAATACCCTCTCCCGTAAAGCTCGCGCCAATACCGATGCCCTTGACGCGGAAGAGTATGATCGTTGGTACTGCACTGCCTATGTCTCTTCGATTTCCCATCAACTGGAAGAAGCCATCTCCGGTGCGATTGTGCGTCCTATTTGGCAAGTTGCCGCCTCCGAAGGCGTGGTCATCAGCAAAATTCAGTTATTACTCTCAGTCGTCACGCTTGCGGCATTAATTGCAGCGGCAATGGGTATTGCCTCGCTGATGAGTTCCAGCATTATTGAACGAAGCAAAGAAATCGGTTTAATGAAAGCCTTGGGCGCTTACCAATGGCAGATCGTTCTGTTGTTTTATTGCGAAGCCGTATTAAGTGCATTAATTGGTGGTATCTTGGGATGTTTAGCCGGTTGGAGCTTGGCAAAATTTATAGGTATCACACTCTTTGGCGTACCGCTCAGTTTTGCTTGGATTGTGATCCCTTGCGTACTGGTACTGTCAATATTCATTGCCCTGATTGGAACTTGGTTCCCCGCACATCGTATTGCCAAACTTTATCCTGTTGAGGTGCTTTATGGCAGACAATAACAGTATGTTTTGGCGGCTAATTTTCCGTGCGCTTCGTCTGCGTTTACAACGGGTGATGATTATTTTTACTGCCTTAACGGTGGGAGCAGGCATTGTTACCGCCATGGCGGCCGTTTATTTCGATATCAACACCAAAATGAGCCAAGAACTTCGTACCTTTGGAGCCAATTTCTATATCGGTTCGACAAAAGGCGAAATGGTTTCTGTGAGTCAAATTGATGAAATTTTGCAACAAGCGCCACAGGGATTAATCACCGCAGCCAGCCCCTATCTTTACGGCGTAACACGCAGTGAGTTGGAAAAAATCGTTATTATGGGCGTTCGTTTTGAAGATATGCGGGTTTTAGCCCCTTATTGGCAAATTAGCGGTTCCGCCATTAATGTGAATTTTGATGATCGCAATGCAATGATTGGTAAAACCCTTGCCGAACGCCTTAATTTAAAAATCGGCGATAAACTACAACTGTCAAAAAATGCGGTAGAAAAACATCAATTCACCATTAAAGCTATTGTAGAAGCCGGTGATGCCACAGATAACATGCTCATCGTCAATCTTGATTTTGCGCAGAATTGGTTGGAAAAAGAAGGGCTTGCCAACAATGCGCTACTCAATGTCAGAAATGAACTGGGGCAGGTCGATCAGTTTGCAGAAAATATTATGCAACAATATCAAGATCTCACCGCCCACCCGATCCGTAAGGTTTCCGCCTCGGAAGGGCAAATTTTAGATAAAATCAAAGGGCTAATGGGACTAATCTCTTTAGTGATTTTAGTGTTGGCTACACTTTGTGTGAACACCACATTGATCGCAATTGTCGGCGAACGAGCCAAAGAATTTGCCCTACAAAAAGCATTAGGGGCAAAACAGTCGGATATTATTAAGCAAATCTGTACAGAAATTCTTATTATTGCCGTCTGTGCCATTTTAGTCGGATTAATATTTGGTTATTTACTCGCTCAGATTTTAGGCTTAACGGTCTTTAAATCTTATATTGATATGCGTTTACCGGTCTTCCCTATTACCATTATGCTCTCCTTGTTGGTCGCATTTATCGCCGTTATCCTACCAACACGTCGTGCATTAAGTATTCAGACGGCGAATGTATTAAAAGGTGAATAAATCTAAGGCATAGATTGAGAAAAAATCGCCTAACAAAATAAAAGAGAAAGCTATGACTCAATTTGTTATTGAAACAAAACATTTATATAAACGCTTCGGTCAAGTGACCGCACTTGAAGATATTAATATTCAAATTAAACAAGGCGAATTTGTTGCCATTATGGGCGCCTCCGGCTCAGGTAAAACGACCTTGATGAACATTCTCACCGGGCTGGACACCGCCAGTGAAGGGAATGTTATTTTAGCCGGCATTGATGCCGCCCAATTAGATGAAATCGGTCGCCAACGTTTTCGTGCGGAAAAAATCGGCTTGGTGTTTCAACAGTTCCATTTGATTCCCTATTTAACCGCCCTTGAAAATGTCATGCTCGCCCAACATTATCACAGCGTCATTGACGAAGCGGCGGCAAAAGCGGTGTTAGAACAAGTGGGATTAGGACATCGTATGGATCACCGACCAAGCCAACTTTCCGGCGGTGAGCAACAGCGCGTTTGCATTGCCCGCGCCCTTGTCAATCAGCCCCCTGTTATTTTTGCCGATGAACCCACCGGTAATTTGGACGAAAAAAATGAGGCATTAATCTTAGACTTATTGCAAGAGTTAAACCGCCAAGGCAGAACCATTGTCATGGTGACCCATAATCCGGAACTGGGCGAACTCACTGATCGTACCATTTATCTGCAACACGGGAAGTTTTTACGGGAAGAACGAAATGAACATTAAACTTTTACTCAAATCACTTTGCTTAAGTGCGGTCATTTTCAGCACCGTTTCTTGTAAAGAAGAAAAGGCAACTCTCGGTAACGCCGCACCTGAACTTGCCGCCTATGATCTACAAGGTAAACAAGTAAACTTAAAAGATTGGCAAGGCACCCGATTACTCACCTTTTGGTCGGAAACCTGCGGTCATTGTATGGCAGAACTAAAAACATTCGAGCAACTTAATAAAGCCTATCCAAATAAAGTCCAACTTATTGCCATCAATGTTGATGGTGAAAATATGGACACCAATGCCGTGGTTGCCAAACATCAACTCACCCAATCGGTGATTAAAGATCAAATGAAAATCACCTCCGAGCGGTATCAATTAGTCGGTACGCCGACTTCTTTTATCATTGATGATAAAGGCTATATTCAAGCTAAATTTGAAGGTAAAATTCCTCAGGAAGAATTGGATAACTTATTCAAAAAATAACAGTTAAAAGGATCATCAATGAAAGGGCTTCATTTATTTCTCGTAGGCTTGCTCTGTATTGCTTTTTTTGCTCAAGCCGAGAGCGCTAATAGTCCTGTTTTCACCAAAGCAGAAAAGATTTACAAACGTTCCTGCGCCACTTGTCACGGGAAAAAAGGCGAGAAAGCGGCAATGGGTGAATCTAAAATCATCAATCAATTAAAAACAGAGGAAATTTCAACCGCACTTTTTGAGCGCAAAAAAGAAAATATCATTGGAGCCGGCAATCCGGCAAAACAACGTTTAAGCGAAGAGGAAATAAAAGCCTTATCCGAGTTTGTCCCTACGCTAAAATAAATTTCTTGAAAAATTTTTAAACTAATCTGAAAATAAGCGGTCTCAGGAATCCGTGGATTTAATCATCCAAGGAATACTTTTTAATTTCAACTTAAAGGATTATTTTTTATGAACAAATTAACAAAAATTACTGCAACTGCATTGTTTGCTTTATTTTTAACTGCTTGTGATAAGGCAGACAAAACGACAGATACGGCTAAACCTGAAGCAGCCCAACAAACAGAGGCGGCAAAAGCGGCTGAAGCTGCACCGGCAATGAGTGCGGAAGCACAAGAAAAAGCGGATTACGAAAAATTAATCGCGTGGAACCAAGAGCAAGGTGTAGTGCAAGCTCAAAATCAGCAAAAACTTCAACAGGAATTAAATGCTGCCGCTGAAGCAAAAGATGAAAATAAAGCAAAAGCTGCAATTGAAGCGTTTAATAAAACTGTTCAAGCAAGCATTGCAAGTTTAGATGCTCTTGATCTGAAATCCGATTTAATCGGCAGTGCAAAAAATCAAACTAAAGAAGTATTGACTCTTGCGAGCCAATTATTGGTTGCTCAAGCAAACGTGAAAACCGAAGCAGATCAAAAAGCCTACGCTGAAAAAGCGGCTGAATTGCAAAACAAAATGCAATCTTTAGCGGAACTTGGCGCACAAATTGAAGCTAAATTCAACCCGGCTCCGGCACAACCGGCTGCACCTAACGCAGAACAACCGGCTCAAGCACCGGCTGCAAAATAATTTACCTAATCAAACCAAAAAACAGCGGTCAATTTGACCGCTGTTTTTTATAACCCTACTCTTTCCTTAATTTGATCGGCAAACATACCGATACTCACAGCAAAATAATTGGATTTATTCCAATCTAAAATCGTGCGGAAATTATTCGACACTAAAAATGCTCTCCCCACCTGTTTATCCGGACGCACAAGCCAAAGATCCGTATGGGAAAGTGCGGTCAGTTTTGCTTGTTCTTCTGCACCAAAACTTGTTGGTATCACACCTTGAGCTTGCCAATCACGCAAAGAACGGGCTTTATTTTTCTCAATACCGGAAAGGGATAAATCAATGGGTTGGGTTAATGTCACTTCGATACCCCAAGGCAATTTATTGTCCCAACCTACGGTATGTAAATAATTTGCAATGGACGCAAAAGCATCAAATTGGTTTGTCCAAATATCTTTTACCCCATCACCGTTACCATCAGCCGCATAATTTAAGAAAGCACTTGGCATAAATTGGGTTTGCCCCATTGCTCCCGCCCATGAACCCAACATTCTAGGGCGCTGAATATAATGACTATCCAGCATTTTCATCGCATTGACGAACTCTCTACTAAACAAGGCTTCACGTCTGCCGTCAAAGGCTAGGGTCGCTAGGGCGGACAGTACATCATAGTTTCCTTGGTAATGCCCGAAACTACTTTCCATTCCCCATAAAGCAAGAATATATTCTTGTTGTACGCCATAACGTCGGCTAGCCTGTTGAAGTGGAAGTTGGACTTCCCAATAACGTTCTTCAGCCACACTCACTTTATTGTTCGTGAGTACTTTATTGAGATAATTAGTGGTCCCCTTCGGATTCAACACCGGAGGTTGGTTTGGATTACGTTTTACTAACCGCCCCATTTGCGCACGATCTAACGCCACGGCTTTTTCCATATACCCAATATTATTTTGTGCATTTAAGGTAGCAAGAGAAACGCCTTCCGCCGCAGCTTTACCTTTTAAAAATTGAACATAATCATTAAAGTTACCCAGTGTGCGCGGCTTAGAATAAACCGCATTACGACTAATTGTAGGAATATTTTTAGCCGATGTGCTTTGACTACTGCCGGAACAGCCTACGAGTAAACAAGATAAAAGTGCGGTTGATAATAACGAAATTTTTTTCATTGGTTTTCTTTCCTTCAACATCATTTTTATTTTCTTAAAAATTTGTTATAAGCCGCTTTTAATAATGAGGTCGGCAATAAACGGGAAGCGGATCGTAAAATAAAAATAAATAATCCTGAGGCGAAATCTTGTATGCCCAAACGATATTTTAATTTAAATAACCGCCACTCCGCCTTAGCCTGATTCAATCCTCGGCGACGTCCGACCATTCCATTGCCTACCCGTGCATAAACTAAAATATCGGGCAAGTTTGCCACCGCTTGTTGCTGTGCGACAAGTTTAATCCATAAATAATAATCTTCTTGCAGATCCTCATACCCCCCGCAATTTATCACCGCACTTTTTTGATATGCCACCGTCATATGGTTAAAAGGACAACGTTTTTGAGTAAATTTCACAATATCCTGTGCTTCTGTCGGCACACGGCGATAGGCAACAATATCATTTACATTTTCACCAAACTCGGCAATTTGTCCGCCAAAAATAATTGTGTCGGGATGTTGTTCGATAAATGCCACCTGTTTGGCAAAACGTTCCGGCACGCAAATATCATCCGTATCCATACGGAAAACCCAGTCATAAGAACAATGTTTCAATCCTTCATTTAGCGCATTGCCTAATCCTTGATTTTTCGGCAATTTAATTAATTTTAACGGTAACTGTTTTTCAAACTCAGCGACAACGCGCTCCAATTCCGGAGTAACCGCCCCATCAAACACTAACACAATTTCATCCGCCTGATGGGTTTGAGCTAACAAACTTTCAAAACATTCCCGTAAAAATCGTGGATTTTCCTTAATATATAAAGACATTAAAACTGAAAATTTCATGACTATCCTTTCTATTACATAAACCGTTTCAAATTCAGAGCCAGTTCCGGCGAAATAAGCACAATCATCGCAAGCACTAATTGTTTAATACTTTTGGTTTGTTTAAAAATATCAAAATAATAATATGCTGCTTTGCGTGACAAATTCATGATATGCGGATAAGCCAAAATATAGCTGGCGTTGATGTTGAAATTATGCGCCTGCTCTGCGGTTTTCACATAGTGTTCACGAATATAATCAATGGCTTTTTCAGTATTGCTGGTGTCCGTTGAAACACTGGCACGTTTTGTATGGAAGGTACAATAAGTCAAAGGTTCGCCTATTTTATAAGGCTTAAACGTTGGATCTTTAACTAATTTCAACAAAAAATCATAGTCTTCCAATGAGCGAAGTGCGGTAGATAATCCGCCAATTTTTAAGAAAAGATCTTTCTTCACCGCCACCATCGGCATACCGCCAATTTTATTCGCCAGTAAGATACGTTCCACACTAATTTCTTGTGGTGGGATCGGCTTGGTCACGTAGCTAAATCCTTCATTGATCATCTCGCATTTCGCCGGATGATAAATAAAATTAATAGCGGGTTGCTCGCTAATCACCTCAGCCAATTTCTCACATTTATTCTCAGCAAATCGATCATCATCGTCCAAAAATAACAACCATTCCCCCGTTGCTGCACGAGCACCGATATTTCGGCTTTCCGCAGCCCCCTGATTGGTCTCATTACGAATCACGTTTACCTTAAAGGGATAAGATTGCTCCACTACAACAGGTTCTTGCGAGTTGTCATCAACGATCACCACCTCAAAATCGTTGTTGGTTTGCTTCCCTAAACTTTCCAATAAAGCGGGAATTTCCGATTTTCGATTGTAAGACGGTACAATGATACTAAACATTTTTTTCCTCATTCTGTACTAAGAAAATACGTTGTTTACCGTGAACGCCAAATAATGACAAAAACATCAACATCACAAACATAATGCCCGGAAAAGCGAAGGTATCGGCTTTAATATTGCAGGCGGTAAGAATCACAAAAGCGGAAAGAATAAATTTCCAACTACCATCAAACCAATTCAGGGCGACTTTGCGTACAAAATAAAATGTGACAAAAAAACAAACCAGTGCGTAAGCTACGCCGCCGTATAAAATTTGGCGTAAAAAACCGGAATCCGTATGGCCATAATAACGCCCGCTCTCTAACTGCCCTGTCATATACATTCCATCACCGCTGATAAATTGTTTCAAGGTCGGCATAAACAGATGATTTTTGACTAAAGTATCAGTGGAAGAACTCACAAAACCGGCGCCGTGCAACAAATTAATGATCGGCTCTAGCGCATGAGCGACATAAGGATTTTTGGGTGCAAAATAAGCCAATCCCAGCACCAATAGCAAAAATGCAATCAACGATGGGACATATCGCCATTTAAAATACACGGCTATACTCACTACGGAAAGCAACAAAAAGGTTCTACCGGAAATCAACCCGATACAGAGCATCAAAAATATAAAAACACTCAGAATACTGCTATGTTTTGCGTTATACGCTAATAAAAAATGGAACAGCATTAAGTAAAATAAACTCAGTTGGAAAAAGGCTGTCGCCGTGATGTTATACAGGCGGTATTCCTGTTCCGAACCATAAAATCTTGCCGGTAACACCGCATTGGTTGAAAGCAAAAAATCCACCAAAAATGACACACCAAACAAGGCTAATATGCCAAATACAAATTGCACCACAACCCCGATTTGTAAATCACGCACAAGCAGCTGTTGCCCATTGGGTATCGCATAGAAAACGTTATAAAACCCAATACCGAAAATAAATAAAATCAGTGATTTCACATACATAATAATCACTGAAAAATCGCTTGTCGTATTGATCAGTAGCGGAATCACACTCAATAAAATTAGTCCTAACAGTACGGCTAAGCTATCCATTGGCACAATAATACCTTGCGTGTTTTTTTTCTTTATATAGCGATAAAACAACACGCCCAAGGCAAGCAAGCCAACCACAAAAGACATACGCACCACATGGAAAAACCACGGATCATAGATATAGAAAAGATTAAAAAGTGCGGTCATTTATTTTCCTAAATTTTTCTGAATTGCCATTATTTTTTTCAGCGGATATTTCATCAGTTTTTTGACAAGATTATTCGCTTGCGAACCGCGAATCGCCTCAAGATTGCTTACTAATTTCGGATTTTCGATCACCATCAGCGGACGAACCACTTGATTCGACAAAGCAAATCGCGTTTCAAATAACAAAAAGTCATCGGCAAGCCAAAAAGGTTTCCCCTGTTCAAGTTGCTTAAGAAAAGCACGGGCGGCAGATTTTTTGATTAAATATCCTACCGTACCGGCAAAATAACTTTTATAGGGATAGGCATAAACCACATCATCTGCTTTATGACATAAAAATGAAAAAGTCGTCGGGTAATTAATTTCCAACTCAGTATCATTAAATTGAGCAATTTTTGATTGCCCGATAAGCACAATCGGCATGGCGTTATTTTGACTTAAAAGTGCGGTCAAATTTTGTTGGAAATTTGGCGCAAGCAAAGCATCATCTTCGCACACTAAGGCGTAATCATCCTCCGCCACCGATTCATCTTCCACGATTAAACGATATACGGCAAGATGACTCAGCGTACAACCGATTTCACCTTTCGTCACTTTACGCCCGTAATGCCGTTCAAATTGAGCCAAATCAAACTGCTGCGCCAATTCTTCCCATTCACGTTGCATTGTATTGATTGCGGAAAATACACAAAAATCCGCCGTATCGGCTTGCGAAAAGAAAAGCGTACGTCGCTGTTCATCTTTATCTAAGGAAATCAAATATTTATTCATTATTATCTCGACTAAAACGGTATCGTCTATTTGATTAATCAAATGGGAAATAGTTGCATAAAAGATTGCTGATTATACTAAAGAAATCTATAATTCCCCACCAATTTTAAGGCGAAAATCAGTCATAATGTCGAACAAAACCATTGCGAAAAATACCCTATTTCTTTACATCCGTATGCTCTTTAATATGGGAGCAATGCTTTATATTTCACGTGTTGTATTACGTGTGCTAGGCGTGGAAGATTTCGGGATTTATAACATTGTCATGGGTGTGGTGATTTTGTTTTCGTTTTTTAACGGTACGATGACGGCAACCACCCAACGTTTTATTAATGTGGAAAAAGCTTCCAATGATTCAAGCCGTGTCAATATTATTTTTAATATAAGTATCTTAAATCATCTCTTTATTATGCTTGTCGTGGCAGTGTTGGCGGAAACCGTGGGGCTTTGGTTTTTAAACCATAAACTCAATATTCCGACAGAAAGAATGCATGCTGCCAATATTGTCTATCAAATTGCTCTTCTCATTGCCCTGATTGAAATTATTAAAGTTCCTTTCAATGCCATGATTGTCGCCCATGAGCGAATGTCATTTTATGCTTGGCTGGGCTTGAGTGAGACGGCATTTAAACTCTCTGCTATCTTTATTTTAATGCAAATTGAACAATACGATAAATTAATCAGTTATAGCCTATTATTACTTGGGGTGAGCCTGCTCGTATTTGTACTTTATGTTAATTTTACCCGCCGCACCTTTTATAGTGAAACCCGTTTTCGTTTCTACAAAGATTTTAGCAAAACAAAGGAAATGGCAAGTTTTTCCGGTTGGATGTTACTCGGGCAAACGGCTTATGTCGCCTCAACACAAGGCTTAAATATGGTCATCAACCTGTTTTTTGGGGTCACCGTCAATGCTGCCGTAGGCATCGCCACCCAAGTGGATAGCGCGATTTATAGCTTTGTGAATAACTTTCAAGTGGCATTTAACCCACAACTTGTGCAATCTTATGCGGCAAAAGATTACGAACGCAATAAAAAGCTTATTCTCGGCACATCAAAATATTCCTTTTATCTCATTGCGATTTTATCCGCTCCGGTACTTTATTTTCCTCACACGTTGCTTACCTTCTGGTTAGGTGATCATTTACCGATATATGTGCAACAATTAGTGCAAATTACCCTGTTATGCTCGCTGATTAGTGCCATGGCGGGATCATTTTGGATGACAGCGTTGGCTATCGGAACAAACAAAATTAAGCAATATAATATTGTCATTGCCATCATTGATCTTTGTACCGTGCCGCTCGCCTATTATTTATTTACTCTCGGTTATAACCCGATCTATGCCTTTATCGGCAGATTTTCTACCGCACTTATCATGCAAATCTACCGTTTCTATTTTATTAACAAAAAAATTCAATTTAACCGAAAAGAATTTGTCACATACTTACTTAATATCGGCATCGTATTTGCCTACTTAATCGGGCTCATTTACTTGTCAGATACCCAGCGCATTTATACTTTCCCTGAATTTCTCGCTAAGGCGGTATTATTGGAATTTGGGCTGATTGCGGTGATGTTATTAATCGGTTTAAATCGGACAGAAAAAGCCTTCTTATTTGGCTATATTTTGAAAAAGGTAAAAAAATGAATTCAACATTAGTTTCGCTAAAGCAACAACTCGCTCCTATTGCGGATTTAATCAAAGATAAAAATGACGTGTTTTACTTTGATTATCCGTTGCATTTGAATGTCGGAGATTTATTGATCTATCACGGAACGGAACAATTTTTTAAAGATCACCATATCCGTGTGAGATTAAAACGTTGTGAGTTTGATATAGATATTAATGAGATAAAACAAAAGATTACCCCGAATACAACGATTTTGTTACACGGTGGTGGAAACTTCGGTGATCTCTACCCGCAACACCAAAAAATTCGAGAGGCAATGATTCAACATTTCCCCAATAACCGTATCATTGTGTTACCACAAACGCTGTATTTTAAAGAGCAAAAAAATCTCGAAAAATCAGCCGCACTTTTCAATCAACACGCAGATTGTTACTTACTTGCCCGTGATGAACGCACAGCGGAAAGTTTCAAACAATTTTCCTCAAATGTGTCATTATCACCGGATATGGCACACCAACTTTACGGCACTTTGCCGACAAAACAAGGCAACACCGGCAAACAACTTTATTTTTTACGCAAAGACATTGAAGCCAGTGACGTAGAAAAAAATATCCTTGCTACCCTGCCGGCAAATTCAAATGTGAAAGATTGGGATGATATTCTCTCCCGTTTAGACAGTATCGTTTTGGCGCTCGGTTGGCGTATAAGTAAATTTGCCAATCAACAAAACTGGGCTTGGTTAAAAAACCGTTTCCATCAATTTTGGTTTGCTTACACCAAACGTATTGTAAATCGCGTCGCCGAGGTATTTTTACAAAATGATCAGGTAACAACCACACGTTTACACGGCCATATTTTCTCCTGCTTACTGGAAATTCCAAACCGAGTATGCGATAACGCTTACGGTAAAAATTCCGGCTATGCCAATTTATGGACAAAAAATATTGATTTTGTGGAAATTGACAAAAAATGATGGAAATCAAAAAGCTCATCACCGCCATGATATTACCGCCATTCAATGTTTTAATTTTATGGCTGGCGGCATTGATTTTGGCAAGGTTTAATTGCAAAAAACTAAGCCGAATTTCGACCGCACTTGGGCTTGCCCTACTTTATATATTGAGTATTCCCTTCACAGCACAAAGCTTAAAAGACAGCTTAATTACGGAAGACAATTTAACACTCAACGACTACAAAAATGCCCAAGCCATCGTGCTATTGGGTGGCGGATTGCGCGATAGCAAAGAGCTTTATGCGCCGCTTGCTTCCACCGCAATTCAGCTTGAACGCTTACGCTATGCGGCGTATTTACAAAAAGAAACGGACTTACCGCTTTTGATTACCGGAGCAAGCCCGAGCGGTGCAATCGAAGCAAAAATTGCAGCGGAAGAATTACAACATTTCTTTCATATACCGACAAATTGGATTGAGCCTAACGCCTTAACCACCAAAGAGAATGCGCTCTTTACCAAACAAATATTGGAAAAAGAGCATATCAATAAAATTATTCTTGTTACCAATGAATGGCATATGCAACGTGCAACCTTGCTTTTCCAACAACAGGGATTTGAGGTGTTACCGGCGAGTGTCGGCGAAGGGATTACGCCTAAAGAATACGGGTTAAATATGATGCATTTTATTCCGCAAGGCGGTGCATTAGCGAAAAATATGCAACTATTGAAAGAATGGATCGGCTACTGGAAAGAAAAATAATCTCTTTCATAAAAAGTGCGGTCAAAATCGACCGCACTTTTCACTCTAATTTATTTTATCGCCACGCTTTAAATTGATTAATCAATCCGTTTGTTGAGCTGTCGTGGCTTGACACATTTTCGCTTCCCGCTAATTCCGGCAGGATACGGTTAGCCAGTTGTTTACCCAATTCCACGCCCCATTGGTCAAAGCTGAAAATATTAAAAATCACGCCTTGAACAAAGATTTTATGCTCATACATGGCGATCAACGCCCCTAAAGTGAACGGCGTAATTTTTTGCACCAAGATAGAATTGGTCGGCTTGTTACCGCTAAACACTTTAAACGGAACAATCTCTTTTACCTCATCTAAGGATTTACCCGCTTTCACAAACTCCGCTTCTACTTCTTCTTTTGTTTTACCAAATGCTAAGGCTTCCGTTTGGGCAAAGAAGTTAGAAAGTAATTTGTTATGATGATCCGCCAATGGATTATGACTTTGTGCCGGTGCAATAAAATCACAAGGAATTAAGGTTGTGCCTTGATGAATTAATTGATAAAAGGCGTGCTGACCGTTTGTACCCGGCTCGCCCCAGATGATTGGGCCGGTTTGATAATGGCTAATGGTGTTACCGTTTCTATCCACATATTTACCGTTTGACTCCATATTTCCTTGTTGGAAGTAAGCGGCAAAACGGTGTAAATATTGATCGTAAGGTAAAATTGCTTCCGTTTGTGCGCCTAAAAAATTAGTGTTCCACAATCCGACAAGCGCTAACGTGGTTGGAATATTCTGTTCGATTGGTGCGGTACGGAAATGTTTATCCATTTCATGCGCCCCGCTTAACAATTGCTCGAAGTTGTCAAAACCAATGGAAAGCGCAATGGATAAACCAATGGCAGACCATAAAGAATAACGTCCGCCAACCCAATCCCAAAACTCAAACATATTATCGGTATCAATACCAAACTCGGCTACCGCTTTGCCATTGGTAGAAAGTGCCGCAAAATGTTTTGCTACCGCACTTTTATCTTGTGCCGAAGCCAATAACCAATCACGTGCGCTTTCAGCATTTGTCATAGTTTCTTGCGTCGTGAAAGTTTTAGACGCAACCAAGAAAAGCGTGGTTTGCGGATTGACTTTTTTCAGCGTCTCTGCAATATGCGTGCCGTCCACATTAGAAACAAAGTGCATTGTGAGATGATTTTTATAAGGGCGTAATGCTTCGGTTACCATATAAGGGCCTAAATCCGAGCCGCCAATCCCGATATTCACCACATCGGTGATTGCTTTACCGGTATAACCTTTCCATTCCCCGGAAATCACACGCTGACAAAAATCCTTCATTTTTGCCAAAACCGCATTCACTTCCGGCATGACATCTTTGCCATCCACCATCACCGGTGTGTTAGCCCGATTGCGAAGTGCGGTATGTAATACGGCACGATTTTCCGTACGGTTAATTTTTTCACCACTAAACATGGCTTCTTTTGCACTGTCTAATGAACATTCTTGAGCCAATTGTCGAAGAAGAGAAAGGGTTTGTTGATTAATGTTATTTTTTGAAAAATCAACTAAGATTTGATCCTGAAAGTTTAATGAATAATCTTTAAAGCGATCTTTTTCTTGTCGGAATAAATCTTGGATAGTGATATTTGCCAACTCGGTTTGGTGAATGTCTAATGCTTTCCAAGCATTAGTCGTCGTCGGATTAATATTTTTCATCGTTATTTCCTCTATTAATTAAAAACTAGTCTACATACTCGGTTATAACGCGTGGCGTTAATTTTGTAATCAATTCATAGCTCAATATACCGGTAAATTGGGCGACGGTTTCAATAGGTAATTGTTTACCCCATAAAATCACTTCATCACCAACCTGATCTTGGCTATCCCAACCTAAATCTACGGTGAGCATATCCATAGACACACGACCGACAATCGGCACGATACGCCCATTTAAATACACGGGAGTACCTTCCGGAACATCGCGCGGATAACCATCGCCGTAACCGATAGCGACAACCCCAATTTTTGTATCGTTCGGGCTTGTCCAAATCCCGCCATAACCGACCGGTTCACCTTTTTTGTGGGTGCGTACGGCAATAAGGGAGGAAGTTAAATTCATTACGGGAGTTAAATTAAATTCTGCGCCCACGGTATCCGTTGGTGAAATACCATACATAATAATCCCAGGACGAATCCAATCCAGATGGGAGGCTTGCCAAAATAAAATTCCCCCTGAGGCAGCAATACTGCGTTCTCCCGATTTATCTTGAGTTACCGATAAAAAGCGATTAATTTGACGTTGTGTATAATCGGATTCCAACTCATCAGCCCGGCTAAAATGACTGACAAAACCTAAGTGCGGTTGAATTTGAGGGAGTTTTTTAAGTTCATGATAAAACCAATCTACCTCATCAAGCGCAACCCCTAAACGGTGCATTCCGGTGTCAATTTTAAGCCACACTTTAATTGGGCTTGGCAGAATTGCTCGTTTTAATGCCTCAAGTTGCTCATGATTGTGAACAATCGTTTCAATATTATTTACCGCAAGAACCGGCAAATCTTTTTCATCAAAAAAACCTTCCAATAACAAAATAGGTTTTGTGATACCGTTTGAACGTAATGCAAGTGCTTCTTCCAAACGCGCTACCCCAAAACAATCAACATCCTTCTCTAAGGTCGATGCCACAAATACCACACCATGCCCATAAGCATTGGCTTTCACCACTGCAATAATCTTACTATTGGGTGCTTTTTGTTTAATCACTGCTAAATTGTGTTTTAAGGCCCGCGAACTAATTTTTGCGGTTGCCGGTTTTACGTTCATTATTTTTCCTTAATAGTCATCATGATATTCACGTTGTTCTGCTAGATTATCGAAACGTGAAAATTGTCCGTTAAACTTCAAACGTACTCGACCAATCGGACCATTCCTTTGTTTTCCGATGATAATTTCCGCTACGCCCTTATCCTCAGAATTATCGTTATAAACTTCATCACGATAGATAAACATAATTAAGTCGGCATCCTGTTCTATGGAGCCCGATTCACGTAAATCCGAGTTTACCGGACGCTTGTCCGCCCGTTGCTCTAAGGTTCGGTTTAACTGAGAAAGGGCAATGACCGGTACCTCCAATTCCTTCGCCAGCGCTTTTAACGAGCGCGAAATTTCCGCAATTTCTAAAGTACGGTTATCGGAAAATGCCGGTGCGCGCATAAGCTGCAAATAATCCACCATAATGAGGCTGAGCCCGCCATTTTCACGATATACACGGCGTGCACGAGAGCGCACTTCCGTTGGTGTTAAGGCGGAAGAATCATCAATATAAAGGTTGTTCTTCTGCTTAAACATACCGAATACACTACTGATTTTATTCCACTCAATTTCATCCAAACCTTGACCGGTACGAATTTTCGTTTGATCCACTCGGGCAAGGGAAGCAATCATACGCATCATAATTTGTTCCGCCGGCATCTCTAAACTAAATACCAATACAGGCTTATCACTTGCCATGGCGGCATTTTCACATAAATTCATCGCAAAGGTCGTTTTCCCCATGGAAGGACGTGCGGCGACAATAATCAAATCGGAAGGCTGAAGACCCGCCGTTTTTCGATCGAGATCCGTAAAACCTGTTGTTACTCCGGTTACACCGGAATGATTTTTTACTTTACTCAAGGTATCAATGCGTTCAATCGTATTCTGTAACACACTAATTACATTTTGCGGCCCTTCATTAGAAGAACTCCGCTTTTCAGCAATGGCAAAAACTTCCCGTTCCGCTTCATCCAAAATCAATTTGATGTCTTGCCCTTTGGGGGAATAGCTTTTTTCCGCAATACGATTTCCCACGGAAATTAATTCGCGCAAAATCGCTTTTTCTCGAACAATATCCGCATAGGCTAAAATATTGATGGCATTTGGCGTATTATTCGACAGCTCGGCAAGATACGCAAAGCCCCCGACCTCTTCACTGATTCCTTTATTTTTTAGTGCCTGATCAAGTGTAATCAAATCAATGGGCGATTGGTTTCGTATGAGATCTTCCATTGCTTGAAAAATTGCGCGGTGTGCAAAGGTGTAAAAATCATCGGCAATTACACGCTCGGCAATGCCGTCCCAATGTTGATTGCTCAACATAATACCACCCAATACGGCTTGTTCGGCTTCAAGGGAATGAGGAGGAATGCTAACTTGTGCAGTTTGTTTATCTGATGAGGTAATTTGCGGTTTCGAGGCCATAGATAATTTGAAATACAAAAAGAATTGGCGTTTATGATACCGCAAATAGAGAGGAGGTTTAAGAAAAAAGTGCGGTCACAAAAAACAAAGTTTTTTGAACGTTGGCTTTGCCAACGGCTCCGAAGGGGTGAATAAATCACTTTAGTGATTTATGCATAATTTTCGAGGCGATTTTATTCCCAAGAGAAAATAAAAAACGGTAGGAAAACCCACCGCTCTTTTTATCTCACCCCGTTTATTACTCAACAATTAAAGTACGGCATACGTTAGTATGCTTCATTAACTCATCACCTTGAGTGAGTAACACTAAATCGCCCGAGCTTAAGTAGCCTTTTTCTTTTAATAACGCGATTGCTGTTTGTGCGCCATTTGAGCTACGAGATTCAGCATCGCTGAATACCGGAGTAACACCACGATATAATGCGCAAAGGTTTAAGGTTTCTTGATTACGGGACAAGGCAAAAATCGGTAAACCCGAACTAATACGGGACATTAATAATGCAGTACGACCGGTATGGGTTAAAGTCACGATTGCTGCAATACCTTTCATATGGTTTGCAGAATACATGGCTGACATCGCAACGGCTTCTTCAATATCATCAAACTCTTTGTCCATACGATGGCGAGACACATTTATGCTAGGCATTTTTTCCGCACCTAAACAAACACGCGCCATTGCTGCAACAGTTTCTGACGGATATTGACCGGCAGCCGTTTCAGCTGAAAGCATTACTGCATCAGTACCGTCCAATACAGCGTTCGCCACGTCCATAACCTCCGCACGGGTCGGCATAGGGTTACTAATCATGGACTCCATCATTTGTGTAGCCGTGATCACTGCACGGTTTAATTGACGTGAACGACGAATTAATTTTTTCTGAACGCCAACTAATTCAGGATCACCGATTTCAACCCCTAAGTCACCACGCGCAACCATGATAACATCAGAAGCCAAAATAATATCATCCATTGCTTCATCACTCGCCACACTTTCGGCACGCTCAACTTTAGCAACGATTTTCGCATTTAAACCGGCCTGTTTAGCAAGTTCGCGCGCATAATCTAAATCTGCACTTGAGCGAGGGAAAGAAACAGCCAAGAAATCAACACCGATACGTGCGGCAGTAATAATATCCGCTTTATCTTTTTCAGTTAAGGCATCTGCAGATAAACCGCCACCTAATTTGTTAATCCCTTTATTATTTGATAACGGCCCACCAACAGTCACTTCAGTGAAAACTTTCGCACCTTCGGTCGATAGCACTTTTAATTGAACACGGCCATCATCTAATAAAAGAATGTCACCGGGAACAACATCTTGAGGAAGGGTTTTATAATCTAGCCCTACCGCTTCTTGATTACCTTCGCCTTTTGGTAATTCCGCATCAAGAATAAATTTATCACCAACATTTAAGAAAATTTTGCCGTCTTTAAAAGTAGAAACACGAATTTTAGGCCCTTGTAAATCCCCTAAAATTGCAACCGTCTTACCTAATTTTTTCGCAATAGAACGAACACGTTCAGCACGCTCAATATGATCTTCAGGTGTACCGTGTGAAAAATTCATACGCACTACATTTGCACCCGCTGCAATAATTTTCTCAAGATTGTTATCGCGGTCGGTTGCTGGCCCCATAGTACATACAATCTTTGTTCTTCTTAGTCTTCTAGACATCATTCTACTCCGTCAATATTTCGCTAACTTAAAAAATAAAACCAACTTACCCAAACATCTTTGAGTAATGTAAATCGGCGCGCATTATACGCCGAAAATCAGCCAAAATCAAAAAAGAGTTCCCGATATCTCCCCCCTATGACTCTGGTTATTTTTTTACCATTTGAAATAATCATTAAAGAAAATTACTTGTCTTCATGAAAAAAACTGTTTATTATCCACCGCATTCAACGCGACTATAGCTCAGTTGGTTAGAGCACCACCTTGACATGGTGGGGGTCACTGGTTCGAGTCCAGCTAGTCGCACCATACCTTATTTCAAACCTGTTCAAAACAGAGAGTGAATAGCTAGATTCATCAGGGATCTAGCTGTTTTTTGTTCGTTTTAGTTCAAAAATTTGATACTGACTAAGATTTTATTACTACATTTTCCTCAAAATAATGCAGATCGAACTAATGTATCCAACTGATTCTGCACCGCTCCCTCAAACCGATAAAAATTCATCCCTCCCGCAAGTCCAATCGGGTCTTGGCTGATAAACCGCCCCGTCATCGGTTCATAGTAACGCAGGAAGTTATAATGTAATCCTGTCTCTTGGTCAATGTATTGGTTCTGTAAGCGGAACGGTTAGTGTGTAGGGTTTGGGTACGACAGTTGCTGTCATAAGTGAGTTGTTCTACATGTGTTTTATCTATTTTTGATGAATAAACTTAAGATATAAGATAGATGAAGTTTTTTAACTTATTAAATTCCATACCTGCTAATCCCGATACTAATAACACATAGGAATATTAACCAAAACAACAGATATATAATAATTAAATTTAATATCCCGTAAAAAATTCTATATTTCTTAATAAAAAACATTACCATTAAAGAAAATATAGAAAAAGGGAAAACCACCTCACTACCAAAAGGAAATAAAAAAACAAAATAAATATGTGATATACAATCAATCTTTAATATTAAAAACAAGTAATTTATTAAAAAAAATACAACCACCAAAATAGCATCAATTAATATAATTTTCTTCAACATAAACTCTCCTTTTTATTAAACAAGAATATCTCTTAGGTTTTTTCTCTTATTATTAATTATTCTATCGTATTCTTTTACAGATTCAGTTTTGAAGTCTTGGCAGTTATTTGTGAATAACCCATAGTTATCGTCATCATACTGTAATCCTTTAGAAAACAGACCATCTTTTCTTGATGATATATTAGCTACAGCTTTTCTCATAATATTATCATCGTAAATATTGGTCGTATCGCATTTATATTTTTTTATTACATTAGGGTCTGTTTCTTTAAATATTCCATGATTTCCATATCCTATATTATCTACATTTTCAAAATTAGAGCTGTCGCCATAGAAAATATGAGTATGATTCATAGCAAGATCCATATTTGTCCCAAGTAATGTCTCAAACTTAATATCTCCAAATTTTGGAACATCTGTTAACAGAGACAATGGTCGAGTACATATTACTGCCAGTCCCAACGGATCAACCCATGCCTGTGCATTAGGCGCAAACTGATAAAAATTCATCCCTCCCTGTAAGCCAATCGGATCTTGTGTCGTAAACCGCCCCGTTATCGGGTCGTAGTAGCGCAGGAAGTTATAGTGTAACCCTGTTTCTTCATCAAAATATTGATTCTGTAAACGGAACGGTTGGTGACCTTGGTTTTGTTGCGTGAGGTGGCGGTCATAGTGTAAGCCGCCCCACGCATCATAACATCCTCGCCAAATCACTTTACCTTGGCTGTCCGTCATCTCCCTCGGGATGCCGATTTGGTCGCAGTGGAAGTAGTTTATCTCGTGATCAATTCGGTTGCCCTGTTCATCCCTGCGGTCAATACATTGCGCCAGCGGCTCGTAGCTGTTCGGATGACGATAGATATAGGTAAAAGTGCGGTCGGTTTCTTGCGAGTTTTTACCTTTTTGAATTTCTTGCACTAAGTGGCTACCGTCCCAAACGAACACGGTGTGGATTTCCAGTTCGCCCTGTTTGTTCCGTTTTGCTTTGGCTATCCGTCTGCCGATGGCGTCATAATATATGCCCAACGTTCGGTATCGTAACGCCCTTTAATCACGGAATTAGATGTCATTTAATCCATAGAGTAATCTATTTGGACTAAATCAAGATTGCTAACAGACATTTTCTTGTGTTTTGTATAAAATTTCACTATTAACTTCAATAATATTATCCGCCTTTAATTCCTAACAATATGAATATCATCGCAATAGCATAGAAAAACAAATAGGATAAGAGGGAAATAAAAATTGCATTGATTATCAAATAAAATATAGATACATCATTAAAATATTTTTTTTTCAAAAAAATTTGGAGTAAAAGAAAAACAAAAGGGGTATATATAAAAAGCAATACATCATTATCTATAATGATCCATAATAAATAATACCAATTTATACCAAAGTCAAATAAAATAAAAACAAAAGATAGAATACATACATATGACAATATGAATATATTAATTTTTTTTAAGATTAATGACTTACCCATTACCCCCCTCCAATTTATAATACTCCTTTTCTACCTCTGTAGCAAAATCTTGGCAATTATTCAAGGCACCATTATATTGCTCATTCCCAAACTGAAATACTTCTTTTTCTGCAACCATCTCCTTACTTAATTTGTATTTCTTAATTTTTCTTGATTTTACATTTTCAACAGCTTTCTTCATCACGTTATCATCAAAATGAGTACTAGAGCATTTATACCCTTTCATAGACTCTTCAGAAAATGTTCCTGTTGTTGTATAACCAATATTTGTACCATCATCAAAAAAGATTTGTTCATGAAATAATCCTAGATCTAATCCTCCCCTAAAGTTTTTATCTAAATCTGTTGATAAAGGAAAATTCTGTAATCGTCTGGTACAAAAACGCGCTAACCCCAACGGATCAACCCACCCCTGTGCATTATCAGCAAACTGATACAGGTTATTCCCCCCCGCAAGCCCAATCGGGTCTTAGCTGATAAACCTTCCCGTTATCGGTTCATAGTAGCTCAGGAAGTTGTAATGTAACGAGAAATTATATTTATAAACTATCTCTAAGTTTCATAAGATCTTTTTCCTCAAGAGAGTATTCTTGTGGAATAAAATGATCTTTATCATCTACACCAACAGTAAAATCCTCCCCCAAAATCTCTTTTTTTTGCATAATGCTCAAAGCATTCCAAAGTGTTTCATAATAAAGCTTATGTATAGTAGGATAGTAATTTTCAACAAATCTATTTATTATTTTTTGATTTGATGCTCTATCAGGATCATGGAATATTTCATTTAACTTATCCAATAATAAATATAATTTTAAAATATCATCTTCAGTTAATTTTTTCATATTTAATACTCCTAATTATTTCTATGGTATGTTGGATTTCTTCCATTTAAATAAAATGGTCCATCATGAGTATATTCGATCGCTTTACTATTAAGAGAATTTAGTCTAGGAACAAACTCTCCTGGACAGGTATCAAAATCTACATAATGTTTAGCTCTTCCCCGTTTTAATTTAAATTTATTTTCAAAATCAGCTGCACTCAATGGTTTTCCCTTTGCAGGGACTGCAAATACTTTATTTTGATCGCTAGGTATAATTACATTCGTTGCTTGAATTCCAGATATCCCCTTAGAATTAGTAAAATGCCTCATTCTGATTTCTTTCTGTCCATTGCATTTTTTCCGCTTTTCCTCCTCGCATTTACTACAAGTATCCGAAGTTAAAAGTGAGCTGACTGCGCCTACGGCAAAAAAACTCAATAATACTGAAGCACTCGCACCCACAGCACAACCCAAAGGTCCCCCCAATGCTCCGGCAGCACATCCTGCAGCTATTTGTGCAGCTGCCCCTGAAACATCAATCCATGCCTGTACATTAGGCGCAAACTGATAAAAATTCATCCCTCCTGTAAGCCAATCGGGTCTTGGTTGATAAACCGTCCCGTTATCGGTTCATAGTAGCGTTGGAAGTTATAATGTAATCCCGTTTCTTGGTCAACGTATTGGTTCTGTAAGCGGAACGGTTGGTGGCCTTGATTTTGTTGTGCTAGGTGGCGGTCATAGTGTAAGCCGCCCCAAGCATCATAGCGTCCGCGCCAAATCAGTTTACCTTGGCTGTCCGTCATCTCCCTTGGCATGCCGATTTGGTCGCAGTGGAAGTAGTTTATATCGTGTTCTAATCGGTGAGGGGTTTCCTCTCGTTCCATCTTCCGTCCGATACATTGCGCCAGCGGTTCGTAGCTGTTCGGGTGACGGTAGATATAGGTAAAAGTGCGGTCGGTTTTTTGTGCGTTTTGGATATTTTGAGCGTTTTGCACTTGAGCCTTATGGGTTTCCTGCACCAGGTGGCTACCGTCCCAGACGAATGTGGTTTGGATTTCAGGCTCGCCTTGTTTGTTTAGTCTCGCTTTGGCTAGCCGTCTGCCGAGTGCGTCATAATAATAAACCCAACGTTCTTTTCGGTAGCGGGTGGTAATCTCGACACCTATCAGACGGTCGTGTAAGTCGTAGCGGTAACTGACCCGATTGTCCCGGTCGTGGGTGGTTTCAAGGGGGTTGCCTAAGCCATCGTAAGTAAAACCCACGCCGGCATAGTGGCTGATTCGGTTGTTTTTGATTATTTGGTTGTCGTACTCAATCAGATTATGTGCCGGGTCAAAACGAAACCGTTCGTCATGTGGTGCACTGCCATTTCTTTCGGTGTGCACATGTTCAATACGTCCTGACGGGTCATATTGATAGATCGATTTGATTTTGTACCGCATCTTCAAATTGATACAACTATACCTAAATAAAATATTTATGATAGATAGTTAAAAACATTCCCATTTATTAATTGAGCGCCTGTCATATTTAATTTTTCAATAAAACTATCATTCAAATAAATATCTTTAAATATACACTCTCTAATAATACATTTATTGAAATCTGTAAATCTAAATATACAACTATTAAACTTACAGTTATCAAATGAGGTTTCAGACAAACCAGCTGTTATAAATGAACAGTTATTAAAATGACACTCCATAAAAGAAGTTTTTACAAAAAATGCCCCCCGAAAAGATACATTATTAAAAATAACTTTATCCAATGACATTTCTATAAATTCAAATCGATGAAAATCAACGTGATTGATAATTTTACTATTGTTTAATAAGTGAATCAGATCTAATCCATTAGAGTTAATTAGTTCACTATTAATTTTAAATAAAATATCTTCAAAGCATTCTTTTTTCATACTTCCTCCTTTATCTCCAATCCTTAATATCAGGTACTATATCTTTTAATGGTTTTATCCTATAAGTTTGGGATGGGGGAACCACACCTGGGGCTATTGGTGGAATTTGATCGCATAACAATCCTGCAACCATCCTATGATTACCTTCAACGATAACATTATTATCCATTTTTATAGCAGGAGGAACACTTCCCTGTTCGATTAATAGTGTATAATCCCTTAGCATTGGTATAGATACTCCTGATTGTAGTGTATAGTAAGGAGTATTTTTTGTTACATCTTTGATATTTTCTATGGTGGGTTCTTTACATTTCCTACGCTTTTCTTCCTCGCATTTGTTACAAGTATCCGAAGTTAAAAGTGAGCTGACTGCGCCTACGGCAAAAAAACTTAATAATACTGAAGCACCCGCCCCCGCAGCACAACCCAAAGGTCCTCCCAATGCTCCGGCAGCACATCCTGCAGCTATTTGTGCAACTGCCCCTGAAACATCAATCCATGCCTGTACATTAGGCGCAAACTGATAAAAATTCATCCTTCCCTGTAACCCAATCGGGTCTTGTGTGATAAACCGCCCCGTCATCGGTTCATAGTAACGCAGGAAGTTATAATGTAATCCCGTTTCTTGGTCAAAATATTGGCTTTACAATCCATAGTGTAATTTGAGACACAATCAAATAAATTTTTAATATTAATTTATTTGAAAATAACCTTTGCTTTCAACTGATAAGTTATAGGTATCTCTATTATTTTATTACATCTTTATACTTTGATACCCCAACATCTTGATATAAATTCAATAATTCATCCTTTACCTCTGGATAAAAAATAACAGGAATAGATTCATAACACTTAATTCCGTCATTTAAATTCCCCATTTTTATATCAACCATACAATTATCAAATACTTGAGTATAATAAATTCTTGCAATAACAAATACTAATATTACAAAAAAAAGAAATAGGGCTGTTTTTCTCATTTGATCACCTCTAGAATATTTTCATGCCCTTTTTTAGCCTCCTCATCTAAAAAAGATATCATTGCATCAAACTCTTCTTTACATTTTCCTTGTGGAGATACTGTAATACAACCTTTAGAAAAAGTACCTAGATGCAAATTGGCTCCTCCTCTTTTTATCCCTAAATAATATCCTAGCGAACTAAATTTATTCCAGCTAACTTCCTGTAAAGCATACCAATCGCTACCTTTATGTTTATCCTTTGTATTTCTAAACATATTAAATTTCCCAGGCCAAATTGGTCCATCGTTTTTATTATTCACCTCACTAATTTTATTTTTAGCATCTCCACGTCCAGAATGAATACAATTAGAGTCAATCTTATATATTTTTCTGTCATTAGGATCATTTGAGGTACAAGCTAGTTCATGTCTTTCTATAGAATAAGTACAGTTGGCCAACCCCAACGGATCAACCCACACCTGTGCATTATCCGCAAACTGATAAAAATTCTCTCCTCCCGCAAGCCCAATCGGGTCTTGTGTGATAAACCGTCCCGTCATCGGCTCATAATAGCGCAGGAAGTTATAATGCAACCCCGTCTCTTGGTCAATGTATTGATTCTGTAAGCGGAACAGTTGGTGTCCCTGGTGTTATAGCAGAATCTATTATTTAATTCTGTTTACTATTCAAAGTAATTTTTAACCAATAACTTATTTAAGTTACAGCTACAATGATTGTTACCACCATAATTTAAGATAATTTTGAAGCTAAAAATTCTAAATCTAAGAATAAGTAATGCTCTCCGATTTCAGATATAATCTCCTCACTAGTTTCATATAAAATGTTTTCAATAATCTTATTTAAAATAGACAAATCTGAAAATTCCAATTGATTAATTAGCTCAACTATTCTTTCTGTCATTGTCATATTAACAATGAAATCCAATAAGGATATAGATAGACATTCAACTTCACTTTGTATTAAATACAAAATCCTTGGTAACAAATAATCTAGCCCTGAAATGCTAAAAAAATTCCAAGGTAATGAATGTTTCCCATCAAATTGTATCTCATCTATAGGCGTCCCCTCATAATACTTAAAGTCATTTTGGTATTCTAAGCATACATAATGGTCACTTCTATATTTACTTATAAACAAGCCAGTACTAGGGTAATTCCTATATTTTATTTGAAAAATCTTTCCCATAATATTATTTCATACCATTACATTTATAATAGTTCTTCCAAGCATCCGCAATTTGTTGCTGATGGGTAGCATCTCCACCTTCCCAACACGTCTGCTCTCTTATAGAGCGAGCTTAGGCGGATATGCTGTGTGGGTTTGAGCCAGATTGCCTAGACTGTCATAGTAGTATTATGCGAATAAGAAATATTAGTTTTTAATCTCCTTCCCTTTTTACTAGCTCTAAATCATCCTCTGGCTTATCCTCATAATAAGTTAAACCATATTTAGGAAAATCAACCAGTAGTCCTGTCTTTAAGTAACTAAAAAATTCATATCCTTCCATAAATAAGTTATCTGAAATAATGGCAACAATAGTTCCAATATCTCCAGGAACACTTGCCTTATCACCTAACTTAATCTGAGATCCATTATAATATTTCATAATTTATATCCTTACCTTATATTGCAAAATATTCAACAGGAATAGCTCCAGCAGGAGGTCCAACTGATACATCTATTGTTTGTATTTCATGCCAAAAACATCTACATTTAGGGAAAGGGCTTTGGTGCGCTTCAAATATATGATAATGGCTACCTAGATGCGGATAATGGGGTTTACTTGGAGGAACTTGATCCAATCTATATCCAATAGTACCTACAGGTACTATTTTTCCACTTACAGTCTTACAAGGCGGACACTGCTTCTTATCACATTTAGAGGTATTTTCCGATTTACTTTGTGCAGAAGATCTAGCCTTATCATGCTCTTCCTTCGCATCCATGATACCTGCCGCAATAAGAATGCCCGCCACAGCAGTTCCTACATAAGCTAATCCTTCCAAAATCCAAGGGACTGCCGGTGCAAGTGCCGGCGCAAATAATCCCAACGGATCTATTTGATTCTGCACCGTTCCCTCAAACCGATAAAGATTCATCCCACCCTGCAACCCAATCGGGTCTTGTGTCGTAAACCGTCCCGTTATCGGTTCATAGTAGCGCAGAAAGTTATAATGCAACCCCGTCTCTTGGTCAATGTATTGGTTCTGTAAGCGGAACGGTTGGTGGCCTTGATTTTGTTGTGCGAGGTGGCGGTCATAGTGTAAGCCGCCCCACGCATCATATCTCCCACGCCAAATCAGTTTGCCTTGGCTGTCCGTCATCTCCCTCGGTATGCCTATTTGGTCGCAGTGGAAGTAGTTTATCTCGTGCTCAATTCGGTTGCCCTGTTCATCCCTGCGGTCAATACATTGCGCCAGCGGTTCGTAGCTGTTCGCGTGGCGGTAGATATAGGTAAAAGTGCGGTCGTTTTTCGTGCGTTTTGGACACTTTTCGCTTTGTGAATTTCCTGCATCAGGTGGCTACCAGCCCAGACGAAGATGGTGTGGATTTCCTATTCGTCCTGTTTGTTCCGCTTCGCTTTGACTATCCGTCTGTCCAGGGCGCCATAAGAATAAATCCAACTTTCTTGGCGACAGCCATCGTTGGATGAGTGAACCAACAGTTTACGCACAAAAATTCACAGTATGTGTGTGGATTTTTCAAATCCACACACCCTACGTTCGCTATTCTTGTCTTTGAATAAACTCTACATCTTCTTCTATTTCATCATCATAATAAATTAGACCGTAATGATTAAACTTAATAAGAACGCCTTTATGTAAATATGCAAAAGAATCATATCCTTCTAAATATTTATTCTCAGAAATAATAGCAACTACTGTCCCCGGACTCTTAGATAACGTAACTCTATCACCAAGTTTAACTTTAATTCCATTATAATAATTCATTTATATTTCCTTATTGAAACGGCTCTGCAGGAATTGCGTCAACTGGAGGAGTTTCTCCTCTTGTAACATCTAACATGCCGTGTTTACCCCAAAAGCATCGGCAATTATTGGGATTTTGATTTGCTTTATATAAATGGTAATGACTTCCTGTGTATGGATAATGTGGCTTACTTGGCGGAACCTGATCCAAACGATATCCAATAGTTCCTACAGGAATGATTTTCCCATTCACAGTCTTACAAGGTGGACATTGGTTTTTATCACATTTTCCAGTATCTGTATCAGCTTCTGATAAAGGAATCACTCCAGTCGCAGCAGCCCCCAATATTCCATAGGCAACCCACTTAGGCCATGCAACATCTGTTGGATCTGGAGTTGCAGTATCAGCAGCAATAAGTGATAAAACGCCTGTTGCGGCCCCGGCTGCACTTAAACCTAAAGCATCACTCCACCCCTGTGCATTATCCGCAAACTGATAAAATTCATCCCTCCCTGTAACCCAATCGGGTCTTGGCTGATAAACCGTCCCATCATCGGTTCATAATAGCGTAGGAAGTTATAATGTAACCCCGTCTCTTGGTCAACGTATTGGTTCTGTAAGCGGAACGGTTGGTGGCCTTGATTTTGTTGAGCGAGGTGGCGGTCATAGTGTAAGCCACCCCAAGCATCATAGCGCCCGCGCCAAATCAGTTTGCCTTGGCTGTCCGTCATCTCCCTTGGTATACCGATTTGGTCGCAGTGGAAGTAGTTTATCTCGTGCTCAATTCGGTTGCCCTGTTCATCCCTGCGGTCAATACATTGCGCCAGCGGCTCGTAGCTGTTCGGGTAGCGGTAGATATAGGTAAAAGTGCGGTCGGTTTCTTGGTCGTTTTTTGGATTTTATCAGATTCCCTATACCTAGTGTGAGCCGTCCCAAATAAATTAGATATGTAATTGTTTTTTTATCCATAAGAAAAATAATTTCATCCTATTAATCTAATATGCAATAAGATCATGACTCAATAGAATAGAAGTTATAATAAAGAAAATAAAATAAGATAAAATCATCATAATTGTCATATTTAAAATTAATATTAAATAACTAACATATACCTTGCCATAAAATTTCATATAAACTTGACAAACAAAAAAAATAATTGGTATATATATAAATAAAATAGTATCTTTATCAATATAAAACCAAAGTAAATATATAAATCTATCATTAGTCAAAAGAGATAAAACACTCATCAAAGCAACATAAATAACAATACATATATTGTGAATTATTAACTCTAATTTTCCCATATTTACTTAACCTTTTTAATCTTAAAAATTTCTTTTTCCACTTCAGTTGAAAAATCTTGGCAATTATTCATTAACAAACTGTAATTATCATTACCAAAAACCAGATTATTTCTTATCACTATTTCCCCATTATCTGCTTTCTCTAAAGTTGGTTTCGTTCTATTTTTTACATTATTTACAGCTTGCCTCATAGTCTCATCATCATAATGTGTATTAGAACATTTATATCCTTTCATTGATGTTTCAGAGAAGAGCCCATCTCCTCCGTATCCTATATTAGTTCCATCATCATAAAAAATATGTTCATGAAATATACCTAAATCTAGCCCGCCTCTAAAATTAGGGTCTATATCAGAACTTCCTGGAATATTTTTCAATGCTCTAGTACAAAAACGCGCTAATCCTAATGGATCAACCCACCCCTGCGTATTATCCGCAAACCGATAAAAATTCTCTCCTCCCTCAAGCCTAATCGGGTCTTGGCAGATAAACCGTCCCGTCATCGGTTCATAATAACGTAGGAAGTTATAATGCAAGCCCGTTTCTTCATCAAAATATTGATTCTGTAAACGGAACGGTTGGTGTCCCTGGTTTTGTTGCGCGAGGTGGCGGTCATAGTGTAAGCCGCCCCATGCATCATAGTGTCCCCGCCAAATCACTTTGCCTTGGCTGTCCGTCATCTCCCTCGGGATACCGATTTGGTCGCAGTGGAAGTAGTTTATCTCGTGCTCAATTCGGTTGCCCTGTTCATCCCTGCGGTCAATACATTGCGCCAGCGGCTCGTAGCTATTTGGGTCGCGGTAAATGTAGTTTCAGGATGTTTTTACAAGCTAACAACTACATACACTATCTGAACATTATAAGTACGTATAGAGAGATGCGCACAATCAGATATTAATTTCTTAAAAATTAACAATTATTATAAACTCCAACCTCTCTCACATCTAATTCTGATATATTTCCTAAATTAGAAATCTCAAATATTTTACTAAAATTTAAATCAGAAATCTTAATTAAATAGATGTCATTTAGTGATAACAAAAATCTTAATAAATCCTGACTATACCTTATAACCTTAAATATTGGATAAGATTCAATTGGATAATTTACACCTGAATATGAATATATAAACAAATATACAGACTCATAACCCAAATCCTCCTCTAGCCTTAAGATAACATTAGAAATAGAAAGATCACTATATATAAAATCAACATTCATTAATTTATAAAATTCCAGAGACTTAGGAAACACCACAATTTCATCAATATAATCAAACAAACTCGTTAGTTTATTTTCACGCCAATACTCTAAAATTTTCTTCTGTTGAATAGCAATTAATTTCTCTTGTAATTTGTTCATATATTAATTCCTATGTTCAATTGTTGGGTAATCTTTATAATATTTCCAGGAAAATGTCCCATTACCATTATTTCTCCTTTGAACATTGTTATAACTATCCATTTTCGCACTGCCAACATGCCAGTGAGGGCAGGGATGGATTAAATCTGCTGGATGATGTGAAACAATTAAGGGTTGACCATTAACTTTAGTACTTTGATACATATATTGCTCCCAGCCTGGAACTCTATTTTGAGCAATAGGCATTGATGTAATTGGAATACCTGCGGTCTGTAATGCAATTTTTCTAGAGCTATCTTTACTTGGATATTGGGAGCAAGGGTCGTTGCATTGTCCTACCTTAGATATACTTTCCGATTTGGCTTGTGTAGTAGGCTGAGCCTTATCATGCTCTTCCTTCGCATCCATGATACCTGCCGCAATAAGAATGCCCGCCACAGCAGTTCCTACATAAGCTAATCCTTCCAAAATCCAAGGGACTGCCGGTGCAAGTGCCGGCGCAAATAATCCCAACGGATCGATTTGATTCTGCACCGTCCCCTCAAACCGATAAAAATTCTCTCCTCCCGCAAGCCCAATCGGGTCTTGTGTCGTAAACCGCCCCGTTATCGGGTCGTAGTAGCGCAGGAAGTTATAGTGTAACCCTGTTTCTTCATCAAAATATTGATTCTGTAAACGGAACGGTTGGTGACCTTGGTTTTGTTGCGTGAGGTGGCGGTCATAGTGTAAGCCGCCCCACGCATCATAACGTCCCCGCCAAATCAGTTTGCCTTCGCTGTCCGTCATCTCCCTCGGCACGCCGATTTGGTCACAGTGGAAGTAGTTAATCTCGTGCTCAATCCGGTTTCCCTGTCCGTCCGTGCGGGCAAGACATTGCGCCAACGGCTCGTAGTTGTTCGGGTGGCGGTAAATATAGGTAAAAGTGCGGTCGGTTTCTTCGATATTTTTCGCTTTATAGATTTACTGCACTAGGACTGAGCTATCCCAAATAAATAGGGGATGCAATTATCTTTCAACTTGTTTTTTGTTCAGTCTTAAGTAGACCTTTTTAACTACTCACAAATATCTAATTTTTCTTTATTATTCAAATTTATAATCATGACATTTATTTTTTTATTTAAGTCATATTTACTAACTAAATAATACTTACCATCTTCTTTGAATATAAAGCAGTATTCGATACCATTAGAGATAAACTTCTTTATTTTTTCATTTGGCATATTTAATTTATTTAGAAAATCTTTAGATTCTTTTGGTGATCTTGATTTTATTAGTGAAAAATCCTTTAGATCTTCATTGTTTTCAATTTGAAATATTAAAATAAGATCATTGGTTTCAACAAATCGTCTCAAATAGATATCTGTAGCTTTTTCTGGTGGGGAGGGTATATACCAAGAACCCGAATCTGAATTAAATTCAAATGTATTTTTATAATAGCTTTCAGTGTGATTATCTACTAAAAATGCCAATGTTATTATTGTAAATAAAAATATAAGTAATATTGATAATATAATCTTAATAGTTAATTTTATCATAATGTTATAAATATCCTTTTTGTTTAAGAAACTCTTTAGTATTGAGATGTTCTTTATTTATAAATTTTTCGCATCGTTGAGCACAGCTTTGATCTGATGGACATTTAAATCCATATTCATTAACAGCTATATCTTTTTTCATATCAATGAGCATTTGAGACTGCGATAGCTTGTTATCACCATACCTACCTATTAGATTCTGTAGCCAATCAACTCCTTCTTTTATTATTCCATAACCTAATGCTAGATTTTTATCTGGCACATTTGATTTTGATACTTTACAAAATGCAGTACAGTGGAAAAACTGATCTGAATCAACTAATTTATATTTTTTCATATCAGATAAAGTTTTACTCAGAATTTCAAAGCTAAAATCAGTACTAGAATATTTGGCTGAAGCTCCATACCAATCACCAAATTGATCTATATACGTTGTACTCAACCCCAAAGGATCTAGATACCTCTCCACATTCGGAGCAAACCGATAAAAATTCTCTCCTCCCGCAAGCCCAATCGGGTCCTGTGTCATAAACCGTCCCGTCATCGGTTCATAATAACGTAGGAAGTTATAATGCAACCCCGTTTCTTCATCAGAGTATTGGTTTTGTAAGCGGAACGGTTGGTGGCCTTGATTTTGTTGGGCTAAGTGGCGGTCATAGTGTAAGCCGCCCCAAGCATCATAGCGTCCTCGCCAAATCAGTTTGCCTTGGCTGTCCGTCATCTCCCTCGGGATACCGATTTGGTCGCAGTGGAAGTAGTTTATCTCGTGCTCAATTCGGTTAGGGTTTTCCTCTTTCCGTCCGATACATTGCGCCAACGGCTCGTAGCTGTCCGGGTGTGCGTAGATATAGCTAAAAGTGCGGTCATTTTCTTGCGCGTTTTTACCTTTTTGAATTTCCTGCACTAGGTGGCTACCGTCCCAGACGAACAGGGTGTGGATTTCAGGCTCACCCTGTTTGTTTAATTTCGCTTTGGCTATCCGTCTGCCAACGGCGTCATAATAATAAACCCAATGTTCTTTTCGATAGCGGGTGGCAATCTCGGCACCTATCAAACGGTCGTGTAAGTCGTAGCGGTAACTGACCCGATTGTCTTTGTCATAGGTGGTTGCTAGGGTGTTGCCTAAGCTATCGTAAGTAAAACCCACGCCGGCATAGTGGCTAATTCGGTTGTTTTTGATGATTTGGTTGTCATGCTCAATCAGATTATGTGCCGGGTCAAAACGAAACCGTTCATGATATTGGGATTTGCCATTTCCTTGGCTGTGCGCGTGTTCGATACGTCCTAGCGGGTCATATTGATAGGTGGTTTGGTCGCGTTCAAATTGTCCACCGGTAAACAAGCGGGTGTCGCTTTGTTGTAGGTTTCCGCTTGGGTCATAAGTAAAGGTTCGCGCTAGGGTGCGAATGGCGGTACTCTCCGTTAGTCCGGCTTGTTGTTTGGTTAATTGTCCCAATGGATTATATTGATATTCGCCGGTTATTCTCCCTTGTGTGCGGGTGATTTCCCGGTGGCGCTTATCGCGGGTAATTTCGCTGATAAGTTGGTGATTGAGCTTAATGCCCGATAAGTGCCCTGTGCCGTAGTAAAAATAATGAATGTCATCCCCGCTCGGTAAGCCGGTTTTGATGCGGTTGCCGTTGGCGTCATATTGATAACTTACCTTGGTCGCGGCGTTATCAAGCATTTGGTGTGTGACGGTTTCTTCCACTAAACGCCCTAGCGCATCATAACGATAAGCAAGCCGGCTTTCGCCGTTGTCTATGTCCGTCAAGCGACCGTTGGCGTCATAGCGGTAGTGGGTGGTGTGTTGTTGATGACCCTGTTTGATTTGTTGTTTGGTGAGCCTTCCCTGACGGTCGTAATGAAAGGCGGTTTTATTGCCCTGCGGGTCGATGACCGCTGCCATATGTTCTACGTTGTTATAGCGATAAAAAAAGACATGAATAGAAAAATAATCTCATGAGCTTATATTCCCCCATTCAATATAGATATTGTTTTTGTATTTGTATAAATACTAACAATTTTCCAATAATGTTCAGGGATTTTTTGTTTGTTTATTAGCAAATATTCATTAGCTTTATTATAAGAGGAGAACAAACTATACTCATTTAATAAATAGTCATCTTTATTATATTCTGCCGAGATACCATGAGTTCTAATACTAAGAAAGAGAGTATCCATAACATCGTAACCTAAAAATACTAAATCAGCTGAGGAATAAATATCTTGAATAGGTTCAAATCCCAAAATATCTAACCAATAATTATAATCATAATTTTCAACTGATAATACGCATGGGTGAAATCCCTTAAATGCGAAGTTCAAGGATTCTTTATTTTTAGGCTGAAAATGTTCAACTTGATCTATACTAGTAATATTTAGGTTGTATTGGTCGTTATAATAATTAGGAATTTTATCGCATTCTAAGGTATCATCCCAAATAGTGAAATCATAAGAAAGTTGCTTATCTGTTGGAAAACAACAAATTCTTGTTGATAAATATTTCATCATATATCTCTCTTTTAATGTGGGTAATTAGGCGGTCTATTAGAACTACTATTTAAATCAACCCAGCTAGGATCTATAGCTCCAAAATATTGATGCCCCCAAATTGATTTATTACCTTTTTGCCATCTACATTTACAATCATTCGGATTTTGCTGTACCTCGAAGATGTGGTAATGCATCTGTCCTGCGAACATTCCTCTTTCATGAGATTCAGTCCCCTGATATCCTATTGTTCCTACGGGATAAGGCTTACACGGCGGACATTTTGTTTTATCGCATTTAGATGTACTTTCAGCCTTAGTTTCAGAACTTGTCTGCTCTTGACTTTTCATTGCTTCCTCTGCTACAACTCCGACGCCAAAAATACCTAACGTCACAAGTGCCGCTTTTCCTAACGCTATAAGCTCTGGTGCAAAAACAATAGCTTGTACGAATAACCCCAACGGATCGATTTGATTCTGCACCGTCCCCTCAAATCGATACAGGTTATTCCCTCCCGCAAGCCCAATCGGGTCTTGTGTGATAAACCGTCCCATCATCGGTTCATAATAGCGTAGGAAGTTATAATGTAATCCCGTTTCTTGGTCAATGTATTGATTCTGTAAGCGGAACGGTTGGCGCCCCAGATTTTGTTGGGCGAGGTGGCGGTCATAATGTAAGACGCTCCAAGCGTCATAACCTCTGTCAGATGATGTTCTCTTGAGCATTGAATTGATGTATTATATAGTAATTAAAATAAACGGTTTATTTTTTCTAACGTGTAACTATCACAAAATACAGCAATAGGTTCCCACTTTATATTTTGTTTTATTCCCTGCACAGTAATGATTACATCACTGTTGTTTTTATTTAGATAAAAATCTAATTTATCGTCATTTAACAATCCATATTTATTTAAATCAGTTATTTTTATATTTAGAAGAGTATTATTCTCTAAAATAATAGGATAAAAACCATCTGTAATAGCTTCATCACCTTCATTATTAACTATAGTCCACCCAAGAAAACACATATTTTTAATGGAAATATTCTTATCCCATAAACATTCTAATTTTTTATCTTCTGTTGAACAAAAAAACAAAATAAAAACATTGTAACTGCGGCATTCTTCAATCAAAGAAGAATCTGTTATTATTAAGTCTTCAGCATAGTAAATACTCGAGCCAGTTGAATATATGGAAAATGTTTTATTTTCTATTTTTTTAACTAGTTCAATTGCCTCCTGCTCACAGTTTCTTAAAGAAGCTTCTAATTTTTCATTGGATATTATCTTTGTTTTTTTTGATATATCTGGAAAAATCAATATCTTATTTTTATATTTAAAAAAATTGCTATAAAAGCTACATTTTTCTAGAAATAGTTTCATATTATCTCTTTCTCCTATATTAAGGGTAGGATGGTGGTTGTCCTTTTCCATTTAAATCAATTGCTCCAACCGGAATATTATAGACATGATGACCGTATGTGGCTTTTATTTGTCGAGTATGCTGCCATTTACAAGAGCAGTCTCTATTATCTTGAGTAACAGCAAATAATTTATAATGAGAAACTCCAACTCCACCATTACTTCTAACTCCATCAATGCCATGTTGCGTTATTCTAGGTCCAATATAACCTATAGCTCCTACCGGATAAGGTTTACAAGGCGGACACGGCTTCTTATCACATTTAGAGGTGTTTTCCGATTTAGCCTGTGTAGCAGACTGAGCCTTATCATGCTCTTCCTTCGCCTCCATAATACCCGCAGCAATAAGAATACCTGTCAAAGCAGTTCCTACATAAGCTAATCCTTCCAAAATCCAAGGGACTTGCCGGTGCGTAGCTGATCCTACTCTCCATATAACCTAATATATTCTTCCAACATATAAATAAAAATTATATAACTTACTAAAGTTATGAAAAGAAAGTTAATTATTATTATAAATAATTTTTCTAATTTGAAATATCTTATAACAAATAACACTTGAAAAATAAAAATTAAAAAGGGAATATAAATTATAACCCATCCATTTAAATGTATAAAAACAAACTTAGAAAAAAAACGCTGATAATGAATAGGACTAAAAAAAGACAATCCTATAAAAATAACCACATACAACAAACAAAAAATATCAACCAAAATGAGATTACATTTATATGATTTTAAAAGATGAATTAATTTATTTTTCAATGTTATTCCCCACATCTGTTACGAAATGCTGACAATTATTGTTTACCACATTGTATCTACTCACATCATATTTCTTTATTTTTCTAGTACCATAGACTAAACTTCCATATTCATTTATTTCACTTTTCCTATAAATTTCAACCTCTTTCATATTTAATACATTATTAACAGCTTTTCTCACCTTTTCATCATCATAGTGCTTACCTTCACATTTATATTGAGACAGAAGTTCAGGATCTGTTTCCTTATATACACCTTTATCTTTAGCATATCCTATATTATCTCCATCATCATATATGATCTGTTCATGAAGTATTCTTAGATGTCCATTATCTCGATTTCTATTTTCCGGATTATCTGGATACCAATCTTTTAAAACAGGAGCATTTAGAGGTCTAGTACAGAATCTAGCTAATCCCAAAGGATCAACCCATGCCTGTACATTGGGCGCAAATTGATAAAGATTCATCCCACCTTTCAACCCGATCGGGTCTTGTGTCATAAACCGTCCCGTCATCGGCTCATAATAGCGCAGGAAGTTATAATGTAATCCCGTCTCTTGGTCAACGTATTGGTTCTGTAAGCGAAACGGTTGGTGGCCTTGGTTTTGTTGTGCTAGGTGGCGATCATAGTGCAAACCGCCCCAAGCATCATATCGCCCGCGCCAAATCAGTTTGCCTTGGTTGTCCGTCCTTATATAGTTATTTAAATTCTTTCCAAGAAATCAATGTTATCATCTCTCTGTATGTGAACTAATCCAATTTGCTCAAATTTAATCATAACTCCTCCTTCCTGAGAGGATAAATAACTATAATCATAGTTATCCAAGAAAACTTTCTCATCAATTAAACACACAATAATACCTTTTATAGGATTGCTTCCTTTCCAGATTACACAATCTCCCAATTTCATTTTTTCCCCACCTGAGTATTTCATAAATTAATCTCCTTTAATTCAAAAAGTCTTCAATTGGCATCATATTTGGAGAAAGCTGTTCTAGCTTTAATACATATTTCTGCTTACTCCAAAAGCATTGGCAATTCTTAGGATTCTGATTAGCTTCAAATATATTATGATGAGAGCCATAAACACCATGCTCCATCTTATCATCAGGAATAATATCTAATGGTCTATATGCTAATGTTTTAAGAGGCTCACGGTCTTACAAGGCGGGCATTGTTTTTTATCGCATTTTTTAGTCACATCAGATATTGTTGTATTGGAACTTTCTGAGGCTTCCATAGCATCCATCGTACCTTGTACACCCACATAAGCTGCTGCTCCAAATAACACTCCCCAAAGAGCATAGGCACCGTAGCCGACTGCCGGAACTAGTAGCCCTAATGGATCCGTTTGATTCTGCACCGTTCCCTCAAACCGATAAAGATTCATCCCACCCTGCAACCCTATCGGGTCTTGTGTGGTAAATCATCCAAGCTATAACGGTAGGTAGTTCGATTATTTAAATGTAAAACCATTTTCTTTAGCTTTTTCTAGCCAGTACTTTGCTTTTTCTAAGTCTTGTGGAGTATCAATTGAACCATTTGAATATATTTGAGATAACGCAAACATTGCAACCACTATATTATTTTCATTTGCAGCCTTTTGAAGCCATTTAATCGCTTCTTCTTCATTTCTTTTTACATAACGCCCATTAAATAACCAATTAGCAAGATTATTCTGAGCTAATCCATGTCCCATTTCCGCTGCCTTTTTATAGTACTCAAAAGCCTGTTTATCATCTTGCTGTACTATAGAATTTCCTTCTGAAAATAATGTCGCTAAAAGAAAATAAGCTTGCGTTTCATTTTGTGCAATAGACTTATTTAACCAATACAATGCTTGCTCTTTATCAGGAATAGTTCCAATTCCTTTTGCATAATAAAATCCTAAATTTGCTTGAGCAAGAGAACCTCCAGCTTCAGCACCTTTTTTTATCCATTTAAAAGACTGAGTATTATCCCCTAGTTCTTTATAATAAAAGCCCAAGTTATTCATTCCCATTACATCCCCAAGCCCAGCCGCTTCTTTTGCTAACTTGATAGCTTTATTAATATCTTTTTCTACGCCCAAACCATAAAAATAACTATTAGCTAAATTAATTTTGGTAATAGGTAACTGGTTATCAACTAATAACGCTTGATTAAAATAATCTATTGCTTTTTTAAAATCTCTATTTGTGCCAATTCCATTTTGGTAATATACTCCGAGATTATTTAAACCAATTGGATTGTTTTCTTTTGCAGCCTGCTCAGCCCAATAAAATGCTTTATCGTAGTTTTTTTCAACTACCACACCATTTTTATAAAACCAACTTAAATTCGCTTTTGACTTGGTAAAACCTAGTTTTGCAGACCTATTAAACCAATAAAAAGATTTTTCAAGATCAACTTTTGTACCGATACCATCTCGATAAATAACCGCTAAATTATACTGGCTAAACAGATCATCTTTAGTGGCACAATAGCTTAGATCTTGAATATCTTTAGTAACTAATGTTTTACATTCAGGAACTTTAGATAAACTGTGATTTGAAAAAAATAATGCTGGTACTGAAAATAACCCAATAGTGACCGTGAAATAGAATTTTCTCATATTTTCTCCCTACTTACATATGGTAGCTTGAACACACTGCTTAAGGCTAACCCCTAGCTTAGCCCCTACGGCAGGACCAAAAGATGTTGTAACACTATCGTCTCCACCTAAATACCTACTATTTACGCACATTGATCCTCCAATTCCACCACCAGCACTCCCTGAGACATCAATACAGCTGGGAAATGATAGGCCTGTACTTATGGAGGCATTTGTGTATGCAATTCTATTTGATACTTGGGCCCCACCATCAATACCAACGTTTCCACACATAGTAACATAACCACATTTGTTTATTTTGCCATCTTTATCTCGTGATGTTGCCAATCCTCCTGTAAAATCAAGCCCTACACCTGCCACAGCAGATCCAGAAACTTCATTAGCAAGCGTATAAGGTTTATTTTTTACGCTATCTTTTATTTTTGGAAAAATATTAGTCTCAGCTTGTTGAGCTAAATAATCCCCATGAGCCTTCACTGCTAAATTATTTAACTGTTCATGAGTAAATCCAAATGGATTAGAGTTCAATCCCAAAGGATCAACCCATGCTTGCACATTAGGTGCAAATTGATACAGATTATCTCCGCCCAACAACCCTATCGGGTCTTGTGTGGTAAACCGCCCCGTCATCGGTTCATAATAACGTAGGAAGTTATAATGCAAGCCCGTTTCTTCATAAAAATATTGGTTCTGTAAACGGAACGGTTGGTGTCCCTGGTTTTGTTGGGCTAGATGGCGGTCATAGTGTAAGCCGCCCCACGCATCATAGCACCCCCGCCAAATCACTTTGCCTTGGCTGTCCGTCATCTCCCTCGGGATGCCGATGTGGTCGCAGTGGAAGTAGTTTATCGCCTGTTCGATTTGGTGATAGTTTTCCTCTCGTTCCATCTTCCGTCCGATACATTGCGCCAGCGGTTTGTAGCTGCCCGGGTGGCGGTAGATGTAGGTGAAAGTGCGGTTGGTTTTTTGGTCGATTTCCTGGACTTGAGCCATCCCAACTGTCCGCTACCCCCCCCCCCCTTTCCAACCGTACTTTTCCGATTCTTCTGGCTAAAATATCATACTGATATTGCCATTCCTTTTTCGCTTAATTTGGCTTTTGAATAGTCCTTTGATAAGTTAGTTTTTCGTCTTATAGCGTATTGCTTAGATTTTTATCAAAAAATCAATATTATCATCTCTCTGTATATGAACTAATCCTATTTTTTCAAATTTAATCATTACCCCTCCACCTTGAGAAGATAAATAAGTATAGTCATAGTCGTCTAAAAATATGTTTTCATCAATCAAACTTACAACAATTCCTTTTATAGGATCTGAACCCTGCCAAATCACGTTATCCCCTAACCTTATTTTTTTTCCATTTGAGTACTTCATTTTATCCTCCTTAGTTTACAAAATCTTCAATCAATATCATATTTGGAGTAATTTGATGTGGTTTTAATACATATTTTTGTTTACTCCAAAAACACTTACAGTTATTAGGATTTTGATTGGCTTCAAATATATTATGATGAGACCCATAAACACCATGTTCCATTTTATCATCGGGAATAATATCTAAAGGTCGATACGCTAATGTTTTAGGAGGAACTATTCTACCACTTATGGTTTTACACGGTGGACACGGCTTCTTATCACATTTAGAGGTATTTTCCGATTTGGCTTGTGTAGTAGGCTGAGCCTTATCATGCTCTTCCATCGCATCCATGATACCTGCCGCAATAAGAATGCCGGCCACAGCAGTTCCTACATAAGCTAATCCTTCCAAAATCCAAGGGACTGCCGGTGCAAGTGCCGGCGCAAATAACCCCAACGGATCCGTTTGATTCTGCACCGTCCCCTCAAACCGATAAAGATTCATTCCACCCTGTAACCCTATCGGGTCTTGTGTGGTAAACCGCCCCGTTATCGGGTCGTAGTAACGCAGGAAGTTATAATGCAGCCCTGTTTCTTCATCATAGTATTGGTTTTGTAAGCGAAACGGCTGGTGGGTGGCTGCCGCATTGTTCGGGTAGCGCTCCCGGATAAGACCACCCCAAGCATCATAACGCCCCCGCCAAATCAGTTTCCCTTCACTGTCCGTCATCTCCCTCGGGATGCCGATTTGGTCACAGTGGAAGTAGTTAATCTCGTGCTCAATCCGGTTTCCCTGTCCGTCCGTGCGGGCAAGACATTGCGCCAACGGCTCATAGCTATTTGGATGGCGGTAAATGTAGGTGAAAGTGCGGTTGGTTTTTGGGGCGTTTTGCGCGCTTTGCTCATGTCGGATTTCCTGCACCAAGTGCGACCCGTCCCAAATAAATTCACTGTGTAACTGTTTTTCGCCCCCTTTGGTCAACTTCCATTTGGCGACCCGTCTGCCCAACGGATCATAATCATACCCCCAACTTTCCTCTTTGTAACGGCTGTAAATCGCCGCTTTTATCAGCTGATTTTTTAAATCATAGGTATAACGTTGGTAATCATCCTCTGCCGATTTCCGCTCAATCAGATTGCCTCAATTTTATGCTTTATATTTGCTTTTCCTATATTTACACCACCACAATCAGTTTTTATCCCACATAGTTTTACTCTTTCATTTTTATGTTGGTTTAATGATAGCACTGCACCAGCGGCACATAACCGTCCGCTTCGCTGTAAATATAGCTGAAAGTGCGGTTACTTTTATGAGCGATTTCTTGGATTTAAAGTTTATTTTTATTATTTAGTCATAAATTATCTAATTAAACCTATTTTATTGGTTGTAAAATGATAATGCTTAGTTCCATACTCATCATCCATAAGAGAAATCTCCAAGAAATTATCATTATTTATGGAAAATATATAAAGTGACACATATTCTTTCTTAAAAGCGAGATTAAACCAATCAAACAATTGAGTAGTATTAATCTTAAAAATAGGGAAGTATTTGTCTGATATACTATAATTATCTATATTTTTAATAATAAGATTACATAATATATAAACGTAATCTTCACTATTAAATATATCCATACATATACGAAGTGATTCCACAATATTAAAAGAACCATATATCCTATGAAATTCACTAACATTTCTATATTTCTGATATATATATATCGTTTCAGGAAAAAGAATTATTTCTTCTGAATTATTTATTAAAGAAGATAAGCTTTGATCTTCAATCCAATTTTGTAAAATTTTCTTTTGAATAAATAAATAGTTATTATTTTTCATTTTTGACACCTTAATTAAAACGATGAGGAAATACAGCACCTCCTCCTTGATACTTCCAAGCTCCGTGGCTAAAAGTTTGTATTTCTCCATTATCTGTTTTAGCATTACTTATATGCCAATGTGGACAAGGATGATCCCTATCAGACGGGTGATGAGATACTATCTTTATATCTCCCTGAGGATAGGCGCTATACGCATATTGTTCCCAACCTTGAATACCTCGTTTAGCAATTAAATCATTTTCTGTTAATTGAGAAGAAGCTAATGCTTGCTTTTTAGCTTCGGAGCGTGTTGGATAATCTGAACAAGGATCTTTTTTACACTTGGATGTTTCAGCTTGTGCAGCAGACTGAGCCTTATCATGCTCTTCCTTCGCATCCATGATACCTGCCGCAATAAGAATGCCGGCCACAGCAGTTCCTACATAAGCTAACCCTTCCAAAATCCAAGGGACTGCCGGTGCAAGTGCCGGCGCAAATAATCCCAACGGATCCGTTTGATTCTGCACCGTCCCCTCAAACCGATAAAGATTCATCCCACCCTGCAACCCTATCGGGTCTTGTGTGGTAAACCGCCCCGTTATCGGGTCGTAGTAGCGGAGGAAGTTATAATGCAACCCCGTTTCTTCATCAGAGTATTGGTTTTGTAAGCGAAACGGCTGGTGGGTGCCTGCCGCATTGTTCGGGTGGCGCTCCCGGATAAGACCGCCCCACGCATCATAACGTCCCCGCCAAATCAGTTTCCCTTCACTGTCCGTCATCTCCCTCGGGATGCCGATTTGGTCACAGTGGAAGTAGTTAATCTCGTGCTCAATCCGGTTTCCCTGTCCGTCCGTGCGGGCAAGACATTGCGCCAACGGCTCATAGCTATTTGGATGGCGGTAAATGTAGGTGAAAGTGCGGTTGGTTTTTGGGGCGTTTTGCGCGCTTTGCTCATGTCGGATTTCCTGCACCAAGTGCGACCCGTCCCAAATAAATTCACTGTGTAACTGTTTTTCGCCCCCTTTGGTCAACTTCCATTTGGCGACCCGTCTGCCCAACGGGTCATAATCATACCCCCAATTTTCCTCTTTGTAACGGCTGTAAATCGCCGCTTTTATCAGCCGATTTTTTAAATCATAGGTATAACGTTGGTAATCATCCTCTGCCCATTTGCGCTCAATCAGGTTCCCCAAACTATCATAGGTAAAACGAATACCTTGATAGTTGACTACCCGGTTGTCCTGAACCTTTTCCGTCGGGCTGTTGACGAGGTTATGTGCCGGGTCAAAATAAAAATGTTGGGGTGGGTGTTGGGGTTGAGATTGGCTATGCCCTTGACCCGCCACTTTGGCAATCCGCCCCAGATTGTCATACCGATATTGCGTCTGTTGCGGTGCCTCAAACGGTTTCGACGGGAACACCGTGCGCGTTTGGGTCAGATTACCCAAGCTATCATAGCCGTAAGTGCGGTCAATTTGGAGGGCGTTTTGGTGGTGGGTTAGCCCCGCCTGCTGTTGCACCAACCGTCCCCCCTCATCATAACGGTAACGCCCGCTCAGCTGTCCCTGACTTCGGACAATTTCTCGATGAAGCGTATCCCGCGTCATTTCACTGATGAGTTGATGATTGAGCTTGATACCCGATAAATGTCCCGTACCATAGTAAAAATAACCAATACTGTCCCCCGACGGCAGGCCGGTTTTTACACGGTTGCCATTCCCATCATACTCATAGGCAAGCCGATGCCCTCCCTGACTTTCTTCCACTAAACGCCCTATCGCATCATAACGAAAAGCAATCTGCCGCCCGCCACTTTCGACCGCACTCATTCGTCCGTTTAAATCAAACCGGAATCGGGTTTGGTGGGTGCTCTCTCCCTGCCGGATAACTTCTTCGGTCAGCTGTCCCAAACTATCGTACTTAAATTCCGCTATCCGTATCGCCGCTTTATTCCGCTCTCCACGCGCCGTCACGCCATAATCCGTGCGACGCATCAGATTCCCCTGTCGGTCATAGTCATACTGCGTAAGCTTATCATCAAACCCCTTCTCCCAAATCACCCGGTCCAATTCGTCATACACAAAACGGTAGCTGGCGTGGTTTTCGTTAGTCAGCCCGACCAACCTCCCCGCCACGTCATAATCATAGTGGAACTGATGACCCCGGGCATTGGTTTTTATACTGACTAAACCGTCAGCCCGGTATTGATAGCGGGTGCGGTTGCCCTGTGGGTCCGTCACCTCTGTCATACGCCCCGCCTTGTCGTAGCGGTAAGCGGTGCGGCTTTGGTTCGGTAATATCAGCGCAATCAGTTGTTGGCGGTCGTTGTAATCATAGCTTGTGGTGTGACCCTGCGCATCCGTTTGTGCGGTGAGCTGCCCCCATTCGTTATAGCCAAACCGGCTTTGATTACCCGAACAGTCCGTCACCTGGCTCAGTTGATAGTTGTCATCATACGCAAACAAGGTATCATTACCCAACGGGTCGGTACTGCAGGTTAAAAGCCCTTTGTCATTATAAGCATACTGCGTTTTTTGATTTAACGCATCAACACGCTCAATCAGCTTGCCCCTGTCGTCATAATGATAACGGGTCAGGTTGCCAAGCGCATCCGTTTGTCCCGTTAAACGCCCCTCATTGTCATACATAAAATATAACATCACATTATCCGGACGGGTGAGCTTGGTCATTTGTCCTTGCGGGTTATATTCAAAATAACTGGTTTGTCCGGACGGAGCGGTTTGACTTAACACCCTGCCTAATTTGTCTCTCTCTTGCAGGGTTGCCTGTCCGTTTGCCGCGACGAATTTGATAAGTTCTCGATGTTCGTCAAAATGATATTCTTCCGTTCGTCCCAACACGTCGGTCACTTGCGTATAGCTTGGGAAATAGGCAAATTCCCAACGCTCGCCGAGGTTGGTGCTATTACGTATTACCTTGCCGCTTGGGCGATAGTGGTCATATTCATAACGGGAAACTAAGCCTGCGGCATCTTCATGGGCAATCATCAGGTGATTGCGATAGGCAAATTTGCGCACCACATAGCCTAAGCCGTCTTTTACTTCAATTAAATCCCCTTCGGCGTTGTAGCGGTAAGCGACTAATTTTTTGCCAAGCGGGGAATTGGTTGATACCTCTGATACCTCAGAAAGTGCGGTGTGTTTTTGTAAAGTTTCCTGTAATTGGGTGAGATTGACTGCGGAAAAAGGCTGGGGTAATAAGTAAATATCGGTCAGCCGCCACAGTGGTGAGCGGTCGCCCGTTTCAGGGGGAATAGTCGCACTTGCCATTGCCGCTATCGGAGAGGCTGTCGCCGTTGTCGCAGCCATGTGCTTAAACTGTAACGCAAAGACCCGTCCGTTGCCGTCTGTTACCGCATAAGGTAGAGGCGGTTGTCCGTATAATACTTGTCCGTACAAGAACTGTTGGCGGTTGCCGTGGTTGTCTTGAATTGTCTGTAAAGTGAAATAGCGGATGGACGTTTGTCCGTCTTGCCTCTGTCGGGCGGTTTGCGGGGGCGAGCAACGAAATGTCATGCGTACCGATTTTGTCGTATTGGCAATTTCAATCGTCTCCGCCCCGATATAGTGTACCCAAATCTGTTCGGCTTGAATAAATATCGGTGTGCCGTCAATCTCGCGCGGTAACGGAATTTCCCGCCCCTGTTCGTCAAGGTAGTAAAAGGATTCAAGTGCGGTCGATTTCGGCGGCGTTTCTTGTCCGTCGTTCAATGGAGTGTCCAACGGGTTATCTAACGCGACCGACTGTAACCGCCCTTCTATCCATTGGCTGCCGTTCACCCGCCAACCTTGCCCTAACCAGTTACCCATCTCGCCTGCCGGAATATCCGAGTAATATGACCGACGCCATGTGAGCGGTAACAGCCCAGGTAAGGCAAAATCCACTTCATTGGTCAGCAGTTTAATCCCCAAAATCGGGTTGACCGGTCGCCCGACTGCCGCCGCCTGCTTACAGGCGATACATTCTCCCTCCACCGAGCGCCCGCCCGCCATCGCCTCGCCTTTCACCGTCAGCGGGCCTTCAATGGTGACAATGCCTTTTAAGGTAATGCCCTTTTCATTCAGATGAATCTGACCGCCTTTGCTGTCCAAGCGAATTTCATCTTTACCGGTGACGTGCATATTTTGGCTTATCATCGTTAGTAATTGGGCGGTGCTGAAATGGGTATTATTGCCCACATCAATGCGGTAATCCTTGCCCACCGTTAAATCGCAGTCCTGACCGACCATTTCTTTTTGGCTGAGCAACACATTCAGACTGCGCATCATCCCCACATTATGTAACTCGTTCATGGCGATGTTGGTCATTCGGTTAAAGCCTACCGTAAGCAGTTCATTTTGCTTGATGGTTTGCGAGCGGTTTTTTCCGACGGTGATTTTTTCATGACGCCCAACTTTTTCGCTGCGATTGCGCCCGACTTTGGTGGTTTCGTCATGATTGACCACATTGTTTTGGTTTTTTTGCGCATGGATAAAGATTTCTTCTTGCTCTTTTTCATCGTCGAAACGTAATTCGTTAAAGCCCTCCCCTTTGTGGGTTTTGGATTTAATCGTCATGCGGGTTTTATGGGTCGGTAGCGGATAAGGCGGCTCGGTGGTGCCGTGATAGGTGCGCCCGGTAATAATCGGTTGGTCCGGGTCTCCCTCTAAGAAACCGACCAATACCTCATGCCCGATACGCGGAATCGCTATACTGCCGAACTGCGCCCCCGCCCAGCCTTGGCTGACCCGTATCCAACAAGAGCTGTGTTCGTCATTATTGCCCTGTCTGTCCCACGGGAACTGGACTTTCACCCGCCCCCATTCGTCACAGTAAATCTCTTCCTCTGCCGGCCCCACCACATGCGCCACCTGAAGTCCGTCCACGCGCGGTTTGGGTTGGGGAGTAGGACGCCATTGTCGTCCCTGCGGTATTAGTTTGATGTCGTTTTCATAACGATTACCTTGCTCGCCGCTCTCTTCTTCCAATACGCCACTCTGCCAACCGCGATGGGTGACTCCCACAACCAGCCAATCTCGATTGTAGTGGGCCCGACGATGGCCCGTCAAAGTGAAACAATAGCCCGGTATTACCCGTAAATCGTCACTTTTGGCGGTGGCAAGCTCAGCCTCACGTTGAAGGTATTCCAAGCGGTATCGGGTGAACGGCTTGCCCTGTGCATCCCGCTTATAACGACCCGGATAATCGTAACTCTCATATTGTGCGTCACGGTGTTCGCCAAAAATGTTTGGGGTGTTGCGAACGGCTTGGTGCTCTTGGTGATAGCGCGGGTGGGTAAAGGTATAATCCCGTAGGGTTTGCTGTGTCCCCGCTAACTTTTCTTCATAAGCCCAATGCCACACTGCCGCCTCAGGCCGCTCGCCTGCCGGCATAGCGTTATACAATAGCTGCCCTTTGGATTCGGCAAGTCCGCTACTGTTGGAGAAATGTAAAATATGATGGTCGGCGGTATGTTCAAAATAATAGTACGTGCCTTCTTCTGCCACTAAGCGTTCAATAAAGGCTAAATCGGTTTCCCGGTATTGCACACAATACTCCCGCGTCCAGTAGGCATCGGAAAAATGAAACTGATGTTGGGTTACCTGATTTTTACGCAACAGGGTTTCGATAATCTGTTGGCTGTCTTGCTGTTGGAAAATACGCAAATCCGCTTGTAGGTTGGCACGGGATAAGGCGGGTTCAATCACCATCTGATAACGGGTGCGGGAAAAACCGCTTTCTTGTTGTTTGAAACCGGTGACGATACCGTTAAGATAACGAATCGGTGTGTCATCTTGCCAAAAGGTTAAGGTGGCGGGGTGGTTTAAAATCTCGGCGAAAGCAGGGGCGTTATCAAAACCAGCTAACGCCAGCTCGGCACGAAATAGTGAGGATAAATGTTCGGTCAGGACAAAACTGACTACATCAAATTGGCTGTTGCCGTTGACCGTAAGGCTATAACGATAATCGGATTGAACTGCCATAAGCATTCCTATCTGGATAGTGAGTTACAACATTGGGTGATACAAATATCTTTGATTTTTAACGACTTGCTAAAAATATAGCAATTTGGGGAAATTGACAACTGTTTTGAGGTTTAGAGAGTAAATAAAATAGTTTTCGAAACTTACACAGCAAAACCGATCCGGATAAATTCCTTTTCTTTGAGATAGAATCGCCACAAAAACAACTTGGTTATACATCTCCACAAGTGACAAAACGTTACATCCGCAAGAATAAAATTCTCTTATTTACTCGAGTATCGTTTCGGAACATAGCTATAACGTCGAAACGAACTCAAGAATTACCACAAATAACACATTGATATAACATGAGTTTTCAACAAACTAAAAACATCATTTTTTTATTCACAAATCTTTTAGAATCCCTATAATAAACCATCTCAAAATCATAATTAGGAAATAAATAATGACTGATATTAACACTGTTCTCGCGGAGCTGAAGCGGGGTACCGATGAAATTCTTTCCGAAACGGATTTAATCGAAAAACTGAAAGAAAATCGCCCATTAAAAGTAAAATTAGGCGCTGATCCTACCGCACCGGATATCCATTTAGGACATACCGTTGTGCTAAACAAGTTACGCCAATTTCAACAACTCGGTCACGAAGTTTATTTCTTAATTGGTGATTTTACCGGTATGGTAGGCGATCCTTCCGGTAAAAATACAACCCGTCCTCCATTAAGTCGCGAAGATGTATTGCGTAACGCAGAAACCTATAAAGAGCAAATTTTCAAAATTCTTGATCCGCAAAAAACCAAAATCGTCTTCAATTCCGAATGGTTAGGTAAACTGGGTACAGAAGGAATGATTCGCCTAGCGAGTAATTATACCGTTGCCCGTATGTTGGAGCGTGATGACTTCAAAAAACGCTTTACCAATAATCAACCTATTGCGATTCACGAATTCATTTATCCTCTATTACAAGGGCATGATTCCGTCGCTCTCGATGCGGATGTCGAACTTGGCGGTACTGACCAAAAATTCAATTTATTGGTTGGCCGTGAATTACAAAAATCAGCCGGTCAAAAACCGCAGGTAGCGATTACGATGCCATTACTTGTGGGCTTAGACGGCGAGAAAAAAATGTCAAAATCCCTTGGCAATTATATCGGTGTCACCGAAGCGCCAAATGATATGTTTGGTAAAGTGATGTCGATTTCCGATGAGTTAATGTGGGATTGGTATAATCTTCTTTCATTCCGTCCATTGACTGAAATTGAGCAACTAAAAGCCGATGTCAAAAATGGTAAAAACCCACGTGATGTTAAAATTTTACTCGCTAAAGAATTAATTGCCCGTTTCCACGATGAAGCAGCCGCAGATACGGCAGAACAAACCTTCATTAATCGTTTCCAAAAAGGGGCAATACCGGACGAAATGCCTGAATTTACTTTTACCGGTGAAATGGGGTTAGCGACGTTATTAAAAGAAGCGGGGTTAGTACCGTCCACTTCTGAAGCGATTCGTTCCGCACAACAGGGCGGGGTCAAAATTAACGGTGAAAAAGTTGATAATGTAAAAGAAAACGCACCAAAAGGTACCCATGTTTATCAAGTCGGTAAACGTAAATTTGCCCGTGTGACAGTGGAATAATAAAACACTCTGCAAAATAACCGCACTTTAAAAAGTGCGGTTATTTTCTAACATGAATTAGTGTAGATAAAGAATTTATACCCTAGTCTATTTTATAAGGAAGATTACTATGAGCCAGAAAATTTGGGTAACCGGCGATGCCGTAGTTGATTTAATTCCTGATGGCAAAGATCATTATTTGCGCTGTGCCGGCGGCGCACCGGCAAATGTCGCGGTGGGCGTAGCCCGTTTAGGCGGACAAAGCGCCTTTATTGGTCGTGTAGGAAATGATCCCTTAGGTCAATTTATGCAACAAACGTTGAATGCTGAAAATGTGGATACTGCCCATATGATTTTAGATCCGCAACATCGAACTTCAACGGTGGTTGTTGGATTGGATAATGGCGAACGCAGTTTCACGTTTATGGTCAATCCAAGTGCGGATCAATTCTTACAAACAACCGATTTTCCCCCTTTTCAACGTGGTGAATGGTTACACTGTTGTTCTATCGCCTTGATTAATAATCCCTCTCGTGAGGCGACCTTTGAAGCAATTCTCCGAATTAAAGTAGCAGGCGGTTTCTTCTCTTTTGATCCCAACTTACGCGAATCGTTGTGGGCAAGCCTAGAGGAAATGAAAACCGTGGTGATGGAAGCCGTGGCGTTAGCAGATGTATTAAAATTCTCCGAAGAAGAGCTTACACTTTTAACCGATAGTGACAGTCTTGATAAAGCCTTTGAAAAAATTACCGCACTTTATCCGGAAAAACTGATTATCGTCACCCTAGGTAAAGACGGGGCGTTATATCATCTTGCCGGTAAAAAAGATGTAGTAGTGGGCAAAGCATTAAAACCGATAGATACAACAGGAGCTGGCGACGCCTTTGTAGGCGGATTATTAGCCGGACTTTCTCAACACGAAAATTGGAAAGAAAACGACATACTCGTGAAAATCATACGCCAAGCTAATGCTTGCGGCGCCCTTGCCACCACCGCAAAAGGGGCAATGTCCGCTTTACCAAATAAGACACAATTAACCGAGTTCTTGGCGAATTAATCTCAAGGTGCGTGACTTCCTATTTCACGCACTTTCCTACTAAGTGCGGTCATAAATAGAGGTATTTTTATGAAACTATGGTATTCCGATTCCAGCCCTTACGCTCGAAAAGTACGCAGTGTGATTCATTATCACCAATTACAAAATCAGATTAAATTATTACACGCAACAAGCGGAATGGATCAACATTCCCCACACAATCAAGCTAACCCTCTTGGGCGCTTACCTGCACTTCAAACGGCAAATGGCGAATGGTTATATAACAGTTCGCTGATCGCAGAATATCTTGATCATTTAGGTTCGCAACCTTCACTTTATGGTGATAGTGAACAACGTTGGCAAATTCTCCGTTTACATTATTTAGCCGATGGTATTTTAGAAAATGAAATATCCGTTATACCGGAAAAACGCCTACGTCCTCGGTCGGAATGGTGGATAGAGCGCCATCAACAAATTTTCCAACGTACCGAACAGAGCCTTATCGCAATTCAAAAGTCCATTGATTTATTTGGTGAAACACTCAATATTGGTACGCTAAATACAGTTTGTGCCATTGATTTTCTGCTCTTTCGTAATGATTGGACTTACGCCACAAAACATTCCGTTATGGAATCATTAAAATCGTGGGCGGAAAAAATGAACGCCCGCTATGCTTGTTTAAACGAAACTTATCCCAAATAGGACAACGATGATTATCTTCAACAACGGCAAATACAAAAGTATTCTTGCAGCAGAACAAGGCGAACTTGATACGATACGTAAAACGGTGGAAAACGACAAACATTTCTATCCTGTTTACCATCTTGCGCCACCTACAGGGCTGTTAAACGATCCTAACGGGCTCATTTTTGACGGCGAAAAATATCACCTTTTTTATCAGTGGTTTCCTTTTGATTCCATGCATGGCATGAAACATTGGAAGCATTTCATCACAAGGGATTTTCAATCTTATCAATCCGCTGATGATTTGATCCCTTGCGAATTATTTGAATCACACGGTTGCTATTCCGGCGGGGCGTTAAAAGTCGGTGATCGATTAGCGATGTTCTATACCGGTAATACCCGTCGTGCAAGCAATAACCAACGCGTGCCTTATCAAAATCTGGCAATCTTTGATTTAGACGGCAAATTGCTTAGCAAACGCCCATTAATTGAAAACGCCCCTAAAGGCTATACCGAACATGTACGCGATCCCAAACCTTACCTAACAAAAGAGGGGAAAATCCGTTTTGTTTGCGGTGCACAACGTGAAAATCTGACCGGTACGGCAATTATTTTTGAAATGGATCATTTAGACGATACGCCACGCCTAATCGGTGAACTGTCTATTCCCGCCTTTAATAATCACAAGGTATTTATGTGGGAATGTCCGGATTTACTGACATTAGCGGATAAGGATATGTTTATTTGGTCACCGCAAGGTAAAGATCGTGCAGCCCATCAATTTCAAAATAACTATCACGCGACTTATGCTCTTGGGCAACTAAAGGATAATACATTGCTCGCAGAACATATTGCAGAACTGGATCAAGGTTTTGATTTCTACGCTCCACAAACTTTTGCCGGTCTAAAAAATAAAGAAAGTACAATTATGTTTGGTTGGATTGGCTTACCGGATTTAACTTATCCGACAGATAAATTTAAATGGCATTCCGCCCTCACAATGCCACGTGAAGTGCGTATTGAAAACAATCGGTTATATCAATGCCCTATTGGCAAAATTTATGAAAATATGACCGCACTTTCTGCACAAACCCTGCAAGAAAAAACTACGATTGAACATTTAGATCGTGCCTATTTGAAATTTGATGCAGAAAATCAGCCGTTCAGATTGTCTTTCTTTACCAATGAAAAAGGCGAAACGTTGCAGTTATCCTATCAAAACGGCTTAATTTGTTTGGATCGCAGTCAATCCGAACAAACGGAATTAATGGCAAAATTTGATACGACACGCTATTGTGAAATCGCCGATCTTCGCACGGTGGAAATTTTCTTGGATCGTTCGATTATAGAAATTTTCTTAAATAACGGAGAGAAAGTGATGACTTCAAGATTCTTTATTGCAAATCGACAAAATATTGTTGTAACAGACCGCACTTTAGACATTGAACTTGGCTTTCCGAAACAAATCGACTATGTTTAGCTCACAGCGAATCAAAATCGACAAATAGAGAAACTTAATAGAGAGGAAAATATGGTAAAACTTACTGCGCAAGAAATTATTGAATTATTCAATCAACGTAGCTCAACCCGTTATTACGATCCGAGTAAAAAAATCAGTGACGAAAATTTCCACGCCATTTTGGAATGTGCACGCCTTTCCCCGAGTTCTGTGGGATCAGAGCCTTGGAAACTCTTAGTGATTCAAAACAAAGCGTTAAGAGATAAAATCAAGCCATTTAGCTGGGGCATGATGAATCAGTTGGACAATTGTAGCCATCTGGTCATTTTACTGGCGAAGAAAAACGCGCGCTATGATAGCCCGTTTTTTGTTGATGTGATGGTTCGTAAAGGGCTGACAGAAGAACAGCAACAACAAGCCTTAGCAAAATACAAAACCCTGCAAGAAAACGATATGAAATTGCTGGAAAGTGACCGCACTTTATTCGACTGGTGTAGTAAACAAACTTACATCGCCCTAGCCAATATGCTGACCGGTGCGGCGGCCATGGGAATTGATTCCTGCCCGATTGAAGGCTTCCATTATGACTTAATGAATCAGGCGCTTGCTGAAGAAGGTTTGTTTGATCCAAATGAATATGGCGTATCCGTTGCCGCAACATTTGGTTACCGCGCCCGAGATATTACGAAGAAATCCCGTAAAGCGATGGATGAAATTGTAACTTGGGTAAAATAACCGTTGTCTATTAAAACAGACTCAAAAGGGCTAAATCCATACATAAATAACCTAGGGTAACGTTTACCCTAGGTCAAAGAGCAAATTAATTCAGCTGCTTATTATCATCCATCAAACTATCGCACTCCCAACCAATATAATCTCCCATAAATTGTTGGGCTAATTTTTCAAATTTTTCGACTTGTTCAAAAATCTCGCCATTATCAAGGGATAGTTCTTGCTCAAGCTTCACTAGATAATAAGGCTCATCATCTTCATTAAACTGAATAGGTTGTGCGGAATATTGCAAGGTGGAAAAGGAATGATCGGCTAAGCTCAATTCATCCATAAAAGGAAACATTTTCTGTTCTTCATCAAAATGAAAACTATGTTCTACCAAATAAGTATCACTTAAATCACGCCCTTTACTTTGCAGTAAACCTAACAATTCTTCGGTGGCATTCATTTTTATTTCAAGCGGTGACGCAAGTAAAAAATCAAAATAAATATCCCAATGGGGATCCTCTTGAACACTCACCTCTTCCACAAAATCAATTTGCGATAACGTCTCAAGCAAAATCTCCGAATGTTCACAATAGAAATGCATTTTAGCCTGCCCGTTACAAATAAAATGTCCGGCAAAAAACACATTCGGAAGTGCGGTCAATTGTGCCAAAATTTTGAATATACGATTGATAAGTTTATCGTACTCTTCTTCTGACGGAAGCCCGCTCTCATCACTCTCATAATTAATGGCAAATTGCACAATTTTATTGCAATTATTACCATGAAATCGATCGATATTTTCAATGTTTGCGGTAAACACGGCAGGCATATCATTCACGCTGGAACGATAATTCTGCCAATTTGCCATATCCATATTTTATTCCTATTTAAATTCTGCCCAAATCGGCGCGTGATCGGAAGGCTTTTCCATTGCCCGAATATCCAAAGCAATGCCGACATCAACACAGCGTTCCGCTAATGCTTGATTCACCAAAATATGATCAATACGTAAGCCACGATTATCATCAAAACCTTTTGAACGGTAATCAAACCACGAGAATTTATCATTTGCCGTTGGGTTCAATTTGCGGAAACTGTCCTCTAAGCCATAATCATATAAGCGCTGATACCACTCACGTTCTTCAGGTAAGAAAGAACATTTTCCGGTACGCAACCAACGCTTGCGATTTTCCTCACCAATGCCAATATCTAAATCTGTCGGGCTAATATTCATATCCCCCATAATTAAAATCGGATTGGCTTTATCGTGATCTTGTTCTAAATAACGTTGTAAATCCGCATAAAATTTTTCTTTTGCCGGAAATTTGGTTTCGTGGGTGCGGCTCTCGCCTTGCGGGAAATAGCCGTTAATCACCGTCAATAAACCAAAATCCGTTTCCAAATCCACCATAATAATCCGTTTTTGCGCATCCTCATTATCCGTCGGGAAACCACGGCGAACGGCTTTCGGCTCTTGTTTGGTCAATAACGCCACACCATAATGCCCTTTTTGTCCGTGGTGAAATACGTGATACCCCAAATTTTCTGTGATTTCATAAGGAAAGGCCTCATCCGCCACTTTAATTTCCTGTAAACCAATCACATCCGGTTGGTATTTTTCAATCACCGCCTCCAATTGATGAGGACGAGCACGCAAGCCATTAATATTAAAAGAGATAAATTTCATTTAAGTTCCTGTTTGTAAAAATTGCGAAACATTATACAAGGATTTTGCCCTTTCCGAAAAATGGGTTTTCATTTATTTTTGCGATCACAGTTTCCCTTTGCCACCATTCCCCTTCTTTCGGCATTGCCTTCACATCAAATTTTTCACCGTGAAATTCAAATTCCAACCTTGCGGCGTGTAAATAAGTGCGGTCACAAAAAACAACGTTTTTTGAACGTTGGCTTTGCCAACGTCCTCGTGAGAGGTGAACAAACGAGTGATCGAGTTTGTGAATAATTTCAGCCGTGTTTTTGCCATAGAGATCATCGCCTAAAATCGGGCTGCCAAGGCTTTTCATAGCAACCCGTAATTGATGGGTTTTGCCGGTTTGGGGATTGAGGATAAACAAACGTAAATTCGGTTCGCAACTAATGCTTGCAAATTGGGTAATCGCAGGATTGTCTTTACTTTGGCAAAGTTTCCATGCCCCATTACGGGCTTTTTTCATATCACCGATAATCCGCCCCTGTTTCTTTTTTGGTTTTTGATGGCTTAACGCGAGGTAGGTTTTCTGTATTTTATGTTCAGCAAAAAGTCGTGAAAATTCAGCCGCACTTTCTGCATTTAAGGCAAGAATTAATAATCCTGAGGTGACTTTATCCAATCGATGTACTAACCACACTTGCGCCATACCCAGTTGATTCGCCACTTGCGTGGTTAGACCAACGGTTTCCTGATCTTTATGTACGCTTACGCCACAAGGTTTATAAATAATGATAAAATCACGATGTTGATAAAGAATCTCGAATTCCATAAGTGCGGTTAAAATTTTATGAGTTTTGAACATATTATACTGGTTTATATTGCCCCAATGATAGTTTGGGTATCAGTGATTTCCGTTACGTTGCGTTTGCTCGTAAAAAAACAAGCAGTCTCCGCCACGCTTTCTTGGTTGATGATCATTTATTTAGTGCCGCTTATCGGTGTCGTTGCCTATTTGGTTTTTGGCGAGATAAAATTAGGTACAAAACGTGCTAAGGCGTTCAAAACATTACACCCGAAATATAGTGAATGGTTAGCTCATTTATCACAACAATCTTCGCTTGTCGGTATGCCAAAAAATCGGCAATACCGACCGCTCTTTGATCTGAATTATCAACGTCTCGGCATTCCTTGTATCAAAGGCAATGAATTGCATATTCTAGACACCCCCGAAAGCATTATTCACCATCTGATCAAGGATATTCAACAAGCACAGAATTCCATTAATATGGTTTTTTATATTTGGTCGAACCAAGGCATGATAGAAAAAGTAAGCCAAGCCTTATTGGATGCCAAACAGCGCGGGGTAGAAATCCGCATTTTATTGGATTCCGTAGGAAGTCGCCCTTTCCTAAAAAGTAAAGCATGTCGGGCGTTACGCAAACAAGGCATCGAAATTGTCGAAACCCTTTATGTCAATCTATTTAGGATGTTTTTTAGTCGGATTGATTTACGCCAACATCGAAAAATCATTGTCATTGATAATCAAATTTCCTACACCGGCAGTATGAATATGGTCGATCCTGCTTTTTTTAAACAAAACAGCAAAGTTGGAAATTGGGTCGATATTATGGTGCGGGTTAACGGTGCGGTTTCGACCGTGTTAAACAGCCTACACGCTTGGGATTGGGAAATTGAAACCGGCGTTGAATTGCCATTACCTTTACCAAATTGTCCGCTTGTGCCGATTGATGATTATGACACCCACTCCGTTCAAGTTATCGCTACCGGCCCGGCATTCCCCGATGATCTGGCACCGCAAAGCTTAGCGTTGGCAATTTATGCCGCCAGACAAAGCATTGTCATCACCTCTCCCTATTTCGTGCCAAGCCACAGTATTGCCGAAGCGTTACGCATTGCCGCCTTACGGGGCGTGGAGGTTTCAATTATTCTACCGAAGAAAAATGATTCCCTTATGGTGGGCTGGGCAAGCCGTACTTTTTTTGACGATCTCCTTGCCGCCGGCGTGAAAATCTATGAATTTAAAGCAGGTTTATTACACACCAAAAGCGTGCTTATCGATAACAAACTCGCCTTAGTCGGTACAATGAACATGGATTTACGCAGTTTCTTCTTGAATTTTGAACTGGCGCTTGCCGTAGAAGATCTTGCCTTTGCCAATGAAGTTTCGATCCTACATGAGAGCTATATCGCAAATTCAGACCGTCTAGACAGAGAAAAATGGCTATCCCGACCATTTTACAATCGTATCATCGAACGTTTGTTCTTTTTATTTAGTCCGTTACTGTGAGTGATGTCGCTAAAGTTGAAATAAGAATAGTTTTCACATAAAATTGCACTCATTTCTGTAGTTTTTGGATAATTTGTGTTTCAACTTCGACAAGCGTCATTTTCAATTCCCCGGAGAACACTGCTCCACCCGACTTCCCTCTCTTTTGAAAACGGTAAGGTTTATGGGTTAATCGGGCATAACGGTTCCGGTAAATCCACATTAATCAAGCTAATGGCACGACAACAACGCCTCTCTAGCGGCGATATTTTGTTGGATAATCGTTCTATTCAGCACTGGAATAGTCGGGATTTTGCCAAACAGGTGGCTTATTTACCGCAACATTTGCCACAAACCACCAATATGACGGCAAAAGAACTCATCGCCATGGGGCGTTACGCGTGGAATGGGTTGTTTGGGCGTGAAACCGAGGCGGACAGACAAGCCGTCACACGCGCGTTACAACTTACCCATACCGAAAAATTCGCCGATCAATTGGTCGATACCCTTTCCGGTGGAGAACGTTCGAGAATTTGGCTGGCGATGTTGATAGCACAAGAAAGCCGCTTTTTATTGCTTGACGAACCTTTAGCCGCCTTAGATATCGCTCATCAGGTAGAAGTCATGCAACTGATTCAGCAACTGAGCCGTGAATTAAACCTTGGCGTGGTTATTGTGATTCACGACATCAATCTCGCCGCCCGTTTTTGTGATCATTTAGTCGCCTTGCACAGTGGAAAATTATTAGCACAAGGTAATGCTCACGATATTGTCAATCCCGCCTCATTACAACAAATTTACGGCATTGGGCTCAATGTCATTGATCACCCCGAAACCCACCGTCCTGTGAGCTTTTATTAATATGCCAAACCTTATAAAAAAAATGCTCACAATTCTGACCGCACTTTTCAGTAGCCTACAAATCTCAGCCGGCGAATCTCAGGCTGGTTATGCTACAGTGGATTGGTCGGTGGCGGAAACCTTAATTGCGCTAGGCGAAGCACCACTTGCCGTGGGCGATGTGAAAAGCTATCAAACTTGGGTGATAGAACCAGCATTGCCTAAAAATACAGTTGATTTAGGTGTCCGTTTACAGCCTAATTTTGAACTGATTTCAACCTTGTCACATTCCTTAAATGCACAACCGCTTACTTTTATTCATAGCCATTTTTATGTGGCGTTGAATGAGAAATTATCCGCTTATGGAAAAGTCTACAACGTGGAGTTTTATAAAGAAGGAAATGCGTGGCATAACGTCGTGGCGGCGACCCAACAAATCGGCAAGATCATCGGTAAACCACAAGCCGTACAAACCTTACTTGAAAATTATCAGAAAAAAATTGCCGAATATCGACCGCACTTAATGCCTTTTACGGATCGCCCTGTGGCGTTGGTACAATTTATTGATACACGCCATTTGCGCATTTATGGTGAAAACAGCCTGCTCGGTGCGGTGATTCGGCAACTTGGCTTTCAAAATGCCTATTCTCATAACGTGAATTATTGGGGCTTTCAAAATATCGAGATTACCGAGTTGGCAAAATTGTCAAAAAATACACGATTTGTGGTGATTAAACCCTATCCGAATAATATTGCCTCGGCACTCACGCATAATACCTTATGGCAGCATTTACCGATGGCGAAAGAACCCTTGATTTTACCTGCCGTTTGGACATTCGGTGCCTTACCTTCCGCAGAACGTTTTATCACTGTGTTTGCAAATGGCTTATTACAGGGCGGTGAAACATGGTAAATCGTGCTTTGGCTTTCATTTTTGTGTTAAGTGGCATTTTCATTGTGCTTACCGGTTTCTTGTTGAATGTGCAACTTCCTATTGGGCATCCTATTTTTGCGCTTTTTTATTTCACCGATAATCTTGATTTATTGTTAATCCAAAGCTATACCTTTCCACGCATTGCCATTGCTCTACTAGCCGGAGGAAGCCTCGCCTTCGCCAGTCTATTATTACAACAAGTCATGGGGAATCAGCTCGCCTCCGACAGCACGCTGGGCATTAACAGCGGTGCTCAATTCAGCCTATTTTTAGTCGCTATTTTTGCACCGACGTTATTGGAATACGGTTCAAGCATTATTGCCCTCGCCGGAGCGGCATTCAGTCTGCTATTGGTGATAATCCTTGCGGCACGCAAAACGATGTCTCCGTTATTATTGATTTTAGCCGGGGTTGTGGTGAACCTCTATTTTGGTTCTTTCAGTAGTATGATGATGCTGTTCTACCCTGAAGAATCACGCGGTTTGACACAATGGGGTGCCGGCTCATTAGTCCAGGAAAGTTGGCACGACAGCCAATTATTGTTTGTGCAAAGTGCGGTGAGTTTTGCCTTAATTTTTACCTTACGCCGCCCGTTCACGATGCTTGCCTTAAATGATAATAACGCCAAAAGCCTTGGCGTTCCGGTAGGAAAACTCCGTTTTATCGGCGTGGTGGTGAGCGCTTATTTGATCGCTTCCGTCGTCAGCGCAGTAGGCATGCTCGGTTTTGTGGGATTAGCCGCTGCCACTATCGTACGCCAACTGGGCGTTCGCACCTTAACGTGGCAATTAATCTCTGCTTTTATCGTCGGCGCATTGCTATTGGCGATCACCGATTTAGTCTTGCAAATCATCAATTTTTACGCTCAAATCAGCCTGCCGACCGGCGCAGTCACGGCTTTACTTGGCACACCGTTATTACTTTGGTTGATGTTTCGCGCGCTCCCACATAGCGGACGTTTGACAGACGCAGCCCCACAAAAACCCCGCCAATATCGACCGCACTTTACCCTGTTGATGATTGCCTTATTTGCGGTCAGTTTGCTTATTGCGCTTTGTCTTGGTAAAGACGCATTCCATTCACAATGGAAATTCCTCGTTCCCGATAATGCCTTTGATTTGGAGATTCTCGCTTTACGTTATCCACGCATATTGATTGCGATCTGTGCCGGAATTTTGCTTTCCCTGTCCGGTGTATTATTACAACGTTTAACCTTAAACCCGATGGCAAGCCCTGAATTACTCGGTGTATCGTCAGGCGCAAGCATGGGCATTCTCGCCCTACTCTTTATTTTTTCCGCCCAAGCAACGGTTTGGTTTTGGCTTGCCGGTATCAGCGGTGCCTTTATTGCATTAATGATTCTAGCCGCCATTAATCAACGCAATGGAATGCTGCCGGAAAAAGTGTTACTGACAGGGATCAGCCTTTCCGCACTGTTCGACACGCTTCAACGTCTTGCCGTTGCCACCGGTGATCCGCGTGCGAATCAATTAATCAGCTGGACTTCGGGTTCGACACAAAATACCGATCCGAATCTTGCCATACCGTTTATTTTATTGACATTGGTATTATTGGCGATGAGTTTGATTTTTAGCCGTTGGCTGGATTTATTATCACTTCAAACTTCAATGGCACAAGCCCTTGGTTTGAACATCAAACGCACTCGATGGATACTGATTATTTTTAGTGCCTTTTTAACTGCACTTGCCACCCTAATGATCGGCCCGTTGAGCTTTATCGGTTTGCTCGTCCCACACTTAACCCATTTTTTAGGCGTGCACAAAGCGCGCACGCAACTGCTACTTTCCGCCGTACTCGGCAGCACCATTATGCTCATTGCCGACTGGATCGGGCGACAACTTTTATTTCCTTACGAAATTCCTGCGGGGTTGGTCGCAACCTTAGTGGGCGGCACTTATTTCTTACTGATGATGCGAAAAGTTTAACGTAATTTATTCACCTTCATAGAGGACTCAACATGAAGAAAACCTTTGTTTACAGCGCACTGACAAGTGCGGTCATTTTTGCCATGAATTCTGCCTATGCCGAAGAGCAAAAAGTGGAAGAATTGGATGAAATCAACGTAGTCGGTTCAATTGCCAAAACCGGTAAAGTTGACTATATGACACCGCGTTCTATTGCCGTGCTCAATGATGAAACATTAAAAGACTGGGCATTAACTCAACTTGATGCAAGCCTTCGCTATGAAACCGGGGCATTATCACAAGTTTACGGCGCAGATCTGGATACGAATGATTGGATCAAAATGCGGGGAATGGATACCCGTTTAACGGTTGACGGTTCTGCCGTTTATAACACAGGTTACAGCCATTGGACACCGAATATGTACGGTATTGAAACAGTGGAAGTGGTAAAAGGGGCGGATTCTTTAACCTACGGTTCGGCACAAAGTGGCGGCTTGATCAATTTAATCACTAAACGCCCGACTACGGAACCTAAAGGCGAGGTCAATTTCAAGCTAGGTAATCGTCACGAACGTGGCATTAGCGCAGATATCAGCAATAAAGCGACGGAAAATGTACGCTATCGCCTTGTGGCCGACTACAACAAAAAACAAGGTGAACTACGCGGCACTTGGTTAGAAAACTATTATTTTGCGCCAAGTCTGACTTGGGATATTTCTAACCGCACTTCCCTCACCTTATTAGCAAGCGTACAAAAAGACGTGGGCGTGCCGACGACAGGATTTTTCCCAATGCAGGGAACGCTTTACACTAATTTGGGGAAAATTGATCGCCGTACCAACTTAGGTGATCCCACAACGGATACCTTAAATCGTAAACAATATTCACTGGGCTACGAATTTAGTCATAAGTTTGATGAGGGCTTAACCTTCTCACAAAATTACAAATTCAATATACAGGATGTGAAACAACAATCCGCTTTCTCAAACGGCGTAACGGTTTTTCCAATCATCGGGCAAGGAGCAGTATTTAACGAGGTGATCACACGTAGCCACTCTATTGATAACCGTCTCACGAAAAACTGGACGTTCGATAATGTAGAAAACAGTTTGACCTTAGGCATTGATTATCAATATTTAACGGCAAAAGGAAGCTACAACAGCTACTATATGCCATATTCCGTGCCGGCAAGCTATACGCCACGTTACACACTCAACAGTCTTGCGCCCGTTTATAATGGCATTCAAGTGCCAAATAACGCCCGCCCAAACTACGATGTCACTCAGCGACAATTAGGCTTCTACTTACAGGATCAAGTTAAAATCGGTAACTGGCATTTATCCGGCGGCATCCGTAATGACCGGGCTAAGGGTGAAGAAGGGGAAAAGCGTTACAAAATTAACCATACCTTATATTCCGGCGGGTTAATGTATGTAGCGGATAGCGGGCTTGCGCCTTATTTTAGTTATTCCGAATCTTTTGTACCGGAAACCGCACAATATAAACCGACTGAAAGCAGACAATATGAAATCGGTATAAAATATTTACCAAGTTTTATTGATGGAACGTTCTCCGTTGCATACTTTGATTTGAAACAGGATAACGCTTTCACACCAAGTGCGACAGGTAATGCTTTCCAAACCAAGGAATTAAGAAGTAACGGTGTGGAAGTTGCGGCAAATTTTAACATTGCAGAAAACACCGCAATGACATTAGGTTATACATTTAATCGCGTAAAAGATATTCGAGAAACCGGCGATGTTATCCGTCCGGCATTAATTCCCCGTCATACTGCCTCAGCGCAAGTCACCCATCAATTTGTTGATAATTTAATTGGCGGTGCGGCAATTCGTTATATCGGCACCTCATCAAACGGCACAGCGGATAATATTAAAGCACCGGCAAAAACCTTAGCTGATTTAATGTTGAAATATCGCATTAACCACAATTGGGCGCTACAAGTAAACGTATCCAACCTCACCGATAAAAAATATGTTGCAAGTTGTTTTTATAGCACTTGCTACTACGGTGAAGGACGCCGATTCAGTGCGAATTTAACTTATAACTGGTAGGTTAAATCCTGTTAACAATGTGAAAATCCCAATTACGCTCAAGCATAATTGGGATTTTTTACAAGTAAAACGCTTTTTAATTAACCTTTATTTTTTATCAAAGGAATTCCTTTTCTTTCACTTTTTTATTTAATACCACCTCTTTTATTGTGGTTAAAAGCTCTTTTTGAATATGAGACAACTTAGGCTTTTCATTAGCTTGAAAGGCGAGCGGACGACAAAACTCCATTGCTTTCACCCCTAAACGGGCGGTGAGCAACCCGACTCCAATCCCCTGTGCCGCACGGGCGGAAAGTTTTGCCGTAATATCTTGCGAAAGCCAATCCATACCGACCTCTCGCACCACCTCGGTTACGCCGGCAAATGCGATATTGATTAACACCATACGTAATAAACGAATACGGGCAAAATAACCAAGTTCAATACCATAAATATCTGCAATGCGGTTGATTAATCGAAGATTTCGCCAAGCGACAAAAAACATATCTACTAAAGACAGTGGGCTGATCGCCACGACTACGGCAGATTCCGCCGCCATTTTACTAATCAATTTTTTCGCTTTGAGATCGAAAGGTTTCAGCACATTTTGGCTGAATAATTGCGCCACCTCTTGCGCAGAATAAGCGTCATTCAATTGGCTTTGCCATTGAACAATAGCTGGCGATTGCTCATCTAATTGCAAACCTTTTGCCATTTCTAAGCAAAGTTTTTGACCTTGTTCACCATCAGCGGCAAAAACATCCGCATTTTTGACCGCACTTTTCTGCCAAAGTAACCGACTTTGTTGTTGTAATTTTTCACGTTTTTTCAAATAGACTAAACGCCGCCATTCGCCCACGATCGCTTTCACGCCAAACAACACAACAACTAAACTGACAAGGGAAAATGCGAAATAAATCCATTGTTGATTTTGAAAACTTGTCAAAACCCACTGTACCGATTGCGCCACGGTTGCGCCCCCAAATAAAAGTGCGGTCAATTTTAACGCCGTTTTCCAACCTTTTGATCGAGGTTTCATTGCCTGATTAAATTGTTCGTCCAGCAATTCCCCTTTTAAAGGTTCGTCCAAAATGGTTTCTACATTGGTAAATTCTTGCTTTGGCTGAAAGCGTTCTACCGTCAGTTCATCATATTGGTTGAAAATTTGTTTTTCCATTATAAAATAAGCCCTATTTTTTCCGTTCCATCGTCACATAAGTGTGACTTTTTAACTAATATCGTGTTCAAAATGGCAATACCAACTAAGATTTCCTTTCCAACTTATGTTCAAATGTATCCTTATTCAAAAGATCGCCCGTTAACAAAACAGTTGCGCGAGAAATGCCGTTATTATGCCTACAGTTTTATTTATAAAAAACAATGCCGTCAACTTATTGAGTTTTTAAATAACACCCCTCAATGGCAGGCGCTTTTTACCCAAGATTATTATCGCTTTAATCCACTTTTAACTACCTATTGTGACAAACGTTTTTCTGCTGCACAGCGATTCGAGGCAATCACTCAAAATCTCAATATTGCAGAAGAAAAATTAGGTTTGCCGTTTTGCAAACGTTTACTGCAAGAGCAGGTTATTTTATTAAGCCAATTAAGTGATGATCTTTTCCTAAATTTAAGTCTAAATTTTATCGACCCTTTTGAGGGCTACTTTGCCATCAATATCCGTAATCAAAATCACGAACGAATTTATGATGCGTCATTCACGTTTTTAGCGCCAAATAAATTGTTGATTAGCTCCATACAAGGTCCTAGCCACGGAAACACCCAAGAATTAATCAAACAAGCAACCAAAGATTTACACGGCATTCGCCCAATGTTTATGTTAATGCACGTATTCCGTGAGTTAGCAAAACATTGGCAATGTGATTTGATCGGTATTCCACATAAATTTCAAGGGAAATACCGCCTATCCGCACGAAGTAAAATCTTATTTAACTATGATGAATTTTGGCAAGAAAACCAAGGAATCTATCAAGATCTTTATTGGCAACTTCCCCTTGATGTGGAACGCAAACCGCTAGAAGAAATCGCCAGTAAAAAACGTTCAATGTATCGCAAACGTTATGACATGCTGGATAGTCTCACAAGCGAGATTGCAAGCCGTTTCAGCTAAACTTAATCAAACCGATCGCCCAATAAAAACTGCAACACGGCATCCATCCGCAAATGGAGGAGCGGCTCACCTTGTTCAAGGGGTTGCGGATCAAAACTGTCAAACTCAAAATGCGCCGCATTTTCCGTAAAGTGCGGTTGTTTTTGCCAAAATTCTTGGTTCGGTAATTTGCTCGGCACACTGCCGGGATAAAGGGTTATTAACCGCTTATCTTTAGCACGAACACCTTGAATCGCTCTAATTTGTTTACCGTTTTGATTGACAATGACTTGTTTCGTTGCACGAATTGCGGCAATTGCTGTGTATTCCGTTTCGATGCCTTCAAATTCCACATGGCGACCGCCTTCTTGGACTAACTGTCGCATCAGGCTCACTAAATTCGGTATTTGATCACTCGTGATATGATCCGCTTTCGTAGCAATAAACATTAATTTATCAATACGTGGGGAAAACAAACGGTTCAAAAAATTCCGTTTACCATAATGAAAATTTTTAAATAACTGATTTAGCCCCCTCTGCATATCTAAAAATGCTTGGCGGCTATGATTCAACGGCGTTAAACAATCCGCCAAAATGACTTGGCGATCAAAGGTTGAAAAATAATTTTCGTAAAATCCTTTCACAATGCTATTGCGATAATAATCATAACGTTTATTCAATACAGCAAAATAGCTGTTTGGTTTTGCCTCTTTTTTAAGGTTTTTCCATTGCGCCTGTGTAAGGTGAAGTAACGGGAAAAACTGCAAGACCGGCGCCCCTTCCAATTCTCCCGGTAAAACAAATCTGCCCGGCTGAATAAACTGCATACCCTGTGCTTTACATTGATGAAGATACGCCGTATAAGCCTTTGCAAGTTTTGCTAAAACCTCTTCATTAACAACCGCAGTTAAGTCTAATTTTTTTACATCTTCCAGCCAAGATTGAGTAAGCTCGGCACGTATTCCTTGATGAATTTGCGCCTGCTCTAATGACCATTGTTCAAAATCCAAATCCAGCAAAGGTAAATCCAACAGCCACTCCCCCGGATAATCAAAGATATCCAAATAGAGTGTGCCACGCTCTTTCAGGTGGCGAAGTAAGCCTGATTGACGCTGAAAACGAATGGCTAAACGTGTTTCACTCACGCCTCTGGTAGATTGACACCATTGGGGCGGTGTTCGATAAAGATCGGCTAAATTGGCTTCGTAATCAAAACGGGGGACGTTTAAATTTTGTTGCGGCACACGCTTTACCGCAATAATTGCGCCGTTGGCAGCCTCAAATAAAGGTAAGGTGTTGTGTGAAACTTGATTAACGGACAAAAGTTGATTGATCAGACTCGTGATAAATGTGGTTTTGCCACTCCGACTCAACCCTGTTACCGCAAGGCGTAAAGTGCGGTCAAATCCGCGATTAATTATTTGGTTGAGTTCTTTTGAAAAGATGTTAAACATTCAATAGCCTAGCCATTTTTACTAATATATCTTACAATTTGCGCCATAATTTACCATAACGCACTTATTATGTTACGCCGAAATCTGACATTTTTCTGTCTTCTGCTAAATATGGGCTTGTTTGCGCAAGTTCAAGCGGCACCGCGTGTACCGGAAAGTTTAACGGAAAACGGGTTGATTTATTGTACCAATGTATCGGGTTTCTCTTTTAATCCGCAAACAGCGGACGCCGGCACCAGTATGAATGTGGTAACGGAACAAATTTATAATAAGCTGTTTGAAATAAAAAATCACAGTGCAACGGTTAGCCCTTCTTTAGCGGTATCTTATTCCGTTTCAGCCGATGGCAAAGAGATTCTAATCAATCTCCGCAAAGGCGTAAAATTTCACCACACCCCATGGTTTACACCAACCCGTGATTTTAATGCGGAAGATGTGGTATTTTCCATTAACCGCGTACTCGGACATGACACCTATTTGCCGATTTTAGATCAAGATAATTTTGAATATGATAAAAATCCACAATACCGCGTATTTCATGAACAGGCAAAAAAAGCACGCTTTCCCTATTTTGACAGCATAAAATTAAACCAAAAAATAAAATCTATTACTGCGGTCAATCCTTACCAAGTAAAAATTGAATTATTTGAGCAGGATTCCTCGATTTTGTCTCATCTAGCCAGCCAATATGCGATTATTTTCTCGCAAGAATATGCCTATCAATTAAACGCGGACAATAACCTTGCACAATTGGATACCCACCCTGTCGGTACCGGGCCTTATCAGGTGCAAAACTATGTCTATAATCAATATGTCAGACTATTACGCAACGATAGCTATTGGAACAAAGATGCTAAAATCAAACACATTCTGGTTGATTTATCTACCGAGCGAACCACTCGGCTGATCAAGTTTTTCAATAATGAATGCCAAATTGCGGCTTATCCGGAAGTCAGCCAATTAGGCTTACTACACAATAATGACGAACGCTATTACTTACAATCGACAGATGGGATGAATCTTTCCTATCTCGCGTTTAATTTTAATAAACCGCTTATGCAAAACAAGCAAATTCGCCAAGCGATTTCTCAAAGTATTAACCGCGCACGTATCATACGCAATATCTATCACAACACGGCTACTGTCGCGAATAATATTATTCCGAATGTATCTTGGGCATCCAGTGTCAATACGCCAGAATTTGAGTTTGATTACGCCCCCAAACCGGCGAAAAATATCCTATCGGGTAAAAATCTTCAGCTGAATATGTGGGTATTAAATGAAGAACAGATGTATAATCCGTCTCCCCTAAAAATGGCGGAACTCATTAAATGGGACTTGGCTCAAGCCGGTGTGAAGGTAAAAGTGCGGTCGGTTACGCGAGTGTTTTTGCTCGATCAACTTGCTAAAAAAACAGAGGATTACGATATGATTCTCACCGGTTGGCTTGCCGGAAATTTAGACCCCGATGGTTTTATGCGCCCAATTTTAAGCTGTGACACCAAAGATGACATCACGAATTTATCCAATTGGTGCAATCCCAAATTTAACCAACTGATGGACAATGCCCTTTCCAGTACACGATTACAAGAACGTGCGAAGAATTATAATCTTGCACAAGAGCTGATATTAAAAGAGTTACCGATTGTGCCTATTGCCAGTGCAAAACGTTTTCTAGTGGCAAACGGTAAGGTAAGAGGTGTGCAAATGAGCCCTTTCGGCAGTATGCATTTTTCGACACTCTATTTTGCAAAGGATAAAAAATAATGTTGTGGTCAGTGCTACGTCATCTCCTTTGGGTTTGTTTATTATTATTTATTTTAACCTTACTTAGTTTTGCGATTTTAATGCGTGATCCGCTTAATTCGGCCCTTGTCACAAAGAGTATTTATAGTGCTTATTTTCACTATCTTGGCTCTTTATTACAGGGGGATTTCGGTATTACTTATAATGGAGGGCAATCTTTAAAATCCTTGATTTTTACCGTATTGCCGCCCACCTTGCAGCTTTGCTTCACCGCACTGCTACTTGCTTTAATTTTAAGTATTCCTCTTGGCATTCTAAGTGCGGTTAATAGTCAGGGTATTTTTTCAAAGAGCCTGCAAACGCTCTCTTATGTGGGGCTATCTATCCCTGTTTTCTGGCTTGCGCCGATTTTACTTTATGCAGCGGCGGTTTACGGCTGGGAAATTTCCGCCACGGGACAATATAATTTACTTTATGAAATTAAACCGATTAGCGGCTTTCCGGTGATTGATGTATGGTTTGTAGATAAGCCTTATCGCATCAAAATTGTGCAAAGCGTATTACAACATTTAGCGTTGCCGACACTGATTTTATGTATTTTGCCCACGATGGAAATTATCCGTATTATTCAACAGCGCGCAGAATATATCTTGCAACAAAATTACACCAAAGCCGCGCTAACCCGTGGTTGGTCAAAATGGAAAATTTTACAAAAATATGTTTTTAGAAATACTTTTCCCTTATTGGTACCGCAGATTACCCGTGTATTCACATTGGTTATCACACAATGTATGTTGGTGGAAAGCGTGCTCGGTTGGCCGGGCATAGGGCGTTGGCTCATTGATGCGGTTAGCAATCAAGACTACAACAGTATTTCAGCCGGGGTAATTGTATTGGGAATTTGTATTATCACCCTTGATACGTTGGCAAAAACCCTGATGTTTATCCTCGATCCGTTTAATAAGAAAGGTTGGTATGCAAGATAAAGAACCTGATGAATTTCGTGAAAGCACATCAATTTATCAAATTTGGTTACAGTTTCGTAAAAACCGTATCGCCTTATTCAGCTTTTACTTATTTTTTCTATTAATTTTGACCGCACTTTTCTCCCCTTTTATCGCCCCCTATAGCGATAGTATGGAGTTTGTCGGACAAGAGTTAATGCCGCCCTCTTGGGTAGAAAAAGGGCAAATCGCCTTTTTCTTCGGTACCGATGATCTTGCCCGCGATGTATTAAGCCGAGTTATTATGGGAACGCATTATACGCTTGGTTCTTCACTCATTGTTGTTTTTCTTGTGGCGGTTATCGGAGGTGCATTAGGCATTTTAGCCGGCATGTCAGGAGGCATTAAAGCGCGTTTTCTCGGACATATTTTTGATGCTTTTCTATCGCTCCCTATTTTGTTAATTGCTATCATTATTTCTACTTTTATGGAACCCAGTTTAATGAATGCAATGGTATCGACCATATTGGCGGTGCTGCCTTATTTCATTCACACTATTTACCAAGCAATTCAACAAGAATTAAAAAAAGAATACGTGGTGATACTAAAACTTGATGGCATTTCCAACATTGAATTATTGCGCAGCACGATTTTGCCGAATATTACCGTCACTTACATTCAAGAGATTTCACGTGCTTTTGTCATTGCGATTTTAGACATTACCGCTTTGAGCTTTATTTCCCTTGGCGCGCAACGCCCAATGCCTGAATGGGGGGCAATGATAAAAGATTCGCTGGAACTGCTTCATCTTGCACCTTGGACGGTATTACTACCCGGGTTTGCAATTATTATCACTATTTTATTAAGCATTTTGTTTACCAACGGCTTATGTAAAGCCATTAACCAATATTATCAATAATTATGGTACTCCTGGATATTCGTAATCTAAACATTGAAATTAAAACGCCAACCGGCAAAATTAAAATCGTTGACGGTGTGAATTTAACCCTCAACGCAGGAGAAATTTTAGGGTTAGTGGGAGAATCCGGTTCAGGCAAAAGTTTGATTGCCAAAGTCATTGCAAACTCAATAAAAGAAGATTGGATTATCACGGCAGATCGCTTTCGTTTCAATGATGTAGAACTGTTAAAATTATCACCGGCGCAGCGTAGAAAACTCATTGGAAAAGAAGTTTCTATGGTTTTTCAAGATCCGCTTACCTGTTTAGATCCCAGCAAAAAAATTGGAAAACAGCTCATTCAGAGCATTCCAAACTGGACATATCGTGGAAAATGGTGGAATTGGTTCGGTTGGAAAAAACGCCGCGCCATTGAATTATTACACCGTGTCGGAATAAAAGACCATCAAGGAATTATGGCAAGTTATCCGAACGATCTCACGGAGGGTGAAGGACAAAAGGTGATGATCGCTATTGCCGTGGCAAATCAACCCCGTTTATTAATCGCGGATGAACCGACCAATACGTTAGAATCGATCACAGCCAATCAAGTTTTCCGTTTGCTTTCCAGTATGAATCAAAATCAGGGAACAAGTATTCTTCTAGCAAACAATGACATTCGTAGCATTAGCGATCTTTGCCACACAATGTCTGTGCTGTACTGCGGTCAAAATGCCGAATCGGCACCGACTCAAACATTGTTGGAATCGCCGCATCATCCTTATACGCAAGCATTAATTCATTTTGTACCGGATTTTACCGAACCTCTTGGTTTTAAAACAAAATTAGGCACATTAGAAGGCACCGTACCGCTTTTAGAACAAATGCCGATGGGCTGCCGTTTCGGGCCTCGTTGTCCGTTTTCACAAAAAGAATGTATGCAAAAACCCACCCGTCATCGTATTAAACAACATGAGTTTTCCTGCCACTTTCCAATTAATCTTAGGGAAAAACGTTTAAAGGAAACCTTAGCCAATTCACCGCTAACGTTATCCACTGAGCCAAGTAAGGAATAATTTATGCCATTATTGGAAGTAATTGAATTGTCTAAAACCTTTAATGACCCTGCCCATTGGTTTGGTTCAAGAGTGTTTAATGCCGTAGAAAAAGTGAGTTTTAATCTTGAACCGAAACAGACTCTCGCTATTATCGGTAAAAACGGTTCGGGAAAATCTACCTTAGTCAAAATGATTGCCGGCATGCTCAAACCAACTTCAGGTGAAATAAAGTTTAACGGAACAACTCTTAACGTTGAGGATTCACACTATCGAACCCAACATATTCGTATGGTATTCCAAGACGTGAATTCTGCGTTTAATCCTCGCCAAAATATCGGACAAGCTTTAGACACCCAGCTTCGCTTAACAACCGATTGGGATGAAGAAACCCGTAATCAAAAAATTTTTGAAACCCTCCAAATGGTCGGGCTTTATCCCGATTATACGAATTTAAAAATTAAAAATCTCTCTGCCAGTCAAAAGCAACGGGTCGCACTGGCCCGAGCATTTATTTTAGAGCCGGAAATTATTATTGTCGATGATACTTTCAGTACCCTTGATGCATCCGTTCGCGCCCAATTAATGAATCTTTCTCTCGATCTTCAAGCCCGCCTCGGCGTTGCTTATATTTATGTGGGGCAAGATTTAGGGCTGATTAAACACATTGCAGATAATGTATTAGTCATGGATGAAGGAAAAATGGTTGAATACGGTAAACCTAAAGATCTATTTTGTCGGCCCCAAACGACTATAACGGAACGTTTGGTAGAAAGTCACTTTGGTCGATTACTTAATGAAAGCTCATGGATTCGTCCGACGATGGATAATTGATTTGAAAGAAAAACATCTTTAGAATCAATCACTCTTTTAGTTACATTACAATAAGGAAAATCCATGCAAACATTGCTGAAATTAACTCAATTTGTCAGCAAAACTTTTGCTTTATGGGCAATTGTTTTCGCTGTTCTTGCTTTCTTATTCCCTACCGAATTTAAAATTTTTGCACCCTACATTCCCTACTTACTCGGTTTAGTCATGTTTGGTATGGGAATTACTCTCACGTTCAATGATTTTAGTGAGGTCGCTAAACATCCCAAGGCGGTATTTATTGGAGTGGCAGGGCAATTTATTATTATGCCTGCGATCGCATTCTTACTTGCCAAAGCCTTTAATCTGCCTTCGGATTTAGCGGTGGGAGTCATTTTGGTCGGCTCTTGTCCGGGCGGGACATCCTCTAATGTGATGACTTATCTTGCAAAAGGTAACACCGCGCTTTCCGTGGCTTGTACAACAATTTCAACACTGCTTTCGCCATTGCTTACCTCAGCAATTTTCTATGTATTGGCAAGCCAGTGGTTAGATATTAACGCCTCCGCAATGTTTATGTCGGTATTAAAAATGGTGCTTTTCCCAATTTTCTTAGGTTTAGTCATTCGTGCCTTATTTAAAGATGTTATTGTGCAGGCAAGCAAAATTACCCCGCTTATTTCCGTTGTTTCAATCGTTTTAATTCTGGCGGCTGTCGTTGCGGTAAGTAAGGATAAAATTGTTGAATCCGGTTTATTAATTTTCAGTGTTGTGGTTCTACACAACTGCTTAGGCTATTTAATCGGTTTCTTCGCAGCAAGACTATTCAAGCTCAATACTGCTGACAGTAAAGCGATTGCTATTGAAGTAGGCATGCAAAATTCTGGTTTAGGGGCGGCACTCGCAGCGGCACACTTTAATCCGATTGCTGCCGTACCCAGTGCATTATTCAGTTTCTGGCACAATGTATCCGGTCCGATACTTGCGAATATTTTCTCAAATATGAAAAATCAAAAATAAACTCTAAATTGACCGCACTTTATAAAAAAGCAGGGAATTCCCTGCTTTTTCTTTAAAAATAACATTGCGTCAAATTCGATTATTTTACTCCGCCGCAATTCAAACAATACAAATATTGTCCTTTAGGATCATTAAACTTATTCAGTTGATTTAAATGCTGTTTGAGTTGTTGAATCGGTTTTAGTAAATCAAGCCAAGTCAGCATAAATTGCTGGGCGTTATATTTAAGATCCCGAAACAATTTACCGAGCATACTGCTATCTTCTTCTGTCATCCATTCCACCGTAAAATCTTCAATCACGGTTTCACGATGAAAATTGATCAATTCGCCTGCTTTTTCTACCGCACGATCAAAATCCCCCAATTCATCCACAAGATTATGTTTAAAAGCATCCGTACCCAACCATACTTGCCCCTGAGCAATTTTATCCACGGCAGTTTTTGATATTTGACGGCCACGACTCACTAAATCTAAGAATTTATCATAGCCGTGTTCAATTTCTAATTGGTAAATATCTTGCGTATTTTTTGAAAGCGGGCTGAAAACAGAGCTTTCCGCCAGTTCAGTTGTGGCGACGCCATCACTATTCACACCGATTTTTTTAATTGCATTTTCAAAGGTCGGTAACATCCCAAAAATACCGATAGAACCGGTAATGGTATTTTTGTCCGCAATAATGTAATCGGAGGTGGCGGAAATCCAATAACCGCCCGAGGCAGCCATTGATCCCATAGACACCACCACTGGTTTACCGACTTTCTGTAAATTATTCACTTCTTGGCGAATTAATTCCGAAGCAAAAGCACTGCCTCCCGGTGAATTCACACGCAAAACGACCGCTTTTACCCGCTCATCATCGTAGGCTTTACGTAACAAGCGCACCACATTGTCGCCTCCGACCTCTTCTTCCGTGCTTTCGCCATCAATAATCGCCCCTTCAACGTTTACCACCGCAATTTTATTTTCATCTCTTGATGAAGCCATTCGATCCTCAAAACCGGATAAATAATTTGAAAAACCAATCATATTTACCTTGCCTTCTCTATTTTTACCGAAAAGTGCGGTCAATTTTTTATCCAATTCCAGATTGTCGGCAATATCCGTTACCAATTTTCGCTGTTTTGTATAAGCCGTACTATCGCCTTTCAATGTCTTTAATTCTGCCAAATATTGTTTGGCACTCGGTAACAACGTTTCCGCAGAAATATGACGGTTTCCACTCACAATTTGCACATAGTTATTCCACATGCCATTTAGCCATTGATTCATATTTTGTTTGGCTTCCGGCGACATATCATTGCGCAAAAAAGGCTCGACAGCGGATTTATAAGTTCCCACTCGGAAAATATGCGGTGTCACGGCAAGCTTATCCAATAAATCTTTATAATAGAGATTTTCTTGCGCCAATCCTCGAATAGAGACCTGACCAATTGAGTTTAAATAAATCTGATCGGCAAAACTTGCTAAGAAATATTGCCCTTGAGAATAATTGTTAGCCAACGCAATAACCGGTTTTTCTGATGTTTTAAAATCTTGAATGGCTTTACCGATATAATTCATGGCTGGCAAATCGCCGCCTGAAAAATAATTGAGATCCAATACTAATCCTCGAATATTCTCATCTTCTTTTGCTAAATTAATGGCATATACCACATCGAAGGTTGAAATTTTAGTCGGGATACGCTCCCCGCTATTTAGTTCTCGCAATATTTGCTGCCAGCCAAAAGCATCATCACGATTGTCGGCTAAGTAACCGTCTAAATTTAGCAATAATGCTCCTTTATCCGTATTTAAATTCACTGCGTTTTTTTTAGTATTTGCAGTGATACTGAAAATTGTCACCAACAGAAAAATGAAAATTAAAAAGAAAAAATTCATCACTAAATCACGAATAAAATTTAGCGCATGCCAACAAAATTTGATCACTCGGAAAATTGGGTTCATAAAGGTTTTAACAGGTTGAAAAAATTGCGCTTAGCGTAACATAAACTCAGGCTAAAAACTATGCTATAATCCGCCGTACTTTTATTTACTTTGTGAAATCAAATGGATACATTAACCCTATTAACAACACGACGCTCAAATAAAAAACTTACCTCCCCTGCACCAAGCAAAGCCCAACTTGAGCAAATTTTTCAGGCGGCACTTCACACGCCGGATCATGGCAAATTGCAGCCTTATCACTTTGTTGTTATAGAAAATGAAGGATTGGATAAATTAGAACATTTACTCAAGGAAGCCGCGGTAGAACTCAACCTTGGCGAAGAGCGCTTAAAAAAAGCCGAAAAACTTGCTCATCGCGCGCCGATGGTCATTGCGGTTATCGCTAAAATTAATCCTGATGTGGAAAAAGTACCCACTTGGGAACAGATACTTACCGCCGGCTGTGCCGCTTACGGCATTCAACTTGCCGCCAATGCGCAAGGTTTTGATAATGTTTGGATTACGGGAAAATGGATCAATGGAAGTGCGTTACGGCACGCCCTTGGCTGTCGCAAACAAGACAAAATTGTAGCGTTATTGATGCTTGGTACGGCGGCGGAAAAACTTGAACGTGAATCACGTGGCGGGAATGTTGAAGAATTTGTAAGCTACCTATAGAAAAGTGCGGTAGAAATTACCGCACTTTTTAATTTTTACCTGCCAAGCCTTCACTAATCCACTTATCAAATCCATCGTAATCAACCAAAAAGGCATCATGCCCATAAACCGATGGAAATTCGTAAAAATTCAAGGAAACATTACTTTGTTCTAAAAGCTGCTTGGTTTTATGTAAATCAATGGATTTAAACAGTTGATCGGTTGTTACCGAAATCAGCGTATAGCGTGCTTTGATACGTGAAAGCGCTGCTTTAACATCAGAATAGCCCAAGCTCGGATCATACATATCCAAGGCGCGAAGCAAATGCAAATAGCTGTTGGCATCAAAGCGTTCAAGGAATTTTTTACCTTGGTAAGTCAGATAAGATTCTACTTGGAAATAATCTCCCCAAAAATCTCCTTCCGATTTAGTCGCCCGTCCAAACGCTTTAGCAAGCTGTAAATCCGTACGATAAGTCAGCATTCCTAACATACGGGCAATGGATAAACCTTGATCGGGCGGTGCGCCATCATAATAATCTCCGCCATTAAAATTGGGATCATTAATCACAGCCTGACGCATAACATGATTAAATCCTATGGCTTCCGCACTGAAAAAAAGTGATGAACAAAGGTTAACGATATTATCAACAAAATCCGGATATTCAATGCCCCATTGGGTTGCTTGCATTCCGCCGAAAGATCCGCCAATCACCGCTTTCAGGTGTGTTACGCCTAAATGATCTAGTAGTACTTTTTGCACATGCACAATGTCCTGTACTGTAATATTCGGAAATTGGCTACCATAAGGCTTGCCCGTTTTAGGATTAACGGAAGCCGGCCCTGTCGTGCCTTTGCAGCCGCCCAATACATTCGAGCAAATAAAAAAATAACGGGAAGTATCTAGCGCAAGACCATCGCCCATAAAATTCTGCCACCAGCCGTTTTTTTCTTTATCCGAAAAATAAGGCTGCGCATCCCCGGTTAGCGCATGGCAAATTAGCACGATGTTATTTTTATCCGCATTCAATGTCCCATAAGTTTGATAAGCCACGTTAATCAGCGAAATTTCACCGCCCAACATAAGTTGTAGCGGATTATCTTGAAAAAGCACCACATTTTGGACAGACGACATTGAAAACCTACTGCGTGAAATTAAAGATGTTTCCAATTATCAACAGCTTATTATCTTTGTCAAGAAATTTTAGCCGTCTAAACGGCTAAACCAACATAGTGAGCGGTGAACACAAAATTCAGCTTGAACTTACCTCAAGTTTTCATTATTTTAGTTACATGATTGATTCAAAATTATCTCTCAAAATGACCGCACTTTCCCTTTGGCATCGTTTTCATTTAAAAAAAATGATTCGCCGGATGTACTGCGTGAGCCTATCTTTTCTTTTAGCTTGTCTGATAATCGATCAATCTATCAGTTTCTATGTTCGTGACAGCGTATTTGAAAAAGTGGATAAATTGCCCTACCGCCCTTACGGAGTCGTACTCGGCACATCAAAATATGTTGCTACCGGCAAAACCAACGATTACTACACCAATCGTCTTACTGCGGCAAAAACACTTCTCGAAAATCAAAAAGTGAGTTATCTTCTGCTCAGTGGTGATAATCGGACATTACAATATAATGAGCCGCGCACAATGTTGAGGGATTTACGAAAAATGAATGTGCCGAGAGATCGTCTTTTCCTGGATTTTGCCGGTTTCCGTACATTAGATTCTGTGGTGCGTGCCAATAAAGTTTTCCAAGTCCCTTCTTATATTATTATCAGCCAAAAATTTCATTGTGAGCGAGCCCTGTTTATCGCCAAATATTATGATATTGATGCGATTTGTTTCGCCGCCAAACAGCCCGATGTCTATTTCGGTACACGTATTCGAGAAACCTTTGCCCGCCTGAAAGCAATCTTTGATTTGGCAATTGGTATTCAACCTTATTTTCTAGGCAAACCGGAGCCTCTCCCACTTCCTGATAATGAATGAAAAATCTAACCGGCTTTTTATGAAATCCATTTGACAATGTTTGACTAAATCGTTATTTCTATGCTTTTGCAAACACTATACTTAGAACATTCATTTAACAGGAGAATATTTTATGTCTCATTTATCTGTCGCTAAATTCGGCGGTACTTCCGTTGCCAACTACGCAGCAATGACAGCCTGTGCAAAAATTATTATTAATGATCCAAACACGCGCATTGTTGTCCTTTCAGCCTCTGCCGGCGTCACAAATCTTTTGGTGGAACTTGCCAATGGTGTGGAAGCGGAAAAACGCAGAAGATTAGTTGGGGAAGTACGTCAAATTCAAGAAAATATTTTAAACGAACTGAAAGACGATTCTCTTGTTCGACCAATCATTGAAAAATATATTGAGAATATTGAATATCTTTCCGAAGCCGCAAGCCTTGCTACCTCAACCGCCTTGACAGACGAATTAATCAGCCACGGCGAAATGATGTCAACACAAATTTTTATTGAAATTTTGCGTGAACAAAATAAAAGTGCGAGTTGGATAGATATGCGTAGTATTGTGGCAACCAATAATCATTTTGGCAAAGCCGTACCGGATGACGAAAAAACCCAACGCAATAGCGACAATATTTTAAAACCATTGATTGACCGTGGTGAATTAATCATTACTCAAGGTTTTATCGGCCGTGAACCGGGCGGGAAAACAACAACATTGGGGCGTGGCGGCAGCGACTACTCCGCTGCACTCTTAGCCGAGGTATTAAATGCAAAAGATGTATTAATTTGGACTGATGTTGCCGGCATTTACACCACGGATCCCCGTATTGTACCAACAGCACAACGCATTGATACAATGAGTTTTGCAGAGGCTGCGGAAATGGCAACCTTCGGCGCCAAAGTACTTCATCCGGCAACATTATTGCCTGCCGTTCGCAGCAATATTCCCGTATATGTGGGTTCAAGCAAAGCACCACAAGACGGAGGAACTTGGGTAACCCGCGATCCGCAGCCCAGACCGACTTTCCGTGCGATTGCATTGCGCAGAGATCAAACGTTATTGACCCTTTCCAGCCTGAGTATGCTACACGCCCAAGGTTTCTTGGCAAACGTATTCAGTATCTTGGCAAAACACAAAATTTCCGTAGATACCATTACCACATCGGAAATAAGCATTGCTTTAACACTTGATAAAACAGGCTCAAGCTCATCCGGTACAACATTGATTTCAGGCGAATTGTTGGAAGAGCTAAGCCAATATTGTACGGTAAAAGTCGATACCGGTTTATCCCTTGTCGCACTTATCGGAAACGAACTCCATATTGCGTCAGGTATCGCAAAACGTATTTTTGAAACGCTGGAATCTTACAATGTTCGTATGATCAGCTACGGTGCCAGTACTAATAATATTTGTATGTTAGTACAGAGTAAACACGCCGATGAGGTGGTTCGCTCGTTACATAAATCGTTGTTTGAATAATACCCGTTACCTGAATGAAGTCACTTTTGAACCAATCAAAATGTGACTTCAATATTGTTACCCTTTTGTTCTTACTAAGCTGTAAATAATGCAGAAAGGAGGGGAACATTAAAATAAAATCTCAATAAAAAACGAATAGGAAAAATAGTATGTCATATTTAAAGACACTAAAAACACTCGTCATTTCAACCGCACTTTGTGGTGTAATCGGCTATGCATCAGGCTATTGGCTAAACGCAAAATGGAAAACAGAAGTGGAAATCACTCATCCTACCCTATCCGAACTGGGCAATTATTATTCCCTCCACTCTATGTACCAACTCATGCAAGGGAAAGATACAACGGATAGTAAAGTTACCGAATTAGTTTATCAAAATTTTACCAAACAGTTGGTTTCTTATGACAACCTAAAACACTTTTGGGAAAACTCAAGCTATTACAAGCAAAAAATCAGTAAAAACACGACAGACAATGCCCGACTATTAAATGATTTAATCAATAATACCCACTTCCAGCCGCTCAGTTATAACACCGGGAAAATTACCATTACATTAAGTGAAGCAGGGGAATCACAAGCATTGCTTTCCTCACTTCTTGATAATAGTAATACCATTACAAGAAAAATGATGTATGCCGACCTCATTCTCCAATGGAAAAATTTATTTACTCAAGTAAAAACCGCAGCAGAACTCAATTTGGGCAATATTCCTTACGGTAATAGCGTGGAACGTCAAGATTGGCAGGGAAAACTCAATATGATGAAATCCGTTAATCCGCTTGACGAGAATTTTACCGCATTTCATTTCACTAAAAGTCCACAGCAGATGGAAATAAGAAGACCAAACAGTTGGGGATACCTAGGTGCCGGAATCGGTCTATTGCTCGGGTTATTCGTTATTTTATTTCGCCGTGAACGAAAAGCCATTAATTCACCGGTAAATTGAAGGCGTATCAAAACTAGAAAGTCACAGCAGAATAGTTTAATATAGCGGGTCGTGATTCGTTCTAAATTAATATTCATCCCTCAATTAAAGTATAGAATTTAATTTTTAGGGTAATAAAAAAGAATAAAAAAACATCCGGCTATTCATTTCATTTGATCAATCAACCAAATTTAAAAGGTGGAAATTATGGGAAAAAGTGTCGTTATCTTGGGCGCTCAATGGGGTGACGAAGGTAAAGGTAAAATCGTTGACTTGTTAACTGATCGCGTAAAATATGTTGTGCGCTATCAAGGCGGTCATAACGCAGGACATACGCTTATTATTAATGGTGAAAAAACCGTATTGCGTTTGATCCCATCCGGTATTTTACGCCAAAATGTAACCTGTCTTATCGGCAATGGCGTGGTGCTTTCACCTGCGGCATTAATGCAAGAAATGGGCGAGCTTGAAAACCGTGGTATCAATGTTCGTGAGCGTTTATTGATTTCCGAGGCTTGTCCCTTGATTCTCCCTTATCACGTTGCCATGGATCATGCCCGTGAAGCAGCACTAGGCAAAAAAGCAATCGGTACGACCGGTCGCGGTATCGGGCCGGCTTATGAAGATAAAGTCGCCCGTCGCGGATTGCGAGTAAGCGATTTATTTGACAAAAAAGCCTTTGCTGAAAAACTTAAAAATATTCTTGAATACTATAATTTCCAATTAGTAAACTACTACAAAGTTGAGCCGATCGATTATCAAAAAACCTTAGATGATGTCATGGCAGTAGCTGATATTATCACCGGTATGGTGGCAGATGTTACCACAATTTTGGATACTGCACGCAAAAACGGCGACAATATCCTATTTGAAGGTGCGCAAGGCACTATGTTAGACATCGATCACGGTACTTACCCGTTTGTAACCAGTTCAAACACCACGGCAGGTGGCGTTGCAACCGGTTCCGGCTTTGGTCCTCGTAATCTTGATTATGTATTGGGTATTATTAAAGCCTACTGTACCCGCGTAGGTGGAGGTCCATTCACTACCGAATTATTCGATGATGTAGGCGCTGAGATTGCACGTAAAGGGAATGAATTTGGTGCGGTAACCGGTCGTCCGCGTCGTTGCGGTTGGTTTGACGCCGTAGCCATTCGTCGGGCGGTTCAGCTCAACTCTATTTCCGGTTTTTGTATGACGAAATTGGATGTATTGGACGGCTTTGATGAAATTAAAATCTGTGTGGCGTATAAAATGCCAAATGGTGAAATTGTAGAATACGCACCACTTTCAGCAAAAGATTGGGAAGGTATTGAGCCTATTTATGAAACCTTACCGGGTTGGAAAGAAAATACTTTCCGTATTACAGATGTAAATAAATTACCGCAAAATTGCCTTAACTATATCAAACGTATTGAAGAAGTCACCGGAGTTCCGGTAGATATTCTATCAACAGGCCCTGATCGCGTAGAAACAATGATTTTACGTGATCCCTTTGTAGAATAATTTTCTTCTTATTTTTTGACCGCACTTAAAAGTGCGGTCTTTTTTTCTTCTGTTTTGAATCACATATTATGAACGAACAAGATATTATTCATTACCTTGAAAGCCATCCTGATTTCTTTACCCGACATTCTTCACTCTTAAGAAAACTGACTTTTCATCATTCACAAAAAGGGACGATTTCACTCATTAATGCCCAATTAAACCAACAGCGTCAACAAATTACCGCACTCACCTCACAACTTGAAAAATTGCACCGACTGGCTATTCATGACGCCGATATTTTCTTCGCCTTAATGCCACTCCAAAAGAAATTGTTTCAAGCGCAAGATTTTCGTTCTATCGAAAAAAAATTAGATCAATGGGCAAAATCTTATGAATTGGAGGGCGCTAAAATTCTTCTATTTACCGATAGTTGGAAAAAAACGGAAAGTATCCCCTCGCATAATTGGGTTGATCGTAAAGCCTTTGAAATTATTCGTTTGGAACGTTTAGGATTACGCCAATTTTATTTGGGTGAATTAAGCGGTAAAGAGAAATCTTTAATATTTTTACCGGAAGAATTGCCCATCGGTTCTGTGGCTTGCTGCCTGTTTGGTCTAAAAGATACTCACAAACCCAGCGCAATGTTACTCTTTCGCTCACGTGATACGCAACGTTTTCATAACTGACAAGATATTACTTTTCTCAAACATTTAGTGGATATTGTAGACATTTATTTAGCAAGACATCTCAATCAATAACCAGTGGCTTAGCCTCTCCTACCACTAGGTTGTCCTACTTTGAAAATATAAAATTTTGTGATCCAGATCTCATTATTGAAAATTGTCTTTTTATGAAAATTTTAAATGACATATAATTTCCGCAAGCGTTGTTAGAAGGAAAAATTATGAAAACATTAAGTGAATTTATTGTAGAGCGTCAAGCGGAATACCCTAATGCAAAAGGAGAACTAAGTGGGATTTTGTCGTCCATCCGTTTATTAGCTAAGATCATTCATCGTGATATCAATAAAGCGGGGCTCACCAGTATTTTAGGTCAATCCGGCATTGAAAATGTGCAGGGTGAAAGTCAAATGAAGCTCGATCTCTTTGCTCATAATACGATGAAAGCCGCCCTTATGGCACGTGAAGAAGTCGCGGGCTTTGCCTCCGAAGAAGAAGAAAGTTTTATTGCCTTTGATACGGAACGCGGACGTAATGCGAAATATGTGATTTTAACCGATCCCCTTGACGGCTCTTCTAATATTGATGTTAATGTGTCCGTCGGAACAATTTTCTCTATTTATCGTCGTATTTCCCCTATCGGTACACCGGTAACGATGGAAGATTTCCTTCAGCCCGGCAATAGACAAGTTGCGGCAGGCTATATTGTATATGGGTCATCTACCATGTTGGTTTACACCACAGGAAATGGTGTGAATGGTTTCACCTATGATCCCTCTATCGGCACGTTCTGTTTATCCCATGAAAATATGAAAATGCCAAAAGACGGGCGTATTTATTCCATCAACGAAGGGCAATACCTCAAATTCCCACAAGGCGTGAAAAAATATATTAAATATTGCCAAGAAGAAGATAAAGCGACACAACGTCCTTATGCTTCACGCTATATCGGTTCTCTTGTTGCCGATTTTCACCGCAATTTATTAAAAGGCGGAATTTATATTTATCCTAGCGCAACTAACTATCCAAAAGGGAAACTACGCTTACTTTATGAGGGCAATCCTATGGCATTTTTAGCAGAACAAGCCGGGGGATTAGCCACAGACGGTTATCGTCGAATTTTAGATATTGAACCGAAAGAATTACACGAGCGCATACCGTTATTTGTCGGCTCGGAACAAATGGTGAAAAAAGCAGAAGAAATGATGCTTGCCTTTAAAGAGGACTAACCAACCAAAACAAAAGTGCGGTCAATTTCATAAGAGTTTTAAAACTCATTTGAAATTGACCGCACTTTTTTATGCTATCTACTTTGCTAAAATTAATCCCGTTTTCGACTTAATAGCCACCAGATAACCGCAATAAATAACAAACTTGGGATTAATGCGCCAAACACTGCCGGCATATTATAAACAACGCTCATTTGCCCAAAAATCTCATTGACCACATAAAACAAGAAACCAAAACAAATTCCCTTCAAGTAAGTTTTAAAATTCATTTGAAATTAACCACACTACACTTTTTATGCTATCTACCTTGCTAAAATTAATCCCGTTTTCGACTTAATAGCCACCAGATAATCGCAATAAATAACAAACTTGGGATTAATGCGCCAAACACTGCCGGCATATTATAAACAACGCTCATTTGCCCAAAAATCTCATTGACCACATAAAACAAGAAACCAAAACAAATTCCCTTCAAGTAAGTTTTAAAATTCATTTGAAATTAACCACACTACACTTTTTATGCTATCTACCTTGCTAAAATTAATCCCGTTTTCGACTTAATAGCCACCAGATAATCGCAATAAATAACAAACTTGGGATTAATGCGCCAAACACTGCCGGCATATTATAAACAACGCTCATTTGCCCAAAAATCTCATTGACCACATAAAACAAGAAACCAAAACAAATTCCCGTCACAATTCTTGCGCCTGCCGTCACGCTACGCAAAGAGCCAAAAATAAAGGATAAGGCAAGCATCATCATCACACCGACAGAAATCGGCTGAAAAACTTTACGCCAAAAAGTTAATTCAAAGCGCCGCGCGTCTTGCCCGGTTTCTTTTAAAAAGTGGATATATTCATATAATCCGCTGATAGACAACGAGGTCGGACGCAATGACACAGCCCCCAATTTATCCGGGGTTAAATTGGTTTCCCAAGATTCGGTTAAACGATTTGTCGTGACAATACTTTCTTTTTGGATCGTCGAATCGTTTACTTGATGCAGTTTCCACTTGTTTTCTTCCAAAGAATAGGTCGCCTGATTGGCGTGTTTTAACTGCGTTAAATGTCGCTTATCATCAAAGGTGTAAATATAAACATCGTTTAATTTAACATTATCCGTTACGCTACGCACAAAAACAAAACGCTGACCGTCTTTCGCCCATACGCCGTTTTTTATTGAAAGCATTGAACCGCCTGAAATCGCTCGGGCGCGCATATCACGGGCAAACTGTTCTGTTTGCGGAATGCCCCATTCACCAATCACCATCGTTAAAATCACTAATGGTAAGGCAGTTTTCATCACCGCCAATCCAATTCTAAAACGTGAGAAACCTGCTGATTGCATCACCACTAGTTCACTACGACTAGCCAAGTTACCAAGAGCAATCAACGCCCCCAATAATACCGCCATAGGGAAAAATGTTTCCACATCCTTTGGTATAGTTAAAAAAGTAAAACTAACCGCTTGCAATACATCATAAGTTCCCTTACCGACACTACGGAACTGCTCCACGAATTTGATGATGGCAGACAAGCCCACAAGCATGAGCAACGTTGCAAAAATAGCCCCTAAAATGCTTTTACCAATATAACGGTCTAAGGTATTCATCATTTGGCTTACCCTTTTCGGCTAAAAAGACGGCGGAATTTATACATCATGGCACTATCCCAAGTATTTAATACAATCCCAATCAATAAAAAGATAACATTTACGGTAGGCATAAAAATTGCCGTATCTAATTTTCCCGCCGAACCGGCAGATTTCAATGAGCTTTGTAACAAGAAATAAATAAGATAAAGCAATAATGCAGGCAGAATTTTCGCAAAACGCCCTTGTCTTGGATTCACTCTACTTAACGGCACAGCAATTAATGCCATTAACGGCACGGCTAAAATAAGACTAATCCGCCAATGTAATTCGGCTTTTGCAGCCATGCTATTTTGTTTCACTAATTCTTCAGAAGAAAGCGCAGCGGCTTCATCAGATTTGCTATCAGTAGCTTGAAAACCTAAATAAGCTTGATAATTATCAAAATGTGTAATACGGAAATCCGGCAACGCAGCTGTGCCTTCTACCCGTTGTGTATTTTGCAAATTCAGAATTTGATCGCCATTTGGCAAGGCTTTTAACTCCCCTTTTTCCGCAGTAATGACAGAAGGTTTGGTTTGTCCCTTTGGTGCAGTTTGGAATAGATAAACTTCATTGATTTGATTACCTTTAATGTTATCAATAAACAACACAAAATTATTATTGCCGGAGATAAACTGACCGGAAGAAAGCGCCCCCATCGTTGGATTCGCTTTCGCCTCTTCAACAATAGTGCTTTGCTTTTGAATCGCCCAAGGGGAAAGCCATAACGCATTATATGCAGCTAAGCCCGCAGTAAACAAAGACAGTACGAGCGCCACACGCACTAAAATCCGCTGACCGACACCGCAAGCACGCATCACGGTAATTTCACTTTCCGCATATAAACGCCCAAATGTCAACAAAATGGCAATAAACAAACACAACGGCAACATTAATTGCGCCATGGTCGGCATTCCCAGTCCAAGTAAAGAAAAAACCAAATCTGCCGGCACATTACCATTTGCCGCAGAACCAAGCACACGCACAAGTTGCTGGCTGAAAAAGATCAACAACAAAATGAACAAAATCGCCACTTGGCTCTTAAAGACTTCTTTCGTTAAATATCGCGTTAAAATCATCTTATATCGTTATTGTTTATCGTTAAAATTGAGGGGAAAACTAGATAAAATCGACCGCGTATGATACCTTATTTTCGCTGATTTAAACAATCAAAATAAGGAAATCAAATGAAATATCAAGCAAAATTAACCGCACTTTCACAAGCTGCCGAATGTATTGTAATCGGTGTGTATGAGAACAATGAATTTTCAAAAAGTTTCAATGAAATCGACCTTACCACTCAAGGCTACCTCAACGCTTTAATACAATCCGGCGAACTCAGCGGAAAATTAGGACAAACTTTATTGCTACGCGACCTCAATGGCACTAGCGCAAAACGAGTGTTAATTATTGGTTGCGGTAAAAAAGGCGAACTCAGCGAACGCCAATATAAGCAACTGATTCAAAATATGTTAAAAGCGTTAAAAGATGCCGCTATTCGTGAAGCGGTTTGTTATTTGACAGAAGTTGAACTCAATAACCGTGATATTTACTGGAACATCCGTTTTGCCATTGAAACCATTGAACATAGCAACTATCAATTCGATCAATTCAAATCTAAAAAAGCAGAACCAATCAGCCTAGAAACGCTCATTTTCAACACGGATTGCCAACAGGCACAACTCGCGATCAAGCACGCCCAAGCTATTGCAAGCGGCGTAAAAGCGGCTCGGGATATTGCCAATATGCCGCCTAATGTGTGCAACCCGGCTTATCTGACCGAACAAGCGAAAAATTTAGCGGAAAAATCCACTGCACTTTCCCTTGATGTGATCGATGAAAAAATGATGGCTGAGTTAGGTATGAATGCTTATCTTGCGGTTTCCCACGGTTCATCAAACCCTGCCTATATGTCGCTTCTTCATTTTAACAACGCCGCAGATAAAAATACCAAACCGATTGTGCTTGTCGGCAAAGGCTTAACCTTTGATGCCGGCGGTATTTCCTTGAAACCCGCAGCCGATATGGACGAAATGAAATATGATATGGGCGGGGCGGCTTCCGTATTCGGGACTATGAAAGCCATTGCAGAACTTAACTTACCCCTCAATGTGATTGGAGTGCTTGCAGGTTGTGAAAACCTACCGGATGGTAATGCCTATCGACCGGGAGATATTCTCACTACCATGAACGGCTTAACCGTCGAAGTGCTAAACACCGATGCGGAAGGCCGTCTGGTACTTTGCGATACCCTCACCTATGTAGAACGTTTTGAGCCTGAGCTGGTAATTGATGTTGCGACCCTAACCGGCGCGTGCGTTGTCGCATTGGGGCAACACAACAGCGGGCTAATGTCAGAAGATGAAACTCTTGTCGCCGAATTACTCAATGCCGCTCAACAAACTACAGATAAAGCCTGGCGTTTACCGCTCAGCGAAGAATACCAAGAACAGCTTAAATCCCCCTTTGCCGATCTTGCCAATATTGGCGGACGCTGGGGCGGTGCAAGCACGGCAGGGGCGTTTTTATCTAACTTCACTAAAAAATACCGCTGGGCACACTTGGATATCGCCGGTACGGCATGGTTACAAGGTGCGAATAAAGGCGCAACCGGTCGTCCGGTTTCGTTACTCACCCAATTCCTAATTAATCAGGTGAAATAAAACAAAATTGACCGCACTTTTTATTATGGCGACAAAGTGCGGTCAATCTTTACTAATTATTCAGTCACTCCCAATCTATCCGGAAACAGAATTTGAGCCCGATAGCTTGCAGCGCGTTCCCAACGGGATTTATTGATTTTTTTTAGATTTCGTGGCGATCACAAATTGATAATTTCATCCGCCAATTCATCAATAAATCCTTGATAATGTGAAGAAATTAACATAGGCAGTCCAAGTTCACGCAAAAGTGCGGTCAGTTTTTCCGTATTTTTTCGATCTAAGCCATTGGTTGGTTCGTCCAACAATAAAATTCTAGGTTGCATGGCAAGCACACCGGCAAGAGCGGTAAAATTCTTTTCGCCGCCTGAAAGCGTATGCACCGTGCGATCCTTTAAATGACTAATCCCCAGACGGTCAAGTTGTTGTTCCGCAAGTTGATAGGCGTATGCTTGAGAGTGGCCTTGGTTAAGCGGGCCAAAGGCGACATCATCCAGCACGGTCGGGCCGAAAAGTTGATCATCGGCATTCTGAAAGCAAATTCCCACCACACCACGAAAAGGGGCAAAATCTTTTTCTTTTCGACAGTTTTTTCCAAATAATCGGATTTCCCCTTTTGAAATAGGAACAAACCCAAGTAAGGCAAGTAATAAAGTAGTTTTACCCGCACCAATTTCCCCTTGAATAAATAAGCGTTTTTTCTCTTCAAGGTGAAACGTTAAATCTTGAATAATCGGTTTGCCATTACGTTCAATGTAAAGATCTTTAACGTTCAGCATCTTCTTTCCTTTTACCAAATTGAAAACTGCGACACTTCAATGCAATTTGTGCCGTTTCCGCTTTCAATAAGGCATGAATTAATAATAATGTCACTGCCTGTGCCATCACATAAAAGGTTCGACGATTAAATGCGGCTTGATAGCCACGGGCACGCATTGCAATATCCATCTTTTGTCGTAGCTCGCCAAGCAATGCAATGTAACGTATCGTCAAAACAAACAATTGTACGAGTTTTTCTGGTAAGGGTAATTTGCCAAGTGCTTGAATCAATATGGCATCGTTGATATTCCATAAAAAAAGCCAGAGAGAAAACAATACTAGATTCATTCTTAGGCTAAGTATTTCAGCAAGTCGTATTCCTTGTATATTAACTTCAATACCTTTTTCCCCTACCTTCCAAACCAGTGTCGCCCAGATTAAAAAGATAAAAATCAATAAGCTTAACCAGCGTTTAACATAGGGAAATAAAGGCTTGGAATGAATTAAAACCAACAAAATAAAAACAGCCATGACACTAATATTAAACGTAATAAGCCAAGAAAAAACACTTAAACCGCTAATTATTAGTCCCCAGAGAAAAAGCCCGATCAAACGAAAGTGCGGTTGAAATAAAGCATGAATTTTCATGAAACAATTGCCGTGCGATTCAATGCTTGAGGATACATTTTACAAAGAAGTGAAATCACACCAACACTGATTAGGCTATCTAACACAAATACCGGAATATGGGAAATGAGCAATAACCCAACCAGACTGCTATAACTTTTCCCTCCGTCAAGCACCAATGCCAAAGAGGCTAATGCGGCTGCTCCCCCTACGCCGATAATCCCCGCGCCGATACCAACAAATAAACGGCTTTTTAATGGCATTTTAGGCATCAAAAATGAACGGAACAGATAGTGAGCGATAAGTGCCGGCGTTGCCATCAAACAAAGGTTTACCCCTAATACCGCAAAGCCGCCAAAGGAGAAAAACAACACTTGTAACAATAAAGCGATGAGAAAGGCTGGAAAAACCGCCCAGCCCAGAAAAAGCCCCGCCATACCGTTTAAAATCAAATGCACACTGCCGATGCCGACCGGTATATGGATCGTACCGGCGACAAAGAAAGCGGCGGCAAAAAGTGCTGCGAGCGGTAAATTTTCAACCTCTAAACGGCGTATTCCGATCGTAATTCCTATCACGGCGAGAACTGCTCCGGCTAATAAAATCGGTGTATGCAAGACACCTTCGGATAAATGCATTTTGAGTATCCTTATTTAGTTTTCCGTGAATTCCACCAAGCTATCAGTCCGGCGATGCCGACAATGTAGCCAATCCCGCCTAAAATATCACGCCAATAAATTTTATCTTTCAACTGGTTAATATCAGATCGCAGCAGCATCAGATCCGCGGTTTGATTATTTGAAGGTGATGTACGATCCGCCACAATAGAGGCATGATGACCTTCCTCACCTTCCACCACGACTTTTAATACCGCCCCAGCCACATTCGGCACCGCAAGGCGAAATTCACCTTTCATATTTGTTTTGGAATTTAAAATTGGTTCTTTCGTTCCCGAACGAAACACTTCTAAATAGGTTTCCGCCGCCGGTGTCATATCGGAATAGTAGGATTTGCCGGAAAGGATTTGCCCGTCATATTGAGCAAATACGTGAAGCGCATGAGCTTGCACATTCGGTAAGTACAATGCAAGAAAAAGTGCGGTGAAAAAAGACAATATTTTCATTACAGCATCGCCTATTTATTGGGCATCAAAGGTCAGCATATATTCAACGGTTCGGCGATCATAATCAGGGTTATCCGCCACATTTTCTTCAAACTCCGCCCATACTTTGTTGTAACCTTTCACCGGTGTAAATTCGGAAATCCCCTTTTCATCGGTTAAATTAAACGGGGCGTCTTCACCTATACCTACCTTAATAGCTTGAATCGGTTTACCGTTGTGTAACACAAGAATAGCAAGCGGTTTTCCCGCCTCGGCTCTCGCCTGCGGGATCAATTCATAAGCGACATCATGGGCTTTAAAAGACTGTTCATCCCATTTTAAAATCGCTTTACCCAATTTCAGCGGATTAGTACTAAATTCCGCGGAGGGTGCTTCCCGTTTGGTTTTTTCCACATATTTACCACTTGGTAATTTTGACCATACACCATTGTTAAATGTCATAAATACCATATTGGATTCGGGTATCACGTAGGCTTCGCCGTTTTTGAATTGATAGTCAAGTGCGGTTAATTTTCCTTGAGAATTTATGATTTGTAAGGACTTAATTTTATGTTGTGGGTAGGATTCCGTTTCCGTATGGCCGAATTTCATCACATATTCACCCTGTGATGAAGTCGGTTCAAGCCATACATTATGTGCATTTGCCACAGATAGTGTGAAAAGTGCGGCTAATCCCATTGTTATTTTTTTGAATTGCATTTATTGGTTTCCTTATTATTAAAAAAGCGGGAGCAATGATAAAATATGAAGTAACTTTAGAGTCAAGCAAAATTTTGAGGAAAATCATGAAAATAGGTCAGCTTGCCAAAGCATTAAATTGTACCGTAGAAACCATTCGTTTTTACGAAAAACAGGGACTACTCCCCGCCCCCCAACGCACAAATGGAAATTTTCGTCGATATAATGAAGATCATCTGCAACGTCTGTCTTTTATTTGCAATTGCCGAAGTTTAAATTTATCTCTCAATGAAATCAAAACCTTAATTTCGCTTGAAAACCAAACCGAGCAACGAACAGAAGAAATGAATAAATTATTGGATAGTCATATTAAGGATATTGCTAAACGTATTCATGAATTGGCACACTTGCGGATGAAATTAATTAAGCTCAAAGAAAAAAGCGTTGCAAATCATGAAGATCCAATAAAACTACTGTTACAACATAGTGGGGTCAGATTTGTGAGGTTATAAATTTAACGCAAAAAAATACCGCACTTCAGCTTCCCAAAGTGCGGTTTATTTTCAGCCTGTTTTAAAGGGCTTTCAAAATGTCTTCAACGCGATCTTTCGCATCACCAAAGAGCATTTGGGTATTCTCTTTGAAGAATAATGGATTTTGCACACCGGCATAACCCACCGCCATAGAGCGTTTGAATACAATCACATTTTGCGCTTTCCATACTTCCAACACCGGCATTCCTGCAATCGGGCTGTTTGGATCTTCCATTGCCGCCGGATTTACCGTATCGTTTGCCCCGATAACCAATACCACATCGGTATCTGCGAAATCTTCATTGATTTCATCCATTTCAAGCACAACGTCATAAGGTACTTTGGCTTCCGCTAACAATACATTCATATGACCCGGTAAACGACCCGCAACAGGGTGAATACCAAAACGTACATTTACGCCGCGTTCACGTAATTTTGCGGTGATATCCGCCACCGGATATTGCGCTTGCGCCACCGCCATACCATATCCCGGTGTGATAATGACGGAACTTGCGTTTTTCAATAACTCCGCCACTTCCTCCGCTGTAGTCTCACGGTGCTCGCCTTGTTCTTCATCGGAAGAGACTTGCACATCGTTGCCAAAGCCACCGGCAATTACGCTGATAAATGATCGGTTCATCGCTTTACACATAATGTAAGAGAGAATCGCACCGGAAGAGCCTACTAACGCCCCGGTTACGATTAATAGGTCATTGCTCAGCATAAAACCTGCCGCCGCCGCCGCCCAACCGGAGTAAGAGTTAAGCATAGATACCACTACCGGCATATCCGCACCACCGATCGATGCCACTAAATGCCAACCGAATGCCAGTGCGATTGCGGTCATTAATAACACAGGGAAAATATTTTCCGGATTGTTCAAAAAGGCAACCATCAATAATATAGAAACCACAATCGCGGCTAAGTTTAATTTATGACGATGTGGCAACATTAATGCTTTTGAGTTAATTTTGCCGCTTAACTTACCGAATGCCACCACTGATCCCGTGAACGTTACTGCACCGATAAAGATCCCGAGGAACACTTCAACATTGTGAATAGTCGTCAGGGTTGCCTGTTCTGCCAAGAATTGAGCCTGTTGCACATCATCTAAACCGTTCGGCATAGTGGGAATATCGTGTAAACCGTAGCTATTAAAACCGACAAGCACGGCGGCTAAACCTACAAAGCTGTGGAGAATTGCTACAAGCTCCGGCATTTCCGTCATTTCCACTTTTAATGCGCGTTGAACACCGATTACACCACCGATAATCATCGCAATGATGATCCAAAATGTCCCTTCGGAATGCGGGCCAAAAATCGTCGCCACGAGTGCAATCGTCATCCCGACAATACCAAACCAACAACCTGCTTTGGCAGTTTCGTGTTTAGAAAGTCCCGCCAAGCTCATAATGAAAAGTAATGCTGCAACAATATACGCAGCCTGTACTAAACCTTCAGACATTACGTTCTCCTTAACCTTTTCTAAACATTGCCAACATACGTTGTGTTACACGGAATCCACCAAAAATATTGATGCTTGCCACCAAAATTGCCACAAAGGCTAACGCATCAATAAAGAGGTTGCCCGACGGCTGACGAATTTGCAGTAACGCCCCTACAATAATGATACCTGAAATGGCATTTGTCACCGCCATTAATGGTGTGTGAAGTGCATGGCTAACGTTCCAAACCACGTAATACCCCACCACACAGGCTAATACAAATACCGTAAAATGTGATAAAAACGCAGCCGGTGCAACAGACGCAAGCCACAGGAATAATACGCCGACACCTGCCATCACACCGTATTTCACACGCGGATTGGTCGGCTTGGCTTCTTTTTTCTCTGCTACAGGTGTGGCTTTTACATCTTGTTTTGGTTGAGCCGATACTTGAATTTGTGCCGGAGGAATTTCTTCCCCATCACGTACAACGGTCACACCGCGCAATACCACATCCTCAAAATCAATGTTAATGTTGCCGTCTTTCTCTTTACACAAGAGTTTCAATAAATTGACTAAGTTTGTGCCGTAAAGTTGGGAAGATTGTGTCGGTAAGCGGCTTGGGAAATCCGTATAGCCGATCACTTTCACTTGGTTTTCAGTCGTCACGACTTTACCTGCTTGGGTATATTCGCAGTTACCGCCTGTTGCGGCTGCCAAATCCACAATCACCGAACCCGCTTTCATGGAATCCACCATTTCTTTGGTGATCAAACGTGGCGCAGGTTTACCCGGAATCGCAGCCGTTGTAATGATAATATCCACCTCTTTGGCTTGCTCTGCGTAAAGTTCCATTGCTCGGCGGTTAAATTCTTCCGACATCACTTTCGCATAACCATCACCGCTGCCGCCTTCTTCTTTAAAATCAATTTCTAAGAAGCTTGCGCCCATACTTTGAACTTGTTCTTTTACTTCCGGACGGGAATCAAACGCACGTACAATCGCACCAAGGCTATTTGCCGCCCCAATCGCAGCTAAACCGGCTACCCCCGCACCAATCACCAACACTTTCGCCGGCGGGACTTTACCTGCCGCTGTAATTTGTCCGGTGAAAAAACTGCCAAATTCATGTGCAGCCTCGATCACCGCACGGTAACCGGAAATATTCGCCATGGAACTTAATGCGTCCAAGGCTTGTGCGCGAGAAATACGCGGCACGGCATCCATTGCAAGCACATTGATTTTTTTCGCTGTTAATTTTTGCATTAACTCAGGATTTTGCGCACGCCAAATGAAACTAACCAACGTTGCGCCTTCTTTCATTTGAGCAATTTCTTCATCTGTCGGCGGATTTACTTTAAAAATGATATCCGATTGCCAAATTTCAGCCGCCGTACCAATTTTTGCACCTGCGTCTAAAAATGCTTGATCCTCAAAACTTGCTTTAAAGCCCGCATCGTGTTCAACGATAACCTCAAAGCCCAATTTCAGGATTTGTTGAACCGTTTTTGGCGTTGCCGCCACACGCGCTTCATTATCAAGCAGTTCTTTTGGTACACCAATTAACATACTGTTTCCCTCTGTTTGATGATTGGGTTGATGATTTGATTGAATGAATTCAAGTTCATTCTTCCGATAAATGACAAAAAGTCAGATGGCACTAACTGTATCATTTTTCAGTTAAAATGAGATATATTTTTTCACTGTTTTTACAATATATTGTGATAGAGAGCACAAAATTTAAACAAAAAGTGCGGTTAATTTTCACAATATTTTTCGCTGACAATATGCTCAATCGTTGCCTTTGCTTACTCTAAAATGAACTCTAGCCAAACCGGAGAATGATCGGAAGAGGCAACTTTTTTCGATGTTGCGGTTAGGACTTTCATCCCCCTGACAAATACATAATCCAACGGATAATCAAAAAATCGTACCCGTTCATCTTGAGAAAAAGACACTTCATTTAACCCCTTTTTTCTCATAAATTCATCGAGGATTTGTTTTCGTTCTGCATTCCACGCATTAAAATCGCCCGCTAAAATGACCGCACTTTGATAAGACGGAATCAAAGAAAAAATCTGCTCCAATTGTGCGCGGTAGGCATCGGGCTGCCACTCAAAATTGATTAAATGGGCATTAATCACGAATAATTCACCACCATTATTCAATGGGAATGTCATCACACCGGCGACTTTGGGAATACGAATCCAAGGTTCTGGCTCGGCAATGCCGCAATAACTTTTTGGCACAGTACGGCTAAAGGTTTTCACACCGGATTGCCGCCCTTTATAAGAAAAACTTGAAATAAAAAGTGCGGTGGAAAATGAAGACAAATTTTGTTCGGGTGTGGCTTCTTGTAGAAGTACAAAATCCTGATCTTGTGAAAAACGGGCTAAATCTTGCTGCCAACCTTGATCCGAACCTTTATGAATATTCCAACTTAATAATCGAAAGTGTTTCTTCGCTAAAGTAGGAATCGATTCCTCACGGGAAAAACAAAATGTATTTGTCGGATTAAAAGAGAATTGAGCAGTTGTTTTTAAATCAATTTGAATTGATTCAAAAATACGAAGTTGGCTAACAAGATAAATTCCGACTGCAATACCTACCACGAGTAAAAATGCAAAAATTTTATTAATCGTTTTCATTATTTTATATATTTCAATATGAACTTTATAAATGATAGCAGTTTGCTTATACTAGACAACGTTTAATTTAATCATGCCTACTATTTCTTAGTTTGGAACTAAACCATGAATATTTACACCTACCTCTGCTTTCTTGCCACTATTGCTATTTTAATCAGTTTTATCACACGAAAAATCAATGATAATATCCAATATACCATTGCAATTACCGCTACCTCTATGTTGGGTTCTTTAATATTGGTTTTATTAGGATATTTAAATTGGTTTAATTTAGATGAAATCGCAACAAAAGTTGTAGAACGAATTGATTTTAAAGATTTCTTACTAAACGGTATTCTCGGTTTCTTACTTTTTGCCGGTGCATTAGGCATTAAATTGCCGGTATTAAAAAACCAAAAATGGGAAATCACCACCTTTGCGCTGTTCTCTACCTTTGCCTCTACTTTTTTTATCGGTTTTATGCTTTATGCGATCAGTCAATTATTCGGTTGGCATATCGATTTAATCTACTGCATTTTATTCGGTGCATTAATCTCCCCTGACGACCCTATCGCCGTACTCGCCATTATTAAAAACTTAAAAGCCCCAAAGCGTTTAGCTATGCAGGTTGAAGGAGAATCTTTATTTAATGACGGGATCGGATTAGTGATTTTTACTACCGTTTTTGCTGTTGCCTTCGGAGGGCAAGAACCGACAGCAGGCGGTGTATTACATCTCTTTTTTAAAGAAGCATTAGGCGGCATTGCTTTTGGTTTTGTTATCGGCTTACTTGCGCACTATTTAATTTCTGCAACCGATGACGGCTCATTAGAGATTTTATTAACTCTGACTATCCCCACTGCCGGTTTTATGTTAGCAAATTTACTCCATGTTTCCGGTGCTCTAGCCATGGTTGTTGCCGGAATTTTAATCGGTAACTGGACACGCTACACCGGATTTTCAAAGCAAAGTCGGCACTACTTTAATCATTTTTGGGAAATGATCGATCACTTCCTCAATTCACTTCTATTTATTTTAATCGGCTTAGCCATTCTACTGATTCATGTTTCATGGCAAGGTTTAATTCTGATTGCTCTTGCCATTCCGATTTGCTTGGTTTGCCGTTACATCAGTGTATGGCTTCCTTTCCAAGTGATGAAACGCTATCGCAAATATAATCCTTATACCCTACGAGTGCTGACTTGGGGTGCATTACGCGGCGGATTGGCATTGGCAATGGCACTTTCTATTCCTATGGGGCAATCCTACATTGAAGGGTTAAATATGGATGTGCGTGATCTTATTTTAGGTATGACCTATGCCGTAGTAATGTTCTCCATCCTCGTACAAGGTATGACAATTGAAAGCATGATCCGTAAATCAAAAGAAGTGATCATGCGTGAACGTGGTTATGTTGGGGTAGGTTTAGCCAAAGAGAATAAAGAATAATCGGCAAAAGTGCGGTTAAAAAATAGGGCATTTTATCTCATAGGTAGGGGCACCATACAACCTTTTAAAATCATTTGATTTTTCACGGATGCCAGCGTGTCGTCCCTACATTTTCTTTAAATTGTGCATTTGCTACATCATATTGGATTCTCTCAGTATTATGCAAGCCGTCGCACAACGATCTAAAATTGACTATTGACCGCATAAATTTGAATGCCTTTCCGATCCCAAATTTAGCGCCAATTTATACCGATGCTCCAATCGGTCCTAGCCAGCCCTATAAGTTTGTAATCGTTGGTAATTATCTTCTTTCAGTAGGGGATGTTCTAACTGCTAGGGGAACTCCTCCTGCTCAAACAAAATTAACAGCTAATCCTGTAAACCCTGATAAATATAAAAAAGATAGCTATTTAGGTATGACGTTATGGAATATAAAAAACTTGAAACCATTAGCTCGTTTGTGGGGGAATTCAGGAAGAACGATGGGACTAATTAGCTCAGATGGAAAATGGATTGTAGCAACAAGTGAAAATGGACAACGTTATATGTGGTCAGCATTGAACCCTCATCAACAATTTAAATTAGCTGCTATTGATGGGATTCTTAGAGAAGATTCTATGATAAGAGATAAAAGTAAATTGTTGCCCATCCCAGAAAAATTTAAAGATAAGCAGATCAGTCGCTCTGATTCTTTTGCTGTTGCTTTTGTAACAGAAAAAGATTTTATTCTTTTACCTAATAGTAATGACGAACTTGCATTACTTTATACAACAGGCGATCCTTGGATAAAAGCCTATGTAGAAATAGGAAATAAACCTGAAATTTCAAGAGGAAATTTAAGCATAGCCTCCGCTTATAAAGCCAATATTCTCGTTACAGGACAATACGGGCGAGGCGGAATTAATGTCTATAAATATCACCCTGAAACAAAAGAGTTAGAAAAAATCTGGGTGGCGGATTAATTAAAACTAAAAAGTGCGGTTAAAAATGAGGGCGTTTTTGACCGCACTTGCTTTAAAATATCACTGACACGATTGCGAAAGCCCTAGCGTTTTTTTATTTCAGATGTTTAGTATAGGTTGTTTATTTGTCAATGTAATCTAGAAACATCAGATGAAAATAAATTGTTATTTTTTTGTTAAATAAAAGTATGATTTTTATTGATTATTCTATTCCTGTAGAGATAAAATATTTCTGTGCTGAGGTATATGCACATCGGTAATAACAGTATAAAGTAAGTAATGAATAGGAGACTCATTATGAACAAAACTATGAAAGCAATGACTTATTACGGTGCAAATGATCTTCGTTTTGAAGATCGCCCTATTCCAACGATTATTGACCCGACAGATGCCATTATTAAAATGGAAAAAACCACCATTTGCGGTACGGATTTAGGCATTTGGAAAGGAAAAAATCCGGAAATTGAAAAAACGGCTTTAGCAAAAACAGGGCAATGGAATGGGCGAATTTTGGGACACGAAGGGATTGGTGTCATTGAAGATGTTGGTAGTGCGGTAAAAAACTTTAAAAAGGGCGATCGGGTAATTATTTCCTGTGTCAGTAAATGTGGTTCTTGCGAGAATTGCCAAAAGCAGCTTTATGCACATTGTCAAAAAGAGGGCGGATGGATCATGGGCTATATGATTGATGGTACCCACGCAGAGTATGTGCGTACGCCTTTTGCCGATAACTCTCTATTTTTATTGCCTGATAATTTAAATACCGATATCGCCGTCTTTCTCTCGGATGTGCTGCCAACGAGCCACGAGATCGGTGTTAAATATGGCGAAGTTAAACCGGGGGACAGCGTTGCAATTATTGGTGCAGGCCCTATCGGAATGGGCTGCTTACTTACCGCCCAATTCTATTCTCCCGCAACGATTATTGTTGTAGATATGGATGACAATCGTTTGGCGCTTGCTAAAGAATTAGGTGCAACTCACACGATCAATTCTGTGAAAGAAAATGCAGTGGAAAAAATCTTGGCAATCACAGAACAACGTGGTGTCGATTGTGCCATGGAAGCAGTGGGTTTACCGGCGACTTGGGATATTTGTCAAAAAGTGGTAAAAGAAGGGGGCAATCTCGCGAATGTTGGGGTACACGGTCAGTCGGTCAATTTTGAAATTGATAAACTCTGGATCAAAAATTTAACGATTACCACAGGATTGGTGAATACCAATACCACAGGAATGTTATTAAAATCCTGTCAATGCGGAAAATTGCCTCTTGAAAAATTAGCGACCCATCATTTCAAATTAAGTGAAATGGAAAAAGCCTATGATGTATTCAAACATGCAGCCGATGAAAAAGCGATGAAAGTGATTATTGAAATGCAATAAGCATGCTATTCATCTGTACTTGAGTCGCTTTTTACCATAAAAAAATCCCTATTGAGTTTAAATTTCAATAGGGATTTTAATTTTTTTAATCGGTAATATCTTGATAGCATTGCTACATAATGCTGAAAAATACCGTATTTTCTGACCACACTTTATTTTTACTTATTTTCACTTCCCGCTTGATACAAGCGATTTTTGTATAAATAACTTCCCAACAACGCATACGCCAGTGCTTCTTGTTTCATTTCTTCCGATACGCTTTTTTCCTTCAGCGTTTCAGTGGCTTTATCGTAATAATAACCTTGTGCGGCTTTGCTTGGCATTTGAATAACCACATCACGGTTTCCTTTCATTAAAGCCTGCGTTTGATCAAATTGCATAATGGCACGATCAGGGTTGGTATTTTTGGTTAAATCATAACCAATCATAGGATAATTACCGCTTACCCCTGCTAAGGATAATAACGTTGTCGGCATATCAATTTGGCTCACTAGACGCAGATCACGACGTGGCGCAATTCCCTCGCCTAAAATAAGTGCCGGAATATGGAAATTTTTAATCGGTATTAATGAAGCACCGGCAGCTCGTGAATCGTGATCGGCAATCACCAAGAAAATGGTATCTTTCCAATAGTTAGATTTTTTCGCTAAATTAAAGAAATGGCCAACGGCATAATCCGCATACTTTGCACTATTATTTCGTGTTGCTTTGGGTTGTTCATACAATTCGATTTTCCCATCGGGGAATTCAAAAGGATCATGATTACTTGAGCTAAATACAAGACTGAAAAAAGGTTTTCCCTCGTTTTGCAGTTTTGTAAAAGTTTCGTCCGCTTTATCAAACAAATCCTCATCACTCACTCCCCAAGTAGCAGTAAATTTCGGATTTTTATAGTCTTGCTGATCAATAATCGTTTTAACCCCATTGCCGTAGAAAAAACTTGCCATATTATCAAAATGCTTTTCACCGCCATAAATAAATGAGGTGTCATAGCCTTGTTTACCTAGAAAATCGGCAATGGTGAAAAAATTATTTTGTGCATTATTGAGTTTAACCACAGCACGTGCCGGCGTTGGTATAAAACCTGTGGTTACCGCTTCAATGCCTCGCACGGAACGGGTTCCCGTGGCGTAAATATTTTCAAATAACCACCCTTCTTTGGCTAATCGATCAATATTCGGAGAAAGAGGCTTACCGCCTAAAGTACCGATAAACTGTGCTCCAAGGCTTTCTTGCAATATGATGACAATATTTTTGGGCTTACCTTGATAGCTTGCAGTATTTTTAGTTAAGGTTGGGAATTTTTCAGAAATATAATCATCTACGGCTCTGCCACGATTTAATTTCACGATGCGTAACATTTCATTCGTATCCATTTTGCCATACATTTCTGAGGATTTTTCTTCGTCCTTAAATTGCTGTGCGGCATAAATCACCGAATAGCCGGAATTTAATACTAAAGAATTTACCAAGGAATCGGAAGAAAATGCCACCATCGCAGGATTAATGCCACGGTGCTGAAAGCTTGAACGTGCTCCGATAAAACCCACCGCAATCACCAACAATGCTACAATCGGGCGAACTTTCCAGCTCATTGGGCGTAAATTTTTAACCGACCAAGCAGCAAGTTGCCAATAAAGTATTGTCGCTAAGACAGTAAAAACAAGGCTAAGAATGACCGCACTTAAATGCCCTTCCATCAACATAGAAAAGACTTCTTTAGGATAAATTAAATACTCAATAAACAGGCGGTTCGGTCGATAATCATAAGTTTCAATAAATGCCGGCGTAGCCATTTCCATAAAAATAATGAAAACACTGCCAAATGTCAGCCAAACCCGTAGGATCTTTTTCCATAAATCACTCGTATGGAACAACACTGTAAATAATGCCGGAACGCCAAATAAATAGCATAACGCCACTACATCAATACGTAAGCCTTGTAGGAATAATTCCCCCCAATCCTGTACGGCGGAAACCCGTTCCATTTGCCATAAAGATAAACCCAAGCGGGACAAAGAAAAAATAATGAGGTTGATAACAACAAAAACAACAATTGGAAATAAGGGGAAACGAGTGTTTTTCATAAAAAATATTCTTATTATTAGGGGATATTATGCTCAGAAAGATTTTTTAACCTTTGCTCAGCAGCTTGTTTAATTTCATTCGGTATGTTGTTTGAAATCAAAATCTCACGATAAATTAATGCCGCAAGATGTTTATTCATTGAAGTGCCAATACCTTTTTCGTAATAAATACCTAAACGCAATTTTGCGTCGGGGTTGTCTAAATCGGCGGCTTTTTTAACCCATTCAAAAGATTTTGTTTCATCTTTTTGCTTCAGATAAATTTCAGCCAACATCATCATGGCACCTAAATCTTTTGCTTTTGCCGTAGTTTCAAATAATTTGATGGCTTGCGGAATATCCTTTTTCACATAATCGCCACTGTAGTACATCATCGCTAAATTATTAATGGCTCGAATGCTTCCCATCTCTGCGGCTTCACTAAACCACCAGTAGGCTTTCTCTTTGTTTTTTTCCACGCCGCGACCAAGGTTATAAAGCATACCTAAATTCCCCTGTGCTTGAACATTACCTTCCAATGCGAGAGGTTGCATAATTTCAAACACGGATCGCCAATCTTGTTTGTTGGCAAAATTCTGTGCCATATTCATCCGTTGTTGATCCGTTAATTTGGGATTCGTTTCCAGTGCTTCCGAATGGCTCGAAAAAGTCATTGAAAATCCCAAAAGTGCGGTAAAAATAACGAGAGTTTTTTTCATCAAATTTATCCTGTTAATGTGCCGAGTAAAAGAAACACAAAGAAAATAGCTGTGATTAAGAACTCCGTTAGACCAACCTGTTTGACAGAAAGTTTCTTACGCGGTAAATAAATTGCACGCGCCCAACCAACCAAAAATGCTAATGCGAGATAAAATTGCCCCGTTCCGGCAAAATACGCCACCAGAAAAGAATGAAAAAGAATTGATGCCCGTAAATATTTCCGATTTTTCCGCTCACGCATCATTGATTTCACATAAATTGTCGTACCGATGAAAAACAACGAAGGATAAACGGCAACCCACCAAATTTTCATATCAAAAGTGCGGTCAGGAAAATAATAGGCTGCCATTCCGGCAAGAGTAAAAATGGCAATGCCGGCAAGATCATTGAAGAAATTACGCTCGTCTTTTTGTTTAACGTAATAAATATTCACGAAAACAAAAGGCAGCATTGCCACGATAAAATAAAGAATGTGTTGGTTATAACATAATGCAGGGAGAGCAAAAACAAGCGTTGCCGCGCCATAAATGAACGTCCATTTTCGGTATTGTTCAATATTTTTACCTTTGAACAAATTTAGCAAAGGGTAAGACATCAAGTAAAGGGAAAACCATGCCATTAATAAAAAAGCATGTACCCACACGGGATGATTAAGCAACATACCGTAAAGGAAAGGTAATAATGCCATGACAACGGCACCATGTTGATTAGAAATTAACAGCTTCATAGTGAGCCCGTAAGTGAGAATAATTCTCGAGCATTTTACTGCGATAAACTCGAATTTACAAAGTGTGAGCCGCACTTTAGAATACAACCGATTTATTATTAAAGGAAAAATATAATGACTATCAAACGAATTCATTCAAGCGAACGTTTTTGCGAAGTGTCCATTTATAACGGCGTGGCTTATTTTGCCGGACAAGTCCCGGAGAAAACCCTTGAAAAAGATGCTTACGAGCAAACCAAAGAGGTGCTTTCACTCATTGATAAATTGCTTGCCGAAATAGGATCGCACAAAGGCAATATTCTCAATGCACAAATTTTTCTTGCCGATATGAAAGATTACCAACAATTAAATCAAGCTTGGGATGAATGGGTTGATCGTTCAAACCCGCCAAGCCGTGCGACCGTTGAAGCCAAATTAGCCGTGCCGGAATGGAAAGTGGAAATTGTGATTACCGCTGCGGTTTAAATATTAAATTTGTGATCCGTAGCAAAGAAATTTTTTTTCATTTTTCTTACAATGCCTTTTACCATTCAAATACTTTAATAAACAACAAATATAAGGAGTAAACTATGCAAGCGTGGACAACTGAAATGTGGCAAACTGCCGGTATCGGTTTAGCGGTGGGGGTTATCCTCGGCTATTTAATTTTACGTTTAACCAAAGGATCGGTAAAACAGCAAGTTCAAACGGAAACGGAGCTAAAAGCGGTGAAAGCCCGACTTGAAAGCCAAAATCAACAACTCGAAAAACATTTCGCAGAAAGTGCGGAATTATTTAAAACCCTCATCGGCGATTATCAAAAACTCTATCGTCATTATGCTAACTCTTCCGACGCTTTATTAGGGGAAAATCCAAAAGGTTTATTCACACAACAATTAATCACCGCCGTAGATAAACCGCAAAATGAACCTCCGCTGGATTATTCTGAAGGCTCGTCAGGGTTACTTAAAACAGAAAAAGAAAATCATTAAACAACTCTAAATGCGGTCAGAAAAAACAATTTCAATTCTGACCGCACTTTTTTTAATTTTTTTCTCAAATACCTTGTTTTTCTTGAACATTTCATTTATTCCTTTGTCTGATGAAACACCATTTAGGTATGAACTTTTCTCTTTCACAAGAAAGATCGTTTTACTTGGAGATTCTATGAAAAAAAGACATTTTATATTAACCGGTATTGCATTAGGTTTAAGCGTTTTAGGTACGTCTGTGAGTGTGCAGGCGAACCTGCCGAGTTTTGTGGTAAACCAGCAAAATAGCCTTGCTCCCATGCTTGAAAAAGTACAACCCTCAGTAGTCACAATTTCAGTGGAAGGTAAAGCAAAAAATAGCGGCCGTTCTTTCCTACCTGATGATATTCCTGAAGAATTTAAATTTTTCTTTGGCGATCAATTCGCCGAACAATTTGGCAATCGCGGTAGCGGGCGTAACTTTCGTGGTCTGGGCTCCGGTGTCGTGATTAATGCGGATAAAGGTTATGTGCTAACCAATAACCATGTGATTAACGATGCAGATAAAATCAACGTTACTTTACAAGACGGACGTGAATTTAAAGCAAAATTAGTCGGAAAAGACGAACAGTCGGATATTGCGTTAATTCAAATTGAAAAACCGTCAAATTTGACCGCACTTAAATTTGCCGACTCCGATAAATTACGTGTAGGTGATTTCACTGTTGCTATCGGTAACCCATTCGGCTTAGGGCAAACCGTGACTTCCGGTATTATATCCGCATTAGGCCGTTCAACAGGTTCCGACAGCGGTGCGTATGAAAATTACATTCAAACTGATGCGGCAGTAAACCGTGGTAACTCAGGCGGTGCGTTGGTGAACTTAAACGGCGAATTAATCGGTATCAATACGGCAATTATTTCACCAAGCGGCGGTAATGCCGGCATTGCATTTGCAATTCCAAGTAACCAAGCGAACAATATCGTTCAACAAATTTTAGAATTTGGTGAAGTACGTCGCGGTTTACTCGGTATTAAAGGCGGTGAATTAAATGCCGATTTAGCCAAAGCATTTAACGTGAATGCGCAACAAGGTGCATTTGTGAGTGAAGTATTACCTAATTCCGCTGCGGAAAAAGCCGGTATTAAAGCCGGTGATGTGATCACCGCAATGAACGGTCAAAAAATCTCAAGTTTTGCAGAAATGCGGGCTAAAATCGCCACTTCCGGTGCCGGCAAAGAAATTGAGCTAACCTATTTGCGAGACGGCAAATCACAAGATGTTAAAGTGAAACTGCAAGCGGATGATGGCAAAGGATTGAGTGCAAGCAATGTTGAATTGCGTGCCTTAGACGGTGCAGAATTAAATAACTACAATGCGAAAGGAATAAAAGGGATTGAAATCACTAAAGTTCAACCGAATTCCCTTGCGGCTCAACGCGGTTTGAAAACCGGTGATATTATCATTGGCGTAAACCGCCAAGCGGTAGAATCAACCCAAGATTTACGTAAAATTTTAGAGGGAAAACCGTCCGCTGTCGCATTAAATATCTTACGTGGGGAGAATAATTTTTATTTATTAGTTCAATAAGTTTAAAAGTGCGGTCTATTTGACGGCAATTTTACCAAAGCGGTGTTTTATCAAAGATAAAGCACCGTTTTTTCATGGGAAAACTAGGGAAAAATCCGCTTTTATGATACAATTCCTGCAATTTTTTGATCGAAAAAGGAATACCCATGACGGATTCAATTCAATCCTCAATTACCCCTGTCAATATTGAAGAAGAACTCAAATCCTCCTATCTTGACTATGCCATGTCTGTGATTGTCGGACGAGCTTTACCTGATGTACGTGACGGTTTAAAACCCGTACATCGTCGCGTATTATTTTCAATGGATCGCGAGGGCAATACGGCAAATAAAAAATATGTCAAATCGGCTCGTGTCGTCGGGGACGTTATCGGTAAATATCACCCTCATGGTGATTCTGCCGTGTATTACACTATCGTCCGTATGGCACAACCGTTCTCACTGCGTTATATGTTGGTGGACGGGCAAGGTAACTTTGGTTCGATTGATGGTGATGCGCCGGCGGCGATGCGTTATACCGAAGTGCGTATGCAAAAAATTACCCAAGCGTTGCTCACGGATTTAGATAAAGAAACCGTCAATTTCTCGCCAAACTATGATGGCGAATTAATGATTCCTGATGTATTGCCTACCCGTATTCCTGCATTGCTTGCAAACGGATCATCCGGTATTGCGGTAGGGATGGCAACCAATATTCCGCCACATAACCTCAATGAAATATTAAACGGTTGCTTGGCTTATATTGATAACAACGACATCACTATTGATGAATTAATGCAATATATTCCGGGGCCGGACTTCCCTACTGCTGCTCTAATCAATGGTCGTAAAGGTATTGAAGAAGCCTATCGTACCGGTCGTGGTAAAGTCTATGTTCGCGCACGGGCGACTGTCGAAACCAATGATAAAGGTCGCGAACAAATTATCGTGTCTGAATTGCCTTACCAAGTAAACAAGGCAAAACTGGTGGAAAAAATAGCCGAGCTTATTCGCGAGAAAAAAATTGAAGGTATCAGCAATATCACCGATCTTTCCAACAAAGAAGGGATTCGCATTGAGATCGATATCAAACGTGATGCAGTCGGTGAAGTGGTATTAAACCATCTTTACTCTCTCACTCAAATGCAGGTAACCTTTGGCATCAATATGGTTGCCTTGGATCACGGTCAGCCGCGTTTATTCAATCTTAAAGAAATCATTGAAGCCTTTGTGTTGCACCGCCGTGAAGTGGTAACCCGCCGCTCCATTTTTGAACTTCGTAAAGCACGTGAACGTACCCACATTTTAGAAGGGTTAGCAGTGGCGCGTTCTAATATTGATGAAATGATCGCCATTATCCGTAATTCCAAAAACCGAGAGGAAGCCGCTAACGCTATAAGTTCTCGTTCTTGGGCATTGCACAGCGATATTATCAATCTACTTGATATCACTGCCCGTCCGGACGATCTTGAGGAAAACCTAGGCATTCAGGGCGAACAATATTATTTATCTCCGGCACAGGTCAATGCGATTTTAGAACTTCGCTTACACCGTTTAACCGGCATCGCTTTTGAAGAAGTGGTGAAAGAATACCAAGAATTATTGATAAAAATTGCCGACCTTCTTCATATTTTGGGCAGTGCCGAACGCTTAATGGAAGTGATCCGTGAAGAATTGGAAGAAGTGAAATCACAATTTGGTGACGAACGTTTAACGGAAATCACCACGGCTTCGGGTGATATTGACTTAGAAGATCTTATCGCTCAAGAAGATGTGGTGGTTACACTTTCCCACGAAGGTTACGTGAAATATCAACCGCTAACCGATTATGAAGCGCAACGCCGTGGCGGTAAAGGAAAATCTGCTACGAAGATGAAAGAAGAAGATTTCATCGAAAAACTACTGGTTGCCAATACCCATGATACGATTCTCTGTTTCTCAAGCCGCGGACGATTATATTGGCTAAAAGTGTATCAACTTCCACAAGCCAGCCGTGGGGCTCGCGGTCGTCCAATTGTGAATATTCTGCCATTACAAGAAAATGAACGTATCACCGCCATTCTGCCGGTTTCTGCCTATGAAGAAGACAAATTTGTGGTGATGGCAACGGCAGGCGGTATTGTGAAGAAAATCGCCCTCACTGAATTTAGCCGCCCACGTTCAAGCGGTATCATTGCCTTGAATTTACGTGATGAAGATGAACTGATCGGCGTCGATATTACGGACGGCAGCAATGAAATTATGTTGTTCTCGTCTCAAGGTCGTGTGGTGCGTTTCTCTGAAACTGCCGCGCGTGCAATGGGGCGTTTAGCAACCGGAGTTCGTGGCATTAAACTCGCCCTAACAAACGATATTTCAGAAGACGAAAGTGCGGTCGAAATTGACGAGGTTTCCGATGAAAACACAGAAGATACCTTAGATCTCAATATCGACAAAGTAGTTTCCTTGGTCATTCCAAAAGGTGAAGGCGCGATCTTAACCGCCACACAAAACGGTTACGGTAAACGCACTCAATTAAGCGAATACCCGACAAAATCACGCAATACCAAAGGGGTGATTTCTATCAAGGTGAGCGAACGCAACGGTAAAGTGGTTGCCGCAACCCAAGTGGAAGAAACTGATCAAATTATGCTAATCACTGATGCCGGTACGCTTGTTCGCACCCGTGTAAGTGAAGTCAGTATTGTGGGCCGTAACACACAAGGTGTGCGTTTAATCCGTACCGCAGAAAATGAAAATGTGGTGAGTCTTGAGCGCGTATGTGATGTAGATGAAGAAGAACTATCACAAGATAGCGATGCCGAACAATAATGTCTAAATAAAAACAAAAGTGCGGTTAAAATTAACCGCACTTTAAACATTCTCCTCAACGATTTACACCCCAATGACGAGTGTCTTTATCAAATTTCATACCGGAATGAGATCCTTCCGAACCGTTAAAATACACGTCTTTATTGGCACAAGCAGAAATAAGCAATGCTCCCACAACAACGAATAATAATTTCTTCATGACATCTACCTTTGTTTACTATGATTAAACCGCTGCGGATTCTAACATAATCTCGGTACGCCAACCACTCCCGTAAAAATCCGATATATCCAAAATCATCTTATCATTCATTTTCAAACAACTTAGATTTGCCACAAACATACTGTAATAACTTGATAAAATACGCCATCCCCTCTACAATGCACGCCTTATGTAGTTCGCAAACCTCCTACATGGACGCATTAAAATATAACTGCGCCCTAACAAAACTAGGTACTAAAATGAATATTTCAAACCCAAACCATAACCGTAAGGCGGTCGTGATCTTTTCCGGCGGGCAAGATTCCACCACCTGTTTATTTCAAGCCATAGCCGATTACGGCAAAGAAAATGTCGAAACTATCACCTTTCAATATGGTCAGCGACACGCCGTTGAGCTAGAAAAAGCACAGTGGATTGCCCAAGATCTTGGCATAAAACAAACCTTAGTGGATACATCCGTTATAAAAGCCATTACCCATAACGCTTTAATCGATCAACAAACCAAAATCGAACAAAAAAATCACGAACTGCCAAACACCTTTGTCGATGGTCGAAATGCCTTATTTTTACTTTATGCGGCAATTTACGCAAAGGGGCAAGGGATTCAAGACATCATCACAGGAGTATGTGAAACAGATTTTAGCGGTTATCCCGATTGCCGTGATGTTTTCGTCAAGTCGATGAATGTGACGCTAAATCTTGCCATGGATTATCAATTCAATATTAAAACGCCTTTAATGTATCTTACTAAAGCCCAAACTTGGCAACTTGCTGATGAATTAGGCGTGTTAGATTACGTTCAACAGCATTCCCATACTTGTTATGAAGGCGTGGAAGGCGGCTGTGGCAACTGCCCGAGTTGTGAATTACGCAACAAAGGGTTACAACAATATTTGCGACAAAAGGGCGGTGAAAAAAATGTTTAAAATTTCCAAAGAGTTCAGTTTTGATATAGCGCATTTATTAGATAATCACGATGGTAAATGCCAAAATCTACATGGACACACTTACAAATTACAAGTGGAAATCACCGGCGACTTGCACGAAAATGGGGCGAAAAAATCTATGGTTATGGATTTTTCCGATTTAAAAAATACCGTGAAAAAAGCCATTTTAGATCCCATGGATCACGCTTTTATTTACGATCAAACCAGCGAGCGGGAAAGTAAAATCGCCGTATTATTGCAGGAATTAAATTCAAAAACTTTTGCCGTACCTTTTCGCACGACCGCTGAAGAAATGGCACGATTCATTTTCAACCGTTTGAAATATGATGAAAAACTCGCGGTTTCAGCAATCCGTTTATGGGAAACTCCCACTTCTTTTTGTGAATATTCGGAGTAAAGTGCGGTGAAAAATCAAGCGGTTTTAGAACCGCACTTTAATATTGTGGAAATTTTTGAAAGCCTGCAAGGAGAAGGTTTCAATACGGGTATGCCCAGCATTTTTGTTCGTTTTGGTAAATGCAATCTCGCCTGCCCTTGGTGCGATACGCCTTATAACCAATTTGAACGCTGGTCTGCTTCACAGATTCTGGCAAAAGTGCGGTCGTTTTCGGCGAAGAATATTATCATCACCGGTGGCGAACCCACCATTGTGCCCAAAATTGAATTGCTACTCGATCAATTCAAAACCGACGGCTATTTTCTCGCCATTGAAACCAACGGCTTAAAAGCAATTCCGCCACAAATCGACTATATCGCCACCAGTCCAAAGCGTCTTTATATGCACAAATATGAGCAACGTTGCATTGAATCTGCCGATGAAGTACGCGTTGTAGCAGATGAAAATGTCTTACCTTTTTGTGAACTGATAGAACAAAAAATCCGTGCGCAACACTATTATCTATCCCCTTGTGACAACGACGGCAAAATGAATTTACTGGAAACCATCACTCAGTTAGGCAAACTTAATCAGCGCACGAATAAACCCAAATGGCAATTAAGTTTACAGACTCATAAACTAGTGGGCATTGAATAAAAAATAAGTAGTAAAACAGGGCTAGTGCAATATTTCCAACAAACTTTTTGCACTAGCCATTTTTTTTTAAATTTCGTACTATACGCCATCTTTTCCCCATTTCTCTTTTATTTATGAATAATCTTGAACTTGAACAACTTCTCAACCAAACGCTCAATTCAAACCAAATTTCCGACTATGCCCCGAACGGCTTACAAGTAGAAGGCAAAACAGCCATTAAAAAAATCATCACGGGTGTGACCGCCAGCCAAGCTTTAATTGATTATGCGGTTGAACAACAAGCCGATGCCCTGTTGGTACATCACGGATATTTTTGGAAAAGCGAAAATCCTTGCATTCGAGGAATGAAAGGTAAACGAATCAAAACCTTATTAGTCAATGACATCAATTTATATGGCTATCATTTGCCATTGGACGTACATCCTGAACTTGGCAATAATGCACAACTTGCCAAACTACTCGGTATCGAAAATTTACAACCGTTAGAAAATACTCCGACAAGCATTCCCGTTTGGGGAGAATTAAACAAACCAATAACAGCAGAAGAATTTGCCGCCCGTATTGAACAGGTTCTTCAACGTAAACCGTTAATTTGCACCGAAAACGGACCGCACTTTATTCGCAAAATCGGTATTTGTACCGGAGGAGGACAGGGATATATCGACCTCGCGGCGGCACGAGGTTGTGATGCGTTTATTACCGGTGAGGTCTCGGAACAAACCATCCACTCCGCCCGTGAGCAAGGGATACACTTTTTTGCCGCCGGCCATCACGCCACCGAACGCTACGGTATCAAAGCTCTCGGCGAGTGGCTGGCAAAAGAATATGGCTTTGATGTGGAATTTAAGGATATTGATAATCCGGCGTAATATACTGGTTCAACCAAAAAGCCGTTTCATTGCTCAAAATAGGCAAAACAGGTATAATCCACCCAATTTTTATTCAACCAATAGGAAAAAACATGGGTTTCTTAACAGGTAAACGAATTTTAGTCACTGGTCTGGCAAGCAATCGTTCCATTGCTTACGGAATCGCAAAATCAATGAAAGAGCAAGGTGCGGAACTTGCTTTCACTTATCTCAACGAAAAATTACAACCGCGCGTAGAAGAATTTGCCAAAGAATTCGGTTCTGATATTGTGCTTCCTTTAGATGTGGCAACCGATGAAAGTATCCAAAACTGCTTTGCAGAATTAAGTAAACATTGGGATAAATTTGACGGTTTCGTGCACGCCATTGCTTTTGCACCGGGCGATCAATTGGACGGTGATTATGTCAATGCCGCAACCCGTGAGGGCTACCGTATTGCTCACGATATCAGTGCATATAGCTTTGTGGCAATGGCACAAGCCGCACATCCTTATTTAAATCCGAATGCTGCATTACTCACCCTTTCTTACTTAGGGGCGGAACGTGCAATCCCTAATTACAATGTCATGTGTTTGGCAAAAGCCTCATTAGAAGCAGCAACTCGAGTAATGGCTGCGGATTTAGGCAAAGACGGGATCCGTGTTAATGCGATTTCTGCCGGCCCGATTCGTACATTAGCCGCCTCAGGCATTAAAAACTTCAAGAAAATGCTTTCTGCCTTTGAGAAAACCGCAGCATTACGCCGCACAGTGACAATCGAAGATGTAGGTAACTCCGCTGCGTTTTTATGTTCCGATCTTGCTTCCGGTATTACAGGCGAAATCGTTCATGTTGATGCCGGTTTTAGTATCACCGCAATGGGCGAATTAGGTGAAGAATAATTTTCATCTCATTTATTTTGGGCAGACTTTTCGGTCTGCCTTTTCTCTTTTTTAAAATATAACTATGTTCCAAGACAATCCATTACTCGCACAACTCAAACAACAAATTCACGAAAGCAAAGAGCGTGTAGAAGGTGTAGTGAAAAGCACCGACAAAGCCTATGGTTTTTTAGAATGTGATAAGAAAACCTATTTTATTGCGCCACCTGCGATGAAAAAAGTGATGCACGGCGATAAAATTACCGCCACAATTGAAAAACAAGGTGACAAAGAACAAGCCGAACCAGAATCCTTGATCGAACCTATGCTGACCCGTTTTATTGCAAAAGTGCGGTTCAATAAAGACAAGAAATTACAAGTGTTGGTCGATCACCCAAGCATTAATCAGCCTATTGGTGCGCAACAAGCCAAGTCTGTAAAAGAAGAATTGCAAGAAGGCGATTGGGTTGTTGCTAACCTGAAAACTCACCCATTGCGTGATGATCGCTTTTTCTATGCCACGATTAACCAATTTATTTGCCGTGCAGATGATGAATTTGCCCCTTGGTGGGTCACTCTTGCCCGTCACGAACAATCCCGTTATCCGGTACAAGGTGCCGAGCATTATGAAATGCTTGATCAACAAACACGTGAAGATTTGACCGCACTTCATTTTGTTACCATTGACAGTGAAAGCACACAAGATATGGATGATGCTCTCTATATTGAGCCTGTTGAACAAAATGGTGAGCAAATCGGTTGGAAATTAGTCGTTGCGATTGCCGACCCGACAGCTTATATCGCCCTTGATTCACAAATCGAAAAAGATGCGAAGCAACGTTGTTTCACTAATTATCTTCCCGGTTTTAATATTCCCATGTTGCCACGTGAGCTTTCCGATGAACTCTGCTCTTTAATGGCAAATGAAACCCGTCCAGCCCTCGTTTGCTATATTGAAACGGATTTACAAGGTAATATCACGGCAAAACCGTATTTTGTTTCGGCTCATGTACAATCAAAAGCCAAACTTGCCTATAACAAAGTTTCTGATTATTTAGAACAAGTACCCAATGCGTGGCAACCGGAAACCACTGAAATTACCGAGCAAATTCATCGTCTACACCAATTTACATTAGCACGGATCAACTGGCGTAAAACCCATTCGCTATTGTTCAAAGAAAAACCGGATTATTCTTTTGTGCTGGCTGAAAATGGCAAAGTGCAAGAGATCAAAGCGGAACACCGCCGCATTGCAAATCAAATTGTAGAAGAATCAATGATTATTGCGAATATTTGTGCGGCACAATTCTTAAATGAACAGACAAAAACCGGTATCTTCAACACTCATAGCGGTTTTGATAAAAAATTCTTGGAAAACGCCCATCATTTCTTAATGGCAAATTTGGCTAACGAAGAAAATCAATCGGAACTTAATGAGCGTTATTCTACGGAAAATTTATCAACATTAAATGGCTATTGCCAAATGCGTCACGATATCGAACCTATTGACGGCGATTATCTCGAATTACGCTTGCGCCGCTATTTAACCTTTGCCGAATTTAAAGCAGAATTAGCACAGCACTTTGGTCTGGGCTTGGAAGGATATGCCACTTGGACATCACCAATTCGTAAATATTCCGATATGGTGAATCACCGCTTAATCAAAGCCGTACTGACACAACAACCTTATGAAAAACCACAAGACGAAGTGTTAGCACGCTTGCAAGAAGCCCGCCGCCAAAATCGCTTGGTAGAACGTGATATTGCCGATTGGTTATATTGTCGCTATCTTGTCGATAAAGTGGCTGAAAATGCAGAATTTGATGCTGAAGTGCAAGATGTTATGCGGGGAGGATTACGGGTTCAATTATTAGAAAATGGTGCGTCAATGTTTGTGCCGGCCTCTACCCTTCATAATAATAAAGAGGAAATCCAAGTGAATACCGATGAACTCGCCCTCTACATTAAAGGTGAACGGGCATACAAAATCGGGGATATTGTGCGTGTAAAACTCACGGAAGTAAAAGAAGCAACCCGAAGTATTGTTGGTTCAGTGGTGATTTAGCATAAAAAAATGGCGTTTTAATTAACGCCATTTTTATTTGAAAAATTGACCGCACTTCTAAAAGTGTCTGTATATAATGATTGCTACAATGCAATCTCATCCAATGAACGCCCGAAACTTGGCATAAAAACTTGTAAGAAGTAATCCATTTCTTGGCTATGCCATTGTTGCATTAGGCTTTCCAATCTTGTTTTTGCGCTTTTAAATTCTTGATTGCCATTCTCCAGCTCAAATTGTGCTTTAATATAAGCACAAATTAAATCCGCCTGTTTCACTAAATGCTTTTCCTCATCAGAAAAGGTTTCACTGTCTAAATAAGGGGCAAAATCAGCTTGGAGTGCTTGCGGTAAAAGACTGATTAAATGAAGTTCCGCCGCGCTCTCAATTTGTTTATAGGCTTGAGTGATTTCAGGGTTGAAATATTTAATCGGTGTCGGCAAATCACCGGTAAAAATTTCAGATGTATCATGATACATCGCCATAACGGCGATCCGTTCCGAATTAACCCGACCATCAAAAAATTTATTTTTAATAATCGCTAATGCTTGTGCGACAAATGCGACTTGCAAGCTATGCTCTGCCAAATTTTCTTTTTCAATGTTGCGCATTAATGACCAACGTTGAATCAAACGCAAACGGTCTAAACAAGCAAAAAAATGACTGGTTTTAATCTCCATATCTCCTCTAATTAGACGGAAGCTCTTCCACCATCACAGACAAATCAAACACTCGTCCTAAACGCATTACTGTTACCGTTACTCTTGTATTCGGTTTGGTATTGGAAATAATTTGCATCATTTCACGGGTTGAAATGCCCTCTTGATTATTCAGTTTTAAGATAACATCGCCTACTTGAATACCGGCTTTTGAGGCAGGACTATTCGGTGTAACGCCCGTAATCAAAATTCCTTGTTCCGCACTGGAATTAATCTCGCTTTGTACGCCAAAATAGCCCCGAATGACACGTCCGTCGCGGATAATTTTATGCAAAACATCATTTGCAATATCCATAGGAATGGCGAAATTTAGACCTTCGGCAATTTCCGTTGACGTTTTACCGATACTCAAGGTGCTGATTCCAACCAGCTCACCGGCTGAATTAATTAACGCACCACCTGAATTACCACGATTAATTGAGGCATCCGTTTGAATAAAATTTTGTCTGCCAAGAGAATCCCCTACCGCACTTCGTCCTACGGCACTAATAATTCCCTGAGAAACGCTTTGCCCAAGATTATAAGGATTGCCAATCGCCAGAGCGACATCCCCGACATGAACTTGGCGATTCGCATTTTGTGGAATAGTAGAAAGATTATCGGCATGAATTTTCAACACTGCAAGATCCGTTAAATTATCGGAACCGATCAGGTTTGCTTCATAAATATTACCATTCTGTAATGCCACCACAATCTGATCGGCATTTTGGATCACGTGTTTATTGGTGAGAATATAGCCGTCTTTACTCATAATAACGCCCGATCCCAAATTATTCACTTGCAGTTGATCATTATCGTTAATACTGGCTGATGAGAAAGAGCGATTGTACACATTGACTACTGCAGGCGATGCGATCCGCACCGCATTTTTGAAAGAAACAATGTCATCAGAGGTAAAAATATTGCTGCTATTTATTCTTGGCACAGCAAAGAGAATTATGCCGGCAGCGGCTAATCCCCAAAGAGCGGAATAAACAAGTTTTTTAAGCATTTAAAATCCTTTTGGCGTATAAGTTAATTTTATGTCATCGCCAATTTGTTGAAATTCATTCAGTTGCCATAGAGGAGCCTCAGCTAATTGTGTCAAATGAGGCAAGTTACATAGACCACGAGCTTGTTCGCCCAACAATTTGGGGGCAATATAAAGAATCAGTTCATCCACCAATTTTTGCTCAATCAAACTACCGGCCAAATTTTTTCCCGCTTCGACCCAAAGACTATTAATTTGACGTTTTCCTAATTCAACCATTAATTCCGATAAGAGATTATCTTGAGGCAAGACAATTTGCTCACAAAACTCGGGAAAACCCGCAAGATCACGCGCTTCACTTGAAACCAACCACACCGGTGACACGGTTTCAAATAATTTATGGCTTGGCTGAATACGATGTTGTGAATCTAAAATAATACGCACGGGCTGACGCACGGTTTCTTTCGCATATTCTTGTTTGAGATCAACAGGAAAATCCTCCCACCGCACATTTAGGCTGGGATCATCAGTTAAAACAGTAGCGGAAGTGGATAAAAGTGCGGATGATTTTGCCCGCATTTTCTGCACATCGGCACGTGAGGCTGAACCAGTAATCCATTTACTTTCTCCGCTTGCCATAGCCGTTTTACCGTCAAGGCTCATCGCTAATTTAAGCTGTACAAAAGGCGTTCCTTCTCGCATACGTTTTAAAAAACCGTTATTCAACTTTTCCGCAGAATCTTTTAGTAAATTGACCGCACTTTCAATACCGGCTTCGGCAAGCATTTTCAGTCCTCTACCCGCCACCTGCGGATTTGGATCCTCCATTGCCGCAACCACTTTCACAACACCGGCTTCAATTAAACCCAATGCGCAAGGAGGTGTGCGACCATAATGGGAACAAGGCTCCAAGGTAACATAAGCGATTGCCCCTTTTGCCTTTTCACCTGCTTGCGCCAACGCAACCCGTTCCGCATGAGGTTGCCCCGTCTTAAAATGAAAACCTTCCCCGACAATCTCACCATTTTTCACTAATACGCAACCCACCGCAGGATTTGGCGTTGTCGTGTAAATTCCTTTTGCCGCTAAATCCAAAGCCCGTTGCATAAATTGCGTGTCTTGAACGGTAAATTTATCAGACATCATTAATCCTTCAAACTTTCAATTTCTTTGGTAAATTGATTAATATTATCAAAGCTCAAATACACCGAAGCAAAACGAATATATGCGACCTTATCCATTTCTTTTAATTCATTCATTGCCAATTTGCCGACGAGTTGGCTAGGCACTTCACGCTCACCTGTCGCACGTAGCTGCAAAATAATGTGGCTAATCGCTTTTTCTACATCATCTGAACTGACAGGGCGTTTTTCTAAAGCATGCTGAATACCACTACGCAGTTTGTCTTCATTGAAAGGCTCCCGCGAACCATCGCTTTTAATAATTTTCGGTATAACCAACTCAGCGGTCTCAAAGGTGGTAAAACGTTCGTGACAATGACCGCACTCACGGCGGCGGCGGACTTGATAACCATCGGATACTAACCGACTATCAATGACTTTAGTTTCTTCAGTAGAACAAAATGGGCAACGCATAGGAGATCCTCTCAAAAACGGGCACTTATCTTAGCAAAAAAAGTCCGTGTTGACGATTTACTTTATTTTTTATTACTTGACTTCTTAGCGTCTTTTGCAAATAACACGCCAAACCAATCTGTCGTTTGTTTTACTAATGTCATCAGGTTTTCCTGCTGATCAAATTTTGTCGTTTGAGCCAATACACGAGACCAATAAGGATCGGCTTTCTTTGTATAATTTCTTTGCTTTTCATCTTCGGTTAATTTTCTTAATTTCGCCAAAACAACCTCAACATTGACCGCACTTTCATCTTTTTCAATAAATTCGGTGATTTTGTCAATCGTTGGAACAAGCTGGATTTCCAACTGACTTTGCAAATACGCCTGTGCGTAAATTTGCAACTGGGTTAATGCGCTCTCCCGCTCCACTTGCGGTAATTCAATGGTTTGATCTTGTGTAATTAATTTTGCCGGCAGAGTATTTTCCTGCGTGACAGATTGGATCAAATAATAAATCCAAGGGCGAATACAATAACGCTCTTTATAGTTCGCAAAACGCCATTCAATCACTTGATTTGTTTCACCGAAAAGATTTTGCATATAACCAAATAGGCGGATTGCTTGTGTTTTGCCTTGCCAAGGAACATTCAATGTGAAATCGACAGAGGCATTGTGCGGTTTATCCAGATCCGTGATTTTATGTTTAAATTCCAATACGGTCTCACGCAAGGTTTCCGCCGCGACTTGACCAAATTGCGCACGAGGTAATACCCCTTTCACATTAGCTTGGGCAAAATATCGGTCGAACTCACTTTCATCAAGATACAGCAGATGATTATTAAGCGCATATTTATCCAATCCGGTTAAGGTGAAATTTTCGCTGTCGGCAATACGATCGTCTTCATCACGAAAATACACCCCAAGCTGTTTTTCAAAGAAAAATTTCACCGAATTTTCCACAAAACCCACAAAGCGCTCCAACTCGATTTCCGTTATGGATTCCGTATTTTCCATCAGCGTAACAAATTCTTTTTGTGATTTATGCCCTGTCATCTTGGCTATGGGCAACCATTTAGCGGCAAAAGAGCGGTTAACATTATCGCTATTTTTAAAATTACTCGGGCTAAATGCCGTCATCGTATGTTGTTGAATAGACAATTTTCCCTCGTTCGTTTGCCGCTGATTAATATAATCCAATAATTGGCTAACCAGTATGGAGGGCTCTTTGCTTTGGTTATCAATAGTTGAACGACCAATATAACTGATGTAGCAATAATCCCGTGCGGCAAGCAAGGCTTCAAGGAATAAATAACGATCGTCATCACGCCGCACCCGATCACCTTTTTGATGATGATATTGCATTAGATCAAAACTGTTTGGCGTTTGTCTGCGAGGGTAATCCGCCTCGTTCATCCCCAATAAGCAAACCACTCTGAACGGAACGGCACGCATTGGCAATAGTGTACAGAAATTGACTTTACCGGCTAAAAATTTCAGGCTATTCGGCGTATCCTCCAACTTTATCCTCATCACATCGGCGATTACATCCGATTGCAATAAAGTATTAAAATGAAGCTCCTCTAATTGCTCCGTCACCTCATTAATTTTTTCCTGAATATAAAGGAGGCTGTCATGGTTTTCTTCATTTTGTACAAAAAAATCCTGCAAAAGTGCGCTTAATATTTGTTGCCATTTTTTCATGGAATGGGCTTCTTGAAGCATTTCATACCAAGCGGAAAGCACGGTGAAAAAATGCGACAAATATCCGGCTAACACGCCCTTTAAACCATAGCTACTGTCAAACCCGAGGCTGTCTTGCCAAATACCGTGCTCTTCACGCATCGCATAGCCTAATAGCATACGTTCTAAGCCTGCTTGCCAAGAATTAAAATTTGTCCCGTCTTGATTTTTTTGTAAACCAAAACGGATTCCCGCATCAGCCACCCATTCACGGATTAGGGGTAAATCGGAAAGCGAAATGTTAAAACGCTGATGTACGGCGGGAATATCCAATAAAGCGAGTATTTGTTCCGCACTAAAGGTGCTTTCTTTTAAATGTAATAACGAGAGATAACAAGAAACCAAAGCATCACTTTCCGATAATTTGTTATCGGAAATGGAAAAAGGAATCAGCGGCACATCACCATTTTTATTACCAAAAACGGATTGAATATAAGGGGTGTAATGATTAATATCCGCCACCATAACCACAATATCTTTTGGAGTAAGCAATGGATTTTGATTAAACAAATCCAGTAAATAATCATGCAATACTTCCACCTCACGCATTGCGCTGTGACAAGCGTGTATGCTTAAACTACGGTCGTTTTTTGCAATGTTTAAAGGTTGATTGGTTAAATGCAAAATATGGGATTGTAATTGCCCGAGTAACGTCCTATTCGGAATTTCCTCATAAGCATTCAGTGCATAGGTGGGAATGCGTTCTTCATCCTTAAGCAATGTGTAAAGAAAATCACGCCCCATCTTCCCCCAAGCGGCAAGCAGCGGATTGCCGTTTTGCAGTTTTTCCTCATAATAGGTAGTTTCAAGATTATTGTCTGTCAATGCAGAAATCTGACTATTGGAAAAGAGCGGTTGAATTTCCTGTTGTTTTTGATAATGACGACGTACACGATTGCTAAGATAATCCATCCGTAAATCACGAATATCCCCCCAATATTCCTGACTTGGATTATTAAAAAACAGATGAATATCTACCTCTAATGACATTGCCTGTAAAATGGATAAATAAGCCGTTGGCAACGCTGAGATACCAAAAATAAAGAGACGATTAGGCAGTTTTTTGGGTTGATTTTTATCGTTTAATAAGGTGAGAAATTTCTCGTGCAAAGCCGCGCGGTGTGTGGCTTGCTCACCGGTATCCGTTTTTACCTTTGCAACCAATGCCCGCCACAATATACCCTGCCAAGTCACATTTCCTTGAATTTGTTGCAACAACACATCATTTAAATGAGCTTGTTGCCTTTTGATTTGTGCGGCAATTTTCTCATCTTCCTCTCTTTCCCAAGCAAAAATCCACTCGGGACGATAAACCAAATATTGGTCAAATAAATCGGCAATTTTGCTACTTAATTGATAGAGTTTGTATTGTTCCGAATAAGGCGAAGAGGATAAATAATGACGTAAAGGCTCGAATTCTTCCCGATCTAAAAAATGAGGTATTAATCCCATTAAACGCCACATCATACTGTCTTTATCAAAAGGATTCTGTAAAGAAACGAAAGGTAAATTATCTTTGTAAAGTTGCCAAATAAACGTCGCCGGCATTGGAAAGGTTAAATTGGCGGAAATGCCGTTTTTCTTGGCTAATTCCATCTGTAACCATTGCGCCATACCGGGACTTTGCACCAGAATAATATCTTGCTGAAAAGGATCTTCCTTTGGCATTGTGTTAAACAATTCGGCAAGAATCTCTTTCTGTTTTTCAAGTTGATTGGAATAGTAAACGATAAACACGGCACAACCTATCAAAAATAAGCCAAAACGGAGTGTCATTCTACCTGTTTTTTACTCATTTTTCAGGGAAAATTCACCTTGAGAAGAGCGAACAACTACTTGGTTACCCGAGCATTGTATTTGAAATTGTAGATTATTTTGTTTCACTTGTTGTTCACAAGGTAAACCTAAAAATTGTCGTTGTGCTTGATTTTCGGCGATCTGCAACGCTTGAAAATCATGATAAATTTCTGCCGCACTTTTACGCTGATTTGCCGTCCAGCGATTAAATACCAGAAACAATATACTAAACAGCATAATCGTAAACATCACGGAAGTCAGCGACATCCCTTTATTCATTTGAGGCTTTAAAATCACTCCAACTTTTCTCCGCTAATTGCCATTTACTGTATTGTTGCACCAAAGGTTCGATGATCTTTTTACCATAGGCAAGACTAACGCCTTCTAATGTTAGCCGCCCGCCTGTAATCACCGCTCCGCTCACCCGCCCTTTACCCCGTAATATTAAATCCCCTTCTGCTACTAAAATGCCTTGTACTGTGCCATTTACTTCCCATTCCGTTTGTTTCCCATTAAACCAATATAGTTGCGGCATTTTATTCGATACTAATGGGTTAGCAGGCATTGAAAAGAGCGGTCGAAATTCATCAAGATTTTCTAAATGAATCAAGCTTGCCAACAAACCTTGATTATCCCCTTTTGTCGGCGACTTCTTAAATATGGCGGCACGCCGACACCATAGAGAATACTGAATCGAATCTTCTGCCCCCTCAATATTTATAAAAACTTGCCGAACAAGATCCGAATTATCCAAAGGAAGTGTTGAACAGGCATTCTGCTGATCCAATAACGTCATTTTTTGTAACGTTAAGGTTTGTTCTACATAGTTTTTACGCTGCATTTGCTGCGCACGAAAAAAACTCAAAGTGCTATCGTCAAAAAGTAATATCACCGCCAACAAACCGGCAAGAAAAATCAAAATGGCGAGCGTAACAACGCCCTTTCTTCCCTGTTGTTTCATTACTGATTCCACAATGCCACCACCATTGATGTTTCATACTGAATTGTAGAATTCCCTTTTAAATTACCGGCAAGCTGAATTTCAATGCCTTTTCTTTCTGCAATAAAATTAAATTGCAAATGAGTGATTTCGTATTCATTTTCATCAAGTAAATCAGTCCAACCGCCCCCGGCATTACAGGCTGTTTGTTGAAGTGCTTTTTGGCATTCGTTTGATTGACACTTGGCATTGATTGCGCTTTTGTAAGTTTGTTTCGTTTCAACCATTTTGTTATTCAATTTATAACCGAAAAGTTCTTTTTCGACACCCTTTGCCACATTTTGATGCCTATTCAAACAGGTATTTTTAGTATATTTTTCGCCAACACATCCGTTTGCGTTGAGATCATAAAAGAACAAGACACAGCTATTTTGGGGTGCATTATTTGCTTGTGAAATAAGTAACGCTGCGCCTTTTTCATCCAGCTCAAACAAACCGATATTGGTTTCAATCAACTTATTATTTAATGCCCGAAACCCTGCACGACGAAGATCTTTTCCTATAAGCTGAACCGTTCGTTGTAATTCTGCCTGCAATTTTAATTTCAATAAAAGCTGTCGATTCTGAATTTGTATATCAGTATAAAACTGTGAAACGACCAATAAAAGTGCGGATGAAATTGCCAATGCAATCATTAATGCGAGTAATGTTTGCCCTTTTTTCATGGTTTCATCTCGTACACGCACTGGCGGACTGATTAGGTTTCAACTTTAAACTCCCCACATTAAAAAAGGAAAATAATGTGCTCTCATCACCTGCTTGTAATAAAAAACAGTTGGAATCTATCGTATTGCGTATGCCATTAAAACGAGCCATTTCCGTAGGATAAATTTTGGGGCTAATAATCATCGTTTTCTGATCGAAATATGGATAGTAAAAATGCGCATAAACCTCTTTTGGACAGCTTGTCGGAGCAAAACAATCGCAGCGTTTGTCATTTTTGACCTGAGCCGTCATACACCATTGCTTTGTCGTAGGATGACGATTTGCCAAAATAAACCAAATTTCAGAAGAATTTTCCGCCCGCCCCTGAATCTGTCGCAAAAATAAATAAAGGCGATGCTGCTCTTTTGCTAAAATTGTCTTGGGATTATCGGTTTGCCAGAGCGGGAGGCTGAAACTTAATGCAATACTGATAATTGCCAAACCAATTAATAATTCCACTAATGTTAAACCTTTGTGCATAAAAATTTTCCTCATTTTCACCGCACTTTAAGGTATTTTCTCATCGACACAACAACGCTGAATCACTTTTTCGATCATGATCGCAAGATTATGAAAAGGATAAGAAAAAAGTGCCATTTTATGATTTTCAGCTGGTTATTTTTACAAATGCCGCTATAATGGCACGCAAATTTTTGGTTCTTTAAAATCTGGTGAAATTATGAATCCAATGTTGAATATCGCTATTCGCGCGGCACGAAGAGCGGGCAATGTCATTGCTAAAAATTATGAACGCCGTGATGATATCGAAACGTTACAAAAAGGTATCAATGACTACGTTACAAACATAGATAAAGCTGCGGAAGCAGAAATTATCGAAATTATCCGTAAATCTTATCCCGAACACACCGTTATCACTGAAGAGAGCGGTGCTATTGAAGGGAAGGACAGCGATGTTCAATGGATTGTCGATCCACTAGATGGCACTCGCAATTTCATGAACGGCTTACCACACTTTGCCGTATCTATCGCTATCCGTGTAAAAAATCGTACGGAAGTAGGCGTGGTTTACGATCCTATCCGCAACGAATTATTTACTGCGGTACGCGGTGAAGGTGCAAAATTAAATGACGTACGCTTACGTGTTGATGCAAAACGAGAACTTCAAGGCGCGATTGTTGCTACCGGTTTTCCATTCAAACAACCAAAACTTATGCCAACCCAGTTTGCAATGATGAATGCACTCATTGAAGATGCTGCGGATTTCCGTCGCACCGGATCTGCTGCCTTAGATTTATGCTATGTCGCATCAAACCGCGTTGACGGCTATTTTGAAATGGGCATAAAAGCATGGGATTGTGCCGCAGGTGATTTAATTGTACGTGAAGCCGGTGGTTTGGTTTGTGATTTTGAAGCGGGCAATAGCTATTTACGTAGCGGGAATATTGTTGCGGCTCCACCTCGAGTACTAAAAGAAATGTTAAATAAAATTCGCCCTTACTTAGGCAGTAATTTTAAAAACTAAAAAACATTAAAAAAACTAACCGCACTTTTTGCATAACAAAAGGTGCGGTTAGTTTTTTCGTTTGCTCCCTATAAAATAGATATATCTTTATTTCAAACAATCAAATTTATAGTTTTGGCAAATCAAATTTTTTGATTTTTATCAAAAAACGTCACCTTTTTATCAGTGATAATTAGTGGAATTTATTTATCTCTACCGGAGGATTATATGAAAAAGTGGGTACTTGGCGCTGGTGCCTTAAGTGTTATTGGTTATTTAGGTGTGGTGGGTTATCTTCATCAATTTGATAAAGGGCAAGCCACAAAATTATTAGTGGAAAATCACTATTCCGGCGACCAACAAAAAGTCGCAGAAACCCTGCTCAACAATGGATGTCAATATTGCCATAGCCCAAATGCCGATCTCCCGTTCTATTCAGCACTACCTGTTATAAGCAATAAAATGCAAAGTGATATTGAACTGGGGCTTCGCGCATTCCGTATGGATCGTTTACTTGAAGGTGCAAAAGATCCAAGCAAATTATCACAAGCAGATTTAGCAAAATTGCAGCGCGTGATTGAAAATAATGAAATGCCATTACCTGAATTCACCCATTTGCACTGGGGCTCTAAACCTGATGATCAAGAAAAAGCATTTTTACTCAATTGGATTCGTGAAAAACGCCAAATGTTATTACCGCAAGGAACGCCTAATGCTGATGTAAATCGTCTCGTCCAGCCAATTCCGGATAGTATCCCGACAGATGCCGCAAAAGTTGCTCTCGGTCATAGTATTTTCTTTGACGGACGTTTATCGGGCGATGGAAGTATTCAATGCCACACGTGTCACCAATTGGATAAAGGTGGTGTCGATCGTCTTGCCACCTCAACCGGTATTGACGGAAAAAAAGGCCCGATTAATGCACCAACAGTGTTTAATGCCGCCTTCAACTTTGTTCAATTCTGGGATGGTCGTGCAGCGGATTTAGCCGATCAAGCGAAAGGCCCTCCAACAAATCCTCTTGAGATGGGATCGAATTCTTGGGATGAAATCGTCGCACGATTTGAAACGGATGAAGATTTCAAGAAAAGCTTTTTAAAAGAATACCCGCAAATCACAAAAGAAACGCTGACTCACGCTATCGGAGAGTATGAAAAAACTTTGATCACCCCAAATAGTGATTTCGATCGTTATCTAAAAGGTGAACAAACTGCATTAAATGCACAACAACTTCGTGGTTATGAGTTGTTTAAACAACATAAATGCGATACCTGCCATACCGGTGTTTCCCTAGGCGGACAATCCTATGAATATATGGGACTTTATGGCGATTACTTTAAAGATCGCGGTACGCCTTTAACAGAAGCTGATGAAGGTCGTTTTGCCCAAACAAAAGACCCTTACGATATGCATCGTTTTAAAGTACCAACACTACGCAATGTTGCTCTAACCGCCCCTTATTTCCATGATGCTTCGGCAGCTGATCTTAAGGAAGCCGTTCGGGTTATGCTAAAATATCAAAGCAATGTTCAGCAACCAAAACAGCAAGATATTGATGATATCTCCTCATTCTTGGAAAGTTTAACCGGAGAATTCAACGGTGAGAAACTAAAATAGTTTTATAACTTGAAATGGCCGCAAGTGCGGTCATTTTTTTATCTATTTTTATTCAGGGAAAATTTCGTTCAGAATCAAAGCTAATCCATCTTCATCATTACTTGCCGTTACACGCTTAGCGACCTGTTTGATCTCTTCAGGGGCATTGCCCATTGCCACGCCTAAACCGACATTTTCCAGCATATCAAGATCGTTAAAGTTATCACCAAAGGCAATAGCCTCTTCTTCCTTCACGTTGAAATAACTTTCTAAAAAGCGTACGGCATTGCCTTTTGTCGCTGATTTTTCCATAACTTCCAAGAAATTTGGGTGGGAACGACAAATACTCAAATATGGAAACTCGGTTTTTAAACGATTTTCAACGTCAACGATTTCATCCTCTTCACCGATAATTTGAATTTTATGCGGTGAATAGCGCGTATTTTCATCGTAAGGATCAATGTGAATTTTTGTTACACTCTTCTCAAAAGCAACCCATTTATTATTTACATCACGAGCCACACAATCATTATGTGTGTAGTAATTCACCCCTAATGTAGGATACTCTGACAAAACACGGTTAATTTTTTGAATATCTTCCGTTGAAATATTGACGGAATAGAGAGCATTAAACTGGCGATCTAAAATCAACGCACCGCTAAATGCCACAATGACATTGTAATGTTCAATTTGCTTGGCATAAGGCAAAATACCAAGAGGTGAACGGGCTGAAATAGGTACAAAAGGAATACCATTTCGGGTAATACGCTGAATGGCAGCTAAGGTTCTTGGGGAAATTTTATGATCTGAGGTTAGTAGCGTTCCATCAAAATCACTGAATACGGCTTTATACATTGTTACTCCAAATTACCGGCAACGGGATTTCTACTAAAAAGTAAAACTACCGTTACTATTCTTTTTCCAATAAATAAGGATCGGCAAAACCTAAATTTTGCATAATCTGTGTTTCTAGGCTTTCCATTTCTTCGGCTTCTTCATCTTCAATATGATCATAGCCCAATAAATGCAAACTGCCGTGCACCACCATATGTGCCCAATGTGCCATAAGTGGTTTTTCTTGTTCTATGGCTTCACTCTCCACCACTTGGCGACAAATAACCAAATCGCCCAACAAAGGAAGCTCAACTTCATCGGGACAATCAAAGGGAAAAGAAAGTACGTTTGTCGGGCGATCTTTCCCACGATAAGTGAGATTGAGTTCGTGACTTTCCGCCTCATCCACAATACGCACCGTCATTTCCACATTATCACTTTCCGGTTGCACCGCCGCTGTTGCCCATTGTGTAATTTGACTTTCCGTTGGTAAACCTTGTGTATTTTCAGTGGCGATCTGTAAATCAATTAATATATTTCCCATACTATCCTGCTAAATTCTCTGTGAAAACCGACCGCTCTTTTTCCCGCTCTACTTTACGTTGTTCGGCTAACGCTTTGCGGCGGGCTTCATCTTTTATTTCCCATGCCTCATAGGCTTGTACTACTTTTGCCACGACCGGATGACGCACGATGTCTTTACTATCAAAATAATTGAAACTCAACTCAGGGACGTTTTCCAATACCTCAATAGCATGACGCAAGCCTGATTTCGTGCTACGAGGTAAATCGATTTGAGTAATATCGCCGGTAATCACCGCCTTAGAATTAAAGCCGATACGGGTAAGGAACATTTTCATCTGCTCAACGGTAGTATTTTGACTTTCATCTAAAATAATGAAACTGTCATTGAGTGTTCGCCCACGCATATAGGCTAAAGGGGCGATTTCAATCACATTACGCTCCATCAATTTTTGCACACGTTCAAACCCTAACATTTCAAACAGGGCATCATAAAGCGGCCGTAAATAAGGCTCTATTTTTTGCCCTAAATCGCCCGGTAAAAAGCCTAATTTTTCACCCGCCTCTACCGCCGGGCGGGTTAATAACACACGGCGGATTTCTTGTCTTTCCAAGGCTTCTACCGCAGCCGCAACCGCTAAAAAGGTTTTCCCCGTACCTGCCGGCCCGATACCGAAACTAATATCGTGGGTTAAAATATTATGTAAATATTGAATTTGATTTTCACCGCGCGGCTTAATCATCCCTCGTTTAGTTTTAATTGTGGTGCTGTAAACCTTGCTTTCTGTACGATTGAGATCCGCCTGAGAAAGCATTCGGCTTTCTTGTAACGCAATATGTACGTCTTCTAAATCTAATTCTGTAACTTTACCTTTAATAGGGGCGGTTTCCAGATATAAATCTTGAATTAATTTAGCCGCACTTTGTACAAGTTTTTCGTGGTGAGATTTAGGGTTTTCCTCATTGGATTTGATGGTAAACGTGAAGTTATTTCGAGAAATATTGAGATTAAATTCTGTTTCAATCAACTTAAGATGATCGTCAAATGCACCGCAAAGTGATTGAAGACGTGTATTGTCTTGGGGTTCGAGAGTGAATGTTGTCATTAAGATTGCTTATGGTTAATTTTTATTTAGTTGGAGATTATTTTAATCAATTATTGGAAAGTGCGGTCAAAATTAACCGCACTTTTTAACAACGTTTAACGCACTTTCAGTTCCGGAAATAACATTTCCAGTACATTCAAAGTGACACGACGGGATTTACCGGCATAAGGGAAAATATGCATCATCATCATCGGATTGAAGTTTGCTTCAATCACACCCCATGATTGCAAATTATTTTCCGCCGGTTTGGTTAGATCAGGAATAATCAAATCCACACCGCAAACGGCAGCACCCATCGCTTTGGCAATCCCAACCGCAAGTTGTTTATAACTTTCATGCATTTGTTCCGTCATATCGATAGAATCGCCGCCGGTACTAATATTTGAATTAGCCCGTAACTGCACAATAAGATCTCTTGGCGGAATAGAATCGACCGTCCATCCTTGCTCTTTTAATTGAAGTTTCTCAATATCACCCAAAGCAATTTTTTTCAATGGGGTACGGCTGCCGTCGCCACGTAAAGGATGATCGTTTTTCATTTCGACCAATTCTTTCACAGTATGTTCGCCATCACCGACGACATTCGCCGGTACTCGTAATAATACCGCCAAGGTTTGCCCGCCCAATACAAAGAAACGATATTCGGTACCGACTAAATAATCTTCTATCATAATTTCGTTATCTTCACGGAAAGCAATTTCTACCGCTTTGGCAAAATCATCGCGGTTTTGTACACCTTGTTGGAAAATCGTAATTCCCAGACCAAAATTCGTAGATTTCGGTTTAATCACCACTGCACGGTTCTCAAAAAGTGGGAAACTTTCAACCGCACTTTTCACATCCGTAAATTCAACACTTTGCGGCACATTAAAACCGGCTTTTGCCAACACTTTTTTGGTAACCACTTTATTTTCCATAATTAATGGCGAAATATAGCGATCATGTGAAGTCATATTGCCATTTTTCACATATTCAAGATGATCACCGTATTGCAAACTGAGGAATTGATCACGCTCGTCTAAAATCTCGAGCTTCAGCCCTTTTTGAATTGCATCAAATATTAATGCCTGTGTCGAAAGTTCCATATTGTCAAAACCGGATAAGGCATAGAAACGTTCGAACGCATTTTTCTTATTGCCTTTCGCAATATCCGCCCCTAATTTCTGATAGCCCCCGAATTGATCAATAGCGACGACAACGTTGGCACAGAGCGTGTCACGCGGATTCGCAAATTGTACAAATTTTTCTTTTGCGATAGCTTTAATTTCATCACCGGCTTGAAGTGCTTCAAGCATATTCAGCATTTGAAGTAATACTAACTCCCCTTCGACAGCGTAAGCCGTTGGTGATAAAGGATCTTCCCAAGACACTTCGGCAAGACGGGTTTTGCCTAATTCGATGTCACCTTGATCAGCCGTATGATCCAACCATGCCATCAATAAAATGAAATAATGGATGAATTTCGCATCTTCCAATGTAATGCCATACGGTGCAAAAGGATTGAGATCAAAGAGGCGGAACTCAAGATATTGAATCCCCGTTTTGAGTAAATCACGGGCTTTTGCCGCACCACGCAAACGCACATTAGAATAGAATTCTTTTTCTGCAATCAACTTGCCGCTATTTACCCAATGCTCAAGGCTATCAACATAGGATTGTAAACTATTGAAAGAAACTTTGATTTCAGGTTCATTCACATAACCGAAAGGGCTCGAACGCAAGCTACGCACATATTGATTGGGTTGAAGCGGTGTTCCGTCACGGAAATAATTTTCATCAACGGTTGGCGTAGCAGAGAACAAATAAAGCAGAATCCATTGATAGCGAAGGAAATTTTTCGCAATTTTCAGATATAAATCATTCTGAAAATCCACCGCACTTGTTTGTTTCGTTTGAGCTTCAAAAAGTGCTTGAACAAATGCCGGATCCAATTGGAAATTATAGTGAATACCACTGACCATTTGTTTATATTTGCCGTAGTTTTTCACTAAATGCTCACGATATGCCACATCTTCCGGATTATCCAATTGCGCAACCTTAATTTGCTTTTCCGGTGGCAACCCTGCCGGCATACTGAATGGGAAAATATATTCATTTTCGGGAAGCGTACGCAATGTCACTTCATGAATAGCAGAAAGCCAACGTAATGCATTTTCTAATGTTTTACTCGGCGGCGTAACCAGCTCCAGTTGGCTTTCAGCAAAATCCGTTTGAATATAAGGATGAAAACTACGATTACCAAAGGCTTTCGGATGTTCGGTGGTGACAATAGAACCGTCTGCGTAAACACGCTGGCTTTCCTTTTCAATACCGAATAAACCTTGTTGGAAAAGTAATTCAAGATGATGTTGTTTAATTATGTTCTGGATATTCATAGTAAGTCCCTTTAGAAAATGTCCTAGTATTATGGTTGGATTCTTCAGAAAAATAAATAAGAAAATTGAATAGAACGAAAATATTAATTTATATAAAAAATGCGCTCATTTCTGACCGCACTTTTCTGACTATTTTATTAATTTTCTCATTCGAATATTCAACACTTCTACTACTAGGGAAAAACCCATTGCGAAATAAATATAGCCTTTTGAGATATGTATATCAAGGCTTTCTGCAATGAGGCTGATTCCCACTAAAACTAAAAATGCTAAAGCAAGAATTTTTAATGTTGGGTGAGTATCCACAAAATCACCGATTGGCTTCGCGGCAAATAACATCACACCGACAGCAAAGATGATTGCTAAAATCATCACCGGTAAATGCTCCGCCATACCGACGGCAGTAATCACCGAATCAAGGGAAAACACAATATCTAATATGGCTATTTGAAGCAATACACCAAAATAACTGACTTTCTTTTCATTTTCATTTTTATGATGATCTTCAGGATGAAGTGCTTCTTTAATTTCACCGATACTTTTTACAACTAAGAACAAGCCGCCCAAGAATAAAATTAAATCCCGTCCTGAAATCTCTTGATTGAACAAAGTAAACAGCGGTTCGGTTAATTTCATCATCCAAGCAAGCGACATCAAAAGTAAAATTCGGGTGATCATCGCTAAAGATAAACCGATAACACGCCCGGACTGACGTTGATGTGCCGGCAAACGTCCTACTAAAATACTAATAAAAATAATATTATCGATCCCTAACACAATTTCAAGTGCGGTTAATGTCGCAAGAGAAAGCCAAGCCTCGGGATCACTAAGCCATTCAAACATAAGTTGTTCCTATAAAAATTCAAAAAGCGGATCATAATCACTTTATGAAGAAAAGCAATGAGTATTTCATCAATTCCTCAAGGTTTCATAGATCGTTTCCGCCAATTTTCTTGAAATTCCCGGCACGGAAGCGATCTCATCTACAGTAGCATTTTTCACGCCTTGCAAACCTCCAAGGTATTTCAATAGGGCTTGACGACGTTTCGCTCCAACTCCCTCAATACTTTCCAAACCGCTGTGGGTAAAGGCATTTTGGCGTTTTTTGCGGTGTCCGCTAATGGCGTGATTATGGCTTTCATCACGAATATGCTGGATTAAATGCAACGCTAAACTGTCATCGGGTAAATGAATTTCTCGGTTTTGTTTGCTGATAATCAGCACCTCTTGCCCTGCTCGGCGATCGACGCCTTTCGCCACACCAATTAAGTGCGGTCGGTTTTTATCCCATTTTACATTCAACTGCTGAAATACAGCTAACGCCCGATTAAGTTGCCCTTTTCCGCCATCAATAAAGATTACATCAGGGATTTTCTCCTCTTCTAAATCTCGATCATAGCGTTTTTTGAGCGCTTGTTCCATTGCCGCATAGTCATCACCACCGGTAATGCCCTCAATGTTAAATCGCCGATAATCGGATTTTAGCGGGCCTTCTTGATTGAACACCACACAAGATGCCACCGTTTGATTTCCCATCGTATGACTAATATCAAAACATTCCATTCGCTTAATTTCCGACACGTTAAGTAACTCGCATAAGGCTTGATAACGCTCGGACATTCGTGAGGATTGCTTGAGTTGGGTGGCAAGCGCCGCTTTCGCATTCACTTGTGCCAACTGTAAATATTTTCCTTTATCCCCTTTCACGCTTTCTTGGATCGTAACTTTTCTACCGGCTTGCTCGGTAAGAAGTGTTTCCAATTCTGTTTTTTCAGCGAGTTTTCGATCCACAATAATACTATTGGGAATAGTTCTGCCCTGATGTCCCTGTAAATAAAATTGCCCAACAAAAGTTTCCGTCAACTCGGAAAGATCCGTATTTGCCGGTACTTTCGGGAAATAACTGCGATTGCCCAATACTTTTCCTTGGCGGATAAACATTACTTGCACACAGGCTAAACCATGTTGATAAGCGATCGACATAATATCCATATCGTCCAATCGCTCATTAGAGACAAACTGTTTTTCGATGACCGATCGCACCGCTTGGATTTGATCGCGATAACGTGCCGCTTGTTCAAAATCCAAACTTTGGCTTGCTTGATCCATTTTGCCGATCAAATAATCCAGCACTTGTTGATCTTTGCCTTGTAAAAATAAACGGGCCAATTCCACTTGTTGAGAATACTCTTCGTCGGTTACATAGCCGGCTACACAAGGCGCAGAACAACGCTCAATTTGATATTGCAAGCAAGGGCGGGAACGATTGGCATAGACAGAATTTTCGCACTGACGCACCGGGAATAATTTTTGGATCAAAGATAAGGTTTCCCGTACCGCCCCGGCGTGGGGATAAGGGCCAAAATATTCACCGGCAATTTTTTTTGCACCGCGATAAGCGGTAATACGCGGATGACGCTCTTTCGTCAATAAAATAAAAGGATAGGATTTATCATCACGCAGCAACACATTATAACGGGGCTGATACTGTTTGATGTAATTATGCTCTAATAACAGCGCTTCCGTTTCAGAAGAAGTGATCGTGGTGTCAATATGATGAATAGCGGCGACCAACGCTTCCGTTTTCTTACTACTGAGATTGGATCTAAAATAACTCGATAGACGCTTTTTTAAATCCTTCGCTTTCCCCACATAAATAACCTGATCTTTATCGTCATACATACGATAAACGCCGGGTTCATGAGAAACATTGGTCAGGAATTTTTTTGCATCAAACATCTTAATTCGCCGCTAAAATCGACCGCACTTTTTCTAAATCTTCCATCGTATCTACGCCCACAGCAGGCACTTCCTTCGCCAGTTCCACATGAATTCTCTCCGCATTCCATAGCACCCGTAGCTGTTCCAATTTTTCTAAATTTTCCAACACGGTAGGTTCCCACTGCACATATTTCTTGATAAAACCGGCACGGTAAGCATAAATACCGATATGACGCAAATATACATCCGTCAATGCTACCTTCGCGACATCTTGCAAGCCCATAAATCGGTCGCGGTCATAAGGTATGACCGAGCGGGAAAAATACAGCACATAGCCTGATTTATCCGCCACCAGTTTAACCACATTTGGATTAAACAGTTCTTCCACTTCGTGAATTTTCACTGCAAGGGTTGCCATATTCACGTTAAATTTTGCTAAATTTTCCGCCACTTGGCGAACAATCACCGGCGGAATAAGCGGTTCATCGCCTTGGATATTCACAATAATTTCATCATCAGGAATAGCAAGTTTTTCCACCACCTCGGCTAAACGCTCTGTGCCTGAATTGTGATGTTCCGATGTCATACAAACTTCCGCCCCAAAACCTTGTGCAATTTTCTCCACATTTTCGTTATCGGTCGCAATAATCACGCGACTTGCCCCTGATTGTCGGGCTTTTTCAAATACGTGTTGAATCATCGGTTTTCCGACAATTTCTGCGAGAGGTTTCCCCGGTAAGCGGGATGAAGAAAAACGAGCAGGGATAATGACAGTAAATGACATAAAATATTCCTTGTTATCTTAATAATCCTAAAGAGTTCATAGCCGAAAAGGTTAATCAGCAAGCTTTTCCGCTTTTTCTGCAAGCAATATCGGCACGCCGTTTTCAATAGGATAAGCTAAATGTTCATAGCGACAAATGAATCGTTGATTTTCGGCATCATATTGCAAGCGGGCTAAGCAACGAGGGCAAGCGATTACGTCAAGCAATTTTGGGTTGATTCGCTCAGGCATTTTTGTATTGTTCCACCAATTTGTCAATTTTCTTCCAAAAGTGCGGTAAATTTTCGCCTTGTTTTTCAAGCTCTGATATTTCCGCCTCTACCGGCACATACCACCAATTTTCTTTTGCAAACTCTCGGCATTTTACCGCATCTTTTTCCGTCATAAAGAGCGGTTGGTTTTGTGAGAATTTTTCTAACTGTGCGACTTCAAAATGTTGATGATCCTGAAAACCTTGAGTTTGTAGTAATTTGATTCCTAATTTTTCCAACATTGTAAAAAATCGTTGCGGATGCCCAATTCCCGCAATGGCAGCTCCGGAGGAAAATTCATTTAACAAGCGTTTTTCATTGGTTTTTAAATTAATGGCATAGCGAGGAAGTAAGCTCATCACCACATCGGAATACTGATTTTTCCCCCCGTTAGTGATAATCAGATCTACGTTTTTTAATCGGGCGGGTAATTCCCGCAACGGCCCGGCAGGCAATACAAACCCATTGCCAAGCCCCCGTTCGGCGTCCATTACCACAATTTCAACATCCCGTTGTAACTTATAATGTTGTAACCCATCGTCTGAAATAATGATGTCGCAATCAGCTTGGTTCAAGAGTAATTCAATCGCTTGCCGGCGATTTGGCGAAATAACAACAGGTACACCGGTACGTTTAGCAATAAGAACCGGTTCGTCTCCTCCTTCAAAAGGAGGCGTATCTGCTGTCACCAACAACGGATACGTTTTAGCGTGGCTACCATAACCACGAGAAATAACACCAACACGCCATCCGCGTTTTTTCATCTCTTCCGCCAACCACACCACAACCGGCGTTTTGCCATTACCGCCTACGGATAGATTTCCGACAATCACAACGGGCTTCGCAGCACGATAAACAGCAATGAAACCTAAAGAAAACAACATTCGGCGAGTTTGACTAATTAACCAAAATAACAGCGAAAATGGTAGAAGAAGCCAAGCAAGTTTGGAGTGAGAATACCAAAATGGCATAAATGTTCCTCTCAAAAGTGCGGATAAAATAACGCGAGTTTTTTAACCCGCGTTTTAGCGTCTTTGGGCTTTTATTTTTGACCTGCGTTATCGGCAAAAATTACTCTAGCCCTTAACATTCAAAGCTAACCGCTAAACTGCATACTATGCAGCTGTTTGTACGCCCCGTCCAAAGCAAGTAGTTCATGATGACTACCCCGTTCGCGAATTTCCCCATGTTCGACCACAAGAATTTCATCCGCATTTTCAATCGTAGATAAACGGTGCGCAATCACTAATACCGTCCGATCTTTTTTCAATTCATCAAGTGCCGATTGAATCGCTCGTTCGGATTCCGTATCAAGGGCGGAAGTCGCCTCGTCTAAAATTAACACCGGTGAATTACGAAGTAAGGCACGGGCTATCGCCAAACGCTGACGCTGCCCGCCGGAAAGGCTTGCGCCGTTTTCCCCAATCATGGTATCAAACCCATTTGGTAATTTTTCGATAAACTCTAACGCATAAGCTGCTTTTGCCGCAGCGATAATTTCCTCACGTGAATATTTATCACTTGCCGCATAAGCGATGTTATTTGCAACCGTATCATTAAATAGATGCACTTGCTGTGAAACGACCGCACAATTTTCACGTAAATTTGATAGGCGATAATCTTGAATATTCACACCATCAAGCAAAATCTCGCCTTGTTCAACATCATAAAAACGGGTAACAAGATTGGCGATAGTAGATTTCCCCGAGCCGGAACGCCCCACCAAAGCAACGGTTTTTCCGGCGGGAATCTTGAATGAAATATGATTTAAGGCAAGCTCGGCTTTACCTTGATAAGCAAAACTCACATTTTTAAACTCTAATTCGCCTTTTGCCGGTTCCGCTTTATAAGTACCGTTGTCTTTTTCCGCCTCTAAATCCAAAATTGCAAACAACGTTTGGCAAGCCGCCATTCCACGTTGAAATTGGGAGTTTACATTGGTTAAGGATTTAAGAGGGCGCATCATCGCTAACATAGATGAAAAAACCACAGTAAAAGAACCCGCACTGAGATTATCATCGGCAATTAATGGCGTTGTGGCTAAATAAAGCACGGCGGCTAACGCAAGAGAGGCGATAATTTGTACCACAGGATCAGAAATCGCATCGGCAGTGACCATTTTCATGCCCTTGCGACGCATATCATTACTCACGTGATTAAAACGCTCTTCTTCCACATTTTGACCGCCAAAAGATAAAACGACTTTATGTCCTTTCAACATTTGTTCGGTGGTAGATGTCAATTCGCCCATTGAATCTTGTAGATTTTTACTGAGTTTGCGGAAGATTTTTGACACCATACGAATCAATAGGGCAATAATCGGCCCGATAATGAAAAGCACCAACGTTAATTCCCAACTGGTATAAAGCATCACAACAAGTAAGGAAATGATATAAGCCCCTTCACGCACAATGGTAACAAGGGAATTAGAAGAGGAATTGGCGATCATTTCGGAATCGTAAGTAATACGGGAAAGCAATTTTCCGGAGGGATTACGATCAAAAAAGCTGACCGGCATAAACATTAAATGTTTAAATAAGCGGCGACGCATTGTCATCACAACCTTGCCGGAAACCCATGCCAAGCAATAGTTGGAAATAAAGCTACTCAGTCCGCGTAGAAAAATCATGCCGACAACAACAAACGCCATCGTTTTTAAAAAAGCATGATCGGTTTTACCAAATCCATCGTCAAGCAAGGGTTTCAACAAATAAATTAAGCCGGAATCCGCCAAAGCATTTAGCACAAGGGCGACTGCCGCAACTACCAGCCCGGATTTAAAGGGCTTAATCATTGGCCACAAACGCTTAAACGTTTGTACTGTGGAAAGATCTTTATCTTGCATATTAATTAATTATCTTCAAAAAAATTCGTCGCATTGTACCTTTTATTCGGGTAAGAATCCAATCGGGCGGGCATACCAAGGCGAAAAAGCATTTTTTTGGCGTGAGATTTTCCATCCGTTATCATAAAAACTAACTCGAATTTGCCCCGAAACAGCCGTATTTTCGACCGCACTTTGATGTCGTTTAAGACGTTCAATAACGGTTGGATGGGGAAATTTCCAAGGATTCCAACGCCCGCTTGAAATAATCGCAAAATCCGGTTTGGTGTGTGAAACCAAAATCTCGCCTGTAGAAGTTTTGCTACCATGATGTCCGACTTGTAACACATTGATTTTGCCTAAAGTGCGGGCAAAAATGTGCTCGTTTTTCGTCTCTGCATCGCCGGTAAGCAAGACACGATATTTGCCATCTTCTAATAAAATGACACAAGAATTCGGATTATCCGCCCGTATAACGACTTTCTGCGGTGAAAGAATACGAAAATGAATCCCCTGCCATTCCCATTCTTTTCCGGCAATACAAAAATCCCGATGAATTTCACCATAGCTTTTTTCAGACGAAGTGATGAATTCTGCATTTGGATAGTTTCTTAAAATGGCCTTTGCCCCACCGGAATGATCGTTATCGTCGTGGCTTAAAATGAGTTTATCCAAACTTATTCCTTCTCGCCGTAAATAAGGCAAAATTTCCAATTCGGCCATTGAACCGCCTTGCCACGCCGAACCGGTATCGTACAAAATCGCCCGACTATTTTTTACAATTAAAGTTGCCAGCCCTTGCCCCACATCTAAGGTATCCAACTGCCAAATCGGTTTCTGATATTGTCGAATCGCAACAAACAATAAAGATGAAACGGCAATACCGACAGAACCCCAAACGGCTTGTTTTTTGTAAATTGTCGGCAATGCTCTATTAGTCTCTAATGTAAAATATTTCGCTGATTTTATTTTCCAAGCCTTTTGCAAAAGGCTTTTTTCACGGTAGATTCCAACAATAATCAGAAGAAAAAACAGGCTGAAAAAGGCGGTTAAAATGAGTGATAAATTCAATGAGACACTCAGCCAGTTTCCCTGAAAAAAGGCAATAAGTTGCGTAATACCCTCTGCCAAACTATTTGCCAATTGCCAAGAATACAGCGCCCCATTGCTTAGCACGGCAAATAAGATCACAGGGATAAGAAAAAAACTATATAAGGGGACGGCCAGCAAATTAGCAAAAAAACCGCTCAGTGATATTCCATTAAATAAAATAAGTTGTAACGGCGTAAATAACAGCAATAAACCGAACTGCAAATGAAATAAACCCAAAATCCACCGCACTTTAGGTGAAAAAGGGTTAAACCGCCATTGAAACAAAGAAAGAGGTAGGTAACGATACCAAATGATGAGACAAAATACCGCCCCTATCGAAAGCCAAAAACTCGTTGAAAGAGGCATAAGAGGATCACACAGTAGAAGAAAGGCGATAATTAAGATAAAAAGCCGGAAAGCCGAATAATAACGGCGTTGTGATTGTATTATTAAAACTAAAAGCAAAGCGGAAATTGCCCGAAAAGTGGGAACATTAAAGCCAGCCAGATAAGCATAAAATAAGGCAAATAAAGCCCCTAACCACAGCGGAAAAACAGGTTGAATATACTTTGTCGGCAGGAAAAACTGTGCCAATCTGACCAATAACAACCCTATTCCCATAGCTAATCCGATATGTAAACCGGAAATCGCAATTAAATGTCCCGTATTCGTCTGTTGATAAATTTGCCATGTCGTTTGATCCAACCATGCCCGTTCCCCAAAAGCTAAGGCGATCAATAAACCTTGTAAAGAAAGCGTTTCAGTTTGTTTTAATGCCTGCCATAATTTTTTTTCACGCCATGAAAAATTGCTGTCGATTTTGACCGCACTTTTTAAATGCCCCGTCGCCGTCACACCTTGAGAAAAATACCATTGTTGGCGATCAAATCCTCCAAAATTTAATCTTGCAGAAAGTGGTTTGACAGAAACTTCGCCTTGCCATTTTTCGCCTAAAAAAGGCTTTGCTTGCGCTTTCCAATTAAGAAAAATTCGTTGTTCCTTGTTATTTAGTATCGTACGGGCAATCACCGTTTGGTATTCCTGCTGATGTAACACCCTTTCAATTTGTAAAACTAAATTTTGTTTTTCAGGCAAAATTTCATCGGCTTGTTGTAATAAATTCAATGCAACAGAATGTGTATAACCGAATGCCAAAATAACAACATTCAATGTGATGCAACAATGAAACAGCCATATTTTTTTGAACCAATAGAAGAAAAAGGCGGTCAGAGTGAAAATTAAATGACATAGTAACGTTGGTTTCCAACCGATCAGCATAAAATCGGGTAGGAATATTAACGATAACGAAGCACAAATCAGACTTATTGCCAAGGTAAACAAATTTAAAGGCATTGGGAATAAGAGTAATGAATGAAATGTGCGCACACTATGTATTTTTAAATTAGCAAACAATCTTTTCTCCTAAATTTTGAGATCTTGATCGCAAAATAAAATTTTAGTGAGGAAATTTTGTTTGCTAAAAGGGGCAACATCTGATATTTATATCGCCCTCAAAAAGGTGGGTTTCTCAATAAAAATTGAGAGCAAATTATTAATGATAATGACAGGAAGTCGTGAAGTTCACGCTTAAATTCTGTTTGTATTAGGAGTGAGATATGTCAAAAGCAACGTTAAGCTTATTAGAGCTGGCAGGCGTAAAACCATATCAACCAAAAAAAGATGAAGAATATATGAATGAAAATCAACTTCTTCACTTTAAAAAAATCTTAACGGCTTGGCACGAACAAATCGTGGAAGAGGCATCACGTACGGTTGCTCATATGCAAGATGAAGCGGCTAACTTTCCGGATCCTGCGGATCGCGCGACTCAAGAAGAGGAATTCAGCCTAGAATTGCGTAATCGTGATCGCGAACGTAAATTAATGAAAAAAATTGAAGCCACATTGAAAAAATTGGATACCGATGATTTCGGCTACTGTGATTCTTGCGGTGAAGAAATTGGGATTCGCCGTTTAGAAGCCCGTCCGACAGCAGATTTGTGTATTGACTGTAAAACCCTTGCAGAGATTCGCGAGAAGCAAGTTGCGGGTTAATTTACCATTCATTTAGAAAAAGTGCGGTTGTTTTGACCGCACTTTTCGCGTTTTAAAAACGGAGTCTATTATTCTTACTTATATTAAAAATTTGTTTGGCAAAAAGAAAAAAGTGCTACCGCAAAATGCACACCAAGCAAAAGCTCATTCTAGACGAGTTGAGCAACCTACTGGGCAATATGTAAATAAAAAAACAGCCAATCAGTCTCATCGTTATGATAAAAGTGTGATTAAGGCGACAAACTTTGGTATTCATCCACGTATGTTTAGCCGTAATGCACTCTCGGTGGTTGAAAAATTACAACGCCAAGGATTTGAAGCCTATATTGTTGGCGGTTCTATTCGAGATATGTTATTGGGTAAGCATCCAAAAGATTTTGATGTCGCCACCAATGCCCGTCCGGAACAAATCCAAAATATTTTCCAACGCCAATGTCGATTGGTCGGTCGCCGTTTTCGTCTTGCGCATATTATGTTTGGTCGCGATATTATTGAAGTGGCGACTTTTCGTGCCAATCACAACGACGCACGTAATGAACGACAAGCAAAACAAAGCCATGAGGGAATGCTCCTGCGTGATAACGTATACGGCACCATTGAACAAGACGCGGAACGCCGTGATTTCACAATTAATGCCCTTTATTACAATCCGCAAGATAACACATTACGCGATTATTTTAACGGCATTGAGGATTTAAAGGCAGGTAAATTACGCTTAATTGGCGAGCCGATAACCCGTTATCAAGAAGATCCCGTACGAATGCTACGTGCCATCCGTTTTATGGCGAAATTGGATATGTTTCTTGAAAAACCAAGCGAACAACCTATTCAAGAATTGGCTTATTTGCTAAAAAATATTCCGCCGGCACGTTTATTTGATGAAAGTTTAAAATTATTACAAACCGGTCATGGCGTAAAAACCTACCGTTTACTCCGCCAATACGGCTTGTTTGAACAACTCTTTCCCAGCCTCCTGCCTTTTTTTACGGAAAAAGAAGACAGTTTTGCCGAACGCATGATGGTTACTGCGCTCACCTCAACGGATGAACGTGTCGCTGATAAATTGCGTATTAATCCGGCATTTTTATTTGCTGCATTTTTCTGGTATCCATTACGTGAAAAAGTGGAAATATTAAAAAATGAAGGCGGATTAAATAACCATGATGCCTATGCCCTTGCCGGCAATGAAATATTGGATTTATTTTGTCAAACCTTAGCTGCACCGCGCCGTCATACCACAGTGATTCGTGATATTTGGTTTTTGCAGTTACAATTGCTTAAACGCACCGGTTCTGCACCTACACGCGTGATGGAACATCCTAAATTTCGCGCCGCTTTTGATCTATTAGCAATGCGCGCAGAAGTTGAAGGCGGAGAAACCATTGAGCTTGCTAAGTGGTGGCACGAGTATCAATTCAGTAATCATGATCAGCGCAATCAACTGGTAAAAGAGCAACAATCTTTACACCCAAAACCGAAGAAAAAATACTTTCGTTCCCGTAAACGCCGTAAACCGAGACCGATGGAATAATATGATAACCGTGTATATTGCTCTAGGTAGCAATTTAAATACTCCCTCTAAACAGCTCGATAGTGCGTTAAAGGCGATAGAAAACTTGCCGCAAACCCGTTTCATTGCGGTAAGTTCGTTTTATCAAAGCAAACCGCTCGGCCCACAAGATCAGCCGGATTATGTCAATGCAGTGGCAAAAATAGAAACCGCCCTTCCCCCATTATCATTATTAGATGAATTACAACAAATCGAAAATGAACAAGGGAGGGTGCGTTTGCGCCGCTGGGGTGAACGAACATTGGATTTGGATATTCTACTTTATGGTAATGAAATTATTCAAAACGAACGTCTCACAGTGCCTCACTATGATATGCATAATCGGGAATTTGTCGTGCTACCCTTGATGGAGATCGCACCTAATCTAACCCTTCCCGATGGAAAGGATATCACGGAGTTAGGCGCATATTTCACCCATCATTCAATGAAAAAAATCAACATTATCTAACCATTGCATAAAGTTGACTTTTATTTGTCGCCTCCTTCAATATTAGGGAGTTGTATTTAGCCTACGGTATTCATCACAAGCGTTCTGCAGAGCATTATCACAAGCTTTGCCAAACCACTCTTTTGCTTGAGATTTATTTTGACGAACACCATATCCGTTTTCATAAATCACTCCCAAATTATATTGCGCATCCTGTGCACCTTGCTCTGCCGCTTTTTTATACCACTTCACTGCTTGGTGGTAATCCTGTTTCACACCATATCCATTGGCATACATCCCAGCAAGATTATATTGCCCATCAACATCTCCTTGCTCTGCTGCTTTTTTATACCATTTCACGGCTTGGTGATAATCCTGTTTTACACTTTGTCCGTTTTCATACATCCATGCTAAATTATTTTGAGCTTCTGCAAACCCTTGCTCTGCTGCTTTTTGGTACCAATTCATCGCTTGATCATAATCCTGCCTCACACCGAGTCCGTAATAATACATCCATGCTAAATTCGATTGAGCCTCTGCAAGTCCTTTTTCTACCGCCTTTTGATACAGTATCACTGCTTGATGATAATCCTGTTTTACACCTAACCCATTGGCATACATCATACCTAAATTAGTCTGGGCTCTTTCATATCCTTGTTCTGCTGATTTCCGATACCATTTCACAGCTTGGTGATAATCCTGCTCCACAACCTGTCCGTAGAAATACATCACACCTAAATTATTTTGAGCCTTTGCATCGCCTTGTTCTACTGCTTTTTGATACCACTTGAGTGCTTGCTGATAATCCTGTTTTACGCCATGTCCCTGGTAATACATCACTCCTAGACCATTTTGTCCCCTAGCATCCCCAAGCTCTGCCAAGGATTTAAATAAATCAAAAGCATTTTTGTAATCTTTTTGTTCATCAGCAATTTTCGCTTGTTTATACAAGCTATCTGCCGAATTAATATGAGTTAATGCGTTAATACTTGTGCTTGAAAAAGTGAAAAGTGACGCAACTAGCAAGATTTTTTCTAATTTCATTGAATTTCCTCTTAAAAGTGTAGATAAGGGCTATGTTTTATTGTTAAAGGATAACGTAAGCACAGGTCCATAAGGTCAATTATCCCCCCTAAACTTCTTTACATTGAGTTAAATTACAGGCAAATTTACCAGTATGTCCGACATATTAAAGTGCATTTTACGACTTTAATTAACCTTAACCCGACTTGCTCATGATAAAAACGTTTTATTTCATATAGAACTCACCAAGCAGTAAACTCGAACTTAATAACGACTGTATGAAAATCTCCACTAAATAAAATTCGGATAGGAATTTTAAAATTTTTTAATTGATTTAACGTTTTGTATAACAACGACGTAACAAAAAAAACCGCACTTGGGCTAAAAGTGCGGTCGTTTTTATGCCGTAATTTTATTTGATTTTTTTAATAATTCGGCGTGAGATTTCTTTTGGTCTTTCATTTTTCCACTGATTTCACGGCGTTGCGTAGAAAGTTCTGCACTACGAATAGTGTAATCATCAATACGTGTTTCATAATCATCACGCATATTTTCAATAATGGCACGTACATCTGCAATATCCATATCATCACGAATATATTGATTTAAGTTATCAAGTAGTAACACCCGTTTTTGATTGTCACGAATTTTACGGCTGATGTCTTCAATATCACGTTTCAGCTTGTTTTTTAAACGATACATACGCACATATTCCAACACGTCTTGAAAAGATTGTTTATTTACGGTTTCCATAGTTGCTCTCCCAACAAAATTATTGGCTGTAATTTAGCTTTTTTTTCCCTATTCGTCAAAACCTTAAATTTAAATTTTCCGACCGATACAAAAAAAGCAAAGATTTTTCTAAAAAACGTTGATTATCCAATTTTATAGTGATAAAACGTGGAGCATTATTTTCTAAAAATGAGGCAATACGATGTCACAAGTCTTCAATTTTAGTGCCGGTCCGGCAATGATTTTTCCTGAAGTATTACACCAAGCACAATCAGAACTGACTAACTGGTTGGAACAAAATGTTTCCGTGATGGAAGTTAGTCACCGTGGTAAATATTTTATGGAACTCATCACTGAAGCGGAAAAAGATTTGCGTGAAGTGTATAACATTCCTGATAACTACCGAGTACTCTTTTTACAAGGCGGTGCACGGGGTCAATTTGCCGCACTACCAATGAATTTGATTGGTAAAAAAGGCAAAGCACTTTACTTAAACAGTGGGCATTGGTCTGCTACTGCGGCAAAAGAAGCCCGTAATTTTGCGGAAATTGATGAAATTAGCATTGTTGAGAATGTTGATAAAACCCATATTACCCACCTTGATTTTTCTGATATCGCCGATCAATATGATTACGTCCATTATTGCCCTAATGAAACTATTAGCGGCGTAGAAATTTTTGACGTACCAAAGGTTGGAAATGCCGTACTTGTCGCGGATATGTCTTCTAATATTCTTTCTCGTGAAATTGATATTAGCAAATTCGGCATAATTTATGCCGGCGCACAAAAAAATCTCGGCCCAGCTGGGATCACATTGGTGATTGTACGTGAAGATTTAATTGGCAATGCACGCAAAGAAACGCCTTCTATTTGGAACTATGCCATACAATCCGGCGCAGATTCTATGATCAATACCCCACCAACTTTTGCATGGTATTTATGCTCTTTAGTATTTAAACATATTAAAGCACTCGGTGGCTTGAAAGTGCTTGCCAAGCGAAATGAACTAAAGGCTAAAACCCTTTATGATTATATAGACTCCAGCAAGCTCTATCGAAATGTTGTGGCAAAAGAAAATCGCTCCACAATGAATGTTACCTTCGTTACCGGTAACCCGGAATTGGATGCAAAATTCGTAGCAGAAGCAACAGCTGCCGGCTTACAAGCCCTAAAAGGACATAAAGTATTAGGCGGTATGCGTGCCTCTATTTATAATGCAATGCCGTTAGAAGGCGTGGAAGCACTCATCAAATTTATGCAAAAATTTGAAGCCGAAAATTTATCTTAAGCACAATAATCTGTTTTACATCAAATACGGGCGTGCTAATACGCCCTTATGTTTCAATATAAATTCAATATAAAATTATGCAATACATCAACATCGCCAATCAAGGCGTAAAATCCCTCTCACCTTATCAAGCGGGTAAACCGATTGAAGAGCTTGAACGTGAACTCGGTATTTCTAATATCGTTAAACTTGCCTCTAATGAAAACCCATTCGGTTTTCCCGAAAGTGCGAAACAAGAAATTATCAAACAGCTAGATCAACTTACCCGTTATCCCGATGCAAATGGCTTTGAGCTAAAACAAACCATTGCAAAAAAATTTGGTGTTCAGCCGAATCAAATTACTCTAGGCAACGGTTCAAACGATTTGCTTGAACTCTTCGCCCATACTTTTGCCTGTGAAGAGGACGAAATCATTTATTCACAATATGCTTTTATCGTTTATCCTCTTGTTACAAAGGCGATTAATGCTACCGCAAAAGAAATTCCGGCAAAGGATTGGGGACATAATTTAACGGGATTTTTAACCGCACTTTCCGACAAAACCAAATTAATTTTTATTGCGAATCCGAACAATCCGACGGGGAATTTTCTAACGGAACAAGAAATTGATGCGTTCTTGGCAAAAGTACCGGAAAACGTACTGGTCATATTGGACGAAGCTTATACGGAATTTACCCTCCCTGAAGAACGGGTCGATTCTTTCGGTTTATTGAAAAAATATCCAAATCTCATTGTTTCCCGTTCGCTCTCGAAAGCCTACGGATTAGCCGGTTTACGGATTGGCTATGCAGTGTCCAATCCTGAAATTGCCGATTTATTAAACCGTGTTCGTCAGCCGTTTAATTGCAATAGTTTAGCGCTTGCCTCAGCGATCGCAGTGATGAACGATGATGCCTTCATTGAAAAAGTAGCAGCAAATAACCGTACTGAAATGGCTCGTTATGAAAGTTTCTGCCAACAATACGGCTTGGATTATATTCCTTCAAAAGGCAATTTTATTACAATTGACTTCAAAAAGCCTGCTCTGCCAATTTATGAGGCGTTATTGCGAGAAGGCGTGATTGTCCGCCCAATTGCAGGCTACGGAATGCCGAATCATTTACGCATTAGTATTGGATTACCTCATGAAAACGACAAATTTTTTACCGCACTAATTAACGTGCTCAATTTAACTCAAGCTAACTAGGAGCTTTTTATGACAGCAGTAACAATGATGGGAAATCCCATTGAAATTAAAGGCAATTTTCCACAAAAAGGTGAAAAAGTCGATAATCTTATCTTAACCAATAAAGATCTGGCGGATGTCACCTTAGAAAGTTTTGCAGGAAAACGCAAAGTATTAAATATTTTCCCAAGTATTGATACCGGCATTTGTGCGACATCGGTACGCGTATTCAACCAACGTGCGGCAAATTTGGAAAATACCGTCGTATTATGTATTTCAGCGGATCTCCCTTTTGCTCAAGCCCGTTTTTGTGGTGCTGAGGGCATTGAAAATGTGCAAACACTTTCTACTTTCCGTCATAAAGATGTTCATGAGAACTTAGGTATAGATATTGCAACAGGCCCGATTGCCGGTTTAACCGCCCGCTCTGTGATCGTGTTAGATGAAAACAACAATGTATTACACAGCGAATTGGTGTCTGAAATTAAAAGTGAACCGAATTATGATGCAGCAGTAGCAGTATTATAAAAAACGGTTGTAGTATATAGAAAACAAAAAGTGCGGTTAAAATTGACCGCACTTTTTACTAGCTGAATATCGGTATTATTTGCCGATAACCTCTAATCCCCCCATATACGGACGCAAAACTTCCGGTACGGTAACTGAGCCGTCGGCATTTTGATAGTTTTCAAGTACGGCAACTAACGTACGCCCTACTGCTAACCCCGAGCCATTTAACGTATGCACTAAACGGGTTTTCTTATCGCCTTTTGCTTTGCAGCGGGCTTGCATACGACGGGCTTGGAAATCCCACATATTAGAACAAGAAGAAATCTCACGATAAGTATCCTGTGCCGGCACCCACACTTCCAAATCATAGGTTTTACAAGAACCAAAGCCCATATCACCGGTACAAAGTAATACTTTACGATAAGGAAGATTGAGCAATTGCAATACTTTTTCCGCATGACCGGTTAATTCTTCAAGGGCTTCCATTGATTTATCCGGATCAACAATTTGCACCATTTCCACTTTATCAAACTGGTGCATACGAATTAATCCTCTTGTATCACGTCCGTAAGATCCTGCCTCTGAACGGAAACATGGCGTATGTGCGGTCATTTTGATCGGCAATTCTGCGTCATCAAGAATCACATCACGGACTAAATTCGTTACCGGTACTTCCGCCGTTGGAATTAATGCGTAAGGCTGCTCACCTTCTAAGGCATTGGTGTGAAATAAATCCTCACCAAATTTTGGTAATTGCCCTGTACCGTAAAGAGTTGCATGATTCACCAAATAAGGCACATAGGTTTCTAAATAACCATGTTGTTCAGAGTGAAGATCCAACATAAATTGGGCTAAAGCACGATGCATTTTAGCAATTTGCCCTTTCATCACAGCAAAACGCGCCCCCGCCAATTTTGCTCCGGCGGCAAAATCCAAACCGTCAATTTGCTCGCCTAAAGTAACATGATCCTTAATTTCAAAATCAAAAATTCTTGGCGTTCCCCAACGTAAAATTTCGAGGTTTTCCGAATCGTCTTTACCAAGCGGCACTTCATCTGCCGGTAAATTTGGAATAGTTAATGCAATTTGATTGATTTCCGCTAAAACTTCATCTAATTGAGTTTTCGCTTCATTTAATTGGTTGCCCATATTATCGACTTCGGCAAGTAACGGGGCGATATCCTCACCACGGGCTTTTGCCGCCCCGATAGCTTTCGATCGGGTATTACGTTCCGCCTGTAAAGTTTCGGTTTTAACTTGAAGCGTTTTACGCTGTTCTTCCAACGCCACAAGTTTTTCGGTATCAAGAATGAAGTTACGTTTAATTTTTAGTTTTTCTGCAACTTCCGCTAAATTATTGCGGATTAGATTCGGATCAATCATTGAACTTCCTTAGTATTTGTTTGAAATGAGAGTGCTCGTATTCTAGCGTGGATTGATAAAATAAACCAGTTAAAAGCCAAGAGATAGCAAGGATTTTATAAAAATTAAAAAATTTTAAAGCGTCATTTTTCACTTTTAAACACCGTGATTTTATTTTTGATCCAGTTCACACTTTTATCATTCCCCACTATTAATTTTTTATAAAAAGAGTAAAGTAAAGATAGTTTTTATCACTATAGGAGCTTAATATGTTTCCCGAATTCAGAGACTTAATCACTAAACTTAAAAATAATGATGCTTACTTTGAGCGTCTATTTAACAAGCATAATGAATTAGATCAAGATATTAAAAATAAAGAAGAAAACATTCAGCTTGCAACCCATACGGAAATTGAAATCTTAAAGAAAGAAAAACTACGAATTAAAGATGAGCTTTATGCTTACTTGAAAAAGAAAGCGATAGAATAAAAAACAAAAGTGCGGTCAAATTTAACCGCACTTTTTTCTATACAAACACCATCCATAATGGCAAACAAATGCCGATAAACAGCAAAATAAATAATGTGTTCAGGCTTAATGCCCATTTTTGGAAACTATGAATAACTAAAATCGCTGCAATCACAAAATGACAAATAAAATAAATGGCGTAGGCAAAAATACTCTCCGAATTGAACCCATTTTGCAAACCGATAAAGATCAAGAAAATAAATATTGCCAAAGCATTTAAAGCCAGTAAAACAATCATTAATAGAGGTAACAAGGCAATAAAATTTTGCAAACGGTTTTTCGCTATCACTAACGCTAAATTCACCAATATCACCCCGGATAAAATCTGAGCGATAGGATTATATTCGGCAAAGGCTGCCAAAGGTAGCCGGCTAAATAACATAAAATAGCCCAATCCGCCTAAACCAGCCATTAAGATTGCCATCAATAAAAAACTATGGCGGGCTTTCTCAACTTTTGATTGTTTCCAAATGAAATACACCACAGATAAACCGCACAGGCTCATTATATTGATAAAGGTATGGCGATAATCGGGTAAAAGACTCACCACCATCCATATGATCCAATAGAATGCAAAAGCTACATTCACTTTAACCAACCGCCCTCGCTGTCCGGGACAAATTTCACCTTTATAAAACACCAATAAAGAAAATAATTGTGCCACCAACACCGCTAATCCTAAATGAGGAATTGCCTGTGTTTGAGATTTTAACGCAAAGATAAAAAACTCAACAACCAACAGCAGACAAAGAGTCAGTATCGAGAATAGCTGCACGGAAAATTTGGAGGATTGTTCTGACATAATTGAAAAATATAGAAAAATAATGCGCCATTATGCTAAAAATTCACGATGTTTTAAAGTAGAATGGACACAATTTTGACCGCACTTTAGGAACTCAAATGTTACTCAGCATTTTATATATTATCGGCATTACCGCCGAGGGTATGACCGGGGCATTGGCAGCCGGCAGAGAAAAAATGGATATTTTCGGGGTGATTATTATTGCCTCTGTAACCGCTATCGGAGGTGGTTCCGTACGCGATGTGCTATTAGGTCACTATCCTTTAGGCTGGGTCAAACATCCTGAGTATTTTTTAATTGTGGCAAGTGCGGCAGTCATTACGGTTTATGTTGCCCCGTTTATTAACCACTTTATGCGTTACTTCCGCACCATTTTCTTAGTATTGGATGCCATGGGATTAGTCGTATTTTCTATCATCGGTGCCCAAATTGCCATAGATATGGGGCATGGCGTCACGATTGTCTGTATCGCAGGTTGCATCACTGGTGCATTTGGCGGTGTATTACGGGATTTACTCTGTAACCGTATTCCCCTGGTATTCCAAAAAGAACTTTATGCCAGTGTTTCCCTTTTCGCTACTCTTACCTACTACTCACTCAGTACACTCCAAATAGAACACACCGTTGCAGTATTAATCACCCTAATCACGAGCTTTACACTACGGGTTTTAGCGATTCGTTTTGCATGGGGACTACCGGTATTTAACTATCAAGAATTATCACCGGAAGAACAAGATAAGTTACCGAAGAAAACAAAATAATCGAAGTAGCCAGCCAAATATTATGGCTAGGCTATTTGTATTAACCGAGAAATAAAAAACAGGGAGTTATCTAAAATTCCCTGCCTCACCTAAGAGTTTGCGAATAAAAAATAAGCTATTTTTTACTCCACTCCGCTCCGCTCTTCAAGCTACCGATTGAAAAAATTTGTAAGAAACGAACGCTTTTCCAGTCTAAAACAATATTACTTGGATATTAAAAAGGAGAATCGACAGTGAAATTGTCAAAAATCTTTCTATTTTTAACCGCACTTTGTGCCACAAGCCAATCTATTTTGGCTGTCGAAAAAACCATATCAACGCAAAATATGGAGCAAAAAGCCATGATTAAACCTCAACAAAATATACGTGAAATTTATTTAGCCGGTGGTTGTTTTTGGGGTGTAGAGGCATATATGGAACGCATTTATGGCGTGAAAGAGGCGGTTTCGGGTTATGCCAATGGCAATACCGATAAAACCAGCTATGCGCTTTTAGCTGTTACCGATCACGCCGAAGCGGTAAAAGTCACTTACGATGCAAACCAAATTTCACTCGATAAATTGTTGCAATACTATTTCAAAGTGATCGATCCAACCAGTGTGAACAAACAAGGCAATGACAGAGGTCGTCAATATCGCACCGGGGTTTACTATCAAGATGCCACAGATAAAACAGTGATCGACCAAGCAATTTCCACACTTCAAACGAAGTATAAAAATAAAATTCAAATTGAAGTAGAACCGCTGAAAAACTATACGGAAGCGGAAGAATATCACCAAGATTATTTGAAAAAAAATCCGAATGGCTATTGTCATATCGACATTACACAGGCAGACGAACCGATGATTAATGAAAAAGATTACCCAAAACCAAGCGATGAAACACTCAAAGCAAAATTAACACCATTGCAATATTCGGTGACACAAAATAAGAATACTGAGCGTTCTTTCAGCAATGAATATTGGGATAATTTCCAACCGGGTATTTATGTTGATATCACCACCGGTGAACCGATGTTTTCATCCAATGACAAATTTGAATCAGACTGTGGTTGGCCGAGTTTCACCCACCCAATAGCCAAAGAGGTGGTGCATTATCAAACCGACAACAGCTTTAATATGCAACGCACCGAAGTATTGAGTCGCAGTGGTAATGCGCATTTGGGACACGTTTTTGATGACGGCCCAAAAGATAAAGGCGGTTTGCGTTATTGCATTAACAGTGCCTCGATCAAATTTATTCCCTTGGCTGAAATGGAAAAAGCCGGATACGGGTATTTAGTGAAAACGATTAAAAAATAATGTTAATAGGATATGTGAACGCTGTTCACTCACCTTTAAAATATCAGGAAATTAAACTATGTTAGACCAACAACTTCTTATCGGTACAGTATTTTTAGCTGGGATTGCTTCTTTTCTTTCCCCCTGCATTTTTCCGATCATTCCCGTTTATTTTGGTATTCTAAGCAAAGGCGGGAAAAAAGTCCTTAATACCTTTTTATTTATTTTAGGGCTTTCACTTACCTTTGTGAGCCTTGGCTTTAGCTTTGGTTTTTTAGGGAATATTTTATTCAGTCATACCACTCGTGTGATTGCTGGTGTCATCGTGATTATTCTTGGTATCCACCAACTTGGGATCGCCAAAATCGACTTACTTGAACGTACTAAATTAGTGGCGATCAAAACATCGGGAAAATCGACCGCACTTGAGGCATTCGTACTGGGCTTAACCTTTAGTCTTGGCTGGACGCCCTGCATTGGCCCAATCCTCGCCTCGGTTCTTGCGCTTTCCGGTGATGAAGGTTCGGCAATTTACGGTGCCTCTATGATGTTTGTTTATGTGCTTGGCTTGGCAACTCCTTTTATGCTGTTTTCACTCTTCTCCGATAGTTTGCTTAAACGGACTAAAAGCTTAAATAAGCACTTAGACAAATTCAAAATTGGCGGTGGAATTTTAATTATTGTGATGGGATTTTTATTAATCACCAATAACTTAGCCTAGCGGTCTCGCTATGCGACTTTATGAACCAAGCCACACAGTGGAATATGGCTTGAATTAAATAAAACCATACTGCTTGTATGGCTGAACAAAAAGGAAAAAATAAATGAAAAAATTACTCTCAATCTTATTAATGATATTTAGCTTTCAGGCTTTCGCAAAAACCAACTTGGCAGACGTACCACTCAAGGATTTAAACAATCAACCTGTTACGCTTGACCAATACAAAGGAAAACCGGTGTATGTGAAAATGTGGGCGTCATGGTGCCCTATCTGCTTAGCCGGCTTGGCGGAAATTGACGATTTAAGTGCCGAACAACATCAAAATTTTGAAATCATTACTCTTGTTTCCCCCTCTCATAAAGGAGAGAAAGCAACGGCAGATTTCGTTGAATGGTACAAAGGGTTAGAATACAAAAATATTACGGTGTTACTTGATGAAAAAGGGAAAATCATTGACCGAGCCCGTGCACGCGGTTATCCTTTTAATGTATTTTTAGACGGTGATTTAAATATCAAAAAAACCGTACCCGGCCATCTAAATACAGAGAAAATTCGTCAATTTGCCGAACAATAATATAGGATAAGTGCGGTTAAAATTTTTAAAATTACGTCTTTCCCATAATGTGACAAATACCTGTTTTCGAGATCATACAACCGACACAGGTATTTTTATTTGTCGTAAAAGAGATTAGGATGGCGAATTATCGCTCAATCTGTAACAAATTTATTAAATATTAATAGAAAATACCGATTACTGCCAAAGATTAGATAGATAATGGGTTGAATATCTCTATTTTTTTAATTATTCTGTGGGGGCTCATTCACTGGTACGAAACGAAGAAACTTTTCATTTCTTACCTGATTTTTTGAAAGGAATAACAATGCCTAAGCACATTTCCGAACAGGAATTAAATACTATTCGGCAACAAATGTTGAAGTTTGCCGAATTACAATTACACAGCCATGAACTTGCAGAAGATCTTGTGCAAGAATCCTTTTTAAGTGCGTTTAAAAATATCGATCATTTTAAACGTAAGGCAGCATTTAAAACCTGGATGTTTGCCATTTTAAAGAATAAAATTATTGATTATTTGCGTCAAAAAGGACGCATTGTTTTGGAAAGTGAAATAGAAGATGAAGATTCACCAAATGCATTTTTTGATGAAGTCGATCATTGGAATTTAACCTATGCGCCGAGTAATTTAAAAGAGTATGAAGAAAAGATTTATGCCGAAGAATTTTGGCTAATTTTTGAAGCCTGCTTAACTTATCTACCTGCGCAACAAGCTCGAGTTTTTATGATGCGTGAAGTTTTAGAATTATCATCAGATGAAATTTGCCAAGAAGCCCGATTAAGTAAGTCTAATTTACACACTATACTTTATCGTGCACGCTTACAACTGCAACATTGTCTTTCTCGAAAATTATAAGGAGCCTTTATGCGTTGCCGTCAAGCTACAAGAATCATTTCAGATTCCCATGAACGTTCGCTAACTCTGCAAGAGAGGGGGGGATTACGTCTTCATTTGGCGATTTGCTCTCATTGTCGTAATTTTAAACAAAATTGTGACGAGCTAAGCCAATTAATGAAGTCATTTGCGAATAATTCAAGAAAGTAAAAAAGCGGAAGTTTTAAACTTCCGCATAAATATTACTTCATCAATTCTGTTATTAACGCAATCACTGTCTGAATATCTGCGTTAGACAACTTGCCTTCTTTCACAAATTTTACTTTACCCTTTTTATCCAACACAATAATCGCGCTGTCTTTGGCATTTAAATGCCACGCGTTTTTTACCGTACTTTTATCATCCAGTACCACTTGGCTGTGCGGGTTTTCTATTTTACCCTTTTCCGCACTACTTTTCACAAACATTCCCGTGCCGACAATAGCATCATCAGCATTGATAATTGTCGTAGTTTGATAGTAGGATGAAGAAAAACGCGCTGCTTTGATGGCATCAATCATTGATTGATTTTTTTCTTTCGCCGCCGTTCTTCCTGCCAGATGATGAATCACCCGAACTTTCCCCGCTAATGAGGAAGACGCCCAAGTTTGGAATTTGGTCTCTTTTCCTACAAGTAGGATCTCGCCATATTCCGCGACTTTTACTGCCGGTAATGCTTGTTCAAGTTGTAAGTTATGCGCAAACGCAAAACGGCTGAGCATCAGTAAACCTAATACAAAAATCAAAATTTGTTTTTTCATTTGTTTTCCTTTAAAAATCATTTAAAAAACGACCGCACTTTTGGCGAATCTCACATTTTTTCCGGTTAAAAACATACAGTTTTTCTCCAAATCCTATTTATTAAGCATTTAATCTTCTTCGTTTTTCGGATAAGCTACGCACCATTATTGTTGTATTTTTAAAGGGACATACTATGTTAGAACAGATGGGAAAACAAGCCAAAGAAGCGGCTTTTGTGTTAGCACAATTAAGTACCGCAGAAAAAAACAATGCCTTAAATATTATTGCCGAACAATTAGAACAGCAAGCAGATCGTATTTTAACCGAGAATGCAAAGGATATTGAACTGGCAAAGCAAAACGGACTGTCTGAAGCGTTGATTGATCGTCTTCAACTCACTCCGGAACGCTTACAAGGCATTGCCAATGACGTACGTCATGTGATTTCGCTTGCCGATCCTGTGGGTAAAATTATTGATGGGGGAACATTGGATAGCGGTTTAAAAATCGAACGTATCCGCACGCCGATTGGGGTAATCGGTACTATTTATGAGGCACGTCCAAATGTTACTATTGATGTGGCAAGCCTTTGTTTAAAAACGGGCAATGCCGTCATTTTACGAGGGGGAAAAGAAACCCAATTTTCCAATAATATTTTAGTGAAGGTGGTGCAAAACGCCCTTGAGCAAGCTGGGTTACCTAAATTTGCCGTGCAAGCGATTACCGATCCTAATCGTGATCTCGTCATGCAATTATTAAAACTTGATCGCTATGTGGATATGATTATTCCGCGTGGTGGGGCAAACTTACACGAGCTTTGTAAACAACACGCCACCATTCCGGTGATTATCGGCGGCGTGGGCGTTTGTCATACTTTTGTGGAAGAAAGTGCGGATCAAAATCAGGCTGTTCTCGTTATCGACAATGCGAAAACCCAACGTCCAAGCACTTGTAACACCCTAGAAACCCTACTCGTGCAAGATTCTATCGCCGCTGAATTTTTACCTAAACTTGTGGCTCAACTTACAGCGAAAAACGTAAAATATCACGCAAAATCAACCGCACTTGAAATATTAAAACAAACCGGAGCAACGGTAGATGAAATCACCGAGCAACAATTACGTGAAGAATGGGGCTCTCTTGATTTAAATGTGGTGATAGTAAAGGATATTCAGGCAGCAATTGCCCATATTCGTGAATACGGCACGCAACATTCCGAAAGTATTTTAACCGCCTCTCAAACCGTGGCGCAGAAATTTGTAAGCCAAGTGGATGCCGCTGCGGTTTATGTGAATGCGAGTACCCGCTTTACGGATGGCGGACAATTTGGCTTAGGGGCGGAAGTCGCCGTCAGCACCCAGAAACTCCATGCACGCGGTCCAATGGGATTAGAAGCACTTACTACCTATAAATGGGTCTGTGAAGGAAATTACACCACAAGAAAATAATCTTTATTTCAACCGCACTTATCAGCAATAAAGTGCGGTTATTTTTAGGAGAATTCTATGAAAAAACTGATTATGTTACTCAGTATTATCGTCGCTTTGGTCGGCGTAGCTTTTGTGCAAACATCAGCAACAGCTGACAATGCCGATGACGGTAAACGAAATTTTGTGGTTTCGATTATCGCAAAATATTTCCCATTTGAAGCGGAGGATTTAACGGCATGGTACGATAAAAATATCGTTTATGCAGATAATCCGACCGATCATAGCGTGACGTTTAAACTAGATGAAAAAGAAATCACTCTTGCTGCTCATCAAACGCAAAAGCTCATCTTAGAACCGGGGCAACATCATTTAGCATTATCTGACGGCAAAGTGGTTGAACTAACACAAAAAGCAGGAACAAATCGCTCTATTTTAAACCCGACCGCGTCGCCTTATTTCTTTTGGAAAACAGTTTACGGATCGGTCAATCTGCCTATTGAATATAAAATAATCACAATAGATGGGAAATCCTATGAAGGCCCTATTGAGATCAGCAATGAATATTTGATTACACGTATAGGCAATCAACCTTGGCGGTTCGGTTTGGACGAGCCAATCCCCGAGACGGTTGCGGTAAACAATGATCGTAATAATTACACCTTAATTTTTAGCAAAGCCTATCGATTGCCGGATTTTATTAAAGCCTACCCAATGTTATCCGCACAATAAATAAAACCAAAGTGCGGTCAGAAAAAATTTTATTTTCTAACCGCACGTTAATAAAAAAACAGTTGATGCCGTTTTGACATCAACTGTTTTTCTTAAAAAGGTTACAAAGCTATTATAATAAACCGCCTTGACCTAACGCAGGATCGGTATCACGAGCTTTCAACGCATCTTCTACCGTTAAACCTAATGCTTTCGCAACACCTTCACCGTATGCCGGATCACACCAGTGGCAGTTACGGATATGACGATATTTAATAAAATCAGGCGCATCGCCCATAGCAGCAGCCGTATTGTTAAATAAAGCTTGTTTTTGTTCTGCTTTCATTAAGTTAAACAATGCACGCGGTTGGCTGAAATAATCGTTATCATCTTGGCGATAATCCCAGAATGCTGCGTCACCATTAATGCGAAGTGGCGGCTCTGCGAAATCCGGTTGTTGTTGCCATTGATTAAAGCTGTTTGGCTCATAGTGCGGTAAGCCGCCATAATTACCATCGACACGACCTTGACCATCACGTTGGTTGCTGTGAACAGGGCAACGAGGGCGGTTAACCGGAATTTGACGGTAGTTCACGCCTAAACGATAACGTTGTGCATCCGCATAGTTGAACAAACGGGCTTGTAACATTCTATCCGGACTTGCACCGATTCCCGGTACTAAGTTGCTCGGTGCAAATGCGGATTGTTCCACATCGGCAAAGAAGTTTTCAGGATTACGATTAAGTTCGAATTCACCGACTTCAATTAACGGATAATCTTTTTTCGGCCATACTTTGGTTAAATCAAACGGATGGTAAGGTACTTTTTCCGCGTCTGCTTCAGGCATAACTTGGATAAACATTTTCCATTTCGGGAAATCGCCACGTTCAATCGCTTCATATAAATCACGTTGATGGGTTTCACGATCATTTGCGATTAACTCTGCCGCTTCTTCATTTGTAAAGTTTTTGATACCTTGTTGAGTATGGAAATGGAATTTCACCCAAAAACGTTCGCCCGCTTCGTTCCAGAAGCTATAAGTGTGCGAGCCGTAACCGTGCATATGACGATAGCTTGCCGGAATACCACGATCACTCATCACAATAGTTACTTGGTGTAACGCTTCAGGTAACAATGTCCAGAAATCCCAGTTATTGGTCGCTGAACGCATATTAGTGCGAGGATCACGTTTTACCGCTTTGTTTAGATCAGGGAATTTACGCGGATCACGTAAGAAGAATACCGGTGTATTGTTACCCACCATATCCCAGTTACCTTCTTCCGTATAGAATTTTAATGCAAAACCGCGAATATCACGTTCCGCATCTGCCGCACCGCGTTCACCTGCCACAGTGGTGAAACGTGCGAACATTTCAGTTTTTTTACCCACTTCGCTGAAGATTTTAGCACGGGTATATTTGGTGATGTCATGGGTTACGGTGAATGTACCAAAGGCGCCAGAACCTTTTGCGTGCATACGGCGCTCAGGAATAACTTCACGGACGAAATCCGCTAATTTTTCATTAAGCCATAAATCTTGCGCAAGTAATGGTCCTCGAGGGCCGGCTGTTAAGCTGTTTTGGTTATCGGCAACAGGTGCGCCGTTTCCCATTGTTAAAGGTGTTGAATGAGAAAATGGACATTTTGACGTCATGAGATGCTCCTCTTTATTAAGTTGAAGTAAATTTCCTTCGCATTATATAGAAAGGTTTCAACTATTAAAATCTATTAAATTAATCAAAAAAACCAATTTAATAAATTTCCCCACAAAAAACCTCACTTTTGTATTCCCTAAATCCATAAAGTGCGGTTTGTTTTCTTACTATTTTACAGCTACTTTTAAAATGAAACCTAAACAGGACGAATACTCTCAATATCTAATTTCGCATCAAATTCTTTTTGTAGGAGAAGGAGTTTTTTATCCTGTTGAAGTTCATCACGGGCTTGTTCCCGTAAATCTTGATAAATTTTTTTACGATAAACCATTGGCGTTGCACTATCCCGATCATCCAATTGAATATCAATGGTTATCAATTTTTCATAAAATTGGCTCAGTGCTTCTGCCAATAAATGAATACTACGTTCTTGGCGTAAATGCGCTTTTGTTGAATGAAGCCCCAGATAGATTTTTTCTTCGGTTTTATCCAATAAAAAGCAGTTTAATGCCAATTCTTTCGAAAAACCGCTCACTCCCGAACTTTCCACAATATTAGCCCATTCATCTTGGGTTTGTGTCATTTCAATAATACGGGAATTCAACTCCGGAGTAATATCTTTCAGTATGGCTTGTTTAATATCGGAAGGTGCAATGGTTAGCGTCTCTTTTGCCAATTCGGGATTACTCCACTCCCACCGATAATTTTCCGCCTCAATAATTTCCCGCTCTTCCTGTTCCAAGTCAGAATGATCTTCCACTATGTTCATCATAGTTTGAACATTTTTGGGTATCTCCGACACGTTTTTTGAACCTGACTGCACTACTTTTTTGGGAGGTGTCATTTCACGCACGGGAAGTGCGGTCATTTTTCGCTGTATTTTTTGTTCATCAAGTGTTTGTACCTGATGTATTGCCTTATTCACCGCCTCATCCATTTCTTTTTGACGGGCTTGTCGTTCACTCGTTTCAATTTGATCAAGTTGTTTTAAGGCTTCTAATGCCGCCAGTCCGACAAAATTTGTTTCTTTATGCTTCGAGGAAGTAGGTTGAACGGATTTCGTTTTCTTATAGTTGGATTTAATATTTTGCGACAACACCGGCATATCAATATAATTGCCCGAATTCTCAGCCGCACCTTTTCCAACAGAAAGTGCCGCCTCGGCAGATAAATTCGCCTTAGGTGTTGCCGTAAGAAACTTTGGGTGAAATGCCAATGCCCTCAATAATGTCATTTCCACGCCTACACGATAATTCGGTGCAGCACTCAGTTCTTTTCTACCGGAAACAATCACTTGATAGAAAAATTGAACATCTTCCGGTGAGATATATTTTGCAAGAAATGTGAGGTGTTCGTTTTCACTCGCCGTATTTTGTGGCAATAGCTGCATTAACGCAATTTGGTGAAGTTTTTCCGCCACTTCCGCCAATAATTGATCCCAATCACCGGCTTTTTCAGAAACAGTTTGAAGCACTCTCATCAAACGTTCACCGTTTCCCTGATGCAGGGCATAAATAATATCAATGGCTTGAGTATCATCAAGTAAGCCTAACATTGCATTCACCACGTTTACCGTAACATGGCGATCCCCCATTGCAATAGCTTGATCCGTTAAGCTTAAACTATCGCGAATTCCACCCTGAGCCGCTTTCGCCAATTTATCTAAAGCCAATGGCTCAAAAGGAATATTTTCTTGGGTGAGAATATATGCAAGATGTTGTGAAATTTGCTGTTCATCCAGCGCTTTCAGATGAAATTGCATACAACGGGATAAAATTGTTACCGGCAGTTTTTGCGGATCCGTGGTAGCAAGCAAAAATTTTACATACTCAGGCGGCTCTTCCAAGGTTTTAAGCAGGGCATTAAAAGAATGACGCGATAGCATATGCACTTCATCAATTAAATACACTTTAAAACGCCCAACCACCGGTTTGTATTGCACGTTATCCAGTAACTCGCGCGTATCTTCCACTTTTGTCCGTGAAGCCGCATCAATCTCAATAAGATCAATAAATGAGCCTTGCTCAATGGCTTTGCAATTTTCACATTCGCCACACGGATGATCCGTAATACCGTTTTTAATGCAATTTAAGCCTTTAGCGAAAAGGCGGGCAATAGAAGTCTTTCCCACGCCGCGCGTACCCGAAAACAGGTAGGCATGATGAAGTCGCTGCTCTTTTAATCCATTAGAAAGTGCGGTAATAATATGCCCTTGTCCGACTACCTCATCAAAGGTTTGGGGACGCCATTTTCGGGCTAAAACTTGATAACTCATTGGTTTGTATTGTTAATGACCTTCAAAATTAACTAAAGTATAGCAATCCACGCCTAAATCATTTAAACGTTTCTCACCGCCCAGTTCAGGCAAATTAATCACAAATGCCGCATGATTAACCTTTCCGCCTAAACGCTCGACAAGTTTAACCGTTGCTTCTACGGTTCCGCCTGTTGCAAGTAAATCATCAATAATTAATACATTATCATCCGGAGAAATTGCATCAGCATGTATTTCTAAGGTGTCTTGTCCATATTCCAATTGATAAGATTGAGAAATTGTTTCACGGGGTAACTTTTTAGGTTTACGCACTAATTCAAAAGGTAAAGCCAACGCAATCGCAACCGGTGCACCAAAAATAAAACCGCGAGATTCCGTACCTAGTACTTTAGTAATATTTTTATTGCGGTATTGTTCAACGATCAGATCAATACTCGCTTTAAAGGCCTCCGGAACTTCTAGCAATGAGGTAATATCGCGAAAGATAATTCCCTCTTTTGGGTAGTTAGGAATAGATTTTATAGAAGATTTAATCAGTTCAAGTTGTTTATTCATAAAAGGACTCAATGATAAAGTGAGATAATATCAATATTTTTGAGTTCAAATTCTATCATAAAACGCTGGAAAAAATGGAAATTTCCTGACCGAAAGAGGTATAAAAATCGTCATAAAAGAAAAGGCTAAATGAAATTACCATCTCATTTAGCCTTAAAAAATAGGTTAAAAACGACCGCACTTTACTTTACATAATGCGACGTGATTGGGTATAAGTTCTTGTCCAATAGTTTTCATCTAAAGAGCTAATGGTAACACCTTGGCTCGAACTGGCATGCATAAATTGATTATTGCCGATATAAACCCCCACATGGTTATTACCACGGAAGAAAACAAGATCGCCTTTTTGTAATTCATGTTTATTAATTTTATGCCCTAAATGACGCAGTTCCGCAGTAGAACGGGGGAGTTTAATACCGTAAGCATTCAGAAAGGTGGTCTGCATAAATGCCGAACAATCAATACCACGCTTACTCGTACCGCCCATTCTATAGCGTGTTCCCGCCCACTCTGTATAAACACCGGCAAGCGCTTTATCACCAATTAAACCGGAATGAGGACGGTTTGTTCTTAATGTGTGACGAATACTACGATCACCCTTTTCTAATTTACTAATTAATCCGGTGAGTTGTGCATCATCGCTCTCTGAAATTTTATTATGATAGGCATTATTGCTTCCGCTTGAACAGGCGGTGGCGAGGGTAACAATCCCGGTAAGCATTAAAAATCGCTTTAACATACTAAAAAAATTGAAAATAATTAAAAGATATAAAAATAAGATTTTCGGGATACTATCAGATATAAAGGAAAATAGACAGTTAAAATTGAATTTTTACACTAATTTATGCTATGGCTTCTAAAAATAAAGGCAATCCATAGAGATTGCCTTTTAATCATGAAAAACTAACTATTTTTTCTTTGCTTTTGCATTAGGAAGATCGGTAATCGACCCTTCAAAAACTTCAGCAGCCAATCCAACCGATTCGTGTAATGTTGGGTGAGCATGGATAGTTAATGCGATATCTTCCGCATCACATCCCATTTCAATAGCAAGACCAATTTCACCTAACAATTCACCACCGTTTGAACCAACGATCGCACCGCCAAGAATGCGATGTGTATCTTTATCAAAGATAAGTTTTGTCATCCCTTCCGAACATTCGGATGCAATCGCACGACCCGATGCTGCCCATGGGAATTTCGCGACTTCGTAATTTAAACCTTCCTGTTTACATTCTTTTTCGGTTTTACCAACCCAAGCAACTTCCGGTTCAGTATAAGCAATTGATGGAATGACTTTCGGATCAAAGTAATGTTTTTGTCCCGCAATCACTTCAGCGGCAACATGACCTTCGTGAACCCCTTTATGGGCTAACATTGGTTGTCCTACGATATCACCGATCGCAAAAATATGCGGTACATTAGTACGCATTTGTTTATCCACTCGAATGAAACCACGCTCATCAACTTCAACACCGGCTTTACCCGCATCAATTAATTTGCCGTTAGGCACACGACCGATCGCCACGAGAACTGCATCATAACGTTTAGTATCATTGCAAGCTTTACCTTCCATTGAGACATAAATACCGTCATCTTTAGCTTCAACAGCGGTGACTTTGGTTTCAAGCATTAGCTTAAATTTTTTCTCGATTTGTTTGGTATAAATAGCGACAACATCTTTATCCGCAGCAGGAATAACTTGGTCAAACATTTCAACTACTTCAATCTCTGAACCCAATGCGTGATAAACCGTTCCCATCTCTAAACCGATAATACCGCCACCCATGATGAGTAATTTTTTCGGTACTTCTTTTAATTTAAGTGCATCGGTTGAATTCCAAATACGCGGATCTTCGTGTGGAATGAAAGGTAACTCAATTGGACGTGAACCTGCCGCAATAATCGCATTATCAAATTTTACCGTCGTCGGGTTACCGTCACGATCACGGGCAACTAAGGTATTCGGGTCGGTAAAAGCGGCTAAACCCTCTACTACAGTTACTTTACGTTGTTTCGCCATACCCGCTAAACCGCCGGTTAATTTTGCAACAACCGCATCTTTACCCGCACGAACTTGGTCTAAATCAATTTTAGGCTCACTAAAATAAACACCATTTTTTCCAGCATGTTTTGCTTCTTCAATAACTTTGGCAACGTGTAATAAGGCTTTAGATGGAATACAACCTACATTCAAACACACACCACCAAGCGTAGAATAACGTTCAACAAGCACTGTTTCTAAGCCAAGATCTGCACAACGGAATGCAGCAGAGTAGCCTGCCGGCCCGGCACCAAGTACAACGACTTGGGTTTTAATTTCTTTACTCATTTTTACCTCGTAAAAACGTTGAAATTATTGACCGCTCTTTCGAGCAATCAGGAACATTTAAAAAAACGCCCCTCAATCGTACGAGAGGCGTTATTTATTACATAATTAAGCGACGTAAATCCGCTAATACAGAACCAATGTAGCTAATGAAACGTGCTCCGTCAGCCCCATCAATCACACGGTGATCGAAAGATAATGACATTGGGAGAATTAAACGAGGAGTAAATTCTTTACCATTCCATACCGGTTCCATAGAAGATTTAGAAACACCTAAAATAGCGACTTCCGGCGCATTTACAATCGGAGCAAAATGCGTTGTACCGATACCGCCTAAGCTGGAAATGGTAAAACAGCCGCCTTGCATATCGGAGGCAGAAAGTCTACCTTCACGTGCTTTTTTCGACACTTCCATTAATTCACGGGAAAGCTCAATAATCCCTTTTTTGTTTACATTTTTGAACACAGGTACGACTAAGCCGTTTGGCGTATCAACCGCCACACCGATGTTAATGTATTTTTTCAAGATCAAGCGTTGTGCATCTTCCGTGATAGAGCTATTGAAACGCGGATACGCTTCTAATGCTTTCGCCACAGCTTTCATGATGAACACAACCGGCGTGATTTTTACACCTAGTTTTTGTTTTTCAGCTAATACGTTTTGTTCTTTACGGAACGCTTCTAAATCGGTGATATCCGCTTTATCAAAGTGAGTTACGTGTGGAATCATCACCCAGTTACGGTGTAAGTTTGCACCAGAAATCTTATTGATACGGCTTAACTCCACTTCTTCTACTTCACCAAATTTGCTGAAGTCCACTTTCGGCCATGGTAATAAGCCTAAGCCTGTGCCATTTGCCACACCCGTACCAGCCGCAGCAGAGGCGGTCGTTCCACTTTCATAAGCTTTAACCGCAGTCTTCACATAAGCTTGAATATCTTCTTTAACAATACGCCCTTTACGACCTGAACCTTTTACTTTATCTAAGTTCACGCCAAATTCACGAGCTAAACGACGGATTACCGGAGTAGCGTGCGCATAACCTGTACTTGCTACAACTTGTTCTTGGCTTAAACCTGATACATTGCCACTTTGGGCTGCCGGAGCCGGTTGAGCGGCTGATGTTGGCGCAGCTTGTGGCGCAGGTGCTACTGCTTGAGCTTGAACCGGTGCAGCCCCCGCCACTTCAAAGCGCATAATTAATGAACCGGTAGAAACTTTATCACCTGATTTCACTAAAATTTCTTTTACTACACCAGCAAACGGTGCAGGAACTTCCATTGAGGCTTTATCGCCTTCAACCGTAATTAAAGATTGCTCTTCGGAAATGGTATCGCCCACCGCAACCATAATTTCAGTGACATTCACTTCATCGCCACCGATATCCGGCACGTTCACATCTTTAATTGCCGATGTTGCCGCTGCGGCAGCTGGTGTCGTTTCTTGAACCGGGGCAGAAACAGCTGGTGCTGCACCTGCCACTTCAAATTTCATAATTAATTTTCCGGTAGAAACTTTATCACCCACATTGATTAAAATTTCTTTTACCACACCTGCGATTGGTGCCGGCACTTCCATAGAAGCTTTATCACCTTCTACATTGATGATAGATTGATCCACTTCAACTGAATCGCCTACTTTCACCATAATTTCAGTAACATTTACTTCATCAGAACCAATATCAGGCACATTGACTTCGACTACGCTTGCTACCGCTGGTGCAACAGCCGGTTTAACATCCTGTACAGGTGCTGATGCCAGAGCCGATTCAGCTACTTCCGCAGAATCCAATAGCAACATTGGCGTGCCTGTAGTGACTTTATCGCCCACCTTCACTAAAACTTCTTTTACCACGCCAGCTTCCGGTGCAGGTACTTCCATTGAAGCCTTATCGCCTTCCACATTAATAATACTTTGATCTACTGTAATGGTATCACCGACTTTAACCATTACTTCCGTTACAGTAACTTCATCGCTACCAATATCAGGAATTTGAATTTGTTTTGACATTTTTTGTTCCTTATAAAGTGCGGTCAAATTCGCAAAGATTTTTGACCGCAGTTCCTATCGATTACGCATAAAGCGGGTTGATACGATCCACATTCAAACCGAATTTCTCAATAGCATCCGCAACAACTTGATTTGTTACAGTACCTTCTTTTGCCAATTGAGAAAGCGCGGCAACAACAACATAGCGCGCATCGACTTCAAAGTGCTCACGTAAGTTCGCACGGCTGTCTGAGCGACCGAAACCGTCAGTACCTAATACGTGATAATGTTTAGTCGGTACAAATGCACGAATTTGATCCGCATAACCTTTAACATAGTCTGTGGATGCCACTGTCGGTAAGTCTGCCAATACCTGTGCAACATAAGGTACGCGTTGCTCTGCTGTTGGGTGTAATAAATTCCAACGAGCCGCATCGTTACCTTCACGAGCCAATTCATTAAATGACGGTGCGGAGAATACATCTGAAGTCACACCATAATCATTTGCCAGGATTTGAGCCGCTTCACGAACATGACGCATAATCGCACCGGAACCTAACAATTGAACATGACCTTTGCCTTTACCTTTCACCGTTTCAAATTTATATAAACCTTTACGGATACCTTCTTCAGCACCTTCAGGCATTGCCGGTTGTTCTGTCACTTCATTCAATGTAGTGATGTAGTAAAACACATCTTCTTGTTTTTCACCGTACATACGTTGAATACCGTCTTGAATGATTACAGCAACTTCAAAGGCAAATGACGGATCATAAGTTACACAGTTCGGAATCACACCAGCTTGAATATGGCTGTGACCGTCTTCGTGTTGTAACCCTTCACCGTTTAGTGTTGTACGGCCTGATGTACCACCAATCATGAAACCACGTGCAAGTTGGTCGCCAGCCAGCCACATCATATCGCCTACACGTTGGAAACCGAACATGGAGTAATAAATGAAAAACGGAATCATTGGTTGGTTATTTACCGAATATGAGTTTGCTGCGGCTAACCAAGATGCCGTCGCACCTAATTCATTGATCCCCTCTTGTAAAACTTGACCATCGGTTGCTTCACGATAGTAAGCAACTAAATCACGGTCTGAAGGAACATAGTTTTGACCATGTGGATTGTAAATACCCACTTGACGGAATAAACCTTCCATACCGAAAGTACGCGCTTCATCTGCGATGAGTGGCACAATCGTTTTACCGATATTTTTGTCTTTTAATAAGGTGTTTAATACACGGGTAAATGCCATAGTGGTTGAGATACCACGAGGTTGCGCATCTAATAACGCTTTGAAGTCATCTAATGCCGGAACTTTATATTCCACATCAAACTTAGGTTTACGTGCAGGCACATATCCGTTTAATGCTTTACGGTGACCGTGTAAATAGTTGTATTCTTCGGAACCTTCAGGGAATTTAATGTATTCTAAATTCTCAACTTGTTCATCGGTTAATGGTAACTGGAAGTAGTCACGGAAACCTTTAAGGCTTTCATAAGACATTTTTTTAGATTGGTGGGCTGTATTTTTACTTTCAGCTTCAGGAATTTTATAGCCTTTAACCTGTTGCGCTAAAATAACAACCGGTTTTGTTGCATTTTGTGCTTTTGCATAAGCTGCATAAAGTTTTTCCGCATCATGTGCACCACGGCGTAACGCCCAAATTTCATCGTCTGTCATGTCAGCAACTAATGCCGCAGTTTCCGGATAACGACCGAAGAAATGTTCACGTACGTAAGCACCATCTTTCGATTTAAATGTTAAATAGTCACCATCTACCACTTCCATCATGAGTTGGGTTAATTTACCGGAAGTATCTTTCTCCAACAATTTATCCCAGTCACTACCCCATAGCACTTTAATGACTTCCCATCCTGCACCGGTGAATAAACCTTCCAACTCTTGAACAATTTTACCGTTACCATTTACAGGGCCGTCTAAGCGTTGAAGGTTACAGCTGATTGTGAAAATTAAATTATTTAAGCCTTCACGCGCGGCAAATGTTAGCGCACCTTTAGACTCAATTTCATCCATCTCTCCATCACCTAAGAAGGCATACACTTTTTGATCTTTTGTATCTTTTAAACCACGGTTATCTAAATATTTTAAGAAACGAGCTTGGTAGATTGCATTAACAGGACCTAATCCCATTGAAACGGTAGAGAATTGCCAGAATTCAGGCATTAATTTCGGGTGAGGATATGAGGATAAACCATCAGCAAATGCTTCTTGGCGGAAATTATCCAATTGCTCTTCCGTTAAACGACCTTCTAAGAAAGCACGTGCATACATACCCGGTGCCGCATGGCCTTGGAAGAAAATAAGGTCTCCGCCATTTTTCTCTGTTGCCGCCTTAAAGAAATGGTTGTAGCACACTTCATACATGGTTGCGGCAGATTGGAAAGTTGAAATGTGACCGCCCAAGTCGAGATCTTTTTTCTGACTACGTAAAACCATTGCAATCGCATTCCAACGCACTGCAGAACGAATGCGACGTTCAATTTCATGGTTACCCGGGTAAGCCGGCTGCTCGGATACAGGGATAGTATTCACATAATCTGTGGTCACGCCTGTTGGTAATGAAACACCGTTAGTACGCGCCTGACCTATTACTTGTTCAATAATATATTGCGCGCGCTCAACACCTTCTTCACGAATCAAAGAATCTAATGATTGTAGCCAATCTTGGGTTTCGATTGGATCTACGTCATTTTTTAAAATCTCAGACATAGGTTTTCCTTATCTGTTAATTAAGTGAAAATTAGTTCAGCTAAAAGCCAAACACGAATATAAGAAATGCTTGTTTCGGCTTTTACAAGCATTTAACAAATTTCATAAATTTTAGAAGATTTTTTGAAATAAAGATAGTAAATTTTCATTGAACTTACTTTTTCTCGTTTTCTGTTTTATCCCATTTACCTAAAGTGCGGTACTTTTTCAGAGCATTTTAATTAACTCATTAAACTATGAGTAAAATCATTGCTTCTGTATAATCTTTACACTAGAGTTCCTACAATTTTTAATACAAGGACTTTCTTTATGAAATCAACAACCAGAACGCTCAATCAACACAAACACATCGCCCTTGTAGCACATGATAATTGCAAACAAAACCTTATTCGGTGGGTAGAAAAGCACAACATTGCACTAAGTTCCCATCGGCTTTACGCGACCGGCACAACGGGACATTTATTGGCACGAGAAACGGGCTTAACAATTCAACCTTTATTAAGCGGGCCGATGGGTGGCGATCAGCAATTAGGCGGACTTATTGCAGAAAAGAAAATTGATCTTATTATTTTCTTTTGGGATCCAATGAATGCAGCCCCCCATGATCCTGATGTGAAAGCCTTAATGCGCATTGCAACCGTGTGGAACATTCCGGTCGCCATTAATCAAACCACAGCAGATTTTTTACTCACATCTCCGCTTTTTGAGCAAAATATAGAAATTGAAATCCCAGACTACGAAAATTATTTAAAAGAACGTTTAGGATAAAACTCAGTAAAAGTTAACCGCACTTTAAAGCACAAAAAGGAGATAAATTATCTTTATCTCCTTTTGCTATCGTCAATGTGAATTTAATCGACCTTAATGCTGCATCGCTGCCCCCATTAACAGCATAAAAATCACGCTAACGACTTGTTCTTCCGGCACAGATTGACCATTTAATTTCAACTCCCCATTTTCAAGCACCAGTTTCATCGTCACGGATTTTTCATTATTTACGGCAATGCCTTTGCTCACGACTTCTGCTGCCATTTCCTCAATTTTAGCCTTAATACTTGCTTTATCTTCTTCCGGGAAGAATTTCGTCATAAGGTTTTCAGCCGTTGCTTTATCCACCTGAATATCGACAACAAAATCCGTAAATTGTTTATATAAATGACCGTGCATAACATCAAGCTTAGGGTCTTTAGCTAAAGCAATATTCATATCTAACGCCACTTTTCCTTGATTATCGGAAATTGAGATCGGGTTCAATTTAATTTGTGGTTGGTTATTGAAAATAGCCATACCATATTGCTTAGCCCATACTTCAATAATTTGATTTACTCCCCCTGTATTCCCTTCTTTTAATACACTAATAAGAGATTCAAACAAAGCATTAATCGCATTGGCTTCAAAATGATTTAATTCAATATTGTAGGCTATCTTACCCAAATCTTTATTATCAATTATTAGGGCATCTATATTGTTTGTAGCTTTCAGGCTTAAAAAATCGCCTTCTAAATTCACCTCAGATGTACTTTTTACACCTTTTTCCACAACAGACATCGTTGTTCCATTTTTATCCAGACTTGTCATCTCTATACTGTCAATAGAAGACGTCCCTTTTCCGGTGTAAAGATATGACCATTTCGTTGGGGCAAAAGTCGTGCTAAATTTGATACCTTTCCAGTGAAATTTCTCAGATTCAAAATTGTTTTCATCAGTATGATTTTCTGCCTCGGCGTTACCCGCCAAATCAAATGTTATATTAGAAACTGAAGCATCATACTGACCGGAAAGATCTTTATTGACATCAAAGTCAATATCCACATCGGACCAAGCCAATTTATTTTTGGCTGACTTAGGATCAATAAACTCACCACCTAATACTTTTAATATGCCTTTTGTAGCTAAGGCATAGCTTGTTGCGGCTTGATACTGAATCGGTTTGTCTGATTTGGTGATATCAAACAATAGCTGTGTCATTTCGTTTTTACCAACCGTCCCTTCCACAGCAAACATTGCCGGCATAAAATTAAATTTTATCAGCTGATTAAGAGGCAACGGTCCATGATAAAGTGTCGATGAAAAAGGAATTATCCATTGTTTTTCTTCTTTCGCTAACGAAATGACAATTTCATCTTCAACTTGAGAACTGAAAAAACCACGCTCAAATTGTTTATTTTTAAATTCAACATTGAAAGAATCCGATCCTCCCAATGCACGGAATTTTTGATTGTTCAATTCAATTTGGCGTTTATATTCCGATTCAGCGGTTTGACCGGTAAACCAAGTACCACCAACCCAAGCAGCTCCTAGTACAGCAATTACGCCAATAGCAATTTTTGATTTTTTCATAAGCATCCTTTTGATAATAAAATATAAAAATTGTGCAAATTCTACCGCACTTTTTCTTCTTCTCCATCTTTTTATCAAAAATTTACAAATCACCCCTTGAAGTTTTATGCTTCGTTCTTATCTTACAAGGCAAGGACGGAAACGACCGTATTTTGAAGTAAGAAAAATAAAAAATTTTTAAATTTTCTCTTGAAATACGAAGAAGTATCCACATCTTACAACTCGTAATGAATTACACTGAATTAAAAATTTAATTAGGAGAACAAAATGGGAAAAATTATTGGTATTGACTTAGGAACAACCAACTCTTGTGTGGCTGTAATGGATGGCGACAAACCTCGTGTCATTGAAAATGCTGAAGGTGATCGTACGACTCCGTCAATTATTGCTTATACAAATGATAATGAAACATTAGTCGGTCAACCGGCAAAACGTCAAGCGGTAACCAATCCAAAAAACACATTGTTTGCAATCAAACGTTTAATTGGTCGTCGTTTTGAAGATGAAGAAGTAAAACGCGATATTGATATTATGCCGTTTGCCATCACTAAAGCAGATAACGGCGATGCTTGGGTTGAAGTCAAAGGTGAAAAATTAGCGCCTCCGCAAATTTCTGCCGAAGTATTGAAAAAAATGAAAAAAGCGGCGGAAGATTTCTTAGGCGAATCCGTTACTGAAGCGGTTATTACCGTTCCGGCATACTTTAACGATGCACAACGTCAAGCAACCAAAGACGCTGGTCGTATTGCAGGATTAGATGTAAAACGTATCATCAACGAACCGACAGCTGCGGCATTAGCTTACGGTTTGGACAAAGGTACGGGTAACAAAACTATCGCTGTTTATGACTTAGGTGGCGGTACATTTGACTTGTCAATTATTGAAATTGATGAAGTCGGCGGCGAGAAAACTTTCGAAGTATTGGCAACCAACGGTGATACCCACTTAGGCGGTGAAGACTTCGACAACCGTATTATTAACTATTTAGTGGATGAATTCAAAAAAGAGCAAGGCGTTGATTTACGTAATGACCCGCTTGCAATGCAACGCTTAAAAGAATCTGCTGAAAAAGCGAAAATTGAGCTTTCTTCTGCTCAACAAACAGATGTAAATCTTCCTTACATCACAGCGGATGCAACAGGCCCTAAACACTTAAACATTAAATTAACCCGTGCGAAATTAGAATCACTTGTTGAAGATTTAGTGGCTAAATCGCTTGAGCCTGTTCGTATTGCATTAAAAGATGCGGGCAAATCTCCATCTGAAATTGATGATGTGATTTTAGTGGGTGGTCAAACCCGTATGCCGCTTGTTCAACAAGAAGTGGAAAAATTCTTCGGCAAAGCACCACGTAAAGACGTCAACCCGGATGAAGCCGTTGCGGTCGGTGCGGCAGTGCAAGGCGGTGTATTAGCCGGTGATGTTACCGATGTCTTATTGTTAGACGTTACCCCATTATCACTCGGTATCGAAACCATGGGTGGTGTGATGACGACCTTAATTGAGAAAAATACCACGATTCCAACGAAGAAATCACAAGTGTTCTCAACGGCGGAAGATAACCAAAGTGCGGTAACTATCCATGTGTTACAAGGCGAACGTAAACAAGCATCAGCGAATAAATCTTTAGGTCAATTTAACCTAGAAGGTATTAATCCTGCACCTCGTGGTATGCCACAAATTGAAGTGACCTTCGATATCGACGCAGACGGTATTATCCATGTATCTGCAAAAGATAAAGGTACCGGCAAAGAACAACAAATCACGATTAAAGCGTCTTCCGGTTTAAGTGATGAAGAGATTCAACAAATGGTTCGTGATGCTGAAGCAAATGCAGAATCAGACCGTAAATTTGAAGAATTGGTTCAAGCCCGTAACCAAGCCGATCATTTAATTCACAGCACACGCAAACAATTAGATGAAGCGGGGGATAAACTCCCTGCAACAGATCGCGGTGTGATCGAAAGTGCATTAAGTGACTTAGAAACGGCTGCAAAAGGCGAAGATAAAGTGGTAATTGAAGCGAAAATTCAAGTTCTTGTCGAAGCAGCGCAAAAACTCGCACAAACTGCACAGCCTCAAGGCGAGCAAACTCAAAGCAACAGCACCCCAAACGATGACGTTGTTGATGCCGAGTTTGAAGAAGTGAAAGATAACAAATAATTTATTTGTTAATACTAACAAGGGCGTTGTAAAACGCCCTTTTCGTGTATATACCTGATAGCAAAGTGCGGTTAAATTTTTAACTGTTTTTCACGGAAAAATATTTCAAATTTTGACCGCACTTTAAATCTCTCTAGCTCCCTATTAGTTAGTAAAAAGGGGGGGAATAATGGTAGAAACCATTCGGAGAAAGATAAAACGGAACAAACCTAATGGCAAAACAAGACTATTATGAACTCCTCGGCATTCAAAAAGGTGCTGACGAAAAAGAAATTAAGCGTGCATATAAAAAACTCGCAATGCAATATCATCCTGATAGAACTAAGGGTGATAAAGCGAAAGAAGAAAAATTCAAAGAAATCCAAGAAGCTTATGAAGTTTTAGGCGATAAAGAAAAGCGTGCGGCTTACGATCAGTACGGACACGCTGCCTTTGAACAAGGTGGTTTTGGCGGCGGCGGTGGATTCGGTGGCGGATTTGGCGGTGCAGATTTCGGTGATATGTTCGGCGATATTTTTGGAGATATTTTTGGTGGCGGTGCCCGTACCCGTCAGCGTGTAGTGCGTGGTGAAGATTTACGCTATGATCTTGAAATCAGCTTAGAAGAAGCAGTAAAAGGCACCACCAAAGACATTCAAATCAACACGCTTGCTCATTGCGATAACTGTGATGGTACAGGGGCGGAAAAAGGCTCAAAAGTTGAAACCTGTCCAACCTGTCACGGCGCGGGGCGTGTTCGCCGGCAACAAGGTTTCTTTGTATCTGAAAGTATTTGTCCGACTTGTCACGGTTCCGGCAAGAAAATTGAAAAACCTTGCCACGTTTGCCATGGGGACGGTCGCATTCATAAAAAAGAAAGTCTTTCCGTTAAAATTCCGGCAGGCGTGGATACAGGTAACCAGCTTCGTTTGCCAGGTAAAGGCGCTGCCGGCGAAAGCGGTGCTCCGGCGGGTGATCTTTATGTCGTAATTCATGTGAAAGAACATCATATTTTTGAACGCGACGGAAACAATCTTTATTGTGAAGTCCCGATTAGCTTTGCGACTGCCGCACTCGGCGGTGAAATTGAAGTCCCAACCTTAGATGGTCGAGTAAAACTCAAGATTCCTGCCGAAACCCAAACCGGAAAATTATTCCGAATGCGCGGCAAGGGGGTAATGTCTAATCGTAACGGTTATGCAGGCGATTTAATCTGTCGTATTGTGGTCGAAACACCGGTGAATTTAAACAGTAAACAAAAAGAATTACTGAAAGAACTTGAAGAAAGTTTGCAAGGCAAAGGGTTAAGCAAACATAGCCCGAAATCCTCCGGCTTTTTAGACGGCGTGAAGAAATTCTTTGATAATTTAGGGAAATCGGATAAGTAAAAATTTAAGCAAAAAAGCCCGCACTTTGCGGGCTTTTTGTTAAGTCATCATAAATATGATGTTTCTATTCAACATATTATTCTTTCAATTTCAACCATTTACTACTTAATGTTCCCGCTGTCATTGCACCGTTAACATTTAATGCTGTACGTCCCATATCAATGAGCGGTTCGATTGAAATTAATAAACCGACTAACTCAAGCGGTAAACCTAAGGTTGAAAGCACAACAATCGCTGCAAAAGTTGCTCCACCGCCCACACCGGCAATACCAAAAGAAGAAATCGCCACTACTAAAACAAGTGTCGCAATATAGCTTACCGTAAAAGGATCAATGCCTACCGTTGGCGCAACCATAACAGCCAACATCGCAGGATAAATTCCTGCACAGCCATTTTGTCCGATTGTCGCCCCAAAAGTGGCTGAGAAATTCGCAACAGCAGGGTTATTGCCCAACTTATCCGTTTGGGTTTCGATATTAAGCGGGATAGTCGCAGCACTGGAACGGGAACTAAAGGCAAAACTCAATGCCGGCATGACTTTTTTATAATACTGAATCGGGCTAATACCGGATAAGAAAAGTAACAAGCCGTGAATAACAAACATCAAGAAGATCGCAATATAAGAAGCGACAATAAAACTTCCCAAATTCAGAATATCCGCCCATTTTGATGTCGCTCCCACTTTAATCATCAAAGCAAATACACCATAAGGCGTTAAACGGATCACAAAACGAACTAGGCGTGAGACTAATTTATTTAAGGTTTCCACTCCCTGAGCAATGCGATCACCCAACTCCTGATTTTCTTTACGTAAACTCAACGCCGCGACGCCTAAAAATGCAGAGAAGATCACCACACTAATAATTGAGGTTGGATTTGCGCCCGTTAATTCAGCAAAAGGATTTTTTGGAATGAAAGAAAGTAGCATTGCCGGCACACTTAAGGCATTAATTTGATCCGCACGACCTAATACTTTGGTTTGAGCGGCAAGCTCACGTTCACCGGCGACTAAGCCTTCTGCTGTTAAACCGAATAGTTGTACCATAATAATACCGATAAATGCGGCGATCGCCGTAGTAACGAGTAATACGGAAAGTACACTAAAGCTGATCTTACCTAAAGCGCGCGCCTCATTTAAACGGGTGATAGCCGATAAAATTGACACAAAGACTAATGGCATCACGATCATTTGTAATAAACGGACATAGCCTCCACCCACAAGATTAATCCAATCCAATGCGGTTTTAATCGTCTCCTCAGCACCAATATTTTGCAGCAATGCCCCTGATGCTAAACCAAGCGCTAAGCCGACAAAAACGGTTTGTCCTAATTTTTGTGTCTTTTTATAAAGATAGCCTAACAATACAAGAATCAGTACAAAAATGATTAAAGTAAGAAATAACATATTAATATTCCCCTATAAATTTGAATTGCGATATTAGATAGACTTTCTCATAAAAGATCTAATCGTTTTTTGTTATAGCTTATAATCTTATGGAATATCATTTTAAACAACGGATACCGCTTTAATTTGTACATAAACATTCATACCAACCGTAAAGCGTAATTCATTTTGTGCCCATTTACTGATACTTGCCCAAATCTTATGCCCTTCGACTAATAGTGCAATATCGACGCGTGAATCCTGTATATCAATTTGTGCAATTTGCCCCTGTAAAATATTGCGAATACTGGTTTGTTGCGATTTCTGTAAGGCGATTGAAACATCAGAACTATAAATACAAATCCGTACAAGCTCCCCCACCTCCGTATTGACTTGATTAATCCAAAGTGATTGTTCGCCAAGTGAAAGTGCGGTCATTTTATAAGGCGGATTGTGTAAATGCACAGGTAAAGCTAAAACACTACTCTGCTCATTTTCCTCTTTCCATGGTGCAAAAATAGAACTGTTCCAAATTCGTTCCACAGAATCATAGGTTTTTACTTTTCCGTTTTCCATTAATACCACGAGATCCGCAAGTCGTAATAATTCATCTAAACTATGCGTAACATACAAAATAGGAATATTAATTTCTTGAGAAAGTCGCTCCAAATACTGCATTAATTCCCGCTTACGCGGCATATCTAAGGCTGAAAGCGGTTCATCCATCAACAATATTTCCGGATCTGTCAGCAAAGCCCGACCAATAGCAACACGCTGCTTTTCACCACCGGAAAGCGTGAGCGGATAGCGTTTTAATAAATGTCTGATACCAAGCAACTCAACAATGTAATCAAAATCCTCTTTCTGTATATTTTTCATCCCATAACATAAATTGCCTTTCACGTTATAGTGAGGAAACAAACGGGCATCTTGAAATACATAGCCAATTTTTCTTTGGTGAACCGCTATATTTACTTGAGTTTCAATATCCACTAAAGTGCGGTCATTTAACCGGATAAATCCTTCATCAGGTTGAATTAATCCGGCCACAAGATTAATTAAAGAGGTTTTACCTGAACCGGATAAACCGAAAACGGCAGTTACCCCTTGTTCAGGAATTGATAAATTCACTTGTAAGGCAAGTTGCCCCAACTGTTTTTTTACATTAATTTGCAACATTTCCCCGCCCTAATTTTTTCTGCATATATTTGCTTAACCACTCCGAAGCAAGCAATGAAATTAATGAAAGGATAATGGCGAATACACATAAACGGGCTGCTTGCGCCTCTGCTCCTGGCGTTTGAATAAAAGAGTACATGGCAAGAGGAATGGTTTGGGTCTCACCTGCAATATTAGAGACAAAAGTAATGGTCGCACCAAACTCCCCTAATGAACGGGCGAAACCTAATATTAATCCGGCTAATACTCCCGGTAGTGAAAGGGGAAAAGTGATCGAAAAAAATACACGCCATGGAGAAGCTCCCAAAGTTTGCGCCGCCTGTTCAAACCGAACATCAATACTTTCAAGGGAAAGACGAATCGCCCGAACGACTAAAGGAAAAGCCACCACCGCCGAAGCAAGTACCGCCCCTTTCCAACTAAACCCAAAAGATAACCCAAACCATTGATATAGATACTGTCCGATAAATCCATTTCGCCCCATTGCTACCAACAATACATACCCAATGACAACCGGCGGTAACACTAAAGGTAAATGAATAATGCCACTCACTAAGGACTTACCATAAAAATTTTTACGCGCCAACAACCATGCTACAAAGATCGCAAGGGGTAAGCTCCAACACATGGCACTAAATGCCACACTTAAGCTCAAGCGAATTGCATCCGTTTCTAACGGACTAAGGTTAAATAGGGAAAGAAATTGAGTGAGCAAACTGCCTATCCTTATAACATTAATATCTTGCTTAACATTTTAACAAAAGGGGAAAAAACTTACCCTTTCTTTAGTTTGATTTATTTCACGGAAAAACCGTAGCTTTCCAGCACATTTTTCGCTGCTTCAGAATTGAGATATGTTAAGAAATCACGGGAATCCGAATGATCATGGCCTTTCAAAATCGCCATAGGATAAACCACCGGTTTATAACTCTCTAATGGAAATATCCCTACAGTTTTCACCTTTTGGCTCACTTTCGCATCTGTGCTATACACAATACCATAAGGCGTTTCAGCTCTTTCAACTAACGCTAACGCACCACGCACATCTTTAGCCCGAGCCAAGCGAGCTTTCACTTTATCCCACAGATTTAATTTGATTAAAGCTTCTTCCGCATATTGCCCTGCAGGAACATGTGCCGGATCCCCCACTGATAAATAACTATCTTTTAATGCTTCAATCCACTCGCCTTTAGCAATATCAATCTTTTCGATCGCACTTTTTGTCGGAGCAATCAAGACCAATTTATTTCCCGCCAATACTTTTTCCGACTCTTTCACCGTTAAATCCTTCTCAGAAAGATATTTCATCCATTTATTACTGGCTGAAATAAAAATATCTGCCGGAGCGCCTTCTTCCACTTGTTTTGCTAAGGTTGAAGAGGAAGCAAAAGAAAATACCACTTCATTTTTAGGGTTTTGTTTCGCATAATCTGCTGCGACCTGCTGTAACGCATCCGTCATTGAGGCTGCGGCAAACACGGTAACTTTCGCCGAAGCAGCCAAAGAAAGGCCAAAACCGAAAATAAAAAGTGCGATTGAAATTTGAGTTGATTTTTTCATCATTTCTCCTATGTCAAATAACGTTATTTACTTTATTATATATCGAAATAAAGAATAGCGATACGTAAAAATGTGGTTTTATCATAAAATATATAACGCTCTATTGTTATGAAGGAATCCCTATGAAAAATACTGAAATTTTACTCACAATAAAACTGCAACAAATGCTCTTTATTGATCCCAAGCGGGTTCGCTTACTCAAAGAAATTCAACAATGCGGTTCAATTAATCAAGCGGCAAAAAATGCGAAAGTCAGTTACAAAAGTGCGTGGGACCATCTTGAAGCAATGAATAAGCTCAGCCCCTCCCCTTTACTGAAACGCAATACGGGAGGAAAAAATGGCGGCGGTACAAGTTTAACAAGCTATGCAGAACGTTTACTGCAACTTTACGATCTACTAGAGAAAACCCAAGAGCATGCCTTCAAAATTTTGCAAGATGAATCCGTACCGCTTGATAGTCTGCTTACTGCCACAGCACGTTTTTCCTTACAAAGTAGTGCACGTAATCAACTCTTTGGCAAGGTTGCACGCCAACGAATGATGGATACCCGCTGTATTGTTGATGTAAACATAGAGGGATTACCAATGCCCGTACAAGTCTCAATTACCACAAAAAGTGCCTCACGTTTGAAATTAATGACAGAAAAAGAAGTGATGCTGATGTGTAAAGCACCTTGGGTGAAAATGACAAAACAACCTTTGGAAAATCAGGCAAATCAATTTCCCGTTAGCATAAAATCAATCAATGAAGAGGAAGCTATTTTAGTTTTTGATGATAATGGAATGGAATTTTGTGCAACAATCACCCAACCAAACCAATGGAAAATTGATCAACAAATTTGGTTGCATATCGATCCGGGACAAATTATTTTGGCGACATTAGAATAAGCTCTAGTAAGAAAAACGGCTGAATATCAGCCGTTTGTTTTTTTAGTTTTCCACTACCGGAAGTGAATCGAAATAAGCTCTTAATTCATCCAGCGATGTGCCGGCAAGAGGACTATGCTGCTGGGAGAGATATTG